>NZ_BMHP01000003.1 GCF_014641075.1 Paenibacillus nasutitermitis
AGGCAGGTTGCCTACGTGTTACTCACCCGTCCGCCGCTAATTCCATTAGAAGCAAGCTTCCAATGAAATCCGCTCGACTTGCATGTATTAGGCACGCCGCCAGCGTTCGTCCTGAGCCAGGATCAAACTCTCCATAAATGACTCATTACGTTTATTGCAATTCTTTCACTAAAAGTGAAAGGGCAGATCGCTCGTTGTTCAGTTTTCAAAGAACAAAAATCTTTGTTTCTTTTTATTGCTTCCCGCCGTTTTTGTTGGCCGGAATAATAATATATCATGGATAAATAATATATGCAACTCTTTTTCGTTTTATTATTTCATATTTTTATTATAAATTTCTTGCGAAGTACCCGCTTTAAATATTTCTTCATTAATACTCCCTTATTAATTTCCTTTTAATAGGATCCTAATTCCAAACTAATAAGCATAGGGTGATATCATAGCCTGGGGATTCCATCCGGTCTTTACTATGATAAACTAGAATCATCTTGGACTTTTTGACAAGGAGGTACGGTATGTATTTGCGCAAAAGAGATCGGGTGCATCTTTCCGGAGTTTCACAGCAAGAGATCGGCGGTGGAATCCATCCTTTCCACGAAATTCTCTACATCTCTGAAGGGACGGTCGTCTTGCAGTGGATTGGGACCGACTATACTGCTGCTTCCCCCGCCCTTTTTCTGCTACCTCCCTATACGCCCCATCTGTTAATCAGCCAGTCGGATGTCTGCCAGTTTGGCTATATAGAACTGGATATGCAGGATACCCCGGACTTTCCCGCACTCCCGCAAGCGGACTTGTGGAATTCGATACAAGCGGATAAAGAACCGCAAATAGAGGCGTTGACTCCCCTCTTCCAGCTTGCATCGGGTCTATGGCTCAGCCCTGATAATACCGGCCCCTTCCAATCGATTGCCGGGGAATTGATTGCTCTTGATATCCGCAAGCTGCTGCTCATGATTAACACCATCCTGCAAACAAGCCGGCCCAGAGAATTGAATCCGGTCAGCTTGTCGAATCTGGATGTCCCCAGCGAGCGCATCCAGGCGGTCATCCGTCATATGGAATCCAACTATCAGGAAGCGCTGACCGTCAATCAGCTTGCTTCTTCCGTTCATCTTGACGTTTCTTATTTTATTCATTCCTTTCAGAAAATAGCCAGCAAAACGCCGCTGCAATACCTGCACGATTTGCGTTTTAACGCAGCGACCTGTTTCCTGTCCCAAACCAAAATGACTGTTCAGGAAATTACCAGGGCCGTGGGTTTTCAAAGCATCCATTATTTCAGCCGGCTGTTCAAACAAAGATACGGCATCAGTCCCTCCATGTGGAGGAAACAGCATTCTCCCCAGCCACAAACCAAGCCGGCAGTTCTCAATTCGCAGGATTCACAGCACGCAGAATGAAATGCTTGAATTTCCGGTCCTCTTCGAGGTCGGCCTCCGTCAGAAGACCGCCTTTTTGATGGGTGATAATAACAGCTTTCTGCAAATAGCTGAACAACAAATGGGTGGACATAAACAGTCTCTCCAGCCACTTTAACCGCTCTTCCGAATTAAAGGCGTCCGACTCCGACTCCGGCTGTATCAGCTTGCCATACCACTCTTCCATCGTTTGTCTGTAAGCAGGCAAATCTGCCGGATTCTTGGACAACGTGCTGTAATAAACATTAAAAATCGCATCGTAATAAAGGAGAGACTCCGAATGCTGCCTGAGCATCAGGTATTTATCCAGAATGATCTCTAGCGATTGAAGCGGCCGCTCCAAATCAAAGTCCGACAGCAGTTGGCCGAACATCGCATTCAAATTTTCCATATAAATCTCTGCTGCCAGCTCTTCCTTGTCCTTGTAATGGTGATATAAGGTTCTGCGGGCAATTTCCGCTTTCTCCGCAATCTGGGCCATATCCGTATATTCGATTCCATTCACGCAGAAAAGCCCGAGTGCAGCTTTTTTTATCATTTCCCTCGTCATTCGGGTTTGTTTCTCCCGCAATTTCATGGCCGTCTGCTCCCCTCCTTTCGTATCCTAATAGATTCATCCTTGTTTCGGATCCCGTTCACTGAGAAACTTTTTGCCTATGGAATACCTCTTCTGCTTGTTAATGATATCATCCAGCCAGTTCATCAGCTTAACCCCGTCTTCCTCCGCTTTGTAAAAATCATCCCGTGTCGCAAACGTATGTGATGTGGTTCCTGTCTTGGCATTCAGCCCGTAATCGGTCAGAAAATAATAATAATTCGGCAAAGAAGCAGCCAATTTCTTCGTGGACTCCCTCATTTGGTGGGACCAATCGGCAATGATCTGCGGATCTGCCGGTCCTTCAAAATCGTTAATTTTACGCTGAAAATGGATTAAGACTTCATCATACAGCGAATAGGATTGCAGCAATACAGCATTCTCCGGCAGTTGGCGCTGATTGCCTTTAAATGCCGATCCGATCAGATCCGCTTCGGCTTGATAACCGAACGTCCGTTCAAAATCTGACTGCCATTCCTTATCTACAATATCCGGCCATTTCTCGCTGTACAAATAGGAGCTATCCGAATATTGATAGATCTCGGCTTCCTTATAGTGGCTGGCGATTTCACCTGCCCAGAAAGCGGACCCGAAGCCCCCCGCGCTTTCTCCGGCGATCAGCAGCTTCTCGGGCTTGTCGACATGAGCGTAAATCCACTCCAGACTGCTCTGCACATTGCTCCTGCCATTATAATGCATGATGAAGCTGCTGCCGTCTTGCTTCTTGTATTCTGTTGTGCGCTGGCCAATATGGAAGTCGCCGGTCGAATAAGGAATATACACGACATTCCATTCCCGGAAAGGGTTATCCGGGTTATTTGGAGCCATTATGCCGCCGAGTATTGTCAGCAAGTAGAACGGAATATTGGCAAAATAATTTCCGGCATCCTGACCTTTGATAACATTCATCACCTTGATGGGATATGAGGCGCTTGTTTCGTCCCAACTGGCTCCGCCGCCGGAAAAAAAGAAAATCCAATTCCGGTTCTCTCCTTTTTTGGTCAATAAATGATACTCCGAACCATCGCTTGAAAGGACATTCCCGTCTAATTCAACTCTATTCCATTTGTAAGGTTTTGCTTCGGCGGCCGGTGGAAGGATCGGCGGTTTCTTCTTCGCCGCAACTGCATATACCGCAATGGAGCCTACAACAGCAGCACCTAACAAACCGATTGCCGATCGTTTAATCATTTTTTTCAGCTGCAATCGATATCTCCCCTTTTTCATATATGCACAACTTGATCCTTGATTGCACATTATGTGCAATCATCTTAATCTACAAGAATGCAAGAGTCAATTTTCCTCCTTCACAAATAAAAGCAAGTATAAGCGAAAAGCTTATACTTGCTTTTATTGCTGAGTTATACATCCAGCGACAGACGCACCATGTCTTTTAACCGGATTCCGTTCTCCCAAATTTCTTCCTCATAGTGTCTGACAAAGAAATCGATGTCGATGCCTGTTATCCGAAACCCGCATTTCTGATAAAGAGCCAACTGTGCCACACCGGAACTTCCTGTGCCAAGCTCGACCGTTTTATAGCCAAGAAGCTTCGCCTGCTTGATAGCGTCCAGTACGAGCAGCTTTCCCACTCCCTTGCCCTGCTCCCGCTCGGCAACCGCAACATTAACCAGCTCTACTGTTGCAGGTCTTGTGGGCAGCAGGACATATTCGCCGATGATACCTCCGTCACGGTCCGCCACATAACATTGGCCTCTTTGGATATAGTCGTCGACAAACACCTTACAGGGATCGGCCAGCCATAACAATTCAACCGGCGGTGCCTCATCGGGGCGAAGTTTCCTTATTTCCATGATCTCCTCCGTCTTCATCCGTCCGGGCGGATTTCCTCCAATTATACCATCAAGAAAAAGCTATCCTCAAAGAGAAGTAAAGTGCAGTTCCCAGCTCATCGGATATTTCCGTCCATATACGCCCGCCCATCATTTCCACAAGCCGTCTTGAAATGACCAGTTCCAGCCCAAGCGTGGCCTGGTCGGTGCTCTTATGGGAAAGCTTTGACGTTGGGAAATTATAAAGCAGCAGTGCGATTTTTTCCGATGGAATATGGGTATGTGTCCCTTTCATGATGATTAGCAGCTCCATCTCCTGCTCATCGCTATGTTCCCCGGGTTCGATCTGCAGCAGAATATTGCCGCCGGTCGTAAACTTTAGCGCATTTCCTACCGCATTGACAAGAATCTGGCTGATCCGGGCTTGATCCCCGAATAGTGTCCTCGGGATCAGCGGACTGACTTTCCCCTCAAGGCTGACTCCATTCCCGGCCGCTTCCCCCGCAAATCTGTTCATGACATCCTCCACGCAGGCATGTAGATCCAATGGTAGATGATCCAGCACCATAATGCCCGATTCAATCTCCGCCAAATCCACCACGTCTTTCGTAAAGGTAACAATAAGTTCGCCGCTCAGTTGAACAATTCTGGCATAATCCACCTGCTCCCCGGAAAGCTCCGTATCCTGCAGCAGACTGGTCATCCCGATTACGCCATTCAGCGGTGTACGGATGCCGTGGCTGATCAGCCGCAAGTAGAGGCTTTTTTCCGCATTGGCTTTTTCCGCATTGGCCTCTGCGCTCATCATTTTGATTTGGGCGGCACTCCATTCCCCCAATAAGCGGTCCGCGTCCACCGCATAGGAAATTAGCATGGACATGGATTCCAGCAGCGCAGCATCACGTCCGTCGAAAGCATCAGCATTGCTGTCCAGGACACCAAGAGTGCCGTAGACGCTTCCGTCCCCCTGTAGTATGGCCGCTCCGATAAAGGAGCGGTGTGCCAGGGAAGAGGTAAAAGGATGTGCGACTGTTAAAGGATCGCTGTTTACGTCCCTAATAATGAGCGTGTCCATGTTATTGCTTACGATAAGGGAACAATACGAATGCTCATAGGGCAAAACCGTACCAGCTTCCAGCCAGGCTCCCTTCGGATCGCAGACCTTCACAATTCGGGTCGTTACCTTGTCGTTGACGGCAAAATAATAAAGGCGCCCCGCGTTAAACCGATTCATGGTTTTCCATACTTTTTCCAAAGCTTCATCTAGTGTGCGATATATCAAGCCGTCACCTGCTTTCTTCTCTTTGCATTGACGAGAGCACACGCAAAAAAAGCCAAAGAAAGCGGCAAGCGCTATTCTTTGGCTCCTGGCTAGCGTATATGGGATATATCTAGTCAATTTAACCGGTTATTTAATTTTTGAAAATATAAACGAGAACGCTTTTGTCTTTCTCGAACTTCCAATCCAGGAACAATCCTTCGACCGTTCGTCCCAGAATCTGCTTCATATCCACATCGTGTGCAAAGTGATGCTTCTCCAGAACACGCTTTGATATGCGAAGCGTCCCTTCGTACCCCAGATCCAGCATCTGTTTCTCAATCTTGATCAACAGCCCGTAACGGATAATGACCAGCGTTCGGGAATTGGTCCAGTAAGAATGGATGCGGTCGGGGATTTTCTCGCATATTTGCGTCGTATGGCCAACTCTCTCGTGGATGGCTTCTTTTCCTTCATAGACGTCATCTTCTTCGCTGACATCATGATAAAATAATCCCACCAAGATACCCGAATGATGCTCCAGGTCCCAATCGTAGTAAAATTCCTCAACTTCCTTACGAATCGTTGTCTTAATGAATTCGTTCAGATCAGGAATCAATGAATCCATGACCAGCTTGCGTGTATCCCGAAAGGCCTCTTCCTTCTGCTGAGTGAGCAGCAGCTTCTCAACAGGCCCGATAAAATTGCGCATATGCATGGTAATGCTGCGGGAGTCGTAAGAAATATGAATGGATTCAGGACCTTTGCCGAAACGATCCCGTAACAACTTCCCCATAAAACTTGATAATTGGCTTGAAATCTCTTTATCTTCCAAGAATACCCGTCCTTTAGCTCTGAGCTTATGCTCCGCGCCACCATTCAGTATACATCATTTATGCGCAGCCGACCAGTTCCGGTATTTCAACAAAGAGTCTAAAGATCATAACTTTAGCGTACGATAATTATTCTTAATGTAATTATAGCCAGAATAAAGGGTCAGGATTAAGGCGAGGTACAGCAGGATCTGATCCACTGGAACGTCCGTAAAAAAGCTGAACGGGCGATTATTGAGCATTACAGCCGCAATAGCGATAACTTGAAAAACCATCTTTATCTTGCCGTACTGATCGGCTTGTAAGGCAATTTTTTGAGAAGCGGCAACCATTCTGATTCCCGTTATGATAAATTCCCTTGCTATGATTGCAAAAGCGATCCAGGCATATATGTACTGCTGGCTTACCATGAGAATCAACGCAGCAGAGATTAGCAGTTTATCAGCTAATGGATCCAGAAGCTTTCCGAGATTGGTGATCTGATTATATTTTCTGGCAATATGCCCATCTAATTTATCACTGGCTGAAGCCAGTAAAAATACGGCACAGGCATAATAAATTCCATACGCATCCAGATGCTGAATGACGGCAGATTTGTTGATCAGCCATTCCGGATAAATGGGAAAGAGCATAATAAACACAGGAATCAGCATTATTCGGGCAAAGGTTATTTTGTTGGCTAAATTCATGAGTTTGCCTCCTTAAATTCATCGTACCCTATACCATTACCCTGGTTTCCTTAGGGGGTGTGCATTTTTAACGGCACCAACAGCCGGGCATGTGCATAGGATGGATCACGTTTTCAAACTGCATACGGGAGTCATGCCATGAACAGGAATTTCCAAGGATATCCCCGCCATTTGTCCGGGACCACAACTACTTCCCATTTTAACTTTCTGCTGGACATGAAGCAAGCGGACGTTAATGGGGACGGTTTGCCGGATTCTGTCTTTTTATACGGCCATAAGCCGGATGGGAAATCAGGTATATTTGCCGATCATATAACCCTCGTCATCCAGGATGGATATACCCAGAACAAAACAACGGTTAATCTCAAAAACAATGCCGGTTACAATGCCAGGCTGTTTCTTGGGGATTTCGACAAGGACGGCATAGCGGATATACTCGTAACGATCGATTCCGGGGGAAGCGGAGGATATATTAGCGCCTACATCTATTCCTTCCGCAGCAACGTTCTTCGCGAGCTGTTTGATGTTGAACCCTATAATCGAACATTCAGATTCAAGGTCGATTATGAAGACTTCTACAAAGTCAGCGTAGCCAGTGCCGAACGGGATATGTTGTTCATTATTGACATCAGCAATAAAGGCCAAGAGTATTTATCATCCTTATACAATGAAAATGGAACGCTCAAACATCCGGCCACGGGTGAGGTTCTGGCTTTAGGAGCGCTTTATCCGGTCGTCACCGATACCAAAAGCATGAGCTTTGATTTGCTTGCTTTACAGCGGATCATCGGCACATTTAATGCGGACACATTGGGTTATGTGGAGAATCTGTTGACATGGGACGGCGAAAGGTTCGTCTCATCAAGACTGATGGTAGCTATACCTCCCTCAAAATTAACCGCGCTTTTTTAGGTTTACGCTCCAGGATCAGCCTGTAACAGTTGAATGCCTCCACAACAATTAAATTTTTGTTCATGAGAAAGGACCTCTTCCCCACTCGTAATGAGTGGGGTTGTGAGGTCCTTGTCGTTTAATAATTTGAAGCCTCCTGCCCATATGAAAGAGTGGAAGGAGGCTTTTTTGCCTTGGAAGCCGCTAGAACGAATACCGCCACAATTGCGTATCATTGTGCTTGAAGTACAAATTGCCAGCATCGTCTGCCGCTAACATGTCGGCTCCGTCCGACCGGATGATCTGGACCGACATATCGGACTTTTGGATTTTGAACAAATATTTGTTGCCGATCGTGCCGTATACCGAGTTCGGGTCCTTCTCGACCGTGACAAGATCGGCATCCCGATAGTTCCCTTCCGGCAGCTTCACATCCGGGAATTTCTCTGCAAAATAGTCGAATGTCCGTGTATCCGGATTGAATATGAACAGATACCCTTCCGCGAAGCCCCAAATTTTTCCGTCGATCGTCTTGAGCTCCGTAATCGCTGTCAGCTTCCTCCCGCCTGTGATTTCTGGCAGGCTGTATTCATTCGTCTTTGTCTGCTCGATGGGGTCATAGACGAACAGCTTCGCTTCGGTCTGCGAAGGCGTGCTCGAGTATCCTCCACGGATCGTGGAACCTCCGTATAAGAGGCCGTTATGGTAGGCCAGCGCGATAATGCTCTGATCCGTCACGATATCTTTATGCACAGCAGCCGTACCAGTTGTGTAATCATAGACGGACAAGGCACCTGGCCGCGCTCCGGTCGTTCCGGCCGTGCCCATGAATACCCGGTTATCCCCGTAGGCCAGCGCCTTTGGACGATCCTGCTGGAACACACTCGTGTTGATCAGCAGCTTCGGATTGACACCCATGCTCCACGGTAGTTCCGGATCATATTCGTACAGAAGCCCTCCAGGGTAAGCACCCAGATACAGCTTCCCATTCTCCGACTCGATCTTGTCGACCTGCGATATCGGCGCATAGATGAATTCGGGCTGACTGTCGTCCGCATCTCCACCAAACGGATGATATTTGCCTAACCCGCCGTACAAGTAGGCACTCGTATATATGTTGCCGTCTGGACCCGCTCCGATGCTGTTAATGGCTCCTGCAATCCGAGGTGATCCTTCGACCCGGGACACGCGGAACATCCCATTCTGCGGGTTGTACTTAATGATATTCGTCTCGTAGTTTCCGTCCGTGAGACCAACGAGCGTTTCGCCCGGATAATTCGCCTGATCCTTCAGCGTTACCCAACCGTAACGCTGGATTCGCCCCGGAATCGCCAAGTCAAGATCCGTCAATTGTTTGGTCGCTATATCGTAGCGGGTCAGATTGCTCGACACCGTCATGTATACGCTTCCGTTATGTGCCGGCGATACGCGTGGAGCCGCACTGGTCGTCGACATCTCTTCCGTAGACGTAACGGTGCCGTCTGGCGCAACGTCAACTCGAAGAGCCATCAAATAGCCACCAATCGCGACGAACACACGGTCTCCGGTGTAATCGACCGTTCCGGCCAAGGTGATGGATTTGTATTTGGCGGGCAGGATGTCATCCGTCTTCCCGGTGTTATGATCGTAACGAACGATGGAAGCATTATTGCCCATGGCCAAATAGGAGACGTTGCGTCCATTATCGTGAGCGAGCGCCCTCAAATATTTGTAAGCCGGATTGTAGAACGGCATGCTGCCGATCTGGGTTGCGCCATTGACCGGATCATATTCGAAGAAGCCCGCTTTGCCATAGGATCCACCATATACCTTGCCGTCCGTGCCTGCCGCCAGATCGAACACATACGATTCGCCCGGCAGAGGCGCCCCTAAATCCGTAATCGCCGAATCTCCGGCAGTGTATTTGTACAGCCTTCCGTTCGGATATGTGCCGAGGTAAATCGTTCCGTCCGATGCGGTCGTTGCCGCCCACGCGCCCGTCGGATTGACACTGGCGCTCGGCAACGTGGCAACGTTCGTCACTTTCTCGGTATCCGCATCTATCACCTGCATAATCGGTCGATCGTTGGCATTGCCTGTAATAACGGAGTAAATCTGGTTCTGATTCGCACCGATTCCGAAGGTGGCACCGAGCGGAGAGGCGCTTCCAACCTGCACGCCGAGATTCGTAAAGTCCTTCGTAAATCGGATATGGTCCCAATACGACGTCCCTTCATTCGATTTACTGGAATAAAGATACACGGTCGCATGTGTGGTGCCCGCTGGCGCCGTCATGCCCACTTGAATGGTCTTCCACGCCATGGATGCCCCCGCTTGGGTAGATGATTCGCCTAGCAACTGACCGTTTCCTCCGTAGAACCGGAAGAAAAGTTCGGCCTTCCCGCTCTCTACCAGCACATCGGCGAAGGCGACATAAGAAGTGCCAGCTTCGGCATTCAGCTTGCTGCTTTCCAGGCCGAATGCCCGGGATTTTTTGGCGTCGTGAATGCGGACGCTATGGCTGCCCTCACTCGCTTTATTCCCGGAGACCTCAATGACGCTCCCCTTCTCATCCTGGTCATTGCCGTTGTCTTTATCTTTGAACGGTGTCCAGCCCGTCAGACCCTGCTCAAATCCGAAGTTGATTACCTGGATATCGGCTGCCGAAGCACGATACACTATGCTGGTGCATGAGATTATGATAGCCAGCAGAGAAAGCGTCAATTTCATGAACATCTGTTTACCTTGAAAATCTCTTCCACTCATCTGGAACTCCTCCTGCCCTAATTAAAATAGATCACCGTAACTGCATGCCGTTTTTCTTGAATAAACGATAACTGAGGTAGAGCTTAATGCACGATCGAGAAAATGGTTCTCCATCCGGGTTCTCGACGACTTTCATCCACAGCGGTCAAGACAAGGACTGCGGCTGGTTTTAAACAATCATACACCTCCGATTTCATATATTACTGCTTCACCCGTAATTCTCATCTAAGCTGCGAGAATCCGAAAACACCTCCTCTTGTTATGTCCCACTGGTACGATACTGGTATCGTACCGGTACTATAATGAATCTTACCAACATCGCATAGACCAGTCAATACAAAATAAACCAAAGACCTGAGTTCGTTCAATCCGTATTTTCGTTGTGAAGGAACATGCACGTTTCTTGCATCAGCAATAAAAATAGAAGCAAAGCATAGGCTTCCACCTGTACTTTGCTTCTATTGATCATCTTATACCCGGTGCAGCGAACCTTCTGCTCGGCGGTTGCGGGCCTCCTGCCAAAGCCTGCGCCACTCATCCACATCCGTGAGCAACTGCTCCGGCTGCTTGGTGCTTCTTACCGCAAAAGACGGGTGTATGGAACGTCCGGATGGTGCGCCCAGCTTATGATAACGCAGGTCAAGCGACCAGCGAACAATATCCGAGGTATTGGTCGTTCCGCGGTGAGGCGTATATTTGTTCATAATGACGATGCTGCCTTTGCGGCATTCGGCCAAAATCGGCTGTACATGGGGCAGCTGCTCGGGGACGATGGTTGTTCCGCCTTCCGAGCGATGCTTCAAATATCCGAGCTTGGACACTTCAGGCATCACTTCCATGCATCCTGTTTCTGCGGTGGCATTAACGAGCGGCAGCCAGAAGGTAATAATTTCCGAAGCTTCGGAGTCTGCGGACGTTACGGCATTGTCCTGATGCCAAGGTACATTTTGGAAATAATCGGGCTTATCGTCCTTTCCCGGCTTCCAAGGCAGCTTGGCCCGCAAATGCTGAATCGGGTTGCAGCTCAGCTCGCTGCCAAGCAAGCACTCCACAACATCAAGCAAATGATCGTTGGCAAGAAAGCGGAATACCGCTTCGCCTAAATAATCGTTGATATCGAAGCCTTTTCCAATTTCGGGGCACTGCGCATACAATCGTGCAAACCGCCGTTCGAAAGACTCGTCCTCATGCAGGTCGCTAATCTTCCCCTCGGCATACAGGGCTCTTGCCCTCCTGTCGATCTCGCGCTCCAGCTCATTGATAACAGGCTGCAGATCTTCCTCCGTCAATACGTCCTCGGCGATCAGATATCCTTCAGTCTGGTAATGAATAATCTGCTCAATCGTCAGTCCCTTCATTCCTTTTCTCCCCTTCTCATGAAAGATGCGGTTATAATGGCATCATAACAAGCAAAGAGAGTACGTTGAAGGTATAATCCACTCGTATATGCGGACTATATTATCCTGTAATGAGTCGGAGACCGCCCGTTCTGCTGACGAAACACCCGGGCAAAATAGGAGGCGTCCTCGTAGCCCAGCATCTCGGCAATCGCATACACCGGCAAATCCGTATAGAGCAGCAGCTTTTCGGCTTCCGCCATTCGCAACCGCTGCAAATAACCCATAGGCGATTCTCCGGTATGTTCTTTGAACACCCGGCAAAGATAATTAGGCGTCCAATGAGCCAGATGGGACAGCTCTTCCAGGGTCACGTGATTTTTCAAATGGGCCTTCATGTATTGCTTTAATACCCGTACGGTATCGGCTGAAGGCCTTGTGCCTCCCGTGTCGAGTCTGGCAATCCGCCAAAGGGACTCCTCCGTCCGCAGCATGAGCTCCATGACCATCAATGACAAATGCTCGGGCGTCACATAGCTCATCGATGGCTCCAATAGCCGCTGAAAACCCTCCAGCAGAAAAGGCTGCATGACCGGCGGCACCGGAATCGGGCCTTTTCTCATGAATTCCGGCAGCTCCGCCCCCCGTTTCTCGCGAGCCCAGTCAAAAAAATTGGCGCAGAAGGGCTGTTTCTGATCATCAAGAACAAGAAATGTGCATTCCAGATTGCAGAGGGGGCTGTTTTCTTCTCCTTGAAATTCATGCCATTCATTAGGATTGATGATATAAAGCAGCCCCGGTTCAGCCTTGCTTGGCCGGTCGTCTATCGTGAAGCGTCCCGTCCCCTCCGTTATATACATCAGATGGAAGACGGGATGCCGGTGGCGTTTGGTGATCTGGCCTGCCCGGTTCATTTGTTTATCCGTCGTAATATGCTCAACGCGCAGATTTTTGTCATTCATGAGGATACGCATGCTCATTCGTTGCAACCTCCACTATTGAATGAATCAGGGCCAGACGGTTTTGTTCGCTCCCGATCCGCCCGCCTGCAGCTGGACTTCCCTGATTTCGCCGAAGCTATTCGGAACGGAAATATCAATACTTCCCCGACTTTTGGATGGAGGGAAGATGCCTCCCTTAATTTGAAGATAGAGAATTTGATGATCATACTCCAGCTTGTAACCCTTGTACTGGCTCACAGCATCCATAAAATCTCCCTTAAAGGTGAAATCTTTTTCAGTGACGGTGATTTCACGGACATGGATGTTGTCCGGATTCATAATTTTGGACCTGGATATATAAGCGCCGCCGCCAATGACAATGAGCAGCAGCAGAATCGCACCTATGAGCATATATTTTTTCATCATGACCTCCACCAGCCCCAGCAGGAGCTCTTCACCCCTACTCTAGCATAATCCGGCAGGGTAATAAACTATCCCCGAAAGAGCCTTATCCACACCGCTTCTACCAAGAGTATTTTGCCGGCTATCCGGGTCCGACCGTTCAATGTGTGATTTCAAAAGTATCCAGCAGCGACCCTTCCACATCATAGGCTTCATAGACCAGCTTATCCCCGTCAATGGAAATGCCCGCAAACATTTGCTTCCCGTTCTGAAAATGAACCTTGTGATACAGCTGGTCTTCCTTCTTCTCGTTGAATTTGCCACCAGCCGCGTTGGGTACAATGTATACGGTCCCTTCCCGGTTCTGCACCGGCGTCTCGCCATCCCCAATAACCTTGCCACTTCGAAGCGGGTAGCTCCTGGCATATTCATGGTTATGTCCCTGAAGGACGAGGTCCACCTTGAACTCATCAAACAGCTCCACCCAATCCCCGATCTTGTCATTGCTGTTTCCTCCGTACGGACCGCGATGCAAAGCAATGATTTTCCACGGTTTATCCGTATCTTCGAGCTGTTTGCGCAGCCATTTGGTCTGTTCCTTCTTGTTGGATTCCGTATTCAGCATGATGATTCGGGCCTGACCGTAATCAAAGGCGTTGGTCGTACCCGGAATCGACTTCTCCGCGCCATTGTCAGGCAAATTGAAATGCGAGACAAACACATCGGCTTTTTTGTCCACCTCGTCATGATTGCCGGTAACCGGCATTAAGGGAATGCCTGAAGTCCACGGCTGCGCCTGACTCATAAAATCCGTCCACCCTTGTTCATTCTCCGGATCTTCTGTGAGATCCCCGTTATGCACGATGAAGCTGGCGTTCGGGAACTTCCTGAAAGCTTGAACCAATGTCTGTCCCCACAGCTCGAAATCGGTGGTGGACGCTCCTTGCGAATCCGCTACATCAATGAAAGTGAATGCGGACACGTTGACCGCTTCCGTAGCAAATTGCGAAGGATCGCTCCATCCATCCTCATCCCCGCTACCGAGCCGATAGGCATATACCGTTCCCGGCTCAAGGTCTACCGCTTCGGCTTTATTTACCCCGCGAACGCGGTTTCCTCCAATTTCGATTGAAGCCGCTATGCCCGTCACCGTTATGACATCGTTTCCGTTAAACCCGGTAGGGCTGCCACCCTTGATGAGCTGGACCAGCGCATTTTTCTGAGGTTTGTCGGTATACCAGGTGAATGCCCGGCTGGTGCGGGGGTCGCTCTTGAAGGTGGTCACTATATCCCGGGGAACAGCTGCTTGTCCTGCCTTGATCCGCTCCAGGGCGAATAAGACCGCAATGACTACTACACCTATAATCACAATCACAATAAGTTCTCTGCTGTATCTCAACTTTTTTTTCCTCTCTGGTCGCTTGTCATCCTAGCCTTTCTTACATTCAGCAATCTTTCAGCCAGCCTTAAGTAAGGAATCAGGTAACGTGATTACAATAAGAATTGTTAAGGGAATGTAAACGCGGCACCGGTAATCATTAGCGTAACATACAAGCAAGCCTACAGGGAAAAGGGGTGAAGACCATGCAAAAAATGCTTAATTACCGTAATGAAATGAAATTCTTTGTCAATTTCCATCAATATTACATTATTCGCCAGCGTCTGCGGACGATTATGGGACAGGACGAGCATGCAGGCGCAGACGGGGAATATCATATCCGCAGTTTATACTTTGATGATGTGAATAACAAGGCGCTGCATGAGAAGCTTGGGGGTGTCCGGGACCGGCTCAAATACCGGATCCGCATCTATAACGGCCAGGACGACGTGATCCATTTTGAGAAAAAAATTAAATTCAACGAATCTATCGCAAAACTGAAGGAACCGCTCACAAGAGCTATGTATAACGCCGTGCTGGCCGGCCGGTACGAGGTCCTGAAGGTGCAGGAGAAACCGCTGCTAATGGAGATCTATCATGAAATGACCCATAAGCTGCTCCGTCCCAAGGTTATTGTCGACTATGTGAGGGAGCCTTATGTCAGCCCAAACGGGAACGTCCGCATTACCTTCGACAAGGAGCTTCGTACAGGCCTGCACGGAATTGATATTTTCGACCAGGAGCTGCGTCCGGTCCGGGCGATCGATGAGAACATGATGATTATGGAGGTCAAATACGACGAGTATCTCCCCTCCGCGATCAAAATCGCCCTGCAGTTGGAAGGTCTGGTCCGGCAGTCCGCATCAAAGTATGTGATTTGCCGCAAATTTCTGAAATACAACACCTGGGAGGATCAATAATATGGATACAACAACTGCTACAAATAACGAAACCGCGGCAACGTTCAGCGACATCATTAAAAATTCCGTCATCGACAATTTCACTTCGGGGGTAAGCATCTCCAAGATGCTGATCACCCTCGGTGTCGCCTTCCTGATCGGCTTCTTCATCTATGTCCTTTATCGGCGGATATTCAGCGGTGTGCTGTATTCCAAAAGCTTCAATGTATCCCTTATTGGGATGACGATCATTACCGCGACTGTTATTCTCGCCATTAATTCCAATCTCGTACTCTCGCTTGGTATGGTCGGCGCACTCTCCATCGTCCGCTTTCGGACGCCGATCAAGGATCCAACTGACCTGATCTTTCTATTCTGGGCAGCGACCGCAGGTATAGTGACGGGTGCCGGATTCTTCAGCCTTGCCATTATCGGATCTGTCGTCATCGGTTTAATCCTGTTCTTCTTCATAAAAGGCGGTTCGGTAGAGAATCCATATCTGCTGGTTGTTAACTGCGATGGTGAAATCAGCGAGAAGGAAATCCATACCGAAATCGGCAAATTCGTAAAAAGGTACAACGTTAAGCAAAAAACAGTGACTCGCGGCAATGTCGAGATGACGCTGGAAATCCGCTTGAAAGATAATGAGGGCATGGTCGTAAATCGGATATCGGATGTTGCCGGTGTCAAGAATGCCGTGCTGATCAGCTACAGCGGTGATTATGTATCTTAAAGAACGGATGGTGAAGAACATGAAGGCGAAGGCTGCTTCTATTCTCATATGCCTCTGCTGCCTTCTTCTCATAGCCGGATTGGCAGGATGCTCAAGCCCGGTTACATCCGGCGTCTCCACGGATTCCAGCACGGGGGAGAACACTGGCAATACCGAGAAGAACCAGGGCACAGCAGAGTCAGCTTTTCCTAAGGACAAAGTTGTCGATGTCAAAATCACAGTGGACAAAGACGATTTTCAGGACATGATGGATAATGCCAGCGCGGAGGAATACAAAACGGCTTCTATCGACTATAACGGGGAGCATTTTGACAATGTGGCGATCCGGGCCAAAGGCAATCTCAGTCTTCGGAGCGTAGTCAACATGCCGGATTCCGAGCGCTACAGCCTGAAAATTTCCTTTGATGAATATTTGAACCAGACACTGAGCGGCATCAGCAAAATCAATCTCAACAACAATTACAGCGATCCTTCTTACATGCGGGAATTTCTGACCTATGAACTGGCAGAATCAATGGGACTGCCCACTCCCTATTATTCTTTTGTCAATGTATATGTGAACGGCGAATTATGGGGATTCTATCTGGCTGTCGAGCAGATTGGCGATGCTTATCTGAAACGGAATTTCGACAATTCATACGGCGCGCTGTACAAAGGCGTGATGACCGGGGCCGGCAGCGATCTGACATGGCTTGGCGATGATCCGGATTCTTATACCGGACTGGTGCTGAAATCGGACAAATCCGATGATGATATTCTGATTGATATGCTCAATGAGCTGAACAACGGGACCGATTACGAGAAATACCTCGACGTTGAGGAGTCGCTGAAGTATATCGCTCTGAATATTGCAACTGCCAATATGGACAGCTATCTTGGCTTCAATAAACAGAATTATTATTTGTATGACGATGACGGGGTATTCTCCATCCTGCCTTGGGATTACAATATGGCTTTTGGCGGCTTTGGCAGTTCCAGTGTCATGATCGATGAGCCGACGCAAGGCGCATTGGCCGAGCGGCCGCTGGCAGCCAAGCTCCTGGCAGTCGATGAATATAAGGCGGAGTACCATGACATCCTCCAGAAAATGGTGGACGGATATTTGGCGGATGAGACCTTTCAGGCTCGCGTCAAGGAGCTGACGAGTTTGATTTCTCCCTATGTGAAGGCAGATCCAAGCTCATTCTACACCTATGAGGAATATGAGGCGGGCGTTACGGCTTTGACCGCCTTTAATACCAAGCAGGTTAAATCTTTGGCGCAGCAGTTGGATGGGACCCTACCATCCGCAGGTGACGGCTCCGGAAGCGGCATGGGCAGCATGGGCGCTATGGGCGGTATGGGAGGCGGCAGAGGTCAAGGGGGACCGGGTGGACAGAACGTCGCTGGCGCTCAGGATGGGCAGAACGCTCAAGGCGGTCAACCTGCTGCTGGCGCTCAGGCCGGGCAGGACGCTCAAGGCGGTCAACCTGCTGCCGGCGCCCAAGCCGGGCAGGACGCTCAAGGCGGTCAACCTGCAGCTGGCGCTCAAGCCGGGCAGAATGCGCAGGATGGTCAACCTGCTGCCGGCGCTCAGGCCGGACAGGACGCTCAAGGCGGTCAACCCGCAGACGGCGCTCAAGGCGGACCGGGCGGATTCGGCGGACAAATGGGACCGCCGCCAGGCGGCTTCGGTGGCGGCGGCATGGGGGGCCCTGGCGACTTTGGCGGACCAGGCGGGCAAGGGGCCCAGCAAACAGGCAGCACAAGCGCTGCCATCACAACCGGTGTCGCAGTTGTCATTCTGCTTCTTGCATGCTTGTTCGTTATATTCTACAAACGCAAACGATTGTAACGTCTATGCGTTGTTTACAATACAAAGAGGTTCACAGATAATTGTGAACCTCTTTGTATTGATATCGGTTAAACACATTAAGAATGTTCCTCAGTCAAGAAAGTAGATACTGCATTGAGTGGCCCTGATGGTTCTCGTAATATACTAGAAAATGATATCGTACGCCTGTTGCGGGTCTTGAATGTTGTTATTGGATTTCCAGCTCCACCGAAGCTTCGGAGAGGATTTCCCATTTCTCTTGCATATGCTCCCCGCATTTATTCGTATATGGTGGTCACAGAGCCATGCTTGCGGACAACGAATTGCTTGGCATCTACGGATACAATAACCCCCAGTGCGGCAATCTTCTCATATACCAGGATCAGACTTTCCGGTTTCTTGGTATTCAGCAGCAGACTGAGCTCCATTGAATCTGGTCCTGCGGCCGTGTCGGCATCTTCGTACGTCGGATGCATCTTCAGGTTGCCCACTTGAACACCAAACTCACCAAGTACACGTATGACCGACTCAAGCGCTCCCGGCACATTCAGCATCGTCAACTCAACCTCATGGTACCGACGGCGTCTGAGCAGGTGCTTCTCCCATCGATTGAAAAGATGCAAGCTGACAAGGACGAGAAAAGTGCAAATGAAAGAACCGATATAGAAGCCCGCTCCCACGCACAAGCCAATCGCGGCCACAACCCACACAGAAGCGGCGGTTGTAAGACCTTTGACGGCACTTCCATTGCGCATTATGGCTCCGGCACCGAGAAATCCGATACCGCTGATGACCTGGGCGGCCAGCCTGGCTGGATCCATCCTTACATTCACTTCATTGACGAATTCGGAGAACCCGTACATCGACAATAACATGATCATGGCAGAACCCAGACAAACAAGAATATGTGTGCGGAAACCGGCGGCATGATTGTTCCACTCCCGCTCGAATCCGATCAGGCCACCCAGCAGCGTTGCCATGAACAACCGGATGCAAAGCTCCAAATAGGTAATCTGCCAGACATTGCCGCTAGAAATATGTTCCTGAATGAATGCCTGAATTTGATCATCCCCTTTCTTGAGGCTCTACTTGCCTGCTCCAATCCGTCCTTCACGGGTCACATATAGTGAATCTGGTGCTTATACTTCTCGAGAGATTGAAGATTTAATTCATCCGCACCGTCCAGATTAGCGGATAGAAATACGGGAGGCGTTATTCCGAGTCTGATCAGGTTCTCAAGTGTCTGCGAGATAACAGCATGCATGATGGTAATACCGGTTACGCTTGAGGTTGGACCCGTCTTCTCCGCCAATCCGTCGATTTCAAGCACCGCGTCTCCTCTTTCGCACATGACATCCAATACGATGTCGGCAAGCTCGAACAGCCGCAGCCCGCTATTGTGGCGGCTGTCCACATTCTCTGAATATTCGACGGAAGTAAGTGCAACGACTTTGATCCCGCGCGCCTTCGCCCACTGCGCCATCTCGATCGGCACCGTGTTGCGCCCGGATATCGAGACGATGACCAACGTGTCGCCCGCACACAGCTTTGTCTCAGACAATACGGCTTCTGCTATGCCGGATATCCGTTCGTACTTGGATGTGCGAGTAGGCGGAAATGTTTCGAGCGTCATGCCCGGCAGAAAAATAGGATTCATTAGCAGAAAACCGCCCGCGCGGTAAAATGTTTCCTGCGCGATAATGCTCGAATGGCTGCACCCCGTAATATAGATGGAATTGCCTCGCTCCACGGTATCCGTGAACAGCTCCGACGTTGCCAGCATGGACGGTTTTTGTTCCTTCATAATCTTTCCGAGCATTTCCTTTATTTCATGGAAATAACGGTCAATTGGGGTGACTGCACCCTTAGATTGGTCCATGTTGTTACCTTCACCCCCTATTACAAGTCTGCTATTGCTAATGCCAAATACTTATGATTACACTTCACTCAATCAAACGCTGATACGCTCGATCAGCCAATAGATGGCGATCACTAAGACAGCAAGCGATATGCCAATTGCGAGCTTCGGATAGAACGGTCTGCGGCGAAGCTGCAACAATAGCGGCAGCGCGACAAGTGCCAAGGCAAGCTGCCCGGCTTCGACTCCCATATTAAAGGCGATTAAAGAGCCGATTGTATGTTTGGCCGGTATCCCGATACCAATCAATGCTCCCGCAAATCCCATACCATGGATTAAGCCGAAGCCGAATGTAATCGCAACCCTCCAGCGGCTCGTTCGAAGCCAGAGATTCTCTACTGCGACGTAGGCGATCGACAGTGCGATTGCCGCTTCCACCCATACGGGAGCCGTGATATGGCCGAATGCGGTCAAGAGCAGCGTGATCGAATGCGCCACCGTGAACGCGGTAATGATCCGCAGCATATCCCCCAGTCCACGGGTTGCGATAAGCAAGACAAGCAAAAACAGTAAATGATCGATTCCCTTCAAAATATGCTCGACGCCAAGCACTCCGAATTTCCACATGGCACCAAGCGGCGACAATGCAGCCTCTCGCTCATACTCATAAATCCGGTGCTTCGCGTCGAACAAGCTCATCTTGGAATGCTCTCCGTCAAATAAATAGATATAGCTGACATGCTCGGAATCGTAGTCATCGAATAACACACTGTATTCGACTCGCAAATGGCTGAGCTCGGCTTGGCCGGAGAAGAGTAAATTCAGCTCAACCCGCGGATTATCGCTCTGCGTATTCATCGCTGCTCCCAACATGGAGTAATGAAGAGCTTCTCCTCCACTGGACACAAAAAGCGATTTCTTCAGGTAATCCGACAGCTCCTGTTTCCGTTCGGTAAGCTCCTCATCGGTTAAATGCGCGTCCCCGTCTGTGTCAAACATCAGCATCGTCGGCGCTGGCAAATAAAGATCGTATTCAATGCCTGTCTCGGTCACGGTCAGCATCGAGTAGCCGTCATTCAGAGCATGTGCGCTTCCTTGCTGGGGGGCAAGAAGCAACCCACCGCCTAGCAACAAACCGAACAGCATAAATCGCTGTAACAAGGAACTCTTATCAAGGCTGGGCTTCCTCTTACGTTCCACTATATTCAACCTTATAAAGCTTACTGTCTATTCCACCGAAATAAATTTTCTTATCCACTACGGTTGGTGTAGACCAGATCGCCCTTTCAGGAAAACCAACCGCATCATAGGTAAATTTAATATTGCCTGTTGCCGGGTCAATCCCTGTAATACGCCCTCTTTCCGCCACATGATAAAGGATTCCATCCTCATATACGAGGGCGCTGTTAACCTGATATCGCTGTAGGTCGGAATCCGTCGCTCCGGTTCTTAGATCCTTGGACCATTTCAGCGCTCTAGTTGAAGCGTTGAATGCAAATATCCATCGACCGCCATGCGCCGGATAATAGATTGTGCTGCCATCGGTCGCCCCTCCTCTCGACGAGAAGCTGTCACCCGTCGAGTCCGACCAGGTAACAGCACCCGTCGCCGGGTTTAGTGTACTTAACTTCGTCGGCATTGGGTTGATCACCCACAACTGACCCCCGGCATACATCGGTTCCACGTCTGCTACAACGAACAACGATTCATCGGTAGCTGCATTGCCTCTCCAATACAGGCTTCCATCGCTAATGTTCAGCGCGTACCATACATACGTATCGCGCACATTGGCATACAGCTTGCCATCATGGATAACAGGCTTCTGACGGAGCAGACCTTCCGTTTGATACCGCCATTTCAGGCTTCCATCGGAGAGATTCACCGCATAGATATACATGTCTCCCGAGCCGAAATAAGCGACATCGCCATCCACCAACGGATTCGAGATTACGCTGCCTCCCGTCGTATACGACCAAACCAAACTTCCCGTATCCGCGTTGAGCGCATATATTTTCTTGTCATTGGAGCCAATCAGGACCAAATCCGGCAAAGGAGCCGTTTGCTCATAAACCGCCGGAGAGGAAAGAATATCGCCTCCTGTTGTATAGGACCATTCGAGGGCTCCGCTGATATCATTGACCGCGTATACCTTGCCGTCTTCCGAGCCGGTATATACGGTTCTGTTATATACCAGGGGAGGAGCCTGAATCATGCCCCCTGTCTGGAATGCCCATTCCGTCGAAGCGTTGCCGCCTGTCCACGTGTATTCGCGATATTTCTTCCAATATTGGCCATTGTCGTCCAGCATCCGGACGGCGACAAAATGATCGCCAAAAGGAATGGCTGGCGAATAAGCAGAAATATCAACGGTGCCCGTCCAAACGTTGCCCTCTGCGTTTGTCAATGTCGTCCATCCGCCGTAATTATCAATATTGGCTTCCAGCGAGACGATGCCATCCGGTGCATCCGCGATCGTAACGGCAACTTGAACATCCCCATCCACCTGTGCCGTCGCTCCCGTAATCTCGAAGCTGTTCTTGCGCTTGTTCCTTATGTTCGCTTCCACGTAAGGGACTTCAGCATCGTTGGCAGCATCCCGACGCGTAATATATAATTTATTCGGCGTTACCTTGACCCTGATATATTCCTGGTAGTCTTTGATCTGACCGATATACACCCAAGGGATGCCATTCTCCAACTGGTTACCCCATCTGTGCAAATGGCCGCTTAAATAAGCAACAACGTTGTAATCCTCTACGAGATCGATCAGTTCCGACTTGCCAGTGACGTTCTTATTAATCTCGAACGGGTGATGGGCGAAGAATATAACCGGTGTGTCCTTCGATACCGACTGCAAGTCGTCCGCAACCCAATCCAGCAGCCTTTTCGAAAATTTGGCATCGAGCTCCAATGTCACTGTCGAATCCAGCAAAATGAAATGAACGCCGCCGTAATCGAATGACTGATACAGACTTCCAATCTCGTTAGCAAAGTCCTCCTTGCCGTTCACGTTCCACCAGCGCACATCGTGATTGCCTGGCGTTACATAATACGGATTGTTAAACAATGCAGCGTCCGTAAGGAATTGATCATATTGTCCCGGAGTACCATGATCGGTAATGTCACCGGTGATGACCGTAAAGTCAGGTTGTACATCATTGTTGATGTCATCCAGTACAGCCAGAAAATTATTATGTCCGATAGGCTCGTGAACGTCGCTGATTTGCGCGAATTCGAAGGTCGACACGGTACCGTATTCGACCGTAAAACTGAGCAAGTCGGTCTCACGTGAGTAGGCAGGCGTTGCCGACACAGCTGAATTATACAATCTCGTTTTCATGCCGGCAGAGGAGGAGATGAAGGCATCGATCAACGCCGGGTCTGACAGCGTAATGGCAATATTCTCCTCTGAGGTAGATGTCGTTTGCGCCTTCTGCACCTGCCAGGAGCTTGTTTTATAATTCCAAAGCGAGAAATACATACTATTCGTGCTGGAAGTGCTTGTTTTCGCCCGGGTCATAACCGTAATTGCCGTTACATATTTCTTGTCAATCCCGGTTAATGCTGTCTCTGCGATCCAACTGATCCGTTTGCTGGCATCACTAGCGATAACAAGCGGACTCGCATCGTAGGAAGCCAGACTGCCGACATTCCCCGAAGTAATCGTTCCATATTCCGCCGTAACCGTGTCTGCTGAAAATTCCTTATGGCTCATCACGGGATCATGATAGATGAGAACGTTTAAATAATCGGATTTCCTCTGGAAAGAAGCCGTTCCCGAATTATACAGGCGCACTTGAATGTCGCCGAATTCGGAAATGTATCGGCTAACCGCGATCGGATCGGAAGTCACCCAACGCAGCGTCTGATTGGACGTATTGGCGGGAGCATCGTAGATGACTTCCCAATTGCCAGTTTGATAGTTCCATAGGGATAACCACTGTGTCCCTGGAGCATTCGAATATTCTCCCGCATACACCACTTCCAATGTACGAATATGATCACGGGCAGGTTCGACCGTCATACGCGTCGACCAGTCTACCTTATTGCTTGCGCTTGCAATGGAATAGAACTCGCGATCACGATCCGCTAGATTGCTACTGGTTCCGGACGATAACGTACCCAGGATCAAGCTCGTCTTGGTTGCATCGTAAGAGGCGGCAAGTCGACTCGAATTGCCATATTCATAGATCACATTGACGTAATCGTAATAGCCGATAAATACGCTGGCATGCTCCATTACGAGCTTGGCTCTGAGCTGGCTCGCCGCAGACACGTAATGGGTGATCGAAGCGCCGAGCGTCGTGTCATATATTAGATCGCTATCGGTCACCGCAAGCGCCGACGTCTTTACGGAATCCCACGCTAAAGTGTCGTAATTCCATAATTGCAATTGCTGATTGACACCGGCGACCGAAGACTTCGCGTTGACAGGAATAGTTAAGCTGCGGACTTCCACTCCCGGCTTCTCCAGAGTCAGCTCGAACGAATATTCTAATCTGTGGGTGCTGCCGGAAGCGGCGGAACTAATTTGCAAATAGGCTTGATCGTTATTTTTCAAAGAGCTGCTGCTTCCGCTTGCGACCGTGCCTGCATTCACCGTGATTGGGTTGACCACAGCCGAACTGGTAGTCTGAGGGGAATAAGCAAGAGGCGCTGCCTGCACAACATTTGCCTGAGTGCCGGAAAGAGGGGGAAACGCCATCAATAGGGCCAACATTGCCAGATAATATTTACTGCGTTTTAATAAATTCATTGTTAATCACTCCTTTTATGTCCGTTTGTACGAAACGCTAAATCACGTACTCCTGTAATTCCATCACTTCCTCCGACTGTTCAAATACCGTTCTTGCCGTAAGCAAACATCGCTCTGCGTCTTCATCACACCAGAGATGGGTAAGCAACAGACGCTCCACCCCTGCGAGTCTGGCCGTTTCTCCCGCTTCCAATGCGGTCATATGGGGAATCGGAACATCTCCCGCTTCCGCAAGTGTGGCCTCGCACAGAAGCACATCGGCGCCTGCAGCGAAGCGGATCAACCCTTCGTGAAAGGTCGTATCCGCAGAATAGACGAGCTTCTTGGCACCTGCTTCAAGTGATATTGCATAAGTTTCGATCGAATGCCGCATCGGACAAAAGCGCAAGTGCAAACCAGCCAGTTCAAGCTCGGTTTTCTCATTCACATAAGAAATGTCAAAGGCTTGCGGATAATCAAGATCCCGCGCGGCCCGCTCAGGCGATGAGGGCATATACACCTTGACCCGATGCCGCATCGTCCCGAAAGCAAGCTTCGTCTCGACCGCATATTTCAGAATACGCAAATCTCCGGCGTGATCGTCGTGCAAATGAGACAAGACGATCGCTTCCAGATCCTCGATCCGGCATATATGCTGAAGCCGGCTAAGCACACCGTTACCGCAATCGATCAGTAGATAACGACCGTTATTTTCAATCAGGTAACCGGAGCATGCGCCTCCCGCTGCCGGAAACGTGCCATATTTACCGAGGACAATCAGCTTCATAGCTTCACCGCAGCTTGCGGCAATCGCAGCACAACGCTGCTCAGCTCCACGCCCGGGACGGCAATTCTAAACTGGTTATCCGCTGCCGTTATGCTGATGATGCGTCGATTGCCATCCAGATCGTCAACCTCCAGCTCCGCGGAATCCCGACCTTGAGCGTTCAAGATGAATTGCCCCTCCGCAAGGCAGGATGGATTCGCGATAACATACAGATGGCCGCCGCTGTTCAGCTGCCATACGCTCACTGTTATACGCTCGGAAATATGCTTAATCCCTTCGTTATCTACAAAGAGGCCGTCGCGAAATAGAGGCTGCAATCGTTTTCTGAAACTAACGGAACGCTGCACGAACTGCTGCATTTCCTCGTTCAGAAGCGCATACTTGTCCATACCGAGCCAGAGAACGGAACCTAACAATATCGCTCTGGACATATCCCAGTGCAATTGATGCTCTTGCTCTTCGTCCGTAAGGCCGCGCCTTGGGTTCACCATGTTGACCTGAACATACTCGGGAAACGTATATTTATATAAATCGAAAAATTCATCATACTTCTCCCCATTCCACGTCAGGTTTCCCCACACATAGCCGCCGTATATATCGCCGCAATTTTCGATCATCAGGAAGCTGTCCGGATTCATCTGCTTTATTTGCGGCAGCAGCTCGCGCAGAAGCTGTACATATCCGGTATTAAATTCGCCGATGTTGGCATGGGAATGATGCGGATTATAGCATGGGTATGGATCTGCCGAGCCAAGCTGATCGAGATAAATCCCCGCCGCTCCGTAGCTCCGTACCATCCAACGTGACATGTCCAGCAAATACTGTATCCATTCCTGATGGGAAGGACAATTTACGACAAATTCCAGCGGGCCATACTCTTCCTTCATCATTTCGCCGCTATGATCCCTGATCGCCCAGCGTTTGCCAAGCGTCGGGTAGAAGTCCGAATCGACATTAAAAATCCGGGCGTTAATATAGAAGGTCACAATCCCGCCCTGCTCTGATATGTATTTACACCCTTCATACAGCTCCCAGGGGGTACCCAGCTCCATATCCGGTTGAAATTCGGGATAATCCGTATCGAAGCCCTTGCGATTCCATGACGCGATGAACATATGGTCCATTCCGAATTCGGTCTTTCCCTCGTCGAACATGGCGGGAATATTAACGAATCTGTTCTGGATTTCATTCGAACGCTTGAAGTTGTAGCATTGATTCAGAATGTACTGGTCTTGCAGGTACGCCGGATGCTCATGAATTTCGATATGCTGATCGATCCAGGTCCGATAGCGCTTCGCGCCCCAATGCCAATCCTGGTCGGTTAAAGCCATGCAAGCAGGACCGGATGACCACGACTTCCCTGTACCGACCTCGACATATTTGCGAAATCCGAATCCCATCCATGGATCATCCGGACCTCCGGTTTCCACGCGAAGCCCTGTCACCGGAAATCTCTCATCATGCGAGCCCACATATAATCCATTCTGTTCGTCATACAAGTACATCCAGCTCATGGAGGCCAGCCCGCAATAATTGATCTCCCTGCTGAACCCATACGTCTCGCGAATGGTTTGTGCACGCCAGAATCCCGCGTATTTCTCGGATGCGTAAGCACTCACCGGATTAAGGGTTTTCTCTCCGCCATGATGCGGATAGATAAGCACATCATCCTCCCGGCTTTCACCAAGACTTATGCCCTTGATGCAGGGAAACAGAACTTCGACAATCCGGTGCTGCGGATCATTATGATCGAGCGTCATGCACCAGACGAACTCGCGGCTGTCTTCTGCCAATTCAATCCTTACCTCAGCATGGAATTGTACCGCGCCATCGGCGGAATTATGATATTCGATAACAAGACTCTGCATGCCATGTTCCTTGTTCACCCTGACGGCCGATGGCAAGCCGGGACAAATCGCAATTTTATTGCCGTATTCCAATCCTTCCAGCGCATTCATCATGAACAATGTATAGGGTACATCGTGCTTGATATACTCATCTTCTGTCGTTAGATTGCGCATGGAGGTGACAGTCCCTTGTTCATCATCAAATACAAGCTCCACATAACGGTTTCGGATGACTGAATTCATTGCTTAGTATCCTTCCTTCTCATATTTGGTCCAAGCCTCGCTATTGTATGGTCCCGCTCCTGGCATATGATTGCTCATATATACGCTGGGTGCTTTGCCTGCCTCTATCAACAGCTCTACGACTCTGGCTTGGATAGCCCATAGCAGATAGGCGGCAGCGATTCCCGACGAAGGACAAATACCTACATCGAGACCTTCCACCTGGACAGTCGTGTCTCCAACATTCGAGCAGTTATCAAGCACGATATCGCATGCCTCAAACAATCTTTTGCCGCTTTTATGTGCGGATTTGAGAAACTCCGAATAGGCAACTGCCGTAATTCCGATTACCGTCAGTCCCATTTCCCGGGCATAAAGCGCCATTTCAACAGGCAGCACATTTATGCCGGATACGGATCCAATCATTAGAATGTCTCCCGCTTGCATATTGCTTTTATTAACGATAAAAGCCGGAAGGCCTTCGATTTCATCCATATAGACTTTCTTCTTGGCAATGTCCGTTTCCCGGTACCGGGTCGGATTGGATACATCAACAGTTACACGGACCGGCCTCACCGCCATCAACCCGCCCGTACGTCCAACTCCCTCATACATAAGCATGTGGCCGGTATCCAATAGATGCCAGATGCCCCCATTTACCAGGCTGCGGGTGATTGCTTGGGCACTTTCCTCAATACCGCTTAATTGCGTGGACTCAATTTGCTCCAGCACCTGTTTCATATTTGAAAAAAACGATAAGCTCAACATCTATTTACTTCCTTTCCGTTCAGGTATCGTCGTTCCGATATTATCCAGCAGTTCCTTCGTCCAACGTATTCCGTCTGCTCGAAATGCGGTTAACAGCGCGCCGACTACGGGCGGAAAAACCGCTGGAATAATGCGGACATTGGGATAGACACCACTCATCAACGCTTTGAATGGAGCCGTAAGCAAATCGCCCAGTTCCCATAATCCTCCGGCAAGCGCAACATCGGTTATCTCCGCATCGAACTCCAATTGGTACAAGGTATCTGTAACAAGGTCTGCCAGATTCTGTGCGGTTTCGCGCAAAATAACATTCGCAATCAGATCGCCTGCTTCAGCTGCGTCCCGGACAAAATAAGTCAGCTTGCTTACATTGTCCAACGCTACTTTTGTTTTTAAATCGTTAATGGAGTCTATGTTGTAATAATCCTTGATCTTATCCGTCAGCAATGTTGGGGGGCCCGTTCCATCGAACTGCCTGGCAGCCGCTCGCAGCGCTTTAACCGCTATTAGTTGCCCGCTCCCGTCATCCCCGATGACCGGACCCCAACCGCCGATTGTAACGGTCTTCCCATTCGGCGCAACGCCTAATGCGAAAGATCCGGTCCCCGCCAATAGAACGACACCATACTCCTTAACAAGCGCTCCATAAAAGGTGCTCATTGTGTCTGAAGCTGCGGTAATGCGCAGCGGCTCCAGGAGGAGCGCTGCCGCAACTTCTTGCGCGTACTTGCGCATCCCTGGAATGCATACAGCAACATGTGCGATCGGAAGGGGATCCAGTCCTTCCATCGCAAGCCGTACCCCTTCGGCAACATTCGCCAGTGCTGGATCCGCTCCTACAAAATTCGGATTCGTCCCTGAGATCAAGCTGCTTCCGAGACAGCGACCGAAGCGATCACTTACGATCGTTTCGGTCTTCGTCCCGCCGCCGTCAATACCAATGTAGTACATGGTCTAAACTCCTTTAGCCGCTGGCCGTAAAAACATTTCTACTTCTTGCCCGCAAGCAGGTTAGGTGCTGCTTTCTCTACTTTTGCGACCGCATCCTCTACCGACGCTTCACCAAGCCACATAAGGTCGAATTGCTTGGTCACCTCAAGAGCGAAATCGGCGCCATAGAGCGGGGTTGGGAATGGTACGCTGTAATCCAGCGCTTCGATGAAGTATTTATTGTCTTCATGCGTGCTCAGGAAAGCAGCTGTATCTACGTCTTTAGCGGCAGGAAGACCCATTGCCGTGTCGAGTGCGATTTGCTGTGCCTCTTTGCTTGACAGGAACTCCAGTACTCGCCATGACAGATCAACGTCTTTAGCGCCTTTTGGAATTACCCACGAGTTGACGAAAGATGTGCTCAGCTTCACTTTCCCTTGTGGCAAGGGACGAACGAGATACTCGACATTGTTTGTTTTAAAAGCAGTCGAGGAAGACAAGCCACCGGTAATCATAGCCACTTTGCCGGCAATGAAAGGTGCTGTATCGGCTGTTCCAAACTGCTGCGCCTGACTTTCCGTCGGAACGCTTTTGTCCTTCGTAACCATTTCCTGCAAGAACTTCAGCGCTTCGATGCTTTCCGCTTTGCCTAGCAAGGAGGCTCCGTCATTGGTCGCATATCCGCCGCCATTTTGCATCAACCAGCTCGTATATCCGTCCGTGAATTTAGGGAAGTAGAAGCCCCATTGCTGTCCATCCTTGCTCAGCTTGGAAGCAATGCTGCGGAATTCATCCCAGGTCCAGTCCGCTTCCGGATAGGCTACTCCAGCATCGTCGAACATCTTCTTGTTGAGATACATCACTTTACTTGTGATGTCGCGGGCAACGGCGTACGTTTGGCCTTTATATGCCAGCGCTTCGGACACAACAGGGTATAAGCTGTCTTTATATTGTGGGGTAATGTATTTATCGAGCGGCTGAATGGCGTTCTTGTCGGCAAAAATCGGTAGCTTGTCCATCGCCAGCATCATAACGTCCGGCAGATCTCCGCCGCCTGCAATCATTGTCAGCACTTTATCTGCATATCCGGTACCGATTTGCAAGTATTCAAGCTCCAGATCGGGGTTCAATTCTTCGAATTTGGCTTTTAATTGAATAAGCGGCTCGGAAGTGGTGAAATCCCACCAGGACATGATTTGCACTTTCGTTTTTTCTTTGGGAGTTTCGTTTGCCGGCTCATTTGGAGTTGAATTCGCATTCTTACTTGGGGTATTTTTGGCACCTGTATCCGTAGTATTGTTTTTGTTATTCGAGGAGCATCCCGCCACCACCAGCAGCAGGGCAAGCATCAATAGCATCATATTGACCGATTTTCTTTTCATTTCTCACAACCTCCAAGGATAGTCCGGATATTTTTCCGGTACTTTAACTACATTTTTGTCTTACCAGTTCCATGACCCACGATTGAATGACTACACCCCGATATTTGTCCTTTTCTCCTGTCTACCACGTCCCTTCATAACGAAGCATTTAACGTCCCCCCAAGCCAGAGTTCAGCATGCTTTTGATGAAAATTTTCTGAACAAGAAGAAACATAATGATCAGCGGCACAATCGCCATCGTCGTTGCTGCCATCATAACTCCCCAATCCCCATTTGCCATCGCATTGGCTTTGAAGTAGGAAACACCAACCTGAATCGGCATTTTCAAATAATCATTCATCACGATGAGAGGCCATAAGAACATGTTCCAATCGCTTACGAACGACATAATGGCAATCGTGGCGATAGCGGGCCTGGCGTTAGGCATAATGATTTTCCACCAAACTCCGAATCGGCTGCACCCGTCTATAATGCCCGCCTCATCAAGATCCTTGGGAATCGATAAGAAAAACTGACGCATAAAAAACATATTAAACACCATAGACGCCTGAAAGATGGAAGGGATGATGATCGCCTTGTATTCATTGATCCACCCAAACATCCGCATGAGCACATAGTTGGGAATTAGCGTGATATGCCCCGGTATCATCATGACTCCAAGCAGCGCGATGAAGATGATATCCCGCCCCTTGAATCTGAGCCGTGCAAATGAATAAGCCGCAAGCGAGCTAATGAAGATCGCAGTTGTGGGCACGATTAAACAGATGAACAGGGAATTAAGCAAAAAGCGATGATACGGCAGAAGGGTCCAAGCTCGGACATAGTTATCGAAATGGAACGGCCTGGGAATCAGATCAAAAACACTTCCATTGAACATCTGGGAGTTGGTCTTGAACGAAGATGTTATCGCCCAGATGAACGGATAAATCATTAGAATCGCAATGATAATCAGAAAGGCATAGAGAAATGTTTTGGCAGCAATGTTACGCAAAATCATCTGAATCACCTCGGGCAGAATTTGTTGGTGCAACTGGGACGGCCGCTACTCCTTTCTGCGCCGGATGGCGAACTGGACAAGCGTCAATAAAAACAGGATCAGGAACAATACCCAGGCAATTGCGGAAGCATATCCCATCCTGTAAGACTGAAACCCTTCCGTATAGATGTAATAGAGAAGCGTATTGGTCGACCCTCCCGGACCCCCTTCGGTAATCGCGTAAATGGCCTCGAAAATATTAAAGGACTCAATCGTTAACATGATGACTGCAAAAAAAGTTGTGTTCGCAAGCAGTGGAATTGTAATGTTCCAGGTTTTCTGCCAGGAGCCGGCTCCATCAATCGATGCCGCTTCGTACAAGTCGTCTGAAATCGTTTGCAAGCCCGCCAGAAACAAGATCATATAATACCCCGCCACCTGCCAGATCCGAACGATCAGCAGTGCCGGTTTCGCCCACACAACAGTCTCCAGCCAGTGAGGCGGGTGATCTACCCCAAGCTTCGTTAATATGGAATTGATTAATCCCAGATCGGGATTAAAAATCCACAGCCATACAGCTGCGATCGCAATGGTCGACGTAATATGCGGCAAATAAAAAGCTGTACGGAAGAACGATAATCCCTTAATCCGGCGATTTAAGAGAATAGCCAGAAACATCGAGGACGCGATTCCCAGCGGAACAAGCGTTATAACGAAAAACAATGTGTTTTTCAAAGCATCGACGAACGCTTGATCACGCGTGAAAAGCGTATAGTAATTATCAAACCCGTTAAATTTGGCTGGCGTTAGCAGGTCCCAATCCGTAAATGAAATACCGAGTGAGACGACAAGCGCCGCATACGTGAAGATGCCAATCCCAATTAGCATAGGTGCAATAAACAACCATCCGGCAACTGACTCCTTGTTGAGAAAAGCGCTTATGCGCTGCCTCGGCGCAACTTTTACAACGATTTGTGGCTTCACTTCCGACATAGATCAATATCCCCTCATCTTTTGTTGTGAAAGTCTTGCTGACCAACCGAATTTACCATTTTCAGGTCATACAGTTGTCTATACCACTATATCAATGAAACGAACATGTAAATTCGTTTGCATATTTTTACCGGAGTAAATCGGAATGGAACTTATACCGATCGCCGGGATATACCGATTTAACGAATTCAAAAGGATTGCCCTCTTCATCACGCGTTACCCGTTCGATCAGCATGACGGGATCCTGAAGCGTCGTTTCAAGTAAATGAACCTCATTGGCTGTCGGCATTCCTGCTTCAATCGTTTGTGAAGCGGCAAATGGCACTGTATTATATTTGTTCTGCAAAATGCTATATAAAGAGACACCGTCGAATTGCTCCTTATCTAAATTTGGAAAACGATTGAGAGACAAATGTGTCGTTTCCAGTGCCATTGGCTTACTGTCTGCAAGACGTACACGGGTTAAAATGAGAACGGGGGTCGTCTTTTTAATTTGCATCACCTCGCAGATGGAAGGCTTCGCCTGCTCCACCGTAACATTCACAACATAAGCATCCGGGTGCATCCCCCGCAAAATCATATCTTCGCTGAAGCTCGTTAGTTTGAACAGCCCTTGACTGATCTTCGGCTTGGCTACGAAAGTGCCTTTTCCCTGCTCTCTCTTAAGTCGGCCTTCATTCACAAGCTCGTGCAGCGCCTGTCTCACGGTCATCCGGCTAATTTCGTACAACTCGCTAAGCTCACGTTCAGAAGGAATAGGATCGCCGGGATTCAATTCTCTTGTCTCTAATTGTTCAATAATTTGCTGCTTTAATTGGAAGTACAACGGGACGGGAATATTCTTGTTTAATTGTTTGATCATTATGCACCATCACTTTGCTATAGAGGTCTATACCAGTTAAATTCTTCATCCAAATCCAAACTCCTTCTTTTCTTTAAAAAAAAATGAAAAATATTCCTTCTATCGAGGCTCAATAGTGTAATCGATGGAGGCGCAAGGAAAAGCCTTGCTGCGTACAGCCAACCAAGTGGCTGGCAATTGGGCTTGGAACCCAGCTGCTCTGTTAGAACGCCTTTAATCCGGCAGCTGTTTCATAATAGCAGCGAACATGGCCGCCGCTGTTCCGCTTCCGGCCGTCATATAATTGTCCCTACCGCTGGTATCGAAACCCATCCAAACGGCAGCCGTCAGCTGCGAGGTATAGCCGGCAAACCATAAATCACGGTTGGCGTTGGCAGGTACCCCCTTAACGTCCAGTTGTGTGGTGCCGGTCTTCCCGGCTACCCATTGCCCGAGCTTTGCCTTTCGTCCGGTTCCCTGCTCTACCGTACCCTTCAATAACCCGGTCATGTCCGCGGCCGTCTGCCTCGTCATGACCTGCTTGGCACGTAGCGGCCTGGCATAAATCGTCCGCCCCTGCCCGTCCTTGATGAGCCGTACGGCATGCGCTTCATTAAAGTTGCCGTTGTTGGCAAACGCGCTGAATGCCTGGGCAATGGCAAGAGGCGATACACCATCCTGAAAGCCGCCGAGTGCGGCAGCCAGATTGCGGTCATGCTCTTCAAGCCGAATGCCCAGCCCTTCGGCGAACTTCGCCGCCGCCGGAATTCCGACCTGGTTGAGCAGCCAGACCGCCGGCGCGTTTATGGATTGCTCAATCGCCTGTTTCAACGTAACGGTACCGGAATAACGGCCATTGCTGTTGGCAGGCCGATAGCTGCCGTATGCAGCCTGCTTGTCCTGCAGCGGCGTCTGCGGACGGAACTTGCCGGATTGCAGCGCAGGCCCATATACGAGGATCGGCTTAATGACGGAACCGGGCTGACGCTTTATTTGAATGGCACGGTTCAGTCCTCCCTGTAGGTAATCCCGCCCGCCCACAAGTGCTCGTATTTCCCCCGAACCGTTATCCAACAGGACGAACGCCCCTTGGACTTTTTGCGTGGCTCCGTCCTCGGGAAAAAGACTGTCCTGGCGAAAAGCGGCTTCGGCGGCCTGCTGAGCCCTTGTGTCCAAGCCCGTTACGATCGTGTACCCTCCTGTAAGGAGCTGCTCCCTGCCCAGTCCCGTTACCGCCTCAGCTTCCTGAAGCACATAATCGGTATAGGATGCGGTATATGAAACCTCAGCAGCCGGAGGCGCCGGGGGCACAAATTCCACAGCCTTGGCCTCCAGCATTTGAGCTTTGCTGATATATCCCTGCTCCCGCATAAGGGTAAGCACTACCGCGCGCCGCTCCTTGTTCCGTTTGGCGTTATCGACCGGGTTGTATATGGAAGGGCCCTTGGGAATGGCAGCCAAGGAAGCGATCTGCCAGAGCTTCAGCTTCCTCAGGTCAGTAATGCCAAAATACCGCTCCGCCGCCGCTTTCACCCCGTACTGCTGACGGCCCATATAAACATGATTCAAATAGAGCGTCAATAGCTGGGGTTTGCTGTAATTGTTCTCCATCGCACGGGCGAGTCCCGTTTCGAGGAACTTGCGCGAGAGGGTCTGGTCATTGCTCAGAAATACCGAACGGGCCAGCTGCTGCGTCAAGGTGCTGCCGCCCTGCGTTATTTTCCCCGCCGCAAGGTTGGTTTGTGCCGCCCTGGCTACCCCGATCCAATCGATGCCGGAATGGTTGTAGAATCTGTGGTCCTCAGTCGCGAGGAACGCCTGCTGCAGAAGCAGCGGAATTTCCTCTTGCGCGGCAGCCCGGCGATTGCCGAATGCGGACGAGGTGAGCTTCTTGATCTGCACGCCATTCCGGTCTGTAATCACACTGGTAGTCATCAACTGCAATCGTTCCGACTGACTCCGGAGCATATAATCGCCAGTCATTAGCATAGCCAAATAAGCAAACAGCAAGAAAACAATCCCGACAACACAAAGATCAAACGAAAAATAGCCCCACTGCCGCCCGGAGAATACCCGGAAGTGCTGCTTAAGCTTCATTTTCCGCAGTCCTGATTCCAGCCTCCGCATCATCAATTCCATCCGTTAATGCAGCCCCTTAAAAGAATGCACATAAACGGCAGGAATGTCGCTCTGCTCATCTTCTTCAGCTTCATCATTTGCGGCTTCCACCATAAGCGCCGCCTCCGCATGTTCCCGGCAAAGCTCCTCAAGATCGGAACGGATTTTACCTGAGCGCCAAAAGAAGATAGCAAGAAATAAAGCACTGCCTGTCAGCATTGCCGCCGGGAGCTTGCCAATATGATTGATGATCCAGTTGATAAGCTTCACATAGGAGCTGTCCGCCGTATGCAGCCCGGCTCTGTATAGAAATGCCGTTATTCGGTAACCCGCATAAAGCAGCACAACGCTCATTAAAGCGCTGGCTGTCCCCACATACAAAAATTTGATCCGGACCTTTCTGAAAATCGACTCCATAGGTTCACCGCCTCCAAAACAAGCTTCTTGGAAACAGTTTACTGGAGCGATCTTAAGCTTTCCGGTAAGCAGTTCTTAATTATTCCTTAACGCATATTACATGCGCGTCGAGTCTATAGGTTGAAACGGTATCCCACGCCCCAATGGTCTCGATATACTGTGGATTGGAGGGATCCGCTTCAATTTTTTCCCGCAACTTGCTGATGTACATAACAATGATGTGTAAACCTTCGCTAAATCATTTCTAAAAAAAGTATAAACGTCGGCCGGACCGGGTGAGCAGTGAAACGCTATCCGTATTTATACTTTTTTTAGATTTCATTTAGAGTCCCTTTAGACACGCAGACTATCATTAAGATCGAACGGCAGGCGCCGTTTAGAAAGCAGGAGGTGAAGAATATAAGTAAAATCAGCTTAACCCAGAGAAGATGGCTGCTAACGGCTCATCTCCTGTTTTCCGCGATTATGTTCGGAGGGGCGATTACGTTTCTGATTCTAAGTATTACCGCGGCTACCACAACCGACGAAGGCGTGCTCAAAGCCTGTTATTCGGGTATGCATGTGCTGGCAAAGACATCGGTCCGGGCTTCGGCGATCGGCGCATTGGTCACGGGAATTCTGCTTTCCGTGCTGACCCGCTGGGGACTGTTTACCTATTACTGGATTATTGCCAAAGAAGGACTAATGATTATTGCCATTCTTTTAGGACCTATCGGTATGGAAGCCTTAACATTGAAGGCAGTTGCGCTGACGGCGGCGGAAGGGCTGAACGTTTCTTACGATCCGGCATTCACCGTGAACAGCGGACAGCTTTGGATGGGCATTATCATCCAAATTTTATCGATTGGCGGCATGTTCGTCCTTTCGGTATTTAAGCCGTGGGGCTCGCGAATAAAAACTGTTTAACAGGATTTCGAGAAATGGAGAGGAGATCCCATCATGGAACTTAACGTGCGCATCCGATCGGTGCGATTTACTTACGGACTGCTGGCGGCTCTATACGTCCTATGCGTCATTCTCCAGGTGTATTTTGCCGGGTTGGGTGTTTTTGTGGACAGCGCAGATTTGGAGCTGCATCGCGTATTCGCGAACTATTTTGAATTCGGGGCCATCATTATGTTTCTGCTATCGTTTTTTGGGAGCATCCGCGGCGGACTCCGGTGGCTGACGCTCGGGTTGTTTGCCCTTACCTCCTTGCAGCATATGACGATTCAGACGTTCACGGGAGTTCTCCCCGCGCTTCATACGGTGGACGCGCTGCTGTTATTCTGGATTTCGGGATATTTGTTGAGGAAGTCCTGGTCATGGCTGCTTCTTCGGAGAAACGGCGAGGTCCAAGGCTAGAAGGATATTCGGCTGACTGCCATACATGCTGCCCCGCCGTGCGCTGGGAGCTGTGCAACGGCGTCAGAGTACCAATTGCGTGTTCCCGGGGAAACGCAACCAGTCCAACATGGGAAACGTGTAGGACTGGTTTTTTTCTGCCTGTGTTGCCGGTTAGCAATCCGTACGGAAGCTGTCGATAAAATAACGGGCGCTTTTTGATAAATAACGGTCCTTCAGCCAAACAACGCCCACATCGGACTGAAAATCCGCATCCCGGATTTCCAGCATCTTCACGACGTTATTCGGAAAGGAAGACAAAACTGATTTTGGAAAAAAAGTAGCGCCGATCCCCTCCGCAATAAGCGACATAATAATGGCCACGCTGGAGCATTCGCAAATAATATTCGGCTCAAAGCCGTGGCTGAGGCATTCTCTCACAACCTGCTCGTGCATCCACGTGGTATGCTCCGTTTTTAAGGTGAGCAGAGGAAAACCGGCTATATCCTTCATCAGAATGCTGTCGAGATGGGAATAGTCCGTCCATGAACGGGGAATCACCACAACGAACGGGTCCGATGGCAGCGAAAGAACAGCGTAGCGCCTGGAATCGTTTAATGCTTCGAAAGGCAGACGGGCGATGACCAGCTCTATTTTTCGTTTCTCCAGCTGCTCCCCCATATACACATGGTCGCCTTCCTCGATTTTGTAAGTCACCTGCGGATACCTCTCCCGGAACGACTGGATACGCGGCGGCAGAATGGATATGCAGGATACAACCGAGCCGATGGAAAGAAGTCCCCTCACTCCTTCCTCGGTTTCTTTCACTTCCTTGAGCGTTTCTTCAAATTGATTGAGCAGCAGTGCTCCTCTTTCCTGCAGCAGTTTGCCGGCTTCGGTCAGCTTCAAGCGTTTGCCGCTTCGGTCGAACAGCCTTACTCCCAATTCCTCCTCGACCAGCTTCAATTGGCGGCTGAGCGGCGGGCTGTTCCATATTCAGCTGCTTCGCGGCTGCCGTAACCTGGCCCTCCCTGGCAATCGCCATAAAATACTTTAACTGACGGATATCCACACCCTCACCCCTTCTATACCGAAAAGGTATGATACATCGATAAAATAGATATTTTTAATATATAATAGGTAATGATAGCATTCTATTAGGATTATTGCTCGTTAACGGCCAAGGAGAGATGAAGATGACGATTCGCCCTATTGAGATTCAGCGCACAACTGCGAAGAAGCAAAAACCGGATCAGCAGCAGCTGGGATTCGGTCTCCATTTTACCGATCATATGTTTATAATGGACTATTCTTTAACTAACGGCTGGCATCAGCCCCGGATCGTGCCCTACCAGCCGATTTCCATGGACCCCGCTGCCAAGGTGCTCCATTACGGGCAGACAATATTCGAAGGACTTAAAGCTTATAAAACATCTGACGGACGAATTCTGCTGTTCAGACCGGAGAAAAATCTGCATCGTTTAAATAACTCGGGACGGCGTCTGGGTATTCCCCCGCTTGACGAGGAAGCCGCGCTTGACGCGCTACAGCAGCTGGTTGCCGTTGATGCGGACTGGATTCCTTCGGAACCCGGGACCTCCCTCTATATCCGCCCATTTGTAATCGCTACACAACCTGCACTGGGTGTGGACCCTTCCGCACATTACCAGTTCATCATTATTTTGTCCCCTGTCGGCTCCTATTACCCAGAGGGTGTAAATCCAGTCAAAATATACGTGGAATCCCACTATGTCCGCGCCGTGAAAGGCGGGCTGGGCGAAGCGAAGACAGCCGGCAATTACGCATCCGGGTTGAAAGCCCAGGAAGCTGCCAAAGAAAAAGGCTATTCACAGGTCCTATGGCTCGATGGCGTTCATCGCACCTATATCGAAGAGGTCGGCAGCATGAATGTTTTTTTCAAAATGGACGGGACGGTATATACGCCAGCATTAAATGGAAGTATTCTGGACGGCATTACCCGCGGTTCCATTATCCAGCTTTTGCAAAAATGGGGCATCCCCGTGGTGGAGAAAACAATCTCGATCGAGGAAATCTACGAAGCCGGCAGAAAAGGAACGCTGGAGGAAGCTTTCGGTACAGGAACGGCAGCTGTTATTTCACCGATAGGCGAGTTGAACTGGCAGGATAACAAGCTCGTGATTCATGAGGGTCGGACCGGCGAACTTTCGGCCAAGCTGTACGATACGCTAACCGGCATTCAAAGCGGAAAGGTCGAAGATCCGTTTCAATGGATGGTTGAGGTTGAAACCCGCAAACTCGATTCTTCGCCGCTTGTATAGGTGATACTTCCATTGTGAAAATTGAATAGGTAATAGATAGACACTTCAAATTGAGGTGTCTATTTTTGTGTCCACAACATCTATGGATATATAAATATTGTCTGAAAACAATCGTAGTAATCGTTTTAATCAGCTTTTTTTTAGACAGACAATTCCTGTAGAGTTTGCCTTATCTCCACTCCCCAAGAACATAAACTTTCTAAAATAGGTATAAAGCTAATACCTTTATCTGATAAAGAGTATTCAACTTTTGGTGGTACTTGATGATATTCTTTTCGAATAATCATGCCATCTTTCTCTAACTCTTTTAATTGAGAACTCAACATTTTATGAGTAATATTTGAAATATTCTTTTTCAATTCTCCATATCGAAGGGTTGGGTCACAAGCAAGTTCATATATAATTTTTGTTTTCCATTTCCCACCAACTATTGAAAGTGCTAATTCAAATGGCGGGTATGTACTTCTGCATAATGTATCCATATGTCTTTACTCTCCTTTTAGTGAGTATCTTACTAAAAAGTGCATACTAACATTTCGGTTGAGTAGATGTTGCTATGTCCATCAGTACAACGTCTTGGAATATTGCTATTGCAGGAGGCGGACTCATAGGAGGAATCCTTTTTGATGTTACTGGCACAGGTTCTTTCCCAATAACAATTATTTTATTAATGACTATTGCTTTGTTAATTGCGTTTTCCAATAAAAAATATGCTTTTCCATCAAGCAAATAGTCGAAATTACTTTACATTTAGGAATGAATTTAATAGATGTACGTAAGAGATTTTTTTTTAAAAGGGGGTTTGAATAATACAGATTTTCTATCTCTTTACTCTCCTTTTGGTTAGTATCTCACAAAAAAGTGCGTACTAACATTTTAGTCTATTTGATTTTATAATCGTATTGTACCAGACAAAATCAACCCACTAAGGAGAAATTACATTCGATGACAAACAAAAAAATCTACATTATCCATGGGTTTGGGGCTACACCAGAAGATCACTGGTTCCCTTGGCTAGCTGAAAAAATCAATGAACTGCCAATTCAACAAGCTACCACCCTGCAAATGCCAAATCCAAACCAGCCTGATCCGGATCAATGGTTAGCGAAATTGGCTCAGGAAATTCCAGTCTTAGATGAAAATACTTATTTGGTCGCACATAGCTTAGGATGTATTACGACTTTAATTTACTTAAGCCAAATCTTTCATCAGGACACAAACGTTCAAATCGGCGGGCTGTTATTAGTTTCAGGTTTCTCTACAAAGCTGCCCGAGTTGCCATTGCTGGATTCTTTTACTAAAAAAGGTGTTGACTTTCAAGCAATCAAACAATTAACCCATGGCAATATCACTGTCTTAGCTTCTGCTAATGATTCTATTGTCCCTACTGAATTAACAGACCAACTTGCACAAGAATTGGACGCGGACTATTACCGTAAAAAAGAAAATGGTCATTTTTTAGCAGAAGATGGATATATAGAATTTCCGTTAATCTTGACGCTTTTAAAAAATTTAATCAAACAAAAGATTCACCAGGGTTCATAATAACGACGCTAAGACGTTAGAGCCGATAACTTAAGGTTAACGTATCTCATTTTATCGGCTCCTTTTATAGATATATAGTCTTTGTTTATCAGAAAAAACGGCTGATTTCATCCGGCAGCAGGGCATCCTGGTCATAATAGCTGCCGCCATAACCTGAAAAATCACGCTGTACACCCAGGCCGCTTTCCAGCACATAGACCACCAGATAGTTATCGGCTTCTCCCCAGGGAATGGAATATTCGCCCGGCTTCGCATGTTCAACAAGCTTGAAGAACAGCGGAATATCCTTGCCGCCAATTCTCTTGTGCAGCTCACCCGGAGATGTCCCCTGCTCATAATTCGAATAGATCCGGATCTCATCGACATCCTGCTGCTCCAGTGCGACAGGCGCTGTTCCGTCTTCGCGGTAGATTTTATATCCATTCAAGCCCGTTGCATCGCGGACCGCAACGATACTTCCTTCGGGATATCCTTTGATGGCAAACACTTCAGTTCCTTCAGGCAGAAAAGCAGCATCTCCGTTGCGTATTTTATAATTCGGATTATTCCTCTTTCTGGAGGTGGATAATTCAAATTTCACTTCGTTCACTTTCTTCTCTACGACGGCAGGATCGGCGACCGCCACGCCCCAATCGCCTGAATAGTTTTTTCCATCCAGCTTCAGGAAATCCGCCCAATCCACAATAACATGACCGCATGCCGTCATGACGACACCCGCCATGACCGCACACAATAGCAGCCCAAATGTCCGCCGCATCACGTACCCCCTGTTCTTCATAAGAAGACTATTGCTTAATAAACGGAACGACAGGCGAAAAAGTTACCGTTTGTTCAGGAGTCGCACATGATCCCCCTCCTGGCGATGGCTTTGGTCGGCTTCCGAAATATATTGGGCAAGATCGAATACTCTGCAGGCATAAGCCCATTCATTGTCATACCAGGCAAGTAATTTGACCTGATTGTTTCGAGTCATGACGCTTAGGCCGTCGACCACTGCGGACTTCTCGTTGCCGATATAGTCGGATGAAACGAGCGGCAAATCGTTATATGCAAGGTAAGCCCCCAGACTGTCCTTAATCGCCGCCTCAAAAACCTCCTTCACTTGGGCCGATTGCACAGTCTTGCCTAGAACCACCTGTAAATCGAGCAGCGAAACATCCGGTGTCGGAACCCGGACGGACAACCCGTTTACGTGCGAGGCCAGGTGGGGAAGCACATCCGCCAAAGCCTTCGACACGCCGGTAGTAGTCGGGACGATCGAGCTCGTGCAAGCCCGTGCCCGGCGCAAATCCTTATGCGGGTTATCGAGATGATTCTGATCATTGGTGTACGCATGCACCGCGGTCATCCACCCCTCCTTCACCCCGAAGGCGCGGTCCAGAACATGAAGCACCAGGGCCAGGCAATTGGTCGTACAGGAGGCCGCCGAGAGCAAGTGATGATGATCGGGAGCGTAACGGTTCTCATTGACGCCCATGACAATAGTAAGGTCCATATCCTTCCCTGGTGCAGTCAGTAAAACTTTATGTGCGCCATTCTGCAGGTGTTTGCCAAGGGATGTACGGTCGGTAAACTGCCCAGTTGAATCGATAACAAGCTCGACGCCATAGTCCCTCCAGGCAAGCTTCTCGGGATTTCTCTCCGAAATCACAGGGACCCGCGCCCCATTGATAAGCAAGCCGCTCTCCTCGATTCGGATGTCCGCTTCCCACTTACCGTGAACGGTATCGTACTGAAGCAGATGCGCCAAGGTAGGCAAAGGACATGTCGAGTTTATGACGACCGTATCGCAAATGGGGCTGCGTTGTGAGAACGCCCTGCGAAGGTACAACCTTCCGATTCTTCCTGTACCGCTGAGACCAACCTTCACATCCACTCACCATCCTTATTTAGTATGTCTTAATTATATATATTACACATCATTTAATTCAATAGGTATCATAATAAATATTTACTATGTACTTTTAAATAAATATGACGTTCTAATTAAAGCCTTATAAGTCTATGCATGCTTGTGCAGGAGGCTGATTTTTCCTATCCCTCCATGAAGAATAAAGACTGGATGGAAATTCCGTATCATATCCCAGAAAAGAATGGGCAGTTTAACTACATGCGCAAAAAAATGGCGGAGAACACCGCTTGCCGTCCTTAATCAGGTTCTGGCATCCCATAAACAAAGATGTTTACAATCAGCAAGTTGGATTTAAGAATACCTTTGGGAGGAGGCAATAAGCTGTGTTGCGCTTATTTCTGTTAGCCGGAATGTCAATCGTAATTGCGTTTGCACCAATAACAGGTTACGATTCCTCTTCACAGGGAAGCGATAAAGAAGAAATCACCCGTTTCTTATCTCAGTTGTATAACGATCGCAATACTTTTCTTATCCATCCGCATCCGGAAACGATTGAAAAGTATTACATTAAAACCGAAGGCGCAAGCCGGTATGCTTATCAAATGGAATTAAGGCGGGCAACATACCTGAATTCCTGGGCGGAAAAACGTAACATTCGCCTTATTTCCACTGAACCCAATATTCGTCTTGGCCGTCTTAAAAAAGATGGAGATGAAGCTAAAGTAACCTTGGTGCAATCGGTCAGGATATCTTATCAATACAAATCATCGCAGCTTCCTTCGCAGTCGTTCGGGGTCGGTACGCGACATGCCCTGACGCTGAAAAAAGAAAACAACCGATGGGTCGTAAAAAAGGAATGGTACCTGGATCCGCTGGAGGAAAACGCGGATTTGATCTCGGATACCCCGGACGGCTTTCCTCATCCTTCCTCGGCTGCTCCCAAAGAAAAAGAAGAAGGGCGATACAACAGGGAGCGCGCGGTAACTTACGCCAACAAGTATGCGGGGCTGGCTTGGGGAGCCGGGAATAAAAATCGATATAACCGAAAGTATAAGGACTTTACGCCGCTCGGCGGAGACTGCACCAATTTTACGTCACAGGTTCTTGGAGACGCTAAGGAAGGCGGCGGATTGCGGACGACAAATGTATGGAGAGGCGGCAGCAAGGCATGGGTGCAAACAGATGCCTTTGAACATTTCCTCCGGTATTCCGGTTATGGCCGATTGATTGCCAAAGGAACGTTTACGGATATTACCCGGTCAAATGAAAAACATCCTGATGGGGCAATCGCGGAATTATTGCCGGGCGATGTGATCGGCTATTCGATTAAAGGAGACACAGACCATTTCTCAATCATTGTAGGACATGATGCGAATGGCTATCCTTTGGTTAATTCCCACACCGCTGACCGCTATCGAGTCCCGTTTGATCTGGGTTGGGATAAACACACGAAATATCTATTGGTTCATATTAACAATTAATAAGTATACCTCGTCAGCCTTGTTCATATAATTTTGGGACAAGGTTATTGGGGTGAAAATATGCAGCTTCCCGCTTTCCTTAAACAAACGGCGCTTCGGACGGGCGCTATTTTTCTTGTAAAAGTTATTGGACTTGCCATTCGCATTCCATTGTTTCGTCTGCTCGGCGCGGAAGGAACGGGTATCTATCAAATTGTTTATTCTATTTTCGGATTCGCTCTTACGCTCCTTTCCGGCGGTTTCCCAACTTCGCTAGCGTTAATGACAGCCAAAGATCCGAAGCGCGGCTTGCAATTTTTGAAGGGTTTAATGATACCCTTTTTAATCCTCGGGACTTGTTCCGCTTCACTTTGTTACATCACGGCGCCTTATATAGCTCATTATCTCGCGAATGACCAATTGACGTTTCCCATCCGCTGCATAGCGCCCGCGCTTCTTATTATCCCTTTATTACAGCTATACCGGGGTTTTTTGCAAGGCATCGAATTTTATGGATCTGTTTCGGCTTCCGAGCTCGTTGAACAAGTGGTTCGTGGCGGTACGATCCTGCTGCTGGCAGTTTTATGGATGAAATATGGCATTCACGCTATGGTGGGCGGGGCTGTGTTCGGGGCATTTACAGGCGCTTTTACTGCATTGTGGTTCCTTTGGGTACTACATTATAGAAAAAAAACGCTGCCTGCCCTTATTGATAGCGGCACATTGCAAAACTCATTACGTTGGATCATTCTTGGACCCGGAATATTATTGTTTATCAAATCATCCTTAATCCTCACACTGACACGTTTGATAGTCCCGACATCCGACCTTCTCGATTCGCTCATCATTCCGGGACGCCTGCAGGCATCTGGGATGAGTCAATCAAATGCAGTAGCTATTTTCGGCGAAATAACCGGCATGGCATCAATAATTGTTTACTTGCCTACGATTCTTACCGCGGCATTATCGTATACGATTGCTTCTAAATTAACCGCCAGTTGGCAAAATAAAAAAAAACAGGACTTTACAGAACGTTCAAGCTTATCCTTAGAAATTGGTTGGCTTTGGGGAATCGGTTCTGCCGTTTTTCTATTCTTTCATTCAGAGGAGCTGTCCACACTGATTTTTGGCAACATCGGGGCCGCCAAAGCCATTCAGTACATGTCTTTTGCTCCTCTGATCGCTGGCATGAGGGAACTTACGACAACGATTTTGTGGGCAATCGACAAAAAAAGAGCGCCTTTAGCCGGTTTGTTTCTAGGTCTTATATGTTCCGTTATCCTCGCATATTATTTGACGGCCATTCCCGGATTTGGTTACGCGGGCACCGCAATAAGCGTATTAGCCTTCGAGCTAATCCCCTTGCTCTGGAATGGGATTGTATTGCAAAAACGATGCAAAGATGCTTTACCCGTAACCGGCTTATTAATTGGTTCGCTTTTTCTTATCGTCACAATCTTTCTTTACACTCCTTTTGATCGTTTTCTATTGTACATCGGGCTGGAATCGACATTCATCCGCTCAATTGGGCATACCCTATTTTTTGCAGTCTGCATTATTCTGTATATTCTCTTCCGATTTCGGAAAAAAGCTGGTCAGACATAGGAGGAATAGCTCCAATCGCTTGTGATCCCGGAATTTCTTCATACCCGTCTAGCCCTTATCGTGGTGAACTGGTATATAATAGACATCTACAGTTTATATGTTTCAGAATGAACAGAGGAGGAATGATCTCTTGCGAGTAGGAAACGCGCGGACAGCCGCTGCGGAATGGGTTAACCAGTATGCCAGCCGTGAGGAGGGATTTATCGGAGCGTATTTCAGCGGCTCGACGGTCGGGCTGCCTGACGACGCGGAGCTCCCTGTGGCTTCGGATGTCGATGTTGTCGTTGTCACCGAACAGGACGAGCTTCCGCTCAAGCTGGGCAAGTTCCTATACGCCGGTGCCCTGCTTGAAATCACCCATCTGTCGTGGAGCCTATTCGGCACGCCCGAGAAAGTGCTCTCGTCCTATCACCTGGCAGGCAGCTTTCGAGTGGATACGATCATTGCCGATCCCACCGGGCAGTTGGCAGAGCTGCAGCGGCAGGTTGCCCTCCACTTTGCCGAGCGGCCATGGGTGCGACGCCGGTGTGAAGAGGCCCGGCAGAAGATCGAGAACGGGCTGCGGTCAATCGATGCCTCCGCGCCGCTTCATGACCAGGTAACGTCATGGCTGTTTCCGACCGGAGTGACCACGCATGTCATCCTTGTGGCCGCGCTGCGGAATCCGACGGTAAGACTCCGTTATCTGGCCGCGCGGAGCGTGCTTATGGAATATGGGCAACCGGCGCTCTACATGGAGCTGCTGGAACTGCTGGGCTGCGCGCAGCTGAGCCCCCGGCAGGTGGAGCAGCAGCTCGCCGGTCTGACCCGCACCTTCGACGCGGCTGCGGCTGCGGCCAGAACGCCGTTCATGTTCAGCTCCGACATCACCGCCGCAGCTCGGCCCGTTGCCATTGAGGGTAGCCAAGAATTGATTCGGTCCGGACGACACTGCGAAGCCGTTTTCTGGATCGTCGCGACCTATGCGCGCTGTCACAAGATTCTTGCCGCCGATGCTCCGCCGGAGCTGCAGCAAGCGCTGCTTCCGGATTTTGAAGCGGCCATCGCTGATCTGGGCATTTCCTCTGCGGAAGTTATCCCCCGTCGGGCCGAAGCGGTTATCCGGTTTCTGCCCCGCCTGTGGGAATCCGCCGAAACTATCATCTCGGCCAATCCGGACCTGCATGGCAATTAAAACAACCTAATCCTTAATCCGGATAAGGTTCGCCGATTATGGATGATGCTAAGCCTCTTGTTTCAGCGGGTCAAACGATACGATAAACGGCATACGCCTGGACTTGACCGCAAAAGCCAGCTGCTTGCCTTCCTTGCTCCGGTAGGAAATAAAATAATCGCCGAACTGCGGGGAGTATTCGACTCCCTGATAAGCTAAATCCATGGAATTGTATTTCAGGGCCACATATACGGACGCCGTGGCCCTCGCTGTCGCACGCTGGACCGGAGAGAATTGTTCGCCAATAATCATCACGATGATGATGCCCAGCAGAATGGCGGTTATTTTCCTGTATTTAGCCACAAATCATTTCTCCTCTGCCCCAAATTCCCGTCTCGGCTCTACCTCTTCCACTCCTATCGTAACATAATTCTGTTTGCAGCTTGGCGACGCTTTGCCTGCAAGGTTAATAAATTGGCTCTATACGGTGTTTTGCATAATTTGATATGATATGACTTATAGCTTGTCTGTACTATTCATTTTGGGAGACGGACCTCATGAGTAAAACCGCACATAAAGGATATACGCTTCAATTTACGCTTAGTTTATTAGTTATTGTGTCCATCCTGTTGACTGCTATTGTCAGCGGCTATTCGGCCTTACATGCCAACAAGCAATCACTCAGCACCAGCTATTTGGAGAACAATTACGACTACGCCAAGAAACTATCATTAAATACCACCGAGTTGATTGAATCGATGCAGAGGAACCTTCATGCGATGTCCGAAATGGCCAGCTCGCAGCCTTTCACACAGAGAGCGCTTGATCTATGGTTCGAGGCCAATCAATATTTCAATTCCATTGTAATCGTCGATACCCGCCAGAACATAAAGGCGATCAGCCCTGCCAACACGGGAATCTCCCCTGGGGCCCGCTTAAATTCGCAGCAGTCACTGAAAGCCATTGAACTGAAAAAACCTCTCATTTCCGAGCCCTATAAAGCGAAAAGCGAAAGAATGATCGTTCTCATCTCCTCGCCGATCTTTGCCAAAGACGGCACTTATTCAGGCTTTGTAGGAGGCACTATTTATCTCGAAGAGAATAATGCTCTCAGCAGCCTGCTCAAGGAACATTTCTTCGGAAACGGCTCTTATGTTTTTGTAGTGGACCAAGGCAAACGGCTTATCTTTCATCCCAAGAAGGAACGTATTAATGATCTGGTTACTACCAATACAATCATTAATCAGGTCGTTATGGGAAAAAGCGGTTACCAGGAGGTCGTGAATTCCGAGAACAACAGCTTTTTTGCCGGCTATTCCTATGAACCTCTCAGCGGTTGGGGCATTATCTCACAAACGCCTACATCTGTTTTGGACCGGCCATTAAAGAAACTCACGGACCGCCTGCTTATTCAGGCGCTTCCTCTATTGAGCTTGATTTTATTGATTGTGTGGTGGTTTGCCCGCCGGATCTCCAAGCCCCTGTTTACCTTGGCGCGCTTCTCGGAAGAAGCCATTTTGCACCGGGCAGCCATTCCGGCGCAGCTTCCTGTCATCCGCTCCAAATTCTACGAAGTCACTCAGCTCTATCAGAGTATAAATGCCCATATCAATCTATTGTCCGCCGAAATCCAGTTGGATGGACTGACGGGACTGGCCAACCGCAAAAGCTTTGATTTGGTAATTGACGAATGGCAGGATAAACGGATTCCCTTCTCGCTTATTTTTCTGGACATTGATCATTTCAAGAAGGTCAATGATACTTTCGGTCATGTTACCGGAGATGAGGTGCTCAAATATGCCGCCTCCACCATCCGCAGCGTATCCAGGGAAGAGGATCTATGCTTTCGTTACGGGGGCGAAGAATTCGGCATTCTTGTCAAACATGGAGATACTGGGCTGGCCACCGACATGGCCGAGCAGCTGCGGAAGAAAATCGCAAGCGGGACGAATCCCACCGGCAGTGTCATCACGATCTCGCTCGGGGTATCCTCGTCTGAGAGCGCGCTCAGCAACAAACAGCTGATCGAGCAGGCGGATCAGGCGCTCTATCAATCCAAATCCGAGGGAAGAAACAGGACCAGCGTCCATGGTTTCTCAACTGTCAGATAACAAAGCCAGCCTGCTGCGGGACCCTCCCGCGGCAGGCTGGCTTTGTTTTTTTGTTTGTTTGGTTGGTTTTTCTTCCCGCCAGAGGGCATCACGTTTATGATGCAGCTATGCATAGCGGCGACCGACAAAGCAGCGAGCGGACGCATCGGCGAGCTGATCCTGCGGACTAGCCTCCCCGGACCTGCTGCGCCAGTTGAAGGAAGGCGCCGAGAACGCGATGTATGCGGTCGTCGATGTCCTGGCCGCCTTCATAGTTGCCCTGCTCCATCTCGAACCATTTCCGCTGGGCCCCGCCTATGGATAGCCATTCCGGCGAGTTGATGCCATGGAGATTGCGAACGATCGATTGCAGCTGCTGGAGAGAGCTGATCCCCACCGTACCGCCGGAAGAACTGATGGAGAGCACGGGCTTGCCGCTGAAGTGGTCCTGCCCCAAATGATCAAGCGCGTTTTTCAGGACCCCGCTAATACTGCCGTGATACTCGGGCGAAGCCAGCACAACCGCATCCGCTTCAAGCATCGCCAGCTTCAGCTCGCTCAGTCCTTCATGGTCCTGGAAGGAATTAACTGGCGAATAGAACGGCAGGGGGCTGCGGTACAAAGAAAATAATAGGACCTTATGGCCCCTTTGCCGGATGAGGTCTTCCACATGCTCCGCCAGCCTCGTGCTTGTTGCGTCTTTCCGGTTGCTTCCTGCAATGATTACCACTTTCATCCTAACCATCCCTTTCTATTACCCTTTATTTTCCTGCCTGTTGTGTGCTTTTATCTTATCGCGCCACAGGCAGCCGGGTCGTCAGCAGAAAGAATGATTAAACAGCGCAAAAACGTTCAACTTTAGGCTGAACGTTCCTACGGCTTTGGTCGTAGAGACGATCAGCCTTGGCTGAACGTTCCTACAGCTTTGGTCGTAGAGACGATCAGCCTTGGCTGAACGTTCCTACGGCTTTGATCGTAGAGACGATCAGCCTTGGCTGAACGTTTCTACAGCATTCGTCTTAGAGACGGGGCGCGGTCGGAGCCTCAGCTCCCCTCAAGACCTTGCTTGACCGCGTAAATAGCCGCTTGCGTGCGGTCGGCAAGACCTAGCTTATTCAGCAGATGGCTGACATGGGTTTTCACGGTTTTCTCCGTAATATGCAAGGCTCCGCCAATTTCCTTGTTGCTCATGCCTCGTGCAATCAGCTTCAGCACTTCCCCCTCTCTTCCGGTCAGAGCAAATGGAGAAGATTTCGCAGCCGCTGAAGCTCCATTTAAATCGGCCATTCCGGAGGCTTCCGCAGAGGCGATCAGGCTCATCAGCTGTCCAGCCGCATCCGGGTGCAGCTCCACTTGCCCTTGATGAACCCGCTTGATCGCGTCCACCAGCTCCCCGGGTTCGATATCCTTCAGCAAATAACCTTTTGCGCCCGCCCGAATCGCAGGAAGTACATGATCCTGATCGGAGAAGGAGGTCAGAACAATAACCTTCACATCTGGATGCGACTGCTTCAACAGCTTAGTGGTTTCGATGCCGTCCAAGACCGGCATGTTCAGGTCCATGAGAATAATATCGGGAACCAGCCGGGCTGTTTTCTCCAGCGTCTCAAGGCCGTCAGCCGCTTCGCCGACAAGCTCGATACCGGGCTGTGTGGCCAGGAAGACCTGCAGGCCTTTACGCACCATCGCATGATCGTCGGCCAGCAATATTTTGATAGTCATGATTATTAGTCACCTCCGGTAATGGCTGATGCAGCCGGCACGGGCATAGGGATGGGGATGGCAACCTCAATAGAAGTTCCTTTTCGGTAACCGCTAGTTATGGCCAAGCTCCCTCCTAATGCTTCGGCACGCTCCTTCATGGTGGTCAGACCGAGAGAACGACGATTGGTCTGAATGAGCTGTTTCTTGGCTATTCCCCGTCCGGCATCGGAAATCCGGAGTACCGCCTTATCCTCGTCAAGCTGGACTACGAGGCAGGCCTCGGATGTTCCCGCATGCTTGAATACATTATTCAGCGCTTCCTGACCGATCCGCCACAGCGCCTCCTCGACATTTCGCGGCAGCTCCCGGCTTCCCGTGGCTCGTGTCCGCACCCGAAGCTTGAGGCCTTTTCCATAAGCCAGCAAAGCCGAGGTGAGTCCCGCTTCCAGCCCCGTAGGACGAAGCTGCATAATAAGAGCCCTCATTTCCCGCTGGGCATTCTGCGAAAGCAATTGAATATCCTTCACAGACTCCAGGGCTTCCTCCGTATGGCTGCCGCGAAGCTGGCCCTCGACGCCTTTGGCCGTCATGGAGAGGGAGAACAGCATTTGGCTGACGGAGTCGTGCAGATCCCGCGCCAGGCGGTTACGTTCTTCCAGACGGGTCCACTCGCGCCGGTTCTCTTCCATCCGCGCACTCTCCAGCACGATGGCAATATGCTCGGCCAACGCGCCAAGCACTCCCCCGTCGGCATGAGAAGCACTGGCAGAATGTCCTACGACAAGAATGCCTTGTATATCCGCACCGACAACTCTGACCGGAGCAGCCATGGCCGATGACAATTTCTTCTGCAAGCCATGCAGCTCCAGATGGTCGGCAAGATCAGCCGCTTGTTCAGGGGTGGCGGTCACATAACGGTCGCCGCGTGCTGCCTCAAAAAGCCAATGATCCTCAGGCAGCAAATGTCGCGCAGCCCGATTCGCAAGCTGGCCTTCCACGGAGACGGCTTTGAGCACAAATTCAAATCCGTCCCGCTCAAACAGCGCTGCAAACGCCCAATGAAAATGGCTGCCGATCAGCGATACCGCAAGCTCCGGAAGTGCAGCAGCCGAATGTTCCATGCTCCCCGCAGTTCCAAGCTCCCGGCTGAATTCACCCAGTCTGGCATACTGATCGGCGCGGCTCTGCTCCGCTTCATAGAGGCGCATCCGCTCCACCGCGCTGCCCAGCTGATAAGCCACGGCTTCAAGCAGCGCAAGCTCCTCCCCGGAGAAATGAACCTTGCCCGGTGATGCCACATTCATGACGCCGAAACGGCGGCTGCCGGAATACAGCGGGACGGTAGCGTGATGAGTAAATCCGGCGGTATCGCCCCAGCCATATTCTTTAACGTTCATAAGCCTTTTGCAAGTCAGAATATTTACGGCATTCTGGAGCTTGCAGCTCCTGTATCGGTCCAGACACCAGCATGTTTCACATCGCATGGGCTGCTTGTCGCGGTAAAGGAGCCCATGTGGAAGATCGTGGTCAGCCACACATTCATAAGACATCTCATCATCCACAAGAAAAATCCAGCCTGCCGATAATCCGGTCAGCTCCAGCAGCTTCACCAGCACGATATTCAGCATCAGCCTGAGGTCATTCGACTGATTTAATGTCTCGGCGATGGTTTTGAGTGTTATTAATTCCTGCACCCGGGGATCGTCATTCATGTGAGCTTCCTCCTTTGCTCCAAATTTTCCTGCTAACGCTGCAGCGCCTGTCAACTATCATGCAGCCCGAAGCCCGGCAGTACCCGGCATTATCCCTCTTGTTCAGATTCGACAACCCTCCATGGATTTCCCCCAACGGTTTTAAATGAAAATGTGCGGGCTGCGCCTGCCCCGCCGCAAGATGCAAAAAAGCCCCGTCCTGCTATGGACGGAGCTTCCGGACACAAATCATGAATTTACCGCTCACATGCGATTAAATCATGATCCCGGTCACTTTTCTTGTTGGCATCATACAGTTCCTTGGAGACAAACGGCTTCAATTTTGTTTTGCCGCCTTTGTTTTTAGCCGATGAGGTACGAGCGACACCGCCCTTATATACCTTATTCATCTCCGAACAGTTCTTGAATGTTTTGACCGTTGTTTTGGCTTCTGCAGTCCCGGCTGCACCAAAAGTTAAAACAGACACTAGCACTGATGCCGTTACTATGGCAGTCAATCTTCTCAAAACCGTCATGCCCCTTCCACTACCAGCTTTTGCTAGTAATGATATGACATTTGGATCAGAATTTCAATCTAATCCTGTTTCTCGTAATTGATAGGTTACGATTTTCTTGGCCGCTACTTCGGTAATGAGCCTGCTGTCCTTCGCGGATATCGTGCCCTGGACTTCCTCCAGCAGATTAGTCACGTTCACTTCGTTTCTCACCGCATCTGAGACAAGCTCAATCGGCGAGGAAGTCTCCTCTACATTGTATACGCGAAGCAGCGGACCCGCTCCATCGGCTGACCACTTGATTGCCGACGCCATCACATTGCCTTCGAGCTTCAGGAAAGTGCCGATGGCTGGCAGGAAAGGTTTGGCCGCATTCGGATTCTCTTCCTCGAACAGGCCCTTATGCATCGTGTCCTGCACCCATGCCCTGCCCTGGTTCCAACGCTGCTCATCGACCGCAAGAAGCTTGGTCTGCAGCCCCTGATGGAAGAGTTCCGCTTCCTGATAGAGCTGCGTAGCGGTAACCGACTTGACATGAAAAGGACGAATAGCCAATTCTACGGCCAAGCTGCCCAAACATTGCCCCTTGGGCTGGATATCCTCTTCCATTACAGCAGCCTCTCTCATATTAATCGTTTCCGCTCCTCTATGAATGGTGATACCAGCGGTTCTGCCCTCATCCGTGATCTCATACTCATGAAGCCCTTTGGCAAATACAGCGCAGCCATACGCTCCGCTTACCGGGGCCAGCCATTTCCAGAAGGGTTGGGAATTGGCGTCGCGCTGGAATTGACTGCCCGCATCCCACTGCCGCCGCACGGCATCGAACTGCCCGCCGGCCAGCACGCTATCAGCCGCACCCAGCCCCGGGAACAGCAGGCGCAGACGGTGATCCTTCACTCTGTTATTCCATTCCACCTTCATCTGTACATGCGAAGCATCATGATCAAGCCGGAGCGTCACGCGGAAATCGCAGGGAAGCTTCGCCGTCGACCGTCTTGTTTGATCCTGATCCAGACCTTCCGGGAGCTCCCAGGCGAAGGTATACACGCATTCCTCATAAAGCCTGTTTTTTGTGTGGCTTGTATATATGACGGGCTGGTCCCAAACGGCTGGAACATCGCCTTCTACATTTTTGAAGACATACAGGTCCCCGCCATCACCGGTATCCTGGATACGCCCTTGGTTGCGGAAAGTCTGGCCCGTATGCTTGTCATGAAGATGGAATGAACCATCGGGCGCAAGCTCAACCTTCAGGTATGCATTCTCCAGTACCGGAGGCTCCCCGGAATCCGGTGAGTCCGCCAGGTCCTCTATAACGGCTCCCGGAAGATTCGGCCGTATCCGGTAGGCGGCATATCCAAGCGCAGGCGCATCCGGCTGCCATTCGATGTCAAAGCGCTTCACTCTCAGCACGCCCGGCAGATTAACAGGACTGATCACCCGTTTGCGGCGGATTGATTCCGAGACGATCCGGTAAGGAACGGAGCGCCCGGTCTCGTCCTCGATCATAAATTGAGCCACTCCGTCCTCCTCCAGAAAATAAACCGGCGTGCGCAAAACCGCCTTGCCGGGAAGCTGGGAGGTGTTGAATACAACGAGCTTCTGGTCATGAAGCTCATAGCCATCCCCTTGTATCTGCCTTGCCAGAACAAATTTCTTCCGTTCGATCACTTCGTCGGCCAGCTCTTCCAGGCGCTTAAATCGATCCATCATATGATCATGCACGCTATCCTGGCTGCAGCCGCAAATGCTGTCATGAGGATGATTCTCCATATAAAGCTTCCAGTAATAATCGATGGTTTCGCTCTCATACGGATCCAGCTCTAGCATCCAGCAGAAGACAGACAACGGCTCCATCCACTTCTCTACCAAATCATGACCATGCACATTCGCCTGCTTCAGGTAGATCCGGCTCGATAAGGTTCCCGCCAGTATGCTGTATTCGAAGGCTTCCCGCAGTTCCCCTTCCACCGTTTCCAGATAGCCGGCCGGCTGCTCCCGCATATAATCCTGCACGCCCTGAACATATTCAGGCAACGTGCTGTGAAGCACCTCCACATCTTCAGGCACAAGCACACGAAGAGAGGCGAGCACATCCGACAAATCATACTGGGCCTCCATATGATCGACGCCGTTCATCATCGCATAATGGCCGGACGGATTAACAGCCTCCTCTCTTTCACGCATACCGGTAAAAACGCTTGAGAGCTCTTCCTTCCCGGCGGGCATGCGCTGAGCGCTGTTGTACCAGAAATACAGCAGCATGCTGTCTACCGCAGATCCGTCCGGAGCCTGCCAATGAAAGAAAGGAAGGCGATGATGCGCAAGATCGTACCCGCGACCGAACACGCAATTATCCAGCCCCACTTGCCTGAAAATCTGGGGCATCTGGCCGATCAGTCCGAAATGATCGGGCAAATAACCGACCTTCATCTCTCCGCCCAGCTGCCGCGACTGCGAAATGCCCGTCATCAGATTGCGGACCGTCGATTCCCCGCTGGTGAGAAACAAATCATTCTGCTGATACCAGGGTCCGACCAATATCCTTCCCTGCCGGATATAAGCTTCCAGGCGTTCCCGGTTTGCAGGCCTCAGCGCATAATAGTCCTCCAAGACAATTGTTTGGCCATCCAGGTGAAAATAATGAAACTGCGGATCACGGTCCAGCAAATCCAGCAGCCGGTCGATTAGATTGACCAGCCTGTAGCGAAACCTTTCAAAAGGCATATACCATTCCCTGTCCCAATGCGTATGTGAAATAAAATGATAGATTTTCTTCGATTCCACGATGGTGTGCATCCCCTTCGCCTATGTTCGTTATTGCCGGAATTTCATATCAGCCCATTTGGACTGGTCGTCCCCGTTGCCCACCCACATGATCTGCCCCCACGCGTCAGGTCCATGTGTAGCGAGGATCGACATGCCAATGCTTTTGTCCGTACCGGGGGCAAAAGGCACCGTCTGCAGCGAGCTCCATGGAATCGAAAGCTCCACGGTATACCGGTTGCCATCGATGACCGAAGCAATCGTCCCGGCGGTGAAAGGAGACTCCGTCATACCGCTGTTATGGCCTTCACGCATAAACATATGCGGCTGTCCGTCAGGCCCTCCTGCTGTAAACATCAACGCATAGTCGCCATCTTGATAGGCGCTTCCGACCTTCTTGCCGTCCAGGCTCAGAAAAAACATCGATGCGTCGGACAGATACATGGTATCGGCCGTTTCTGTAAATTGAAAACGGTCATCCTGCCGTTCTTCCAACAGATACAGATTGTGGTCATCCCACTTGATCCGGTAGGTCGACTGAAGGTTTCCGGGCACGCCCCAGACATTGCCAAACTTCTTGACATCCTCCGCCCCCGCGCTGATCGATATTTCCTCCGCATCCTCCCATTCGCCTGGCTGATTAATGCCATCGGCTTGAATGGCTCCCGCCTTAGGCGATGAATAGACTTTAACTTCCTGATTCCAGGGCTGCGCCTCCTCATAGAAACGGAAATACGTATAAGGGTCGACGACCTCAAAATCCAAGTCCGGATAATGCTCCTTCACATAGTTCACCGCGTCGACAATGGTTGTTGGCTTGAACAGGACATTGCGGAACATCTGGAACTGCTGATTTTTTCCCAAGCGGTCGGCCAGGATCTCTCCGTACTTGGCTGCATCCGGCTCGTTCGGCAGATCCAGCACCTGGGCAAAAGGCGTCCCCTTCACGACCGGCTGCTCGAAGCCTGCGTTGTTGCCTACGCCCTGCGGCGAGAACTTGCTGTAAGCCTCCTGAACCTTTAAAGGCACATAACCGCTGTTGCCGCTGATCAGAAATCCGGTAATATCCAGATCGAAGCGGTTATAATACTCCTTGTTGTATTTCTCCCACACCTTCAGGAAATCGGGAAGCCCGTCAGGCCGGTTCTCTTCCAGCAGCATCATGGGATTCAAATAACCTGCGCCATTATCGCCCGCTACAAAGTAATCATTGCTCGTCATCGTATCGTACAAATAATTGAATACCTGCGGGACCCGCTGCGACAAACCGGGAACAGGCGCCCATGCCAGCGGCAGCACTCCCCGCTTCGGATCGTTCCACAGCGCCGGCAGCGCACCGGACGTCCATGCGCCGGAATCATAATCGCCCATGTAGAACGTTATATATTTCTTGCCGGGATCATATTGTCCTTTCGTACTTTTGCCCTTGTCGTTCTTCTGTTTGAACTTCTTGTCGAGCGGAACATGCTGCAGCAAAGAGGCATTCGACAGCCCAACAAGGCCGAAAGCGTCGGCATCCTTCTGGGCATTGTACCGGGAAATTTCATCGGCGTATTTCCATTCCGCCTGGACAGGTTCAAGCCTTGCCTGCGAATCGGCATGCTTGGTGTATTTGATCCACCAGGGGACAAATCCACCGATGGTAATGATGTTTTTCCCTGCCTGTTTGTTCTGTGATCGGAGCAGCTCGATCAGCGTATGGTGGTCGGTCCCCATAGGCTGGCTGCGGTCGTCATTGGGCAAGGAAAGCTCATCCGGACTTAAATCGAAGAAAAACGCTTTATTGGCAATATAATAATCGGCATTGGGCAGAAAGGAATTGAACAGATCGGGATACACGAAATCCGCATCGGAGCCCGCTTCCGGAACAGGCGGCGGAATAACCGCACCATCCGTCGTCACCTCGATCTTCCTGACGATACTCCCGCCGAAGAAGGCTACGCCGTCACGGACCATCCCGGCGCTAAAGGTATAGGTGCCTGCCGCTGCAGGTGCGACGATTTTGAAGGTGAAGGTCCGCTCCGCTCCTGGCTCCACCGTCTCCCCGGCATTCAGGAAGATCCGCTGATCGGCCGGATTTTGCGAGAAACCGCCGTTCAGGTCCTCCCACTGAAATTGATTGGCTTTGTCGCCTGTCGTTCCTAGACGGTCATTGCTGCCATAGGACCAGGCCGTGGTTCCGTTATTCCGCAGGGTGATGGACACTTCCATCTTCTCCCCCGCCTTCATGCGCTTGGGAATCGTCAACGTGCTGACCTTGGCGCTTAATTCCTTGGTTTGATCGAATTCCCACGACACTCCATCCAGTGCATAAGCCATCAGCGTGGAGTGGGTCAGCCCCGTGTCCAGATATTTCGCTTTAGCCCACAGGTAAGCATCATTTTTGGCGCTGCCCGAGGAAGAGAGCCTGGTATCCGGAATCGTTCCCTGTCCGGTGAACTTGCCCACCAAATTTAATTTCACGGGGAGCTTCCGTTTCACGACCAGCTCCGTATAAGGACTTTCCGGGGCCGGGTCATAGCGGACAGGCAGCCAGCCCTTCACCCCTGCGGCGGTAGATGCCACATTTGCCGTAGCGGGAACATTGGAATCCCAGACCACTACACCGTTGTAGGACGAAACAAAATAGTCCAGTAATTCGGTGAAGGCTTGCGGTGTCTTGATCGTGCGCGAAGCCAGGAAACCTTTCTTCTTGCGCAGCTCATCCAGCCAGAACTGGTCGCTGTCCATTCCTTCCGCTTTCGCCACGTAATTGGATTCATACAGATAATACAAATCGGCGTTTTTCCGGTTGACCAGACCTTGAAGCGCAGTAGCCAGCTTGAAATAATCATAAGCAATCTGCGAATTCGGCTGGGCTGCGAGGAACGCCTTCATATCAAACACGACGAGGGATTTGCCATTTTTGTCTTTGGTGTCGTTGTTGTCCTTGTTGTCCTTGTCGGCAGACAAGGGGTCCAAAGATGCCAGCGCCGAACCCGGCAGCACCCCTATTGTCAGCATTACAGCCAGCAGGATGATGCTTATTCCTTTCCATTTTCCATGTAAACCCATAACCTTCATCACGCTCCCAATCTGATTATTTCAGCATGCAGGATCCTTAGTTGATGCTCAACTCCATTTCAGTTGATTGGCTAATCAGACTCAATCAATTGCTGACAGCGGTCATGAATGTTTGACGGTATGATGCAAAAGTGCCAAGCCTTCTTCCTTGCTGGTTGCAGCGCAGTCCAACGGGCGGGTACTTCACGAGATACCCGCTGCCGCGCCCCCTGCCTCACCCCCTCAACGTGATATGAAGTGTTACAATTTGTTTCGGTCCAGCCGCAATCTTCACGGTACCCGATTCCACCAGCAATGTTTCCTGCACGGCTTCGTCCAGATTCACAACCGTCGCTGATGCCAGCGGTCCGGCAAAGCTCAGCATGCCTTCCTCCTGCTGCGCCCGGCTGTTGAACAAGCGGATAATATAACCGTTGCCGCCGGCTGCGAGCTTGCAGGCACTGATGATCAGCCCTTCCGATTCCAGATGAAGATAGGATTTGCGCATCGGTAGGTCCGCTTCCCTGCTGTGCGGGGTTTCTTTATACAGCTTCGCTGCCTTGCGGTGAGTGGTTTGAACGCCTGTAACAAACTGCTGATGCTCCCGCCACAAGCGGGCCTCGACCGGTTCGTCCATGCCGAAGAAGCTCAGAGCATACTCAAAGGTCAGCGGACCCAGCAGCTGGCCGCCGTCGCTGCCGTCGCTCATCACTTCCTTCTGCGTGCTGCGGTACAGCGTCAAAGCAAGGGTGCGCTGCTCATGATCCCGTACAATCGCCTCATACAAACCCTTTGTATAAACGGCCAGCCCCTTTCCTTCGTCATGAAGGGCAACAACACCATTATGCGGCACAACCTCAAATGGCTTGCGCAAATAATGGGATTGATCGGGAACGCTGATTTCCCTGCGCACCAAATCAAACGGGGTGCTTGTAAAATAATGATCCGTACCAAGTCCCGACGGGAACAACAGCTTCAGGCGGTGATCCCGTGCATGATTGATAATTTCCGTACGGAAATAAAGGACCGGATCGTTTTTCCGCAAATCGATATACGTAATGACCGGTACATCGACAAGCTCTTTGCTTCTGGCCGTTTCCTGCTCATTCACGCCCTTGGGCAGTCTCAGATTCAACTGAATCCGGATCGTTGCCTGATAAGGCCCGTCATGCTCTGACGTAACGACGGCTTCCAACGCGCTTGAGCGGACCTTGGCGTTACCGACAGGAGGAATATGGCTCCAGCCGTCGCCGATATCAGCCTCATCCTCGAACAGCAGCAGCCCTTTGTAGGTATGCCCGGACAGCAGATCCGTCACATCGATTGTTCCGCCAGCCCCCACCTCGACCTGGATACGGCCGTTATTCCATTGGTTCTCACCGCACTGCAGGCTGCCTGGAAAACGCACCGGACCCACGAGCTTGGGTCCGCTGTATGCAAGCGGAGCAGGATTTTCGATGGAGTACTTTTCCAAAGTAAAGGTGGAATAACCCATCGCCGGCAGTTCTGCGGGTAGCGCGATCCGTAAACGGTCTACCATATCCGCGCGCGGCAGCTCGCGATACGGTCTGAATCTGCTTACGCTGTTTCTCTGGATGGCGAGAAGCTGATAAGGCACTTCCCTGTGCTCATGATCGAATATGCGGAAAGATGTGCCATCCAGCGCTCTTAACCCAACAGAGGCGTCTGTCCCCGCCGGAAGCGGAAGCTCCACCTCAATGACTCTGTTAACCGGGAACTGTGAGGAGTTGAATACCGTAAACGCCTGATTGCCGTTCAATCCGGCGGTATCCAGATGATCCACGATAAAGTTTGTCTGTTCCTTGATCATCTGCTCGCTGATCAGCCGGGATTGGTCGAAGCGGTACATCATATCCCGGTGAACCTGGTCAATGGAACAGCCGCAGATCGAATCATGGGGATGGTTCTGCAGCAGATGCTCCCAGGATTTGTCGATAAAAGCTTTCGGATACGGACGGCCTTCCAGGGAAGCCATTACGCCAAGAGGCTCCACCCACTTCTCCAGCAGATTCTCGCAATGCTGGTTATGCTGTTTAAGGTGGATACGCGAGGACAGCGTATTCTCCGGCACCCAGTTATTCACACCGTTTAATGCCAGCGCCTTCTGCTCGCCTTTATAAACCCTCAAATTTCCCAGTTTGCCGCGCAGGTCCTCAAGATACAGCTCCAGGCTGGAGTGGACAAGCTCCACATCAATCTCTTCCGAGTCATTGATCGTCTTAATCAGCCAGGTCAGTTGCGGCTCAATCTCCACATGATCGACGCCATCCATACCGATGCCCACAGTGGTTGTCGTACGCTTGTTCTTGAATGCAATCCATTCCTTGACGCGTTCGATTAATTCATCCTTGTTCCCGGCATAATCATTGTCGCGGTCAAAAAACGGCCAGCGTACGCTGAAATAAAAATCGCTGTAGGAACGGTCCTCATCCAGCTTCAAACCGAGTACCCGGCTGCCGTCCGCCCCTTCCCACCAGATTTCGGAAGGATCCGCATTGCCTTCAAATCCGCGGAACAGCACGGCATTATCGATGCCGAAGCCCTGCAGGATCTGCGGCATCTGACTGTTGTGTCCGAATATATCCACTATAAAGCCGGACAGCATCGGCTCGGCACCCCACGCCCGGGATTGCTGCATACCCTTCTGCAGGTTGCGGATCAGGGATTCTCCGCTGACGAGGAATTCATCCGGCATGACATACCAGGGGCCAATAGCTATTCTTCCGCTCTGGATCAAAGCTTCGAGCCGCTCCCGGTTCTCCGGACGGATCTCCAGATAATCATCCAGGACGATCGTTTGGCCGTCCATCGTGTAATACTTGTACTCCGGGTCCTTCTCCATATGGTCCAGCAGCTCATCAATCATATACACGAGGCGTGCCCGGAAGCCCTGAAAATCCTGATACCATTCCCGGTCCCAATGCGTCTGGGAAACGACGTGTATTTTCTTAATGCCTGATAACGGTTTATTCATAGCTGTATTCTCTCCTCTAACTTCTCATTAGTCATAAAACGTTTACATATGGATCATCTTAATCCATCATATTTTTTAAGTCAATATAATAATACATTAGTACAAATTAGTATTGTCCACGTTAAACGTTTGGCAGCCAGCAAACTATGATGGTCATATATTACGATCGCTTTTCTTACCTTTGTATTAATGTTATATTAAATGCATCAGACGAAACGCTGCGTTTCTGGAATTGAGGAGTACGGAATGAAGAAAACCAAAATACCTTTGTATGCGAAAATAAGAGAATATATCAAAAATCAAATTGACAGCGGAGAATTGAAACCCGGCGATCAAGTTCCGACAGAAGCGGAACTGATGGGTCAATTCGGGGTCAGCCGGGTCACCATCATCACGGCGGTCCGCTACCTTGTCGAGGATGGTCTGCTGTACCGGGTTGCCGGCAAAGGAACCTTTGTCCAGTCGGATCCCCCTTCTCTCCCTGCGGCTAACCGTATCTCTCTGCCGGTCAAGAAATCAGTCATCGGCTTCATCATGCATCCCGCGCGCGATCTGTTCATGTACCGTTTGCTGCTCGGCATTGAACAGTCTTGCCGCGAGGCGGGTTACGGGCTGATGGTCCGTTCCTCTTTTTCACAGGATGATGAATTGCAAGCGATCAAGGATTTGCTGGATTGGGGCGTGGAGGGGCTGATTATTCATCCTTTCTACGGCGAAGCCTACAACGAGGCCATACTGAAGCTGAGGGCGGATCAATTTCCTTTCGTCCTGGTGGACCGGTATCTTCCCGGTATACCTACCAATGCCGTATTCTCCGATAACTACGAAGGCGGAAAAATGGCTGCGGAATATCTCATCCGCCTCGGTCATACGCAGATTGGCGTGGTATCCTCGCCGATCTCCAAGGCCTCAAGCAGCGAAGACCGCTTCCAGGGTTATCTGGATGCATTCAGGGCCAAGTCCCTTCAGGTACAGCCTCATCAATGGCTGACCCGGATTGATGAGGATTTGCTCTTCCACGATGAAGTTACAACCCGGGAAGCCATCGAAGAATGGCTTACCGAGCACAATGAAATGACTGCCATCTTCACCACCAACTCTATTGACGCTATTTATGTGGCGACCGTCGCCGAGAAGCTGGGCATCGCAGTACCGGGCAATCTCTCCATTCTTTCCTTCGATGATCCGGGAATCAGCGATCTGCAGAAGCATTATTTTACGCATATGCGGCAGGATATTGAGTCAATGGGCGAAAAATCCGTCGAGCTGCTCATCCGCGCCATCGATGATCCTTCAACATTGGAACGAATTAAAATTCCGGTTTCGCTTGTCGAAGGGCGCTCCACACTTAGCCTTCCGGCAGAAAATGCCTTGCCGGGGATATCCACTATTTGAATAAGCTGTCCCATAAGGGATTCGCATGCAGAAGAGAGAGAACCCGCTTTACTCGAAGAAAACGATCCAACTAATAAAACCGGGATGTAGCAGACGTCAATTCTGCTCTATCCCGGTTCTTTTTTGGTCGATCGCGGCCTTCTTCAGCAAATTGTGGAAGCGGATGATATCGAACGGGGGAAGTTTCCGCGGATCAGTATCTCACGGGCGCAGCCGGAGCAAATCGAGGTAGGGGTCCGACAGGCAGTCACATAACAGTGACCAGCCATTTAATCCAATAAGCGGCAGGCACCAGAAGCAGCTGAGCCAATAGCGTTCCCGCAAGCCGGGAAAGCATCAGGAGCCCAAAAACCTTGTTCAGTGTTTTCGTTTCCTTTTCGCCTCTAAGCACCTTGTCGGTAAGCAGACCGATTTGCGGATCGATCAGAATGGTGAGCAGGATCGTTGCGACCCCATTGATCAAGCCCGATGCCTGGGATGCGGCTGTCGCATACTCCGTCGTCAAAGTTGATGCTAGCAATGCCGCAAGAACACCAATGGTATAAATGCCGGTCACCAGAATGTTCATTCCGACTAGACGCTTGGGTATTCCTCCAATCCTTAGGCGCGACAACATTTCCAGTCTTGGAAAACGCATATGAGTCCGGGCATGCTTGATCTTCTGGATAGAAACGAAGGACCGGACCAACAGCGGAATGGAACCTGCCACTTCCAGATGGGCGATGATTCTTGAAGATATGAATACAGCAGAGGGAAACAACAGAATCGCGGTGAGCGTCCCGATCGTTGAAGCGCCTATAACGAGCCGCAAATGCCCGATCAAATTAAATTCCGGATGATCCCTGGCAAAGTCGATAATTTTGCCCGTCAGAGGCCCCTGCACCATATTCGCTGTCCGGGATACCAGCAGGATGATTCCCGACAAGGACAGGGCAACTGCAAGCTTGCCCAGACGAACGCCTGCCAGACGCAGCGAATACGTCAACGTTTCGGATAAATGAATAATGAACGTAAAAAGGAATACAACTATAACCTGCTGCAGCACAACGCTCCGCCTCATTCCATTTGTAAATTCCATCTGGCAAGAAACCATGTATGAAGGAATCTCTAAGAGGCGGGTTTCTTTGAATCTGTTACTTGAATAGGAGCATTCAATTCTTGGCGGCTGTATTATCTTCGTCATTCAATAAAGTTACGGCCCGGATTCTCGCGTCCGGATAGAGGCGGCAGATCCGATGCCTGGCATCTTCAATACCGAAAGCATGAACATCACGATAATAAACAATTTCGTAAATTGAATCGGTAAACTCCACGGTGTATACGCCAAGCTCCTGTTCCATACATTTTCCTCCTTCGTGCATGGTTAATAATCAATCCGGTATTTCTTCTCCAGCTCCGACATTTCGCCTCTCATTCCGGTTCCGGGAGGAACCAGCACAATCCATTCGTCCCCATGGTCCTTCCGCTGAAGGGACATACTGCGCATCGGCTTCACCCGCCCGGCGACATCGTCGTTAATCACGATCTCCTCCCACTGCGTCTCTTCTACCCATTCAAGGACAACGGTACGAATCATGCTTTGCTCCCTGTTATGCGCGTCCCGGTAATCCATCACGACAATTATTTCGCAGCGTCCGGGAGTAACTGCCTCTTCCGTGAAAAATTCAACCAGCACGTCTCTTTCCTTCAAGGGTCCGTCGAGAAAAATGGTACCGGAATCGGACTCCTCGTGTCCGGTAAGATTCGGCAAGCGGAGCAGCCCCTCAGGCAGATCGATATGGATGCGCACGTCGCAGACGGCGGAATCCATGATCTCCACCCAAAGGTGGTTCAGGCCTTCTTCGTTTTCCATCCTTGTTTTTTCCAAATGCAGGCGCATCATGGACGTTCACCTTTGATTAAATGGGAGACAGATTCAATCATCTTCTGTCTTAATTCCGCAGAAATCCGGGGACTTGTCGTAATAAAGACATCCTCGCTCACCTGATGGATCTGGTTGCCCTGCTGATACATCGACAATCTGTCTCCGATTCGAATCACCTCTTCCAGAGAAAGATCCTGCAGCTGGCGGGCAATCGAAGCCAAGCTCTCGCCTGTTTTGGTCAACGCCAGAATAGCCCGGAAATAATCCAGATGCTTCTGCGTATAAACCCGCTTGTTGCCCACCAGTGCAAGCGGCGGAATTAAACCGATCTGAGTGTAGTAACGGACAGTCCGCAGGTTGATCTCCGGATCGTCCTGCTGCAAATATTCCGTTATTTGTTTGGCGGTGTAGGATTCCAAGTTCTCACCTCATTATGTCAGTCAAGTGTTTATGTTACATCAAACTGTATAAGACACAGCTTACTGCGATTATATACAAAATCAACCGATATTAGCAAGTACATGAAATGAAAAAAAGGCAGATACCGTTTAACCGGTACCTGCCTTACAAGCAACTGGCGAATGGCCTCTTTTGACAGGCACAAAAAAAAGCGCCTCTGGAAGGACATTGGACATACCCGGGGGTATGTCCAACTTTCTATTTCAAGAGATGCTAATGATTCAGAAATGGCTGGGACTGTTATTTTCTTGCGGTATGCGCAGCTCTGTATTTGCTGGGGCTGATGCCGAAGCTTTCCTTGAAGACGCGGCTGAAGTAATAGAGATTCGAAAATCCCGCAATTTTGGATATATCCTGAATCCGGTTATCCGTACTGAGCAGCATCTCTTTGGAGCGCTCCAGCCTGATACTGAGCATCCGGTCCATAATGGTCTGACCGGTCAGCTGCTTATATTTGCGGGCCAGATTGCCATAGCTCATATGCAGGGAAGCGGCTAGCTCATGGACGTTAATCTTCCTTCTCTGGTCGTCATTCAAGTAAATTTCGATCTTGCGCAGAAGCGCAGCATTCGAATAATCCGACGATGTCGGCACATGTTCCTGCGGTTCCCCCACCCCTGCGAGCGCCAGCAGCAGCTGGAGCAGCGTCAGCTGCAGCGAAAGCTGCGAATGCTCGCGGGAAGCTTCCTGGAACATCCGCAGCAGCAGCAGACCAATGCCCATGTCATCCTTGTAGCATCCGGGATTCCACCCCCGCAGCCGTTCCAATTGGGCAAAAGCATCCTGCTTGTCGCCTCTTTCCTCTCTTGCTCCGTCGGGTGCATCGCCGGCAAGCGTCCAGCGGATACATATCCCCCAATGCGGAGCTTCCGGCACGTAGCAATGGGAGTGGACCATGCCTGGAGGGATGAGAAAGAAGCTCCCCGGCCCCACTTCGATCATAGGTCCGCCAAAGCTGGACTGCATCGTACCTTCACAAATATAGTTGAACTCGAACCAGGTATGGGAATGAAGAGGGCATTGATCGGCGCCCAGCGGATGCTCCACAATAATTTCGATAATCTCCACATTAGCTCCGTTGACAGCAAGACTTCCATTCACGGAAGCCTGAAGGCGGGCCAAATGGCTCATGGCGAATTCCAGTTCGAACATAATAGGGCTCGCTCCTTTTGGAAAACACTCGGCATAGGGTCATTTTAACACAAGGAAGACTGTTATTTTATTATAAAAACTTGTTACCATAATGAATTTATTTATCGCCTCCGGTCACGGACAATAGAACAATAGCAATAATAAGGAGGAATATGTTCTATGAAGCAGCTTCATCTGTTAAGCAATGCCCATCTGGATCCTGTCTGGCAGTGGGAATGGGAGGAAGGCGCTGCAGCCGCGGTGTCAACGTTCCGTGCGGCCGCTGATTTCTGCGACGAATACGAGGGTTATGTATTCAATCACAATGAAGCACTGCTGTACCGGTGGATTGAAGAATACGAGCCGGAATTGTTCGAACGAATCCGCGATCATGTCAAATCGGGGCGTTGGCATATTATGGGCGGCTGGTATTTGCAGCCGGATTGCAACATGCCTTCCGGCGAGTCCTTTGTCCGGCAAATTCTGCTCGGGAGAAACTATTTTCAAGAAAAATTCGGGGTAATGCCAGGGACGGCGATCAATTTCGATTCCTTCGGACATTCCCGGGGACTTGTGCAGATCATGAGCAAAGCAGGCTACGATTCTTATATCTTCTGCCGTCCGGATGACCGCACAGCCGGCCCTGCGCAGGATTTCAAATGGATCGGCTTTGATGGCTCCGAGGTAATCGCCCATCAAGCGCTTGGGGGCTACAACACCCTCCTCGGACAGGCTCACAAGAAGGTGGAGAATTGGCTTGCGCAGCACCAGGATCAAGAAATCTGTTTGATGTTGTGGGGCGTGGGCAATCATGGGGGCGGACCCTCGCGTATCGACCTGGATGAGATCGGCAGGATGATCACGGATTCTCAGGATGTGCGCATCGAGCATTCCACACCGGAGAGATATTTTGCCGAGCTAAGCAAACGCAGGGATTCGCTTCCTGTACATGAAGATGATATCAACCCACGGTTTGTCGGCTGCTATACTTCGATGATCCGGATCAAACAGAAACACCGCCAGCTTGAGAATGAGCTTTATACGACGGAGAAAATGCTCTCCGCTGCGGCGCTTAACGGATTGCTCGCCAATCCCAAGACAGAACTGCTCGAAGGGTTTTATGACCTGATGCTTGCCCAGTTCCACGATATTCTGCCTGGTTCTTCCGTCCAGCCTGCGGAAGACGCCTCCCTGCGGCTGCTGGATCACGGCTTGGAAATCGCCTCCAGATTGAAGGCGCGCGCATTCTTTGCCCTTGCTTCCGGCCAGGCCAAGGCAGCGGATGGCGAATATCCGATTCTTATTTATAATCCGCATCCCTACCCTGTCAAAGGGGCGTTCGCCTGTGAATTCATGCTGGCTGACCAGAACTGGAAGGAGGAATTCTCTAGTCCAGTCGTATACAGGGACGGCGTGAAGCTCCCCTCCCAGCCGGAGAAGGAATATAGCAATATCAATCTAGACTGGCGCAAGCGCGTCGTATTCGAAGCCGAGCTCTCCCCGTTCTCCATGAACCGGTTTGATTGCCGGATCGAAACGCTCCCGGCCAAACCCGCTGTGCAGCTCGTGGAGGAGAACGGATTACTGCACTTCCGCAGCGGCAGATTGGAAGTAGCGATCAATACGGCAACCGGTCTGCTGGATGCCTATCGCATCGACGGGAAGGATTACCTGCTCCCGCAAGCTTTTCTCCCGCTCGTTGTGCAGGATAATGCCGATCCCTGGCGTATGGATACCAACCGCTTCGAGCCCACAATCGGCGCTTTCTCGCTTATGAGTCCAGTTGCAGGAACGGCTCTCTCGGGGATCACGACGCAGGATATCCCTTCTGTCCGGGTCATCGAGGACGGGGAAGTGCGTACGGTTGTCGAGGCTCTGCTGGAATACGGGCAGTCGGCAGCTTGCATCACCTACAAGCTGCCCAAACAGGGAACGGAAATCGAGGTCGGGGTGCGGCTGTTCTGGAACGAGAAGGACAAAATGGTGAAGCTGTCTATTCCGACTGTCCTGCAGAATGCCCAATACATGGGCCAAACCGCTTATGGGGTGCAGAAGCTGCCGCAGGACGGTACCGAGGCGGTTGCGCAGAAATGGACGATGCTGTCTTCGCCGCAGAGCGCCGTCACCTTAATCAATGACGGCATATACGGGAGCGACAGCAGCAGCAATGAAATGCGTCCGACACTGCTGCGCAGCCCCGGCTATTGCTCGCATCCTATTATGGAACGCCCGCTGATGCTGCAGGACCGCTTCTCTCCACGTATCGACCAAGGTGAACGCCTTTACAGCTTTTGGCTGAACGCAGGTCCAAGCGAGGAACGTGCCACGGCGATCGACCGTGAAGCGCTCGCCCATAACGAGAAGCCTGCCATTCTATCGTTCTTCCCCAGCGGCAAGGGCCGTTTAACCGGCGAATTGATGGTGCTGGATGACGAAACCGTGCAGCTGGCAGCCTTCAAGCAGGCGGAGGATGAAAAGGGCTATATGATCCGTCTGTTTGAGCCAACGGGGATCAAGCGTTCAACCGTGCTGCGGATACCTGCGTATCATATCGAGCAGCAAATCGATTTGAATGCCTTTGAAATCAAGACCCTTCGTTTCAATCCCGAGCCCGGCACCATCACTGAAGGCCAGTTAATGGAGTAGAGAAGCTTGTCTATCATCGCGGCTGCCTTGTATTTCATGGGACGGTACGAGGCCAGCCGAAGTTTTTTTCCTTTTATGGATTGACAATGTTTCACCGAGCATGATAACTTACGTAGTATCGAATTCAAAATCTCGGAATGGAAAGGAGCCACCGTCATGATTGCAAGAGATCCGCATGTGTTTACCGCCTACAATCCGCGCATCGCCCAATTGCATATTCATCGTGGCCTCCTTAATGAGCGGATCTGAAGTCTGTTCTGACGTTCACCGGACATTTAACGTCATCCTTAAGCGCTGGTCACGAAATTCTCGTGACGTGCGCTTTTTTTATTCCAAAGCTTAAGCACACCGTATCCGAGCGGTGTGCTTTTGTGTTTTTTGAAAGATTTTTCCCTTACCCTACATGTTGGAGAGAAGGTAGTCCCTTATGCTTGCTGTTTTACAGAAATTAGGCTGGTTTTTCAAGCTTGAACGCAAACGTTATATCATCGCCATCTCAATACTGATTATCTGCGGCATCCTCGAAGTACTGCCTCCTATGATGGTGGGCCGGTCCATCGACAACATCCAGTTGGGCAGCATGACGAAAAGCAGTATGGTCGTTGTTCTGCTGCAGCTCGGCGGACTGACTGTCCTGACCTATCTGTTGTCCTACATTTGGCAGTATAAGCTGTTCGGCGCAGCCTTCGTCGTGGAGAAGATGAAACGCTCCCGCCTGATGCGGCACTTCCTGCGCATGACACCAAGCTTCTACGAGCGGAACCGGACGGGCGACCTGATGGCCCGGGCCACCAATGATCTGCAGGCGCTCTCGGTAACGGTCGGCTTTGGCCTCCTGACCTTCATTGATTCGACGCTGTGGATGGCCACCCTTCTGGTGACGATGTCGATCCTGGTTTCCTGGAAGCTCACGCTGGTATCCGTGCTGCCGCTGCCGATTATGGCCATTCTGGTCAGCTTATACGGCAAATGGATTCATAGCCGCTTCTCCGATGCGCAAAATGCGTTCGGCGATATGAACGACGGTGTGCTCGAGACCATCTCCGGCATCCGGGTCACGCGCGCTTATGTGCAGGAGCGGGCCGCAGAGAGGCGGTTTGCGGATGTAACCGGCGATGTGTTGGCCAAAAATATAGCCGTTGTCCGCATCGATGCGCTTTTTGAACCAACCGTGAAAATATTCGTCGGCGCAAGCTACCTAATCGGACTTGGTTACGGCGCATATCTGGTTTATAACAATGAACTGACCGTAGGCGGTCTGGTCTCATTCAATGTATACCTGGGGATGCTGATCTGGCCGATGTTCGCCATTGGCGAGATGATCAATATTATGCAGCGGGGCAATGCCTCCCTTGACCGTGTCATCGAGACGCTCGGGGCCAAGCCGGATGTTCCTGAACCGATAGATCCTGTCTCTATGGCGCAATCGGGTCGGATCGAATTCCAGAATGTAACCTTCCGCTATCCCAGCTCCTCCGTCGATAACCTCAAAGAAATTGCATTTTCGCTGGAGCAGGGCCAGACCCTGGGGATTGTCGGCAGAACCGGCAGCGGCAAGACAACGCTGATCAAGCAGCTGCTGCGGGAATATCCGCCGGGACAAGGCCGCATTACCATCGCCGGCAACCCTCTGGATCGCATCGACATGGACGCCTTGAAGTCCTGGTACGGATACGTACCGCAGGAGCAGTTCCTGTTCTCCCGGACCGTCCGCAGCAATATTATGTTCGGCCGCGACAAGGCGACCGATAACGAACTGGAGAACGCGATCGCCGCTTCCGCCTTCAAGAAGGATATCACCTTCCTTCCCGGCGGGCTCTCGACGCTTGTAGGTGAACGCGGCGTAGCCCTGTCGGGCGGCCAGAAACAGCGCGTATCGATCGCAAGAGCGCTGATTGCCGATCCCGACATCCTGATGCTCGACGACGCCATGTCGGCGGTCGACGCCAGAACCGAAGCCGAAATCATCGCGAATATCCGCGGTGAACGGGCCGGCAAGACGACCTTGATCGCCACGCACAGGCTGTCCGCCATTGTGCATGCGGACTGGATTCTCGTGCTTGATGAAGGCGAGATTGTCGAGCAGGGAACGCATGAGACGCTCATGCGCCGTCAGGGCTGGTATAAAGAACAATATGAGCGCCAGCAAATCGAGCAGGCGATAGAATAAGGCGGTGAAGAGAATTGAGCTTAGACAACGAGCAATACGATTTGGAAATCGACGCGGCTGCCGGCGACAAGAAAACGACAGTCAAGCGGCTGCTGAGATACGCGATGCAGGTCAAAATGCCGCTTCTGTTTGCCCTCTTGATGCTGACCGTAGCGGTCGCTACCGATCTGGCGGGACCGCTGGTCGCGAAGCGGCTGATCGACGTGCACATCACCGGCATCGAGAAGCCATGGTACCAGGCGCCGGCTGATGACCGCTATGCCGCAACGTATAAGGAAGGCTCCTACAAGCGGGCTGACCATTTTGCCGCGGGAGAAACGCGCAGCGGTGAAATCCGCGTGCTCCAGGTGGGACGGGATTATTATTTTGTTCCCGGAGCCGTCGCTTTCGACGGCCGCCGGGAAGCATTGGATGGCGGCGGCATCGGAATTACCCGGGGAACCGAATCGGCCCGGTATGAAGCTGACAAGCTGAGCAAGACGGAGCTTTACCAGTTCTTCAAGCCGGAACTGGGCGGATTGCTGCGGCTGTGCTGGTATTATTTTGGCCTGGTGGTTATCTCCGCCCTGTTCGCATACGGCCAGCGTTATTTCCTGCAGGCTTCGGCCAACCGCGTCATACGCAAAATGCGCAACGATGTATTCGAGCATATCAACCGGTTGCCTGTCCGCTATTTTGACAACCTGCCAGCCGGCAAAATCGTCTCGCGGATTACAAACGACACGGAAGCGATCCGTGAGCTCTATGTCACGGTACTGGCGAATTTCTTTACTGGCGGAATCAATATGATCGGTATATTCGCGGCGCTGTTTCTTCTGGACGCCCGTCTGGCTTCCATCTGTCTGTTCATCCTTCCTGTGCTGGGGGTCTGGATCTATCTGTATGGCAAGGTTGCCAAACGTTATAACCGGATCATCCGCTCCACCCTCAGCGAGATTAACGGACGGATTAACGAGACGATCCAGGGGATGGCCATTATTCGCGCCTTCCGCAAAGAGAAGAAAATGGAAGCCGAGTTTGAGCAATATAATGAAGAGAATTATGCCTACAAAAGAAAATTGCTTTCCTTAAACTCCTGGACCGGGCATAACCTGGTCAATGTCATCCGCAATATCGCTTACGTTGCGCTGATCTGGTATTTTGGCGCAGGGGCGATCGGGGGTGCGCAGGGGGCCGTCACGCTAGGCGTACTGTACGCCTTCGTCGACTATCTCAACCGTCTGTTCCAGCCGATCGTCAATATCGTGAACCAGCTGCCGAACCTGGAGTCGGCGCTTGTATCATCCGAGCGCGTCTTCGTGCTTCTGGATGAAACGGGTGAGTCCGTGTCGGATGAACGGATGCCGCGCTACAAAGGCAATGTTGCTTTCGAGAATGTATGGTTCGGCTACAACCCTGAGGAGAAGGTGCTCAAAGGCATAACCTTCGAGGCCAAGCAGGGCCAGACGGTGGCGCTGATCGGGCATACCGGCTCAGGCAAAAGCTCGATTATCAATCTGCTGTTCCGCTTCTATGATGTGGACAGCGGCCGCATTACCATTGACGGCATGAATGTGAACGACATGCCGCGGCAGACGATGCGCGAGCATATGGGCATCGTGCTGCAGGATCCGTTCCTGTTCACCGGAACCATCGCTTCCAATGTGTCCATGGACGATCCGTCCATCTCCCGGGAACGTGTGGAGCAGGCGCTGGCGGCAGTCGGCGCGGACCGGCAGTTGAAACATTTGCGCAGAGGCATTGACGAGCGCGTGATCGAGAAAGGCGGTACCCTCTCGGCGGGACAGCGGCAGCTGATTTCCTTTGCCAGGGCGCTGGCGTTTGATCCGGCTATCCTCATTCTGGATGAGGCGACCTCCAATATCGATACAGAGACCGAAGCGGTGATTCAGGACGCGCTGGAGGTAGTCAAGCAAGGACGCACGACGTTCGTCATTGCCCATCGTCTATCCACCATCCGCAATGCCGATTTGATTCTTGTGCTGGACCGCGGCGTGATTGAAGAACGCGGCAATCATGATGAACTGATGCAGCTGAAGGGCAAATATTATCAAATGTATCAGCTTCAGCAGGGCGAGAAAACAGACGGCGGGCCGGCCAAAGTCGGGCCTGTTCTGGGAGTTTCCCCACTGTAACAGCCACCATGACATATAAAGAAGCTTCCTGAACCACAAGATCGCGGTCCAGGAAGCTTCTTTTTTGTTGAATCAAATTGGGCTTGTTCGATGCCTTACTCCCTGTCTATAGGGTCAAGCTGGCGGAAATACTGGTAAACTTGATTAAGCAAGGTGATCAGCTCCTTGCTCTCTTTCTCCCCGATTGTTTCGATAAGGCCGTAGAAGATGGTTTTGAACCGCTCGAAAGCTTTCTCCGCAACAAGTTCCCCTTTATCCGTCAACCGCAGCAGCGAAATCCGCTTATCTCTGGAGTCCGCCGCCCGCTGCACAAAACCTTCATGAATTAAATGTTTGACCATTTGCGTAACCGTCGGGGAGGTTACAGCCAGTTTTTTGCTGATATCGGAAATATTGACGCCATGGTCGTTTTCGGTAGACAATACCCTGATACAGACCAACACCCGAATCTCGCTCGACTTGATGCCGAAGGACGTTTGTTTGCGCCATTCGGATTTGGCGAACAGCTCAAATGTCTCAATCATTTCTTTAACCAGTGAAGGTAATTGTTCCTGCTGTATCCTTATCACCTCAATTTTGCGAGGGCACACCGCCCTTGCATGCTGCTCATTCCTGCTCCAGAAGGGACGCTTCGCGGTCGCGGACAACCCTTCTGAGTTCATTGGCCATGTCGCGGGTTATGTCCCCGCGCTCGTATAAGCTCTGCACCTCATCGCGCTCCGCCTGGAGGGCGATCCAATGCAGCTCCAGCCTCACTTCCCGGTTTATTTCACGAACATCCTTCGTCCGAGCCGCATCCAGCTTCGATAAATGATCGCCAAGATAGCGGTAATGACGGATGATATCCATCCGCTTGTTCCGGTCAGAACCGGATAAGCGGCTCTCAAAAGCTGCGGTAACCGCGCTGCTTGTCCGGCGCTTGATTTGCCTGAGCGCTTCCCGGTCCGCTTCAGACAGCTTAAGCGGCTGCTTCGGTTTATTTTTCGCCAGCAGAACTTTCAGCCCTCTTGTCCATTTTCTCAGAATAACGAATAACAGCTGCCGTCGCTGCGACACAAGCAGCTCCAGCTTCTCAAGACTTCTCAGGAATAATGCGCCATGTTCCTCGCTTATTTCTCCTTCCGCCAGCAGCCGCTCCGTCTCCGCGCGTTCTATTCCGAGAGCTTCCAGACGCAGCTCGGCTTCTATCCTGGAAAAGCGCCGATCCAGCGGCCTATGATCTTCAGGCAGCCGGATTTGCCGCATCCATCGCGAATAGTCCGCAAGAACAGAAGCGCTTTCCGGTTCATTATCCACATTCGTAGCATAATGTACCGCTTGAATGGCGGCGCACATCATCGCAAGCTCTCCCTCGCGTTTCTTCTCCGCCCATTCCTCTTTATTGTTACCGTCGTCTTGTTTGGCCAGGAGCGGCAGCAGAATGCTTGCGGCCAGCAAAGACAGCAGGATGACGACTGCCGCCAAAAAGATCACCAGGCTGCGCTCGGGAAAAGGATCGCCATTATCGATAAACAAGGGGATCGAGAAGGCCCCTGCAAGCGTAACGGCTCCACGGACACCGGATAAAGAGGTCATTGCCAGTATTTTAAAAGAAAGCTTGTCTTCCCTTTTATTGACGCCGAATAATCGCCCGCCCGCCGAAAAAGCATAGCTCCATAAAAACCGGAGCACGATCAGCAGTATGAATATAACGGCCGCATAACCGAATGCCTCGAAGTTATTGTATAACGGGCTCTTCAATATAGTACTAAAAACATCGGGAATTTGTAAGCCCAAAATCACGAATACAAGCCCGTTCAGCAGAAACAGAATTACTGACCACGTATTGTCGGACACTTCGTGGGGGCGCGGCCGTATCCGGTTGGACCGGTCCCGCTCCACCGCATGCATAACCCCGCCCGCAACCGCAGCCAGAATGCCCGACACGCCCAGCTCCTCCGCTGCAAGGTAAAGAGCGAAAGGAGTCAGGATGTGTATAAGCATATGCATGGTCTCATCCTCCAGGCCGGACTGGCGCAGGAGATACCGGATGCCCGTAATGACCGATGCCACAATAACCCCGACCACCACCCCGCCGATTGCGATAACAAGGAAGCTGACGCTTGCCTTGGGCAGCGAGAAAACGCCCGTCACAGCAGCTGCTACGGCAAACTTAAAGGCAACAAGCCCGGAAGCGTCGTTCATCAGCGCTTCCCCTTCAAGAAGATGCATCAGGCTCTTGGGCAAATGGATTCTGCCCGCCAGCGCGCCTACCGCTACGGCATCCGTAGGCGACAGAATGGCCGCAAGCCCAAATGCGACCGGAAGCGGGATCGCCGGGATCATCCAATGAATGGCGTAACCGATCACGAAGACCGTTACGAATACCAGGCCGACCGCCAGCAGCAGAATAGGCGCCCGAAGACGCCACAGCTCGCTGCGCGGCGTATGCTTGCCATCATTATAGAGCAGCGGCGCGATGAATAGCAGGAAGAACAGCTCGGGCTCCAGAGGCATATGAATGCCGGATGGAATCGCGGAAACCGCAATTCCCAATGCGATTTGAATAAGCGGGACGGGGACGGACGGGACCCGCCGGTTCAGAACGTGGGAGACCGCGATAAGACCAAGAAGAACCAGAACCGCGTAAAATAATTCCATGGGTTATGCATCCTTTCAATAATAGGCGTGCCGGAATGTAAATCCGGCACGCCTTTCATACGATCATTATGATTTATTGTACGGCAGGTTCAGTACGCTTTCTGACGCTCTCATCCACCTTGAGATCCGGTACGGCATCATTGGACGTCCGCAGCGGAATCTCTCTGAGGAAGAAGGTTAGTACCAATCCCACCGCGACCAGCCCCGCTCCGAACAGGAAGACGGTAGACAGCGTATCGCTTAATACAGTTCGCAGCAGTTGAACCATTTGCGAAAACAAGCCTTGAATTTGCTCCGGCAGCGTGGATTGCATCTCCTTCAGCAAAGGCTGGTTGAGCAGCAGCTGGGGATTTAGCAGATCCGTCAATTTTGTGGCGGTGGCCGGATCGACCCCGGATAAATCAATACCCGAGCCGGAAGCCATCGCCTTGTCCATCTTCCGTGTCATGGTGGTATTCATAATGGAGCCCAGTACGGCTATCCCGATCGTCCCGCCAAGGTTCCGGAATAAGGTGGCGGTCGCAGTAGCAACGCCAAGCTGGGAAGCCGGCACCGCATTCTGAACGGTCAAGGTGAAGACCGGCATGCTCAGCCCAAGACCGATTCCGAAAACGGTCATGCTGGCGACAGCGAATGCAACGCTGTTCATATATGCCATCATGATCATGCTGACGACCATAATAGCTACGCCCAAAAGCGCAAACCGCTTATACTTGCCCGACTTGGAAATCCAGCGCCCCGTCAAGGTGCTCAGCACAATCATCGTGACGGACATCGGCATATTCACAAATCCGGACTGGGTCGGTGTAAGTCCCTCCACGCCCTGCACGAAGAATGGCAAATAAATCATCGCTCCCATCATACCCGCGTTCATTAGAAAACCTACCGAATTGGATATCGTTACGATAGGATTCCTGAATAAGGAAAGCGGCAGAACGGGACTCTTGGCATTGCGTTCAATGAGAATCAGGATGATGATCCCGACAACGACAGCGGCGAACAGACCGAGGATTTCAGGAGAATCCCAGGCATATTTATTCCCCGCCCAAGAGAAGCCCAGCAGCAGCGCGACAATGGAAGCCGACAGCACAAGGGATCCCCAATAATCAATGGATTCCGAGGTTTTCCGCACAGATTTGGGGAACATAAACCAGATCATGACGAAAGCAATGATGCCAAGTGGGAGGAAAATCCAGAACAGCCATTTCCAAGCCATATGGTCGATCATGACGCCTCCGAGCGTTGGTCCGAGAATGCTGGAAAATCCGAAAATAGCCATCATGACGCCAGTCCATTTGGCCCGCTCGCGCGGGGCGAATAAATCCCCTACTGCGGTCACGGTCGTGGACATGAGGATACCGGCGCCGATCCCTTGAATAGCCCGAAAAAAGATCATTTGAAAAATATCCGTCGAGAGTCCTGTCAGAAAAGAGCCGAGCATGAAGATAATGATTCCGCTCAGCAGGAATGGCTTGCGGCCGTAAATATCGGATAGCTTGCCGATCAGCACGGTGGATATCGTCGAGGTTAGCATAAAGATGGTCACAACCCACGAGTAATAATCCATTCCCCCCAGCAGGGCAATAATCCGGGGCATGGCGGTACTGACAAGTGTCTGATTGATAGCTGCAAAAAACATCGCCGCCATCAGCGCAATCATAACGGTTACTTTCTGTTTATGGGTTAACTGATTCATAAATCGACCTCTTTTCCCTTAGTATGACCATGAAAGAATTAAAACATAATTCAAATAGGTTGGCAACCTATATATTTGTTTTGGTTGATCTGTTGATTTTTGCTATACACAGTTGATTTCATCTATAGGAAGAAGCAATTTGTACGAAAACGCTTCATATTTTTTTATCAAATCCGTTATTGACAGAGCCTTATCAGGGGAGTAATATTAGTTTACTAATAAACAATATATATCTAAACTGTTTTCTATTAAATCTTTTACGGGTATATCAATAGCTGTAAAAGACTTAAGGAGGAGCTTGGGATGCCGCTAAACGAGGACGTGATGGAAATTCACGGGCTGTTCAAAACGTTAGCGAAAAAAATAACGGAGGAGTGGAACAAACAAACCGAAAGCTTTATTTCCTTATCGCTGTTTCGGATGTTATATGTGCTCAATCATAAAGGCCCCCAGAAAATGGCTGAACTTGCCGAGTGTCTGCATGTGACCTCCGGAGCCATTACAGGATTCGCCGACAAGCTGATTGAACGCGGCTATGTGGAAAGACAACGCGATCTTGAAGACCGCAGGGTCGTCTATCTGCTGATTACAGATAGCGGCAAATCATTGATTAGCGGTCTGATGGAGAAACAAGTACATCTCTACAGCAGGATTGTAGAGCGGCTTGCACCTGAGGATGTTGCGCATCTGAAGCGGATTTTCATCCAGATGATTGATATTGTAAACAAGACGGACGAGGAGTTGGAAACACAGGAATGGAACATTTAACAGGTAAACAAAAAGTAACCATTATGATTGCCATTATGGCTGCAATGTTTTTTGCGGCGATTAACCAAACGATTGTCAGCACGGCAATGCCGCGCATAGCCGCTCTTCTGAACGGCATGGATCATTATACATGGGTTGTCACCATCTATATGCTGACCTCCACCATCTCCACGGTACTAGTCGGGAAGCTGTCGGATATTTATGGCCGCAAGCCTTTCCTGATGGTGGGGATTGTGTTGTTTATGGTTGGAGCTTTCCTTTGCGGAACCTCTGTCAATATCACACAAATGATCACCTATCGCGGCCTTCAAGGCGTCGGCGGCGGTATTATTATGGCGACCGCCATAACAGCTGTAGGGGATTTGTTCGCTCCAAGGGAACGTGCAAAATGGACGGGATTGCTTATGGCGATCTTCGGTTTCTCCAGTGTCATCGGCCCAACGCTCGGAGGTTGGATGGTCGATCATATGGATTGGGAGTGGATTTTCTGGATCTTCCTCCCTATCGGTATCGTCGCTTTCGTCCTTATTATGCTCTTGTTCCCGAAATCCGTTCGCAAATACAATGAATCCATTGACTATTGGGGTTCGCTGTTCCTAACGTTAACGATTGTTCCTTTGCTGCTAGGCTTCTCGTGGGCAGGGACCAAATACGACTGGGGATCGCCGCAGACAATAGGATTATTCGCTGCTTCGCTGGTCAGCCTGATTATCTTCATTCTGATTGAACGTGTCGTCAAAAGCCCGGTGCTGCCGCTGTCCCTGTTCCGCAACAGCGTCGTCACCATTTCCAGCGTAGCCGGTTTCCTTATGAATGCCGGTATGCTCGGAGCACTGATCTATCTGCCTTTCTTCGTGCAAGGGGTCGAAGGTATCTCACCAACGTATTCGGGTTACGTCACCATGCCGATGTCCATCAGTATGATTATCCTGAGCGCCTTGACCGGCAGATGGATGACCAAATCCGGCAAATACAAGCGGTTTGCCCTTATCGGAATGTTGATTATGACGGCGGGTATGGTCATGATGGCCTTTATGAACAGTATTCCCGTCGCCATTGCAATTATGGTTTTCTTCGGTATGGGTCTTGGGTTCGGCATGCCGGTATTCACTCTGGCTGCCCAGAACGCCGTCAAACCGACAGAGCTTGGCGTCGTTACCGCTACCTCGCAGCTCTTCCGGAATATGGGCGGCACCATCGGAATCGCGGTTATGGGTTCCATCATGACCTCCAGACTGGCAAACAATATCAAAACCGCGTCCGCTTCGGGACCGGATCTCTCAAGCGCTGACCCGGAAGTGCTGAAACAATTGGCGCCGCTGCAAAATCCGCAAATTCTGCTGGATAAACCGCAGCTGGATCAACTCCAAGCCAGCCTTCCCACAGAAATCCAAGGGATGGTGGAGCAGCTCGTTCAGATGCTGCGGGATGCGTTAAGCAGCTCGCTGACGACGGTTTTCCTCTCTGGCGCAGGTTTGGTTGCGATCGCTTTGGTCCTGGTTCTGTTCCTCAAGGAACTCCCGCTGCGCAGCTCGGCAGTCAAGCCAGGTGCAGAACTTGAGAAGAAGCAGGGAACGGCTGTAGCGGAGCCATCCTGATTTGTTTCTTCAATAATAAAGAAGCCTTCGGCGTTAACGGACCTTTATGGCCTGAAACGCGGAAGGCTTCTTTTTTCAATTCCGTGATGACTATGTGCAAATGCCTAATCTCGATTTCCACGCCATCGCAGCTGCTCAAATCCATTCCCTCGAGCCGGGTGCCGGAGAACAAGACCTGATCAATGTTCGCAGATCACCAGCCTGTATGATACTTACTGATCGTATAGATGAGAAGAGGCCGCGATAAGCATCGCGGTCCCATTTAGTATAGTGGTAGTACTGACGAGGTCATAGGCTTATGTGTGATACGATAGCGGCTAGGAGTCATCCCAGATAAACGCTTAAAAGTATGACAGAAATGAGAAATATCTTGAAACCCAGCGGTCGCCGCGACTTCCGTGATCGGCAGCTCGGTTCCTTGCAACAATTCTTTAGCCTTATTCATTCGATAAGTGACCATAAACTCATTAATGGACACTCCTGTATTCTGCTTAAATAACCTGAACAAGTAGGAACGAGACAAATGGAATTGATTACACAACCTCTCCGTATTGAGAGGCTCATGGTGATGCTCCATCATATAGCTCAGAATATTCTCAATCAGCCGCTTCTGTTCATGGGTCCCTCCCTGATCCTCACTCGTGTCAGATTTATAACGCTCCAGTTGGGCGAATAATTGAAGAAGCAGGCTTTTGACAATCATAGGATAGCAGGCTTGTTTCCTCTGAATTTCCCCTTCGAGTTGAGCCAGTGTTTCCTGCAAGCTCAATAGCTGTCGAGCGTTTAATTGAGTGTGAGTCGAATCACTATCCAGCCCTGGAAGCCATTGTTTGATCGTAAAGCGGCTGGCGCTATCGTCCGAGTACAAGCCTTCTATATAACTTCTTTGAACAGCTAGAACATAACGATGGAAGGGCACATTCCTATCCGGCCTAGATAAATGCAATGCCATTGGTTTAACAACCGTGAACGTACCTACTCCCAAATCATGGATCCGTTCACCGGCAATAAAATGACCGTCTCCTTGCACACATAAATAGAGCTCAAATCCACTATGGGAATGAAACGTAGGCTGATACAAACTCGTTGTCCGGTATGAGCAATGTACGGGGAATTCCGAAAGTGTTGCATTCGTCAACTCATCCACAACGAATTGTGACAATTTAGAACGATCCTGCTGTTTGTACCCACTTGTAATCACCTTAGTATCCACAATTTGTCCCCCTTCCCACAAATCCGATTACTAAAGACAATATCCCAAGCTATTAAGACGATAGACCAAGTATTTGTTCAATCCACATTATATATTGAATTTATACTTTTACACTTTTATGGAGGAATGAATAAGATGCTGGATACAAATAGTTACGATACCGTAAATCAGACAGCAGATCAGGTTTATCGCTATATGTTACAAGATCATTCCGGTAATTGGGGAATGGATCTCCATCATTGGGACTGGGTTCCTGGTGTTGGTGTTATTTCAATACTGTCCTACTATGAGAATATCCAAAGAAAAGACATCCTGGATAATCTGGTTAAGTGGGCACGCCAAAATATACAAAAGTCAGAACAATCAAAAGTCATCAATTCCATGGCTCCCTTTGCCATCTTTCCAGCGCTCTACGAGCACACACAGGATCCCCTCTTCCTAGAGAGGGCAGAGCACATCGGACAATGGATGCTGACGGAAGCCCCTCGCACCCGAGAAGGAGCATTCGAGCATACCGTTACGGAAAATGTCAGCTTTCCGGAGCAGGTATGGGCGGATACGATCTTTATGGCTGTGCTGTTCTTAGCTCGTCTTGCCCGACTAACTGGCAACGTGTCCTACACAAGCGAAGCCATTAATCAGTTGGAGCTCCACTTGAAGCTGCTTGAAGACAAAGAAACGGGTGTATTGTTCCACGGATGGAATTCCATCGCTCAGGATCATATGTCCGCTGCGCGCTGGACTCGTGCGAATGCCTGGATCGCCGTTGGAACTCCCATGATTGTGCAGGAACTAGAAGGTCTCGCAACTGTACCTATGCATACGTTAGATCGCTACAAAGCCATGATGCATGGACTGATTCGCTTTCAGCAGACGAATGGTTTGTGGGCTACCGTCATGGATCGACCCGATTTCTATTCAGAGATCTCGGGCAGCGCAGGCATCGCCTGCGGCATCCTAAAGGCTGTTCGTCATGGCTTATTAGACATCTCATGCCAGAGTTCGGCCTTGCAAGCTTTGGAGGAAATCGTTAACAGAGTGCTTCCAAGCGGAGAGGTAACGGGGGTTTCCGGTGGCACTCCGGTTATGCCTTCGATTGAAGCCTATAACGATATTCCCTGCCATCCTACTCTTTATGGGCAAGGGCTTGTTCTCATGCTGCTCTCTGAGCTGAATGCTAAGGCTAAGTAAGCCATATAACTAGCTCCGCAATTCGCACTTAAGACATCAGTTACAACAATGCTTGAGAAAGCCTCAGCCCTACATTGGCTGAGGCTCATCTTTTATCGATTCGGTAGACCGTTACACGGGATGCTTATCATTCGGTTTTAATGGGATCGATATTCCGCATAATGAACCATTCACATTGCTGGCTGTCACTTGAGCTCCTTCTTCTACAACCACAATCTGTGGGCTATTCTCAACCGTCTCCCCTATAGCTAATGAGAATAGAAATGCAGCTTTATTTAATGCCTGAAAGTCTATTACTTTCCGCTGGCCCGCGTAGATAATCAAGTCTAATCCATAACTATGCTCCTGCTTAGTTACTTCCCATCCCCAATCCCGCTGCTCTTTGCGATCTTCTGTAACCAACGATTCATCGAACGCAGCATATAAGCTCTCAAACCGCAGAGGTAATTCGTTTATGACGACCCGTGCAGTCGGCCCATCAGTATCCAGACTCACACGGTCGAGACAACCTCCGAATTCCATTCGGATCCGGAAATCTGATGCCACTATACTGCCTTCAATACGATCCAAATTCGGGTGAGTATCTCCACCTTTCGTAAGAAAGCGTACCCCCAGAAGTAGATGACCGTCCTCTGCTGCAACACTCAGCACTGCTGAGCAATAGTCATATCCATCATGCAAGCATCGCATCTGCATATAAGTAGCCTGTTCATTCTCGAAGTAAGCAACCAGTCCCCGTGTTTGATTCCACATGATCTCCTCTCTGAACATCCCGATCGCATATTGCTGTGTCATATATGTCTGGGCCCATTTCACGAATCCAGTTTCCTCATTACGATAGTAAGGCTGTTCCAACATCCGTGTATCCGTGCGTGTGAACAGCTCCAAGTATTCGTCCGGGCATCTGCTTCCGCTTCCGTACCACTCGGCATCATATTCAAGCTCATCCTCAGTGAGGAAATCCAACTTATTATCGGTTGCCAGTTGCAGGAAGGATTTCATCTTGCCCGTCAGAAGCGTATGATAGCTGCGACTGTGCGGACCGGCCCATTGCTGCGAGACAGGATGATAATGCTCTGCTACCATGCGCCAAATCATATTCAGCAAGCTCGAGACGATTTCTTTAGCCCGAATGCTAACGGAATAGGTGTGGATTTTGGATAACTCAACAATGGCAATTACAGAATAATGAGGGCTATTGAATTCCTGAAAGGTTCCCAGCTTTTCTGTGTGAAGCTTCAGCTTCTCCAATCTTTGCAGAGCATAATCCAGATAATCTTGACGACCGTATAGCTCTCCCGCAATTAATGTTACTAATGCCCCCATGATTGCAATATTCGTATAATGTGGCCCCACATCACGTAGGATGATCGCATCACAGGCACAGCTTACCCCTTGCCGAATCTGATCTCTCAGCTCTTCAGGAAGCCGATGGCCGTGAAGCAATGCGGCAATCACAAGCTCCTTCCCACAGAAGTCAGCCCAGTTCCAGTCTGGTGGAGCCATCTGAGTGAGCGGCTCCTCGTAGAACCAAGGCCATATTCCGTAGGTATCTCGCTTCGGGTCACGGTCTTGTAACGTAAGTAGGCGTTTAATCACATCACAAGCCCTCTGTACATATCCGGGTTCTTCCGTATTTAACAAGCCTAATGCATAAAGTAACGACTGGTGTGTCGGATGGACCAGTGGATATTGTTCAGCAGTTAAGGTCGTGTGATATCCTGGTGTGTAGAATGGCCTTAGCAGCATATGAGTTGTAGGATCGTAATCATTTTCCTGGGAAATGATCTTTTTCAATAAAAGCTCTTTCTTATTAATTGATTTCGTATATAAGCTCATGCTTGGAGTCCTCAACTTTCAATGATTAGATTGACTTGATGAGTTGCAGAAGAGAGGTAGCAACGTAGGCATTGCCTCTTTCCCTCCTGCAATGCTTATCAAGTTTTACGTTACACTTACAACCATGACAGCACTTTCTGTTACTCCCGAAGCATTCACAAGCTCGCTGCGATATTCATACAAGCCAGTCGCTCTGCCCGTAATCTGGGTGATCACAGATTGAGCGTTAGGAGAGGTTGCAGTGAGCGTCTGTGTATCGATTAACACGCCATTCTCGTACAGGCGATACTCGGTCGCATTCGTCCCCCACCACATGTTCATAGTTACCTTGTACGATCCGACATGGCCCCAATTATCGTTAGAGAGCACCGGCATGCCAGGCACTGCATGAGTTACATTCACAATCATCGGATCACATTCGGTCGTACCTCTATCATTAATCAACTCACAGGTATACACATAGGCTCCGTTGGACTTGCCTGTCACATGTACAGTGGTTGTCTGCGCATTCGATGACGCAGATATGCTCTCCATCGCTTGTGTATGGATCAATACACCATTCTCATAGAGCTTGAAGATTCTACCGTTCTCCCCCCACCACATGTTCATCGTGATCAAGTATTCTCCATCTCTGAGCCCAGTGTCATGATCGTTATTGTTGGATAAGCTCGGCTTACCTGGTACATTGGAGGCAGATACGTATAAGGTAAGCATCCCCATATCCTCACTGCCACGTAAGAAGATATCATCATTCTGCGTATAGGTCGCCTCCACTTCCGCCACAACAACACTTGAATCGTTCGGGATCTGGTATTGAATTGAGGCTATACCTTGCGCATCCGTCACAGCTTCGCCTACTGGAGCACCGTAAATCTGGAAGGCAACTGACTGCCCAGCAACCGGATTTCCATTACGATCTGATAGTGTGGCTTGTAGCAGAGCTTTCCCTCCGATTGGCGCCTCCGTATCGGACACAACAAGTTGCGAGCTATCAAAAATCAGGAACGGTATTGTTTCTGATGCCACATTCCCCGCATGATCTTCCGCCGTTATGATCAATGTATGAGCACCACTCGTAGTAATCGAAGAATTGCCTAACCACTCCACTCCATTCAACTTCATATTCCAATGCTTCACTCCACTCCCCAAGTCGTCCACAGCGATAACAGGAGCCACTTGGTCGGTGTAGCTATCTCCAGCCTGTATCCCCGAAATGGCAATCACAGGAGCTGTTGTATCTGCATGACCTAGCTGCATCGGCTTGAACAAAGAGGCCTGCTTGCTTGAGCCAATACCGCTGCCCCATTCTACATAACCTCTACGGCCATTACCGTCGTTCTCGTTGATGACGATAGACAGACTAAGAATACCGTCACTTGGAACGATTGGCACCAATTCACCCCATGGGAGAGCAAGCTGGTAAATCGTATCCTTCTCCGTCTCGTCTCTTATAATCTGTAGATTCGGATTGGCGATGGCTCCTGTCTGGATCCCCTGCGGTGCCATCCACCTATAGAGTTCAGAGCCCTGAGAAGTCAAAGCCATTCCATATTCATACCACTGCAAATTCTCTCCCGGCATTCCCGCCGATATGGCAAATTGGATGCTGTCACCTGACCAGATTTCCCCACCCTGCTTCGGCTGTGAGAATACATCATCATGGACACGAGCGTACATATACAAATAATCATGATCGTACGTAGTCCACAGCTTGCCGCTGAAATCCTCTACACCGTTAGGGGAGCTAATTCGCGAATTTACATCTGTCACAAGGTCTATACCCTTAAGATCCTGTAGATCCTCCATTCGCTCGAGTGTTCGGAAGGGCAAAGGAACTCTTGCCGCAGATGGAACGTGCTTAACCAACCCATCGCTTCGCAGCAATGCCCCATCTTCCATATAGAGCTTGAGCTGATAAGCTTGCAACACCCCATCCGGCAATCCAGACAATGGTAAATCGACGACCTGAACGCTATTTCCAGGAATGAACACATCATAGACTTCCCCGCCTGAAGAAGCCCCAATACTCCAATCAATCCGCGTTAAATGGCGTTCCGTTGGTCTTTCATTTACAAGTGTTACCTCCATCACATCTACGCCGTCTTTCATCACATGCTTCGATGATACCTGCTCGGCATACTGAATAACGACGTTCTCGGATAACCCGGCAATCACAGTCCCCGCAGCAAACAGCTCTGCTGTCGCGATCTTCGTCCCCACCTCATCGATCCCTGGAAACTCAACCGGATAATATCCAGGAGCATTCACGTGGATTTCTTGAGCTACCCCATGAAAGCTAACTCTTGCGGTAAGCTCCTCCTGCTGTCCAAGGTCACTAACCTGAAGTACAAGCGTAACGGGATCACCTGTATATGCGGGATTGCTATTTAGGGAAAATGGACTGCTCTGAACGAGACTATCCAGGTTCCCATGAATAAATAAAGGCTCACCTGTTAATGTCAGGTACACCTTCCCTTCTGATGGGGTATAGGTGCTCTTGCGTCCCATCATATCCGTTGTGGTAAGAGGTGCTTGCACATTCAGGGTTACATCTTGTTTCTCCAACGACCACAGAACATTAATCTTTTCGTTATTCTTATCGAAGGTATAGTGATAAATGCCATCCGCTACAGCTTGATTCACAGCATTCGCTCCCGTTAGCTGTCTCGAAAGTGTAGCAAGTGCAACATAAGCAGGCTTAGGAGTATAAGCCCCCAATACGTCGCCCGTATTATGGATAATCCCGAAGTTATGCTCATTGGAGAGCTTATCTGTTCCAGTATCCATCAGGTTGTACCAGAATATTTTCTCAACACCTGCCGCTATGCTTAACACGTAAGCACGAATCAAATAAGCAGCCTGCGTATTCTCATCCACTCCTGTTGGGTTCAAATGGGTTGGCCAGCCAATTTCCGAGAACCAAAGAGGGATCGTCTCACCATCATTGTACTCGCGAACAAGCTGATTAAGCCCCTCAATCTCATCCTGCAGACCTTCTGGTTCTGACGGAAAGCGGTACGGGTGAACGGAAAGCGAATCCATATAATCCAGCCCGCCTAGCTCGAACAATTGTTCCAGCCATTCATGTGGGATTCCTGCCGTTGCTCCGCCAATAACATTAAGATCAGGACGAACAGACTTAGATGCTTCATAACCTTTCTTCAATAAATTGAAGTAGACATCAGCTCTCGAAGCCGCGGGACCATTACCTCCGAAGAAAGGAAGGTTGAATTCATTCCACATTTCTCCCGACTTCAGCTGACTGCCGAACTTACCCAATAAGGCCTTCACATAATTCGCATATGCGGTATGAGCTTCCTCTGTGTAAGGCGTCTGACCTCCATCATAATATTTATTACTGAATGCGAAGCTGAGCAACGGATCGATACCGAATTCCTTAAAAGATTGCATCGGTAAAGTGAATTTCGGATTAAATGAATACTGACCTTTGTTGACCTCTATTTCCGACCAATAGAAGGACTCACGTACGTTCTTCGCGCCAGCATATTTGAGAAGCGGAATCATCTCCTTGTTCCAATTGATCCCATAATGGGTCTGGACACCGAACGGAGACTCCGATACTGCTGTTAAATCAAACTCAGGAAGTATAGCAAAGGTAGTTTCCGTCGTTCTGACCAAGTGATCAGCCAGATAAGCATCCACCTTCAGCCGATAATAACCATCTTCAGGCACCGGAACACGAAGTCGCAGCTTCCCTCCTGAGACAGATGAGACTCCAGTTAACACAGGCTCTCCCCATGCATTGGTCGCACTCCACTGAACAGAATCTCCACTCGTTAAGACGTCAAATGCTGCTGCTTGGCTCCCTGCAAAGACGTTACCGACTTGAACCTGGGCAATCGCCAGCTCAGGAGCTTCGACCTTAACTCGAATGTCATCAAACCAGATGGAGCCAACTGTTTTTCCCGCTTTCATCGAAGCTTTGGTTAGCTTATAGTACATTTTCTTGAGTGGACCGTGCCAAACCCCATCATTACTCCCGCTCCACTTCGTATAATTGATCCCTGATGTAAACGAGCTTACTGTAACCTTCTGCCACTCCGTAGTTGGGTCCAGCACAATTGTCTGTTGATGATTCTGATTAGAATTGTCGACCAGAATGAGATCGAATTTAGCTATATCTGCCGTTTTCACCCAGAAGCTAAGCTCCACAGCATCAACAGGTAGAATACGCTTGAACAAATATTTCTCTAAAGAAACATAGCTATTCGTATACGTCGAGCTGCTGCTGAAATTAAGCTGAAGCTTCCCCGAGGAGCTACCCGACTGAGAGGTCGCAGGGTCCCTGCTAAATTCACCGTTCCCTAACGCTCCACCGCTTCCAATTAAGAAATCCCAAGCCTCATCAGCGCTTTCAAAATCACCTATAGTCAGCTCAGGCATACTCGTTTGGGCATAAGCCTTGGTTACAGGGCTGCCTGGTAAAGCTGGAAATAGGAATAAAGAAACGATGAGGGTAATAACTAATAGCAGCGAAAGCGTTTTCCTGAGGCTGATCACGTAAATACAACTCCTTTAGGATGAAGTCTATTAGCAAGAGGACCCATTCTATTAAGCTAATTCCTTAGAATGGGTCCTCTCGTTGATGATCACAGAGCTTATAACACCTTATTTCAGGAATTCCTTATTTTTCTCATACCATTCTTGTGCTAGCTTCTCAACATTCTCGCCGCCAAGTCGTTTCCATTCCTTGCGTATTTGCTCCATACCCGCTTCAGGTGTTAATGCTTTTCCACCCGTAACTACCTTCACTTCAATCTGTGTCGCAATAGGAGCAAATGTCGCAATCAGCTGACTCACTTCTGGTAGATCTGGGCTGAATGCAATATCTCTGCGATATTCATTCTTAAGCGCAACATCCAAAGCTATGGCCTTCGATTCCGCGATTTCTTGGGAAAGTGGATCTTGAGCTGCCATTACTGTCATCCAATCGGATTTCACATTCCATTGACTCATAATTGCGTACTCCCCAGCATAGGCCACTTCCGTCCGAAACTTATCGGAATCGAGCCTTTGAGGAATTTCTCCGTTGACCAGCTTGTAATGAACATTCTCTTCACCATGCTTCAGAGGCAACCAGCCATCCTCTAACATCCAGTCAATGAATTTGAAAGCAGATTCGATTTCATCCTCTTTCATCTCACTGTTGAACGCGACCAGAATATTGGCTGGCAATTCCTGATACAGACCATTCTTGCCATATTTGCTCTCTACTGGCTCAAGTGGAGCTAACTTAGCATCAGGTACATTCTTCTTAAGATCTGTATTCTCGTTATCCATTCTCCAGTTAGCGAAATACATGCCTGCCTTACCCGTTGTCCATAGCTGACGTGCATGCTCGAAGTTGCTGTCGGTAATATACTCTTTATCGATCAAGCCCTGGTCGAATAAAGATTTCTGAAAGGCTAGTGAGTCAGTGTAGCGATCTAAGGTTCTGCCATACTTCATTTGACCCTCTTCTAGGTACCATTGATTCTCATTCGTGAAGAATAAAGCCCGCATGACTCCAACTGCGTTACCGTTAAATACAATCGGTACTGTATCAGCTTGACCGTTACCGTCTGGATCCTCTTCCTTGAATTTCTTAGCTACCTCGATCAACTCTTCAATTGTTGTAGGTGCCTTCAGCTGCAGCTTATCCAGCCAATCCTGCCGAATCCATATTCCTTGACCTGCAATCGAATCAATCGCCCTCTTACTTGTAACTGCATAGATCTTACCGTTGATCGTCATTGCAGATTTCAAGTCAGGGTTCTCTTCTAAATACTTCTTGAAGGTTGTGCTGTACTTCTCGATATATTCATCGATCGGCTGAATGGCACCCTGATTAGCCAATTGAGCGATATAGTTACGATCGTATTCCCAGATGAGATCAGGAGCACTTCCGGAAGCAATCAATGTGCTTAGCTTCTGCTGAGCTTGGCCTCGATCAACTGGAATCCATTTGACTTTAACAGGAGAGTTCTCATTGATCCACTTCGTCCAGCGGTTATCCTCATAGTTTCCTTCCTCTGTCGCCACTTGACCCCGGTCAAAAGCTGAAACGCTAATTTCTTTCTTCGGTCCTTCAGATGCGCTAGCTGAAGCTGATGAAGTCGGTGTGCTTGATCCACCAGCTTCAGGTGAAGCAGCGGGATTTTCTGAAGCTCCATTTGAACTACAAGCTGCTAATACCAGCATCATAAGTGATAAGCTTATTGCCAGAACCGGTTTCCACACTACTTTCGAAATTCTCAATTTCTTCATCCCCTTATCGAATGGTTTATATCTATATCAAGGACATATTGTCCCATGATATCATCCTTTTACGGATCCGATTAAGACCCCTTTAACAAAATGCTTCTGTAAAAATGGGTATAAGATCAATATGGGGGTAACCGTAATCACGATAGCCGCAGCCTTGATCCCTTCTGGTGTCAGCATCACTTGATCAACACCTTCACTCCCAGAAGCATTCAGTAAGCTTTGATTCACCTGTTGAATCATTTGATAGAGCTTGAGCGTCAAGGTCTGCTTGGAACTCTTCGTAATGTATAACAGCACACTGAAATAGGAATTCCACCAGCCCACTGCATAGAACAAGGAAAGCGCGGCCATAATCGGTTTGCAGAGAGGCAGAATGATTTGACCGAGTATTCTCCAATCCCCAGCTCCATCAATTGCTGCCGATTCCTCAATTTCCTCAGGTAAGCCTTCCATGAATGTTTTCATAACGAACATATTGTAGGTACTGATCAATGCGGGCAGCCACAATGACCAATAAGTATCCATAAGCCCCAATTGTTTAACGAGAATGAAGTTCGGGATAACTCCTGCGACGAACAGCATCGTGAAAATGATGAACATAAGCAGCATATTACGTCCTATAAGTCTTCTTCTGGATAGTGGATATGCAGCTAATGTTGTCAATGTCATATTCATCAGCGTTCCTACAAGGGTAACGATAATCGTGTTCCACATGGCGACAAAAAGCTGACCGTCATCGAATAGCCGTAAATATCCTTCAACATTGAATTCAACAGGCCATAACGACACCTCGCCTGATGTAATCGCTCTACTGCTGCTGAAGGAAGACACGATTACATACCAAAGCGGATATAACGCTAAGAATGAAAGGAAACCAAGAATAATATAATTAGCAGTTGTCCCTATACGAGACCATACAGAAATACCGCCTATTGGAGTATTCATCGTTTACCATAGCCCCCTTTCTCCGAATGCTCGGGTTAACCTATTCACACCGATGACTAGGATCAAGCCAACCGCTGATTGAAACAATCCCAAGGCTGTTGTATAGCTGTAATTCATATTTTGCAAACCTACCCTATACACGTAGGTACTGATAACATCAGCTACATCTAGTACGGACTGATTCTGGAGAATCAAGGTTTGCTCAAGTCCAACATCCATGATATTGCCCATGCGCAGAACGAGCAGGATGGCAACAGTGCTGCGGATACCGGGTAGCGTAATATGCCAGATTTGCCGCAGCTTATTCGCACCATCGATCTTGGCCGCTTCGTACAACTGAGGATCTATCGAAGCCATAGCGGCTAAATAAAGTATCGTACCCCAGCCTGCTTCCCGCCAAATGCCCGACATTGTATAGGCAACAGGCCACCACGCTGAACTCGCCATAAAGTAAATAGGCTCAATGCCGAATACCTCGAGTATGGCATTAACAACTCCCGTACTAGGTGACAGGATCGCGATGAAGATACCACCCAACACAACCCAAGAGATGAAATGGGGCAAATACAGCAGGTTCTGTATAGTTCGCTTATACCATTCCTTGCGAACCTCATTAAGTAAGAGTGCCAATATAATCGGTACTGGGAAGCCGAAGACAAGACTATATAAGTTCAGTACTAACGTATTTCGAATAACACGCCAGAAATCGAGACTTAAGAACAGACTTTGGAAGTGCTTGAAACCTACCCATTTACTCCCGAGTATTCCGTCCCCCAAGCGATATTCCTTGAATGCAATGATCTCACCTGCCATTGGAGCGTATTTGAACAATAGATAAAATACGATCACAGGCAGCAGCATCAAATATAAATATCGATCCCGCTTTAATCGACTTCGGAAAGATGAGCTCCGCGTCTTTGTTCTTATCGAATTGGAATGGGCAAGCGCCGTATCGAATCCAGATCTTCTATCCTTCATTTGATTCACCCTTTCGTTGATGAAAGCCCAAGTCTGCGGGCAATTCGTATCGTACCGCGAAGGCGAAATAAATGAATATAGACACGTTCTGAACACCATGACTATTCTTGCAAAATGTACGGTCACAATTCTTGTGCGGAGTGCACTTTCTTATGATTACATTTGAACATCCTTAGAGTGGCGCGGGTTTTGAGCTGTACGTCTATAGACAATAAAAAGAGACATACACATGAATATCCTCCATAGTTAAGAGGATTCCTGTATATGTCTCCTGAACGAATGACGTTATCTTGTATAGTTAATCTGCGTTGTCAGCTTGTGACTTGTCCGCCCACTTCCGATACTCGAGCGGAGTCATCCCCGTGTATTTCTTAAATGTCCGTAGAAAGCTGCGTGTATTCACATATCCAACCGCTCCCGCAATCTCATTCACTTTCCGATTCTTACCCGTGATCAGCTTCTGAGCAGCGCTAATTCGGATGCTAATTAAATAATCTATAAAATTGCTTTCCGTATATTCCTTAAACTGCTTGCTGATATAAGTAGGGCTCAAATGGAATTCCTGAGCGAGCCGATCTAAGGAAAGATCATTCTCTTGAAAATGCTCTCCGATATACATGAGCATACGTTCAATCGTATCATTACTTCCCCTCTGAACTCGTCTATCGTTGATCTTGGCAGCCATCTCCTCGAGGAAGGAGAATACGATTGTCTCCATCACCTTTAAGCTCTCACTACGACTGATCAGCTCATATTGACTATCCAGCTGACTCATCGATTCCTTCAGGTCAATCCCTATAGAACCAACCGCTTGTACTGATTTCATAATGAGATCGAAGGACAGTTGGCGGATTAACTCAGGTGGCAGATTACTGTCTAAGGCTTCGCGGAACGTTTCATTTATATATTCCTTCAATTTAACTATATCGGTCTGCTTCAACGCATCGGTAATTCGATCAGCTGTACGAATGAGTCGGTAATATTCCTGACTATCGAGTGGCTGTAGGTCCTCAATGGAAATAACTGAATGTTGACCGAATACCATCTTATAATGGAGCGCCTTCTGCGATTCATCATACGATTGGGGAATATCCTTCATCTCGCTGCAGCCACGACCTACTCCAACAGTCACAATGAGATCGAATTGCTTCTTCATCACATCGAGGATCAGCTCCAGAATCGCCAGCGCACGCAGGTGATTCAGCTCCGCATCCCCTTCTGCGAAGCTAAAGATCACAGCCGCCCGACCTTCGCCTAAGTCGATTGCAGCCCCCGCGTTCTCTAGATTGATTAGCTCTTCTGCCACATTACAGAACGCATACGTGTACAATGTCTCATCTTTAGCTCTTAAATCTACTCCTTCTTTACTGATCTCTGCCGTACAGACAAGGAATCGATCTGGGTATAAGTGAACACCCACAGATTCCAGATGATGAAGCACAGCCTGATAATCAGTGCGATAGCCGACAAGCATATCCATCATGATTCTCCACTTCAGTACCGGCCTCGAGTCCCGCACATGCTGCTGAAGATGCTCTCGATCAAGCACAAGCTGGTCGAATACCTTCTCTAGATAAGTAAGCCCCGCATCTGTTCGCTCTTGCGTCTGATTGAGCTTATATGTACCCGACATTTTACCCACCAATCGATCCAGCGGCTTGAAGGTCCAGCGGTTCACATAGAATAGTACGATCAATGCCAGCAGAACCATTCCCGCTGCGAATGCAATCAATAGATTACGTGTAACCTTGATTGGCTTATACATTTGTGACTCTGGCAGAATACTAATCAATTTCCAACCCGTATAATCCGAATCGCGGTAAAAGATCGATTGACTAACACCATTAAGCTTCCCCGTGAAGAACCCACTTCCTCTCTTGGAGAGAACACTCTTAATATGAGGGAGCTCCTTTAAATTGCGATAGATTTGCGTCTTGTCATCGTGAGTGACTACATTTCCATCACTATCGATGATAAACATATAGCCAACGTTACTGTCCTCATAGACAGCTTTGACCATATCGTATATAACCTTTTCATTGATGTTAACAGCTACCATTCCCTTACGATAGCCGGGACTGCTGATCGTCGGATAAGACCGTACTAACGTAATGACATCCTTGTTTCCGTTACCCTCCCAAAGCTGATGGGTAGTTAACCATTTTAAATAGACTGGCATTTCCAAGTAGTCATCCAACCAATTATCAACGTCAGGGGAATCCTTAACATACGCTTTATCCGTCAAGATGTGACCACTTACAGCTGAATAGACATAGATAGATGAGAATTGAGGATTCGTATTAATAAAATTTTTTAGCTTCGTACTTAATCCATAGAAATTACTGTATCGTTGAGCGTCATCTAAATAACTGTCGAGCATAAAATATACGAATTCAAGTTCGTCCATAAGTGTCAGCAGATCCTTCTCCGTCTGCCGGAAGGCCACCTCAATCTTCTGATCAACTTGCTTCAATAAAGCAAGGTTTGTATCATTAAGATCACTCTCTAGCTTACCCACTGTTCCGGTGTAGGATAAACCGAAAGTCAGAGTAAAAATAACTAAGAAAACAGCCCCATAGATCAACATGACTTTATTCGACAGGCTGGATTTCATCCTGATCTCCCTCCGAATGCATCCAAACAAGTTGATTCCCTAACGATCATATAGCTGTTAAGACGAATGGAATCCTTCTTCTGGCCGTTCATCCGCTCAAGCAGCATATTCATCGCTGCTTCTCCAGCAGCCTGGCGCGGAAAGTGGATAACCGTCAACGGCGGCGATAGCTGCGATGACATCAAGATATCCTCACAGCCAGCGATTGCGATATGCTGCGGCACCTTAAGACCCCATTCACGGCAAGCAGCTATACAGCCCGCAGCCATTAGATCATTCGCACACACAATAGCCGTGAAAGCTGTAGTCATCCCGTTCTCTTCTCCAAGAACACCATCAAGAACGGCTTTTGCTTGTTCGAACCTGCCCGAGCCGTCCAGCACTCCTGAGACAGATACATCCGGGCCTTCCAACCGCATCGCTTCTAGAAAAGCTTGATATCGAATCTCATAATGGAGGCTCTGCCCCCCCGCAGTCATAAAGGCAATACGGTGATGCCCCTGTTGTCTCAGGTGGGAAACCAGGTTCCGCATCGCGGGCAACCATTCAATATCTACATAAGGAATGCTTAACCTCTCGCTTCCACCCTGAGGTACAGGCTGCGTAGCGGATACGATAGGTATTTCAAGTGAATTGAAATATTCAAGAGTCTCCTGGCTGAAGGATTGACCCAACAGCAGAATTCCGTCGACCCGGCCCATCCATAGATTCCGAAGCTCCTCCTCTTGATTAAGCTCATAGGTTTGTATGAATACGAAATATCCATGAAGCTTGGCAGTCGCTTCGATAGAGAGCAGCAATCCTGCATCGAATGGATTCCCAATGTAATGCACCAATACAGCAATCTGCTGCGATTTCTTAGTCTTCAAACTGCGTGCCATCTGATTCGGTCGATAGCCGAGCTCTTGAATGGCATCGAGCACCTTACGCCGAGTTTCTTCCTTCACAACTTTGCGGTTATTGATCACATACGAGACGACAGCTACAGAAACACCAGCTCGATCCGCTACTTCTTGCCTTGTTGCCATTGTCCTTTACTTCCCCCGTTCCAGACGTCACTAGACGTTGTTCTAAGATCTATACGATACTCTTAGAGTTTTCGCCATTGCTCTGCAACATTTGCTTCAATGGCACCATAGAGTCGTCAGGCACATAATAATTAAACGGATTTTCGCTAATGATGCCGAGCAGCTGCTTACGGACAGGGTTAGAATTGTTCAGCAGCCCTTCCGATGGAATCGTGTAGTCGATGGGACGCATCCAAATCGGACTGTACCCGAGAAACAGCTGACGGCGAGTCTGATCGGAATGATTCGGCGCACCCGCATGCCATAAATTTTGTGGGAAAATAAATACATCTCCCGGCTCAGCGCAAATCTGAATTTCGTCCGGCAGCTCTTCCCTAACATTATCTGAGTCAGGCTGGTACACATGATTATGTGAACGAGGAATAATCTTCGTATTGCCACGATTAGGCTCTGACATATCACTGAGAATATAACAGACCTTTATATAGTACATCGGCGTAAGGCCATTGATTGCCGGAAATTGTGGATGCGGTCCATCCTGATGCCAATTAATGAAGCTATTCGTCGCTGTCCGAACATTGTCCGGATTCGGCTTCCTTACAGTCAGATGAGAAATATGCAGTTGAATGTTATAGCCAAGTAATTGAGCGATTAACGGCAAAACCGAGGGATGATCAATTAATGAGGCAATTTCTTCATGACGCTCTACACTATTATAGATATTGTAAGATAGCGATTCTGACTCTTCAGCCAATATTTCGTCGATACCGGCATTTAACCTTGCTACCTTGTCCGCGCTTAATACATCCTTAAGCAGCAGGTAACCTTCTTCATTAAACTGTTTGGATAATCCCTGTATAGACGATTTAATAAATGCCATTCTACAAGCCCCCTAGTTGTTTCACTTCTTATTTACACGAGTAGATTTACTCGTGTAAATAATTTCATCAATACTATAATTGAATCAGATTGCTCCTGTCAAGGATCAGGTGAATAACGTAACAACGATTCGTTCCTATCGCTGCCGTTGTTGCCTTGCGCCTTAAGGAAGAGGAGGAACTCGTTGAAGAAGAACGGATGCTCAGGATGAACCGGCATCCTACAGAGGGGCATACTGTTTGCAGTCTGTCTGCATGACGCTATTGTGTAGGTTTTCCAGCCATTCCCTTTGGCGGAGCCAAAGAAAAAAAAGAACCGACAGCGAAATGGACCATAATAGCGTAGTCGATCTGGCTGTCGGTGTTGAAAGAAAATAAAGTATTAGACTAGGGAAATAAAGTTGTAGACTGGCGCGGCGTGCAGCCGGTTCGAGCAACTGCGGCTCTCGCTTCGGGTGCTTCCAGATGGAGACCGACTTTGCGCATCTAGTATAAGTCATTCGATTGTTAGCGATTTATTTGTAAATGAACGCATCCATGGTATCGCGCGTAACATGACCCAACTCATTAGCGGATTCTTGATTGAGAATCGTTTCATCATCGTTTTTGATGCTTCAACCTCACGAAAAGCATACTTGCTCATACCCTCTTGATAGGAAAGGATCGCCCACTCAAGCGTTTCGCCTTGTATCGCTATGGCTTCCAGCTTATCTGCGAGAAGTGCCGCATCACGCAATGCTGTGTTACCTCCATGCGCTCCGGTAGGGGGCATGACATGGACCGCATCTCCCATAAAAACAACTCGGGAGACTGGCCACATATCCGGTTTTTTGGCCACTCTAAATCTTACCGGCATGGTATAGTCGACATCAGCCCGCTCTACAAAACGTTGGACAACCGGATGAAAGTCGCGTACGGCCTCTTGTGCAAGGCGTTGCAGCGCCTCGGCGCCAAGTTTCTCTTGATGTTCCGGAAACTGCTCTTTCGGCAGCAGAATTCCCCACATCACATAATCATCATTTATTGGCGGTGCTTGGTTCACTCCAAGACGTGCAAAGGCCGTTTGCGGTGCCTCACCGAAGCGCATTGCGGTAAAGAAGAATCCACGGCCGGATGGACCTATTGCGAATACTCCGCTGGTTTCCAGAGGACGAGGAACGAGCGATCGGCCTTTATGAAAAAGGAGCGATCGGCCATAAATCCCCCAGCTGCTGGTATCATCCGGCTCACAGTCGGGTAAAAGCTGCTTGCGAAGGACCGAGTTAACACCATCCGCACCAACTACGAGTGAAGCACGGATACAACTTCCATCCGAGAAGTGAAGTGTTGCTCCATCTGATGTTGTCTCAGCACGCAGCACCTCCTTGCCGTAATGCACCCTATCTTGAAGCCCCTCGAGCATAATGGCGCGGAGTGTTTGGCGATCCACCTGACGTGGCGTTCGCAAGTCAGCACCGCTCGGATCGCCTTTAAAAGTGAGTCTGAATACCTCGCCAAGCTCTTGGTTAGTTACGCGAAAGTAACTCGCTTTGTCCGTAGGGGAAGCAGTGGCAAGAAACAGCTTAAATAAATGAGGCGGCAGGCATCGCTGAAGAGCTGCGATACCGTGCTCGTCAACACTGATTCGATATCCTTGGCGACGGATATGTGGCTCAGGATCGCGTTCATAAATTTGCACATCGAACCCGGCGCGAAGCAACGAATGTGCCAGGCACAAGCCACTTAACCCGGCACCGGCTATGGCCACTGAAATTTCGGACATATTACAGCCATCCCCTTTACGTTTGATTGTCAATCGATTAATTGGTATAATAAGATTTGTAATTAATTTATCTCATGAGATAAGATAATATTAACGGAGGATGACCTGTATGTCAAGAAATCAAATCATAGACACCCTTGCGGAAGAATTACGAAATAACAGTACGGTGACGATCATGTTTCACCAAGCGATCGGTACAAAACTGGGATTAAATGCGACGGATCACAAATGTTTAGATGTCATATTGAACAATCAACCCATTACTGCCGGTCGTCTTTCCAATTTAACCGGGTTAACAACGGGGGCGATCACGGGTGTATTAGACAGGCTGGAGAAAGTGGGATATGTTTTCAGAGTCAAAGATCCGACAGACAAAAGGTCGGTATTGATTTCCGTCGATCGGGAAAAGGCGGAAAAGGATATTTTGCCTCTCTTCCATTCATTCGGTCAACAACTGAATCAAATGTTATCGAGCTATAATGATAAGGAACTTCAGAAGGTACTCGATTTTATAAGACAATGTAATTGCTTGTTAAAGGATTTTACAGAAAAAATGATTAAATGATCTCCAGAAAAAAGACGCTCCGCCTTAACGCTTTGTTAATCATGGGGGCAGTCTAATACTTATTTTTCAAAATTAGGCGATTTCTCGACTTAATAACCCGCGCAGAATCACTCAATCAACAGGTATTGTGAGGAAATAACGGCTTCTGCCTTGGATATCCCTCGTTTACGATGGTGCTCGACAACGCCCGCATTCATCATGCCAAGTTGCTGAAACCGTTTCTGGATGAGAACAAGCGGTTTCCCTTCGTCTTTCTACCGTCGTATAGTCCACAGCTGAATATTGTCCGATGTAGTGAACAATGTCTTCTACCACGCGGTAATCGAGATTCGCAATAACGTCTCTTCTTTCATGAATGCGGTGATGCTGCAGCCTCAGATCGTCATTGACCGACTCTGTATCCGGATGGAGTCCGACCATGTCATGGAAATTCTTTAATTCAACTTATATAGAATATGCCGTACAGGAGCGCCAAGCTTGTATGTTAACCGGAGAAGCCGGGATGGGGAAGACGACCATGGTGCGCGCATTTGCCAAACAGCTTGAATCTTCACTTACGCATTACGAATACATTTGTGATTCAGCGCTTACTCCCAAGCTGTTCTACCGAGAAGTGCTCGAGAGGTTAGGCATGAATGGGGCATCGCGTCGGACCGTGCTTAAAAGACAATACCAGACGTGCTTGCTAGACCTGTATGAACAAGACAAGTAAACAACGGTCATCGTACTAGATGAGGCACATCGCCTTTCGGAAACAATGATGCAGGAGATTCGGTTTTTACTGAATTTCAAAGAGGATTCCATGTCACCGCTGGCCTTAATCCTGATCGGTCAGCCTAGCTTGCGCAACCAACTTAAGGCGAGGTATTTGGACGCCATTGATCAGCGGATCCAAACCAGATACCAGTTCCAAGGGTTCTCAGAAGAAGAGACGAGGGCTTACATCCAGCATCAAGTCAGGGTATCTGGGTCTGTGCAGGAGATATTCTCAGAGGAAGCGTTGGTTGCGATTCACCAATTTGGTCATGGTGTACCTAGAAAAATTAATACCCTGTGCAGCCAATCTCTATTAGATGCATTCGTTCGTGAAAACAGGATTTTTGGTGAAGGGCATGTCCACCGAGCAATGAACGAGATGTAATTCCGACACTCATCTCGGCTGGATACTGTTGGTCAGTGGCAGTACGAGTGACCATACCCGAGTTGTTACGACAATGCCACTGGCCACATCCGACAAGGTGACTGGCTGCGGACACGCTGCCCCTGCTTTAATTCAACGCTAAAGACAAATTGCTTGGATTTCGAGTAGCACTCCTTCTTATCCTTCTCGGTAAGTTCGACAATCAACGTCTTGTCTTGGACTTTAAGTGAGCATTTTGCCCTTCGCTTCCCGCTATCATCTCGCGATAGTTCCTCCAGAATTTCTCCCTTAATTGCGTACTTCATTGCCAATTCGAGGGGCGGGCAATCCATCCTGATCTGCCAAAAAAGACCCATCCGGGAGGATGGAGTCCTATGTCACTTCCACTATGATCGCCTTTCCTCACTTCGACATCCAGACTGGCAAGGCCCGAGCGTCGATTGACCAGATGATCAAAATTCAAAGCATGTATAACTGAAGGTGCCAAATTCATAGCCGCGGTACAGCAATAAAGGCTCTTCCATGCTGCTGGAGCTTCCCATGGCCTGGAGCAAAGGTACAAAATGCTCGGCTCTTGGAACTGCCCTCGAAGCGTAAGGCGCAAGCTCCGTATACTGGAACAGCGATGCCAGATCGCGCTGCCGGATTGTATCGATCAGCCAGTCGTCAAACTGCTCCGCCCAAGGCTCGGGATGCGTTTGGCCGAATTTAAGATAATGAAAATTATGGACCGTCGTACCGCTGCCAATAATGAGAATATCCTCTTCCCCCAGTCCCGCCAACGCTTCACCGATATGGTACTGTTCAGCTGCCGTCTGAAAAGGATTGACGGAAATCGTCACTACCGGGATATTGGCCGCAGGGTACATATAACGCAGCATGATCCATGCGCCGTGATCAAGTCCGCGCTTATTGTCCCTTCTGGTCTCCAGACCGCGCTCGCGGTATAGCTGCTCGATCCTCCCGGCCAGTACGGGGTCTCCGTGCGCCGGGTAAGTCAGGCGGTACAACTCATCGGGAAATCCGCCGAAATCATAGATGGTCGTCAGCGGACCTTCCGCGAACGAGATGGTCGTTACCCGCTCTTCCCAATGCGCGCTAAACAAGACGATCGCCTTGGGGGCGAATCTTTTGCCCGTATCCTGGAGAAAACGGGTATAATCCGATTCCTGCAAAGCCATGAGCGGCGACCCGTGGTTAATAAATAAGGACGGTATCATTGCAGCAGCCCTCCAATAGACTCATTTGAATTTGTCATTTTCACTTACTTTATGTTATTAAGTATATTTATATAACTATATTTCGTCAAGTTTTTAAATCTAAAATAGTTAGTTTGTCTAATTTCGGCTTCGGGAGTATAATGATAGATAATGAGGTGATGAAGATGGATCAGCATAATTCTTGCCAACGGTTCGAAAAGGCTATTGAGCTGTTAAGCAAACGATGGATGGCTTTAATCGTCTACAAGCTGCTTTCCGGTCCCCACCGATTTGTCGGCCTTGAGAACGCGGTAACGAATTTGAGCGGCAAGGTCCTCTCTGACCGGTTGAAGGAGCTTGAAGCGGAAGGCATCATTCGGCGGGATGTTTATCCCGAAACTCCTGTAAGAATCGAATATTCATTAACGGACAAAGGTTACGCCCTGGCTCCGCTTTTTAAAGAAATAGGAGAATGGGCAACCCAATGGGTGGAGCTTCCGGACGACATAGATACGGTCGAAGCTTGCAAGGAAGCTTCCCCTATATGCTGTAGAGAGGGCGAGACGGAGCACCAATAAAGCCGGCAAATGCCCCGTTTTTCACAAACAAGCAGCGGACTTCTTCCAGGTGAAGAAATCCGCTGCTTTTGCTTTTTATGATAGATTTATGAACAGCTTCATTAATGAAGAGGGCTCCTGAACCTTTTGTCCAGAAGCGCTGCGGGAAATTGCTGTTTGGTTTATTTTGGTTCAACCGGCAGCTCAGGCAGGCCCCATACCGATACACTTTCCCCATTGACCGGAAATTGCGCATAACCATCCTCGCCGATGGTTATATGGTCTTCCCTCGTGTTGGTCAAATCTACCCATACTTCGCCGGTCCGGCGTTCGCCGACAAACATGCGCTTGGATGCTTTCGCGGTATTGGAAATTACGACGGCACAGCCCGAGCCTTTGAACTCATCTACGCCGAGCCTCACCCAACCGATTACATGAGGATCGTCGAAGTAATCCTTCTGCTCTCCGTACGCTTTATGATAGCGGGCATACAAGAGAGGGTCGATTGCTTCCTTCTTCCCTTCAATCGTTTCATCGCCGCCGATCTTGAAATAATCACCGTAAAACACGCAGGGGTAACCGTCCTGCCGCAGCAAGACAAGGGAATAAGCAATTTGTTTAAACCAGTCCCCCACCCACGATTCCAGCGCCTCGTTAGGCTGGGAATCATGATTATCCACGAAAGTTACCGCATTCCGGGGATTCGTGGCTACCAGAGTGTTCTCGAATATTTTGGTCAAATCAAATCCGCCTTTGGTCTGCGAAGCTTCGTACAGCTTATAATGCAGACAGACATCAAACAAGGAGAGCACGTGGTTCACCTCTCCCAGAAACTCCTGACAGGCTCCCTTGTCGGAGTTCCAGAACTCACCAACCACAAAAAAAGACTCCCCGTGCTCCTTCTTGACCTGCTCGACGAATTCCCTCACAAAATGATGATCAATATGCTTAATCGCATCCAGCCGGTAGCCACTGCATTTCAGCTCATTGGCGAGCCATTTGCCCCAGGAAATCATCTCATCCTTGACCGCCTGATGATTATAGTCAATATTGGCGAACATCAAATAATCATAATTTCCAAATGCATCGTCGACATTGTTATTCCAAACCTTGTTCTCTCCGGTAATTCGGAAGATGCCGGACCGGTTCGATTTGGCGTCAAAGTCCGTTCCGTTAAAATGCTCGAAATTCCATTTGAAAGATGAATACTTCTCCCCGCGGCCTGGAAAAGTGAATTTCGTCCACCCTTCAATGTCAAAGGGTTTGGAGATCTCCTTCGTCCGGTCCTGGGGATCAACCTCGATTACCTGGAAGACCTCCTTTTCGTCTGCACCTGCTTTATGGTTCATGACCAGATCCAGATAGACGGCGATGCCGTTTTCTTTGCAAACCGCAATTGCCTCCAGCAGCTCCTGCTTCGTGCCATATTTGGTTCGGACCGTTCCCTTCTGGTCAAATTCGCCCAGGTCATACAAATCATAGACTGCATAACCCGTATCATTCACCGATGTTCCTTTAGTTACAGGAGGGATCCAGACAGAATCGATTCCCCTCTGCTTCAGCTTCGGAGCAAGTTCCTTGAGCCGGTCCCAATGCTTGCCGTCAGACTCGACATGCCACTCGAAAAACTGCATCATCGTATGATTTCTTTCCATAAACGGCTCGGCTCCCTCATTCAAAAGTTCTATTATAAGAGATTATACCCAGGGCTAATTTCCTCCAAACAAAGGTGCTTACTACGATATATCAATTCAGAAAAAGAATGTGACAAAACGCAGATCCCGCTGTTACCGGAGGCGTCTGAATATGGTAATCTTATTCTAGGAGGTGTTCACTTGATGGCTGAGAAAAAAGCGATATACATCATAACCGGCGTCATGGCGGCAGGAAAATCCACCATTGCCCAGCTTCTCGCAGAGCGCCTGGACAAAAGCGTTCATGTGCGGGGCGATCTGTTCCGCCGGATGATCGTTAGCGGCAGGGAAGATATGTCCTCCGAGCCGTCTCCCGAGGCACTGGGGCAGCTGCAGCTGCGGTACAGACTTGCAGCCACAGTAGCGGAAGAATATTATGAGGCCGGATTTAATGTTGTCCTCCAGGATGTTATTATCGGGCCTGTCCTGAACGATATGCTCCTGTATTTGAACCATCGGCCCCTTTATCTCGTTGTGCTGGATCCAAATGCCGAGGCTGTCGCCGCCCGTGATGCGGCCCGCCATAAGACCGGCTATGGCGGGATTACAGTCTCCGCGCTTCAGCAGGTCCTGCAAGCCGACACCCCGAGGATTGGCTTATGGATCGATTCCTCCGGTCATACACCGGACGAGACGGTCGATGAGATTTTACGGAGGGTTCATGCGGAAGGCGAAATCCGGTGAGAGGCTCTTCCAATGATCAGAAAAAAAACCATTTCCGCCTATTCGGGCGGAAATGGTTTTTTGACGTTGGAGTTAACGGCCTGCTTTGTTCCGTTTGGAGAACCATTCGGACCGGGGCTTGGGAGCCGGGTTAGCTCTAGGCTTGGCGGATGGCCTTGCTGGTCGGAGGGCCGTTGCCGCCGCCCTGGAGGAACCTTGCTGCGCCTTAACGGGCGGCGACGTGACGCCTTGCATCGGATAAGGATGGTCTTTCACTTCAGGGATCGACTTGCCGATCAGCTTCTCAATATCCTTCAGGTACGGAATCTCATCCGTTTCACAGAAGGAGATGGCAATTCCGCTCAGACCTGCACGGCCTGTACGGCCGATCCGGTGAACGTAGGTTTCCGGGATATTCGGCAGATTGAAATTGATCACATGGGATAGCTCGTCGATATCAATTCCCCGTGCCGCTATATCCGTCGCGACCAGCACCCGTGTGGCGCCGCTCTTGAAATTGGCGAGCGCAGCCTGCCGGGAATTCTGCGATTTGTTGCCATGTATCGCCTGGGCGGAGATCTTCGCTTTGGTCAGCTCCCGGACCACGCGGTCGGCGCCATGCTTGGTGCGGGTGAACACCAGAGCCGATGCGATGGATTTATCCTGCAGCAGCAGATTCAGCTGATTCTGTTTGTTGGCTTTGTCGAGAAAATAAACGGACTGCTCGATTCGTTCCACGGTTGTCGATTCCGGTGTAATCTCGACCTTCACGGGATTTACGAGCAGGGTTTTGACCAACTTGGCAATTTCCGGCGGCATGGTAGCCGAGAAGAAGAGCGTCTGTTTCTTGGCTGGCATCTTGGCAATAATCCGCTTCACATCGTGGATAAAACCCATATCCAGCATGCGGTCGGCTTCGTCCAGCACCAGAATTTCCACATGCTGCAGATTAATGCGCTGCTGGTTCATCAGATCGATCAGCCTGCCAGGCGTGGCGATAATGATGTCCGCGCCAAAATAAAGCGCACGCTCCTGTGCTTTCTGCGACACGCCGCCCACAATCGCCGAGCAGCGCAGGGTGGTGAACTGGCTGTAGGCTCCGATGTTCTCTGCGATCTGCAGCGCAAGCTCCCTCGTCGGCGTTAAGATCAGGGAACGTATCTTACGCGTCCCGGAGGTTCTGCCCTGCTGTCCGCTGGCGCTTAATAATTGAATAATGGGCAATGAAAAAGCAGCCGTCTTGCCTGTTCCGGTCTGTGCGCAGCCCAGCAGATCCTTGCCGGCGAGCACCGCCGGAATCGACTGCTCCTGAATCGGAGTCGGCGCTGTATAATTTTCTTTGGCCAAAGCCTTCAATATCGGGGGTATAAGATTTAATTCATTAAATGTCATGTTATCTCCTTAAGTGTACCTGTATCTATTATTCGCCATAACTATTAGATCATGACATATAAGGATAACACAAAGGAGGGTAGAATAAAAAGCAGAATTTTTGTTTGCTGTATTTTCAAGATTAAAAATTGCACTAATTTGCCGTCATTAAATAGCTCCGTTACGCTTTCCCGGAGCGTTGTTACGCCAGTATTGGGTATTTCCTCACAACAGATGCAATGTCTATTTGCGCTACAGCCCCAATCTCCCCCTAACAAAAAAATGGACGCTAGCTCTAAAGCAACATCCATTTCAAAATATCACTAATAGTGTCAGAACATGCCCATGCCGGCTAGGCACCCTATGCCCGACTCCGAATCGTCAGAATCCGGCAGAGGTTCTCTACCTGCCTTTCCAGCAGCTGCGGCGTCTGGGCAATCGCCTCTTCCAAGGTACAGGGACCGTTTACAATCGATAGCGCCGCCGTCACACCCAAGTCATCCAGATCCGATGGAGCAATGTTCATGCTCCCGCACAGGGCTATAACCGGAACACCGTAAGAGCGTGACAGCCGCCCAAGACCCGAAACGGCTTTACCAGCAAAAGTCTGGGAATCCAGCCTGCCTTCTCCCGTAAGAAGAATATCCGCATCCTTAAGATGTTCTTCCAGTGAAGAGGCTTCCATTATCCATTCAATGCCCGGGCGGAGCTTGCCGCCCAGTATGGCGGCAAGCGTTGCCGCCATGCCTCCGGCTGCCCCGCCTCCTTCAATTTCCCGCAAAGAAACTCCGAATTGCTTGAGCGCAACATCGGCCAACCGGTTCAGTCCCCGCTCCAGCAAGCGGACTTCTTCGGGACCTGCGCCTTTTTGCGGCCCGAATACGGCAGAGGCGCCGTCCGGACCGCATAACGGATTGTTCACATCGCACAGGACAGTAATATCCATCTTTAGTATGCGGGGATCCATCATTGTAGCGTCTATAGCCGCAAGCTTTAGCAAGGACTCGCCGCTACCGGTCAGCTCATTTCCTTGCGAGTCCAGTAATTTCATATTTAATGCTTTTAACATCCCGGCGCCGCCATCATTGGTCGCGCTGCCGCCCAAGCCAATAACCAGTTTCCGGCAGCCGCGGTCCATCGCATCGACGATGAGCTCGCCTGTACCGAAGCTTGTGGCTGCCAGCGGATCCCGTTTGTCCGCGGGGATGAGCGGCAGGCCGGAGCTTTGAGCCATCTCGATAATGCCCGTCACCCTGTCGTCAAGAATGACATAACGCGCCAACACAGGGTCCCCTAAGGGCCCTGTGACGATTCGTTCATATTGGGTACCGCCGAGCGAAGCCATCAGGCTGTCGAGCAAGCCTTCCCCGCCATCGGCAATGGGAATTTCCACGATGTCGGCCTCCGGAATGACCCGGAGAATTGCCTGCTTCATATGGCTGATAAGCCTGGTTGCAGACAATGAGCCCTTGAACGAATCCGGCGCGAGCACGAACTTCATCATAAGAGAACGACCGTCTTCAGATCCGTCATTTCCTCTATTGCATAACGCGGCCCTTCCCGACCGATTCCGCTGTTCTTGACTCCGCCATATGGCATACATCCGATACGGAACGCGCTGGTTCCGCCGACGATGACGCCTCCGGTGCGAATGCGGCGGCTCGCTTGCATGGCAGCCTGCAGGTCATTGGTCAGAATGCCTGCTTGCAGGCCGTAATCGGAACGGTTGACATGATCGATCGCTTCATCCAGGGTACTGTATGGAGTGACGCTGACGACCGGACCGAATACTTCGCTGTTCACTACCTTCATTTCCGGACTCACGTTGCTCAGAACCGTCGGCCATACGTGAGCGCCCTCCCGTTTGTTCCCCGTATGCGCGACTGCCCCGCCTTGAACCGCCTCTTCAATCCATTCCTGGACGCGAATGGCTTCCTTCTCTGCAATCATCGGACCGATGCCCGTATCCTCCTGCCGCGGATCTCCTACTTTAAGCAGTTCAGCCTGGGAAATAAGCTCGGCAAGAAAGCGGTCATAAATCGTCTCATGTACATAGATCCGCTGCACAGAAATACACACTTGTCCCGCGTTGCTGAAAGCCCCTTGACTGCAGGCGGCCGCCGCAGCTGCCGGATCGGCGTCGGAATGAACGATCGTTGCCGAGTTCGAGCCCAGTTCAAGCGACACCCGCCGAAGTCCGGTCGCTTCTTTGATTCTTTTGCCCACCTTCACGCTTCCTGTAAAGCTGTAGTAATCGATCCCCGGATCGGCAATCATCCATTCGCCAACCGTGGCGCCTTCTCCGCCGAGATATTGCAAATACCCTGCGGGCAATCCGGCCTCCAGCAAAATTTCGCAGAGCTTATAGGCGATCACAGGCGTTTTCTCAGCGGGCTTAAGCACGACAGCGTTGCCGCCAGCCAAGGCAGGAGCAACTTTATGGGCAACCAGATTCAGCGGAAAGTTGAATGGCGTGATCGCTCCGACGACTCCTACCGGCTGCCTCAGTGTATAGCAGGTTTTCTGATCCAGCCCCGGAACGGGGAGACTGAATGTCTCGCCATGCAGCCTGCGGGACTCCTCCGCGGATTCCGTGAAAATATCGGCGGACCAATACACTTCAAACAAGGCCTCCCGCTTGATTTTGCCGGCTTCAGCCACCATAATATCCGCCAGCTCTTCCGCCCGGCTCCGCATAATTTGCGCCGCTTTCATCAACACTTCATATCGCTGCGGTATCCCGAAAGGGACTGTGGCCTGCGCCCGCTTCGCTTCCTGAATGGCTCGGCTTACGTCTTCCTTGCTTGCCTGATGAACATGCGCATAGAGCTCGCCGGTGAATTTGTCCTGAACGGGCAGCAGCTGCCCTGTGCTCACTTTCTCGCCCGAGATAAGCAGCGGATAATCGGGAATAGTTGTTGTCATGCACGGACTCCCCCTGACTTTAAGAATCTGAATTTCGGTTCTTGCACAATAATGACACCCAGGAATAAGACCAGCATTCCGACAATGGAGCCTGCATTCAAATATTCGTTGAACACCAATCCGCCCACAAGGGTATTAAATACGATGCTCAGCGATATGACAGGTATGACCTTGGAAATCTCGATGGTCTTAAGCGCCTGCGATACGCTTGCAACCGCGAGCCCGTTAAAGCAGCCGGCGGCAAGCACTTTTACCGCTCCCGTTAAATCTGTATTCTGCCATGCGGATGTGCCGTAATAGAGGATGATCATCAAGTTAAGCAGCAATATACCTGCCGCGGAGCCAATAGCCAATATGTAGGATAAAGGCACCCCGCGGCGCAGCTGAGTCCGCTGCAAAGCCGACCCGCCAGCCCATGCCAGCCCTCCAAGAACTCCACAGACGATGGCCCAGATCCAATCCCCTGATAAGCTGAGCCCTGCAGATTTGAAACCCGCCATCGTAACAAGTCCTGCGATGAAGAGGAGAATCCCGTAAATCATCATGCGGCTGATTCGTTCTCCCAGAAACACACCGCCCAGAACGACCGCCCAGATCGCTTGGCTCTGGACAGAGGGGGATGCAATACTTAATCCCCCCATCTGCACCGCCGCATAGAACAACAAATTTCCGGTGAAAAATTGAAGGACTCCGTACCCTGCGATAATCCCCCATGAACGACCGGCAATGCGGTCCCCGGATAGCAAGCTTCTCCTGACGGCAACAATGAGCGCAATCAGCATCAGCGGCAACGCTTGAAGCACAGTTCCGACTGCAAAATGCGTATCGACCGAGGCGATGCGAAGCGAGATATCGGAAGCCTGAAAACAGATCAATGTTGCAATCACCCAAAGCCAACCACTTCGCCTCATCTGACCATCCATTGCTGGGGATCGTGAGGGACACGGTTCTGTTCCAGGAAACCTTCCTTCAGCTTGAAGCCAAGTCCCGGCCGATCCGGCACGACGATACGCCCTTCCTTCAGCTCCAGACCCTCTTCGAATATAATGGTGTAAATATCAAGATTCCAGGCCGGCGGCTCGTAAGGAAGCTCGAACCATGGGCAATTCGGCAGAGATGCTGCGAGCTGCAGATTGGTCATCAGACCGATCGGATTGGACCAGGTGTGCGGGATGAACTGCTTATGATGGGCCTCAGCCAATGCAGCCGCCTTACGAAGCTGGAAGATCCCTTCACTGAATACGCAGTCGCCCTGAATGATATGGTAACCATCCCTCTCGGCCAGTGTTCTGAACTCCTCCAGTCCCGAGTTCTTCTCGCCGCCTGCGATGGGAATGTCCACTTTGCGGGCGAGCGCCGCCAGGCCATCATAATTATGACGCGCAAGCGGCTCCTCCAACCAAACGACATCAAGTTTCTCCAGCGCCCGGGCAACCTTCAACGCAACAGGCAAATCCCAGGAGGAATGGATGTCGCTCGCGCCGGGCAGATGATCCGCTTGGTTGGCGTCGACCATCAGCTTGATCCTGGATCCGAAGATCCGGCGAATTTCGCGGATCGTCTCCAGATCATTCTCCGGGTGCGGATCATGCATACGAAGCTTAACGGCTTGAATGCCCTGATCCACGCAGTTCTGCACGTACTGGATACGCTTCTCCAAGCTGCATAATTCGCCTGTACTCGCATATACCGGAATCTCATTGGCAAAACCGCCCCACAACCGGTGAACCGGCTGGCCGCAAGCTTTGCCGACGAGATCCCACAAAGCCGCCTCCACCATCCATGGCCATCCCATGCGCAGCTTCGCGTTGGAGATTGCCGGACGGAGCCTTTCAATCATGAACGGATCTTTGTTCAGCAGCTGCTGCTTCAAAAACGTGTTAATGCCAACGACATTCTCCCAGCCTGTAGCCGGTCCCGCCCCGATTCCCGTGATCCCCTCATCGGTCTCGATTTGAACGATCGTCATCTTGACCGAATCGAACTGAAGCCCGCTTCCCCAGGTCGGATAGAACGGCGCCGGCAAGGGGCATTTCACCAAATCAGCGATTACATTTGTGATTCTCAACCTTAACCCTCCGTCCGTAAGGCGCTGTTATTTAAGTGGAATTTATGGATTGGATGCGCTCCGGACAAAACAATCCAAACGCCGGTTTCCCAAGCTGAACAGTTCTCCCCATCCTTCTCCTCCATTGCAACCACCCCTTTGGAGTCTGTAAGCCATGTGATGATGTTCTCAGGCTGTTGTCCTAACGGCAGGCGGAGCTTCAGAATGATCCAATCCGGCGTGATTCCCTGATCAGCCGAAATCGTAATATGAAAAGCAATAGAATCGTTCTCTCCTGCAAGCTGGGAAATCGTAACTCCGCCCAGCTCATAGGTTCCCTCGCCAGGAGCGACAATGAACTCCCAACGTTTGGTGCCAAGCGTCTCCATCCAGCGCACCGGATCGTCGTATCCCCCGAGAGTCTTGACGCCGCTTGGAAGAACCGGAATGACGGCACCCGCCCGAATGAAAACAGGGGTCCGGTCCAGAGGAGCATCTATTCTTCCATTCCAGGAGCCTTGCATCCGCTTTCCGGTCCAGAAATCGGTCCAATCTCCCTCCGGCAAATACACTTCACGGGAAGTTCCTTCATAGAAGACCGGTGCGACAAGCAAGTCCCGGCCGAACATATATTGGAAGGCGATGCACGATAATTCATGGATATTGGGATCTTCATTATAATGAAGCATCATCGCCCGCATCATCGGAACGCCTTTCTCAGCCCCCTCGATCGCAAGCCTGTAGAGATAAGGGAACAAACGAGTGTGCAATGACGTATACTCCACATAGTTATCCAGCGCTTGTTGATCCATATCCCATGGATCGCGTTCACCCAGCCCGTGCAATTCCATACAGGGCGTGAATGCCGCATACTGCGTCCAGCGGATGAAACAATCGCGGTCAGGCGTGCCGAAATATCCGCCGATATCGCTTCCCCAATAAGGAAAGCCGCACAGCCCGATATTCTGTCCGGCGAAGATCGTCGCCAGCATCCCGCTCCGCGGAGCGAAATCTGCGGTTTGATCTCCCGCCCAGATGCCGGTGAACGCTTGCGAACCCGCCCAGGATGAACGTCCGAGCAGAATACCGTTATACGGATGAACGACATCATGCGTAACTTTGTTGTAGAGCACAGGGTAATAGTTATGCATCGTCTTGCCCGTGCTGCCGTCGTAAAATACCGCATCGTCTGGTACCTGCTCGCCAAAGTCGGTTTTGATGCCTCTTACACCGATATCCATGAGCCCTTGAACCCGCTCCTGCCACCAGCTAACGGCTCCCGGATTCGTGAAATCGAACATGGAACCGAGAAGGTTCGGGCTGTTGCCCAGGCGATGCACATAGGTTTCGCCGGTTGGCGTCTTGAGGAAGTATCCTTTGGCGTCCAATTCTTGATACACTTCCGTCCAATTCGCCACCCAAGGGGAAATCCAGATCACAACCTGATATTCCAATGCCTTGGCTTCATCCATAACTGACTGAAAATTCGGAAATTTCTCCTTGTGAAATTGGAAGTCATTCAGCTCCTGCTCCCAGGCGGCATCGATCAGCTTCACGCTGCATGGAATGCCGAGCTCTCTTTGCTTGCGCAAATCGAGCATTACGGTCTCCTGGTTCTCCGTGCGCCAGTCGCGCGACTTCCACGCTCCGAAGAACCATGGGGGAGGCAGGGTCGGTTTTCCGACAACCGTCGTATAATCATCAATAATTCCCTCGATCTGTTCGTTCTCAAACCGGTAAAGGTTTAATTCACCGCTGTTCACTTTCAACTGCACACGGCTTCCGATATCCGGCGTCGCCATGCGGGCATAGATCAGCTCATTGTGTTCCATATAAATGCCGTAGCCAGCCGAGGACAGGTAAAACGGAATCGGCTTGTAGCTCAAATCCCGAACGCAGCCGTTCTCCACGCGAAGCTTTATCTCTTTGCCCCGCTGATCCAATTCCCCATAGGTTTCGCCAAAGCCGTAGAAATGCTCGCTTTCCCTTACGGCGTATTCGCAGCTGACCCATTCGACCCTCTCACGGGTATCCACTTTCCACTGCAGACGAGTCACCGTCCCGCCAGTCCTCGTTATGCGCAAGATGATTGAATCTGCCTGACGGGAAGAGGCATACCGAATTTGTTCATCCGATTCCCCATCCTGTGCAAGGCTTTCCGCCTTCAATGCTGCATGCCACTCCAACTGTCCGTCGACCAGTATCGCATAGCGAAAGTCAACCTGTCTCTCGAAACCCATTCAACAGACCCCTCTCGTCTACAATCGAACACATTCGATATTTAAAATTTTGCACAGCTGTTCCAGTTCTGCGGCCACATCGGTGTAAATCATCGTCAGATGATGCTCCCAGCCATCATAGATGAGCTTATCCATCAACGTCTTAACGCTGGAGTCGGTTCTGACCTGTGCTACAGTGCCCTTCACGATCGGACCGATCTTCAGCGCTTCACCCGTTGTAACAAGCATGCGGTATTTGCCGTCGAGATAACCAAGACGAGCCAGAGTAACAACGCCTGATTTCAGTGGAAACTCGACGTTTAATCCGCCTATGCCGAATTCTTCGCCAAGCAGCACGCTCTCGCCCGGTGCCACCAGTGAGAACGGGGCAGCGCCGCAATGCCATAATGTCGTTTCATTCGTCGTATAATCGGCGTGCACGATATCCGCGAGAAATGGAGCCGAGCCGGCAAATTCCCGCATAATGGAAGAGGTGATGGTTCCCAGCACGTCGCCTTCGCAGCCGGTTACAATCCCGTCATCCGTCAGCTTCGATACGGAACAGCAGGCTGCCTGCCCATGTCCTTCGATAAATTCCGGCCAGCAGCGCACGGATAAGGAAGCCACGTTCTTTGCCTTCGCTTCTCTTTCCAGCGATGCATAAGTGTTCGCGAATTTCTCGATTTTCTCTCCGGGCAGCTCATTCACATTGTCGAACTGGCTGCCGATTTCCGCGGTCAGTTTGTCTCTCTGGGCTTGGGGGACGTTATTTGAGCCTTGGAACACATCGTCCAATCCGATATAAACGACTTCCGGACCGATGACAGCTTTTAACGAAACCGCATCGACGGCCATCGCATCGAATCCCGGGGTATGGGAGCCCACAAGCCCAACACGCATTTTCTTCAGATCGCAAGACACCTCGAATGCGCGGATATAACGTGTCAGGCTCGTTACGTCGCCTTCCGGATTGAGATGAACATAGTCAAACTTGTGATTATCCCTCTTCAGCAGGCTGGCCATCAGATGGACGCCGCAAAGGGAATTGAATTGAAGCGCACCTCCGTCAAACGGAGGCTCCGGCAGCGCCCACAGCAATACCGGAGCAGCCAAATCCTTGATCAGGAGCGGAAGCAGCTCACCGGAGGGAAATGTTCCAATCTGCATGACTAACAGATCGATCTGACTGGTTTTCAGCAGCTCGTTCGCTTCTTTGGCTTCTTTTTTCAACATAATCATAGATTCATAGGAGGTAACCCTGCCCAAAGGGGCAAGTATCGATTTACTTACTTCGTAAAGTCTTCCAGCTTCTTCTGGATTAAAACCGAATTGAGCGCGCAACGAAACAAACCCGATATTCAACATAGCGGAATTCTTCTCCTTCGATTAGATAATATAAATACCTGGCTTGCTGATGATTTTTCCATTGATTTCAAAGCTTAGCTGAGGCCAGCGTTTATCTTCATGGAGGGGAATTGCGCCGTCATCGCCAACCCACACCGTATCCTCGCTCTTCGTCCCGTTCACCGTCGGGTTCCAGCCCCAGACCGTCCCTTTCTCTACCTTTCCTTCCGTGTAGGGCCCTACGGAAAATTCACGTGTGCGATAGCCTGTTTTGCCGCCGATCGTATGTTTTTTCCACGCATCTCCTAAGCCGAGCTCCTCATACGTTTTCAGGCAGAACTGGAACAGCTCGCCCAGATCCGCCCCATCGACCGTATGGGCTTCCAATTGAGCAGCGATATAAGAGGCATCGCGATGTTTTTTCAACAACTCGCCGTCAGGCTCGCCGATGTGTACGGAGCGGGTCATGGACACAACCAGACCGCCGCGCGAGGCGCATACCGAAATTACGGCGAAAGCTTCCAATTTGTTGTCCGTTGCCAGGGGATGCATATATTTGGGGGCTCTGTCATCGGCAGCCACCATCAGAACATTAGGATTAATGCCCTGGCGGCGCAATAAGCCGGACAGCAGGCCGTCGATTTCGAATTCGGTCATCCCTTGACGGATATGACTCATCAGCTCATAGAAAGCATCCGATACGTCGCGGGCGAGCTGTCTATATCTCTCCACTTCATCCGGAACCAGCGGATAAAACAAACTTCTCAGTTCCTCCGAGATCGGAGTTACATGAGGGAAGGCCATATCTCCGGCAACCGCTGCCCCTTCATAAAGATCCTGCACTTCATTATCCGCCCAGCCCCACCAGGGATAGGTGCGGATTTCGCATTCCAGCCGGCTGGCCAATTCCTCGTCCCACACGCGGGCTTTCTCGTTCTCGGCCATTACACATACGACCTTCGACTGCGTAATGAACAGCGCTGCTCCTGTCCAATCGGATGTGATGTCGATATGATTGCGTCCGCCGCCCGTCAACCAGGCAAACAGGTTCGGCGTCTGGATACGAATAACATCGTAATGCTGCTCGGCCATAAACGAACGCAATTTCTCCAATTTGTGTGCAACTTCCAAAGTTGTCTGTGTACTCATCTTAAGCCTACACCCTCTCTCTCACTATCGAAGCCAGCTCTCCTGTAAAAAACATTTGTATAATAAGCGATGCCGCTCCGAGTATGACGCTGCGCTCGCCAATTGAAGAAGCAAGCAGCTCCACACCCTCGCTCATCCCTTCCAAACTGCGGCTTAATCCGACTTGCTTGGCCTGGTCCATAACGTATTGACCAAGCTCGCTTGGCCAACCGCCGAGTACGATCACATCCGGGTTGAATAAGTTAATCATGTTCGCAATCCCAACACCCAGATACACGGACATTTCCTGGAAAACAGGCTGTAGATCAACCTTCCGCTCTTCAATTAATGCAGCCACTTCAGCGATCGTCTGCACAGGGTCGATGTTCAAGTTGGCCAAATGTACATTCACTTTGCCAAGAAACGCCCGTTCCGAAGTCATCGCCTCGAGGCAGCCGTAATTCCCGCATCGGCATTGCGGTCCATGAAGGTCTATTGTTGTATGACCCACTTCCATGCCTGAATAGCGTGAACCTCTGAACAATAACCCATTATTGATTACGCCTGCTCCGACTCCAGCTCCGAAATACAGGAACACGAGATTATTGGTCATTTGGGAAGCCTCGCTGCCCATGTATTTCTCAGCCAGCGTCATCACTTCCACCGTATTGTCCACCATAACCGGCACGCCGAAATGATCGCTCAACGGCTGCTGCAAGGAAAGATTGCGCCAACCGGTCGGCGGCGAAAATCTAACCTTGAATGTCTGATGATCGACAAGCCCCGGAATGGACAGCCCGATTCCCGCCAGATCCCGTCTGGCCGTTTTGCTCTTGCGGAGTAGCGCCTCCGCGTGTTCGATGATGCTGTCGATAACTTCCTGCGGACTCATCCTGGCATGTATCGGGTAATCCCCCTCGCATACCACATCCCCGTCCAGGTTGCAGATAATGCCATGAATAAGATGCGGGCGGATATCCATCCCCATGACCATTCTGCCATCCGGCCGAAAAGTGAGCAGAATCGGCTTGCGCCCGCCGATCGACTCCCCTACGCCCTTCTCTCCCACAAGTCCCTCGTTGATCAAATCCTGCACGATCCGCGATACAGACGGGCCTGCCAGCTTCGTTTTTTTGACAATGTCAGCCCGGGAAATTTGGTTGTTCATTCTTATTAAGTTAAGAACCGTCGCCCGGTTCACTTTGCTTAAATCGCTATGTTGTAAAGTCAGCTTTCTCATTTTGGTTAACCTTCTTTTCATTTGTGGCTTCTGTAATCATTCTCCAAAAACCGCTTGACTTCCTCTATTGACGGGATTCCTGCGCGTCCTCCAGGCTGCCGGCACTTCATTGCACTGACAGCACTCGCAAAAACTGCGCTGCGGTATGCATCCCCGTCATCCAGATAAGCAGCCGCATAAGCCCCGTGAAAAACATCGCCAGCTCCTGTCGTGTCCACCGCTTCAACGGCGAAAGCCGGTATCGCATGCAGTTTGCCCCGATCGAGCAGCATGCAGCCCTTCTCGCCCAAGGTTGCAATAACTATTTGAGGACCGGCACTTTGAATCCGCCGCAGCTTATCAACCAGTTCCATCTCGGGTGCCCAAGAGCTGAAATAGTGCTCAGAGCCGATGAACAGCGTGATGTCCTTGGCCATTTCCTCAAAAGCGGGATCGTAATAATCGGCGTCCAGCATTATCGGCAGCGACTTTCGCTTCGCCCAGCGAATGGCGTTTCTCTCTACAGGTCCCGATGCACTGATGTGCAGCAGCCGCCCGTCAATCGCATCGTCCGTTTCGAACAAGTCCGTATGGGCAACCTCGCCCTCACTGTAGAGAATGGTCCGGCTCCGTGTCGCCTCGTCCGACAAGACGACCGATATCGCCGAGCTCTCAGATTCCGCAGCGGCTTGGAGCGTTATTCCTTCCTTCTCCAGGTCGCGGCGGATCATCTCGCCGAAATAATCATTCGAGAGTCCAGCCACAAGTGCTGTGGATTTGCCCAGCCGCGATGCCGCTACCAGAGCAGTCGGCACTTTGCCGCCTCCTGCGAATTGAAAGCCGGTTATCGGAGCAGATTGATTCAGGGACGGCATGCTGCCGATTTGCACGACCATATCCAGGTAGGGGACACCGACTCCGATGATATCATAATAAGTTCCCATATCCGCCACCTATCCTTTAACCGAACCCGATGTCATGCCTCGGATAAAATATTTTTGCAGAAAGATGAACATAAGTACGACCGGAAGCGTCGTCATGACGGAAGCTGCCATCAGTACGTTCCACTGCGTGGAATATTGTCCCATGAATGTCCGCAGACCGATCGGAAGCGTACGAAGGCCCGGTGTATCGATGAAGGTATTGGCGAATACGAACTCGTTCCAGGCAAGTACAAAAGCGAATATCGCCGTCGCCGCGATTCCCGGTGCCGCCATCGGAATAGTGATCCGGATATAGGCGCCAAGCTTGGAGCAGCCGTCAATCATCGCAGACTCCTCCATATCGATGGGAACGGTAGAGAAATAGGTCGTCAGCATCCATACGCAGAATGGCAGCGTCAGAGCACAGTAAGTAATCATCAGTGAAACGTGGGAATCAAGCAGTCCAATTTTGCTCATGAGCAAATAATAGGGCGGCACCAGCAGAATAAGGGGAAACAACTGCGTCACCAATATGCCGATCTTAAACCCCTTGCTTCCCTTGAATTGATACCTCGAGAAACCGATGCCCGCCATGACTCCCAGAATCAGCGCTCCGACCGTCGTTACCGCAGCGATATAGAAGCTGTTGAAAAAATAGCTCAAAAAATTCGTATCCAGCACCTGCTTGTAACCTTCCCAGGAGATTTTGGGAGGCAATATAGTAGGCGGGATCGTCATCGTTGCTCCCTTTTCCTTCAGGGAGGTGAACAGCATCCACAGGAATGGGAAGATCGCTATCACAACGATAATACACATAAGCAAATTCATCAGGATGTTCTTCCGCAGCGTCCGGTTATGCATCTATCCCGCCTCCTGTTTGGAAATATATCTGGCGTAAAGGATAATGACAACGGACAGTAGAGCGAACATGACTAATGCGCTGCTTGAGGCCACGCCCAGATCAAAGCTTTGGAATGCTACGCGGTAGACGTAGGTAGTCAATGTCTCGCTGGAGTTAAGCGGGCCGCCCTCGGTCATCAACCAGATATTCTCAAAGCTGTTGAACGTCCAGATCGTGATGAATACGGTGCACAATGCCAGCGAAGGCAAAATTTGCGGGATCGTGATCCGGAAAATTTTCTGCAGGGCTGTCGCGCCATCCACATTCGCCGCTTCATAGATATCCTTGGGAATTGCCTGCAGGGCGGCAAGCAGCATAATCATCGGGAAAGGGAACCCCTTCCAGACCTGCTCTGCCAGCACCGCGTATAATGCGGTATCGGGATTACCCAACCAGATGACAGGCTCGGATATGAAGTTCAGCTCCATCAAGAAATAGTTGATAATTCCGAAGCTCCCGTCATACATCCATACCCATGTGAAGGCTGCGACCACGGAAGGCATGACCCACGGGATCAGGAGCGCCCCCCGATAGAATCCCATCCCCTTGAACTCGATATTTAGCAATAAGGACAGCGGTACGGCAACCATCAGTTGAAGAATGACGCCGAGAACCGTCCAGATCAACGTATTCGAGATCGCTTTGCGGAAGATCGGATCAGCGAACAGTTGGCGGTAATTATCAAACCCGACCCATCCTGACGAATCAGGCTGGGTCATGTTCATGTCTTGGAAGCCCATTAAAATGTTCGTAATGAGCGGATAAACAACGACGAAAGATAATCCAATAAGTGCGGGTGCTACGAGAATTTTGCCCAGATGCCGCTCAATTTTTTGTGAGTATCTCATTGGCTTGTTTCACTGCCTCATCAAGTGTCTTTTTGATATCTTCGTTGCTCATTACGATCTTCATCAATGAAGGCTGCAGCACGTTATAATCGATATCGCTCCATGCAGTCAAGTCTGGACGGGCCTTGGCAAAAGCGATTGATTCGATAAACACTTTCATGGCCGGATCGCTGAAAATCGTTTGTTCGTTGTTGTCTTTGCGTGCCGAGACCCGATTGATGTCGGACAGCACGTTCATGTTTTCTTTGTTCGTGATGAACTCAATCCATTTATAAGATGCTTCCGCAGCCTGCGTATTCTTCCCGATTACCCAGTCTGTTCCACCCAGCACGGTCGCTTGCTGCTTGCCGGCCGGAGAAGGGAACACGCCCCATTCGAATCCAAGATTGTTGGATTTCAATTCCTGCAAGCTCCACGGTCCAGACTGGTACATGGCCGTCAATCCAGCGCCGAACGCCGAGTTCAGTTCGTCCCAGGTTTTCCATGTAAGGGCTGCCGGAGGGGTCAACTTTTCTTTGACCATGCCAAACAAATAATTCGCGCTTGCAAGGCCCGCTTCGCTGTTGAAGAGCGCATCTTTGCCCGACTCGTCGAACAGTTCCCCGCCCGCTTGCCAGAAGAACGGCAGCCAGTCGAAAGAGCCTCCCCAGCCCCCCATATAAGCAAAACCGTATTTGCCTTTTCCGGTCAGCGCTTTTGCAGCAGCATGCATTTCATCCCATGTCTTGGGCGGATTCTCCGGATCCAGTCCGGCTTCCTTGAACGCTGTCTTGTTGTAATAGATAGCCATTGGGCTTGCTTCCCAAGGCAGGCCATATATCTCATTTTTGTACGTAGCCGCTTTCATTGGACCCTCGTAAAATTGATCCTGCAGCGCTTTGGCCTTGTCACCCAACGGAAGAATGGATTTCATTGACGCCAGCTGCGGAACCCAAACCACATCCGACAAAATCACATCAGGTCCCTTGCCGCCTACGGTTTGGGTAATAAATTTATCGCGGTAGCTCGTCGTGCCATAAACGGTTGGTTGAAACGTAATCTTGATTGCAGGATTTTCCTGTTCAAACTTCTCTTTGGCTTTGATCAACGGGCTGTTATTGTCATTAACCAGATAATCATAAACCCAGACTGTAAGTTCCTCTTGCTTGGCAGGTGTATCCGAACCAGTGCTTTCCTTCGGCGTCGTATTCGCGCTGACTGTTTCGTTATTCTTGGTGTTAGAACCGCAAGCCGCTATCATAATCATCATTGCAAGAATCAATAAACCGGAAACTAACTTTCTCATCTGAGCACCTCCGCATATTGACAAGCTACTTGGCATTGCATGAACTAGGCTTTACCGGAAGAGCCGAACAGCCTCATCTTATGAATGATCTTCTCCGTCATTAACGCGTAAGCGCCATAGGTTAGATCATTCACATACTTGGCTTGCAGCCCCTGCTGAATGGCCTGTGTAGTTCTCTCGATGATCGCATCGCTCATCTCGGTGGCGACGTTAATCTTGGCAATTCCCTGACCGATTGCTTCTCTGATCATGTCTTCAGGCGTGTAAGAGGAGCCGTGAAGCACAAGGGGAATCGGAATCTGTTTTGCAATTTCGCTAAGCAAAGCGATATTCAGCCGCGGTTCATGATTATATTTGCCGTGAGAAGTTCCGATCGAGACCGCCAGGCTATCCACACCTGAACGCTGGTAGAATTCGACAGCATCTTCGATGCTTGTTTCAATCATGTCGTCCACATCCGCGTTATCGCCGCCTTCTTCTCCTCCCACATGACCGATTTCCCCTTCAACCGGAAGTCCGACGGCATGCGCGATTCTGACAACATCCCGGGTGATGGCGATATTGTCTTCGAGCGGCAGCGATGACCCGTCGATCATGACGGACGTGAAGCCATTCCTGATTCCAATCGCGGCATGCTCGGGACTCATACCATGATCCAGGTGGAGCACAACCGGAACCTTCGCTTTCTTCGCCTCACATTGGACAATGGCACCCAGCACGTCAAGGCCGACATAAGTGTCCAGACCGCTCCAGACCTGAATCATAACGGGAGCATTCTCTTTCTCCGCTGCTGCGATAACTGCCTTCACGCTTTCCAGGTTAAATACATTGAAAGCTCCAACCGCATAACCCTGTTCCCTTGCTTTCGACAGAACTTCTTTGCTTGTGACTAACGGCACTGCGAAACCTCCAATCAACTTACTTTCTTATTGTATGTAACTAAGTAGTTAAAAAAAATTCCCCCATAGTAGATGTCTTTCAACTAAATCATTTGAATATTTAACCCCTCTCTTCAAACTTAATTACTTGATGTAATAAAGAGTTTATCTGATAACGCTTTCAGTATAGCATGGGTATATGGTCCCTGTAAACCCTAAATTCACAGGCATGATTCGCTAGGATAAATAATGGGTATTGAGCATCTGGGGATCATGCTGTCAGCTTAGATATACGACTTTGACAGCTCACGTAACAAGCTAATCTTGCGCTGCCTCCTTGGTACGCTCAAGCTCAGCGAGAGCAAGTAGAATCATTTGCACGCGCTCATTAACCGTTTGGTCCCCCTCAATCCGAAGAACGGGACAGGCTAAACCCGCAATCCATTGCTCATGTAAGGTTCTGCTTCTTACCTCCAGCCCCGCTTTATCATATAATGCCGCCCACTCTAAGAATGCTTTGGACTGCTCGTACTTCTGGCCTCCGGGCATTATTTCTTCCCCATATCTCGCATATTCCCTCTCGCGCAGTCTTTGCAGTCTGATATCCTGTGGAACATAGAGGAAAATAACGAAGTCAAACAAGGGCTTTAACTCATCTCCCCAGCCGCACACTGCGCCTGATAGAATCCATTGTTTATAAGGCGCAAGGTCAGCTTGCAACAGTTTCACTCTTTCTTGCGGTTGTCTCATTTGGTTAAATTTCTCTATCCAAAAATAATCATCCCCATCAACATTCACATGCGGCAGATGACCAGCCAGTTCTTTGCCAAGTGTCGTTGCTCCTGAACCAGATGCGCCAAAAATATGGATCCGGTTAATCATATAAACCTCCATGTTTGTTGATTTAAAGTATTGTGTCAGGTTCCAAGTGCTTCTTTCATTAATTTATACGGATAGCTTTTCAGTTTTACTAAAGGTACCTGATTGTGATATTTGTTAAGATCGATAATATTCATTTCTTGAATGGGCCAATAATCTTCTAATAAAAATTCAGTTATCTTAACCATATCTGTCATGGATCCCAAGACACTGCGATTATAGGTTTTAACAAATTCTATTTTATTGGCTTCAAATAGATACTCGCTAATCTTTGATTCCGGAAATCCATCAGCTCTTAAATTCTCTGTTAATGCTTCAATGAATAGCGAATTAAACTTCTTTAAATGTTCCTTCTTTATTCCAAATAAAATAAAACAATATCTTGTTCGATTATTCATAATGATCAGGTTATTCCTTTTGGCCATGCGGAAAACATTAGCGTGCCATTTAAATAACTCGTCATTTGTTTCCGTATCCTGCACTTCTTCCCACGAGCTGAGTTCAAACAGCTTTTTTGTACACGATATTGTTATCATTTATTATTTCTCCTTTCGAACCTTCGCCGTTAAAACCTCTATGCTAATTAAGCATCCTTCAGGTCCCATTCCTTATAAAACTGCTCTAAAAATTGCTCCATAAATTCATGCCTATCAATGGCCAAATGTTTGGCATGCGTTGTATTTAATCTGTCCTTAAGTTCCAGCAGCTTTTCATAGAAATGATAGATGGCCGTTTTTTCATCCGACCTGTAAGCGAGATTGCTGAAATCCCGTTCCGGGTGATGGATGGTTTGGCCTTTCCACCCCGAGTATTGGAAGGTTCGGGCTATCCCTATAGCTCCCAGAGCATCCAAACGGTCGGCGTCTTGAACAATTTTGCCTTCAAGCGTATCCATCGGCGGGTTATGTCCACCGTTATAAGACATGGTTGAAATGATGGTCATGACTTCATTTACGGTTTCGTGGTCCACCTGATGTTCCGTAAGCCAGTTGCGCACTTTATGTAATCCTGCTTCTTTGGTTTCATTCAGCTTCTCATCCGCAACATCATGCAATAGGGAGGCCAATTCACATACAAATACGTCGGCCTTCTCGACTGCCGCCAATTCCAGAGCCAGCTTTCGGACACGATGAACATGCCACCAGTCGTGCCCGCTTGGATCGAACTCCAGCTCCTGCTTTGTGAATTGTTCCGCAGCAGCGATAATTTCTCTTGTGTCCATAATCCGGCTTCCCTTCTGCTCAAATTCACATGTCATTGTCTGCCCCATTCCACTTCAATGGGCATTCTGCTAAAATTCTTTCCCAGTTCCCTTTTGGTGTAGTATTTTACCCGGTTGATAAAACGTCCGATTGTCCAGATTTCATTGTAATCATACATCCGATAAATATCACGCTCGCCAACTCCTGAAGAAATCAGATATTGCATCTGCGGAATATGGTAAACGTTTATTTTTCTTGTCCTTCAAGGAGTAATACCCTTTATTCAATTTTCTGACATCTTCCCGTGTCACGCTGACGTTAGGACTCATCATATCCCCTCCTAATGATCACTTACACCCGGTCTCCATCCGGTCTGTTGACTCCACCGGGTTGCTTTGTTCATAATGGTCCAGATCATGGGCTCCTTGGCGTTCACATAGGCTTCTCTTTGATGGCGAAACGTGCGGGCCAGCTCATATTTATCATCTGCATAGATCTTGCAATCATCCGGGTGGCAGCGCAAATAATCTCTAAACAGCAAAGCAAATTGCTGGGACCAGCTTCCCTCTTCCCTCACATGAATATGCGTCCTTCTATGACCAGGCAACTCCCTAAAGTATCTTTTTGTCAGATCCGGATTCTCCGGACGGTGGAGAAACCCGGCTCTTTCGATGCCAGCTTTATATTCCTCCATACGTTCGAGCCGCCGAACCGATATCTGAATATCTATGATTGGTTTTGCATGTAGACCGGGAACGGAAGTAGATCCAATATGATCGATTCTGGATGCAGCTTCTCCTAATGATTTTCTTAATTTCAGACCAACCTCATGGAACAAAAGCGGCCATTCATCCTGATATTCATGAATCAATATTTCATCAGACATACCTGCCTCCCGTTATCGTGCATATAATTGAATCCATGCGGGTTTGTACCCCAGACTGATTGCCAATTGGCGCGACTGGAGATTGCTCACCTCGGTTGAATAATAGGGAACGATCCCTTCATTAATGATCCTCTTCGTTAAAGTTCCGACGATCGCCTTACCTATGCCAAGCCCCTGATATTCAGGCAATACATCCACGCCTACCTGCCACATTAATTCACTATCCTCAGAAGCTCCGGCGATACCTACGATCTTTCCTTTGTGCTCGGCAACCGAAGCCAGCCTGTCAGGACGGGGACTATCCGATTGATAGGATAAAGCATGCCGGAAAACGGTATGCTCATAAAGTTTAATCACATTGCTGCGGTCATAGGTAGATATGCTGATACCCTGCGGGATATTAAATTCTGCAAGATCGTCACTCGAACAAACATATTTCTGATCCGGTCCGGCTATAAACTGGTTATCTCTGCGTACATACTCTTCTATCATCGTCATCGTTGGGATGGAAAAAATCTGACCTCGCGTAAGATGACCCAGATTCTGTCTCACCCAATCCACTCGTTGATGACTGCATGAAATAACAACTCCTTTACCCATCGTTACGATGTTTAACGAATGGGCACGAACCGGGAACCGAAATCGTCCATCTCTTAGTTCAGCATGATGAACAGATACGCCATCTGCAAGGAAATCAGTCTCAGAGCAAGCGAGATCGGCTGCTAATACAATCCTGATTGTTTGCAACACAGATCTTGGACGGGGAGCAGATCCGCCAGACTCCCATACATTATTGATGACCATCATCTCCAGACTTGATCTTTTATTGATATTGTATCCCTTCTCAACAGGTTTGGCATTATAATTTACCAAGAAATAGAAGCAAAATAGCCGGACCCGGCTTGCTCCTCGCACATGACCAAACAGCCGCTCTTCAGCAGGCGCGGCCATTTGGTTGACTAGCCTCTCATGGACTGCATTTTATGCCCTAACGCTCTTCACATGCCCGGGGAATCGTCTTTTTTTCAACCATGTCGAATGTATCGTTGCCGCAGCTGCTGCAGCCTTGATTTTTGAGCTGCTCAATCGTTGGTATCGTTCCCTGCATGCCGACATAAACAGATTGTTGGCATTGTTTGCAGCGGTACGTTCGCTGTGTTTGCTTCACTTCGCCCGTGTAAAGTGCATCAGTGAAAACTTCCGTATATTCAGGAGTCGTCTGGTCCGTTGTCCGCAGAATGAACATCTGACTCCGGTTCGCAATCATTTCCGCCCCTTCATAAGCATTAAACCGCGGGAAGCTCGCACTGACCGCAAGCCCCATCCGGACAAACTCACGCTGCATAGCCATCATGTACTCCGGCGATTTGTGGGCAAAGGACAAAAAGATCGGCTGCCCCTTGGTTTTCTTTAAAGCATTGATGCCCCGTGAGATGAACAGACTCATCCCCTGCAAGGTGTACGGTGGGTCTGTAAAAAAACAGTCAAATTGCTCATTCAGATGATCGGGTAAAGGCTTCCGCAAATCATGCTGACAGCATTGAATAGGAAGCTTGTTACGCTCGGCGATTCCGCTGATAAAATCCAGAAACCGCCCATCGATATCTATCACGGTAATGATCGTCCCTGTATGTTCGCCGCCTGGGAACAAACGCTCCAGAAGCAGTCCGATCGATACACTGACCAGATCATCATCGCCAACGCACAGGATTCGCTTCCCGATTAACGCATGCTGCTTCAAGCATAGAACCGCCCGGCGCAAGCTGGTCTCTGGCGTACACTTGGATTGGTCGATCTGAACATCTGCCTGCGGCCGAAGCAGAAAAATGTGTTCCAAATCCGACAATACATCCTTGAGGACAGACGTCCAATCCTTATCGATAGCCATCAGTTCTTGATGGAGCGTCTTGTTTAGCCCTTGATAGCCCCTTTGCTGTTCGATCCATGCTGTACCTTCTCTCGTACAGCGAACCCCGCGATCTTGCATAAGTACTCCGGTTTTGATGAGCTCTTTTTTTATCGCAGCGGCAACCGGAATCGGCAGCAAAGTTTTGCGTGCCAGCTCTTTGGTTGAAACGCCCGGGTGCAAATAACATTCCAGCAGCAGCTGCTCAATGACAGCCGGCCCTTCCTGCAGTCTTACATGTTTACTCGCTTGATCAATATAATCGATGATTTAAAACCTCCCTGTACGTTGAATGACCATAATCCGACTTTCTTGCCTGGCATACCTGCTGCTTCATCTTCCCATTCACTCCTTCTAAAAAAATAGAAAAAGGGCAGGGAATGAACATACGTCATTCCCTGCCCTTTTTGCGTCAATACCTATAAAGAACCCGAAAAAACAAAATCCGCGCTGAAAAACAGCACGGATGTGGGCGCAAAGATAGGCATCCCCTTAAGGCTTGGTTGATATCCGTTGTTCTTAACTAATTCCGAAGTGTCCAACCGTCCATAGAAAAATAAACGTTGCTCGATCAGCAATTCGTTTATCCTGGTGATCAGAACCTTCATAATATGGAATTTGGTTAGTTAAGAACGACCTGATACATAAAAGTTCTCCTCAAGTGGAACATATTTATGCCACCCACTATATCCTACATGGATTATTAAAGTCAAGTTGTTTACTCCCGGAACCTGCCAGAAACCATTTCTGCAGACCCTACGGCCCATTCTTTATATAATTGATTCAGTTCATCGGAAGTGCTTTTTACAAACTGATCCACCCTTATTTTCGTGAAATATTTCGGTGAAATCTTCGGTTCGTTACGATCATTCCGGAGCCATTCTATTTTCACATCTCGATATTGAAGAACTTCACTTTCCGTAACAAAGGGTTCTATTGTAAATGCTTCAGCTTGCTTTAATTGCTTGATGACACGATGCGGCCATCCTTCAGCTTTCAAATAATCAAACTCCACCTGGCTTACTTCTTTGGTATATAATCTCCTTTTGTCCTCATTCCTTCCTTGGTAATTGGCATCAAAATCAGCATAGACCGTCTCCGTCCATCTCAGATCCGCATAGAGATGTGCAAAGTATCCCAATATGTAATCTTTCCATGCGTTGTTATGATTAAGCTTCCAGTAGTTCAAACAATGATTTCTAAGTTGCTCGATACTGGGCAGCTTGCCCTCACAGACAAGATGAGTCACTCCCTTATGCTCCCTTGTTGCATGTTCTCTCATATGTATGGCATCGGGAGCGATGCTCCCTAATAAAAAATGAGGCGTCGGGTCTGTTACATACAGTTGCTCCGCAATCGCAAAATGAACCATTGGCCAAGGCACTTGGAATCCTCTCCTCCTCCTAAATACGGTTTATCCTGATTCGCCGAGCATCGCTCCGAATACACCATAAGGGACCGTAACGGTTGTCATGTAGACTCCGTTCTGGCGATAGACTCCGTCTGGATGGATACACTCCCAAGGCGCCCCTTCCCATCCGTTACAGCGGAAATCTTCGGCAAGCATGCCATCCACATAATCTTCGAACATCTCTTGTGCAGCAGCAGGATCTGTCTGACTCAGCGCGTAAACGTACCAGCCAGTCGGCGTTCCCCAATATGCCCCGTTCTGATAAGTATTCATCGGATAATCTTCCACCGTCTTATCCCAAGCCGTTCCCATCAACGTAGCAGCCTCCAGCGGCAGGTGGCGAACATTTCCCTTATAACAAGTCGTACCGCTCCGATAACCATGCCGAATCGCCGAAAGCGCTGCTTCATAGGGTTCCCCATCCAGCAAACCTAAATAAATCGCATAGGCTGTTCCCCAAATATCCGGTTGTTTACCATATCCGGTAGCCGCGAGCAGCCATCCGGAGTCGCTTCCGAACAGCAAGGGCACATGGTGCTTGATTTGTTGGGCGATCCCACGATAACGCGCTGCTTTATCAACCTGAACGTTTAACTCCGCCAACTCTGCCAATTGGCCGGCAGCCCGATATTTCAACAAAGTGGCAAATAATAAACTGCCTGTCTGCACGATGCTGTCAACGAAGCCAAAATTGACAGCCCGAGGCGCAAGGGATGTGAAGACGATGCCAGTCTCACAATCTGATTCCGGAACATGAAAAGCGCCTTCCAACCTTTCCCATAAAGGAATCTCACCCCATACCTCCGCCAGAGTGCTCCAAGCGCCCGTTTCTTTAATAAATGTATAGGCCATCGCTATAAAATAAAAATGATCGCAATACGGTGGAAATTCACCCCAAGGCTCACCACCCTGGTCGGGGCCGGGACTGTAGGTACCTGGATAATAAACCGGCCTACCGTCCAAATTGATATGATCCGCTACTGCAAAAGCCGGAACCACTCCCTTATCAAGCTTCAGGGGAGTCCTCCCATTCTGTGTCAAGGCAGTCAAGCGGAGCATACCGTGCAGTTCCTCCTCCGAAATCATGCCGCAATCCAGTGACATGGCAAAATCACGAATCCAGAACGAAGGATAACAAGTCCCGCCGCCGGGACGTATCAGGGTAATGCCTGTCGTGTTCACAACCGGCATCGTAGGCCGGCTTTTTTCCAATTCAACGCCCCCGGGTAATTCGTACAGGCTGACCCCTGGACGAATACGCGAAGCCTCCACCACTTCCCGAGTCAATTCACGCAGCTCATTCCAGCGATCTGAATTCCAATTCATATTTCTCCTCCGATTCAAGCTTCTACTCCAGCTCAATGCCCCCTTACTTAGAACGATCCAGCGGAATAACCATATTCCAGGTAACATCCGTAAAGTCATAAGGCTGTCTGCCATTCCCTGTTGCCAAAAACAGATGAGTCGGCTTGCCATCGTGGAAAAGCAGGTTGGGGCGCTCAAGGTTGCAAGGCGAGCTTATGGTCGAGTCATCCCAGAGGATTTTCGTCCCGTATGCTTTGGGCTTGGCATGGATGTCCCAGTTAATACAATCCAGGCTTGTCGCATAGATGCCGGCCCCCCACTCACCCGTCAATCCTCCACTGTTATTTTTATAATCATCCTTCACCAGCATGTGGAACAAACCCTCCGAATACCAGATATAAGGGTCCTCGACATGGAAATCAGGATTGTCAAAGCGGAGTATCGGCTCGTCCTGCAATCTTTCATAGGGCCCTTCCGGCCTTGACGCCTTGGCAACACCCAGCTTTAAGGTGGAATTGGCGTATTCCCGCGATTTATAGACCATATAGGTTGTACCATCCGGCAAAATAGCCGCAGAAGGATTGGTTGTGATCGTACAGTCCCAATGACCCGGTCTTCTCGGCTCCAATAAAGGAACATCCCGTCTTGTCCACGGCCCAAATACCGAAGTCGCCGTTGCCAATCCAATCCGCTTGTTATTCCATACCTCCAAAGCTCGTTCAGACGAAATAGAATCTCCTGGACCTGGAATGGGGCCTCCATATGTCGTTCCAAAATAGTACAGGTAATAAGTGCCATTCCAGTACTTGATCGACGGATTATGCTGATTTAAGGCATCAAAAAAATGACGTTCCCTTCGCTCTAATACAACCTCTTCGAATCGGTAAGGCCCCTCCGGAGTATCGGATGACGCGCGGACGATTTCGCAATTAAACAACCAATGCGCGCCGAATCCGAGTTCTTTCCGCCATCTTGAAGCAAACAGATGATAACGCCCATCATCCCCCTGGATCGCCGACCCGCACCAAATATAGTAATCATCCATTTTGAATCCGCCATTTTTAGGCGCCGGAAGTATCTTATTAAAGATTGGATTTTCCAACATTATCCCTCGCTCTCATTGTTTTTATTTATTCTACCATTTAATTTCCTGATAAGTACGGGTTATTGAAGCCTCTCTTGCTTTGAGGCACATTAAGACACTCAGAAGCCCCGCATCCAGAGGCGTTTTAGACTTCCCGCCTTGCATCATTTCAATAAAGTTCTCGCACAGCATCACATCGCCTCCACCATGATCATCTCCGGAAGATCCAATGTCATGTGTTTCCGTGTGATCTTCGTGATGCATGAAAACCTTGATTTGACTAGTAAAATAATCGAATTCCAACGTCCCTTCATAGCCGATAAAACGAAATGTCCGAATACCTGCTTTTTTCCGCACATAGAAGTTTTGAGAGTAAGAAGCATGCATACCGGACTCGTACTCAATAATCGCGCTTCCCGAATCTTCATTACCCGTGTCCACCGCGAAACAGCACATGTCATGGTGAGCCGGCTCGCCGCGCAGCCGATGCAAAGTTGCACTTTCCGGGCAACTATATTGTTCTTCGCAATTTTCGCATTTCAAATTTGCCGGTTTATTGCCTTTGAATATCTGTTTAGCCTTCATCGCGCACAATTGCGTAGGCTGCAGACCGAGCATGTAGTTAATCATGTCAAAATCATGGGTAGCTTTCTGTAGAAACAGCCCCCCCGTTTCATTCTCGTCACGGTACCATCCTTGAAAATAGACACTTCCATAACTCACATTGTTATTAACCTGAACATGTTCGATAGCTCCCAATCTTCCGGAATCCATGATTTTTTTAGCAGCGCGCCCCAGGTTACTTAACCGGAGGGAAAAGGGAACGGCCACCTCTGTCCCCGAGCTTTCATAGACTTGTTTCAGAGCTAACAGATCTTCCATTGATGTGGAAACCGGCTTCTCCAGAACCAAAGGAATCCGTTTCTTCAGGACCTTAATCGCCATTTGGGTATGGAGGGAGCAACGAGTGCCAATGATGACCCCATCAAGCTGTTCTTTGTCCAGCATCTCATCCACGTCCGTATAAAGGCGGGCCTCTATGCTTCTTTCCTTCAAAGCTTTCTGAACGGAGTCCAAATTCGTATCATTAATCGCAACCAAGCGAATATCACCGTTCAACTTTAATAAGATGTCACTGATGCACTTGCCCCGATTGCCGTATCCAATAACTGCAATATTCATTCACAGGCGCTCCTTTTCAACTTCATTGTCTCGTGAGAGTAAATAACGTAGTGATATCGAATCCAATCCGTTTGTTTTGTAATGCAATCTTACATGGGGAATCCCCCCCATTGCGCTCAAATGCTGTTGGGCTTCGTAAAAGGCTGCTTCTATACCTTTCTGACTTAAATACTCATGATTAGTCCATGTATATTTCCCCTCCGATATTGCCGGCAATCCTAGATGTCCATAGAAAGATACTTCCGGGAATAACGCTTTCGTAATTGAAGAAGTATAGGCGGTCAAGTCTATACCCAGTCCACACCAGGGCATTCCCCATGTTTGAATGAGATTCACCTCGCTAACCAAATGATCGTTTAACATTTCTCCTGAAATAATTAATTCTGGCTTACATAATCGGATTTGATTTAATATCTCATCCGTACCTTTCTTGAAATCACATCGTTTGTCCCTAATTTCAAAGCCAATCTGGTCGAGCATAATCGCTTTGATGTCATATTTGGCAAGGAATGAAGTAATTTGTTTAAGAAGAACCTTCTGCCATTCCGGATGATCCGGTCTCATATAGAGGAACGGGCTTGTGGGACCTGCCCACCCGGCAGGTACTCCATGTTCATCATGCAGCTGCATGTCCTTTAATTGGTCTTTCGTAAATAGCTGCAGCTCCGGATCATAGCCCCAATAATTCATATGCGGCATCACAATTACATTTTCTCTATTCGCCTTTTCCATCATTCGGGAAAATCCTTGTTCTCCACCCAATTGTTCGCTTGGCAGATAATTGGGGTAGTCCTTATCATATTTTCCGCACCAGCCCGGGATATAGATCAATGTTCCCGATGCCAAATGGTTGGAGGCCAGTTCGACGATTAAATCAATGACATCATCGTAGCAATGAACGACCTCTCCATTAGATAACATCATATCCAATGTAAGTATTCGCTTTATTTTAGAGAGAGCATCCCGGTTAATCGTATCCATTGGCCTGACTTCCCTATATAGGTTAATGCTGTCTTCCAAATTTTCCGTTTGCCCCCATACCAGTTTAAGATGTTGCTCCGATTGCCACGACCATTCCCAACCGCCGTCACAGCTGTATACCTCCATATGCGCTTTACCTTCCGGATCAAATACGGAAATGAATTTCCCCTCAAATTCAATAACCCCAAGAGGACAAGAATAATGTCCGGGTATCGGCAATAATTCCTTGTTGAAGGTGGCATCTATTCTTATTCCGCTGTGCGTAGGCAAATGAAGAGCCAGCTTGGAGATATCCGGAAAACAAATCGACATTTTTCCAGGTTCTCTAAGGACGTTTACACGTAGGCTGCCTAACAATATCTCCGTGTTTTCTGATTCTGTATCCCATTCCTGATGCGATATTAAATCGTTTATTCTGCTATGCATTCATTCAACACTCCCAATCTGATATGATCTTGGCCTTCGATCATCTTATCAACATAAGAAGAGAACAGAAATCAAACAAAAGGAAGATTCCTCCGAAATCTGAAGGTGATCTTCCTCAAAATTTAAACATTCATCTGAATAATAGATATTTCAGTCTGACAAAAACAACTTTCAGCTTTGATCCCTCACTGTTTATACTCCAGCAGAGATAATATCAGGAATATGGCTTCAGCCCTGGTCGCTTCTGATTGCGGAGCAAATATGTTGTTTCCTCTGCCTTTCATCAAAGCTGCCGCATAGACCGCTGAGACATAAGGTTTTGCCCACATGGGAATATGCTCCGAATCCTCAAATGTCAATTTGTACGGTTCTGACAGGGGCAGCTTCAAGGCTTTCGCAATCATGACAGCCATTTCGGCACGTGTGATTTGATTTCCCGGACGGAAGCTGCCATCGCTGTATCCACTAATGATCCCAGCACTGACAGCCTGTGCAACAGAGTCCCTCGCCCATACCGGAATCGCCGACAAATCTTTAAAGGCCGGGCTCCCAGCCTCCCCATCCAACTTCAATGAACGAATCAGTATGGTTACAAATTCTGCACGAGTAACGGCAGCAGTTGGTTGAAACGTACCATCAGGATAGCCTTTAACAATACCAAGACCGATTGCTTTGGAAATTGCAATTGCTGCCCAATGGCTCTCGGGGACATCAGTTGGAAGCACACTTGTTGTAACACTTGCTTCATTCGTAACCGCGTGTTCTTCTACTTGCTTCTCATGCTCGCCCTTATCTTGCTTTGTTATTGGCATGGTACCAGGCTCCGGATTGGGTGATTCCGGTTTTGGCGACTCCGGATTGGGTGATTCCGGGTTCGGTGACTCCGGGTTCGGTAATTCCGGGTTTGGTGATTCCGGGTTTGGTGATTCCGGGTTTGGCGACTCCGGCTCCGGCCCCGGATCGGGAATTGACGTCGAATCCGTTAACGATACAGTATAGATACAAGTTGGTCCTGCGCTAAACAAGAAGGAGAACTGCACCTCCGATGGAGGTAAGCTTGACAGGTATTCTTTCTTTAACTTAACGATGTTTCCATTGATCGTATAATCCGCATTTTTCTCCAGCTCATCTCCGTCATTGACGATACTGGTCAAGGTTTGGCCGTTCAAGAACAGGCTTACTTCCAGATCCGTCGCCTTAGCAATATTCCTGTCGAAGGTTGCATGGGTCGGAGTAACTGTAGGATCCATCGGGGACTCCTTATAGACCTCAACTTCATTCAGAAACATCAACGAACCTGCCTGACCGGGTCCGTCCGGTTGAAGCGCTTTTACTTGTATATATCTGTAACTCTGTGTCGGGAACCGTAAAGCGAAATTTCCGCCGGTGAAATTCACATAATGGCCTAATAATTGATAGGTTTGACCATTAACCGAACCTACAATATCAAATTCCGTCGCATAGCCGGCTTCATGCATCCGCCCTTGTATGAAGTTGACGGGTCTGACTTGCTCGAGATCAACTTCCCAATTCCACGCATAAACCATATTTGAGGCAGCAAAGGTTTCCAAATCCCCATCATTGGCCTTGCCCGGTTCATGCCCCGGATGAGTGGTGCTGTCAGTTCCGCCGCTTGTATAGGCTTTAGCCGGTCTGTTTAATGCGTAATTCCCGGAACGGGTTGTGTGTACTCCAACTTTCACTTCCGCCTGGTCCGAGAATCCCCCATCTTCCGTTGTCGCCGTTATTATCGCGGAGCCGGCTTGGATTGCCGTGACCACACCTTCCTGATTGACGTCTGCAATGTCCGGGTGGCTGGAAGTCCAGACCATCTGCTTATTCAACGCGTAGGCCGGTACGATAGTAGCAGCCAGTGTTTCAGTATCTCCAATAAGAAGATCAACGGCTTTCTTATTCAGCTGCACCGATTTAACAGCGGTATCCAAGCTATAGCCCTGAATATATCCATCCTCCACAGGAAGGTTGTCGTCCATTTTGATTCTCAATGCTACTTTGCCATAAACGTTGCGAACGAGCAGATTTTTAACCTTTACCTTAAGCTCTGTGAGCGGCTTATCATTCTCCATGGCTAGCAGCCACGCATTAGCTGTGCGGCCTTGCATCGAGGAAGGCACCTTCATTGTCCTTTTCAACCACTGATTTTGGCCTTGTGCACTTAGATCCGATGCAGGGTTGCCCGCAATATGCCATTGGTCGACCCAGTCTCCCTGCTCCTTTAACCTCTTCCCGTCTGCCGCAACGATATCGATACCTCCGATTCCTGCCTCATCGGACAGCAGCATGAACTCATACTCCAGTAAATCCCCCGCCTGAAACTCATAGGCCTGGGAGGATACCTTCTGATAATAGTAGCGATCCATATCATTGGAATCCGTTGTTCTTTGATTGATCTCTACAACATTCTCATGATAAACCTCGACTTCGTTTAAAGTCAGGTTGCCGCCCGCTGTCGGGGAATCGCCCGTGATTGCAAGAGATACCCTTACATACTGCGCATTCCGATCTTCGAAGCGAATCGTTTTCCAACCGCCCGCGAAATCCGTTACCTGTTCAAGATCAGTAAAAGCAACACCATCAACAGAAGTCGCAATCCTAATATCCGCATGAACGGATGAATCAGGAACGGTACCTGCGAATAGACGGATTTGATTGATATTCTTCACGGCACCCATGTCCAAATTCCAATGCCAGGGATCCTGCCCCTCGGATTGGGCGAATGTATCGGGGTTCCCGTCATTTGCCTTGGCTGCTTCGTGACCTTGCAGCATAGTCGTACCCGATCCGTCTTCATTCAAGGCAGTCGCGGCTCGTTCGATAGATAGATTGCTCGTGTTGTAAACACCAATTTCCGCGATAGCCATTTGCTCGCCGTCCAATGGATGTTCGGGCGCGACAGCAGCGACCCGAACATAACGGGCGTTCTGAGGACCATAGACGGTAAAGGTACCCCCTTCAAATCCCGTAACTTCACTAACCCGGCTATACGTACTCCCATTCAACGATACCTCAATATTAAAGTCGGTTGTATACGCCGTAAGCGGCATCGTCACTTTAATCTGATTGAAATCGGTTGCAAAACCAAGATCAACAGCAGCCTTCCATACGGATGCCCGGGGTGCTTGAGCGTACGTCGTTAAATCATCGTCCACGATCGCTTCATAACCTGTTGTTTTCGTTGTAATATTGTCTCCCCCGATATAGAACGCCCTAGCCGGTTTGTTCAATGCCAGATTCACTTGGGAGGGAGCGGGATTTCCGGAACCATCGTTATAAATTTCCAATTCGTAAATAACCATTTGGTTTCCAGGCTGATTCGGTCCGTCAGGCTTCACCGCAACAATTCTGACGTACCTTGTCTGCGTATCGTCAAAGACCTGTTCACTTGTTCCTCCGGTGAACCCGACGACGGATTTAATCGTGGTGAAATGGATACCGTCGTTCGAAGTACGAATATCAAACTCGGAAGCATAATACTGAGGGTCCATCTTGACCACGACTCTATTGATATTTTGCGGCGATCCCAGATCAACCTGCTGCTGCCATGCATATTCATTGATGGATGCCGCGTAGGTTAACGGATCGCCATCAACGGCATTTTCCGGATTCCGGTCAGGATGCATTTCCGCTTCGCGGCCTTCCGGTGATTCATAAGCAGCGACAACTTTTTTATTATAAGCCAGGTTATCGAGGTTGGACTGATTGCCTGTCGTCACCGTCAAGGCTGGCGTGGACGAGGAGAGATTTAGAGCGGCATCTCTTGCCGCAACGGAAAACGCATAGGTGCGGCCAGGCTCCAGATTACGGACAGTAAAGGCTGTAGCTGTCGTAACTCCGACGACGATGCCGTCACGTAAAATTTCGTATCCCGTTACAGCCGTATTATCCGAAGAGGCTTGCCAGTGTAAGGAGACGCTATTATCCAGTACCGCTGTTACGCCTTCTATCAATGAGAGGGTTGCCGGGACGGTTGGCGCCTCGGTATCTGTGGGAATTGCTGAAGGATTTAAGTCCTTGTAAGCTGCCTCTAATCCGGCATTGTTGATGATGGAAGCAGGCAATGTTAATGGGTCGTCCACGAACTGGTTACCTACAAACACACCGTTCTTGCTGTTGTCATATAACTTGGCAGATTGATCCCAGAAATTATAAGCAAGTAACGTATTTCCTTTATTGCCGTTAAAAAACAAATGATTGCTCCCTGCGATATCTAACGAAACATTATTGGTTACCGTGTTATAGCGGCTGTTGTTATCCAGATAAATCGCTCCATGTGTATGAACATCCGAAATGACATTACCCGAAATGATCTGATTGCGATCCGCCGATAACGAATAGATTCCTGCGCCGTCAATAAGCGTATGCATCGTATTCCAGATTTTATTGTTTAACACTTTATTATTCTCTACTATAGTAGGGATTGTGTAATTCAGTGATCCTCCTTCATCTGTCTCTCCCCAGCCCCAGCCGGTGGATATACCCGAGTAAGGCAAATCCGTCAATTCATTATGGGCAACGATCGTATTCTTCGTATAGCCGATCCAGATGCCTACGGAACCGTGATATTCAGCCCCTGCTTTTGTAATAAAATTGTTTTTTATCGTATTGCGGTCTACTGCCCTGGCCTCTACGCTTGGATGATAATCCTCCTGTTTCACATCGCCAAGCATGATCGCATTACCGGAGATGTCTCTGAATATATTGCCCTGGATCAGATTATCCTGCGCCCCGTAATCGATATTCAACCCAACTGCGCCAAGATGTACAAACGTATTCCGTTCAAAACGGAGGTTGCGCCCGCCACTGATGCTTACGTTAGCCGGCATTTTCACATCCGTATAGGAATATGCGACAGGTGGCGGCTCATGGGGTGACATAAATCCGGCTTGAATATCTCTGAATCCAAACAGGCCATTAGGCTGCAGCCAAGTCGCATAGGCAAAGGTCAGCCCTTCGAACACGACATTCTCCAATGGGTCTTCAAGCGTTCCCGTCCCTCTTACTAATGTTTCCAACACAGGTGCAATGACTTCGGCGGAAGTCATGTCTTCGCCTGCCCGAGGTTTATAGTAGAGAAAATGCTCTGTACGATCCAGATACCATTCTCCCTCTTCGTCAAGTAACTCGTAAGCATTCTCGATCCATGTGGGATTATCCGCCTGTACCGACCTTGTGTTGTTCACCATCGTGAAGCAAGGTTCATCCATCGTAATCATGCCATCTGCAATGACGGAAACGCCGCAGCGGCTTTCCGTCCAGAGCTTGCGAAATACAAATTCGACATCCGGGATGTTGCCCCAATCCTTCATCGACATATCCGTTGTCGTGTAACCGCTTTCCGTTTTCTGCACGCCAGGCAACGCACCGCCTTTGGCACGTTCAGCCCTTTGCCCGTTAACATAAAGCTGACGTGTCTCTAATGACGCTGCCACAGGCGCGCGATAAATATTGGCAGTGATATCATCCAGTGTCCATCCGGAGATTACGGTTCCCCCGCTCAGGACCGGAGTCTCGCCTGGATAAGCTTTGTAGGAAATCTGATAACCGTTATGGCCCGAATCTTCGGATGTCAGCTCGAAGGTGTCTGTCAGTTCATACGTGCCTCCTCGCAGCAGAACATCAATATTAGCTGTCATATCCGCATTCAGTGCGCGCACCTTGTCCCTGCCTGCTTGGAGAGTACAAGGATCAGCCAAGGAACAGGCGTTCCCTGTGCCCTCCGGTGAAACGAATAGTTGAATATTAGGGGAAGCTTGCACATGGGGTACATGAAGGATAAAGCCGGTACAGCATTCCATCATAATGCTCAGGATAATGAAGGAAATCCATTTTTTTCGCATGCTACATTCCTCCCTACTTGCGAATATATGCTTTTTTTTCAAACTAGTCGGTGCTGATGCGTTCCATCGCCAATTTCTCCATGGGCTGAACATCAGCCTCCCGCCAATAAATGCGGGATGACTGGCGTCCTTGATCTGTTTTAAAGGCATCGGCTTATCCGTTTAGCGGTTTTTCTTCCATTCCTCGATTTGCCGCTGTTTCTCTGCAATTACTTTGTCTGCTCCAGCTTTATTCAGCTTATCCAGAAACTCAGGAAGCATCTTATCCGGATCTGCAGTTCCGCTTAACAGTGCGTCTTTATACTGGGCATAAACAGCATTTGTCTGCGCAATCTCCGACTTAATCGGATCGGGATTAAAGGTGAAGCCCAAGAGAGGTGACACCTTTGCTGTTTTGTTCAACTCAATCGTATCCTCCCAGATGCCTACAGCATCCGGCGACGTATAATACGCATTAAATTGATTGCCGAACATCCAATCCGTAACCGGATTATATCCATTGTTATCCTTTACTTTCTCGATAACATTGTCAGCAACTTTCTTGTAATGAACGCCTTCAATTCCGTTACATAACAAGTTGTATAACTGTTTATCGCTATTGATGAGTTCAAGGAACATCATGGCACGTTCGGGATTTTTGGAAGTGGAGCTAATCCCTGTCATTGTCGCAATGGAGCGGTTGGTCGTAATGATTGCTTTACTTAGAGGCTTGAATTTTTGATCTACGCCCAAAGACGCCTTGGCTTCCAGCTCAACTCCCGGCTTGATCGGCGAACCAATACCGAAGAGACTGATCTTTCCTGCTTTAGCATCTGCTGCTCTTTCCACGCTCGTATGCAGGGCCGCGTCTTTCGGGAAATAGCCCGCTTCATACCATTTGTGCATGAGCTCAGCAAAGTTTTTGAATTCATCCGTAGCATATTGATTGAATACTTTGGTTTCCGAGTCATCAAGCCGGATCCAACCAACGGAAGTATCCTCTCCAATACTGTCCATTCCGAAATAAGGAGGCTGACGCGTAAAGGGATCAGCATCATCCTTCGAATAATTCAGCGGAACAAAGGATTCGTTCCATTCTGCCAAATAAGGCTCCATATCCTCATATTTCTGAACGGAATCCAGATCGATTTTATACTTATCAATATAATTCTGATTTACCTGCAAACCATAAGGCATGGCAATAATTTGCCAATTAATGGCGCCGTAAATTTTCTTGTTTACCCTTGTTGCATCCCATACCGATGCAGGGACTGTGGATTTTAAGGTCGGGGCATATTCCGTCAACAAATCATCAAGCGGGAGAAGCGCCCCTTTGGAAACATTCTGGAAGTAATTATTGCTCCAAGGCGCTGTAAACATGAGATCAAAGGTGTCTCCGGCGCCAGTCATTACATTCATCTTCTGATCATAAGCACCCCAATCAAGAGGGATCAATTTAATCGTTGCATTAATCTTCGCTTGAACGATTTTGTTCATTTCATTCTGTACCATCTCAACATCTTTCATATTCTGCGGCGTATTAGGGAAATACCAGGTCAACTCAACCGGATCCAGTTTGCTTGTTGCCGGTTCATCAGCCCCTGCTCCGCTGCCTGGATTAGAAGCCGCTGGCGATGATGCCGTGTTTTCCCCCCCATTGTTTCCGCAAGCGCTAACAAAAATCATCAAGACAAGAAACAAATACGTGAATGCCATCTTGCTTTTCAACCTCATCCAAAACCCTCCTTATGTTTGCTGCCCACCTCAAACCCGATTGGCATATGCCTATACTAAAGTGTCGAAGGGAATTCTTTAAACGCTGAAAAGTTAATTTTAGATCAAAAACCATACTTCGGGCGGTCCGGAATTTAAACATCTGTACCGATTGTATAGATGTTATGGTTTATCCTGATTTAATTTCGTGTTTTTCAGCTTATATTCGCTTATCGTGACCCCAAACTTTTTCTTGAATGAGGTATAAAAGTACTTCTTATTATCGATTCCTACGCGATCCAGAATTGCTGCAAGCTGCTTGCCGTCCCCCATCTGCAACATTTCCAGCGCTTTTTCCATCCGGATATCCGATAAATACTCAGCCACCGATTGACCTTTCGTCTCCCTAAACACTTTTCCTATGTATATTTTCGACATATTCAACTTTTCCGATATGCTGTCCAACGTTAAATTCTTATCCGTATAGTTCTGTTTAATATGCTCTATTATCGTATCCACAAGCACCGTACTTCGTTTATCCTTCTTGGAGCTCACGATTCCTATGATGTAGGAGAATAATCCGTCGAACAGGTTTTTAATTTCTTCCAAGGTTTCTGCTTGTTGAATACGATGTATAAAGGAATTGTAATCGAGTTCAAACCGGTCCAGCCCATTAGATTCAATTAATTGTAAGCTGTCGTACACGGAATAGGTCAAATAACGCAGATTCGACATGACGTTCTCATAGGATCGGAGGTATAGTTTTGTCATGATTTCTTTAAAAATCGCTTCGATTTTCTCGGTTTTCCCGTGAATTAGAGCTTCATGCAAAAGTCCATCCTCGTGTGCCGAAATTTTATATGGATCTGCAATCTGATTATTGATCCTCTCAGGAGTAATTATAGATTGGTAGCCGAATAGTAACCGATAGTTGGAATCGCGCACAATTTCCATATACAAACGATGAATATCCGTTAAATTGCCCCCGGATCCGATTGTCGCAGTTAAGCTAACCCTTAGATGCTGGTCGCACCATAACTGAATGGACCTCGTCAGCGCAATGACTTTTTCAACTGCATCCTTCCCGGTTACAGGGTTTATATTCATGATCACGATAACTGTATCTTCTCCCATATCCACAGCCTCATTAACAAATTCCGCACTATAGGATTCGTTGGCCAAATTCCCAATGGAATAACGAAACAATTGACGGTCATTTTCCTGGAATTGAGTGCTGAACGTTTCGAAATGGTCGATCTTGAAAGAAATTAACATCACGCTTGTGTTGGGATCCAGAGAAATTTTATATTTCTGAAAAAGTGTCTGCACCTGATCCAGCTTACTCGTATCATGTAACAACAGATTGTATAAAACCTCTTGCTTCCGCTTTATCAACGTCCCTCTCATGGATACATAAGCCTCGGATATGGTCGCATTCAGAAAAATGACCTCGTTGGTTTTGGACTCCGCGGCGCTCGATGGAGTTAATAATTGACTCGCTTTACTGACTAGCTTCTGAATCGGCGCATATAGTCGCAAGGTCAGCAGAAACGTAACCAATAACCCCAACAAAAGCAGGCCTATTACTACTTTTATTGTATTGGCTCTAATCTTCTCAATATCGGAAATGACCTCTTCATAGGGGGTGACAAAGATAAATTTCCAACCCAGGGAGCCCGATGAAATGTAATTGACCATCACTTTCAAGCCATCCAGATTATCGATGAAATAGCCTGATTCCGCATGGAGCTTATTCCCGTTTTTTTCAGCCCATTGCGCAAAATGAATGCTGAGAGGATGACCCTGAGATGCGCTGATGATCGCTCCCTGGCTATCGATTACAAAGCTATCGCCTTGCGACCAAGTATCCCTCGTCCTCATGGCATTCGTAATATTTTGCAAATAGTCGCCCTTAATATTTACGATTATCGCGCCTTCAATTCCATCACTGTTCAAACTGGTATCGTACATAATATAAGTGAAAACCTTTATATTCTTCTCTGCGTCCTTCTCCCCAAAGGCGCTGTTAATCATCCGGGGAATGGGGACCAACCGGCTATTTTTCTGCAATTTGCTGTTCGCAAGCAGCGTCACCATTTCCTGATCATAGAAAGATTCCTGACCGAACATAAACTTGTCCCCTGTAGCGAGAACCCTTTTCATTTTACTATTGTAAATGTAAACCGATTGGACAAAGGAATTCGATTGGACCAGACGATTTAGCCTGTCCATCGCATCAATTAACTGTTGGTAATCTGAATCTGTCTGATACATCAGTGGAATCGTATTCGCGTCGCCATAGATAGACAATATAAAGTTCTTCGCGTTTTCGTTCATATGGTCTGCACTATAACTGATTTGCGAAAGAAATCTGCCATTATTATTCGTAACAGACTCCATACTGGATTTCTCAAAACTCTTATAGAGAACGACGGATAAAAAAATCGCCATCGCCGCGAGTACAATCATAAAATACACTAACATCTTCATAAACAGACTGGATTGTAGCAACAGTTTCATTTGAGCAACTCCTTTTTAACCTTTAACCGCACCGACTGTAAGCCCTTGCACAAAATACTTCTGAAAAAACATATAAATACAAGCGATCGGTCCAATAGCTAAAACAGCCATGGCCATTCTTGCAGATTCCGATGGAATTCTTAATAATTCTCCACCCAGTTGAGTGTTGGAAGACATGACCTCTATATTCGTCATCAAGGTCATAAGCAAATATTGCAGCGGCAGGAGTTTCCTGTCCTCGATGAAAAGCAGCCCTAAATACCAATCATTCCAATAGATAAGGGAAATAAACAGTCCCACTGTAGCCAGCACAGGGGTAGATAAAGGAATAATAATTTTGCGAAAAATAAACACTTCCCCTGCTCCGTCGATTTGAGCGGATTCAATCAAGGAGATAGGAATCGTCGCGAAGAACGTTCGCATCAACAGAACGTTGAAGGGCTGGATCAGATACGGAATAATTAAAGCCCAAATGGAGTCTTTGAGATGCAAATACTGGCTGACTAGAATGTAGAAGGGAACTAAACCGCCATTAAAAAGCATCGTAAAGAAAATATAAAATGAAAATGAAGATCTGAACATAAAGTCCGGACGGGACAATGGATAAGAGAGCAGAGCCGTCAATATTAGCGCAGTTATTGTTCCTCCTATTGTAACCATAATCGTGATCGCATAGGAATCAAAAAGTTGCTTGGAATCATTAAGGATAAAACGGTAAGCATCCAGGCTGAATTCCGCCGGAATTAAACGATATCCATGAAGGGTTAAGACATTTTCCGCCGTTAAGGAGGCAGATATGACGAGCCAAAGAGGAATAATGCATAGTAAAGAGAGTATACCAAGAACCGAATATAGAGCACTTTTCTCAAGAATTGATTTCATTCGTATATGATACATACGACAACCTCCCATATGATTTCTTTTACATTCCAGAGTAGGTCAGAGGGCTAAAAGAGCGCATTGTCTTTGTCAATCTTACGTACGATTGTATTAGAAACAAAAACGAGTACAAAACCGACAATAGCCTGATAGAAACCCGCAGCCGATGCCATGCCGAAGTCTCCAACCTTTCGTAACATTCTGAATACGTACGTATCGATGACATCGGTGGTAGGGTAGAGCATGCCCGAATCGCGCGTAACATTATAAAACAAACCGAAGTCTGCGTAAAAGATCCGGCCGATTTGCAGCAGCAGCATAATTGTAATAACAGGTGCGATCTGGGGCAGTGTAATATGAAAGATTTGCTTTATTTTAGTGGCTCCGTCTATCCGTGCGGCTTCGTAATACTCCGTGTTAATTCCCAGCATGCTGGCCAAATAAATAATGCTTGTGTATCCCGCACCTTTCCATATCGACACCAATACAAGAATGAGCGGCCAATAGGCCGGAGATGTAAACCAAGAAACCGATTCGATCCCAAAATGCTGTAGCATCTGGTTAACAAATCCATCCGTCGTCAGCATCGCATATACGAAATATCCCACCAGCACCCACGAGAGTAAGTAGGGTAAAAAATACGACGACTGGAACAGCGCGCCGAGGAACTTATTTTTGACTTCATACATGAGTAAAGCAAGAAATACGGACATGATGAGACCGCAAATAATAAACAAAGCATTCAGCATAAACGTATTGCCCGTTACTCTCCACACATCCTCGGTAGCAAACAAAAACTCAAAATTTTTAAAGCCAACCCACTTGCTCCCCCATATTCCATCGGCGTACCGATAGTCTTTAAAGGCAATGAATATGCCAAACATAGGCATATAGGAAAACAGAAGCAAGAACAACATTCCCGGCATTGTCATTAATATGAGCCAGCGATTTTTCCGAAGTCTCTGCAGTTTTTCTTTCATCAGCATGTTCTCTCCCATTCTGTTTTTTCTTTATTCCGTCTATGCCAATGTTACTCTCACTCCTGTAGGTTTTAAAAATACAAAAGATATGGTATTTACTTTGAAAGATACTTTGAGTGGCATAAAATCTATACATTTGCCCAAAATCTATCCCTCGTGCAATCACCATAGGATCAAACCCTCCGTGACCTCCAGAAATTTTAAAGTGCCAGGTTCCTGTACAGGGCCAGACCCCTTTTGAAAGCAAAAAAACACCACGTATAAGGTGGTGTTTGAATCTCCTGTTTAAGATGAGTTGTACGTTGCAGATGAGGGCTTTTCACCTTAATATGTAGCAGTACAGATTGTCCTTTAATATTTCTTATTTTAAAAAATTCAGGCCACTCATACTCCTCTTCCCTGTCGTTTTTTGACGGAAACATGCATTCAATAAGCGTTAAAAAAACGGTATATTGACGAAAAATATCGATTTCCATTTTCTACTGGTATATCTTCCAAATATCAGATATAACTAAATCATATAGGGCTGTTTTTCTAGTTGCTAGAAAGGTGGAGCTCTCATGAAATTCCGCACAAAACTATTTGGCGGGTTCGCCGCGGTTTTATTATTGCTGCTCATTTTTTCCTATCTTGTATTACGAACTTTTTTCATGATGAATCGGAACATGCACGGAATCGTCGATGATAATTATTCAAAGGTGAAGCTTGCCAACATCATCCAGGAAGAAATCAACAGCCTCAATACAGAAACAACCGAGCTCTTGCTGGATGTAAATTCAGATCGGGCAAATGAAAGATCGGCCAATATTGAGGCACTGAAATTTTCTCTGGATACGAATCTGAACGCGCTGGATCAAATGTTTGAAGACCAGCCGGATGCAAGTATATTGGCGCAGGAATTGCATCAGTTGACTGATCTATATGTCGAAAGCAATGATGCCGCGATCAAGCTTTTGTTGAATAAGAAGAAGGATCAGGCGATTCAATTGCACAACCGTGACACAGGACCCATCCGGCTCAAGCTGTTCCTGGGTCTCAAAGCGTTCAGCACGCTCCAGGAAAAAGGCATGGATCAATCCCTGATGAACTCAACCCGTACATATAGTTTTGCAATCCGCCTGGTAGTCGTGCTGCTTGTCATGACATTAATAGCCGGCATATTTGTCGCGATCTGGGTTTTAAGAAGTGTAATCAAGAGCTTGGGCTATATTGTTGCCGTCATGAAGGAAGCCGCAATGTCGGCAAATAACGATCTCCTTCCGCGTATAGAGGTCGCAACGAAGGATGAAATGGCCAGCATCGGTCATGCCTATAATATAATGGCCGAGGCTCTTGAAGATCATGCCAGATACCAGCAGCAGGCCAACCTGCTGCTGCAGGAGCAGAACTGGAACAAGACCATGGTGGCCGAAATTACGGCTATCTATCAAGGGATTCAGAATCTGAACGAGCTTGCTGGCAGGTTCATGTCCGCGCTTACCCCTGCTCTGGGGGCAAGTTATGGCGTTGTGTATCACCGTAAGGAGATCGAAGGCGGATCCACCCGATTTGTGAAAATCGGCGCATACGCGCCAGCGGCAAAAGATATTGGTGCGGACAGCTTCGGCCTCGGAGAAGGACTTGCTGGCCAATGCGCCGCGGAGAACAAACGGATTGTTCTTACCGGACCCCCGAACGAATACATCCATATCAGCTCCGCTCTGGGAACAGCCCCGCCCCGTCAAATCGTTATTGTGCCTGTACCGTATGAGTCGAGCGTGGTCGCCGTTATTGAACTTGCTTCCTTCCATCCTTTTACGCCGGCCCATTTACAGCTTCTGGAGGATTTGGCGGGCTTATTGGGTATCACGGTAAATAGCGTTTCCGGCCATATGCAAATTCAACAACTGCTGCATGAATCGCAAACTTTTACCGAGGAGCTGCAAACGCAGTCCGAAGAGCTGCAGCTGCAGCAGGAAGAGTTAAAAACCTTGAATGATCAATTGGGGGAACAAATCAAAGCTTCAGAGCAAAAAACGATTGAGCTGGAACATATCAAAGATGTATTGGAAGATAAAAACAAACATATCATGCTCGCCTCCGGATACAAGTCCGAGTTCCTGGCGAATATGTCGCATGAACTCCGGACACCGCTGAACAGCCTCCTGATCCTGTCCCAGCTGCTGGCCAAAAACACAGAAGGCAATTTGAACCTGAAGCAGGTCGAATATTCGCAAACCATTTTTTCCTCCGGAAAAAACTTGCTTGGGTTAATTAATGAGATTCTGGATCTATCGAAGATTGAATCCGGGAAGCTTGAAGTGAATTTCGCTTGGGTGCAGCTCTCGAATATCGTTGATTTTATCGAGCGGCAATATGAGCCGGTGGCAAGCGACAAAGACCTCCAGTTTCATATCAGCTTAGATGAGGATATTGCCGGCATCATGATTTATACCGATGGACAACGGCTGCAGCAAATCCTGCAAAATCTGCTGTCCAACGCCTTTAAATTTACGGAACAGGGAAGCGTTACCATGAGATTCTGCATGACCTCCAAAGAAGAAATAAATGAACCGTTGGCCGACTTGTTGACCGATTATGCGCTTGCCATCTCAGTACAAGACACAGGTATTGGTATTCCAAAGGACAAACATGCCGTTATTTTTGAGGCATTCCGACAAGCGGATGGAACAACCAGCCGTAAATATGGCGGGACCGGATTAGGGTTGTCTATCTGTCAGCAAATGGCCCAGCTATTGAACGGGTTTATCCGGATCGAAAGCGAGGAAGGTATCGGGAGCACCTTTACGTTGTATATTCCCACCGGTAAAGTCCCAAGCGAGTTGTCGGCTCCTTATGAGAACGAAGCGGCCGCAGCGCTGGTCATCAATAATGACAATTCCAATGAAAGATTCAAGGAGCAGATGGTCCCCTCGCTGGAGGGCAAGAAAATATTGATCGTCGATGATGATTTACGGAATATTTATGCGCTGACGACTGCCCTGGAGGCTCATCAGATCCGTATTATTTTTGCTGAAAACGGACAAGAGGGCATCCACCTGTTGCACCAGAACACCGATACCGACCTGATTCTCATGGATATTATGATGCCTACGATGGACGGTCACGAAGCGATCAGGGAAATCCGCAAAATCGACTCGTTTAAAACCTTGCCCATTATCGCGTTATCGGCTAAAGCGATGAAATATGACCGGGATAAATGCATGGAGGCAGGCGCAAATGATTATATCAGTAAACCGGTATTACTGGATCAGCTCTTGTCTTTAATACAGGTTTGGCTGTATAGACAGGAATCTTAATGACGAATCGCCATGGCCTGAGCCGATCCCGGATCGTCAAATTCGAAAGTGGACGGGGGTAAAAGCATGGAAAACAAGATTGATATTTTAATGGTGGATGACCTTCCCGAAAATTTATTGACGCTTGAAGCAGCTCTATCGTCGCCTGACTATCGTTTGATCGCTCTCCGATCGGGAGAGGACGCGCTGAGGTATACGATACGGGAGGATATGCAAAATGTGGCTGTCATTCTGCTGGATGTCCAGATGCCCGGGATGAATGGCTTTGAAACGGCCAAGCTGATCAAAAACAGAGAAAAAACGAAGGACATCCCGATCATTTTCATTACAGCCATCAATAAATCGGCGGATCATGTTATTCAAGGCTACAAAGCAGGTTCCATCGATTACATGTTCAAGCCCTTTCATCCTGATGTGCTTAAACTCAAAGTGGATGCATTCGTACAAATGCACCTCTTCCATCGAAATCAGTATGAGTACCTGGAGAAAATTGTGCACGAACGTACCAGGGAGCTCGTGATTGCCAATGAAGAGCGGCTGGCCTGGGAGAAAGAAATGGCCAAACTGGCCCGTCTTAATTTGATTGGCGAGATGGCGGCCGGCATCGCCCATGAAATCCGAAACCCGATGACAACTATTCGCGGTTTTTTGCAAATGTCAAAAAATAATCAAAATATGGCAGTTGAATATATTGATATTATGCTGGAGGAATTAAATAGAGCCAACGGCATCATTACGGAGTTTTTGTCTTTAGCCAAAAACAAAACAACCCATCTCGCACTGACCGATCTCAATGAGATTATATCCTCCATGTATCCGCTCATCCAGGCGGAAGCGATGCTCGCAGGCAAGCATTTTTATGTAAATTACGGAGAGATCACATGTTTGCAGTTGGATGAGAAGGAAATCCGCCAGCTCATTCTTAATATGGCTTTTAACGGTCTGGAGGCCATGTCACCGGATGGGGCGTTAACCATCAGCACTTCTATGGATGGCCCGGATATTTTATTGAAAATCGAGGATCAAGGCAGCGGTATCAAACCAGAATTGTTGGAAAAGCTGGGTACGCCATTCTTTACGACAAAGGAGAAAGGCACGGGACTTGGTCTTGCCGTTTGTTACAGTATCGCCGCACGTCATAATGCCGTTATCGATGTGACCAGCGGGGATGGCGGAACTGTTTTTCTTATCACGTTCAAGCAAGCTGAATAACATCGGAGAAGCTGCTGCAGCAGCTCCTCCATTATGCATTACTGACCGCCTCGTTCTTCCCTCCCAGCGCCACATACGAACGGATCGTTTCACAATGAATATCCTCTCCTAATGCATCCGCCTGGATTCTGGTGTGGAACAATGGTTTTGCCTTGGCACCAATAAACTACATTATAGCTATAAATGAGCACCCATCCCGATGGCACCGTTTACACGAAAATCGCCCGCATCTGCGACATGGCGGGGACCTTGCCGCTTCCGTCTCATGGCGGGTACGTGCTGGTCGATTCCTTGTTTACCAGCTCTCGTGTCATCGACAGCTACGCGGCGGCGGGGTATCACCTGATTGGGGCCTTGAAGACCAATTGAATTCTCTACCCACAAGGCATTCGGACCTCGGTACAAGACTTTGCTTCCCACATCCGGAAGGAAGACGTGCGCCTCGTGGCAGTGAACGGCTCTTCGTACTGGACGTATCGCTACGAAGGCGCGTTGAAGGCGCGTTGAACGAAATCGACAACGCCGTCGTTCTGCTGTGTTGGCCGGAACATGCATTCGAAAGAACCGAAATGCACTGACGGTTTGCGCTTGGTGCGCAAGCAAGTCCAACAGGACCGATTCTGAGCCCTTTATGAATGTGGACGAAGCGGCATCCCCTTTCATGTCGTTTGTGAGCAGTTTAAACTGGCTTAGAAACTGTCATTTTTTGTATCAGAATTTGCTCATTTATACGGGTATCGATTGGATCATCCCATCCAAGCCGATAACAGAATTCATGGTAGACTCCCTTCAAAGTTTAGCGCCGGCAACCTCTATATGGCTTGCAGTTCCACAGCATCGCTTGTTATGCGGGATCTTCGTCTCAACCAGCTTAAACATGGTTTCTACAGGTAGGGGGCGGTCAGTTTTAGCAACGGGTTACAGACCCAGGGATACGACCAGCCTGCTCCGGCTACCGAGAAATACACCACTACAATGAAAAGTGGTCAACCAGTAAATACTGGCTGACCTCATAATACGACGGGTACTTAAGGAGCCGCACAGTGGCTCCTTTGTTTATTTTAATCTTGAAAGCATAACTTTGCCTTGGATCCCACCCTATTGATCGCTTGACCGCAACCTTTGAATATTGCTCAACATTAGGATTCAATTTGGTTCTTTCATTTTGTTCATTTCATCTAATGTCATCTCGTTACACTTCCTGATAAAGTCAATGATCAGTAGCATTTCCTGCTCGGTGTATTGTGTGATGATCTTGAGCGTCGAATGAATGACCGATTGGAACATGGGCGAGATATCGCCCGAGCCTTCCGGTGCAGGCTTGACAACAACACGTCTTCGATCATTCAGATCCTTGTCCCTAATAACATAGCCTGCTTGCTCCAATCGATCGATGACACTTGTCACAGCTCCCGTAGTCAACCCGGTTAATTGCGCCAGCTGGCCGGCAGTTACCGGACCGGTGCGATTCAGGAAATCAAGGCATTTGTGATCGGTCGCGTTTAGACCCAATTTCTCAGAGATCAATTGATGAAACATGACGGCTCTCGCGCTGTTTTGCCGCAATTCGTGGATTAGTGCCTTTTGTGAAGAAGTGATCTCGGGAAAATCCAAAGGAAAGTTATCCCTTGACATATCGTAACCTCCAAGCTATCATCTAAATATCTTGATAAATTAAGATATAATATAAATCGAGATAATTAGGGAATTAAGTTTCTTACCATCCAAAGTATAACACACGATCCATGCACGGCCAAACAAATTCACTTATGGAGAGGACAATTCAAAATGACAAATCAAGAAGATCTGAAAGCAATCGGGGCATTATTTGAAAAGTTAAGCAATTCTTGGAACATGGGCGACGGGGTGGCTTTCGGCAATTGCTTTACGGAAGACGCCGATTATGTGACGTTCACTGGTCAGCATCTGAAGGGGAGAAAACAAATTAGCGATGTCCATCAAATGCTGTTTGGCGGCCCTCTTAAAGGTTCCATCCTATTATCTAGTGCTTCTTCCGATTTACAGCCGCGCTTTATTGCGTTCGATGTTGCGATCGTTCATGCAATTGGGGAGGTACGGCTCGCTGAGCCCGCTCAAGATCCTAAAGATAGAGGATCCATCAATACGAATGTAGTTATGAAGCACAACGGAGATTGGAAACTGACTGCTTTCCATAATTGCCGTATCCAAGAGATTCCGGGTGGCAAGCGTTAATATAATTTCCCAAACAAGAACATAGGGCCTCTGCGGTCTGATAGGAGTGATCAATTTGGATTATGGTTTGAATGGAAAGGTCGTTTTGGTTACCGGAGGCTCGCGAGGAATCGGTAAAGCATCCGCCGTAAAATTCGCCGAAGAAGGCGCCCGCGTCTTTATTACTTATTCTACTAACCGTGACCTGGCTTGCTTGACAGTTGACGAAATCCAGCAGTCTGGCGGATTCTGCAAAGCGCTGCAACTATCTTTGGATAATCGGCAAAGCATTGATACTGCCATCGAACAAATAAATAAAGAGAATAATCAGCTGGATGTACTCGTAAATAACGCTGTATTCTGGGGAGAGGAAACATCTATAGAAGATAGTTCGAGTGAGCGTTGGTTTTCCGTTATCGATCAGACCGTTAAAGGAACATATCTGATTACGAGAGCGGCTGTTCCACTAATGAAACAAGGGAAATGGGGCCGGCTTATCCATATTTCCTCCAGTTTGGTTCGGGACGGTAAACCAAATGAAACGGCAAATCTCACAAGTAAAGCGGCTTTGCACGGGTTCAGCCGGTCCTTGGCGGTAGAATTGGCGACTGATGGCATTTACTCCAATGTGGTAATCCCTGAGTTAACACTTTCAGAGTGGGTATCCAACGTTTTTCCGTCGAATGTGCTGGATGGATACGCTCAATCTTTTCCGACAAGAAGACTGGGTACCCCGGAAGATGTCGCCAACCTGATTGTTTACTTGGGCTCGGCAGCCAATAGTTTTGTCAATGGGGAAGAGATCCGTGTCACAGGTGGAAAATGAAAGGGGAAACAAATGATGAATAGCGGAGTAAGAGATCCCTTGGAGAAAATAAATCTGATAACTGGTTCAATAAGCGCCATTGCTGGCGGGCTCGGGTATTTGCTGCTGGGATTCGCCCATGGTGATATGCCCAGCGATCCCCTGCAAGCTCTCCAACATGTCAGTCATAATGAAAATTGGCAGCTGATTCATATCAGCACTATCCTCTCCGTTTTACTATGGGTAGTTGCCTTTATCTGCTTGGCTCATTCCCTCCGTACCAGAGCTGCAGCTTCGATGTTCGGAAAGTTGTCCGTCGCCAGCATTACTATCGGAGCCGCAATATTCGCTATCGATTACGCCATAGACGGGCACACCTTACCGGCTTTGGCCAGAGCCTATGAAGCGGCTAGTTCATCGGCTGATAAAGAGAGAATTTATAACGCATTCTATACTCTGTTCTCCGGATTAGGGGCTACCTTCCCGCTCTATATCGGCTTTTTGTTTGGGTTGCCGTTCTTACTGGCAGGAATCGCTGTTAGCTGCAGTAAGCTATTCCCAAGATGGCTAGGCTGGATTGCAGTGATAGGTGGATTAGGTAATTTCATCGCGGGTTTTACGATGTTTATTGATCGACCTATCATACCGGAAGAAATGGTCTTCGGGGGATTCGGGCTGATCCTCAATATTTGGCTGGTAGTAATAGGAATTCTTATGTGGAGAAAGAACAAGTGATTCCTCATCGCAAGACAAATTTGAGCCAAATTAACATATGCCCGCAGTCGGAATGACTGTTTAAAAAGAATTGAAGCATGTTTGGTTGGGTATCCTCAGTATTTTTTGATGTGGCATCACTGAACAGGTGCAATCAAGTCGTTTCGCTAACGCAGAACAATAGTTTAAAGAACCAGGAGCAGTTTGCTGTCGGCAATTGCTCCATTTTTATTAACTATAAATGAGCAAAAATGGATACAGAAAATTCCAGTGGTAGTTAAGCCAATTTAAACTTTTCACCGAACAGCGTGAAAAGGAATACCGTTCGTTTACGTATCCAGAGAAATATCCGTGCATAAAAAAGCACGAAGGGCTTTGGGCTCTCCAAACGCTTGCTCCGGCCAACATAGGAGAACCACGGCATTTTCAATGTCATTTAAGGCGCCCTCATAACGGTACGTCCAGTACGAAGTCCCGTTCACGGTCACGAGGCGAACGTCTTCTTTGCGGATATAAGCGGCAAAGTCCTGTACCGAAATGCGGATGCCTTGCGGATAGATGATCCGATAGGTGGTAGCCTGCGGCAGCATAGCTGTCGATCACATGCGCACAGGTAAACCAGGTATCGACCAGCACATAGCCACCATGAAGCGGAAGCGTAGCGGCCGTATCGCACACGTGATCGATTTTTGTATAGACCGTGCCATCGAGCCGCGTTTTCGTTTTGTCATACAAATCAATGGAATGAATGAGTGAGTGACCGGCTTGGAAAAATAGAGCGGCAACCGGTGTTGCAGCAAATAGTTGCGCAGCGTGGCATGATCGGGTACGATGGCGGTATGAGACAGCGATTTCTCCTCGTGTAAAAATGCGTTGTGGTGACTACTTTTTACCACAAGGAGATCGCTTTGTCTCTATTCTTTTGATTTTACAGTTTACTGGAAGCGAATATGCTCATTTATAGATTATAGAATAAAGAGATGATAAAGCAGCTATACAGCAGCTATATTTGCGGTATAGTCGTTAGGGAACAGAATTCGTTTGGAAAGGGGAATTACTATGGAAGTTGGCGTCATTCACACGATTCAACCGGTTCATCGGAAAATATGTTTAACCCTGTCAGCGAGTTTGGGCTTACGGTATGTCAGCTCTGCTGCTGGGACACCACGTATGCGACACCTGAGATAGCCGAGCGCGTCATCAGGGAGGCCAAGGAAGCCAATGTACGGATATGCGCATTCTGGGCAGGCGTGCCTGGCCCGCAGCATTGGAACTTCACCGAGGGGCCGGTTACACTCGGCCTGGTTCCGCAGGCATACCGTGCTGAACTGGTCAAAGCGCTGAAGCAATGGGCCGATTTTGCCCAATGGATTGGAGCGCCCGCCATTATCACGCATTGCGGCTTTATTCCCGAGAATCTGACGGACCCGGAATATCCGGCCGTAGTTGAAGCGATCCGCGAGGTAGCGCTTTATTGCGAGAGCAAAGGAATCGGCCTCTGGTTTGAGACGGGACAGGAAACGCCTATTGTCCTGCTGCGCACGATTGAACGTGTTGGCACACCCAATCTGGGCATCAATATGGATCCGGCGAATTTGATTTTGTACGGCAAAGGTAACCCGATCGATGCGCTGGATGTATTCGGACGGTACGTCCGCAACATTCATGTCAAAGACGGCATGTATCCGACGGATGGGGATCATTTGGGCGAGGAAGTTAGGGCAGGCGAAGGCAAGGTCGAGTTTCCTCTCTTTATAAGCAAGCTCAAGCAAATCGGCTTTACCGGGGAATTGATTATTGAACGCGAAATATCCGGCCAGGAGCAGCATGATGATATCCGCAGAACGATGGTGGATTTGCAGACTTGGCTGCAAGCGTGACGATAGCGGTGTGCTGTCCATCAGGATTACATATATAGTCTACACAGCTGCCCTCCATAAGCCGGACTGGTTTGTGGATGGCAGCTGTGGCTATCAGCTCCTGCATAATCGATGCGCTTGTTCCGCCAGATGCTCCAACAACAATAGCTTTTTTCAGGGGTATCAACCTCTCTTCCTCAACTTGTTATGGATCAATCACTAACTCGCTCCCCGGAAAGCATCCAGCACCATCTGGCAGACATTCCGGAATCCGTCTCTCATATCGGAATTGAATTTGTGGAGCAATGAATGCGAAACGGCAGGTCGCTGCTCGGAGGCAATCACTACGAAGTTTAACGTTGTAACTCCCGGCTGAATGGCATCTCCTTCTGGCAGCATAACCGCTTCTTTCTATCGTGTTTATTTCACAAAACCCAGCTTGTTTATTAAAGATGCATACATCTCTGCTTTTTTCTCAATCGTGATCTCTCCAAGAATGGTATACTCATCCCCATATATATCGGAAGTCTCTAACTTATCCCTCATCTTATCCAGGTACTCCTCAACCTTCATGATGAGTCTGGCCGGATTCCCCGCGACCACACATCCCTCCGGAACAGACTTGGTCACAACAGATCCGGCGGCTACAATCGAGCTCTGGCCAATCGTCACACCCGGCATAACAATGGCCCTTGCCCCAATAAAAACATTGTCTTCTATCACAATGCTTCCGACTTTAGCATAATTCAAACGGCGTTTGGTGCTTGCATCATGCGCCAATAAATAAGCTTGCGGAGCGATCGTAACATTATCACCGATGCTGATGAGCCAGCAATGGGAATAATCAAATGTAACCTGCGGCTGGATGGAGCAGTTTTTCCCCACTTTCATTCCCAATTTCATATAATCCTCTAGCCATATTTCATCCAAAAGGTACTTTCTGATTCGGGCTTTGATAAAATACAACACTTTTTTGATCATTTTATTACCTGCCCCCTCCGTTCGTTATTAAGAACATTATACCAACAGAAAAGAGGGCTGTCTGCTTCCGATTCTTTATTTTGATTTTTATAATAAAGTGGAGCATAAAGCTGCTGCGCAGCAGTAATAATTGCGGTATAGTCATTAGGTGACCGAATTCGTTTTGAAAGGGGAATTTCTATGGAAATTGGCGTCATTCACACGATTCAACCGGATTCATCGGAAAATATGTTTAATCCTGTCAGCGAATTTGGGCTTACGGTATGCCAGCTTTGCTGTTGGGACACTACGTATGCGACACCCGAGATGGCCGAGCGCGTCATCAGGGAAGCTAAGGAAGCCAATGTGCGGATATGCGCATTCTGGGCAGGCGTGCCAGGCCCGCAGCAATGGAACTTCACCGAGGGGCCGGTGACACTCGGACTGGTTCCGCAGGCGTACCGCGCCGAACGGGTCAAAGCTTTGAAGCAATGGGCCGATTTTGCCCAGTGGATCGGAGCTCCCGCCATCATCACGCATTGCGGCTTTATTCCCGAGAATCTGACGGACCCGGAATATCCGGCCGTAGTCGAGGCGATCCGCGAGGTTGCGCTTTATTGCGAGAGCAAAGGAATCGGCTTCTGGTTTGAGACCGGTCAGGAAACGCCTATTGTCCTGCTGCGCACGATTGAACGTGTCGGCACATCCAATCTGGGCATCAATATGGATCCGGCGAATTTGGTTTTGTACGGCAAAGGCAATCCGATCGATGCGCTGGATGTATTTGGACGGTACGTCCGCAATATTCATGTCAAAGACGGCATGTATCCGACGGACGGAGATCATTTGGGCAAGGAAGTAAGGGCAGGCGAAGGCAAAGTCGAGTTTCCCCTCTTCATGAGCAGGCTCAAGCAAATCGGCTTTACCGGTGAACTGATTATTGAACGCGAAATTTCCGGCCAGGAGCAGAAGGATGATATACGCAGGACGATGACGGATTTGCAGACCTGGCTGCAAGCATGACGATAGCGATGTGCTATCCATCAGGATTGTCTATATAACTTGCACAGCTGCCATCCGACAAGCCAGTCTGGTTTGCGGATGGCAGCTGTGGCTATCAGCCGATGATCATGGGTTTTGGCTTCTGAATCCTTCCAGCAATAACGATATCACGGCCTTCGTTTCCTCCAGGGCCTGTGGGTGATCCGGATTGTGGGCATTCCACAACGTGATTTCATTCAGAGCGCCAGAGATTAAGTGCGTCATGGCATCGATGGAAACCGGTTTGAGGAAGCCTTTCTGTTTCATGACAAGAAGCTGTTCGCGCAAAGAGCGCATGGAATTTTTCTCATCCAACGAACGCCAGACTTCCCACCCTAACACAGCAGGACCGTCAATAAGCATGATCCGCTTGTTTTGATTCTCCACTGCGGCAGCTACGAATGCGCAGCATCCAATCTCCAGTTGTTCCCAGACATCCCCGCTCTTCGAAGCCTCCTGTTCCACCCGTTCCGCCACTGCTTGGTGGGCGGATTCAAATACGATGCGAAACAGCCCCTTCTTATTGCGAAAATGATGATATACCGCTCCCCGGGTTAACTGCGCCTCGTGAACAATCGATTCCAATGCCGCATCCGCATACCCATATTCCGTAAAATGTGTTCTGGCAATTTCGATCAGCTTGCGAATCGTTTCATTGGTTTCTGCTTTGTTTTTTTTCATCCCGCATTCATGCTCCTGTTTGTCCATCCTCTGTTTTGGTCCAAATATCCTCCGTGTATTGACTACTGAAGGATTCCGCAGGTGGAATGATCGCGATAATATCGATTAATATCCCATTAGGATCGCTGGTAATGAAGTGCCGTTGTCCGAAATCTTCATCCCGAATATCCAACTGCAGCGGAAGCTTGGCCGTTCGAATCAGCCGGTCGTATTCCGCATCCGCATCCTCCACTTCAAAGTTCAGAACCAATCCGCTCGTCCCCTTACCAAACGGAACTGGCAGAGTGGGGTGAGAAGCGTCAAGAACAGCCAACTCGAAGGGTAGCACGCTGCTGGTCATCTTGAGGCTGACATACCAGTCGGTTTCAAATACCGGCTCAAAACCGAAATGCTCCCTGTAGAATGCGGATGTAACCGCGACTTGTTCAGTCAGAATAACGGGATAAAAGCTGTTTACTTTCATAATAGATACCTCCCAGACTGGAATTTAAAACCACTTTAACATACATACAGTATGTATGTAAATGCCCCATATCGTATCAGCGGGATTTAATGATAAAAAAGCCGATCCACGAAGACCGGCTTTTGTGTATTTTATGGATCCTGGCGGGATCGCCGCGAGCCTCTCCCAGCGTCCTAGCCGTCCATCCCTTCAAGTTCTTTCATCAAACTGCTAAGGGTGCCAGCTCTTTCCACCGGTGACTGGATATCGAATAACAACTGTTCGAGCCATTCCCAGATATCCTCCAGTTTCCGTCTGATCTGATAGAAAAGCAGTGCATTTGGGTTCAAGGAAAACCCTGGGTGGGATTTGCGATAACTATCCATGAACTCATTATAGTAGGGACTGTCCGTCAAGAACATAAGATCTGCTTCCACAGGAGCCAGCTTCAGCCCTTCCCAGTCAATCAGGTTCAGCTGCCTGCCCGTTTGCATCAAGTTCCAGTTATGGATATCTGTATGACATAGCGCCATCGGTACATGGCTGTTTTTCAAGCCTGCAGACAGATGATCCATGCGGACAATCAGGCGATGAAGTATTTCCTTATACGGATCTATCTGTTTTTTCAGATCGTCCGCAAGCCGGTCGTATCCCTCGTCTAACATATTTTGCAGCAGCGGGGCAAAAGGAACCTCAAAGCTTTCCTTCAAACCGTCGGTTTCCACCGGTATTTCGCTGCCGTATTTATGAAGCTCCGAGACGATCACGGCCAGTTGTGAAATTTGATTTTCCGTCAGGTCGCTGCCACCAATGGTTTCCCCCTCTATGTATTCATAAAGTAGATAAATCCCATCGTCATCCTCGCATTTGTAATTGCCGTTCCTTGTCACCAGCGGCACGGGGATTTTACCCGCAAGCACTGTATGCTGCCCGAGCCATTGGAGGACAGGGATATACTTATCGATGAGGGCCGTCCATTTTGGAGTGGATGCTCTCGATTTTTCGTACATCTTCAGAAAGTAAGAGCGATTATTTCCGGCTGCCTTGTAAGCGAGTGCCGCCCATCCACCCATCTGAGCGGTAATGACCATATTTTCCAGGCCATAATGCTTCTCAAGAATGGTTTTCAGCTCATCCATCGGCTCACCTGCTGCCCCATAAAGTTTGCAATCACAACTTCCCGTCCCTGCTATGTGTAACACGGTTTCTTCCGCTCTCTTTAGAGGCATAAAGGGCGCGATCGGCATTCTTCAGTATAGATTCAGCCGAATCCGCAGGCGTACAGGTGGCTATGCCGATACTCACCGTAACGCAGCCGGTTTCCCAAATCGATGATGCTATCGTACGGCGTAAATTCTCGGCTGTAATCTTTGACTCGAGAGCATTCGTGCCAGGCAGAATAACGACGAATTCCTCCCCGCCATACCTGCATGCGATATCTTTAACGCCCGCATTTGCTTTCAAAATATCCGCTAATTGCTCCAGCACACGATCACCGGTCTGATGTCCGTAGGTGTCATTGATTTTTTTGAAGTGGTCAATATCCAGGATCAGCAAGGAAAAAGCGTCTCCGGTCGGCGTAAACCCGGCAATCAGCTCTTCCAGCTTTTCCTGCATAAACCTTCTATTCCTTAATCCGGTGAGCTTATCGGTATTGGATAATTCAACCAGCACCGCATTCATTCTGAGCAGTTCGGTTTGCTTGGTTTCAATTTCCTGATGAATGTCCTTTAACTTTTCAAGTGCCCGGTCATTCTCCCAATAAGCGTCTTCGATCTGCTTCTTGGCGGATCTCAGTTCTTGTTCATATTCAATCCTTTTTCTCATCTGCACCAGTATGCAATCAATCATCTCCACGCCCGCCTGATCGAACCGTCTTCCATTTAATAAATAGGGAACCGTCTCCCCGCTCTTGTGCTTTAAGCGAATAAACAACTCTTCCACATGTCCATGCAGGTTAATATTCGGATAAAAGTAGGAATGGAAAACAAGCTTATTGGCCGTAGACATGATCGATTCAATGTGTTTGGTCAATAAATCCGCTGAATCATATTCCATCCAATCGAGAAAGGTTTGATTTACTTTCGTGATATATCCCTGCTGCGTGATGGAAATGTATCCGCATGGCGCATTATTCAGCCGCTCATCCATCTCTAGCTACCTTCCAATAAGGTCTCATCCTGCCCCTTATTTTGAAGATAGTCTTGAATAAAACCAATGGTTTCCCCGGGATGGCTGATATGCGGATAATGGCCTTTGGCCTCCATTAACTGAAACGTACTATTTCTCAGATGACGGTGCAAATATTCCCCCGCTTCTAGGGGTACGATGCTGTCATCCGAGCATTGCAGGATGAGTGTCGGAACAGTGGCTTGGGATAAATCCTTCCGATGATCCGATAGAAAGGTAACTTCAGCAAATTCCCTTGCGATGACAGGATCTGCCGAAATAAAGCTTCGTTCCAGCTCCTTCGATAATTGGGGAAGCTCCGGATTATTCATGGCAAGCGGCGCCATGAAGCTGGCCCACCCTGCGAAATTCATCTCCATCATGTCCAGCAGCTCTGTAATATCGCTCTTGTCGAAACCGCCGTGATAATCATCGGTGTTCAAATAACAAGGGGAAGGTCCGATCATAATCAACCGGTCAAAATATTCCGGCCGCTCAATGGATGCCAGCATCCCGATCATAGAGCTGATCGAATGGCCGATAAAGATAATATTTTTCAGCTCATGCGTTTCAATGATATCCAGAACGTCCTGCACATAGCCTTGGAGGGAATCATATTTTTCTGTTTGATAGGCTTTTAGATCCGAATGACCAGAGCCGACATAATCAAACAGGACAATTCGATACTTCTCCTCAAATGAAGGCGTGATATATTTCCACATGCTCTGGTCGCAGCCGAACCCATGTGCAAAAACAAGCGTACGTTCTCCATTTCCAATTACGCTCACATTATTCCGTACATCAATGTTGTTCATCTGGATGACTCCCTTTGTTTTTTCGTTCTCTTCATTTTGAAGGGATTATCGATAAATATCAAGGTCATTTTCCATAAAGGCCCATAGGTTCGCCTGCTGCACCTATTCTGGCACACCATACGAATAGTGCTCGACCGACACCGTTTCTGCCCCGTGTGCGGAAGCGAACGCTTCCAGCTCTTTATGTATGTTAATACTCAGATTTTCCGTGAAACCGATACCTGGATCGATTTGCAGCAATTGCACGGACAGGTGTTTTTGTTTTTTATCCAGACGCGGGTCCATGCGGCCAATCAAGCGGTCTCCGACTAATATAGGCATCGCATAGTAACCGTATTTGCGTTTGTCGATGGGCGTGTAAATTTCCCAGCGGTATACAAAATCAAATAAATCCTCCAACCGCTTGCGGCTCCATAATAAATTATCGAGAGGCGGGAGGAAAGAAACCGGCTCGTTCTCATTCTCCTGATCCTCCAGTATGTCCGCCTCTTCCTGATGTGCCAAAAGCCGCTCCCTGTCCGAAGATAAAATATAATAGGGCTGTTTAAGTCCTTCGACCAGGACAGGCACGACTTCTCCCGACTCGACATGCCGGTCGATCGTATCCCGCCTGCCTTTCGCACTTAAACGCTGCCATCCCAAACGGGCATCGCCAGGCTCAAATACGCGATAGGCGCGGAAGTATTTGCGCATCATCTGATCAAGCGCTTCGGAGGTGTCCATTTGCTCCGCTTCTTGCTGCAGTTCAACAGGAATACTGCGGCGAGTCACATCAAAAAGACGCTGATTTCCCGTTCTGCCGACGATTCTGATTTGCGCGGCATCCATTAATAAATTCAGCGCATGCGACGTGGCTTTGGTTTTGGCGTTTGTGTTGTCCCAATACCCGTGCACCCGCTCATCGGATTCAAATGATTTTGCAAGAAGCGGTCCTTCGCTTTCCAGCTTTTGCAGCACCTGTTCGACGACTGACTGAATCTTCACCAAATGGTCTGCTGTCCGCTCCCGATGATGCTGGCGAACCGGTTCAAATATAGGGTAATGATGCATGGGTATGATGCAGGCCGCATTGGCGAAATATTCAAAAACTTCGTTTTCCCGCAGCAGGTCGCTTAATAGGCCCTGCTCGTAGCCGGCAATTCTTGCCGCCAGCGCAAGATGCTGATTGGGGCCTACGGCAGATACCGGGTCGATTTGAATGCATTCCAACTGCCGGATGACATCCAGCACATGTTGGCGCCCAAGCTCGGCTGAACGTTCCGCACGGGGCTTAAGTAGAAGCTGGGTCTCCAGCAGAAAGCGCCGGAGCGTCCGTTTCGTCGTCTGTATCGGAATCATTTTTGTCCCTCCTGCAACGAGTAGAATCCCTATCACATCATGGTCTTTTTTCTGATTTGTTTTTTGCTTTCCCGATATTCTCAGAAGCTCTGAATTTAACGATCCTGCTTATTAATTCATAAGGAAGGGGCTTGTCTATAGGAAATTGAATGGAGCCTTTTGCCCCTTTATAGATCGACAATTCCTGTTTAAACGCCTCAATCCCGCTTGGGGCCGGGTAGAATCCGATATGATTTTTGTATGCGGCAAAATGCACCAAATTTCCATGCAGCACAAACGTCGGCATCTGATAGCTTATTTTTTCCTTGGCTTCCGGGGCAGACTCTTTGATCACTTTTCTTAATGTTTGCAGCATTTCCTGCACCTTCGGAGGGAATTCTGAAATATACGCATTGATTAAATCAGTATCTTCCATCGTTTCTCCTCCTCCTATGTCATTGGTTCAGTTCTCGCCAGATTCCGATTCCTTTATAGCCGTACCATCCGCGGTTAATCGGTACATGCCGAACATAACGGGATTCGCTTGCACCCATCCTTCTTGCATGAAATCTTTCAGCGTCTGATTTACACCGGTTAGATCTCCCCATTCTTTCGGAAGCTGCTCGGCAATTTGCAGCGGTGTCTGCCATTCCGTGGTCAATGAAACCAACAAGGTTTGTTGTTTTGGGGACAGGTTCATCGTTTCTTCCTCCTGTTATTTACAAGTCATGTTCAATCTCTGAGAATGAAACGATAGCATTAATTATAGGACATCCATACCGTATTTCCCACAGCCTCAAAGCCCTGTTTAAACCAAAAATTCCGGGATTTATCCAGGGAATAAACGCATATTTTTTTATTGGGATATTTCCCTTTGAGCCAATTAATAAAAAAAGCGGCATAACCCTTGCCTTCAAAGTCCTTTAATACATCCAGGGCTTCAATAAAAACAAGATCGGTTTTGTTGTTGAATTCCGTATAGAAGTCCTTTTCCAGATATCTCTCATCCTCATGGAAATAATCCTTTTCGGCCTTCTGAATCAACTGCTTCCCATGATTGTATTCCCAAACCACGCCGTACCCGGCTATTTCGCTGTCTGCCTCGATGATATAGATCTCTTCCGGTAATTCCGATTGGTCTTTTCGGCTTAATTCCCCTGCATGATACCCGGATTTTAATTCGCTTAACAGGGTCTGCATGTCCTCATTGAATGGTTTGGCGGCAATTACAGGCATTTTTTATCTCCTTTTTATGGTTTCATTTATCTATTCTCCATTGTATCCTACAGATCCCGTTAAAAATACAGCCGGGAGCAAGCGAATGGATTTCGCATGCTCCCGGCTGGATGAAGATCTTTCCTTAAACAAGCTTGCGGAAGTGGTATACTAGAATCCTTCCTGCCTTCCAAGGTTATTCAAGCAAATGACCGGCCACGGCCTTGCCGAATTTATTGCCAAGCAAAGAATCGAGTTACAAATTCAAACAAAAGAAAGCGGTGACCAAATGACCCTTTATATTGCTTTGCTGCGCGGCATCAATGTAGGCGGAAACAACAAAATCAAGATGGCGGAATTAAGGGAGGCGCTGGAATCGCTCGGATTGTCCCGGGTCCAGACGTATATTCAGAGCGGGAATATATTATTTGAAGATGATAGGGATGAGGCCCTGCTGCGCCGCCTGATTGAACAACTCATAAACCAAAGATTCGGCCTCACCATCAAAGTCATTCTCCGAACGTCCGAGGAGTTAATGAAGATAGTAGACAATTGCCCCTTCTCAGACCAGCAAATTGCCGAAGCAGAAGCCGCCTCGGAGGCCGTGTGTTTATATGTTTCCATGCTGCTTGAGGAACCGTCCACGGACCGGATGGAGAAGCTGAAGGCGTTCGATACCAAGGGCGATCAATATCATTTAGAAGGAAGGGACCTCTATCTTTTATATGGCCAGAGCATACGCAATTCCAAGCTTTCGGCCCAGGTGGAGAAGATGGGGGTGCCGTCTACCGTACGCAACTGGAAGACGATCAACAAGCTCGTCGCATTGTGTAAAACGTACTGAAAGAGGAAAATTCTCGAAACTTTAGCCATAAGTCGAAAAAGCGCAAAAAAAGAACCTCCGACTCCCACTGACTACGTGGCGATGGAGGTTCTTCGATTTATGATTTCAGAAAATCTTCTAGCAATGCAAGCACTTCTTGGTGATGACTTACAGGCAGGAAGTGGTCGCTATTCGGCACTATTGCCAAGTACCCTTTCGGAAGCAGCTGGTATACATCGAGGAGATGGCCCAGATCAACAGTATCGTGATCGCCGGCCATGACCAGGAATGGAACTTGGATATGGCGAAGCCGTTCGGTTGAAATTCCTTGGTAGGCTATCCCCATCTCACGAACTTTTACAACAACCGCGGACCATTGCTCAGGCTTCGGTGACAGTTTATCGTATGCGTCCTTCAGCGATGGAGGCGCAAAGTCGTCCGGTATGCTAATAAAGCCTTTGTAGCCCTCATCGGTGAAGGCAGATTCAATCGGTCCGAAATGTGCGCCGGTTACCGCCACCTTGCCCACAAATTCAGGGTGACGGACTGCTATCTGGCTTGCGATCACGCCGCCCGTGCTCCAGCCGAAGAAATCCGCTTTCCTCACGCCTAACTGATGAAGTAATGCTGCCGTATCGTCCGCCATCTGCTCATAGCTCAGCGGACGGTCAATGTCAGCCGTGCGGCCGTGGCCTTGCTGTTCAACGATAATGACAGGGCGACCTTTGGCAAGATCCGGAAGCAGCTGCCCAAATGAGCTATCCGCGTTCATAAATGCACCGTGAAGGAGAACGAGCGGCATTCCGCCGTTTCTCCTGCCGTTTTTCCCGCCGTATATTTCGTAGTACATGTCAAGCCCGTTGACTTCTGCATAACCGGTTTGCTTTTTTATCGTTTCGATGGCCGGTTGTTTCGCCGGTACCGCGCTGATTGGGCTTGGAGACATCCATTCGAAAGCGGCAATCGCGACTGCGACGAGCAGAGCGATTATTCGTTTTTTGATCATTTTACAACCTCATAATGAAGTCTCGTGGAGCCGCTCTTTTCATAAAGTTGGGTACCGATGAGCTTCAAGTCGTTCCTTGCTGCAATGTTATCCAGATATCTCTTGCCGCTCCCGAGGACGACTGGATGGATAATCATGCTGATTTCGTCCACGAAACCGGCATTTAATAAACTCTGCACGAGGACGGCACTCCCCGGAACGATGATATTGCCTTTGATCTCGCTCTTAAGCGCAGCTACACGTTCATTCAAATCGCCGGACAGCAGGGAGATCGTGTCGCTGAAGTCCCCCCATTGCGCTTCCATTTGCTCGCGATTGCCCGTGGCCACATACTTGGGCGTCTTGTTCATGGCATCGGCCCACTCCCCCTCCTGGAATGGCCAATAGGTCGCAAGGCCCTCGTAATTAACCCGCCCCATCAAGATGGCGTCAGCTTTCTGGAACATGGCCAGGTTGTCTGCCGTGGAGTCTACGATTCCAGGCATTGCCCAGCTCACCATGTTGTTCTCGTCACCTTGCGGCCCTGTATAGATACCATCCAACGTGCAGCTTACTGATGCAATAATTTTACTCATATCTATCTCCCCGATTCTTATTCATTTGGTTGACTTTAATTTGTTATATGTTATATTTGCACTGCAGAAGCAAACCTCATGGATCTTCCGGCCGTGCAGCATCTCCCAATGACTTGCGGCGGGGACCCCGGAGGTTTTTTTCATTTGAATGCAAATAAATTTGCAGCAAGCTTATCTAACGACTGGTTCATCCCCATGATGGCGTATTTCATCATCTCTCCGGCTGTCCATCCGTACTCCGTAATTTTAAGCTCCGTTCGTTCGCCTTTAGCGTTGAATTCGATAACGAACTCGATATTCGCCGGAAAATCCGACGGGACGCCCGCTCGAACCTGATCGATGGCGTTACCATCTCGGTCGGATAAGTATGATGAGAATTCAAGCCGCTTCATCGGCACGATTTTCTTATACACGCCAGCCGAATACGACTCCAAGCCGCCGTGCGTATCCGGAGCGCGCATGCAGAACACGTATTTCCCGCCTTCGCGAAAATCGACCTCGCAGCGCGGCGAGGTATAGTGCGTTGGCCCCCACCATTTCATGAGCAGCGTCGGATCCGTCCAAGCTTTCCAAAGTAGTTCTACCGAATAATCATACTCTCGCGTAATGACAATATCTTGCTTGTTGGAACGTTCAGTCATCGGACAGTTCTCCTATTCCTTATGATTGTTTTTCAGTTTATCCGTTTCATCCTTCAACACGGCGTCCAGCGCATCCAGTCGGCTGCTCCAGCGCCGTCTCATGTTATGGACCCATGCTTCCAATTCAGCCATGCCCTCGGTGCTAATCCGATATATGCGCTGTTGCGCTTTTTTCTCCACTTGCACCAAATTCGCTTCTCGAAGAATTTTCAGATGCTGGGAAATGGCCTGAGGACTGGACTGGAATTGGTTGTGAATGTCCGATGCGGGGTATCCGTCGTTGTCCGCCAGCATTTCCAAAATTTTTCGTCTGGTTGGATCAGCCAAAGCCGAGAATATATCTGCCGGCATCTATCGTTTCGCTCCTCCCTTCTTTTCTTTTTAATAAATCGAACTCTTCGTCTTGTCGATTGTTTTTCGTCCGCATATCTATAATGCACTATTTTATTTATAAAGTAAACACTTAATTAATTATTTAATTGATAAAGGCTTGGATGTACAGACAGAATGACTTGGATACTGTCACTGCATCTGCCAACGAGGACACCGCGGCTGGGGGATGAAACAATCTTATTTTATTTCTTTTATGGCTCCAGTTCGAATGGGGAATTAACTGCTGGGATTATTCGGAATCGCTCCCACAATAAAATCAACAACCACCCTGGGGTCTTCCAGACTGTGTGGATGATGGCCGACACCGGGCTTCACGATCAGCTTCACGGTACCGTTCAGCAACCTGTAATGGTTTTCCAACATCGCGGCATTCTCGTCCAGCGGAACAGGTGCATCCGCATCTCCCGCCACAATAATGATCGGAATGCCGGCAGCAGCAAGTTTAGTCGCCCTACTGTGCATGGTTTCCTTGTAAGCGGTTGAGCTTTCCTCCGTCATTCCATAGACAGCAAGACACTCCTCCCATTCGTCCGGTGATCCGTCACCCGCGCCCAGTCCACCTGGCCAACTGCGGATATCCATTACCGGGGCGTCCAGATACAAGGCAGCCACCTGCTCCGGATAGGCTGCGGCATAGTTGAACGCATACAATCCCCCGCGGCTGAAGCCGAAGAGAACCGTTTTGTCCGCCAAATGATAAGCGCCCGCAGCATAACTCTGGAACCCGTTCATCAGCTCCACAGCATACGGGCATCCGTACATATTGCTTAACCGGTAATAAGCGATGTACCACCCTTGCTCCAGCAGCGCCATATCTACAGTCGGAAATGCATCAAAGAACTCCGCCCGCCAGATCCACGGGTTCCCCGGCGCCGGCACCTTCGGCAGAATCAGAAAACCCTCTCTGCCTGCAACGTAAAAATCAATCCGTTCATATCCCTTCCAGAAGGACCGTGCAGTTGCATGCCTGTTCACCGGCTGTGCTTCTGACGATTCCCTGATCCGACTCGTCAGCCGCTCGCCATGCTCCAGTGCAGACTTCAGGGGCAATGCCTCGGCCTTATTGGCATTGGTATGGCCGACATGCTCCTTCCAGGCTGCGCTGAGCAGCAGATGGCGCTCCCTGACCAGCCGGAACAGCTCCGATTGCTCGGGCTGCTCCACATAAGACGGCTCCCGCTCCAGACTGATATTGAACAAGCGGGCAAGCAGTGTCCTCGCCATGATCCAATGTCCCTGATTATTCGGATGAATGCCGTCACCTGACTGGTATGCGGGATCTGTACGGTGCTTTTGTTCCATATAGGAGGCCAGAGGGTCATGAATATTCACAATCCCGTCCGCTTCATCTGTCAATCCGAGCACCCAGTCCGCATAACGCCTCAACACCTCATTATAATGCGCATAAGGAGCCAAATAGCTGTAAGCTTCATGCCCTTCGGAAAGCAGGCTGGCTCCCTGAAGCGACGCCGGATCAAATGGCGGCGGGGTCATGACTATAGCCAGCGCCCCGGCACGGCGGACTTTGTGGATGACCTTCCGTATACCATGCTGATAAGCCCGGAACCGCTCCCCGGAGAATGGATAATAGATGCCGTCATTCATCCCGTAACAAATCACGACCCAATCCGGCTTGCTCTCCTGCAGAGCGCGTTCCAGCCGGTCATGAACGCAGGGACGGGGAAACGGATGGTCCGGCTCGCTTAATCCGGAAGCAGTTTCACTGCTGACCCCAAGATTGATTAGGGTGATATCATGCTCCGGCATATGCTGCCGGAAATATGCATCCATATAGGCAATATAGGTGCCTTCATCGGTGATGCTGTCGCCAAGAAAAACTATTCTTTTGCTCGTAGGTACCCTTGCGTCCTGCCCGAATAGCGGTTTCATCGCTTCTCTCCTTATCTCATTGACGAAATGGCTGTCTTCATGACCCCAATTGATCTTTTTGAACAAGCTCTATGATGAGAATAGACGAAGAATGCTAACTTTTCCAGATTTATATGGTCAGGAAGTTTTTGCGTGGCTGTGCCTGGAGTGGCGCAAGTTGATCATCAGCATGGAAAGCATCATCGGAGATCTTATCCGCAGGCGGAGAAGGCTATGACACAGTCGTATCGATAAAGTTAAATCAGCACCGTCTTCGGACGGCAATGAAAACCGCCTCCTTCAGCTTTTGGCTGGATGGCAGGCGGTCTTCTTGTCGTATCGACTTATCATCCGGATGGGGCCTTGTCATTGAATCCAAATCTTGGCTGGATCACAACCGGGCATGAAGCCTTATTCCTTATGCGCCTCTTCGTGGTGACTGTTTCACGCAACGTCTCATCCATGCTCCGGGCGGTTGTTCATCCAGTCCTCAAGCGTGGCGACACGTTCTGGATATTTGTAGCTCCTCGCCAGAAATCCGGCGCCATGCTGCGGCATGGGATCCTGATTGGTCGGCTGGTAACGCAGGTCCACGCTCCACCGGACGCTATCCGACAGATTCGGCGTCGACATATGCAGACAGCGGTCATTGAAGAGAATCGCGGAGCCTGCCTTCACGGGCAGCACAACCGTCTCGGTCTTGCCCAGCTGCTTATCCTTCAGGGCGGTGTAGCCGGTACCCGAATAAGATTCCTGATGCCATTTGAGCACCCGCTTCTTATGCGTACGGGGCTTGATGTGCAGGCAGCCGTTCTCCAAATTGGCATCGACCAGCGGAATCCATACTGTAATAACGGGATTGGCATTGGCGTCCGGCCAATACGATTTGTCCTGATGCCAGGGAACGGCGCCAGAGGCGACAAGCGGCACCTTCGGCCGCACATTGTAGACGGGATTCGAGAACAGCTCGCCGCCAATCAGCGATTCCACTGCGTCGAGGATTTTGGGATTGCTCATCAGGGTGAAATAACCCGGGATCCGGTCGCGCCAGCTGCGGCCGTAATGATTGAAGTCCTTATCTGTCAGCCCATTGAACAGCTCGGCGAGCCGATTGGGAAACGGGCTGTCCGTCCGTTTGTCGGTTATGAGACCTGCTTCATAAAGTTCATCGGCAATCTGCGATACCTTCATTTCCATCGCTTGCCTGGGCGCCGCCAAATCTTCCGCATTCAACAGCTCCGGGATAACCAGATAACCCTCCGTTTCATAAAAGTCCACTTGCTCCCTGCTCAGACTTCCCTGATTGATTGCCATTTGAATCCGCCTGCCCTTCGTTAGGATCAATGAAATACTGATTGCTTTCATTATAAAGAAGAGCCGGCGGGCCGTATTTAAACAAATCGGTCAAATTTGTCATTTTTTCCGATAAAATTGTCGCCCGATTTATTTCCCGGTAATCTGCATCCCTTCGCGGTAAGCCTTTGGAGAAATGCCGTAATAGGCTTTGAACCGCCGGGAGAAATAATGAATAGAAGGAAAGCCGAGCGATTCGGCTATATCCGATATCGATTTCCGGCTTTCCAGCAGCTCCGTTACCGCCTGCTTCATCAGATTGCGCAAACAATAAGCGCGCGGGGGAAGGCCGGTCATTTCCAGGAACAATCGGTGGAATTGCGATTTTTTCAGCGCCTCCTGTTCCATCAGATCCAGGTACTTCAAGGAGGCATCCAAATCCAGACGTTCCTTAATGCGCTGAATGCGGGAATCGTAAGTCGCCTGGTGGGAGCTCCACATAAACAGCTGCAGGATTAGCGCATACAACAAGCTGTTCTCCATCTCTTCCGCATAAGGCTGAGCGGCATGCTGATGGGATTCGATGATTAAGGCCATCATCTCGAATACGGCGGGCTGATGCTGCAACTGCAGCACATTTGGCATTTGTTCCAGTTCCGGACATTCCCATACGGGCGTGAGCATCGCCTTGTCGTATTCAGACTGGTCGCGCGCCAGATGCTTGCTGGTGTTCATTGCGGGCCTGCGCCAGGGCTCATAATAAATATTGAAGGAGGAGAAGGGATTCACCGCATCCGGAAAAAAAGAATGCGGCTGATCCGGCCGCAGAAAGATCAGCGTTCCTTTGCCTGCCGTATACATCGTTCCGTCAATCTGCACCTTCCCCCGGCCGGAATCAAATAAATGCAGGGCATAACAGTATCCGACCCGGTTGGTCTCGGGGATCCTGTCCTTGCTGAACCGGTAATGATGCGCAATGCGGATGGAGGGAGTCGCCTGCTCCAGCTTTTTCATAATGGCTATCACTTCTTTCCTTCGCTATTCTCGGCATTATCAACATAGGAGCATGCTCATTCTTCCATTCTAAGAAAAAGCGCATATGAAAACTACCCCGGATTTGTTCTCGGCAAGAAGTTATTAGCCGCCCGGGTGGCTGTAAAGAAAAACACCTGACGGCATCCTCCGCGATCATGCACTCAAGTTCGGCGACGCACGTCGCTTCCCCTGGAATGACCGAGAACCTATAATTGCAAAAAAACCGGACACAATCAGCTAAGCTGACCGCATCCGGGATTGTCCTGTTGCTTACATTCATCCATACTTGGTTGAAGCATCAATAGCTGTACAGCTGGCCCTCTTCCGCTTCCCTCAGCCAGACCTGCATGAAGCCCGGCTCCCGGTTATCCCATGCATAATAAGGAATCAGCCCGAGCGGCCTGCCTTGCGAATCCGCTCCCGTCAGTACCGTAACACCGCCAAGGCGCTCTGGCATATGGCGAACAGACCACTGGCCGCGGGCCGACACTTCAAAATCGTCATAAGACAGCTGCGGATTATCCGCCTGCTCCGCGCAGTATACCACCGGCCCCCGCTGCAGCGTCAGGCGGCCGCGGTCCGCTTCGACTTCCGGTCTTGCACGCACTGCTTCCACCGGCATATCAAGCTCCAGCATGATAGAATCGCCAGTTGTCCAAGAACGGACAATTGTCACATATCCTTTGCTTGGAATAACTGCCGTTTCCTGCAGCAAATCGCCTTGCACCGTCACGGAGAATCCTCTGCACCAGCCCGGAATGCGCAGCCGGATGGCAAATTCCTCCGCCCGCTCCGGTTCCACCATCAATTCGATCCTTCCCGACCACGGGTAAGCGGTATTCTGCGCAAGCTTGACGGTTCGTCCCCCGGGGATAACCACAGAAGCTTCGCCGTTCATATATTGATTCACCGCAATTCCGTCTTCTGTCTGCGCATACGCGTACTGGCCGATGGAGGGCAGAAACCGCGCCAGATTGGTCGGACAGCAGGAGGTTTCAAACCATTCCACCCGATGATGGTCGCCCCGGGACGCAAGCGGGTTCACATAGAAGAACTTATCCCCGGACAAGGAAATGCCGGCCAAGGCTCCGTTATACATTTCCCGCTCTACCACATCGGCGTATTTGGCATCGCCGAACAAGAGGTTCATCCGGTGATTCCAGAATACCATGGCGATCGCAGCGCAGGTCTCACAGTAAGCCGTTTCATTGGGAAGATCATAGTCAAATGTAAATCCTTCATTATGACGGGACGGTCCGATGCCTCCTGTCACATACATATTACGTTCCACTGAGTGGGACCAGACGCGATGCAGCGCATCGATATAGGCGGGATCGCCGGAGGCATGAACGACATCCGCCATTGCCGTGTACAGATACATGGCGCGAACGGCGTGACCCGTGACCTTCTCAATATCCCGGACCGGGACATCGTCCTGACAGTAAGCAGGGCCCCAATCCTCCTTATCCCAGATCATGCCGCGGCCATGTCCATGCCCCCGTTCCTCCAGCAGCCAGAGCGCAAGCTTCCAGTAGCGTTCTTCACCGGTCGCACGGTAGAGCTTCACAAGCGCAAGCTCGATCTCCTCATGACCTTCCACCCAATGGCGTTTGCCCGGGCCGAAGAGGCTGTCGTAGTGGTCCGCCATTTTGCAGGAGACGTCCAGCAGCTTGCGTTTGCCTGTCGCTTCATAATAAGCGACCGCAGCTTCGATCAAATGCCCCCCGTTGTACATCTCATGCTTCTCCATGTCGGACCACTTGCTCTGCGGCGCTTCCAGCGTATAATACGTGCACAGATAGCCGTCGTCCTCCTGCGCAGCAGAGATGAGATCGATAATACGGTCGATTTCCACTTCCAGCTTCGGGTCGCGGTCTGTCATCAATGAATAGGCGGCTCCTTCAAGCACCTTGTACACATCGGAATCATTGAAATAAATCCCTTCAAACTTGCCTTCCAACAGCCCCCCTGCCTTGGCGAAGTTGGTGATGCGCCCTGTCTCTTCGCATTTCGCCAAACAGGTGGGCAGCGTTATCTTCTTGAGCACTTCCAGGCGCGGCCGCCAGAAAGCATCATCAATGGCTACTTTGGTGAAAGGCACACTCTGCCAGCCTGCTAATTGCGTTTCTATCATTGTCATTGTTTATACAGCTCCCTCTCTCTCAAGCTTCCATCTAGTATAATGCCGGAGACTAAACGACCGTTAAATCCGGCAGGACAACTCCCATGCCCGTACCGGATGCTAAACGTTTGCCCTCGTATTACAGAGGATATTAAACTACCCCTTCAGACCCGTCAACGTAATCCCTTCAAGGTATCGTAGAAGCCAGGCGTTTTCCAGGATCAAAATCTTCATATCATTTAAGCCTCCCGTTCTTCCATAAGAGAGTTTAAGCTTCCCGCCTGCAGGAAAACTGGATACAGCTTGCAATCATAATTCCATACTCCACATCTTTCAGGTGACACTATATCCGCCAGTAGATGCCCAGATATACGAATGAACGGCTGTAGATCCGGGCTGCGCCGCGCTTTGGCCCGCTTGTGTTCTCTTGTACCTGTCCCTGAGAGGAACGAATAATAAAATTTTTATTAATGGCGGCTAAACACTTGTATTTTACTCAAATTTGAGTAAAATAATAAACCTGGTACTCAAATTTGAGTATAAATCTGAAGTATACTTTTAAGAGAGAAGGGTAAGAATGGACGCCAAAAAAAGCAATACAAAGCTGGTGATCGCCGGATTGCTGCTCGGCTTGTTTATGGCCGCGCTGGATCAAACCATCGTTTCCACGGCTATGACACGTATCATTCAGAAGCTCGGCGGGCTTGATAAATTCGTATGGGTCTACTCGGCGTATATGATCGCCATGGTCGTATCGACGCCCATATTCGGCAAGCTGTCCGATATGTATGGCCGCAAACGCTATTTCTTGTCCGGTTTGCTGCTATTCATGGTGGGCTCAATATTATGCGGTACGGCCCAGAACATGGATCAGCTCATTATTTACCGTGCCATTCAAGGGATTGGCGGCGGTGCGCTGATGCCGATCGTCTTTACGATCATTTTCGACCTGTTCCCCCAAGAGAAACGGGGCAAAATGATGGGTTTATTCGGAGCGGTGTTCGGCGTCTCCAGCGTTTTCGGCCCTGTTATGGGTGGCTTGATCACAGATAATATCAGCTGGCGCTGGATTTTCTACATCAACGTCCCCATCGGCATTCTTTCGTTCCTGTTTATTTATCAGGCTTATCACGAATCCAAAAATCACCGCAAGCAGGTCGTGGACTGGTTCGGCGCCATACTGCTGACGGGGGGCATCCTATGCCTGATGTTCGGCCTGGAGCTTGGCGGGTCCGAAGGCTGGGCCTGGAGCTCGTGGAATACGATCTTGCTGTTCGTCGCTTCGGGTGTTCTGCTGGTGAGTTTTCTGCTGGTGGAGAGAGCTGCGAAGGATCCCATTATTCAGCTTAGCTTATTCAAGAAGCGTCTGTTTACGAGCAGCATGATGATCAGTCTCCTCTATGGAGGCGTCATGATTGCCGCTGCAACCTATATCCCGATATTTATCCAAGGGGTCTTTCATAAGACGGCCACGGAAACGAGCACGGTGCTTACTCCCATGATGCTAGGCGTAGTGCTCAGCAGTCAGATCGGCGGGCGGATCGTCAACCGGTTCAGATACCGCGATGTGATGATCATCTCGGCCTTGTTTCTGATCGTCGGCACCTCCCTGCTCGGATTTGCTATGGACACGTCGACCAGCCGCCTGGTCATTACTATGTTTATGGTCGTTGTCGGGCTCGGCATGGGCGTATCCTTCTCCCTGCTCAACATTTCGACGCTCAATGCCGTGCCTCCCCAGTACAAGGGTTCCGCTTCATCGCTGATCACCTTCTTCCGGACTATCGGTTCCGCTCTTGGGGTAACGGTGCTGGGAGCTATGCAAAAGCATGCCTTTCAATCCGGCGTACAGGAAGTTCCGAATATCGATCCCCAGACGGCTGCCCAGATAAAAGGCGGACAGGCCCTTCTCGATCCGACAGTACAGGCAAAAATGGGACTTTCCCCTGAGCTGGTCAATGCCCTTCTGGGCAAACTGGCGGATTCGATTATCTTCATTTTCCAATGGTCCGTTCTTCTGCCGGTACTTGCCCTGGTATTCGCAATTCTGATGGGCCGCGCCCGTCTCGAGATTTCCAAAGCAGCCCAATCACGCCATTCCGGGCAGCCAGAAGCCGAGAAGCAGAATCCTGCCTTTAAGAGAGGTTGACAGGCGATGTCGATGAAACTGCTGATTCTGGGACTGCTGATGGAGCGGGACAAGCATCCATATGAAATACGTAAAGCCATCAAACAACGCAATTGGAACGAAACCTTCAAGCTGCGGGACGGTTCCCTGTATTATGCGGTGGATCAATTGCGCGGAGAAGGCTTGATCGAAGCCGCCGAGGTTGTCACCGTCCCTGGCGACAACCGTCCGGACAAGACGATTTACCGGATTACAGCATCCGGAAAAGACGCCTTCGAAGATCTCCTTAAGGCGCAGGCCGATCAAATTTCGTATCCCCAGCATCCGCTGTTTCTGACGCTGCCGTTCGTCCGGTATGCGGATCCCCTGAAGGTGGAGGAAGGGATCATTCAGCAGATAACGTATTGCGAAGCCCGGATACAAAGGCTGCAAGCGGTGCTGGCTTTAAAGCGGGACTTCCTTCCGAAAGGTTCGGAGATGATGATTGTAGGCATCATTGATTTCAGCGAAACGGAAAGGAAATTTCTCGGCGGCCTGCTTGAAGAGGCGCGTGCAGGCACGCTCTTTGCAGACGTCAAATGGACGGTGGAAGAAATTGAAGCTTACCTCAAAACCCGTCAGGATGCTGAGGGCAGCAGCCCGAAGTAACGGCAATTGGCACCTTTCACAAGCGCGACCGCTTCTTTCGGCTCCGATGCCCGGAAGCGGTCGTTTTTTCATTAAACGCCGGGTATCCGGCTTGATCCTCCAGATTGCCAATGATATAGTTGCGGTGACGTCTTAACTGCGTACTCCAAACAAGGCAGTGTGATCTGAATTGTCCGACGAGAACAGTGTTCTTCCGGTTTATCATGTGGTTCATGCCGGCTGGGAACTGCAGGACTATGCGTGGTCTTATCCCACCTCGCTCCATCGCTCGCAGGAAACCGACATTGAATATGATCTGACGAAACGCCGTTATATGCGCTCCATGCCTTTTCATTGGCTCATTCTCATCATCGAGGGCTCTTTGGAGATCAGTGCATTCGGCCAACAGTTGAGCGCTTCCCAAGGGGCATGCGTTCATATTGAACCGCATGTTCCCCATCATATCCATATCTCCCAAGCAGCGAAATACATATGGGTACATTTTCGCGCCTATGATCTGGATTTTAACCGCCAGTCATGGAAGCCCGGCTCTCCAGGCATTCCCAATATTGTCGTTCCTGCGAATTCCATAGCGCTTCGCAAGCATTTTCTCGCCATTCTTGAGGAACTAACCGTTCAGCAAGAGCAATACCAGACGCTGGCCAATGGCCATTTATCGCTGCTGCTCGCACATCTTGCCCGAGACGGCGCCGCGATGAAACATACGCGCCATTCCTGGCAGGTGACAGATGAAGCCGTCATTCAAGCCATGGAATATATGAATCAGCATTATGCAGGCAAATTGTCGATCTCCGAGCTGGCACGCCATACAAATCTCAGCCCCAACTACTTTACGACCCGTTTCGGTCAAGTAACGGGCATGTCGCCGAGAAAGTATTTGACTTTGATTCGTATCGGCCATGCGCGGCAGCTTCTTCGTTCGACGACCATTCCCATGACTGCCGTAGCGGAAAGAAGCGGTTTTGATAGTTTTCCTCATTTCAGCCGCATATTCAAGCAATACGAGGGCGTATCCCCCCGGGAATATCGGACCAAACATTAGAGAAGCCGTCCGCTTGCCTGCTTGATTTGTTCCTTACTTTTTAAGCCTTGGCCTCCCCGAGGTCATTTTCGGATAGTGAAAATCGTAGATACCATCAAAAACACCGGAGAAATCCGGTTTTTTTGATGGTATTTGTACTTGTATACTTAATCTAAGTCCTGAAAGGAGCGTTTAAAAAAAAAATGAGAACTATCCATTATGAGAACTATCTCGATAAGGTGTTTGGCGCTTGGATCGGCAAAAGCATCGCAGGGACGATCGGCGCCCCCTACGAAGGACGCAAAGAGCTGTTCGATTATGATTACGATCCCAAAGCGATTCAAGAAATGTTTCCCAATGATGACCTTGATTTGCAGGTGCTCTGGCTGGACGTGATGGAAAGGAAAGGCATCCATATTGATTCATTTGATCTGGCGGAGGCTTTTTACAACCAGGTCCCTTACGCTCCCGGAGAATATGCTTTTTTTAAAAAGAACTTCGCACGCGGCATTCATCCTCCCTTATCCGGCTCATTCAATAACCGCTATTATGTCAATGGCATGGGATGCCCGATTCGTTCGGAGATTTGGGCCTGCATCGCCCCTGGCAATGCCTCCCTTGCTGCGGCATACGCCCAAAAAGACGGCGTGCTGGATCATGAAGGCGACTCGGTCTATATGGAGCAGTTCTGGGCTGCCGTCGAAGCCGAGGCTTTCTTCGAAAGCGATCTGGACCGGCTGTTTGAGCTTGGAGCAAGCTGGCTGCCGCCCAAAACCCGAATCGCTCAGTTGGTGGAAGATACGCTCGCATGGTCCAAAGCCGAAACGGATTGGAGACGTGTAAGAGAGTGGATTATCCGGGATTATGGCCATCCGGACTGCACGAACTTATATCAGAATACAGGCTTCACCTTGCTCGCTCTGATTCACGGCAAGGGAGAATTCATTGACACAACCATGATCGCGCTGAACTGCGGATACGACACCGATTGCAGCTGCGCGACTGCGGGAGCTCTGCTCGGTATCATCCAAGGCGCTCAATATCTGATCGATACGTATCAGTTCTACGATACCAGCTATAAGCTGAGCATCGACTTGACCCGCCCCTCTCTGGACCTCCGCAGCTTGGCGATTGACACATGCAGGGCAGGCCTGACAGTTGCAGTGGAGCTCAATCGGGAGGTCGAAATCATAGATGCGCCTCCTTGGGAGCCGCTTCCAGCCGGATTGCCGCGAAACTTCCATGTTGAGATCGATTATAGGGGAGTCCCCGCAATCGGGGTCGGAGAGAAGCGCAATATCGTCATTAAAATCCGCAAGTACGCCCCCCAGGTTGCGGACACCGAATTGGAGCTTGCGCTACGGGGGCCGGAAGGTTGGCAGGTTGATTTCCAGCCCCGCAATGTAAACGTTACTGCCGATGGCCTGGAGCTGGCATGCTGCGTGACTGTGCCGGCGGAGCTGCCTATCCTCATGGACCAAAATCTGTTTGAGCTGTCGATGAAAGGCGGGCAGGTGTCGCAGCAGTTTACATTCGGTATCGCCGGAGCGGCGGTATGGCAGGTCTATGGACCTTTCTGGGAAAACGTCTGGACTCCTGCTCCTACCGAGCTTGGCGAGTGGTATTACAAGGGGCTGGAAGAATCTTATCCCGACGCGGATGAACGCACGGACATTATCCGGCAATTTCATTTGAATGCACGTACGGATGGAACCAAAGATTATCTTCCATCGGCTCCTGAACCCGTTACACGCCAAACATTCGAAGATCTGGTGGACGTTGCCGATCTCATCGGCTATCAAGGCCCCTGTGTGGTTTATGCGCAGAGACAGCTCTATTCACCCAAGGATCAAACGGTTCATCTTCTGGTTGGACACACCGATGCTTACGAAGTTTGGATAAATGGCGAATGCGTGAGCAAATCAGATCAAGTCGACTGGTGGACGACCGAGAACAGGCACCACTCCAACATCACGCTGCGTGCCGGTCAGAATACGCTGCTTCTGAAATGTATCCGGCGGGGCGCGCATGCCTCATACAGCATGAATTTTTCGGAGAAGGGCAGCTGTATGCCGCTGGTGTTCGACCTGGGATCTTACGTTTAACCTGAAACGGAATGCTTAAACTAAAAAAACAGCCGTATACCCGCTGCAAAGCAGGAGATACGGCCGTTTTGTTTCCATCTGTTTTAGCGGAAATACTTCGCGAGATGACCGGCGGCTTTCACAATGCCCAGCCGCTCTGCCTCAAGCGAACCCCAATAGCGGTGGTCCTCCAGCTCAATGCTGACCGCTCCCTTGTAGCCAATCCGGTCAAGGCGAACAGCGACTTTACTCCATTCCACGTCGCCGTGGCCCGGTATCGTATAACGCCAGGAGCCTTCCGAGAAACCGTATTTCTCGCCGAAGGTGGAGGGAAGAACGCCGCATTCGTAGAGCTCGTCATGAAGAATCTCCGTGTCCTTGCCATGGCAGTGGACAATCCGGTCCCCAAACTCCGTCAGCGCACGAAGATAGTCGATACCCAGCCGCACCAGATGCGAGGGATCGTAATTCAGACCGAAATGCCGGGACGGAATCGCTTCGAACATAGCCCTCCACATTTCCGGTGTGCAGCCCAGTGTCGGATAATATGGCGCCGGTCCCGGCCATCCTTCAATGGCCATATAGATCCCCGTCTGCTCGGCATGGTGGACAAGCTCCGGGAAGGTATCCTTCCAGATCGCAAAACCTTCCTTGCGCGGCAGCGTGAGGTCCTCCGGCACCAGGCACATGAACAGCACGCTTCCGCCCTGCTCCGCAATATCGGACATTTGTTTCTTCTGCGCCTCCACCGCGCCCTGGCGTACCGCTTCGTCCCGGCTTAACAGCCTGGATGTATGTTTCGCGTCGATTGAGCCGATGCCGATGCCGGCCTGCTCGCAGGCCTGCTTCACTTCCGGAGTCAGCTCCGGAACATCCAGGATGTCAAGACCCGCTTCAGCAGCCCACCTGGCGGTCCGGGCAATTCCCTCAGCGCCGATCTTCGGCGGTATGCGCATGCCGATAGGATTGCTCATTATGCCGTTCCCTCCTCTTTAATCAGCTCCGCATCCGGTACATAGCCTGCCGCCTGATAAATCATTTCCGACAGTTTGACCACCTTCAGCGCGAACTCGCCCGGCACAAGCACCTCATGGCGGCCCAGAATCGCATCGATGAAGCTTTTGTCCTGATTAGTGGTCGCCTTCGGCAGCACCGGGATAATCGTCTCCTGCCCCATGCGGCGCAGAGTGATTTTTCCATTATCGTAGAAAATACCGCCGTTTTCTCCGCAGAAGACGAAGGTCTCATGCCAGCATGGCGCATAACCGACCAGATTGAGACCGGCTACCGGCCCTTCCGCAAACCGGATGGATGTGAATGTGTCGATTTCAACATCTGCTCCATGCATATGCAGCTGCGGCTTGACCTCCACAGGCGTGAGTCCGGTGGTCCAAAGCAAAACGTCGATGATATGGCTGCCTGAGTCCATCAGGAACCCCCCGCCGGACAATGCCGGGTTAGCCCGCCATGAACCAGTCGTTCCCTGCCGCCATTCCTGATAAAGCGATGCAGTAACCGAGGTGAGCTTGCCAATCTCTCCGCTTGCGATAGCGTCGCGGATATATAGAAATTCAGGTTGAAAATGGCGCTGATACGAGACTTGCATCACTCTCCCCGCCTGCTCGGCCGTACGGATGAGCAGCTCTGCCTCGGCGGATGAGCAGGTCATCGGCTTCTCAATCAGGACATGCAGTCCTTTACTCAAGACATCGTTAGCCTGCTGGAAATGCAGCGTATGCGGGGAGCAAATAACGACAGCGTCCAGCTCTGCAGCCTCCAGCATATCCTGATAATCGGAGAAAGTCTTGGCATCCTGCAGCCCGAATTTCTCGATAAATGCATCTTGGTTAGCCTTGCTTGTGTCCGCGAGAGCCGTAATTTGCACTTCAGGCAGCTCCAGCAGCTGTCTGGCATGCCATCCGGCGATGCCCCCCGTACCGATCATTCCTACACGAATTTTGCTCATTCGTACAGCCTCCCATAATCAAGTGTGTTCCACTTGCTTTGTCTTCCAGGCATAAAATCACAGCATGTCTGTTTGCACATAACAATCTAATTATAGAGTTGTGAGCGCCTTCTAACAATACAAAATACCGCCAGCTTTCACTTACCGCTGGCGGTTTCTCTTAATTCGAGGAATGAGACTATTTCCTGCCGAACAGGATCTTCAGGTCAACTGTTATTTCCTTTAGTCCCCTTTGGACAATCTCCCGCATTTGCTGCTGCGTGAATCCCCAGGATAAGGGCGTCATCTGGAGCAAGGGACTAATCATGAATGGATACAGCGCACATCTGTACTGTACCTGCTCCGCGTAAACCTGCTTAAAATGCCTGCTGAAAAGCTCGGACGTTCTGCCATCGGAGTCCCTATGACCTGTCTTGGACTCTTGCAGAAGCTCTCTTATTTCTTTCAGATAATTGCCTTCCGGCACTACTTTCACCACCATCCCCTCTTCAGCAAGCATCCTCTGAAACTCGGCATAATTGGAGGGCGATAAAAAATTCAGGATGACCTGGAACTGTCCGGATGCAAACGGACAATTTGCCAGATCGCCCACACACCAGACGGCTTTCGGGTGAGCTTTCGAAGCCATCTGAATACCTATTTTGGAAATATCCAGACCGACTCCCCGAACATCAGCCGGCATAGACCGGACAAGCTTTTCCTGCAGACTGTTTAAATGTGATCCTTCTCCGCATCCGGCGTCCAAAAGATTGATTTCCCTATGTTTCTTCTTGAGTTCCTGCTTGATTTTTGCGCTGATGATCTCAATCACAGGATCAAAAATACCGGTTTCGCCAATCAGTCTTCTGGCTTCAAATAACTGTTTATCGTATTTCGACTGATGAGGCCCGGAGAAAAAGTTCACATATCCTGGCCTGGCTATATCAAAACAATGCCGTTTCTCACAAATTAAACTCCCGGATTCGGCCGTTCTCATCCTGCTCTGACATAAAGGACATCTGAATATCTCTTCGTGGCTTGCCAGTAATGACGTATGTCTATTTCCCTTGTTTGCAGACACCAAAAAAACACCCCATTCATTCGTAGTAAAAGTGAATGAAAGGCACAGAAAAATAAACCTAAGCCTCTTTAAAAAAAATAGGCGAAAGGTTAAGTCTGTGCCTTACATTACCTTAAACGAATGAATTTGATGATCATGGTGGGCAGCTCTCCTTTATGGAAATAAGAATCGGCCTTCGCCGGATCTATAGTATAACATATCGGGAACAGGTGTAAACCTTGCTGCGACGGGAAACCTTTCGGGCAATCCATTGCAGCAAGGCCGGCTGCATACTTGTCTGTTCGTATGCTAAGATTGTAATAGTCCATGGTGGGTTCTCCTGTCCATTTTATGCGATTTCATTCATGGACATCTTTCTGTTCTCAATACGATCATGTATCAATCAAATGAAAAGGAGCTTTGCAATGAGAAAAACGAAGAGGAAAACGATAGCATGGATACTGGTTGCCGGGATATTTATCGGGACGGCAACCTCTGCAGTTGCCGAACGACATATTCGTCTGTTTGCAAACGGATCGGAAGTACAGACTGACAGTCCCCCTCTCATCGTTAACGAAAGAGTGATGATTCCTATTCGAGCGGCAGCCGAGATTCTCGGCAAGAACGTTCAATGGAATGCCCAAACGTCGAAGGTCACCATTGAAGATCAAGAAGTACTTTTGACGCAATATTCTAAAGGAAATCAGAAAGTCAAAATGTGGGGCAACAAGGTGAACGGGGACTATTGGGGAATGAAAATCACGATCGGGGACATCACCCGGAACTTCCCGTTTTGGCATAACGTCGGAAATCCCTCCTATGCCCCCCGGATACTGCTCGAAGACTTGAATCAAGACGGCAAGGACGAACTGTTGGTGATTCTAACAACCGGCTACGGGACAGGACTTAAGGATGAAGAAGCATATATTTTTGACAGTGAATCCTTCAATGAAATTCCATTGGAAGACTGGCAGACCTATGCGTTGAAACATGTCGTGCCGGGAAGAGTCACGGAGGAAGGTGCCCGTATCCGAATCGATAACGTTGAAACGTCAATTCCGCATCACATCCCCGCAGAGGAATTCAAAGGCGACCAGCCCCAGTGGTGGTACGATAGTCCGGCATATGGCCAGGTTATTCGATACGAAGTCCGACAGAATGCCCTCTATGCCGTTTTGCCTTTATGGTATTCTCCGGCACATTCGGCTGGTCAATTGGAAATCCGTTTTTCGTATCAAGACCGCTTTTTTCAAGGGAAGAGCATCGAATATAAGGAGGAGTAAACGTACAAGGGATCGCTCCATAACTAACCACGACGAGGCTGCCGGAATGATGGCGGCCTTTTCTCGATGAACGGGTAGTAAACGCTAATTGACCCCAGGGTGGAAAAGCACACTCGCAAGATGCGTAAAGTTCGAATATTCCTTGACAAGTATATTCCATATAGAGTATATTCGAAACGAGAAAGAAAATTCTGGTTAAAGGAGGTTAGATGTTAGACAAATGAAATGGATAGTTCGCATTCTGCAGGGTTTAGTGGCGATAGACTTTCTGTTTGCCGGAGCCTTGAAGATTTTCTCGAGTGCCGATCAAATTAGGGAGTTATTCACTGACAAGCTGGGTACGCCGGTCGCTTTGATTTACACCGTCGGCATTTTCGAAGCGCTGGCAGGGCTGGTTCTTATCGTCGGCTACCGCAGCCGTAAGGCGGCAGTAGCATCGATCACCGTCATGGTCGCCATCTTGATCGGTGCGACTGCGACGAATCTCGCCGCCGGCCTTGTTGGGGATGCCATGGTCCCATTCGCGATCTTAATCGTCGTTGCCATTCTCTTATACCTGAAGCGCGATGCGCTCAAGAGCAAACGTATAAGGTCAGACTCGAACATTCCGGCTTCCAAGTAATTTAGCATAGGGATTTACCGCTTGAAAAAAGACTCTAAACGGATTTTTAAAAAATAGGATGAGGTGCCCAAAATGGCGTATAAATCAACTCACACGTTCATAAACCTGCCAGTGAAAGACTTGAACCCGTCAAAGGAATTTTTCAGCAGTATCGGCTTTGAGTTCAACCCCCAGTTCTCCGATGAAAACTCGGCATGCCTGGTGATCAATGACAACACATATGTTCAACTGCTGACGGAGCCATACTTTAAGACGTTCGTCAACAAGCCGCTGGCTGATGCCGCCAGCGCCGCTGCCGGGATTATCGCGCTCTCCGCTGACAGCAGAGCGCATGTAGACGAACTGGCGGACAAGGCGCTGGCTGCAGGAGGCAAACAATCCAAAGAACCGGCGGACCATGGCTTCATGTACGTGAGAAGCTTCGAGGACCTGGACGGGCATCTGTGGGAAATTGCCTATATGGACATGGGCGCTTTCTCTCAGGAGTAAACATCACTGTTGAAAAGGCTAAGCGATACAATCGCTTAGCCTTTTCAACAGTGTGCCACGCATAGAGCGATTCGCGGTCAGTTTCTCCCAGCAAATATGAATTCGCCGAAATAGGTTTTGCAATCCATAGTGGTTTAGCCGATATATAACGAATTGACGATAAAATTCATCCTATGTTAGCATTACTTAGGACGGGGGCCACTTGAGTTAATCTATTCTTTGATATTTTATAGACATGGGAGGAATTCACATGAATGAACGATTCATAAACGCAGATGGAATTGAAATATGCTCCGACAGTTTCGGAAATCAAGCTAACCCGGCAATATTACTGATTATGGGTGCGCAATCCTCAATGATTTGGTGGGAAGAAGAATTCTGCACGCGTTTAGCGGATATTGGGCATTTTGTGATTCGTTATGATAACCGCGATGTTGGGCGTTCAACAACCTACGAACCTGGTCGACCGGACTATACATTCGAGGACATGGCAGATGATGCCATTCGGGTATTAGATGCTTATAAGATTAAACAAGCGCATATCTTAGGCATGTCCTTGGGCGGAATGCTGACCCAAATGATAGCTCTGCGGCATCCGGAGAGGGTTCTAACCATCACCCTCCTGTCAACGTCCAATTTTGCACCGGATCTCCCCCCGATGGACGATAAGATTATGGAATTTTTCTCGAATGTGGGAGAAATAGATTGGACAAACGAACGATCGGTAGTCGAATTTGCAATTGCCAGATCAAGAATCCTTGTGGGTTCAAAGCATCCTTTTGATGAGAAAAAAGTTTATCGTTTAGCCACAGAAGAAGTGAAAAGAAGCCATAATATGGCCAGCATCAATAATCACGGCTTGGTGGCAGGCGGAGAATCCTATCTTTCCCGGACAGGTGAAATCAACGTGCCCGCTTTGGTAATACATGGCACTGAAGATCCGATCATCCCCTATGAACATGGACAAAATCTAGCTAACGAAATTCCGGGTGCGGTTTTACTGACTTTGGAAGGTACGGGACATGAGCTTCACTATGATGATTGGAATTTAGTAATCGATACAATATCCAATCACACTTCGATCTCACGTCCCTCCAAGTAATTGATACTGGAAGAATTGTTCCTCGTGTATCATTCGCACTGTATCCCCTTGTTGTTTTGCGTCTTGATAAAAAAACAAGCCGACCCGGATATCCCTGGTCGGCTACATTTTGCTCTCTGATCTACATGGGGTCACGGCTGCGCCCCTCTATACTCTATCCCCTTTTATTTACTGTTACGAAACGACTGCCTTCAGCCATGCATCCGCGATCAAGGTATGCCCGGCCGGGGAAGGATGGACGCCGTCCGCAGCCCAATATTCCATCGGCGCTTGTACCGCTGCTTGGGCGAATAATCCATCCAGCGGGATATAAGCCGCGCCAAATTCCCTTGCCAGCTTGCGAACGGCTTGTATTTTGGGATCCAGATCCTCTCTCCACATCACCCGATCTCCATCTACCGGCAGGACGAATGGCTCTACGAGTACGATTCTGGCGGCGAGCTTTTCTTTCGTCGTGGTGAGCAGCTCTCTATAGATCTGTTCAAATTGCTCCACGGGTATGGGATCGTTGATGCTGTACCTTCTCGCAGCGTCATTGATTCCGACATAAATGGAGACCAGTGTCGGCTTCAGCTCCAGACAATCCGTTTCCCAGCGCTGCTGTAGCTCAACAACACGGTCTCCGCCAATCCCCCGGTTGATGCAGGTGATCTGCTTGTCCGGGTATAGATATTGCAGTCTTCCGGCGACCATCAGCGCATATCCCTTGCCCAGATCGTTCCCGTCCTCCCGGTTCCTCCCGCAATCCGTAATGCTGTCGCCTTGAAATAAGATGATTTCCTTGTCGTTAATCACCATAAATTCATTTACCGCCCTTCTGAAGTGCAAGTATAATAACAATACTATAATAATGGAATCTTCCGCCAAGTCCAATCTTTACCGCTGATATTCAGCCTTTAACCGCACCCTGCAAACCTCCGACGAATTGGCGCTGCATACTGAGATAGAAAACAATGACTGGCACAAGTGAAATCAAGGTACCCGCTGCCATAATCCGAATATCATTGCCGAATGTCCCCAGCAAATAAGCAAGCCCCAGCGAAAGCGGATACAAATCGTCATTCTTCAAAATGATAAGCGGCCACATAAACGAATTCCAGACCGAAATAAAGGAAAACACGCTCAATGTCGCGATTGTTGGCCGCACTAGCGGAACCATGATGCTCCACCAAATCCGGAAGGTGGAACAACCATCCATCTCCGCAGCCTCTTCCAGTTCATTCGGAATATTCAAATACGCCTGCCGCATTAACAGAATGGCGAAGCCTCCAACCAGACCCGGAAAAATCAAGCCCGACCAGGAGTCCACCATCCCCATTTTCTGCAAGAGAATATAGAGCGGTACCAGCTTCCCTTCCTCCGGCAGAAACATCGTACCGATCATCGCGCCGAAGAAAAACAGCCGACCAGGAAATGTAATTCTGGCCAATGGATACGCGGTTAGCGCTGTTATTAATAAATGAGCGGGAATCATCAGCAGCAGCAGCATTACAGAGTTGAATAAATATTTTGGAAAAGGAATCGACGTCCAGGCATCGATAAAATTATCAAAAGTTGGCGGATCCGGAATAAAACTCGGCGGAAACGAGAATACGTCCTGCGTATTCGGCTTCAGCCCTGCGGAAGCCAGCCACAAGAAGGGGCTGATAAATATGAAAGCCAGAATAATGAGAAGAAGATACAACAGTGTTTTGCGGATCATACGCCTCTTCCTCCCCTGGAAATCTTGAAATTGATCATGGTCAACACCATCATCAAAGCAAACAGCACGATTCCCATCGCAGAGGCATATCCCATATTCAACCGGATAAAGGCTTCATTATAGATCTGCATTGGAAGCGAAAGTGTTTCATTCTGCGGTCCGCCTCCGGTCATCACATAAACACTGGTGAAAATCTGTATGGAGGCGAGTGAAGCTAACGTCAATGTGACGGCAAAGATCGGCCGTAAATGCGGCAAATAAATATGCCACAGAATTCGCAATTTTTTGGCTCCGTCTATTTTCGCCGCTTCCACCAGCTCTTGGGACAGACTCTGCAGCGCTGACAAATAGATAATCATATACAATCCCATTGCTTTCCAGACTTCGAGCAGCGCTACGGATGGCAGGGCCGTTCTGGAATCGAGCAGCCAATTGAGTTCATATTGCTTGAGTCCGAATAAATCGAGAAAGGCGTTTATTAACCCCACCGGATGGTATAAATATTTGAATACAATCGCAATCGCTACCATGGATGTTATGACCGGCAAATAATAAAGGACACGAAACAAATAGATGCCGCGCATTTTTAAATTGACCAGCAGCGCAAGCAATAACGGCAAAGAAATAAGCAGCGGAACGATAATCAGGAAATACATAAGCGAATTTCGCAGTGCCTTCCAAAATACGGAGTCCTGATACAATTCCTTATAATTGTCGAATCCGATCCATTTCTCCGGAATGAGCAAATGATACTCCGTAAATGAATAATAAAATGCACTGAGCGTTGGTGCGTATTCGAAGGTGGCTACAAGAAGGACGGCCGGCAGTATGAACAGATATGCAGCCATCCATTTTCTGTGTCTCCTTTTTTTGTTCATTGAAAACTTTCCAGCTGTGTTATCCATGTGAACGCCTGCCTTATTCAAGGGTCGTGTATGAGGACTGGGTTTGCAAAGACGAGACCCGAGGTTCCGCCTTTACATGCCGCTGCTGTTTAGTTTCTATGATTTTGCTAGAGCCGCGTCCCAATAGGCAACAGCGTCGTCAAGTGCTTGTTGGGTCGTTTTGGAGCCAAACAACGCCGCCTGAATTTCCTGCAGGTACTCCGCATTCAGATCATTCTCATTGGTTACGCCGAGATTGCCAAGCGACAGCTTATCAAGCGATTCGATCTGCACTTTACGCGTCAAATCCTTCAGTGTATCTCCCTGGACATCCGTAAAGTAAGCGTCTTTCAGCGTCTCGCTGGTCGAAGGAAAAATGGCTACAAGCTTGCAGAATTCCAGCTGTTTTTGAGCGCTTGTCACAAATAACGCGAAGTCCGCCGCTTCTTTGGGGTGCTTGGACTTTTTGGGAACAAAAAATAACTGAAAATCGGAAATCGGGATCATGCCGGTTTTCCCTGTAACCGTGGGAACCACTTGGATCTTCGGCATGATATTGGGCGCATTCTTCTCCCAATTGTTTATTACAAACGGCTGCGAGGAGCCCGATTGTGCAATCAGCTCGTTATCCATGGTCTGTTGGAGCAAACGATTGTTGGCATTGGCGGCATCCGGAGCAATCGCCCCGTCCTTGTAGGCTTGTACGAATTTTTCTACGAACGCCACATGCTCCGGTGAATTAAATAAAGCTTTTTTCTTATCCTCACTCAGGATCGGAAGTCCTTCCGTCTTGAGAACAGGAATAAGAGGTAAATCATTAGAACCGTATACATTAGGCAGCTTCTCATGAATCTGCTTGCCATAGGCAAATAGCTCATCATACGTCGTGGCTGGCTTGGAGGGGTCCAGTCCCGCTTTTTGGTACAGCTCGGTATTAATGAAACCTACGAGAGGCCCGCCATTATACCAGGGCAGCGCCATCACTTTGTTATTGTAAGTAACGCCATCCATCATCCCTTGAATGTATGGGCTGAATGTGCTGCTATCCGTATACAGATCGGATATTGGCGTGACCGCGTCATACTGTACAAGCTGTGACAACCCTTGCGTCGTTTCATTGACGATGTCGGGTACATGGTCTCCGGATAGAGAAGTAATCACTTTCTTGGTCATCTCCGCACCAGGTACATCCACCCATTTGATCTTAATATTGGGGTGCTCTTTCTCATAGGCTTGAATCAGGTTTTCCGTAATGTAGCCTTCAAAATTCTTCTTCAGGTTAATCGTCCAAAATTCCAGCTCAATCTGTTCGGCGGCAGCCCCTGACGGCTCCGCTTGATTCGTGGTCTCCGGCGCATCGTTTTCGTTTGATTTTGCGCAACCGGCTAGTAAAACAACGATCATGACAACAACTAATGCGACAACCTGTAACCGGCCTCTTTCTTTCATATAACGATCCCCTGCCTTTTTTTAATAACGTGACCTGAAACACTGAATATTCATCTTGTTCATTTAAGAGTTGGCGATTGAGCCAACTTTCAAAAACATCTCCCGGCCTCACCACCTCTAGAGCTTTTCTCACATTGATATTACATAATTATCAGAGAGAACAACGGTCATATCCATTTTAAACCAGACAGATTTTGATATTTCTTAACAGCTACAGAAAAAATGTCATATGGGATCATCCCTTTCAAGTAGACATTCAAAAAAAACCTTCATGTTATCATGGAGGCTTGAAGACGACTACAACTACCACCGCTTTCAAGCCAAATTAAAAACAACGCGCACCGATTGAGTATCGATGCGCGTTGGCAGCTTAGCTTTTTTCATCTGTCTACTTGACAGGGGTATGACCAATATAAATTAACATTCAATCAGCTTTTCTCTACTACAATGACATCATATTCGTTAAGAATCGGAAGAACGAAGGTTATCATGCCATCCTTCAGCAAGCTTGGCAGATTGTCGCCGCTGCGCAGGGAACGGATGGTATAGGTAAGATTCTCGTCCGCCTTACATTTTATTTCAACATTCCTCAATGGAAGCACAGCATGAATCGGACGGCTCATGGACCCGGTATAGTTAATCAAATGGATCAGGAGAGTATCGCCTTTTTTGCGCACTGACAGATGCACAGACTCCAGCTCCGATTCGAAGCAGCATTCCACTTCCGTTTCGGTCATTTCAGTTACAGCATTATGCATGAGCTTCCGGTACTCCGGAAAAGCGTAAGAGTAGTAGAAGCTGTCCACATTGCCGGTAAAATAAATCGTGCGCCCTTCCCCATAAGGCTGCTCTACAATATAAGGATTTGTTGTTACTGCAGGAAGCTCACAGTAACGGGATAGCTGCGGTTCCCGATAAAAGTCCGAACCCGAAGCCTCTCCGCGAATGCTGCATTCCACACCAAGCCCTGCGACAGGCAGGATCGATTGGTCCACTCCGGCATAAAGCGGCTGGTTGATATCCACTTCAATATGATCGAATTCATTCAACCGTATCCCTTGGACTTGTTCGATGCCAAGCAGATCCGCCAGAGCGGGCTCGCCGAGGCGGCGTCCCTTCTCGTCGTAGAAGGAGGTATCGAAAGTGGCAATCAGTCTTCCGCCCGAGCGAACAAACAAACGGACTGCTTCCGCATCGGATGCGGACATGCAGCTTGAGCCCGGCAAAATAAGCACATCGTAAGCCGCTAATGTTCCATCCGTAAGCGCCGTGTCATCGATGATGTCGAATAGAACCCGGCTGCGCGACAGCGCATCGAACCAACCGTTAAATGCTCCCCGGGGATCATTCTTCCGTCCATCCGCAAGCTTGACTTTCGCATCCGTAAAATCGGTTTCTTCCGCTGTCGTCTGATAATAGTTGGCTGTAGCATATGACCATAAAAGAGCGACGCGCGCAGTTGATCGGGTATCCGTATAATAGTGTTCATTATCGGAAAGAAACGTATTGATTTCCTTAACCGTCTGCATTCGCTTATCCGCATTGTTATCGTTATAGGCGCCATACCAGGTCCAGGCGCCGTGTGCGACGGCCATAGCATGGACAATCCAGGTTTCAGAAGCGGACAGCAGGTACCTGGACCAAGGAGACAAGCGGCCGGCAATCGCCACACAGTAAGGCTTGCCACCCGATTGCGTCTCCAGCAGCATGGCTGTAGCCGCCGGTTTCCAAATCGGGCTCTTCCGTAAATCCCCTCCGAGAAATCCGCCTTCCGCCAGCAGCATGTCCTGATAGTCAACGGTCATGCGATTATCCCGGCTGCATAGTCTGTTCGGCGCCAGCTGGGGGCTGTTCATATAAATGATCGCATCGGGACTCACCGCTTTAAGCTCCCGACGGGCATCACTCATGAATCTGGCGATGGATGATCGTTTGAAATAAAACCAATCGTCATCTTTACGTGATGCCGTCTGCGATCCAACCGGCGGCTCGTATCCGTACTCATCGTAAAACCGCTTACAACAATCCTCACAATAACAACCCTCTTCACGAAAGATCGGCCCGTCCAGAAATATCCCGGCAATCGGATATTTTCCCAGCGTACGGATCGTCCCGAAAGCATAGTCCCGGAAGGTCGAATTAATGCATGAATATCCGCCCTGCCCATAAGCGCTCGGAATAATCTGTCCGTCTGCATTCTTCTGGAGCCATTCCGGCTTCAGAACCGAAAGCGAAGGAGAAATCCAGTGTACGTTAAAATAGATAATCGTTCCCATAATGGAAGGATCATTCTGATTCAGAATCTCACTCAACAGATCCTTCCTTGTTTCAATCGCATACTCCGATGGATAGAAGGTTATTCCCGATTCACCCAGCGTGATGTCATGGACTTCAATATGCTCGGCATTAAATCCAAGCTCCCTTCGGATCGATACTTGTTCGGCCACATCCAGCGTTTCGAACCGGTCTGAATCAGGCGGGATGAAATCAATAATTCTAAGCGGCTTTTCAAACCATAATTTTGCTGTTGTCATATAATCCTCCCAGATAACGATAGGTTATATTATTTCCTCATTCTACATGAAGCAAGAACATGAATCAGGTCAAATATGCTTGAAACCGGACATAACTTTGTTCTAATCTTTGCAACCTGTCACCATTGCTATATAATTTATAAAGAAAATGGACATTATTCACGAGTTTAGTACGCTTGAGGAGGAGATCTTCATGTATCCCGATTATCAGGATGCGCTTGCTGTTGCAGCATTACGTGAGAAACAGCTTCCTTTTTATATCCTCTATAATGTTCTTACCAAGCCCTCCAAGCTCCATCATCATGATTTTGTCGAATTCTCCATTGTTGTGAAAGGACGCGGCGTGGAATGGATTAATGGGGAGAAGCACATCATGCAGCCGGGAACAGTTTCCTTCCTTCTGCCTCACCATATTCATACGATTCAGAGCGACATGGATGACCCTCTTCATCTTTACAGCTGTATGTTCGACGAGCAGATTTTGTTCGATTCCGCCTATGACATCGCTTTAAGTCAGGTTCTGCTGCAAGTAGGACAGACTGTCCCCTCCTATTTTCACCTTCCCGAGGCTCTAAGCTGCCAAATCATTCAATTGCTTAAGGACATGATGATCGAATATTTGCAAAATGAATACGGGAAAGATACCCTTCTCCGCAGCAAGCTGCTTGAAGTGCTGGTACGAATTACCCGTCATTACATGAACGACATGAATAACCTGTCCTCCGGGATAATCGAATATAAACAGCCCGCTCACCGAACGATCTGGGATGTTCTGCGATTCATCCATTTGCATTTCTCCGAACCTCTTACGCTGAAAGAGCTTGCCAGTCATGTCAACTGGAGTGAATCTTACATCAGCCGGGAATTCAAGAAACTTACCGGCATGAACTTCGTTGAATATGTGCACAAATTAAGAATCAGTAGAGCTACCGCCCTGCTGTCCACTACAGATATGAGCATTACCGAGATTTCTTCCGAAGTCGGATATGATTATTTCCGTACCTTCTCCCGTGCGTTCAAAACGTTGAAGAGCATCACCCCTTCCGAATTCCGTAAAAATCATCTTTAGAAACCAAGAGTCGAATAGATTTTATGAATGCCCCCAATGATTTCTGCTTCGTCCTGCTCAGTCAGGATCGGGCTAATCGGCATAAACACGGTTCTGTTCAGCAAATCCTCCGCGCGCGGACACATATGCTCCGAATAAACAACCGGATTCGCAAATGGATAATCGAACGGAAAGTTGTTCCTCTCCGCCGTTCGCTGGAACAAAATTTGCGGCAGCATATACACAGGCTTCCCGCCATACAGCCGGTACATTGTAATATTCTCGGCAGCACTTGCCTGGAGTAGGAGATCCGCATCGGCTGCACTCCGAAGCTGAAAACCGATGTTCGATCCGATATCTCCCTCGTAGTCTGCCGACTTACGGAATACCATGGACGGAATTTCCGCTGCGAGCTGCTTACGTATACGCTCGCTGATCTGACGCATGTTATGCAGCAGCGGATCAAGCTTCTTCCATTGTTCGACGAGTACAGCCCCCGTTATCTCGCTCATCCGGTAATTCTGCCCGACAAATGCAGAAGCTTCCTCCGAGGCTTCCATACCGTAAAGCTCCTTGAATGCAGGCCTGAGGAGCCCTTGATCGTGATATCGGACAGCCCGTTCGAACAGATCCGAATTGCGTGTCACGATTGCACCGCCCTCGCCAGCGGTGATGATTTTGTTCATCTGAAAGCTGTATACGCCTATATCGCCAATCGTCCCCGCGTAACGGTCCTTGTATTTAACTCCGCAGGACTGGGCTACATCCTCGATCACATGAATATGATGCTTCGCTGCAAAAGCCATCACGCCATCCATATCGCATGGATTTCCCAGGATGGATACCGCGATCACGGCTTTAACGTCTTTGTCCATCACCCGTTCCAAATCGTTCGGGTCCAGATTCAGGCTCTCATCGACATCAACAAATACAGGAACCGCATTGCTGCTGATAACCGCCCCGGCCGTTGCTAGAAACGTGACGGCAGGAATGATTACTTTATCGCCATAGCCGATGCCAAGCGCTTTGAGCGCCACGACCAGGGCGGCCGTGCAGGAAGTAACACCAAGCGCATACGCAACGCCAAGCTTATCCGCCATCATCATCTCAAGCGATTGCACCGTATTCTGAACATCCGCTCCATAAAACCGGAAGGGAGATTGCGAGTGGATAACACGCGCGGCATGCTCCGCCTCTTCTGCCCCCATCACTACAGCACCGGGATAATTGGGCGGCAGCGGCTCAGTGCGTGCCGGAATGCCGCCGTGCATAGCCAATTTCTTCATGGTTCATCTCTCCTCACTAATGGAATCAGTCTATTGGGATCACGGTCTCTCCTTCGTTGAGATCCAGAACGAGTTCGTGAGATGCCAAGCCGAACCTGTCGGTCGGTTTGATACTCCGGACCGCTCCTTCGTTGCTTGGAATACCGACCTGCGGAGCTGCTTGAGACAATAGCACTGTAACCCCCTTGCACGGTTGCTGCGCCCTTACCAGGAGCTGCCGACGCTGATGCTTATCGAATATTACGGTAGCCTCAATTCCGCGTTTGAGCTCCATCCAGCGATAAATCTCCTCGCTTGTCCACCATTGAAGCCCTTTGTTCCTCCCATATTCCGCCAACTCGACTAAGGCAGCCGCGACCCCTTCGCGATGCAGCGCCGCAGGATGAAATAATAAGTGCGCCACTCCATTCACCCTGGCGGACTCGTCAATAATCGTTTGGCCTTCCTCAAGGGTGCAGCGCAGCTCGATCGTCGGATCCCAGGCCAGCGTCGGAAGGCTGAATAGCTTCATCATCCGGTTGCTCTCAGAAGCGCTGCTGACCGGTACATAGGAATGGCAGGTGCCGAACAGAAAGCCTTTATTGCCCTGCTTTGTCCCTCCCTTGCTCTGCTCCATGACGATGCCTGCACGCTCGCACCATTGATAGAATGCAATGCCCCCTCCCCTTTCTTTATCTCATATCCCGGCACTGCATGAGGGACAAATCTTTATCGCCTGCGGACAATTCTCCAGAATTGCGATAACAAAAAATGTCCTGTTTCATATAATAGTGACCTATTTGCACATAGCTGGAGTTATATGATCGACTTGAGATGACCGCCATCAGAATGGCAAAATCTCATCAAATTGAAGGAGGTCTAACATGATGAAATCACCAAGAACCGGAAAACGCGTCGTTGTTTCACTACTCGCAGCTGTCGTACTCCTCTTGCAGACCGTTGCCGTTCACGCTAGCGGCAATGCCTGGTATGACAAGTATGTCACCTGGGACTCCACCCATGGAGGAGATTATTACACGGACGCCAATGCCTCCAACCTGGGTTGGGGGGAGGGTTATGTTCTGCGCTCCTACATGAACATGTACGAACTGACCGGAAGCACAGCCTGGCTGGACAAAATAACGACTCATTTTGACGCGATGATCGGCAATGCCTCCGACTTCGATGGGGACGGATATCTCGACTGGACGACTCCCAATTACTCCGCCAAGCAGGTAGCAAACAGTACATTCGCTTCCGCCGCCAGCGGCGATTCCACCTTGCCGGCAAGCTGGACCCGCTTCCAGTCCACCAGCTCAACCGCATATCGTTCCAGCTCCGCAGGCGAGTACTATCCGGGCAAAGACACGGTTGGATTGGTGCTCAAGACGAACGGCACAAGCTGGCAAAAGCTGTATCAGACCTTGCCCTCCTACGAGCCCGGCCGCAAAAATTCGCTCACCTTCCATGCCAAAACAAACGGTTCCGCAGCCAAAGGCAACGCCTATATATGGGATGCCACGACCTCGACCATGCTCGCAAGCGTAGTTATCGACAGTACAGACTGGAAAGCGTATAACGTAAACTTCGATGCGCCCGTTGCCGGCCACTCGCTGCAGGTGTGGCTGGGCCATAATAGTTATTCCGTTGCGGGCGGCACCGTCTATTACGATAATGTTCAGGTATCGGCAAGATATGCGTACATGGTGCACGATGGAATGATCGGGCTTCCTATCGCCAAATTCATCCGGTTAGTAAGCGACAATCCGGTCGTATTATCTGCCTATGCGTCTAAAGCGAACACCTATAGAACCTTTCTGGAAAATAATACAGTTGCGAAATGGCATGATAGCGCAAGCTGGGTGGGCAACACCTGGGTGAATGTCAGCTCGACCGAAGGCTACTACAAGGAACCGGCCACAATGGATACATTGCCAGGCGTCAACTATATCCCTCTTCCTTATAATATGATGCTGGTATTTGCCGATTTGCAAATGACTCTATATGACGTGAACGCGAATCCGGATTACCTGGACAGGGCAAAAAAAGTGAATCAATATTTCAAAAACCGTCTGACGACAAGCGGAAGCTCCTATCAATGGAACTATTGGAATACGACTACGCCTGCTCCCGTAATTGAGGACACGTCGCACGGCAATCTCGATATCGAGTCGGCACTGGACATGTACCGGCATAATCTGGTTTTCACTGGCTCCGATATGGATAAATTCACCAGCACCTATGTCGACCGCATGTGGAACGGATCGCTGACTTCGCCGCTTGTCTCAGGCAATATAAATGGTACAGGAAGTCCTTCCATGGTCCTCTGGAGCTGGATCAGTCTCTCTCCGTTTTCTGCCGATGTCTGGCCAACCGCTGCCAAACAATTCGCCAGCTTCACGCCAACCTATGGATATGAGGCTCATAATTTCACGGAAATTATGAAATGGGATCCGGTCAAAGTCGTCAATCAAGGCTTTGAATGGAAAACGACAACCGACAGCACGCTCCCGGCCAGATGGCTTCGGGTAGGAACAGCTTCAACCGTATATTTGGACACGGTCAACAAAACCAAGGGCAATTACGGGCTCACCGTCGCATCGAACACGACTGCCATTCAGGCGCTTTATCAGGTTTGGACGCAGTGGAAACCGAATACTACCTATGTCCTCACATTCGATGGCAAATCCAGCGGCGGATCAACCGGCGGCAGATTGTTCGTGCAGAATAAAACGACCAATTCGCTGCTGACCGACCTAACATTTACCAACACCGCCTGGGGTGGCAAAACGCTTACCTTTACAACGCCTGCGGCATCCACCGATGAACTGCGAATTTATTTAGAAAACGGGAATTATTCATTAAGCGGCAATGGCCATTTCGATAATATTGTGATCAAACAGTCCGGCGACGCCTGGTAAACTACTTCAGAAAACCGTCAAGCGCATTTTTCAATACCTGCTCCACCTTGGGGTCAAACACAGCGGGCATGGCAAAATAATAAGTGGAATCATAGCTCTCATACCCGCCTTCTTGCAGCTGCGCGGCTGTCGGGACGTAGCCGAACATCCCGTTCGTATACGCAATGGGAAGGATACGTCCCTTCGACAGCCTTTTGAGATAAAGTCCATATTCCACCACAATTTCGGCATTCATGGCCAGGAACGAACATTCCTCGGCCAGCTTCAGCCAGGTCAGTTCAAGCGGCATCGTTTGTTTCAGGCCATGAAACCTGTCCAGCTGGATCCGGTGCCATTCGCCGTGAACATCCGGAAGCGACAAGCCATCTTCCAGTGTCTGCTTGTCCGGCAAAGCAGCCAGAGGCAGCTCGACTGTCTCAGATCTCCACTGAAGCCGGCAGCCGGTTAGAGGCGTCATCGGCTTGTCCAGCACACGGAGAACATCTCCTGCAAACGCAAGCCCGACTTCGATAACCTGCTCATCCGTACCGCGAATGACGATTTGTCCGTCCCCCGGATTAATATCGCCGCAGGTCCCCTGCAGAAATCCGGCTACCACCCCATTGCCATATTGCTGCTCGACTGTTTCCATAGCGACGCCAATATATTCCGACGAAAATTTATTCTCATTGGTTATAACGGGGTGACAGGCATAATGAATGAATACAGCCTTGGGAGTATCGTGCAGATCGGTGAACCGGATCACATTCAGTTCATGATCCACCTCATCCGTCTTGGGCGGAGACTTTCTCAGCCCGCGGCGGTTAATGCCCAGCAGCGACTGGCCCGTCCCCCGCTCCGCTCTTACAGGTTCAAGATTTGCAAGGGCCTGCTCAATTCCATCCAGCACGTGCTCCTCAAGCTTGGCCAAATACACAAGATCCGGCTGTCCCAGATAGGAAGTAAACAACAGACTCGTTTGGGGACCTGAGTGGGTATGTGTTCCATGCAGCAAAATCGCAGCTTCTTCTATGCCAAAACGGCTGTGGATTCGCCGTTTCAAATCCGGCACCCTGTCACTCCCCCACCAAAGCAAATCTGCCGAAATCAACAAGCTGCGCTGCGCATCCCCATTATTTCGGCTCTCGAAGACAAAGATTCGCGCATATAACGGGTGAGAGACATCTTCGGCTGGTCCCATACTGCTGCGGGAAGCAAATCCGGCGAGCGAAACAGGAAAGGTTGGGGTAATATCAATTTTTTCCGTACCGAGATACAACACTGATTCCATGGATTACGCACTCCATTTCCATTTATTAGGTTATAACTTCTTGATGCGGCCTTTAAACCGTTCCATGAACTGTTTATTCCACTCATCGCCCCCTGCTGCGTTGCCGCTCATCCAGATGGGAGGCTTGATCCCTTCAGCAACCAGAATATTGACGGTTTCCGCTACCATTGCATTCAATAGATAAGCATTGGCGAAAGTAGATAGAGCAGCAACACGCTGTTCCAGCCCCTCGATGTCCAGAACGGCGTCACCCACGCTTATTTTACAGTCCAATACCACATCGACGAGCTCATAGAGATTTTGTTTGGAAGGGTGTCTGGCCACATGGTCTGCGGGTGTTTGCCGGGAATGCGCAACTGAAGTAACGCCGATCGTTGTGACCCCGCGTTTCCTTGCTTCCAGCGCCGTATCGATTACGGCTGAATTAATGCCGTAGGCATTAATAATAATGAGCAGATCCCCCTTTGCCAGACCGTAATCCTGAACCACAATGTTCCCATACCCGGGTGTACGCTCGACCGCCATCGAACGAAGAGCTCCTCCGCTTAACAAGGTTCCTTCATCGAGAATCGCACTAATATGCATCAAGCCGCCTGCCCGGAAAAAGATTTCCTGGGATCCCAGATTAGAATGCCCGCCTGGTCCATAGGCATAGACGATTTTATCTTGTTTGACATGGTCGGCAACGATACGGGCCGCTTGCATAACCGACTTCATTTCTTCGTCATGCAGCTTCTGCAAATGTTCGGTCACTATCGCTAAATATCGGGTCATCGGCTTGATTGTCACTGATTATTCCCCTTTCCATATGGATGGGGCCTAGCCCGCAATAACTCCCTGGCCTTTAGCGCCACCACTACTATTAATATACAGGAGAGGGGTCGGTGAAGAAGGACAAATCGCTCGCCTGGTGTGTCATTTTTTGTCCTTTCATGAGCGTCCATACATGATGAATCGGGAGATCATTGGATCAATAAAAAAGCAAGGAGATTAGTCTCCTTGCCTCAGTATTCCCGGCCCGGATGGGGTGGGAAATGTTTGCAGTTCCTATTCTCTGACGCGCGCTGCAGCCTCGTCCATAGCGGTGATGACCTTATCGCACCAAAGATCAAAGGCCGGATCTTCTTTCTGATGCTCGGGATGGGCTAAAATATAGTCAACCGTCTGCCGGATCCCTTGATCCAGCCGGATCGTTGCGACAAAATCGGGTACCAGTCTCTTCAGCTTGGCATTGTCGAATACAACGGAATTCGCTTTATCGCCAAGCAGGCCTCCCCTGTAATCCTCCGTGCTGCACGCAGCAAGAAATTCTGAGGCGACATGTACCGCCTGAAGCTTCACGCCAAGAGCAGCGGCAATAATTTCATAGATTTGATTCCAGGTCACGCTCTCATCCGAAGTAATATGAACGGACTCGCCGATCGCGTGGATGTTGCCCATCAACCCGATAAAGCCTTTGGCAAAATCTTCGTTATGCGTCATGGTCCACAGCGAGGTGCCGTCCCCATGAATAATTACCGGCTTGTTCGCCAGCATCCGTCTGGCAACCTGCCAGCTTCCATTGCTCCCGTGCACACCGAGCGGAATCGATCGTTCATCATAGGTATGGCTTGGCCGGACGATGGTAATCGGAAATCCCTGCTCACGGTACTGCTTCAGCAAATAGTCCTCGCAGGCGATTTTGTTTCTGGAATACTCCCAATAAGGATTGGATAAGGGGGTCCCTTCGGTAACCAGATAATCGGATAATGGCGTCTGGTAGGCGGAAGCCGAGCTGATAAACATAAACTGCTTCGTTTTATCTTTAAACAGCCGGTAGTCTCTTTCCAGCTGCGGGGGAGTAAAGGCTATAAAATCAGCAACCACATCAAATTCCAGGTCTGCAATCAGCCGGGCAATGTGGTCTTCATCATTAATATCCGCTTGAAGAATACGGACGCCTGCTGGCAGTTCATCATTGCGATTGCCCCTGTTCAACAGGTAAAGCTCGCAGCCTTGATCCAGCAGCTGCCTCGTAATAGCCGAGCTGATGGTACCCGTTCCTCCTATAAAAAGCGCTTTCATATTAACACCTCCATAGTATGCGTTTCCCACCCCTTATGATAGCATGCGATCCGCGCGAAAACAAAGCAAGAAAGAGGGGAAGGAGTCAGCACTCGTTACCATTAAGCCTATTGTCCTCGCGGTACGCTGAGGGACTAAGACCCGTTGACTTTTTAAATACATGGCAAAAGTAATTCTGATCCTCGTAGCCGACCAGTTGGGAAATACGTGTGATTTTCAAGCTCGTTGTGGCCAGCAGCTCCTTCGACCGCGTCATTCTGACCCGGGTCAAATAATCGTTGAAGCTGATGCCCACCACCTGCTTGAACAGCCTGGAGAAATAATTGGGGTGAATAGGGTAGCAATCCGCAACCCATTGCAAGGAAAGGTTCTCCGCATAATGCTGATCGGCATACAGCCGGACGGACATGATAATCTCATCCCCCGTAAGGCTGCGGTCCGCCGGACCCTTCAGCTGTTGGAGCTGCTGCTCAATAATGGGAATAATATCACGCCATGTCGAGATATTTTCCAGAGCGGCCATCGGCTTCATATCGGCCGCTTGATCGCTGACACCCATCTTGGTCATTTGCTTGCGCAGCAGATGGATCACTTCGGTGTACAAATATTCCAACTGTTCAAAACGCGGAGCCGGCTGGTGGGCCACGGCGCGGAACAACCGCTGCGTATATTGGATAAACTCCTGATGATTGCTTTCTTCCAGCATGCCGGACAGCGCCTCGCGGGCCTGCGCGGTCATGAGCGGGTAAACCGGCCGGCCGTCTTCATCGTCCTGTTCCACATATACTTTGCTTTCCCCGAACAAAGTGCGGTTTTTCACATTTCGAAGGGCTTCCAAATAGGAGCTCCGCAGCTTGGGAAGTGCTTGTTTCCAGCCTCCAATGCCGATCGAAACCTTCAAGCCCAGATGGTCCGCTGACCACCTTAAGGTTTCTTCCAGCAGCATGGCGACGGGTTGCAAGTCAGCTGCGTGTTCACAGCCAAGAAAACATACAATTTCGTCCGGGTGGTAGGCATGCTTGAATAGGACAGCTTCCATTTTGCTCGTGGCCAGCGTATCGTGAATGAGATTCATAACGGCAAAACGGGCCAGGGACTGATCGTTTTCCTTGAACCGGGCAGCATCCGGACATGGCGTTATTTTGATCGATGCGGCTGCCCAATAACGACTTCCGCTCTCCGAACAAGGCAGGCTGCCGCTCCAGTCCGCCCCCGGTTCCGAGACAAGATGAGTCAGCTCAAAGTCGTCTGCCCCAAGGTCGCTTTGCCGCATCATCTGATGAAGCTTGTTCAGCCTGGAATGATCCTCCGCCACTTGCTTCTCATCGTGAAGCTGACGGCACAAATCGGATAACAGGGTATGAAGTTTGTCTTTGTCCACAGGCTTCAGCAGGTAATCCTTCACATTGTACTGCATCGCTTCCCGTACATAATCAAATTCATTGAAACCGCTGATGATTACAAATTTCGTCCGGGGAAACCGGGCATGTACCTTGCTGATAAACTGCAGGCCGTCCATTCCGGGCATCCGGACATCAGTCAGAACGATGTCCGGCTTGCAGCGTTCGAACTCGCCTATCGCTTCCAGGCCATTGGATGCCTCGCAGGCAAGCTGCAGGCCGAGCCTGGACCAATCGATTTTGCGTATGAGCCCTTCACGGATAAGCGGCTCATCCTCAACGATCATGATCTTCATGCTTATCGCCTCCACCCGTCTGTTTCGGCAGAATAAATTGAATGCGTGTCCCTTCCCCTACCGTACTCTCAATCGATATTACCGGATTCAAATCATAATACATTTCAATTCGTTTGAGCACATTGGCAAGGCCGATTCTTGTTTTTGCGGATGAAGGCGAATGCCGGAAGGCAAGCTTCGACGGATCAGTAAGTCTCCTCTCCAACATCTCGATCGCAGCGGGATCCATACCCGTCCCGTTATCCGCTACACTAATTTCAAGCCGCTGCTCATCCAGGCTGCGAATGGCAACCTGAACGGATTTATAGCCGAGCTTCTGCTCCAATCCGTGAATAATGGCATTTTCGACTAGCGGCTGAATTAAAAATTTGGGAATGACCACATCTTCAACCTGTTCGTCAACCTTCATCTCATAATGAAACTGATCGGAGAAACGGATCTGATAGATGGACAAATACTGATTCAGATGATTAATTTCCTCCTGGATGGTCGCAAAGCTTCCGCCATTGAGATTGTAACGGAGCATATTGCCAAGGGCCAGGCAGATGTGGCTCACTCGCATATCTCCATTGATGGAAGACAGGCTGTCAATCGTAGAAAGCGTGTTATAGAGAAAATGGGGATTGATTTGAGATTGAAGAGCTTTGATCTCCGCTTCTTTCTTCAGCAGCTCCGTTTCGTACACCTTCATGATGAGCTTGCGGATTTCAGCCGTCATTTTGTTGAAGCTGTGCTGAATGGTGGACAGTTCATCGGCACCTTTGACATGAATATAGGCCTGAAAATCGCCCATCTCCACCAGCTTCATCTTCTTGTTTAATTCCTTCAGCGGTCTTGTTACCCCGTTTGCAATGATGGAGCCAAGCAGCATAGCGAATACAAAACTGATTACGGCAATAAGGATCAGCGTGTTGCGAAATACATTGACCTTATGAAGAATCCGGTCAAGCGGCACGCTCCCGACGACGGTCCAGCCGCCATAGCTGAGGGAATGCGCGAAACCGATGTACTTTTTGTCATTCTTGCTGAATTGGAAATCGGCATACCTGCTGCCAGTCAGGTTGTTCCGGTAAGCTGTGAATAAGGGGTCGCCGGCAATCGACTTGCCAATCCGGTCGTTGGTACTGGTAAATATGATGGTTCCCTCACGGTCGACGATATAGCTGCTGCCTTCATCATTGTCCAGACCAAGGAAAGCCTTCTCCAGAATATCGGGGTCCATGGCAATCTGGATATAGCCGACCGGGTATTGGGAGTTGGACGTAATCCGTTTCATCTGCTGCACATAGCTGATGGTATGAATAGCCTTGAGTTCATTCTTGGCCGTAGTAATCGAAACCGTCCACAGCGGGAATCCGTCAAGCAGTCTGGCTTGTTCGTGAAGCGTCTTCTGATCGTCAGCCATCATGGACCGCAGAGTCGAGTTGTAATAATAGTAGCTGGAGAACTGTTCGCCGCCCAGCCTGGTCATTTGGATATACGAGATGAGCGGGGTTTGCATTTTCTGACCCTCAAGTTTATTCCGGTAATACTTCTGATTGTCGAAGCTGGGTGTGCCTTCGAGAAATTGCTGCACGGACGTGTCGCTGAAATAACTGTATCCAATGCTGCCGATGGTCTTGAAATGCAGCTCCAGGGTATCTACCGTCTGCTCGGTCAGCTTCTCCAGCCCTTCAAGCATGGAGGCTTTAAGCTCACGACTCATGATCCGGTAATACGAGTAGCCCATAATTAAAGCGGTTAGCCCGATGACAAGGAAAAAGGAGAGAATCATCTTACTGCGAAACTGTATCCCGGTCAGCCTTTTCCTGTTCAGCCAAGGTTTGATGAGACTCATTCCCCCTAAAAGTTTCTAGCGGAACTTCCTGGATGACCTCAAAGCGAGCTGGAAACTTACTTTAGAAGCATAAGCTAAGAATGTATGCGCTTACTGCGGATGTATTCGACAACTGGGACTGTTTTCCTTTTTGGTGAAAAGGAATCGCAGCCCTCCTTAAAATATTGCTAAGGAGAGGTTACGATTTTGTATAGAAAGCGCTATCATACCATCATATACTTGCATTGTCAGTTATTCCATAACAAGGAGGCAGTCGAAGGTGGAATATAATAAACGATTCAGCAACTGGACGGTTACAGCGATTATTCTGGTCGTAATGCTTATGGTTTCTGCTTGCGGGAGCAATAGCGGGGGTTCAAACACAGGAAATACCAAAACAGATAACGGTGAAAAACCATCTGCGAATACGCCTGCAGATACGAAAGCGGACAACACGACAGGCGGCGATAAGGAGAAGGCGGATCCACCGGCTGCGAATGTCGAACTTAAAGTATGGGACCAGCCGAAACCCGATGATCCGAACAAACCGGTATGGGAAGAAGTAGTTGCCGGATTTGAAGCAGCCAACCCGAACATCAAGGTCACCCATGAGCTTATGCCTCAGGGCACGAATGACCGCGAGGTATTCGTCACATCGATGGCAGGCGGCAATGGACCGGATGCTTATCAGGCCGCCCATTTTCCGATTATCGCGGATTGGGTCGGACAGGGGCTTGCGCTTGATCTGACGCCTTATTGGGACAGCTACGAGGACAAGGATCAATTCATCCCCTCCTCCATGCAGGCGGGAACCATTGACGGCAAAGTATACGGCCTGCCGGGCAGCATGTATGTAACGGGATTGTTCTGGAATAAGAAAATGTTCAAGGAAGCGGGTCTGGACCCGGATACACCGCCTGCCAACTGGGATGAGCTGGTAAGCTTCGGCAAGAAACTGACGAACCCGGCCAAGAAGCAATATGGCCTTACCCTGCTGGGAATGGAATGGGCCGATTGGTGGTTTGAATATTATGTCTGGCAGGCCGGCGGCGACCTGACCCATCTGCAGGATGATGGAACGGTTCAATTAGCTTTCACGGAGGAGCCGTCCGTTACAGCCCTGCAGTTCTACAAGGATCTCAAATGGAAAAATAAAATTGTGCAAAACAACGTGCTTCAAAGCTACCAGGACAATATGAACGATGTTTACCAGGGGCGCGCGGCCATGTCCAATGGCGCATCCGGCGGATTTGGCGACTACGCGGGCAATGGCCTGGATTTGAACGAAATCGGATTTGCCCCTTACCCGGTGGGCCCTTCAGGCAAAGGACCGGGGCAAATCGGTGGCGCTTACTGGATTATTAATCCGAAAACCTCCAAAGAAAAGCAGGACGCAGCCTGGAAATACATCACCTACCTGAACTCCAAAGAAACGCTCGAGAAATATTTGCAGTTCCAGTCCGACAACGGTATTTTCCCGAACCTGCTATCCGTGCGCAAAGACGTCAACCCGGCCGAGTTCGCATCCAACGTCTCGCAGGAGCTGGTGGATGGCGTTAACAAAGCCGCCGCAGATACGCATCTGGAATATTTCCTCAAGGAACGGTTGACCCCTTATGTGGTGAAAGCCGTGCAAAAAGCGCTGACCGATGAGAAATCCGATCCCAAAACGCTGCTTCAAGAAGCGCAGAATGCCGCTCAGAAAGAAGTTGTCGATGCCTACAACGCATCCGTGAAGAAATAACATTTTGTGCAGGCGGAGAACGAGGCGGGCGGAAGCTGTCCCCCTACTGATCCGCCTGCCATTTCCGAAAGGAAGCCTATGCGATGAAAACGGTCACCAGACAGCAGCCCCAACTGCAAACGCGTGCGGGATTTCGTGTCCGAATCCCATGGACGTCGATCCTGTTTCTGACCCCGGCGGTCCTTGCTTTTCTTCTATTCAAATATTATCCGTTGTTTCAGGCGATCTATATGAGTTTCTTTGATTACAAAGTCATCAATCCGCCGGGTAAATTTGTATGGCTGGACAACTATGCATATCTCATCCATTCCACAGAATTCTGGAATGCGTTCTTCAATACTTTCACCTTCTTCTTTATTTATTTCATTCTCACCTTCTGGGTGCCGATCGTACAAGCGATTCTGCTCAATGAAGTCCGTTACGCGAACAAGACCATCCGTGTGCTGTATCTGCTTCCGACGGCTGTTCCTTCCATAGCCGGCTATCTGCTGTGGAAGTGGCTGTATAATCCGGACTATGGCTTGCTGAATTATTTGCTTCATTTTATCGGACTTGGGCCGTACGGCTGGCTGAATGATCCGCATATGGCCAAATGGGCCATCGTTTTTCCCGGCATATTCGGAGCGGGAATGAGCATGCTCATCTATTATTCCGCCCTTCAGGGCATTCCCAACGAAAATATCGAAGCTGCAAAAATCGACGGCGCAGGCCCGTGGCGCAGAATGTCGGCCATTGTATTCCCGAGCCTGAGATTCGTCATCGGCATCCAGTTTATCGCTTTTATCTCAGGCGTTTTCCTTACCTTCGACCCCATGTATATCATGACCGGAGGCGGCCCGGCCAACAGCACCCGGACGCTGTCCATGCTCGTTTTCAACAGCTCCTTCAAAGAACTGCGTTTTGGCGTGGCAGGAGCGATCTCCTTCGTCATGTTTATCATTATTGCGGTCATTACCTTCATACAGATCAAAGTGTCCAATAAAGAATAACATTCTGACCCCGGAAGGAGATTCTCATGGCTGCACGCAGACGGATAAAAGAGCGGGGCGGATTTTCCGTCAAACTGGTTGCTTATACAGTAGCAAGCGTATTCATTCTGGTCTCGGTTATTCCGCTGATCTGGATGATCAGTTCATCAATGAAAGACAACATCTCCATTTACCGGTTCCCTCCAACCTGGATTCCAGAGATGCCAAAGGCCATACATGTGACGCTAAACTACGACGGTACGGATCTGGAGAAACAGGAGGATTATGAGCTGGATGCCATGGAAGCGATCTGGTTTACTTGGAAAAAAATGCAGAACGATGCGATCGGCGCATTCGAGGTTACAGGCGTCAAGGATGGGGCTGTCGTCTACCAGGCCGGAATGCCGTCTTATAAGTTCACGCTTGGCCGCCCGCAGGTCGTACCGACGATGCTTGCAACCCATGCGACCATGAAGATCAAGCTGCCCCAAATCCGCGATCGCAAGCTGACTACCTTTGATTGGGCGGCACAAGGTACGGCCTATGAAGGGGAAACCACTCTGCCGGCCGGCTTGTCGGAAACCTCGGCTTCGGTGAAGCAGCTATTGGCAGAATCCAAGGTGGTCAAAGGCAAGGTAATGGCCCTGTCGGAAAACGACGATTGGCGCAGGCTGTTTGATAACTTTATCGTGCTGTGGAGAATGGCCGAGTCTGAGAAGAACTCCTATGGCTTCCCCCATTTCCTGCTCAACAGTGTGATCGTAACGGCCGCAACCATCTTCAGCCATATGCTCATCGGCGGAATGGCCGGCTTCGCGCTTGCGCATCTCGTCCGGGGGCGTATCGGCGCCTGGCTGACCCTGTTCTTCGTCGCGACGATTATGATACCGGAAATCGCGATACTGGTTCCGCTCTATTTGACCATGGATAAACTGCATTTGGTTGATACGCTTTGGGGTATTATTTTACCGCATACCGCATGGGGGATCGTCATCTTCCTGTTCAAGGGATTCTTTCAGCAGCTGCCCGGGGAGCTTATTCAGGCAGGGAGGATCGATGGCGCCTCCGAATTCCGCATATACTGGCGGATCATCGTCCCGATGTCGGCGCCGATCTTTACGGTCGTTTCCGTTATGACGTTCATCGGGGTGTGGAATGAGTTTCTGTGGCCGCTTGTTGTAGCAAGATCGCCGTCTGTATGGACGTTTACCGTGGCGCTCAGCGACTTCCAGAACCGTCAAAGCATGGGGGCCAACGTTATCATGTCAAGTCTCGTTCTGGCTACGATCCCGCTTTTGATTATTATCGTCTCCTGTCAGAAGCTGATCGAGAAAGGCGTTTCGTTTACCGGATTGAAAGGTTGAGTACAAGCTAGGGAGGAATGAAAATGGAGAGGAAAGTCGCGCTGGTCACGGGATCGGGGAGAGGAATCGGTAAAGGCATCGCCCTTGCGTTCGCCGCTGCCGGCTACGAGGTATGCGTCAACTATAATACGAGCCGGGAAAAGGCGCTTGCGGTCGTTGAGGAAATTCGAGCGCTCGGCGTCCGTGCGGAAGCCGTTCAGGCGGATATTTCCACGATGGAAGGAGTATCCGCTTTATTTGACGGCTTCTCGGAGAAATTTGACCGTCTTGATGTACATGTGAATAATTCCGGGATTACGCGAATGAAACCATTCCTTGAGACAACGCCGGAATTGTTCGATGAAGTCTTTCATACGAATTTACGGGGACTATATTTTTGCGCTCAGCGCGCCGCCCGTCTCATGGTGGAACAGCAGATCAAAGGTGTGATTGTTCATATCAGCTCGAATCATTCGCAGGGAACCTGGTCCCATTCAACCGTGTATGCCGCGGCCAAGGCCGGGGTGAACAAGCTGACGAAAAATATGGCGCTGGATCTGGCGGAATATGGCATTCGGGTTGTCGGCATCGCCCCCGGATACACGCTGCTCGAGAAACAGCGGGATGAGCGGGCGCTGCAGCATATGGCCTCCATATCCTCACGCATTCCATTAGGCCGGTTCGCCACGCCGGAGGAAGTGGGAGAAGCAGCCGTTTATCTGTCCTCCCCCGCTGCCGCTTATATAACGGGCACAACGCTGGAAATGGACGGGGGCGCGCTCCTTCCGGTCTGGGCGGACCAAAGCTGAGGGCTCCGGTGCGATAAACGATCGGGCAAGCGAAAATAGTCTGAAAATAGAAAAGAAGAGGATGGGATCACATGAAAATCACCGACATGAAGCTCTTTCACGTTAAACCGCGATGGCTGTTTCTGAAGATCGAAACGGATGAAGGCATTTCCGGCTGGGGGGAACCGATCGTGGAAGGCCGCGCTTTAACTGTGGCGGCGGCTGTCGAGGAGCTGAAGCGTTATTTGCTTGGCGAGGATCCGCTGAGGATCGAACATCATTGGCAGGTCATGTACCGGGGAACCTTCTACCGCGGCGGACCGGTGCTCGTAAGCGCAATTAGCGGAATCGAGCAGGCTTTATGGGATATTAAAGGGAAATTCTACAACATGCCCGTCTATGAAATGCTGGGCGGCAAATGCCGCGACCGGATAAGGATGTACAGTCATTGCGGAGGTGCCACCCCCGAAGAGATGGCTGCCAATGCCCTTGGCAAAGTGGAGGCCGGGTTCACGGCAATCAAGATCGGCATCGATGCTCCCGTGCAGAATGTGGATACCTTGCGGTTTGTGGAAGGGCAGCGGGCCAAGCTTGCGGCCATTCGCGAGGCGGTCGGCAGCGACCTTGATGTGGCCATCGATTTCCACGGGCGGGTAAGTCCGGCGATGTCGATCCGCCTGGCTCAAGCTTTTGAACCTTATTACCCGATGTTCATCGAGGAGCCTTGTTTGCCTGAAAATGTGGATACGCTGCTGCGTATTGCCCAATCGACAACCATCCCGATCGCCACCGGCGAGCGTCTGTTTACAAGATGGGGCTTCCGGGAAGCGCTGGAGAAGCAGGCCGTCGCTATTGTCCAGCCGGATTTATGTCATGCCGGAGGCATCTTCGAAGCGCGCAAAATCGCAGCCATGGCGGAGGTCTATTACGGTTCTGTCGCTCCGCATAATCCGCTTGGACCGATTTCCCTGGCATCCTGCCTGCAGCTCGATGCCTGTACGCCGAATTTTCTTATCCAGGAGCATCCCTCCATGGCGGAACGCTGGGATCTGGGCGAAGGGTATTTGAACCGGCCGTTTCAAATTCAAGAGGGCTGCATCGCTGTTCCCGAAGGGCCCGGGCTCGGAATAGAAATCAATGAAGAGGCGCTTGCAGAACGTGCTTATCCGGGAGATTGGGACACCCCGCATCTCTTCTATCCGGACGGTTCATTCGCGGAGTGGTGATTGTTATTTATTCTCTCCTCTTAATGGGTAAAACGGATCGGTTTAGGAAACCGTATTAACGAGATTACACGTATAAGAGGGTGCCGAAAACGTTGAAATGGATGTCGATAGCCGGAGCCTTGCTGCTGCTTCAAGCGCATATAATACCGGATACCTTCACAGTCAGCCATCAGGGAAAAACGATTGCCAGCGCCAACCGTTCCGATTTTGCATTGACGGCTTTGCCGCTCGTGGACCTGGATAAATTCGATCACTGGCTGGACGAACTTGACCGGCAAATTTACGAGAAACCGGAGAATGCCAAAATTGGCGACCATGGGGAAATCGTCCCCGGACAGCCCGGTCATAAGCTGAACCGGGAGAGGTTTGCCGAACAGTTTTCCATTTATTTTTTTGGCAGCGGCCCTGCTGAGGTCCAAGCGCCGCGTACAGCGCTTTATCCGAAGGTCGACAGCGAGCTGCTGGCCTACATCAGAGAGAAACCGATTGGCCATTACGTCACCTATTTCAACGCCGGCAATAAAAACCGTTCGCACAATATCGCTCTTGCAGCGAAAGCCATTAACAACACCGTCATTTTCCCGGGCGAAATCTTCTCGTTCAATCAGGTGGTCGGCATGCGTACCGGAGAAAAAGGATATTTGCGGGCGGGAGTGATCGTCCGCGGGGAACTATCGGAAGGGATCGGCGGCGGCATATGTCAGGTCTCCTCGACCCTCTTCAACGCCACTGACCGTGCGGGACTGCAAATCGTTCAGCGCTATTCCCACAGCCGGCATGTTCCTTATGTATTGCCCGGACGCGATGCTACGGTGAGCTGGGACGGCCCGGATTTCACCTTTCAGAACCAGTACAATCAGCCGATCCTGATCCGCGCCTATGCAGGGGGAGGAAGCATGCTCGTTTCGATCTATTCATCTGAAATGATTGAATACAAACCGCGGGTGGTTCACAGCATATCCAAGCGGCTTCCGGAAGAGATCTCCATCGAAACAGATGCAAAACATCCTGCCGAGTGACAAACCATCTTATAGAAATTTACGGGACAATCAAATTACCCGCTGCGGGCCGCAGCGGGTAATTGCGGTTCAAGGCCAGTCTTGTACAAACGGAGCGACAATCCCATTTTCCCGTGTAGTAAGCCCTAACAGGACTGCGCCGTTTGTCTTAAGTCCCTTCACCAGTGCTTCACCAGTGCTTCTCCATCGCTTCCTCACAGGGGGAAAATCCGCTTCTTGCATAGAACCGCACACTTTCGCTGCTGGGCCAGACAATCAGGAACTCGATCCTGTTGTCCTTCGACCACTGTTCCATGGCGGTATGAATCCTGCCCCCGATCCCTCTATTTCTATATCCGGGTCGCGTATAGACATTGGTCACATAACCGTAACAGGGATCAGGAGATTTGCCCGGGCGCGGCACTTTATGGATTAACTGCAGGTACATATGCGACACGATTTTCCCTTCGGCCTCCGCCACCCAAATGTACCAGTCTCCGCCTTCGATCGCCTTGGCCAGGAATGCGCTGCAAATCTGCTGAAAGTCCTCAAAGCCGCCTGCAGGGTCAGTCCGCTCTTCATTCGAGAAGTCCCAACGCAGCTGGACAAGCTCATTGATATCGGCTAAGGCCGCCAGTCGAATGTTTTCCATCCTTCCACCATCCTTTGTTTGTATGTATCTTCCAGATGCAATCAGAATATTCCTGCCTTCATCACCTAATCTCTCGCATGCCATGTCTATCGCCGAACAGCCGGTCGCGATAGCCGGAAGGCGAGAGCGAACATTCTTTCTTGAATGCCCTGCTGAACGCATACAAGCTGGGGTATCCAACAGCATAAGCGACTTCCGTCACGGATGCCGAGGCATCCGCAAGTAGCCGCTTCGCTTCCAGCATACGCGACCTTGTGAGATAGGCGGCGGGGGTAATCCCCAACCGTTTCGTAAATTCTGCAGAAAAGTGGGAGCGGTTCACTCCCGCAGCCGCCGCGGCTTCCCGTACCGTGAGCCCCGCTCCGGCATGAAGCTCCATATGCGTCAAGCCGCTGCGCAGCCAATCCGGAAGGCGGCCGCCGCAGCCTGCGCTTCTGCTTCTGAACTGGATCAGATCCGCGAACAGCCGGTACAGCCGGCTCTGCAGGAGATAAGGCAGCGCATCATCCAAGGCTGATGCTTGCGTCATCAGCTCCAGCATGGAAGTAAACGCCTCTTCCGCCAGCATAGCGCCGGCTTGTCTGACTATCGGCTCCTCACGGCTAAAGCCCGCTCTGCCAAGAAAGCGCTCCACGCCCGGGCCGTCGATCTCCAGCCAGATAAGCTCTGCTTCCTCCTGACCCAGTCTGCAGCATGTGTGCGGCGTCTCCGGGAAATGGCAGTACACATCGCCCGGCCTCAGCACAAGGCGGCGGTCAGAGCGCTGCGTCACCAAGGCTCCCTTCTGAACTGCATACAGTCCATAATAATCCGCCTGCCTTCTTCCAGGCCCAATGCCTGCAAGAAATGTCCCGCTGCCCCCGCGTATCGGCCATAGCTGTCCTTCCCTGTCCCATTCACCGGGGTCATAAATCACTGTTACCGCCGTGTTGAATTGGCTTATCGCCATTTCCCTCCCCCTTCTCTCTTCTACGGTATCCGACAAATAGGCAAACATGTCCTACATCTCGCCATTCCCGCCGTACCATTCTTGGGCTATGATTAGAACAGGAGGCGATCAATAGATGAAGAAACCGAATATTCTGCTCATCACGAGCGATCAGCAGCATTGGAACACGATCGGCGCGTTCCAGAGCGAGGTGCATACGCCCAATCTGGACCGGCTGGTCCGCGAAGGGACCGCATTCTCCAAAGCGTATTGCCCCAATCCTACCTGTACACCAAGCCGGGCATCCATCATAACGGGGATGTACCCCAGCCAGCACGGCGCATGGACGCTGGGCACCAAGCTCCTTGAAGACCGGCACTGCGTCGGCGAGGATCTTGCAGCGGACGGCTGCAGAACGGCTCTTATCGGCAAGGCGCATTTCCAGCCGCTCCGTTCCACAGATGAATATCCATCGATGGAAGCCTATCCTCTGCTCCAGGATCTGGACCTGTGGCGCCGCTTTGAAGGGCCATTCTATGGCTTTGAACATGTAGAGCTCGCCCGCAACCATACGAACGAAAGCCATGTCGGCCAGCATTACGCGCTGTGGCTGGAAGAGAAAGGCTGCATGAACTGGAGAGATTATTTCCTTCCTCCGACCGGCACCATGGACCCGAACGCTACCTATTCCTGGCCGATTCCTGAGGAATTCCACTATAATACCTGGATCGCGGAAAGATCCAACGCGATGCTGGAGCAGTATGCGAAGGACGGAGACAGCTTCTTCCTGTGGTCGAGCTTCTTTGATCCCCATCCCGAATATCTGGTTCCTGCTCCTTGGGATTCCATGTATGACCCGGATGCCCTGACCATTCCGCAGCCGACGCCAGGCGAACATGACCGCAACCCGCCCCACTTCGGCAAAACGCAGGAGGACCAGCCCGATTTCTCCGACCTCTTGGAGAGCGGGTACGGCATCCATGGGTACCGCTCTCATCTGTATTATGAATACGGCAGCAAATTCAAGCTGACGGATGCCGACCGCAAGAAGCTGGTGGCCGTCTATTATGGCATGGTCAGCATGATGGACAAATATATCGGCCGCATACTCGACAAGCTGGACGAGCTGGGGCTTGCGGAGGATACGGTTGTCGTTTTCACCTCCGACCATGGCCATTTCTTCGGCCAGCACGGCCTGCAAGCCAAGGGCGGCTTCCATTACGAGGATCTGATCCGCGTTCCTTTCATCGTCCGGTATCCGGGACAGGTTCCGGCCGGCGTCCAGTCGGATGCGATTCAATCGCTTGTCGACCTGGCTCCGACGCTGCTGTCCTTTCGCGATATTCCCGTCCCGCACGCCATGACCGGCGTGGACCAGCGCGAAGTATGGGAAGGGACCCGGTCAAGCGCCAGAGATCATGCCTTGGTTGAATTCCGCCACGAACCGACGACCATTCATCAGAAAACGTATGTCAATGACCGCTATAAATTGACGGTCTACTATAATCAGACCTATGGGGAGCTGTTCGACTTGCTCCAGGATCCGCAGGAAGTGAACAATCTGTGGGACGATCCCGGCAGCGCGGAGCTGAAGTCCACGCTGCTGCTCAAATACGCCTGGGCCGAGCTCGGCAAGGAACCGATGCCGATGCCACGTATCTGGCACGCCTGAGCGAGTGGCGCGCGATTAAACGGCTGCCCGATGCCTTTCTGGCTCTACGGACGCGCCTCGTCATCTTGGATCCACGGTCTCTTCTTGGCTACATAACCGCGTGCCGTCATCCTCGGCTCCACGCCGTCCGCTGCAGCACTTCGCGGGATGTCACCCACGGCGAAAAGACCTCCGCTCCGCCACTTACGGCGGAGCGGAGGTCTTTCTTTATCGTTATCAGCGTATTCCGCGCACTTGCAGACGGATGCGCGATGCCGCAGCGAAGGTCAGCGCTTCAGCTCGATCACATAAACGGAATGCGGATTCATTGCCAGGCGCGGTGCGGCGCCATCCCAGCTTATGCGTTTCTCCTGCGCGGTAATAAGCTCGGGGTCGAACACCGAGTTGATCGCTTCGTAATCGCTGCCCGTCACTTCCCAGACTGTCGCTTCACCCGCCGCTCCGAACTCTTCAGCACGCAGTTCGGTCTCAACGGGTTCAAGCCCGCGATTAACCGCAAATACGGTCAGAATCCGCTTTGTCTCATCCAGACAAGCCGTGGCATCGATTACAGGCAGCTCCTGCGGCGCCAGATTCAGCTGCCGGCTGCCGATCTCCCAAAAGTATGTGCCGCATTCTGTCTTCACCGGCGCGACATAAGCGATCGGCCGATTCGCGTACAGCTCCATCACATGGTAAGTCGGCGTGCCGTATACCGTCTGGCTCCTGCCGCTCCAGCCCGGCTTTTTGCCGCGGTATTGATCGGCATAGCTGTCTCCGACCCGGATACAGCCCCCAAGCCAGCCATTGACAAGATCCGAGAAGCTGCCGATTTCCACCAGATCAGACTGCCTGATATGCTCATTGAAATTGGCTGCATTCGCGACGGCAGCTTCCAGCGTATGCTCATTCGGCAAGCCCTTGCGGATCGTGTTGGGGAAATACATCGTATTGTATTCCGTCATGGCCAGCTTCACATGGGCGTAATCCGGATTGCCGCGCAGCAGCTCAGCCGTCTTGCCTATGATAGCACGGGTCGCTTCGGGATAAGACGTCATCGCACGGTATCGGATTTCCTTGGCTGTTTCAGGATTGATACCGGCAGATCCGCCGCCATGATAGATATGCAGAGTCAGCATATCCATATGCTCTGCCGCGATGCCAAGAAGCGTCCGGTTCCATTCCGGATTGCAGTCGCCGCAGGCCAGCAGTACGATATCCGGATCCACCTGTTTCATCGCCGCGGCAAACCGGTTGTAGCGGTGCCCGAATTCTTCGGCGGTGCAGTGCCCATGCTGCCATTCGCCATATATTTCGTTGCCGATCTCCCAATATTTCACTCCGTATGGAGCAGGATGCCCGTTTCGCACACGCATCGCCCCGTACACTGTATCCGCGTCGCCGTTGCAGTATTCCAGCCAGGCTGCCGCTTCCTCAGGTGTACCTGTTCCGGCATTGACGCATATCAGCGGCTCGGTCTGCGTATCTCGGCAGAACTGCAGAAATTCATCCGTCCCAAAATATTTATTCGTCCATCCGCCCCATGCTTCATTCACCATATTGGGACGCTCCAGCTCCGGGCCGATCGCGTGCTCAAAATGGTAGGCGCTGATATAGTTGCCGGCCAGTCGCATCATGCCGGGCTTCAGAGCCAGCGTCATCTCCACAACTTCGCGCTTGACGATACCTGCGCTGTCAGCCGGCAGCATCGATACATGATCGATCCACAGCATGCCCGATCCCGTCGAATCCCGCCACTGGGTATCCTCGGATGAGATCATCAGACGGAATTCGGCCTGTTCAGCGGATTTCGGTACATGGAGCTCGAAGGAGTATGTCTTCCAGTTATGGCTGTCAAGGGCAATCTCAGCGCTGGCAAGCTGCTCGCCTGTGCGGGAATCGGCCAGCTCGCAGGCCAGCGTCTTCAGCTCGATGGCTGCGCGCGCGATGAGCCGGATCCGGTAGGTCATGCCGCCCTTGACGGACACCATCTGCGCGATGCCGCCCCGGCACTTGTCCGCGCTGAGAATGCGGATTTTCTGGCTGTGCCCGGAATGTTTCGGCGCAGCCGGCTCCAGCGCATAGAGCGTGTTCTTGCCTTCGGTCAACGGATACCATCCGGCCGATACGCCATTTGCCGCCGCTTCCTCCTCGAAATCCATGTCCTTCAACACAAAAGCCAGCATGGCATCCATGTGATCGCGGATATCCTCCACGAAATGTCCGAACAGGAACGGGTTGACCTTATGGCTGCTTGCCGCTCCGGCATCTACAGTAATCGTTGCTTGGTTCATAGGAAAATCTCCTCCTGTTATTCTTTAATGGATCCGATCATAACCCCTTTAACGAAATGCTTCTGCACAAACGGGTACATGATCAGTACGGGAATGCTGGCAATAATAATGAGCGCGTATTTAATGCTTTCCGCCAGCAGAAGCTTCTCGGTCATGCCGAATGTCGAGCCGGATTCATCCAGAAAGCTGCTCTGGCTGACGATCAGAATTTCACGCAGCACCAGCTGCAGCGGATAGAGCTGCTCATCGCGCAAATAAATCAGCGCGTTAAAGAAGGCATTCCAGTGGTTGACGGCATAGAACAGTACCATGACGGCCATGATCGGCTTGGACAAGGGCAGAATAATATGGACCAGAAGACGCGTGTTCGAGCAGCCATCGATGAGCGAGGCCTCCTGGAGCTCCCAGGGAATGCTGTTCTGGAAATACGTACGCATGACGATCAGATTATAGGTTGAAATCGCCGTCGGCACAATCATGGCCCAGAACGTATTGACCAGGCCCAGGTCCTTGACGATCAAATAAGTCGGAATCAGACCGCCATTGAAAAACATCGTGAAGGTGATGACGAACATCAGGATGCTCCGTCCGGGAAGATCCCTCCTCGATAGCGGATAGGCAGCCAGCGTCGTCATCATCAGATTGACACAAGTGCCCACTGTTGTATAGAGCAGCGTGTTGCCGTAGCCGTTCCAAACGGCGTCATAACGGAATATTTCCTTATAGGCATCCAGCGTAAAACCTTTCGGCAGCAGCCACATTTCGCCTGCCATCACCTTCGTCGGATCGCTGAATGAAGCGCTCAGCACGAATATCAGCGGATACAGCACGACGATCAGGATGACAGCGGATATTGCGTAGATAGCACCGTCGAACCATTTTTCACCGCTTTGCGGTAAGGCCTGATTCTCCCCGGCAGTCATTTTCTTTACCATAAGCTGGTTTCCGCCTTCCGCCGCGCATACCCGTTGATCATAATCAGCAGCGCAAAATTAATCGCCGAGTTGAATAATCCGATTGCCGCGCTGTAACTGTAATCTCCAAGAAGAATGCCGTTGTTGTAGATAAAAGTTTGAATGACATCGCTTGCCTCTTTGTTCAAGTCATTCTGCATCAATAGGATTTTCTCGAATCCGATATTCATAAATGCACCGACATCCAGAATCAGCATAATTACGACAATGGGCATGATGCCCGGTAACGAAATATGCCAGATCCGTCTGAATCTGCTGGCACCGTCCACCTTGGCCGCCTCATAGAGCTGCGGGTTGATTCCGCTGAGCGCCGCGATGTAAATAATCGATTGCCAGCCCATGTTCTGCCAGATGTTGGACCCGACGAAAATCGTCTTGAACCAGCCTGCACTTTCCATGAACGGAACGGTTTCAAGACCCGCACCCTTCATCATAAGATTGACTAGCCCCGTCTGCGGATTCAGGAACAGCTGCAGCATCCCGACAATGACCACAACCGAGATGAAATGTGGAATATAGGTAACGTTCTGCACGACCTTCTTGAAGCGCTCGCTGCGGATTTCCGTGATGAGCAGCGCCAGCAGGATCGGCAGTGGAAAAGCGATCAGCAGCGAAAACAGACTGATGCTCACTGTATTCCACAGCAGACGGCCAAAATAGTAGGAGGAGAAGAAACGCTCGAAATTGTCGAAGCCCGACCACGCGCTGCCCGTAATTCCCTTGGCCGGGTTAAAATCCTTGAAAGCGATCTGCACGCCGTACATCGGCCCGTATTGAAACACCAGATACCACAGCACCGGCAGAAGCAGCATCAGGTAGAGGTCGTACCTCGCCGCAATCCGCTTCCACAGCCTTCGCCGTTCTCTTCTGCGGTCCGTCCCGGCCGGCTGTCCGGGCATTCCCGCCTTTTGCATATTTGGAGCCGTGAGCACGCTTGACACCTCTTTTCCATGGAAACATGCAGCTGCCAGCCGCCCAGGCGCTGAAGTTTAATACCCGGGCTGGCCTGGCATGAGCGGCATGCCTCTTTATTTGTTTTTGTCGTAGGCCTCCTGATAGATGCTTTCGAGCCGGGAGAGATCCATCTGATTCAGCGTCTTGACATACGCATCCCATTTGTCGAACGACAGAGCTCCGGTAATCAGCTTGGAAGTCGTCTCGCCGACATACGTATCCAGGTCCTGCCGCAAGGTATTCACTTCCTTAGAGGTCGCATCATCGAAGATCGGCGCGCCCAGAATTTCTTTTGGCATATAAGGATCCATCTTCTCCTGCGCGGCCTGCACCTCCGGCGGATTGATCGCCGAGGAATTGTTCTCATTGATCAGATGCGGCGCCCCTCCACCGGGCCATGGCGAGAATTGGCCGATAGTCGTACCCGTTCCGCGCTTGTCGGTCAGGATTTCTTCGGTATATTCCGGTAGGCCGTCCGCCTTTTTGTTATAGGTCTGGCCTTCGATACCGTAACGGAAGAAAATGGATCCTTCATCCCCGTAGAAATAATCGATCCAGCGCATGGTCGCTTCGGGATTCTTGTTGACCGAGGTTATGGCAAAGGTGCCAAAGTCGCGCGCAACCGGGCGTCCCCAGCCCTTGCGTTCCCCATCTGGTCCAGCCAGCGGCGCAATGCCGGCAAAGTCTTCCTTCTTATCGGTAAACGGGTCGCTCGCCTGATTATGGAAGTAACCGAGGTTGCCCGATGCCATTTTTGCGACGAACTGCGAGGCGTTCTGCGTGAACAGCTCCGGATCAATCAGCTTTTCCTGGTACAGCTGATGCAAATACTGCAGATATTCCTTGAAGGCGGGGTCAGCGAGCCAGATCTTTACCTTCCCGTCCTGAATATTAATGTTGTAGCCCATCTGAAAATCCAGTCCCCATGAGCCGGCCATGGAATTAATCAGCGCATTTCTGTCCCATTCCGACACCGGGATTTCATCCTTCTTGCCGTTGCCGTTGGGGTCCCCGTCGCGGAATGCGCGGAGCACCGTCAGCAGCTCGTCTGTCGTTTCCGGCTCTTTCAAATTCAAGGCCTCCAGCCATGATTTGTTGATCCACGGCTTGTCGGTTCTTGCCGCTCCCAAGGTAACAATTGCCGGAAGTGCGTAGATGTGTCCATCCGGCGCCTTGATCGACGCCAAAATCTCCGGATACTTGTCAAACAGCGCCTGGAGGTTCGGCGCATACTTGACGATGAGGTCCTCCAGCGGCACAAGCATGCCGGAGCTTCCGTATTTGACAGCCTCCAGTTGGGAGATGCCTGCCTTAAAAAGCGCGTCAGGGAGCTCGTTGGAAGCAAACAGCAGGTTTTTCCGCTCCACGAAGCCTTCGGAGGGAACATCTTCCCACACAATCTTGACGTTGGTCATTTTCTCGTACTCCTGAAAGACCAGCATATCTTTATAAGGGCCGTTCGGAGGCGACTTCTGCGCGAAAATTTTGAGCGTAACAGCTTCCTGGGAAATAGGGAAACCGCTTGTCTGGATGCTGTTTGAACTTTGTGGCTCCTTCTCTCCTTTGTTATTCGTCTCTTTATCTGCATCGCCCCCCGATGAGCAGGCAATGGTCATGCCAAGCAGTGCCGCTGTGGACAGCAGTGATGCGCCTCTTTTCCATTTCTTCATGTTGGTGACCTCCGTGTTTTATTTGGAAACGCTTTTATCATAACGCGTAAGCGATTGCATAAAAGTGCAATATTACGAACAGAAACTCCAAATTTCAGCAATCCCGTCCATCCCCGGCATAAATAAAAGAACCCGTTCTCCACGCTGCATCAGAGGAAACGGGTTCCGAGGAGGGGCTGATTAATGCGAATCCTGCCTGTGGGGGCGGCGCGCCGCTCACGGCCCGCTTTTGGCATATTCCTGCGGCGTCATGCCGACATTGCTTTTGAATACTTTGAAGAAGTAGGTGTAGCTGGAGAAGCCGACGCGCTCATAAATTTGCTTGACCCGGTAGCTGCCGCTGGCGATAAGCTGCTTCGCCGCCTCGATCCGGACCCGGTTCAGATAGTCGGTGAAATACGTTCCGGTTTCCTGTCTGAACAACCGCCCCATATATGTGTCTGTTATGCCGGCTTGTTCTGAGGCCTGCTCTAGTGAAATAGGCTCGGCAAAGCGGGAGCGGATGAGAACAATCGCCTGCTGTACATAAGGAGAATAGTGCCGCTCACCAGCCGCAAGCTTATCCATCAGCTGGGCATACAGGGATTTAACCCAGACGGCTGTCGCCGCAAGCTTGTCCGGATCGGCGAGTTCCACTCGTGTCGGCCACTCACCGGCATAATAGGCATCCGCCTGTCTGCCTGATTTGAACCAAATTTTGTCTGCCAGCTGAATGAGCTCATTTACGGTATGCGGCAGCGTGTGTTTCAGATGAGGACCTTGAAGGCTTGCAAAGATTTCATCTACAATAATCGCGCAGCCGGAAGCGCCCGCCTGTTCGACAGCGGCAATAAGCGCCTTCTCCTGCCGCAGCGTGACACCGGTCGCTGGCCCGACGGCTTGGGGGAGCGCCTCCCTCGGCTGAACACCGCCCATTGACAGCAGAGCCGTCTTATAGTCGGCGGCCAGCCGGTCAAAACGGGAGCTCACCGGCCCGATGCCATACGACAGACTGGCATTCACATAAAGCCGAAGCATATCCGCGAGTCTCTTCAGGCAGGCTCTTACGCGCTGGCCGATGGCATGCTCGCTCCGCTCGTCAGGGAACGAGAAAAGCAACACATAACGGCCCTCGCCGACATCGGCGGCAATTCCCCTCTCGCCTTGGTCCACACATTGGCGCATCACATCCAGAACCGCCTTTGACCGCTGCGCCGTTTCAGCGGGTGCACGCTGGCCAAGCGGATCGGGAAGAGTGGAGACCTGCAGGACGGTAACGACCATGCGCCCCACACCAAGCGGAGACAAATGCCGGAAGTATTCCTCGGCTCTGGCGGTATCGATTTCCAGCCCGAGCACTAGGCTCCGCAAATAGGTCTGCGCAAGCCCCTGGTTCAACGACGACCAGTTTCGCTCCATGAAAGCCAGCCCTTGGGGCATCGCCTCCGACATCCGGATGTCTTCCTTCAGCCGGTTCAGAAGCTCCAGCAGCCCGTCCGCTTCCAGCCGATGCTTTAATAAATAATCGGCGGCGCCGTTCTTCATCGTCTCCCGGACATATTCATAATTATCATAACTGCTGAGCATGACCAGCTTGATGCGCCCGCCGCAGCGCTCATGGACATATCGGCTTAGGGCGACACCGTCCATACCAGCCATGTCGATGTCCGCGATTACGATTTGAGGCATAAGGCTTTCAATCATCTCCACAGCTTCCTGTCCGCCGTGCGCCTCCCCGCACAACTGGAAGCCGTGCTTCTCCCAATCTATAATCCGGCGCAAATGGGTCAGGGCGAGCGCCTCGTCATCCACCAGCAGTACGTTCAGCATGGGTAATCTCTCCTCTGTCAGTCGGTATCGGTATGCGGATCTCCGCTTTGGTGAAGGCATCCGGGCGGCTGTATAGACGGACGCCATAGGCCTGGCCATATACCATGCGAATCCGCTCATTGACATTTCTCAGGCCCATCCCGCCTTTCCGGAACTGATCCTGGATCGTGCCGGTACGCATTGCGGCATCCATCTCCTCCTGCGTCATGCCGATTCCGTTGTCACCCACCTCAAGCACCAGCTCGCCGCCGTCCGCGTAGGCTTTCACCATAATGGAGCCTCCTTCAAGAAGGCTGCCTACCCCGTGGGTCAGCGCATTCTCGACCAGCGGCTGCAAGGTAAGCTTTAGAACGGGGATATCCAGCATATGCGGGTCAATCTCGAAATGGATCCGGAAACGATCCGCATATTTATACCGCTGGATCGTGACATAGCTCTGAACATAGGACAATTCCTCGCGAAGCGGGATGAATTCCTTCGTATTACCGAGCACGCCGCGCAGCAGTTCAATGAGCGAGCCCGACACTTCTTCTATATTGCGGGTTCCGTTCAGTGCGGCCATATATTTGATCGTATTGAGTGAATTATAGAGAAAATGCGGCCGGATCTGCGCCTGCAGCGCCGTAAGCTCAGCTTCCCGCTTGAGCCGTTCGCGCAGCTTGATATCCTCCATCAGCTCCCGCAGCCGCTCCAGCATCTTCTGAAACATGCGGTAGAATTGGCCTACCTCATCCTTCGCCGAAATATCCGCCGTTACAAAAAAATTGCCCTCCTGCACCCATCTCATGGCACTGTGGAGCCGCCGCAAATTCCGCGTAATATGGGAAGCTACGGCGATAGATACCAACAGTACAGCCATATAAACGAGGGCTACCACCTGAATGATCTGGCTGCGCAGCGTGACTGAATCCTTCATCAGCGCCTGCAGAGGGATCATGCCGACCGTGGTCCATCCTGTTGAATCGGACCGCGAGCTGACGATCAAGTGGCTGCGTCCGCCCAGCTTCGCTTCGCGGACACCGCTCCCCCGGGTCTGCTCCTTGAGCAGCGCAGCTTCTTCACCGTTTGCCTTGGAGGACGAGCCGTAGATCAGTTCGCCGCTGTCGCTCATTACATAGATACGGCTGTCCTCAGAGGGCTGGATATTGTAGTTGTTGCTTAGAATCCCGTAGTTGAGATCGATCATGACCACGCCTATCGTTTGGCGGTTATGGACGATTTTACGGCCGATGGTCACGGTTTCCTCGCGTCCGTTGAAATTCTGTCTGATAAAGATTTTCTCCGCAGGCGCAGCGACGATCTGGCTGACAAGCTCATGATTCAACAGCGTGCGGTCCACATAAGGGAAACCTTCATAAAAAATTCTGTCGGCGGGAACGCTTACAACGGAAATCCGGTTTATCTGGGATTTATATGCAATCAGATAGGACAGAAAGCTCTCTATCTTCCTCTGATCGCGAAAGCCCTCCAGCGACACCTCGGAGCTGCCGCTCTGCAGCACATTAATAACGCTTTCCTGATTCGTCACAACCAGCGCCATCAGCTTGCTCGCGTCCTGCACGAGGACATTCACATTCTCATCGGCGCGGCGGACGCTGTCGGTCACATACTGGATGGCGTTGCGTTTGATATTGTTCGTCAGATTGTAATAAATCACAAGACTGACCAGTACCAGCGCAGAGAGGATGACAAGACTGAACACGATGAATATTTTCCCCTGAATGCTGCGCCTGAACGAAAGCAGCAACGCCACTCTGCGAAGCCATATCGGCATGGTCTGTCCTCCCGGATTTGTTTGCCCTATTATAGCAATGGGTCTATCCCAAAAGTCAATGAGGCATTCCTTCCTGCTGGATCCGAAAAACAAAGCGCCCCCTTTCCACTTTAAAGTGAAAAAGGGGCGCTTTGTTAGGCGCAGATTGATGTAATGACGCGCCGCAATACATTCTTCAGGGATTATTGTTCCCGCGGATGGCGCTTTCTGAGCTCGATCAATGCCTGCTCTCTGCCGGATTCCAGCAGGCGTTCTCCGTACTCCTTGAGATGGCCCTTGGCGTGGTAAGGACCGCCTTCCATCATGACGGTCCAGAGTGGATCCACATCGCAGTCCATCGAGGCCATCATGCTGTCATGCCAATCTGTCAGCCGGTAAACAGCCTCCCGGCAGATGTCCGGACGCTGGGGAGCCACATTGTTCTGCTCGTATATATCGTCTTTCAAATTGAACAGCATCTCCTTGTCAAACAGATGATAGCCGTCGTGGTAGGTGCGGATATAAAGCCAGTCGTCGAACCGGACGCTGCGCTGGCAGACATGCGCACATTGCGAAATGACAAGGCTTTCGCGGCCGGTATCCTCTCCGGCAAGCACGGAGCCTGCGTAGCTGCGGCCGTCCCAGCTAGGCGCCGGAGGAAGCTCCATCAGCTCTGCCATCGTCGGCGGCAGATCCAGATGATAATGCAGACCCGTGTCGACGCTTCCTGCCGTCCGGCCCGGCCAGCGGATAATCATGGGAATCCGGCATGTGCCCTGGTCCGCTGTGCCGTGTTCGCCATAAATACCGAGCTCGCCCATGTTCTCGCCGTGGTCGGCCGTGATAATGACGACCACATCGTCCATCACGCCGATCTTCTCCAACCGGTCGAAGATCATCCCGATATTGTCATCCATAAAACGCACGCCGCAGTCGTAGCCGTCAACCATGCGGCGCATATCGTCACTGTTCTTCAGTTCGCCCGGATAACGCGGATATTCCGGCGACGTCCTGTTGTTGTACATGTTGATTTCATGCACGCTGTGCGGACCGACCTTCTCCCGGTGCCGCTCCAGCACCTCATCGGTCATCCATTCCGGAAGCGGATCTTCACGGAACGGATTGCCGAAAGATTCCGGGGCGCGATACGGCGTATGCGGGTCCCAATAATTGACGTACAGCATCCAATCGTCTTGCCCGGCATTGCGGTCCAGCCAATCCAGCACTACCGGCGTCACTTCCTCGGCAGATTCCATGCCGCCCTTGCCGGTATTGTGAATTTCATTGAAGCCGGCATAGAATGTCCAGGCTGTATGCCGCTCTCCGAACGGACTGACCAGCGCCGTCTTCATACCCGCCTGCCGGAACAGCGCAGGGAAGCTCTCGGCGGCCAGCTTGCTGCGGAATTGCCTCGATTCTCCTTCGTGGCGGACATCCCCCGCCGTACCCCCATGTCCCACAACACCGTTATGAATGCCGAATCTGCCCGTCATCAAAGCGGTCCGCGATGGAAAGCAGGGAGCATCTGACGTGTAATAGTTGTCAAACCGCACCCCTTGAGCGGCGATACGGTCGATATTCGGTGATGTATTGCGGTGATAGCCGTAGCAGCCCAAATGGTCGGGCCTGGTGGAATCCAAATCAAGCAAAAGTACTCGCATGGTGATAGTCTCCTTCTTAATCAAGTAATCGAGACATGCCGGTTATCCCTTGACGGCTCCGTCCGAGCCCCGGATGTAAACCATAATAATTCCTACTACCGCGGCTGTCATTATGATGCCCACAGAGGTGCTTCAGCCTATGGACCCAGTATAGGATTTTCGGCGAATCTTCGTCTATGTACAACTCAATTTAAATATGTACATTTCTACGATAAAATTTTTAAACTATTTCTTATCCAAAGTCCGCATTGTCAATAATAACCTGATATGATAGGATTCATCTATCCTTCAAAGGGCGAGGAGATTCATAATGTTTCTTGTAGACTTAGTACATTTCGATGATAATATCCCCAACTGGAGAACGAAATCGGAAGTTCTGAACGTCAATGTGCTTGTGCTGGTCACGGAAGGCAAAGTCTCCTACAGTATCAATGGCATAGATTATGTGGGCGAACGCGGCGATTTCATCTTTATCCCGCATGGAACCCGGCGGGCAGGGGATAATCACCACACGGGACCCCACCAGAAATATACGGTCATCTTCCGATATGACGAAAATGCTGTGCCGGTAATTCCTTTTTTGCAAAATAAACAATTTGTCCAGTTCAAGCTCCGCAATTTTCAATATGCGCAGCGCCGCTTCGAGCGGCTTTTCGAAGAAGTATGCAATGGGGGAAATTATCTTTCCTTCATCTGCCCCGCCATTCTGCAGGAGCTGATTGGCATGCTCGCGCGCGAGCTGGAGAAACCTGAGGTCACTCCCATGAAGATGAAATATGCCCAGCTGATCAAGCATTATCTGCTGGATCATTACCGCGAGCCGATTGAAATCGGGCAGTTAGCCCGTCTGATCCACCGTTCACCGAACTACACCACTTCGGTCTTCCGCGAGGTTATCGGCCACTCGCCCATCAAGTACATCCATCTGCTGCGGATTAGAGAGGCGTGCAGCCTGCTCCTGAGCACGGACATGACTGTAGCCAACATATCCAGCTATCTGGGTTATTACGATACCTCCTATTTCTTCCGGATTTTTAAGAAACATACCGCCATGTCGCCAACCGACTTTATGATTTATGGCAAGCATACCGACCATGCTGAGCTGTTCCCGTAAGCCAAACTGTTACTGAAAAGGCGTGAAACCCGTATGCCCTTTGACACGCAAAAGCCCGCCGAGAGAATCGAATTCTCTTCTGCGGGCTTTCTTTTTGGCGTTTATCGTATGTCGCTTAAGTCCTACCGCTTACGTCAGGGGGCGCTACATGTTTGCAATATCGGCTGCAACCCGGAATCCGCAATTGCCGGTTGAACTATCCGGCGTGTTGCCGCTTCTGGCCGCAACCCGATAACGGTTGCAGTACGAGCGATGGCACAGGTAGGAACCTCCACGCATCGAGCGCCTTTCCGTTTCTTCCGTGAAACGGGGATTTTCGGACCGGGTCTGCCGGTGGTAACCGGGGCTGAACCAGTCGGCGCACCATTCCCACACATTGCCGGACACATTGTATAATCCGTAGCCGTTGGGCTCGTAGGCGTCCACTGGCGCAGTACCCACATAGCCATCGCTGGCATTGTTTTTGACCGGAAATTTACCCTGCCAGATGTTGCACCTATGCTTGCCGTCCGGTTTGAGCAAGTCACCCCATGGATAGGTTTTGCCGGACAAGCCGCCCCGCGCCGCATATTCCCATTCCGCTTCCGTCGGCAGACGCGTCCCTGACCAGACGCAATAGGCTTCCGCGTCGTTCCACGAGATGTGTACCACAGGATGATCCAGCCGTCCTTCGATCGTGGAATCAGGCCCTTCCGGCTTCGCCCAATAAGCGCCCTCCACAACCAGCCACCACGGCACTTGCTGCGGAACATCCTTCACTCGTTCACGCGTTTCCTCGGAAGCCAACAGATGAAACACATAGGACCAGCCGAAACGCTCAGCCTCCGTGACATAACCCGTATCGTCCACGAAGGTGCGAAACTCTGCATTCGTCACGGCATAGGGCGATATCCGGAACGAATCAAGCCGCACCTCCCGGATCGGTCCCTCTCCATCAGACGGGAATCCTTCCGGGTCATTCGTTCCCATCCGGAATACGCCGCCTTCTATGCGGACCAGAGCATCGCGCACCTGGCTGCCGGCAGCTTTAACAGAAATTGCAGCTTGCTCCTTCTTGCTTATTTCTCCCTGCGCAGCTTGCTCCCGGCTGGCCGCGCAGCATGATTTTATCGGATCCATTCTTTAGTCCCCTCTCCCGACTCCAGTCGGCAATCCCTATAAATTAATCATATACGAAGAAAGGGGACAAGGTCTATCCAATCCAACTTTATACCAATTTGAATTAAATAATTAAACCTTGCACCTGAATAAAGCGATTAAACTTCACACAAAAACCATATTACACCAATGTCCCCTTCAAAATTCAATAATTTTAAAATGTTTATTCCATTTTGGATTTATGTTGTTATAATAATACCATAAGCTTTATTTGACTAGGAGGCTGGATCCACCATGACCAAACCGCGCATATCCATGCTTCTCCAATTGTTCTGGACTTTTTCGAGGGTCGGCCCCTCCACCTTTGGAGGCGGTTACGCCATGATTCCAATCATAGAACGGGAGACGGTTGAGAAGCGTAAATGGCTTGACGAGCAGGAGATGAGCGACATGCTGTCCGTCGCCGGCTCTGCCCCGGGAGGTGTGGGAGTCAATGCCTCCGCTTTTATCGGATATCGGCTGGCAGGATTGCCCGGAGCGGTTGCCGCTATACTGGGAATCACCCTGCCTACCTTTCTGATTGTGTTGGGACTCGCCCTCGTGTATCGGCATATAGATGGAAATCCCAAGGTGGAAGCGGCGATGCAGGGCATTCGCGGCGCGATCCTTGCGCTCATTCTCGTCTCCGCTTACAAGATGGCCAAGACATCCCTTTTTGATAAAACAACAGCGGTCATCCTGATCGCCGCGCTGGCGCTGCTGACGACCACGGCGCTTAATCCCTTTATGATTATTTTAGGCGGGATCGCGGGGGGAATCGCCTGCGCCGCCGCCAAGCAGCTCCTGGGGCTGCGGATGCGCACAGAGAAGGAGCGTCCCGCTCACGATGCGGGAGATCCTTTTCAACTGGAATATTATATTTAAAGGGGGGTTCCTATGCTGTGGGATTTATTCATCTTCTTTATGAAGATCGGTTTTCTCTCCTTCGGCGGCGGCTACGCGGTTATCCCCATGATTCACTACGGAATGAGTGAACAAGGCTGGATTAACGACCAGGAATTTCAGGAGATTGTTTCACTCGCAGGGATGTCGCCGGGGCCTATCGCTACCAATTGCGCGACCCTGATCGGCTACCGGATCGCCGGTCCCGCCGGTTCCGCAGCGGCGACATTCGGGATAATCCTCCCCTCGCTGCTGATTATCGTCATCATCGCCGCATTCTTCTACCGGCTCCGTCACAACCGGTGGGTCAAAGCCGCCTTCTATGGCCTTCGGCCGATTGTGACCGGCCTGATCGCTTTCGCTGCCTTCCGCTTCGGGTTTCCCCGTGGCTTCGAAGCAATCGACTGGCAGACTGCGGCCATGCTGCTTATCTGCTTAGCTTCCTTGTTTGGTCTGCTCAAATACAAGCTTCATCCTCTGCTTGTCATCGCCGCATCGGCAATCGCCGGGGTTGTTCTGTTATGAACGCACATACCTTTATGCGCGTGCTGGCTGGCGGTTCGCAGCGATGTGCGCTATAATGATCTCACTTTTAAGTTCAATACGTTTTTACGGATAATTGGAGAAAACTTATGGACAACCCATCAAGAAGCCCTATCCCTTCCATGAAAAAAATGATATACGACCGCATAGCGGACCAGGGAACCGTCTCCAAAGCGGAACTCCTTGCAGCATACCCGCTCACAAGCAGCACGCTTACGCGGCTGCTGGATGAATCGGTAGCCGAGGGACTGCTTGTTGTGTCCGGACTCGGTCCTTCCAGCGGCGGGCGGCGCCCGATCTTGTATGAAATCAATAACGATTACGGGTATTTTTTCGGGCTCGAATTGTCCAGACGCTATTCCTCGCTGGGTTTTTTTGATATGAATATGAACCCCAAGTCGTTTACCCGCTGGCGTATGGACGAAGCCATGACGCCGGAGCAGCTGGTGCGCCACGCCGTGCTTAATATCCGTTCCATTCTCGCCGATCACCGCCTGGAAGCGCGGCAGGTGCTGGGCATCGGTGTAGGCGCAGTTGGCCCGCTCGACCGCACGGCCGGGACGATTTTGCGGCCGCTTAATTTTCCCGCCGCTGGCTGGCATGATGTGCCGATCTGCGCCATGCTGACGGAGGCAACCGGACTCCCAGCGCTGCTTGAGAATGGCGCGAACGCCGCGCTGATCGGCGAACAATGGTCGCTGCGCGGCAAGAACATTCAACATATGCTGTATGTTCACGCAGGCGTCGGCCTGCGCTCCGCCATGATGTCCCACGGCCAGATTGTGCACGGCTCGGTTGACATGGAGGGCTCAATCGGCCAGATGGTCATTCAGACCGACGGGATCCGGCTGCAGGATTACGGCAATTACGGCGCTCTCGAAGCGTATGTTTCCGTTCAGGCGCTGGAGAAGAAAGCGCGATCCGACGCCAAGCTGGGCCGGACCGACCTGCTGCAGTCCGGCCAGACGGGAGAAGACAGCATCAGCTACGATACGCTGCTCCAGGCGCTGGCGCAGGGCAATACCTACGCTGAGGAGATGTTCACGCAGGCCGCCCATTATTTCGGCATCGGCCTCGCCAACTTGATCAACATGTTCCATCCGGAGAAAATTATTCTCGGCGGGGCCCTTGTAAGCGCCAGCGAGTCTTTCTACCAGACCGCGATCCGGATCGCCCGCAAAAACACCTATTACGACCCGGTCTACCGCCCGGATTTCTCCAAAGGCGAGCTGCGCGAGGACGCGGTCGCAACGGGAGCAGCCCTGGCTGTCCGCAAAGGTCTGCCTTTATAGCGGAATTCCAGCGCGCCGTAGTATCTATGTAAACAACAAACAAGCGGCCGCGGCCGCTTGTTTGTTGTTTGGCTAAGGTCTTTTTTGTGCGAGAACAATTCGATTTATGTTTTATTGTGCTGTCGCATTCGTTAGCGGAGCACTCGAGATATACCGTGATTTGCTGAATTAATATATGGTTAGCCACCAGACTCCCGCGCATTCGGGAAAACGAATCATTTGTTCGTTGACAACCTTGTCCCCCAAGTCATCCCCAAAGAAAAATCTTGTAAGCCTTTCGGCTTCTTCCATGCTGTCAAAATGATAATCCGTTCGTATCCATTTATGAGAGAAACCATATTCATTTTCCAGCAGCCTAAAATAGTCTTTTAGAAAAGCAGGAGGATCGGGAGTTTCCGAACCTGTTCCAAAGTTCTCAAAAACGATTACAGTACCGCAAGGACGAAGCACACGTTTGACTTCTGTCATCACTTGCCGTATGTTTTCTTTCCAATTAGGAACATTCGTGCTCCCCAGATAACATATACTCCAACCCGATACGATTAAATCAACACTTTTATCCGCTACAGGGAGAGATCTATGATCGGCAACTTGGGTCTTCCAGTTTTGCAATCCGCTTTTTTTCAGCTTTGCTGCCGTAACGTTCAACATTGCTTCTGATTCATCAAGTGCCAGGATTGACCTGGCTTTTGGGGCCAGGACACAGGTCAATCTCCCTGAGCCTGCTCCCATATCTAATATATCCAAATCGTCAACCGCCCGTATGGCTTCGATTGCCTCACACAGATTGGGTTGCTTCGAAATAAGCAGGTCATACGTATCAGCCTGTGTTTCATAAATTTCTTCGTGATTGGGCATTCTTCATTTCCTCCTTGGGATCATGTTTACAGGATGATCTTAAAGCTTGACGCAAGGGGAAGGTCAAGATTATTTATGATCTCCGATTTCATATTCATAGAATGCGGTCGGAAACCGGTTCATAATCAGCTGCTCCCTGACTCGTACAAACCCGTTATTCTCATAAAACCCGCACAGCTTGGGACGGTCCGAAGCGCAATCCAGTCTGACATACCGTCTGCCCCTCAATCTCGCCAAATCCTTCGCCCAGTCGAGCATCTCGACAGCAAATCCGTTCTTTCTGTATGCACTCATCACAGCGAGCTTATGCAGGAACAGCGAATCTGTACGGCCGGTATCCGGCCACATGAAGGGGTCTTCCTCCTGAAGGATCATAGCGGCCACCGCCCTGTCTTCCAAGCAGCCCAGATAAAGTTGCCCGATATTGTAACAGGACAGAATCCCGGCGATGGAATATTGGTGGTCCTCCCACATTTCCTGGCCGATACTCTTCAGCCAGAGAGCCGCTTCTTCAAGTATCATAGCTACCTGTCCAATCTCGTCCCTGCTTATATTCCGGATTAGCAGCTTTTTGCTATTTCGCTCCTTCGACTCCATCAAACAATCCCTCCAGGCCAGTTAAGCAGGATAATGGTTTAACATAACGAACATAAATACATATGTCCCTTATTATACCTGCATGACATATGACTATATATGGATATAGAAAGAGGTAGATGGCTATATGATTGCTCAGGCAATCGTCATTCAAGACAATCAAGTGCTAATGGTCAGGCAGGCTGTCCAGCGCGGCGATATCGTTTGGAATTTCCCCGGCGGCGGAATTGAAGACCATGAATCCCCTGAACAAGCTTGTATCCGGGAATTGTATGAAGAAACCGGCTATAATGTCCGAATCACAGGTCTGCTGCATGTCGAAAATGAAAAATACACGTACATCGCCGAAATCATCGGAGGAGGTCTCTTTCTTGATACCACAAAAGACTGGAATCAGGACATTATTGAGCTTGCCTGGATTGACCTGAACGATAGGGAGAAGTTTGATGGAATTACAACGCCCATGTTGATGCTGTATTTGCAAGAAACGAATGACCAGCCCTCGCACATTCCCAATCAGGATAGCGCTGATCTGCCATAGCCGAATATGCCGTTAATGCAACGCAAAAACAGGCCGCCATAGGCAGCCTGCTCTGTGTAATGGAACTCTCGGGTTCAGAGACATCCGAAAAGCTAACGGACAATTGACTGAAGGACATGGAATCCGTTACGATCCCATCCGGTCAGGGGTGCTCTGGCGGAGCAGCGGCAGTGTTGGTTTTCGGTTGCAGACCAGGGGACTTTTTGTTAAAGCGTCAGAGATCAATAATTTATTAAATAGAAATCCGTCTAAAATATCACTAGTGTTACTGATGTTTCTGAAGCATCAGAAGAGTTCTTTCTTCCCCACACAGCCACTAAAAATTTCAAACGGATTTGTTATTTTCTAGCGTCACTCTCTTATTGGGACGAGCGATTTACGAAGGTATGGCAGCAGAGGCCGCCCAAAGGCAGCCTCAGCCTGCTTTCCTTCTACTTCCCAGCCAAATAGGCGTTAATCTGCTTCAAGGCTTCTTCCCTGATTTTCTCCAGACCCAGCTTGACAGCTTTCTTGTTCAGCTCGTGCGCATTGGCATACGCGTCCTTCACCGCTCCCGAAGCATATACTTGACCGATCTGGTCCATGACGGGAGTTACTTTGGCGATTTCTGATTTTACGGGCTCCGAGTTGAACGTAAAGCCCGCAAGCGGAGTCTGATAGTAGCTGTCCACATCCATGCTGTAATCAAGAATGTTATAGACCTGCTCGTCCATGCCAGCCAAATTCCGGATCAAATTCGGATTCCAGGTCATCTCATAGCCAGGAAATACGTATCTCGGTCCGCTTTCCGGGTTTTTATAGAGCGAATCCCCGTCCGCCACCCAGTCCACGCCTTCGATACCGCGTTCGAACAAATCGTGATTGGCCTTGTCCGAGAACAGCCAGTTAAAAAATTTCATCACCGAATCCGCTTTCTTGGAAGTGACCGGAATGCTGATAAAGTTAAACGCCTTGAAATCCGTTTTCATTGCGGCAGGCTGCAGCGAGCGCTGCGAGTCGCTTGAAGCGAAGAACTCGAGCTGCGCGCCCGGAACCGCTTTGGCGATCTGATCGTTTAACACCGAAAACTGACTGATGCCATGGGCCAGGGATGCTGCTTTTCCTCCTACGAACATGGAAGTTGCATTTTGCTGTGTCAGCAGATCCTTCTCGAAATAGCCTTTGCTTTTCCAATTGGACGACAGCTCGACAAAGTTATAGGGGATTCCCGGGAATGGAGTCTCTTTGTCCCCAGGCAGCTCCAGGCTTATGCATGCTTTCCTGTCCTCGCTCAACTGGCAGGTTGCGGATAAGCCGCCCGCTAAAGTCGTCGTGAATATATTGGATTTAGCAAAAAAATAATCGTTTTCATCCGTCAGTCCATAGTTCCATCTCAAGGCATTGCCGTCATCGGCTACCGGAATAACGCCTTTTTCATTCTTAAGAACATGATCGAAATATTGCTCCAGCTCACCCAGGCTCGAAATTTTATTCATGCCGTACTTTTCCCTTAAATCCTTGCGGATGAAATAACCGTAGATTTCCTTATACCCTTGCGTGAACGGAATGCCGTAAAGCTTGCCGTTGAATTTGTTATTGGTGACGTACTGCTCGCCGAACGCTTGTTTCAATCCCAGATACTCATCGTTTAAGAAGTAGGTATCCAGCTCCTGATACAGCTCCTGATTGATATTGTTGATCATGGTGGCCCATGGTGCGTCGAATACGGCGTCCACCTCTTCGCCTGCCGACAGCTTCAGCTTCACTTTGTTAGAGAAATCGCTCAGCGGCGTCCAGGAGATGTTGATCTTCATATTCAGTGTATCTTTCGTTCTTTTCTCGAATTCGGCCAGTACCTCATCCATCCCCGCCGGCTTATCCCCCCAGAGCATGAAATTCAACTCCACCGGATCCGGCGCGGAAGCACCTGCTTCGGATTGCGTATTTCCATTCGTCGTGTTCGCTTTTTCTGTTCCTTTCTTCTCGTTGTTTTGCGAACATGCCGCCAGCATGCTGACCAACAACACCAGAGCGAGCAGCAATCCCGTACTCTTCTTACCTTTGCTCTTCATTCTTCTAACCCCTCCACATTTTATTATAAGTCATCTATGCTAAACCGGATATCGGATCTAGCCTTTCACTGCACCCATAACCAATCCCCGGATAAAATATTTCTGAAGGAACGGGTACAGGAAAATAATCGGGCCGATCGTAATAACCGTTGTCGCCATTCTCGCAGAAAGCGCGGGCACGACGGATACGATCTGCTGATTGCCGTTAACCATGCTGCTGGCAAATTCGACGTTTCGAATAATCGCCATAATGATATATTGCAAGGGATACAGATCGGGCTTCTCAATAAACAATAGCGCCCGGAACCATTCATTCCAGAATCCGATCGCATAGAACAACCCGATCGTCGACATGGCAGGCAGCGATACCGGAATGATGATGCGCAGCAGCACCGTCACGTCACTGGCGCCGTCTATCCGGGCAGACTCCGACAGGGCTTCGGGAACCGTACGGAAAAAATTACGGAGCATATAGACATAATAAGGACTTAGAACGCCAGGAAGAATAAGCGCCCATATCGTATCGTTCATGTGGAGATATTTGACAATGAGAAGATAATAGGCAACCAGTCCACCGTTAAACAATATGGTCAGATAAAGAAAGAAGGAAATCGCGCTCGCATACTTTAATCTTTTCTCGGAGATGGCATAGGCGATCCCGCTGGTTACGAACATGCTGATCACGGTTCCGACGACCGTCACGGTCAAGGTCACCAGATACGATTTATAGATCGTACCTGTCTGGAGGATCAGTTTATAGGCCTCAAAAGATAAATGATCAGGGATCAGATTGTACCCTTTCTGCACCAGTAACAGCTCATCGGTAACCGAGCTTGCGATCAGCAGCAGAAAAGGCAACACACAGACGAAAGCAAATAACGTAATAACGAAGTAGAAAATCCCCAGCAAAATTCTGTCGCTTGTGTGTTGCGTCTTCATATCGTTCCTCCCGGCAGCTTAATAGATCGTTGCGTCTTTGTCGTAGAATTTGACGATCCTGTTGGTGATCAGAATCAGGATAAGCCCCATCACGGACTGGTACAGCCCGACAGCGGAAGCCATGCCAAAGTCCCCTAGTGTGCGAAGCGACCGGTAAACAAAGGTATCGATGACATCTGTCGTTGGGTACAAGAACGAATTGTCGCCGACAAGCGCGTAGATCATCCCGAAGTCGCCGTAGAACACCCGTCCAAGGGCAAGCAGGACAAGGAGGAACGTAATGCTTTTCATCAGAGGCAGTGTAATATGACGGATCATTTGCAAGCGGTTGGCGCCGTCGATCCTCGCTGATTCATACAAATCGTTGTTGATCCCCGCCATTGCCGCCAAATAGATGATGGTTCCGTAACCGGCGCTTTTCCATATCCGGATTGCGATCAGAATGCCCGGCCATACCTCGGGAGACGAATAGAAGCTCACGGGATCAAACCCCATAGCCTCCAGCATCTTGTTGATGATACCTCCATCCGACGAAAGTAAAGCGATCATAAAGATGGAAACAACCGCCCAGGAGATGAAGAAGGGCAGGATAATGACCGACTGCGTCACCCGCTTGAACCATTTTCCGCTGATTTCGTTAATGATAACAGCCAATACAATGGCCGACAGAATTTCCCCCAGAATGAACAGGAGATTGAGATAAATCGTATTAAGCGTGACCTTGGGCCAATCCAGCCCGCTGAAGAAAAAATCAAAATTGCGCAGACCGACAAACTCGCTGCCGGTCAACCCTTTAACCGGATTAAAATCCAGAAAAGCCACATAGATGCCCAGCATCGGAACGTAGTTGAAAATCAATACGAATATCAAACCGGGCAGCGCCATTAAATAGAGATATTTATTGACGGCCAATTCATGAATAAAGGAACGAAGCCTTCCTCTTGCTTTCATCTGTTCCAATGTCTTTCCTCCCCCTCTAAAAGTCCGGTGATCTAATTAGGCTACGCATGTGGAAACGTCTTTCGCTCTGCCGATCGTTCCGGATGACTCTTAATCTACACACCTGGCTTCCCGATGAATAGTTTGTTTTTTAATGAAATCCCTAATCGTTCATGATCAAGCAGCTTATTTCTCGTCATGAAGTCGATTTTTGATGATTTCCACGTAAAAAAGAACGCCATCCTGGCCCCACTCGGGTCCTTGATGGCGTTCTCGTGCGGGGAAGATCAGGAGCTTTGCTCCGTCTTGTGATCCTCCCGGTACTGGGCCGCACTTACTCCGACATATTTCTTGAAGCTTGTGTAGAAGTAGCCAGTGTTCACAAATCCCACTTTTTCCGCGATATCCTTAATCCGTTCATCCGTTTCCCGCAGCATCCGCATCGCATGCATGAAACGGATATCCGTAATATACTCGGAGAGCGACTTCCCCAGCTGCTTCTTTACAATCAGGCGCAGGTGGTTGGGTGACAATTGAACCTGATCGGCAAGACTTTCGACACTCAGATTCGCATCGTCATAATGAACGGAGATATAGTCCACAAGCTGCTTGACCATGTCGCTTTGCTTCGAATCCTTTCTCTCATTCACCGCTTGAACGATGGTCGCATAAAGCTCCCGGTACCAAATCTGAATTTCCTCAAAGGTCTCCCGTTCCGCGAGTTGTTTCGATATATGGCTTCTCTGGATATCCAATCGCTCAGGATCGACCTGCATCTGACTTGTCGCCGTCTTCATGACGGCCAGTGTCAGCTGGGTAAAGGATAAGATCATCTCATCGTAGCTGAATTGGCTTGCCATTTGAACGAAGAGGTGCAGCGACTGGTTGAATTTATCCTCTTCTTCCAGCTTCAAGCTGTTCAGCAGCCTCTTCTCCGCTTCATGGGGGTAAATGTACGGCTCCTTGCCATTGTCCAGGACGGCATCCTGATCGATAATGGCGCCTTTTCCCAGCCTGATTCTGCAATTGGCGGCATTTAAAGCGCCGAAATAAGATTTCCGGATCTCCGAAAGCTGACTGAACACAGGACCGAATGCCACGGTAACGGACAGCTTCAAATTTTTCCCGATCTCTTCCTGTATGCCGCTGAAAGTTCCGTGAAGGCCCGGCAGCGGCTTTCCGTCGGTCGAGCCGATCAGGAAAAGGACCGCATCCTCCTTGCTATGGTTCAGATCGGAAATATCCGCCGTCAAATGATCAAACGCATCTCGAAGAAACTCGAATTCGCCGGACGAAGAAGAACGCACTCCCATTCGTCCCCCCGATTTGACTTTATGAATCAGACGATGGACCGGTTTATACAAGCTCCGGATAAAAAACAGGGAAACAATAGCCGACAGGAGAATAAATAGGCCGGTAATGGTAAAAACAGCATCGCGCAAGCTGGATATTCCCGATACCAGCTGATCATATTCCATAATATTAATGAAATACCATCCCAGGATGCTGCTGGACTTGAGATGGGTAATAAAATAGTTCTTCCCTTGAATCTTCTCCGTGAAGTACCCGCTGCCGGATCCTTGCGCCTGAATCGTATGAAAGAACGTTTCCTCCAACTTCATCTGCATCGGACTTTCCGTCTGGACGACAACCACGCCCGCATGGTCGACAATCATTTTATGCGTCTGGGCATTTTCGGGCTTCATGGCCATAATCTCTCTGATCTTATCCTGACTGATATTAATCACCAACGCGGAATCTGCCGTATTGGCACTGGACGATTCAGAGAAAATAACCGAGATGAACCGGTGCTCCTCCCATTTGTCGTATATGCGGTAACGCACGTCCCGCGGAATGAAAACAGGATGGTTGACAGCATAACCTGCCTTCAGGTCGCTTACGATGTCGGTATCGTAGAAATCCCCGATCGCTTTCACCGTCGAGCCGCTTGAAAAAGCCGCATCCGCATTGCGGTTAATAATGTAAACGGAGGAGACGAGCGGGCTGACCTGCATGGAATCTTTAAGCGTCTTGTTGATTTCGTACATCTCTTCCGAATTAAACTGATCCGCATATAACGCATTGAATACATGGCTGCTGCTCGAATAAAATCTGGCATAATAATTGTACACATTCATCAGCTGGGCTTCGATCATCCGATAGGTCTGCTCCAGCTGTTCGGCCGAGATGCCATAGGCATCGCGGACGCTTTTCTCCGAATATTGCTTAAATAGAAAAGCGGATAAAGAGGATAACAGAATCGCGCAGGCCGTTGTCAAAATGAGGATCATCCGGACCAAGGTTTTGTTCTGCTTCATGAAATAGATGAACGGTCTCAATGCTGTCGTCTCCCTAAAAGCCCGGTGGTCTATTTAGGCTGCGCATGCGGAAACGTCTTCCGATCGCTGTTGTACCCCTGAATTTTTGAATTTGGATACCTGTAGTGCAAACGGTTCATTCTTTGTATTATGAACCGATTTGCACTCTAGGGGTAAAATTCGGGGTACAAAGGCCGTAAGCGGATGCTTCCGAAGCAGCTTTCCTTCTGAAAGCTTTCAGCTAACGCTTCTCCAGATCGTTTTCCGCCTGCTTCACCTATTTTTCCCGGACTTCCAATGTGCTGCCACGTATCATTTGTTCCGGCCTGTTACTGAAATGCGTACTCCACTTTTCCGATTTGGGGATTCCAATAATTAGACGTGCTGTGTTTGAAGACGATTTTGAGATATTGGGTCCCCGAAGGCAATGAATTCGCCTTATAGCCAACTTTGTTCCATACGATCCCGACCGCGCTTGTCAATGTCTTCGTCGGCATAATCGCCGTATAGTTGATATTGTCGGGTGAGACATAGAATGCAAAATCGGTAATCGTCTCATCGAGCCAGAACCAGGCCTCTGCCGAGAACCGCGTCATCCGCTGCGATGCGGAGGGGATTTTGTAGACGACATGCTCTTCGGTATTGGCCGATCTGACCAGCCTTGCGGCATCTCCGTTAAAAGCAGCCGGATTGCTGGTATCCACCGCGAGATTCGCACTGTGGCTGTATACCTTCGTCCAATCATTAAAATTATCAATGACGGTTCCCGTTGCGGGAGCGGTGGAGATGCCGACGCTTCCCAGCTGCGGATTCCAATAATTCGCCGTATTTTGTTTGAACACCATTTTAATAAACTTTGTCCCCCCCGGCAAGCTTGCGCCCTTGTAGACCATTTTGTTCCATATTGACCCGGTACCGTTCACCGTTGTTTTCGCTGGCGTGAATGGCGTATAAGTCACCCCATCAGGCGAAGCATAGAAAGCAAAGTCCGTGACTGCTTCATCCGGCCAATACCAGCCTGCTGCTGTAAAACCGGTTATATCCCTCGTCTGAGAAGGCGTCTTGTAAATAATGTATTCCTCGGTATTCGAGCTCCTGGCGAGCCTCGATGCATCCCCGTTAAAAGCCGCTTGATTGTTGGCATCCAGTAACAGATTCGCGCTGTGGCTGTACATTTTCGAATAGTCGTTCAGTTCATCGGTCATATCGGTGTTGAGGCTGTCGGCATAAAGCCTTTGCGCCGATACCATTTCGTCCAGTCTGGCAAATTTGTATTGTCCGGGGTAGGAGGCATTCAGCGTATCTTGTACCTCCTTCAGGATCGTCGGGTTGACGGCCATTACCTGACCGGCGCCCGGCTCATGCCCGTACTGATTTTTCTCATGCTCCCCGGTGAACATATAGCCGTAATATCCGGACAGAAATGCGGGCTTCGCTCGGGCGATATCAACCGTCCGGCTCTTGATATCATTGATAATTTGCTGGGCTTGCGTCGTAAATACCGCTTTGACATCATCGAAATGCGTGTGGGAGGACAGGGTCGCAAGTCCCAGCCTGCCAGTCGCAAACGTCCCATCCGTCCGGTCAAGCACCAGCTTGTCATTGATATAACCTTTTATCGAAGACCCTGACGCAACCACTCTTAACGTATAGAAGGTATCCTTCACATGCGTGAAATCCACTTCCGTTCCGATAACCGTCCTCACCCCGTTGACGACCTTCATCAATCCGGCTTTGCTGCCGTCCTTCAAATAGAACCAGTAATAATTGTCGCCGGTTCCTTTCCGGAACGCGATACCGGACATCCCCGATACGGACGCTTGTTTGCTGAGCCTCGCATCCGCATTCACATACCCGTGCAGACCGTTAATCGCATATGCCAGGCTTGGCGAGGCTGTTGCGGCGCTCTGACTGAATTCGCCGCCTTCAATAGCCCAGCTGCCGCCGGTAGTTGTCCATTTGCCGGTGCCGCTTGAGAAATCATCGCTGAAGTCGGTCTGTCTGAGTGGATACATGCTGGATCTGCCGGAAACGAATGTATTTCCCCACACCTGATGCTCGCCGTTCGGCGTCTCCGCGATAAGGGCATCCACTCCCAACGCCGCTCCCAAGTCGCCGTATTCAACGGGACTCAGCGGACCGATCGCCCCATATCCGCTGTACAGATCGAGAAATCGTTGATCGACCTTCTGCATCAAGGCCGCTCCGCGCAGCTTGATTTCATTTTTCACGTCTGCGGGCATCTCGTCATAATCGGCAAATCCCAGAGGCGTCGCTCCACCGCTGAAGAAATAATCGTTGCTGGTCGCATGGGAATAATAATATTCAGCCAAAGCCGGGGCTTCTTCCGCCATGCTGGCCTCGAATCCCCAGTTGATCGGGACATTGCCCCTGTTGGCGTCGAGCCAGGCGCCGTGCTGAAAGGTCGTGACCGCTTTGGGCGTATCATTCTCGGAAGCTGTGAAGGTGATGTAATATTTGTCTTGCTGTACCGTTGTATTCGCCACCGTATAATTGGACTGATGCGCGAATACATTCGAGGAAGCTGCTGCCTTATTATGAAAAGACAAATTGGTGCTGCCCGCCATTTTGATATAACCGCCGTAGGGAGCCATGGCATTTAGGTCCACATCTTCATGCTGCACCCATCCCCATACGGGAAACGAAGCATTTCTGGAATCATAATAACTGTAAATATTTTTCAACAGATTGAATTGCGCGGGATCGCCCGACAGCAGGTAGGCATAGAACATTTTTCTTTCGGCCGCAAGGTCAAAAGACTCTTCCGCCATATGATGAAACTCATGCGGATTGCAATATTTCAGCAGATGATCGTAGCCCCATTGATAAGCCTGCAGCGGAGTCGTCCAGCCATAGGTTTCCAGTCTTCCGCTGATCGTGCCAGGAGCGTCAGGATAATCCGAAAAACTGTCGGTAAGCGTCAATGTCGCTGCCGGAGCAAGACCGTAATCGGTTTGAAAACGGCTCACCTGCGAGGATAGAACGGGAATGCGATCCGTAAGCGAGCCGACCACCGCAGCCATATCGAGCTCCGGCCAATGATAGAGGTCCGTGGTCATTGTATGATTGTAAGTGACAATGCCGCTAAACCGGCTTTTAAAGGTTTGATAAACGTCTGCAATCGAGTTCAACGTAATGAAGGTATAGCCTTTGCTTTCATAATAGACCTTCCAATGTATATCGCTATCCGTATAATAATTCAAATTCTGATCGATCAGAAGCGTTGCATCCGTCCGGTTTACAACCCCTTGCACCACCTTTAACGCCACATAGTCGGACATGCCGAGCAGCTTGCTCGGCAGGCCGGTCTCCGGGTCCTGGTAACCGGTCAAATCGTAAGCCTTGAAATAATAGACCGTCTTTCCTGCTGCAGCGGTAACCTGATAACCGCTGAAGGCCATTGCAAGCGTTACCAACAGAACGATTATTTTCTTCATCATGCCGCCTCCCTCTCTAAATAAAGATTGAATTAAAATTAAAGTACTATACTTTGCGGCTTAACAAACATTCGAATTTTAATGGCATACACGAATACTCATGATATCAGCCTTTAAACGTGATAATCACTGCCATCCGGGCGGCCGTTCATGCCAAGGGGAGGGGAGGCAGACGGCAGTACAAGATTGCTATGATAGAGTCAAACAAAAGGGGCTGTCCCAAATGTGTTCGCATGACATAGGAACATCCCATTTCAAATGCAAAAGGACCTTAAAACCCACCTAAAGGTGGAGATTAAGGTCCTTTGTATGATCGAATTTCAGCTGTAAGTGGGGCTCCAAAAATCACAAATTGGCTTTTGGGTCAGCCCCTTCCTGCTTGGCAGAGGCCGCCAGTTCAAGGCTCAGTATCCTTCCACTTGTTTATGAATATCGGGCCAGCAGCTCCGTAAGTCTCTTCCTGATCCTATCCTTCAACTCACCAGGCTCCTCCAAGACGGCTTCATCCCCAAGTCCGATGAAGAATTCCGCATAAAAGGGCAGTTCGCCGCGGGAAACATCCTTATCGATCGTTCCGCTGCCGTCTTCGTGCACATACAGCATGGGAGCCAGCCACAGCTCCGATTCGCAGCGCTGAACGCCTGCCCGGCTCAGCTCCGCACGAAGGCGGACAGGCTCACTCGGCTCTGCGGCCTCCCTCCTGCTTTGACGGATGTCGCCCAGATCAAGCGGCTCTGTGCCGGGCTCCGCATAAGCAGCCTCGCGAATCCGGTCACAACGGAACACGCGGAAGCCCTGGCGCAGGAAGCAATAGGCCGTACAGTACCAGAGGCCGTTGTTGGCATAGATACAGACTGGTTGAATCCTGCGGCTGCCCGCCTCGTCTTCCTTCGACTCATATACGACGTCAAGCACCTTCTGGTGTACGGCCGCATCGAGAAGAATGGACAGGCTGGGCGCATGCCCGCGTCTTGCGGGCGTAATGAAGTCGACCCGGTCCTTCATGCCGTCGATTCGGTCCCTGACGTCCCCCGGCATATGCAGATAGAACTTGCGCAGCGCCGAAGCGGACTCCGCTTCGAACGGCAGAGAGGAATAATGGCGCAGGGCATGCACCGCAAAGAACATCGCAACAGCCTCTTCCTCCGTGAACGCGATCGGAGGCAGGACCCGCTCCCTCAGCACCTGATAACCCCCGTGCGGACCCACCTCCGAATAAAGCGGCACCCCGATCTCGCTCAGCTCCTGCAGATCCCTTAGTATCGTGCGCGTGGAGACGCCGAATTCGTCGGCGAGCTCCTGCACCTTGAATCGCCGTTTCCGGTTGACGGTCATCATCAATTCCATCAATCTTTTGGACTTGGGCATCCGATCAGCCTCTTTTCCATGCATGGTTAAGTTCATGACAAATGTTGTCACTATTATAGCTTATGATAATAAACGCAAGCAACGCTAAACCCTGGGAGTGAATTGACCATGCGTAAATATTCTGTACTGTTCTTCCTCATCATGTTCATGATCGGAACCGATACGTTCCTGATCTCGCCTCTGCTTCCGACGCTGCAGATACAATTCGGTGTGTCTACGGATATCGCCGGATGGATGCTTGGCGCCTATACGCTCGGCTCGGCCGTTTTCGCTTTGATCGCCGGACCTCTGTCTGACGGCTGGAACCGCCGAATCGTGCTTCTGTGCGGCTTGCTCGGCTTCTCCATCTCGACCATTCTATGCGGCTTTGCGGACAGCTTCTGGACCATGTGTCTGTTCCGTTTACTTGCCGGCATCAGTGCGGCATTCACCGCTCCGCAGGTGTGGGCATCCATTCCCGCTGTTATGCCTGCATCCAAAATATCGAAAACAATGGGCATCGCCTTCTCCGGGCTCGCCGCATCCCAGGCTCTTGGCGTGCCCATCGGAAGCTGGCTGGCGGCCGCCAATTGGTCCGTTCCGTTCTGGACGATTGGAAGCGTTTCGCTGCTGCTTGCCGTCGTAGTCTTCTACATGCTGCCCGACATGAAGCCCAGCTTGCAAAAAGGCGAGCGGACGTCAATCCTGGGCCGGTATGTCCCGCTAATCACAAGCGGCAAGGCAAGAGGCGGCTTCTTCGCTTACCTGCTCCTTCATCTGGGGTGTGGTACCGCATTCACCTTCGTTGGCAGGTGGATGGCTGACCGCTTCGGGCTTCCGGTCGGGCAGATCGGCACCGTGATGATTTTCCTCGGGCTCGGCAATCTGCTGGGGAGCATGATCAGTGCTTATGCAGCCCGCAAGCTGGGCGGAGCCGTCAAGGCAGTTACGATGGGTATGATCGTGCTTGTTATCCTTTATATGGTGATGCCCCGTCTGGCCGGGGTCTCTGTAGTGACGACCGTTTATTTCACCATTTGTACCATACTCGGGATGATTTTCCCGATTGTCATGGGTGCGCTCACTTCCCTGAATGCTTCTATCCGGGGAACGATCTCAAGTCTGGCCAACGCCACAATGAACGGCGCGAACACGCTCGGCGCATGGGGAGCCGGTGTGCTCTATGTTCAGTTCGGGGGCTACTCATCCATTGGCATTTTTGCCGGGGTCTGCCTTGCACTCTCTCTCTGGATGTTCCTGTCCAGCGGCGTCTTGGGAAGACGATCAGCGCGAACCGACAAGGAGTCTGCAGGGGTCTAGAAATCGGTAAATTCGTGAACAGCTCTTTAACGATTCATGCATTAACGGGGATCCTTCCAGGTATTTTCCGACCTCTTTATCGGCAAGCTGTACTGTAGTCAACTAGCGCAGCTAAATAATAGAGGAGTGGAACCGACACTAATTCCGTGTTGGTTCCACTCCTCTGTTCTAATTTCAACTTTGTTCCGTTATAGTTCACATAGGATCACTACTTTTTCCAGTTCAAAACAAGAGGATCCAGATCAAGCAAAGTATCCAATGCTTCCCGGCGTAACGTTTCATCTATCGGAGCATTCGGATTACGCACGTAGGCAGACTCGATTACGCCGCCTTCTTTCAAAATCTCTTTATGAACCGCCATGGCATAGCCCGGAATCGTCCCAATGCGAATGAAAGGCAAATACTGATAGAACAATCTTCTCGCGGCATCCCGTTCTCCAGAACGGAACAATTGGAATATTTTCACGCAAACATCAGGGAATTCACAAGCCGGCATAGTGCCAACAATTCCGCGGCATAGCTCTTCATAATAATAGTTGCCGTTCAATCCACCGAATACCGCCAAACGTCCCTCCGATTGCTCGATCACTTCAGTAATTTTGACTGTAGTAGGCGGGGCTTCCACTTTCGCATATACGATGTTCTCATATTCTTTAGCCAAATTCACCATCACAGGAACTGGAATACTTATTCCGCTCGCAATGGGTGCATCTTGCAGCATGATGGGAATATCCACAGCTTTGGCTATCGCTCCAAAGTATTCAACCATTCGTTTACCGTCTGGCTTTACCATGTAGGGAGGCAATACCATCAACGCATCCGCGCCTGCTTTTTGCGCCCACTTGCTTAATTGAACCGCCCCTTCAAGCCCCGTATGACCACTGCCGAAAACGACAGGAACTTGCCCGTTTATTTCTTCCATAACGACAGATGCAATCATTTCACGTTCTTTATCAAGCAATGTATACATTTCACTAGCATTACCGAACAACGCAATGCCATTAACTTTAGCTGCTAATTGAAAGCGAACCAACTCACGCAAACTCGCTTCATCGACTTCCCCACTTGAGGTAAAGGGAGTAGCCAGTATCGGATACACGCCTTCCAAAACTTGATGTGTGTGTGACAAAATGATCTTCTCCTTTTTGATAAATTAGCCTTTTACTGCCGAACTAGATATACCCTCGATAATGAACCGCTGCCCGAGTAAGAATATGATCAACATCGGGATGATCCCCGCTGTAGCTGCAGCCATCATGCCGTTATAATCAATGCTGTGCTCCAATATAAAATTTTTCAATCCGAGCGGAACCGTATACAGCTTTGGATCAATGAGGAAGACGAGTGCATTCTCGTAATCGTTCCAATGCCATGAAAAATCAATGATTGCGAGCGTGGCCAAGGCAGGTTTGGCTAACGGCAGCATCAGTTGGAAGAAAATACGGAAATGTCCTGCACCATCGATGAAAGCTGACTCTGATATTTCCATCGGTATTTTCATAAAAAATTGTCTTAACATGAATACACCGAAGATCGTGAATAAACCAGGAAGAATGATTGCCCAATGCGTATTATAAATTCCTGCCCATTCGAACATGATAAATTTCGGTACGAATAATACTTGCGGCGGAACCATCATCATGGATAAATAAATGAAGAACATCAATTCCCTTCCTTTAAACTGCGTTCTTGCAAAGCCGTATGCCGCGAATGCAGATAAGAAGGTTGCCCCCGCCATTGCGATAAGGGCGATTTTTAATGAGTTGGCATAGTAAAGCACGAAGCTCTCTTCACCTGTCCATACTTTAATGTGATGATCCCACACAAATTTATCTGGAATCCAACGAATCGGATACTGAAAAACATCGAGGGGCGATTTCAATGATGTACTGAACATCCATATGAAAGGCAAGATCATCAATCCGGCGCAAAGCAGCATGAATGCGGTAAGCCCTGCTTTTTTCCATATCATGCTAGATGACCTCCCTTTAATAATGAACCCATTTTTTCTGGCCGATCCACTGAACTGCTGTGATCAAGACAATGATAAGAAATAGTGCCCATGAAATTGTTGAAGCATAACCCATCTCGTAGTAACTGAATGCTGTTTTATAGACAAAGAGTGAAAGGATCGTTGTACTATTCCCGGGACCGCCTTGCGTGATCGCTTGAATGATTCCGAATGTTTTAATGGTCATGATGAGTCCGCTAATGAGCAACATAAACGTAGTTGGACTAACCATTGGCAGCATGACGTGACGGATCGTTTTATAGGTGCCTGCTCCGTCCATTTTGGCTGCTTCTTGCAGTTCCGCCGGAACTTCTTGTAAAGCCGCCAAATAAATAATCATAAAGTAACCAAGCATAAACCAAATCCAAATAATATCAATTGCAAACATTGATGTCGTAGTTGTAGCTAACCAGCCTGGCGGGTTTTCAATTCCAATGCTTCTAAGGAAACCGTTGATTGGCCCCTGACTTGGCTGGAACAAAAGCATCCATACGAATGCTGTTGCTACGCCGCTCGTAATATACGGCATGAAATATAACACTCGGAGCAAGCCTTTAAAATAAACACTTTTATTCAACACAACTGCGACAATAAAGGCCAACATTAATGAAATGGGTACAGAAGCCAAGAAAATGAGCGTATTTTTCAAAGAGATATAGAACACCGGATCTTTGAACAAACGGGTAATGTTCTCAACTCCGATGAAGTTTACGGATTGACTGCCAAACTGCCAATCCGTAAAGACAAGCACTAACGAGAATAATGCCGGTAATATGAAGAAGACAAGCACACCAATCATATTTGGGGCGACGAATATATAACCGGTCAGCCTTTGCCGTTTTATCCAACTGTTCTTCATTTCACCAGTCCCCTCCTTGATGGATTAGAACATGAACACTTGCATTATTGCTTAAGATAATCATTATGACGTTTCACCATATTATTAATAGTCTGTTCTAGTTGTTGGCTGCCAACAAAGAACTTCTCATACTCTTCTCTGCGTAAATCAAGCACCTGCTGTGGCGTCTTTCTCGTGAATGTATTCTCTTGCTCGAACAATACGTTCTGTAAGGAATCCACATCGTACAAATCTTCAACGCCTTCAATCATCAATTTCACTGCCGCTTCACGATCAACGTCCTTGGAGGAAGGAACTCTTCCACCCGCTGCCATTAACATCACTCCTTCATCCGCATACCACTTGGAAAAAGCCCATGCTTCATCCACATGTTTGGATTTAGGATTAATCGTTAGTCCATCACCCAGTCCATTTCTTTGCTTATGCTCTGCTGGATCTTCTGTAATTCGAGGAACAGGTGCAAAAGCAATTTTGAACTCACGTGGATTTTCAGTTAAGTTGTTCGAGGAGCGGAATATATAAGGACCTGCGTTCAACATTGCAGCTTCGCCTTTTAAGAACATCGTTTCAACCGGCATTTTGGAGGTCAACTGCTCTCCAAGTGGTACTGTTGCACCAGTGCCCATCATTTCATTCAACGTTGTTAACCAAGTCGCAATTCCAGGATGGTCCAGGTTGGATGTACCGTCTGCTTTTGTTTCTCCGAATTGACTCAAGATAGAATCCATCGGATCGGCATATGATTCCAAAAATTGCACTAATCCGTATCGCTTATCCGTTTTCAACTTATTCCCGTATTCTTGCATTTCTGACCAAGTCCATGCGGTAGGCACTGCCAAATTATGCTCTTTGAGCAAATTGTCATTCAACCAAATCATATAGACATTTTTAGTTGTTGGGATCGCATAATAATCTTCGCCAATTTTCCAGTCCAACGCAGACGGCCCCATTTTGTCCTCGATGTCATAGTCTTTAAAATCTTTCAAATTCAAAGCGGTACCCGCATCCACTCTTTTTTGTAAACGAGGAACATTGTAGCTGAAATAAACGTCCACTGCTTGATTCGTGATCAATGCGGTATCCAATTTCAAGTTCCCTTCGTCATCATTAACGAAACGATTATATTCAACCTGTACATCCGGATTTGTTTTATTCCATGTATCAACGACATTTTGCGGTCCCGCATCTGCAGGTACACCACCCCAAAAGACCAGCTTCACTGGCTTCTTCTGGTCTTCGCCTTTATTAGACTTGTCTGTTTCTTTGGAAGAACAACCCACTGCTAATATTGCCACCATCGCGAATGCAAGTACCATTGATATGATCTGTTTTCTGTTCATTGGATATGACCCCCTTGTTGAATTCCTCCTGATTGTAACAGCTTTCATTCATGTCTCGTCACGTACAAACTCCTTCATTCATCATGCAGATTCGTGTTCTTAGCCGTTTGCAGCTTTCATGCCTTGATCGAATAGAACATAACCCTAGACAATCGTACGATTCCCGCTTTTTCTGCCCCTATATTAGGTCATCGCACTTTTCCGATATTGACTTGGCGTCTGCTTCGTCCACCGATCGAAAACCTTGATGAAGTAATTATCATTCGGATACCCGACCATTGCTCCAATTTCATTCACACTTAAATCCGTTGTATGCAAATAATTTTCTGCTCTGCGGATTCGAACGCGTTGAAGAAAATGAATTAAGGTATCACCCGTTTTCTTCTTGAATAAACCGCTCAAATATTTCTCATCCATCGCAACCTGCTTCGCCATACTCTTTACTGTGATCTCTTGATGATAGTTCATTCGAATATAATCGACGACCTTATTGATTTCAGGATGATCCGTTAAAATAGGGAAGTTGCGCTCCCACTGTTGCAGCTTCGTCTGTACCATCCCGATCAGCATGGAGCAAAGCTGCTCATGACTTCCGCATAAGGCAATCTCCCTTTGCAGCTCTAACGGTTGGTTCATAATACGACTGAACGTTTGACTTAATCGCCTTGCCGTTTCTTTCACACGATACATCGATTTTTGCTGTATTCTCATGTGGTCAAACAATTGAATCAGTCGTTCACAGCAGCGGTCGGCTTTCATTTGTTCGAATACAAGAATGATGATGCGTTCCATTTTCCACAAATCCTGTTCTCCCGCAAAGGTAGAAGGATCTTCTAACAGAGCATTGTCCCTTTTTTCCTCATACCAGTATCGATCTGAGCGAGATAATGCTTGACCCCAAGCCTCATAAAGCTGCTCCAAACGAACGACAGAGCTATATTCGATTCGGTATCGCATAAGCTGTGTTTTACGAAGGTTTTCTAATACATGCTCCGCATCTTTCTCAGTGTTAAACCAACAAAAAAAAGCCGTCTGGCCCCATTTCGAAAAGGTATGAATCGTTTGTGGCTGGACATGTGACCAGAGCTCCATACGCAGCAGCTTATTTTTATCGAACGTTTCTGAACCATGGGTGGAAACCAACACGATCAAATGCACCCCCCCAAAACCCGTCAAGGGAAAACGCTCGCGAATATCCGACTGCTGAACAATCACCTGCTCACCAATCTGTCTCCATATGTGTTCATAGAATGGCTGCAGTGAAGTTACCTGTTGACTAGAATCCTTCAGCAACTCCAACTTTACTTTCTGCAAAGCCTCGGTCAGCGACTCAATGTTCATCGATAATTTCAAAATGTAATTGGAAGCACCGTACTCCATCGCTTCTCTCACATATTCAAAATCACTCATGCAAGACAAAACGATAAAACGGCTTTCATAGCCTTCTTTTCGTGCCTCTTTCAATAAGTCGACTCCATTCATAATCGGCATAATAATATCTGTAATAACAAGGTCCGGATTGAATTGACGAATACAAATCATCGCCTCTTCACCATGATCGGCTTCTGCAACGACTTGAAACCCTAACGATTCCCAAGGGATGATCCGTTTCACGGATTCACGAACTAAAATTTCATCTTCCACCAGTAGAACGGTTAACATTCGATATCCTCCTATTCATAGGGTTCTGAAATAAGCAGCGGCATGCGAAAATAAACGAGTGTCCCCTCATTCGTCGATGTTATCTCTAAACTCGCTTGGTCTTTGAATAACAAGTGCAAGCGCTCTCGTAAATTGTTCAAACCAATCCCGCTATGTTTGTTACTGCTATGTTTCTTGGAGGCTTCAGGTCCAATCCCATTATCAAGCACAGCAACGTCCAAAAACTTATCATCTGCCGTAATGCGAATTTGAATGATCCCTGTACTTTTCCCTGTGAATCCATGGGTAATGGCATTATCCACTAGCGGCTGCAAGCTAAGCTTGGGCACCAGGGCAAAAGATACCGTATCATCGTATTCCCAGTTTATCTCATACTGCTTGTTATAACGGAAGCACTGAATCTGGATAAAGGCATTCACAAGTTCAATTTCATCCTTCAAATGAATCAGTTCTCTTTCCGAATTCAGCCCAGCCTCCAGCAATCGGCCCAGCGCCAAACAGATGTCTACGATGCGTTGATTGTGATCATTCATCGCGATCCATTTGATTGTATTTAATGTGTTTAGCAAAAAATGAGGATTCGTCTGGGAATGCAGCATGCGAAAATGAACGGCTTCTTTCATCCGCTCTTCTTGGTTCAGTTGCTTCACCAGCTTTTGAATATCACTTACCATCTGATTGAAGGACGTAGCCAACTGCAGCACTTCACCACGATATTGTTCTTCTGGCAAATGAATTTTCAACTGCGATTGCGCTACTTGCGACATGCTTTCCTGGAATCGTTTCAACGGACGTGTGACCGCAGAAGCAATTAAGAAGGTCATGCCAATAAAAGCCGCCGTAAACACTAAGAACGTAATAAAAAAGGAGCGTTTCAAGTGCTTCACTTCAGCAAATACAATATCGGTTGGCACCTGCTTCACCAGATACCATCCCATGGAGGGCATAAAGCTGTAGTTAATGATGGAACCATCTGATTCATAGTGTCCCTGCGCTGTACCGAATGCATCCAACTGTTCGAAAGATATAGCTTGTACAGGATCGGTTGTCGATGATTGTATAATGCCATCTGGACGTACAATCGCATAAATATGTTCGGATGAATAAGCATGTGTAAGGTTCTGATACCACTGATAATAATCAATGCTGATCCGTGCGACAGCATAAGGCTTATAGCTTCCATCAAGCAAAGCTACGTGAATAGAGAGAACATCCGGACTGCGAGAAACTTCAGCGTGAACATAATTCGGTTCAATGGCCAGCGTATAAGGCAGTATGCCTTTCAATGCTTCTTGAAATCTCGGCGATTGCTGTAATTGAGTTTGAGATGAAAAAGCTTCTGCTGGCATGTAGGAGGAATACACATGACCTTGCAAATCTACGATTGTATAAAACACTTGCGGCGTTGTGAGAAATAAACTATTATTAATGGCTCGAAAACGTTCCTCGATGAGTGAAACGCGTTCAATCTCATTGAATTGTTCGGGTTTTTGCAGCACGCGCCGCACTAATGAATCTTGATTTAACAAAACAGACGTACGATAAGCATCGTTAATCATCTCATCAAAGGATTGGTTAATCTTTTGCATTTGCTCCATGCTCTGCTCACTAAAAGTACGCTGCAACACAGATTCCACATTGCTGAAGTGATGCAGCATTAATAGTGAGAAAGGCAGGAGGATTAGCACAATAAAAGCTACGAACAAGCGAAGCTTTAGCGTAGTAGGCAAGATATGATCGATCAATCGACCCATTCTACTTTCCTCCTGACATTCCGATCTTAAGTTGTTTATTTTATTCCCATATTCGCTCTAAGCTTAGTCGCATAGTCTCGTATCAAATCAAAGCGTCCTGAATGGATCCATTCTTTGTTAACCATGCTGCCGCCAATTCCTACACCGATGGCGCCCGCATTCATGTAATCAGCAACGTTATCTTCATTGATCCCACCAACAGCAAGCATAGGAATATCGTTCAGTGGTCCCTTCAATTCTTTTATATAGTTAGGGCCAAGACTTGCGCAAGGGAAGATTTTGACTACCGGCGAACCGAAGCGCACGGCTTGAACCACTTCCGTTGCCGTCATTGCTCCTGGCAAAGGAAGAACACCATTCGAGACAGCATAACGAATCATGCCTTCATCCACGTTCGGCGAAACAAGAAATTGTGCACCAGCAGCAATCGCATCTTTGGCACTGGCTTCATTCAGCACCGTACCCGCTCCGACCATCATTCGTCCGTCATAGGCTTTGCGCATCATGCTGATCGATTCCAATGCGTGCTCCGAATTCAAAGTGATTTCTGCCATGCGGATACCGCCGTCATACAAAGCTTGGAACAAATCGCTCATGTAAGCTGGTGCAATGCCTCGAATAATAACAACGACTTTATGCTGCTCTAATGGAAGTAATAAGGATGATGTCACGATTCGTTTCGTCCCTCCTTGTAAGCTTGATATAATTGAACAGCGCCTTTGGCGCTCAATTGATCGGACAAAGCTTCCGAAATGACAGTCACCCTTATATGCGGGTACTGCTCATTCAGAAGGATATGGAATAGCGAAGGAAAAAGCTCTTTACCATACAAAACAATATGCTTCGTCTCTGCCGTCATCATTTGCTCAAGCATCGCCATATCCAAAGCGATTAGAGCACCCAAAAACAAGCTTGTAGCAGCTTGCTTATCTTCACCATCCATGACATGCATGATCCGGGATCGGAACAAAGCATGTCCGAAGCCGGATGCTCTGGCGATCGCAAGTCCTTGCTTTACAATCGCCAGATCAGGCAATACGTCCGCTGGTGACACAAGGCTATTCTTCAATATCGTCTGCTGCTGAATCGCCATCATCAATTCACCCGTAACCGAGGTTGCACAGCCTACGATTCGGCCATTTTCAAGCAAAATGCCTTTATGGTGAGAACCATAGTGCATGAATAGCATCGGCTCCTGAGCCGCTTCGCCAATTTCATGCAAATAACCGATAATCTCCGCCTCTTCTCCGCGCATCATATCTTTCTCCATGAGATTCGCTTCTGCTTGAAATCCTGTTTTTATCCCGGGAACAAACAAAATCGGACGATCTGTAACGGATGGATAGGTCCGACTAATCATTCCTGCTTTCATTTCGTCGATTCCCGCAGGTGCAGGGAGATGAGGAATTTCTAACAGTCCCATATTGGATGTAATCATGCCAGAGGCAATAATCGCTTCGATCTCATCCATCGTAAGCTGCTGCGCTGTGAGAAGTTCCTCAATCGCTTCTCGTAAGGCAGCCTCCAATACTTGTGTACTTCCGGTGACAGCAACATCTTTCGCACCGACAGGACGGCTAACGGTAGCCAAGACATTAGTGCCATCGGTTAAACGGATACGGCTATTTGTTGTACCAGAATCAATGACTAATAATAATTTCATAATGGCATTGCTCCTCTCATGTTGTCATTGTAATATAGCCCATCTTCATCGAAATATGATCAGACACCTCGATTAAAATTCGACTCAGCTCCTGCTCTCTTTGCTCCAGGCGAATCTCAGATAATGAACCTGAAATACTGATGCCCGCAATCACATCTCCCTTACGATTCCGAACAGGCGCTGCAAGACACGCTCTGCCTAATGCCAATTCTTCATCTTCCATCGCATATCCGCGTTCGCGAATCAAATGAAGCTGTTCCATAAGCTGTTCCTTGCTCGTTAAGGTCTTGCTTGTATAAGCGAATAACTGATCCGGAGATAACGCCTTCTCAAGTTGGTCACTACCCATGTGTGCTAACAGTACTTTGCCAATTCCTGTACAATGCAATGGATTGCTTCTGCCGATCAACGTGTACATTCGTGGTGAATGATGACTATCGACGTGAGCTAAATAGAAAATTTGGTTTTCTTTTAACATAGCGAGATTCGCACCCAATCCAAGCTGCTGCTCTAATGCGTGCAATTCCGGCAGTGCCTGCTTACGAATGTCGTAATTATTCAAAGCTATTCCACCCAAGGTGACAATTTTCGTCCCTAATCGATAGAATCCAGAGAATTCATCCTTCTCAACGTATCCCATCGCTTCCATCGTCGCTAACAGTCGCGAAACATTACTAATGGTTAAATCCAACTGTTTAGCAACATCACTCACTCTCACCTCCGGTTGCTCATCTGAAAAACAAGATAAAATAGTTAATGCTCGTACTACACTTTGTGTCGGCGCTTGGGCTCCACTATCCTTCACATAATCACCACCATTTTATAAAATATATTATCATATTATAGGAATTATTATCGTATTACGCAAATATTTATTAAAAACAAAAAACGCCACCTAATAAGATGACGGTTTTCTTCGAAATTATAACCCATTCAAACCTTACACTTTGAGCTTCTCGTGCTGAATACGGTCTGTTTCAACTTGCAGCGTTGTATGCTGAATGTTGTATCTATCATTGATCACTTGTAACGCCTGCTGCAAAATCATCTGATGATCAGATTTGTCATCGATTAGCACATGCGCACTTAAAGAATCCAGTCCCGATGTAATCGTCCAAATATGCAGATCATGGACATCTAACACACCTTCGATGCCCCTCAATGTTTGCATGACATCAGCATGATTCACCGTACTTGGCGTCCCCTCCATCAAAATATGAAGTGTATGTTTGATAATACCCCAAGCTCCTTTTAGAATAAGCAAAGCGACAAACACACTGACGATCGGGTCAGCAGCATACCAACCAAATATCATCATGATGAGTCCAGCAACAATAGCACCCACCGAACCCAACGCATCCCCAAGAACGTGTAGATAGGCACTGCGAAGATTAATGTTGTTTTTCACATCCCCTTTTTTCATCAACGTCCAAGCACTTGCCAAATTAGCTAACAAACCAATACTTGCAATCAACATCATAGAGCCGCTGGCTACTGTAGGTGGTTCAAAAAAACGCTCGTACGCTTCTACAACAATAAATCCAGCAACAATAAATAATGTCACGCCATTCAACAAAGCAGCCAAAATCTCAAATCTATAATAGCCATACGTTTTTTGTGGAGAAGCTGCTTTGGCCGCAAACCATACCGCTACTAAGCTCAACGCCAAAGAACTTGCATCACTTAGCATGTGCCCGCTATCTGACAACAAAGCCAAGCTATTCGTCATTAATCCGCCAAAAAACTCTAAAAACATAATGCTTACAGTAATCGTCAACGCTATGATTAAGCCCATTTTATTGCCGTTGGAATCGATAGAATGGTGTGAATGATGACCGCCATGTCCATGATCGTGTCCATGGCTGTGTGAGTGACTATGGGAATGGCTGCGTGAATGCCCATTGTCATTATTAGTCATATGATCATGCTCCATAAGTTGATGCTCGGTGTGATTCGCGTCCCTCTTCATTGTAAACCCTCCACCTTTATTTATAATTACATATGAGCATGTATTCATATGTTAATATAAATATGCATGAAGCACATTGATTTGTCAATGTTATATACATATCCCTCCGATGCGAGATTCAACCGAAAGCTAAAAACCAAACAGGGCACCCTGCCGGGTCCAATTGGAGAGCCTTCATAGTTGAATCAAAGCAGACCTTCGAGCCCTAATTAATTGTAACTTTGCCTTGCGGCAAACTCGTGGGTAACCCATTTTACTCAAGATGGTAATTCATTATGGCTACAATAGCTCGTGTTGGTGCCCACTCAGCTTGATTTTGTACTGTCCAAACGTTTTTTCCCTTTCATCTGAACTTAGGTTTCCAGCGCGTTGATAACCGAATGTAGAGATCCCATCTTTATCAATGGTCCAATCATAGACCTTACCTAAGGTATCAAACCCATAATAAAATCCAGGCTTACCTAAATAATCTGAAGACCATTGTCCATTATTGTGTGTTGCATATTTCAAATTGGTTGTTTGATCGGCATCTTGCAAGCCACGCTGATACTGAGTTAGATAATAGACATTGCTTAAATATGTTTTTACCGACTTTATAGGCACATTTTCAGTAGCTACTCTTGAAATCGATTCTCCATTTACCTGATATAAAATAAATTTTTGCGTTGTATTGTAGTCATAATTCAGATAGAAGTCACTCTTCTCAGTTTTGAACCAAATATCTCCAAGATGAACTGAGTTCTTGTCGTCATTTGTTACATGATAACTAAAGTCGTTGAACGTATAGAAATCATTGCTTACCCGTAATTTATTGTTCTCTTTTGTTACAACCAAATATTTATCACTATAAATAACATTCTTACCTTCGTAGGTCAGCCCATAGACGCGAATTAGTTTGGACTCTTCAATCGTTGAAGTATTGACATCCCTTATAATAATAAGTCTATATGGCTGAGTTTCAGTGCTTTTTTGATATACTACTTTTTTGTTCAGAGCCTCCCCAATGTATCTTAGAGGAATATAGGTTGAGCCATTGTAAATGTTTGCAGGTACATCCATAACAACGGTTTTACCGTCTATAGTGATGTTTTTATTTTTAATTTTCATTAAAATTGTTTTATTTGAATACTGAATGCGAATGGACTGACTTTTTGTATTGAAATCTACTACTGCACCAAATCCTTCAGATATCAAACGAAGTGGCACTAATGTTCTGCCATCTTTAACAATCGGTTTTACAGCCGATTCCTTTTGACCATTGATTAATGCCACGGAACTGTCCAGGGAAAGAACCATCGTGTTTTTAAAATCAGTACTCGTTTCATTTTTAGTTTGAATACTCTCTGCTTCAATCGTACCCATTAAGGAAAAAAATAATGTGGAAGAAACAATAGTTAATAAAAGCTTTGACTTCATAAATACACCTCTCTTTTTGTATATTAGCTTTAAGTTAACAATATATGTATAAGATGTATCATACTCCCTCTCTCCTATTATACCATTTTATGTCGTGTTATATATAGAGAAGACGACGAATGAAATCAATGAGCCGCCCGGATCTGGTTTCTGCCGGTAACGGAAGCCTGATTGCTTCGATCAAAAAAGTTAATAAAAAAGAAGGGAAATCCGCTAGATGGATTTCCCTTCTTTTTGTTATTGTTGATTAGGAAGTTTTTGAATAATATCGGAATAAACATGGATGTTTGTTTTTAACTCCACCGATTTGCCATTTTCATCTTTGTGAATAGCTCTCGCTGTGCCGTCTCTATTTTCTATAAACAAGACGTTACTATTGTGATAGGCCTCAAAGAGGGGATCGGTATCAAAAATAAAATTGGGAGGAATATCACCAGATGTATGGGATCGATCAGAAACCGCAAATTGACCGACAGCCGTTGCTTTCCCATCTTTAATGTTAACAAGAGTCGTATTCCGACTGTCCAGTAACATGTATACATCTGCTCTTCCTACAGGGAAAGAATAATTATGGTGGACTCCAGATGAATCAAGCGGTTTAAAATCAAACTGTATAGGCAAAGAAATTGCCGCTTTACGTGCCGCTTGCAAGTCCTCTTGAGTAATCTGTTTCTGATCAAATTTATAACTGTCGGAGTTCACAAAAACCATTTGGCGAAGGGTTTCGTATTCTACATGATAGCCTAATGCCTCGCTTACAAATCGAATAGGGACAAGCACACGGCCGTCCTGATTTTTTGCAGCCTGATCCATTTGTATTTTTTGATTGCCCTTATAGGCGACCTTACTGCCTACAGTAATCTTCAAGTATTCTCCGTTTTCATTTTTTAAAGTCACTCTTGAAGAAGAATAGCTGTAATGAATCCCTAGCGACGCTAATGATCGGATCGGGATAAACAAGCGGTTATTATCCATAATCGGGTGTACATCCATTGGAATAAACTTCCCATTTACGATTATCTCCACAGGCCTTTTATTATAATCCACCGCTGCATGAGCAGGAGCATAGCCCATTAAACCAAAACTAACTAGGGCAAGTACGATGACAATTTTTTTCAAATTTTCTCCCTCCTAAGTCTTATCGTTTTTCCTTTACCTGTGCCTTAAACTCCAATCGCTTCCGTTTCCTATCTCCACAGACGCAGATTACCCGAAATTAGTTACCCTTACCCATAAACACCTATAAATTGCAGTTCTGGAATCTCGGCTTTTTCCTTCGTCATTGGATACCTGAAGGAGAAGAGCGCGTTCATGGTATTTGATCGATTTCCGCAAATGAAACACAGGAGCAGACGACACCTATGGGTACGAGGATCTGTGTCTGTGTCAGTACCGTCGGAATCAGTACAGATGTGATTCGAGAGTACGTTCGGATGTAAGAAAACGCGGACGCTATCGAAGACAAAGCCTCTTAGATGGCGATATCTAGCCCTTTAATGGGTGGTATGGTGACTTTCTGCAGGTATTTACTTGTCAGTATACCAAAGAAAGAAAGAAATCCTCTTCCATTCAGAGACACAACTGCCTTCCAGGAAACGGCATGGGAAAAAGTCCTGTGCCGTTTGTTTTCTGGGGCAAGCAAGGAAAAAAGCGTATAGCAAACAAAGCGGATGGACGACCCGCTTAAAAAATGTTCTTGTGAACCGAATTATGCTACTCTATAGACGAAGCTAACGACTGATCTCCAGCGGATTTTGCGCGTATTCTTCTGCCCGGGGTGAATGGGTCGAATCGGCAAAATGTTCTTGCGAACAGCGCTTCAACATTGAGCGGGGGTCCATCGCCTCGTGTGCGCAGGGTCCGTTGCGATATGCAAATCCGAACCGTCAACAGCAAGTAATCGATACCCACGATAGTCCTTGATCGCCGTATACGATTGCGTAAATGCGTGAAACAAGAATTCCACAGCAGACGGCAGAATTTTATTCCGTTGCTGGACAAAAGCAGAAGTGGTTGCGGTGTTCACGTCATAGCCCTGCGATTCCAAAAGTTCCTTATAGAGGCTGTTGCCTCCCATGGAGATTAGGAGTTGCATAACCGTTTCAAAGGGCAACTTTTTCTTGCGGGTAAAATCTTTTTCAGGGTTTTTGACAAAAGATGCGGGTGCAGCTGCCATTTCTCGTATGAGGGATGTCAGCGTTTCTTTTAGTGAATGTGCGTACTCACTCAATGGCGTAACCTCCTCGTTTTTCAAGGGGCTTCGCCACACCTTTCTATCTGCTTGTCAAGTCTTTTTTTCTTTTTTCGTGCAAAAAAAGAGCTGGCTATCTTCGATAGCCAGCTCTTTTTCTTGATTTATGGGCCTACGCCTTATCTTAATGACATTGCCCTGCCGGGTGCCCTGTTTGGAATCGAGAAGGTCTTTCGCATCTTACTGTAGCTTCACGAGATGACGGAGCACCGTCCTCGGCTTACGTCCGACCACGAGTTTATCCTCTTCAACATAACCTTCCTCCCGGCCCGCAAGCTCCTGTACTAGCCGCTCCCGAAAGCCTTGCAATGACGGTAACCAGGCTGGGTCATCCGCCTTATTCAACAATTCTGCGGGATCGGCAGTCAGGTCAAACAGCTGCTCTTCGCCGGTCTGCGAATACCAGATGTATTTCTCCCGTCCGTCTGTGACATAGTGATGGGACCATTCGCCGTAAGCATGCTCCCCATGCACATACTCGCGCCACGGAACATCAGCTTCCGCACGGCACAGCGGCAGCAGGCTCTGTCCTTCCACCGTGTCTGGCACATCCGTTCCGGCTGCATCGAGCAGCGTTGGCATGATGTCGCGCAGCTCGACGACCCTCTCATCCTGCGCACCCCGGTTAAGTCCCAACCGGCCCGTATAATCCGCCACGATCAAGGGCACTTTCACGCTGCCCTCGTAGGCAAGCGATTTGCGGAAAAAATGGTGGTCGCCCAGCATTTCGCCATGATCAGAGGTGAACACGACTACCGTATTGCGCAGCACGCCATACTCGTTCAGTGCATTCAGTAGCCGGCCGATCTGAAAGTCCAGATGGGTAATAAGCGCGTAATACGCCGCCTTCGCCCGGTCCATGCGTTTCTTCGGAATCCGGCCGAATGCAGTCGTGGGATCATTCGATCCCTCCTGGGCTCTCTGCTCATTGACCCAGCTGCCCACGGGCGAATCCGGCATATCTTCATGGAGATACATATCGAAGTAGGCCTGCGGCGGATCGAAAGGCGGATGCGGACGCACAAAGGAGGTACACAGGAAGAACGGCTTGCCCGGATCGCGTCTGCGCAGGAAATCAATCGACTGGGTTACCGCCCAGTTCGTCGGATGCAGCCGCTCCGGAAGATGCCAAGGCAGGGCAACCGTTGAGGCATTGCAGTCGAGACCGTTGTCCATCAGATCGTATGTAACGTTCTCCGTGTTCCTGATCCCGTTCAAATAATCATCGCATTCGCTGAAATGCTCCGCATGCGCCGTGCGGTCGTTGTACCGGTTGTAATGCATGTAGCCATCGTGCAGCACCACATTATGATAGCCGCATAAGCTGCGGGTCGGGTACACGTGCATCTTTCCGATACACTGCGTATGGTATCCGGACTTGGCCAGTTCACCGGGCAGCGTATGCTCGTACGTCCAGGGAATGTGTTCCTCATATCCTACCCGTCCATGGGAGCGCTGGCTCATCCCTGTCAGGAGCGCGGCCCGCGCGGGAATACAGGTTGGCGTCGCGGAATACGCATTCCGGAACAACACGCCGTCTGCCGCCAGCTTGTCCAGATTCGGTGTCTGCACGACCGGGTGACCAAGAGCGCTTAAGCAGTCGCCCCGCATTTGGTCCACGGTAATGAATAATATATTCGGTTTCAATAGGAAGACCTCCTCCATCAACCTGACGCTTGCGGATGCTTGGTAGAACAGCATGCGCAAGCGTTCGTCTGCTTACGTTACTTCGCTTATTTCTTTTTTTTCCATTCGGTGTTGGCTTGTTCCTGGATTTCCTGTCCGCCCTGCTGCTTGTACTTTTTCACGAACTCGTCAAACTTATCGACTGGCCATACGCCAGTGACGATTTTCACGAAATATTCAGCCCACAGCTTGGTTTCGAGATCCGGGTAGTCAAGCTCAGCCGGAACCGTCCTCCATAAAGCATTCGATATGATCGACTTCGATGCGGTTTCGATGCCGGTCCGAACTTCCTGAGTCGTCCACCTTCTGTCAATAATAAACGCCATCCGTATGGGGTTATTATAACCTTTCTTGTACAGATCGGCATAGCTCGTTGATTGGGTGATCAGATTCTTCTCTTTGTCAAACGTATAGTCGGTTCCTTCAATGCCATACAGCGCCAGGTCGAAACCTCCCCCTTCGCCGCTATCAACCATCCAATCCAGGAAACGGAACAGCTTCTCGGGGTCCTGTGCGTTCACGGACAAAGCGCGCAGCGGAGCGGATGCTACCGCATTCGTCTCGGGATTTCCCGACTTGCCGTCCGGCCCTATGGGAGGCGCGATGAGAGACAGCTTGGAGGTCGGAGTGGTCTTGTTTAATGCCTCGGGAGTCGGATTTGCTTTAGGGTCAACCAGAAAGGCGTCATTTTCAAAAAAACCGACTTTGGAGTTAATAATTTTCTCATTCAGTTGCTTCGTCTCCATGACCGGGAAATCCGGATCGATCAAGCCTTCCTTGTACCATTGCTGGAGCAAAGCAAGCACCTGCTTCGTTTCCGGCAGCGTAAAGCCTTTCTGAATCTGACCGTCCCGCTCCATCCAGAAATTCGGAATGATGCCATACGCTCCGAAGATCGAATTAAAGCGCGAAAGCTTGGTACCGCTTAAACCTTGGGTGTCATTTTTGCCATTCTTATCGGGATCTTTCGTAACGAAAGCCTTCAGAACCTCATGCAGCTCATCCAGGGTAGCAGGTTCTTTTAAACCGACCGCATCGAGCCAATCCTGACGCACCAGAACCGACGTGACGTTCGGGCTGTTGAAAGCTTCCGATCTCATGCCATTAGGCAGCGCATAGATTTTGCCATCGAAGGTGACTTGATCCCAATAAAACTCGGGAATCAGCTCCATCAGGTGAGGAGCAGCCTTCAAATACTCATCAATGGGCTGCACCAGCCCCTGATCCACAAACCGGCTTAGTGTCAACGCGTCGATATCAAAGAAGTCCGGCAGATCATTCGAGGATGCGAGCAGGTTGAGCTTCGTCTGATAATCGTCCCCGGGAGCCTGCTGCGCGATAAAGTCCACGCCCTTCACACCGGCTTTTGAGGCAGCTTCTGTAATGACTTTTCTTGCTTCGCCGCCATCTACCGGGTATTCGGCAATCCCGCTGCTGCGCAGAAACTTATAGGTTACAGTCTTATCATCGGCCGACTGGTTTCCAGCCTCCTTGCCCGTATTATTCGAATTTCCGCAAGCGGAAGCGATTACGGTCAGAATCAAAATACCAGCTGCAACAGATGACTTTTTCCACTTCTTTGACATATCAAGACCTCCCTGGGTGATATCGAAGATTACACATTAAGATTTTACGGAACCAAGCATGACACCTTTGACAAAATACCGCTGCAGGAACGGATAAACCGCCAATATGGGAATGATAGAGAGGATAATCGTGGCCGCAATGACCGATTCGGTGGATGAATCCGCTAATTGTCCTGTCTCCTCGGCGAGCTGCTGGCCTGCGATTATTTGTCTGATCAGCAAGGGCAGCGTCGTCAGCGCTTTGTCATTCAAATAAATAAGAGCCTGAAAGAAATTATTCCATTGCCCGACTGCAATCCAAAGTGCAAGCGTAGCCAACACAGGTTTGCATAAAGGCACGATAATGGAAAAATAGATACGGATTGGATTAGCACCGTCGATCATGGCGGATTCCTCAACCTCTTCTGGTATTCCACGGATAAAGTTAATGACAATAATAACATTAAAAGCGGTGACCAGGTTAGGAAGCACAAGTGCCCACAAGGTATTCAGCAAACCAAGCTGCTTTACGACCAAATATACGGGAATCATGCCTCCACTGAATATCATCGTAAAGACAACAATGCTCAGCCATACATTTTTCCATGGCAGTGTTTTCTTGGCGAGTGGGTATGCCATACTCGACGTGACGAGCAACGATAGCACCGTACCCGCAACGGTTACGAAAATCGTGTTTCCGTAAGCGACCCAAATGTAGTCCGAGGTCAATACACTGGTGTACGCCTGCATGGTGAACGCACGGGGCCAGAAGAAGAACCCTCCCTGCAGCGCCTCTGCCTTTGAACTTAGCGAAAGCGAAATTTCATGCCACAAGGGATAAAGAGTAATGACACTCAGCAGGATAAGGAACATTCCGTTCCCCGCATCAAACAGTCTGGAAGACCATGTTTTATTCATAAGCACCTCACCATATTCCGCGTTCGCCCATACGTCTGGCCACCCAATTGGTGACGAGCAGCAGCAACAAGCCTACGAAGGATTGGAATAACCCGGCAGCCGTAGCGAAGGAATATCTCCCCATCGTTAAACCGAGCCGGTACACATACGTGTCCAGGACGTCAGAAACCTCGAAGACAAGCGGATTGTATAAGATGAAAATTTGCTCGAAGCCCACATGCAGAATTTGCCCTGTACGTAAAATCAACAGAATGACAATCGTGCTGGCTATGCATGGCAATGTAATATGCCTGACCAGATGCAGCCTGCTGGCTCCATCTATTCGGGCCGCTTCGTACAGCTCCGGATTGATGCCCGAGATGGCAGCCAGATAAATGATTGTCCCCCATCCCATCTCCTTCCACATCTCGCTGAGGACGAGAAAGCTGCGGAACGAGCCAGGGTCCATCAGCGGCGATGTTTTCATCCCCAGGAAGCTGATCAGGCCGGAATCTGAAGAGAACAGCGAGAACAAGATTCCGCCCAGGATGACCCAGGACAGGAAATGCGGAAAGTACACGATTGTCTGCACAATGCGCTTGAAGGTCGAATTGTATACCTCATTTAGCAGCAATGCGAGAAGAATCGGGGCCGGAAAATTAATAATGAGTTTATAGAAGCTGATAATAATCGTGTTCTGAAGCGCGGTCCAGAAATCGGGAGCCTCAAATAAGATGCGGAACCATTTCAGTCCAACCCATGGACTTCCCGAGATTCCATCCAGCAAGCGAAAATCTTTGAACGCGATCGTGATTCCGGCCATAGGCCAGTAATGGAATAAAGCGAAGTACAGCAAACCTGGCAGCAGAAGAACAAAATAGTACTTGTGCTTCCTCCATTCTTTCCAATGCAGCCCTAATCCGGATAGCGGCTTGGACTTGGCTGCAGGGACCGAAGGTAATCCGTTCATATCCCACCCTCCTTTTCTTTTGGTTATTCCTGTGCACAACAATTTGGTCACGCTTTCATTCTAATCGCTTCTTAAAAACAATAAATCCCCACTCTGCGATCAGAATGGGGAAAAAAACGCTTTCTTTCCGGTATGTTCAAAAGTTTACATGCGTATCGCAGAAGCTACATAATCTTTTTGCGGTATTCGCCGGGGGTAATCCCCTCATATTTTTTAAAATACCGGATAAAGGTATGCACGTCGTTGTAGCCGATCGCCTCGCTGATGGTTTGTAGTGATCTACTGGCATCCAATAGCAGTTTCTTGCCCTGCTGCAAACGGTATTCAGTCAAATATTCCAGCGGAGGTTTGCCTGTTTCCGCTTTGAACAGCCGGCCCAGATGTCCGCTGCTGATTCCGACGACTTCGGCAACATCCGAGATGGCGATATTGCGTTCATAATGCTGTTCCATATACAGCATGGCTTCCCGTATATATGGCGGAGAGCTTCTTTCGTTCCGAACCTCATGAACATAATCCATCATGAGGCCGATGGTCGAGCGAATATAGGACTGCAGCTCGGAGCTGTCTCTGTATTTTTGCAAATTCAGCAAGCTCACTTCATCCATCAGCTCTCCAATATCATAACCTTCCTGGACAAGCGAACCGAGCATATGGCTCATGAGCATCACGAACATCTGCTGCAGTTTGGGCAGCGCATAGCGATTCTGATGAATGTATTTCTCGAACAGCTGGGTCACTAATTCTTCGGCGGCCTGCTTGTCCCCTGCCAATATCGTGTTAAGAAACAGCTTCTGGTAGGAGGCCGGGTAGTCAAACTGCAGCTCTTCCCGGGTTCCATCTGCATAAACCAAATCAGAGCTTGCCAGAAATGCTTTGTACGTGACGGCCCGGCGCGCCAGCTCATAGGCTTCGTGCACCTTCTCCACAGACCGGATGCCTCCGACCACCACATGCAGCCACACCGACCAGCGTCCTTGGGTTTCCTCTTGAATTTGGCGGCAGCACCGCTCCAAACTCTCCTGATCCGCAGGCTGAAGCTCCGGCGTATTCACATTCAGAATAAAGCCGAACATGCCCCGATCCAGGATAGACCCCGCTACCGGGAATTGGGAGGTCAGCATGTCCTCAGCCAGGCTGTACAAATAAACACTGCTCCCTTGTTCGTCTTCCCGGGAATTGGTTTGCGCGACAAGAAGAAGGACAAGGAAATTCTTGTGCTTGAAGCGAAGCCCAGTCTGGGCAAATTGTTCGAGAACATCGTGATCGCCAGGCAGACGATTATGCAGAAGTTCCTGCACCAAATGATCCCGGATGATCGGCTCATTCTGCCTTACCGTTGTAATCAGATGGCCGATAGCATCGTCCACAAGGTTAAAGGCATCGATCTTGCCCGTGTCGAACGGACGGATCACAAATTCCTTCAGCCGCTCCGCCATTCGTTTCCACGGATCGTAAAGGATAGAGGCAAACAAATAGGATACGCCTAGCCCGGCAAGCAAAATCAGAAATAAAATAAACAGCGCTTGGCTTGCGGCCTTCTTCATCTGTGCGCTGTAGTCACCGTACGGCGTTAACTGCAGCAATGTCCAGCCATACACCTCCCCTTTGCGCGCCGTCACAAAATAGGGGCCGCCAGCCGCAGTCATGACATCCGTCCGCAGCTCCCCCAGCTTCAATTGCCGGACCAATCCTTCGGTATCCAGCCCATCTATCGAACCGGAAACGAGCTTTCCCCAGGGATCAAGCACTACAGTAGGCTCCGCCGTACCCTCTGGGAAATTAAGAATGGCTTGCATAAAGCTGTCCTTCTGAATGTCGATGATGAGCATGCCCAGAGGCGTTTGCAAGGTTGCGGGAACCGACCGGGCGAAGGTCAACATCTCCTCATCCGGTGTGCCTGCGCTCCCTTTCACCGTACGGATGCCCGTCCATGAGCTATGCCGTTCCTTCGCCTCTTCCCTTAGACCCGTAATAAAAGCGCTGTCATAATAGTCGGAGGTGTTGTACAGCCCTTCGCTTGTCGTAAGTATTTTATCATTCTGGTAAACATGCAGCGCCAGGGAATGGAAGATGGAGTTGGACGTTGTCCACCCCCTAAGCTGCTCTTTAATGACCGAATAATCGTATATCGATAGATCATAGGGGCGTTTTAACAGATCGTTAATGGAAGGGGTTAAGGAAAGCTGAGTCGACAGTTGGCTCACATTGTCGCTTAAACTGTCTATGTTGCGCCCAATACGGTCCAGCCGGTTTGCCGAAGTCCTCTCCATTTCACCTCTTAATTGATTGGATGAGCGGTACAAGTTAAAGGAGAGGAATAGAACTGCCGGAATGAGAATTGTCAGAAAGAATAATATGAGATGCTTGCGAAAGGCGGATTTGCGTAACAGTTTTTGTGGTTCCCAATTCAATTCAGTACCCCCTTATGTCTGTCGTAGAACCCTGTGTCCTAAATGATACCACGCTCCCCCGTAAGTCGCACGTTGGAAATGAGAACCTTCAACCGGAAGGTCCTCATCAGGATTCCGATACCTGTTCGCTCCAGACGCCCATATTTCTTTACACCGTAACTTATCCCGGAGCATTTGTAAGACGCTGATTTCATAGTTGATCCTGTTTACTCTTTCTTGTCCCTTTTCATCTTTTTCGATGATAATTTCTTTGTAGTTATTGCGGATCACCCCATTGATCGGAATTTCGTCGGTTAAGGGAAAATAGTGCATTCCCGTTTGATTGTATTTCTTGATTAGTTCAAGTGCGAGGATAACCGGACGATGAACGTCGTTATTAGAACGAAAATAGAAACGGGCTTCATTTTGAAAAAACTTGAGTAGCACGGCAAATCCAAGCCTGGTTTCCCCTTTCTTGTTCTCGATCAACCTCATCTCGTTCGGTAGGATCGTAAAATGCTCGATTAATTCGTCCAGTTCCCAGTTTATTAATGGGGACGGGCAGGAAGTTGAATAGCTTACTTCCTCTTGACCCTAACACTAAGGTCAGGGTTTATAATGAAATTATCTCGAGCAGAAATCTACTGGAAAGGAAATAAGATACGTTATGGATATTACTCCACAAGAAGAAAACATGATTAAGGCTCTCCGTGAGGCCGCATTACCCCCTTTATTCGTGCTCATACGAATTAGAAATGATGTTTCAAATGACACTAAAAATGTCGAGAAGAGCCGCAGAGATGACGTCGTAAAAACATTAGAAAAATACATCGGCCCACTATGGGAAGATTATCATGAGGGGAAGAATTCACAAGCCAAAGAATGACCTTTACGAATTAATCTTAACTATTCAGTGGCTGCAAACCGCACCACTCAGATTGATATCATTACGCTAACGAAGACAATAGTTAAAACATCGAAATGCCACACGGCACCCCAACATATTGGAGGAGATTAAATGCTAAAAATCGCAATCATAATTGGCAGCACGCGCCCAGGACGTAGAGGTGAAACAGTCGCTCAGTGGGTACACGACATAGCACAAAAACGCAGCGATGCTGTATACGAAATTGTGGATCTTGCAGATTTCAATTTGCCGCTATATGATGAACCAAAGCCGCCAATATTGGGTCAATATACGAAGCCGCATACGTTGGCTTGGTCCGAAGCAATTAATTCGTACGATGGCTATGTTTTCGTGACTCCCGAGTATAATCATGCCATCTCCGGAGCGCTCAAAAACGGCATTGACTTTTTATTTAATGAATGGAAAGATAAGGCGGCAGGCATTGTCAGCTATGGTGGCGGCACAGGTGGGGCTCGAGCAGCAGAAATCCTGAGACTCATCTTGGGTGGGCTGCATGTTGCTGACGTAAGTGCTCAGGTGAGCCTATCGCTCTTTACTGATTTTGAAAACCACAGCATTCTGAAACCGGCACCACGTCAGGAAGCAGCCGTCAACACGCTGTTCGATCAAGTCATCGCTTGGAGTGGTGCATTAAAAGCGTTGCGTTAATACTCAAACCAACCGAATAAGTTCCGATAAGCTGGATTGGATTCGCGCCTAATCCAGTTATATGATGCTGGTATTACCTCAGATAGGCCGCTTGCTTCTTTTTCATCGAATCAGTGTGCATGGCTATTAGCTCTTTGAAAGTTTGAGGAAAAGAACAATGCGGTCTTTGCTGCCCTTTCCTTTGTTGATCCGGATCTGACAGTAATGAAAATCGATGTCCGCCAGCTTAATGCTGATTAACTCACTGACCCGGGCACCTGTATACATGAGGGTCTTCACAATCATCATGTCTTGAAAATTCTTGGCCTTCCAAACCAATTCATAGTATCTTTTTAATTCTTCCTCTGCAGGTACGTTAGGCAGCTTTTTATTTGATTTAGGAACTTCAATTTCAAGCTCACTTCTTAAATGTTGAAACAAACTCTTTAAGTAAGCATAGTCCGGTCGTTCTGAGCGAATGTACTTCGCCAGCTCCCGGGCTTTCTTTTTTGCAGATACGCGTTTTTCAATCATGCCAATTCACCTTCCAATGGGAGTACACGCTGGTGAGGAGCGATTCGAAGACTGTCAAACTCAACCTCTGGATGGCACCTGACCTGCGGAGTGGTGAGAAGCGGATCAACCCTCGTATGCGATGACATTCCGCGGCGTTGTTGGAGGAGGGACGTTCATATTAGAGTGAAAAAATATTAGTTTTCAAATGGGTGAATCAAAAGTAGTAGATAGTATGATTGGCCATTTCTACATTTGCTTTTTGTAGGTTCCCTTTATTCGGAAAACAATGCTAGATAAGTTGAACTGGCTTTAAGAAAGGGGGTAGTTTTTACATATTCAGGGAATAACCCTTCGGTCTATGGTAGGAATCCTGTCACTAGGCCGATATGATCGTTCTGCTTCTTTATATCGTGGCTTCTGTGTTCTTGCTTGTATACTTATGTGTCCTCGGCATTTTTGAAAAATTGAATCTTTGTTGGTAAAATGGATTTATTCAATCTTTTTCAACGAAAGGATGACAAATATGAAGATAGCAGCTTTATATGATATTCATGGAAATTATCCAGCTCTTCATGCTGTACTTAAAGAATTAGAATCTATCGAACCTGATATCCTCTTTATTGGAGGAGATATTGTTTCAGGACCTATGCCACTACAGACATTGCAAACACTAAGAAATTTTACAGGTAATGTTCAGATGATTCGTGGAAATGGAGAACGAGAAGTGGCGGAGGTATTAGAAGGGAAGACGATTCCCTTTTTAGATAAAAAAGGAATCGAGAAACAAAAGTGGGTTGCTAAACAATTAACTTCATCTGATCGACAATTTTTGGCTAGTTTACCCGAAACGAAGGTGCTAACTGCAAATGGATTGGGTGAAATTCTCTTTTGCCATGCAACACCACATAGTGATGAGGAAATTTTCACTCCTCTAACCCCAGATGAACATGTAAAAACGCTTTTTCACTCTGTAGAGCAACCTTTTATTTTTTGTGGACATACACATCTTCCATTTGTCCGGAAAATAGACGATAAGCAGATTATTAATCCTGGTAGTGTTGGCATGCCTTATACTGGAAATCCAGGTGCATATTGGGCACTTATCGATGAAAATGGATTCGAATTAAAATATACTTCTTATGATTTAGAGGAAGCATCAAAAGCAATCCTTAAAAGCGGTGATCCAGAGGCAGAAGAATTTATAGAAAACTATATTAAGAATACGATGCAAGAAGATCAGGCGATAAATATGATAGAAAAGCTGGCAGAACAACGAAGGAAAAAGGATAGTTAGGATTCCCCAGTAGACCTGCCGATAAATTTCATTTTCTTGGGCGAAGTGCACTTTGTAACATGGTTGCTGGTTTACCCTCTCTCTAGGCCCGTTAAGAAAAGCTTTTCCTTATTTACAGAGCATGGCGTGAACCTTCGCAGCTTTAGCTCATGAGTGTAATCATAATGTGCGCTATCAATTTATTCAATGGGATCATTTCGCCGTTACATTAGGTGAATTAATTGTTAGTGAAGGGTTTCGAAAACTTTGCTACTTCTATTTTTGGGGAGGAGCTGCTCGGACATTGGGTATCGAAAACAGATATGGAAACGCTGAATAAGCCTATTAAACCTGTGCTCAAGGAAAAATCACAACTAAGTGGCTTTGAGAATTTGGGGCCGTATCTTTACGGTGATGAATTAGCAAAACTTACCTTACGGAAAATGGTTATCGACTCTACGATAGAAATAGTTTAGCAAAATTACAAATGATTTTGTTTTTAAAAGAGATGAACTTCCTTCTCAAGGAAATTAAGGGTATTTTGAATCTTACGAAAGAAGAACAACAACTATTTTTAAAAAAACATATCCAAACTTTATTGTTAAAAAAACACCGATTAGAAACAATTATTACTGCATTAGATAAGTATGTATCGGGAAAAGATATCTACAACTAAAGTATTTTTAATCATTCTTCAATTTTACTAGTATATGAAGCGAAATTCATGTAGAAATTAAAATCATGTGTTATGTTTTTCAACTATACGGGTCGTATAGTCGAAGTTAATCGTGAGCTTATATAAGGGTGGGAGTTAATGTGTTAATTAAGCCAAAAAAATTGCATCCGGGAGATTGTGTTGCAACAGTAAGTCCTTCTTGGGGAGGGGCAGGTGATCCTGGAATTAGATGGCGTTATGAACAAGGAATAAAGAGATTAGAAGAAGTTTTTGGTCTTGTGGTTGTATCGATGCCGAATAGTTTGAAAGGGTCAGATTATATTTATGAGAACCCACAAGCTCGTGCGGAAGATTTGATGACGGCATTTAAAGATAAAACTATTAAAGGAATCTTTGCAAATATTGGTGGAGAAGATAGTATTCGCCTTCTTCCTTATATTGATTTTGATGTTATACGTGAAAACCCCAAAATTTTTATGGGTTACTCTGATGTGACTGTTTCACATTTATTTTGTCATAAAGCAGGAATTTCTTCTTTTTACGGTCCGGCAATTTTAACAGATTTTGCTGAAAACATTGGGATGGATCCATATACGATTGAAATGGTGAATCGAACGGTCTTTTCAAATGAGATTATTGGTGAAATTCAACCTGCTAAAGAATGGACGAGTGAGCGTTTAGAATGGATAGAATCTAACAAGAATCAACGGCGTACTATGCAACAGAATACTGAATATGAACTACTTCAAGGCTCAGATATCGTACAAGGACGTTTGATTGGAGGTTGTATTGAAATACTGGAGTTCGTAAAAGGAACGGACCTTTGGCCTGAGAAAAAATATTGGGAGAATAGCATTCTTTTCTTTGAAACATCTGAAGAAATGCCAGAACCAGACCTTATCAAGTATTGGTTACGAAATTATGCTGCACAAGGCATTCTACAAAAAGCAAATGGAATCATTTTTGGTAAACCACAAGATGAGAAGTATTACGAAGAGTATAAAGAAGAAATTCAAAAAGTCATGAAGGAATTTGATTTGGAGGATTTGCCTATTCTTTATAACCTGAATTTTGGTCATACTGAACCGAAGTTTATTTTACCATATGGCGCAATGGCAGAAATTAATTGTAGTAAGAGGACTTTCACAATTCTAGAAAATGGAGTGGAATAAATTAAAAAAGGTAAAGGGATAAATCGATACTATTTGATTAATTTGTCTTTATACTTTTTGTAATCTTTGAAACCAGAATCTAGTAACTGTCGCGCCGGGCATCAGCCTACCAGACCCGCCCCCTCCACCTCAAGCCACTTTAGCGTACATGTATGCGGTCTGGATAACATACGGTTAATTGCAGCAGGATCTGTCCCCAGTTCTGCACGCGTCCCGTCCATTTGCGCACCACATCCATGGCGGCTAGATACAGCATTTTCAACAGTGCATCATCGGTCGGGAAAATGCTTTTGCCTTTGGTCACCTTGCGCAGCTGGCGGTGGTAGCCCTCGATCATATTGGTGGTGTAGATCATCTTGCGCAGTTCCGGCGGATACATGAAGAACGTGGACAGCTCGTCCCAGTTCTGACGCCAGGACTTCACGATCAAGGGATACTTCTGGCCCCACATCTCCTCAAATCGATCCAGCTCCAGCAAGGCCGCCTCTTCCGTAGCAGCTTTGTATATGGGCTTCAGATCCACCGTGACTCGCTTTAGGTCCTTGTATGACACGTAACGGACCGAGTTCCGAATCTGGTGGACGATGCACTTTTGAATATCGGTTTTCGGGTAGCATGCCGCAATACTGGAATTTATGCTCCTTGACTAACTCTTGAATCGCCTGCTTGCTCCAAATGTTCTGAGAAAATAAAGTATTAGACTAACCCCAAAAACGAAACAGCAGCAGCCATGGACTGAGAAAATAAAGTCCTAGACTGCTGCTGCTTTATTGAACGTTCTCTGTTAGCTTATCAGGACACCTAGTGGTGCACCAACCTGTCGTAATTATGTTATCGTATCCCGTACGTCGCTGCCCCCACGCTTTTGTGCCATTTCTGTCTACCGGCGCTGCCCCTTTTCGCTATGTATGCCATCGGTACGATCGCAAAACTACCAAAGCCTCTTCACTAAGAGACACTTTCACCCTTGGGCCAGAGGACTTCTAAGCACAAATGATTGTTGTCAAAAAACACAAATGATCCAAGCTCAGGAATATCTGTAATGGAGACATGAGCATTGCTCAAACGCTCACGTAAGGCGTGTGCGGTAGTTTCATCTGGAAGCCGCAGGGCAACATGAGGGACGAAACTCTGTGGGTGAGTGTCTGAAGCGCCGAGCGTTGTTTTTTCTATCGGGCGTTCAAAGAAATGGAAGCCGCATTCGTTGCCGTCTTTTGGTTTGAAGAAAATGAGACAATGCCTGCCACGTCCCGGTAGAAGCCAATAGTCGCATCCAGATCCGCTGTATTCAAGGCAATGTGGTGAATACCATTCCAGGGAAGTTGAATTGATTGCTCTGTGTGAGACCTACTTTTTCTGCTCCTCTTCTTTTTTAGATAATATATAAGGGCACAAATACATATCGAGGGTCGGGAACGATAGGCCCTCGTATCTCCCGCTGTTTGGCTCGTACGAGAAATGCCGCTGGCGTGCATCCCGCCCATGTCTTGAATTCATGGATGACATGGGCTTGATCAGGATAGCCAAGATGGGAAGAGACCTCAGCGAGAGAAGTCGCTGGCTCTTGTAACAATGAGGTAAGCAATGCCTCGAAACGAAGGAAACGTGCGAACACCTTGGGCGACACGCCTATGCGCTGCTTAAATCGTCGTTCAAATTGACGCAATGAGAGAATGCACTCTGTGGCAAGTGCACTCATACGGATTTGACCTTGTGTATTGTAAATCAGCTGTAGTACAAATCGCAGAAAATTCAAATCGGCAAGAGTCCAGCACGTTCGCGCGACGTTAAATTGCTGCGAGCAAAGGATTTGCCTGGCATAAGAACTGCGGCGTACCGTTCCCTCCAATGTGAGGGCAAGGCGGAGCCAGATTCCATCACGTGGGACAGTGACTGGCATAGTCTTCTGATCAAGCGATGACATCTAACATAGAACAACATCAGGAGTATTGTGAAAAATCGACGTTTTTTCTGTTTCTCCACAGTTTAATTCTAAATCGAGCTATTTGAGCGGTGACAACATCAACGAGCAGCAGCGGGAAAAACCAACTTATAATAGCTTCTTCCCTTAATATACAAGTGAGTAATATCCTCTTTATGTAAATTTTCCTGCGCTAAACTGCCCGTTCGTATTATGAGATCAACCAGTTCTTTCTGGTTGATCCTTTTTTCATTTGCAAAGAGGATTAAGGTAGCCTGGTCGAACATAACTGCCCGTGGGACCCGATCCCGAGCGCTATAATGTTCCCCCCTACTTGTCATGACCATGATTGAGGCTGGTTGGGACGCATGATCCCGTATAACAAGCGATGCTATGGAGCGACAATAAGATCCTTAGGGGCTACAGGTAAATCTAAACTTACAGGGAGAGATGATATGAATCCAGTTATCGGTCTAGATATTTCTAAAGAAGAAAGCCATGGACAAGCCTTTTTAGAGCGCGGAAAGCCATTCAAAGGGACATTCCACTTCGATGGGTATGTACGGTGACCCCAACTTGGGGGAATCTTTTTTCTTAACTTGAATCGACATGAGGATACTCCTGCAATTTCACTGTTTACGTAAATGGGATGATTCAGGTGTTTGTTTAACTAAGTGAACACTCAACCAAAAGAAGAGGAGTGCAATCACCACAAATCCTCCACCTATAAACCCAAGGCTGGTCACTGATCCAAAGTTCAATACTATTCCGCCGAACAGTGATCCCAATCCACTTCCCAAGTAAATAAATGAACTATGCAAAGAAAGAACTACATCAGAGTCTTCTCTAGATATTTCAATCAATCTGTGTTGTTGTGCAGGATTAAATGTAAAACCACTGAACCCCCACAACGCCATGGCTAAAATCCCAAGACCAATCCCTTGGATAAAGGATAGGGTTGTAACTGCAACAAATAGCAACGAAAGGGAAAACGGAATTGTTCGTATTGGACCAAAACGATCAGATGAGTAACCCCCCCAAGTTACTCCCAGAAAGCTAGCAATTCCAGAGATAAAGAGCACCAAGGTGATGGTCTGTTCAGTTGCTCCAACCTTTCCAAAAATATCAGTGACATACGTATAGACAATATAAATACCAATGGACCATGTTAAAGTAACCAGTAGAGAAGACAATATGGAAGGATGCTTCAAGAATAAGAGACGTTCCTTTACGGATACAGCCCGTTCCGTGACAGTAACCGTTGGGAAATAAAGACGAATTAAGATAGCTGCTACTAAAGATACAATCCCTACAATCCAAAATGTCCATCTCCAACTAGAAAGTGAAGCAATCCACACCCCAACTGGAACTCCAAGAACAAGAGCGATGGTAAGTCCGCCAATTACAATAGATAACGCTCGACCACGCATCTCAGGTTTTACCAATTTTGCTGCTATGTTGGTGGCTGCAGGAGCAAATATTCCTGCAGCCAAAGCAGTTATAACCCGAAATACCATTTGAATCCAATAATTCGAGACAACCCCACATAAAATGTTTCCGATAGCAAATAAGAATAAAGACCAAAAAAGTAATTTTCTTCTTTCTATTGATGCTGTCATTGTTGTTAAAACAGGTGAACCAATCGCATAAGCAATTGCAAAAACGGTCACAAGTTGTCCTGCAACAGATAAAGAAATATTGAAATCCTTAGCCATCGCTGGAAGCAAGCCTGCGATCATAAAACCTTCCATACCGATGGCAAATGTACCAATCGCCAATAAAAAAATACGATAATTCATAAATACAACTCCCTTTTATTGATCTAAATGCAACTTAATTAGTTTCATTTGAAAGCAAAAAAAATATCGCTTTCTTATAAAGAGAACTGATTCGGTTCTATTTGTGTATAAAAAAAAAGAGCATTGTTATTTAGAGATCGTCTCATCCAACAAATCAGAAACCGTTGTTCGTCTCAATTGTTGTTTCATGGTACTTTCAGTGTTGCTATAAATATGATTTAGTGCAGGTTGTATACTTTTTCCAATTTGGCAATTAGGGTTCGGTGGACTATGATGTAGCTCAAACAGTGGTTTTTCCACAATTGCTTCGTATACATCTAACAGCGTGATCTCCTCTGGATCCTTTGCAAGTTTCCACCCTGCACCTTTCCCCCCCTGCTGGACGATGACCAGATTGGCTTTCGCAAGCATTCTTAAAATACGCCGGATAAAGACTGGGCTAGTATTGACACTGATAGCAATTCGATCCGATATCACAAATTCATCTCTCTCTTTTGTCATCAAAGCAATAAACGTTAAACTGTGAAGAGCAATCGTATACCGACTCACCACGGTCATCAACTATCTCCCCCTTAAATAAAACCAATTTAGTTCTATTTACATTTGATGTCAAGCAAAAAAGTCGATATGGGTGTTTTTGCCCAACGCCTCTAAAAAGTAGAATAAGAAATTCCCCTCCTGGACGAGTCAAGCGTCTCGTGGAGTGGATGCTGCGTTATTTGTATCTGGAATCGGCATTGCCGGCTGATCGTCTGTTTACCTTCTTCCAAGAGCAGATTCTTACTGTATCTGCTCGGCTTGGCTTGATCGGGGATTTTTCTGCGATGACCGTCGCAGGCGATGGGACAGCACTTGTCACATCGGCGTATCCCCGAAGCAAACCGACTTGCAATTGTCGTGCCCTTGGCAAAGCGGAATGCAGCCCGTTTGTTCAGTGCCGATATATGAATACCCTCATGTTCCTTTATTTCACTAAGTGTACGTATTTCTGAGTGATATAAAGGTGTATCAATCCCATAATCTGTATTTTTGCGAATAGATTGAGAAAATGTGGTGATGATGTCTAAGAGAATATCACCGATCTGTCGTTCTGATGTTTTATTTTCAGTTTTCATGAACTGAGTGTATAGCATCTAAACACATTGGTCAATGCCTTAGTTTGGCAGAATGACATCTGAAGTTGGATCAGTTTATGGTGTTTTTGCTCAACACTCTAGAAAGGAGGAAAATAGTGGCCTAGATCATTTTTACATCATAAATATGTTTTTGACATTGACACTAGTGTCATAGTTTACAATTCATTTGTAAACATTTTTTGGAGGGATGATTGTCATGAAAAACATAAAAATAAACCAAGCAGAAGGTATTAGTGAACGTGATAAAGAACGCACCTCTGTAACCGTTCTAGGATTAGGTCCAATGGGACAATCAATAGCTAGAACATTTTTAAAAAATGGTCATCCTACGACTGTATGGAATCGTACAGCGGAGAAAGCAAAGAATCTTGTTAAACAAGGTGCGGTACTGGCAGGTAGCATCACTGATGCAGTTCAGGCTAGTCCACTTATAGTCATTTGTGTATTGGATTATGATGCTGTGCATGCAATCCTCAAACCAGTAGAAGATGATTTAAATGGACGGACACTTGTGAATCTTACAGCTGATTCACCAAAACGAGCACGTGAGACCGCCATTTGGGCCTCTGAACACGGGATCGACTATCTTGATGGGGCGATTATGATTCCAAGCCTAGGCAATCCTTCTGCACTTATTTTATACAGCGGAACAGAAGAAGCTTTCAAGACCTATCATACAACACTAGCTAGTTTGGGAGGAACTGCTGATTACCTTGGTTCTGATCCTGGAAGAGCTGCCGCATATGATGTTTCTCTGCTTGACTTGTTCTGGACATCTATGATCGGATATATTCACGCACTTGCTGTTGCTAAAACGGAAAACATAGCAGCAAAGGATATAGTAGGCTATGCTCAACGTATGGTGAATATATTTCCAGGTGTACCGGAAATTATGTCTCTGATTGCAGATGAGGTTGATACTGGACATTATCCTGGCGATGAATCCAACATTATCTCTGCAAAAGTAGGGATAGACCACATTATCCATACTGCCCAATCTAATGGAATCGATGTAAGTGTATTAAGTTCGACACGGGCTATTGCTCAAAAGGCAATCGATGATGGCCAAGGTACCGATGGTTTTACTCGCCTTGTCGAGGTACTTCTCCATTCGAAGAACCATTAACCTGAATTTCGAAAGTACAACTCTATGAAAACGTGAAAAGGGCTCCAAATCTTTGGTAGAATGGTGTTTGCCCGAACAACATCACCCAAAGAGAGGAGCACTTTTAGGTGAAGTCTACCACATCCATCAGCAAAATCAAGTCCGAATTTTCTTTGAAAAACGCTACGAGCTTCGGAGGCATCAAAATCTTTCTGGCCTTTCTCGAAAAAATCAAGCTTGCCCAAGCGATGCGCAGCCTCTCCGGCGGCAAAGCGCACAACTCGGTTTTCCCTGTTCATAGTATATTACTCTACTTCATCGTCGGCTGGATGCTCGGCTGCGAGCGGATTTTCCATTTTCGTAACCTGCAACATGACGCGTTACTCCGTCGCTTCCTGGGAGGCCGCTGTCCGCATCGCAGTCTGTTGTACAAGGAACTGATAAGACTGGGGCGGTTGTGTCCTACTCTTTCGATCGAACTACGGGACCTCAATCTAGAGATCATTCGCCCTTGTTTGCCCTCTGATCTCATTCTTGATCTGGTTCCACCGTGGAGACCGTTTATGGCGATCAGGCTGGCGCAACCAAGGGCACCAATCCGCACAAGCCCGGACGTAAAAGCTATCATCCACTTCTGGCCTTTGAAGGCCAAATCCGCCTGAATTTGAATGCGGTCCTCCGGCCGGGCAACACGCATTTTTCTACGGACGCCGCTGACTTCGTGCAGCAAACCTTCAAGCTTCTCGGCGAGCGCAAGGTGAAGTTTGCCCGGTTCGATAAAGGCTTTGGTGGCGAAGAATTCTATAGCCTCTAGGGAAAACAAGTGAATCGGCGGCAAGCTCAAATGGACGAAGCGGCTCGCCAAAGAAGTTCAAGCCTGCCGATATTGGACGCGTTATGTGGATGAAGACTGGATCATCGAAGGGATTACTCTCATCTACAAAGGGTCACCTCACGAAACGGAAAAAATCGTACGCTAAGCATACATTGCATGAAAAAACCGGACCCTTTACTCTGCAAGGGAATCCGGTTTTTGTAATAACAAGCGAAGTTCAACTAACGTACCCGTTTGCTCAATGATTGATAACAAAAAGGAGAATGAAATCAAGGGACAACCTTTCAATTGCATAAAAATGTCTTGCCAGCGTTTAAGAAAGGGGATGATACCAATATAATGGGATTTGTGTAACACATCTATGAAAGGAGTAATCCGATGAAAATAAGCCAACTTTTGAAAGCAACCGGTGCCAGCGCCCGATCGATCAGATATTACGAAAAGAAAAATCTGCTCGCTGCAAGGCGATTAGATAATGATTATCGAGAATTCGACGAGGCCGACATCTAGCGAATCAACACAATCCAGATTTATTTGGAGCTTGGGATGTCGACAAACGAAATTCTTGAAATCTTGAAGTGCCATGATGAGTACGACTCATATGCCGATAGCGATGGTTACTGTGAGGAAATGCTCGAAACCTATGAGGAAAAACGCAAAGAAATAATCCAACAAATTCAAACGCTGACTTCCGTTCAGCATCGGTTGGACCAACGCATTAAACAGATGAGAGTCCGGCAATCGCTAATGAGTACGGTAAGCGGTTCTGCCGGGCCAACAAGCAAATCAACATTCTAGCGGAAAAGCCCGTTCCATCTTTGGATCGGGCTTTTCCGCTTTTTGCCTTGGGCTTAACCCTGTTACTTTCGAATAACTTCAGTTAGAGAGGCATACCCGTCCGTACCGTGGCCGGCGTCGATCGCTCGTTTGGCGATATCGTTTGCTGCAATCAGTACGCTGGTATCGATGCCATGCGCCTTCATCTGAGCTCGTCCCCCCATTCCTTATTAATCATACGATTTTTTGGTATTAGTTATTGAATCTGAGCAATTGAGGGGGAAACACATATTTTCCACTTATCACTTGGATGACAAGGGTATCTTCAATAGGGTCAACAACCCGAATTTCTTTATGGCTCATTTTATTCATTTCGCAGAAATTGAAAATATCCTGGATTTCATCCAATTGGACTGGTGGTCCATATTCACCACTATTTTCGTATAAATAAATGTAGTACATTCCATTACGTTGTGCTTGGGAATCTTCAATCTCAAATTCATCGCTGTTGATTTTCATCTTCAGAAGAGGGAATATCATTTCTTACAATCATTCGGTACACAACAACATGATATATAATGCTTTCAAAAAAATTCAAAAAAAAAACCGCCTCTTCAAAGAAGAAACGGTCTACTTGTTTTGCTCTACTTATTATGAAAAACATCGCTGCATGAAGCTCGTGATTCGAGAGCCATTTTATCTCATGCAGATGAAAATGGTTCATTATTAAATCACTTTTTACAGTCAAACCGATTAATCTTGAATGATTACAGGCATTGAAGCGCCGTTTCCACAGCTTGGACATTTGTTGGTTCCATATCCATCAAAATGGAAGCACCACTTTTTGCCGCAAGACGTGCATTGATTAATCATAAGCGGCGATACATTGTCTGGATTTTGTTAACTGAATAAGAAATATAAGAAAGAAAAAACTCCTACGACTATGTGCCGTAGAGTTCATTAGTTTTTGAGCTTCCATGATGCAATCTAAGTCGTTCTTATGTCTCTCCATATATTTATATATCCGTTGTCATGGAGAGGAATCCGGGTCAATATGGACGTTCTGGGTGCCAACGTAATACTTTCTGAATATAAAATAAGCTAACTACCGTTTCAATCGCCTCGATAAAAAGAAGCCACATGGAGTTGTTACACTCGCATGTGGCTTAGGAAACAAGTTGCTATTATTTTTTGAAATTTGCAAAACTTGCAATATCTACTTTAAGGTCACAAAACAGCTCATCGATTTCCTTAAATTGCTCAGTTTTACTCACAATCGCCGTTTCACTTTCGATATCTAAAACGAAAAAATCATAAGTAAGATTCTGTAGTATTGAAATTGACGCCATGTATTCATCAGAAGACAAGGCATATTCAATCTTATTGTTGCCGTAAATTACTTCACTTTCAATAACAACAACTTGATCCAACTCAAGTAAATAGCTGTTAACAACATCCTTAATAATTTCAAATATTTTACTGTCCATCATTCTTCACCTTCGCCTTTTTGTATCCACATGTTTAATATTTGTACCAATTGGGGCTGGGAGGGTTATTCCCTTTTTTTCTGCTAACTTTAAATGTGTTTGGTTCTTAGATTTTACTAATGACCAACCTAAGTCCGCATCCTTTGTCATCAATAATGATGGATTAATATCGAATTCTACATAGTAGTCTCCTTTATCCGCTTGTTTCTCGTAACCTCCCTTGCCCTTTGTTAGAACGTTTGTTCTCGGTATTTCTCCTGTTTTTAGAAAGCTGTTATATTCTGACTTAGACATCCATTGTCCTACTCTAGTAGTATCAACCGCACTTTTTGCAACAGTTGTCGTAACTTTTGTTGGTGTCGATGTAAGAGGTCCAGTTACTATCAATACTGTTCCTCCAGAATCAATCCAATGTTGTAACGATAAAGGTTTTTCAGGTGCAAAGGTTCCCTTTACCGTATCAAAAGTGCCTAGTGTCGCCCAGTTACCAATAGTATACCAGTTAGGGTTACTTTCCATGGCACTTGCTCTGCTTTCAGCTGCATTCCAATATTTTCAGCTGCATCATCAACCCACAAGTAATACCATTTGTTCCCCGTTGGGTCGGTTCTAATCAACGGGTTGTTCCCGACATACGTATAAAGATTCAACGTCAAAGGATTATTAATCTCCCCTTTATAGGTATCCTCCCCTATAAACCGCCCGATACTGGGATCATACCATCTCGCTCGCAAATATTGGAGTCCTGTTGAGGCATCCTGCATCTCGCCGGAATATTTGAAGGGCTGCGCAACCGTTTCCTTCTGCTCAGCTATATTACCAAAAATATCATAACTGTAACTAATCCCTATGACCATCCCAGTTAGACCGACCAGGTTGACGACATCGCCATGACCGTTCTGCACATAATAAGCCTTGTTCCTATCATCTTCGCGAGCGATCAGGCCCTGGCCGCGAATGTAACGGGCTTTCAACGTTGCCACTCCCCCGGAGACAGTTGCTTCGGCCACTACCTGATCCCCGTCCCCATAATATCGGGTTGTCTGCCCGCTCTCTGTTCGCTCCCATAGCAGTCCATCCCCGTTGTATCGGTAAGTTACACTTCCGCTTGGTAGCACTACACTGGCCAACCGGTTCCGAGGTCGAACTTGTTTTTGAAATAACGTTTAAACAGGTCCGCAGGCGATACTTTACGAGGTGATGCACCTCCGGATGACTGGGATTCGCCAGAGAAGCTGCGTTTGTTTTTGTTCTTGGCCTGCCACAAGGGAGTCCTGCATTCCTGGTACTCATCTTTCTCCGGATCGCTGTTTTTGTAGAGACGAACAAGGCTTTTGCAGAAAAGATTGTTTTTTCGGCGCGTGGGTTTGCCGTGTTTGTTAAAGTAATCCCCATGCTCCATCGGCACGATGCTGCCTTCTTCTTCTTTCATGAGCTGGCCGCCGCAGCAAGGACACTTCCACCCCTGAAATGTGGTCCTCTTACTCAATCGCTCCTTTCCATTGTAAATTTCGCGTTTCGTATACGTTCGATCGACCCATGAAACGGCCGGCTCGAAAACATATCCGAGTTTCGCAGTATCCCGTGCAATGATATACACTTCGATTTTCTTTGGTGTGCTCTCCATCTTTCCCGATTCATCTAACTTGCCTCATTTAACGGATGTATTTACTGTCTCTATATAGTTGGCAGCTATCTTTTCCGCCAGGCTTCGGATCTTGTCCGCCACAACTGCGGGCTCAAGTACACGAACATCCGGCCCGTAGCCGAGCAGGCTGTCATACATCCAATGATTGTCCTGATAGCTGGTTCTGACCAGCAAAGACCCGTCCTCCTGAATCTCGATATTCTCCGGGGCAAAGGTTTCCTCCACCCGTACTCTTAACCGTGAGCGAAAAAGCAGCACGAGCTGAACAATAGCTCCCGTCTCCTTATTTCCCCAGCGGGCGTCCAGTTCTTCCATGCGAACACCGCGATTAGCGAAATGCTCCAAATGAATACGCAAGCCGCTTATCCTGGAGAGGCGGAATGTCCGGTAATCGCTGCGAAGCCTGCAGTATGCGTACAAGTACCAGGCATATCCTTTCCAGGCCAGCCCGATCGGCTCGGTCTCCCGCTGTTCGCCGATCCCTTCCCTATTTGTATATTGAAAGGATACGACAGACCGGTTCCTGGATGCTTGACGAAGCAGAGCCAGAATGGACTTGTCCTTAAGTCCGCCTCCATGCCACAGGTTCAAATCGAAAATCAGCGTTTCACCGGCCTCATCCAGCTGCTTTTGCTCGGATCTGGCCACCAAGGCCCGGATTTTGGTCAACAAGCCATCCATCTCCTGATCATCCAGTGATGCCTGTACACCTTTAAGCGCAGTCAAAATCGATTGCAAATCGTCCAGCGTGACAATTTGCCGGTCGATGCGGAACTGCTCCATAATTTCATAGCCGCCGTCGTTGCCGGTATAGGAAACAATAGGAATGCCGGCTGTATTGATAGTATCCAGATCGCGGTAAATCGTCCGGATGGATACCTCAAATTTATCCGCCAATGCTTGGGCGTTAACACGACGCTGGGATAATAGAATCATAGTAATGCCAAGTAACCGCTGTACCTTCAAGGTTCGTCTCTCCTTCCTTGATCCCTCATAATACTCCTGGTTTAGAAAATAATCGTTATTCTAATTCCTTAAATCTCCCTGACAAATAGCTGTCAGGGACGGGGTCCTATAATAAGGATATAAGTTAACCACATTTGAGGAGGAAATAAAGCATGAACGCAAATCATACGATCACAACCAGCCCAAACACAATCCAAACGTTTCGGATCAACACGCCGCAAGCCCATCTGGACGACCTGAACAAGCGTTTAATGATGACAAGATGGCCTGACGAAATTCCGGGATCCGGGTGGAATTATGGCGCGCCTCTGAGTTTTGTGAAGGAAATGGCTGAATACTGGAGAACGTCGTTTGATTGGCGCAAGCAGGAAGAACGCCTGAACGAACTCCCTCAATGTACGACTACCATTGATGGAACCAATATTCACTTCTTCCATATACAATCCCCTGAACCGGATGCCATGCCGCTGATGCTCATTCACGGGTGGCCTGGATCACCTGTAGAGTTTCTCGATCTTATCGGACCGCTTACGGATCCAACCTCTTACGGCGGCGATGCGGCAGACTCCTTTCATTTAGTCATTCCGTCCATTCCCGGCTTTGGCTTATCCGGTCCGACGACAGAGGTGGGATGGACTTCCGCCCGTGCGGCCAAAGCTTTAGCAGAACTGATGACCCTGTTAGGCTATGAACGTTATGGCGTGCAAGGCGGCGATATGGGCGCAATGATCGCACCTGAGCTCGGCCGCATCGCGGCACCCCGTGTGGTGGGCGTGCATGTCAACGCAGCAACGATGGGCTTCGTTCCTTTTGGCCGGGTGGAAGATGAGGTGTTCGCAAAATTAACGGAGGCGGAGAAGGTCCGGCTCGCCCGATTGGGACATTTTATGCAAGAAAGATTCGGTTTCAATCATATTCAATCGACAAGACCTCAGACGCTGGCCTACGGACTTCATGATTCCCCGGTCGGATTGCTCGCCTGGACATGCGAAATGTTCTATGGTTTCGGAGACGCTGTGGAGGCTGTGGACCGGGACCGTTTCTTAACCAATCTTATGTTGTACTGGATCACCGGAACCGCAAATTCCTCCGCCCGGATGTATTATGAAGGAGCACATGATCCTTCTGCCTGGTCTCCCAAAGCGCCATCCCCAACCCCTGTTGGCGTAGCCGTATTCCAGCGGTCCGATGTAGCGATCCGCCACTATGCCGAGCAGAACAACAACATTGTACACTGGAATGAATTTGAGAGAGGTACTCATTTTGCAGCCATTGATGCGCCGGATTTAATGATTGCAGATATCCGGACGTTCTTCCGGAGGATACAGCAGTAGGGACAGCCAATTTTGGATATTCATCTTAATAAGCTTCACTGAAGAATTATTTCACATTATACTACATTCAGGTCTCTTCATCATGAATAGTTTTTTTGAAGCGATGGACGTTAATTTGTTCAATATCGAATCTCTTAACGATAACAACTCATAAAAAAAGAACGCTCCCGGATTATGGTCCGGGCTACGTTCTCTACATACGAATACCAATTATTATTGAAACACTTAAGCTCAAATATTGAACATTCCGCCGCTTAGCTCCAGTCGGTCACAACGTTCCTGTAACGGATCACGCAGCCATAACGCTCCGCGGAAGCGACACAAAGCAGATCGTTTTCCGTAGAATAAGCCAGACACGCAATATGATGGATACTCGCCCATTCGGAATCGATATGAACGAGCCGGCTGTTGTCCTTGATGACTCTTGGGCGGCCCAAATCAACAAATCCCCGTTGCGGTGAAAAATAAAACACATGCCCCGCATCCCGCTCATCCCCGTATATTCCTACGATATCATTCCTGAACGAAATGAAATCGCGCAGTCCGCCAGCGGAATACAAGCGTCCGAAGCTGGTCGTGCTTGACAGATCTGCAGAGATCAGGAAGAATAAACCGTCACGCGTACCTGCTGCCACGGAACCGTCTCCCATAACGATGCCGCCCGTCACGACCGCCTGAAAAGCTCTGCCTCTGATGGACGGAGCGGCAATCTCTAATGGATCTGATTTCATATGCGCAGTATCGTAAACGATCAGCCGGTCATTCTCTCCCGACAATAATAGAAGCGCCTCGTCCAGAGGAATAACATGCGCATCTGTTGCCGCGAGGCGGACCCCTTGCAGCAAGCTGACGCTTCCGTCAGCGATGCGAATGACTGCAAGCCTGCCATCCGCATCGCTGATTACAAGCGCGGCTTCATCCTGCCGGCACACAATCCGGTCCCAGGTTTGCTCCATCGGCAGCCGGATGATCTTATCAATCGAAGCATGGTTCAGGTCCGCCACAAGCAGGCTGTTGTCCGATGTCAGAATCGCAGTCCCGCCTGGATGCAGCTGGATGCAGGATCGGGGACAGCCTTGGCCGTATAACACAACCGGCTGATCCCAATGATCGCTGAAATCATCGCCTGCGAGCAGATAGACTGCATCTGTTCCGCTTATACATTGAATGGTTCCTTCCGACAAACTCATATGCTTCACAGAGGAATTCTTCCATCCGATATGCCGATGCAGCGGTAGCGTGCGGATCTTCCCGGCTTCCATATGCATAAAATATTGACTATTCTCATTCATATGCATATTTGGCTCGACTGCAGGATCGGGCTTCGAGTCCAGAGCTGCGGGATTCTCCGGCTGCAGCTCCCATTCACTCCCGGACTCCTGAATTTGCGCAAGCTTGCCGACATCCACAGCCAGAATATAAGGCGAATATTCCCCGCACACATCCACAATATGAAGCCAGCCATCATCGTCAAACAACATCTCGCATACATAATGCGATTGCTTTCCGTCAGGAGCGATCAGCCCCAGATTTTCAGGCTCCCCTCCGCCGAGAATATCCCATCTGGCCAGCCGCATAATATCATTGCCGTGGAAGGTTTCCAAGCCATAGTAAAGAACAAAATTATCGTCCGCAGCGAAGCCTCCCACCGCGTATCCGACAACAGGGTTCCTGGGCTGCTCCGGTCGGAGATGGATGTAACCGTGCCGGATAACTTCCAGTGTCTCCGGATGAAGCTCAATCAGCTCGCCATCCACATTGTCGGTCAGGAACAGCGTCCCCCGCGGGGACTTCAGTCCGTATATGAACTGCCTCCGGTATTTTGTCCCATGCGGCGACTCGAAATAGATCTTCAAGTCCTCAATCTCATCCTTAACCGGGTCCAGTCTCCAAAGGCTGCCCGTATACGATCCGCCGTATATCCTTCCAGCATCATCCTTGATGAGCCGGCAGCTGGAGAACTCCGATACTTTCCCGTAATCCTTCACTTCGTTCGTACGCAGATCCAGCCGGTAGAAGTGGCCCCTCATATAGCCCAGAAAATAATAATAATCCGGGTTATCTCCGAGCACGCCTCCATAGAGGCTTTCCCTTGGAACAGGAATTCCTCTTATATTCACATCATTAGTATCGGGATCGGCAATGATTACGATCGAACCTGGAAATCCTTCCCACGGATGCTCGTAATGCTGCTCATACAGCCATCGCTTATGGCCCGGCGCCGGAGCCGTGTTGTGGGTGGTCATAATCAGCTTGCCATCCGGCAAAAAGTCAATGCTCGTATGGATTTTACTGGGCGGCATCTCCGCCGGAGAGACGATCCATACCTTTTCCAGGTCAAAAATCAATCTGGTGCCGCCCGTCTTGGGGTAATATTCATACAACAGCGCCGACAACGGCTGTTCATCTTCACCGCAAATACTGAGATAGAAACGCCCGTCCGGCGCCCGTACGAAATCCCATACGGAGTTATGGCCTTTGTCGTTTGCCAGCTTGATGAATCGGGTGTGCTCAGCTGGTATACCCTTCAACAGTTCACGATTATTCATTTCCTTGCCTCCAAAGATTTCGCTTTTGGGTCCATCCGTCCTGTTCTATTCATAATCAATGGCAAGCTCCGGTGTCTCTATCTTCCCGCCGCCGCGGTGCAAGGACTCGATGATAAAGTGGATCATCCCCGTAGTCAGCAAGGTCCGTTCCGGCGGGAACGGCGGTGTCCGGGTAATGATAAAATCCTCAATCAAGCGGGTCAACCGTTCAAAATGTCCGAAAGGCCGTTCATTATCGCTGTCACAGCGCGCTGCGATCATCTGATTGTCCCCGAACCGGAAAGCGAACCCCCACTGTTCAACGAGGCTCTGAAACTGGATCACAAACCCTCGCAGCCCGTCCTTATACTCGATTATGAACAGGATCGGCGACGGTTCAGCCTCTCGCGGATGCCCGCCTATAAGTCCGGGATAAGCGGTCAAGGCTTTCAGCAGCAGATCCTCCGGCCACAGCCCGCGGTCCAAGGCACGCCACACTTCTGCGCCTTGCAGAACATCGATTGCATTCACTCCACTCTCGCCGCCCGCCCGGCGTTCGGCAAGCGACTGCAGCACTTCGAGCGCATGAAATCCATAGGCTTCAATTAAGTTCGAGAAACTGACCACCACGATTTCCTTCACACTGAGCAGGCTTGCTGGTTCGAAATGGGGCACGGGATCGGCATGAGGAATAGAAGAGCCGCCCATGAACGGGATATCCCGTTTCTTCAACTGATCGAACATCCACAAGGCATCCTCCATGTTCCAGGACAGATGCTTATCCGAGAAAACGGGGACATTCAAGCCGAACTCATCAAGGGCCGTCAGCGTTTCCTCCAGCATTCTCAGACGAGGATACAGAGTCTGTCCTTTCTCATTATCCGGGTACACCCCATGCTCTGCGATAATGATAACGCCGTCGACATGAACGCCGCAGCGGCGCATTCCTACCGCATCCCGGATGGTCAGGCAAATCGGGATATCCAAACGCGCCGCTGCCTCCCTGCTCATATCGTTAGCTGGCACCTGGTCCGTATAAATAGACACCACTTCAACCCGGGGGAAATAAGAATGGTCGCTGAGCAGTCGTCCCAGGATCATATCCGCATGCGAATTAAAACGGTATTCGGTTACAATGACCGCCACTTTTTTCGCCGTTTGGGAGTTGTGCTGCTGCTTCCTCACTAGCATGATATCCTCCATGTTATCCTGCCTGGCGTTCTCTCCGGCTTCCTCGCGGGTGTATCCCTGCTGGTTCATATATGGAATCCCCCGTCTACCGAATATGTAGAGCCGGTTACATAGGAGGAAGCATCCGACAGCAGGAAAGCGGCCACTTCATTAATTTCGTCGGCTCTACCGCTGCGTCCCAGCCAGGTACAGTCCATAATAGCCCGGCTTGGATGCTCGGTCTGCCTGGCCAGCACTTCATCCGGCTTGAAGTCACCTGGAACAAGAACATTGGCGCGGATGCCGTATTGTGCATAGTCGGCTGCCAGAACGCGGGTGAACTGGTTGATTCCCGCCTTGGCGGCCCCGTAGGCCAGGCATTCTTTCTGCACGACCTGGCCTAAGACCGATGAGGTATTTACAATGGAACCCCCGCCTGCCGCAACAAGCAGAGGCAGCGCGTATTTGCACAACAGAAAGGTGCTGGTAAGCGTGCCGCGGATCGTATCCTCCCATTCCGGCAAAGACAGCGATAAAGCGGGCTTCCACACATTTGTATATACATTATGATAGGTTCCGTCCAACCGCCCGTATCTGGAATGAACCGCAGCCGCGACCGCTATGACCTGCTCTTCGCTGCACATATCGGCCTGCATGAACATGAACCTGTCCCGGCTGTATTGATCTGCCAGCAGGCCGATATCCGGACAGTTGTCCAGTGCGATGCGGTCGCATGCGAATACAACAGCTCCCCGATCCAGAAACATCCGGATTGCCGAGCGGCCAAGCGTGCCCAGGCCGCCCGTTATCAGCAATACCTTGCCTTGCAGCGAACTCATGGCATCCCCTTCCTTCTCTTAAAGCCCGAACCACTCCTCGTGAAATCTTCCTGGTTCATGGTGAATAACACCGGACTTCATAAATAGCTGCCGAATGATCGCCGTTTGTGGCAAGTACGGTGATCCGCAACCGGTCTGAAGTAACGGGCTGCTCCGCAGTGACATGCCGCTGGCGCTGGTAATTGCCGGTTATCGTTCCGATAACAAGCCATCCGCCGTCAACATAAGCTTCCACTATGACGTCCATCGGACACTGCGGATCGCGGTAAAGCGCCGGACAGGAACGATAATCCCGCAGCAGATGGCCCGGGAAGGTCAGCTCAACCCGGCCAATCACAACCGGCTGCTCCCATGAGAGCTCCAGCCATTGGGGCAAAGGTTCCGATGGGTCGGAACGCCACAGGTTGGCCGACCGGTAGGGACGGGTCACACCGCTGAGCACCTGGCCCGCCCCATAACAAGCTTGCCTTGGAGTTACCCGGAAGCTTAGCATCACTCCCGTGCCGAAACGCCTCATCTGACCATTGCCCTGATCGCTTGCACTGACATGACCGGGTTCTATCGTATCGGATCTGCGCCAATGAATATGAGGCTGTTCCAGCAGATCAAGCCGCATGTATTTCCCCTGCAGCGCCGACACATCCAGGTCAAGCTGCCATTCCACCCATCGCTCCGCTCCTGCCTCAACAGAAAGTGCTGCCGCTGCCAGGGCCGTTCCCGGCTCTGTCCGGTAATCCCAGATATGGTCTACCGCATACAGCCGCGCCTCAACGGATTGAACGCTATCCGTCCCGTTCCCAAGAAACACGGATAACCGGTCGATCCTGCCGCTTCCGACAGCAATCCACTGTGCCCTTCTTTGCGTAAGCGCATCCTTGTCGGACGGCTCCTCTGCGGGGGCCGCTCCGGAGAGCTGCGCTTCGCTGCTCGCGCGGACTATGGCCGAACGGGCCATATCGCCCGGGTCTTCATTTATCGTATTCGGGAGAAAACATCCGTCCCGAAGCAGCATCTGCTGCACGTTCCGGATAGACTGCTCTGGAATAGACCCGATCGGCACACCTTCCCGGACGGCCGCCGCCGCCGCCGTGCCCGCCGCCTGCCCCATCAGCGCAGTCGTTCCCATAACGCGGGTCGTCCCCAGCGCAGCGTGTGTCACGCTGACATTGCGCCCGGCCATCATCAGGTTGTTCTTGTCTTTGGCGATCAGAATCCGCAGCGGAATACCATACGGCCCAACGTAGCTTTTTGCCGTGTAAGGGCTGTAATGCCCTTCGAATGCAGACCGCTCGCTGAACGCAGCCAGCAGTCCTCCCGGTTCATGCAGATCAACGAACCATCCCCCGTACGCGATCTCGTCGGCAAACACCTTGCGCTCCAGAGGGTCGTGTTCGGTCATCAGATACTGACCGGCGATCCTCCTGCTCTCCCGCTTCCCGGGCACCTGCCCCATCCAATCTAGTGCATAGTTGGCCGCGTAATCCTTCAGCTCCGGGTCCCTGTTCTTGATCCAATCCCATATGCCCAAAACATGCCGGGACAATTCATGGCGCAGCCGCTCGTTATCGTAGATGGTATGCCAGGGCACCGATAGTTCGATCCACCAATACCCGCCCCGCAGCTCGCCAGGCCACCGGCCCTGCTTGTAGAAGAAATCGGGATTGTCGTACGTAACGGCCCAGGGAGGTGCAGTGAATGGTACTGGACGCCCCATATCCTTTGCTTTGAAATGGATGGAGCTGCCCATAACCGCTTGACTGGCCTCCACCGGGGCATGCGGTTCACCGAATTCGCTGCGTCCTTCCGTACCCATACGCCACTCGCATCCTGCGAAAGCCGCCACTATCCCGTCACCGGTACAATCAATAAACGTATCCGCCCGCAGCGTCAATTCCGTCTCGGCATGCTGCACACGCCCAATTACCGACTCTACCGTTCGCTCATCCTTCATCCGGACACCCGTAAGGGCCGTATTCAGATGAAAGGTCAGGTTTGGCGTCGCCATTGCCATATCGTATTGCACCATATCCCAGATGCTGTTTATCCAACCGTTGTCATATGTCGGCTCCTCATGGTTGCGGGCGCGTTCCTCAATCAGCAGCTCAGAGATAATGCCCGTCTCCCGCGCATAAGCATGGAAGCTTGCAGCCCCCTGCGGAGGTACGCGTATCTCCGATGAACTGTTCCCGCCGAACACCGGACGGTCCTGGACGAGGCATACCTGCGCTCCATGTCGTGCCGCGGAGACGGCGGCGCATAAGCCCGCCAGTCCACCGCCGCATACAACAATGTCGTACTGCTCTTCCCTTTCGCGAACATCCGCCCCCGTATGAATTCCGGGACTCATATGATATATCCTAACGCTTTGAGCTCCGCTTCCGCTTTCTGCGTGCGTTCCGGCAGGTAGAAGGTCGAGTTAAGCTTCTCGACATATTGATCGAATTCGGCCAGCGGCCGCCGGCTGTACATAAATTTAATCAGTTCCTCATACTCGTAACGTTCATCCGCGATTACCTGGTCGGGCAGTGAAACGAATGAGCTGTACACCTTAATGCGGGGCAGATTCAGCGCAAAATCAATTTCCTTCTCCTGATCGGCGAATTTCACTTTCAAATATTCCATCTCATTGCGGCCGGTCAGCTGCACCTGCCAGGCATAGCCCATCTCCGAAATCGCCGGCAGCACCTTGACTTTGCCGTCTGCCATTTCGTAATGTTTTCCTTCAATGCCATAGTTGACGAGCATCTGGCCTTTGTCCGGATCGGTAATGTAGTTGAGATATTCAAGTACTTTATCCAGCTTCTCCGGTTCCTTCTCCAACGCCTTGGACAATACGATCATCGAAGGATTGCTGCCGACATCCCAAATGCTGTAGTATTTGCCACCCGGACCTGTCAATGCGTCAAGCTGCACCCACTCCGCATTCGGATTGATATCCGTATAGGTTTTGACGGCTGCCGCTGTCGAGATCCCCGACCAGTTAATGGGGATGACGCCCGCTTGCCCTTTGAACGCTTTGTCGAGGGGGTTCTGGTTCGTCACAATTTCCGGATCGACCGCTCCTGCTTTCACCAGATCGGCGATGAAGGCGAGCGCATCCTTCGTAACGGGGGCCGTTGTGGAATAAACGACTTTATTGTCCTGTATCATCCAGTGACCGGGAGGGGCTACGCCGAATGCCGAGAAGATGCCATAGAATGCCGGAATATCCGCCCCAGTCAACCCATAGGTGTCCTTCTTCTTATTCCCGTCGGGATCGTCGTTGGTGAAAGCGATAAGTACCTTCTTGAAATCCTCAATTGTCTTCGGCGGTTCCAGCTTGAGATTCTTCAACCAGTCCGCGCGGATCCAGTAGGATTCCATCGGGATGCTGGGCCGTTTGGCCAAGGCCACCAGCTTTCCGCCGAATTTACCTTTATTCAGATCGGTTTCCGTATAAGCCGCTTTAATATTCGGCAGCTTGTCGAGATATTTTTCCAGATCAAGCAGCAGGTCCTGCTCCACGAAGGTTTTCAGCGTATCCTTCGTCACTCCGAACACGTCCGGAGGCGTACCCCCGGCAATCTTGGCGGTGAGCACCTGATTGTATTCCGTCGTACTGATGTTAAAGTCCATGTCCATGTTCAGATCTTTGTTCAGCTGCTGCAGAATCGGGTCTTCCTCCTGGGGAGGATTACCGCCGCTGCCCGGAATCAGCACGCTGAATTTGACCGGGTCCTTCGGTTTATCCTTGTCCTGATTCCCCTGTCTTTCCTGATTCCCCTTATCGTCCTGATTGTCCGCATTTGATGTTGGCGACTTCGTTGCTGCCGGATTGATGTTTTCTCCCCCGTTTTTTGTCCCCGAACAACCCGAGAGCACTGTAACCATGCACATAAGCAGAACCGTTGCTGCCATCGTCCATTTCTTCATAAGAATGACCGCCTCTCTTCTTCTGGTTATATGTCAACCCTTGACCGATCCAAGCAGTACGCCTTTGGTAAAGTACTGCTGGATAAAAGGATAAACAATGATGATCGGCAATGCTGTCAGAACAACTGCAGCCATCTGCAGGGATACGGTCGGCAGCGTCTCTTCCACATTAATTTCACCGGTATTCTGCGTGGACTTTAATATCGTCTGCAGAATCACTTGCAGCGGATGAAGCTTACGGTCGCTAATGTAGATGATCGCAGCAAAAAATTCATTCCAATGCCCGACCGCATAGAACAGTCCGACTGTCGCCATGATCGGCATGGACAAGGGCAGCACAATCCGCAGCATGATGCTTGTTTCTCCCGCGCCGTCAATGCGGGCTGCTTCGTCAAGACTTTCCGGCAAGTTCTCATAAAACGCTTTCATGACAAGAAGATTAAATGATCCGATTGCGCTGGGGATAATCATTGCCCATACCGAATCCAGCAACCCTGTCGCCTTGACGATCAGGTAAGTCGGGATCATGCCGCCGCCGAACAGCGTTGTGAACACGATCAGCAGCAGGAAAAAATTCCGTCCGGGCAAATATTTCTTGGTCAGCGGGTAAGCCATCATCGATGTCAGCAGCAGATTGATGAACGTCCCGACAACGGTGATGAAGATGGTAACGGAATAAGCGTGCGGGATCATCCGATCACTTAGAAAAGCTTTGTACGCCGCAAATGTGATGTTTCTCGGGATAACCAGAAAACCGCCGTACTTCATCACTTCACTGTAAGGGGTAAGCGATACGCTGACGACATATAAGAGCGGGAAAACAACGACGACGCACAGCCCGATAAGAAACGCATAAACGAAGAACATATACGCTCTGTCTTTAAGGGCAACTGTCCCTACCATATGGAACCCTCCCAGCGTCTTGCCAGCTTGTTGGCGCCAACGACCAGGACGATGCCGATTAAGGTTTTGAACAACCCGACAGCCGTTGCCAGACTGAAGTTCATCTGTTCGAGACCAACACGGAACACCCAAGTATCGATAATATCAGCTACAGGATAGACATGTACGTTGTAGAAAATATAAATCTGTTCAAACCCTGCATCCAGGACGTGTCCAAGCCGGAGAACAAGCAGCAGCAGAATGACATTGCGGATGCCGGGAAGGGTAATATGCCAAATCATCCGCAGCCGCCCCGCCCCGTCGGAACGCGCCGCTTCGTACAGCGTCGGATCGATCCCAGTGATGGCCGCCAAATAAATGATCGCGCTCCAACCTACGTTCTGCCAGATTCCGGACGACACGAGAAGGCTGCGGAACCAGTCCGTCGAGGTCAGGAATGGAATCGCTTCTCCTGTGAACGACTTAATCCACTGGTTGATCAATCCATCGGTCTGGGACAGCAGCGCGATCAACAATCCGTAAATAATGACTGTCGATAAGAAATGCGGCAAGTAGCTAATCGTTTGAACGACACGTTTGAACGCCTTATTCCGCACTTCATTGAGCATAATGGCGAGAATGATGCCTGGCGGCATACCCCAGACCAGTTTATACAAACTGATAAGCAGTGTATTTCGCATGATTGGGAGAAAATACGGCGAATCGTAGAACGCTTTGAAATATTTGTACCAAGGGTCCGCCCACGGGCTGCCAGTTATTCCTTTGAGGAAATTGTAATCTTTGAAGGCGATAATGACGCCATACATCGGTCCGTATACATAGATCCCGTAATAGACCAGTCCCGGTATGAGCATCAGGTAGAGCGCACGGTATTTCCATACCTTTTTCCACAGCTTGTTTCTTGGGCGCGATCCGGGGCCGGATAACGTCCCGATGACTGAAGATGATTGCATCTTGACCATGCTTTCCCCCCACTTGAATTCATCTGCTGACAAGATTAATTATAGCGGGAAGACAATGCCGGAAAATATACAGCTCCGCCATGAAATTGTCAGTTTTTTCAATGTTTTATGCCGATAGGGGGAAGCCGCCCATGGCAGAGCGGCCTCGTACATCGTCATGTACCTATCCAGATAATAGCTTTCTCCCCATGCGAGCCGACCGCCCAGCGCGATTCCGAGATTCTCGGCCGAAATTTAACGCCTGATCCAAGGCAAGATGGCGGTCGATGCTCGTATCCTGTGCGTGAACCGACTAAGACAGCGGCACCGTTCCCTCGGCGACCGCAAGTGCAACCACAAGCTTGATAAGATGATTCCCGCTCATAGCATTCTCATCCCTCCCAGTTGTGGCACCCTACTCGATGCGACAGTATTTTCGAGCGGTTGTTGGTCACCATTATATCCAACGATCAAAAAATCCTATATGGACAATATTTAAACAATAGACGAATTTTGATGGGCTGAAGCTGCTGCACGCGAATAAGCCCCGTTCGTGCCGCGATTGCGAACATGGACGAGGCTCAAACGATGGTGCTACTGTAAGGAGGTAAGTGTGGCTTTTGAATTCACTCTCTAACCAACAACACACAGCACTCCACATGAGTGGGCTGCGTAATTCAAGCAACTGTGAACAGGCGCAACTTTATCGATGTTAGGAACACCAATAAAGTTGCGCCAACCTGGTTTTTGGCTCTTTTAATTGCCTCTCCAGCTCCTGAAATGGGGAAATTTCCGGTCGTGTAAAGTACAGATAATGCATCCGGAAGCATACTCTTGGATCCACCGGCGGGCGTCCGCCGTCTCTGTATAGCGGGGCAATCTTTTCGAGTACAGGAGTCACTTGGTTGGTATAGCTTTCTCCAGCCTGTAACTCAGAAATAGCTATCACAGGAGCCATTGTATCTGCTATACCTAGCTGCATCCCTGGCGCTTGTGTTTGTTGAAGTCAGCTAAAGCCTTGATTTATAACAATGTCATTAACTTAAGTATTCAGTCAAATATAATTGCCCCTTATCTATATTTCTAAGGGGGCAGTTGCTGCTTAACAATATATCCTTGTAAGTCTTGTAGGTATATTGTTGTCTCCTTTGCGGCTCATTCAGCCAATCATAGCATAGGCCTCTAGCTGTTGTTGGTAGTCATGGGAGGCATGCTGGCTCCCGCAATTCGAGTGATGTAAAACCTGCGTATCTAGCTGCTGGCGGCTGTGCACCTGCTTCAGATCATGCAGCTCTGTATATTGGGAAAATGAGTTTATGAAATTGACTTACATACAACGAATTTGAACAACTCGTGCATGATCAAGACCATTCGTCTCAATAACATCCAGACGAAGCTTAGATATTTGCTCCAATTGAACTTTAAACACCAATTGACGGGAATAATTATCTTGAACATTCGCTACTGAGGTCCAATTCGGCTGTTCGTCTCTCTTTACCGACAGGATAAATGACTTCAATACTTCCGGCTGCGGACCCCAAATGACCTTCCTATGCGACCGATCTTCATGTGTCAGCATCAAAGGGCGATGCAACCCTGAATCAAGGATTAATGTGATACGTTGCAGGGTGATTGGCTGCTTCCAACTCAATTCTAACCAAGGTGAGCTATCCCCCGGCTCAGACATCCACCGATGCATACCCGGTTCAGTAAGCTCAGGGCGAACACCTCCCTTGCCATGTATTGTGCGAGTATGTTGGTCGACAGTTAATAGGGCTTGACCCATATTCTGCTCTGAGGAAGCCGTTATGCTGGCTTCCTCAGCCAGATTATAATCCTCAAGTAACCTACCCGGTAAGTATGCCCCTTGCCTCAATAGCTGTTGTTGTGCTTTTCTAACGATAGCTGGATCTCTCCAAGCTTGCTGTAAAGACATGTTACTTGAAATAGTCGTTGCCGCGAATTTACCTAGACCTTCTCCCATCAAGGAACAGGTCGCCATTACCCTGGTACTGGAGAATGCTATATGTGTTGCCGATATATTCCGACCAGCGAACATCAAATTATCGATATTAACACTTATTAAAGATCGCAAGGGAATACCATAAATATAGGGCGAGTAAGGTTGAATACAAGGGTCGGAATCTTTTTCGTAAATCCCAAGAGGCGGATGAGTGTCCATCGGCCACCCGCCATAAGCGATTACATCATCGAAATCAACAGATTGCTCTAGATCGTTCTGAGTCAGCACATGCTGACCAATAAATCGCCGTGATTCTCGTTTACCAGGAAAGAAGCCAAACCAATCCAACGCCCAATTCGCCGACTCCGGATGATTCCGTCGCCAACTTTTACCCCCGGCATAATCGTGACATGTTGTCCCAGCCATACATCATTACCAATCAAAATATCGCCTTTGAAAGGCAATTGTTCTTTCGCTCAACGTTTGGCCTGCTTGGTAAATTTTTAATGTAACAAACTGTTCTAATATTTTCATTTGGATAAAGCTTATTTTTATCCGGAGCTAGAACCCTAAGCGGGAACATATCAACCTGCTGCACCCCAACAATTGCAGCCTCAGGTGTCGACTGCATGCTCCGCCTGCAACCCCCGCACTTGCTTGTTCCTACAGCCCAACCTTCTTCTCAAAACTCTTCTCAAACGCCTTCAAATCATACCCCTTAAAAGCTAACTCAAGTAACTGCGGCAACAGCGCAGGCGTACACGCAAAACAAGGAACACCCATAGCAGAAATTCGCTGTGCCATCTGAGTATCGTAGTAGGGCTTGCCCCCATCAGCGATCGCGAGCAAACTGATAACCGTCACGCCCGAGGACTTCATGTCCTCGATCCGCTGCAGCAATCCCGCACGGTTGCCCCCTTCCTCCAGATCGGAGATGAGGAAGAATAACGTCTTGGAAGGATTCTCGATAAATTGCTGGCAATACGCCACGGATTTATTGATATCCGTACCTCCGCCAAGCTGTATGCCGAACAACAGATCCACCGGATCATCACTCTTCTCCGTCAGATCGATGATCTCCGTATCGAATGCCACGATTCGCGTCTTAATCGCGTTCATGCTTGCTAGGATGCAGGACATGATGGACGAGTATATAACAGATTCACCCATTGAACCACTCTGATCAATGTCCACAATGACCGTCCAATTGTTCGTGCGGTTGGCGCGGTCAAAGAAGTAAAACCGCTCGGGGATGATCGTCTTCAGCTCAGGATTATAATTCTTCAGATTGCGGTTAATCGTATATTTATAATCGATCGCTGCGGCAGATGGAATCGGTGAATGCTGCTTCTTGTTCAAGGCTGCCGTTACAGCCCTGCGAATGTCTTCTGCAAGCAGCTTGTTGATTTCATCGACAATCTTCCCAATAAATTGTCTGACACTCTCCTTGGATCGCTTCGGAATATGATCCTTCAACATCATAATCGTGGAGGCCAGATTGATATCCGGCTCCAACTGCTGCAAGATCTCCGGTTCAAATATTAACTGCTTCAAGCCTTTGTTCTCAATGGCGTCCTTCTGAATGATCGTGACAATTTCTTGATCGAACAGCGATCGCACATCACCCAGCCATTTTGTAATCTGAGGTGATGAGGGGCCCTTGCCACCGCCTTGCCCTAAGCCGCCTCCACCCGTATTGTCATATAACGCAGCCAAAGCCTGGTCCATCAGATCCTGTTCAGCCGTCAGCTGACATGGCTGTTGGGATAGCTGCTCCAGCATGGCGCTGCTGTCTGCTCCCAGGATCAAACGCCATCGTGCGATACGCTTCGCTTGCTCCATATTCATCATGCCCCTTAACCATATTTCATCTTTGCCTTCCACGGACAGCTTGTTCACCATACTTCTCTATATATCGCCAAAATCGAAGTCATCCAGCTCCGACAGCATCGTTTGCTCCTGCTCTGTCGTTCCGCGGTTCAACACATCACTGACCTGCTGCACGTTCAGTCCCCAGACTTCGCCGAGGTTCTCCGCGATATCGCTGCGTTCTTTGGCGGAGAAATGAGAGAAAGATCTGCGCAGGAAGACCAACGCGCGCTTGAATTCCTGATCGTCAAGTGTATCCAAATACTCGCTTAGCTTCTCCCATAAGCTAAGCCTTGCAATGAGGGCATACTTGTTCTTAAGCGCTAATCCTTCGAACCAGCTTGCTCCCAAGTCCGCAGGAATCCCCTTCGATAAGCGGCGTTCAACCTCAACCGCAAGCAATTGATTGTCCATGATGCCGCGTTCCAGGAGTATCGCTGTTGCAAAGCCGGAGGCTTTCGTGTTGATATCGTCCCGATTGGACAGTTCCTCTAATACATCCAACCACTTCTGGGCATCCAGGAAATCATGATGGTTTGATACCTCATTCAATAGATCCATCGCGGCAATGATATCGGTCACAGCCTTGTTATCGCAGCTGCAGTTGTCCGCCATGATCAAGCAAGCTCGGAAGAATAGCTGCTGCAGAATAGGCACGAGCGCTTCATAATCAAGCTTGCGAATACTCCCATAGCGAATGACAATAGAAAGGCTGTGCGCGGTATCCGCGATTTCCTTCACGGAAGCCGCATCGATCGCCAGCTTCTGCAGCGCTGAGGTTGCAATCTGAACCGATTGCGGCATGCCGCACATGCACGCATCCGCAATAATGGCCGCGGCTTCGGATATGGTCTGACTCTGCTCGATGCGCTCCTTGAAGATGAACGCCGTCGCAAGCTCCACGGTCTCCCCCTTTAGGGCAGACTCGACCAGCTGAATCTCTGCTTCCACACTCCACTGCATAGTCCAAGTCTCCGCCCAAGTCGCCTTGGCCTGATCGATCCGCTGCTTCCGTACAAAGCTAATACCCAGCATCTGCAGACGGTGCAGAAAGAAGGACCGCCACAAGTCGATAAAAGCCGTCTGCTCCGACTTCACCCGCGTGTTCTCGCGCAGGTCCAGCTCCAAGGTCTGTGCTACCGTCGACTTATACTTGTCGAGCTTCAACTCCTTCAGGACCCGGTAGAAGTCCGCTTGAATGGAGGTCCGGCTAATGCCGTCAGGCAAGCTGCCCAGCTTCGTACCGATCTCGGTATCTGCAACGGCAAGCGCGATCTCGGAGAAATGCCCGTGACCCATGCACGTTACGGCACTATCCCGCAAATCCCGGAGCGACGGCACGGTGAAGCCTTTCATCTGAGCCAGCGTCTGACTGAGCCGTACGGCTTCGATAACCTCCGCCGCGGATACCATATGCCCCGCTTGTCGCTGGTAGGCCGCCAGTCTAGCCATATACGTGTAAGCGGTATGCTCCGGCTTGCACGCATTCAAGCTCTCCCACAGCAGCTCATAATAGGCTGGCGCTTTGTTGCTAGCGCCGTACCCGGAGCGCGAGGATAAGCGATAATAGGAATAGGGCATCAGTGTTGTCTGCGCAGGAATAGCCGGCAGGGAAGAAATCTCCTCGCTGCTAAGCGCTGTTGTCGCTCGTATTCCATCGACATGATAAGCACCAGTGACGACGACGATCTTATCCGGATCGTATCCCTCCGCGATGGCCAGTTCGAGTTGATGTTTCATGTACGCTTCTCGCAGCAGATTCTCGGCTTCGTCCAGCGGATCTTCATCCCTCCATTCACGAAGCTGGCGGCCATATTCACTAGCGCCGCGCAGATAAGCGCCGCTGCTCTGGTTATGCTCGAAGTGCCGCTCCCAGAAGGTCTCCTGACTATCCTCGCCTGTAAGCTCGGCAATCCCCTTATTCACACTCACAGAGGGTTCCACTGCCACCACACCCGAACCCGATTCCTCTGACGCTTGCTGCGCTTCAATAGCAGCCCGCTTCTCCTGAATCGCCAAGAATACGGATGAGGGCAGATCGATAAAGCGGCAGGCCCGCTGATTCTCATAAACCCATTTGATCGCTTGATATTCGGGTGAATAGACCGCGAACGGGTATAGAATCGTGCGAATCGGCACGGTCTCGCTGTATGCCATAATCGCAATCGGTGGCTTCGTTTCCTGTGCGCAGATATGAATGAGCTGATCCGTCAAATCGCTCGGCCCTTCCACTAACACCAGGTCAGGCTTCAAGCGGTTCAGCAGCTCTAATAGATGCCAGGAGCCGGCAGGAGACAGATGTCGTACTCCGAATATTGTAGGCTCTTGAGTCACTATCCGTTCAACCCCTTGCACTCCTTATACAGATCACGCCACTTTTCGCCGCGCTTTTTCACGATATTCTCCAAGTACTCCTTGAACGCAATACTATCCTTATCCTCGTCCTTGACGACAGCTCCCTGCAGGGCAGCTGCAACATCATAATCGGTGATTGTTCCCGTACCGAAGCCGCCTGCCAATGCCATACTGTTGGCAAGCAGCGAAATCGCTTCAGCTGTGGAGAGCACGCCGCTCGTCGTCTTCAGCTTCTGCTTGCCGTCCAAGGTGACGCCTTCTCTCAGCTCTCGGAAGATCGTCACGACCTTTTCCACCAGCTCATCGCTGGGCAGCTCAGCCTGAAGCTCCAGATTCGCGGAAAGCTGCGTTACCCTCGTCTTTACGATATCGATCTCCGTCTGAATGTCTGCAGGTGACGGCAGTACAACGATATTGAAGCGGCGCTTCAACGCAGCCGACATCTCATTGACGCCCTTGTCGCGTGTATTGGCCGTTGCAATAATGGAGAAGCCCTTCTTCGCCGGCAGCTCGTATGCCAGCTCAGGCACGGAGACGCGTTTCTCCGATAGGATCGAGATCAATGCATCCTGTACCTCGGAAGCACAGCGCGAAATTTCTTCAAACCGTGCAATCGTTCCGCTCTCCATCGCGCGATAGATCGGGCTCTTCAGCATCGCCTCATTAGAAGGCCCCTGCGAGATCAGCATCGCGTAGTTCCACGAATAGCGGATGTGCTCCTCCGTCGTTCCTGCCGTTCCTTGGACAACCTTCGTGGAGTCGCCATTGATTGCCGCGGTAAGATGCTCGGACAACCATGATTTCGCTGTTCCGGGTTCACCGATTAACAGTAGAGAACGGTCCGTAAGCAGCGTTGCAATTGCAATCTCAATAAGCCGCTTATGTCCGAGGTACTTGGGTGAAATCTCTACTCCATTAACCATTCCGCCCGTAATATAAGTAAGCACCGACTTGGGCGACATTTTCCACCCTGTTGGAATGGGATCGCTTTCGGCTTGGATGAGGGTGTCCATCTCGTGCTGATACATGGCCTCAGCCGGCAATCGTTGAAACTCTGTTGTGCTTGACATCTATAGTCACTCCTATTTTTCAAAATGGTGATCGCTCCATGATACGGTTTCCGTTCTACCAATACGTGACTTCCTCGCCAGCTTGCAGCTTTTCCTGAAGGGCTCTTAACCGCTCAACGGTATAATACCGGTTCTTCAAATTCCCTTCTTCGTTCAGTGCAATCATCCCCCGGAGAAGCTTAATCTCCTCTTCCCGCGACAGATGCAGATCCCTGCACACAGATTGGAGCTGATATGACGAGAAATTCCCTTTCTGCACCAGCTGCAGCAGCAGGTCATGGAACTCGCGATGACCCAAACGATACAGCGCATAAAGTTGGATATCGGAATACAGCTCCTCGGAGCCTTGCAGAAAATATCGATACAAGACCGCAGAATTGGCCGGGTTATCGGGATTGATGAGCCCCATCAGCATGGCATCGTATTTCTCCATGATTTTGCTGCCGGTGTAGACGCTATCTACATAGCTCATCATCTGCCCTAACCGCTTGAACTTCGATGCTTTATAGATATCGGGGCTCGTCAGCAATTCGATCCAGCGAGGGTCCAAGGAAGCGAATAGTTGTCTCGCATCCTCATTCCGCCAATACTTGCTCCCGTTGTAGCTGCTGTCGTACAGGAAATAAGCCTGCTTCTTCTCATCGTAACAAATCTGGGATAGACAAGCCGCGATCGTATCCAGGCAGGTTTTATCCCGCAGCTTGGGTGCGAATTCATCATACACAGCCTCAGCCGGCTTGCTTAACAGAGCAGCGGCAAAGCCTGCATGCAGGAATACCTGTTTATGGTTGCGGTACAACAGCTCCGCTGCAGGAAGGGTTTCTTCATTCAATCCACCGATCATGCCTTCGATCAATTTCAGATTGATTTCCTCCAGCAGGCTGCTGTCCGCTCTGCCAAGGGTCAGCTGCTGCGCGGTCTGTTTGTCCCGGAGATTGCCAAGCCCCTTCTGATGCTCGGCCAGCTTCTCATACAAGGCGATCAAGAAAACGGAGGTTTTGTTAATCGTCATGCGAACCAACGTCCGCAGCAGTTCGACTTCCTTAGGCTCCAGCTCGAAGCGCTTCTCCTCTAATAGGGGAGCCACAAGTTCATCCAGCTTCCCGGCAACAACATCCGATATCGCATCACTGCCATTATCATCGAGATATTCCTCGACATCTGCCGGATGTTTCTTGGCATGCTTCAACCAAAGCGTGGCAGCGCGATCATTGTTCATATGGACAAGCGAGGAATAAGCGGCTGTCTTCACAGCACTCTTTTCCGTTTCCGCTAATTGAATTAAGATGTCTGTGTTCTGCTCCTCATGCTTCAACGCATGAACGGCCGCCTCCCTCACGGTTGAAGAGCTTCCTTCAAGCAAGTTGATGTAAAAATCATTCTCCCGTCCCTTCGCAAGCTGCTCAATGATCTCCACCCTGCGCGCCATCTCCCGTTTGCCCTTCGGATCAAACTGCTGCTTCAGCAGCGGAATGACATCCTCGTCCTCCGTGATGAGAACGTTCTTGACGAGATCAGCCATATCCGAATAGCTGTCACAAAGGGCTGCAACAAGATTCGCTTTAAGACGAAAATCATGCAGCGCCGGTGATTGTGACTCATAAGCCGTATGAACAACCTCGTAACGCCCCGAGCCTTTTTCCGTTAAAGCTTGCTTCAACGGCTGCAGCTCGCTGTATCGGCTGGCCACATAGGGAGTCCCCGTCGATGCGATTGTCTCCAATTCCCCATTCACTTGGGTAGCCCCTTGCGTATAGAGTACAGCATCAATCAAAGCGAGCGCATCCATTAGGACTGCGGCCTTATTAGACGTATCGCGCTGGATCAGAGGCTGCAGCTGCTGCGCGATTCGCTGAAATACCGGAGAGGCTACGGCAGCTTCACTAAATTGCTCGATAGCACGTTTCAGCCTGAAATCCTCGCTAATCATATTCACCCCCGCAATAGCGGAGCTGTTAAGCCGTTCCTGCAATTCGTAAAGTGCGGCAATACTCATTGTGTCGTTTCTCCCATCTCTATCAGATTGTCGGCTTTCATCAGGCAAGCTATATCTCCTAATACATTAATCGCATAATCTGTTCATCTGTAATAATGGAACATGGCTGCATGACCATTCTCTTCGTTGTGTGATCATAGTATAGGAGTCCGAACAATACCTGCTGCTCCAATAAAGCATCACTTGGCACATAATGCAGCAGCTCCACAGTTGATTCGGTCATGCCGTCGGGTATATTTTTCAGCAATAAAGTATGGCCATTCTGATCCTCCAGCACATAGTCCTCGCCAATCCTGCCGATACGCTTGTAGGCGAGCAGCACGGCTGCGAATTTATCCGACAGCGTGTTCTTGATCTGGTTCTTCACGAGCTTGGAAACCGCCGCAATATCCTGATGGGCATGCTCAATAATCCGTTGTATATCTGCTACACCTGCATTCCGTATCGAGAATTCATCCCAGCGAATGCGTTTGTTCAGGTCGCCTGGATAGCAATACAGCTCGCGCGCCTGCACGACATCAAAGCTCGTATCGTCCTGCTTCACATGCTTGAGCGCACGAAGCGGCCGATAATTAATCGTCTTCGAGATAACGCCCGTCGCAAGCTCCAGCCAATACCCGATATCCACATACTCCTCGCGGGCTTGATCCAAATATATCGTAAATGAGAGCTGAATAAGTTCACTATTCTCTTGGTATAACCCAAGCTGCTTCAGCTGTGCCGCATTCCAAACAGAACCGATGCTTTCATATAAAGTCGAATCCTCTACCTCAATTTGATCGGATTCCAGCTTGGTGCCAAAGAACTGCCGCGCCTTCTTAATGACAGCTTGGAGCTGAACCATGTAACGAACGGTATGAGCATATCGCTCCTCGGCATGGCTGGGATCATCCTTCAACGATTCCATCTCCAGAATGATTCGCTTCAGGAGAATCTGTGGTCCCGGCAAATAATAATCGCCAAGCTGCTTGGCCAGATCGGTATACGTCTTGAGCGAATTGCCGCTGATGGTGCCTAAGCCAGCATTCAACATGTCATTCATACATTGCTCGGCCAGTCCGAGGCCTTCGAGCTGCTTCTTCATCTTCTTGGCTAATGCAGACTTGTTCACTTTGGGAGGCTCGCTCGACTCCTGCTTCTCACGTCTAGTTTCCCTCTTCGTCCGTTTCTCGATAATGTCTTCGGGAATCTCGCAGCTCTCAAACGACTTGCCCGCCATTGCTTCTACCAGCAATGCTAGTCCATGCTTGCATGGAAACTGTCTGCTCGGACAGCTGCAGCCGAAGACCGGCTGTTCCGGATTGATCGAATCTACAGTTGTGTTGTAGTTTGATTTTCCGCTGCCGCTGCATTCGCCCATCATGAAGCTATTATCTTCAGACTTATAGAGCTTTACAAAGCCTCCCTTCTGCGAAATCTTCTTGGCATTCGCAATCGCTGCTGCATTGGGAGCTAGCATTGTAATCCATTCATTCGTAATCGTTAGCATGGTGTACCTCCTGGTCATACAAGGATGTATTCTGATTCAGCGGCTGGCTATGTTATAGGAACAAGAATATGACTCTATTAATGATTATAGAATATTCCAGTATATAGGAATATGAACATTTTGGCTTATCCGTCATCGTTCATAGCTAATGTTTAATCCAGAAGCCTGTCTCCCCGTTTCTGAAGCGCCGTTCCGTCGATATTTCTGCAGTCCATCATCAATGAATCAGGCACAATTTTCAGGTATGGAGATAAGCGGGTAACAACCTCCATGTCCCGCTTGATCAAAATCAAGATGCCCTGTTAACAGGCTCAAAAGAGAAGACGAAATCCCGGCGCTTTTCATGTCGCCTTTAATGCATCGCCACTGGGAAATTCCTTGCTGCAGCCGACAACGAGACGTTTCACGGTTGCGCTGCCTCCCGGCTGCAAAGGCAGGTCTTCCGACTGCCGCCTACTGACGGCTGGAACATGCGTGTTGCACAAAAGAAAAACCGCAGGCTTACGCCTGCGGCAGCGGAAGCGAAATGGTCACTTCCGTCCAGCGCCCCGGTTCGGAGCGGATATGGAGTCCATATGGGAGGCCGTAATTAATCCGGATCCGTTCCTGTACATTGAACAGGCCAATGCCGTGAGGCGTACCGGCAACCTGATTTTGTTCCCCGCTCTTTGCGGCCTCAGCGGTCAGAGAGCCAAGCGTTTCTTCAATCTGGCTGCGGGTCATCCCTTGCCCGTCATCTCTCACCGTGAGCTTAAGCTGCCTGTCTTCGGCGATGGCCCGAATCCGGACAGTGCCTGCCCCTTTTCCGGCTATGCCGTGAAAAATCGAATTTTCCACGAGCGGCTGGAGTATCAGCTTCGGTACGGGAATCCCGCTTAGACCGGGATCAATTTCTTCCACATAATGAAACAATTCTCCATAACGGACCTTCTGTATCTGCACATAGGCGCGCAGTGAATGAAGCTCTTCTTCCAGAGGGGCATGATCGCTTTTTCCGATACTGTAGGTCAGCAGCTCAATAAGGGAACGAATCGTGTCCTCCACTTCCAGAACCCGGTGCTGTTTGGCCAGACTGCCTATGCAGGCGAGCGTATTATACAGGAAATGGGGGCGGATCTGGTTGACCAAAAGCTGCAGCTCGATCTCTTTTTTTCGTTCTTCGTTTTCCTTGACCGTCTGTAGCAGCTCCTGAATGCGGCCCATCATCGTGTAAAAGCTTTGGGTGAGCCGGCCGATTTCGTCGCCTCGTTCAATTTGCCGCGGCTGCACGGCCACGCGCTCTCCGCGCACCCGGTTCATCTGGAGCGCCAGCCGATTGATCGGCGTCGTGAAATGGCGGCTGATGACGAGGGTCAGTACAATAAGCAAGGAGAACCACAGCCCGCCTATTGTAAGAAACCGGATATAAAGCGAATGTCCCGCTTCGTTGAATTTGCGTTCGTCCGCCAGCGTGACCAGGTACCAGCTGAGCTCGTACCGTTTGCTTTTCACGGCCATCAGCGGCCCGCTTGCCCCTTGGATGCGGCTGACCCCGTTGGGAAGTTTGGTCAGTTCCTCGGTAAAACGGTCCTCCATCTCCGGGGGAAGAGTCGCCGGCTTATAAGGCACGATGGTGCTGTACGGATTATAGGATACGATATTCCCGTTCCCGGTAAACAGTGCAAATCCCTGTCCCGATTTATACAGCAGCTCGTTTAGCCGCTTGGTCAGCTGTGCCGTATTGATTTCCGCCAGTAGGATGCCGCTCCCACCTTTGAGAGCCAATGCGAAAGCGATCGTCTGTCCGACCTGAAGCGGCGTATAATAAGGTTCGCTCCAGTTGACCAGACCGGGATTCTCATTGGCGACACGGGCGATCTTGGGCAGCTCCGCATGACCGACGATATCGTAGGCCAGTTGGTTGCTTGAAATAACCGTCCCATCCTGCTTCAATACGAACATATGGGATATAATCGTACCGTTCGGAGCGATATATCCCTGCAGGGCGCTTTGCAATTTAGCCGGATCGCTCAGCAGTTTTTGGTCCATATCGGCTGCGGCGTTAATTAAAATGTTCCGGATATTCTGCAGATACAGATCGAGATATTGCCCGGTCCGCTCCAGAAAAAGCGTCATATCCGCCGATTTTTGTTTAATCAACGCCGCCCGGGAGCTGCTGAGCGCACTGTAAAGCAAGCCGGAAAACACCAGCAGGCTGGCCAGCGCCAGCGTCAGGAAAAGCCGGACGTACATGCTCCTGAAAAACCGCTGTGAGCTAACCATCGCTTCCTCTGAATTGACGCGGGGCTTTGCCGAATTGCTGACGGAATACATCGGTGAAATAACGATAATTGGGAAATCCGCTTTCAGAGGCCACTTCGTATACCTTCATCGGACTATGGCGCAGCAAATAGGAGGCTTTCTCCAGTCTGATCCGTTTCACATAATCCTGGAACGATTCCCCCGTTTCACTGCGGAACAGCATGCCGAAATAACTGGTGCTCAGACCCACATGCCGCGCGACCTCCGGGATACCGAAGGATTCCTTCAGATGCTCCCTCACATACTCGGCGGCGCATCTGATCTCATAGCGTTGGTCCGGCTCCTCCTGGTTTTGCTGCGGCAGTAAGCTTCTGGCCTTGTTGAGCGCCGCAAGCAGCTCCTGCTCCCGATAGGTGCCTTTCAGCAAATAATCGCAAGCGCCCAGCACCAATCCCTCGCGGGCATAATTAAAATCGCTGTGACAGGTGTGCAGAATCACCTGAAGCTCAGGCTTCCAATCCTTCAACTGGCGGGTCAGCTTCAGTCCGTCCATCACCGGCATCACGATATCGGTCACCACAATATCGGGTTCTTTGCTTCGGCACAGTTCAAGAGCTTCCTGCCCGTGACGCGCTTCGCCGACCAATTCGAAATTATGGCTGGCCCAGGAGAACATGCGCAAATTTTCGCGGATCGGTACTTCATCATCCACAATGATCACCTTGGTGTATTTCACTGCAACCCCTCCGTTTTTCGCAGAAAGTCACGTGCCTTTACTTCTTATTATAAAGCCGCACCCCTGCAGGAGATAGGCACCTCCGGTGATGAAATGTCAGAAATTTAACGATTATGATCAGCGCTTTCATATAAATGATTCTCAAACGATCAAAAATAGCAGCCCTGTTTCATATAGTCGTTACTTTTGGCAAGTCAACAAAAAAAAAGAGAACCCCGCAAGGCTCTCAGTTATCTTATTCGGCTGCTATTGCGGTAGCCGTCTCACGTCCCGCAATATGTCCGGTAAGGACGGTCGGATTGGGCAGGCGAAGCGGTGTAGTCGGCTTGTTCAGGAGAATGTGCATAAGGGTTCGCAAGAACGCCAAGCAGCCCTTCCACTACGCTGTAATCTTCATGTTCCACTGCTGCCTCCAAGGCTTCTTCCACCCGATGGTTGCGGGGAATAACAGCGGGATTGCTGCTGCGCATCAATTGATCCGAGGAGGTCTCAGGCTCTTGCTGCCTGCCCCGTCTACGCTGCCACAGCTCTTGCCAGGCAGAAAATTCACTCGTGCCGGACATGACAATATCCGCTGGATTGTCGAAGGTCAAGGCGCGGAACGTATTGGTGTAATCGGCCCTATGCTTTTGCATCATGCCAAGCAGGTCTTCAATCAGCGCTTCATCCTCCGTCTCCTCATCAAACAAGCCCAGCTTAGCCCTCATTCCCGCAAGCCAGCTTCCTTCATACTGCCCGGCAAAATCAGAAAGGGCATCCTCGGCCAATTTGACCGCCTGCGCCTCGTCGGGATCCAGCAGCGGCAGCAGAGTCTCGGCAAATCTCGTAAGGTTCCACGCGGCGATACGCGGCTGATTGCCATAAGCATAGCGTCCATCTCTGTCAATGGAACTGAACACCGTTGCCGGGTCATAGGAATCCATGAATGCACAAGGACCGTAATCGATGGTTTCCCCGCCAAGAGCCATGTTGTCGGTGTTCATCACCCCGTGGACAAAGCCCGCTAGCTGCCACTTGGCGATCAGCTGGGCCTGACGCGCGATAACGGATTGAAGCAGGAACAGATAGCGGTTCTCCTGTACATCCCCCTGCGGAAAATGCCTCGCCAAAGTGTAGTCGGCGATCGCCCGAAGATCCTCGGAGGTGCCCCAATTCGCAACAAATTGAAAAGTGCCGACCCGCAAATGACTGGCTGCCACGCGGGTCATAACGGCACCCGGCAGCACCGTTTCCCGGCGGACGGGCTCGCCGGTTGTGACGACGGCCAAGCTGCGGGTGGTCGGAATGCCGAGACCGTGCATCGCTTCGCTGATGATATATTCGCGCAGCATCGGACCTAGCGCCGCCCGGCCATCTCCTCCGCGGGAATATGGCGTTCTGCCCGGACCTTTAAGCTGAATGTCAAGCCGCTTGCTCCCAGGAGTGATCTGTTCGCCCAGCAGGATCGCCCGCCCGTCTCCCAACATCGTAAAATGTCCGAATTGATGTCCGGCATAAGCTTGCGCAAGAGGATCTGCACCTTCAGGAATCCGGTTGCCGGCAAATACTTCTATGCCTTCCTTGCTTTGCAGCGCTTGCGGGTTCAAGCCCAGCGATGTGGCCAGGGCGTCATTCAGAATCACCAGCTTGGGCGAGCGCACAGAAGTCGGGTTCACCTTTGTAAATAAGAGTTCCGGCAGGCGGGCGTAACTGTTATCGAAATTCCAGCCTGCTTCCAAGGCTGTGTTATGGTCTGTCATTGCAGCTCCTTTTGTTCCGGGTATTTTCTTCTGTTCTGATATCTATTGTATATATTACCCGCTTTCCTAATATAAATCACCCGCTGTGGCGCAATACGTTTCTTCCCATCGAAATATCAGAAAAGAATAGGCCAAAATTTTATACTTTCTGTTATTTAAACATAAACGACAGCCCCTAAATATCATTAAGGGGCTGTCGTCATCTTACACGCTATTGGACTGAGTATCCACCATCCGCGAGCGAACTGCAGATCCTGTAATCGCCAGTACACCTGACAGCATGGACACAATCTCCGAGCTGTTGTTATGGCTGAGCTTTTTCCATAAATTGCTCAAACTCGGGAACAGTTGGATTGGCAATATAATGCCCGCCCTCCACCTGAATCGTCTGTCCGGTAATAAACTTGGATTCATCAGAAGCCAGGAACAGGACGGTATTCCCGATATCATCCGGTTCTCCGTGGTAGGGCAGCGCGTTGTATTTCGCGAAAATATTCAATACCTCCGGAGGCATATTATTCTCGGCTGCCGGCGTCAATATCAATCCAGGTGCGACTGCATTACAACGAATGTTATTCTTGCCATACTGGGTGGCGATATATTTCGTTAGATTTACGACAGCTGCCTTCGAGGCCCCGTAAGCAACCCGGACCGCATCTCCAGTGAAACCCGCCATGGAGGCTGTATTGATAATCGAGCCTCCGCCAGCATGAATCATATGGGGGATCGCGAACCTGCATCCCAATAACACGCTCTTTAAATTAACATTCATGAGTCGATCCCACTCATCAAGATCAACATGAACAACATCCAGATCCTTCTTCAGGTTTGTCAAGCCAACATTGTTGAACAGACAAGTAATTTTGCCATAATGCTGTACCGTAAATCCGACGGCTTTCTTGATCGAATCCTCATTTCCGGCATCAACAAATATGCCCGCTGCATCGCCGCCTTGGGTTTTAATATTCTCTGCCGCTTCCTTAGCGCCATCAACATTAAAATCGGCAATGACTACTTGAGCTCCTTCTTTTGCCATTAAGCTGGCGGCGGACAAGCCTATGCCCGAGGCGCCTCCAGTAATCAGAGCCACCTTATCCTTCATTCTCGCCATTATTTCGCAGGTTCCTTTCTTGAGGAAACTCTCTTGATTCGCGTAGTATGCTCTCACAATACGTCAATTATGCCTGCTATTAATTAACGGTCCCTTTTATTCTTGACTAGACGATTCTGAATTCAACGGTACCAGCAAATAGAGCTGCTTGGCGAGATAGAGCGGCGTGTATGGCATATCGTTTCGAAGCCAGGAGACGATTGTACCGATAAAAGCGGATGAGACATACCAGATGATAATATCTTTCGGAACACTTACGGAAAAAGAAGACGAAGGAATGTCCCCTTTCTCGATTTTATTGGTGAGCACTTCCACCATCAGTTTAAGGAGTCGTTCAGTGAACACAGGTATCCGTTTTGAGGCGAGCATGACTCTGTAATAATTTGAATTTTCCGCAATATGCTCCAGCATTTTGACCAGCACGGGCCATACTTTATCCGTGGGTGCAGGCTGAGGCTGATTCGGAACATCTTTCAAGATCGCCTGAATTTCTTCAATCGTGTCATCTGCCATCCGCTCCATCATATCCGCAATGTCCCGGTAATGCAGATAGAAGGTAACGCGGTTAATAGTTGCGCGTTCCGCGATCCGATTGACGGTAATTTTCTCAAGCTCCATCTCCTGAAGCAAATCAAGAAAAGCGTCCCGGATCAATTGCCTTGTACGAAGTACACGCGGATCCGTACGTGTTAATTTTGTGGGCGACATAGGATCTCCTTCCTCTTACAGGTTTTGAACGACAATTTCTATCTGATTTGTAGATTATTATCCATCTTTGCAACAGATGGCTTTCATGTGTAAACTAAAAAACATTTTTTTAAAACTTGTTGCTTGTGAAAAATAATCGAGATCATTATAATTTTTTACATTGAGCCTATTATACAACAAAGTGTTGTTTAGTTAAGGGTAAATTTGAAGGGATTGAGCAGGATGAGTAAAGATTTAGCGTTTGACAGCAGTTCCATTAAGAAAGGACCTCTGCTGTTCGTCATGATTCTGGGGGCTTTTATCGCCGTTCTGAATCAGACGATTATGAGTGTTGCACTGCCGGAGCTGATGGTCGATTTCGAGATTGCGGCGTCCACTGCCCAATGGCTGACAACCGGCTATATGCTGGTTAACGGGGTGCTTATCCCGATTACCGCATTTCTGATGCAGCGGTTTACGACCCGGGAGCTGTTCCAGACTTCCATGGTTATTTTCCTCGCGGGCACGATTGTATCCGCAGTGGCCACAAACTTTGATATTTTGCTTGTTGGCCGCTTGATTCAAGCTGCGGGCGCCGGTATTATCATGCCGCTGCTGATGAATGTGATCCTGACCGTATTCCCGGCCAACAAACGTGGAGCCGCTATGGGAATGGTCGGTTTCGCCATTATTTTTGCACCTGCCATCGGACCTACAGTCGCCGGGTACATCATCGAGCATTATTCCTGGCGCACCATGTTCTACGGCATGATTCCGTTTGTTGTGATTGTCATTGCCGTTGCCTTCATTTATTTGAAAAATGTTGCGGAACGTCTTTATCCCAAAATTGATATGCTGGGTGTCCTTCTCTCAACAATCGGATTCGGCGCGCTGCTTTACGGCTTCAGCAGCGCCGGCAGCAAAGGCTGGTCAAGCGCAGAGGTCATTGTTACCATAGCTGCGGGCGTTGTTTCCCTAATACTGTTTGTCTGGCGGCAGCTGATCTCCGAAAGTCCGCTTCTGGATCTCAGGGCATTTAAATACAGTATGTTCTCCCTGACGACGGTTATTAATATCGCGGTAACGATGGTTATGTACGCAGATATGATGCTGCTTCCCCTGTACTTGCAGAACGCGCGGGGATATACAGCGCTGGAGTCCGGACTGCTGATGCTCCCGGGTGCGCTCTTGATGGGGATTATGATGCCGATAACCGGAAAACTGTTCGACCGGTTTGGTGCGAAGTGGCTGTCCATTATCGGTATGGCCATCACGATTGTGACCACTATTGGCTTCGTCAATCTGACTGATTCGACCAGCTATACCTATTTGGTGCTCATGTCTACTGGACGGCGTTTCGGGATGGCCATGTTCTTGATGCCGATCACCACAGCAGGCTTGAACCAGCTGCCTGCAAGACTGAATGCACACGGTACCGCCATTTCCAATACCATCAAGCAAGTGGCTGGCGCAATCGGCACCTCTCTGCTAGTCACCGTTATGAGTACCCGTACCAAATCCCACTTCCAGGATATGATGGCAACCGGAGGCGAGGGTAACGGAACACAAGAGCATATGTTGATGGAGTCGACCATTCAGGGCATCAATGATGCTTATCTGGTCATTATCGGAATCGGAATTGTCGGCCTGCTCCTTTCGTTCTTTATTAAACGAACCGGAGTCGTCGAAGAAGTTCAAGTCGGTAAGAAAATGGAACCAACAAAAGTCAGGGAAGCTTAGGCTGAAATAAGGTTAAACGAGCCAGGCCCTCGCTTATGGAGTGTTAAATAAACATGCGAAAGAGCTTCTCCGGTTAATAAAGCCGGAGAAGCTCTTTTTTGTGCAGCGATGCAGATCTGGTCTTCGCAATTATTGAGCCGGAATTTGAGGTATAGGAGTGGATTGTGTATCGATTCGGAGAATCCCATAGTACCTCAGATCCTCATAAGTTTCTCCTTTACGAATATGATTGCGCAAGATACCTTCTTGTTTCATTCCTATTTTCTCCATTACTTTATACGAAGCAGGATTTCGCGTCATTGCTGCAGCAAATACCCGGTTTAACGCCAGCTCATCAAATGCAAACTGAACGACCCGTTCCGCCGCCTCTGTGCAGTAACCGCTCCTCCAGTATGGCTTACCAATCCAATAAGCCAGTTCTGCCATATTGTGAGTCTTGTTTACATGCAGCCCCACAACTCCGAGGAATACCCCCGCCTTCTGTAAGAGTAACAGCGAACGAAAAGCCATCGCCTCTTGCTGCAGCTTCATGCCTTGCGTTAATAAAAGTTGAGGCCAAACCCGCTGGATATGGATGAGGCATATTCAGTGTCGTATCTGCTACCTCTTTTTCTCCAGCCAATTTTTCGATTGCTTCAGCGTCGTGAAGCTCAAGCTGCCGTAATGTCAAACGTTTGGTAATCATCACCTTTGTCATTTGAATTCCTCCATTTAATGATTCGAATGCAAAAGCAATTGGACGATACTAGCAATTATTCCAGTTATTATACTAAATGCTTTTCAGGGTCACAACCTGTTTTAGCGATTTCTTTAAGTTGATCCCAGGCATGCATGTTTGCATGATGGAATTCGATCCTTCGTTTCCTATGCTTCCCGTTTGTTTTCGGGGATGATCCGAGATAACTCCATAAGTGGCCACAGGGGATAAATGAATGATGATTGGTATGTATTCTTTATGGATAGAAACCAATTCGATATAGAAATTGGCTAAACTCCTTATTCAAAGAGTCTATAAGTACCTTTTAATTCGTGTGTATCCGCACCATTACATTTTCCCCTAGCTGTATGGCCGTTTATGGACTTACCTCGGACTTAAAGCGCCCGATAACAGTCTTTTACCTATTAGCAATATTGCCAGACTAGTTCCCCACAAGATCAGGGCAGAGCCAAGGCCTACTACAGACATAAAAGCATCTATCTGATGTTCCCCCAGCGTGACCTTCTCAGGTACAAACAGCAATGTAATAATGGCAAGTAAACAAAGGAGTGCGCCTGTAAAATAATAGAGTCTGACCTGGAAAAGATGGGCCAATGGGAGAAAATGAACACCGACAATAATAGTTATTATGAGAGGTATAAGTTCAGGATGACGAGTAGCGTTGCAAACAACAATCGTAATGACAATAGCCAAACCCTGTGCTGCGGAAATAATGTTAAACCAGAACCTTGTACTCTTTCTGCTATTTAAATCTGCACTTGAAACCTGATTCTTTAATCCTCTCGATGCACGTATTAATGAAACACCACCGATGAACAGTGCTATACCTATGGTAACAGCAGCAACTAACAACAACGGAACTCCCCCCCAGCCCTGCAATCCCATAACACCTGTGTACGCCCATAGAGTACCGAAGAACGCCATGAAAAATACACCAGAAGCCGTTCCACGCACTGCGGTTCCAGGAATAGTGTTTGATGCTTGTGTCATATATTTCCTCCTTCAACATAAAATCGCATCATTATATACGAATTTTCACAAACATGGTTCCATTGCTACACAGATCCCAATATCTCAAGAGGCCATTCTTATCAAACTTTTTTACAAATTAATCAAACTCCCCTTATTTACAACCATATTAATCCGTATGGTGAGTTTCACATGGATCTGGACCTGCGACTAGCTTTATAGAACGGAGATTGGTCATATTGGTTAAGCGAACTTCTCCAAGGATAATGGACTCCTGTCTTAGGCCGGTACAATTTCTGGGAATGAATATTTTAGCGTCTTTTTTGTAGGGGAATTCTAACCAGCATGGTGGAAGAATATCCAATAATGACATTTTGGGATAGGGGCGCTACCTGCTACTGCAACAAGACTCATAGTTACATATCAGAATACTGCAGGAGTAGTTCTTGGGACAGCGCACGAATACGGTCAACTATTTCACGCGGCTCAATGACTTTGGCGGAAGTACCTAATTGGAGAAAATACTTGGCTACAAATTCGACTTCACTCTTATCAATTACGGTGTCTATGTATGCTTGATCCTCATCACCTACCACACTCTCAGGCTCTAACCAGGGCTGACTGCGGCATTGTCTCAGCCCTTCCCTGGTCAATTCAACGAACAAACGAATCGGATCCGACGGTATCTGGGCTGTATGACTGTTCAACCATTCACTAATCGTGACTTGCTGGTCATGCTCCTTGTCCATAGTCTTCAAGGAAACAATCCGATCTGTCCGAAACAGTTTCACCTCATCATTGGCCAAGTCAAGGGCAGGCATATACCAGAAGCCATCATATGCGTAGATCCCGATTGGGGAAACGTCACGGATCGTATTATTTGCTTTTGAAATATATTCGATTTGCAGGATTTGTTTCTCTGCAGCAGCGTCGATGATTTCTTTTAGATATCGTGACGGGACGCTTCTCTTTATATTCCAGAATGAGAGTACCGCTTCCAACCGGTCTATTTTTCTCTTCACGTCATTAGGAAGGCTTGAATACAACTTGACGGAAACAGATTTCATTTCAATATCAAAGGGCAGTGATTGATAGAATTTAAGAGATTGAAAGGCAAAAAAAATGGAGAATGCTTCATTTTCGTCAAAAATAATGGGTGGCAGTATCCTATTATTCAGCACCCTATAACCGCCGTTTCGACCATGTTCGGTATAGAGGGGTACGCCGATTTCACTTAATTCTGTCAAATACCGATGAGCTGTTCGAACAGAAATATCGAATTCATAGGCCACATCCTGTGCCGTAAAAGCGCGCTTCGCATTAACATACATCATGAGATTAAATAAGAGTTTTGTCTTGGACAAATGAATTCCTCCTTACCCTAAACATGTCAGCTACTGTCATGTTATTCCGATACTCTTTAAATTGCAATTAAACTATAGAAAAAGTGAGGCGTTAACCATGAACGCTAAGATGGATACCATGAAAGCTGCGGTGCTTAATAGGTTCGGTGGTCCTGAAGAACTTGTTATGCAGAAGATTGAATTGCCTGAGATCGGGCCAGAGGACGTACTGATTCGTGTTGAATATGCAGGTGTGGGAGAGTGGGATGCGTTTGAACGTCAAGGCGGTTATGCAGCAATGCATGGCATAGAGCCCAGGTTTCCTTATGTTTTAGGTTCAGAAGGAGCCGGAACGGTGGCTGTAACAGGGGAAAAAGTTGTGGAATTCAACATTGGCGACAACGTATTTGCTCCTGCCTTTCTTAATCCCCGTGGAGGATTTTATGCAGAATATGCATCTGTTCCAGCCAAATATGCTTCTCTCATCCCCGATGGCATGACCGCTCAGGAAGCAGCAGTAATCTCGGGGGTAGGGATTACTGCGCTGCGTGGACTTGAAGATGTTTTACAACTTAAGCAAGGAGAGTCTATTATAATTATTGGCGCCAGCGGAGGAGTAGGCCATTTGGCGGTGCAGATTGCAAAGCAAAAAGGGGCTCGCGTACTTGCTGTCGCTTCAGGTGAAGACGGTGTGGATCAGATCAAGAAGCTCGGCAGTGATGCGGTGATAAACGGCCGCGTAGAGGATATTGCCCAGGCCGCCATGAAGTTCGCTCCTCAAGGCTTGGATGCTGCCCTGTTTACAGCAGGCGGAGATTCCGTTCATGCTGCAATGAAATGTATTCGGCCGGGAGGACGCATCGCATATCCCAACGGGATACACCCCGAACCGCAAGCCCACGATGGTATAGAAGCATATGGATATAACGGTGAACCGGATCCAGATATTATTAGCCGGTTCTATTCTTACCTTGTAAATCATCAAATTACCGCTCTTGTCAGCCGCACGTTTTTGCTGGAAGAGGCACATGATGCACATGTTTCGCTTAATGACCACTATATCGGAAAATTATGCCTTAAAGTAAATGCTGATTAAATAGCGGCGCCAACGGGGGATGGGATTACGCTTGACCAATGGATGAACGATTCAGACAGAAAGCATACCTCAAATACCAACAGCGCAGGGAACAGTACAACAGGTATCGGTAAAGTGTAATTATATCGATACAATACGTGGCTACTTTTCTAATAATTATTGTAGTATAGTACTATAATGGAATTTCCATAAAAAGGAGACTTGACCGTGAATGAAGAAGCTTTATGTTCGTCTAACCGCATCATTAGAAGCGCAGTCGTCGAAGATGCCGACACGCTGCGCGACATTTTTCGCCGTGCGTCGCTGACAGTCGAGGGCAACCGTGATCTCATCGTCACTCATCCTGAGTGGCTCGTGTGGGACGACGTGATGCTGCCGTTCGTGCGTGTCGCTGTTATTGACGGGCGGGTCGTCGGCTTTGCATCGGCACGACCTGTCGACGACTTCCTCGAACTCGAGGATCTGTTCACTGATCCTGATTGGATGCGCCAAGGTGTCGCGAGCAACCTAATCGAAGACATTGCGCGGCGCGGTATGCGTGTAGAAGTGACCGCCAACCCGCACGTGATAGGGTTTTACGAATCCGTTGGCTTCGTCGTCAGCGGCGTCGCCAACACACAGGGTGGGCCGGCGCCGCGGATGCACCTCGATGTCACGCTTGCCCGACCTTGATGAAACGACTTAAAGCGCACGATTGTGGAATATTGAAAATACGAAAGAATGCGCATGCCGAAGAATTGCGCCGTAGTATGGAATTACCTATAAAAATTCTGATGAAATTGTAATCGATACCGAATACAAGGCGAGCAATGGAAGCACGTCCCTTCCGCGCTTATTTTTTTGTTTGTAACTTTTTTGGAGGTATTACTATGCATACATTCCTCAGTGTACGTCCTTAATAGGGGGACATACACTTCTTTAGCCGCCAGATGGAGGCTATGATGAAACCAATCCATTATTTTTATACGAAGGCATTTTCTGATTTTAGTTCACGCATGCAGTTTATCGGTTTGACGAGCGCACTGTTAATGAGTACGCATCCTGAAATATATGTAATGCTCTTTTTTTTAGGGAGACAAATCGGTGGCATGATTATAAGTTATCTTGCCGGCATCGTTGCCGACCGTTATTCAAAGCGCCGAACGATGATTATTTCAGAACTTGCAAGCGGAATCGCTGTGTTGAGTTTACTTTTCATCGAACATCCGATGTTTATTGTGATTGCTGCTTTTATACTTGGTATCACCTATACATTTTTCGATGTGAGTTTTAGGTCATCCATTCCAATAATGTTTGGCGAAGAGTGACTTACGGAAATCAACATCCTGCTTGTGCGTCTTGGGGCCACAATGAGTATTGTTGGGTTTTCTGCTGGTGGTCTTATATCGGCCTTTTTTTCTTACAAGTATTTACTTGTGTTTGACGGTGTGATGTATATCGGATCAACCATTGTTTTATTAAAAGTCCACTGGGTAGAACATACCAAATCGATCCAGCCCGTTAAAAAGAAACAAACTGTGCGAAACGCTTTACAGTCAGGTAGATATACTTTCTTGCTGATGGTCGGATTTGTGTATCCACTTGCAGCTTCTGCATATCAATATGCTCTACCGCTTATCGCATCTGTAAAGGAACACGGGGATTTGTATAATGGCTTTATGTGGTCGACCATAGCTTGTGGTTCATTTATTTGTTCATTGATTATTAAAAAACACGTTGTAAACGAGTGGCGTTATTTAGTAAGTATACTTTTGTTTGCAACATTCGTATCTCTCACGTTTATTTATGATTTAACACCCGTCACGTTTCTTATTCTAATACTTGTAGGAGCTACTGAAGCACTGGTACAAGTGTGTCACTATACACTTCTTCAGCGCAGTGACGAAAATATTCGCGGTCGTTTGTTCGGTCTAAACACGCTCGTAACACGATGTGGATTTTTAGCAGGATTTGGATTTATACCACTACTTGCTAAGATGACTTCATTATGGGATTTGGTTGATGCAGGGCTTGCTGGTGATCTGCTGTGTTGTTTATATGTGGCGAAACTATTATTCTAAACAAAAAAAGCGAAACCTCTTAGATCGGGTTTCGCTCTTCTAAGTTTTTCCGCTTGCTGAACACCTGTAGGGGACCGTCCATTCACTAAACGGAAAAATACCGAATCAAGCCCAGAACGGCGAAGCCAAACAGAACCGTGCCTGACCCAATCCCCGTAATCGCGCTGGTCGCAACCCGAAGTTTGGGCGCCACGATAACCGCAAGGATGGATACGGCGACCAGAAGAGCAGCCAGCACGTACAAGCCGGGATCATCAAAAACGCTAACCAAGCTTATAAAATGGATGCCGACGATAAAAGCAATCCAAGGCGCGACATACTCTTTTTGTTTTTTTCTGATGAATAAGAAAGCCCCTGTTCCAGCCACAAAAAATTCGATAAAAACGGTAATCAAATATGCAGTAAATGAAGTTTTGTCTGATAAGGCCGACGGTTCGTTCCAGTTGTTGATACTTAAATAAACACCCAGCAAGCAGACGAGAAGCGCAATTCCTGAGGCGATGCCAATATATATACGCCAGCTGGCCTTTGGCTTCTCCTGCGCCCAGCCGAACCAGCTAAAGCTGAACATGCCAAAAATCGCTGCATACATCGTATAGTCACGTATGTAGTCCAAAATATCCCTCCAATCGAATAAACTTTTACATATTATAGCACGTATGTGACTCGGTGCATTCTAAAAAATAGCTATAATTTAGAGGGAACGGTGATTTATTGTAACGATGACGGTGGAGGTCAGCTGACCCGCAGGCGAATTGGCGATTGTATTGGCCGCTCTTCTGTAAGGCTTGCATATAAAGACGAGACGAGGGTGTCCCAAAAGGGCACCCTCGTTTTGTTCCTCATTTTAATGGACTACGCTTCTAAAATGGTTTGACCGAAGTAGCGGCCTTCTTTTAATCCGGCTGGACAGGCGAACATGCCGCTCCCGACGTGTGAAACGTAACTATTTAGCGCATCTTTGTTTTGCATCAGGCGCAGCATTGGCAGTAGCTGCTGGTCTGGATTGCGCTGATAGCTGATAAACAAAAGTCCGGCATCGACATTGCCTGTGCGTGGGTCAACCTTATCTGTGTAGGAATAAGCTCTTCGATGAATCTGCTGTTTCGTCTGCTTAGCCAGGGCAACATGTGAATTTGCAGGCTGTTGAGAAAGGTCAACGGAATCAAACTCACCATGTGCTCCAAATGCCGCTCCTGACACCTTACTCCGGCCGAAGGTCGCTTCCTGATCCGCCAAAGATGTACGGTCCCAACTCTCAATTTTCATTTGAATCTTCCTGTAAGCCAGGTAAGAGCCACCTCGCATCCAGTCTGGCTCATCGTCGCCCGCCCATACGACCTGATCGTAACCTGCAGATGAAAGATGCAGTTCATTCGCTGTTCCGTCTTTGAAGCCAAACAAATTCCGCGGCGTCTTCCCTGGAGTGCCACTGGCGAATCCCTCCTGCATCCACTTCAATGACGCTTGCCCGGTCGACAACCTGATCAGGTTGCGTACAGCGTGAAAAGCAACCTGTTGGTCATCCGCGCAAACCTGCACACAGATATCTCCGCCCGAAATCGCAGGATCGATGTTATCCCGCGGCATGCGGGGAATATCGTTCAGGTACCTCGGCGCCATTTGAGCGATGCCAAACCGGTCATGTTCATCGTCTACAAAGAAACTGCGACCTAAGCCGAATGTTAGGGTCAGATTCGACGGCAGCAAATCCAACGTCTCACCGGTATCCGCTGGCGGCAAGAGCGAGTTATCGCTAAGTTTCATTGTGCCACCTGCCGCACTTAAATTGCAGAACTTCGTCCAATTCTTGAGCATGACGATTAAATCCGACTTGCTCTTCGTTGTAATGCGGAAGGCAGCCAAATACATATATGTCTGTTGAGGCGTTATAATGCCGGGCTGGTGAATGCCATACAAAGGGATCATGTCGTCTTCCTTTACGGCCGAAGTGCTCTTTGATGTCGCAGTAGAATTGTTTATCTCGAGCACTGCACCGACGCCAGAAGCACCAATTGCGATCCCCATACCCGCTGCTGCGGACAGTTTCAAGAAATCTTTGCGAGAAATACCTTGCTTTGATTCCATCTGATCTCCCCTCCTCTTAGAGGATAGCTGCAGTTTGCGACATCAAATCGGAAAGCGTGTTAAGCTGATCACTGATTTCGCGAATTTGGTCCGTCGTCAGTTCCGTGTAAAGGACATATTGTCCATCCTTCACATATTCGGACAACTTCTGCTCCATGGTTTGAAATGCGTTATCAAGCTTATCAGCCAACTCGCTGTTCTTCTCGTTCAGTGCTGGAATGATAGACAAGTACACCGTTTTCGAACCGTCCACATTCGATGCCAGGTCGACAAGGTCGATGTGAGAATACAATTCTTCCTCGCCTGTAATCTTGGACGTTGCCGCTTCATTCAGAAGCTCCATCGCTCCTGCGACGACCGTTTTCGGGTCCAGCTTTAACGCCTTCAGTTCTTCCTGGAGCGCCTTTACATCGGTAATCAACTGGTCCGCGAACTTGTCCTGGCCAACGAGCGAATTATCAACCCAAAGTGCTTTCTCAATTTCGTGGAATCCAGTCCAATTGCTCGAATCATCCACGTCGGCGAGGCGGGCGTCAATCTTAGGATCGAGTTCGCCAAAACTCTCCGCAATCGGTTCAATACTTTCGTAATAAACACGCGCTTTTACATATTCGACCTTCGCCTTCTCAATATTTCCTGCCTTTACAGCATCAACAAAAACCTGCGTTTGGGTCGTCAGTTGATTGGCTTGATCGACTACGTATTGCTCATATTTCTTGACTGCTTCTGTCAACAGCTCAGACGAGCTGGCAGTGGAAGGCTTAGCATTCTGCAGCGTCGTTAAGGCAATAATCATATCTGCTGCGTTTGATTTTAGTGAATCAAAATCAATTTTGTCGTATGCAGAAGCGGAGAAAATCGGCATTTCGTATTTTTCCACATCCGTATATTCTAGCGGAAACGTCTGGCGGACAATATTCTCGTATGACAACCATGTATCATTAATGTCCTTGCCCAGTGACTTTATTCTGGCAATATCCTGTTTATCGATGGCTTCTTGCAGTTGATTCGCCTGGTCCAGCATTTTTGTCGTGCCATCCTTAATGACATTAGAACTGCTCGAATTATTCGAATTGGCCGGAGACGATTCGGAGCCCGTTTCGGACTGCTCAGTCGGCATGGTCGTATTGCTGGTATTATTGGATCCGTTGCTGTTACAAGCGGTTAAAGCTAATGCGCTCGCTAAAACGAGTACGCTAACAATCGGTTTTAACATAAGAGAAAGACCCTCCAATTAATATGGCGATGTTCGCCTTTTTTTAATAATAACGTTCAAAGAGAAGCACGGTGCTGACGCTTGGCTGATACTATTGAATTCAAAACCGTGATGCAGCCAACTGCAAGGAAGATCAACTGCGGAAATGTGCTGTACCACGATGGATATAAGCTTAAAGAGGCAATGTCAGGCAAGTTTTCTTCCACTGTCGCAGGTACCACACCAGCCATTTGCAGGCTATGTATGCCGGACCCCATAAATTTAAAACACAAGTAGAACACGATAACGCTGGATACCAAGAAGACGGGTCGAATTGGCAACCGCGTCCCGGCTTTCATAATTACAATCGCAACCACAATGAGGACCGCAATTCCGAATGAAATACCAGCGGCAAGCTGCAACGAAGACATTTTACTTGCCATTCCTATTAAGAAGATTACCGTCTCGAGCCCTTCCCGTAGAATCGCAAAATAGGAAAGAAGCGCTAGCGAAAACATATGTCCACCTGAAAGAGCCTGAGAACTCTTTTCAGTCAGAAATCGATTCCAGCGCTGGGCGTCTGAATTGCGATGCAGCCAATAGCTTACATAGAGCAATAAAATGCTTGCTCCGATACCCGTCCATCCATTGATTTGCAAGTTATTCTTTCCAAAAGCGCTGGACGAAAGAAGCAGCACTACCGCAGAACCGACGACTATACAGGTAAGCAAACCGGCTGTCGAGCCTCCAATAACCCAGCGTTTTGCTTGTTTGGAATCGGCTCGTTTTGCATACATAAGCAGTGCGCCGATTACAAGCAGACCTTCGAACCCTTCGCGAATTGGAATAAGCGCGGCATCCCACCATGAATATTGTGCATCCGCCAAAGGGGCTAATGCGTTGACCATTCGCTCAATGATCGGAGTGACCTGCTCTCTTTTGTTCGCACTGTTCAAATAACCATCCAAAAGTACCAGGTCACGTTCAGAATTGTTGTACACGCTTTGAGATTGGCTGACCACATCTCCTTCGACGGACAGCCATTGCTGTTGTAGCAATTTAACTTGGTCTTGGGCTTCCCCCCATTGTTTTTTATTGACCAAATCCCCGACTTCCCGCAGTTTCAGAATATAAGTGGAGAGCGTCATCTGGCTTTTCCCATCATTATCGGCGAATGCCCCATCCTTCAAATTCGTGATCGAGAATTTGAGGTTCGTTGCCAGCGTTGATGCTTCGTCAAACTTCTGATTCAACATCGCCAACGAGATGCCTGCAATCTGACTATCGATCTCCAAGGCAAGACTAAGCGATCGCTGCTTAATGTCGTTTTTGTTGGCTACCCACCACTTTTTGATGATGGAGAAATCCTGTTTCGCTGCATCGGCGTTCCCCTCTTCTATATGCTTGATGAGCGCTTCAATTTGGGTTGATGCGACACCGGTTCCAGTGTCCTTCGATGCAGCAACAGCCCAAAGCGGCGAAATCAACAGCGCGACCCAGATGACGATGACGAGCCACACAATTAGGCCATAAAACATCTTTACGTTAACCCTGGTTGAATCTGCTAATATGGTAAACTCACCTCCATAACCATGCATTTGTTTCCTAATTGATAACAATTATCAATGAAATTGATTATAGGGTTATCGTAATTATTCCAAGTCATTCGTCACACAAACGTAATAGGCAAGCTTTTATCCAACCGCTCCATGAACCAATTTATTCACTATTTTCGAAAGCGACAAGCGAATTGTTTGATAATGAATCTCATTGTCAATTTAACACATTTTCAATCATAATCAAGAACTATTTTACTGTCAATCCTACAATTTCGACCATGCTTCTTTGTATTTAATTAGCCCCCTGGACAAATATTGCGTCATCACCAGTGGCCTACTTTGCAGATACTCCACTATCATTAGTATTAGCTGAATTAAGCCCCTTTCAAGTCGTTCAGGCAACCTTGAGAGCTGATCCTTACTCCCGTCGGAAAGATTGCTGACATATAAAGAAGCCCGCTATTTCCAATGATGGAAATAGCGGGTGTTTTTGATCCGGCCTATGTATATCTAGTCCAGGACTTTAAGGTTTGAGCAACGTCCGCACCTTCCAGAATCATTTTACGAATATCCTCGTTGATCAATTGGCGGGAGGCGTTCCACTTCCTGTTCTTGAAGAAACCGCTAATCTGCACATGATCGATTTCCTCCAAGTAACGGGACCATAGGGGATGGCTGGTTAATCCGCGTTGTTCCGCCTGAGATTGGATAGCCGGAGGCATCCAGGAATGGCAGTCCAGAAGATAATGCCGCAGAAACGCCCACGCGATACGGGGATTTTGTGACTTCGAGGTAACCCCGGCTCCTCCCATGTAAATCATGTTGACGTTCGTTTGGCCCGGCATGTTCGGTAATCCGACGACACCGATTTGTGCCTCCGGCCGCTCCCGGAGCCAATGATGCGCAACCCAATTGAAGGCGAATAGCATCGCGCTCTCTTCATACCAGACATTCGTCAAGCAAGGCTCATCCGGTTTACGGATGATACGGTGCTCGCGAAATGCTTCGATGACCATCCGAAATGCTTCGATCGTGGCTGCGCTGTCCACGAATCCTCTGGCCGTCAAACCGTCCGGGGATATATAATCCCCCCCATTGCGCATGACGAAAGGCTCGAACCACTCGATGTCGACGCCAAGTCCGAACCCGAATTGCGAAGCGACACCCTGTGCGTCGCGGATCGTAAGCCGTTTCGCCAGCTCAACCATGTCCTCCCAGGTCCACGATTCGTCCGGGTAAGCAAATCCAGCCTGATCGAACTTCTCTTTGTTATATAGGACCAACGGCGGGCTGATCTCGATAGGCAAGCCGGGCAGCGTTCCGCCGAATCTGGCGACGCGCATGAGCCCCGGGTACAGGTCCTCCTCCAAGCCGTTCGTCTCCGCCACATAGGGGGCCAAGTCGATAAAGAGGCCATCCGGGTTGCCGACCGGGAAGCCCCCTGTTTCGATAATGTCCGGCGCTTCATCGGAATGAAAGGCCTGCATCATCTCGAAATTATCGTTCACCTGTTCGACTTCAATTTGCACATCGGGGTTAGCTTGTTCAAAGGACGCTTTGGCTGCAAGCACTTGCTGCATGTTATACGAGATTTCCGTCATAAAACGAATGATCATGGAAGGCTCCCTCATCTCAAATGGTTTAAGGCTTTCTCCAGATAGCCGATTGCGGCATGCTCGAATTCCTTTGCCCTGCTCAGCGACTCCGCGCATTTGGAGCGCATGTCGGCAGAGAGCATCTCGGACGTGCGGATAAACGGGACGTCAGCGCTCCGTCCATCGAGCTCCTCAGCCGCTTGTTCGTAAGCCTCCGCAGCCAGGAGCGTTAATCTCATCGCTTCTTCTCGGAACGCAGCAGTGCGTAAATATTGCGAAGCATAGCGTTTCATCTCGCCATAATAAGCGAACAAATGGCCGATCCCATACCGATTCGGAAGGTGGCACGGGTCGCGAAGAAAACCGATCCAACGATCATAGGCATCAAGACCGGAAGTATATTGCAAGTAGATGGTCGAAGGCGTATACCTGCAGCCGTTCCTTGCATATTCCACCGCGAACCGGATCGTCTGCTCCGCGAGCTCCCGGTTCACGGCTTCCTCCGTCTGCCGACCGCTTTCCTCGCACGCCGTCTCCCCTTCGATACCCGCTAGGAAGCGCACCGGATTATGGATGACATCGTCATAAGAGAGCGTCTTTCCCCCGGGCGTCATCGGGTCCGTTAAATAAACCACCCGATGTTCATCGTCATAACCGTAAATCATCGACCACTCATGAACGTACGGTTTGGAAGCCCTCGTATCGAAGTAAAGCAGCGGTTGTCCCTGGTTAAGATACTTTCGGATAAAAGGAATGACCGCCTCCTCGATGGGAAGGACGACCGGGAAACGCTCGACCGCCCCCAGCACGGGCACAGGCGAATTCGATAGTTGACCGCATAGCACGGTGATCCGGTAGCCGAGTTTTCCGAAAAAATCATGCACCGTTTGCTTCCAATCAAAGACGTAAATGCCGTCCGCGAAAGTCGTTCTATTGGAAATCTTCATGGAAAAAGCAACCGTCGATATCCCCATTAGCTTCGCCGGATCCTGCCGATCCTCCCGTATGGCCAGCATTCGGCCGACGCTATCTACTAACGAGGCCCGTAAGGGGGACTGCGTTGTCCAAGCCGGCAGCTGCAACACTTTGCTTTTTTGCATGCCTCCACTTCCTTTCTGCTCTGACATCAGGCTTAAAGAGACGCGGACGTGTTCCTTGCCGATCTTCTTACGGGAGCGGTAAATATACGTGTATACCGAGCCGATCGGCATTTCGTATAAGGCGGCGATGGCTTCTGGGCTGAGCTGGCGATAGAAGTAGGCTTTGAATATCCCTCTCTCCTTTGCATTCAAACAATGAAGCAAGGCATGAATCATTTCGAACAGATCTTTGCGGAGCAAGCTCTCGGCTGGATCCTGCTCCAAGAGTGCCGCGTCGGATGCCTTGCGCGCAAGATGGTAGAGCATATTGTCCAGATCTTCCCAATCCTCTGCGAAATGGCCTTTCATGTCAGACTGCATGACCGAAAAAGGGCTTTCCTTCCGATAGGGACCCCCGCGGCGCAAGCGCATATTCGTTTGGTTTCTCGTAATTCGATACAACCACGGGAGGAATCGGCTCGTATCGGACAAGGTGCCCAGATGCAAAAATGCCTTTACGAATGCGTCCTGTACGATGTCATCCGCCAGGTACGCGTCCCCGGTCATCCGCTCGGCCCAGCCGCGGAGGCGGCCCCGATGCTGCTCGAATAACTCGCCGAACGCCTCCGTGTCGCCAAGCTGTGCCCGCTCCACCAATGCTTGTTCGGATTCAGTTTCGGGGCTTGCCGCTTTCCTCATCCCGTCCGGCTCAACCGTGTTCCACGACTCCACCCGTCTTCACCTCCCATGTCTTTCCTTCCGCCTTACTAAGTTAGATGCCAATAACCGCTCCGATTTGAACAACATTCTAACTGATTTCCCTGTTTTTTTGCATATTCCTTCTCTAATCCTCTAAAAAACCAGCAAAGCCGGCAGCCTCCTTTTGGGAGAGCTTACCGGCTTGCTGGTTCCAGGTGTTCAGGGGTTACTTGCGCCAGAGTTAATCATTATCATTGAATATGATATTATTAACAAAAGCTGATTACCGGAGGTCAAACATGGAAAATGAAAAATGTGACTTGATACACCCAAACGGTGTCAAGGAGAAAAAGCTGGAAGTAATAGATGGCTTCACAATCAAGTACCATGCGAACGGAAAAACAGTATGGTCCAAGGGAAAAATGATTGAGGATAAGCCGGACGGCTACTGGGAATGGTATCGTTCCAATGGAATCATTAAGCGTTCCGGATATTTTGACATGGGCGAGCCCGTTGGCGAATGGATCACCTATGACAACGAAGGCAATAAACACACAACTACCATTCGTGATAAAAAATAAAATGACAGGGCAGATTCCACAGGATACGCCTTTCTTAAGTGAACATGTCCGGCTTTGGCCGCGTTATACGCCTAATCCCTTGCCGCCCACGGGGCGGAGCCGAACCGGCTCGACGCCTGCGATTAAAGGCTTCGCGCGCTGGATGACAGCCAGCACATCCTCGTTCTTGAGAGAGTCGGCATGAGCCCCGGCATCACGCCACAGCTCGGTGATCCAAATCACATCAGGATCATCCACGGATTCATTGATAATATAGAGCTCGCAGCCCTCTATATCATCCAGATTCCGGGAAGCCTCCAGCAATAAGGAAACAAGCTCCTCGCGTTTTCCCGGGTGAGCCGTCAATTTACCGAACATCGTAAACTTGGTCATCTTCTATTCCCATCCTTTCTTATCTTTATTTGCATCACTTCATAGTGCTTAAACATTTGCAGGCTGACCTCCGCCATTCTATCGATCAGCATTTGCGGCTCAAGTATCTCAAGAGACCTCCCGTATGGAAGAAGAAAGTACGGCACGTATGTCTTCAGCGGCAGCTCCTCCAGCTTAAAGAGAACTTCGCCGGGCCGCCTGCGTTCGACTAGAGCATGCCCGAACAGCCAATGCTTGCATAATTCGTTAAGCGCGTGTTCATGTCCCTGGAGCCTTACAATGACTTGCGTCTTATCGTCGGCCGAATTCGGGAGTAAAGAGCGCAAGAGGAAATCCCTCGGGGAAAAGGCGGCCGGACGTTCGAAGCGGGTATCCGCCGCTTCCAAACGGACGATGCGATCCACGCGGAAGCTTCGGACCTCTTGTCGTAGACGGCAAAATCCGACAATGTACCATTTCCCTTTCCAATGCACGATGCCGTAAGGATCGAGGACTCGATTGCCGGAAGTAAGCTCGGGTCCTTTGGCATAGTCCATGTTCAGCGACTCTCCCCGGGCTGCGGCCTCCTCTAACTGTCTAAGCAATTCAAGCTCTCTCGCGTCCGTGGGTGTCTGGATCACAGCAAGCCCGCTGCTATGCCTGTTAATCCTTTCGAGCTGCTCTTCATTGGTGTACCGCTTCAGCTTGTCCACCGCCCGGGCCAGCGCATCTGTGAATGGATAACCTGCTTCCCGTGCGAAAACTGACGCATGCACGAGTGCCTTCTGCTCTTCGGCATCGAAGAGCAGCGGAGAATCGATGAATTCGCCGAGCAGCCGGTAACCGCCGTTTGGACCGGAATCGGCAATAATCGGGGCTCCACTCGCGCACAGTGAATCAATGCATCGGTATACGGTGCGAACATGAATCTCCAAATCGTCCGCGAGCTGCTGAGCCGTCACCCGTTTCCCCGAACGAAGCAGCCATAGAATGGACAACATATTATCCGCTTTGGACATTTCCACTCTTCACTCCCTGGGCTGTTTTTCTTAGAGAATCATCTATCGCATCCAATAGTTCCATTGTAAAGGAATTTAGACTAAGGGCGCTAGCCCTTTCTCGCTCCAGGTATCGTAAGTCGGACCGTAGACATCAGGCAATCGAAGGTTGGCCTGGCGCATCAGAATGGTCATTTGTCCGCGATGATGCGATTGGTGCATGATTGTATAATGCAGGGAACCACCGTTTGGCCAAACTTCCTTATGAATCTCAACCGATTCACGCAAAGTTTCATCATTCCACTGCGTTCGAACCGCATGCAGCAGATCCCTGCTGATCCGCCGATACTCCGAGGCTATATGCTCAGCAGAAGCCGGAGCCTCTTCGCCTCCGGAGGGCTCATCGAAAACAAGCCCCAAAGTCGTCATGTAGTGCAGCGAACGAACCAGATGCCAGGCGATTTGCCCAAGCGTTCGCCGACCTTCGATAACCTCCTGTCCAAGAGAATCATCCGTAAGTGCATCCAGCACACTAGCGGTTAATTCCGCCTCGTTCGTCCACTCCGCCGCAAAATCTTCAATTCTTGTAAACATTCTCTATTCCTCCATTTCATTATTAGCTTAAGCTCTACAAGCATACAAAAAAATCACTGACAGCTACGGTCAGTGATTTTTTATTAGCATGGAAATCAAATTTCCTATCAGGTTTATTTAACTAGCAATCCCGCACCAGTGGCCGGATTTTTCGGTTTGCGGTGGAAGAGACGATCGAGACCTTTGTGCATAAGCGGAAGGACGAAACGATCTAATCCGAAGCGGCCAGCGTTCGCACCGGCGAAGATGACAATCAATCCAAGAAGCAGAAGCCAAGGGTTCGTGCTTACCGTACCGGCGAACATAAACATGAAGTTCATTAAAGCTCCGAAGAATGCGGCGGTAACCGTTAAGGTCCCAAGGATCAGTCCAAGTCCTATAAATAATTCTCCCCAAGGTATGGCGATGTTAATGAAACCAACATTCGGTAATGCAAAGTTTTCTACAAATGCAGTGTAGGTTGGGTAAACCGCTTCTCCTGTAGCTTTATCAATTACCGGGTTCTTTACAGCTGCATTGAGGAAGCCCGTTGCATCGAAAGGCGTTGCTCCCGTAATTTTATGCCATCCAGCGTTCAGCCATGCAAACCCAACTACAAAACGGACAATAATGACAAGAATGCCAGCGATTCTATGCTCTCTCCAAAATTTTAACATGAAACTCACTCCCTTTTTTTCATTATTTGTTTGAATTCTTTAGTTGTTAATGCATAAGCCTCATTCGTGTCAGGATAGCTTGAGTCTCGCCAATGGCTGAGATCGTTTTATATCCAGCATCGGGATCACCGTCCTCGTTTAGTTTCGATTGTTGATTGCTTCTTGTTGATGTCTTTATTATAGAACGTAACAATATCCGTTATTGTGATTTAAATCACAAAGTAAGTGATTAAAACTTGAACAGTTTGTGAATGAATTCACTACGTTTCTCTTCGCTGCTGCAGACGCTTTCGATACAATCAACAACACAAACACCCGAAAGACAGGCACTTTCCAAAGTGTCTGTCTTTCGGGTTCCCGTTCAACTCCAGCCTGCACTATATATCGTTTCAGAAAAGCTCAAGTTCAATGACCGTGTCCATCTCATCAGGCAGTTCGGCGCCCTTCAATGTGATGAATGCCCCGCCTGAAATATCGGAATATTCCTCGGCCATCCATGGCACTTCGATCTTCAGCTCCGTACCGTCACGCAGCAATCTGGCCTTCTTGATCTTTCCTTTTAAGCCTTGGAAATAGATGGGCCCGATCCCTCTGTCAAAGACATGAGCATACAGCTTGTTGCCTTTCTGTGTGTAACGTCCCCACTCCGGCTTCGCCAGCTGCGAATGACCGCAGCCATAAATGCTGTCTCCATTCAGCCGCATCCACTCGCCCAGCTCATTCAACACATTAAGCGACTCACATGTCATTTCACCTTTGGCATCAGGTCCGACATTAAGCAGCAGATTGCCGTTCTTACTAACACATTCGACCAAGGAGCGAATGACTTGCTTCGCTGACTTATAGTTTTTGTCTTCGGAGCAATAACCCCAGTTGTCATTGAGCGTGATGCATGCTTCCCATGGGATCGAGTGTCCGTTCACATCAACAATGCCGCCTGGCGGAATGATTTGTTCGGGCGAGAAGAAATCGCCTGCATACTCTTCCGGCTCTTCAGCCCGAATATTGCCGCCCAAGCGGTTATCAATAATAATATTCGGCTGGATCGAACGAATCATCCGAACAAGTTCCGTCGCTTTCCATTTCTCGCCTGTCATGTTGTCGTAGGAGAAATCAAACCACATGATATCGATTTGACCGTAATTCGTTAGCAGCTCCTTCACCTGGCCGTGCATATAGGTTAAATAGCGGTCGAAATCAATCGGCTTATCTTTTGCGGCTTCATTGTCACGGTCAGGATGAGCCTTATCCCCGTAGCCCGGATAATCCTCATGGTCCCAGTCAATAACGGAATAATACAAACCGACAGCGATCCCTTCCGCCCGGAAGGCATCCACATATTCACGAACGAGATCCCGGCCTGCAGGCGTATTGGTCGCTTTGAAGTCCGTCAGTTTACTGTCGAATAGGCAGAATCCATCATGATGCTTAGTCGTCAGTACCGCGTACTTCTGGCCAGCAGCCTTAGCCGCTTTCGCCCATACCTTGGGATCGTAACGAGAGGCGTCAAATTCATCAAAATACGTCATATAGTGCTCTTTGCTCATCCGTTCGTTGCCGCGCACCCATTCGCCTCTGGCCGGAATCGAATAAAGGCCCCAATGAATGAACATGCCTAATCTGTCCCGCAAAAACCAATGCGTTCTTGCCTCTCTTGCGTTCATGACATTAATCCCCCAATCGATCATCTAGTTGAATTATTCCGCTACTCCTTATCGAAAGTATGGAACAATGCTGCGGCTCCAATAAGACCGACATCATCTTTAAGACCGGCGGATACGATGTCGAACGTTCCTCTGTATGGTGCCATAACGAGCTCCTCCGTTTTGCTGCGCAGCGCAGGGAACAGCAGATCTCCCGCTTTGCTCACGCCACCTCCGATAACGATCCGATCCGGATTGAACGTATGAATGGCATTCGTTAATCCAAGCGCCATATAATGAGTCGTCCGGTCAATCACCTGAACAGCTGCCGGATCGTTTAATCTCATCGCCTCAAATACATGCCTGGATGTAATCTTATCCCCATCCGCGCGCGCCAGTTCCGTAATGATTGAGGATTGGTTTTCCACGAGCTTTATCGCCGTATCACGGATCGCTGTGCCCGAAGCAAACACTTCCCAGCAGCCATTTCTTCCGCAATTGCACAACGGGCCATCGGGATCGATAATATTGTGGCCCAGCTCACCGGCGAAGGAGTGTGTGCCTAACAACAGCTTGCCGTCCATGACTATTCCCGCTCCGATGCCCGTACTGAAGGTTACGTAAACCATGTTCTCGGCGCCTTTGCCAGCACCTTGCACATATTCGCCCCAAGCCGCTGCGTTAGCGTCATTAACAACCTGTACCTCGACATCGAGCGCTGCTTCCATCCATCGCTTCAGAGGGACATTATGCCATTCAGGCAAATTGGTTCCGTTAATGACAATGCCGTCTTTGCTATTAACAGCCCCCGGCGAAGCTAATCCGACGCCCGCCAGCTGCCGCCCTTCAGAGACAGAACGAATCATTCCGATCATCCGCTCAACCACCTCTTCGGCTGTTTGAGCGTCGGCCGTCTCCATTTGCTCCCGATTAAGCCGCATGCCATTCGAGTCGAACAGCGCCGCCGCAATCTTCGTTCCACCCAAATCTATTCCAACTACATAACTTTCACTCTTATGCATTGCCATTCACCTTTTCACATCTAGTATTACTTGCTGTCGCTGTATCGAAGACTGTTAGACAATGCCTGCAGGATGACCGGATCAATGGGAGACAGCGAGTTATTGCCGTAACGCACAGCCGATCCAAAATGCACTTCCGTGACCCCTGTCTGTTCAATAAATGTCTTAATGCCATGCGGCTTCAGCCCGCTGCCGGCCAATATGTTCAATGCTCCGCCACGCGCTTCCCTAACTAAGCGTTGCATAGCAGAAACAGACTCCGGTGCAGGACCAGGCCCGGCTGAAGTGAGCACCCGTGTAATCTGTGGATATTTCGCTAACGTCCGCAAACCTGCTATCTGATCTTCCAGCTCATCGAAAGCGCGGTGGAACGTCACTTGCATGCCGTTTGTTAATGGCAGCAGCGTCTGAAGCGCCTGCTCGTCGATGCCTCCATCGGATGTCAATGCGCCCAGAACAACTCCCGCCGCACCAGCAGCCGCAATCGCCCTGATCTCTGCAGCCATTGTCGATATATCATGATCCGAATAAACAAATGAACGGCTGTGGGGACGAACCATTACAAAAACCGGGATTCCAACGGATCGTACAGCCTGTTCAACTAATCCGATGCCCGGCGTTAACCCGCCCTCCGTAATGGCGGTTATCAATTCAAGACGGTCCGCGCCATTAAGCTCTGCCGTTATTGCATCCTCCATGCAAGTTGCGATGACTTCCAGAATCATAACGAAGCTCCTTTCATTGCATAATCCGCAAGCAGCCGCGCGCCATATCCGGTCGCACCGGCTTCCGAATAGCTCATATCCTGCTTATATTGAACCGTACCGGCCATGTCAATATGGACCCATTTCATAGATTCAGCTACGAACCGGCGGATAAAGAGCGCTGCCGTAATCGCACCGGCATACGGGGAGCTGCTGACATTGCGCAGATCCGCGTAGTTGCTCCTAAGATCGGCTTCATATTCATCCATCAGCGGCATCGGCCACAGCCGTTCCCCGTTGCGCTCACCAATTTCAACGAGACTTCGTGTCATGTCCGCATCGCCCCAAATACCGGCGATACCCAGTCCGAGCGCAGCCCCGACATTCCCTGTCAATGTCGCAATATCAATCGCTTCTGCCGCACCGATATTCGCGGCATGAATTAATGCATCCGCAAGAATAAGCCGGCCTTCGCCATCGGTATTGGCAACCTGAACCGTTAATCCATTGGGGTAGCGTATAACCGACGATGGCAAAGTTGCCTCCGCAGAAGGAATATTGTCAACGACCGGAATCAATGCGGTCACATTCACATGAGCCTTCTTGCGCAGCAATATATCCATTGCGCCAACAACAGCAGCCGCCCCGCCCATATCCATGCGGGCATCACTAATATCGCCGGCTGTCTTCACGTTCATGCCACCCATATCGAACGTAACCCCTTTGCCGACCATTGCCAGCATGGGCAATCCAGGATTTCCTTCATAGCGAATTTCAACCAGCGCAGGCTCATGCCTGCCTCCTGCTCCTACTGCCAGCAACCCGTTCATCTGAAGATCGGCAAGCTCTTGTCCCCGGTAAATATGGACCTTCACAGCCTGATCTGCACAATCGAAGTGTTCCTTAAGCCATTGTGTGAACTGACTGGGATTCAACGTATCCGGCGTTTCATTGACGAGGTCACGCGTTATCATAGCCCCTTGTGCACGAGATTGCCCCGTCTCACATGCAGCTTCCAGCTCTGCAGCAGTCAGCTCCGGCCAATCCTTCGACGTGAGCAGCAAATCAACGGATACGTTCAATTTTGTAGCGCCCCGATACCCCTCGAATCGGTACAGACCAAGAAGCCAGCCCTCAATCCACGCTTTCACCCATTCATCGCCGCTAATTCTATGGTGATCACCGTCAGAGTAATGGCTGACAAGCGCTGTGCTGCCTCTTTCTTCACGTTGTGCGGCACGGGCTGCCGATCCTCCAGCCCGACGAATCCTCTCAAGCGTCAGATCAAGGCGTTTTCCCATTCCTACAACAAGGATGTCCGACTCTTCCGCTGAGCGGCCGTATAACCACGTGGTCCTGCCAAACTGTTTATTCACTTCCCCCAACATGAACGTAAAGGACTCCTCTTCAAAAGCCAGATAGACGAGAATATCCGTCAAATTAGGAGAATCGATTAAGATCTTCATCACGATTCCTTCTTTGCTGTAAAATGTGTGACATATATCGATTACCGCTCTAATTTCAGCATCTCTTCATCGAATAGATGACAGGCAACCTCGTGACCCGGCTCTACTTCCTGGAACACCGGTACATGCTGCTTGCAGATCTCCATGCAGGAAGGACATCTTGTATGGAACCTGCAGCCGCTTGGCGGATCAACAGGACTTGGAATGTCTCCCTTCAATATAATTCGTTCCTTCTTCAAGCTCGGATCCGGAACAGGGACCGAAGAGAGCAATGCCTTCGTATAAGGATGCAGCGGCCGCTCGTAGAGTGTATCCTTATCCGCCGTTTCCACTAGTGAACCCAGATACATAACCCCGATACGATCGCTAATATGTTCAACTACGCTTAGGTCATGCGAGATGAATAAATACGTCAAACCGTACTCTTCCTGCAAATCCTGCAGCAAGTTCAGTACCTGCGATTGAATGGATACGTCCAGTGCCGATACCGGCTCATCCGCTACAATTAAACTCGGACGGACGGATAACGCCCTTGCGATACCGATCCGCTGCCGTTGTCCGCCGCTGAATTCATGTGCGTATCGCTCGACATGGAAGCTGCTGAGCCCCACCGTTTCCAACAGCTCGCAAGCCAGCTTATCCCTTTCTTTGGTCGTCAGCTTCGTATGGATAAGCAGCGGCTCCGCAACAAGGTCCTTTACCTTCATTCGCGGATTAAGGGAAGCGTAGGGATCCTGGAATACCATTTGCATATCTTTGCGCAGCGGACGCATTTGGTTATCCGATATATGGCTGATGTTCTGCCCCTTAAACCATACTTCGCCATCGTTGGGCCTCAGCAGACGCGTCACGAGCCTCCCGGTGGTTGACTTGCCGCAGCCGCTCTCACCAACAAGACTAAACGTCTCACCTTTATTAATAGCGAATGAGATTCCATCAACCGCACGCAAATATTTCGTTGTCCCGAGAAAGCCTTTCTTGACTGCAAATGCCTTCTTCAAGCCTTTCACTTCAATTAATGGCGTCTCCTTCATTCCTGTTCTCCTCCTTCCGTATTCCCTGCTCGGTAAGCAGGCAGCGGCTCTTGCGGTCTTTAAGCCCTTCAATTGGAAGCAGCTTCGGCTCCTGCACCAGACACGCCTCCATAACGAAGGAGCAGCGGGGCGCAAACTTACAACCTTGCGGCATCTGGGACAGGTCAGGAACATTTCCCTTAATAGAATCCAAACGCCGTACTTTCTGGCGCATCTTCGGCACTGATTGAATCAAACCCTGGGTATAAGGATGCTGCGGGCTGGCGAATAGCTCATGTACAGAAGCTTCTTCCACCACACGGCCCGCATACATGACGACAACCCGGTCGCATAATTCGGCTACAACGCCGAGGTCATGCGTAATGAGCAGCATGCCCATATCTTGTTCTTCCTTCAGCCTCTTCATGAGGTCAAGAATCTGTGCCTGTATCGTTACATCAAGCGCTGTCGTCGGCTCATCTGCAATGAGCAGCTTCGGGTTACAGGACATGGCCATCGCGATCATAACCCGCTGTCTCATTCCGCCGGACAGCTGATGCGGATAGTCATCGACCAATTCCTCCGCACGAGGAATCCCAACGAGCCGCAGCATATGAATCGCATGCTCGCGCGCCTTCTTGCGCCCATAACCCAAATGCAGCATAATGGGCTCAGCCAGCTGTACACCGATTCGCAGTACGGGATTAAGCGAGGTCATCGGTTCCTGAAAAATCATCGCCATCTCGTTGCCTCGAATTCGGCGCATTTCTTTCTCTGAAATCTTCGTCAGATCCGTTCCCTCGAAACGAACCTCTCCTCCGGCAATTTTGCCTGGCGTATCCTTAAGCAATCGCATAATAGATAAGGAAGTAACGCTTTTACCGCAGCCTGACTCACCTACAAGACCAAGTACTTCGCCTTTCTTTATATGAAAGTCAACACCTGCAACCGCCGTTATACTGCCGCTGCCGCGTTTGAACTCCGTTTGCAATCCTTGTACTTCCAATAGGTGCTCTGTCATGTCTTGTCCCTCCTTAGTTTTTCATCTTGGGATCAAGAGCATCGCGCAGTCCGTCCCCAATCAGGTTAAAAGCAAGAACAGTCAAGAAGATCGCTATGCCCGGAAAATAGACGATGTGAGGAGCTATGCTCAAATAATCGCGCCCCATGCTCAACATAGCGCCCCAATCGGGTTCTGTTGATTTCGCGCCCATTCCAAGGAAGCTTAGCGATGCAGCTGCCAGAATGGCGCCGCCGATTTTCATGGATACATTCACAATAATGCTCGAAACTGTCTCGGGAAAAATATGCTTCCAAATAATGCGTCTGTTCTTCGCTCCCATAGAACTGGCAGCCTCTACGAATAACGTCTCCTTCGCGGATAGGGTCACGCTTCTTATAATTCTGGCAAACGACGGGGTGCCGAATACCGCTACCGCAATAACGACGTTGATTAAACCTGGACCTAATATCGCTACAATTCCGATGGCTAACAATAAATCCGGGAACGAGAACAGCACGTCGCTCCCCCGCATAATAAGCCGGTCCAGCCAGCCGCCATAATATCCGCTAAACAGGCCAAGGATTGTACCCAGCACAGCCGCGATCGCTACAGAGCTGAGACTTACCGCCAGCGTTAAGCGCGTACCATCCATCAGACGGCTGAGAATGTCACGGCCATATTCATCCGTACCCGCCCAATGGGACGCGGACGGCCCCGTCATTAAAGCATCATAGTCCGGCTCATCCGGATTATAAGGAGACAGGAGAGGACCGAAGATTGCAATGAGAAACAGCAATATAATAAAACAGGCGCCCACTAGCGGCAGCCGTTGTTTGCAGAACTTGCGAATAAACACTCCGAAGCGGCCCTTCGTTTTTACGGCGACCTGCACCTCTTCCGATAATGGAGAACCCACCGTCGAATTGTTGCTCATGGTTATTCCTCCTACCCCTAAATAAACGCTGTAAATAACTGTTGCCTGAATAACAGTCGGTACCCTCTCTCATCTTCTTCGCTTCATCACGACGAATACCTGATTTTCGGATTGAGTACACCGTACAGCAAATCTACGATTAAATTAATAAGAATGAATTGTGTGGCGAATATTAACAGCAAGGCTTGAATAACCGTATAATCCCGGAAAAGAATGGAATCAACCAGTAGCCTGCCAAGACCTGGAATACTGAATACCGTCTCGACCATAACCGAACCGCCCAGCAGGAATCCGAATTGAAGTCCCGCTACGGTTACAACCTGGATAAGGGAATTGCGCAGCGCGTGCCTGCTGATAACAACGAATTCACGCAAGCCTTTCGCGCGGCCTGTACGGATGTAATCTTCCCTCATCGTCTCCAGCATGGATGAGCGCGAATATCGCGCCAGCATGGACATAATGCCAGCCCCAAGCGTAATAGACGGTAAAATGTAAGATTTCCATGAGTCAACGCCGCCGGTAGGAACCCAGCCCAGCTCTACAGAGAAAATTTGAATCAGAACGAGCCCCAGCCAGAAACCGGGAATGGACATGCCTGAAATCGCGGTCAGAGTTCCGACATAATCCGGCCATTTATTGCGGTACACTGCAGATATAACACCGATCAGAAGGCCGATAACGAGCGCCCACGCCATACTAAGCAGTGTCAGCCATAGGGTCGGCATAACCCGGCTCGCCAGCATATCGGTTACCGGCATGCCCGAGCGGATCGAATTTCCCAGGTCACCACTCAACAGATTCCCCATGTAGTGGGTATATTGCTGCCATAGCGGCAGATTAAGACCGAGCTGCACCTGGATGCCTTGAATCTCCTCAAGCGTAGCTTCCTTTCCCGCAATAAGCCTTGCCGGATCGCCCGGAATTAAGTGAATAAACATAAATACAAGTACAGATACAACGAACAGCAATGGAATAACCCCAAGGAGTCTTTGTAACGCATATCTACCCAACTTAAAAGCCTCCTTCTGTTTCGACAAATAATATAAAGGGCCGCTTCCCGTCAATCTATAGAAGCGGCCCGTTTATTACATGTGACACCAAGCCTAATGCTTGCGGTTTAAATTACTTCACTTCTGCATTTAGAACATTGATGGAACCATCTGGATATACTTTTACGCCTTCCAGGTAGGATCTTTTGCCTGAGATAATTTGGTCAACGCCCATGAATGCCCATGGCGCGTCTTCCCAGACTGTTTTTTGGATATTAGCGTAAATGTCTTTCGCTTCATCCGGATCCGTAGATTTATTAGCATCCTCAATCCATTGATCGACTTTGTCATTTTTGTAGTAAGCGGTATTCGACCCTGCAGGTGGGAACATTGCGCTGCTGAACAGCCCTCTTGTCGCACCGTCTGCATCACCGGAAGATGGTGACCAGCTCACATACCACATTTGAATTTTGGCTTCTTCAGGTGTAGCGGCGGAGTTGATCTGATCGGAAAGCGTACCGCCTTCCATCGATTTAACTTCAAGCTTAATACCGACAAGCGCCAGCTGCTGAGCAATGAATTGCATGCCTTTCAGCGTTTCGGAATCATTCTCGCCCCAGATCTCAGCTTCGAAGCCATCCGGATATCCGGCTTCTGCAAGCAGCTGCTTCGCTTTTTCGACATCGTAGTCGTAGCCTGTTTGCTGGGAGTAATATTGCGTTTTCGAAGACATTGTGGAATCCAGTTTTACGCCCAGACCCGTCTTCACAACTTTGATGAAAGCTTCATTATTGATCGCATAATTGATCGCCTGACGCACTTTCACATCATCATATGGCTTCTTCATCGTGTTGAGCGTTACGTAACGAACGATAGTCGAATCCGTTTTCTCGATAGAAATGCCCTCTTGCCCTTCAACTTCAGACACTTGCTCTGTAGGCATCGGATAGATGAAGTCAGCCTCGCCGGTCTTCAGCATGGCAATACGGGAACCATTCTCCGGTACCGGTCTGAATGTGATGCTGTCGACCTTAGGCAGCCCTGCTTGCCAGTAGTCCGCATTTTTCTCAACAACGATACGGTCGCCTTGTACCCATTCCTTGAATTTGAAAGGACCTGTGCCTACAGGCTTCTTCGCAATATCAGCACCGCTTTCATCGATCGCTTTGGGGCTGATCATACCAGCCATTGCTACTTTATTTAAGAAAGCGTTGTATGGCTCGCTGAGCTTAATGACGACTGTTTTTGAATCCGTCGCCTCGACGTTTGTAACCTTTGCGAAGCTTTTGCGCAGTCTCAGGTTGCTCGCCTCGTCCTGGATGCGTGCGATGTTCGCCTTAACAGCCTCTGCGTTGAAGTCCGTACCGTCATGGAATTTTACGTTTTCTTTCAGCTTGAACGTATAGACAAGTCCGTCTTTACTTATTTCATAGCTTTCAGCCAGTACGGGAATAAGCTGCATATTCTCATCAAAGCCCATCAAACCTTCATACATCGTTCTGTTTCCGCTAATGGAATGGGTGTCGCTTGCATTGTGAGGGTCCAGAGTAATAATGTTGGCATTAATGGCAATGATGACATCCTTATTGTCTTTGGATGCCGGGGTTGTCTCAGCCGGCTTGTCAGTGGCATTAGCGTTACCATTGCCTTTATTTGCGTTTTCTTTTCCACAGCCTGCAACAATGACAACTGTGATGAGCAATAGCATAAACATCGACCAAACTTTTCCCTTTACTTTCATGATCCGCACTCCCTTGATGATGTATTAGAAAAGCTCCTCATCCGCTTAAGGACCGGCTCGGAGATTATTCTTGCTCAGAAATTAAAGCTCCCATTGAAAAACAGCCCGGCGCTCGCCTACTGGCGTACCGCCATCATTAATAATCTCATTCGGTGTAAGTGCATACAGACGATCAATGGTTGACTGGTTGCGGTAACCGATACGCTCCAGAATGGAAGCGATAATACATGGCCAGACTTGCTCAGACCCGTCGGATACCTTCAGTGAAATGCCGATCCTTTCCTTGCGGAGGCCGATGCCGTACACGCCTTTCGCTCCCCCTTTGGCAGTCAAATTATCATCCCTAAGCAGAGCCGAACAGACAAATTTCGTATCGGCGATCATATCGGGATAATCATTCATCAGCTTTGCGGTTACTGCTGCAGCATTGCGTATATCGGTATCCCCAATTAAGTCGGGGCAGGCAAGCTTCAAATAGGAATAAGCGATTTTATGCAGTGGAAGTGCAAAAATCGGCAACCCGCAGCCATCGATGCCCTGTGGGATAGATGTCACATGCACCTCAGCCATATAGGCCATGATCTCCATAATTTCTTGCTGGACGGGGTGGCCCGGTTCGTAATAGGTTTGTTCATTCCAACCCATATGCTTGCTGAGACCTATTAGTCCCGCATGCTTGCCTGAGCAATTATGGAATATTTTGCGTTTCGGCTCGTGGGCCCGATGACGTTCCGCTTTGGCATCCTCGTTAAGAGGATAGGTCGCGCAGCAATGGAGATTTTCTTCCTTCAGTCCCATCTTGTGAAACATCGATTCCAGCGCTTCGATATGAAAGGCCTCACCCCGATGCGAAGCAGTGAATAGCGCAGCTTCTTTGCCCGTTAATCCATATACCTCATCGATTCTACGCTTCATTACGGGTAAAGCCTGGAATGGTTTGGCCGCAGAACGCAGATACGTGACATGCTCCGGATTGCCGGCCTTGTACAAGATTTTGCCTTTCTCATCCACTACAGTCACAGCACCATAATGGACATTCTCAAGTATGCCGCCGCGATATTCTTCGACTAATTTTATAAATCCCATCTGCGCGACCTCCCAATTCATAATCATTCCTTTACTCCAATGCAAAAAAGCGGTTTTGTGACAACAGTCCCGATCCGATCATAACGCCATTCTCATTCAGCTTCGAACGATGGAATACAAACGAATCACGAAGCGGTTCCCATAAGAAGCGTGATAAATAGATTTTTTCAACCTCATCGTGAATATAGGGAAACTTGTCGACCAGTTCTCCACTCAGAATGACGCTGTCTGGATTGTACATACAAACAATATTGTTAATGGTAATCGCCATGTACATAAGCGCACGGTCGATCAAATGAATCGCCCATTGCTCTCCTGCTTGCTTCGCCTCGAATAATTCCTCGATTGTCCCAATTGGACGAATCCGGTTTGCTTCCGACAGTAACGAGTTAATATTAATATACGTTTGCAAACAGCCTGCTTTGCCGCACTCGCACATCATGCCGCTGGGATCTACAGTCGTATGTCCAATTTCACCGGCACTGTTCATGACCCCTCGATAGATTTCTCCATCAAGAATAATGGCGGAACCGACACCTTGTCCGAAGCCCAGCAGTGCCGTTCGTTTGGAGCCGACTGCCACGCCCTTCAAATGCTCGCCGAGCGCTCGTACCTTGAGCTCATTATCAACCGTAATTTCATAGCCGGTCAGCTCCTTCAATCGTTCGGCAAGACTGACATTCTTCCATCCAAGCTGAACGGAGAAAACAACGATCCCTCTTTCATTATTCACAATGCCGGGAAGACCGACACCGATGCCTACGATGCGGGTTCTATCCAGTTCTTGCTGATCCATTAACTGCTCAATAGCTTCGCTAATCCGGATAAGCGTCGTATCCGGACTTTCATCCGGTGTCCGCGGATACTTGCCGCTGCAGACTAGTTTGCCTTGCAAATCCACGATGCCAATAGACATTAAGCTGCGGTCCAAATCAATACCAATTGATAACACCGAGGCATTAACGATGCCTATCAGTGTGGACTTCCTGCCTAATCCGCCTGATACCTGATCAGAATCCAGCAAATAACCTTGTTCCGTCAATTCACCAACGATTCTGCTGATGGTCGTCGGGCTCATCCCCGTCTGCTTGGCAATGGCTGCACGAGAAATGGGTTGATTACTTTTAATAATTTCAAACACGGTAAGGCGGTTTTGCCGCTTCATAAAATCCTGATCATGTTTTTTCACAGGCATTCTCCTATTATTTTCATCACTGGACTAATTACATATATTTACCACTTAAAAAGCATGATAGAAACTTAAATTCATACCTTATAGAACCAATATCAGATTACTTTCTCCACTGATGGTATTAATAATAATTCCTCTGTAATAGCATGTCAATATAAATGACATATAATTTTCGGCAGATTGCGGATGATATTATTTCCACTTCATGAACATATGACACAAAACCTGACATCAATTCTTGGGATATTTTCATGAATGCATCTCGAGTGGGCCTATGCGCTTGCGCATAGGCCACTATTGTCACTTTATTATTAAATTGCAGTCACCATAGAGGCCATCCACTCTAACTTGGATGCTGACCGAAGACAATACTGCCGTATATTCGACACCTTGACTGTCTGCCAATGTAGTATCTTTTCTTACGATGCGGAGAAGGTCCGGTTAGAGAGCGAGACGAAGACGGCCTATCTTATCTGCCGCTCCGCTTCCGAATAGAACGAAGAGGGCTCTGCGTGGAAGGTTAACGCCAATGCATGCATGGCCCTCGTACACGCGATATACAACAAGCTTCTGTCCATCTCCGTCTTATAATTCGAGGAGTCGGCGAATGGCACGATCACCTTATCGAACTCCAAACCTTTTGCCGCATGGACGGTTGTGACTATAACCCCTTCTATAAACTTTTCACTGCTGAAATCCAACAAAGAAACGGATCGATCGTTCTCGCTTATTTTCTCGTACAGCATTTCCGCCTGAGCCTGCGTCTTGCAAATGATGCCTAGAGTCCGGCATTCGGATTCCTTCAATTGCGCAACCAGTTCCCCTATTCGGAACATTTCGTCCTCCTCATTTTCGCATCGACGGATTTGGGGTGTGGTGCCGTGTCGTTTGATCGCAACAATCTTGCTGCTAGGATTAATTCGTTGTGCGAACGTGATGATTTCACTCGTCGACCGGTAACTCTTGAACAACTCAACCGTATCGGCTTCAGGAAATACTTGCTTCATGTCGGCGATCGAAGAGGATGAGTAGGGATTAACGGATTGATTGCCGTCCCCGAGGATCGTCTTCTTGCATTTGAACAAGGAAGCGAGCACAACATATTGGATCACGGTGTAATCCTGCATCTCGTCCACCAGCAAATGCTTCACCTCGGCATATCCTTTCGCTCCTTCCATCCGAATCTTCAGATAAACAAGTGGAAACACATCCGAGAATTCAAGCGTACGAGGTTTTCTAAGTTTAAAAAGCTCCGGCCTTCCTACATAGGCATAGAAATCCTTATAGATAGCGAGAAGGTTTTGCGTCCTGAACATTTTCTTAATCGCCGCTTTGATTTTGTTCGCGGTCGAAGTTGTCAGCTTCCCGCCGTCTGTATCCCGTGTTCTCCCGGAAATGGACGAAGCCGTCTTTTCTAATCTGAGCTTTACGGGAAGACCGGCAGAGGCTTGGTAAGCGTCCCATATTTGTTCTCTATCGACAGACACGTCCTGGAAATGGATATCCATGGGGCAGAAATAACTTTGGCTCACATGTTCGATAAAATCCTCTATTCTGCGAACGAAATCCATTTTGGCTTTATAGCGGATACGTTCAGTCAAGGAATCGTCCGTTGACACTGCAAGCTCCGATACCTGTTCATAAAAGGTCTGAAATTCACATATTCCGGCAAGCTCGTTGGCTGCGATCTCGTTGAATCCAACCTCCGCGATCTGTTCCTCTCCCAGTTCGGGCAGGACATTCGATATATAGTCGGAAAAAACGTTGTTCGGCGAGATGATTAATATGTTTCGCGAAGTCAGCGTCGCCTTGTGCCTATACAACAAATAAGCAACCCGATGGAGGGCGACGGAAGTTTTGCCCGATCCGGCCACGCCCTGAATAATGAGTTCGTGTGAGGAATCGTTCCGAATGATCTCGTTTTGTTCCTTCTGAATAGTGGCGACGATGTCTTTCATTTTCTCATCCGATGTTCGGCTTAGTTCCTTCTGCAGTACATCGTCATTGATGTTCATAGAGCTTTCGATCATATATTCCATCTTGCTTTCACGAATTCGATACTGCCTCTTTAAACCTATCTTTCCTTCGATCTCGCCTTCAGGAGCCGTATAATGCGCCGGACCCACTTGATAATCGTAAAACAGGCTCGCGATGGGAGAGCGCCAATCGTAGATTGCATTCTCTTGATCAGCCTCTACTCCGAAAGCAGTAACGCCGATGTAGTATGCTTGCGCCCTTTCCTGATCGTCTGCAATAAAATCGACCCTGCCGAAGTAAGGGGATGACTCCAGTTTTTGAAGTCTGCTCTGTCTCATGACCGAAGTCTCCCCCTGTTCAACAGAAAGCCAAATGTCGACGACGTTCGCGGCCCTTTCTGCTGGATCAAGCTGATCCCTGTTCTCCCATACGTATTTTTTGGCTCCGATAATCTCATCCTTTGCATGTCGGATTCGTTCGTCCAGTTCCTCAAGTGCTTGGCGAATCCGGGTTACCATCTCCTCCAGATGCAGTCTTTCTTGTGCTTCCGTTTCAATAACAGCCATCTTATCCCTCTATTCTTATGAAATTGTATCCCAAGTATAGAGAAATATTAAAAAAAGTATAGACTTATACTTTCCGGTGTATTATTATGAGATTATCGTGGGTCCAAAAAAGCGCATACGAATATAAGAAAACAAAACGCAAACGTCCCAGCTTTTTTCACAAGAAGCTGGGGCGTTTTTTCTTATGCAGCAAGTGGAACTTCCCCGTTTGTTAGATCTTGTTTAGCACTGAATGCTGGATTCACCTTCGTCCTATGGAGGTAATTAGGCTTGGTCGAATTTGACGAAACCTATTTGCTGCAGATCCTGGACGGGAAGGCGAAAGTATTCGCGTATATTGCCGGCGATCAGCAGCAACTATTGAAGAAACACGGACTAATGGAATAGAAGGCCGGTAAGCACGGATGGCCAAGCCTATGTAAAATCTGCCTGAACATCCGCTATTCGCGTGGTGGCCAGGCAGATCAGATTCGAAGCAATCGGGCGATTCCGATTATTTGTGTTTGAAATTGACGAATTTCACCGGACGGCCGCCTTCGGCTATGGATTGAATCGACAACGGAAACACAGAACTCCATGTAATGGCATCGATAACATCAATAGCCGGCTTACGCTGCTCCAGAATGGCAGATACAAATTCGTCAAGCACGAAGAAATCCCCTCCGCCATGGCCTGCTTTGTTCGCTTCCTCCCCCCAACGCTTCCATAACGGGTGCTCCCACTCGTCGGCATGGTTCCATAATGATCCCCATTCCGGCTCCCTGCCTGCATGGGCAGCCGCTCCTGCTCCAGCGGATTGGTTCTCTAGCCAAATCAGCGGTTCCTCCGAGTCGTAACGAGGCGACAAATAGGCGCCTTTCGTTCCTTGCAGCTCATAATGGGTCATATTATGGGGCCTCGCGGATTGTGTATCATACTTCAGCGTGATCACAACACCTTTCTTCGTGCGGATCAGCGTTACAGTCGAATCACCCTGCTTCCAGAAATCCGCTCCGGCACCCGGATGCTCACCGCCAAAATGCTCGTGAAAATATTTGGCAGTCGACCGGCTCTTGGATGAGAACGTGACCAACGAATCGAATTCATCGCCGCCCTCCCGGTTAATTCCCAGCCACTGTGATACGGGTCCTAACGAATGAGTAGGGTATGTGCTGCCGCAGAAATCCCGCTGCTTGCGTCCCCGCCAGGTCAAGCTTCCGTCACGGTTATGGAGCAAGCTCCGGCAATCATGAATATAGCCGCACTCCGCAGAAGTTATTTCTCCGAAAGCACCTTGACTCACCATGTTCTTAATCATCATATTAGAGCGCATGTAACAGTAATTTTCCGCCATCATGTAAGTCAATCCCGTCTGCTCAACCGTTTCCGCCAGTTCCCAGCTATCCTCCAGCGTATGGGCAGCTATCACTTCGCTCATGACATGCTTCCCTTTCTTCATGGCTAGTATCGCCTGTGACGCATGCAGCAATAGAGGCGTTGCCAGAAACACGGCATCCACCTGAGGATCCTCCAGCAATCGTTCATAGGACGAATAACCAACAACCTCCGGAAAATCCTCCTTCCACTTCTGCAGGACGCCCTCGTCCGTGTCGCATACGGCAACCAACTCGGCACGCCCTCCCAGATGATTTAATGATCGGCTGAAATAAGCTCCTCTGCTGCCTCCAACCACCGCTAACCGAACCGTTGTTTTCATAGACATCCTCCCTTGAACTTTCAACCAATTGATTAAACTGCTGGATGCGATCGGATCATACTATTGCCTTTACAGCGCCGTAATCGCTTACTTATTTTATATTCATTCTAAACCCCACTGCTGTTTTGTCAAACATCCTTCGTCGTTTGTATACAATTAAATCGAGCGATCTAAAGCAATTATCATTGCCGTTTATTCTAAATTGCAGTAAAATTTTAGGTAATTCTATTTGATTATTGTTTCTTCTATATCTTATCCTGATTTGGAATGGCTTTCTGAGAAAGAGGAATATTTGTCCACAAAATGAGAATATAATAATTCTGAATGAAAATCGTTAGAGGAGAAGCAATTATATGGAGACTTCGTTACTTGTTGCATTAAGTATTTCATTTTTACTTGTTGCTATGTTTACACCTATTTTAATTTGGGGTTTGCGTAGTTTACGTCTTACTCAACCAATCAGGGTGGAACTACCCCCAGACCATCAAGCCAAACGTGGTACACCACTAATGGCAGGCATTATCCTACTAACAGGCGTTATTACTTCAGTATATTTCCATCCTAAACCACTTGTTCTTTTCATTGGGACAACGTTTTTTTTATTTAGCTTAGTGGGTTTCATGGATGATTTTAAAAAGGCTGCTTTCCAAGACCCTTCAGGAATATCCGGGAAAACAAAATTATTTTTCCAATTTATTTTTACGACTGTATTGTTATTTGTTCTATTACTTCAGTTCAATTTAAGTTCCGATATTACCTTGTTTAAAGGATTTTCTCTCCACCTGCCGGTTTTCGCATACCTGATACTAATGATGTTATTTATTGTTGGCTCCGCCAATGCGATAAACTTTACTGACGGACTAGATGGTCTGTTAATAAATGTTTCCATACCAACATTCTTTTTCTTTTTTGTAATTTCAGACAAAGTTGAAGTGCAGACTTTTTCTTTGGTAATGATTGGTTGTTTACTAGGATTATTTATTTACAATATCTATCCTGCAAAAGCCTTTATGGGCGATACCGGTTCCCTTGCAATTGGCGGTTCACTCTCCTTTTTAGCTATAATTGAAAAGGTAGAAATTTTAATACCCATTCTATTTTCGGTTTATCTAGCTGAACAATTATCCGTTATCTTACAGGTCTGGTATTACAAAAAAACTAAATTAAGAATATTTCGAATGGCTCCGATTCATTATCACTTCAGCTTGAAGTATGGGTGGAGTGAGAATAAAATCGTAATGGTTTTCGGATTTATATCATGGCTATCAGCATTCATCTCATGGATCGCTTGGAAGTACATACTATAAATCAAAAAATGAATGGAGATCGCATTATTGCTTCTCCATTCATTTTTCCATGTTAGCAGCAGACAAGCTCATTCATGTCTACACAAAGCTCCATCCTCCGCTTTACTACTACTTGTGATAAGGTTCACCGCGCTGTGGCGATGACCACCTTAATTCCAAGTGCTTGAATTCGTTCGATTGCCTCCGGGTCTGCATCCTCATCTGTAATTAACAAATCTAAATCTTCAATCCGGCCAGCTTTCGCAAACCCTTCGTTGCCAAGGGAATGGTGCATGGCTATTCCGATGCGGCGGCGGGATGCAGCAGATACGGCCCGGCCGAATGCCCCTACTTCAGGAGTGGCCACAAAAATCCCTTCCTCCGAGATACCGCCACCTGTGGTAAAGCTGACATCAAATTTAAATTGACGAACAAATTCGTTCGCTAGGACATCTGTAATGTTGCCAGAAGGCTTTACTCGACCACCAATTAGATAGGTGTCAATCCATTCACGTTCCTTTAATGCATCAGCTACTCGCATGCTATTTGTAACGACAGTAAGCGGCATTTGGTCAGACAGATGCTTCAGTAGCACATAAGACAACGATCCGCTACCAATAAATACAGTATCGTTATCCCGAATATACGATACAGCTAGTTTAGCAATCGCATTACCTTGCGGAGTTCCTTCACCGTATCGTATTTCTGGTGGGGGCGGGGCTTGCCGAACCTTCGTGGATGGAATCGCACCGCCGTGGGTTTTCTTGAGCAATCCCTGGTCCTCCATAATGGTAAGGTCCCTTCTAATCGAATCGATTGAGATCTGAAACCTCTCCGCCAAGTCTTTGGCGAACACCCGCTTTTCTTCGTTCAGCAACGTAAGAATCTTCTCTCTACGTTCTTCAGCAAACATTCCCGACTCTTCCTCCTTCATGTCCTACACCTCCGTTATGTTCATTTTTATGCCGTAATAGTTCAATTATATTCCACAATCATCATTTTATCAACGAAAATGACCCAAAAATATTCACTTTTATACGTATTTGTGCATTAAATATACTAGAATGTATTCTAGAGAAGAATAAAACCGAATAAAACTGCTTTGTTTGCTCTAATCGTACCTACGACTGTCTCTCACGCCTTCCGAACAGAGGGCGAGTAAAATACGTCGCTATGCATATGCCGAATTTTGTTCCAGTTGCCGGGATTGGTCGTGTCTGGAGAGCGGTGCTCCAGAATGGCCTGATATAGAGCGGTTTTTTGTTCCAAATGGGCAACATGCTGTTTGGCTTCTTCGAGATTAGCGAGGGCAGCTTCTTTATGCTCCATCATGAGTGTGCAGCGTTGCGGAATGGTCGAATCCCCTTCGAGACATAAATCAATGTACTTTTTAATGACTTCAATCGGCATGCCGGATTGCTTGAGGCATTTGACGCCATGCAGCCAGTTGATCGATTCTTCGTCGAACATCCGAATGTTGTTATGATTGCGCTGTATGCTTGGCACCAAGCCTCTATCTGTGTAAAAGCGGACGGCGTGCTCGGTGAGTCCCGTTATCTGGGCGGCTTCTTTGACCGTATGCATGTGAAATCCTCCTTGGAAAATAATTTTTTGAAGACGGCTTGACTTCGTGTAACACGAAGGCTCTATGCTTATTGTAATGCAAATCAGCCGTAAGCGGAATCCCCGCTACAGTGCCCCATTCCCGGGATACGCGCCGTTTGCTGTTATACATTCGAACACTGGGAGGAGTTACAATGCAAACTGTAACCTTGAACAACGGAGTGAAAATGCCGATCATCGGCTTTGGTGTCTACCAGATTCCCGATGCTGAAGAATGCGAGAACGCGGTATATGAAGCGCTGATGGCCGGTTACCGCCTGATCGACACAGCCGCCGGTTATCTGAATGAGGAAGCGGTCGGACGCGCAATCAAGCGCAGCGGTGTACCGCGTGAGGAGCTGTTCATCACGACCAAGCTCTGGATTCAGGATGCCGGCTGCGAGAGTGCCAAGCTGGCATTTTCCAAATCCTTGAAGAAGCTGCAGCTCGACTATCTCGATCTATACCTGATTCACCAGCCGTTCGGCGATTACTACGGCGCTTGGCGTGCGATGGAAGACCTGTACCGCGAAGGCAAGGTCAAGGCGATTGGTGTCAGCAACTTCCTGCCCGACCGTCTAATGGACCTCATCGTGCATAACGAAATTGTGCCCGCCGTCAACCAGATCGAAACGCACCCGTTCTACCAGCAGACTGAGAGCGCCGCTTTTATGAAAGAGTACGGCGTGCAGCACCAGTCGTGGGCGCCGTTCGCTGAAGGACTTAACAACATGTTCGGCAACGAAGTGCTGGCCTCGATCGCAGAGAATCACAACAAGTCCGTCGCCCAGGTCGTGTTGCGCTGGCTTGTTCAGCGTGAAGTCGTTGTCATTCCAAAATCGGTGAGAAAAGAGCGGATCATCGAAAACTTCGACATTTTCGATTTTGAGTTGAGCGCGGACGATATCGAACAAATTTCCGCCCTCGATACGAGGGAAACTCTTTTCTTATCCTATCACGATCCGAAATTCGTCAAGATGCTGGGCACCTTGAGAGTGGATCTGTAATCCTTACTGTTGGAGTAGTCCAGCATGACGTTGTCTACAAGGAAAGAGCCGTGAGTCTCAACTATTGTTGAAAATCACGGCTCTCTAACTGTTAATTCAAAATGGAATCTATCTGTGATAATTCCTCGTCGGTAAACGCAAGCTGTTTAAGCGAGTCCACTGCATCCTCAATCTGGGTTACCTTGCTTGCACCGATCAACGCTGAAGTCACTTTCCCCCCGCGGAGCACCCAAGCCAACGCCATTTGCGAAAGCTTTTGTCCGCGATCCGCAGCCATTTGATTCAATTGCTTGACCTTGTTCAATTTTTCTTCTGTGATTTGATCTGGATTTAGAAACTGGCTCGGGCCGCCTGCACGTGAATCAGGTGTTATCCCATTCAAATAACGATCCGTTAACAGGCCGCCTTGAAGCGGACTGAAAACAATGGATCCAATGCCTTCCTCCTCCAAAACATCTTGAAGCCCCTCTTCAATCCAACGTGACATCATCGAATAATTGGGCTGGTGAATCAAACATGGCGTTCCCAGGCGTTTAAGAATTTTTGAAGCCTCGCGGGTTTCTGCCGGTTTATAGTTGGATAAGCCTACATAAAGCGCTTTGCCTTGACGAACGACCAGATCAAGCGCAGCCATGGTTTCTTCCAGGGGGGTATTCGGATCTGGACGATGATGATAATAAATATCTACATAATCCATTTGCAGTCGCTTCAGGCTCTGATCCAAGCTTGCGATTACATTTTTCTTTGATCCCCACTCGCCATAGGGGCCTGGCCACATGTAATAACCCGCCTTGGTCGATATAATCATTTCATCGCGATAAGCGAGAAAATCCTTTTTCAGAATGTGACCAAAGGTTTCTTCCGCAGATCCGGCAGGTGGTCCATAATTGTTGGCCAAATCAAAATGGGTAATCCCTAAATCAAAGGCTCTATGCAGCATGGCTCTATCATTCTCCAGAACGTTGATGCCCCCAAAATTATGCCACAGTCCCAATGAAATGGCAGGCAATTTCAACCCGCTTCTTCCTGAACGATTGTATTTCATCGTATCATAACGTTTTGTTTCCGCTTCATAGCCCATTCGAAAACCTCCCATAGTCTAACACTAGGTTAATGGTATCAGACCAGCCTAAAGTCGCCTATATCAGAATGGATTTCATTTATGTCATAATGTCTGTTTATTAGATCAAATACGGCATTATGCAAAATGATCAGGTAAATAATGCTTCGGTGAAGCGCCTTTTACTTTCTTAAACATTTTCGAAAAGTGCAGAGCATCCTGATAACCTACAGATCTCGCTACTTCACCAATGGTATATATCCCTTTTACAAGCATTTCCTCTGCCCGTTCCATGCGATATTGAAGCAAATACTGCTGAGGTGGCAGACCCGTCGCCTTTTTAAATAATGCCGATATATATTTACGATCCAGCTGTAAGGAGGCGGCAACCTGTTCTACAGAAATTTTCTCACTGTAATGGGTCTTGAAAAATTCGATACTTTTATGTACATAAAGATCATGCTTCTGAGAAGGAACAGAGTTAGTCGATTCAGCTGGCGCCCCATCTGTCAGTGCGGCTAAAAACTGCAATAAAATCGCCGTTACGCGCAGATCCACACTAGGTGCAGAACCTGAAACCTCCAGTAGTTGCTCGAATATGCGCGGCATAACACGTAAATCCATTGAAAAAACCGGGGCCTCCGGAGCTACGCTCGTTCGACTAAGGGCATGCGCAATTTGGTTGCCTTGAAAGGCAATCCACGAATAAGTCCATGGATCTTCTGCATCCGCTTCATAGTATGTAATGACGTGAGGATAGATCATAAATGCTTGTCCCGCAAGCAGCGTATACGTTTCCTTCCCCACCTTGACTATCCCTTTGCCTTTATGAATAAAATGAACCTTGTAGATTTCACGGATCCCCGGCCCGACAGCATGCCCTGGGCTGCAATCCTCTTTGCCCCAGTATGAGACATAGAGATCATTCCCCTCACGAAATGGGCGCTCCGGATTATACTGAACAACAGCCATTTACATCCACCTCTTCACGGTTCACCCAGGTTCATTCCCCAAGCGATCTACTCCATATAGCGCATCCAGAATCAATTACTAGAGCTATTATACCTTTAGTGGATGGTGAATATGTAGTCAGGAGGTTGGCATCATTAATGAACATCGCATTATGGATCGTTCAGGGGCTTGTCTTCTTCACGTTAACTGCATTTGTTGCGATCGGTCGTTTTTAAGTCATGCTAAATCTGCGTCACAGTAGGGACATCCAATATGGATGTCCTTACTGTTCTTTTTTAATTATTTATTACTCTTTGGAAATGACTCTATCCAGGAACTTATCAGCGTCACTATTAAACTTCCAACCAACACCGTACTTATCAACCAACATTCCAAAGCAGGAAGACCAAGGCATTTCTGATAACGGCATGATAACATAACCACCCACAGACAAATTAGAAAAGTATTTTTCCAGTGTTTGTTTATCATCAATAACGATACTAATCAGTATATTATTGCCTTTAACCAACTCGCCCGTTACCTTCTTCATCGAAGGTAGAATATCCGACATCATTATTTTTCCACCAGCAAATTCTAACGATGACTCCATAATCATATTCAACTCATTTTCTGGCAAGGGGTAGTTTGGATCTTGTGGAGAGTCGTTAAACTTCACTTTTTTTACTTCGCTTGCATTCAGGGCTTCTGAATAAAACGCAATGACCTGCTCTGTATTCCCGTCAAAATTTAAATATGCAAGAACTGACATGATAAAACCTCCTTCTTGTACTACATGAAGCATAAGCTATAATAGGTGACAGCTATATTGTCACCTATTATAGCCTTGTAAAAAATTTTATTATCTTATTATCAGAAAGTTTTATGAGTTTCCTTCAATGGGTTACTTTATTACGGTTCGATGGAGAGGATAATATGGAGAAAATCGAAAGACTACTATCGATAGTAATGATCTTGCTGCAGAAGGATATTGTTTCAACAACTGAGTTCTCACAATTATTTAACGTGTCTAAACGAACGATTCTGCGTGATATGGAAACCCTCGGTTTTTCCAATATACCTATTTATTCTATACATGGCGTTCACGGCGGCTTCGGGATTATGGATGAATACAAATTAGACAAACGGCTTTTAAGCAGTAAAGACTTAGAAAATATTTTAACCGCACTGGGTGGATTGGGACAAATTTTATTTAGTGATGAAGTAGAATTAACTCTTAAAAAAATTGAAGCGATGGTAGGCTCCGCATCCTGGAAAGGCTCCATTCACCTGTCATTTTATGATTGGGACGGTCGGACTGAGATTCTTCAAACCTTGAAGACATGCCAAGAATCAATATTAAAGAGAAAGTTGGTTTCATTTGACTATATCGATAAAGATGGCATGAAAACGAATCGAGTTGCCGAGCCATATCAGCTTCATTTTAGCGAAATGAGTTGGTACTTGAAGGCATTCTGTTTACATCGTCTGAAATATAGAACATTTAAATTATCCAGGATCGATCATCTTAATATCGATGAAAAAACATTTACCCCCAGAGATTATTCATTAGAACAAGAACATGAAGCTGGTTATCAACCGCAACTAGTCACTATTAAGGCATTGATTTCGCCTGGCATAAAGGATCAATTCATTGAAAGGTACGGTCAAGGGAGTATTGAAAAACATAGTTCTGAATATTTTCTAGCAACAATCTATGTTCCTCAAAACAGTAATGGCTATCAATTTTTAGCGAGTTTTGGTACAAATCTGGAAATAGTTGAGCCTCAAACATATGTTGAAGAATTTCGGAATTATTTAAACCAAATGTTGGAGAAATATTCTTAAATCCGACCTTCTACCGCGGAAGCTTCCCCGCGCTATCTGAAATGGCAAGCTTTAAAGAAAGGACGCAACCCAAGTTCCTTGGATGCGTCCTAAAAATTGAATTCTCTTATGCCGTCTTATTCTCGAAGATGATGACCATTTTTTTGCTGCCTAAATATTCAACAGAAGTATTAAGCTGCTCCGATACGAAGCGTACAGGAACGAAAGTGCTGTTATTTCTCAGTACTAAAGGAGCGTCGGACATGACGGTTTGCTGGTTTATCTTAACCTGCTTATTCCCCACATACCAACGAATCGTTTTACCGTCTTTTTGAATCGTTACCTCTTTCGTTTTCTGGTTCCAATTGACACTTGCCCCAAGTTTCTCGGAAATGAAACGAATAGGTACGTAGGTACGACCTGACTGAATAAATGGCGCTGCTGGTATATTGTAGATACTGTCGCCCAAATAGGCTGTCTTGCTGCCGATAATCAAGCGTTGAGTCTTACGCTGAGACCTAATACCATAACGGTCCGCATTCAATTTATTAAATATTTTATAGGTTTGGGTTCCTTGGCTTAAGTCCAAGTAGTTATCGTTCAACTGCAGTCCGTATCGTTCCGCCCCCGTATCCCAATGAAAATCATAGCTATTATTTTGAATCGGCTCCAGACTCCACACCCGGTTGTTGTTCAAATATAGGATGCTGAGGGATTTCAGATTTCTTAACGGTTCCAAGTTCCACACGCGGTTGTTATCCAAGTAGAGGATACCCAGCTTGTTCAAATGATTTAACGGTTCCAGATCCTTAATCTTGTTGGAAGATAGATCCAATGTAGACAAGTTCGTTAATTTCGCTAAAGGGGCAAGACTCTCGATGTTATTGTGATTAGCAGAGAGACCTTCGAGCTTGTAAAATCCTTCCAGTATCTTAAGATCACTAACCTGACCGTCATCAATCCCCAGATACGTCAGGCTTGTGGACAACATCCGCAGCGGCGAAAAATCCTTGATTTTATTGCTGGATACATCAAGATATGTCAGCTTTTTCATGCTGCCGAGGGGGGTTATGTTTTCTATCGCATTGTCGCGCATTTTCAAATACGCTAATTCTGAGGCTCCCGGGAGAGCTTGAACATTCGAAATTTGATTGTGGTCGGCGTCCAACTCGATCAGACGGGGTAATTGTTTCACTACTTCCAGGGATGAGATCTGATTCCAACTTATTTCTAAATATTTCATCTCCTTTAAAGCTGACAATTCCTCAATGGATGAGATTTGATTTGCTTTAAGGCTGAGATGACGGATCTTTGAAAGTTGCTTTAACGGTGTAAGATCAGTAATTTCGTTATTGTTTAAATCGAGTTCCGTGACATTGACGGCATACTCCAATCCCTGCAGATCTTTGATCCCTTTACCTGATAAAGATACAACGGTGAGCGATTCCAAATCCGCTTTGGTAAGTGGCTCATCACCTTTTTTACCTAACCAGGAATGAATCGCTTGTTCGAGATTTTCATCTTTAATAACCGGTTCTTGGGCAAGCTCTTCCATCGAAGCTTGTCCTGGAAAGACCAAACTCAGGACAAAAACAAACATAAATAAGCGTACAGCAATACCATTCTTCATGACTACCATTCCCTCTGATGACTGTATTTTGTTGATATTCCCTCGAGCTTTTTGATAGTAACAGATATATGTATATTCTTTACGCTATCGACAGTCTATTATAACACCTGAAGTTTCCTTAGCAAAATAGGAGAATGTTGGATAGCGCACTTAACCCAAAGAAGCCGCGATTTACGCGGCACTTCATGAGATAAAGTTTTTGTCAACCGACACATTAAAACGTATTATATACATTTTCACATTCTTCCACAGTCGGTTGATAAAAACAGTGCTTCTTCCATCTTCCTACGAACGGCTGATTATACCAAGTTGGCGGACATGGTCCGGGATTTTCGAACGATCCTGGACGGAAATACCATAGGGAGAATTCGCCTGGCCAATTCCGCTCCCCATTCACAGCCCGTTGCGCCAGACGGCGTTCTCTCTCTCTTGCGTTTTGATAATACATACCATGCTGCAATGCTTCGAACGCATGCGGCTGGTTGATCATTTGGGGAATGGTCCGGAGTCCTTTAAAATCGGAGCAATTCGCTCTTATACGGTTAATGCCAACATTTCCAACAAGGAGCATGCCCATTTCGCCTTCGGTCTCAGCTTCAGCTCGAAGCAACCTTGCCAACATATCAATATCCTGTTTCCTGGCTTTTACGACTGCCATTGGCTCACCTCTTTAGATGTCTAGACTCATCATATTATAGGTGAAGCGGATATGTTACTCTGGCAACATAGAGAGCAATAATAAATAGCTGTTCCACCACACTCTTCTGACCGGGTAGCTTAATAATATGAACAAGCGCTGTTTTACATAATAGCCGCCTTTCTCGCTAAGCAGCGAAACTTGGTGTAACAGCAAGACTTGACCAGTTCACACCAGGGTGGCCTTTGTTGATACTAATCATGGAACAAAGGTAATGTGAAGCAATCACACTGTCAGTCCGTCCGCATTCATGATGGTTAAAACGATGATTAACAGAAGAAATACAACAGGAGGCATCGTTTTGCCAAGCGAATCTTTGACCCTTAAGTGCGCGAGGAGTGCCCCTATCATCGTAATTCCAAGCCAAATAGCGCCCCAAGCGATCACATCCGCATCCCAATAGCCCCTTACAAGTACTACAGCTCCGACCAACTGAACGATCCCCGTGATAACGCGAAACCATTGGGGCATCCTCAAATTGTCGAATATATCAACCCAGTACTTGACCCCAGCAATCTTGGCAGAACCCGAAAAGACATAGTACAAAATCAACAAGCTCTGAAGCACGATCGAAAATATAGTCATTCGGATTTCCTCCCTTTATTGGTTACTGAACAAATGGTAAGTTATAACTTAACTATTGTCAAGTTATAATTTAACGATTGTAAAGTTATAACTTGACGACTTTTCAGTAATGAACTACGATGACTTTATTAGATTGGGTATGGAGGTTCAACCGTATGGGAGAAGTTCGTAATGCAGAACGCACGAAAAAGAATATTCTCGAAGCTGCACAAAAAGAGTTTTTCGACAGGGGGTTTAAGGGGGCGAGGATCGAGTCGATCGCAGAAAACGCTGGGGTAAAGAAGCAGTTGATCTATCATTATTTCAAGGGAAAAACAGAATTGCTTGAAGCCGTTTTGGCTAACTCTGCAACTAGCGAACCAGAATGGGTCTCGCAAATCCCTGATAACCCGGTTAATATTGCCGAGCATCGATACAGGGTCAACAGCCAGGTGAGAGCAGACTTTATTAAGTTCGCCGCTTGGGAAGCGCTTGAATCTTGGGCAGAGCCAACATCTTGGAATAAAGGAGGGGAACTTGCCCTTCAATCCTATGCGGAGTACTGGAAGGTTCAAAAGGAAAAAGGGCTTGTACCGCCGGAGATCGAGCCTGAACTTTTGACGCTGGCATTAACCGCTTTAACCATTTATCCCATTATCTTCAGCAATATCACCAAGTTCATTACCGGATATGATTCGACCGATCACGATTTTCAAGCCAGGTGGTCAACCTTTCTAACCCAAGTAAGCGAGCGCCTCTTAGACAAGCAGCAGGACCGTAAGAGCTAATGTCTGTTCGTTGGAAAAAACCTTGATTTTATTTATGGTAAGGTTCTCCGCGCTGTCTGTAACGGCAAGTTTTAGGGCCATCCTTCGCGGATGGCCCATCTTCAGTTCGCTTTCTTCAACTATCGGTCTCCGTTATCGCACTGCTTTTCTGTTTCTATTTTATATTCTAGCAATGTATATTTCAGTTAAGTCTTCTTTTAAACGTTACTTATTTATTACCGAGTTGTTCCGCCAAACCGATTAGATGTCCTTCATTTCCACGAATGTAGCAGAGCCGATACGAGTCCTCGTACTGAACCACTTCGCCAACGAGCTGAGCACCATACTTAGCGAGTCTGGATACCATTTCGTCAATGTCTTCAACGGTGAACATGACGCGTAGATAACCGAGGGCATTTACAGGAGCAGTTCGGTGATCGGATATAGTAGGCGGGGTGAGAAATCGCGAAAGTTCAAGCCGGCTGTGGCCATCTGGGGTAACCATCATAGCAATCTCTACACACTGTGAACCCAGCCCGGTTACGCGACCAGCCCATTCACCTTCGACAGTAGCTCGCCCTTCGAGCTTCAAGCCAATCTCCTCGAAGAAAGAGATTGAGTCATCAAGGGATTCCACAACGATGCCAACATTGTCCATTCTTAGTAATTTGTTTTTCGCCATAGTTTTATCTCCTTATGTGTACAAATTTATTACCTGATCATCTATTTATTCTATTCAACAATTACTAGTTCCTTCCAAACACCTTGTCACAGTTCATGATAACAAAGATAAGTCACAGTATAGTAAAATGTAGTAATAAAATAGATCCCCCTTTTTTAAACTCCTAGAGCTTGTACGGAAAATCTTCAGGATGTACGGGAGCGGACAAGGCTTGCGAAGTATAGCAAACCAACTGAACGCCAAGACCAAGCTAGGGAACGCCTCGTTATTTGTGGTACGGTTCCCCGCGCTGTCTGTAACGGCAAGTTTTAGGGCCATCCTTTGTGGGATGGCCCTTTAGAGAGGTTATTTATCAATATAAAGGAGAACATCACCAATGTAATCGTCTACGTGTTGTGAGGTGTCTACTTTCAAACACTCCAAGTGAGTTGGCTTTTTAGCACGGTTGATTACCTCTTGCCATCTTTCTTCAGGTATATCGACTGGACCAATTTGGGTAATCATTCGCTCACGATTTTTCAGCCTATTGTTAAGTTCATAAATGTCGTTCAATACACACTCTACATACTTGTATTTCGCACTATGTTTTTCTGCTAGTGTAGTTCCATTCTCAACTATCACATCGTACAAACAAGGACTATCTAGTATAACGCTATGTCCTTGTGAGAGATAGAAATCGACCAATGACCATTCAATATGATAAGCAACCCCACCAGCACGCTTGGGATCTATATTTTTATCTTGTCCCTCTAACTCTAGCCCCTCTAATAACCCTGTTTTCACAATATCATGGTCAATAATAACTGCTTTAGTGAACTTCGCAATTTCCCTGGCAAGAGTCGATTTTCCCGACCCAGGAAATCCAGACATTTGTAAAAAAAACATAGTGAGCCCCCATCTCTCAGTAAAGTCTACTTTAAGCAATTGGCTTGCTTAGAACCGATTCTAGCACATTTTGGAATATATATCATATTCGTGACCTAGTTCACGAATCTCCGAATTTGGTAGAATTCAGCCAAAAAAGACTGTCTGACGCGATCTAACCAAATTAGCTCCTACATCATTAAGCGGAACGCCAGCTTGACGAAAACCAGATGGAACCCATCCCGCTCCAGCTTGTACGCAAGGCGCTCAGCGACTTCAACGGTCTTCTTCAGACTTCTCCAGTCGAAACACAGAAGACCCTAATACAAACCATAGTGAAGCAGATAGCCGTACAGCAAGGCCAGAAGCTTCGAGGCATTGAACTGGAATTCGACGAGACGCTACGACAGTGCCTGGTCGTCGCTGCCCCCTCCACCGACAAGGTGGACGGGGCTTTTTCTTTGTCCAGATGCAAGTACCCCTTGCCCTTTACGATCGTGATCTAGAGCATCCCTCATTCTGCAAAGCGAAAGTACCGTCAGAAGCGCGTTCGCTGCCAGCATCGACACTTCAGACACTTTTCATTTCCAGCCTCGGGGAGCCTCCTCCGTTCACGAAGCTCTCTTCCTTCCGTGGGGTGTGACGAGGATGTTCCATTCAAAATACAATTGCCCTATGTACCTTTTCAGCGTTACCATAGCTCGAAACCTACACACATATATATATACAAATCCATGGCCCGCAAGGAACTCCGCAAAAAAACTTGCCGTTATTTATGGTACGGTTCCCGTATCACAAATAACGGCAAGTTGAATCTGCCTTCATCCTGCTTCGTTACCCAAGGCGGCTCCAGTCGAATAATACAAACAGCTCATCGAACCGGCGGCTCGCCAAACCATCATAGGTGTCCTGCACCTCATGAGGAGACATAAGGCGCGAATAGGCCTGGACATCCAGAAAACCCTCCGAGAGCCAGCGCAGACCGAGGCCCAAATTGCCCATTATGCTGTGCGGCTGGAAGTGTCCGGACTGCACCGGAAGCTCCCATTCCCATCCGCTCCGCAAGACGACGTAATGGTGAAACACAAGCGACAGCAGCTCATGCGCGTAATGGTCCGTGTACCTTTTCCAGGGTACGCCGATCATTACGACTTCACCCCGCGGACGGACGATGCGGCAAGCATCGAGCACGGCAGATTCATGTCCCGAGCATTCGACGACCAGAGCCACCTTTTGTTTCCAGGCTGGATCTTCCAGGGGCAGCGATGCCGCGGCCTGCGAGATGCCGGATGCTCTGACCGTTTCCAGCCGGCTCTCCATCGGATCAATGACCATCACATCATATCCATTATGCTTAAATACATGCGCAGCGAGGAAGCCAACCGGTCCCGCTCCCGAAACGATAACTTTATCGCCCGGCCTGGCCGTCGTCGTCATCAGCGTTGTCATGCTCACATTCATCAAACGTGATATTGGCGCTGCTGCCGGATCGAGCCCTTCCGGAACCAATACCGCCTGGCTGGCAGGAACATGCTGGAAGCTTTGATGGTTATGCATACAGAATACAAGATCGCCGGGTCGGAACCCCGTTACATCGTCAGCGGTCTGTTCAACCTCAAATACTGAAGCATAACCGGTATCTGCCGGTTCCGTGCGGTCGTTTAGAAACAGCGCGTGCAGCTCCGTGCCTGGACTGATTAACGAATACCGCGTCTTCCCCAATAAGTGACCGGGCGCGGGACTCTGCGGTTTCTCAATCTCGGCGAGTGCGGCTAGCTGTTTACCTGTAATGCGTATGGCTGCTTCCATGATCATCATTTCCCTTCGCTCTTTATTTACCGCAGGACCATCTGACAGCGCGCCGCAGCATTTCCTGGACTTCCGATACCTTGTATGCTTCCCCATCATGACCCAGCAGCGTTTGATAAACGCGGGCGCCCTCATATTCCGAAGTCCAGGCCAGCGGTTCTTCTTTGCCTGTTACTTTGGATTGTGCCGCATAGAGGACATGAATATTAGCGGTCCCCTCCTGATTGAAATACAGCTCATCCGTAACCGTGAACCCGGCAATCCCTCGTGTCGTCGCATGCTCCGGATCAACGATCCGCACATCGAATGAGCCATATGGATCATGTCCGCTGCTTCCATGATGATTCCATGCGCGCGGCACCACCCGTTGAAACTCCGGCCAGTCTGATGCTCCGGCTTCCGGCAGCGAGAAATGGAAAGCTCCGTTGGCAAAATGGAGAACGAGCAGCCCTCCACCTTTGCGCAAATAGGACAGTAAACCCTCTTTGGCCCGCTCGCTCAATCCATTCGGATCCTGCCAGTTGCAGTAGTTCAATGCAATCACGTGGAAGACCGATAAATCCCAATCGGAGAGCGCTTCGATATCTGTTGATTCCGTAACCGTGATTCGCTCATCCTGCTGGATTGCAGCGCGGATGGCCGGCGCCGTCTGTTCCCAGTTATGCCATTTGTGATGCTCATTCCCCGATAGAAGCAGGACATGGATAGAGTCGGGAATCGAACTCCGTTCAGTCCCCTTCACACCTTCTAAAGCATGATCGACCATGTCATCGGTATAAAAACGCGATTGTACGCCTCCAGTCGCAACCGGAAGTCCGGCCGCCCAAACAATCGCATTGAGATGAACCTTGCGGAAATCATCATTTTCCCATAACGAATACAAATGTCCGGCGGTAGTGACAAAAGCCCGCCCGCCATCATCGCGCTGCAGCGCCCAGCCGACCTGGTTCGCCAGCGGATCGCCTTCCTCAGCCAGGCCCGGCACCTGCCAGATCGGCGTACGCCGCGGATCATCCGGCAGGAAGCGGAGCTTCCAATATATTTCATCCTTTAATTCAATGGTTGAGCCCACGCCGCTTGCGATCGGATGAACAGCTGTCGCGAGTTCAAGTCGGTCTCCATCAGAAATTCGGGAATACCAGTTGCGCTCGCCCCTTTCATCTTCCCATTCATAATAACCGCCGCCCCACTGAAGCACCTTCTTTCCTTCCTCACGCGTGAAGAAGGTGGAGAAGTGCAGCAGCACAAGCCCGCAGCCCCGCTCCATCAAACGCTCCATCAGCAAGAGCCGCTCCGGCGTCGCCACGAAAGGCACGTCCTGGTACAAATGGCCGTCCCGGCCATCTGTCGCGAACAGCACCAGATCAGCGTCCTCCAGCGTTTGCGGATCTTCCGGCCAGCCGCCTAAATGATATTCTACCTGCAGTTGTCCGCCTGCCGTGGACTGCTCGAGCATCACTTTAAGCAGTCGTACTGTTTTGATATACTCATGTGCGCCGGGTCCATGGCTCAGTTCACCGGCAATGAGTACTATTTTTTTCGTGGAAGCCTTAATCATGATAATGATTCACTCCTCTCATGCCTATCTGACTTCTTCAATATACGTTTTCGGTCCATAATTCGGAATAGCCAGAAATACAAAAGATCTATCTGTAAATATAGGTCACACTCACGTCAATTCATCCTTTATAATATAATCAGGTTCGATTCTGGATAAATGCGAGTTATTTCACATTAAACAGCAGCCATCCAAAATATCTCACCGTATATTCAGAAAGGGGTTCAGAGGATGTGGGGAGTAGATTTGATCGATATCCGGATCCATCATCTGGAGGCTGGCAGCGGGAGCTTTCCCCCCGGATGGGTGCATGAGAAAACGGTACCGTTCGGGATTATTGCGCAGGCCACTTGCGGAACGTATGAATTGCAAACGGAGTCCGGGACCTATGTCGTGACAGGCTCGGAAGCTTTCCTGACTCCTGCCCATCTCCCCTTGCGAATCAAGCATATCGCTGATCCTGCAACCGGCATCATGTCTGCGCGATATATACATTTTCAATTTTATTTGCTGGACAGCTTGGAGCTGTTCCAGCTTTATGAACTGCCCCGCAAATGCGATGCAAAGACGGGACAGCAATTCGGCGAATTGATCGAGCAGCTGCTTGCTTTGAGAGATACAGAGCAGAGCCCTTTATCTTCTATCCTTACTGCAATCAAAAAAAATGAACTGGCCTATCGTTTTTTGTCCATGCTGATTGAGCTGGCAGCTCCTTCCGCATCCAGCGCATCCTTACTCAGTATCGCCCAGCAGCTTCAGCCTGTGCTGGCTTATATACGCGATCATTGGTCGGAAGCCATCGATATCGAGGCGCTATTGGACAGATTTGCGGGGTCGCGGTCCCTATTATTTCAGCTGTTCCGCAACCAATTTCAGCAGACGCCAATGGACTATGTGAAATCCACTCGTCTTAATGAAGCCTACAGACAGCTATGCACCTCCGATACATCTGTCGCCGAAGTCGCTCTTGCAAGCGGGTTCGCCAATTCCTTCCACTTTAGCCGCGAGTTCAAAGCCAAGTTTCAGATGACTCCGACCGATGCCCGCAAAGCAAACCGGCTGTGGATGTCTACCTAGACCGATGATTACGCAACAATAAATTATTTATATTTTTTTGTTGACTGTACGTTCAGTCATAATTTAATATAGATGCAGAAACATCCAATATTAAGCAATGGAAAGGAGCTCTTATGACTATGGATTTAAACTATTCGACGTATGGAAGCGGCCCTGCAATTGTATTCATTCACAGTGGAGGTGTGGATTCAAGGGTATGGCTGGAGCTCGTGCCCCTGCTCGCCAGGACCCACCGGGTCGTAACCTTTGACGCCCGCGGCCTCGGCCAATCTCCCGCCCCACAAGAACCGTTGAACCCTGTAGATGATTTACTCGGGCTGCTGGACCTTCTTAAGCTGAATCGGGTTACCCTTGTCGGCCATTCCATAGGCGGGGAGCTGGCAACGAATTTTACGTTGTCCTATCCAGGAAGGGTCGATCGTCTGATTCTTATCGCACCGTCCTTGACGGGATTCGCCTTTTCGGACACTTATATGAATTGGATGGGGGAGGTGAATTCACTTGCCCCGGATATCGGCAAGATGACACAGTTTTCATTGGACGGACCCATTTACCGAACAGTGATGGCAAGCAACTATCGCGATTTCTTTATTGAAATGCACACTCAATACTTTACGCGCGTCTTTACGGAATGGCGCAGCTTCGATCTGATCTGGCCGCATCCGCCGGCGATCGAACGTCTGGAGGATATCGCAGTGCCTGCATTGTTCGTGTACGGAGACCTTGATTGGAGCGATATGAATGATCTAGCGGCGGAATTCAAGAGGTTGCCGTCGATCGCATTTGCCAAGCTGGAAGGCGCGGATCACATGTTTCCATTGACACATGCCGGGGAGCTTGCATCGCATATTCATTCTTTTCTAAATGACAATCCATAAACAGGAGTGAACGATACATGCCGCGCAGCAGGGAAGAGAATGCTCGAATCCGTCAATTGACGATGACCAATATAGGTGCAGCAGCCATGGAAATATTTCTGGAACGCGGTTATCACGCCTCTTCAATCGGCGACATTGCCAAACGGGCCGACGTGGCCAAAGGGCTGATCTATAATTATTATCAAGGGAAGGAGGGGCTGTTGGCAGAAATCGTTCACAGCCGAATGATCGAAATCGCTGAAGTCATCAAGGACGCATCCTTACTCCCGTCAGCAGGTGATCAAATTAGGCGGATTGTCGAAGGAGCGCTGGGCCACGTCGAACGAAATCCAAAGGCGTACCGCTTTATTCTTCATCTGCAGACGCAGCCGGAAGAGGATATTGTTTTATCCAAGTATAGTGAAATGCTGAACCGGGAAATGTCTAAACAATTCGAGGTGCAGTGCGAAATTTTCCAACGAATGGGAGTCGATAATCCCGAACTTCGCTCCTTATATTTTTCCTCCACGCTTCATGGCATCATGCTGCTAAAGTCGGTCTATCCCAGCTATCCGGTGGAGGAAATGAAAGCGCAAATCATCCGGGATTTCTGTCAGGAGTGAATTCGCTTAACGCGGAGGGAGGGAAATCGGAATACACTCCAGCAGTTGTCCGGAATGCGGGGCCAGATTCATCACATGGAGTTCCTCCTGGTGTTGGCCCAGCTCCTGATCTGTCCAGACTTCCCGAATACGATACCGGCCATCCAGAGCAATCCGCGCATCCAGCGTATCATCCGTCCAGTTCAACAGGCTGATCATTAGCTTCCCACTTGTTTGGATCCTGCCGATCCGGAAGGAGTCGTCCTCAAATAAAGCAGCCGCGTTGGCCGGGGGCAGCAGCTTGCGGATCGTATCCAGATGCTCCGGCAGAAGATCTGTTATAGCATCCCCGGCAAACACCATGCCGCCGGATGCATAGACCACCGTGGCGTGAAAGCGGAACTCATCCGCGGTTATTTGGCTCAGTACCTGCATGGTCACGCCATCCGGACCAATCTGATCTTTCGCCAGATTAGCCGTCACAATGACATCGGGATCATTGATCCACAGCCGGCCATGCTGCCAATTCCGGTGGAGTATCTCCGCCGCAACGCTGCGGATCTGGCCCCAGGTGCGGATAACGTCGTTAGAAGTCCGCATACCGTGTACCGTCCCGAGCGATGGCCACATCGGCGCATTGCATCCGAGCAGGAAGCTGCCTTCTCCCGCTCCCTGAGTGACCGCATTCATCCCTGCGCGGAATGCATCGACCCGGGTGGCTTTCGGATCGTGATGGTTTCCGAAGGGAAGCGCCCCCCACATCGTGCCATCCAGCTTAAAGTAGCGGACGCCCCATTCTTCCCGCATCGTTCGGAACAATTGGCGCAGATGGTCCTGCGCGCCCGGATGGCTCCCGTCGAGCATATACCAGGGAGCATGATACCAGCCCCCGAACGAATCCCGGTCGGAAGAAAGAGGCTCGCCGTTCTCATCCTGCTTGAACCACTCTGGATGTTCTTTCGCGACTCGCGACACTCTCTCTGCAAGAAATGGTCCTACCCACATCGCAGGCTCGAAGCCCATCTCACGAATGGTCAGGCACAATGTCCGGATTCCGCCCGGAAACGCTTTACCCGGCTCCAGCCAATCGCCTTCGTAAGCCGCATAACCGCCGTCAATCAGAATATATTTCAGTTCAGGGATCCTTTCCTTAATCGCTGCCAGATTGCGGCGGATATCATCTTCTGTCACCTCTGCCCCGTAGCAATACCAGGAGCACCATCCTGTCGGCACTTCAGGGACAAGCAAAGCCGGATGATTCCGTTCAATGGCTGCGGCCAGTTCCCGCAACAAGTCATCCGCCTGCTCTCCGATTTGGAAGAAAAATTCCTCCAACTCCACCGTTTCCCCCGGCTCTACCAACAAATTCTCATAATCGAGGACGATTTCATAACGGTGTTCATTAAAACGGATTTCTCCGCTGAAACGGCGGCAGGACGAGAAAGCGAGCAGCCCCTTTCCCTGCTTCGCATTGAACAATGCCAGATTATATACGGTAAATAAATCATCCGTCACAGGGAGCTTGTAATGATTGCGGTCGCTATAACCGCCGATGTCCACGGGAACTGCGACCGTTCCTCCATATTGAGACAGCATGTTGTACCCTTCCCCATAGATACGGGCTGAGGGCTCGAACGGCATCTTTCCCTGGAACAACACAATTTCTTTGACAGACATGGCTTCATCAGCTGTACTCACCAATTTGGCAGCGCATACATTTTCTTGCCAATCCCGGATCAGATTAAGCAGCCCGTCAGCAGCGTTCCCGTCCGAGAGTCTGATTTCAAAATCAGATTGCGTTAAAAAGTTCTCCATCGCCATTCCCCTCTTCTTTCTTTTGATTCCGCGAGAACAAGTATTGATCTCCATCCTGTAACAACTTAAGATTCGCTTTCCCAAGCGGCTTTCCTTCTGCCTTGGTGACAGGTACAGGTAAACATTTCTATTTTCTTCAAATAATCATGTTTGCACGCAAAAATCCCCGCTTCGCCGTTAACGTGAGGCAGGGGTAATTCATTCTCTCTTGATTGTGTATCTAACCATCCACGGTTCGTCCGCGTCGACGGCATTACGATTCCGGATATAGATCGGTAGACAAGTACCGCTCTCCTTAATCAGGCAGTAGTAGAACAATGATTTTGCCGTTATTTTCTGTCCTTGTGGCGACTTGGAGAGCAGCCGACACAGCTGCGCCGGATGAAATACCGACAAGCAAACCTTCGAGACGAGCTAATCTCCGAGCCGTATGAATGGCATCTTCATTTTTCACCTGGACGATCTCATCGACGACGGATCGGTTGAAGTTAGCCGGGACAAAACCAGCCCCACGCCTGTATTTCCGCTTGTAGGTTCGATAATGACGGAATCTGTGCCGATAAGTCCACGTGCTTTTAGCATCTTTAATCATGGCATAACCAATTCGGTCTTTAACACTGCCCGCGGGATTAAAATATTCCAGTTTCGCAATGATTTTGGCCTAAAAAAAAGGCACAGTCTCCTCATTTTCACAGGAGTGACTGTACCTTATTGCATCCAACCGATTTTCAACAGGCTGGCATGCTACTATGCCATGCCTTTCCTTTGGCTATGAGTTCTGGATCTCGCTCAGATGGCGATCAAGATTATCGAACGTTTCCGTTATTCCCTCCAGCATACCCATATCGAGGACGCTTTGTACATCTTCGGCCGATGCGTATTCAGCGCGGCTGATGAGTTTCGTCTTGCCTTCCTGCTCGATAAAGGTCATGGTGATCAGCGTCTGCGGCATATCTTCAATCGTGTTGCCTTCGGCATCGGAGAAGGTATCGATGTAGACGATCCGCTCCGGTTCGACGATTTCTTTGTAGACAGCTTTGCCCCAGGATTCCTGACCATAATAGTCCTTGCTCTCGTCTGTGCATTTCATGCAGTAGTGCCAAACGCCTCCCGGCCGAAGGTCAAGGTTGCATACCGGAAGCGACCAGCCCTTGGGTCCCCACCAGTGCTTTAAATGTTCTGCCTGTGTAAATGCCTGGAACACAAGCGCCCGCGGCGCGGCGAAGATGCGCTCCAATACAAAATCCCGGCCTTCGACTTTCGTCGTTTGGTTTGCTGCATTCTGGTTAGACAAATTAATTTCCTCCTTCAGTTTGATCTTCGCTTTTTCCCTTTTCCTGCAGCTCAAGCAAATAATCATCCAACTGATCGAATCTCTCTTCCCAGAGGCGGCGAAAGGATGCAAGCCAATCGTCCAATTCAATAAGCGGTTGGGTCCTGAGCTTGTAGATCCGCCGGTTGGCGACCGGCTGCACCTCGACTAGTCCTGCTTCACTAAGTACGCGCAGATGCTTGGAAGCTTGCGGCTGGCCAAGTTCAAGCCGATCGGCGATTTCCCCCACGGTTAAAGAACCATTGCGCAAAAGTTCGACAATATGGAGCCGGTTTGGCTCGGCTAGCGCACTTAAGGTTGAATTCATACATTGAATATACCTCATTAGGAATATTCCTGTCAAGGAATGTTAAGCAAAAAAAGATACGGTCTCCTCACTTTCATGAGGGACCGTACTAAACGTTATCCGTGGGCCAGGTGACAGTGGGACATGCCATTTCCCTAGCTGATAAGGTCATTTAATGGGAGGCCGAATATTCTGCCATTTCGGCAGCCGGATCGAATTTCTCTTTGCTCATGGCGAATGCGGCAATAAGCGCGATGACGGACGGGATAATGGCCCAAGCGAAGGTTTGAACGATGGACGAGGAAAGTGCCTCTGTGATCGTATCCAGAATCTGGGCCGGAATTTGTCCACGGGTTTCCGGAGTCAGGATTTTACGCGGATCGCTGAGATCGACCCCTTCCGGCATTTGACCGCCGCCTCCTCCGAACATGGAAGCTAATTTATTCGCAAACACATGACTTTGAATAATGCCGAATACCGTTATACCGAGCGTCATGCCCAGCGACCGCATGAAGTTAAGCGTCGAGCTTGCAGAGCCCCGCTGCCTGGCCGAGAAGCCGTGAATCGCCGCATTGCTCAGTACAGAGAATGAAGCGCCGATGCCCAGACCGACCAGGATCATAAAGAGAGTGACCATGAAGCGCGAAGATCCGGTCGTCAGCGTCGTAAGCAGCGCAATGCCAATCACAAGCAGCGCTAGCGTCGGAATCATAATGGAGCGGTACTTGAACTTGGTTATCAAGAAACCCCCGCCGGCGGCAGTAACGACGGATCCAAGCATCATCGGCAGCAGAACAAGACCCGAATTAGTCGCCGACCCGCCAAGAACACCCTGAATAAAGATCGGAATATAAATCGAGGCCGTGATAAAGGATGCCCCGGCAAACATCCCCATAATATTGCTTGTGGTATAAAGCCGGTTCTTGAACATGCCGAAGGTGATGATTGGTTCCTCGGCACGGCGTTCAATAAAAACAAAACCCATGATAAGGACCGCAAAAGCGGCGAACAATCCGATAATTACACCCGAATTCCAGGCATACTGCTTGCCGCCAAGCTCTAGCGCAAACATCAGGCATACAATCGAAGCAACAAGCGTAAATGCCCCAAGATAGTCGATTTTCTGCCTGGAATGCTCCACGGATTCCTTGTAGAAGAAGGCAATCATTACGAAGGCAATAAGGCCCAACGGCAAATTAATGTAGAAAATCCAGTGCCAATTGATATAATCCGTCAGGTAGGCTCCAAGAAGCGGACCAAATATACTGGAGAGGCCAAATACGGCGCCGAACAAGCCGCCCATCTTGCCGCGTTTGTCGGCAGGGACCACATCGAACATGATCGTGAATGCGATTGGCATAAGTGCGCCGCCGCCAATCCCTTGAATGGCACGGTAAATACTCAGTTGAATTATGGTGTCTGCCGTACCGCATAAGGCGGAGCCGATCATAAATACAATAAGACCGAAAACAAAAAACCGCTTGCGCCCATACATATCCGATAATTTACCGAAAATCGGCATACCAGCCATCTCTGCCACCAAATAAGCGGAGGTCACCCACATTAATTTGTCGAAGCCGCCCAGGTCTCCGACGATCGTACCGATCGCTGTTGCTACAATGGTGTTGTCCATTGATGCCATTAGAATAGCCAGCAGCAAACCACCCAGGATAACCCCCATTTTATTACCTTTTGCCATCTTCTATCGTTCCCTCCGCCAGAATCCGTCTGAGAAACATGCCCGTGTATGAAGCCGGCACTTTCGCCACCTGCTCCGGCGTGCCTTCGGCTACCAGCTTGCCCCCGGCTGCGCCTCCTTCAGGGCCAATATCAACAACCCAATCGGATTCCCGAATCAGCTCCAGGCTGTGCTCGACCACCACAACGGTGTTTCCCGAATCGACCAGCTTATTCAGTAAAACATGAAGCCGCTTGATATCCGACGGATGAAGGCCGGTTGTCGGCTCGTCCAACAGATAAAGCGTATGGTTTTTGGATGGCTTGCTTAACTCTTTCGCCAGCCTGATCCGCTGACCTTCGCCGCCGGAAAGGGTTTTGACCGATTGCCCCCACTTCAGATATCCGAGCCCAACCTCGCACAGCATCTCGATCAGGCCGGCGATCTTGGTTTCCTTCCTGAGGATCGGCAGGCTTTCCTGTATGGACAAATTCAGCAGATCCGAGATGGAGCAGCCTTCAACCTTTACCTGGAGCACTTCATCGGTAAACCTTCTCCCTTTGCAGTCAGGACATTTCACTTCCAGATCGGGCAGGAAATTCATATCTACAGACAGCACGCCAAGCCCCTGACAGGTCTCGCAGCGCCCGCCGGGCGTATTAAAGGAAAAATGCTTCGAGGTCAGCTTTCTTGCCTTGGCCTCGGGCAAACCGGCAAACAGCTGGCGCAAATGCGTGAACACATCGGTATAGGTCGCGACATTGGAGCGCTGGATTCTGCCCATTGGCGATTGATCGAAAATAACGATATTGCCGACCTGCTCAAGGCCCGTCATCTCCTTGCATCCCTTCTGCCCGCGCGTTTCCTGGTTCCCTTGAGCAAGAATATCGAAGACAAGCGTGGATTTGCCTGAACCCGAAACTCCCGTCACGGACACCAGACAGCCAAGCGGAAAAGAAACAGACGGGATATCGATATTGCGGGCCTTCGCCTCTCTGATCGTGATCTGCTGTCCATTTCCCCTCCTGCGGACGCGTGCAGGCGCCGGCTGACTTTCTTCCCGCAAAAAGGCGCCGGTCACAGACAGCTCGCTTCCCATCAAATCCTCCAGGCTGCCTTCGCCTACAACGGTTCCGCCGTATATTCCGGCGCCCGGACCGATGTCGATAATATGATCGGCAGCACGCATCATCTCGACATCATGCTCGATAACCAGCACGGTATTGCCCAGATCGCGCAGCTGCTGCAGCACCCGGATGAGACCGGCCGTATCGCGCGGATGAAGCCCTGTCGTCGGCTCATCCAGAATATACAGCACGCCGGTCAGTCCGGAGCCAAGCAGCGATGCAAGCCGCAGCCGCTGCGCTTCTCCGCCGGACAGCGTCACCGTTTGCCGGTTCATGGACAGATAGCCGAGTCCGACATCCATAATCCGTTTCAACCGCGTGGGCATATCGTGGAGGACCGGCTCCAGCAGCTGAAGGCCTTCCGGCTGCAGCTCCGACGTCAGCCCATTCATCCACTCCTTCACTTCGCCAAGCGACCAGTCCGATACGTCGGAAATAGAGGAGCCGGCTACCCGAACAAGACGAATCTCTTTCTTCAGTCGGGCCCCGTGACAGTCGGGACAAAGCTGTTCATGAAAGAAGCCCCCCTCCTTTTCCTGAGCGCCGGACTCCCCTTCTTTCTCCTTGTAACGCCGCCACAGACTTGGGATGACACCTTCGAATTTCGTTCCTGGAACCGGCTTCGCATCGGGATAATGACGCTTGAACGCTTCGCTCTCAACTCCGTAATAAAGCAAATCTCGCTGGATTTCGCCAAACTCCCGCAAAGGCTGATCCGGGTCCAGGTCAAAGCCGTAATGCTTGGCGGCCGCCAGCATGATACGGATCTGAATGTCCCGGTGGACGCCGCTTAAGGAAGCTACGCCGCCGCCGCGCAAGCTCAGCTCCGGATGGAATACCGCCGCTTCATTGATGCTTGCCACATGGCCAAGTCCGCTGCATGCTTCGCAGGCTCCCTCCGGCTTATTGAAGGAAAAATGCGCCATGCCAAGCTTCTCAAGCTCTGCACCGCAATGCGGGCAGTTCACCTTCTGACGCTCCATCTCCTCGTCTTCCTCGGCCAGCCTACCAGCCGGTTCAAAGGAAGGCGGGATGATTCCGCTGCACGAAGGACAGCTGCGCTCCCCAAGCCTGGAGAAAATAAAACGGACAAAGGTATACAGATCCGTCACGGTCCCCACCGTCGAACGCGGGTTGCGATTGGTGACATGCTGTCCAACGCTGATCGACGGGGACAAGCCTTCAATGGAATCGACCTTCGGCTTGCCGATCGTATCCGCCGACATCCGCATGGAATCCATATATTGTCTCTGGCATTCCCGCTGGAGCGTATCCATGGCCAAGGTCGATTTGCCCGAGCCTGACGGTCCTGTCAGGACAACCAGCTTGTACTTGGGTATCGTAAGCGAAATATTTTTCAGGTTGTTTTCCCGTGCGCCTTTAATCAATATGGTATCTTTCACACAAATCCTCCTCACTATGCTCTTCATTATCCTGCCTCAAAATCGGGAAACCCTTTTGCAAAATAATCATGATTTGGTTATAATCAAATCAACTCGATGATCAAGTATCTCGATGACCAAGATAATATCATCTTAAGAGGAGGTTTGCTTCTTGTCAAGCCAACAACAGAATCATAATGCCGACCTGCAGGAAAAATTCACCCTGCTCATGCGCGGACTCGGAACCCGTACCGTCCAATATCAGCAAAATGTCGCGGCTTCTCTGGGGTTGTACAATAACGATTATATATCCGTGGATATTCTGCGCGAGAAAGGCCCGATCACGGCCGGAGAGCTCTCCAAATTGACCGGTCTTGCAACAGGCAGCGTTACCGCCTTAATTGACCGGCTTGAAAAAATCGGTTATGTCCGAAGGCAAAATGATCCGGGCGACCGCCGCAAAGTCATTATTGTCCCAGAATACGAAAATAAAGAAGAGGTCTATAATACGTATATCCCTCTTCATGATGCGATGATTGAACTCGCTTCCTCCTACACGGAAGAAGAGCTTGCATTCATTTCGCAGTTTTTGGGCAAAGCCTCCTCTGTCCTCGAAGACCAGATTCAACGGCTCAGCTCCGCCTCAAACCAAACATCTTCTTCCTGAACATTATGCCAAAAAAGGACGATACCCCGGAAGTTTACGTTCCGGACATCGTCCTTTCTTTCGGATGATCAGCTGGCATCCGGCAGGAAAACCCCTCAATCCTGGGAGTCATTTCGTGCATCCCCGATAATCATCGGGACCCTGCCTTGTGAAGATCTTTCCAGTACTCCCATGCCTTTAAATACTCTTCCAGGTCTTCGGGGTGATGCTGCCGGCAAATCCCTATGCGGCAATAAAGCTGGATGATGACTTCTTCAATCAGCTTCGCTGTTTCCATCGATTCGTGAACAAGCAATTGGAATGCCTGCAGGAAAGTTTCCAGATTCAAATCATCCGGCGAAGAGCAGAAGGCATAAAGAAAATCGTAGCGGACCGGTCCTGCAATCGGGCAAGGATCAATAACAGCGGATAAGGTGTCATTATGAAACACGAAATTATGGACCCCGCAATCGCCATGGAGCAGAAACCGCTCGTCTTCTCCCCCTATAGCCGTATTTCCCGCCATTGATTTCACGTATTCATAATCCGCAGCGGGCAGAACATCCCCCACATTCTTCCTGGCATATTCCACGCCCCGTTCTATAAACTCGCGCCAGGTCTGACAGGAATCTCCAAGCCAGTAGCCCCACTTGTCCGTCTGCAGCATCGGTTCATACCCATTAAGGAGCCCTTCGGCCAGCAGCCTCAGCCAGCTTGACTTGACCCCTCTGTTACGAAAGGTTGTACCCGGCGTGTATGTATACACGATATACTCGTGAGCAGGATCGGCATAAACAAGCTTGGGCGGCAGCCCACAGTGGCGGTAGGTATGAAGCCATTGCTCTGCCAACAGGATTTCCTGCGACTGATCCAGCTTCAAAACGTATTTCGGCTCCTTGTTCACCGTAAAGATATAAACAAGACCCTCGGTGGTCCCCGTCATGCTCTTAATCTCCGGGTCGGCATCCTCCATGATCTCCTGTCCGTTAAGCTTATGGATGATGTCCCTGATTCTCTCTTCCGATTGTTGCGGCATCACTCTTCTCCTTTCTTTAACGTATCGTTATCCCCATTCAGGCATGGCATTTCCGGCGTTACAGCTTCGCCGCAAAATCCTGAAGCGCAAGACGCAAACCATCCGGGTCGCTGAGCATCGGCAGGTGGCCGGTGTCCAGGCTTGCAATATGCTGCGGGGCAAAATTGGCAATCATTTTATTCTGGTGCGCCTCATTGAACTCTTTATCCTTCTGCAGCTTGATATACAGTTTCGGCACCGACGGTACATCCGCCTCAACTCTGTCCGTATAAACACGCACAGACTCCGGTATGAAATTCCGCACAATCTCCTCCCCCTGCCCGGCCGACAAATCATGGCATAAGCCGGAACGGATTGCAGCATCGGGAGGACGTGTGCCTAAACTCCGCAGCAGAACGGCCATCAGCATCCGTTTGGGCAGCGGCAGAGCCGACAGAAAGGAGCCGCCTTTCCTCGGTATAGACGCCCCAACCGCGACAAACCCGGCTAAACGCTCCGACATCTCTTCGGCAAGCTGCAAAGCCGGAACTCCACCGAGTGAATGCGCCACAATAATAAACTTCGGCACCTGCCACGCCTCTACCTGCTTCTTCATATAGGCCACATAATCATTTAGGGAAAGCCCTTGCTCCGGCTTGCGGCTTCCGTCACGCAGCGGGAAATCCACCAATAAGCAGGGATGCTCCAAATCAGCCGCAACCTTCTCCCAAATGCTGCGGTTTAAGCCTGCGCCATATATAAAAACGAAACCGATCTTTTCCCGGATTTGCGCTTCTGTGTTCATTTCAATTCCCCCTGAGCAATTAGTCGTTAAGAGGAATTTAGCATATAAACCGGTCAATTTATGTCCTATTTTTATGATAAAATGAAAAAAAGACAAAAAGGAGCGAAAGTCGTCTTGGCAAAATCACAGCGGCTTATCCGGCTTATCATGATCATCAACAGTAAAAAGTCATTTACTGTCCAGGAACTGGCCGATGAATTCGGTCTGTCCTACCGGACGATCACCCGGGATCTTCAGGAGCTGAGCCAGCTTGGTATTCCGATCTATTCCATCCAGGGGCGCGGAGGCGGCTATAAGCTGCTACGGGAGCGCATCCTTCCTCCGATTGCATTCTCGGAAAGTGAAGCCGTCGCTTTGTTCTTCGCCTGTCAGTCCTTGCAGTATTTCGGCTCATTGCCTTTTGACGATGGGGCAGCTTCTGCGCTGCACAAGTTTTATCATTATCTGCCCGCTGATGTGAGGCAGCATATTGACCGTTTGCGCAATAAAGTAGCCATCTGGAGCCCACGCCGCATTATGTCGCCGGAATTTCTCAAGACCCTCATGCAGGCCATTATGATTCACAAAGCAGTGACGATTTCATACCGTTCGCCTCAGGGCCTCATCAAACGGGATATTCAGCCTATCGGCCTCTATTCCAGCGACGGCTATTGGTATTGTCCCGCCTACTGTCATCTGCGGCAAGAACATCGGCTATTCCGCTCGGACCGGATACACTCCGCGGTCCTAAGCGAGTGTATACCCTGGTCGGAAGAGCTGGAGAAGTCCGACCTGATGAACATTCCTGAAATGAACCATTCGGAGCAGATTTCTTTATCCATCGAGCTCACTGCACAAGGAACCTGGCTGCTCGAAGGCGATACCTGGTTCGGACCGTTCATAGAACGCCGTGCAGACGGGAGCGCGGCGGCAACGATCCGGATTCCGGCTGCAAACCTGACATTTTATGTGGACTGGGTGTGGAGGCTGGGGGCTGAAGCCAGGATTGTGAACCCGCCTGAGGCTGTTGCATGCTTGAAACAAAAGCTGGAAGCCATGAATTCGCAGTACCGTTAATCCCTCTGTTCGGGTTTCCATTCCTGACGGACACCACACAGCTCCCCTGATGGCGTCGAAATAGGGGCCGTGGCGTCCGATAACCCCCGATCGGGTGTGACCTGTCGGGGCTACTCTTATAGATAAACAAAAGCCCGGACATCAAGAGGTCCGGGCTGAGCAGTTAAACTAACGCATATTTCTCACGCAGATCCTCGCGCAGCGTTACGGCTGAATCCTCGCGGATATAATGACAGACATACGACCGGCGCCAGCGGTCCTTGCTGCGGTTGCGGTTCGAGGAATGAATCAAAAGCTCATGGAAGAACAGAATATCCCCTTTTTCCATAATGACCGGAATTTGCTGATTTAAATCGATGCCTTCCGTTTCGTCGGTCCACTCCTCATGCTCCTCGAGATTTTTCACTTTGCCGTGCGGCAGGAGACCCAGCTTATGCGTTCCCGGAATGACCCAGAGACAGCCGTTCTCCGTGTCGATCTTCTCTTCCATGGCAATCCAGGCTGCAATCATCGTCATGGGGTCGTTTTTGATATAATAAAAGTCCTGATGCGCCGCTTGACCGGGTGAGCCCGGCTCTTTGTAGAAAAACATGCTCTGCACGCAGACCGCTTCCTTCTCCATCATCTGGGCGAGCGCCCCGCGTACAACCGGCAGCTTCATCACCTGGCGGGAGAAGCTGTCATGCTGATGCGGATTAAACAGCCGCGTCGAATAACGCGCTTTCTCCGAGGTCCGCGCCCACTCCGGCGTTTCTTCCAGCGGGGCCGAGCGGAGCTCGTAAATATGTCTGTTAAACGAATCAATCAGATCATCGCTGCAGCCCTTTTTGATCAAAATATATCCATCCCTCTTATACTGCTCAAGCTGCTCGGGCGATAAAGGCGCCAAACGTTCTTTTCGTTCCGAGATCATAACAATCCACTCTCCTTCTGTACAATATCTCCTCTGCTTACGCCGCATCTTCTACCTGTATCGTACCTCGCAGCTTCACTCCCAACAATGGCTCCAATTATTAAATATATATCTGGTATTGATATCCTCGGCATTCTGCAGATTGAAGTTCTCTCAACCTTTAATGGAACCTGCCGTTAATCCGTCGACAAAATACTTGTGCCCGACAATGCTCAGCAGCACGAGCACGGGCAATGACATCAGAAAAGCTCCCGTCACCGGAGACGCGTAGTCGATCTGATACGGGTTGTTCATGGTCGTCAGTCCCACGGCAAGTGTCATTTTCGATCCGGAGGTCAAATAGATTAGCGGTCCGATATAATCGTTCCAGGCATTCATGAAGGTGAGCAGCGCCACGATGCCGATTGCGCTTGCGCTCAGCGGAAAAGCCATGCGGAAGAAGGTGCCGAGCTCGGTACAGCCGTCGATTTTGGCGCTTTCATAAATCTCTTTGGGAATATCGATCATCACCTGTCGGATAAGAAAAACGCCGAAAGCGCCAACTATTCCCGGCAAAATAAGCGGCCAGAACGAATCAAGCCAGCCAAAAGAACGGAACATGATAAAGGATGGAACAAGGGTCATTTGGCCCGGTATCATCATAGTTGCCAGCATTGCGACAAACAAACCGTTCTTGTATTTAAAATCATACCGCGCAAAACCGAAGGCTACCAATGCGTTAAACAAAATGGCGAGCACAGTTAGCGATACCGCGATAATCAGACTGTTCCCCAGCTGTGTAAAAAACGGCAGCTTCTCGAACAGATGGACGAAGTTATCGAAGGTCGGACGCAGCGGCAGCGGGTTTAAGGGATCCCCGACAATATCCTCGTATTTCTTGAAGGACGTTCCGATCATAAACAGAAACGGTGTGAGAAACAGCAGGCTCAGCAGCGTAAGGATGATATAGCTCCATGCATTCGACAGTCTGTTCATCCCGGTCAAGCCCCCTGATTTTTGACATTAAAGAGCTTCAATTGAATCATCCCGACGACCAGCATAAGAATCGTAAACACGTACCCGAGCGCTGCGGAATAGGTAAAGTCGAGTCTCCGGAAAGCCTGATCGTACAAATAAGAGGTAGGAAAAACAAGCGAATTCTCCGGTCCGAAGCCGCTTCCCGCCAGAATGAACGCTTCGCTGAACATCCCGAACGAGCCAAGCAGGCATTGAAAAACAACAAAGGTCATAATCGGACGCAGCAGCGGCAAAATGACATACCCCAATCGTTGCAGGGGTTTTGCCCCGTCGATTTTCGCGGCCTCGATCAGCTCCTGCGGTACGCTTTGCAGCCCTGCCAGGAAATATAGGATATTTACGCCGAGAAATTTCCATGTACAGAGAATGATCAGCGCCGGCATGGTCCAGGCCGGGTCCTTCAGCCAGCCGATCGGTTCGACGCCGAACAGGCTGAGAAATTTATTGAGCACGCCGCTGTCGCGTTCAAGAATCAGTTTAAAGATAATCCCGACAGCAACCGCTGAGGTAATATTAGGGGTGAAGAAAAAGGTTGCAAAAAATCCTTTTTTGCCCGCTACCGCAGGACGGCTCAGCAGGAGCGCCACCCCCAGCGCGACAGGAAGAATAATGACCAGACTGCCCAAGGCAAGCTGCGTACCGTTCCACATGGCTTTCCAGAAAAATAAATCCTTGAGCACATACAAATAATTCGCGAAGCCGGCGAACGAATAATCGGATGAGCCTTTCTGCAGACTGAGCCAGAAGCCGTAAAGCATAGGATATAAACCGAATACCGCATATGCGATAAAAAAAGGACTGATAAACAGAAATGGGGCTGCAATCCATTTTGCTCTTAACGTGCCGTTCATTTAACCGCCTCCAGTAGAAGAAGAGATGCGATCTTTTGCACATCTCTTCGTTCTTGCTTCCATACATATCCCGCTTCGGGGGTTTCCTGTCCTGGCGAAGCTTATTTCTCCCGCGCTTCTTCGGAAGCCATCAGGCTGCTCAGCTCAGTTTCCACATCAGCCAGAAATTGTTCCGGCGTGAGCTTCCCTTTCTGAAAATCCGGTTCATATTTATCCCACGCTTTGCCGATGAGCGAACGCCACCAGGCCTGATTCTGGCTTGGAGCCTGCTCCCCAAGCTGAGTGTATAAAGATGCCAAATCCTGACCGCCAAAGTATTCGGTCATATCGCTTTCCTTGTGCATCGCCTCGGAACGTGCCGCACTCGTCAAAGCTGGAAACAAATTAATGATTTGGAAGCTGCGAACCACATTCTCCTCATCCAAATGCGTGTAGCGGAGAAAATCAAACGCAGCTTCCTTGTTTTTGCTGAATTTCGAGACCGCGAGACCCGTCCCTCCAAGCACCGTTGTCGGCACCGAATCAGGCCCGCCAAGGGGCATCGGAGCTGCTGCCCACTTCCCGCTTAAATTCGGCGCATTTTGCACCAGCTGACCGGCCCACCAATCCGGACCCGTTGCGGCCAGGAATCGCCCCTTCGCATAAGCCTCCCACAGCTGCGGACCATCCGGGCTTGACTTGCTCATAAGCCCCTGCTCTTTCCAGCTTAAAATCCGGTTCATGACCATTTTGCCCTTGTCGGTATTAAAGCCGAGCTTCCCGTCAGCCGTTACGATATCTCCGCCCTCCTGGCGGAGCAGGCTCTGAAAGACGTCAAAGCTTTTCTCCGACCCGCCGAAAATGAATGTATCTTTTGCAAGAAGCGGCTTGGACGCTTCCATGAATGCATCCCATGTCGTCAGCTTCGACACATCGATTCCCGCCGCATCATACAGGTCCTTGCGGTAATACAAGGCCGATACGCATGCCGCGATTTCAATGCCGTAGATCTTGCTGTCTACCGTGTACAGATCCAGCCGTCCTTTGGGCAACGCATCCGTGAATCCTCCTTGGTCCAGATAACTGTTTAGCGGTTCGAACGGAATATCGCCTTTAATATACCGGGGAAAAGCGCCCTGCTCCACGTCGATTAAATCAGGCGCATCCTTGCCTCCGGATTGTGCGACAACCGTATATTTATCAAACAAGGCGTTAGACTCCAGCAGCTCGATTTTGATTTTGACGTCCGGATGCTCCTTCTCGTATTTGGTTTTCATTTCATCGTAATATTGCTTATGCGTATCCGCAAACGTCCAAAGTGTAACGGTGGTTTTGCCGTCATCCCCACTGCTGCCGTCAGTCCCGCTACAACCAACTAAACCAATAAGAAAACTTAGAATAATTACAGCAACCAGCCCTCGTTTCATTCTGTTCCCCCCGAATTCATAATGTGCAAGCGCTTTATTTTCCACTTCTAAAAGGTTACCACCGCTTCTGTCTTCCAGCAATACCACCCTATTGACCAATAATGAACTGAAATTGATATCTGCAGATCGACTTAGATTTCATTTGTATTCTGCCATGCCGCTTTCCGAATGTCCGAAGGGCTTTTCCCCATTCGCTCCCTGACACACCTGGAGAAATGGACGGCGGTCTTGAAGCCGCATCTCTCGGCGATCTCCGATATCGACAGCCCCGTATGCGTCAACAGGTCGATCGCCTGGCGGACTCTGAAGCTCCATAAATATTTAATCGGCGTCGTATTATCATGCTGCCGAAACAATCGCACCAGATGCTCGGGCGCCACGTTCACGCAGCGGGCCAGCCCGTTCAGCGACCAATCCTCCGCGTACCGCTCATGAATGATTTTTTTGGCGGCATTCACGGAGAGTTGTATCTGTGCGCTTCCATAGTGCCGCAAATGCTCGGAAGCATAGAGGTGGAGAGCAGCCAGTCCCAGGTGCCGAATAAGACTGCCATCAAGGGGAGCAAAGGTTTTGAGCTCGCTCATAATATCGGTTAGTTTGTTAAGCTCAGCGGATATGGGCAGTTGAAACGGAAGCCGGCTTAGCGCTTCGAACTGCTGATCTGTCAAGTTTTCCACTCTGATCGCGATCCAGCGATGCCAGGTATCGTTCTCTTTGGCAAATTCAAAATACTCTTCATAGCCTGGCTTCAGCAGAATCACATGCCCCGGCATGACAGTATGGGAGCTCCCGTTAACCCTGATATCCATTTGCCCGGTGTGAAGCAGGACAAGCTGCACATCATTTTGAAAACGCGGCCCATATCGTCCTCCGGGTGAATAGACAATTGAACCGCAATCGGCGAACGCTGCCTGTCCGCTGGAAAACAATGAATGATTCTTATCCATGAACAACATCTCCTTTACAAGATCTTTCCTTTAGAATCTACCATCTTACACGGAAAATAATAAGACGCCTCCATAAAATGTGCAGCTGCTCGAACAGCAGCGCACTGGAGGCGTCTTCTACTATAAATGAAGATTATGATATCCAGTCTGAAACGGCTCCCCGATCCGTTCATTCCGGAACAGCGATTTGTTTTTTCGGGCAGGCCGTTATAGATTTCCTGCGGGATCTGAATCTGATACCGCTTCCGAGCCAACCTCATTCCACATTCAGAAATCTCCAGAAAACAACATGTTTCCTCATAAATAAATTGCCTGGGAAATAAGTACATGCTGTTAAATGAACATATAGTCGAATATTAGGCATCCCTTCTGGTCTGGCCGTATCCTAAAATTGAAGGAGCAGTACAGGCAGTCCAATTCCGAGAACCCATAACATCGGAACCAGATTCACGATAACGGACATACGCTGCCTGCGTTTTCGGAGGACCCAGGCGATTATGGAACAGACCACCACCACCAGCGGATAGACACCAATCAAGATGACCAGCGCAACGTTAAAGAAGCTTATTCCCTGGTCAAAGCCCATAAAAGATACTCCCCATATCAGAAGCCATGGCACCGTACAAAGCAGATAAAGAATTTGAGTACTGATCAAAAATGTCTTCATACATTCTCCTCTTGGATGCCTCATGATGGCCGCACGATTAATAGTTTACTCCGATTCATTGTCACACCCTTATGATCTAAGGGAGATTCCGTTCCCGGAATAACAGCCGGTAATGTCTGCCTTGGGCAGTCTGAAATACATACACCCCATCCTGTTGAACGACGGCGTCTTCCCCATCGGCGATACGGAACGCCTCTTGGGTAACAATCGCACATCTTCCCCCATGCTGGGAAATAATCTCCGCTTCCGTCAATTTGCCGCCTTCCCAGGCCAGACTCACTTCGAAGCCGCCCCGTGCGCGCAGCCCCTTGACGTATCCCTTCGGCCAGGAATCCGGGAGTGCCGGAAGCAGCTGGAGGTAACCCTGATGGGATTGGATCAGCATCTCGGCAATACCGGACGTCGCTGCGAAATTGCCATCGATCTGGAATGGCGGATGTGCATCGAACAGATTCGGATATACGCCGCCGCGTTGGTAGTTATCCGGCTCGTTCTCCCGGACAAGCTTCAGCAGATTGGAGATCAGCCCCAGAGCACGGTTGCCGTCGCCAAAACGCGCCCACAGGCCAACTTTCCAGCCCAGACTCCACCCTGTACCCTCGTCCCCGCGCCGTTCAAGAGAAGTTCTTGCAGCCGCGAACAGCTCTGGCACACTCTTTTCCGTCAACTGCCGGCCGGGATAAACGCCAAACAAATGAGAGACATGGCGGTGATGAACATCTTCATCCTCAAAGTCCTCTGACCATTCCTGCAGCTGGCCGTATCTGCCAATCTGCAGTGGAAGCAGCCGTTCCCTGGCATCGGCCAGCTCCTGTCTGAATGTCTCATCAGCCTGCAAGATCTCGGATGCTTCCATGCAATTTGTAAACAAATCCCAGATCAAGGAAAGATCCATGGTGGTCGCGGCACTGACGCCGGCCAGTCCGTTCGGAGTCTGGAATTTGTGCTCCGGAGAGGTGGACGGCGATGTAATCAGCTTACCGGCGCCGTTGTCGACCAGCCAGTCCAGGCAGAATAATGCTGCTTCTTTCATGACCGGATACGCTTTGTCGCGCAAATACACTTCATTCCGTCCAAACGCATAATGCTCCCATAAATGCTGGCAAAGCCACACGCCGCCCATCGGCCAACTCGCCCACACCGGATCTCCATGTCCAAAGTCGCCGACAGGTGCCGACTGCGCCCAAATATCGGAGTTGTGATGAGCGGTCCAGCCACGGGTGCCGTAATTGACCTCCGCCGTCCGGCTGCCGTTCTTCGCCAGATTGCCAATAAAGTCCAGCAGCGGTTCGTGCAGTTCAGCCATGTTGCATGTTTCGGCTGGCCAATAGTTCATCTCCGCATTAATATTTAAGGTCCAGTTGCTGCTCCATGGCGGGCGGGTCTCCTTGTTCCATATTCCTTGCAGGTTCGCCGGCTGGGTTCCCGGACGGGAGCTTGCGATCATCAAATAACGGCCATACTGGAACAGCAGCTCGACAAGCCCCGGATCTTTTCCGCCGAACTCGGCGATTCTGCGGTCGGTCGGCAGCTCCTCCGGTGCCAGGCTTTGTCCCAATGACAGCTGTACCCGGTTGAACAACGCCTGATAGTCGGTAATATGCGCCTTGCGCTGCTCGTCATATGAGATTTGTACGGCCTGCTCCAGAATGCCCCGGACAATCGGTCCGGGTTCCCGTCCTTCCCTTCCCGGGATCCGGTCATACCCATTAAAGCTGGTCGCGGCGCTGAAGTATAAGGTAACGCTTGTGGCATCGGTGACATGAATCCCATCGTGATCGACCTGCAAGGTCCCCTCTTCATTCCTCGCAAACAATCGGGCTTGAAAGCTCATCGCCTTCGTGCTTTGCGGATCGCCGTATTCGATTGGATGCCCGGACAGGTAATAGTTCGGCCATACCTGCTCCGGCGCGGTACCTTGAAGCACGAACTGGTTCCCCTCGGTTGATGTGCGGTAACGGAGCGGACTGTCCAGCCGGGCATGAAAGCTAAGCCTGCCGGGTACGCTCGCTGTAATCCGTACAACAATAACCTGATGCGGGTGGGATGCGAATATTTCGCGCCTGTAATCCACATCGCCGACCCGGTAGCTGACCGTCGACAGCCCCTGCTCCAGATCCAGCTCACGCCGGTATTCGTTGAAGTGACCGCCATGCTCAAAATGAAGCAGCAGATCCCCCAGCGGCATGTAGGACTGGGTGTAGGTCCCCATCATTTCTTTGCTGACGCGCTCTGCCTCCTGATAGCGGCCTTCCTGGATATGCTTGCGGATTTCAGGCAGCAGCTCCTTCGCTTTGGGATTGTTCCAATCCCGGGGGAATCCCGACCACAAGGTATCCTCGTTCAATTGAATACGTTCCTTCTCCACACTGCCGAATATCATCGCCCCAAGCCGGCCATTTCCCACAGGCAGCGCTTCGGTCCATACGTTTGCCGGATGATTGTAATGTAATTTCATAAGTCCTCCCCCAAATGATAGACATGGACGTCCCTATATGCACAGAGACTCCTGGTTGTAACCGTTATCATATCTCTTAACGTTCGCTGCTTTTCAGCTCCAACCATACAGTTGGATTATTTGATTTCAGTCGCAATGGTTCTACCTAAACCATAAAAGATCAAGCTGTAAAAAACAAGATTAAATGCAAATTACGGTAATAGCGTTAGAATGGCAACCAGCTGGTATACCGCCGCACGTTCATATGCCCTGGCCTTTGCGACAGGGCATATGAGAGGACATGGCTGGCGTCTCCGCTCCAGATTTCACATTAATGATACGCGCTTACCCTTTCGCCTTCAGCCGCGCGACCAGCTCCGCCGTATACTTCGTTAGCCGGACACTGATCTCCGAGCGCATAACGTCACGCGTCATTCCGAATCGTTCTTCGTACCCCCGATAATAACATTTGTGATAAATGACCATATCTTCCTGTTCTTCTGTGATAACCCGAATGTTCCGCTTCTTTAACTCGCCGCGTAATCGATAATAGTCTTCGGCTACCGATATTAAGATTTTGTGGCCGGCGGCGAGGTAAAGCCGTTTCAACACGTTTGACGAGCTCTCGACGTCAGAGATGCTTTTCTGAATCATCTTCTCCATATGCGGCAGCAGGATATAATCGCGGATCATGACTCGTTCTTCTGTCGTTAAATGCTTTACAGCGCTCGCTGCTTGCTTCTGATCGTATTGTTCCGCATGTTCAGTCAGCAGCATTTTCGACTTCCACCGTTCGTTCCCGTCGAGTTTGCTCATTTAAAATGACCTCCAATCTGCTCCGATCTTTCGCGGGCTACTCCGGCTTCAAGAAGCGAGGAGGCGTGCATAATGGCGCTGCTCCCGAACCGGTTTTTTATCTCGTCGATCGCACGTTCTTTACGGTAAACGCGGGAACGGTCCTCGAATAACGTCAGCTGCATGACGCTGTCTGTGGTTAACTGCCCTAAGGTTACGCTGAGATGGCTGACGGGCAATCCGCTCCAATGCTTGACAAACAGCGTATGTGCGGCGGCTGCGACCTCATGCGTTAACGACGTCGGTTGATGCAGCGTCATTTGCCGGCCAAATCCAGCCGATCTTTCCCCGTCCGTCTCTCCCGCGCCAACCGCTACAACGCGCCCCTGATAGCCATAACGCCGCGCCCGCCGGCACACCTCTACGACTAACTCCAGCAGTACAACCTCAATATCTGTCAGCTTGGTATACAGACGCCATCTGAGCGTCTTGCCATGACTTATATTCTTGATCTGCGACCTGATATTCGATACAACCGGCGATGGATCGATCCCTCTCGCTGTCTGCCAGTAGTAACCCGCTTGAATATCGCTTTGACGGCCCATTCGGCGCCTCATACGCGCCTTGAAATCGCCGAAGTCCAAGCGCGCTATGTCGCCGATTGTATGGAGTCCCATCCGGACAAAATGACGTGTCATCCGATTCGCGACCATAAACATTTGATGAACCGGCAGCGGCCACAATTCCGTTTCAATATTATTCTGGTTCAATTCGAAAATACCGTCCGGATGTTTCTTGGCGAAGTTATCCGTAGCCATTTTCGCGAGTATTTTCGTAGGTCCAATCCCCACCCGCGACCATACGCCAGTCGAGAAAAGTACACGTTCCTGTATTTGACGCGCAATCGCCAGCGGCGAACCGAAATATTTAATGGAGCCTGTTACGTCGAGAAATTGTTCGTCAATCGAATACGGTTCGACCTGATCCGTAAAGGATGCGAAGATTTCGGAAATAAACAGGGACAGGGTTACGTACGTTTGCATACGCGGGCGGACGATCACGAGCTCGGGACACTTACCCTTAGCCTCACTGACGCGCGAGGCTGTAGTCACTCCGCGCGCCTTCGCCATAGGGCAGGCCGCAAGTATGATTCCTCCGCGACGATCCGGATCGCCAACGGCTATCGGTTTATCCCGCAGGTCAGGCCTCGCTGCTTTTTCGACCGACGCGTAAAACGATTGACCGTCAACCAAAAATATTGTCCGTTCCATTTCGTTCACCCCTACACGAACATTTGTTCTAGTATATTATATGACGGGAACCTCAGTTCGTATACTGGTAAAAAATTTCCTGTTTGATTTTGGAGCAAATTTTTCAAGAATCAGGTCTTGATGACGCTCCGGCGTTTACGGTAAGATTTGATGCAAAACAAAAAAGCCCAGTGACGACAAGCATTTGTCGGCATTGGGCAAGATTTGTTGGAGAGGATAAACGCGTACGGCATTGGGGAAACTTTTAAGAAGTCCTGCTCAAAACCGCTTCTCCTCCGGCTGATTCTGCTTATGCATCCCGCGTGAGTCCAGGCAAGATGGTTTACATCCAACGTGCAATCCGACCTGAAACAATCTAATTTCGGTTAAACACTTCCATCGCGTACAGGGAATATCCCCAGGTCGTTCCCCTTTCTACTCCATACATCCTGACGTATCTCGCGTTCACATTCGGTAAATGAATGACGTCGAGCCCGCCATCCCCCGTGAACGTTTGATAGATGTCCGTCCAGGACGAGCCATTGTTGGAGATTTGAATCTTGTAGGTCTTTCCGTAGGCGCTCTCCCAGTGAAGCCGGATCTCATTAAAGCTCTGCGCCGATCCCAGATCGATGGATAACCATTGCGGATCGACTCCATCCGCGCTGGACCATCTGGTGGACAAGCTGCTATCGGTTGCATTGCCCGCGGTATTGCCTGCCGGATACACATTGGATGCCGTGGCCGCCCTAGACAACGCTAAATTCGTCTGCGCCGGATTATCATTATATACGCCAAATTCGTATAAGGAATACCCGTAAGCGGTGCCTCTTTGTGTACCGTACATTCTCACATATCTGGCTGTCGTCGATGCAAATCCGATATCATCGGTCCCGCCGTTGCCGTTCGTCGTGGAATAGACATCCGTCCAGTTGACCGCGTCGGTTGAAACTTGAATGAGATAGGACTTGGCGTAGGCCGTCTGCCATTTCAGCTGGACCCTGTTCAGCGTCATCGCGCTGCCCAGATCGACATGAATCCATTGCGGATCGCTTCCCTCTACGCTGGACCATCTCGTCATATCGTTGCCGTCGAGAACATTAGCCACACTCGTCCATGAAGGATACACGGAGGAAGCCTGAGCTGTCTTGTTCAAGGAGAGATTGCCTCCCTTCGGCGCGTCATAATAAACACCGAGCTCCCACAGCGAATATCCCCAAGCCGTGCCTCTCTGGGTGCCATGCACCCTGACGTAGCGCGCCGTCGTCACGGGCAGAGAAACTTCATCGATACCGCCGTCTCCGGAGCTCGTCGAATAAATCGTCGTCCAATTGGCCGCATTGTCGGATACGGAGATCGTATACGAAGCCGCGTAGGCAGCCTCCCAATTCAGCTTGATCCGGTTAAAGCTTGATGGCGCGCCCAAATCCACGTAGATCCATTGCGGATCCGCTCCTTCAGCACTGGCCCATCTCGTCTTTGCCGCCCCCCCATCCACAGCAGCAGTCGCAGGATGTACGGCCGAGGATGCCGTCACGGGGCGGGTTAACGCCAGGTTGACCGGAGCACGGTTTCCAAGCGCGGACAATCCCGGAGCTTCCCCGGCCAATGCCGACCGGTTTATGAAAGCCGGATATCCTTCGGTGGAGCGGGGTCCTCCCCAGCCAATCTCGGATACAATTCTATTCGGCATCGCCACAATTCTGTCGATCTCCTGTTCGGTGAATTCCTTCTCAAAGGAAATGTCATTCCAATTGTGAAACTTTAAGCCAAGGATATTCGGGTCGCTCGGCGCCAATTGATTGGACGTATTGAACGAGTCGAACATATAAGGGTGCCAGTTCTGGTACAGGTGGATGTTATCCGATTGCCATCCCGATCCCGGTATGCTGTACAGATACTTGGATGAAGAGTTGATGATCTTGAAGCCCCTCTGGGATACGGACTGGATACCGTCGGCCAGCCATGCATCGTAGATCGTATCCGTGTCGATGGGAATAGAGCCTGGAAGCGTATCGAACCAAGCCCACACCCTCGTGTTCTTGCCTTTGTTTTGAAGATACGCATTATAATCATTGATGTACTTCCGATAAAGCTCGCCGGCAGTTGAATAGCCTTGAGCGATCGCATAGTTATGCGTTCTTGGATCCGCATCCACGTGCGAGTAGCCGTAAGGAGTAGTTCCCCTGGCATCGTTCGGCGTCTCCTCGGCACCCAGATGGAAGTCCGGAGCATCAAACAGCGGCACGAATTCATCCAGCAAATTGTTGATGAACGTAAAGGTAGCCGGTAGTGAAAGATCGACCACATTGTCCCAAGTTTGAGTCTTGATAGCCGGATTAAATCTGATGATCGCAGCCGCATGGCTCGGCAAATCAATTTCCGGTGTGATTGTTACGTTGTATTTCAGCGCCAAATCCTGTATTTCCCGCAATTCCGCTTTGGAGTAGCTCTGGGCATCCGCCAGGCCGGGATAGGTATCGCTCTGGAGCCGGAACGCCGAATCGTCCGAGAAATGGATTTGCAGATCGTTCATCTTATGATAAGACAGAAATTTAATATAGTCTTTGATGAACCCAACCGTGAAATATTTACGCGCGACATCCAGCATAAATCCGCGTTCCTTATAGGCCGGATAATCTCTGGCTGTTCCTTTGGGAATATCTGATTTCTCCGGACTTTGATTCAAGATCTGCAGCGCCGTTCTCGTTCCGTAGAACACCCCTTTCACCGAATTCGCTTTAAGGGTCACGAACTGGTCCGCTTGCAGAATATAGCCCTCGCTGCCAATCCCCGTATCCAAATTGTTTAAGGTCAGGTAGAAATCGCCTGCCTGCGGACTCCCTGCCGATACAACATTAAGCGTCCTCCCGTTCAACGCCAGAATATCTTCCGCGAACGTGTTCGCAGTGTTCATGAGTACCGTACTGTATGCACTATCGACTACAATCCGGGAGCCGGCCGCAAGATGAAACGTCCCCGAATGGCTCTCCCATTCCCTTAGGCTGGGCACGACGTTCGGCGCCGCTCCCAGGTCGTAAATTTCCGAAATGTAGTCGTAGCTCTGGACTCCGGACGTGCTTCCTTGAAAATAAGCCGTCGAGGGATGGGTGCTCGCAGAATAAGCCCATACCCCAACATTCTCCGTCGCTCCGCTAAGCACCCATAAATAGTGGCCCGAACGCTGGGTCGCCATATTCAAGGTCAACCAGGAATTGTCCGCGAAATTTGTATACGTCTGGGTTGCGATCGGCGTTCCTCCGATTGTCGTCGAATAATTGCTATTCCAGGCATACAGCGTCAGGGTCAGGTTGCCGATGTTATTGGAATAGCTCGGGGTAAGAACTCTCAAGGCATTAAAGGAATTCGCCGAGAAGAATTGTTCACCCCGCGTTTGGCCGGATGTGATCGCGGCAGCACTGTATGCTCCGTCACTTGAATAGAGCTTAGCCCACCCTGGTTCTCCCGCTGCATGACCCAGCCTTGGCAGGAAGATCATGCAGCTGACAAAGATCACAATGGCCGCAGCCAGTCGTATGGCTGTCCGCCTGCTGTAAGGAATAATGCTCAAGGGTAATTGCAGCTTCATCTCGCTCAACCTCCCGTGTATCCGATATCGTCAATTTGGAATCGTGAACTGTACCACACGGCCGCGGTGCCCGTGGCGCGGAACGAAATCTCGATTTTCGTAATATTGTTCTTGAATGCCCATCCGCTTATGTCCTTCTCTATACGATTCCAGGTATCCGCACCCATCGTCGTGGTCTGTTCCAGCACATTTGCTCCGCTGTATAGCGCAGCCGCGTCTCATATCCGGTTCCCCCGCTGCCGCCATAGCTGTTGATATGATAATAGAATCGGCCGGCCCCGGTGAGATTCAATGCCGCCCCCGGTGTGATCGATACCGTGCGCCATTCGTTGGCCGCTTGCGTCGGGAATATCGCCTCCAGCGCATAAGCATTCCTGATCGGCTTAGCCGGCACGTTCGCAATTTTGTCGACGCTGCTGACCGAGGTGACGTTGGTTCCAGCCGTCCAACCGTTAAGCGAACCTTCGAAATCGTACAGGCGGGTGTCTCTCGTCTGATAGCCGATGTAATCGATCTGGAAGCGCGAACCGAACCACGTAGCCGAGCTGCCCGTCGCACGGAATGAAATTTCAATGGAAGTCACGTTATTCTTGTACGCCCAGCCGCTTATATCCTTCTTGATGACATTCCAGGCATCCGCGTTCATAGCCGTCGTGAACTCCACAGCGTTCACGCCGCTCAGCAGCCGCAGCTTCGTTTCGTATCCGGTCCCGCCGCTGCCTCCATAGCTGTTGATCCTGTAGAAGAAATTGCCCGCCTCCGACAGATCCAGCGCATGCTGCGGCGTGACCTTGATTGTTCTCCAAACATCGGCTGCCTGCGTCGGAAATTGCGCTTCAAGCACGTAACTGCCATGGGCAGGCGTATTAGGCAGGTTTGCGAAGCTGTTTACCCTGTTGACCGATGTCGTGTTTGTTCCTGTGCTCCACCCCTGGACGGAGCTTTCGAAGCTGTACAGCAGCCTCTCTCCCGCAGGCTGGGCCGGAACGGCGGCCGTATCCTTCAACATGCCGATCAGGAATTGCGCGTACCACCGGGACAGGAAATCATTAGGATGATTGATGTTATTCCCGGTCATATCGATGAACTTCTTCTTCAACAATAATTTCGCGTGAACACCTGTAATATCGGCAGCGGCCACGCCGCTCGTTGTGGAAGCCAGACTGCTCAGCTGCGCGTAATAATTCGGCTGTTCGTCGTAGAAGAACGTTTCCGCATTCGGCAAGGTCGTTCCGACCAGAATGAATTCGGCTGCCGGATTTACCGCCCGAACGCTGTTAATGATCGACTGGACATTGCTTTTGAAGATGGCCGGTGCCGTGCCGTCGCCCGCTCCCGTGCCCGAACCGTCATTCATCCCGAAGGCGATGACGACCAAATCCGGATGCTGATTGGCTACTAGCGCCGTCGCCTGATCCTTGCCCCATGTGGATGTTTGGCCGCCGACGCTTGGATTAATGAATGTAACATCCGAGCCGTAATACCGTTCCAGTTCGTTCGCGACCATCCGCCCCCAAATAGGCAGATGTGGCGGTGTTTCCGTGAATCCGCTGGCATTCGCTCCGACCGATATGCTATCCCCGTACAGCACCATTCGAATCGGTTCGCCTTTGCGCAGTTTGCTGAAGGTTCCCGTCAGCTTCAGATCCGCCAGCGCCGGTGTGGGGCCGGTCCAGACGTTCGCCGCATGTGTGTATGTGACGACGATTTGCCTATCGTGAAAGTAAGAGCCTTCCCGATAGATTACACCTCCGCCTCCGTTCCTGGGCATCGTGAGGCCGGGAATGTAGCTCGGAGTGTAGACCACGCTGTCCGTCAAATAGGGAATGCTCGATTGCGCAGTCAGCTTCAGCTTCCCGTTGTCCAGAATCCAATCGACATTCTGTACGTATTCCCGGTCCAGCCGCGCGCTCTTGACGGACAAAATGGCATTCGGCGGGAACAGGAGATCGGCTTCCGGAAGCGCCCCCGCATTCGATACCATCAGCACCGACTCGCTGTACATCGTGGTTCCCTGCCAGAATGGCGCTAGGCTCAGCGCTTCCAGATTGGACTCGTTCTCCAGATTGTCATGGGCAACAAATCGGATCGTATCGAGCTGAAATCTCGAGCCGTACCACGAGGCTGAAGTTCCAACGGCACGGAATGAAATCTCGATCTTGGTCACCGAATTGCGATATGCCCACCCGGTCAAGTCGATGCCGACATGATTCCAATTATCGGCAGAGATCGTGAAGGTTTTCTCCAGCACGTTAACACCGCTGTGCAGCCGGACCCGCGTCTCGTAGCCAGTTCCGCCGCTGCCGCCATAGCTATTGATGGCGTATACGAGCTGATCCGCATCGGTCAGGTTCAATCCGCCAGACGGTATGACCGAGACAGTCCTCCAGATGTCCGCGGCCGCCGTCGGGAATTTCGCCTCCAGCATATATGAACCCACATCCGGGACAGCTGGAGTATTCGCCATGGTCTTGACGCTCTGCACCGAATCTACGTTGTCCCCTGCCGTCCATTCCTGCGCGGAGCCTTCGAAGTTATAAACAATTCTTTCGTACGACGAGAGCAGGTTGACCCCCGTATTGTTGCTGGTTGCCGTCCCGCTCGCCGCGAAAGACACCTCATCTATGCGCAGCTTCCCTGTCCAGGTGCTGTTGCCTTTGGAGCCGGCCCATACTTTAATTCGATCGATCGCATTTTTATAGCTCCAGTCCTTCAAATCGAGCGTCAGGGATGTCCAGCCGCTCGCCGGGTCAACCAAAGCAACGCCTTCCGCCACGTGGTCTCCGCTGTAGGCCTTTACCTTCACCTGATAAGGCAATCCCGTTGTCGTTCCGGTCATCTTAACTGCCAGACGAAGATAAGGCGTTGCCGTCGCATTGTAAGGCGTCGCGAAACTCTTCGCCGCACCCCGCCACTTGAGAGCAAGAGCGGAGAAATCAACCTCCAGTGCTCCGGCACCCGCATATTTGTCGGCTGTCGTACGAATGACCGCGGCCGCGTTATCGGACGCGATCCATCCATCCGTTGATGTGTTGAAATTGTCCCCCGATGCGGCCGCAGGAGTAGACGTCTCCTGTACCATCGGCAGCAACAACGGCGGCTCGCGCAAGTCCAAAGCATTGGCGTTGAACCCGGGAACCACTTCGCTCCAGTCATTGATCCCGATGATGGGTTTCGCGAAATCAGTGATGCCCAGGGATTGTTTCGTGTCGATATATTTGAATACATCGTAGATATATTTCCTGTCCTTCGGCACCATAGGGGTAGTGGTGGCTGGATCTTGCGTCCATAACCCCATATTCAAGCCATAAGACGGAATATCCACATGGCTGAACATAATCAAGGAATCGATGCCATCCAGAAATTTGGTCTTATAGTAAGCGTAAGCGAACGCAGCCGCCTGATTCTTAGCCGTCGCAAGTGAATTGTCCGCCGTATGAAAACCTTGTTCAGACAAGATGATCCGTCTTCTGTCAGCGCCAAATTTCAATCGCTGAAGTCCCATGTAATTGTTCAGAATGTGAATGTTTTTGAATGTAATATAATTCGCGTCCAGGCTGTCTGGGGCCAAGGCGTCATTCCATGTATCCGTGTTGAAGAAGTCTTCGGGATACGGGTGGTACGCGACATGCCAGGGAAAGTCGCCGTTAAGCTTGGATTGCCGGTTAAGCAGATCGACCAATTTGCGGCCCCGGTACCCTTTTTTCGGATTCGGATCGTAGGCTTTTGCCCAGTGGTTCGTTAAAGACGTATAGATACGCGCGTCCGCATAATGCTTGCGGGCGGCCAGATAAGCAATGCGCATCGCCGGCTCGTATTGCTCCACGAACTGATTGACTGTCGCATACCCCATGTTCTGCCATTCCCATTGCGCATCCACTTCGTTTCCAACGATGTAGCCAAGCGCGCGTCCGTACAGCTGATCTTCTCTCGTATAGCGGTCCGTGATAAATTCCATGACCGCTTTGAATGCCTGTAGACCATTCGCTTGTACGGTATTGAAGGCAAGTACGCCGCCGCCCGTGCCGAGCACCGCATTCGGGTGATGGAGGACGTCCGTCATGCTGTTCGTGGGAAAATTCGGATATAGGATGAGGACAAGATTCACGACAATGTTGTTGTCGGACAGCGTCTTAATCTGCTTATCCAGCGATTCGATGGTATCCTTGCGAAAATAGTAATTTTGGCCATCCATCGCGTAAGTCAGCGTATTGGATGGATTCAAGTTCTCCTTGTACATCATATTGGATAGCTCGACATTAACGACGGCGTGATCGATGCCCAGTTCCTCCGCATCATCGCTCATTTCGGCGAGAATGCCTTTTTTCGTGGCGGTAGTCGGATAAGTGAAGGAGTGGCTGGCACCAAAAAGGATATTCGTCGCGTATTTGGGATGGTCGATATATTGAAGCGAAGACGGTACACCGGGCACTTGCTCGGTTACCAGAAATTTGGAATAGTAGCGGTCGCGCGATCCGTCGAATCTCGGAATCGTGATGCTGAACGATCCGCCTCCGGCCGGAGCCGCCTGCGATATGACCGGGGTTAACGCCCCGATATTTCCCTCGTATTGATAGGGAGCCAGCTCATACAGCTGCAGCTGCGACCCCGCGCCTCCCCCGGACGGGCCGGTGATACCGGCGACGGTAATAGTGGTCGTATTTACCGATACGCCCGTCGTACTTCCAACGTAGTTAACCGGTATACGATCGTGAATGTCGAACCGGACCTCGTCGAGCAGCATTTGGCCGGTTGCGGTCGGACTGTCCGCAATCGCGATTCTAAGCTTCGTAATTTGACCCGTCCATGCGGCATGGCCCTTAAGCTGGATCTGGTATTCGGTGAAATCGCCGTCACCTGGAAGCAAGCTGAAGGGTTTTGATTTGGCCGCATTAAAGACCGTATCCGCGGCGGTCGTCCAATACAGTACGCCTTGCGTATTCGCGGTGGAATTTTTCAAATTGGCGGCCACGACGTTATATTCCGACGCGTTGAGCGTGAAAGCCCCGGATGTTAACGCAGGTGCGGAGCCGCTGGCTGTAAATGACAGGCTGCCGTTCGAGACGGAGATTCCGCTTACCGAGCCATTGCCCGTCCATCCTTCCGCATTACCCGCAGTGGAGAACTGCCACCCCGTCACTTCGATGGGGTCTGCATAGGCGGTCTGAGCGCCGCCAGGCTTAATCGTCAATACGATGGCCAAACCAATCAAAGCGGTTAAACAGGTTCTAAACCATGAATTCATTACAATGCCCCCTTTAAAGGTTAGTGTTAAAGCGCTTTCATTCAGTGAATATAAAGAGGCGGGGAAGACTAAACCACTCTTCTTCTCCGCCTCTCTTGATGCCATGCCTATTGGTTTTGTGCCAAGTCGTAATTCTTCTGCAGCCCTTCCTGCGCACGCTGCAAAATTGTGTTCACATCAACGTTCTTGGTGAGATATTCCTCCATCAACGGTCTCATGACATCCCATATTTTGGACTTCTGAATATCAAGTGTTTGCAGGAACGGCGAAGGTGGAATATTCGTAAAGCCGTTCTGGTTCTTCGTCTTCAGAATTTCGTTATCCCATTTGTCCGTTCCAGGCTTCTGGGCTACGAGCTCGGGAGAGTTGAACGCTTGAATGACTTGGAGTGCAAGCTCCTTGTTTTTGCTCGTCGGTGGAACGACGAACGTGCCAAGGAACAACGGAACCGTCGGTTTCCCCTTTTCAAAGGAAGGGAAGGTGACAACATCCCAATTCAAGTCGGGAAAGTTCTGCGAATCGTGAAGCATGGGCGTCGTGACTCCGACATACATCGCCGTCGTTTTATCGACCGGCCAATTATTCGGGTATCCCGGCCATGGCAGCCAGCCGCCGTTCGCCTCGTATGCGGCTTTACTGGTTGTGAAAATCTGTTTCCATTTCGGATCGGACAAGTCGATTTTGCCATCTGTGACCTTGAATTCCGGATTGATCGAATACATCAGATAATCAAAATTCAACATCATCTCGACGCCGCGGTATTGAACACCGCCGTCCGTGCGGTTGAAGTTCTTGGCAAGCTCGATCACTTCGTCCCAGGTCATGCCGTCCGTCGGATACGAAACCGCGAATTTATCGAAAATATCCTTGTTGTAGACCATTGCCCAGAACGTCTTGCCAGGGTTCGTAATTTCCGGAAGCGCATAAAGCTCGCCATTCGGGCCTAGCTTCTTCAGCCTTTCAATCAATTCCGGCGGATAGGTGCCCAGGTCGATATTCGCCGCCTGGATCGATTCGGTCAAATCCCCCAGCAATCCCCACTGGTCCAGCTGCAGGAATCCGTCATCCCCATAGTTGATGATGTCGATTTGTTCCTTGGCGGTCACCATCTTCTCCAGGTCGCCGACCACATGGAATTCGAATGTCACGTTGGGGAATTTTTCTTTGATAATCTCATTCTTTGTCATCAAGTCCGCATAGGCTTCATCCGCGACCCATGCAATGCTGATCGTTGCTTTTGCGTCGTTGACCACAGGGGAATCCGGCGCCGGTTCATTTGCGGGCGGATCGCTCGCATCTGAGTTGGCGGGAGGTTGGCTGTTTGCCGGACTCGGCGGCGAATTTGTGTTACCGTTATTGCCACCGGAGCATCCCGCTATGACAGCGATTGCAAGAACGATGATCAATACGATGGAAAACCTCTTTTTCAAAAATAACCCCTCCTGTATTCATAAATGCCCTTTGCCAAGGGCAGCCGGGCGATTGTATGCCAATCCGCCCACCTCCCTGACATCATCAAGTTTATCCCATCTCCATCGAGATGTATTTATCACATATCCGCTTCTATAGCCTGCCCGATGCATAAGCAGATCAGGGTTATCTTCCGGGCATTTATACTATATTGAAAAACGCTCTTGAACGGCTCTATCGGACGTCACTCTACCAGCCCGGTTCGATCGACGCCTTCGACAAACCAACGCTGGGTGAACGAATACAGGATGACAACGGGAAGAATGATCAGGAAGGAAGCGGCCATTTTCATCGATTCATCAAAGACCGAGGGACCGCTTCGCTTCGTCTCCTCGTCCAGGATGGCGGATAGTTGCGAGATTCCCAGCGACAACGGCAGATCGCCATTACTGCCTACAAATATTGCCGGATAATAGGAGTCATTCCAGTTCCATACGAAAGAGAACAAGAAGACTACAACGATGGCCGGTCTGGCTAAGGGCAGCATCACGCGATAAAAAATCGTAAGGACGTTCGCTCCGTCCATCTTGGCTGCCTCCTCCAGCGCCCTGGGCTGTGTGGAGAAGAACTGTCTGTAAATAATGACAAACAGTGCGCCTTTCAAGCCATGTCCAAAGAGCGCAGGCAGAATTAACGGCCAATATGTGTTGAGAATATGCAGCTGTCCAGCACCTAGAATCATCGGCAAAATCGTCACTTGCGGAGGTACAATAAATGCAAGGATGAGACAAAAGAAAAGCAGTCTCTTGAACGGAAATTGCAGCCTTGCAAAAGCATAGCCTGCCACCGCGCACGATAACGTCTGACAAATGGCAATGACGCTCGATATGGATGTGCTGAGCATAAATCCTTTGAGATAATTCATCTTGTCGAAAGCTTGCTGGATAACGCCCAGATAGATTTCCCTCGGGGCCCAAATGACGGCGGGATCCAACAGATCATAGCGATTTTTGACCATCGTGGTCACCATATAGAGAATCGGATTCAAGTAGATATAAGCGACATCAATCAGGATCAAATAAATAAAACATTTGAACAGCAGGCCCCTGTCCGCTTCCAGCCCGAAAATCAATTTCCTGATCTGTTTCATGCTTCCACCCCCGTAAGTATATTGGATGCCTTGCGGCTCTTATTTCTCCGCCCGGCTCAACCGGGAAAATACGAAAAACACTATGCCGAGAAAAAGCAGGATTATCGTAAAATAAATCCACGCGAGCGCACTCGACCTTCCGTAATCGGTTGAGGTAACCTGCGAGATAACGGGATTGGTCGGAAACGTGAACAAATCCACGATCGTATAGATGAGATTCAATAAAATAAATGGCGTCATCCCGGGCAGCGTTATTTTCCAGAAGCTTTCCCATGGATTGGCCCCGTCGATCCGCGCTGCCTCATAGATGCTCGAGGAGATCGTCTGACGTCCGGCAAGAAAAAGCACAACCTGGACGCCTGAATACCATAGGACGATAACAAAGGAATTCAATAGCGCCAGCAATGGCGCGGATAAGCCGCCCGGAATCGCGTCCGTGACGAATGATTCGATATTGTAGCGGTCGAGAAAGCCCAGATCGCCTTCCCCTTGCGTAATAAATTCAGTGACCACTTGCCCTGTAGAAAAGATAACCGGCAAGAAGAAGATCGCGCGGAATATGCCCCTTCCCCTGAATTTCTGGTTCAGAAGAATCGCGACCAGCAGCGCAAAAATAATGATTGTAGGAATAACCAGCATCGATTCCAGCAAGAAAGGGATCAAATACTCGTACAGTACGCCTCCGTTTGTGAACAAGATATATTTGTAATGCTCCAGTCCGCGGAAAACCATTCGGATCCCGGTAGCCTGCACTTTGACGTCATTGAAGCTCATATAGAAGGAGTAGCCCAGAGGAAATGCGACAAAGGCCAGAAAGCCGATAAGCCAAGGCGCAATGAAGAGCGAGCCTTCGATATTGCGAATATCTTTCGCCTTTAATCTGCGCTTACTGACCATGAGAGACCTCCTCCCCGACGATCCGGTAATCTTGTCCGGGTATAACCAAATTGCCGCTCCGGTAAGGCTTGCTGTTATAATTCACGACAATTCGTCTTCCACTGGCATATTCCGTTTCCATCACGCCTTCCGACAGCTGCCGATGCCCGACAATGAATTCATGCTGCACAGGGCCAAGCGCTTCCTCATAACGGCGGTAATCCTGAATCGCTCTCTCCTTCCAGTCCTTGAAAGATGAGCTGCCGACCTTCAAGCTCTGGGCATATTGAAGCGTCCGGGTATCGGAATAAGTAAATGTATAGGAAGGAATGGCCCCGTATTCGATATCCTTCAGGAAGCCCCGAACGGTTTGTTCCTGCTCGTTCTCATCCTCTGACGTATATTCGACCAGTCCATGCAGCGCAATCTGGGCGAAAGGCACCGCTTGGGTGGAAAATAAATCATACGAGTAATCATCTGCCAGATGCCGGATGTGCTCTATTGCGGGCAATGCGTAGAAATTGGCATTCTCAAGCCCCAGCGCCCCCAGCTTGCTCTTCACACTGGCGAACATTCCGTCCTCGGTCTGCTGTCCTTCGGCCCGGCTGCTGTGATAATCATTGTTATAATCGCTTGTCAGAGCCTGAGCGCTGCCGATCAGCACAAGTCCATCCGCCCCGAGGGACTGGTAGTGCGGAATATCCTCCGACAGTATGCGGCTGGAGTATTTCACACTGGCAAGCGGGGCCTTGTAGTCTCCGAAGTAACGGTCCATAATGGTTCCCGCCTTATTCTGAATCGCATGATAACGCGCCTTGAATCCTTGCACGCCTGTGTTCGCGGAGTAATTGATTCCCAGAAAAACAGGAACTTCCAGCGTATGTGCATAATCGATGAAAGACTTCATTCCTTCATTGCCGCCAAGCTTTGCGGCCACCGCCCTGTATCCGCCGAATTTGCCATACCCGCCAGCCTGCCAGCCCTTATAAGTGATGGACAAGTTCCCGATCCCGCTTTCATGCAGCTGCTGCACGATTTCTTTCGCTTCGGAGGTTGTCGTGGCTTGCAAATACCGGTCCTTCACAAGCCCCTGCTCCGTGTCGCCGCCAAGCAGCGTCACATAGAGCGGCAGCTTGCCGCCGTTTCCGTCCAATCGGGCAATCCCTCTGTCTTCCATCAAGTATTGTCTGTAGCGCGACGCCATCCCCACATAATTCGCCGAGCTCTCATCCAGCAAGTAGTACCGTAAGGTGCGGTCCCCTTCGAACCGGTCATCCCTGCTGTACGCCATATAGCCTTTATCCTTGGATTTACTGACGACCTGGTAGAACGGAGCACGGTATAATTGCTGCGCTGTCACCCAATTGTAATCGCTGAATACACCGGCAGGCGAGGCGGTAATCTGGGCATGCGCCTCTCCTTCTTCCGCGACCGCCAAGAAAGCTCTGTTCTCCGAACGGAGTCCGAATACAGGCATCACAATGCGTTCGCGGGTGTTAGGCCCCTGCTCATAGGACGAATCCGGGCCATAAATCGATTCCTGATAAATCCGGTTGGAGTGCTGCCCGTTCTGATTAAAGTCGATAAGTGCCCCTGAACCGTCCGGTATAAACAGGTAGCCCTCCTGCCCGGCTGAATGCTCGGCGCCGAAGAACGGATATAAGCGCAACCACATTAGCTTCGTTTCCAGTCGTTCCTTCAATCCGGAATCGATGATTTTCGTCTCGACAAAGTCCTGTTCCAATCGGATTTGAATCGGAATATCCATGCCGAGCGAAGGCATCGACAATACGAATCGAACACCGCCCGGTATCGGTGTAATCTGCTCGACTGACCCTTTCGCATCGATGAAATTCGTTTCTTTGGGCTGCGAGCTGAATCGCGTGAAATCTTTGAACTGCAGCATTAAGGGAGCGGCGAGATGACTGCGCCACATGCCGCCGACAGACTCTTCCTGCCATTGGTCGGGATTCGGGTAGGAGCGCCACACCTGCCCGTTTCTTTTGTTCTCTACAATGAAATGCCCGCTTGCCGGGTCCAGCTTGAGTCGCAGTGCCCCGGTTTCCGACACCTGCTCGAACGCCTCGTCCTGCGGCAATACAGCCTCTTTCGTTTGAGCAGTACCGCCGGAAACCGCTCCAGCGGGACTCCCGGCTGCCGTGCCTTCTTTATCGGCCGAATAGAACGTGATCCGAAGCTGCGTCAGCGCAAGCAGAATCAGGAGAACAGCCAGCAGCGGGACGATCTGACGCTTGCCAGGCAGCCATTGTTTCCTCATCTCCAAATCACCTCCTGATAAACCTCCACGATGAATGAACGCAGCTCGCTCGTTAATCCGAACACGATAAAAACAAGTACTCCGAGCACAAGCATAGCTAACAAAGTCAAGGAAACATTGACGACCGTTTCCCCGAATTGGTAATTCTGCAGCGTTTGAACGCTCCAGAACAGCAGCAATCCGCTCCATATCTGCATGGCCAAGTTCAAATACGAATAGATTGCGCTTTCCGACAAGGTCATCGCATTGGACATGATCGCAAGCAATACACCGACAATGAGGATTGGAAGCATCGCATAGCTGCTCCCGATGAAGGTATCCCGGAAACGCCCCTCCCCGCGGTAGATGGAGCTGACCAAATAATTGCAAACGACCCAGCCCAGCCAAATGAACACATAAGGCGCGACAATCGGCAAAAGGCTGATTCTCTCGATCATCGTTTTGCTGAAGCTGAAGCTTGTATAATAAGCGGAGAAAACGATCGAAGCGAGCACAAGAGCCAGAATAAGGAATGCGCTGATGTAGCTTCCCTTATTCTCGTATCTCAACGCGGTGAAGCCGTCAAAGGGATGCCGCAGCACGTAAAGCCAATGCCGGGACTGCACAAAGAAAGGATGCTGGGACTTTTTGCGGTCCCTCCATTCCGACCTCCACCTCGTATTTTTCGTAAGCTTACCGATAAGAAGGAATGAGATGAGCAGCAGGGCGGCAATTGTAGCGATCGTGGAGAACTGCTCCTGAAACCACTGGATCCGTATTTTCCAGAATGACTCCGAGTATCCCTTCTGGTTGCCGGCTTCGCGGAACAACTCCGCCGCCATGCTGTAATTTCCTTGCTCATACGCGGCTTGTGCAAGCCCTGTCAGCGCCGGTGTATAGGAAGAGAGCGCATGGGAAATTTCCGACCAGATCGGCTTGCTCTGCAAATATTGGCCGTCCATGCTCAGGCGGTTAGCCTTTAAGACATTGGCACTGAAATCCGTCAGACCAAAGGTATGAACCACGTTCTCTTCATCATCAAGGATGAACAGCTCCCCGCTCGAATTGACGCTGACGGCAACCGGACTTCGGATTAATCCCCTTTGTGTCGTATTCGGATTCGCGGCGCCTCCCCAGAAATACAGCAGTCTTCCGTTCGCATCATAATGACTCACATAACCGAGGCTGTCGTCAATCAGGGTCAGATTCCCCTCCCGGTCGACCGCAACATCGACCAAATGCGGTTGTTTTCCGGCTTCGCGATAACGTTCCAATGACGTCATTTCCCCGAACGTCCGATTCGCCGTGCCGAATTTATCGGATTGGACCAGGATGTTTGTTCCCTTATAGTTCAATTTCTTGACTTGATCCACTCCCGCGTTTTCCTGGCTCGTAACCGTATAGACGAGCCCCTCGCCGTCAATCATGACGTTGTTCGGAGGGGGCGGCAGCTTGCTTTTCTCGTTCTCGTACATTTTCTTCGTATATACGGCGCGCTTGAAAGCATCGATCGCGGAGAACGGCGTCGGATTCGCACCGAAGAACCGCTGGAATTGTCCCTCCGGGGACAGCTGAAGCAATCCTAAATAGCCGCCTCGCGAACAGATATAAAGATATCCCCTCTCATCAACAACGATCTTGATCGGATCGTATTGGAAATCCTCAGGGATGAAACGTGAATCCGGCCGCTTGTATTCCCGGATCATCTCCCCGGTCGCGCTCAGCCGGACAATGCGCGCGTTGCCTGTATCGGCAACATACAGCTCGCCGCTTGCGTCTACGAAAACGCCTTCAGGTTTCGAAAGCGGACTTTCCGGCACGGTCAGCTGCCGAACGAATCCGCCCGCCGGATTAAACTCCACAATCCGGTTGTTGCCGGTATCCGCGATATAGAGATGGTCACGGGAATCGATGAACAAGTCCTGAGGACTGGATAATGCGGCTGCCATCTTGGTCTCCGGATGCTCCGGGTCGGTTTCCGGAAACTGTTTGCCCACAATCTGCATGGGATAATAAGCGGACTTCGCATAAATGATTTTGCCATAACCATCCCTGGCAAATGTATCGTATGGCACTGCCGCATAAGCTTCAGCTTGGACCATTAGTCCGCCCGCGACGAGCGCTAAAGCCAACAGGCATTTCAACAAGTGCTTACGAACATACATGGATCCCCCTCCTTTCTTTCTTTATTTGAGACCGGAATGCGCCATAGTCGCAATTACCTTGCGTTGGAATACAAGGAAAATGAGCAGCGTAGGCACGAATAAGATCAGTACGGCCGCCGCGGCCGCTCCTTGTCTGGCTACGCTGTTGGCAGACGCGCTGATAAGCGTGGACATGAAATAGGGCAGCGTCTTCATGGTATCGTCCTGCATAAACAGGATCGAGGTGTTCGGGTCTCCCCAAATCGTTTGAAATTGAAGAATAGCCGAGGTTGCCACAGCGGGCATCGCCACAGGAAGAACGATCCGCATAATGATCGAAAATTCCCGGGCCCCATCGATCTTGCCCGCTTCGATCAGCTCGTTCGGAATCTGGTCGATGAATTGCTTCATGAGAAAAACCCCTACAGGGGAAGCAATATGCGGCAGGAGATGCGCCCAATAAGAGTTCATCATGCCAAGCTCGGAGACCAGAATATAGGTCGGAATCTGAACGGCCTCCTGTACGAACATCAAAGACAGAATGATCGCGGCAAAGAGCAGGTTTCGGCCGGGGAAGCTGTGTTTGGACAGGGCGTATGCGCACAAGGCGCTGATCAACAGCACCGCCAGCGTCCCTGACACCGATACGGCGATACTGTTGAATAGATATCTGGAGAACGGAACGATCGAATCCTCCGTGATTCTGGACAGAGCCGCAAAATTGGCCCATGTCGGTTCGCGGACGAATAAGGTTGGCGGGAAAATGAACAACTCTGATCTGGGCTTGAATGCGTTATTGAATATAAACAAAAGCGGCAGTACCATAAAAACGCCAAACACGACAAGCAGCAAGGTGATTACCACTTGCGTTCTATCCATGCGGATCATGCGATGCAGCAACCTACTCATCCTCCTTCGCGCCGAATAACCGCCAGCTCAGCTTGTTGAACAAGTAAATGATGACCAGCAGAAACACGGATAGCGCCGAGGCATAACCCATTTCAAACCGAATAAGCCCATGGTCATGAATATGGCTTTGAAACAAATGACCCGCGTATTCGGGTGTCGGATTCTGACCGGATAGCAGAGCGCCGATCTCCCCACCCTTGAAAGCGCCTACAATCGCCATAACAGCAGCGAACAGCATTTGCGGCTTCATGATCGGGATGGTAATGTACCATATCTCTTGCAGCCTGCTTTTGACGCCGTCAATTCTGGCGGCTTCGTACATCGTCCGATCGACATTCAGAATACCCGCCATCATCGCCAGGAAACCGATCCCCATGCTGGACCACAAGGTGACGACAATCATGGCATTCATCAAGTAGGCCGGATCAAGCACCCATAGCCGGGGCTCGCTGATGATCCCGAGCTGAAGCAAATAATGGTTCAGGTAGCCGATGCGGTCGCCAGTGAGCAGCGGCTGCCAGACCAGCTGCAGCACGACGGCGCCTGCAAGCGACGGAGCATAGAAAACCATCGCGAACCAGATCCTCATGCGGCCTGGCAGTTGGGCGATGACCCAAGCCAGCATGAAGGCCAGCACGTATCCGCCGGGACCGACAATGACAGCGAATTTAATCGTATTTGGCAGCACATGCTGCAGAAATATCTGATCTTGCGAAAGCAAATATTTAAAATTGCCCCAGCCAATGAATTCAGGCGATTCCACCCCGTTGAAGGAAGTGAAGCTAAGGCCGAATGCCGAGATAATCGGAACCAGGATAAAGACGGCAAACACCACGACAAACGGAGCAATCAACAAATAGGACACCCGCGCTTGCCAGATTTGGTGGAGCAAGCCGCCTCTGCCGACGCCGATCCTCTGTTTCCGTTTGTGCAGAACCAGCTCACTTGCCGCCATAGTCCAACACCTCTTTCCATGGTTTTGAAATTTGTGGGAGTTTAATGGAATGAATCACTTTGCCCTGCTCATCCATCAACCCGAACTCTATCGATTTCCGCCTGACCTCGCGGTTAATATTATCAATGGCCATCCGGAACGACTCGCGGTCGTTCACGCCTCCGACAACCGCCCGGTTCCATGCATTATTCATCTCGCGCTCGACAAAGTAGGAACCTGGCACATGCATCATGGTTGTATACCATTGCCACTGCTCCAGAAATGCATCCAATTCCTCCTTACGCCAGGGGAGACGGGCGAATCCCTCGGCATTAGCCGTATTCCAGCGGAAGGCCGGCCCGTAATAGCTTTCCATTCTCATGCCGAACTGTGCTTGAGTATCCGCGGACAACCACCATTGCAGGAACTTCCAGGCTTCCTCCTTGTCCGCCGAGTCCTTCATGATCAGTGCCGATAATTGAGCGCCTCCCGACCAGCGGACGATCTGCCCATCCTCCTGCCGCACGCCCGGCACCGGAGCGACATCCCACATTCCGATCAATTCGGGAGCACCTATCGATAACTGCAGATACGTCTGGAAATCCGATACGCCGACAGGAATCGTCCCGTCCCGGAAATGCTGATAGAAGCTGGATACCTGCTTCTCAATCCCATACTTGCGGTACAGATCCGTCATTAACTTAAAGCTTTGCAAACCTGCAGGAGACTCCAAAGCCGATTCAAGACGGCCTTGTCTCCAGAATTCGGCGCCGTATTGGAAGGCAAAGGACTCATATTCGTGCGGTACGAAAAAATTGTAATTGCTTTGCTGGAGAGTCGGCAGCAGTCGTATAACATCCTGCCAGGTCTCGGGCACCTCGGCACCCAGCCGCTGCAAAATATCCTTGCGGTAATAAAGCATCTTGAAGTTCAGCGTCTCCGGGAAAGCATAATAACCTCCATCATAATAATAGGGCTGCATGGACCCTGGGGCGAAAGACTGCACCAGTTCATCGAAGCCCGCGAACTTGGACAAATCTGCAGCAGCTCCGCGCAGCGCCATTTGAATCGGCTGCGCCGATGTAATGCCCAGAGCCGCATCCGGCACATTTCCGGCTGCGTTAGCCATGACCAGCACTTCTTCTTTGGCCAGCTGGTTGATCTTGACCTTAATGCCGGTCATCGGCGTGAATGATTCATCCGCCATTTCCTGGAGCACGCTAACATTATCCCGGCCATACTGCATCCAGACGTCCACGACTCCGTCGCCAACTTGGGAAATCCGATTGCCGGATGCGAAGGATCCGAGAAACCTTGCGGTCGTTGTTCGCGCCTTCTCGAAGAAGTTCGCCTTCATGCGGGGCAGCTGCGCATCCAGCGGCGCAATATAAATTTTGTCGATCAGCAGCGGCGAAGACAGCATCGAACGCTGTGCTGAGGCAACCTTCTCCCGAATATTGCCCAGCTGATCCAGCTTGTGGGGAATCTCGTTCGGATATTTCAGCAGGCTTTCCATATTCTTGATGGAAGTTCTCACGTTTTGTACGTTTTCGTTCGTTTGGCCGCCATTGGCTGCAAGCAGTTCGTCAGCCATCATCCGCATTTGGCCGGAGACGGATTGCAAGGCGCTCAACAGCTCGGGAAATCCATTCTTAATATCCCAGGTCCGGTTCCGGTCTACGACACCCCCTACAAGTGCATTCAAATCATAAGAAACCTCATTGAGCTTGCGCAAAATATCTTCCTGCAGGACCAGTGCTTCATGAAGCGGGGCAATGGTCGCCTCCAATGCCAGCGTGTGTTCTCCTGCTTCCAGATAAAAGGGGTACGGCTGATCCGGACTGGATTCCAGCGCCGTCCTGGCCCACTCGTCCGCATAGGGAACCCGGTAGGCAAGCAGCTCCTCGAACGGAACCTTGCCGTCGATATATACCGTACGGAAAGAGGCCTGACTAGCCGTATAGCCTTGATAGGCACGCAGTACGATTTGATAGATGCCGCTCCTGGGTACCTTGAATTTCCAAACGACGGTCTGTCTACCTTCTTCCAATGCATATCCCCCGACCGCGTTAAAAATGTTCTTTCCCTTTGCCGGCGGGCTCATCAGTGCATCCCGCTCCGATTGTATCTGGATCGCCATCGCATTTTTCTCCAGCAGCTGCTCCGCTTCGATCTCAATAATGTCCCGAGCGGGAGACGGCGTCTTCGGGTACCCCGCCGCAACATCCTTATAGGCAGCTATTTGGGTTGGTGGCTGCAGCCGTAACTTTCCGATGATCATCGAATCGACGCCTTGAAGCCTGATGGTGTGCGCACCCTCCGTCAAATGCCATCTGAACGGCACGGCGTATCTGCCTTCCGCATCCTGAAACGGCACCCGCTGCCACTCTTCGACTCCGACCTGGCCAGGCTGCAATTGATTGCCGTCCGCATTCGTCCGAAGCGGAAGCTGGTCCCGGAATTTCCACGGAAGCTCCACCGCCCGCGCCTCACGGAACGGAAAATCGCCGTCGATGCTCACGGCAAGCACGGCCGAATGGAGACGGTCATCCTTATCTTCCGCTTCATTGGCATGGTACTCGAGCTCCAATTCATACAATCCGGCTTGCTCCACTTCGATGTCATACTCGACCCAGTTGGTGCTATCATTGTTCCAGATCAATGCCTGATTCATGCCCTTGTAAGGGCCAACCGTCGTATCCGCACCCTCGGATTGGTTGCTGATTTGTCCTCCGGGAACGGTTATCGTTTGCATCGCATCCGTGAATCCCTGCTTGCGCCACTCACCCAGAACATAGCTGTAATAGGTTTTCTGCTGCTCGGAAACCTCCGCCACTGGAATTCCATCCGTTACCGGCCCTATAGCCCGGCTTGCGACGTCTGCGGAAGAACGCTTGTTTAGCCCACTTACGCCAAAGAAAATCAACAGGCATATAATTCCGCCAGCCAGCCAAATCAGCGCTGTACGATTTCGTTTCAATCCTTTGTCTGACATCCCGACACCACCTTTTAGCAAACGTCCACGCCGGATTCAATTCGTTGTCCGGTTGCGCTGTTAAAAAACATGACCTTATGCATATCCATCGCCAGCTCCACCTGCTCATTCTCGTTGAAGGTATGGCGTGGATTCACCCGGGCAATAAGATCTGTATTTGTTCCGATATCCATATAGATGAAGCGGTCCGCTCCCATCAGCTCATCCAGACGATAGATGCCGCGGAAGGAGGCATCAGGATAGCCTTCGAGGACGATCCGCTCTACGCTGACGTTCTCAGGCCGGACACCTAAGGTGACTTCCCGGTTAACCAGATTTTTCAGCTTGGCATTCTGCGGATGTCCTTGCGGAATTCGCAGCGAGAATCGCTTCGTCTGAAAGGCGATATGCTCTCCGCTCTCTTCGATTTTGCCTGTTACAAAGTTAATCGGAGGCGAACCGATAAAGCCCGCGACGAATATATTTGCCGGTACATTATAGATGTTTTCCGGCGTATCCACCTGTTGAATCACCCCGTCCTTCATCACGACGATGCGGCTGCCCATCGTCATCGCCTCGGTCTGATCATGGGTGACATAGATTGTCGTGACACCCAGCGATTTGTGCAAGCGGATGATTTCCGTCCGCATCTGGACCCTGAGCTTGGCATCCAAATTGGATAACGGTTCATCCATTAAGAACACTTGCGGGTTCCGGACGATGGCGCGTCCAAGCGCCACACGCTGCCGTTGGCCTCCGGACAGCTGCTTCGGCTTGCGGTCGAGGAAAGCCTCGATCTCCAGCACCCTCGCCGCCTTATGCACCTGCAGCTCGATTTCATGCTTGGGCATTTTCCGCAATCGGAGACCGAATGCAATATTCTCGTATACCGTCATGTTAGGATACAGCGCATAATTCTGAAACACCATCGCAATATCCCTGTCCTTTGGGGGCAAATCATTCATGATCTGATCGTTTATATAAATCTGGCCCTCGCTAATGTCCTCAAGACCTGCAATCATCCGCAGCGTGGTCGATTTACCGCATCCGGAAGGACCGACAAACACGATAAACTCGCGATCCTCAATCTGGAGATGAAAGTCTTTTACGACCGTATCCTTCTCTTTGCCATAACTCTTGTAAATATGATTGAGCAAAATCCGGGCCATAAATCCATGCTCCTTTCGACTTAATTTATCCATATATTGGATTCTATCACAAGGTCTTCGGAAAGTATTTACCTTATGTATTAAAATAAAGCCGGAATTAAACGCTGTTCAACTGAAAGAAAAGGAGCTGATTTATACTATATTGGACTGGGGACGTCCAGGGCATCGTTCATCAGTTCATTATTGTGCAAATCCGGATTTATTCCTTCCCATTATGCACAGGGCCGCACCGGCAAACTTCGATAGATATGATAAATACAACCATTTCCAGTTGGCATACAATGGAAAGGCAGTCTAATAGATGTAATAAATCAGAATACCGGGAGGGTCTCTAACAAGTGAATGAAAATGACGGACGGATCAGCAAAACCCTGAAAGAGCGCTTAACGCTCTGGAATCTGAATCTGAATGCCGATGACCATAACCTCGTAACCGTCAGAATCAGGAACGCATCGGCATGCTCAAGTGCACTGCTCTGCTGGACAACGGAAACGGATCATCACTTTAATGAAGACAAATCGATGGCTATCCCATTGCATCCGAACCATCCGGAGACTGCCGGATATGAAATCTGCCTGGCAGATACTGCGGGCTGGAACGGCGTCATTACGACTTTACAGATCAGATCGGAGGACGCCTCCGGCGGCGAAAGCTCCCTGCTTATTGAAGAGGTGGCTTTCTCCAAAGTCGACCATGCGCCTGTACATCCGATCGGCGAAGTTACAAGTGTTCATGTCTCCACCGATTCAATTACGGTCAACGGGATCGTCACAAGCGGTATCGAACTCCAAGGCAAGACGCTGTCTCTGTACGAGTTGGCCTCTTATCAGCATGAATCCAATCCGGCCATGTTAACAACGCCCTTGGCTGTAACGCCTGCTGCGGAGCACAGCTTCGCGTTCGTCGTCGATCGATTTGACGGGCATCATGATCGCTACTACTCCAAGTTCGCCGTTGCGCTTCAGGACGGGGCTGCTTCTGGACCCGGACAGCTTGTCGATCATGCGAAATATGCAACGCATATGGATTTTGATTCCGTGAATCATTTCCCCTATCCGGTCGCGCAGAGCAAGAAGGGAGTCAATGTGGAGATGACGGACGATGCCGAGGAGCTCGGCATTTCCCATGCGCTGATCAATTTTACCGTTAATGAATCGATGCTGAACCCCGACGACACGAACAGACTCGATGCGATTCCATTCGAATTAGAAGGCCAAACCTATTATTTTAATAAAACGTACTACGAAACGATGGACCATAAAATCAAGCTGTTATCCGATAATGGCGTCCTGATTACCATCGTGCTGATTCTGATCAAGGACCACCACCGCATCACCGAAATCATGATCCATCCCGAAGCTGCAAGAATCGAGGGGTTGGGCGTTCACGGATTTAATGTTGTGACCGGGGAAGGGTTTCGTTATATAAAAGCGGCCACCGAGTTTCTGTTCGCCCGTTACACCAGGGAGGATCAGAAGTACGGACGCGTCGTCAATTATATCGTGGGCAATGAAATCGACGCCCAGTGGGATTGGCAGAATATGGGGGAGAAATCTGTTCATCAATTCGTCGACCACTATGAACAAGCTCTGCGCCTCTTCTATCTGGTATCCCGCAAATATTACGACCAGGCGCGGGTGTTCCTTTCACTGACAAACAACTGGATGAAGCCCCATAAATTTGATCCAAAAAAATACTACCGCGGCCGCGATATCGTCGACCTTGTGAATGCGCAGTCCAAGAAACATGGCGATTATCCTTGGCATGTCGCCTTTCATGCTTATCCGGAAGATTTCCTAAATTTGGACACGTGGAACGACGAGCAGGCTCTCGATCACTGGGATACACCGCATATCACCTTTAAAAATCTTCACGTGCTGGTCGATTATATGGGACGAGCCGAACTGCTCTGCGGCCATGAACGGCGTAGAATCATTCTGTCCGAGCAAGGCTTCCACACGGCTGACGACTCCCTGGAGACGGAAAGAATACAAGCAGCCGCTTATGCTTACAGCTATTACAAGGCTCAATTCCTGCCCGAGATCGACTTGTTCATCATGTTCTCGCATATTGATGTTCCATTCTTCGGCTTGCATATGGGCTTATGGACACAAGATCCTGCCACTTCCGAGGGATTCGTTCCGCTGAACCGCAAATACATCTATGATGTGTTCCAATATATCGATACGGACCGCTCCCTGGAGCTGACCGAATTCGCCAAACCCCTTATCGGCATTTCCGATTGGAACGAGGCCATACCGGGCTTCGATCCAAGCGCATTAGAGGCACGGCCGATTCCCGCTTCGGTTCCCCTTCGCATTGTATCGGATTACGCGGGCGCAATGGACACGGAGGGCTGGGAACGGGCCGATCATGCGAATCATATCTATATTCCGGATGATGAGGCGCACAGCGGGGAAGGGACGCTTCAAGCCGAATTCTCCGCTACCTCCAAGAAATGGCGCGGCGTGCAGAAGCGATTCTCTAGCCCGTACAATGCATCGCCCGCCCCGATCCTGAAACTGAGCGTAAAGCTGACGGGCTACTCGAACGAAGAGTCTTACCATATCCGCGTTAAGGCATTCAGCGGGAAGGAGTGGGCCGCGGGCACGGCCTTAATCGATCCCGCTCAGGGCTGGGTGTCACTTGCCCTGGACTTAAGCGATTGGGACAACCGGCATGCCATTGACAGAATCAAAATTTGGGCGGCCGGAGACAGCACGAGAAATTGGGCCGGGCAGCTGCTGATCGACTCCGTTGCGTTCGCCGCCAATTGACTGGACCAAGGAGATCCGGCTTCACCGCCTTCAATACAGCGCTACTCGCGCATATGAATCGCTCCTCTTAAAATGGATGAAAAAAGCCACCAAAGGCTGGCGGCAACAAGCCGCTACATATATAATAATTATAAAATTTGGAAATTTAAGCGAACAAGCGGAGAATCTTTAAAAATACAATTGGAGGCTTTAGTGAGGTGAAGACGGACGGGCAACTGGTGGAACAAGCACTGCAAGGGGAAGGCGTGGCTTATGCAGAGCTGATTGGACGCTATATGAACGCGTTGTATGCTATAGGCTTTCATATTACCGGTGACTTCCATTTAGCGCAGGATATTGCACAGGAAGCGCTGATTAAAGGATATCTCGGGCTTCCCGATTTACAAAATACTGAGAAGTTTGCCACTTGGCTATATACCATCACCCGCCGCACTGCGTTCGGCTTTAAAAGAAAGAGACGGCGGTTCCCGGTTGAGCTCGAACTTTCGCCTGAACTTGAGGATCCGCATGCCATAGAAGATATCGTGGAAAGTAACGAGCAGAGCGAAAAAGTATGGCTTGCTTTGAACAAGCTTAATGAGCTATACCGCGAGACGGCAATTTTGCATCTAATTGGTGGTATGTCCGCATCGGAGATCCACAGGTTGGTAGGCGCCACGACAAGTGCGGTGGAAAGCCGATTGCGGCGAGCGAAGGCCGTTCTTAAGCAAGAGCTGTTTGATTTCGCCCGGGAGACGCTGGCCGCAAGACAGTTGGATGAAGCATTTCGTATCCAGGTTACGACCTTGTTGTTTAGGCAGCTCAATTGCTTCTACTTGCCGGTCGCCGATCCTTTCTCGTCGGCGATGTGGTATAACGAGCATTTCGGCCTTTCATCCGGTTCGGCACCGGAACCGGGCTGCAGCGGCGTATCGCTCCCTATCGGTTCAGGGATGGAAATTTTCTTATTGAAATCGATCGGAGCGAGCAGTGGTTATCCGAAACCATTCGAGTTGCTAAGCTTCGAAGTGGATGATCTGGCATCTCTCGTGGCCCGACTCCGGCAAAAAGGTGTGAGCGTCGAAATGGTTGAACGGAGCGGGAAGCGATTACTTAGCAAGTTTGTGGACCCGGACGGTCATATATTTTCATTGATCCAAAAGATTGTTTGACAGGATAATGGCGTTTTCTTCGTCTTGTTTATTGAAATGAATTTTTGAGGAGATGAGGCAATGGTAAATCGAGCAATTGAGGAGTTCGCCGAGTTAACGGCAAATGAAGTCGTACCTCCATCGGTACCTGTGCTGAAACGAGTAAACTGCATTTACGTTCCGGCTTCCGATCCTTATCTGACGATCAAATGGTTTGAACGACATTTTGGTTTGCGTCATCCGAAAGAAGTAAAGAAGGATACGAACGGGGAATCCCTCGAACTTGGAAACGGAATGGAATTATTTATTTTACGAGCGGAAAAAGGATCCCGGATGACGTTCCAGACTGATGTTTGGTCGGGGCCCAACTTTCAAATGTCAATGCTGTCTTTCGAAGTCGACAATATCGTCGACCTGCACCAAAAGCTGCTGGAAAGCGGCGAGGTGAAGCTTGAAGAACTGCGGGATAATGACGGGTGTGGAATAGGCTTTTACTTTTATGATCCGGACGGCAACAAATTTACAGCGTGGGAATTACAGACGATGGTCTGGCGCAAAGCCGAAGTGCCAGCGGCTACAAGATTGGAGGAGAGATTCGGTTTCGTCAATTGCTACTTTCACGGTGAATTGAGCGGATTCATAGCCAGAGTGCGTGAAGGATCGCGGGATGTGTCACGGCGTATCCAGATTATTGGTTGTAGTGAACTGCGCCAGTCGGACAGAGAAGGATTGCAACAACTGGTTGAAACGTTCGAGAAGCTTAACCGCGAGTATCCGGATCGACCGTTGCGTATTGTGTATCGAGAATAGTAAAGGCGATGAGAACGATAGCATATAGATACAAGAGTGGATAATCGGTTGCTTCGGCAGCCGTTTTTGTTAACTTTATCCTTTCAGATCTAGTCGAACAAAAAAAACAGCCCCGAGCGGAATATAAAATCCGCTTCGGGGCTTGCTTGTTTATTCGGATATGGGATGCTTTATCCTCACCTCATACGCGAAGGCAGGACGGACAAGCTCCAATTCGTACTCGCCGCTGCCAATCTGCCGGATCTCTCCTTCATTCGTTTCCGGATACGTTTCACTCTTGAACCTCAGAGTGCCGACACCGACAGCATTCGTGAAGACGGCGATGCGCGACCGATCCATGAACACTTTAATTTCACCGTCCTGTGTAGGAACCGTTCCTTCAAACCACTCGAGGCCGCCAAGGCACGGTTCGACCCTGTACTGCGAATACCCCGACGCCTCCGGCCGGACGCCCGTCCAATATTTACCGAGCAGATACAGCGGTGCGGCTCCCCACGCGTGACACAAGCTCTTGCGGTATTTGTCCCCGTACATATCATATTGCAGCTCCGCCGGTTGACCGGGATCATACTCTTCCCAGAACGTTGTCGCCCCCAGGTCCAGCATGCCGCCCCAATATTCGCGCATCTCGTGCAGAACATGGGTCTGCTGCCCGATTTCACATAACGCCTCCAACTCAAAGTAACGCATGAACGGCGTTGTGATTTTCTGCACCGATTCATTAAGCAGAACGTTCCGCGCGACAAGCTCAGACTGCGCGTTGTTCAAATATCCAAGTCTGAGAGCGAACATACTCGGATATTTCAGAATGCGATCGTTTATCTTGCCGTCCAGCCGGCCGTGAAGGAACGCGCCCCGCTCCTCGTCCCAGAACAGTTCGAATATGCGGCTGCGCAGCTCCTGCGCCAGATCGGTAAATTTCTGTTCGTTGCCGCCGTCACCAAGCAATCCCGCAAACGTCCCCATGATTTCCAGGCTGCGGCAGAACAGCAGCTGTTCGGCGCATACTTCACCGCGCTTCTCCATGTCCGCCCAGTCAATAAACACCCAATCCTCGGGATATCCTTCCATCATCCCATCCGTATTGCGGCGCTTCAGACAGAATTCCATCAACGACAGCATATTCGGATAGGAGGAAGAAATAAATGCGAGATCCCCTGTATGGAGATAATAATCGTGATAACTGATAAACCAGTAGAAGGTATAATCCATAATGGTATTGATGTGCATGTTCACGGGATCTTTGCCGCGCAGCGCGACCAAGGTCCGCCTCGTGACCGCCTGATCGAAGAAGACGTAATTGTTCATCATGAAGCTCTGATAGGCATCGCCGCTCCACACCCAACGATCCCGTTTCATACCGTCGTACATGAATTCCATCGTCGTAAGTTGAAGCGTTCGAACGGCCACCTCCCAGATTCGGTTGATGCGTTCATCGGAGCAGCGGAATGAACCGCGGCGTTCCATCGGCAAATACTCATACTCATGTTGTACGCTCTGCCACGTCAGCCCTTCATCTGCACGAATCTGGACATATCGGAAAGCACGGGTGACTGGCGTGGTCAAGGATTGAGGTTCTGTAAAATCGATCTCCAGCTCGTCTGACGTCTCGGCTTCTTCTCCAGCCAGAGCCTCTTCCATGGATTCGCCGTAATACAGGCGGATGACGCCACGTCCCTTCAGCTCCAAGAAGGTGACATAACCGAATGTCTCTTGACCGAAATCAACAAGTACCGTCCCCTTGGCTTTAGCTACGTGGACAGGATGCACGGTCTCATAAGCAAACGGGAACGCCCCGGGAGGAGAGGCCGGATCATCGAAGCGGTCTGAACCCGCATTCAGCCATTGACCGTTATGACAGGTCACTTCCCATGTCCCATCCGATGTTATTGTCTCGCCTGCCGCATAGAGCGCGGGAACTGCGGTGTCCATGAACACTTTAACGACCAGTTCATGCTCGCCTGCGGGAATAAGCACCGAGGTGATTGGCTTCCGTTCGTATGGCATCGGAAGCATGCTTCCGTCCAGATGAACGACAAACGCGCCCTGCACGGACAAGGTCAGACTCTCCGGCCGCTCCAGCTTAAGCTTCTTGCGGAACATGACATTCGAATAAGCGGTGTCCATACGCCAGAAGGGGGGACAAATATACCCCCGGAACTGCCGCTTCATAGACACTTGAACATGCAGCCATAGCTCATAATCATTCGGATACCAGATCCAGGTCGCCTTATGGTTCTTGTCTATTCCATCCATTTCTAACGCCTCTATTCTAATGTAGACTTTAGCCTGTACCGCCCGGATCCGGCTCTCAGCCATACGATGCCTTCCTCCTGGCGCAGCAGCGTCCAGCTCCCGTCAGCTGCCGACCAGTCAGCGGTCGTCGCGCTTTCTCCGTCGATTGTCACGCTTGCGCTGTCACGGGCAGGAACGGCAATTTCCGCTGTCGTGTTGGCCGGCACCTCCACAAGCATGTTCAGCACGCCGTCCGCATGCTCCCATGAGCTCTCGATCCATCCGTACAACGACTTATACCGGCAATTGATATTCGTGAATCCTCCACCAATTATAGGCCTTATTATGAATTTCTGGAATCCGTACAATCCTTCTGCCACATCAATTCCGGCCAAATACCGGTACAGCCATTCGCCGACGGATCCCAGAGCATAATGATTAAAGGAATTCATCTCCGGATCCTGAAATCCCTTCTCCTCATTCCAGCCGTCCCAACGTTCCCACATCGTAGTAGCACCGTTCTTAACCGGATACAGCCAGGATGGAAACGTGTCTTGCAGCAGCAGCCGGAATGCCGTATCCGCTTGCCCATAATCGGTTAATACCGCCAGTATATAGCTGACTCCCATGAATCCCGTCGTAATATGCCAGTCGTGGCGCCGAATATCTTCCACCAAATATTGCACGACGCGCGGAATATTCTCCTCGGACAGCAGTCCCACCTTCAACCCGAGGACATAGGCTGTCTGCGTATGTCCGGCAATCCGCCCATCATCCGCGACGAAATGCTCCTGGAAGGTTCGCTTGAGCTGCTCGAACAGCCTGCCATATTCGGCGGCATCTGCTGTTTCCCCGATTTCCTCCGACATTTCTCTCATCAATTTTACGCTGTAAGCAAAGAAAGCCGCATTGATGACGGCCTTCGGCGTTTCCGAGCCATAGGAAAGATGATCGCCGAAGGTTTCGGTCCGGCGAAGGAGCCGCTCGTCGCAATCCCTTCTCAGGAATGCGATCCAGCTTTTCATCGCGTCATAATTATCCAGAATATATCTTTTGTCCCCATATGCTTTATAGAGCGTCCAGGGCGTAATAACGCCTCCGTCACCGAAAAATACAAATCCCGCCCCCAGACTAACGACGTCCGGAGCCACATTCGGATAGGCGCCGTCCTCGCGCTGCGCGTCGCGGATGTCCGTCAGCCATTTCCGGTAAAAAGCCGCGCTGTTCATGTTGTAGGTGGCCGTTCGCGCGAACGCGTGGGCATCTCCCGTCCAGCCCAGCCGTTCATCCCGCTGCGGACAATCGAGCGGAACCCCGATGAAGTTGCCGCGCTGGCTCCAACGGATGTTCTCGAGCAGGCGATTGACCATGGGATTGGAGGTGCTCATCTGCCCGACTTCTTCCAAGGCGGAATGAATGACGATGCCTTCGATCATGTCCGCCGTTAACGTTCCCGGATAACCTTCAATCTCGACATATTGAAAGCCGTGGTAGGTAAACATGGGCTCGAATACTTCTTCGCCTCCCCCTTTAAGGGTATAATGATCCGTTTGCCTGGCTGAGCGAAGATTGAGGGTATACAGCTTCCCACCCGCATCCAGCCGCTCCGCGTAACGCAACCGGATATGCTCGCCGCGTGTACCTGTCATGCGCAGGCGAACCCAGCCGACCATGTTCTGCCCCATATCCACCAGGTATTTGGAGCCGTCAATATGTGCTATCGATTTCACCGGCAAGCTCCGCATATGCCTGATCGGCGGGCCTTCCGCTGCCTTCATCTCTCCGGCTGCCGGATTATCCAGAAGAATCGCAGCTTGCCATGGCGGCGAAGCCTCCTCCATGCGCGCATCATAACATTCGCCCATCAGCATATCGGACGTCCGGACAGCGCTTTCCGACACCTGCCACTGTTCATCCGTCGATATAACTTCCATCGAGCCGTCTGTATAATGAAGTTGAAGCTGTGCCCGCAATGCCGTTCTCCCCCCGTATTGATAAGGGCCGCAAATACCGATTAAGCCCGCGTACCAGCCAGAAGCGACGATCGCTTCCAACCGATTGTCACCGGCTGACAGCTGCGGGGTGATATCGTAGGTTTGATAAGGAATGCGGGTATGGTAGTCCGTCCAGCCGGGCGCGAATTTATCCCCGCTTACCGGCTCGCCGTTCAAGCGGCAACTATATATGCCAAGAGCAGAAATATATAATCTGGCCTGCGCCAGACTGGCCTTCACATGAAATGTTGTTCCGAATACGGGATTGGGCCCGTAGCCGCGATTGACCGGATACAAGATTCTTTTGTAGCTGCTCCATTCCCCTTCTCCGAACTGGCCGATTGCAACCGGGGACCGCCAATGGCCGCTGTCGTACGCCGGATCCAGCCACCCTTCTGCCGGAGTGTGGGAGACTTTCCATTCGTCAGCGGTCGTATACAACTGTTCAATGCCCTGGTGGCTAGTAATGGAAAGTACGGCAATGAAGCCCTTATCCCCTCCGTCGGAACGGACTGCGATGACATTATCTCCCTGTCGGGTCCACTCCAATATATCCAGTGTAACGGTTTGCGCATAGGGAAAAAACAAGCCTTGATCCTGCCCATTTACATAGATATAGACGGAATCCACAGCGTAGATCTGCAATTTTGCCGCACGCGGCCGTTGCTCCTGGACCGAGAATCTCAACCGGAAATACCGGATGGGATCCGTTATCGGAATTTCCGGCTCTTGAATATCCCAAATCACCGGAACCCCCTTCAGAAGATCAGGCTCGGGAACCGGATCTTGCAGGAAAGGCGCAGTAATCCAATCAGCCTGCCAGTCAGAGGCAGACAGGAAAGCTGTTTCCCAATGAGACGGCTTACTCCATTCACTCTCCGCGCCGTGCTGGTCCCATACTTTGACTTTCCAATAATAACGCGTGCATGATGCAAGCGGGGAACCGTTGTAGATCAAATGCTGGGACTGGGATGATAACACCTTTCCCGTATCCCACACATCCCCCCTGTTATGTACAATGTGATCCTCTTCATTCGAAACAATGATCCGATAAGCCGACTGTTTGCAACCGCGGGTGTCCTGCCCTGCTTGCAGCATCCAACTAAATGCAGGCTGAGGGTGATCCGTCCCAATCGGATTCCTTCCGTAATCCAAGGTCATCTCTTCGATGTTAAACAAAGTTCCCAGACAACTCACTCCTTTCTTGAATCAGTTTATGGGAAGGGCATTGTTTTGTATTTACCTTTTGTGGGAAAGATTCGACAGCTTAAAGTCAATTGCTATATGACGATGGCTTATGAATTTGCACAATATTAAACTGCGCATCAGGATTATTCATGACAACTTCTCTTCTTGCCGACAATGCATTATACTGATTCTATATCCTGCGAACACCTTCACAGACTACAGAAGGGGAGAATGAACATGTACATTCGTGAATACAACCATTTTGTTTCCGATGCTAAAGGTAAAGTCATTGGAGGAATTCACCCTTATCATGAAGTGTTATTCGTACTCGTTGGTGAATTGAACCTGCATTGGCTTGGAAGCGTATTCAAAGCCAAGGCGCCTGCTCTTTTTATTTTTCCGCCTTCTTCGCCGCACCAGATCGTACAGGTGTCCCCCTTCCTGGAATGCTGGTTTGTTGAATTGCGTCCCCAGGATAAGGACTATGTGCCGGGAATCGATAATCTGAATACATGGAACGTGGCGCAAAGCCAAAATCCCTTGAGTTTGAACGAAAACGAGGACTTATGCGCGACATTAGGCTCGATTCAACGAGCCATCGTTGACGACCTCCCCAAAAAACAAGGCGATACCTTCCTTCACATCATGATGTGCGATATCCAGAAACTGCTGCTGCAGGTCAACTATTATGCGCAGAAACAACGCTGTCCCCAGGAGCTGCTGTCTGCAGAAGCTCTCCCGGACAAATGGTCCGCCCAGAGCTACATCTACGATCAGATCCGGTATATGGAGGACAATTACATGCAAGGCATCACCTTGGACGATCTTGCCAAACGTTCCGGGTATACACCTTCCTACATCATACGTCTCTTCAAAGAAATGACGACTCTCACTCCCCTGCAATACCTGTTCGAGCTGCGCATGGATGCGGCCACTTCTTATCTGCAATCGACTCCGATGAGCGTACAGGAAATCGCTGAAACGGTCGGATTTCCAAATATTCATTACTTCAGCAGAATGTTCAAGAAGAAATTCGGGGAGAGCCCGACCGAATGGAAAAGAACCCATGTCCTTTGATCGAATGGACATGAGCTATACGAGGCCTGCCTATAAGCTTGCGTCTGCCAGTGAAATGATTGGGTTGTGACCGCCCTCTGGGCGAACGAGACCATGAACCGGGCTGCCTTCCATGTTGATTCCCATGCCGATGAGGTACAGGCACCTATGGGCCTATCATTGGGATTCGAGTCGTAATCGAGTAAGAAGGGGGCGACAAGCCCCCTTCTTCTCACAACATGCTTCTTACATGAAAAGCTCAAGATTGTTTCCGATCACACTAGTTGTCCAGAAAAATATTAGCCGGAGCATAATTATTCATAATGTTGATCTTCCCCGCCAATATTCCACCGAGATGCATGGCACCAGAGATGTTCCCCTTGAAATTCAATTGGTATAACGCTCCAAGATATTCTCCGACGTATACCTGTCCGCCAATCCCCTGGAAATCAATTGTTCCATTGGAAAGCATAGAATGTCCTACCCGGAGGCCATTTCCGGAAATTTGACCCTGCATATTAATGTTACCCTTTCCAAAATAGGACCCCTGTATGGTTACCTTACTGAAGGTCGAAAATTGTGAATTACCCGATACATATAAAGATCCGCCGATTAGAAGGCCCGAATAATTTCCATTACTAGGCATGAAATCCTGCGAACTGCTCACATTGCCTGATACTACAAGAGTATTCAAACCATTGAATCGTATGCCCTGTCCGATCAAATCTCCCTCAATGTTACCCGAAGTCACATTACTCCCTTTGAAAGTAATACTGCCCTGGGAACTCATCGTCCCTTCAATCGTGAATGTGTCTACATTGCTGTTAAAGGTAATATCCCCTGCAGCGATCACATTGCCGTGAATAGTCAAGCCGTCAATGTTCCCGTTGAACAGAATGGGTCCATTGCAAACAACATCGCCGTAGATGACCAGATTGGAGGTCGGGCCAATCACACAAGAGCTTCCACTGTATATCGCCGTTGTTCCTAATGTGGCGGCATCTCCTATCGACATAGAACCATATGAATTCGAGATCTCAACTGAACCTCCATAACTCAAGCTGGGCAGTTGTTCGCTGTTATTACTCTGGGATACCGTATAATCCCCGCTCGCTACGATACCAGGAGCAGTGACCGCCAGCTGCAGTGGCTGATCGCTGAACTGCTGATCGAAATAATGGGTATAACGACTTGCAAAATCAGGCGTCTGCGTATAATCGCTTGCAGGAGCGGAAATCTCAGCTGTGCCGGTACCGCTGGTGCCTTGCACAATTTTGTTCTGAAAGAGCCCGGGGTCATCTTTGAGCCATATCATTTCCGAACCTCTATTTTCTGCAATGGTTACTTCAAGTCCAGCCATGAGCTCAGCACCCGTTTTGATCGTATTCTGCTCGGAGCGATCCTCGAACTCCACCGCATAGCTCTCCAGCGGATCCAGTCCTCTGAACTTAATTGTCTTTGTATTTCCTTCTGCATTGCCCGGTTTGAAGAGGAAGGTCACCCCTTTGATCTCACCTGCACCTGTTGCAGCCGGGTCAAAATACTGGATACCGTCCCAATGCGTGCCATCAGGGCGCGGTAAAATATGGTATAGGTCCGCATTCCGTACTAACGGTTTCAGCTTGTCCCTAAACATGCCGAAATACTTCTCTGCATAGTAATCCCCGTTGTATGGAAGATGACCTCCGACCGCACCCGGACTAGCTATGTGCATCGTACCGAGAATAATGCTCCGCCAACCGTAATCATCTTCACCCGGTATACTGGAGAATAGATCCGGATTAATATACGATATTAACTGAGCCGAAGGAATACCATATGAAGTCGTATAAAATGTTTTGCGAGCATCTTCATAATTAGCAGTATCATTATACACAACGACATTGGAACGACTCATCGTCGCATAATCTTTCAAGCTGCCTCCCGAGCTATTATTCTCGTAACGGAAGCCAGGCAAGTTCTCGAACATGTAGTCCAATATTTCATAGAAGCCTTTGGCGCTCCAGTATTGAACATCCGACGAATATTGATGTCTGTTCGTCTTATCGCTTGCTCTCACAATAGGTTCAAAATCGCTCCGATACGTATCAATTTTGTTCTCGCTCATGACGGCCAGCAATCGTTGTTTCATAAAATCTACCGCTTCACTGTTCCCAAGATCGACACTTCTGCCCGCAGAAATTTGCCGGTTTGAGAACCATTCGGGATGCGCATTAGGTCCGATAGACGAGAGCGCGTTCGGATCACTGGATAAACCGTCGTGCAGCAGGAAATAGTTCGTATATTCCAGCCCTGCACTTTCCAGATACTCCCCATATTCGCTCCAGGTCGTTAGACCACGAGCATCAAGTCCCTCATAATATTGAGGATTACCCAATCGCCAGTCACCTTCACCCGTTCTCCAGCCTCCAGAAGGACTGCCCGGCCACCAGCCGTAATCCCACTGGATAGAATCCACGCCCCAACTGGCCAAATCATAATTCAACCCGAGCAATTGTTCCGCCATTTGAGCATACGGCTCTCGAGTATCGGTTCTCATCTTCTCAGGCGCCTTGTTATTGAAAAACCATCTTTTGAATTTATTGCTCCCGTTATCCACATCCCCGTTATAGGCGCCAATATAAGCCGAAGGGATTTCATAGAAGCCTTCTTCCGGAATATCCGTCTTGAAATCATTATTAAGTCCAGCATTAACCGTAATAACAGCTGGTATGCCGGCAGCCGCGGTTTCCGTCAATATCCTGCCTTCCGGCCATTCCCAACCAATATACAAACCATGCTCAGCATTTACGTCCAAAAACACAAGAGGAATAAATCCATTCGAATTGAAATCCTGATTTGTATTCGTCCACGCTGACAAGCTGTCTGAATGAGTCAACAACGTCTTGTATGTGCCTGCTGCATCCGGTTGTCCGCTCTCCTTATGGAAGCGCCATAGCGTTGGATTACTGTCGCCTTTAACGTCGATTTGCAGAGATTCTTGCTGATATACGGTAATCGTTCCACCCGTCTTGTTCTCGATGGTCATCCAATGCTCGATTGGACCCGAATCCGGACGAGCCCACCAGATCGATTTCAGTTCAAGATTCGGAGTGTCGCTTACGAAGCGCAGCGTTACCTTTTTACCTTGAGACGTGTCAACGACCGCATCTTGATATAGCCAATCCGGTGTGACGGGCGTTCCCCCGACATCCACTCGATCAAGCAGGGGCAGGGATGTCGATGCCGGCGTCCAGTTCCAATTCTTCTCCGTGTTTTTCAACTGTGAGATAGCCGGTCGGTTATTCGACACCTCCAGCATCATATCCGTATCCCCGGTATGCAGTTTCCAAACCGGATTAAGGCGAATATCATCGAACCAGATTGCGTCGGTCGAATTGGTGACACTAACGGTCCTTAAACCAATCGAAGCGGTTGAGCCGCTGTTCCAGAGCGTTTCGACATAGACCCATTGGCCTTCCCCGTCTCCTGCGTCTACTCCCACCTGTGCTTCACCCGGTTGATCATCCATATCAAGATACGCAATATCATCGCCATTCGACTTATAGATCCAACCCGACAGCTTATACGTTGTATTCGTCTCCACCGGAATCGTCTGGGCGGAAGCCGCCGTGCCTGAAGTAACTGACTTTAGTGCATAGCTGCCATCGTGTGACTTATCGTTCGTACGAACATGACTTGCAACCTGCATCCAGCCGGTCGCTGTCGTTCCCGAGCCTATTTCAAAAGAACCGTTGTCAACCAAACTGCTGGAAGCAGTGATTGGCTCCAGACGGATATCGTCAAACCAGATTGCAGCGGTTGGATTGTCATCGGTCACAGCACGCAGCGTAATACTTTCAAGTGCCCCGCTATTCCAAATCGTCTCACTGTAACTCCACTGCATGCCTCCCTGGCCGGATCCGGTTCCGATCTCAGCTTCGGCATTCATATCGTTCATATCGATGTAAGCACTGCCATCATTATTTGTTTTGTAAATCCACACGGATAGCTTATACAACGTGTCTGGCTTAACGATCACCGTAGTGCTAGACGTTGAGGTGCTTGTCGCAGTTGATTTCAGCGCGTATTCCCCTTCATAGGCTCTATCGTTGCTGCGTGAGTGGTTCAACCCTTGCGTCCAGGTCACTGCCGCGTCGTCGGAGCCGATTTCAAACGATCCATTAACTACTTTATTTGCTGTTGACGGCAATGGAACAAGTACAAAGTCATCGAACCAGATCTCTGCGGTTGGATTCCCATCTACAACTGCCCTTAAGGTGATACTCGTCGCAGTATCGTTATACCAGAGAGCCTCGACATAGCTCCACTCCCCTCCGCCCAGCCCCTCACCCATTCCAATTTCCACTTCAAACGGCCGGTTGTCCATATCGATGTAAGCGGTTCCGGAATTGTTCATTTTATAGATCCATGCAGACAATGTGTAGGACGTGTTGGGCTGAACACTAACCGTCCGACTCGATACCGAGGTGTTTGTCGCTGTCGACTTAAGTGAATATTCACCTTCATAAGATCTGTCATCGCTGCGTTCATGCCCTGTACCCAGCGTCCAGCCTGTCGCCGCTGTCCCGGAGCCTGATTCAAAAGATCCATTATCGATCAGGTTCGTTGAAGCAATGGGAACCAGCCGAATATCATCAAACCAGATGGTTCCAGTAGGACTCGCATCCGTTACGGCTCGAAGTGTAATGCTGGTCGCATTGCCGCTACTCCAGAGTGCTTCGCTGTAAGACCACTGACCTGCGCCCAAACCGACGCCCGTCCCCGTCTGCGCTTCACCGGAAATATCATTCATATCTATATATGCAGTACCATTGTTGTTCGTTTTGTATATCCACACCGACAATTTATATGTCGTATCCGGTTGTACGATAACCGTGCGAGCCGTGACAGACGTCGTTGTCGCTGTCGACTTGAGGGAGTAACTCCCATCATGGGACCTATCATTTGCACGCCCATGGTTCGCCCCCAATGACCATCCCGTCGGTGTTGTCCCGGAGCCTAATTCAAAGGAAGCGTTTTCAGCTATGTTATTAGCTGGAGACGCTGCATTTGTATATTGTAACGAGGTTATGGAAGAAACCGTGCTGATGACCATAAAGATAGCTAGAATCAGACCAATCATTCGCTTCTTTAACATGAGTACATCTCTCCATTTCAAGTCAATTGTAAACGGCGTCCATTCGAATCAAGCGTTATTTACCCTATATAATAATATTGCAGCTCCTGGCGCATCGGGGATATTGACAGCCATGCCCCGTTCCATTAGAACACTTCCCCGCTCATGCAGCAGATCGTTTCCTTCCACTGTAACAACATCATAATAAGCGGCAGGATCCAGTCCGGATAACCGAACAAATAGACTCTCTTCCACACACATCCTGCGGCGAAAAGCCTGGATGATCCCATCCCCGGATTCCGGTCTGTCGAACTGCCAGGCGATCCAAGCCATTTGGCTCAAACTATACGGTGTCAGCGGATAATAATCGCCGAGCATGAATGGGGCAACCCGAACATTCTCATCGTAAGCCCGCCGAACAGCTTGTGTTTCCTGCTTGTCCTGTTCCCAACCTGCTTGCGGAATAACACCAAATGCAGGCATATAGAAGCTGCGTACACCGTACTCATCCGTCACATAGGCCCCCGATCCATAATAAGGAAACCAGGATGCCAGACCATAGGTGTGGCCTTGATTCGCTTCACGGACATCGGACTGATTCAGATCGGGAAACCGGTCTTCTGGAAATTGGTAATCGCTGCGCAGCAGCGGCACAGCCCGTCGCATCGTTTCCAGATCGTTCCTCCTGCCACCGGAAGCGCACGTATCTATGCGCAACTCAGGATTCCGGCGTACCAATTCGTCCCAGAATGCCAGATGGCCTTGTACATACAGATTTTCTGTCATACCTACACGATCGGGTCCATCATTGTTCGTCCATGCGGGAAGGGGACCGGGACCGTTCATGTCTTCCCTATACCAGTCGATGCCTTCTTTGCGGATCATCGCATCCACATGGTTAGTTATCCAGTTCCATGCCTGCGGATCTCCCAAATTCAGAATAGGGCCGCAGCTTTCCGGACCCTCCAGCAGCCATTCCGGATGATGCTTGGCAAGATAGGATTCCGGATCGCCGACCCGCTCAGGTTCAAACCAGAGCATAAATTGAATCCCTCGATCTCGCGCCCAGTCGCTGTATGCACGGAAACCGTCCGGGTACTTGACTGGATCCGGTTCCCAGGTTCCGGTATTCAACCAGGACATATTGTCCTTGAATGGTCCACCGTCCGTCGGGTACCAGTTGGCATCCCTCCAGCCAATATTGGGACGGATACCCGCAGCCATGAACTTATCCGTTTCCTCCCATAAGCCGCGCTCCGAATTTCCCAATTGAATACTCGTAAGCGGCACAGGCGGAATTCCTTGAGGACGCGGTGAGTTATGGTTCCAGAACCAGCGGCGCCACACATTCTGCGAATTCACAATATTGTCGCCCTGCCAGAAGAGCATGGCGATGAGCGGGGTACGAATCTCCTCGCCCGGCTGCAGACGCAGATGTGTCTGAGCCTGCCCAACCCTGATGTGCAGCCCGTCCTCTCCAGTGCGGGTGAAGGTACTCGTCCACTGTCCCGGCCAGCCTATGGCCACGATTACTCCGCCGCCAGGCATCTGCACATTGTAATACGGCCAGCCATCGGCCCCACCGCTCGACTTGCCATTTCCGGGAGCGAACCGTTTTTCAAAGGATTCGCCCATGATGTTGGAATAGGGCTCATAGCTTTCTGTGTCACACGAATCTCCTTTATGGCCATTAAGTACAAAGTCTCCGTCAGCATCCTTAAGGAAAAGTGTATCAAGTCCTTGTATGTTTTGTATGACATCCGTTAGACTGTCGCCGATATTACGGAAATACACCGTCCACTCCACGACCGGGTAATCGGTGTACTCAACTGCCTCATATCGAATTTCCAAACCGCTACGTTTATCCTTCCAAGTCTTAATCGTCTGCTTCTTGCTCTCTTGAACAGAAGTCTTGGTTTCAACCGGAAGACGGGCAAGATATTTCACGGACACTAGAGCACCATATTGAAAGGAGAATGGCAATCTCTCAGTTGCCACTTCTGCACACTCACCGCTACTCAGCTGCAAATGCCGATCCACCCAAGCTCTCAATTTATGTGAATCCCCGTTCGAATCAAAGCTGCTCAATTAGAGTACCTCCTTCCTTACTTCCAGACTTCGATCGTCGAACAGCGTCGCTACTTCTTTGCCGCCATCTGCATGGATAATCTGTCCTGTGACCTGGTCAGCAAGGTCACTGACCAGAAACAGCACAGCATTTGCCGCATCCTGTCCGGTCTGCATCCTCCCCAAGGGCAATTCTTTACCACGCTCGATCAACCATTCCAGCGATTGGCCTGCTTCCTGTCGCTCCGCTAATTCTTTCTCTGTCGCAACCCATCCCGGATTAACCCCATTCACGCGAATACGGTCTCTGGCAAGTGCTCCAGCTAAATTGCGGGTAAGTGTGCTAATTCCACCCTTAGATACCGAATACGCTAACAATTCAGGCAATCCGATGAATGCATGGCTGGAGCTCAGGTTAACGATGGAGCCCTTTCCCTGCTTCTTCATATGAGGAACAACTGCCTGACTGCACAGAAACATGCTTTTGAGGTTAATGTCCATTACTCTGTCCCACATTTCCTCAGACGTATCCAACAGCCCACCGCGCGGATAAATGCCTGCATTGTTGACCAGAATGTCAATTCTTCCGAAGGACGCCATTACTTCATCGACAAGCGTTACGACATCGTTCGAAACCGCCACATTCGTTCGGACGAAGTGCGCCTTCGCTCCTCTCCCACGCAGCATCTCCGCTTTAGCTGCACCTTCCTCCGCCACATCCGCTAGTACCACAGCAACCCCCGCCTCGGCCAATTCGGATGCGATAGCGAAGCCGATCCCCGCTGATCCACCGGTTACAATCGCAATTTTACCGTCTAATCCAAGACTGATCATACGGACGCCTCCTCCTCATAGCTGTTCCAATCCATTTCATCTTATCCACTTAACAGCCATTCTCGCTGCTCTGCTGTTAGACTGATTTGATCAGCCCCAAGCGACTCATTAAGATGCTCGAGATTCATCGTACCCAGGATGGGAAATACCGGGAAATCATGCGCCAACAAGAAGGCCAGTGCGATCTGATTTGGCGTGCACCTCAATTCGCTCGCCAATTGCCTGGCACGCACGCGCCTCTCCTGACTAACAGAATTGTCGAATGAAAGGGCATTGCTGCTCATAGAACCAGCTAAATAGCCATAAGCCGATGGTGTCCATGGCATTACCGGAAACTTGCTTACCTTATGCCATGCCAAGTCTTCATCCTTCATCATCAGTGCGGTTGCGTCATATTCACCATCCCAGCCGATGGGAGAATGGTTCGGCTGCGCCAAATTCCACTGTGGAGAAGACACGACAAAACCTTGCAATCCTTTCTCGGCTGCATAGGTATTAGCCGCTCTCAAACGTTCGGTAGACCAATTGCTGGCCCCAATATAACGTATTCTGCCGCGCCTGATTTCCTCATTTAACATCTCGATGATCTCGCTGACAGGATGCAAGATATCGTCACGATGAAGCATGTAGATGTCAATGCTATCGATTTGCAAACGGTCCAGACTCTCCGTAATATCCGCAGAAATGACTTCCATCGTCATGCAATCGTCGGGACGGATATAAATATCGCCTTGACGCGGGTGTCCTCCCTTAGTCAAAATCACAACATCGCTGCGGTTACCGAATTTGCGCAAGCATTCGCCTAAGCCGCGTTCACTTGCACCATCTCCATCTTTAATCCAGCAGGCATAGCTGTGTGCCGTATCGAAGAAGTTGCCTTCTGCTGCGCAATACTGGCGATACAGCTCAAGCATTTCGCTTCCCTTCACGACAGAGCCGAACTTCATCACACCATAACAGAAAGAAGATACTTTCAAATCGGTTCCTGGCAATACATGCCGCTTCAGCTGCATTCAAATACCCCCTTTCCATTCAGGTTATACCCCAACCCGTTCTAGCGGAATGCGGGTAATATGCCACCGACCGAGATTACATACATATAAGTCGGTGCCAACAAGCACCCCATTCGTCGGATGGCACAACTCATGAGCAGTCCGATCCTCGGCAACGATCTCGAGACCGGAACTAGGATTGTACGTATCGATCCTATAAATCCGACTTGGCTCGTAGCAGGTTAAATAGAGTCTACCGTTATTCGCCAAGACCAAGCCGTCTAATATAACATTGGGTACGCAGACAATCACTTCTGCCTCCATCGCCCTTCCGTCAGCGCCGATTGGAATCCGGTAAATATTGCGATCACCACGGCTTTCAGCCAAATATAGAATCTTCCCATCCGGTGAAAGTGCCAGCCCATTCGCGAAGTCGAATGACCGACTGCACCACAGGACCGTCTCACCCGTCTCCACATCGATTCGCCATATGCCCGGGCCCGATTCGCCAAAACCGTAGCTGTCTGACACATATAATACTTTGCGCAGCGGATCATATACCGGATAGTTCGGAAACCTCATTTTAGCCAGATCCGAGCCGTCGCTGAAGTTGACCAGTTCCCCGCTCGAAGGTGTGTAACGAAATACGGACTGATGCTTTGAATCGCAAATATACAACTTCCCTTGGTCATCGAAATTCAACCCTAGAGCGAAACCGTTCGTAGTAGCAACTTGCTTGAAGCTGCGAGAGACCCTGTCAATCCGGTAAATCTCCCCCCGTTCCCCACCGCACCACAGGTTTCCATCCGCATCACTGCATATGCCTTCCGGATGATTTAACTGCGGGTCGGATAACGTTCCATCTACAACGACTTCCAATTCAGCATGCCCGACCAGCGGTTCACCGTTTTCTGTCATCATTCATCCCTCACTTCTACGGTTGCGATGATAACAAGGGGAGACTCCACAGCCCCCCTCGTTGCGTCCCTTGTTGCGTCCTTAACTTTAGAGGCTATTGTATCTTTCAAGTGCTGCGTTATACGCTTCCATATATTTATCCAAACCCAGACTTCTTACTTTCTCAACATATTTATCCCAAGAGCTGAACGGTTCCTTGCCTGTAATAAATTTCGTTTCCATTTCAGTAATATACTGCATCGCTTCATCGGCAAATTGCTTTTTGACCGCAAATTCCTCATCCGTAAAGGCGAAGTAATCTGCGCCATTAGCTAAGACTCCTTCATAATATGGCTTCAACATATCTGCACCGGCCAGTATTTTCGGGAATGCCGAGCCTTCTTTAACCGGGGTTGGACGCTTATCAAATTCGTCCGGGGACATATTGTAAGGGATTCCATCACCGAACATGGGGGAATACAAGCCACGGCTCTTCTCGATCGGTGCAATATCCGGATCATATTCAGGCAGCAAAGCATAAGCCCCGTTCTCATCAACCTTATACGTAACATCTTCTATACCATACTGAAGTCTGACCCAGCCTTCATCGGAATACCAATAATCCAGCCATTGCATTGTTTCTTCCGGATGTTTGTTGGCGCTTGTGATTACGGTGTTGTTCTTTCGAAGTCCAGTGCTGACCATGCTCAAAATTTCATCACCATATTGGCTCTTAAGCGGTGGCAGCACTTCATATTCAACAGGGTTGTTCGCTTCCGGACCTGCAAGGACGAACGAACCGATTACGCCTGCTTTGGAATTCGCTGTCCAAGCTTCGCTAGCGTGTGTCAACAATTCCGGATCGAGCAATTTTGCGCTCCAGAGCTTGTTCATGAATTCTAAAAGAGACTTATAACGTTCGTCTGTTTTGACGAAACGCATTTTGCCGTCAGGCCCTAAGTCGACACCGTCCCCGAAGAAATTGGGACCTTTCGTACCCAGACCAAATGAACCAGCGAAATAGAGCAAATCTCTGGCGAAGGAGTTCGAAAAGTCTGTTAGAGGAATGACGCCATTGCCACCAGGATTGTTATCACGGAAGGCAACAAGCGCATCATAGTATTCATCTAGCGTAGTCGGCATTGGAATCCCAAGCTTATCAAGCCACGACTTATTCATCCATAGCTTGGAAGCATTGTCGCCCATCCATCCGTTGAAAGCAGGCAACGCGTAAATATTTCCTTTTGAATCTGAAATCGCTTTCCGTTTGGTGGGATCTGCATCCAAAATCGCTTTCAAGTTCGGCGCATGTTTCTCAATGAGATCATTAAGCGGGATAATCATCCCTTGAGCGGCATAAGTCGCGATTTCGGCATCATTAAATCCGGATCTGGAAATGAAATCGGGTAAATCATTTGTTGCCATCCGCAGGTTTCTTTTCTCAACCCAGCCGTCCTCTGACACATTCTCCCATTTCACATGGATCCCCGTTTCCTCTTGTCTTTTTTGAAACACGAGCATGTCATTCCAATCCGCTTGAAATACGTGTTTGGAGGTAAGCCCATTCAATGTTATGGACTCTTGCGGCTTGCTTGTAGTGGTTGGCGTGCTTGTAGATGGACTTGTAGACGATTGTTGAGATCCTTCATTTGATTGGTTACTACAAGCGACCTGCAACATCAGTGCCAATAACATCGTCATCACTAGAATGGTGCTTAGCTTCTTTTTCTTCTTCCCTAACATTGTATTTCCTCCCCAAATCATATAATGAGAACTTCTCCTCGACTAACCTTTAATTGCTCCAATCATGACCCCTTTGGCAAAATATCTTTGCAAGAAAGGATATAGGATGAGAACCGGCAAGCTCGAAATGATAATAACAGCGTATTTGATGCTCGTTCCATATTGTGCCGAGTCGATTATGTAATTGGTCGTGCTGCTCATCAGATTCTGCGTATCGCTCTGAATTAGAATTTCCCGCAAAATTAATTGCAACGGAAATTTATCCCGATCGGACAGAAAGATCAACGCGTTAAAGTAACTGTTCCAGTGGCCAACACCGTAAAATAAAACCATGACCGCGATAATTGGACCAGAAAGGGGAAGTACGATTCGAAGCAGCACCCCAATCCGCGTACAGCCATCAATTTCGGCCGATTGATATAATTCTTCCGGAATGGAAGTCTGAAAGTAGGTTCTCATCACGACGACATTAAAGAAAGAGACGGCAGAAGGTAATATCATCACCCAAAAGTTATTAAGCAAATGTAATTGCTGAATGACGATGTAGAGTGGAATTAGCCCACCGCTGAAAAACATCGTAAATGTGAAAATAATGGTCAGTGTGTTGCGGCCGTAGAAATCTTTCCTGGCTAGAGGATATGCGGCCATAATAGTCAATACCAGATTCACAAAGGTTCCGACTACCGTGTATACGATCGTATTCCAGTAGCTGATGAAAAACTCTGCATTCTGAAACACTTTGATGTACGGGACGATCGTAAATCCTTTCGGAAACAGCCACACCTTCCCGCCAAGAACGGCTGCGGGGTCGCTCACCGATGCACTCAATATAAATAGAAGGGGATACAGGAAGAGCAGTGTAACGAAGCACATCCCCACAATGTTTATTCTGTCGAATATGCGATCTGCTCTAGTCTCTGCGATTCGATTTGCCATTGTGCCGCCTCCTTTACCATAGGCTCATATTTCCAGTTCGTCTGGCAAACCTATTCACTGCAATTAGAATGAAGAAATTGATCAATGAGTTGAACAAGCCGACTGCGGTTGCAAAGCTATATTCGATATTAAGAAGGCCTTTACGATAAACAAAGGTTGAAATAACGTCCGAAGCTTCCATATTGGAAGAGTTTTGCATCAGAAAAACCTTCTCAAAACCGACGTTCATGATGCTCCCCGCGGAGAGAATAAATAGGATTACCGCAGTAGGCATAATGTAAGGCAAGGAAATATACCAAATTCGCTGAAATTTGTTCGCCCCATCCAGAACTGCAGCTTCAATCTGCTCATGATCGACACCCGCCAGTACAGCCATGTAGATAACCGTTCCCCATCCGGTACCTTGCCATATCCCGGATGTGATGAAAATGGTCTTGAACCACCCCGATTCTTGCATGAAAGAAATCGGTTCCCATCCAAATAGAGCAGTTAACTGATTAATCAGCCCCGTCGAAGGCGACAGGAATACAATCAATATTCCTACCATCACGACTTGCGAGATAAAATAAGGTGCATAGGATATATTTTGAACTACTTTTTGAAAATACCGATTTTTCAGTTCATTGATGAGCAGGGCAAGAATAATGGGTGCTGGAAAACCCAACACAATCGAAAACACACTGATTTTGACCGTATTCCAAACGACTCTGTCAAAAAAGATGGAGTCAAAGAACGTTTGGAAATGTGCGAAGCCAACCCAGGGACTCCCCATTATTCCTTGTACAGCACTGAAATTCTTAAAAGCGATTTGAACGCCATAGATGGGCCAATAGCAGAAGATAATAAAGTAAGCCAACGGAAGCGAAATCAAGACATATAAAGAGAGATTCGGCTTTATTTTCTTCATTCTAGTATGAAGGAAAGAATGTACGTTGGGATTCGTTGATCCAGGCAGCACATTCTGCTTTCTTGAGACATGGGCCATAGTTTCACCTTCCATCAAAATACATTTTAACCGCTTCCATTTCCATTAATAGGTACCCACTCATTAATTAATTAAAGTAAACAATTGTATTTGTGTACCGAAATATCAATAAACTATCGCACCAGATAACCTCCATCTACAGGGATAACCGTACCGGTAATATAATTCGAAGCTTGGGAAGCGAGGAATATGGCGATGCCATGCAAATCCTGTTGAGTCCCCCAACGTCCTGCAGGAATACGTGCCGTCACCTGAGGGTAACGTACCGAGTCCTTCTTCAGATCCGAATTCATATCGGTATCCATATAGCCCGGTGCAATCGCATTGACCTGGATGCCTGAACCCGCCCATTCGTTAGACAACGATTTTGTGAGCTGCGCAATAGCGCCTTTACTTGCAGCGTAGGCTGTGGCGTTAAATCCACCGATGAAGCTGAGCATCGAGCCCGTATTGATGATTTTACCGCTTCCTTGCGCGATCATTCGCCTTCCTGCCAGCTGACACAGCTGGTACACAGTGGTCAGATTCAACTCCAGCACTCTGTCCCAGGCTTCAACAGGAAGATCCAGACAAGCGCGTCGATCATGGATGCCTGCGTTGTTAAAGAGAATGTCCACCCGGCCGCCAAGGTTCCCGACCGCTTCCTCAAACGCTCGATTCAATTGTCCACGGTCAAGCAGATCAACCTGTACGCCGCTAACCCGCGCACCCTCCTTGCCCATCTCTGCAGCAACACTTGAGATGTCTTCGCTAATATCCATTAGCACCACTTCAGCTCCTGCAAGATGAAGCCCTTCTGCAATTCCTTTGCCGAGATTACGTCCGCCACCTGTAACAATCGCTTTTTTGCCAGACAAATCAAATAAGTCGGTGCGCATTCTGACCCTCCTCCTACTAAACTCAGAATTAATACCGTGCCACAACCATCTTTTTGCGGGTATAGAACTCAACGCCGTCACGCCCGTTGACATGCAAATCCCCATAGAAGGACTTCTTGTATCCTGAGAAAGGAAAGAATGCCATAGGAGCGGGGACACCCACATTTATCCCGAGCATACCTGCATCAATCGTTTCCCGGAATTGTCGGATAGCCCTTGCATCGTTCGTAAACAGACAAGCTCCGTTTGCATATTCGGAAGCGTTCGTTAGATTGATCGCTTCATTGAGCGTTTCAACTCGTATAATAGATAAAACCGGAGCAAAGATTTCGTCTTTCCAAATTTTCATCTCTTGTGTAACACCGTCAAAAATAGTCGGACCGACAAAATAACCTTTGCTTGCCATAGCTTCAGCGTCTCTTCCGTCAAGTAACAATTGTGCCCCCTCCTGAAGTCCGGAAGCTATGTAACCGTATGCCCTCTCCTTGTGAGACTGGCGAATAACCGGCCCGAGAAACACATTCTCTTCCTGACCATCACCCATCGTAAGCGTACCAGCCGCTGATCTTAACTGGGAGACGAGCTGATCCCCAATTTCTCCTACAGCTATTACGACAGAGCAAGCCATACAGCGTTCACCTGCCGAGCCGAAGGCTGCATTAATAATTTCCTTTACTGCGAGTTCCAGATTGGCATCCTCCAGAATTATGGAATGGTTCTTCGCCCCTCCGAGCGCTTGAACTCGTTTACCTGCCGCCGCCGACTCCCGGTATACATACTCAGCCACCGACTGAGAGCCAACGAAAGATACAGCCTTGACGATTTCGTTGCTGATCAGCTCGTTAACCACCTCGCTAGCACCATGTACAATATTGAGGACGCCTGCAGGCAAACCAGCGAGAGTAAACAATTCAGCAAGTCTATTGGCCAGTAGAGGCGTCCGCTCAGATGGCTTCAACACGAACGTATTCCCGCAAGCAATCGCGAGCGGAAACATCCAGCAGGGCACCATCATTGGAAAATTAAATGGAGTGATGCCTGCTATGACGCCAAGTGGATAACGATACATCGCTGATTCAATCCCAGTCGCGATATCGGGCAGGTGACTGCCCATCATCAGTGTCGGAGCTCCGGCGGCGAACTCGACACATTCAATCCCCCGCAATACCTCCCCATGAGCTTCCGAATAGTTCTTGCCGTTCTCCATCGTGATAAGCCGGGCCAGTTCCTCCCAATTCTCAACCAGCAGCTGCTGGTACCGGAACAGAATTCGCGCACGTTTCGGCACGCTCACTCTGCTCCATTCCTGAAATGCTGCCGCCGCAGCAGCAACCGCCTCAGTCGTCTCGTCCGCTCCAGAGAGCGGAACCCTCGCCAGCGGCTTCCCCGTCGCCGGATTAGGCACGATGTCTTCCATTCCCGAACGGGACGCGACCCATTGCCCTCCGATAAAGTTATTTATCCGGATAACCTCCTCGGTATTACTCATCAGCTTAACCTCCCGCAGCCTAAAAGCCGCATTTTTTGAATAGCTGCCTCTTTAACGGAATCCATTGGCGCCTGGAATAGCATAATGCGGTCAAACTCATCCGGCCTTCGTTCCATTTCCTCCCGCAGGGATCGGCCGAAAGCTCTCCGAAGAGCTGTACCAATATTCACCTTACCGACACGCATAGTCACAAGCTTCCCCAGTACTTCATCGGGCACGCCAGTTGCTCCGTGTATGACGAGCGGTATGGATACTTTCGATTGAATCGCTTCCAAGCGTGCAAAATCAATAGCTGCGCTCTGCGCTTCCATCCGGTGAACGGTTCCCACCGACACTGCAACAGCATCAACACCGGTCTGCTCAACGAATGAAGCTGTCTCCACAGGGTCCGATAGCTGATGCTTCATATTAACAGCCGGATCGCTGTATCCTACAGAGCCGATCTCTGCTTCGATGGAAACACCAAAAGCATGAGCGGCTTTGGCAATTTCCCGAGTCTGTTGCACATTGTCTTCGAAAGGCAGCTGTGAACCGTCGAACATGACGGATGAAAAGCCATATTTGATTGCCTGCATCACGTAATCGAAATCTTTCCCATGGTCCAGATGCACACAGACCGGAACGGATGCCCGTTCCGCAATACACTTCAGAAGTGGCCCAATTACCGGTGCCGGCATATGCTGGATCGCATTCAGATTAGCCGCCAGAATAACTGGTGAGCCTAATTGTTCGGCTCCTTGCACAACCGCATAGGCATCCTCGTACCCAAATACGTTGAAGGCGGCAACAGCATAGGCGGATGCCGCCGCTTTATCCACGATTGTTCTCAAATCGGCTAGCATTCGCTCTCCTCCTTCTTCCCCTGCTGTGCGATCCGTTCTTTGATTTGGCTGCTGTTTGGCATTGCATCCGAGCAGCTATGGCTGGATACCACGATCGACGCGGCAGCCGACCCCCATTCCAAGCACTTGGCGATATCCCAGTCCTGCAATAAAGCGTACAAGAAAGCGCCTGCAAAAGAATCACCGGCACCGAATGTCTTGACCACCCGAGTGGGGAATACACCTGCCTGGAACCGTTCGCCGGATTGGACGAACGCGACTGATCCCCTTCCGCCATGCTTCACAACAACGAGCTTGGCCCGTTCCTTCAGCCATTCCCTGGCTGTTGCTTCATCATCGGGTGACTGTCCAGTCGAGCGTTCAAGCAGATCGAATTCTTCCCTTCCTCCAAAAATAATATCCGATTGCGCAGCGACCATTCGGCAATAAACATACGTTTCTTCGGTGTTCTTCCAGGAATAGGGCCGATAGTCAATATCGAATATTACGGTGGTGCCCTGTTTCCTTGCATATTCCAAAGCTTGAAATACGGCCTCCCGGGAGGGACTTTGCGCTAACGCCGTTCCTGAAATGATCAGTGCCCTCGAACTCCCAATATAAGTCTCGGAAATATCAGCAGGTGTCAGTTTCAAATCCGCGACATTGTCTCTATACATCAGAATGCTGCATTCCTCCGGGGATCTTATTTCCGTGAACGCAAGACCGGTCACACTACCAGAAAGATCAACAACCAGTTGGGATACATCAATATCTGACTGCTTCAGATAAGATCGGATGTAATTCCCGAATCCGTCATCGGAAATACGACCAATAAAACCCATCCGTAGTCCAAGTTTGGCCATCGCAATCGTAATATTGGCCGGTGAGCCTCCGACATATTTTGTAAACGTCAATGTTTGCTCAATCGGCCTGTGAATTTCGTTGGCATTCAAGTCCATACAAAGACGACCGAGGCCTATGCAATCGAGGATTCTATTTTCGGGAAACCATCTGCTGCTCATAAAACAATTCCTTTCCTCTGTTAATCACTCGCCCCATCCGTTAATCATTACCAGATCCAGTAACCAATGCTACTTTATTCACAATTCCCATTCTCGCCTCTTCCCTCCGCGCTATAACGCTTTGTCTCAAAATTTTACACATACATCTTTTGAATTTAGTATACAATATTAAATTTTTGTAATCAACAACTACAATTTAAAAAAATCAATTTTTCAAAGGATACCAAATATATAAATTACAAACACCATACTGATAAAGTTGACAATACGGAAAGCGAATTGATATGATAATTTAAAACAATATGCGAGGGATAATGATGGCTAACGTAGATGATCCACTATTGCGAGCGAATCATACGAGAGAAATCGTCAAGAGACTGCGTACCGATATCATTCTCGGCAAATATAAAAAAGGTTCACGATTAATCGAGGCTAAGATCGCCGATCAGCTCGGCACCAGCAGAGCACCTGTACGTACATCCTTTCAGCTGTTAGCCCAAGAAGGACTTGTCCTGAATCTGTCAAACGGCGGTAGGGAAGTCGTTGGGTTCTCCGTCAAACAGGTAAGCGATCTGTTCGACCTGCGTTTAATGTTGGAAACGAAAGCATTAGAGCTCATCATCCTTAATTCCAACTTCCAATATCGGCCGATCTTCGAGAGTATGGATCAGCTGAAGTTACACTTGGAGACTTCGGCCAATCATGAAATTTCCAGTGTTGATACCTCCCAGGCTGATATTTTGTTCCATCGAAGCCTGCTATTAATGTCAGAGAACAACCCCTTATTGGTCGCTTGGAACACAATGGCTAATATTTTCCAAACCCTGCTTGAGATTACGAACATGACCAGTTCAACCTACCGTGAATTTTATGATGACCATCAACATTTAGCCAACCTGATCATTCAGAGAAATCCTGAATGTCTGACTGAACTGACTGCACATATTAGCAAAGCGAAGAAGATTATCATACAGCGGCTTGAGGACAACATAGCTAAATCTTAAGGGTAAACCAAAAAGAGGCATTCCCATATGTCTTATGGGAAGCCCCTCGTTTTATGAAATCGACTTATGATTTTTGCTGACGTTTGAGATATCCCTCTTTAGTACTTGTTACAAAACTCTCAAATTCGGTAATATCGGCTGCACCATCAAGCACCCCGATCTCTAGCACGAAATCCAGCGTATCTAACGGAGCGATGACCTTCATTGTGCCGTTGGACTTCTCTTCAACCCTACCGTTAACGAAGCAGGTTGCAGGCATAATACCCATAGCGTAATCTGAGGATCGCATGGATTTCCATTGGACGAGATGTGGTAACCGATTAGCATCATATTTAATATACACACCGATTCCGAGCTTATCATTGATGACGGCAGCGCCCGTTATACCAGCACTATTACTGGCGAGACGGTGCTTGAACACTTGCTCACCATACCCATCAATAGGTCCGACCACCTCTGCATAACGCTCCACTTCGGCCTCAGACTCTTCATCCTTGCCCCTTGCTTCCAGACTTGGCATCAACACACGGGCACCCTCATCCAGCACAGGATATCCGATATTCACATGATAGAGCAGCATCAATTCTTGGGCTTCGAAGCCTTGATTCTCCACGCTGTCCCGCACTTCGATTGACTTGTCACCTATCCTCGCGGAGATGGTCCTCTTAAGAACTAAATTATCATTAAAAATAGCCGCTTCACGCATTTCTCCTGACAATTTCAAGACATAATCGTCACCCTCCCACTCCGCTTGAGCTGAGACGTTATCCGCAGGTGTCGTTTTCATCCGCCCATGAAATATTTGATCAAATCCATTGTCAACACAAGCGTCTCCAACGTTTAATAATCCGCAAGTATACAGTAGCCCACCAGAGATCGAGCGCATGAATTCGGTTCCATTCCTATCGACAAGCGCCGGGGAAACCATTCCGGATTTAGGATAGTAATTCAGGTTCATCCCTTTGTACTTCATGCTAATGATGTCTAATCCCTTACTCTCCAATACCGTAAAGTCAAGCCCCGTACCATTGGAAACTTCATATGCCTTTATCCCGTCCGATTTGCTGCCACTATACGTAAAGGGACGAACATAGCTCAATTGGGCCATGCTGCCTGCTTTTCTAAGTATATTTCTTCGATCCAACTTCTCCCCGAAAAGCTCAGCCATTCTTATTCACACCTCCCGCGAGCCAAATGATCCCCGGGCCCGTCACAATTAGAGTGCCTCGACCAATATGAGTTCACTAGTCAACGCATTACCCAACCTGATTGTCAATCCGCCCATCTTAAGCTTATGACCTTCCACCTCAAAGGTTTCCCCGCTATTATCCAGTGTAACTACATATCGCTTAGACGCACTCACGCCCTTAAAAACCACTTGAATGTCGTTAGTCTCCGGATTAGAAAGCTGGAAAATTCCCATGAGCGCTCTCTCTTTCGATTCCGATGCCAATTCCAGAATACCTGTCCCTTTCGGATCAAGCCCGTCAACTTCAGGCGTATGGTGATAAATATTAGAGGCATTCATCATCGGCCTCACAAAGTTTTTGTGTAAATCTATCATATGTGTAATCTTCTCTAATTGAAGAGGATTCGGCATGAAAGTTGGCGGGGTCGCACTTCCGATAGTTGGCCGAACAAACAAAAGGAGTCTCGCCTGGAATTCTAAGCTTGCCGTCGTGAATCCCGCCTGGTTGGTTAGCAGCCTATCCACATGCTCCGGCGGCAGACACATTGTAAGACCGTTTGTTATTGCGAAGCTGCGTGGGGCAAGCTGATGATCGGTTCCCCAGGTATGCGCATAATAACGGGTAAATCCCAGATCAGTTCGCCCGCCTCCGCCAGCGCACGCTTCAAAGACAACCTCGGGGAATCGGACCCTCAGTCGCATCATTATGCTATAGAATACTTCATAATAGCGCCAATCACTATTCTCTAAATAATTGTCCTTCAGGTTAAATGAGAAAGGCGTCATCGTCCCGACATTAAAATCCAACCGGAAGAAATCCAGCTTAAATCGATCAATTAAGGTGGCCATTTGCTGCTCAACCCATATACCAGCTTCGGATTTCGCAAGATCGACCATTCCGCCGCCACCATCAATAGCGCCTTTTATTTTACCGTCATAACCAATCGTGCACCATTCGGGATGCAATTCAAACATTTTACTGCTGGGTCCAAATCGTTCCGGTTCCATCCACAGACCGAATAACATCCCTTTTGCATGAACATAATCCCTGATCCCTTCAATTCCCATCGGATACCGATCAAGGTCAGGCTCCCAATCACCGACCTTGGCGTACCATGTTTTCTCCTCGCCAGGCGCACTAAACCATGCAGCATCGATGAAGAAAATTTCACAACCCGCTTCTGCCGAAGCATCAATAACATGCAGCACTGATTCCTGCGACATATCCACCTCTGGTCCGATTCCAGATTCGATCCACAATCCGCGCCCGCGAGCCTGGGGCAGCAAGACACTTTCCCTGACATGCTTGTGCATCGCATTGATACAATCGTCGAAGTCGCCATACATCATCCCCATGTGAACCTCAGCCGAGTTCACATGTTCGCCTGGTTCAAGTATTCTAATCGGAGAGGGCGCATCATGCGCCGCTTTGAAGGCCAGATGCGCATCATCGGATTCGCTGTTCAGATCGAAGGTGAATCGATAACCACCCGACCAGGCAAATTGGCAAATAAAGTGGCTGCCCATCGCCTTATCCTCCAACACGAACATCGGATGACGGTATCGATTTCTTAGGAAACGGCCACCAAAATAATACCCCGCATTGGGCAGATCATGCCATGCAAAGATCGCCTCCCGCATATGCTCCGTATATTCCATATATCCGAGCCGGTACAGCTTCTTCTGGTCCTTCACATGATTTCTCCATCTTTTCACCGTTTGCAATCCTCCGCCGAGAGGAACCACCAGGCCAAGTGCGGCTGGTTGGTTATGCAAATTGACAATTTCAATCCATCTTGTGAGGATTGGACTTCCATCCAGCAATGTATGGATCTTAACGGTTACTGGTCGAATCGTATGCTTAAGCGTAATGATCACATGAAGCCCTTTGGACTCTTTATTAGACTCATAGTGCTCCAATTCCCAATGAGAACCCAGTGATTGCCCGTCGATCTCCACCATAAAAGCCTGCGGCTCGGCAAATTTCTTGATATCCAGCACTTCCGGACGAGGGATGTTATTCGTAACTCCGCTGTATCCCGCACCATTCCACCCGAGAGATGCATAAATACCATCCACTAAGCCTTCTTCATACACCATCAGTCCACTCCGATAAGTGACGATAAAAAATGGCTCATTGCCAACATGTACATCAACAAATACCTTTTCCACCCTGTTACCTCCTTGAAGTCCGTTCATCTTCTAGATTCGATTTACTAGACAATGCCATTCAAGACCATAACCGAGCGACTTTTTAATCGACGGATATATAAATTTTTTCTTTAAGATGTTTTGTTTGCTTATCCCAATCCATTAAACCCAGCATCGTTACGAGATGCTTCATTCGCTCAGAGTCGGCTGTTTCACGCATTTGAATACCGTAATATTCCGTGATGTGAGATGAAACATGATTGACAATCATGCTCCGTAATTCATCGAGCTTGTCCTCCGGATATTGGCGGCATAGATTCATTGTGAACATCCTGCGAAGGGTACTGCCATTCCAGGCGGAATGAAAAGTCCGATGGTCGAAGATAAGCACATCTCCTGGAATGACATCCAGCACCTGTGCCGGCACTTCCGAGCCATGAATGCCTAAGTATTGCTCACTGTTCATGACTGTGCGTTTAATATCCTTGGCGTATTGCTCCCCCATACGGTGGCTGCCAGGAATTACACGCAGAGCACCATTCGTGCCATCCAACGGATCGAGGTAGAAGGCTACTTTAATATGCAAATGATTCTCTTCCTGTCCATCAGGATGCCAACCCGTATCACCTGAATAATAGTTGCCGTCGCTTCCCCAGTAAATGAAATCGTCGCCAAGTAAAGATGAACATGCACCAAGGATTCGCGGATCATCCAACAGCGCAGACAATCGAGCGCTGGAATCCACACATCCGCCGACCATGGTTCGTTTACTTCCGTCATGGATCGTTGACTTTTCTTGATAAGCTTGAAGCACGCGTTCAAACGCTTCTGTGATGTCGTCAATGTCATCCTTGAACATACCTGTCAATTTAAGAAACCCAAAGGTATTAAAAAACTCAACTTGCTGTTGTGACAGTTTAATAGGAAACTCCCCTCTCATCAAATTATTGCAAATAAAAACGGCTGCTAGAACAGCTTTATGTACGAGGTAGACACGATTCTGATCCGATTCCATAGCAACCGCTTTCACGTTTTTGTACATAACGTGATGGAACCTTTGCAAGATCCCCTCCCCTCTCTTATCAGTCAACCATTCCTAAATTAACTTCCTTAAGCGTTCACTTACTTTTTCACTTTATAACTCCTTTTATTATATTATACCAAACATATATTATTTCAACTATAATCATAAATTGTGTACAAATAAATTAATTGTATCCCGTCTGACTTTGCATGCGGATATTTTAAACAAAGCAAAAAAACCTTGATAGACCATGGTATCCGGTCATCAAGGTTTTCGAGTATGCTAGTCCGATTTCGGATAGATCATAATTTTTATCGCTTTATCCTTCTGCGTTCTGGAAAGCTGCAAAGCCTCGTTAATATCCAGCAGGTCGAACTGATGCGTAATGACCTTGCTAATATCGAGCCCGCTCTTGGCATAGGCCTGTATGGCTGCCGCATAGGTGTTGGCGTATCGAAAGACGCCGTATATATTTAATTCGGAATCAATAATTTTTTCTACGTTAAGCGGAACTTCATTTTCGGGAGGCAAACCGACAAATACGATTCTACCCCCTCTTTTCACCACATTCACCGTGCTTGAGATGGAGCTCCGATTACCTGAGGATTCGATCACGACGTCGATTCCGTTGTTATCCGTGAGCTTCGCAATCTCCTCGGCGATCGAATCTTCGAGCGGATTAAAGACCGCGGTTGCCCCCATCTTCAGGGCAAACTCCCGGCGAAACGCCACAACGTCGCTGGCGTATATCTCTCGTACGCCGAACAGCTTGGCAGCTTGGATTGCTAACAGGCCGATTGGACCAAGACCTGTGATGAACACCTTATCGCTAGGCTTAACATTTGCACGATTCATGGCATGATAGCCAACCGACAAGGGTTCCAATAAGGCTCCTTCCTCGAAGCTCATCGTATCTGGCAGCTTAAACAGGACATCGCTACGCATGACAATATAGTCGGCCCAAGCTCCGTTATCGGGCGGGGTGGCCAGAAAGAAGACATCCGGACACAGGTTATATCTTCCCCCCTTACAATAGTCGCATTGCCCGCAAGGCACTCCGGGTTCAACCGCCACCCTGTCCCCTACTTTTACGTTGGTGACTTTGGTCCCTACTGCGGCGACCGTTCCCGCTACCTCGTGTCCAAGAATCAGCGGTTCTTCCACCACATATCTTCCGATTCGACCATGTTCATAATAATGGATATCCGATCCACAAATGCCAATGCACTGTACTTTAATTAATACTTCAGTCGGTCCCGGAACGGGGCGTGCGATTTGCCCGACTTCGATGCGTAATTTTTCCTTCATGATCGCCGCATTCATCTTAACGTTCCCCATGATCTGCTTCCCAGCCTCTCTGCTAACGAATTTGAATTCCCGCGATTTCGAATTGCGAATGACCATTCGTCTCCGTACAGACGATTCGCATTTCCTGCATCGTAAGCGATTCTTCGAAATGATGGACTTGCTTCCGTTGCCGGTTGTTGTCCACCTCTGCGACCATAACCCACTCCTCGTTGCAATGGATTTCGATCTTGTAACTCTTGACAAGCTCCGGGATGACCTCGAAAGGCGTACGATGATGATGGAGATTGATTAAATCCTCATTCACGTCGTCGTTGAAAGTAAGATGCACTTCATTCACTGCAACCGGATCATCCCACTTTAAGTGCAACCACTCTGGCTGACCGGAAGCTTCGGCAGACCACATATGGGGACCGCCGTAAGGCCTCATATAACCATCGACCGCTTTAGATGGGTGATAGACTTCGGTTAGCTCATGCCGCCTCATGCAGAATGGCTTCCTTACCGTTCGTCTCATGCTCCATTGAACCACAAGCTGATTCGGATCAAGGCCTTCCAATCCTCTGGCCGCGTTCAATGCTTTTTCCCTCACGAAGGAGAGCACACCGCTCCAAGGCTTATGCGATAAATGAAGTTGTACGTTACTATTTTCTCTAACGATAATAAATGCGTTCTCGGCTTGTGCCGGATTCCACGGCAAATGGAATGAAACCCACTGCATTTTGCCTGCTTGAACGTGGACGGCATCCTTAACCTGCAGCGCTACGGGAATGTAATTTTCCGGTCTGCCTGTACGCCAAAGCTCGACCTCTACGGTCGTCGCTTCCGCGACATCCATTAGGATCTCAATGTTAGCGATGTCTGGATCGACTGGCAGCAGAATACCCGCATCTGCGACCAGTGGATGCTTCTCATCCGAGGAATCAATATTGATTGTCGCAGTATAGCTGGATGCGGAAATCTTCGCTTGTCGTGCCAATTCCTTTTCGTCCTCATGCCTGATGCCGATAATCGAAGCATCCTGCCATAATAAGGCTTGCTGTAACTCCTTGATATGACTCTCATATAACCCACGCGGTGTTACGCCATATTCCACGCACAAAGCCGCAGCGGTCCCTGCTGCCTCGCCGATAGTAGCGCACGTACCCATTACACGGGTTGCACCGAACGCGATATGGGTCGCGCTAATGTTCCGTCCTGCAAAGAGCAGATTGCGGACGTTGGTGGAATACAAGGAACGATATGGGATTTGGAACGTGCCGTCGCTATGGAAGTGCATGGACAAGTGATCTACGGCGTACATCCCTTCTTTCTGATGCAAATCGATTGACCAGCCCCCGAAAGTCACGCAATCGTCGAATAGCGTTTGGACTTCGAGGTCATTTTGATTCAGGACGTAATCGCCGATAAAACGCCGGTATTCTCGTTTTCCGGGTATGCTGCCCACCCATTCCAGAGTCATTCGCTCGGCGTCGAATTTGCCCGAGTTTTTGATGTAATCCCAGATCCCGTAAATCACTGACCACAGCTCGTCCCGAATGCGTTCGTTATCGTGAAGCGTGTCGATTTCTCCTCCCCACTCTATCCACCAATAATGGCATCCGGAATCGCCACTTCTAAGCACTCTTTTGATCGGAATCGGAGTTTGGGTAATATCCTTCGCAAAGCTTGGCGCGATATAGTTGACGGGATGATCCACTTCCTTCGTATAGAACAGTAACGTGCTGCCTAATGTAATATCATCCGCTTCTTCCGGCGCCCATTTTTCGAAGAATTCGGAATGGGCTTCCCGCCCGATCCGATATTTCGCTCCCGCCAAGAAACCGACAAGACCATCGCCCGTACAATCCAGGAACACAGGGCTTTCGAACCTGATTTTACGCTCGGAGCCCATCATCCACCCTGTCACGGAATGGATAACCCGTTCGTCTTGCAGCCCATCGGCTTCAACCTCGTGAACGTCCGTATTTAGAAATAACTGAATGTTTTTTTCGTTTCTAACCGTCTCCAGAACGACCATATCCCATAAATACGGATTGCCGTCCGGGTTTACATACTGGTTTTTAAGAAACATCTCACCCATAATACCGGTCTCTCGCGCATATCGATTCACGCCATGCCCAGTGGCGCCGACCACCCAGACTCTAATCTCGCTGCTTGAATTCCCGCCTAACATGGGCCTGTTTTGCACTAAAGCTACCTGTTTTCCGTTTCTAGCGGCCGCTACGGCTGCGCACACTCCCGACAGCCCGCCTCCGATAACCGTAACATCCGACTTCACCGATTCAAATCTCATTTCATTTACCCCTTTCGGCAACCCGCTTTTCGTTATCCTTTAACTGCAGAGCTCGCCAATCCCTCTACGATAAATTTCTGACCGATTAGAAAGACGATAATCATCGGAATCATTCCGGCCGTTGCCGCCGCCATCATTCCGTTGTAATCCACGGTGTTCTCCAGAACAAAGTTTTGCAAACCAAGTGAAACCGTGTACAGCTTCTCATCCAACAAGAAAATAAGCGCATTCTCGAAATCGTTCCAATGCCACGAGAAATCGATAATGGCAAATGTAGCTAGTGAAGGCTTGGCCATCGGCAGCATCATGCGAAGGAAGATCCCGAAATGGCCCGCGCCATCGAGCATGGCCGATTCCGAAATATCTTTAGGCACAGCAATGAAAAATTGTCGCAGCATGAATACGCCAAGAACGGTAAATATGCCTGGCAAGATCAATGCCATATGCGTGTTATAGATCCCGATCGCGTTAAACATAATAAATTTCGGGATAAATATAATTTGATTTGGTATCATCATCGCGACGAGATAGATGACGAACATTGTGTCTCTGCCTTTGAATTCGATTCTCGAGAATCCATAAGCGGCAACCGCAGCAAGAAAAACGGCTCCGATCGTGCTAATAAGAGATATTTTCAACGAATTCATATAATAATTTACAAAGCTAGCATGCCCCGTCCATACATTCTCGTGATATTTGAGTGTGGGTTGATTGGATATCCAATGAAACGGATACTCAAACACTTCGAAAGGCTGCTTAAAGGATGTGCTTATCATCCAAAGAAACGGATAGATCATGACGAGTGCAAACATAAACATCATAATGGTGGAGAAAAGTTTACGCATATGCTCTATCCCTTCATGAATAGTGAACCCATTTTTTCTGTGCGATCCATTGTATAGCTGTAATTGCGATTATAATAAACAGAAGGAATACCGATATTGCGGACGCATACCCCATATCGTAATATCGGAAGGCCGTTTTATAGATAAATAAGGAAAGCACGGTCGTGCTGTTTCCCGGGCCGCCGTCCGTAATCGCTTGGAAGATTCCCATTTGCTTGATCGATACGATAAATCCCGTCATAAGCAGGAACAGCGTTGTCGGACTGACCAAGGGCCAGATTACGAATCGAATCGTATGCAGCTTGCGGGCGCCATCGATCCTGGAAGCTTCAAGCAGCTCGTTGGATACTTCCTGTAAAGCCGCTAAATAGACGATAATGTTGTACCCAAGCAGATACCATATCCAAATAATGTCGAATACGAAAATGGCCGAAGAAGTCGAGGAGAGCCAGCCGGGCGGATGATCGATTCCAATACTCATTAATAACGTATTGATAGGTCCGTCTTCGGGCTGAAAGATTAACATCCATACAAAAGCAATCGCAACTCCCGTTGTAATGTACGGAAGAAAGAACATGGTACGAAGCGCGTTTTTGAGAAATACACTTTTGTTCAAGACAAGCGCCGTCATAAATCCAAGACCTACGGATATTGGAACGGATCCTAGGAAGATCAACGTATTTTTTAATGAAGTATAGAAGACTTCGTCTTGAAACAATCGCGTAAAATTATTCAGACCGACAAAATCGGCTTTAAGCTGCGGAAACTCCCAATTCGTAAAAGCTAAAAAGATAGAAAACAAAGCGGGAATAATGATAAAGAGAGAAACACCAATCATATTAGGAGCAATGAACAAATACCCTGTCAGTTGTTGTCTTCTCATCCAGTTTAACTTCATCTACAGCCTCTCCTAATAGAGTAAGGAACATTACCTTCAATGTCCTTACTCTTATTGTTAATGCAGCGTCATTTCCGCTTCATATAATCATTGTGTCTCTTGACGACATTGTTAATCGTGTCCGCTAAGGACTGGGATTTAATGTAGTATTTATCGAACTCTTCGCGTCTAATATCAATGACTTCTTGCGGAAGCGTAACTTGGAAAGTAGGCAGATCGTTGTTTAGAATTCTCTGAAGAGACTCAACGTCGTACTTATCCTTCGAGTCGCCTAGCAATAACTCGAGAGCCTTAGCTTGATCCGCATCCTTCGATGCCGGAATACGGCCTCCCTTCGCCATCGGCAGCATGCCGCCGTCAGCGTACCACTTCAAAAACTGCCAAGCTTCTTCTTTGTGTTCCGATTTGGCATTAATAGCGAGGGCATCACCCAAGCCGCCCAAATATCTGAAATCGTCTTGCTCCTGCGTGATTCGCGGCAATGGAGCGAATGCAACCTTGAAGTCGCGCGGATAATCCTTCCCATTATTAGCATCGCGGAAAACCCATTCTCCCGCATTCAGCATTGCCAGCTTATTACCCAAAAACTCAGCGATTAAATTCATTTTCGTCGTCTCGATCAAGCTGATAGGCGGGCTCACCTGAGAAGTGTGCATCATATCGTATTGGCGCTGCAAAGCTTCTGACACGATAGGCGCGCCAAGGTTAGAGGTTCCGTCTTCCTTGACATATCCCTGTACCGCCAAAGATCCGTCGAACGAAACGATATCTCTCCAGAACGGAAACATTGCATATCCCCATCTCGTGTCGGTTCTCAGCGCTTTCGCATATTTCTCAACGTCCGCTAACGTCCAATCCGTTGGAACGGGAAGCCCCGCTTCATCAAGAGCATCCTTATTCATCCATACGAAATGTATGTTTCTCTTTGTCGGCATAGCGTAATATTTATCATCCACTGCCCATTCCTTTGCACCCGGACCCATCTTGTCATCGATGCCATAATCCGTGAATTGGCTTAGATCGAGTGCCGATCCGGACGATACCCGTTTGGCTAACAAGGGTTTCGTATAGTTTGCGAATATATCTACGCTTTGGCCCGAGATGAGAGCCGTATCCAGTTTCAAGTTCCCGCTGTCATCGTTTACATATCGAACGTAGGTCACTTGGATATTAGGATTTGCTTTATTCCAGTTATCCACGATCTCTTGCGGACCCGCTTCGGGCGGTACTCCTCCCCAGAACGTCAGCTTCACTACATCTTTCGAAGGTTCGGTCGATGCTCCTGCTTGCCCGCTCGAATCCTTGCTGTTATTGCCGTTACTTGAGCAAGCGGATAAGACAGATACTACAATCAACATAAGCACTAGAACGATGCCTGTTTTCTTCATCTTCTTTTGACCTCCATCTGTTTTTGATCTTACGCTGTCCATCATATAAAGGATTGAAGATCAAAAGAATGAACATATCCATTAACCGATTAGAACAAAACCATTGAATTTCGATTCCGTATTAGTATCGGTATTGCGAAGGAGTCGTTCCCGTAATTCGTTTGAAAATCCGATTGAAATAATTAATATTGTTAAACCCTACCTGGTCTGAGATTTGATTAATCGTAAGATCTGTCTGCGTTAAATAAAACATCGCTTTGTTGATCCGAAGATGATGCACGTAAGTGATCAGACTTTCTTTTGTCTTGGTTTTGAATAAACTGCTGAAATAATTCTCGTCCATAGAAATCAGAGCCGCCATGCTCTTCACCGAAATCTCTTTGTGAAAATTCTCGTTGATGTATGCAATAACCTTATTCACTTCCGGATGATCCGTTATGATCGCGGGCTGCGTTTGATTATAGGCTTCCAAGTAAGCGTGCAGTTTCGTTATCATCGCTTGCTTCAATTCCTCATGATCTCTTGCATCAAACAACGCGCTTTGATTGTGGCTTCCCTTCTGGATCATCGAATAGAGCGTATAATCCACATCCGCTGCTATTCTCTTCGCGTCAATCATCGTCAAATGACTATTGCGCATATCCATCCATATTTCATCGACTAGCTCATAGCAACGTTTTTCTTCTCCTTTTTCAAAGCTGGACACGAGCTCTCGTTTTTTTCTCCATGCAAAATAGGGAGCGGATTCCTTGTATTCGATGTCATCCACGGAAAATACCCCTTTCGTCCCCTCGTACCACGCGGAACCCAACTGTTGAATCAATCTTTTCCATTGCATGTTCAATTTCGAATGGTGAATATCGGTTGCATACACGATCGCATATTTCTGATAGGCTGCAGGGGCTTCAACGATCACTATTCCCGGCTTGTGCCAGACAAATACGGTAGTCAGACCGTCACTGTGGTACAGATGAGTTGCTTCTGTGCAGCGGAATTGAATAAAAGGCAAAGCCTGCTTATATTCTTGGGCACCCCATCGTTCCTCGCCGCGAATGACGGATACGATCGTGAGGTTGAAATGCTGCAGCTCCGAGATGACGGAAGGTACATGCTCATCTTGATCCAGCTCGTTAATACTGCGCCAAATCTGCCCATAGTAAGAATTGATCTTCTGGTCTGCGAACTGGTTACGCACCTCAAGCTCCGATTTAATCTTGGATAAGGATTCGACTAGACTGGATACGCTCATGGACAGCTTCAGGATATAATTCGAAGCGCCATATTCCAGAGCCTGTCTCACATATTCGAACTCGTTCAGGCAGCTCAACATGATGAACTTGCAATTCAAATCATGCGCTCTTGCTCGCTTTAACAGTTCGACTCCGTCCATAACAGGCATTTTAATATCCGTAATTACTAGATCGAAATGCATTTCTTGAAGCAGCCGCAGCGCTTCTGCTCCATGATCCGCTTCCCCCAGAATTGTAAAGCCAAGCTCCTCCCAATTAACAATCATCTTTATAGATTCTCTTACAAACAATTCATCCTCGACTAGAAGTACCTTCCACATCGTTGTCAGCCTCCTTCATAAGGTCTTGATAGAAAGTAAGGCAATTGCATGCGAACTAATGTCCCTTGCTCTAAAGGAATTACTTCCAGCTTGCCGTCTTCTTTGAATAAGATCTGAAGCCTGTCCTTCAAATTTTGCAGACCTATCCCTTTGCGGCTTCTTCCTTTTTGCGCTTTATTTTGTTCTTGTATGCCAATCCCATTATCTTCGATCTCAATGTATAGAAGCTTATTCTCGGTAAAAATACGAATCATGATGTTCCCCTGTTCCTTAAGCGCAGATATGCCATGCAAAATTGAATTCTCTACTAAAGGCTGAATACTTAATTTCGGCACAAGCGCATAATCCATTCCCGAGTTATATTCATAGTCAACGTTAAGTTGGTCATTGTAACGCAATTCATGAATGAGCAAGTAATCCTCAATCAGTTTAAGCTCGTCTTTGAGGTAAATTAATTCCACCTCCGAGTGTAAGCTCGTTTCGAGAATATTGCCTAACGAGACGCAAATATCGGGGATGTCTTTGTCACCTTGTCTGATGGCGATCCATTTGATCGTATTTAACGTATTCAGCAGGAAATGGGGATTGATCTGCGACAGCAGCATTTGAAAATGTACAAACTCTCTTTGCTTCTGCTCGTCTTTCAATAATTTCACCATCTTGTTCATATCCGCTGTCATCTTGTTAAAGGAACGTATAAGTTGAAGAATTTCTCCCGAATAGTTCTTTTCCGAAATCGTGATTTTTAAATTTTGATTGACGATATTGCTCATTTTCTTTTCCAGCACCGTTAATGGCTTGGTGAATTTGTGGGAAATAAACATATTTATGGCGATGAACAGGACAATAAATGCAATAAAAATGCTAAAAAACTTAACTTTAAGATCCCAGATCTCATTGAAGAGAACTTTTCTAGGAATAATATCAACGAAGTACCAGTCCAATTGGGGAATACTTCGGTAATTAATAAGAGAATCCGAGCCTTGATCGAAATAAAAGCCGCTCTTTTCCTTTGTTTCGTTAAAGAAAGAGAGGACTTGTGTATCGAGCACGAGTTCGCTGTTAAAAGAAGAAACAAGCGCCCCTGTCTTATCGATAATGTAATACTGATGTTCTTCGTCGCTATTCACGAAGGCTTTAAACCATTTCTCATAGTCGATACTTATTCGGGCTAAGCTGAATGGTGTATTGCTCGTATCTCTCATTGTCGATCCTAGCGTCAGCAAATACTTGCTGCTCGAGACATCCCGCGAAACATAATTCGGGTCATTCGCAATCCACAAATAAGGACGATCGACATGTAACCCTTTCGCCCAATTCTCGTTTTTAATGGCGTTATAATCTAACATTTGTTGCGGCGGAAAGGAAGTATAAACGCTTCCATAATCATCAAGCACGGTATAGTACACGATTTGCGAATTAAATAAAAAAATACTATTATCGATATTTTTCAATACCCGCTCGATCAGATGCACCCGATCCAATTCTGTATATTTCTCGGGCTTCGTCAACACATCGTAAATCACCTTGTCATTCTGAACCATGACTAAGGTTTTATAAACCAAGCTCATCAGATCCTCGGTAGATTGCTGGACTTGATCCAAGCCTTTGGAGCTTTGTGAAACGATTTTGTCCTGCAAGGCCACTTCAAACTGGTTGAACAAATAAAGATATAAAAAAATTAAGGGAGTAATAATGAGAATGAACAGGGATAAAAAGAGCTTTGTCTTTAATCTTTTCGGTTTTATTCTGTGATAGATCGTCATCATTTATGCGCTTCCCTTCCCCTGTGTCTTAAGATCCGTTCTATCTTTTATTTTAATAGATTACTGTAGGATGCTGATGGAACAAATCTTATAGCTTGATGGCACAAATCATTGATATCATGCCTCGAAATCGCTACTTTTTGTTCTAATAAGTCGTTGGATACGTTCATTCTCTTAGGTCTCGCCTATTTATATAGTTTGATTATAAATCGTTCCACCAATGATTGAACTGGATAATAAGGGGAGAGTGTGAAATGGGGAAAATTGGTCCATCTTTAATGTGCGCGGATCTTGGCCGATTACTCGAGAATATCCACCTGTTAGATCAAGCCGAGGTAGACTTTTATCATTTCGATATTATGGATGGCAACTTTGTTCCTAATATTGCTTTGGGACCCGATCTACTTAGAGCATTACGTCCGCATACCGACAAACCGTTCGATGCGCATCTGATGGTCGAAGAGCCTGAGAGGTTTATAGAGCTGATTGCCGAAGCAGGAGCGGATATGATATCCATCCATTCGGAATCCAAGGTGCATTTACAGAGGGCGCTTCAGCGAATTAGAAGCTATGGCCTTAAAGCCGGAGTTGCGCTTAATCCTTCCACGCCGCTATGCATGTTGGATTACGTAATGGATTGCATGGATTACGTCTGTGTAATGACCGTTAATCCCGGATTCGCCGGTCAGAAGTTCATTCCGAGTACGCTTCGCAAAATTAAAGACCTCAGGCAAAAGATCGATCGGGAGAATCCGGACATCTCTATCGAAGTAGACGGAAATATCAGCAACGCGATTATTCCCGAAGTGATAAGCAATGGCGCTGAAATGCTCGTATGCGGCACATCGAGCATATTTATCCCGGGACAACCGCTGGAGCATTCCGTGAGACAAGTCAAAGCGCTGATTGAACAGGCCGGTTAGCAGATCGATAGAACGAAGCATTAAGGAGGCAAACCAGGTGACGATTACAGTAGTCGGGAGCACCATGATGGATATTGTTTTTAGGACGGAGCATTATCCGCAGCGCGGAGATACCGTCTTCGGCCAAGAAATTCGATACTCGCCCGGAGGAAAAGGAGCCAACCAAGCAACCGCATGCGCTAAACTTGGTGCAGAAACTTACTTCATCGGCTGCGTCGGCGACGATTCCTTCGGACAAACGCTGTTCAGCAACTTGCAGAGCAACCATGTCAATGTTGAACATATGCAAACAGTAAGCGATGCGAGGACAGGAATCGCGCAGGTAACGGTTGATTCCTCCGCCGAGAATACCATTCTCGTTGTGAAGGGTGCGAATGATAGCCTGACGATTGAGGATATTCAAGCCTGCGAGGATACGATTAGGAAAAGCCGAATATTGCTCGTGCAAATGGAAATACGCGAAGAAGTCACGAGGCAAGCGATGATAATTGCCAGAAAACATGGTATAACCGTCGTGCTGGATCCTGCGCCAGCCGACGGCATCCGTACAGCTTCTCTTCGGTATGCGGACATTATCGTCCCGAATCAACAAGAAGCGAAGGTTCTCACGCATATTGACGTTCACGATGTCCCTTCCGCCATTGAAGCTGCAATCTATCTGCATGAACATTATGGAATCGCCAAATCGATCATCAAACTGGGGGGACAAGGGTCCCTTGTGTACCAGGATGGAGAATGCGAGCATATCCATGTCGTTTCCGTCCGCGCAGTCGATACGGTAGGAGCAGGAGATTCTTATGCGGGAGCACTCGCTTTTGCCTTGGCAGAGGGGAAAAGCCTAACGAATGCCGCTAAATTCGCATCCATCGTGAGTGCCCTTAAAGTGACAAAACACGGTGCCCAAGACGGTATTCCTACGATGAAGGAAGTAAAGGCGTTCTGTCTGTCGCGTAATCTAACCCTCGATATCTGACTCTTATTGAATTCATTCCGAGACATCAATCTTCTGGCGATTTGCGCCGTTTCTCGATATATGCACATAAGGCCACCGAAGTAATCGGCGGCCTTATCGGTTTATTGCTACTTTTTAACAACGAATATCAACTGCTATGATCTATCTACTGTGCTACTATCTGCTCTACCCCTGTTTCATGGGATAAATAAGCGCTATCCAACACCGATACAACCGAACGTGAGTAATGCCCTGAGCACTCTGGGTCCTTCCCCTCTTGGATGCTATGGAGCAAGTCATGTAACTGAAGTAGAAGAGGCGAAGCAGTAGGTTCACTTGGAACCAACTCATATTTACGATTGCGTGAAATAAACACGCCAACACCTGTTTGAATCTTTAGCATGCCTTTCGTAAAAATAAGTTCTGTCTCGTTCCTTGAAACTCCCGGATAGCCAGACTGTGTGATGCAAGCAGGGATACCGCTGGCGGTCTCAAGAAATAACATTCCGCTTCCCTCCACATTTCCGCGGTTGCCATGAAAGCTTAATGAAGCTTTCACCTTAGCGATGGGACTGCCTGATAACCACTGGATTTTATCGATGGAATGAGAGCCTAGATTGGCAATAATGCCTCCCCCTGATGCCTCTTTTACTAAAAACCATGCTGGACGGTCAGGATGGAAATAATCCGCATGGCGGACATCATGAATCATAATCAGTTCACCGAGCTCTCCGCCAGCGATGATCTCGCGGGCTTTACGATTCTCGGGTAAATACTGCTGCGTATGTCCCACCATCAAGCGTACTCCGTTTCGTGCAACCGCTGCCATAATGTCGTCGCATTCTTGAACGTTGAGAGCCATAGGCTTCTCTAGAAGGATGTGGCAGCCCTGGTTAGCAGCACGAATCGCAGATGGCCTGTGCAGATCGTGTGGAAGTGCGATAATTATAATATCCGGGCGCTCTTGCCCATACATGTCGTCTTCCAGCACATAAGCACGAATGCCAAAACGATCAGCCAACTCTTGTCCTCTCAAGGGATTAAATTCTACAATGGCACATGCGGTCAACCCTTCGATAGATTGTAAGGCCTCCAGATGGCCGACACCAATGGCTCCGCCACCAATAACAGCTACTTTCCTCATGTTAGCCTCCTATTCTTTCCTGTATTTATAACCGGAACGCTTCAATACCGTATCCCCATATTTGCTGACCAGCTTGGTCAGGTATTAATCGTCTCGGAGTAGGAGGTTACGAAAGCTTGATGATCTGACCTCCGTCAACTACCATACAATGTCCCGTCATATAGCTGGATTCATCACTTGCCATAAACAAAGCAGCTGCGGAGATATCTTCGGGCTGTCCAACACGCTTCATCGGGATGGTTTGTAAGTAGCTGGTTATAGCTGGCGGATTATCAATAAGCGGCTTGGTTAGACGCGTTTCTATAAACCCAGGGCAAAGGGCATTCACCCGAATGTTATAATGCGCTAGCTCCAATGCCATCGACATGGCCAGAAGGTTGATTCCGCCTTTAGTGGTATTATAATGCGCTTGATCGGCTTCGGCGGCAAGACCGTTGACACTCGACATTTGGATAATGGATCCACCTTGATTCTGCTTCACCATCTCCAAAGATACCCGCTGGGAGACAAGAAAGGTACCTTTGAGATTGATGTTCATATGCCAATCCCAATCTTCCTCCGTAATTTCAAGAAAAGCCGCAGTGTGGTTTACACCCGCATTATTGACAAGGATATCAATCCGTCCCCACTGGTTAATCACGCTGTCTACCATCTGATTGACTTGATCCTTATACTGGACATCTCCCTCAAAAATAAGGACTTGGCCACCTTGCTCTGTAATATAAGCAGCTGTTTCTTTAAGAGCTTCAAGACCACGTCCAGAGATAGCAACTTTAGCGCCTTCTGCAGCAAAACGGACGGCTATCGCTCTTCCGATGCCTTGCGAGCCTCCTGTGATTAGGGCTATTTTATTGTTTAATCTCATGCGCTAACAACTCATCCTTTCCTTGTCATTATAATTGAACCAATACGCGATCTATAGCTTGCAAGGTTTCTTCCATATCTGATTTACGATGTGCGGTTGAGATGTACCATAAATCACTGTCCGATTTGAAATACCACTAAGGCAAGCTTCATAGTAGTTCCCCTTCCACTTCAAGAACACCGCACCAATCGACAATGATCTGTGCGTACCATTGAATAAGCTGTTCATAGGAATTTAAATCGAGAAATTCATCGGCTGCATGTGCGTTTCCACCGCAAGGCCCGAGTACCAGCGCGGGTGTATGGCTGTATAAATTAAACATAAAGCCGTCGCATGCAAACGGTGAACCTACCGGAGAAGCTGGTGAGAAATCGAGCACCTTTTCACAGCTTTCAGCCACTGTTCGTATGAATGTAGTACCTTTCGCATCCAGCTTCATTTCGCTAGCAGACAAATAACGAATTAATGGGCGAATCAGCGGTTTACATTTTTGCAGATGAGGGTATTTGGATAATTGAGCATCATAAAAATTCCATAGATCGTTGATAATTTCTTCACCAGTCATGCCGGGATAGCCTTCGATCCAAAAATTCAGTTCACCGCTGGCAGGCAGTTTCTCCTGCAGCTCGCGAGTCACATCTCCTGAAAAAATAGTGAGCAGGGTGACCTCTGCCTTCCGACTGTCCTGCCACCAGGCAGGGACCGCAAGATGTTCCTTCCGATGTCTATCGTAAGTTTTCAACAGGTTGGCAAATTCGACAGTAGCCTCAAGTGCGCTTATGAGCTCCTCCCCTGCGAACCCAATTCCGCTCTTGCCTATAAAGGTTGCTTTCCAAATCCCACCACCAAGATGAGCGGGGTAAAGCTTCATATTTGACGGTTCTGGAATAATGGCCATGTCTGGATTTGGCCCTCGCAGTCGACCGGCAAGCGTGCCATTTGCTCCGCCATGCTCCTCGTCCACAACACTCTCAATATATACATTGCCTGCAATGGGAATGCTAAGATTTTTCAGACATTTGACAGCCATTAATGCGGCAGCCATCCCGCCTTTCATGTCGTAAGCACCGCGGCCATACATTTTACCATCTGCAGTCTGTCCTGAGAACGGCGGGTATGTCCATGGCTCATTACCTTCATAGACGGTATCAGCATGGCCCGAAAATAGTAACGATGGTCCTGTATTTGCGCCGAAAAAACGTCCGACGACATTGGGTCTGTTATCATATTGGCGAGAAGCCATATAAGCTGGATGCTCCTGTAAGCCTGGCACCTCAGAAAGTTCATAGATGTCTACCTCGGCAGCTTCCGAAACCATCCAATCTGCAAAAAAACGCTGGTATTCCGCTTCATTGCCTGTAGGGGGGTGATTAACGCTATTTATTTGCACCAGGCTTCTGGCAAGCTCAATCGCTTCGGTTCTATGTGTTTTGACCCATTGCTGGATCGCTATTGTTATTTGTTCACGATTCATGTCTCAGGACTCTCCTTATAGTGGTCTGGCTTTCGCCTCGCTTGACGGGAGCATATGCGATAACGTCGATTTCGACCAAATAGATCCATCCCTTCAATATGTAGTTTTCTAGCGAATTTTCCCGCGGGCATCGACTTTTAAAGTACGTTCCAATGAATCTCCGCGAATGCCTTGAAGCCCATTGTGCAGATTAGAAACCGTGCAACAGTGGTTGGGCAGAAAAGTCAATTTATCGCCAATTTCATAGGAAATGCCTTCTGGTAAATGGAGAATGCCATGCTCTTCACTTAAACGTTCCACGTAAACCTCAGGGTGATCACGCAAGGTTCCATATCCAATACGGAACGAATTGGTGTCACTGCTAAATGTTTTTGAACCCGCATCAATAATGGCTGCTCCCATGCGAGGTACGCTAACGACCGTAGCCATAATGTGCATAGCGCACTCATCCGTGGTAATAATTCCAATGGAAAGCTGGGAGCCATCCCCGTATACATAGGCACCTGGGCGAATCTCGGTTACACCTTTAATGTTTTCAATAAACTTGGAAGTGGGTGTAGAGCCAACGCTGACTTCCGGGATTGCAATCCCGGCTTGCTCGAGCAGTCGTTTGGTCTCAATAAGCCCATCTGCTTCCGTTTGTGCGGCGGCTAGAAGATCCTCTGGTGAGTTCTTTCCGTAGGCAAAGCCGCCATGCGTCATCAATCCCATGATCTGCACGCCGGGAAGCTGAGCGATCTCCTTAACGAGTGCAGCTGTTTCTTCGCCAGGTTCTCTCCCACAACGGTTTAATCCTGTATTGACATCGATATACAGCTTGACTTTCTGTCCTATAGAGATACTTAATTCAGAAAGCCCCTTGGCAGCCTGCACGCTGTCAAGGCTTACGATTATGTTCGCTTGTTTCATAAGCTTAGCTAATCGAACCAGTTTGGTTTGGCCAATAATGGGAAAAGCAATAAGGATATCATGTATCCCTGCATCAACCAGCACTTCAGCCTCGCCAAGCTTGGCGACCGTTATCCCGCAAGCGCCATAACGGATCTGCTCCTGAGCAATCCAAATGTTCTTATGTGTTTTGAAATGCGGCCGCAGTTTCACACCTGCCTTGTGCGCCAATTCAGCCGTATACCGTAAATTACGATCCAGTATATCTAGATCGATCAATACAGCGGGTGTATCTAATTCCAACCATTTTTCTCGATTTCCAGCCATTCCCAACCCTCCTTATTACGGCTACCCAAGAATGTTCTACCTATTTATTGAACAAGACTCGCGAATCCAATGTTTCATCTATTAAAACTAATGCTTTATAAAATGAATGATAGCTCAAAATCCATAAATTGTAAATTGTTTCATTTAAATAAAAAGGATGAAAAGACCAGCAATCGGATTCACCCAAAAACTGGCCTCTCATTTGATTCAACTATTAGTGTTCCAAGTCAAAACCGGCGGAAACTAGTAGACGCTGTAAATTCTCTCTTGCCCTCACAACCTTTTGATCCAGTTCTTCGATAGTAATCGGTTCGCCTCTATCGTCGAGTCGCTCGACAACGACGCTTCCAGTAAATCCGGTAGCCTTCATCGCAGCAAACATCGAGCTAAAATTAACGTCACCTTCACCAGGAACTGGGAAATTAGGCTCGGCGCGAGCACCGCGGTGATCTTTAGCTACGAAAGAGACGAGCTCCGGTGCGATGAGAGGAAGATCATCTGCAGGATCAATTCCTTCATAAAACCTTACATTACCCGGATCGTAGGAAGCACATATATGCGGGGAGCCGATTCGTTGCAGCGTTTCCGTTATAACGGCAGCCGTAGCTGTATTGCCAGTGTGAGGCTTAATCGTCACGACCAAGCCCCGTTTGCCGGCTTCCTCTCCGACCAATCGATACTTCTCCGCAAAAGCAGCATTTAACACTTCCATTTCTTCTGCAGAAATAGGCTCAGTGGGAAATTTACGGTAGCTGGTCGTTCCGAGCGACAACAGCTCCTTTACGCCAAGCTCTTGGGCAAAATCCAATCTTTGCAGCGTTCGCTCGATCGGCTGAGATGGAGCAAAAGCGTCGCTGCTGACGAGCGTAACAGGCTTCAATTCATATCTCTCAAGCAAACGCATAATTTTTGCAGCTTCTCCAGCTACCCCATCGCTAAAGACCGGCTTTCCCTCATGAGGTAAACCGATCGAAACATAACGGAATCCCGCAGCAGCAATTCCTTCAAGCGCTCTTTCGAATGAATATTTCGCATATGGCAATGTCATACAGCCTAATTTAATAGTAGAATTCATCATTTGAACCCCTCTTCCTAGTACTGAGGGATACGAATCCCCCATGCTCCTCAGTCGAATTCACACTTGCTCTACATACACTTCGCGACGTTCCTTGAGCGAACGGTAAGCTGCTTCTGAGACAGCGATCGCGCGCAAACCATCCTTCAGCGAAACTAGCGGTGCTGTATCATTCTTCACACAATCAATAAAGTGACGATGCATACGTTCCCACATGTCGTTATGTTGGATCGTTGTCCGTTCTTCCGGCCCGCTGTCGTCCTTATACCTGACTTCACCATTATTGTTGACAACAGTGAGCTTTTCAGTGGCTACTCCAATCATGTCGTACTCCACCCGTGTAATCCATGGCGTAGACACTTGCGCAATGCCTCCATTGCGGAAACGAAGCGAAACTGTAAATCCATCCGCAATCGAATCTTGCGGGAACAAATACGTACCTCCATAAGCAAATACGCTTTCCACTTCCCCACACAGCCAGGTAAGCAGATCATAATCATGCGAACCATGCGAATAGATCGGGCCGACAGCATGCTCCCCTTCGAAATACCAGGATGGGATTTCATAATGCTCATCCCGATATTTATCATAAATCGTCTGCTGTGGATCGAGAAAATGAGTCCTGAGCGACCAAGCTTGCAAAGGCTTCCCCGCATTCGGTTGTGATAAAATCGCTTTCAGCTTGCGATTAGCCGGATCGAATCGAATCGGGTAACCGACCATTGCCTTCAGCTCGGGATGCCGCTGACCAGCCGCCACGATTTTGGCGCCATCTGCTAATGAGGTTGCGATTGCTTTCTCCAGAAACAAATGTTTGCCGGAATCGAGTACAGCTTCTGCGTATTCCACGTGCAAATGATCAGGCGTAGATATATAGACGGCATCGAGATCTTGTGCCAGTAGCTCTTCGTATGAATCGTATACCGCCCCCCCTACTTCTTCCGCTAATTTCTCTGCCTTATCCCGCGAACGATTATAAAGCGCAGCAACTGTAACGTCGGGAAATGTTTTTAATGTGCGCGCATGAAGCGCCCCCATCAACCCACAACCGATAAGTCCGACCTTCAACATTAATCTTGTCTCCCTTCCCAAGAAATAGGAGTTCCTTGATGTTCATACATGGCCCAGATAGCGCGGTGAGACTTCATTCCTTCATATCCATCTGTCATCGGACGCTGGCCCGTTTGGATACTATCGAGAAAATGCTCGACCTCGCCCAGAGCGCTGCTATTTGCCACTTTCGATTGTGGCGGTTCATACAACGTTATACGCCCTTCTGGGGTAACGACCTCTAGCTTATCGTCGCCTAGAATAAAGCAGCCCCCCGTTGTATGTACGTGGAGAAGTGCTGGCGGGCTTTTGTATTTTGTAGCCCAGCTTGTGAAAAGATGAGCTAGTGCCCCGCTTTTGAATTGGAGAATACCGTGATGCGTTCCTTCGCCTTCCATCCACTCGGTTCCGAGCCGCGTACCAAGCCCCGCCACCGAAACTGGATCTCCCAGCAGCCATATTAATAGGTCGATATAGTGACAGCCATGGCTGAACAGAACCCCGCCGCCAAGCTTATCCTTTTGTGAGAACCAACTGCCGGGATTCGGAGCCATATAGCCTTGAATCCAACATTGTGCATTGAATGGCTTACCGTATTCCTCTTCATCCAGCGCTTTTTTCAATCGTTGCACCGATGCCCGAAACCGGACAATATAAGCAAGCATAAGTGTAACGTTTTTCTCCTCAGCTGCCTGGATGATCTTCAGACAATCTTCCTCGCTATTGGCAAGCGGTTTTTCCAAAAGCACATGTTTTCCAGCAGCAATCGCCTCAAGCGCCATTGGAGCGTGCATGTGATGCGGCGTCGCAAAGCTGATCGCATCAACATCGTCAAGTATCGCCTTCCAATCTGACGTATGCTTGCATCCAAGCTCTGCGGCTACCTGACTTGCTTTTGTTTCATCTAAATCAACGACCCAGCGAAGATCCGACTTTTCGGATAATTTGTATGCATGGGCGTGGAGAAGCCCCATATTCAATCCAACGACAGCTGTGCGAACTTTGTTCATTTTTTTTCCTCCTAAAATAGTTATAATCGCATTTTTTTCTATCCTTTAATTGCGCCAATCATCATTCCTTTAATGAAATACTTTTGCAAGAATGGATATACGATTAGGATCGGCAGCGTAGCCACCACAACCGTAGCCATTTTCACCGTTTCTGGAGGCAATTGAGCAAGCTCCAGCGTATTCGTGGTCGCTAATTCCTGACTCACATTCGCCGATTGAATCATATTCCGCAGAACCACTTGAATCGGAACCAATGATCGATCCGTAATATACATAATGCCTTTGAAATATTCATTCCAATGGGTAACGCCATAGAATAAACCTAACGTAGCCATAATAGGCATCGACAGCGGAAGAATGATGCGAAACAACGTCGCGAGATCTCCACAGCCATCTACTTTGGCTGCATCCTCCAATTCGCTGGGCAGATTTTGAAAGTACGTTTTCATTATTAATAAATTGAAGGTGGAAACCATACCTGGAATAATCATAGCCCACACTGTATTGTACAAACCGATTCCACGAATGACTAAATAAGTAGGAATTAATCCTCCGCTGAATAACATCGTGAACACCAGAGCCAATAAAATGAAATTGCGGCCGGGGATATGACTTTTTGACATCGGATAAGCTAACAGGGAGGTGACCGCGAGATTTAGAAACGTGCCAATGACGGTGATGAACACCGTAATCTTTAATGCATCCGGAATCGTTCTACTCGAAAATATTTCCTTATAAGCTGTAAATGTAAACTCACTTGGCCATATAATAAAACCGCCATTTCGCAACACTTCGGAAAACGGTGTGATCGACACAATAAACACATAATAGAGTGGAAATAGAGTCGCTATCGAGAACAGTGTTAAAAATACATATAAAACACCGTCCACCACTTTATCCGATTTTGAAGTATGCAGCACAATTGACATCGCCCGCACTCCTTTCTACCATATACCTGATCCATTCATTCGTTTAGCTATCCGATTCACTGTAAGAATAAGAATCAAGCCAATAAGAGACTTAAATAAACCCGTCGCTGCAGCTACACTGAAATCAAGCTGTTCCAAGCCGCGGCGGAATACCCAGGTGTCGATAATATCCCCCGTTTCAAAAACACGCGCATTCAAGAAAATATAGACTTGATCAAAACCAGCATCTAATATATGACCCATTCGCAAAATCATGAGTAAAATAAATACGTCTCGAATACCCGGTAACGTGATGTGGTAAAGCTGCTTCCAACGGCCGGCGCCATCCACAACAGCTGCCTCGTATAGCTCTTGATTGATCGTCGCCAGTGCCGCCAAATATATAATGGCGCCGTAGCCCGTACTTTTCCAAATATCAGTGGCAATGAGAAGCGGTCTGAAAAATTCCTTATCTGTCAACAAGTTCAGTGCGCCCCATCCCATATCCTTGAACCAAGTGCTGATTAGGCCAGCTTCAGGAGCTAGAAAGGAAAAGACTAATCCATAAACAATGACCCATGACAGGAAATAAGGGCCGTATGTGATCGTTTGTACCGTTCTTTTGAACCATTGCGAACGAATTTCATTCAGTATTAATGCTAATCCAACATCGGTAAGCATTCCGAACACAACACGGTATACACTAATAATTAATGTGTTTTTCAAAATAATGTAGAAATCCGGAGAATTAAAGATAACTCGGAAATTATCAAACCCTACCCAAGGGCTCCCCCAAATTCCTTTCATTAGATTGTAGTCTTGAAACGCAATGAGCAAGCCGCCCATAGGCAAATAGTTGAATATAAGATAGTAAATGAGGCCAGGAGTCATCATAATATAAAACCAGCGATTGCGATAAAAGCTGCGCAAAGCAAGCCGTCTTTTCGGCTTAACGGGGCCGTTTGGAATGTTTGCTAGCTCTCCCGATATTGCGTTACTCATAGCTTTCCACTCCTTCATTCAATCGGAACCCAAGGAAGGAATGGGTTCACTCCTTTCCTTGGGTAATGCAAACTATTTAATTATCCCTGCGGCACGCAGCGTTTCGTTGTATGCTTCGAATAGCTCATTTCCTTTATACTTCGTCATTAATTCTTCACGATATGCCGGCCAGTTTTTGCCCGATTTATCTTCAAGAATCGCTTTCGTTTGAAGCTCTCCTTGACGTTTGCGGAAGCCAGCCAAATCAAATTCTGCTGGCGGTACATAGTATACGCCTTCATTTTCTTCTAGCTTAACCGTATCGAAAAATTGTAAAATCTCCCGGTCACGATCTGTCTGACGCGGATCAATAACAGTTAAATCAAACACTTGCGGCGCTTCAAAGTTAACAAAGAATTGCCATATTCTTAAGAAATCTCCTTGTTTCACTACATCATTCGTGAATGCGTCCATATCCAGCTTAATCGTGTTGCCTTCTTTCATATAATGCTTACCTTCGATACCGTAATGAGTTAGTAAGTATCCTTCTTCACCAGCAAGCCAATCTAAAATTTCCACCGAACGCTTCACTTTTTCCGGATCCTTATCGGCTACCTGCTTAGCGAATAGAAACGGCTGACCCGGCCCTGGTTTCACTGCCACTGACGTATCCGGGAATATATTCATCGGCACCCAGTTAGCTTCCGGGAATAATTGTTGTGTACGTACTTGAATACTTTGTGGATTGCTATCAAAAGCAAAGTCTGCTCTAGACCCTAGAACGATTCCCACTTTACCTTGGATCGCCTTTTCGATATGCTGCGGATTTTTATTCAAGAACCAGTCAGGATCAATCAAATCTTCCGCAATCACTTTCGAAATATCATCGAATACAAGCTCTATTTTCTCATCGGTCTGCATATCGACGTAGCGATTATCTTCGATCTTTCGAGGGAAGGTCAGCCCGTGCTTTATATATTCAGGCCATTCCAATCCTACACTAGTGCCACCGCCCGCCGACGTGAAGCCGTACGTATCCTTCGTTCCATTACGATCCGGATCCTCGTTGCGAAATTTACGCAATACATTTAAATATTCGTCATAATTGGTCGGGAGATCTAATCCTAGATTTTTCAACCAATCTTCTCGGACATAATAAGCCCGGTATATATTGCGGCCAAAGGGAACTGCTGCTCTCGCAAATTGATTTTGAACCTGATACGACGCAAGCTCCTTCTCGGTTATCCAGTATTTAAAGTAATTCGGCATCGTTTCCGGCGAAATAAACGGAGTCAGATCAGCCAGTAGTCCGTCTACTGCATATTGGTTACCACCGTCTGGCGTTCCATCACGCCACATATCCGGCGGCGTCGATGCGAGCAGTAAATTTATTTTGTTAATGTAATCTTGACCGGCAATCATATAGTCCAGCTTCAATTCAACATTGAATTTCTCTTCAATTACTTTCTTAACGAAATCTAAATCACCATCAGGCAGGTTTGTATTCGGCTGTGACTGCACGAACCAATTTAATTTGATTTTTTCTTTTTTAGCTGGCTCCGTTGGCTCAGCACTCGCTTTGGAACCGCTATCACTCGGACTTTCGGTACTGCTGTTCGTCGCTTTCGGCGTATCCGTACCGTTAGATGAACATGCGGCCAATACGAACGTTAATGCGAGTAGGATGATCCATCCCTTTTTAACTGCGTTCAAAAATATCCCCTCCATATTTGGATTATCCTCTCCGCTGCCAACACATGCTGTCGATAGTTCCATACTCCCATATCGCTTTTTATCACACAATTATCTTTTTTGAATTTCGACTTTTTACAGCAATTTCAGCGGAAGATCGCATCGTATCAAACAAAGATTAGTCTATTCAAGAAAAGAACAATCAGCTGAGCAACTGCTTCTTCCGCCGTATAGTCAGTTACCTATCTAGCAGCCAGCTAATCTCTGCCTGCTTACCGCCATTGTCCAATTAAAGTATCCGTTGCTGTCGTCATGGCGTTATACGCCTGCTCGGAAATGATTTGGTGAGTGTTCAGTTGACCAAGCAGCAGCTTAAAGGCTTCCATATGCTTAACCACTTTGCCTGCTTCTCCCTGTTGCTCATAATGCCCTATTACTACTAAATGAAGCTTTAATAGATAATAAGTCGCCTCCGAATAAATTTCTCCCCGATACTCATCGAGCAAGTCGAGCATCATCGTTGTGGTCATCGGAATCTCGTACGAGTAAGTGAAAGTCGTTTCACTAGGATATGCCACCTGCTCTCCTCCGACGACGACAATGTATGTCCCTTGGATATGTCTGCTTTTCGTATAGGAGAAAAGAAACTGCCCGTTCTCTCCACTAACGGTTTGACCGATAAAATCCATCTGCCCGTTCGGATCGTGAACAGTCATTGTAATTTGCTGATTTGCCCCCGAATCGATCGTCCCCTCGACTGTAACGGTATCCGCAACCGCCTCTGCTGATAATGCGGTTATCTCTGCAACGGCCGGTTCAGCATCTACAATGTATACGAGCAGTGCAGGTCTGCTGCCATCGCTCATTACAAAGGTCAACCTCGCGGTACCTGCAGCAAGAGCTGATACATATTGCTTTTTCAGCAAGATGTTATTGCCGGATTGGGAATAATCAACGTCTCGCACTAATGCTTGGTTTCCGTTAACGATGTCGGTTAGTTCCGCAGCCCCATTAGGGTGGAGCGTAATGGAAATATCCGACTGCATAAAACTCCCTTTCGCAAAACCGACTCGTTCCGGACTAATTTTGGAGCTGGTATCTGTAATGATGACTTCAATCACAGGTCCATTGATGCCAATAAAATCAAGATTCAATTGTACAGTACCTACGTCTAACGTCCGCAAATAATCTTTATTCAACACGATCTCATGGGATGAGACGGTATAATCCCTATCCCTAATGAGCGACTTCGTTCCTTGGCGAATGCGCTGAAAGGTATATCCATTCGACTTTATTTGAATAGCAATATCCGATTGAACCGTCTCATTTTTGTTGAAATAAACGATGTTCGGCTCAGCAGTCGGTGTCGAATCGATAATATCAATCTGAGCGAACGGATCATTTTTATTAGTAAAATCAAAGGTAAGCAGCAGTTCTCCTTGTGCTTGGTTTAGCAAATACTCTTTTTTCACCGTTACGATGCCGTTATCGATCGAATAGTCGATATCGCCTTGCAGCAATTCCGAGCCATTCCTAATTCCAAGCAGAATCGCATCTGCATGCGTATCTAAAGCAAAAACAACATCTTGTGGCTGAGCAGTATCAAAAGCAACAACTGCCGGTGAAACTGAATTTTCCAGCTTGGTCAGCAAGAACGAATGAGGATAAATGTAGCCTACCGTAGTTCCAGCTCCATCACGAAGCAGCTTGAACGTGAACTTATGAAGCCCCTCGGATAAATAGACAGCCTTTGGGGAGGCGACCGTTTTCAGCGGCCCGTAATCCACTTCAGCAAAATCGAAACTATCCACCACCTTCGTTCCGCCGGCTTCATTGATGTCGGTATCCAAATAAATGTCAGCCATACCGGCAGATCCAGAAATTAAATTACCTGTAAAATCAATTTCGTATAGTCCCGCTTGCTCGATGACGAAGCTAAAGGAACGAAGCGGTACACGTGTCGAAGAACCTAGCTCAATTCCATAAGACTTAATCGCAACACGAGGATAGTCGCCTGGGTTTAACTTCGTCAAATACCAGCCCGTGGTCGGATCGGTCAATGATAAATCCTTGAAATTCAATTCGAGCGTCTCGGGAGATTCCTCGACCGGAGTCAGGATCAGCATATTAGGCAGCATGTGTATCGCTCCGTCGCCAACCGATTTCCCTTTTACTTTGAATGTAATCGTATGGGAGCCTTCTGACAAAATATGCTTATCCGCCGATTCAATCGTGCGATAACTAGAATCCTCGGGATGTTTGTGGAAGTCAAAGTCTGATATAATTTTAATTCCGCCATCCTGCTGCTCATCCGTATCCAAAAAAATATCAGCATAACCGCCGTCTATCGACAGCGCCCCTTTCAGGGAAATCGTATACAAGCCGTTCTCTGGGACATCAAATTGAAAGGAACGGACAGGTGCGTTTAACGTGCTGTATATTCGTGATATGAAGGCAGTCCCGTATACCACAGGACTGACCGTCTTCTGATCACCAATCAGTCTTAGATGATGGGAGTGACTTGTCGGTTGTTGATCTACTCCATTAGAGTACATCAGACCGATCTTCGAAAAATCATATTCCAATGGCGTTGAAGCCGCCTCTGTACGATCTAGATGAGTGAGACTAAGTATGACACATAGAATTGCCAATACGGCAGCCGTACCAATAGGCCGGAATTTCCATTGCATATTTAATTACCTCCCGTTCCGTTCGGAAATTGCATCTCTGAGGAATAAGGCTGCATCCCCTCTTTGCTGTTCCAAAACAATATTTTCAGAAATGATCCTGCTGTTTGATCACTAACATCCAAATCTGCCCTAATCGTTTCCGACATTCCTGTCGCAATCACCTTATTCACCTCTGCCACCCGTAATACATTTCCGTTCACATCACTTAAAGCAACGATCAATAGAATTGACTGATCACTTGCCGAACTATTATCTACTTGAGCCTTAATGCGAATTTGAGACATGCCGTTCAAATCGGTAACGGCATTGTCAACCAAATCTGTAAATTCTATCGTCCCTATTCGTATCGGCTGCGTCGTTCCCATGACAGAAATGGCTACTGTCTGTTTCATTTCAATTCCATTCAAAATCGCAGTAACCGTGATCATCGCCATACCTGGTGAAAGTGCAGCGACACGAATCGTACCATCGACTTCAACTTCAACCGTCGCGATGCTAGAATCACTACTTTCATACTCAACACTTTCTACTTGAGCTAAATCGATCGGTGTGCCATCACCCTGAAGAACAGACACGGATAATGATGCACGTTCACCAACAGCGATATTCGAGCGTTCCGGTACGACAGACAGCTTGCCAGCCTGGATGTCTGTAGCAATGTTATCAATGACAAACCGATGGTCCCCCATCCATTGCTTCATCGGATAGGATGTCATCCGCGAACTTCCATCCGCCCCGATGCGGAAACCTGGATCCATATCGTCGAGAATAAGGATTGAGCTGCCTGCTGTAGTTGCAATATCCTTAATTTTATAGCCATGCGACGTTTCATCCGGGTGCGTAACAATCATGTATTTCCCGATATTTTCTTGTGAAACTACAGTATCGGTAACAAATGCGTTGTCGACATGCCCATCTGCAACCCGGAGTACATCTGTAATTTTGCCCGTAGCCGCGCCGGTATCCGTCACCTCATAATACCCTTTCTTGAGCAATGTTCCGCCAACAAGCGTCATCGACTGTACGATGCCGTCTTCCATGCGGATAAAGCCCATCTTCCCTTGAAGCTTAACGTCTCCAACCACGAAAGGCTCATCGGGATTGTTGGAACTAAAAATAAGATCCGTTATATTGCCATAAGTGACTTCAAGCGCCACATTGCCCGTTTCCGAAGCATCTGCGTTCAATACTTTCGCTTGCTCAATAATCGTTCCCGATTGTCCCGAATAAGGTTCCAATACGGTTGTAAATGTGCTTTTCAAATTCGCGCCTTCTCTGCGTACAACAAATTTCGGCATCGTGTATTGAATAGCTTCCTCATTCGTGTCCAGCGCTTTGCTATTTAACCTGGTCATCTTAAGTGATGGATAGTTACCGATAAGCAGTTCATTATCTCCTTCACCCGCAAAACCTCGAACCTTCAGCTTTCCTTTTAATTGATTATTGTCTCTTGTCACGAAATCCAGCTCATACTGGCCGTCCACTACAGGGGCACTCTGTATATCCTTCATATAAATATAGCCAGGATATTGATCCTCACTTGCCGAACCTTTCTCTGCTTGTCTTGTCGCTTCCACCCAGGTTGATCCGGGAGCTAACAAATTCGGACCATAGTCCGTTAAAGGAAGATCGGTTTCCAAGGTAGTATCGTAGTTAGCGTCTCCTTGCAGTGTATATTCATGACGGCTTCCACCTGCAATTCGGAATACGTCTACGACATAACCGTCACTGCCATCACCAAGTGGAAAGCCGATATACCATGGCTCACGACTGTATTGCTCCACACCGGGATAAGCATTTTCTTGACGCGCTCTCATCACCTGCATCGTGGGACCGATCGGCGCGAACAATTCGAGACTGCCGCCATCGCGACTGGTTTGCACATCCATATCTGAACTGTCTACAACAACCGTATTATGACCGAGGGTCGATACCGATGGATAGCGATATAGCGTACTGGTGTAGCCAATATCCGGCAACAACTCCAGACCATTCGCGAATAAACCTAGATTAAGCGGATCAAGATGATTATGTCCGTACTTGGGTGAGAAGGTCATGTATAGTTGTGCTTCTCTATCTCCACTATTACGTGAAATTCTGGAAATTCCTGATGCGGGCAGCAGCAAGGAGCCTGTTTCGAGGCGATTTTTTTTCTCGAATGCCCATGTGTCATTCAGAGGGAATACTGATCCATTAGGGTAAACGAGCATTTGTGATATGTCCTTTGCTTTTTGTAACATAGGATATCCCTCGGCAAGATCCAAGCCATCGAGCCTAGTTCCAGTCCGTGGTGATATATACCCTTCAGGATCTACCCAGTCTTGCAACTTCGTCGAAGATTGAATAAGCCCATTCGTGCTTTGATCATGGTAGGAGGTCGTTACTTCCATAAAAAAGCCATCGGACAAGTACGTCCGGCTTAAATATTCCTTCATCAGAGATACGGCTTCATGCACATAATCCGGCTCGTCGATAGCCTTTGCTATCGCAAGGTATCCAGACCATATCTGAGGATCCATATTCCCATTGAAAATGGCATAGGAACGAATAAAGTCTGCGGATGCTTTAAACATATTTTCCACAATTCTACGCTCCACATTTTCACCGGCCTCGGCGCTTAGTTGCTCGAAAACATCCGTCTTCTTCAACATTTCAAAAGCTTCAAGCAAACTTTGAATCGATGGTAAATCGTTATAAAACCATCTGGACCACACTCCGCCCCAATAAGCATTTGGCGCTCCGCTATTCGGATCGATTGGATATTGCCGCCAGAGGTAGTCATTCGAAGGCACATATCCTTCATACACTTGAGCAAATCGATAAAGCATCCGCGCTGCCGTACTCGGATCGGAGCTTGCTTTGGCTTTCGTTTGCGTGATCGCATGTAACCGTTGCTTATACCATAGATGGGCACTAATAAAGTACCGTTTACCCTCTTGTTCAAAGTATGGGTAGTCAACGGTTTCTCCTTTACGGTTTTTCACAGATAAAACCTCAGTCTCCGGATAAGCAGCATTCGGAAACGTAAGGCCGCTCACCAGCGACACAAGAACATCCGGATTATTTACATTCCATGAGAATAAATTATTAGGATCCATCTCCGGCCTAGAAGGATCGCCTAGCCAAATAAACCCAACCTTCTCCGGTATAAGACTCACCAATGGTTCAGCCGCAGATGCTGGACTAAGCTCAACATGAGCTTTCGTTACCTCTGGTGTCACAACTTGATGGGCAAATGAACGCACTCCCGCTGCAATCATCTCTTGCCCGTCAATGGCTAAGACCGTCCACTCAGCTGTCGTGCTTCCAGGCTGCATAAGTGCAAGCTCTAATTCGTACGCACCTGGCTCATCAGCAATCGGATGCTGGAATGTGACAACTACACGTTCACCCACCTTGGAAAAAGATACATTTTCCAGAATTGTACGTATGCCTGAAGGGGATTTCCATGTTAATTGCAGCTCGCTTGTTTCCGGATTAATCTCTGGCGCTAGCAGCGAAAAACCTTTCTCCGTCACGCTTTTGTATTCCATAGTCAACTGCTCCGGCTCCCAAGGCGTTATATTCTCTATCGTTGTGTTTGCTATAAGTGATTGGGGCAGGCTGTCAAAAAACAATCGTCCCATTCGACCTTCATGAACGATGTCTGCACGAATGGAGTAGTTCGGAACCGGCCGATCCGCACTCGTTCCTTGATCCATATAAAAGGACCGAAACACAGGATACCATGTATGAAAAATCGGATGATTGTCAATCACCTTATAGGTTACAACGTTAAGCTTCCATTCTTCATCCGACACGTGACCGTCTGCTTGAAGCGTATCAAGCGGAACTGCAATTTCAGTCGTCCACTCAACCGGATCCGACGGACCGGCAGCACTCATTTTATAAGTCTCCGTTGTAAAATCAGTCAATTCGATCAGCCCCGGCCCCCAATTAGGAGCAACGTTAATATTGCCGTTCTGCGTAACGATTGGAATATTAAAGTAGGTTTCACTCGAATTGGCTGGAGACAACATAATATGTATCCCACGCTGCGATGTTAGGTCTTCATCCTGCGGATGCAACGTTCGTACCCCAATATACATGTTGTCTTGATCATAGGTAATCTTCACCTCGGGCTGTGGCCATGCAGGAGCGTGCGAATTCATCATCGTAAACTTGTCGAGACTCGCTGAATTCCCCCATAGCGGCTCATCCAACCTGCCATCGATAGTCAGTGCTTGAGTCGTCGATTCAGGCACAATTGCCCATCGATTCAAATAGGTTGGGAAAAGCGGCGTTAATAGATAGGCGGCTCGATCAATCTCATCCCATACGAATTGGCTGTTCAATAGCTCACCAACTGTCTTTAATGGAACCATCACGACGCCATTCATAACGACCGGATTTATTTCTGCGTCTACAACTTGCCCGTTCAAGACAATGCTGCCTTCGTCTGCCTTAACCTCAATGAATGTCCCACTGTTGTTAAACACGTTGACTTGTTCTGTCTGATTGGGACCCTGTATCGGCTCAATCATCCATCCTGCTTTGACAGCAATTGTTGTTAGAGGTACAAGCACAGCATCACCGCCGCTCCATACCGGCTGCTGCTCATCATCGGCGAACGACACTAATTCGCCATTCACATAAACGTTGATCGTCTCCTCCGCATCATTGGCATGAATGGGTGGGGAAGGAAACATAGAGGCGGTCATCATGATCATTGCGAGAAATAAACTCATTACCCTCATTTCAAATCGATATTTCTTTTTTCGTAAAGCGCTTTCAATTAGCATCTGATTCAGTTCCTCCTTTATACAACATGATTGATGTTCTTACGCGTCCATTGTATACACATTCACGATTTAATGGCTTTTATCATTTTTTGACGATGCAGATTACTGCCGAAAACGCAAACTAGCTTATGCCCTCCTTAGCGGCATAAGCTGGTTTTGTTGTACCCGAATTCTTTGATTATATATTACTTAATCCATTTCTTCTTTATCACTGGTTTTGTCGCGGTGCATTTTGCGAAAATTGCCTGGAGGGAACCCAATGGTTTGCTTGAATATTCGTGTGAAATTCTGTACGGATGTGTAACGCAAGCGATCCGTAATTTCTTTAATCGGAAGTTCGGTGTGAATAAGCCAATCTTTTGCCTTGTCCATCCGGAATTGGATAATATAGTCCAAGTAATTTCCATTCGTTTCTTCCTTAAACATCTTGCTTAACATGCTCGGCGATACGTCGAAATGATCGGCAAGCATCTGCAACGATAGATCACTTTCGTAATGCTTCTGGATATAGAGCAACACTTGCGGAATAAGCTTTTTTTGCTTAGATAAGCTATGATTGTTCAAATGGTTTTGAACTTTGGGGAATACAGTATCACTCATCCACTGATGAACTTCATCAAGCGAAGACAGCTGATATAAGTAAGCTAACATGTCATATTCGAACATATCGTTTAATTCATAGCCTAACTCATTTAAATAGCTGTCGATTTCGCCGATCAGGTTGGCAAACAAGCCGAGAATCGTCTCTGAATTTTGCAATGAGCGCGGAACCGCTTCGACCATCTCTACCAACTGTTCGCTCGCACCTTCAAAATCCCCCTGCGCAATACTCCTAACTACAGCTGCTCTCCACTTTACCAGTTCCCTGCTCGATTGCTTTAAAGACGGCTCCATCTTATTCGCCATTATATTTTGATTAGGGCCAATCACCCAGCGATATTCTAACAAATCGAGCGCTTCTCGATAAGATTCATGTATACTGGTATATTCGTTGCGGACATTGCTGATCACAACCGAGACTGTGAAGTCAAAATAGTTGCGAACATTCTCTAATATGCCCATACTGATTTGGGTCATCATTTGTTCGATGTTCTTTGTACTATCCATAAAACAAGCAATGATCACAATTTGTCCCGGCTTCGGCATGACGGATACATGTGAAAGCGGTTCACTCAACTCTTCAATCATATTGCGCAGCGCATACATCATTAAAGAGCGATCTTTATTTTTGTAGATTTGCTGAAAAGCAGCATACTGGTCGATATCGATAATGCACACGCAAAACCGATCCCCATTCAGCAAAAATTCATTTTCTTCAGCAAATTTACGAATATCTCCATTTGAAGCTTCGCCAGACAATAGTTGTAACAACCGACTCTCCTTTACATAAGGCCTATGTTCCTGCAGTTGAGATTCCAAATCCTTGTTTAAATCCTGCATTCGGCTCATAAACGTATCGAGTACCTGAAGTCCATCGTCCTTCCCATTCTTGCCTTCAGGCGAAAATCTCCCGATTAAAAATTGAATCGGATTATATAGCTGCCGCGTGCCGATAATGGCAATGAAAAACCATAGCACACCTAAACATAGCATAATCATCCACATAATATTGCGAATTTTATCTGATCTATAGGTTAGCTCTTTAACGGGGGTCATCGCAATGTAAGTCCAATTGTTATAAGTAGACTTTAGCGTAGACACGTTGATCTTTTCGTTTTCGAGCTTAATTTCGCCACGTTTCTCCGGGTTCTCCCAGAAGGGATACAGCTCGGAGGTCGAATCCAAAACCGTGCCAATATCTTTGTAGTCTTTACTGGTCACCACTCTTTGCTCATCGTCGATAATCAGTACCTTCTGCATACCACCTAGATCAAGTCGATCAATAAAGCGCTTTAAATTGTACATATCCAAATGCAGCATTAAATAGCCTTGCGGTTTAACGACATTTAATGGAATGGCTCTAACTAGAATTAATTCCGGTACGTTCTCATAGGTGTTCGGTGGAATGACCATAGAACCGTTGTAGTGTTTATTGAGCAACTGTAAAATTTCATTATAAGGATACGATAATCCTCGAATAATTCCGTAACGGGAAGTGTACAATTCATCAACAGAAGTATAATACAAACTAACATGAAAGTTTACTTCGGAACTACTAATTGATTTATGAACGGCATCCATCATGCTCAGCGTAGTCTGCAATTTATCTAGAGAGGCGCCTGTTTCCAATGAATTCAATACGGCCTTCTCATTCGACAGCTGCAATGAGGATTCGTCCAATCCCTTCATGAAAGAATCGACCTGCATTTCTAGCTGATTTAAAATAATCCGATGATTCTGTTCCACTTCTTTAAGAATACTTGAAGTAGTCACATAGGAAGACACCATCCCCATAATAAATACGGGAACAAGACTTAATAGAACTGAATAAATCAATAGCTTTCTTTTAAATGTTAGTCTCTTTCCAAAAGGCAGCCATCCACTCATTCCCATCCCTCGCATCTATAATGATAGAATAAGCATAAGTTAGTAGACAAATAAAGACAACATGTAGGCGAAAAATAGACGTGCGTACATAAGCAGCAACGGTTGCCACGGAAACAACGGTCCGGGATGGCGTTCGCCAATAGCGAAAGAACAGAGTAGAAACACGACCGGAGGAGCGCAAAGCGATCAGTTGCAGGAGACCCACAGCGATGCATTGGCACATAACGAATCCTTCAAAGGCTTGAAGGGTCAAGCCAGAAGAGGTGCCGTTTTGCGCAGGTGGCGGTGTTGATATATTTGCAAAAAAACAAACCTACTCAAGCATAAATTCATGCTTGAACAGGCTTGCAGTAAAACATTCATCGATTCATGAATGTCGTTATGCAATGGTCCATTCCAGAACCTGGTTGTCCTCGAGTAGCCGTTTACGGAGCGCGTTGTAATCTATATTTTGCACGGCGACACCGGCTTCGAGTGCCAGGGCAGCAGCGGTTGCTGCGGATTGACCAAGTATCATGAACACAGGCTCCATCCGGATTGATCCATATGCAATATGGGAGGAGGAGAGGCAGACCGGTACAAGGAGATTGATGCACTCCTCTTCTTTTGGAACTATGGAACGGTAAGAGATTGGATAGGGCAGAGTAGGGGCGATTTCTACGTTCCCTTCATTCACACATTGCCCTTCCAGAACGATTCTCCGACTATTATGAGAATCCATCTGGTAGGCAGCGAGCCCGACCGGGTCGGAGATGGTCCGGTATCCACGGCATTCATTCTCGGTCATGATGTAATCAGATACCATTCTTCGAGCTTCACGGATGTAGAGCTGCGGCGTCCAATGCCCCGAAGTACCGTATTCGTCAGCAGGCAGTCCCCACTTACGCACCTCTTCTCGAATCGATTGAGGCACACGCTCGTCATTGCTTAGAAAATAAAGCATGCCCAAATTGTAGTGCAGATGATCCTGGAACAATTCCTCACGTCGTGTATAGCTGCCTTCAGGCCAATCGAAGTTCATGCCGATATGGTCGGTCGATACGCCCCCGTAGTTGTTGAGATCAGTTTTGCCATTGGGCATATGTTTGTGCAGCCGCAGGGCATCCCAAACGCCAGCTTGGATATAACGCGCAAGAAGAGTGAATTTGTCAGGGTCATAGTTCGGCGGTGCCGGGAATGGAATACGATTGTCCGGTACATCGGTCAGACAGATTCTGAAGTTGTAAGCCTGTACGGAACGATCACCTTGACCCTGGACACCAGGAGCAGCATCGGAAACCCCGTAGATCAAGCCGCTGTCCGGTTTACCTGGAATGACGTAAGGACTGACATCCGCATTGAACCGGTGATTGGGACTTCCGAATTGAATCCCGTTCAATGTTTCACGGTAGACAGAATTCGCTTCTCTGCCGACATGATAGGAAACTCCAGCGGCGGCTAGCAAATCGCCCTCATACGTTGCGTCGATAAACATATCCGCCTCGTACGATTCCCCCTTCTCCATGACGATGCGCACAATTTTTCCATTTTCCTTTTGTACACTCGCCAGCTGTTGTCCGAAATGAACCTCAATGCCGAAATGCTGAATCCAGTCCAGGTAAACAGCTTCCGCAATATGCGGTTCGAACGTCCACTGGGTTTTATCGCCCTCGGTTATGCCGTAATGCTGGCCGATCGCCTGATAAAACTCGCGCGAAATCCCGCCGATCGCCGCCTTGTTGCCGATATCAGTGGCCCCAAGTCCTCCTGAAGAAAGCCCACCCGCGCGTTGTCCGAACTCGGCGACGACCACCTTGAGCCCCATTCGTGTGGCCTGAACGGCTGCAGCCAATCCAGCCGAGCTTGCGCCGTATATGCACAAATCAGTGCGGCTGGCAGGGGAAATGGCTTCTGTTGGAGCAGATTTCTCATAATACTTGATTTTGCTGAAATCAATCATTCGCTTCACCTCTATTTCGAGTTGTGTTCATCAATCAGGTTAAGTATAGTTAAAATTGAACTTTAATTTTAGTTGCGTTTTTGTTTCATTTATAGAATGGGAGTGCCTCAACAAAGCAAGGGAGATACATAAATGCCTATTAAGAAAAAAGTAACGCTTCAGGATCTGGCTTCGCAATTAAATTTGTCTGTTCACACAGTATCCAAATCTTTGAGGGGTTTGCCTGGGATGTCAGAGGATACTCGTAAGGTGGTTGTTGAGCTGGCCAGGCGCTCAGGCTACCGGACCAAAGAGCAGGAACGGGGACTGGCCGTTGAGCACATTCCACAATTCACTTCGAAGCCGCGGACATTCCTTTTCATTGTGATTGAAAGAATGCGTTATTCCATCATGCATCAATTGATACTCAAAGGGCTGCAGGAGAAGATGAGCGAGTTCGGACACAGTGTAAAAAACTTGGTTGTGCCCAACAGCATCGAGCCTCGGACGTTCGGAGATTGGCTGGAAGAGAACAATGTGGAATATTCGGATGGGGTGTTCATTCCGCCCTCTATAGGTGAGAGACTTGAGCGTCGACTGCTGGCCCTCCGCGTCCCCCGTATTATGATCAATTTTCCCCCGCCAAGCGAGAAGGTGGACAGCGTCATTTGGGACGTGGGAACTGCTATTCACCAATCTGTGCGGTATCTAGTCTCGATGAATCACAGAGCGATCTTATATATCGGGGACACGACGACCTCCCGCGGCTTCAGAATCCGATGGCAAGCGTTCCGGGCTGCGATGGCAGAAGCAGGTGAGGAAGTGGATCCGGGACAGCATGTTATAGGAAGGATGACTGGCAAAGAGATGTGGGTGGGTGAGGTTATCGACAAATTAAAGAAAACGAAACCGTCAGCCATTCTGGCTGCGGTCCCGTTTGATTTGGCGTGGATCTATTATGCATGCAGCGTAGCAGGAAGACGAATACCGGAAGATTGCTCGCTCATCGGTCTTCAAGACCACAGGAACGAGCTGATTCCGAACTTATCACGGCCATTGCTGCTCGTTCAGGAATCGGGAATTCGGGCAGCCGAGCGAATGTTGTGGCGCTTGGCGAATCCGATTCAGCCTTATGAGAGCACGCTGCTGCAAGGGACTTTTTTTGCTGGAGATACCGTAGTGCCTCGATTGCAGTAGTAGTGGATGTAGGAAGGCTTGTAGAGTATGTTATAACCGTTACCCACAGATCATCGTCTGTGGGTAACGGTTATAAATGAGACAAGAAGATTCCAAACGGGGTGATCCCCATCGATCCCAACATCAACCTGAATCTTTTCCCCGTCGGATACTCTTGCGTGAGGACAAGCGGTATTCAAGAGCAGCCTATCGAATAACGCCTCAGCAGCTTCAGATGTACCGATCATTTCGCCCGCTACAACATAATAGACGCAGCAACAATCCCTTCAAGCAATCGAATGGCATCCTGATCCAGCTTCCGCGATTTTTTCAAATCGCTCCTCTGTCGACCATTCCTTGCCGTTAACACCAAGCCCGCTCATGGCCCACCAGGACTGTTGAACATGTAAATGATACTTTCCCATATGATTCCTCTCCTCAGTAAAGCGGGTATTTCTGACGCAGGTCCTCCCTATGCAGTACATTGGAGTCTTCGCGGATATAGTGGCAAACATAGGATCTGCGCCAACGGTCTTTACTACGGTTCTTATTCGACGAGTGAATAAGCAACTCGCTAAAGAAAAGAATGTCGCCTTTCTCCATAATAACCGGAATTTGTTTGCTGGTATCAATGCCTTCCGTTTCTTCGGTCCAATCTTCGTGCTCTTCGATATTTTTAACTGCACCATGCGGAAGCAAGCCTAGCTTATGAGTGCCCGGAATCACCCACAAACATCCGTTCTCTATATCTATCTGCTCTTCCATCGCCGTCCAAGCTGCAATCATGGTCATGGGATCATTTTTAATATAATAGTAATCCTGATGAGACGCTTGTCCTTGGGATCCAGGCTCCTTATAGAAGTACATACTCTGCACGCAGACGGCTTCCTTCCCCATTAACTGAGTCAGTACACCACGAGCAATGGCATGTTTCATTAATTGACGTGAAAAGCTGTCGTGTTTATGTGGATTAAATAGCCTACGAGAGAATTTTTTGCTATCCTCACAGGCAGCCCAATCGGGTACTGGTTCCTGATGGCGAATATCATAGATATGTCCATTAAAGGCATCGATTAAATCGGAGCTCATTCCCTTTTTATACAAAAAGTATCCATTCTCTCTAAAAAACTCGATCTGCTCGTTAGTTAACGGTTCTAGCGGTAATGCTATAGAATTATTCATCCGTTCCACTCCTCATCAATGAAGTAATTTCTTCTCTTTCAGATTACACGGAGGGATAATAACGAACAATGGCTAAGATTTGCGTAATTGTATCTGTAATTGATAAACCGCATGTTTTCTCCTATAATGAAATAGAGAGGATGCGATATTCCTTATGAATAATTCGAATTATATTTCGATCCCTATAAACGTCATTAAGTCCGTATCGGCAGGATCCATCGTATATCCGCCAAGAGGCCGTTTTGGGCCCCGCATACAGTCGGACATTCAAATCGTTATGCTGTATTCCGGCGAGATGAATGTAAACATTGACGGTCGTTCCGTTCATGCAGCACCCGGACAGGTCATGATGTTAATGCCTGGCCATGAGGAAATGTTTACGTTTTCCCGTACGGAGGATTCCTGGCATCGCTGGATTGCGATTCATGCGCCAATGCTGGAATCAGAAGTACTTGAGCAGCTCAGCTCCCTGCCAATCTGCCTTCCGATTTCCGAGGAAATGAATCGGCTCTTAGACTTGATATTACGTATTCAACAGCATACACAAGCTGCGGATCCTTTGCTCATCAGTTTAGGACTTGCCGCATTGCAGCTTTATCCAACAGAGTCTAAGCTTGAAATGCAAAAACAGGAGAAGCATCCCGCTGTCTATGCAGCGCTCGCCTGGATAGCCAATCACTATATGGATGAGTGTACCTTGAAACAAATGGCTAGTCATGCAGGAGTATCCTCTGAGCATCTTGTGCGGCTCTTTAAGCAGCACGAACACACAACGCCCATTCAGTACGTATGGCGTTATCGTGTTGACAAGGCTATTGGTCTGCTGACAAATACAGGGCTAAGTGTATCGGAGATTTCTCAACGCTGCGGTTTCAAGACATCGCACCATTTCGCGCGCCTCGTGAAAAAGACAACAGGCTGCACAGCTTCTGAGATACGGGAACAATCCTGGGGCGGTTTTCTTAACCTTTGAGAAAAATAGGATAAGGTGTCATACCTCCATCAACAAAAAGGGTTACCCCCTTCACATAGCTCGCTTCTTCCGAGGATAACCAGCTTAGACCGCCGTTAGACTCCATTGTGGCTAGGGGATTATATACACCCTCTTTACGCTTCTTAGCGAAATTCAGATTACATGAATGGCAGTCGGCACACATCATAACCTGTAATGGCAAGCTTTTCATTAGCAGGTATCCGCCCGTTCACCTCTATATACCTGATCCCTTCGCTTATTGGGCTGTATTCACAAGACAGTGTAACTCCTTCGCTTTCAAAAGTTGTTCTTCGAAGAACCGTTTGCCGAGAATGTACACTAGAGTGGGTATTATCATGAAATTGTGCTTTACTTGATGCAACACGGAACGCTTCAAACTCACCCGCTTCCTGCTCGCTGGATACCTGAACAACGAATCCGTTTCCAGTCAGTACGAACGTCTTTGGATCAAAGTCTTTTACTTCTCCTTCGTAATTGTAAAATGAAAGTACCAGATAACCGTTCACCCGCTCTACCTTCACAGCAGCACGCCGGCCATGGTTCGTCAACATAAGTGGATGGAATGCCATATAAACAGCCCCGTCCTTCACGAATACTGGACATGGCTCTAAGCTTTCTCCGGTCAACTCTTCCAGTCGCCTATCCCCCAGCCAAATGCTGTCCGGTTCACTATGTTGGCATGGAATGAGAATAGATAGCTTCAGACTTGTAACCTGCAATCGGCCAATTCTCTTGGGCTTGTAAAGAACCATGGCCGTATTCTGATGTTGAAAAGCCAGCTTCCGTCCTTCATCCCATAGGGAATGTTCCGGCGAAGTAACCGACATCCGTTCATATTCATTCGACTGCCCCGGCTTCTTATCATTAATCACATACTTCGTGTATATGGACCGAGAATTTTGCAGCGACGTTTCCTTATGGGGATCGCAACGCAGCAGAATATGAAAAGAATCAGTTTGCACTCCGTTATGAAACTCATGAGTGGAGGTGCCAAGCGAGAAGTTCTCCGTCATATAGGTGGTATTAGAGCCAACTCCCGCCGGATACTCCACCATATCTTCCGCTAATACAGGGTCCTTCGGCTGTTCCCAGGCATGGGCATCTGAGGATGAAGAAAATTCTACAGTACCTGACACTTCATGAGGATAGATCTTATTAAGCGCATGCTTGACGAGCTCTTCCGGGCAATGATAAATGGTATTCATCATGCTAGCTGCACTTACTTGCAGAAAAGCCTTGTTCATATGAATCACAATTTCAGGATCTGCATCCCGAGTGCTAAACAGCGTATTGAGAAGGTTAACAGGAAGCAGATCGCCAAGGACCGCATAGATGGCAAAATGCTGAGTATGTCCAACGGAATCAGCCGTATATGCTCGAGAGTAAGGTCCTGCCACCTGAGAAGTAGGAAGATGCAAGCGACTCAATTGATCCGCCCATATGCGTTGTTCGCATTGCAGGGCAATCTCTCTCAGTTCCTCATCCTCTACATAGTTAGCTAATTCAGCCAAAGCTTCTAATTGAATTCCAGTATAGGTAGGACTATTGAATTCACTGACAAAGCCTCGCCGAGTAAGCATCGCCTTCAATTGATGAAGGCGTTTTGCTCCAATCTCGACAAGATGCGGGCGCGATAACAGCTTTCCACCAATTAGCGCGATGAATGTGCTCATGCACGGGAAATTATCATTTACCCCGACAAAGTCCATTTCTTCAGACGCGCTCTCCTCGATCGTATCCTCCAGGTAGCTATATAACTTATTTCTAGCATCGTCTGTAAGCTGATCGTTATATTTCATAACAATTTGTATAGCAATCTTCGGAGCAAAGTGGCAAAAGTCGTAATGGCTTGCTTCAATTATGTTGTTTCCAGTCCGACAAGCTTCCACCGATCCCTCGGCCAGGAACGAATAAGCAAACCATAACCGTTCCCTTATCGACGCGATATTATCTAGACCGCAATAATTACCATTCTCGTCAAAGTCCTGCAAATGATATTGTGCGAGCAGCTTCATAATATTATCGCTTCTCTGTTTCTGTTCCTGTAAACCGTAAAAAGACGTTTGCATGATTCATACTTCCCCTCAATGTATGCGCTAGCGCTCTAGTGTTTTAGTGCTCCAATCCTTCAACCAGCATCAGCAGTGTCATGGATTGACCGTATGGCATCGGACAAATCGGAATGTCGCGATATTCTTGGAGTGTGCGGCCCATCCCGGTACCATAGGATACGCCGTGTACGACCCCATCAGGGTCAATCTTTGATACGACCGCGTTATAGGCTTTCATGCCAACCTCACTGTATATTTCTGGTAAATAACCTTTTCGCACTGCCTTTAGAATGCCATAAGCGAAAGCAGCCGTTGCTGACGTTTCGGTGTAAGATTTCGGATCATCCAGCAGGGTATGCCACATGCCGTCCGCCGCCTGCAATTCAGCAAGCTTGGAGGTTTGCTGTTCTAAGGCGGATAGAAGCAGCCGCTTAATCGGCTTAGGAAGCTCTATCATTTCCAGGTAATCTACGAGACCTGCTGTGTACCAAGAATTGCCGCGAGCCCACAGAGCTTCGGCGAAGTGGTAATTGCCGTTAAAGGTCCAACCGTGGAACAATAATCCCGTACGGCGGTCAGTTAAATATTTGAGATGAAGAAGGAACTGATACATGCTTTCATCCAGATAGCTTTCCTTTTCAAGCAGCAGACCCATCCGACAAACGAACAGCACCGTCATATACAGCGTGTCGTCCCACAGCTCGCCTTCATTTAATTGTCCTGAAACAACGTGTTGAATGCCGCCCTCCACCGTTCTTGGCATCTCCATCACCGCATACTCAGCCCATTCCCGGCACAATGTCATGTAATCCTCTCGCCCGGTTTCCTCCGCAAGGAAGCTTAGCGTTAGCATCGGGCACATCGTATTCACGTTTTTGGAAGGGAGACCCTCTGCAATGCTTCGGTCAAACCAATCGATTAAATACTGCTTGACCTCTTGTTTATTTGTCTTACGATAGTATAAATAGAGTGAAAACAGACCGACACCCTGCGGCCACTCCCAGTTTTCCATGGAAATAATACCGATGGGACAAGTTTCTTCCATAGCACCGCCCTTTAAATGCTTGAGCTGTCCGATTACTCTTTCAATGATGGCGTGAGCCTCTGTCTTGGTAAGAACCCTCGTTTCATTCATTACTCTTCACCGCTTTCTATTTTATGGGGGTCAAGGATAAGCTCTGCCAACTTCCTGTCTCCTTCGAACAATGTTGCAGATCTAATTTCCATGTAGGTTTCACGAGGAACCTCTCCATCTTTATAGGAAGACTCTACAAGACGCAATCTAGCTGCAAAAGCGGTTGCTTCACTTAGGCTGCTCATGCCATCCGCATAATAAATCGCCCAGCCGGATTCCAGCCTCGGTTGCTGAAGGAGCACTGATTCTCCAGCATAAAGCACTTGCCTTAATCTAAGCGTATCGCCGTCCATGACGAGATGAAGTGCAGGCATCTGGCGAGCAAGCTCGCCGTAGGCAATGCCGAGCAGCGGTGCTATCAGCACTGCCGACTGCGGATACTGCAAGATCGTCCATTCTCGGCCGTCGGCTCCCAGTCCTGTTCCCGGTTCGCCTGTCCAACGGTTCACGACCCACTCATCGGATAGCTCGCTTACTTGGTTATGAATTTGGCTCATACTGCGCACAGCCAATACAGCATTGTTCTCCTGAATTGACCTGAGCTGGGTATCCGGATACCACGTTTCCTGAAACAGTGCCGGTCCTAAATACGCCTTCTGGTAGGCCGCCGGATGGGTTCTTACGCTTTCACCCGTATTCGCATACCAGCGCAGGTAGGAAACCTGATGCCCTTCGACAGCGAGGGATACCGGATATGATTGCCATGCTAAGCCCCAAGTCGGCCATTGATAGGAGCCTGCGATAACTGGGAACCGGTTCACACTGCCAATCCTTCCCGTTACCCCAACCCATGTATACGCATAGCTCGAATCCATGATCCGTTCAGTCCGACTTCGCCCAACCGGCAGCTTCAGCGCAGTCTTCTCCTGCCAGAGCTTCTCCTCAAATAACAGATAGGACAAGCCATTCCATAGACCGCCCCCAGTCTCTGCTTCGAGCGATAGACGGGTTTCCATTCCAGCTAACCGCCACATTAAGCTGCTCGGGTGCAGCTCGCCTTGAACATTATAGGAACGGATAGCTGGCACAAACTCATAGCCCTCATGAAATCGGACATAATCCACCAGTCCGTCCATCACTGTTCGAATCCTTTCCAGCAGCCCCTGGTCCTCGGCATGCAAGGAAACTTTTGCAATTTGAAGTGCATTCATGATGATCTGTATATAGACCAAGCTAATGTTCTCGCCCCAGCCCCAGCCTCGGCAACATGTATAATCCATCCATCGCTCGAAGAAGGCTACGCCTGCTTGATAGTGATGCGGCAAGCTGCGAATTTTTGAAATAGCCAGCAAAAGTGCGCCATCACTCACGATTTTATTCGAATAATACAAGATCGCCTCCTCTAACTCATGCTCGAACCAGTCTGCTCCTTGATCCAGCATTCGATCCAGCAGCTCCCGATGAGTCGCGGGCACTTTCTCTTCCAAGTAAAGCCGCAGTACAACCAATGGCATTAGAATGAAAAAGGCTGCATTCGAGTCGTTGACTCGTGTTTCTTCCCGGTACCAACGAAAGGCTCCATAATACGAACTCGTCTTGTCCGTAATCTGTAAATCTGCAAGTGACTGGAGGATTTGCAAGCCTTGCGTCTCTTCCAACACTCCCAGTGCAGTACCAATTGCATAATACGCAGCGGTAGAGCGCCCATCATGCGCTTCTAGAACTTGGGAGCCTTCAGCCGTATGTCCCGGCCTGCCTAGATTCACAAGACCGTCTTCCACCCTGAGCATGCGGCCGAACTGTTGCCACATTTCCCGCCAAACCCGTTCCGTTTGCACGTTCATGCCTAGGTCCTCACTCCATTCCTGTTATTTAGTTCTTCCTGTACCCGCCAGATCTTGGCAGCGCATTCCGACAAAAGCTCCGGTATACCGTATTTTGTATATATTTATCGCTATATCCTCAGCAGTTCAAAAGTTTTTTAAAAGGGAATCGCTTATAAAATAACGATTCCCTTTGTTGTATACCTAATAAGATTTAATCAGGTTACTTATTATTCACTTGTTTATACAGTTCATTAGCTTCTTTCGCTAATTGCTCGCCGCCTTGTTCATTCCATAGCTTCACGAATGTATCAAAGTAAGAAACAGGCTTCGCACCGGAAATAATCGACATAAATGTTTCATCCTTCAGCTTAAGAAGATCCGCCCAATATTTTCCTGCCGACGGCAACACGTCTGGTTTACCGAATAGATCCACTTTTGGCATGTTATATTGTTTAGATTGTTCTACGATGATCGGGTTCCATTTATCAGCAACCTCTGCGGCAAACTGACGAGTGAACGGATTAAAGGATGCGCCATCGCCAAGTCCCATTCCATAACGCTTATCCAGGTTATCATGCGGAGCCAACAGCTTGATTCCTCCTGCTTGCTTTTGGCCAGCGTCTTTGTAATCCCAGTGTTCGCCTTGTTTGCCAAGAGACAGCTCTAGGAATCCTTCCTCGCTCATGGTCGTTGCTTCAAGAATTTCCATTACTTTTTTCATTTTTTCTGGATCTTTATCAAGCTGCTTTCCGAACGCAATAATGTTACCGGCAGCTCCCCATGCCCAGTCCCCTTGACCTCCCGATCCTGTTGGCAGTGGCGCAAATTCAATCTTTGCATCCGGGTTCGTCTTCTTGGCCAAACTGATCATGGAGCTTTCATTCGTTTCATCCAAATCTAGAACGCCGCCGTAATCGTAGTAAGCAAGCTTACCGGCAATAAACTTCTCTCTATATTCCTTGCCTGTAATAAAGTCTGGATCAATATATCCCTTTTGGTACCAATCAGCCAATTGAGTTAAGGCTTCTTTGGCTTCCGGCTGAATAGCGCCATTCACTACCACGTCGGCTTTCAGCATCCATTGCGGTGGAACAGTCCCGTAAGCAGGGAATATTTGCTTAAACAATGCGAACCAAGCGTTGCCGGGAGCACCGGAGGATAATCCGTATACGCCAATCTTCTTAAGGGCTTCGAAAGCAGCAGTCATCTCATCGATCGTGGCAGGAATTTTATCGATGCCTGCTTTCGCTAGCAAATCAGTTCTCCACTCCGCTTTTGCATTAAATCTTCCGCTCGGATAAAAGGTTGTAACCCCATAGTTTTTACCATCTGATAAAGAATAGTACCAGCCTTGCGGAGCGTCCTTATCCAACGCTTCTTTGTATTTTGGCATGTTTTCTGCAATTGTATCTACAGGCACTTCAGCTAATAATCCTTGAGATGCATACTTTTGCAAGCTCACTGGATCCAATACGAGCATAACGTCAGGAATTTCCCCGCCGCCAAGCGTAATTTGCTGTTTTTGTGGATAATCTGCATAAGCAATGAGGTAAGGTTTAATTTTTACAGTGAACTTCTCTTCAATTAACTTCTGACCATAGGCGTTTTCTTCCGTCAATTGCGGAACCATCCAGCTAATCTCGATTGGCTTGTCGGAAGTAGACTGTGAGTTGTTTGCAGCCGTTGCCCCTGGTTTTTCATTTGACTGGGAACAGCCGGCCGCGACAGAAGCAGTAAGCATGGCAATTAGAGTCAATTTAACCACATTACGATACCCTTTCAATTTCATTTGTTGACCTCCTCATATTTGTATAAATAATTTATTATGAAAGATCTCTCAAGGTATACGAGACCTGCATAATCACGATATGGCTTCACTTGATATTTTCAAGCTAACCTTTTACTGAGCCAAGCATAATACCTTTAACGAAGAAGCGCTGAATGAACGGATAAACCAGCAGGATCGGTAATGTAATGATCATAATGGTTGCAGATTTTAAAGTGACAGGTGTGTATAAATTAAGCTCTCTGGCAGGGTCAATGGCAAGAATAAAAGCGTTGCTCTCATCCAATACCGTTCTGCGCAGAAACATCTGCAACACTTCATACTGCGGGCCTGAAGTATAAATCATAGCATCAAACCAAGCATTCCAATGAAAGACTGCTGCCCAAAGACCAACGACGGCTAGAACCGGTGCAGATAGTGGAATTACGATTCGGGCGAACACTATAAATTCATTGGCGCCATCCATTTTGGCTGATTCAATAAGCTCAGGATGAATGGATTGCATGAAGTTTCGCATAACAATAACGTTAAACCCCGAAACCGCAGGCGGTAGTACCAACGCCCATATCGTATTGATTAAGCCTAAACTTTTCACTACAAGATAGGTCGGTATCAATCCGCCGTAGAACATTAAGCTGAATGCCATTAGAAACGTAATTTGCTTACGATGCGGAAACGATTTAATGGATAAGGGATATGCTGTCGTTGCAGTCAATAGCATTAGGAAGATTACACCTGCAACCGTTCTAATTACCGTATTGCCGTAAGCTCTGTATACTTCAGTATTGCTTAACACTTTTTTAAATGCGTCAAATGTAATTTCAGTGGGAAAAAAGTGCAGTCCCGGCAAATTAGCCGCATGCGGTGTACTTAAGGAATACGTCAATACATTCATAAAGGGATAAAGCGTACTCAATGCAAGCAATAATAAAAAACACACGTTAAATATGTCAAATATTTTTTCTCCAAGTGTTCTGCGAATCATCGTTATTCCTCCTACCATAACCCTTGATCTTTGTCATAAAACTTCACTAGTCGGTTGGCGGTTAGGACTAATATTAATCCTACTAAGGAAGAGAACAATCCTGCAGCCGTCCCCAGCTCATAGTCCATGGAAAGCAATCTTCGAAGTACATACGTATCTAGAATATCTGCTACTTCCATCGTCGTTGCCGTAGTCAGGTTATAAATTTGATCAAAACCAACATTCAGGAAGTTCCCAATGTTAAGAAGAAGCATCGTTATTATAGTTGGCATTAACGAAGGTATTGTAATATGTCTTACCTGCTGCCAGCGACTGGCGCCATCTACAATTCCAGCTTCATACAGCGTAGGATCAATACCCGACATTGCGGCAAAGTAAATAATGGAGCTCCAGCCCACTGTTGCCCAAATATCTGTTATTACGATCAAGCCGAAAAACTTATCCGGATCCATTAACCAATTGATAGATTCAAAGCCCAACATTTTCACTATCTGATTTAAGGCGCCGTCTGTGCTTAAAAAGGTAAATAGCACACTGGCCAGAATGACCCAAGAGAAGAAATGCGGCAAATAAGTGACAGTTTGGATGGTGCGCTTAAACCACGATTTGCGTACTTCATTCAATAGGATTGCTAAAACTATTGGAGCCGGGAAGACGAATACATATTTCAGAATTGCAATAATTGCCGTATTTCGCAGTGCTTTCAAGAAGCCGGGTCCGCTAACTAATCGTTGGAAGTGTTCTAAGCCAGCCCATGAACTGGCCCATACACCCTCCAATATTTTGTAGTCCTTGAATGCGATGATAATCCCATAAATGGGTACATAGCGAAAAAGAAAAAATAGCAGGAAGCCCGGAAGGAACATTAGAATTAATCCCCTGTGTGATTTGTAAGTTTTTAAAAGTTGACTCAATTTTCTCCCTCCTTCTGACTGTTGTTAGGTGTTGAACATGAATTGAATGTACCGTTTAATACAATTAGATTGCAATTGCCAATAATACGGTTCACTTGTTTGGTGAAGCAATACACTCATTTAGCACCAAGAAGGACTAATGTCTCTTGCAAATTTTAGTTCGATTATCAATTTTTCGTAACAGCCATTTTAGAGCTTAGTGTTAATTATCAGCGTTGACACTGCTCAGACTAGGAACTAGTATTAATTTATATTTGAACAATCGCTAATAAGCTGAAAGAGGAATTATATGAAGCTATCTCAACTATCACATTGGAAACAATGGGCAGGTCGGCAGTGGCTTGCTATTGTTTTATTGCTCTCCTTAATTCCTATTCTGTTTTTTGGAACCATTCTATATTGGACAGGCACCCGAATTGTCGAGAAGGAAGTGGAGCGTTCCTCCCTTCATTCCATTATTCAAATGAAGGATCAAATGGATTTGCTGGTCAATCAAATAGAGGAGTTCACAAATCAGTTTTCCTTGCAGTCGAACGTTACGGAACTGCTTAAAATAGGAACCAGCCCTTCGATTGGTTCTCTTCCTTTGACAGTTTCATTAATTAATGATCTGTCCATGTTTGCATTTTTATTAAAATCGGTAGATTCCGTTTACTTATATCATGTGGCCCAAGATACTGTTATTTTTCAAAGTGGGGTAGCTTCCTTCAACGGCCCTGCATTGCCGGATGCTAACTGGCTGGACGATGTGGAGAAGGCTGCGGCAACCGGAAAGAAAAGCTTTTGGATCGCCCCCCGCCCTATTGTTAAATTTACAAACAGTCCGCCCGAAAAGACCGTTTCATACGCCCGTCTTCTGCCTTACGTTAATAATGAAATGAAAGCGGTTGTAATAATAAATATTAAAGAGTCTTATTTGCGCCAGCTTATTGGGAACTTCCCGTTTGACTCTGATGAGGTTCTGATGATCTTCAATGAGAATAACGAGCTAATTACAGCAACAGATACTTTCAGGGACCTTAGCAAGGAGGATATAAGCAACATTACTGCTGTATGGAAGGACAACGAAAAACCTTCATCCACTTTTCGGATTAGCAATCCAGATTCTTTCGTTACCTATAGTCATTCAGACAAAAACAACTGGACATATGCCTTGCTAATTCCAGCTGATGCTCCAATTAAAAGCGTCCAATCTTTGAAAAGCATCATAATAATTACTACCATCGTTTTTTCTTTGCTCGCGTTAATTACTTCCTATCTTAGCTTTCAAAAAATTCAAAATGTCGTACGCCGCATTGTGAAGCTTTTAAATCGAAGCAATGATGTTAGCGACTCTGAAGAATCAACGGCAAGTCCGTCCTTCAATCTGAAGATCGATCAAATTGAACAACGAATTGTAAAGTTAATGGGGGAAAACCAGGATTACAAGCAAAAGCATCTCGAGCATAATGCGGTAATGCGCAACAACTACTTGCACTCGCTCTTACTAGGGCAAATCGAGAATGAAGCAGATGATGAGGCGGAGTCACGGTCACAGCTTCCGCATTCTTTCATCCACCCTCATTATTCCGTATTCATGATTGAGATGGATATTGTTAAATCCGGTGACTCAATTAAAGAATGGGACGAATCGCTTTTCTTATTTGCAGCAGCTAATATCGCTCAAGAATTGCTAAGCGAAATTATGCCGATCGAAACCGTCCTTATTCCGAGACAAGCCGTTGCGATTCTGAATTTACCTGAAAGCTTTACGGAACGGAATTTGCAAGATGCCGCTGAATCGTTAAGACAAACCATTTTGAAAATATTAAAGCGCTCTGTTACGATATCAGTCGGACGAAAAGCATATTCCATCCATGAGTTGTCGGATACTTACAACTTAGCGGGGCTGGCTCTGCAACGGCACTGGCTTGGCGATGGCAATGAAGTTATTTTGCCAGGTGGAACCATTCGCGAAGAAGCTGCTATTGCCCATTATCCATCTATTTGGGAAGATCGGCTTTTCAGGCAAATACGTTCTGGAGACAAGCAAGGTGCCAGTGAAGCTTTGAATCAATTTCATGAGGAACTGCAAGCGCAAAACATCCCTTTTAGCCAAATAAAAACATTTTACTTGCAGCTTCTTGTTTCCTCCATTCGCATATTCGGCAATGAACGAGATGTGATGGATAGCAGGAAATTATATGACGAATTTATGCGCTTGAACAAGTTAAATGAAATAACGGATTGGATGTTTCAGGTTTTTGCTGATTCTTTACCGCAAGTAATCGAGAAGCTGAATAAAAGGCAGAAAGAAGATTTTGAAAGCAAAATGTTTCAAATCATTGAGAACAGATATGCCCATGACCTATCTTTGCAAATGATTGCAGACGAATGCGGCGTCAGCACGTCTTATCTCAGTGAGTTGTTTAAAAAACGCGTAGGAATAACATTTATACAATATGTTACGAATTTCCGAGTTGAGAAAACGAAGCAATTGCTTCAAAACACTGACCTGAACTTAGCTCAAATATCTGAAGCGGTAGGATATTCAAACGCTCCCCAGCTAATCCGGGTATTTAAAAAGGCGACCGGCACCACACCGGGAGATTTCCGTGCTCGGAAATAAAGTGATTCGCAATAAGCCCTTTGAATTTGCTATAAGCTTGGAGGCAAGATCGCTATGTCAGACGTTTGGAAATGGAGAATGCTGATCTAAAAAAGTGTTTGGCCATTACGAAGGCAGAGGTGTACCAGAGAAGCATAAGCTCGTCGAGGGGTTGTGTTGCAAAAATTAAAAACGATAGTCTTAATCCTGAACGATAAGAAATTTATGCAGTCAACCCGAACAATTTATTTATCCAATCAACATCAGAAAGAACAGGTGATATTTCAACCTGTTCTTTCCTGAAGCATATGAAAAGCTTCAATTCCAGCTATTGTTTTCTCGGCTGTGAGGAATGATTTGAATCCCATCATTGCATTTATAATTTTCTTTATGAATCTGCTCCGCAACGTTGTTAACGTTCTTTGTTTGTCTAATTATGGTTTCTATCGATAGATTCTTTTCATTCATTTATATCGCGACTATCACTAGCGTCTTGCCTCATAAAGCACTGGCCAGGCTTCACCTGCGAATAGCTCTCCATCTTTACCGACCATCATTTGCGCATTAAAATGGCCATCTCCTCTTGAATTGCTGGTGTATCTCGTCTCTCCCGTCATCAGATGCACAGCCATCGAGCGGCGAGCGCTTTCAGTTGCGTTAGGGCCACTGCCGTGAATCGTCAACGCGTGGTGAAAACTGACCTGACCAGCTTTCATGACAATCGGAACCGTAGTGAAAATTTCATTTTCCGGAATTTCCATCGTTTCCTGCTGCTTCGACATGTTTTGTTCGAAGAAATCGCCCACATTCAGAAGCCCCCATTGATGACTACGCGGTACCATTTGCATACAGCCATTGGACAAGTCCACATCAGTAAACGCCACCCATGCCGTAATGAGCGATGGTTCCTTGCAGCATTTCCAATACGAATAATCTTGGTGCCAGCCCACATTAGCAGTTTCTTTGCCTTTGCCTCTGCCTGGTTTATATAGCAGTTGGTCGTGAAACAGCCGAATCGCATCCGCATGCATCAATTTGGCGGCAATAGCTCCGATGGTAGGATCTGTCGCAACCTGACGAAGCGTCTTGTCAGACCAATGAGAGTTGTCCGTTTTCCGCAATGCTCTCGGGTTATCCTGACTCTCCAGCCAATTGCATATCGGCTCTCTCGTCGTCTCGTATTCACCTTTGTACATCTTATCTTGATGCTCCTTAATTTGTGCGAGTTCTTCCTGCGAAAAAATAACCGGAGACACCCAGTAACCATTCTCGTCAAAAAAAGCAACATCTTGCTCTGAAGGAACACAATTCTCAAGCACTTCACGATGATCTACCATCTGCCAACACCTCATCCTCAATTTAAATGTATTTGACTCTGAGATGATCATAACATGCCTAATCTTCTATTTATTTGGCGATCATGAGCATAAATTTAAATATTTGTATCATCTTTGAACTCGCACCAGATGGGTCCGATCAACGAGAAGTATTTTGTTTCCGAAACTCGAGGGGGGATTTTCCGCTGTGCCGCTTAAAGAATATGCTAAACGTATGGATCGATGTGAAATGCAGCCTCGCGGCAATGGAACTTACCGATTCGCCGGTTTCACGCAGCAAGTGCTTCGCCTTGTCCAAACAGAGAGAACGAATATACTCACCGATGGGTACCCCCAAATGCTGTTTAAATTCCCGGGCCAGATGGGAACGGCTAATATGGAATTTATTCGCAAGGTCTTCGATTGTAAGGTCGGCACGAAAATCGGCATGCAAGTAATTTAATATATCGATCATGTTCGAAGTTAACTTCTTCGACTCTTGATTTCCTGCCAACGAAGAGGCGTTATAGATTCGTACTATGGAGACAAGCAGCTGGATAAACAAACCTTGTACCATCGTATCATTTAAAGGGATTTTCATGCGCAGTTCTTCAAAAATGTTATCGAATATGCTTTTTACTAGACCTTTTTCGTCCTTCTCCACCCGATTGAACCCGATTTTATAATATTCTGCTTCCAAGCTTCTCATGAGCTCGAGATTAAAGCCAAGGTAATACAACCGGAACGGCAAATCTCCCGCAGCTGCTCCCTGATGACTTTCACCTGGTTTCGTTAAAAAAAGATCACCCTGGCTAACTTTATAGAAAGATCCGTCTATCGTAAACCAACCTTCCCCACACTCCACATAACATAGTTCGAAATGTTCATGATGGTGGTTGGGTACATGCCATGTTTCGTGTAAAACCACGCCGATATAAGATAAATTATCAAATTCTGTCTCACAAGGAATATCGAAACGAATTTCTTTGTCTGATTCAAACAAACGTGAATCCTTTGGTCTGCTGTATTTGAGGGAATGTTTATTCTCCATCTGGCCACCTCCCTACTGCAAGAGTATTCTAAAAATGGTGCTGGTGCAAGAATTTAAAAAAGTTCGCAGTTACCCGACAAAGTATAGTTTGCTATGCTACTAAATCAAATATCTTATTTAGCCATTCAACAGCAGTGAGGACAGTCGAACTAATTTCACTTGGGAGACAGGCCCTTTTACGCGAGTAAGCAGCTTTTCAAAAGCTTCATCCGTCCTTTAAGGGATTCATCATCCATCGGTTTTTTATGAACTATAAACATACCTATTTACTCCTCTTCTAAGGGCTTTTTATAGGATTCCCCCCTAGAAAAAAAGCATACGGTCCGCAATAGATCAACTGTTTAAATAATCCAATGAATAACGTTCAATCTCTTGTTTAATATTATCTTATACTGACTTATACCCTCGGGTGATAAAAAACCTTGATAGACCAAGGAATATGGTTATCAAGGCTTTTAAAGTGTCTCAAACATATGGCGTTATTTATCTCATTTATTAACGTAATCAGTCTCAACTATAACCGTTACTCACAACATCTTATATTTGGCCTGCCTTACCCCTTATAAGCACGCATGGCCTTGCGCAGCTCCCTGATGCTCGGACGCTTGCCGTACATCAGTACGCCTGCGCGGTAGATCTTCGCGGCCAGCCAGCCGACGATAACAATCGAGACAGCCAGTGCCGCGATGGAGAGCCAGACCTGCCAGTACGGCGGGTTGGACAGCCCAAGGCGGGTAACCATGGCATAGGGCGAGAAAAACGGAATGAATGACGCTACTTTGATCAGCATCGTATTGGGATTGTTTAGTCCCCCGAACATACAGATGTAGAAGCCTGCAAGCGACAGCATCGTGATCGGGAGCACCGCTTGACCCAGATCTTCGGTACGGCTGACAATGGAGCCGACAGCCGCAAACATCGTGGCGAACAGGAAGTAACCCAGCAGATAGAAAATAATCGCATATACCAGCAATACCGGATCCACCTCGCTAAGCGAGATATTCATGTCCTTCAACGTATCCAGATTGTGCGGCAGCGTCATATTAACGATAATCACGATAATATATACCGATATCTGTGTCAGCCCGACGAGGAACATGCCGAATATTTTACCGAACATGCCTTTAAGGGGCGACACGCTTGTAATGAGAATTTCCATGACACGCGAGCTTTTCTCGGCCGTTATTTCACTGGCAATCATCTGGCCCGTAATCATAATGGCCATGAACAGCATGAACAGAATCACGTACACCAGTCCGATATCCATAGCCTGCTGCGAGGCTGTTTTGCCTTGCCCTACCGAACCCGCTCCATCGGAAGTGGAGATCTGGACGGAATCGATCACAACCGGAGCCTGCAGCACCTGCTTCAGCTCATCGCTTAAGCCTACGCCGGTTAATACGGCTTCATTTTTGATCGATAACAGCGCAGCCTGGAGTGATCGGGTAGAACCGGTATCCAGCAGCGCCTCCGATTTGTACACGACGCTTGGGAATCCGCCGTCCGTTGCCGCCTTGAATTCCAGATAGCCGTCAACCTTCTCATCGGAGACCGCCTGCTTAAGCGCCTTCTCGTTAGCTTCTTCCGAACCCGCGTCGGGAATGGCGACCATTTTGATTTCAGGTTTCTCCTGCTTCTGATAATACTCGTCCAGCAGCGCCGCGATCCCGGTTGACGTAAACATCTGGGAGCTTAGCTGTTCCTGCGCGCTGTCGAGATATCCAACCGCCGTCGGCTTGTCTTCGCCGCTGAATTTGGAGAACAGATAAGGCAAATTAATCACTACACTCAAGATAATGGCAATAATAATGGTCGTAATCAGAAAAGCTTTGCCTCTGAATTTATTTTTGACCGTAAATCCGACAACTGTCCAAAAACCGTTATTCATGGCTATCACCTACCGTCTTAATAAAGATTTCGTTGAGCGTTGGCTCCATCACTTCAAAGCGCTTGACGTCCGTTTGTCCCATTGCCAGCTCCAGAACAGGCCGGCCTGCGGCTTCGCCGGCTATCATCAATTCATACCCGTATTCATGACGGTTCACCTTCAGTACGCCATTCAGCTTCTCGAGCCCGGTCACATCGCCGGCGGTGGACAGGATAATACGTTCGCGTGGAAACTGGTTTTTGATCTCCTTCAAATTACCTTTCAGTACCTGATTGCCTTTATGCAAAATCGAGATATTCCGGCACAGCTCCTCGACATGCTCCATCCGGTGGGTGGAGAACAGGATGCTCGTTCCGGCATCGCGCAGCTCCTTCACCGTAGATTTGAGCAGCTCCACATTAACGGGGTCAAGACCGCTGAAGGCCTCATCCATAATAACGATCTTCGGCTCATGAATGACGGAAGCAATGAACTGGATCTTCTGCTGGTTCCCCTTGGACAATTCCTCCACCTTCTTGCCGTAATACTCCGGCACGCTGAAGCGGTCAAGCCAGCGCTTGAGATTACGGTCGGCATCCTTGCGCGACATGCCGCGAAGCTGGGCCAGATACATGATTTGATCACTGACCTTCACCTTGGGATACAGCCCCCGCTCCTCCGGCAAATATCCCAGGCTGCGCAGCTGTTCCAGGCTATACGATTTATCGTTGTATGTGATGCTCCCCCCATCGGGATAGATTAATCCCAGCACCATACGCATTGTTGTTGTTTTGCCGGCGCCGTTGGCCCCGAGCAGTCCGTAAATTTCCCCTTGCTCCACTTCAAAATTGATTCCGTTTACTGCTGTTTTGTCCCCATACTGCTTGACCAATTGACTTACCTTTAATGCCTTCATTCAAGTCCAGCTCCTCTCACGTGGTACAAATAAGATAATGTTCAGGCTTGCATGCGAAGCCGCTCTCTTTCTGTCAGCAGCACCAGAATATCGTCCAGTTCAAGCTTTTGCCTTCCGGTTATGGGCAACTGCTGCGACGCACACCATTCCTCGGCCTGACGGGCTTCGCATGTCGTCACCTTCACGACCTTTCCTCCAGCAGGCTCCATGCCGCATAAACCGGGCAGGGACCTCAGCTCGATTCCTTCCCGATCGCTGCCGCCCGTGTCCAGATACAGCACATACCAGGATTCCAGAAGCGTATCCTTCTCATACATTCCCAGCATGCGGCCGTGAACCATGAACACAATGTAATCGGCGAGGCGCCTCACTTCATCGACGATATGAGAAGCCATGAGTATGGTTCTGTCTCCCCTTTCCATATAACGGTGGAGAACATCGATCATCGTTTTCCAGGCGATGGGGTCGAGCCCCGATGACGGCTCATCCAGCATGAGCAGCTGCGGCTGGTGAGCCATCGCTACAGCCAGATCGAATTTGCGCCGCATTCCTTTGGACATCTTGCCAAGCTTCAACGACGTCTCCACGTCGAAACGGCGAAGCAGCTCGCGGTACAAGTTAAGATCCCAATTCGGGTACCACTTGCGGATGAAATCCGCTTTTTTGTCTGCGGTCAGGTGGTCATCCATCTCGATGCTTTGCTCCGGCACATAGCCAATTTTCTGCTTGAGCAAATGGTCGCGCCCGTTTCCGATCCTCTCCCCAAGCATCTCGATTTGGCCTGAATCAGGCTTGCTCAGATCCAGCATCAGTCGGAACAACGAGCTTTTCCCCGATCCGTTGGGTCCAACAATCGCTGTAACATACCCTTGGGGTATATTCAGATTGACCGGTCCCAGCTCAAAATGCTTCCTCTTCTGAACAATCTCCTGCAGACGTATCACTGACTGCTCCATTACGACCCATCTCCCTTAATGGCCAGCGGCCCAGCGCGCCGCTTGCGTATCAATATTTCCCGCAGTATGTCCAGCATTTCCTCGTCTGAGCATTGGACAAGTTTGCCGGCTTCCACTGCCGTCTCCATCGCCTCAAGCACGGCGCTGAGCCGCTGCTGGCCGCGCTGCTCCTCGCCAACTTTGGCTACGAATGTGCCTGTGCCTTGCCGGGTTCGCAGAATTCCCTCATTCTCCAAATCCTGATAGACGCGGCGAATCGTAATCACGCTGCATTTGAGCTGCTGGGCAAGCTCACGGATCGAAGGCAGCAGTGTATTTTCCGCCAACTGTCCGCTTACGATCAGCGCCCGCAGCTGCACCTCGATCTGGTAGTACAACGGCTCAGCGCTTTGTTCATTAATTTGAATCGGAATCCACACCGTGCACACCTTCTTTTTTGGGACTTCAACCTTCACCCGTCCAATTATTGGACCAGATTGCTTGCATCAAGCCGCTTCTTGACCAGCCATCCGATGGCTGGGATCGTCAGGAAACCGAATATGAGCATACACACAGGCAGCAGTAAATGATGATCTCTGGCGGCATCCAGCGTATATTTCATAACACTTATATTGTTCAACCAGAGCAGCAGGGTGACCAGCACATAGACCAGCAGATACAGGATGCAGGCAATCGGATAGGCTTTCCCGCCCACCCCCATTTCAAAATAAACATAGGTCGAGCTCACCGCAAGCCCATATCCGATCCAAGTCAATGCGAAGGCTATAAATTCATAAGGACTAAGCATCGCTTGCAGATCGCTGGAGATCAGATACTGCGAGGTGAAAAAGCATATCGCAATGATTAAGAAAAAAATCAACATCTGAATCATCCTGGAGATAACGATGGTATTCATGGGGACAGGGAGCGTGCGCAGATAAGCGATCCTGTCCTTTACAGGATCTGTCTTCCAGAACTTGATGTTATTCTGAGTGATCAGAAAACCCATACAGGGGATCAGGCTCAGATAAAAAAAGTCAACAAGCCAGTTATCCAAGGCTGTTGCCGGATCCGCCTCCAGGAAGTTTGGCATAACGGGCAATATTATCAAGCTTACATAGGAGAAAAAAACAAAGGATAGAATCAGTCCGATCCAGGATCGGCGCATATCATATTGAATTAAAACAAGTGTGCCCTGCCAACTGGTCATGCTCTTCTCCCTTCGGTCATCATACTGTATATATCTTTATACACAGTATAATGACAAGAAGCAGAAGTTGTCAACCGTAATTTATAAAATTGTTTCGGGAAACTTTAAACGCGCATAATCAGCGGCTTGCATAACCAAAACCTGTAACGGATGGCGTCATATCTTGCGGGAGGAGGTGTGCGCAGTGTTTTTGAATGACAAACAGACGCCAGTATTCTATTGGCGTCTGTTTGCGGTAGAAGAAAAGTCCGTATAATCGGCCCCGGGGACAGGGCGCTAATCCGCCTATTTGTCCAGCAGACCTGCCCATTTCTGAAGGATCTTCTTCACTTCATTGGAACGGATCGGTTTGCTCAGGAAACCTTGCATGCCACTGCTCAGGCATGCGTCCTTGTCTTCCTGTCTGGCGAATGCCGTCAGTGCCAGAATGACCGGAGAATGACCGGGGAACTGTTCCCTAATCCTTCGGGATGCCGTAAGTCCGTCCATTACAGGCATTTGGATATCCATAAATATCAGATCATAGCGTTTCTTTGCCACAGCCTCAACCGCTTCTTCGCCATTGGACGCCAGATCCATCTGACATCCGATATGTTGAAGGATCGCAGCCAGGAGGCGCTGATTCACCGGATTATCCTCCGCTACCAGAATCCTTAGCTTTTCATATGCAAAGTCCGATAATTCTTCTTCGCCGTCATTCTCAGAGGCTGAATCATCCGAATCCACAAACTCGCCTTCATCATCCGGCAGTCCAACCGCGACCGTAAAATAAAAGGTGGCTCCTTGCGACTCTTCGCTCTCGACACCGATGATGCCGCCCATTAGCTCTACGAGATTTTTGCAAATGGCAAGTCCCAGTCCCGTCCCTCCGTATTTCCGGTTTATTGCAGGATGGAGCTGAGAGAAGGACTGAAAGAGCTGATGCTGTTTGCTCTGGGGGATGCCAATTCCGGTATCCACCACTTTGAATTCCAGAAGTGCGGATTGAAAAGGCACAGCGCTCTTCATGCCAACTGTAATCACGATGCTTCCTGTATCGGTAAACTTGATGGCGTTGCCCACCAGATTCACCAGCACCTGCCTCAAGCGGACGGGATCCCCGATAATCAACTCCGGAACATTATCGGCAATTTCATATTTCAGCTCGATATTCTTCTCCGCCGCCCTGTGGACAAACAAATCGAGCAGATTATCCATCGCCTCGCGAACGGGCACCGGCTCGCGGTTCAGTACCATTTTACCGGCTTCAATTTTACTGAAATCAAGAATATCATTCAGGATCATGAGCAGCGCCTCGCTGCTCTGGCTGATGATTCCCGCATAGTTGCGCTGTTCATCATCCATAGCGGTCTGCATCAGCAAATCCGTCATGCCGATAATACCGTTCATAGGTGTACGAAGCTCATGGCTCATGACGGAAAGAAACTCCGACTTCGCCCGGTCTGCGCGTTCAGCCGATTCCTTGGCTTTAATGATCTCTTTCTCGCCGGTAATATCGCGGAATACCACGACTGCCCCTTTACGTACCCCGTTATCGAATAGCGGAGTTACCTGGTATTCCGCCAGAAAGCTGGTCCCGTCTTTTTTCCACAGCACAGCCTCTTTCTGCTGATGCGAACGACCGCTGTGAATCGCCTGAAGGATCGGCGTCCCTACGGATGACAAGCCTCCCGGACCATACTGCTCAATAACCCTCAAGTCGAGCGTTTCCGGCGTATCATTCGGACAGAAGCCCAGCATTTGAGCTCCCGCCGGGTTGATAAACGTGGTCTTCCCTTCGATATCAAGGCCAAAAATGCCCTCAGATACCGCATTCAAGATAAGCGCATGCTCGTAGCTCAGTTTCTCGATCTGCTGCATGTATTGTTTGCGTTCCGTCACATTTCGGGATATAGAGACTAGCTCCTTGACTTGATCCTTGTTATCAAACGTGTACCGGCTGCTTGTCTCAAACCAAACGTAGGTCTGATCCTTCTTGCGGAACCGGTATACATACGTATCCAAATAACGGCCTCGTTCGTTATGCTTCAATGCGTTCTTGAAAAGCTCTCTGTCTTCCGGATGGACATAACTCAATCCGCTTGTACCGATCATCTCCTCCTGCTCATAACCGAGCATCTGAAAGCAAATCGGAGATGCATATAGAATCGTCAGATGCTCATCTACAGCGTGGCGGGATATGAAGTCCAGCGAATGCTCCGAAATAATACGGTAATTCCGTTCACTTGCCCGCAGTCGCTCTTCCATATGAGTCTGCTCCGTAATATCCTGGACCATGCCAATCATTTGAAGAGGTCTGCCGTCTTTAATCGAGACGGTTTCCCATTGGTTGCGTATCGTTCTGATCTTCCCATCCGGATGCACCACCCGGCACTTCAACGATGCCGGCAGCCCATCTTGAAGCGACTGCTCGACGACCGCTTTAACCGGCTCGCGATCATCAGGGTGGATTCTCTCCAATAAGTCCTCGAACGAGGTGATTTTCTCTGTGGAAGTTTCACCAATAATACGGCCTGTTTCCTCCGAAATCGACAGGTCGCCTCTGACCAAATCCCATTCCCAGCTGCCCATATGAGCAATACGCTTGGCTTTCTTCAGACGGTCCTCATATTTCTTCCGATCCGTTACATTCCGTCCGACGGACAATATTTTCTCCGGCTTCCCCTCTTTATCCCGCACAACATGAGACCATATCTCAAACCACAAGAAGCGGCCGTCCTTATGGCGGATTCTCCGTACAAACCGGTCTTTTTCCGAATAAAGCTTCCCTGGCTGATCCATCTGGGCGGCATCCTCAGGATGGTAAAAATCCTTGCGTTTCCTGCCGATAAATTCTTCCTGCTTGATGCCCAGCAAGCTCCACGAGGAAGGCGAGACATAGATCAGCACGCCATCTGGCGTACTGACCGATATGAGATCCTGCGCGTTCCTCGTCATCAGGGAATATAAATCCTGATAATCAGGCATGGAGGAAACCATCGCTTCAAAGGCCATATCCGGCCCTTTGGCAGATAGCTCAACTATCAATAAAGCAGAATCTCCGTTTGGGATAGTTGCCGGATACTGCGCCCATCGTTGATGCGTACGAATGTCGTAGTCCAGCTTATGTTTAATCACATGATCCGTATCATATACAGCTTCCGCGGATGCAAGCAATCGTTCAAGCTCATAAGACGGAATGGATGATTCTCCATCAATTTGTTTAGTCAATTCGGGAAATGTTTTGCCGATCAATTCCTGTTCGGTAAACCCTGTCAGATCTCTGTAGGCAGGATTCGCATAAAGCACCGTTAAATCCTCAGCAACCAGAATGGCAATACCATTCATAGCATGATGATAGGCTTGTCCCAACGTAGTGTCCTGGTTTAACGGAGGTTCAGTCATTATCGTCCCTCCCACGTTTCATGTATATATTCATTATACTATTATTCATGCATTTATAAACAATAGAGAACGCTTCCAGCATGGCACAGAAGATTATAAAAAAAGAACCGAAGGTCATACTCCGGTTCTCCAATTTCCCACATGATTCTATGATTATGATTCCAAATCGCGGATCGGCCTTCAGCCGAATAATATATCAAGTACCGGTTTAGTATGTCCGCCAGGATACATAATATAAAGCAGCGTATAAACCAAAGCGCCTGTAAATGCGGTACACAGCCAAATTACCGCTGTGATTCTACCGATTTTACGGTGTTTCTCAAAACTATTGCGGAAAGCAAGCGTCAGCGTGGTGATTCCGAAGACCGCCGCGACTGTAGCCAAAGTAATATGAAAAAACAGAAAAATCATATAATAGGTCTTCAGATCTTCCGGTCCGCCCCACTCTGTGTTGCCGACAAATATCGTACGGGAAACGTATACGATAAAGAATATCAGTGCCGCTACAGCGCCTGCAATCATCACTTTTTTATGGGCGTCCAGGTTTCTCTTAACTGCCAGACGCCAACCAATCGCCACCAATATTCCACTTATCAGGATGAAAGACGTACTGATCGCAGGCAATACATTATACATTGACAAGGGTCATCCCACCAATTCTTCTATTCATACCTTATTACACAGCCTGCTTGTTAGACTCCAGCGCCCGCAGGACCAATTCCACCTGGTCCTGGCAATTCATCCTCCGTATCGCCTTTTTCCCTCTGATACCAATGAAAGAAGACATAGGCGAGAATGCTGCCATACATGATTTCCTGAACCAGCTTCATCACGATTCCGCCAAGCTGCTGATCCTCTACGGGCTTCATCAGATTAAAGAAGGAAGGTCCGTCAAACAGCGTAAGCAAGCGCATAGGATCGCCGGTTACACAATAACCCATAGCTTTTGCCCATACCTGCGGATCATTATAGGTCGCAAACACCGGGGTTGTGGCAAAAATAATCAACGCACAAGCGGGTGTCAATAACATCCCGTTCGCGAACACGTAGGCCATTTTGCGCAAATCCGTCAAACGGTTCCACTCGGGAACAGGACAGGCGATCTGCCACCACATCATGAATGATGCGATCAGCATAACCCCATAATAGAGCCGGTGGACGTTAAAATGGGTCATGACAAAGTCATGGATATCGGGAATGTGATAAACAGAGAATAGCATATTAAACAGGAGCAATGACAGAATAGGATGCATCAGGAAATTCAACTTTTTCCAAAATGGCTTGCTGAACATCATTCTCCAGACAAAAGCAGGTACGGCCAGCAGAATAAGCGGCGGTACGATCAGATAGGAGATGGACATGTTCATCATATGAAAAGTAAACATCATATGCCCAAGCATCTCCATCGGGCCACCCTGCGCCATATAATACAAGAACGCACCCGCAACAAACATCAGCTTCTGAATCCATGTCGCGGCAGCCTCCTGAGGCGCGTGCTTCTGCTTCCAGGGCCCAATGAGATAGAAATATAGAATGACAACAGCAGTCATAAAAAAGAATACCATCGGGCTCCACAGCTCTTCAAAAGTGAAATACTGCAATCCAAGCATGCGTCTTTACCCCTTTCCAGCATTGCCCATATTTACAAAAAAAGAGGGGGCCAACTAGGGACCGCCCTCTTTTCAATTTAATAGCTGACTACCACCAGGCCCAGTACTCCGCCATAACAACAATGGTAATGACAACGAACACGCCCATCAAAATTCCGATAATTGGGAAGATATGTCCGCGATCCTTCATATGCATCCAGAACGACATTTGAATAATGACCTGCAGGATCGCCATAAAAACGAGCATGATATAAACGAAAGTGCTGTTCATTTCGCCTGCAGCCACCATTGAGAACGCAATAACGGTAAGCAGTATCGAGAAAATAAACGCGATAATATGCTTTTTGGGGCCTTCATGCTTGTGGCGTTTGCCAGCTTCATTCACCGTTGTATCATGAGTTGACATTGATTAGCCCACCTTTCCCATCAAATAAACGACAGTGAAGATGAAAACCCAAACGACGTCGATGAAATGCCAATACATCCCGGCGACATAGATCTTTGGCGCGGTTACAACCGTTAAGCCTTTTTTGTAGACTTGAGCAATAAGCAATCCGATCCACAGCACCCCGAATGCGACGTGGGCGCCGTGGAAACCGACCAACGTATAAAATGATGTACTGAATGCGCTTGTCGAGAACTTATGCCCTTCATGAATATATTCGGTAAACTCATAAATTTCAAGTCCAAGAAAACCAAGTCCCAGAACTACCGTAATAATCAGCCAGTTGATCATCGCCTTCACTTTTTGGCTGTGCATCGCTTGAATGGCGAATACGCTTGTCAAGCTGGACACCAGCAGGATCAGGGTGGCTATAGCAACCGTGGGGAGCTGGAACAGCTCCTGTGATGTTGGATTTCCTTCTCCCACTTGATGGCGAAGCGCCAGATAAGAGGAGAACAAGGTTCCGAACAAGACCGTTTCCCCGCCCAGAAAGAGCCAGAAACCAAGCACTTTATTGCGGCCTTCGAGAGTTGCTTTCTCCGGCTCGTGCGGCAGCTGTCCATCTACATGCGAGTGTGCGCTCATGCTTTTACCCCCTTGTCTTGCAGTTCTTCCGGTTCAATATGGAATCCATGATCATCGAATACCGAGCGGAGGAACATGCAGCCAAACGTAATCGCAAGGCCTGCAATACCTACAATCGTTATATGATACATAAATCCAAGACCTGCTATAAACAATCCAACTGACATGACCAATGGCAGAATGGATGGTGACGGCATATGAATCGAACCAAGCGGCTCGGCCGGCGTCATTCCCTTTTTCCCTTCCATCTTTTCTTTCCAGAAAGGGTCATAGCTGCGCACAAGAGGTGTCTGTGCAAAGTTGTACTCAGGTGGCGGTGAAGGAATCGACCACTCCAGCGTACGTCCGTCTTCCCAAGCGTCGCCAAGGGCGTTGCGAGGTTTCATTGCCGTGACCACTACATTAATCAGGAAGAATATGGTACCGAAGCCCATCAGCATGGCTCCGACTGTACTGATCATATTCAGATTGTTGAAGCCCATTCCATCCAGATACGTCCAGACCCGGCGAGGCATCCCCATCAGACCGAGGAAATGCTGCAGGAAGAATGTCAGGTGGAATCCGGTAAAGAAGGTCCAGAATGTTAATTTACCAAGAGGCTCATTGAGCATGCGCCCGAACATCTTAGGCCACCAATAATGAAGACCTGAGAATATACCGAAGATCAAGCCGCCAACGATAACGTAGTGAAAGTGGGCGACAACGAAATAGGTATCGTGATATTGATAATCCGCAGGAGCTGCAGCAAGCATAACGCCCGTTACACCGCCCATTACGAATGTCGGTACGAAGCCGATCGCGAACAAGTTGGCGGCAGTAAAGCGGATCGAACCGCCCCACATGGTAAACAGCCAGTTGAAAATTTTGATACCGGTCGGCACGGCGATCAGCATCGTGGCAATGGAGAACAAGGCGTTCGCTACCGGTCCAAGCCCGGTCGTGAACATGTGATGCGCCCAAACCATGAATCCGAGGAAACCGATCAGCACGGTCGCGAAAACCATCGAGCTGTATCCGAAAAGTCGTTTACGCGAGAAAGTGCTGATAACCTCGGAGATAACCCCGAATGCCGGCAGGATCAGGATATATACCTCAGGATGTCCGAATATCCAGAATATATGCTCCCATAGTACAGCATTACCGCCATTATTGACCTCAAAGAAGTTACCGCTGAACAGCCGGTCAAACATCAAAGCGACCAATCCGACTGTCAATGCCGGGAAAGCGAAAAGGATCAGCGCCGAAGTGATAAAGGCGGTCCATGTGAACATCGGCATACGCATGAAGCTCATGCCTGGCGCACGCATATTAATAATCGTCACCAAGAAGTTAATGCCACCGATCAAGGTTCCGATACCGGCAATCTGCAAGCCGATGACATAATAATCGACTCCATGCCCTGAACTGTAGGTCGTGGTAGCCAGAGGCACATACGACGTCCAGCCCGCGTCAGGAGCTCCGCCTGCGAACCAGCTGACGTTCAGCAGCACGCCGCCTGCGAAGAATGTCCAGAAGCCAAGAGCGTTAACAAAGGGAAAAGCAACGTCGCGCGCGCCGATCTGCAGTGGAACCACAGCATTCATCAGCGCAAAAAGCATCGGCATCGCCGCGAGGAAAATCATTGTTGTACCGTGCATGGTCAACAGCTGATTAAAGGTTTCAGCGCTGACAAAATCATTCTGCGGCTGCCATAGCTGAATCCGGATGAGAATAGCTTCCAGACCTCCAACAAGGAAGAAGAAGCCCCCCGCAATCAAATACAGAATGCCGATTTTCTTATGGTCAACAGTAGTGAGCCAATCCATTAGGCCGCTATACCGCTTGACCGCATGTGCATGTGCCAAAGTTGGTACCTCCTTCAATCCGCGAGTAAATTAATAATTAAGCTTCAAGTCAGCCAAGTACTTGGCGATGGCATCAAGCTGTTGATCATTGAGCTCTACTTTAGGCATAAGCGTTCCGGGCTTAACGGCTTGAGGATCCTTAATCCAGTTCTTCAGGTTATCCTCAACTGGCGCTTCATTCTTATATTCGGGATTGTCTCTGTTGATCATAATACCGGCAACAGAGTCCCGGCTGCCTACTCCGGTCAGATTGGGATAAGTCTGTCCGCCGTTGGCGCCGATTGCATGACAGGACAAGCATTGGCTTGTAAGCAGATCGGCAACTTCTTTATCTGCAGGAAGGGCGACCGGCTCCTTCATCTGGGCGATCCAACGCTCAAACGACGCACGATCCACGACCTTAACCTTAAAATCCATCAGTGAGTGGGAAGGTCCGCAAAGCTCTGCGCATTTCCCTAAGTACACGCCTGTTTTTGGCGCTTCAAAAAACATTCTGTTTACGTTTCCGCCCGGGTTTGTATCGATCTTGCCCGCAAGCGAAGGAACCCAGAAGGAGTGAAGCACATCGGCCGTTTTGGCCTCGATAGAAATAACGGCATCGTTTGGAATGAGCAGCTCCTGAGCTGTTTTCAAACCATATGTCGGATATTCAAATTCCCACCAGTATTGATGCGCGGTAACTTTAACCTGAATGGCATCCGGATCTTTGGAATAATCCTTGGCAAGTCCAAATACCGATTGAATAGTCGGGACGCCCATGATAATCAAAAGAATAATCGGAATAACTGTCCAAATAATTTCCAGTTTATGGTTACCTTCAACCTGAACCGGAATTTTGTCGCCTGGACGGCGGCGATAGCGAATAATAACATAGAACGCCAGTGCGAAGACGACGACCACTACAATTACCATGAGAATAGTAGTCAGCTTCATTAGTCCGAATTGTTCGTCGGCTACCGGTCCTTGCGGTCTCAGCGCCGACAGGTCAGCTCGTCCGCATGCTGACAGGAGCAGTACCATCCCCGCTAGAAGAGGTATAAGCCGTTTTAGAACGTGCCACCGATTCATCATCAATCAACCCCACTTTTGACTTTTTCGCAGCAGCCGTGGATGGCGGAAATTCGGCTCTGCTGCGTTATTTTTCCTGATGTGTAGACAAACTTCCGCAATCTAATCACTTTATTAAATATAAAGTTGGTGGTCCTATTTGTCAATGTTCCCAAGAGAGTTCACAAATTGTTCTCAAAGGTTAAAATAACCCGATTTTATCGCTTTTTCGCTTGCCTTTTGGATCCCGTCGGACTCCCTTCAGCCTCCATGTCTATCCTTCATTGTTTGCTTAAACCATGGTTCTTTATGTATGTAATTTCGATGCATATTTCAAGTTTCGTCGCCCATGCTAATAACAGACCTAAGGAAGGGGCGATCCATTATGGAAAAGCTTCGCAAGCTTCTTGCTTCATTCGCAGTAATTACGATAATTCTAACCGTCCCAAGCGGGTGCAACTACAGGCGTCATACAGAGAACAGCACCTATGATTACGGGACCCAGCAAAAAAACGATCCTAAAATGATCGGCAGCCGCATGTACGGAACAATGAGCGGCATTGCGGGACAGCATGACAATCAATGGCTTGAGTACAGCAACATCCTCTCCACAGAGGTGTCCAATATTAACGGCGTCGCCGCAGCGCTTGTATTTCTGACGGACAAGAATGCTTATGTGGGCATGACACTGGACTGGACGGCAACCGGAACCCGCAAAACCGGGGGCATGCGAGCCAGGGAGCAGGACAATACCGGCTCCAATTCCGGTGTTTTCAATACGGAAACGGGAAGTCCTTATTGGAACAACCAGCGAATCGTCGGCCCTTATAATTCCCAGCTCTCAATTAATGACCACAATGAAATATCCGGTGAGCTTAAGCAGACCATCGCCGTTCATATCCGCAAACTCGCGCCGACGGTCCAGGAGGTTCATATATCCGCCAACCAGCAGTTTGTGAACCACCTTGTCCAGTATGCCCAGGAAGCCTGGTCGGGACACACTCTTTCCCCATGGACGGAATCCTTCAATAAGTTGGTCAAGCATCAGTTCGACGGCGGCAATGATGTCCCGGAACCGCTGGATGTCCAGATGCGCCGCGCCCAAAATAAAATAACTCAAGACTAAAAGAGGCGCCATTGTGCGCCTCTTCCTGTCTTGAGCCTGATTTCTACTCTACTCTTATTACTTTGTACAGCGCCGGCCTGATCCAATCCAATCCGGATGCTGGCCGTGGTCATGCAAGATCATTCATTGACAAATTTGCTTCCTGCAATATTCTTGCCTCGTGCCAGCCACACCTTAAATCCGGCATTCTTCTCCGGATCCACCTTGGCTTCCGTGGAGAAATATCTCATCGTATATCCGCAGCGGCGGTAAGGGCTTTTGTTTGCCTCCGCACCATGAATGATCCGGGAATCATGCAGCGAGCATTCGCCGCGCTCCAGCTCAAAGTAGACGGCTTTGGAATCATCGACGTTTTTGATTTGAGTGGCAAACAGGTTATTCGCCGCGTCCACATCCTCGTATTCGGAGAATCCATTCTCATGAGTGCCGGGTATTACACGCATGCATCCGTTCTCTTTCCAGCTGCGGTCAATCGCCAGCCATACGGTAATGATTTTATCGAAGGAGCTTAGCCGTCCCTGCCAATAGGAAGAGTCTTCATGCCATGGCGTCGGGCGTCCAACAACGGGATCCTTACATATAAAATGGCTGGACCACAAACCGATATTAGGTCCGATAATCGGCTCCACCAAATCCAGCACTTCATCGCTAAGCAGATAATCAAGCAGACGTTCATCGCGGAAATGAGGCGTATCCAGCTCGTCGGAGAGCTTGCTTCCCTTTTGGGCGAGCTGGTCATCGAAAATTTCAGTCAGAGTACGCATTTTTTCCGGACTGAAAAGCTGCTTCTTATGGAGCAAGTAACCGTTCTTCTGATAATCCTTCACCTGTTCGGGTGTAAGCGTGGACAAAGTCATTATTTATGGCCTCCCTATGGTTTGTACTTAAAGTGATGTCCTTATTCTACGACGATTCAGGGGGCAGATTCTCCTTTTATATTCAGACAAAATACGCATATCTTCAGATTCAATTAACAATGCGGTATAATCACTTTATAACTGCGACTTTTATAACCTTTTTTAACGTAAAGGAGCTGAACATTAATGGCCCATCCTCCGCTGCCGAGGAGATTGACCAACAACGAATATTTCTCATCCTCCAGCTTTCGTATCTTTCATCAGCAGATTGACGGACTGGTCACTTTGCACTGGCATGAGTTTTATGAAATCTCATTCATTGTGTCCGGCGAAGGCTTTAATATGGTCAACGGTGTCTCCAAGCCCATCGCTAAAGGCGATCTGTTTCTGCTGACACCCGCGGATTTTCACACCATCGGCCCGGCTCCGGACCATACGCTCGAGATTTATAATCTGATCTTCTCCGATGAATGGATGGAGCCCCGGATGCGGGAGCTGCTGTTCCATAATCCCTTGGAGCTGTCCGTTATGATGGAAGAAGAGATTGCCACGGAGCTTGTCCAATGCTTCTCTCTTATATTGAAGGAATCCAAACACGATTATCCCGGCAAAAGCATGATGGTAAGGAGCGCCCTCGACCGAATCCTTATTGAATTGTACCGCGCATGCGAGGCAAAGCAGCCGGAGAAAAGCAAAACGCAGCCTGTGACGGCGTTTTCCCATGCGGCCGCCATCCAGGATGCGCTGGTGTATATCCATCATCATTTCCGCGAACCGCTTTCCCTGGAGATCGCAGCCCGGCAGGCCAGGCTTTCGCCTAATTATTTCAGCGACTGCTTCCGCAAAACAACCGGAACGGCTTTTCAGCAGTACCTCCAAAGCTTGCGGCTGAACTTCGCCAAATCGCTGATCCAGTCCTCCACCCTTCCGATCTCGGAAATCAGCTATATTTCCGGCTTCAATACACTAACGAATTTCGAGAAAATGTTCAAACGAATGTTCGGGGATGCGCCCAGAAGCTTTCGTTCCAAAACGGAAAACGGGTAAAACCGGTTCCGGATATCCTCTTTTTGTCAGGCCAGGGCCCCTCATGCCAATACCCGCAGAACATCGTCGATCTTGCGTCTGTGCGAAAGCACGCCATAATTCATCCAGGCCATGAAATCCACTTCGTAGACGCAGCGGTTGCGGGCTGCCGGCAGACTTCTCCAGAGCGGAGTATCCAGCAGCTCGCGGCCCTCGCCTTCCAGCTTATCGAAGGTGATGAACAGGTGATCCGCGTCCAGTTGGGCCAATGTCTCGCTGGTGAGGCGCACCCGGCGCTCTCCCCGGGTTAATTGCTGGGCCAGCGGATGAGGCCGCAAGCCTAATTCTCCGTATAATACATTTCCTGTGTAGCCAAGCCCTCCGCAGCCATACAACACCACAGCGCAGGCGGAAATACGAAGCACAGCCACCGTTTGCGAGCGGACGGAGCGGCTCAGGATACCAGCAGCCTCCCTGCTTTTATGCTCATAATCACTAATAATTTCCCGGACTCTGTCCGATCTTCCGAAGACCGATGCAACAGACTGGAGCGTCGATCGCCAATCCTCGCATCCGAAGGGCAGCCTGAACAGCGGGGCAATCCCGCGACATTCCTCCAGACTCCACCGTTTATACCCCTGATTCAGCATAATCAGTTCCGGCTTGTGATCCGACAGTTCCTCCCAATCACCGGAAGAAATATCGAACTCGGGAACATGGTGAAGGCCCAAATAATCCTGCTTTCCCCAAAGGGCATGCGAAAACTGCACGACAGGCATAACCCCCAGCGCTAGCAGGTAATCCTCCAGAAACGGAGCAAACACGCGGATATTATCCTGATGCGAACGTCGGTATTGCCCGGGTGTAATGCCAAGCGTCCCTTTAAAGCGCCGGTTAAAATAATACTCATTGCTGTAGCCTACGGCTTGGGCGATATCATGCAGGCGCTCATTTGTTGCCGCCAGCAGTTGCCGGGCCCGCTCGATCCGGATGCCGTTCACATAACTCAGCGGATTCTGTCCTGTAATTTCTTTGAACAGCTGCGTATAGCGGGACCGGCTTGTCCCCGCCATAGCTGCCAATTGGTCAACGGTCAGCGCTTCATTATAGTTCTCTTTCACATAATCGATAGACCGCTGTACGATACTCTTCGGATTCTGTTCCTGCGGGTCTGCAGGATTGGCCAAAAAAACAAGCAGCAGCAGCTCTTGAAACCGGATGTGGTTGGTGAACCGCTGGATTTCTTCCCTCGCATTGCGGTTGTTGAATAAAGCGTCCAGCAGCAGCAGATATTGGGGAAAGGGTTGGCAGATTAAAGATCCGCAGCGGATTAACCCTCCATTGGACCCTGCCTTTACAGGACTGAAGCGTTCCCCTGCTGCGCTGGCGATTTCGAAGCTTAATTGGTAGAAGCTGATTCCTCGCTCTCCGCTCTCGATCCCTTTAAGCATGTCCGGCTCCAGCAGCAGTCCCGTCCCTTGTTCCAGTTGAACGTCAGCTCCCGCCTGCATGACACGGCCCTGTCCGTCCTTTACGATAATTAAGGTATAGTCCCGGCAACCCGTCCTGCCTGACCGGCCGGGAAAAGGCTGGTTTACCAGCTCAATTTGTTTTAAGGAATAATATAGCGTTTCGCGTTTGCCCGCCCCGGTACCTTCCTCCATTTGACTCCCCTCCTAATTGAGAATGATTTTCATTATTGTAAAACAAAGAAGAAAGCCAATCAACTGGAGTTGAAGAGCCTTCTTCCTTTACTTCATTTTCAAGCCTGCATAAGGCGATCATTGCCGCTTAATTTACCATGTATTTCAAAAGATCATCAAGCTTCATGGAATTAGCCATAATCGCTCCCGATTGCCAGTGTGAGCGTTCCATTTTATACACATTGCCATTTTTGATAGCAGGTATATTTTTCCATAGAGGTCCTTCAAGCGCTTTGAATGCTTCCTGATTCCCCGGGTCATCCCAAGTTCCATTCGCAGGAATCACAATAATATGGTCTGCTGCAAGCTCGGGGACCACCTCTTGGGATATTATAGCTTGGAAGTCCTCCATTTCAGCCACCATGGGGACAGGTTCAAGACCGAACTTATTGTAAAGAAGGCCGATAAATCTGTTTTTGATCCCAAACAGGGCAATGGTTTTTTCCGCTGTATTCAGTCGAATGACCGCTACCTTTTCCTTGCCAACTGCCTTCTGTAACATCGCTTTGCCATCCGCTATCTTCTGCTCATATTCGGCCAGCACGGCTTCCCCTTTCTCGGGAATGCCCATTACATCGGCAATGGCTTTCAAAATTTCACTCGAATCCTGCAGGATGCTCTCTTTCAAGCGGTAGGTTGGAGCGATTTTGGAATACAGCTCATACTTGGCGGCATCCGCCGCACCGTCCACGATGATCAGATCCGGATTGTGATCCAGCAAAGCTTCCAGACTTCCGCTTATGTCAAATTGCGGAGCATCCAGATTCAGATAGTCTTGCTTGCCCCAGCTGGGATGATACCATTGTACGACGGGCATTACTCCCAGGGCTTTTAGATAATCCTCGAGATATATTCCTGCCACGCGCTGCGGATGCGCCGGAATTTCAACCTCTCCAAACTCATCGGTTACGGTACGGGTTGCTTTATCCTCCCGCGTGCTTTCCGGAGCTTTGTCTGGCTGAACCGTTTCTGTGTTGTTTTGTCCCGCTCCCTCCCGGGATACGTTATTATTGGTACCGCATGCCGCGAGTCCCAACATTGCAATCATTAATATAGCCGTCCAAACCGTCAATCGGCCCCATCTAAACATCTTTCTCCACTCCCATGCTCGTTGTGATTGATTATCATTCTCAATTAACTTTAACATAACTATAATATCGCATTCCCGATTCCCGGTTCAATGCACATTTTCTCCCGTTTTCTTATACAAAAAGATGTGTTCTTTATTTTTTAGAATCAAAAATCTAACGCAGATCACGCATCCATTCTAACCGGTCAGAAAAAAAACATTGCATCCCCTACTCCATTTGGGATATGATGGTTTCTCGCTCTCTCTACGGGCATTTCACCTTTACATCCAGGCATTCCGGCTTGCAACGCCGCAGCTTATTATGATGGAGGTGCTATTTTGCTTTTCCTCGTGTTGGCCCGCAAGACTTATTTACGAAATTTGCAGTATCGTGGCGCTCATATGGTACATAATATCGCCAGCGCTATCTTCGGCTTTATCTACATTTCCATTTGGACGGGCATTGGCGTAAGCCAGTCGCTTGGCGCTTACGGAATGAGCGGCATGATCAGCTATGTCGCCTTCAACCAGGTCAGCTTATGGGTCGCCGCTTTTCTGAATAACGGCCTGGGTCTGGAGCAATCCGTCCGGACCGGTCAGATTGCGATCGAGCTTATGCGTCCGGTTCATCTGTTTTACCAGCTGATGTGCAAGGAATGGGGGCAGATTGCCTACCAGTTCGTTTACAAGTTTCTCCCGATCTACACGCTTTATCTCTTCGTTCTGCCGCTTCACGTCCCTTCATCCCTGTTTACTTTCATTTGGACCGCTGTCGCTTTGATGCTCGCCGCTTATATCTCCATCTGCATCAATTTCATAATTGGAGCCATGGCGCTCTGGACTACCGAATCACGCTGGCTGTACTGGGTCAATTATGCCTTCAGCATGCTCTTGTCCGGATTTCTCATTCCGATTGAATGGCTTCCGGGCTGGCTTGAGCTGATCAGCCGGGCTTCCTTCTACCCATTCCTGCATTATGTGCCGACCCGGATTTATCTGGGAATGGACGGATTAACGCAGCTGCTCGGTTCCCTTGCCTGGTGTATGGGGTTAACCAGCGTATGCCTGGTGATTGCCCGGACCATGAGGCGCAAAGTGGAGGTGCAGGGCGGATGAAATGGCTTCGTATGTATCGCCTGCTTGTACTCGCAAGTCTGCGCAGCCGGATGCAGTACAAATTCAATTTCTGGTTCTCTTCCTTCATGGCCGCCCTTATCAATCTCGTGGAATTCGCCATGCTGGCCATTATCCTGCTGAAGTTCGGCCATATCAAAGGCTGGTCGTTGGCGGAAGCCGGCTATTTGTACGCCATCCTGACCTTGTCCAAAGCCATTTACCGTACAGTGGCTTCCGATGTTCATCATCTGGAGAAATATCTGGTCAGCGGCGATCTCGACAGCCTTCTTCTGCGGCCTGTTCCGGTTCTGCTGGGACTGATGTCCTTCAATGTATCCTTCCGGATCGGCGAGACCATTCAGGGCATCGCCGTGCTCGCCGTCAGTATGCAGGCTTTATTCGCAGCCGGCCAGCTCAACTGGACCTCAATTCCGCTAACCGGAATGGTCATTCTCTCCGGATCGCTGCTGTTGTTCGGAATCGGTCTGCTTACCGCTACGGCGGGCTTCTGGCTCACGAGAATCGAGGAGCTGCAGAACATTACGGAGGACGCTGCCCGGACAGCCGTGCAGTATCCCCTTTCCATTTATCCGAAATGGATGCAGGGTTTGCTGCTCACGGTCATTCCCGTTGCATTCGCCAACTATGTGCCTTCGCTATATATATTGAGGGGAGAAGGCGGTCTATGGCTGCTGCTCTCCGCTTTTGCGGCGGCTATGGTCGTGTTTGGCGCAGGTCTTTTTATGTGGCGTGTCGGAATATCCCGTTACCAGAGCACGGGCAGCTAGACACTACCGGGATCGGATTTGCAAATGTAAAATCACGATGGACTAATCATTGCGCATTGCGATGGAATTAATAATAATGAAAGGCTGCGATTAAATGATTACGGTGGAGCATTTATCCAAGGAATTCAAAGCAGCCGTCCCCAAGGAAGGACGGCTGGCCGGGCTGCGGACCTTGTTCTCCAGAGACTACAAGGTGAAGGAAGCCGTCCGCGATGTCAGCTTTACGATTGAAAGAGGGGAATTCGTCGGTTATATCGGGCCCAACGGGGCAGGTAAATCCACCACCATCAAAATGCTCTCCGGTATTCTGCATCCCACGGCGGGCGAGGTGCGGATTGCCGGTATGAGTCCTCACCGCGAGCGGCGCAGCGTTGCCCGGATGCTGGGCGTTTTGTTCGGGCAGCGGACACAGCTATGGTGGGATTTGCCGGTTCGGGACTCCTTCGATATTCTGGCCGCGATGTACGGCGTGGATGAGGAGAAGAAATTGCGGCGGCTGGCGGAGCTTAGTGAACTGCTTGCGCTCAAGCCGTTCATGGCAACGCCTGTCCGGAAGCTGTCTCTCGGACAGCGGATGCGTGCCGATATCGCCGCCGCGCTGCTTCATGATCCGGATATTCTGTTTCTCGATGAGCCCACAATCGGACTCGATGTAATTGCCAAGCGGAGCATCCGCGAATTTCTGCATAGCATTAACCGCGATCTGGGCAAAACAATTCTGCTTACCACGCATGATATGGATGATATTGAAAAGCTCTGCAGCCGCGTGATCGTCATCAACGACGGCCGCCTGGGCTTCGATGGCACCACGGACGGACTACGCAGGCGGATCGGCCTGCCGACGATCATTCACGTCACCTACCGCAGCCTGGTCTCCCCCTTAATTGACGGGCAGTTCAATCCTGACGGCTGGCCTGGCCAAACTGCCGCAGAAGCGCAGGAACGGCAGTGGCCCCTGCGCCTAACCGCCAGCGACGGGCAGACGCTTACTGTGGAATGCAACCGCGATCAGCTCAGCGCCATGGAGGCGCTGAGGCTGCTGGAACAATTGGGCGAAATCGAGGACGTTCATATGGAAGAGCCGGATTTTGAAGAAATCGTTCACCGGGTCTATTAAGCTTCTTCATGCCGGCCATACTAAGATCCGAGAATTCGGCCGGCTTAAAGTCTTGACCGGACAGCGCCAATGGTCATGTCCTTGAGACGGTTTCCGTCACGCTCGAGCGCTACTCCCTGCTCACGCATACGGGAAACGGCAGCGGCATCCGGAATGGAAACCAGATTGATCTCCACCGTCAGCCAGGCCGATTGCATCGCCGCTTCAAGCATCAGGGCGGCGATGCCCCAATCGGATATTACATTGCGGTTCACCTTCATCACCGAATCGTTCAGAAGCTGCATCAGTTCCTTGCAAAGCATCATCAAACTTAACGGGACTTCGGCGGCGCGGACAGCAGCGCTGCCGATGGCCTGCTTGCGGAAAGCCTTCTCACTGTCAGTTTGCCGAGGCAAAGCGAGCGCGCGCATATACGCCTCGAAGCTTTCCATATCCTGCAGCATAATCGCCTCGCATCTCGGCACGGCATCCGCCATCTGTTTGGTTATGGCATCCATATCGGATTGAACAGATTCAAATTTGCTTCCCGTTGTCAGACGGGTTACCATCGAGCCCATGGATGCGCCCAGTGCGGCGGCCAATGCAGCGGCACTTCCTCCTCCCGGCGTCGGAGAGGCCGAGCCTGCTTTCTCCAGAAAGGAGCGGATCGGCTGATTCCATATTTCAATCATACCTGCAACCTCCCCGCAGCTTGCTGCAGCGTCAGCGCATGCAGCGCATTTTCGAACAGCAAAGCCGTTGTGAGTGTGCCTACTCCGCCTGGAACCGGAGACATTGCGTCCACATAATCGGCGGTTTGCGGAGCAGCATCGCCGGTAATTCCGCTCTCATCCCCCAGCATATTGATGCCTGCATCGATCAGGACCAGACCCGGATGCACCATCTCCGGCATAATCAGATTGACCTTTCCGGCAGCAGTCACCAGAACGTCTGCACCTTGAATCATGCGTGCCAGATCCTTCGTATGGGAATGGCATACCGTCACGGTCGCATTCTCATGCAGCAGCATCTGCATCAGAGGGCGGCCAACGGTCTCTCCCCTGCCGACAACCACAATGTGACTGCCCTTAAGCGTGACGCCTGCAGATTTGATCAATTGGATACAAGACTGCGGCGTAGCCGGGCGCAGACCGGTTTCATTCATCATGCAGGCAAGCTTGCTGGCCGGCGTAATGCCGTCGATATCTTTGAGCGGATCAAGCGCAGCCGCCAGTCTGCTTGAATCCAGACCTGCGGGCAGCGGGAGCTCGAGCAGAATGCCATGTACGCCGTTATCTTCATTCAGACGCCGGATTTCCTTAAGCAAACGGTTTTTTGTCACGTCGGATGCAAACGTTATGAGCTCATACCCGATTCCAAGCTTCGCCGCCAACCGGCCTTTTGCCGCTGCATAAGCGGCAGAAGCCGGATCCCCCTCTGCCAGCAGCACGGCAACCGCCGGCGCAATGCCCGCCTTTTTCCACCGGTTAACCGCCGACTTGATACGCTCGCCCGCCTCATCGGCAAGCGGTTTCGCTTTCAATAACCTGGCCATCAATGAACGCCTCCTTCTTATCAAACAGGAACAGACAGCGGACCCTTATCCGGAATAAGGGAAACCCTGCTGGACGATAAACAAAAAAAGCATCTGAATGGAAATGTGCATCGCGGCACATTACCTTCAAACACTTTGCCCAGGCGTACGGCTATGCTGGAGCTGCTGTCGTGATAACCCCATTCCAATAGGGATTCCAACGCATTGCTCACACTTCAGTCGCTAGCTTCCTCGTGGTTTCTTCCACGCTACGCCAGTCGCATGCGACATTTGCTGGTTCTGATGCTGCCATTATAACAGAAAATACCAGCAAGAAACAGGAAAAAATGCAGATGCACCGCCGACCGCCGTCCTCCAACGCCACAACGCGCGCTGCGAGCCGCGTGCGGTGCCTCCCAGCGCTCGTTTGCCCCATACGTCGCTCCTGAAGGCCGCTGCCCCGTTTTCCCGTAGCTGTCCTGCCTTTAATATATATAGAATATGGCGCTTGACATCGGGGGAGAAATCATTTATCTTTAAATTAAGATATTTAACAAAAAGATAGTGAGGTGAATCCCGTGAGTCAATCTCAAGCTCCCGATTCTTCCCTGCAGCTCCTGATCACATTGTCGCGGGCGAATCAATGGGTAAGCGCGCATGTCCAGCAGGACATACGCAAGTATGGACTTAATCCCACGGAATTCGGCGTACTGGAGCTGCTTTACCATAAAGGCGAGCAGCCTTTGCAACAGATTGGCGAGAAGATTCTGATGACCAGCGGCAATATCACGTATGTGATCGACAAGCTCTCCGGCAAAGGACTGGCCAGGCGCAAAGCTTGCCCAACTGACAGAAGAGTTATTTTCGCTGAAATTACGGAGCAGGGAAGCCAGCTGCTGGAGCAGATTTTCCCTCAGCATACTGAAGCGGTTCAGAAGGCGGTCTCCGGTCTGACGGAGGAGGAACAGAAACAAGCGATTCATCTGCTCAAGAAATTGGGCATCGCGGCCCAGGCGAGCTTTACCTAGTTCTTATCAGCACGCCAACAGCCAATTCCCCTACATGATTTGAGAATTCCAAACTAACCAACATTGGAGGTCATTATTTATGCAAACTATGGTATATGGTCCATCCTTACAAGGTACAGGCGCATTTGACGGCGGTAAAATTACAGAGCAGAAACCCATCGGCTTCGGCGGCGAAGGGGCGGTTGTCAAACGGATTGGCCCCCTCTTCTACTGGGCATGGGCCAAATCGGAAGCGGAGGGTTACATCCCCTTGCATCCTCATCAGGCTTTTGAAATTATGACGTATGTCGTCAAGGGCCGCGCCCATCACGGCGATACGCTCGGTACAAGGAGCACCGTCGGTGCCGGCGGCGTGCAGATGATGCAGACCGGTTCAGGAGTCAGCCATGAGGAACGCTTTGAAGGTCCGGATATGGAAGGTTTCCAGATCTGGTTCGAGCCACATATGGAGAAAGCAATCCGGACAGCTCCAACTTATAATCAATATGAGCATGAGGCCTTCCCTATTGCCGAGACCGGCGGGGTAATCAGGAAAACGGTTATTGGTGAAGGTTCTCCTATCTCCATCGTTGCCGATGCCCGGATGTATGATGTAACGGTCGAGGCTGGACAATCCTATCGGCACCGGATTGAAGCCGGGCGGACCCTGTCGGCCCTGGCCATTCGGGGAGGGGGAAGCTGGTCCTATGAGGAAGACCCTGCCAATAATACGGCATTCAGTCATAAGGATTTTGTTGTAGTCCGCGCCGACGCCGGGCTGAACGTGAATATTACGGCAAGCGAAACCGCCGCCCCCTTGCGTCTTATATTAATCGATGTGCCCACGACCGTTGATTATCCGCTGTATCCTAAACGCTAAAGGGGACTTAAAACCGAAGGCGTACCTTTCCTATCGTTCAAAAACCGGGACTATCCGCAATCCGAGATAGTTCCGGTTTTTTTTTGCATAAAATCATTAAAAAGCAGTCTAGCGGCAGCAAGGAATATGACATCCGGACTCGAATAAGAAAAATAGAATCGATTGACACCATGTTAATTTGTCCAATAAGTATTATGATATAAACCAAATCAATCAGGAGGTCTTGGAATGCAAAACAGGCAAGTCGACCATTATGCGTCGTTCGAACAGATCTATACATATGCTCCGATTGGAATGGCTATAATGTCTGTCGATGGAGTTTGGCTTAAGGTCAATCCCGCCTTCTGCAGGATGCTGGATTACACGGAACATGATTTAACGGCTCTTTCGTCGCAAGATATGACCCCGTCCGCTTATCATCAAGCGGAAAAGGAAGGCATCCGGTCTCTGCTCAACGGGGATTTTCCTGTATATGAACTGGACAAACCCTATTATCGTCGGGACGGCAGCACGGTCTTTGTTTCCCTCCATCTCACTCTGGTTGCTGGTCACAACGATCATTCGCCTTCATATATATTGTGCCATGTTCAGGATATTTCCAGAAGAGAAGCCGCCGAGCGAAGATTAGAGGAAATCGAAGAAGTATATACTTTGATATCCGAGCATGCACTCGATATTATTTCATACAGCGCGCCAGATGGCATTATCCGATACTGCTCGCCTTCGGTACGCGAGTTGCTGGGCTATGAGCCGGAGGACATTGTCGGGAAAAATAATTTAGATCTCTATCATCCGCAGGATCTTGAGAAGATTATGACGAACTCATCTGCGGACAACGCTCTTTTTACCTATCGCGTTCTGCATAAGGACGGTCATTATATCTGGTTGGAAACGACGACGAAAATCATCCGCGATGAGCAGGGACAGATCCTTAAAATCCTGGGGATAGGGCGCGACATCACGGAGCGGAAGAAGAACGAGGACAAGCTGGCAGAGGCTCAGCGGATCGCCGCGCTTGGCAGCTGGGATTGGGATGTCGTCAACAATGAGGTGACCATGACCGACCAGGTCTGGAGAATATTGAATTTGGAACCAGGAAAATTCCCGGACGACAGGTTAGCTCTGATTCATCCCGATGACCGCGAGCATTTCACCAATCAGATGATGGAGGGGAAGAAAAAGGAATATTTCAGGACGGACTTCCGCAACCTGCAGCCGGATGGATCGATCAAATACTTGAGCATGCGCGTATCCGTTTCCTTCGACGAGAGCGGCAACGCCATATGGATGAACGGGGTCACCCAGGATGTGTCCGAGAGCAAAATTGTTGAAATGAAGCTTCAGGAAAGCATTGAACGTTATACATCCTTGAAGAAATACAATCATGATGCCGTTCTTTCGCTCAATTTGGAAGGGAACATTATCAATACCAACGTAATGGCAGAGAAGCTGACCGGGTACAGTATTCAGCAGATGGTCGGGAGGAATATTGCCGCCTTTATTGGCGCCGATAAATTGGGTCATATCCTATCGAGCTCCATTGACGATACCACAGCCGAGCAGCATATCAATGCCTTTATCCATAAAGCGGGCCACAGCGTCGAGGTATTAACCACGATCGCGCCCATTATTATCAATCAGCAGAACCGGGGCTACTATATCATCGCCAAAGACATTACGGACCAGAAAAGACTGATGATTGCCAAAGAAGCCGCCGAAAACACTAACAAAGCAAAAAGTGAATTTCTTGCCATGATGAGTCATGAAATCCGCACCCCGATGAATGGCGTGATCGGCATGACCGATCTTCTTCTGGAATCCACCAGCCTGGACGCGGTGCAGCGGGAATATATTCAAATCATCAGTAAAAGCGGAAGCACTCTGCTCAGCATTATCAATGATATCCTGGACTTCTCCAAAATCGAGTCAGGCCGGGCGGAGCTGCAGGAAGAGCCTTTTAACATTTTGGAGTGCCTGAATGAAACGCTCGGCATCCTCCATCCCAAAGCGCAGGAGAAAAATCTGACTATCCATACCTTAGTCAGAAATTCTTTGCCGGAACTGGTTATTGGAGATTCGGACCGGTTAAAGCAGATATTGATGAATCTTGTCGGGAATGCGATCAAATTTACCGAGCAAGGCAGCATTGATGTCTCGATCGAAAGGCTGCCTGACCATGACCGCCATGCCGTGCTTCAATTTAAGGTTAAGGATACCGGGATCGGCATTGCCAAAGAGAATATCAGCCATCTGTTCGAACCCTTCTACCGGGTGGACGATTTCATGACGCGAAAAACCGAAGGAACGGGGCTGGGGCTTGCGATCAGCAAGAAGCTTGTGACACTGCTCGGCGGGGATATCCGGGTAGAACCCACGGATGGGCAAGGATCTTTGTTTGCTTTTACCGTTCATTTCCCTGAGGTCGCGCAGCCGTCTTCCATACAGAAATACGAACCAGAAGCAGAAGCAAATCGGCCGGAAACGGCGCAAGAAGCGCTGAAAATCCTCATTGCCGAGGATAATAAAGTCAACCAGTTTGTTTTGCAAAAAATGCTGGAATCGCAAGGGCACCAAACATGGATCGCTGAAAATGGCCGCGAGGTCATTCAAATGGCTGCCGACGAACACTACGATATCATCTTTATGGATGTTCAAATGCCTGTCATGAATGGACTTGAAGCAACGAAACTCATCAGAAAAACGCTGCCCTCGGAGCAACGTCCCTTCATTATCGCGGTAACGGCAAACGCGCTGAAAGGCGACCAGGAAAAGTGTCTGGCCGCAGGCATGGATGCCTATATGAGCAAGCCCGTCAAAACATCGGTCATTATTGAACTGATTAAAGAAGCAAGACGGCAAAAAATCATGCCCTGACAAGAAGGACCGGCTGCGCCGTCCTAAAAAAAAGCGTGTGCCTTGCAGGTTGGGCAAAGGTGATTTGGCTTATAAAATGCAAACAGGAGCCCTCCGGCGATTGCCGGTAGGGCTCCTTGAACGCTCCTTCCGCCGTCCGGGAAGAAGGGCGGATAAGTATAGGATGATGCTGTTATTGTTTACAGTTTCAGCTCGATATTCGCCTCGGAGCTTTGCACCTGTCTGCCGTTCCACTCCACCGTCACATTCCAGCAAGCTTCGTTGCGGATGGATATGCTTTGTGAGCCGGCGGTTTCCTCCAGCTGAATATCGAATTCGGCATCCCCGACCACCAGCCGTTCCATTGAACAGCGTTTGCCTTTCCAGGCCGAAGGAAGCTGAGGCTTGATCACAAGCTCCTTGCGTGCGGCAAACGGGGTTATCCCGAAGAAGTGGCGCACCACCGGAACCGCTACCGCATAAACCGTCCATGCCTGAACCATGCAGCCATAATCCGGCGACATTTCAGCCATGGAGCCCGGCAGCACATACGAGAAGCTGCGGATCATTCTGCCGAGCAAATCCAGAGCTTCATCCGGATTCCCGTTCGCAGCCTCCGCCACGGCGTGAACGCCGGTTGAAATCGTCATCGTGCCCTGCTGATAAATACCCGACAAATAAGTTCCGTATTCACCGATAAAGACGTCGCTGCGCATCTTGTCGAGCGCCCTCCGGGCCTTGTCCGGCTCTGCTATCCCTGTCTCCATGGGCGTAACGATCACCCAGTTCTTGTTCAGCAGCCAGCCCCGGTCCTCCTCCTCATTCCCTGCTTCCGCAAGCAGGCCGGAAAGGTATTCCCGATATCCGGCAATGCCCTGGTCATGAGCGAGGGAAGTCATATAATCGGCCTTCGGCACGATATCCTTCTTCGGCGCCACCGCATCGGCAAACAGCTCTTCCGATTCGATCCAGAAACGCTCGTTGATGGCGGCTGCGCATCGGTCAGCCAGAAGACGATAACGTTCATGATTACCCTCGTCCTGCAGATAGCGGCTCATTTCCGTCATGGCCTGCAAAGCTTTTGCCGTATAGACGGCCGTGTCAACCAGTTCCATATTGAGTCCGGCAATTTCAATGATGCCATAACCGGAAGGGAATAAATCCCCGTCCGGATCCATTTCCCCGAGCAGCCAGTCGATTCCCTTTACACAATACGCATAATGTCTGCGCAGCAGTACCTCGTCACCGGTCCACCTGAACATTTCCCAGACAAACGCGATATAATGGGCGGTCTCCTGCGTATTCCCGGGGTTGGATACGGCACCCATGGTAGTCACCTCGTGAATAAAACGCCCGTTGCCGTTTGCTTCCTCCGATTTCCGCAGCAGCAAATCCAGCGTATCCTTGGCCAACTGATGATCGCCAATCGCCAGCACCCCCTGCAGAGAATACGTATTATCGCAGCCAAACCACCATGGATAAGTCGGTCCCCCGGCGGTGAGCCCGCGGCCGACACCATCAACCTGCTGAATGAGCCATTGGTTGTTCCACTTGACCCAATTGAATACTTCATTGAACTTGTCTTCACCATCTATGACAAGCTGCGCACGCTTAGCTACCGCGTCATAAGCGCTTTGCTTCTCCCGGAGCATACGTTCATAATCCTGTTCCAGGCTGCGGTAAGTCTCCCGGCAGCCTTCGGCAGAGGCGTAGGAACCGGCAACAAACAGATGAAATTCGAAATCACCTTCTGCGGGAATGCGAATTTCTGCGCTGAATTTGACGCCGCAGCCATTGCCGGCTGTGAACTCCGGTCCGTAAAGGTCCGGCCGGCATTCCACTTCTTCGCCAGGCAGATCCGTGCCGATCATCACATACCAATCGTTGCCGCTGTCCTTAACCAGCACGTCCCGGCTGTTAATCTGTACAGCTTCATCCTGTACGCCGTCATGAATGCCGATTTCGTCGGAGAACCAGACCGGGCGCAGATCGGTACGGGCAAGAAGTTCCAGCTTCAGCCGCAGCTCGCCTTGCCCTTTATGATGAAGCTTGTAGCCGGCCATCATGCCTTTCTCCAATTCCGGCGCAAACTGGGTCCGTTTCATCGTCAGCGGAATATGACTCAGGCCATGGCCGTAATCAAACGCGCTCCCCCAGGATTCATTCGTAAAAGCATCCGCTCTGGACCATAGGGAAATGCCTCTGTCCAGATCCGTTATTTTCAGCCAGAATCCGTCCAGCAGCTTGATAGGATGAAGCCACACCCCTCCCATCTCATTGGCGATATGATGGCCGAAATCAGGAAAATATCCATCCTGCGTGCCACATATTTTCACAAATTCACCAGCGTTGTAATATAAATTAAATGGATGTTTGGTTGTCTTGTTTATCATGCCAAATGCCTCCTAAGCAGCTTCCCTGGTTTCTCTATCCCTTCACAGCTGAAGAAATGGAAATCCCTTCGATGAAATATTTTTGGGCCACAAAAAATACAATCAGAGCCGGCAGCATAATGAGAATGGTAGCAGCCATCAACATATTCCACTCGATGTTATACATTCCTTTGAACATGGACAATCCCAATGCCAGCGTATATTTATCATTGGAATTCAGGTAGATGAGCGGACCCTGGAAATCATTCCACACGCCCATAAACGTAAAAATCGATACCGCGATCAACGGCGGCTTGGACAGCGGAAGCATAATTCTCGTGAAAATCTGCCATCTTTTGGCTCCATCCACGAAAGCCGACTCATCCAGCTCACGCGGGATTCCGCGCATAAACTGACGGATCAGGAAAATGTTGAACGCGCCGCCCCCGAAAAAAGCCGGCAGGATAAGCGGGAGAAAGGAATTGGAGAAGCCGGCTTCCTTAAACATCAGAAAGGTCGGAATCATGGTGACCTGGCTTGGCAGCATCATCGTTGCAAGCAGAATCAGGAACAAGGTGCGTTTCCCCTTGAAATTAAAGCGGGCGAAGCCGTAAGCGCAGACTGCCGCCGATGCCACGGTACCGATCATAACCGGCACGAGGATGATCAGCGTATTGCCCAGAAACCGGAAGAACGGGATCGCATTGATGGCATCCGAATAGTTGCTCCACAGCCATTTTTTCGGGAAAAATCCGCCTCCGAATACTTCTGCCGGTGTTTTGAGCGAAGTGGATAGCGTCCACAGCATCGGTACCAGCACAATGGCGGTCCCCGCGAGAAGCAGAAGCAGCGCCAGTAAACGTGTCAGATTGAACTTAGGTTGTGACATTTGCATAGTTAAGGTCTCCTTCTTCCTAGTCTCGCTGATCATCGCCCTGGTAGTGGACCCAAAGCGAAGAGCTGCGAATGACCAGCATAGTGAATACGAGTATAATCACGAACAGAATCCAGGAAAGCGCCGATGCGTATCCCATGTCAAACTCCATGAACGCCTTGTTGTACAAATAAAGATTGTAGAACAGCGTGGAGTTGAGAGGGCCGCCGTTAGTCATAACGAACGCCTGGGTGAAATACTGAAATCCGCCGATGATCCCCATAATCACATTAAAGAATACCGTCGGTGAAATAAGCGGCAGCGTAATGCCAAAGAACCGGCGGAAAGGACCGGCCCCGTCGAGCTCAGCCGCTTCGTACAAATCCTCGGGAACGCCCTGCAGACCTGACAAATAGATAATCACTGTGTTGCCGATGCCCCACAGCCCCATAACGACCAGGGCGCCCAGCGCGTAGCTGGGATCCTGCAGCCATGCGGGACCTTGTATCCCGAACCATCCCAGCGCCTGATTCAATATTCCGTATTCCGGATTGAAAATCATCACCCACATCATGGATGTGGCAACAGCGGGAATGACGGAGGGCATGAAAAACACGAGCCGGAATATCTTCATTCCCCTGGAACGCATATTAAGCAGCACTGCAACCAGAATGGATGCAACCTGATAAAGGGGAACGGAAACCAGGGCAAATATAAAGGTGACCTTCAACGATTGGTAGAACAGCTCATCGTTAAAGATAGCGCGAAAGTTATCCCACCCGACAAACTCAATCGATTCCACGCCTGTAATGACATCCCATTTGCTGAACGACAGCACCAGCGAAAAAATCATCGGACCGAGTGTAAAGATGACAAGTCCCAGCAGCCAGGGGAGAATAAACAGATATCCCGCGCGTTCTGATTTGGCGTTATTCATAATGACCTCCTGATAAAAGAAGGTGAAGCGCTGGAAGCACTTCACCTATCGACTATTTTATTATGCAATCCTGGCATTATTTAAGCTTGGCATCTACGTTTTTGGCCGCTTCATCCAATGCTGCCTTCATGTCCTGACGGCCAAGCAGAACTTTCTCCAGCGCCTGCGTGAATTGTTCCCGGAACAGGCTGCCGTTGCTTGAACGCATGGTCACAGGCAATCGGGCATAATCCATCATTTCAATGATCGCTTTATCGTTTTGTTCGGCCGCCTTAACCTCATCCAGCTCCTTAACCGTCGCCGGCAGAATCTGGCCATCTGCGGAGCGCAGCTTCTGGGCTTCCGTACCGGACAGCCATTTAGCCAGCTCATAAGCTTCTTGCTTGTGTTTACCTTTGGAGTTAACCGCCCAGCCTGCAGCAGCTATAATACCCGCACGCTCGCCGTCAGCGCCTTTTGGAATCATCGCGGATCCGTATTCGACATCCGATTTGTCGAGATCGGATTTAACCCAGCGGCCGGTAACCATCATCGCCAGCTTGCCGGTCATGAACATCGAGGAATCTCCGCCCATTGTTTCCGTATCCTGAGGCGTCGGCGATACGCGGTTCTCGCCTTTGGAAAGCGCAACGTATTTCTCCATAGCAGCAATCGTCTTGTCGCTATTCATAAATCCTTCGGCTTTTGTTCCATCTTCATTGCCGATGTCCGTACCGTTTGCCCACAGGTACGTATAGATCGGATATTCCCATGTGCCTGCATTAAATCCGAACTGTGTATATTTGCCCTTCTCCTGCTTGGTCATCTTCTGGGCAGCTTGAGTCAAGTCATCCCAGGTCCAGTCCGCATTCGGGTATTCGACTTTTGCTTCGTCGAACAGCTTTTTGTTGTACCACATAGCCAGCGGGTTGAAGTCTTTCGGTAGATAGTACTGCTTGTCATTGAAATTTCCCATCTGGATCAGGCTTTTTTGGAAAATATCGATGTCGAAGCCGCTGTCTTTGGAAATGTATTCATCCAGAGGCTCAACAACCCCTTTATCCACGTAAGAACGGAAATCCCCTTCCCCGATCAGAAACACGTCAGGTGCCGTTCCGCCGGCAAGCGAAGCGGTCAGCTTTGTACCATATCCATCACCGGGAACCGGCTCGAATTTCACTTCAATATCAGGATGAGCGGCATTGAATTCATCAGCGAGCTGCTGCTCACTCGCTCCGCTGTTCACATCTCCCCAAAGCGTGAAGGTCAGCTTCACTTTCTCTTTGTTTCCTTTGGATCCGGAGTTGTCTCCATTGGAATTTCCCCCGTTTGACGAGCAAGCGGAAACCAGCAGCGTCAAAATTAACACGGCTGCCAAACTAAATAATCCTGTCTTCTTCATGATGATACATCCCCTTATCCGTTTGTTTATATAGTTTCGGAAAGTCGGCCACCTCTATATACCTGGGGCGGCTGAGTCTTTCCGGCAATACCGCAAACTCACCATTCAGATTTTAACTTCGTCATCGGATATCCAGCTCGTAGCCCGTTTCATTAGCGACTACCTGAACCCGCGTGGTCCCGCTTCCCGCTTCGCGTTCAAGCCGAAGGTGAAGATGGCCTTCACCGATATGGAGGCGCTCCACTTCAAGTCCGTTCATGAAGGTCAACAAGGCAGGCTTCAGCGTGATCCGTTTCGTAAGCGCATTGGGCACAATCCCCAGCATCGCCTGGACAAAAGTCAGCGAAGTACCGGCGGCCCAGGCTTGAGGCGAACATGCGACCGGGTAAGGCACTGGCTGGCCGAGCGACTCGTCGTATCCGCAGAAAAGTTCGGGAAGGCGGGCATACTCGAATGCTCCGGAAGCTTTGAGCAGTCCTTCCATGACGGTGAGCGCTTCTTCCTGGAACCCGTTTTGGCTCATGCCGATGACCGTGAGCGAGTTGTCATGCGGCCAGATACTGCCGTCATGATAACTCATCGGATTGTAGCCCGCAGCGTCCGTGCTCATTGTCCTAATGCCGTAACCGCTGAACATATCCGGAGCGACAAGCCGCTTGGCGACAGCCTGTGCCCGTTCAGACGATGCAATGCCGCTCATCAGAATATGGCCGGCATTGGAAGTGACAGAATGCACCTGGCGTTTGGTCCCATCCAGAGCAATAGCGTAGAACTGTTCGTCTTCCATCCAGAACTGCTGCTCGAACTTTTCCTTCAGCTGAGCCGCTTCGCTTTCAAGCCTGTCTGCCCGTGCATCGTCACCGAAGCTGCGGAATAGCGGCGCCAATCTTGTTTTGGCCTGATAGACGTAACCCTGGACCTCAACCAGCGCAATTGGCGCTTTCGCATATTCGCCATCCCGATGAACGATGGAATCCGCAGAGTCTTTCCAGCCCTGGTTGGCGATGCCTTTGGATGATTTCTGAACATACTCCACGAAGAGGTCGCCATCCTCATCGCCATATTGGTCAATCCAATCCAGAGCAGCATCCACATGAGGCATCAACTGCCGGATCAGGCCGGCATCTGCGGTCCAGTGGAAATATTCTGCCGCCAGCAGCAGGAACAGCGGGGTTGCGTCAATCGTGCCGTAATATGGCGTAAACGGAACCTGGTTCGTTCCCGCCAATTCGCCGTAGCGGATTTCATGCATGATTTTCCCCGGCTGTTCGTCCCGCCACTCATCCACTTTCGTTCCCTGGTAAGAAGCCATCGTCAACAGCGTTCCTTTGGCGATTTCAGGGTTCAAGGGAAGCATCTGCAGTGCGGCAATCAGGCTGTCGCGTCCGAAGGGCACCGCGTACAGCGGAAGTCCGGCGACCGGGAAGGAACCATGTCCAAGATCGGTTAACAGCACCCGTAAATCCTGCAGGCTCCGGTTGAACAACTCGTCAAACGCCGGAAGATCGCTGCGGATAGCAGTAGAATGCTCCTTCCAGTCCTCATAAGAAGCATACAGCCTGGCAAGTGCTTCGGAAGGCTCGTGCAGCGCCGGTTCCATGCCGTCAATAACAGGGATGATGATAAAGGGAATTTCGGCTGTCTGCGCATGGGATAAACCGACCAGGAAATGAATCGTCCCATCTTCATCGATAGCACTTTCTGCTGCATTCCAGCGAATTCTGGTTTCCCGGACAACGTCATCCGCACCCTTGTACGAAATGGTACGCTCGCCGGGACTGGCCTGACGCCCGGTAATGGCTCCGATTTCTCCATATTGAAATCCCCGGATAACAAACATGTCCGCGAAGTCGGCGTCCATGCGAACCGAAAAATCAAATTCGATGGGTTTCGGATAGTAACTGGTTAACCGAAACGTTTCGTATAATATTCCTCCGTATATAAAACGTTTCCTCTCGATTTCAACGGATTCCCGCCATAAAATCAGTTCTCCATCCTCTTCCATATGCGGATTGGTCAGACGGATCACTGCGACAAAGTTTTCATCGGCGGAAGACGAAAGAAGGATCGGCTTCTGCCCGTTGATATGAACATCAAGACTGCTCAGAAAACGCGTATCTGAAGTATATAAGCCATTTCCGCTCCCGGGCGTGATATCGCCGAGCTTATCGGTAATCAGAAACAAATTGTTTTCTTTTATAACGCGGTAATCCAAGATATAACCTCATTTCTCTTGATGATAGAAGCTGTATAAATTTTCCGAAACGTTTCGGATACCCGTAAAAAAATAGGCTCCATTTTAGGGAGACTCTTTCCGAAACGTTTCGGATGAACTATAATTGTATTATAAATTGCATTGAAAGCATTTACAACCTTTTTCTTTAAGGTTATTATTTCCATAACCTTCCTCTTTCTCAGGCTCTCTATTTATTTCTGCTGTTTGAAGCACCACTATTATATCAAGTTCCGGAAGGAGGTTCGTATATTGGTAACCATCAAGGATATTGCCAAAAAGGCCCAGGTATCCGTTACTACGGTATCCCGTGCCCTTAATGGATACGACGACGTGAATAAGGAAACACGCAAAAAGATAATCGGAGTTGCAGAGCAGTTGGGTTATAGTCCCAACATAGCGGCGCGTTCACTCATCTCCAAGAAAACAAAAACGATTGGACTTCTTCTTTCCAATGTTACAAGAGCCAGCTCCAAGGACAACATTGTGTTTGAGGTGCTTTGCGGCATGAATGACCGTGCCGGGGAGCTGGATTATGATTTGGTGCTCTTCAGCACAACCCCGCAGAAACAGAAGATCAAGTCCTACAAGAAGCTTTGCAACGAAAGAGGAGTTGACGGCGTCATCATTAGCGGAATTCGTCTCGACGATCCTTACCTGGAAGAAATTGTATCGTCGGATATCCCCTGCGTTCTGATCGATATTCCTCTTCAAGGCCCCAATGTCGGATACGTTACTTCTGATAATGTCAAAGGGGCCTATACAGCCGTCCGGCATTTGCTTGATAATGGACATCGCCATATCGGCTTGATCAACGGTCATTCCCAGGCGGATGTCAGCATACACCGGCTTAAAGGCTATGCCGATGCGCTGGAAAGCTGCGGCATTCCTTACAATGAAGCCTATGTGGTGGACGGCGCTTTCTCGGAGTCCGGCGCCAGAGAAGCCATGTACCGCCTGTATTCCCGTTTCCCGGAACTGACGGCTGTATTTTGCGCCAGCGACCTGATGGCACTCGGAGCGATACAGGCAGTCCAGGGTCTGGGGCGTCTTGTCCCTGAGGATATTTCCGTCGTTGGTTTTGACAACATCGACTTGACCGCTTATCATTCGCCCGCCATTACGACCGTGAATCAGCATAAATACGAAACCGGCTACCAGGCAGCCCAACTGCTGGTGGATATGCTCGAAGGACGGAATGTGAACCATCACATCGTACTTAACACAGAGCTTGTTAAACGCGAGAGCGTGCGCAGTTTGACTAGAAGCAACGGCTAACGCCTTTGCGGCGAAGCAGGTTTCTTCCATTAGGGATGTCCCGCCGCTGCCCTCCATCCCCGACGTTTCCATAGAAACAGGCAGCCAAATCCTCATTTACTGACATTCAGGCTGCTGCAATACGAAAAAGAGGTCCCGCGGGACCTCTTTTTCCCGTGTTTCTTGCAGAAGGGTTGCCATTGCGGAACGGTTCGCTATATGATGGAATACGATGAACCTCGATGGGAGAATGGACAAACAATGGCATATAAAATCGTATTCTTTGATATAGACGGGACATTGGTGGACGAGGATAAACAAGTCCCTCCGGATGCCGCCAAGGCCATCCGTGAATTGAAAGATAAGGACATCATCACCGTCATCGCAACAGGAAGAGCGCCTTATTTCTTTCAACCGATCGCCGAAGCGCTCGACATTCAGTCTTATGTCAGCCTGAACGGCGCTTATGTCGTCAGCGAAGGCACGCCGGTCTTTAAACATGCGATTCCCCGGGCCACGCTTGCCGCGCTTGTGAACCGGGCAGCGGAGCATGGCCACCCGCTCGTATTTCAGGGCTGTCAAGGTTATTTCTGCAATACCGCCGATCATCCGGCTGTTCTGGATTCGGTTAATTCGCTCAAGGTTGAGCTGCCGGGATTCAACCCCGCTTTCTGGGAGACGGATGATATTTTCCAGGTATTCCTTCACTGCGAAGCAGAGGATGAGCACCGGTATGAGCAGCTTCTGAATGAGCTGCGGCTCATCCGCTGGCATAAGTCTGCCCTAGATGTTCTGCCGAGCGGCGGCTCCAAGGCAATCGGCATCAAGGAGCTGCTTGCTCACATGGGCATTGCGCCGGAAGAGGCGGTCGCATTCGGCGACGGTCTCAACGACAAGGAGATGCTGTCCTTCGTCGGACTGGGCATCGCCATGGGCAACTCCCACGACGAGCTGAAGCCTTTCGCGGACTATGTCACTTCGCATGTCGGCGAAGGCGGTGTCGTGAACGGTCTGCGCTATGCCGGGCTGATCTGAAGCCGGAACGGGCAATAGCCGCAAGACGCCAGACAGGAAAGCAGGCGGATCACCCGTTGATACGGGGGAATCCGCCTGCTTTGGTTTTGTTTGACGTTCAGGCTTTCACACGAGATTCCCCTAAATGTCAGGGTATACTCGAAGATTAGCCCGGTTTATAGCGGGTTGGTACACACATGGCTGTGGCTTTTGGACATAGCAGGTTTCTAACTGGGGTCGGCCTCGACCGTCGACAGCGAAATTTGGACAGGCTCCGCAAATTGCGCCGCCGCTTCCCCCTTCGGGTTGCTGAGTCGGAACAGATAGCTTTTCCCGGACTGCGATTTCCATATCATATAGTCCTTGATGCCTTCGGCGCCGGATGCTTGCAGATAAAGCTCCGCGTAACCCAGCGGATGCTCCACTAGCTCTCCGCTGTAATCTTGGACTTCTCCGAATTTAGCCAGTTCTTCGTCCCCCTGCTTGCGGAGCGACTCCAGCGAGTACTCGGAGGGCAGCGGCTCGATAATCACGTTGTAATTGGAATCCGATACCAGCGACAGCCGCCCTGCAGCCGCATCGAACGTAAACCCGTCAAATATATAGAGCGAATAGCCTGTTCCCTGCTGCAGCTTGGCTTCGTTTGGTTGATATCCGTCTTTGGTAAACAGGTCGAATGAGCGGGTGTCCGGCCGCTTCGAACCTTCCGGACTGGGCGCGTCAGATTCATCTGGTGAAGAGGATGCGGGCGGATTGGCCGTATCCGGGGTGTTCACGGTAGAATCGGACGGGGATGCAGCCGGATTTTCCGACTCTGCATTACCACCATTTTGGCCGGAGCAAGCCGCAAGGATTAGAAAGCATGACAGAATGGCTGCTGCTCGGGTTGGATTGCGCCATTTCTTCATTTTTGATACCTCCTCATGAATGGGGTTCGCTTCGTAGGGGTTCACTATGAACTAACCACTCCCAAGCCGTTTCAATCAAAAAATCGTCTATTCATTCAATAATATGCTCCGTTCCGGCGAAGGGCCATAATCGATGGATTTGCGGTAGGCGGAGGGGTTTTGTCCGTACAGGGCGGTGAACTGCTTTGTAAAATAAAAGGAATCGGAAAACCCCACATCCTCCGCTACCTGCGCGATGGACAACGAAGTTCTCTCCAGCAGCCGAGCCGCGTAGCTGAGTCTCATCTTAAGCAGCGTTTCGATTACCGAATCGCCGGTTTCCTGTTTGAACAGATGAGCGAACCGGGAAGAGGAAAGTGCCACCCGCCCGGCAAGTGAAGCTATTGTGTGCGGCTCGCGGAAATGCTCTCCCAAATAATCCAGAGTCTGCCTGATGCGTGCATCCATCGCCCCGCCTTCAAACTGCCTGGCATACCGTCCAATCAACAGAACAACCTCTTCAAGCGCATTTTTTGCGAGCCGCTGCTGCTGCAGGTCCCCCTGTATGCTGTCTCTCACCATCCTCCGGAACGCAGTAAGCAGCCGCTCGCGGATGACGGGCTGTTCGATCGACAGCATGAGCAGGTCGCCTTTCTTGTCAGGCAGCTGCAGCAGATCCATCCATTCCGGATCCGGAAGGAAATGTGCCCAGACAAACTGCCACTTCTCTCCTGCAGTTGTTTCGTAATCATGCGGGACACCGGGTCTGATCAGCACCAGATCGCCATCCTCGCAAGCATGACGTTCCTGACCAAATCCGAAACTGCCTCTGCCCCCATAAGTTAAAGTCAGCAGCCAATCGCGCGTCCCCTGCGGCCGCCTCACCTTGTAATCGTCAAGCTGCTCAAAGTCGCCGGCCAGGATGCTGTGAGGATGGAGCAGATAGGCGTTGTCAGCAGAATCCTCCAGATTTTCAGCCATTCTATATATTCCTCCCAAGAACGTTATCTATTTATAATAAGGATAACGCAAGTCAACAATTTCGTAAAATGGGAGGCAACACTGATGACAACAGCGAAGCTTGGAGACGTATTGAAGGACGAACAAAAAAAGCAGTTTGATCAAGACGGTTATCTGCTTCTTGAGGGGTTGTTCGCCGAGGAAGCCGGACTTCTGAGGGAGCATTATATGAAGCTGCGAACGGAAGCGCCGTCCCAATTCTATAAAGCGCTCAGTGCTGAAGAGTCTGGCGGGGACATCCTGAAGCAATACCCGCGGATCATGCACCCCCACCGGTTTGACGAGCTGTCCAAATCGTATATGCTGCATCCGGCTCTTATGAATGTACTGGCCGATCTGTTTGGTGCCGAGCCGCTTGCGGCCCAATCGATGCTTTACTTCAAGCCCCCGGGAGCTAAAGGTCAGGCCCTGCATCAGGACAATTTCTATCTGCTGGTCGAACCGGGCACCTGTATTGCGGCCTGGGTTGCGCTGGATGATGCGGATCAGGACAATGGCGGGATGCTTGTCGTGCCCAAGTCCAACGCACTTGAGGTTCAGTGCCCGCATCAAGCCGATCCTGCCGTATCCTTCACGCGGGATGAGGTGGATGTTCCTCAGGGCTACAGCCCTGTACCGATGAATATGAAAGCCGGCGATGTCCTGTTCTTCAACGGCAGCCTGATTCACGGCTCCTATCCGAATACGTCGCAGGACCGCTTCCGCCGGGCCTTCATCTGCCATTATGCCTGCGTCCAGGACACAAAAATCAGTGCAGGCTACAAACCGTTAATTCGGTTTGACGGCAGCGAGCATGCAATCGAAAGCAATGTGGGCGGTGGACCCTGCGGCACCGAATTCTCATCGCCGGGCATCCATTAGTACCTCCTTCCGCACCCCAACCATCATAGACCGGCCGGTACCGACCTTTTAAAGGGACGGACGGCGGGTCTTTTTTTTCACCTTATAGAATGCAAGTTTCACTCTTATAAATTTCCCGCCAGAGAACAGCGCAGCCGTTGCTTCTTGTGTCACCGTACAGGATCCAATAATGGCTTCCATCGTCAGATAAGGGTTCAGTGATGGCGGGAGTCGTTTAATAAAGGAAGAGAATAGACAGATAATCCGTAGCAAACACGTTTTAGCCGGATGAAACCGGAAGCATTGACGAATGAAGGGGCCATTACAATACCACTGGACGATGATCAGCTCTGGCATAACCTGCGTCTATCTCCTTATCGGAACGCACGTGAATCCCAACAGGAGGAAGGAAATACCATGAAACCATATACAGAATCGGAGAAAGAAATCAACAAGCTTCGCGAAACGATTGAGAAGTTGTCCAGTCAAATCGAGCATAGCCGGGAAAAGGAAGCCAGAACACGCCATGAATTCTCATCGATGAATGATGAGCTCATGTCGTTACAGCGCTTGCTTGCCAAGAGCAATTCGGATTTGCAGGGTGCCCGCGATGATGCCGACCGGGCCAATCAGGCCAAAAGCGATTTCCTTGCTGTCCTGAGCCATGAAATTCGCACGCCTATGAACGGTATAGTCGGATTGGCTGAGCTGCTGGCCCACACCGAGCTAAAGCCGGAGCAAAACAAATCCTTGCTCATGATTCAGGACTCGGCCAGTCTGCTGCTGACGATGATTAACAATATACTCGACCTCTCCCGTTTAGAAGCCGGCACTATGCAGCTTGAACACGGCGAGTTGGACCTGCGTTTCATACTGGAGCATGTGACCGAGCTGATCCAGCCTATGGCGGCTGCTAATGGAAATAATATCCGCACCGTGGTGGATGCGGGCATTGGCCGAACGCATCGGGGCGATGCTGCCCGGATCCGACAAATCATGCTGCATTTCATCGACAATGCCGTTAAATTCACCAACAACGGAAGTGTCGAAGCTTGTGCGGAGCTGTTGTACGAGAAGCCAGACATTCAGGCGCTGCGCATCAGCGTCACGGATACGGGTATCGGCATTTCGGATACTAATCAGGCACTGCTCTTCAAGCCTTTCTCCCAGGTACATGCATCTACAAGAAAGAAATACAGCGGCCCCGGGCTTGGCCTGTCCATATCCAGGCGATTGGTGGAGCTGATGGGCGGGAAGATCGGTATCCAGAGCCGAGAAGGCGAAGGGTCCACCTTCTGGTTTGAACTGTCGTTGGACAAAGCAATACGCAGCCCCGCCCCGCCTCAGCCAGGAGCCCTCCAGACTCAGGCTAAAGACGGGCTTAACGATCTGGATCAGTCGGCTGCTATTCTGCTGGCAGAGGATAACCCGATTAACATGCAGGTTGCGTAGCTGCAGCTCAAAAAACTCGGCATGACAAACATTGTTACGGTCATGAACGGCCAGGAGGCATTCAACGCCTTCCTGAATCAGCCCTATTCCCTGATCTTAATGGATAACCAGATGCCCGTGCTGGATGGTTTGAAAGCGACGGAAATGATCCGCGAGCGGGAGCAGGCGGACGGCCTCCCGCGAACTCCCATTATTGCGATGACTGCTAACGCCATGAAGGGAGACCGCGAGAATTGTATGCTTGCGGGAATGGACGATTATATCACCAAGCCCGTCAACCTCGACAAGCTCAGAGAAGTGCTGGGCCGCTGGCTTCAGCCAGACTCCCGGGCCCCGTCCGGAATTGACGAGATGATCGTCCAGGACCTGCTGGAGCTGGGCGGCAGCGGGGACTCCCTGGTGCTTGCGACGCTTCTGGATATGTACATGGCGGATACCCCGGGCAAAATAGAACGCCTGAAGTCCGCCGTCGCCGGTCAGGATACAGAAACCGTCAGACAGCTGGCCCACGATCTGAAATCAAGCAGCTTAAGCATAGGCCTCCGGCAGCTTGGTTCACGGTTTGGCCAAATCGAGCAGTTGGCCAAAGAGCAGCGGATCAAGGAAGCGGCCATGATTCTGCCCCTGCTGGGTCCAAGCTATGAAGAGGCCTGCGGGAAGCTTGCCGCTTATTTCTAGCCTCATGCCGATTTGTCACTGGCCCGCTTGTTTTTTTCATTTGACTGTTGGCATAGAAGACAAAAAAACCTTGAACGGGCGGACCCGTTCAAGGGTTGCAGCAGACTGTTTGCTGCTGGGTACTTCTAATGCGCTGCTGCCGGACGCTCTTGCGCTTTGTCGGCTTCGCCGGCATTGCGGTTCGCCGCTTCCCGGTTCTCCATCATCTCTTCGACCGTTTTGGTCTTCAGGCGCGCAGCGCCCTCGTAGCCCTCGCGGGTAGGAACAAGATTTCCGGAAGCCAAGCGTTCCCTGGCCTCTTCAATTGCCGCTTCGTACTGGGGCAGCCACGGTGCCTGCGCAACCAGCAATTCGTCGACCATCTGCCAGATTTCCTTGGGATTACAGACAGCACCGACGAGCGGATCCATCATCATTGCCTGGCGCAGCAGCTTGTCATCGCCATGAATAGCCGCTTCCACCGCCAGACGCTGTACGGAAATACTCACATTGCATACTGCCGCGCAGCCCAGCGGGAGCTCGCCCACATGCGGCAAGCTGATGCCGTTGCGGTCCACATAACCTGGCGCTTCGATAATGGCATCATCGGGAAGATTGGCGATAACGCCATTGTTCACGACATTGAAGTGGCCGCGGTATACACGTCCGGTTTCCAGTCCTTCGATAATGTAGGAGCCGTGCTCCTCGCTGCGTTTGTCGGCGGCATAGATGAGCGGGTCTTCTTTCATCCAGTTCGGAAATTCCGTCTCAAACCAGTTGCGCCCTTCCTTACATACCCTCAGATACCCGCCGGTTTCTCCATTAATCCACGTACCCAGATCGATCCAGTCCATAATTTCATCCGAACGTTTGCGGTACCAGGGGACATATTCGCTGAGATGGCCGTTGGATTCCGTGGAATAATAACCGAAACGGCGCATCATATCGATCCGCACCTTCTCGGTGGTGGAGAATTCAGGATGATTCTCGAACGCCTCCAGCAGCTTGCCCGTCATATCCTCGCCATTATGCTTCACGTTGATATACCAGGTTTGATGGTTGATCCCGGCGCAGATGATATCGATATCCTTCTTCTCCAGCCCCAGTGCCTGGGCAATCTGCCGGTGTCCGCCCTGTACGCCATGGCATAAGCCAATCGTCCGTACGCCGCCATACATATTGCAAGCCCAGGTCATCATGGCCATCGGGTTGGCATAGTTAAGCAGCAACGCGTCCGGAGCCGCCACCTCGCGGATATCCTTGCAAATATTCATCATCTCCGCGATGCCGCGCTGGCCATACATAATTCCTCCGGCGCACAGCGTATCCCCGACACATTGATCAACGCCGTATTTGAGCGGGATATCCACATCATGCTGGAACGCTTCAAGGCCGCCGATCCGGACGACTGTGAAAATGTAACGCGCCTCTTTGAGCGCTTCCCTGCGGTCGGTTGTCGGCTGAATCCTGATTGCCAGTCCATTCTCGTCAATATCCCGCTGGCACAGCCTCGTAACCATATCCAGGTTGTGAGAGTTGATGTCCGTAAAAGCAACTTCCATTTCCTTGAATTCGGGCACGGAAAGCAGATCCCGCAACAAGCCCCTCGTAAATCCGATACTCCCTGCACCGATAAACGCAACTTTAAAAGACATGAAAAAAACGCCTCCTTCTCATATCCGGCTTTGCCGGGGTGGCCCAAATAGAAAGCATCACTTGTTGACTGCTCCTATCGCTAAAGGGTTATTCGCTCTTGACCCCATTGTAGCAGGACCCTACGGAAGACGTTTTCAATTTCACAACCGGATCGGCTACGTAATGTCAACTATCGCAACCTGATTTTGAAATCCTTGCATCGTCTCCCTCGACTTGCGATAGGCAGCCGGGGACAGTCCGGTATATTTTTTGAACATGGCGCTGAAATACTGCCTGCTGTTAAGACCAATATAATCCGCAATATCGATGATGGGCACATCCGTTCTCGCGAGCAGCATTTTGGCCTTCTCAATCCGCAGCTCGGACAAATATTCGGTCATCGTCTGCTTCATGCTCGCTTTGAAAATACGCTGCAAATAAACCGGATGAAGATTCACCGCTGCTGCAATATCCTTGATTTGGATATCGCGGTCATAATATTGGTGAATGTAATGGACAGCCTTGCGCACATAACGGTCAATCTGGCGGACGGCGCTGTCCTTCTGCTCCTCCGCCGCAAGACGGGCAACCCGGATCAACAGCTGCGAGATCAGCAGATTAACCGTAACCATCTGCTCCTCGCTTGGCGTATCCAGCTCCGTTACGAGATTTTTGAGCGTATGATAGACATCGCTCGGATCGCGCAGAACAATATAAGGCTCACGGCGCGCAAGCAGCTGCCGCAGTGCGGAGCTTCCGTCCACAAGCTGCCGCAGAGCTGGATAAATGCCTTCGCATGCGGCAAAAACAAATTCCACATTGAGCATGCGGCAGGGATTCCCGTCCACAATGAGATTGTGTTTCACACCGCTGTCCAGCATAATGAGATCGCCCTTGCGCATAGGAATCATCTGATCTGTTGTCGAAACTGTGCAAGTACCGCTGATTACGTACATGATTTCGTTCGTCTGGTGGGCATGAAAGCCCATATGAAAGTTGATCCATTGTTTGTAATAATAGGCCAGAATTTGCGGCCGGTATTCATCCTGCACCCATTTGGGATTAAACAGGCTGTATGCCGTTTCAATTGCATTCGCCTCCCTTCAAAAAAGGCGGTTCCGACAGTGCCCTTAAGCCCCGATAGAACCGCCTCTGCTATTAGGATCTCTTCTCGCCGGTGAGCACGGTCACCTGTTTGCCGTCCTTTGCAAGGCGCTCAACCACCTTCTGCAGCGACAATCGCGCCGTGTGATCCCAAACTTTGCTGGCGCTCAGATCGATATGCACCTCGTCGGCGGCGCAGCCTTGTTCAATCCGCTCGTCCAGTACGGCTGCGGAAGCAAAGAACAGCTGTCCCTCAATCCGGTATATGCGCGTGCTTCCTTCCCATTCGCTATGGATATGAAGGCGCGACGCCTTCACCGCAAACCAGATGAAGCTGATCAACACCCCGACAAGCACTCCAATCGCCAGATCATGCGTGAGGATAACCGAACCGACCGTTGCGAGCATAACCACCGTTTCGCTGACGGGTACTGCGCGCGGCTTGAATACGGAACGCCAATCGAAGATTGCCGCGCATACCATCAGCATGATGCCGACCAGCGCAGCCATGGGAACCAGCGCGAGCAAATCCCCTGCAAGGACCACTAATAGAAAAAGAAACAGAGCGGCGACCAGAGTAGACAGCCGGTTGCGGCCGCCCATCCTCACATTCAGCACAGATTCCGCCACCAGCGCACAGCCCGCCATCCCGCCGAAGAAGCCGGCGGCAAAATTGGCAAGGCCTTGTCCGCGCATTTCCTTGTTCTTGTCCGTTCGTTCCCCCGTCATTTCATCCAGCAAATTATGGGTCAGCAGCGTCTCCGTAAACCCGACGACAGCCAGAGACAGGGAATAGGGCAGTATAATCATCAGCGTTTCCCAGTTAAACGGGATATCAGGAATCAGAAACGATGGCAATGAAGCATCAATCACGGCGATATCGCCGATACGCGAAACGCCGCCCATGCCGAATGCCCATACAGCCAGCGTAAGCACGGCGACGGCTATCAGCGGCGACGGGATCGCCTTGAAGAAACGGGGGAGCACATAAATAATGACCAGCGTTGCCGCAACTAACGCGTACATCGTCCAGGGCGCACCCTTGAAATAACGCAGCTGCGACATGAAGATGAGAATCGCCAAGGCGTTGACAAAACCCGTCAGCACGCCACTGGGGACAAAATTCATCAGCTTGCCCAATTTGAAAACACCCATTAAATATTGAAGGATGCCGGTAAGAATGGTCGCTGCGAATAAATAGGAAATGCCGTGTTCCTTCACAAGCGTCAGCATCAATACCGCCATGGAGCCGGCAGCCGCTGAGATCATCCCCGGTCTTCCACCGAGGAAGGTCGTTACGAGCAGAATACAAATGGATGCATAAATCCCAACCGTAGGCGGTACCCCCGCCATAAGGGAAAAGGCCAGCGAATCGGGTACTAGAGCCAGTGTCGCAGTCATTCCCGCGAGTATGTTGCCTTTAACATTTGTTGTCCATTGCTGTTGCCAGGTTCGAATCAAAACCTTCACCTCTAATAGGAATCGTTAAGCTAGCCGAAAGAAGACTTCTTGCCTGCTACTCGGCTAGCATAACGTGATCCTCTATTGAAGGTCAATGAAAAATGTGCCTTTTCGGACTAGAACCCTTTATATTGGGGTTCCTCATTTTCCAGCTGCTGAACGCGGCCTTCCAGTTGTTGAAGGACCTGCTGCGTTGATTCTGCCGCATTGGTGTAGATGTTTTTGGCATCTTGGTTTTCAGTGGCCAAGGCGAACTGCTCCAGGCTGGCCTGTGCGCTTTTTAATGAAGCGACGCAGGTTTTTACATCGGATGATACCGTCATGATTATCACCTCCGCATTATTCATTTTTTACCATGCGTATTGTACCCCTGATAAGAGATTTTATTCTCCCTTTAGTCATCCGCCTTTTATTTAATACCATTAATGAATCAAGAAAGGGATTGCGGGGGATTCTTTACCAAGTAACCATTCTCATGGAAGCTACACGCATTTTTTAATGAAGGAGGTAATTTTGATGCCGGATTGGCTGTCAGTTGCAGTGAGGACCTTATTGGCGGTTGCAGTGCTGTTTATCATGACCAAATTGCTTGGAAAACGGCAGGTTTCCCAGCTTTCATTATTTGAATACATAACGGGCATTACCATCGGCAGTCTGGCGGCTTATATTTCGCTGGATATTGATATGAAATGGTATCTGGGTATCGTCTCCTTATGTGTCTGGGTGGGGGTATCGCTTGGAATCGAATATCTTCAGATCAAAAGCAAGAGAGTGCGTGATTTCATTGACACCAAAGGGACCGTCTTAATAAAAGACGGCAAAATCCTCGAGGAGAATCTGAAAAAAGAAAGGCTCACTACAGACGAGCTGATGGAGCAGCTGCGAAGCAAGCAAGTTTTTCTCGCTTCCGATGTCGAATTTGCGATTATGGAGCCCAGCGGCTCCGTTAATGTCTTACTAACACGCGAGAACCAGCCGCTCACAGCCAAACACACCGGAATAAAAGTCAATCCCGAGCAGGAACCGCAGGCCGTTATTATGGATGGTCGGATTATGGATGAGCCGCTGGCAACCATGGGATTAAGCCGGGAATGGCTGAATACGGAGCTGGAAACGATTGGGGTCACGCCCGAAAATGTTTTTCTTGGCCAGGTCGATGCCAATCAACAGTTGTTTGTCGATCTGTTCGACGATCAACTGGTCGTTCCCAAACCGAATATTAAAGCGGCCTTGTACGCCTTGCTGAAGAAATGCGAAGCGGATCTGGAAATGTTCAGTCTCTCTACCGAGGAAGAAGAGGCGAAACATATGTATGAGCGCTGTTCGCAATCTTTGGAACGTACCCTGCTTGAAATCAAGCCTTATCTGAAGAACTAGGCAAGGAGGAACGAGCATCATGGTATCCAAAAAAGAAAAGAAAACAATGCCGGTTCAACGGGACTATCAGCAGCTTGCCTCCCAGCTTGAACCCAAGCGTCCTGCATTCATCAACTGTTTACGCGCTTTCCTAGTGGGAGGGTGCATCTGTATTCTGGGACAGGCGATACAGGATATGTTTGTCCGCTGGGCCGGTTTCGACAAGCAGCAGGCATCTAATCCAACCGTCGCTGTTCTGATTCTGATTTCTGTGATACTCACGAGTCTCGGCGTATATGACAAAATCGCCCAATGGGCAGGGGCGGGTTCAGCTGTGCCTGTAACCGGATTTGCCAATGCCATGGCATCTGCGGCGATTGAACACCGGAGCGAAGGATTGGTACTGGGCGTAGGCGGGAATATGTTTAAAGTCGCGGGAGCCGTTATTGTGTTCGGCACCTTTGCCGCTTTTGTGGTGGGCGTGCTGACTTGGATAATCGAAGGAGTCGGAGGAGGATCCTGATATGTTAAAAGGACATCAAAGCTGGGTGTTTGAGAATAAACCGGTGATCCGCGGAGCAGCTACCGTGGTTGGCCCCTTCGAAGGACAAGGACCGCTTGCCAATGACTTTGATATTATCCATGGCGATCTGATGCTGGAGGAGAAAAGCTGGGAGAAAGCCGAAAAGGTGCTGATTGAAGAATCAGCCAAGCTGGCAATCGAGAATGCGGGGCTTACCAAGGAAGAGGTCCAATTCTATATCGGCGGCGATTTAATGAACCAAATTATTAGCAGCAGCTTCGCCGCGCGCACAATGAGCATCCCGTACCTAGGTGTATTCGGCGCTTGCTCGACCTCTATGGAAAGTCTCGCGCTTGCCGCTTCGCTAGTTAATAGCGGCTCGGCGCACCATGTGCTGGCCGCCACGGGCAGTCATAATGCCAGCGTCGAGAAGCAGTTCCGCTACCCGACGGAATACGGCTCGCAGAAACCGCCAACCGCCCAATATACAGTAACAGGCGCAGGCGCGGCCGTGGTCTCCAGGTACGGCAGTGGCCCGGCGGTCACAACAGCCACAATCGGGCGTGTCGTCGATATGGGCATCACCGATCCTTTCAATATGGGTGCGGCCATGGCTCCCGCTGCCGTCGATACCATCGAGGCCCATTTCCGGGATTTGCAGATTGAACCGGGGTATTATGATCTGATCGTAACTGGGGATCTGGCGAAGCTTGGCCATAGTATCGCGACCAAATTATTTGAGAAGCATAACTTTCCCATCCAGCAAACCCTTTTCAGCGACTGTGGCATGATGATTTACAACTACGAAACCCAATCCGTGCAGTCTGGCGCAAGCGGGTGCGGATGTTCAGCGACCGTAACATACGGACATCTGCTCAAGCGGATCCGTGCCGGGGAGTTGAAAAGGCTGCTGGTCGTCGCTACCGGTGCCCTTCTTTCGCCTTTATCGTTCCAGCAAGGTGAGAGCATCCCATGCATAGCCCATGCGGTTTCGATCGAGGGCCAGTAAATTATATTAGAATTATCGCAAACTATCCCGGGATTACGCATATATATTAGACATGCCTATCCCCGGGAGTTGGTGAAATGCCGTCGCTTGCCCAATATTTGGCCATTGTTGTTGGAAGTCTGCTGATTGCAGCTGGAATCGATTTTTATTTGGTTCCTTATCATATTATGGATGGGGGCTTTATCGGGGTCGGACTCATCTTCCACTATCTGTTCGGATTTAAAATAGGGTATGTCATTATTCTATGCAGTATCCCGGTGTTTCTGATCTCCTGGTATAATGAGCGGGAATTTCCTCTCGGCAGTCTGTTGGGACTGTTTTTGTCTTCTTTTCTGACGGATATGCTCGATACTCATCCTCATCAAATACTGCTGCCCCCTATCGCCAGCTCCCTTATTGGAGGTGGATTCGTCGGATCAGGGCTAGGCATTATGCTACGGCACAAGGTCAGTACGGGGGGGACGGATCTGCTGGCGCATATGATTGCCAAGGATTCCTCGATTAATGTCGGCCTCCTGATCTTTGCCGTGGACGTTGTCGTTATCGGCCTTGGAGGCTGGCTCATCACCGCTACCTCCTTCATTTTGTCCGCCATGACCATAACCGCGGGTGCAATCGCTACGATCCTGCTCACCACCCGAAATGTTAAACCTTTCTTGCATATCGGGTTTGCCCGCCGCAAGCGTTGATATTCCCCTGTTGATGATTTAGGCTTCTTTTAATATTTCTATTATTTCGTCTAATTTTCTTATTGTCTTAAACTGCCCCACAGCTAGAGTCTCATCCCATACGACGTATCCTTCTAACCATATTGCATGCAGGCCTGCATTTATCGCCCCATATACATCATTTCTTGGATGATCTCCAACATAATAAGCGTTGCATGGATCTATCTTCAGTACCTTTAACGTTAATTCAAAAATGGCTTTGTCCGGTTTCTTAAGCCCAATTTCTTCAGAGATATGAATAATGTCAAAGAAATCCCCTATCTTGGCTGAACTTATTTTACTGTACTGTATCTTTTGGTTTCCATTTGTTATTAATGCCAGTTTATAGCCTTCACCTTTTAAGTAGTCCAGTAAATGAACAGCGCCCTCCATTAATTCAGAACTATTTGGAAACTCCGAATCCCAAAAGGATCTAAATTCTAAAAAAGAAAGGGGGGTCTTCCACGGTAAGCTCTTTATCAAATCGTTGTAGAGGTCCTGTTTACTTCGATATCCGTCACCATCAGCCTTGGATAATCGATTAAATACTTGTTGTTCTGAATATTCAGGTTGAATATAGCGTTTATGCAGTTTTTCAGAAAATGTTTGTAAAGATTTCTTTCTATCCAGCAATGTGTTATCCAAATCAAAAATAACGGCTTGATCCTTAATGTTCATATAGCTCCCTCCCCGCTGCCCCTTTTAACCTGCAGTAGGTTCTTCTCTATAATGTTGGATATCCCCGTGTAAAATGATGTTTGTTTCCTCCCCGTCCAGTTCGATCTGACATAAGCACGCAGGATAGATATAGGGTGGCATCCAGATCTCTTTAAGGGGGCGGGCTTCAAAATATGCCATTATCAGCTTAACTACAACCGTATGCGTTACGATTAATATGGATTTGCCCTGGTTCTCATGAATGATTTTATGTAATAGATTGATTGAACGTTTGGAAACCTCCTGATAGGTTTCGCTGCTTTGGACATGAAACTTCTCCGGATCATTCCAAAAGTAATCAAATTGTTCCGGATTCGTCTCTTTCACTTCTGCCTGCGTTTTGCCTTCCCAGATTCCCAAATTGATTTCTTTCAAATCATTGCTTTCAATCATATCGATTTCCCTTGCAGCTCGGATTAATTCAGCCGTTCTTCGGGCTCTTAGACTAGAACTTGAATAGATGACATCGATTTGCTCATTCGCGATGGATTCACTTAACCACTCGGCTTGCCTCAGACCTAACTCTGTTAATGGCGAATCTTGATGGCCTTGCAATTTATGCTCGACATTCCATTGCGTCTGTCCATGCCTGACCAGGTAGATGATGGTTTTGTTATTCATGACTTCCGCCTCTCTTAGAAGGATTTGCAGGATCTCTTTAGGAACGGGGATCTTTGACCGGCACCAAAATATCAGCATTATGGAAGTTTTGCTCTTCTCCAAACTTAAATACTTCAAGCGCCAGCGACCTCGTGTTATTCTCCAGCCCATTTGTCTCTAAATAATTCATGATGAGTGCGTAAGGGTCTTCATCCGCGGACCGTACCTTTGCATATCGTTGGGCAGACAAGCTGAACCCTATCATTCCCTCCGGGATATGACTGATTTCGGATACCTCCATACAATAAATATAAGTAAATAATACATCGTTTGCAAAATGGGGACACACATATTCCCGTTCATTGACGATGCCCTGGATATCATGCTTCTTTTCTATAAATATCCGATTGGCTTCCTTGATTCGATCCGGATCATGTTTTTGAAAGGCTACCGTTACGGGGACACCGACATAATGTTTCGCTTCCAATGCGATCATCTCTACCTGATTGTTTTTCATGCTCATCCCCCTTATTCTACTTCATTTGGCTGTCTGTTAAATTCTTCTTTCACCTCATCCTTTGGATCCCAAATGGACCACGCGGCTTCCAGCAGATTTCCCTGGTTATCCCGGAAATAAAAATACTTGGCCTCTCCTGTTCCAAGCGTATGCAATTCTTCAACTTTATTTCCGTTGTCCTTCAAGAATCGATGCGTATATTCAATATCGGGGCAGTTGATGGCCATGATTGGAAATGCTTTTCCATTTCGGGTAATTTCCAGCCGGCTGTCGTCTTCCGTTTCAATGAGCAATAAAGCGATTGAATGTTTGTGAGGATGATGCAGCACCGCCAGAAACGAACCGCGATCCTTAAACTTGTTTTTCAATTGAAAATTCAGATTGCGGGTGTACCACTCGATGGACTCGTCAATGTTTGACGTCGGTACATAGACATAACCAATCTGTGTAAAAGCCATTTCTTTGCCCACCATTCAACACTCCCCTGAGTTATTAAAGCCCGTACAGAACCGTTCATCCTACCCTCCGAACGCGATGCGGTACCCGTCAACATCTTCAATCGTAAACTCGCTAAAAATTTCGTTCAGATCCGGCCCCCTTGCAATCCGTATTCCTGTTGCTCTAAACTCTTCTATTAACAGACGCACGTCGGTATAACAAAAAGCATCAAAATACAAGCCACCTTCTACCGAGGAGAATGGCCTTACATCCGCTTCGTTGCGTGCCGGGTGAAGAATGAACGTGACCTGATCCCTTGTCATATGGACGTGTTGAACGTCCGGGCCGCCGACCAGCTCATAATGGAAGCCGATATTTTTATAAAAGGCTACGGAGTTTTCAAGGTTTCTGACAAGCAATACCATGGTTGGTCCCGCCAGCTTTGCTTTTTCCATCTTGCATTTCACTCCCTTGAATGGTTGACTCCCATGTGATTATCCATAAAAACAATAAAAAACATCAAAGAATTACTCACGTTCTGAGTTTCTTGATATTTTTGGAAAATGTTATTTATTGGATACCACCATTATATCTCAATCTGATCAGTGTGTAACCACCCGTTTTGATTACTCGAAAAAGGCAGTTAGGAATCTCCATTCACCTGCCTTGAGCCACAGCCATAGTCTATTTGTGAATTGCATCTTAATAACTTGGATTGACGGGCGCCATATAAAATCTTATAATTAAATACATGTTCGATACATGTCTAACATAAAAATGAGGGATCGGATGAAACGAAACGCCGGTTACTGTTATACCGAACTAGCCGATGTGCTGCGTGCTCAGATCAAGTCCGGCTTTATCCGACCGGGCGATTACTTACTGCCGGAGAACGATCTAAGCTCCAAATACGGCATTAGCCGATCTTCGGTAAGACGGGCTTTGCTGGAGCTGCAAAACGAACAACTCATCATCAAGCATCCCGGCAAGGGCACGATGGTCACTTACTCCTCAGACACATCGCCCAACGATCACAATGAGCTGTTGATCGTGTGCCCCTCCCCTTCTCTGTTCTGTACACAGATGCTGCCTGTGCTCATCCCGATCTTCGAGGAACGTTGCCCTCATGTGAAGATCCGAGTATTCTCGATCTCTTACCGGGATTCACTGCTCGAGGAATTAAGCCATCTTGGGGTTAAACCCGATCTTGTCGTGGTCTCCGATCAGCAATTCAGCATGATGCACCCCGATGATTTCCTTGCGATCCCGCCATCGATTGTCCAGCAAACCAACATACCTGAACCCGTTTATAAAGCCTTTCTGAGTCACGACACTCTGCTCGCCGCACCTGTAACCTACTCCCCAGTCTTCCTTGCCTATCAGAAGCATTTATTCCACAGACACCATGTTGCCCTCCCTCACCCTGGCTGGACGACCGAGCAATTCATTGAAACTGCCAAGCAATTAACGCTTGATACGAACCAAGACGGAATTATCGATCTGTTTGGGATCGCCTTATCCTCCGCTACTACACGCTGGCCTTTATTCGCTTTGAAAAAAGGTGCAGATGTTATCACAAGCGATGCCGAGGAAAGCTCCTTTCATAATTGGGTGCAAGCGTTAACCTTTATGCGAGACCTGATCTACCTGCACAAAACCGTCCCTATTTTTCCGATCCACGATATGTTCCTCATCCAGCAGCTCTTCGATGAAGAACGAATAGCCATGATGCTAACATCGCTGTTAGCGCCGGCCCGTATAACAGGCCTGACACCCTACGAAATCGCCCCTTTCCCAAGCGAATTCGATCAAGGTGGCATGCTGATCGCCAATGGACTCATGATCGCTAGGAATGCCTCTCATCCGGCGCTTGCTCAATTATTCGTCGAGGTATGTATGACGTCAGAGGTACAAGCGCAAATGATACAAGGATCCCGATTCCTCTCCGTCTATGATTCTGTCAATCAGACGAACTGGAGAAAGCAGGATCTGCTTTCGCTTGGCGTATTGCCCGAGCAGATCGTTTACTCCAAGGTCGTTGGCGGGTTATTCACGCCAGGCACGCGGATAAGCGAGCTAGAAGCGCAAATGAAGAAGTATTGGTCTGGCATGGAACAACCGGTTGATTTGGTTCATCGGCTTCACCATAGGTAAAACGATGATGAAGCCTTGAATAGATGGAGTTGCATGAAAGGAGGACAGTTGGAGGAAATTTTTTTGTCAAAAATAATACAAGTACGTAACAAGTATAAAATTTGAAGGAGGCATAATCATGATTCGTTTCAGAAACCGGACCCTGCTTTTCCTATCGTTCTTCTTTCTACTCTCGCTCGTTATCGTTCCAGCAGTCCCTTCCAGCGTTTCAGCCGCCAATCTCCTCTCGAACGGCAGCTTCGAGACACTAAGCGGAGGAGCACCTACGGATTGGTCCTTCAGTAATTACAGCACAGCTGGAAGCACCACGGTAATCACGGGCGCCGCTGCTGCAGGGTCGAAGAGCGTAAAACTTACCGCTGCCGGAACCACCGATCGTGCCCTATACACGCAGTGGTATATCCCCGTAACCTCGAATCAGCTTTATCGATTCAAGGCCAAATATAAGACTGTCGGGAGTATAACGGGAAGCGCCTTTTTGAAAGTAACCTGGTATGATTCCTCGAAAACGGCTATTACCCCTACTTACTCCGCCAACCCGATCTCGGAAAACTCCAATTGGATGCTGCTGACCCGCGATCTTACAGCCCCAGTCGGAGGAGCTTACGCCACCATTCAGATTGAAGCGCGATACGGCGCTACGATCCAGTTCGACGATCTGCAGATGGAGAGCGTCACGAATAAGCTGGGCAATGGCAGCTTCGAACTGCTGACAAGCGGCAGCCTGCAGACATGGACATTCACGAATGTCAGCACAAGCGGCAGCGTCACTCCTCAATCCACTGGCGGATACGATCAGCCTAGCTCCGTGAAGCTGCGGACCACGAATGCTACAGACCGGGCTGTTCTCAGTCAAACTTATCTTCCAGTAACTGCCGGTAAGCGATACAAGATGACGGCGGTCTACAAGACCACATCTCTGAACGGCCGTTTATATATGAGGGCTACATTCTACGATTCCAGCCATACCGCCATTACTCCAACGACGAGCACATTCGGTCAAGCCTCCTCTACTTGGCGCGAGCTGAAGCGGATTACGATGGCTCCGCCCAATGCCGCCTATGTCACCTTCCAACTGCAGGTCGACCAAGGAGCAAGCGAAGTTTATTGGGATCATGCCCGGTTGGAGGAAATGAGCGGTTTAACCGATGCTGATGGCTCACCGCTTCCCGTTACCCTCACGGACGATCTTCCGATGGAGATGGCTCCCGCGGATTTTTGGGCTCTGTTCCCTTCAGCGTCGTTGACTCCTACCTCTACAACATTATGGGCAAACGACGTACTTCGCCATTATTATTTTGGTTTGGACAATGATGGTTACAGCTCGCTCGACAAACCCAAAGCAGTAGATGCCGCTGATGACGTTCTGACTACGCTTAATCCTACGGTTGGCGTGACCATTAGCTCAGGTGGTCCTACCCAAGTCATCGCCGGCGACATTCCTTACTCACCGCTAGTGAGTACCAAGTCCCCGTATTCTGATCAATATTATGCTAGAGGTAACGGGGGGCAGCTGTACTCCACTTACGTACCCGCCTATGTAATCACCCATGATACCAAGTATCTGGACCGGGCCAAAGAGCTGGCTAACTACATGCGGTACAGCCAATATACGTTAGACGGGGATAACGATTTTGCCCGCGTTCATTACCCAAGCGAATGGTCCGATTTGGTGGCCAAAGGCAACAATACCGCTTGGAAGGGCGGATGGGATTACCAATTCGACTGGGTCTGGACCGATTCTTACGGCTATACGTTTGATCTGCATTCCCCTGATCACCATGTAAGCTCGATGATGGCATCCGGTCTCGTCTATCTCTATAACAACACGAATAATGCCGATGATCTTAACTCCGCTTACGATTTCGTCTATAACCATTTTCCTAGTTACGGCTACCATACGGGGATGTATGACGGGCGACGTTACTATTGGACGGGATATAACCCGGATCTGAACGGCACTCCCGATGACGGCTCGAGGCCGATCTGGGATGCAACGGACAATGTAATGGGCATGACGGCCAGAGCCGCGGCACAGGTAGGCTACTACAAAAACGACGCCAAAATGCTGGAATACGCCAGGGGCGCGATCTGGTATCTCATCCGAGAATTCGATACGGACGGCAAGCTCTACTACGATGGCGCCGAGAATGAGAAGAACAGCCGCACGGTAGAGACTCACGAAGCCGTAACGATCTGGCAAGCGATGCAGGCTTTGCCTTATTTGATGAAGGCGGGCGTCGACGTCTCCGAGGAATTGGAGGGTATGGATCGGATTATCAACTACTACTACGGCAATCTGGTCGAGTATGGGGACCGTAAATACCTTCGCGCCGACAAAGTGTTGGAAGGGACGCTTGCGCCTAATGAGAATCTTAAGATCGTCACCTACGTACAAGCTACAACACAAGCCCTTAGCGAGGTAAAATGGTTCGACACGATCGGAACGGGTTACACCGCCTCCAATCCATTGAGTGTGCGCATCTCCAAGGTCAATGCTCCAACTACGGTCAATAACAACTGGACGATTAATAGCTCCCAGGATGTCACCTACACGATCAATCCTACCCAATTAGCCAACGGGTTGGTTATCCCTTGGACGATGAATGCAGGAGATGTGTTCCGCATCGAATATGCCGTAACTACATCCTCCACTTACAATCCTGCGACGAATCCATTGCCCCAAGGCAGCTTCGGATTATTCGTTACGAATGCAACCGGTGAGCGGGAATATCACGGGGTCGGCACGCAAACCCAGATTACGGATGTCGCTACACGAGTGAACAGCACGAATTTCTTATCGTTCCCGGCCCAAATCCTGTTCCCGTTCGCCACGGAGACGGCTTCTCAAATGAACGTCAGTACGTTTGCCGGCACACCGCAGTCGTATCCAGGCGACGGTACATGGGGGAGCACCAGCGCGAAACGTTACGTCTATAACTTCCGCAGCCTGCTGCCTCCTTCGAGCTCGAGCGGCGATCCGTTCTCCGTCCTCTCCCAAGGCACGGTTAGCTACAAGTCGGATGCGATCAGCGATAACATCGGCTTCACGTTCAAGCTTCCCCAGTCGTGCACCACCTGCAACCTGAAAACTTGGTATGCCCAATCCAGCAACTTCGGCAATTGGCAGGCGTCTCTCGACGGGACCAATATCGGAAGCGTGCAGGATGGGTATCACACTTCCTTAAGAACCGTTGACGCCGTTGGCTTAGGCACATCCACTGTGGCATCGGGTGCTCACCAGATCAAATTCACGGTGACCGGCAAAAATGCTTCCTCGTTTGGTTATCAAATCGGTCCGGGCAGCATCACGGTCGAACGTCCCTAAGGCCTGAGGTTAATAAAAAGCCTTCTCAATGGTGCTTAGGGGTCTGACCCCATAGTGTGAGACAAATTAAAACACCTTCAAGAGAATGTGTCCATATCGCAAGATATGGGGATATCCTTGAAGGTGTTTTTTAGCCATTGGCGTCTTGATACTCTTCTTTTTAATAAACGCTTTTGCTTAATATTGTCCTTTAATTACAAAAAACGAGCCCCGGATGGTTCCAGCAAGTTTAGACTTCTGCCTGGCAAACTTAAACTTCCCTTCCAACTCCCTTGGTACCTCCATCCCCTCAGAAAGCTTAAAACCAACGGCCCGCTTCTTAGGGTCATCAACCGTATACATGACATTGATCCCAAGACCATCCTCATAAAAGACGTAGGTGAATTGGATATTTTCCACTTGAAAACGCGACGTTTCCAAAGGCTTGGCCGCAAACGCAAGATCACGTTCTTCTTTCAAAATTCGGTTCACATAATCAAGGGTTTCCTGGCTTTCACTAGCGGGTACCACCGTAAATTCATGTTTGTATTTGTTCATAAAGTATCGGGCTTCATTCGCACGTAAACCAGCAAGCGCTTCTGCTGCAGGTGAAGACTCTAAACCAACCGTTGATACCGTTTTAAAATCAACGATATAGGACATACTCATCACTCCAATCCAATGATCTCGTTATTTCCTAACAACAGGAATCCATATTTCACCATAGACGAGGCCGTCTCGCTGCCCCATCTCAACCGTTGTATTGGGTCCGCCAACATAGGCAAAATTCTGGGCTTCCGGCAAGACTTGGCCAAAAGCAATGCCGGTAAGCTTATTGCTCATCTCTTCGGCCGTATTCCCTTCGCCTTTTACGATGAGGTATTGCCCCTTCGGGAATTGAATCACTCTGTGTTCTTCCGGTACCGACGCTTCTGTCATGACACCGGCATAATACATCATCTTGTGATTTACCGCTTCGTTCACGGCAAAAATGTAGTCATTCGTGGCAATGGCCTTTAAAGCGTCAAGCCTTCCATCCTGCTCCACTGCCCGCCAAAAGTTTTCCTTCTCCTTGTTCATGCCGCCATAATCGGTGTAATCACTCTTTAGCTCCGTCCCAATACCTAGAACGATAAAGCTGTCTTTTTCCTCAAGGGTATACGCTGCCATGATTAACTCTCCTTTTTTTGAATGGATTAAATGATTTGTTTTTCACTTGATATGTTTATAATAACCATAAATCATATCAAATTATGACACTGTTTAGAGATTCCGATGAAAAAAGTAGAACGGATTTTCACTACCCATTAAAGTTTGCGGTTTTTCGGACGCAGCGCCCAGGAGGCGATGCCAAGCGCAGCATAGAAAAGCGGAAGAATAATATGGAATCCGTAATCGCCGTAATCGTTAGCGAACGCATGAGATAGGGCCGCACCCGTCATTAGAAAAAAGATACCGCTATAAGCCCATTCCTTAAGCCGGGGGAAACCTGGCATTACGATCGCAATGACTCCAAGCAATTTCCAAACTCCGAGAATGTTCGTGACATATAACGGGAAACCAATATCGGTCACTAGATCAACATTCCCCCCATATCGCATCAGTTGCCCGATACCGCTTAATGCAATTGAGAATGCGAGTATTATTGTGACCGTCCAATAAGCGCCCCTCCTTCCAATCGTACGGTATTCTACTTTCGCGATTTTTTCATTGCCGATGATCGCACTCATTTTCATTCCTCCATGATCTCGTTTACTTCTTAACAACAGGTATCCACATTTCCCCATATACGAAGCCGTCTCGCTGTCCCATCTCAACCGTTGCATTGGGTCCGCCAACATAGGCGAAATTTTTGGCTTCCAGCAAGACTTGACCAAAGGCAATGCCAGTAAGCATACTGCTCAACTCATCAGCCGTCTTCCCTTCGCCTTTAACGACGAGGTATTGTCCCTTCGGGAATTGAATCACTCTGTGTTCTTCCGGTACCGATGCTTCTGTCATGACGCCGGCATAATACATCCTCTTGTGATTTACCGCTTCGTTCACGGCAAAAATGTAGTCATTCGCAGCAATGGCCTTTAAAGCGCCAAGCCTTCCATCCTGCTCCACTGCCCGCCAGAAGTTTTCCTTCTCCTTGTTCATGCCGCCATAATCCGTGTAATCGCTCTTTAGCTCCGTCCCAATACCTAGAACGATAAAGCTGTCTTTTTCCTCAAGGGTATACGCTGCCATGATCAACACTCCTTTTTTTGAATGGATCAAATGATTTGTTTTTTCACTTGATGCGTTTATAATAACTATGAATCATGTCAAAATATGATACTGTTTAGAGGACCCTATGAAAAAAGTTGAACGGATTAACATCATTATGCGATACATCAATAACCGCGCTCACTTTACCATTTCTGAAATCATGCGAGAATTCAACATCTCTCGTTCGACGGCGATTAGAGATATCAGAGAAATTGAAGGGATGGGAATGCCGCTTGTCGCCGAAGTCGGGAGGGACGGGGGTTATTTTGTCATGAACAACTCCGTCCTACCCACTGTCCGCTTTACCGATAATGAGATTAAAGCTCTTTTTATTGCCTTTATGGCCACAAGAAATCAGCAACTCCCCTATCTCAAGAGCCGCCAATCTTTAGCGGAAAAATTACTCGGCCTCCTCTCGGAAAACCAGCAGGATGATCTTGTTCTGTTAAATCAAATTTTGCTGTTCGAAGGAACCAACCCCCATAATCCCGACCTGCTTGATCTGTCAGATCTGCCCCATCCTATGTTAGAACAACTCATTCAAATCCTTCTTATGGACAGCTATTTAGTGGCTTCCGTCGAAGAAGGAAGGGAAATAAAGTCTTATCCCATTTACCTCATGCATCTTTATCGTGAAAAAAGCTCATGGCAAATTGAAGGCTTTGACTTAGTGGAAGAAAAGAGGCGGATCATTCCTGTCGACAATCTCACCGATGTCAAACCATACCCTGAGAAAAAAAGAATAAGCAAGAAGAAGATTGTCGAACAACTAAGCAAGCAGGAAGAAGCCATCAACCTGGTCCTTGAACTCGGTCCAAAGGCGATTGCCCAGTTCAAAAAATACCGTCCATTACATATTTCCCTTTCATACACGAATCCTTATCAAACTACAGCTGTTCTAAAAACGTTCATTAATGTTCATCATGCTGAGAAATTGGCTGAAATGACAAATTGGCTGCTTTTCCTAGGTGGAGACATCAAGGTTAGGGAGATGCCGAAAGAGGTTTTGGAGGGTTTGCAGGAGAGGGTCGGTGTTTTAGGGTACAGTTGAAAAGCAGACTTGCGTTAGAAAAGACACCGCCAATTCGGCTTCGGCTAGGTTTCCGACGAAAATAAAGTTATTGACTGACGACGGTATTAAGTTAACAAGCAATTTAGCGAAACGATATCCTTCCACAGAATTAACATAAAAAATATGGCTTGACTTTGACACAGTGTCAACCTTTTAAGCTAAGGGGGAAAGGAGATGAAATATTCAAATGAAGGAAAATGAGCAAAGTGAGATTACGGTAAGCCACGAATGGAACACAATGAACGTTAACCGCCCACCGGTGACCGTCATCGGCTTAGGTATGATGGGGTCAGCTCTTGCCCAAACATTCCTAAAGGAAGGACATCAGACGACAGTCTGGAATCGGTCAGCCGGTAAAGCTGATGCGCTTATGGAGCAAGGGGCAAAGGTCGCCAGTACGGTGGCCGAAGCGATTGCGGCAAGTCCGCTGGTGGTGATCTGCGTGCTGGATTACGGAGCTGTGCACGCCATCCTCGAGCAGGCGGGCGAGATACTGGCCGACAGGGTGGTCGTAAACCTCACCAACGGAACGCAGGCACAGGCCCGCCAAACGGCCGCGTTCGCAGCCGGGTGGGGCGCCGAATATCTGGACGGCGGGATCATGGCTGTTCCACAGATGATCGGCAGCCCCGGAGCGCTTTTGCTGTACAGCGGTTCACAAAAGGCATTCCAAACTTACCGACCGACGTTGGAGGGACTCGGGGCCGTGACGTATCTTGGCGATGACCCCGGCTTGGCGCCTCTATACGATTTGGCGCTGCTGAGCGCCATGTACGGAATGTTTGGCGGCTTCTTCCACGCTGTTGCCATGGTCCGTTCGGAACAGTTCCAAGCGGAAGCGTTCACGTCGCTTGTGATTCCGTGGCTTCAGGCAATGACGGCTTCTTTGCCCGGGTTGGCACAGGCGGTTGATGCAGACCAACATCGAACGGACGTATCCAGTCTTATTATCAACCAGACGGGATTCGCAAACATCATCGACACTTGCCTGGAGCTTGGCGTCAGCCCCGAGCTTATGACGCCGATTCAAGGACTGATCAACCGCGGAGTCGCGGAAGGCTACGGCTCCGATGGCCTTTCAAGGTTAGTTGAGCTGATTCGGAAGCCGGTCTCGGCTTAACTGGTTGCACATGAGGAGGCAATTTCAAATGACAATAAACGGTCAATTTCAACAAACTAACAATAACAGGGAAGCTCAGACCTTGAACCGTGCACCGGTGACCGTGCTCGGCCTTGGTCCGATGGGACACGCGCTGGCCGGAGCTTTACTGAAGGCCGGACATCCAACAACCGTCTGGAACCGGTCGGCCGGCAAAGCCGATGCGCTTACTGCACAAGGAGCGATCCTCGCGGAAACCGTCACTGAAGCCGTCGCGGCAAGCCCGCTGACGATCGTTTGCGTGCTGGATTATGACGCCGTACATGCTATCGTCGGTCCGCTTGGTGACGCTCTGAGGGGACGCACCTTGGTGAATCTGACAGCCGACTCGCCAATTCGCGCACGCCAATCGGCCGAATGGGCAGCAGGGCACGGGATTGAATACCTCGACGGGGCGATCATGACTCCGACAACTTCGATCGGCCAGAGTTCGGCCGTCGTCCTGTACAGCGGATCGGAGGCCGTCTATCAAGCCCATCGGCAGACCTTTGCAAGCATCGGCGGTACTTCCGTGCACCTTGGAGAGGACCCGGGACGGGCTGCGGCATACGATGTGTCGCTTCTGGATATTTTCTGGACGTCCATGAGCGGTTATATTCATGCCCTCACCTTGGCGAAGGCGGAGAACATAAGCGCGAAAGAACTTCTTCCATTCGCTCAGGGCATTAGCAGCATTCTGCCGGATATCATGGCCGCACTTGCCGAGCAAGTCGATAACGGGCAATACCCGGGAAACGGCTCCAACCTCTTATCGGCAGCTACGAGTATGGAGCATATTATTGATACCGCACATGCCCATGGCATCGATACTAGAGTACTGATTGCAGCTAACGATATCGCCAAGCATGCGATTGACGCCGGCCACGGCACGGACGGATTTGCCCTTCTGACCGAAGTGCTTCGAAAGAAACACGGTTAAGTCTAAAAGGCAACATCGGCATCAGTCCGAACCTAAAGGAAAAGCCCAGTCCATCTTGTGGACCGGGCTTTTCCTTTAACCTTTTGCCACTAATGAAGTTTTGCTTGTATGTTCGGCAGAGCCGCCCGCCGTACTCATTAGCGCCCGCTGGACTCTCATTTGTTCAATGCGTTGATCCAACCGCTGCTGTACGGCAGTCAGCGATTGAATTTGTTGGAAGATTTCTACGCGTTTTTCCACGTAGGCCTCAAGCATTTCCTCACAGAAACCATCGCTGTCGGTAGAAGCGTCGTAATCGTCATGGCAATTCAAAATTTCAACAATTTCCTTCGTCGACATCCCGAGCTCCAAATAAATCTGGATCGTTTTGATCCGCTTAACGTCGGCGTCGTCGAATTCCCGATAATCATTATCTAAACGTCTTGCAGTCAGCAGCTTTTTCTTTTCGTAATATCTGATCGATCTGGCGCTGACACCCGTCGCTTTGGAAAGCTGACTTATTTTCATGGGATCGCCCCTTTCAATGAGATGTTACAATTCTTATTATTATTGTATCATCCCCTTACATAAAATAAAGCGGTAGTCTAGGTCTATATTTTCCGGTTAATATTCGATCGGTGTATCTGCCTATGGCCTCGGAAATGAATCCTTTTACGATCTCCATAGCCTTTGTTTTTGCAGAAGATAGAGGCTGCTGCAGAAATGCAGATTATAATAAAAATACACCAAATTCAAAATAATCTGTGTTAGACCTGGTCAATCAGGTTAATGGATAGAATTAGAATATCCCTTCTGTTAGGCATGAAGATAAATACTGCAACTTCAAACAAGCTCCTGTCATGAACATCATACAACAAGGGATGGTGCATAAGTTTATGAAGAAAAAAGTGGCTTTATCTAGTCTCATTACCGCTACTGCTGCTTCTTTGATGTTCGCTCCTTCGTCTGATGCCGCATCAACAGAGCAAGCCGTACAATTTCAAATGGATCAATTAACATATTCCAATGAATCGGTTAAACACTTGTTGGCTACAGCCCCCTTCGAGCTGCACGGTCATGTCATGGTACCCTTGCGTGAAATGGCTCTCTCGCTCGGATCAAATGTAACGTGGGATCAAACGAATCCAACGACAACTTTATCAGGGCCAGCGTTTGGAGAAATTAAACTTACCATAGACTCAAACATAGCCCTTAATGCCCAAGGAGAACAAATACAGCTTCCGGAACGTGTAAAACTGGAGAAAGGCAGTGTGTTTGTACCTCTTAGAAGTGTGGCTGTTCTTATGAAGGCTCAACTTAAGTGGGAGCCTTCTTCTCGCACGGTTACGGTTTCGCAGCATTCAGATTCTGCCGATCGTATTCATGTAAATTATGATTTTAATAAAGATAAGCAGGGTTGGAATGGCGGCTTCTCAGATTTGCCGGTTGACTACAATCCGGATATCTACGAACTGGAACATACGAGAGAGCTCATTCCTCTCACAGATCAACACGAACCAAAATACGGTTTGAAACTGTCAGGTGTCAACCGAAGTGACGATTTATTTATGTTCCTATCCCGAGATGTAGGCGGTCTCATACCAAATACCACCTACGACGTAAAGATGAATTTTGCCATGTATACAGAACAGAAAGCTGGGTTAGGCGGGGTTGGTGGAGCGCCGGCTGAATCTGTCTATGTGAAGGCAGGCATTGTGAATAAAGAACCGAAAGCGGTAAAAGTGAATACAGCAGGAAACCCGTATTATCGGATGAACGTAGACATCGGAGAACAATCGAACAGCGGAGAGGACGCAAAGGTAATTGGTAATATTGCGAAGCCGGATCCCGATAAAGAGGGATTCCAGCGAGTGGACTTTGAATATAGCGCAACAGTAACGTCCAATGCACATGGCAAGATTTATCTGTTAATTGGTACCGACTCCGGGTTTGAAGGCTTATCCACATTGTATTACAGTGATATACAAGTTACTGCGACACCGAAATGATGCTCTGTGACCAGAATCAAGTAGGAGGGGCGGCCAGAGTCCAGCGATTTTTTGCCCGCTCCTCTCGAGGTAAAGCAAATCAGGAAGGATAGAATCTCCAGCAACACACTCATCATGTAACGCATCTCTTCATCAAGACATTATTCGCTAGACCATCCTCATTGATCCGTTCAACACATTCATTCACAGACAATACATTCGTTTCTACATCCACTTCAGAATGAATAGGCTCCTCATACGGGGAATCCATTCAAATTAATTGATTCATATGCCCCTTCTCCTCCTCTATTCAATCATTCCATAGTGCTGCCGCTAGTCCGTCCGCTGCGTCCGTCCTCTTTTCCCCTAGGAAAGTGCCCAGCTCGATGGTAAAATTAAACAAAGATAATGATGGGTATAACGTTAAACTAAAGACATCGAGCGTTATCGATTCCGAAAGCCGGTTTGAAGCCGGTCATATCTTACTGTACGGGAGGGTCTATGGTTAAACTTAAGGATATTGCGGAACGGGCTGGCGTTTCCATGATGACGGTGACGCATGCCCTGCGCGGAACGGGCCGCATGTCGGCTGATACCCGCCGTTTGATCCGTGAAATCGCCGACGAGCTTCATTACTTGCCGAACGAAGTGGCACGCGGCCTGCGCAGGCGAGAGACGAAGACCATCGCCTTTATCGTGCGTCATCTGAGCAACCCCCATTTTGCCTTGATGGCGGAAGCGGTTGAGGAGGTTGCCTGGAGGGCAGGCTACCGCGTCTACCTGTGTCAGTCGAGCGACCGGCTGGAACGGGAGGCGGAATATGTCCGCACAGCTATTTCATCCAAGGTCGACGGAATTGTGATGACCCCGGCACAGGAGGCGGACAATCGGCATCTGCATTTGCTGCGTAAGCTGGGTATTCCCTATGTGACCATCGGCCACCGTCCCGATCCGGACAGTTTTCCGGGAGACCATGTCGCCACGGACAATCGGCAAAAGGCGGCCGAGCTAGCAGCTCATATGTTTCGGCAAGGCCACCGGCACATCGTCGTTGCCGAAAACCGGGACAACTCCGTCACCTCGCAGCGGACGGACGGCTTTGTGGAGGAACTGCTCCGCGTTGGTTGCTTTGACGAAACCCTGCGAATACGGGAGCAGAACGGACAAAAGCTGATAGAGGAGATTTTGGAGCGAGGAAGGCCCTATCCAACGGCGATGCTACTGACGCATCAATTCGTTGCGATCGAAGCCATCGAAGAGCTCCGCCGCCGCGGTATGCAGGTTCCCGACCATTTGGCGCTCGCCTGCTTTGACGACTTTCCGCTGCTGGCCCGGATTCAGCCGCTGCTGACGGTGATGTCCCAGGATTCGGCGCGGATGGGCTCATTCGCTATGGAGCTGCTGCTGAAACGCATTCGCGAAGGCATCCCATCCACCTTCGAGACGGTCGTCGTACCAGCGGAATTGACGGTTCGCCAATCCTGCCGCTTTCCAAGCCAGGAGCTGCAAGCAGACAAGGAGGGTCTATAATGGTGCGCACGTTGTTGAAGCCGCATATAAAGATTCTGCTCGATAACCTGCTGCCGTTTTTGATTATTATTGTGTTGTCGTCCGGGGTCGGCTATATCATCTATCAGAAAACTTCCTCCGTTCTGGAAAATGAAACCAAGCAATCGAATCAGGTGCTGCTTAGCCAAAGCATGAAAGCGGTCGACAGCCAGCTCCGTTCGCTGGACGGCATTTTGCAGAAAATCGCCGAGGAGCCGGGCATTCAAAATTTGAACCGGCTAAACGATCCGTTCCAAAGCGAGAATCTGCTCAAGGTGCTCAGAGCGAAGAAACAGTTGCAGGATTATTGGACAACGAATGACTACGTGCTCGATTTTTTTCTTTTTTTTCCTGGCAACGGGCTTGTTCTGAACAACAATATCATTGGGATCATGTCCAAGTTCCCGCAGATCTTTTCTTATCCTGAGGACAAGGCATTTTTAGACAAGCTTTTGGAGAACTACTATTTCCGTCAAACGATTCCAGCCTCTAAGGTTGTTCTGGAGAACAGAGCATACTCGGCGTTGACCTACCTGGAATCGTTCGGTTATCGGGATTATTCCAGCGGAACGGCACTTATCCTGCTGCGGGAGGACAAGATCCAGCAGCTCCTGCGCGGGCTTAATATCGGGAACGGCTGGGCGTATATTGCCGATCCCGACGGACGGTTGCTGATGAGCCTGCAGGGAGACGGGGCGAAGTCTGCCGTCCACCCTCTGTCACTGCCTTCTTCCGACGGGGTGCGAAAGGAGAAGATCGGCGGAGAGGAGATGATGATCACTTACGTGACTTCTTCCTATAATGGCTGGGTATATGTCGCGGCCCAGCCGAAGGCGATCGTGCTGAACAAGATTGTCTACATCAAAGAAGTCAGCATCACGATTCTGGTTCTGTTCATGATCGCGGCGGCGCTCATTGCGCTGCAGTTTGCCTACCGCAGCAGCAAGCCGGTTCAAGGGCTGATGAATGCCGTCGCAAAGCATGCCCCGGACTCGCTTCGCATGAAAGGCAATGCGCTGGGAGCCATTCAGCGGGCCGTCTCCAGCCTGATCGATACCCATCAGGAAATGGAGGTGCGGATGAGACAACAGCTGCCGCTGCTGAGGTCATCGTTCTTCGATCGGTTGCTGCGCGGGCAATTTGCCTCCGAAGCCGAGATCAAGGCGCTCCTGGACGAGCTGAAGCTGGACTGGGGAGAAGGGGGCTTCAGCCTGTCGGCGCTGCTGACGCTGTCTACGGAATACGAAGAGAACGACCCGACGGATGTCGGCAGGCTGAATGAAAAGAAAGCGATCGTGCGCGAGTACTTGCAGCACGAATCAGAGCCGTTCTGCTACGCGCACGAGACAGACGACGCCCAGCTGGCGCTGCTGTTTCATTTCGACGAGGAGGATGAGCGAATGCTCGCCGAACGGGCGGATCGGCTGCTGCGCCGGGTGCAGCAGGAGCTGAAGGAGGAATTCAACATCCGCACGCTCCTTTCGGCAGGAAGCTTCTGCCGGCAGCGCAAGGAGCTTGCCCGGTCCTTTCGGGAGGCGCAACGGGCTGCGGCCATCGGCAGGGACAGCGGCGTCCTGTGGCATCAGGAAACGCCCCTTCCGAACCATGTGTATTATTATCCCGATAATGCCGAGGCAAGGTTGTTCCATCTGGTCAAATCGAGCAACGAGGAAGAACTGGAGCTGTTGCTCGACGAGCTGGATCGGGAAAACTTTGAAAGCCGCGAATTGCCGAGGTATTTGCTGCAGGTGTTTGTGATGGATTTCGCGGGCAGCTTGATCAAGCTTACGGAGTCGGCCGAGGTGATCGGTCTGGAAGGACTGAGCACAGACCTGGCCCGCGAGGAATGGAGCAGCAATCCGAAACAGCAATTCCGAGCGCTGTGCCGGCTGCTTCTTCGCAGCTGCCGTCTGACCCGAGAGCGCAAGCAGCAACGGCAGCAGCAGGATTTCGAACAATACCTGCGCTGTGTCGATGAGCATTATACCGATCCGCAAATGTCCCTGACGTATTTGGCGGAGCGCTTCAATGTGACCGAAACCTATATGTCCCGAAGGTTCAAGGAATACGCGGGAATCAATTTCTTCGAGTATCTGGAGAGGAAACGAATCAAAGGCTCCAAGCTTCTGCTCACGGAGAAGAAGCTGACCGTCGGGGAGATCGCCGTATCCGTCGGTTATCATTCCGCCAACACGTTCGGCAGGGCTTTCAAGCGTGTCACCGGCCTTACGCCCAATGCCTACCGCGAGCAAAATGGCGCTTGATGCATGGTCTGATGCAATATTTAAAGCGCTTGCAATTCTTGCATTCCACCCCCGTGATCAAGAATTGCAGGCTTTGCCGAAACATCCTCTTTACCGCAGCCGCTCTTGCCGGCTATAGTTGGCCCAAGTCCTGGCCAGGCAAGAAAGCGAACGACAGAGGGGTGAGCATCACGTCCATCAAAAGCGTACTACGAGGCTGGCAACTGTATACACTGCTGTTGCTGCCTCTGGCGTACCTAATTGTTTTTCGGTATTTTCCACTGTACGGCGCCCAGATCGCCTTCAAAAACTACAACCTTATCAAAGGCATCTCAGGCAGTGAATGGGTTGGCTTGAAGTATTTCAATCAGTTTTTTCATTCGTACGAGTTTTGGCGAATCATGAAGAACACGCTGGGCCTCAGTCTCTACCATCTTATTGTCAGCTTTCCGTTTCCAATCATTCTGGCGCTCAGCCTGAATTACGTCGCCAACGCCCGCTTTAAAAATCTGGTTCAAATGGTAACCTATGCGCCCCACTTCATCTCCGTTGTCGTCATGGTCGGCATCATCCTGCAGTTTCTCTCCCCGAAGACCGGCCCGATCGGCGCTCTGCTGGGTCTGCTGGGAGTGGACGCGCAGCTGCCGAATTTGATGGGAGAGCCGTCGGCCTTTAAAAGCATTTACGTCTGGTCGGATATTTGGCAGCATACGGGATTCTCCTGCATCATCTATCTGGCTGCCCTGTCGGCAATCGATCCGGCCCTGCACGAGGCGGCGGTCATGGACGGAGCGAGCAAGCTGAAGCGAATGTGGCATATCGATTTGCCCGGTATATTGCCGATGGCAATGATTCTGCTGATTTTGGAGACGGGACGGGTGTTCGATCTGGGCTTCGAAAAAGTGCTGCTGATGCAGAATCCGCTGAACATGAGAACGTCGGAAATTATTGATACCTACGTATACAACATGGGTCTGAAATCCATGATTCCGAACTTTTCCTATGCTTCCGCCATCGGGCTGTTCAAAAATGTACTCGCTTTCATTCTGATTATGACTGTCAACCGAATCTCGAAAAAGGCGGGGCAAACAAGCCTGTGGTAGCAAGGGGGAGGGAAGACGATGGAATTCGCAAAGATGAAAAACGCTAAGGGAGACCGCGCGTTCAGCTTCATTGTTTACCTGTATTTGTCCATCATATTGGTCATCGTGTTGTATCCGATTATTTTTATCCTCAGCTCGTCCTTCAGCGCGAAGGATGCGGTAACGGCGGGTGAGGTGATCCTGTTTCCGGTCGGTTTCAGTCTGGAGGGTTATAAGGCCGTCCTTGACGAGCCCCAGTTTCTGCATGCGTATTTGAGATCTGTCGGTTACACAGTCGTCGGCACTCTCATCAATGTTGTCATTACGGTTCTGGCCGCTTATCCGCTGGCGCGAAAGGATCTGAAGGGACGAGGACTGCTTATGCTGGTGTTCGCCTTCACGATGTTTTTTAACGGCGGCTTGATCCCGACCTATCTGGTGGTCAAGGGGGCCGGCCTGCTCAATTCGCCCTGGGCGCTTTGGCTGCCGGCGGCGTTGAGCATCTGGAACATGATTATCACCCGAACTTACTTTCAGACCACGATTCCGCATGATCTGCTGGAGGCGGCGCAGATGGACGGCTGCAACGACTACACCTTCCTGTGGAAAATCGTGCTCCCGCTGTCGGTACCGATCATTGCCGTCATCTCACTGTTTTATGCCGTCGAGCACTGGAACCAATATTTCAGTGCGCTGCTGTACTTGAACAAACCGAATCTGTATCCGCTGCAGCTGGTGCTGAGGGAAATTCTGGTGCGCAGTCAGATGAGCGCAGATTTTATGGGCGAAACGGCAGACTCGGCAAAGATGCTCGGTCTTGCGGAGCTGCTCAAATACTGTCTGATCGTCGTATCGACCTTGCCGATGATGATTGTCTATCCGTTTGTGCAGCGCTTCTTTGTTAAGGGCGTCATGATCGGCGCTCTGAAAGGCTAGTTTGTCAAACTTATTCCATGGGAGGAAAAAGATGAAAAATACGCTCGCTCTTTCGCTTGCGGTCGCTGTGGCGGCCATGATTACGGCTTGCTCGAACGGAGACTCCGGGACGGCTTCGGTGAATTCCGAGAGCGCCAATACGGAAACTGAAGCAGCAGGCACTTTTCCGTTGTCGAAAGAAAAGACAACGCTCAAGGTGCTGGCCGTACAAAGTCCTTATGTGCAGGATTACGAGACAAACGAATTCACGAAATATTACGAGGATTTGACCGATGTTCACGTGGAATGGAAGTTCGCTCCGCCGCAGGAAGCCCAGGAAAAGCTGAATTTGGCGCTGTCCAGCGGGGACCTGCCGGATGTGATCGTCGGCTTCGGCGTCAACTCAGCCCAGCAGATGGTGTACGGCCAGCAGGGCATCTTCCTGCCGCTGAACGATTTGATTGACAAATATGGCGTGGAGACAAAAAAGCTGTTCGAAAAGTACCCCGAGGTCAAGCAGACCATTACGGCGCCGGACGGCAATATATACTCTCTCAGCGGCATCGACCGCAATCCGCATACGATGGCGCCGCAGAAAATGTGGATTTATGAGCCGTGGCTGAAGAAGCTGAATCTTGAGATGCCGACGACGACCGATGAATTCGAAAACGTGCTGAAAGCATTTAAGACGATGGACCCGAACGGCAACGGCAAAAAGGATGAAATTCCGATGTCCGGCGGGGTGCAGGACAACATGACGAATGTCGACAGCTTCCTGATGAACTCGTTTATCTTGCATAAATTGACTTCCAACGAGCTTCTGTTCGACGAGAACGGCAAGATCGACGCCGACTTCACCAAAGACGGCTACAAGGAAGGACTGGCCTACCTGCACAAGCTGTACGCGGAAGGCCTGATCGACAACGAAGCGTTCACGCAAAACAACAGCCAGCTCAAAGCGCAGGTCGAGAACGGAGACCCGACGATCGGCGTCGTCTCCTCCTCTTCGTTTGCACAGTTCACCGATGTGAGCAAGGACCGCTGGAAGGACTTTGTCGCGGTTCCGCCGCTGAAGGGGCCGTCGGGGCTGCAGCAGACACCGTATTTGTATTATAGCAACAACGGCGGGAATCTCCTGATCACGAGCGGTGCCAAAAATCCGGAACTGGCCTTCCGTTGGGGCGACGCCCTGTTCAGCGAGGATATCTCGCTGAGAGCGAATATCGGCACGGAAGGCGTCGGCTGGAAGAAGCCGGAGGAAGGCGCCAGCGGCTTGAACGGCGGGCCGGCCACCTGGGTTCGCTTGATCGGCTTCGGCACGCTGCAGAACAACTCCTGGATGCAGACGGCGCCGTATCACTTCTCGAAGGAAATGTTCGAGGGCCTTGCCGCGGATGAGGTTTCGGTGCCGCGCAAGCTCTATGACGCGACTGTGAACAACTATGAGCCTTACAAGAGCTCCAAGGAACAGGAGGTTCCCCCGATCTTCTTCAACGAAGCGCAGGCGGCGGAGCTGACCATGCTTCAGAAGACGATCATGGACTATGTGGATGAGAGCACGACCCGCTTTATCATCGGCGACTTGTCGCTGGACAAAGATTGGAACACCTACATCTCGACGCTTGGCGGCATGAATTTGAAGCGGTATCTGGAGATTTACAACGAAGCATATACCGCCCAGTACAAGAAGTAAAAACGATCATCAAGCTAAATGGGGGACGAAGCCGAATGAAGCCAAATATTTTATGGATCTGTACGGATCAGCAGCGATTTGATACGCTGGGCTGTTATGGAAACCCATGGGTTCAAACGCCGCATCTCGACGCCTTGGCGCGGCAGGGGGCGCTCTTCGAGAAGGCCTACTGCCAATCGACGATCTGCTCTCCCAGCCGTGCCAGCTTTCTGACGGGACGTTATCCGAGAACGACGGGCTTCATGAAGAACGGACAGAGCATTCCGGATACGGAAGTGCTTGTGACGCGTTTACTTCAGGAGGCGGGTTACACCTGCGGCTTGTCCGGCAAACTGCATCTGTCGGCCTGCCATCCGTCCGTCAGCAAGGGAATGGAGCCTCGCATCAAGGACGGCTACGACGTCTTTTATTGGTCGCATCACCCACAGGAGGATTGGCCGGTCAACGAATATTCCCACTGGCTGCGAAAAAAAGGGAAGTCCTACGAAGCCCGTCTCTTGCCCGAATGCGAGCATGTCGTCTGCGGGCCGGACGCCGAGGATCACCAAGCGGCCTGGTGCGCGGAGAAGGCGATTGAATTCATCGAAGCGAATGCGCGGTTCGAACAGCCTTGGCTGTTCTCCGTCAATATCTTTGCGCCTCATCATCCTTTCGACCCGCCGGAGAGCCATTTGAAGCGGTATTTGGAGCGGCTGGACGAAATTCCGCTTCCAAACTACGAAGAGGGAGAGCTGGAAAGCAAGCCGGGCGTACAAAGACGCGATCATAACGGGGCTTACGCCAATTCCAAGCTGTATCCGTTCGCCCGGATGAGTAAGCGGGATCACAAGTATTTGCGCGCCGCTTACTGGGCGATGTGCGATTTGATCGACGAGCAGGTCGGCAGGATGCTGCAGGTGCTTGAGCGAACCGGACAGCTGGACAACACGATTGTCATCTTCATGTCCGACCATGGGGAGCTGCTCGGCGATCACGGCATTTATTTGAAGGGGTCACATTTCTACGAGGAATCCGTGCATGTGCCGCTGATTGTCTCGTATCCGGGCGTCATTCAGGCCGGAAAGCGGATCTCCGCCTTGACGGAGCTGCTCGATCTGGCGCCGACGCTGCTGGAGGCCGCCGGATTGCCAGTATCCCCCGGCATGCAGGGAAATTCGCTTCTGCCGCTGCTGACGGGAGCTGCGAAGAGCCTTCGGCAAGATATCTTGTGCGAGGTTGACGAAGTACGGCCCAACGGAGAAGCCAGGGCCAGCGGCACCATGCTTCGCACCGAAACGCATAAGCTGATTGTGCACGGCCCGGATCCGGAAGGAGAGCTGTACGATCTGCGCGAGGACCCGCAGGAGCGCTTCAATCTGTGGAACGATGCGGCCTCGGCCGGCGTGAAGCTGCAGCTGATGGAGCGTCTGTGCCGCCGGCTGGCGGATACGGCGGACCCGGGGCTGCTGAAGACCGCTCCTTGGTAAGGAGCAGTAGCAATCTTTTCAGGCCGGGACGAATTGCCTATAACCGATCGAAATAAGTGGAATCTGGGAGGAATAAGCTTGAAGAAGCCGAATATTTTATGGATTTGCACCGACCAACAGCGGCAGGATACGCTGGGCGTATACGGTAACGAATGGGTGAACACGCCGCATATCGACCGCCTGGCCGCCCAAGGTGCATTATTCGAGCAAGCGTTCTGCCAGAGCCCGGTGTGTACGCCGAGCCGCGCCAGCTTTCTGACGGGACGTTATCCGAGAACGACAAGATGCCGGGCCAACGGCCAGGACATTCCCGCCGACGAGAAACTGATCTCGCGGCTGCTTTCCGAGGAAGGATATATTTGCGGTCTTGCCGGCAAGCTGCATTTGTCCGCTTGCCATCCCTCCGTTACCAAGGGAACGGAGCGGCGGATCGACGACGGCTTCGATCAATTTTTCTGGTCGCATCATCCGAACTCGGAGTGGCCGACGAACGAATATACGCAGTGGCTGAAAGCGAAGGGAAAGACGTTCTCGCCGCGGCCGGTCGAAGCGTCTCCGCATGTGAGCTACGGTCCGGATGCCGAGGATCATCAAACGACCTGGTGCGCGGAGAAAGCCGTGCAGTTCATCGAAACGAATGCGGACTATGATCGGCCATGGTTTTTCCTTGTCAACCTGTTCGATCCCCATCATCCGTTCGATCCGCCGAAGGAATACCTGGAGCGGTATTTGGAGCGATTGGATGAGATTCCGCTGCCGAACTATCAGGAAAGGGAGCTCGAGAACAAGCCGGTATATCAGCGCATCGATCGGGACGGTGCGTACGGCATGAAAGGAAATCTGGCCGCATCAAGTATGAGCGAGCGCGATCATCGACTGATTCGCGCTGCCTACTGGGCGATGTGCGACCTGATCGACGACCAGGTGGGACGCATGCTCGATTCGCTTGAGCGCAGCGGACAGCTCGACAGTACGATTGTCATCTTCATGTCCGATCATGGCGAGCTGCTCGGCGATCACGGCATGTATCTGAAGGGACCGCATTTCTACGATTGCAGCGTGCGCGTGCCGCTGATTGTCCGCGGGCCGGGGATCAAGGGTGGCCGTCGCCTCTCTTCTTTGGTCGAGCTGGCCGATCTGGCGCCGACTCTGCTGGAGGCGTCGGAATCTCCGGTCTATGAGGGGATGCAGGGCAAGTCTTTATGGCCGCTTCTGAGCGGGCGGGAAAAGGAGACGACGAAGCATCGCGAGGATGTGTACTGCGAATCCTATGACGCCAACTTCCCGCACGGCGATCTTCGCGCATGGGCGACGATGGTACGGACGGAGCGGCACAAGCTGGTTCTGTACCACAACGACAACTCCGGCGAACTGTACGATCTGCAAACGGACCCCGGCGAAAATCACAACGCCTGGGAGGATCGCGCGTACGCTTCCGTGAAGCTCGAGCTGATGCAGCGCCTCTGCAACCGCATGGCGATGACCGTCGATCCGCTGCCGCCGCGCAAATCGCCGTGGTAGGAACAGGGCCGAAAGAAACCGACTTGTGCATTCGGCCGACAAGCAAACCGACGGAAGGAACGCATCGCAATTGCCGAGCGGCCCGATGGGTCGTTCGTGGACGTGTACGAACGTCCGATCTTTGATTTCGGCTATGCGGCGATCAATGCCCACATTTTGGCGAATCGCCAAATACCTTTTGATTCTGCCCATTAGCAACATGTGTTGCAATTCGCTCTCCAAGGTGTCCTCTGACACTTAACATTTTGTTTCTGAAGCATTGAATAACATCACCAAAAAAGGCTGTCCTATTAAGCAGCAGGAGAAAAAATCGTTTTTCTCCTGCTGCTTTTATGGTGCCTTTTAGCCTCCCATGGATGTTTCGTTATGGCTTAGTTCCCCGTCTGAAATCGCTTGTTTGATAAGGCCTGGGTCATGAAGCACGCTGATCCAGTTCTCGTTGCTTTGGCTTACGTACACATTTATTCTTATCTAAGAACGCTCGTCAATCAGACGTTCTAGAAACTCCGCAAACGTTGAAGCATACGTGTCGATCAAATCATTCATGAGATCATAACACATGATCGGAAATTCTCCCTGTTTATCTCTAGTAGACGTATCAAAAAAATAAAGCTCGTCGCTATCCGGCACGAACAAGTCCAATCTGTGGGGAAACCGGTCTACCCACCATTCCTCGGCTATATTCAGTCTGTGTATGTAAAGAAGGTCGCCGTCATAATACTCTCTGTGTTCCGGAGCATCGATCTTGAGAATATTCCCGCCACTCAACTGGGCATTACCGTAATGAACCAGCCACCAGCGATAAGATGGCGGCAGGCGGAATCCTAATTCCTCTTCGGCCTCCGCTATCCAGCTCTCTTCCGCACCATGACCAGGAAACCATTTTAAAGCGGTAGTGGTTTTCAGTTTTTCTGCCAAACGCTCATACATGAGTTTGATCTCTCCCCTATACATGGGTTTATTGTAAGTTTTGGATGTCTCTTCTGCCTTCTACAAATGATATGGCGGCGCTTTTCCTGCTGCAATGTTGTCAGGATGAACGTCAGTTGGCTCATAGTCATTCATGCGGAGAAGGATATACTCAATTTCTTCTAACGGCATTTGCAATTTTTGGCTGACTTCATAAAGATCCATGTCTTGCGAAAGAAGTTTCCGTGCTTGATTTATTTTTCCATCTAGCCAATTGTTTTCAAGCATCCATTTTTTCACCAGGTTCAGTAGTTGATTTTGGGCTTCCTTATCTGCATGCTTATTATATTTAGCAACTGACTCTGACAGATAGTTATAAAGGTGAATACCTAATACCTCACGTTGCTCATGCTTGGACATCCGTTGGTACTGCTCATAACTTAGGCTGATATCTAATTCGAGGGTATGATCCCTGCTATCAAAACGTCTAAAAGTTTTTCGACCATAACTTTCAGGTAAAACACGCCATACAAAAAAGATATCATAGGGAAACTTCCATGTAGCTGCTAATTCCTCTAACGGCAGCAGTTCATCTCTCAATTGACCCACACATGTTCCATGTGTATCCAGAGTAAAAGCTAGTTTCATGCATACCTCCCTCTCCCGTACGACTGCCGCTGTCGGCAGTCGGATGTACTTCATGGAAATGCTTTCTTCGGTATTCCTCCATTTTCCTTCATTATACATAAGTTCAAGTCAACAGGTCTTCTGCCGCACGATAGTCCGATTTTATTGACGGCTAATCAAATTTCGTATTATGCCTGAAGGCCGTCGAAGTAATCGGCGGCCTGGTTGTGTGAATAACGATCTATAAATGTAACCACGAGGCGGAGGGGTAGAGGTCGTTAACCCTCCTATTTGCCATTGATCACAAGTCCATATTTACTGAAAATCCACGATTTGCTCAAGTCGTGAATCGCATCATGGCTTATACGCACTGAGGGCTTTTGCTCCTTCATAGCATCTGCGTCATGCGCCGAGAAGCGAAGCGGTTTCGTCATTTTTTTAATAGAGCCCGTTATTTCATCGAAAAACGAATACGTTAACGGCTTATAATTCCGGATATCCTCATAGATAAAATACTTCCCTTTTTCATCTTCCAAATTAATTTGAAAGCCTTTAGGAAATGAAAGCAAGATACACGGCAGTTCATCCTCTGCCCATTGTCCGCAATATGGAAAATGGACACCTTCATTTCTCGCAAAAAATCCGGAGCTTTCATGATCAGACACAACAGAAATGGAATAAACAAAGAAGGGGTGAACATCATTCCTTTTTTCCTCTGCCGCAAAATACTGATAAAATGTCTGATATGCCTCATACACCTGATTCTGATCATGTTCTGTCTGGGCATAATTGGTAAGGTGAAATTGCGCTTGCTTATGTTCAAAAAGCTTCAAAACGCTTTTAAACTCTTCCGGCCTTATGAAGAATTTAAGCTTATAAAATCCGCTGTACTTTAATTTGTCCATTTCCGGTTCGCCACCACTCTTCATCATCTCTATCTAAAGCAAGGAAGGGTGCATATACAGCTCATAGATTTTCAAAATTCATATTTCCCAAATCGTGTTCGGAGCGTTTCTTCGTGCGGTATCCACTCCCAATCACTCCATAAAGACATGCTTACAAATTCCGACAGTTTATCTACGGCTTGTTGTGGACTCGTCATGCGAATGAAGTCGTCAAAATCCTCATGACGGATATCCAACGCTTTGCGCAGGTAGTCATCATTAAGGCGCTCTTCTTTGAGCTCTTCATATTCATCCCTCGTCCACTGTTCGCAAAAGATTCTTTCGGCCTGAATGTCTCCATTCTCGAAAAACGACAACTCGAATATTTCCTCATTTATATATCCGCCGGTCATCACTGGCTCCTCGATAAGTCGGGATAACGTTTTGCCAATCTCCTTCACCGTACCCCATACAAAATAATCGTGGAGCACGCTGATCCAGTTCTCGTTGCTTTTGCTTACATACATGACAACTTTCTCTTGATCCTCATTACTTGGCATGCCTAATACTTCGGCATTCCCTTCGCTTAGCTCTCTTAATGCTTCGACAGTCTTCTCAAGGCTTTTCGACTTGATATGCAAATTTGCGAATGATCTTCCCACGAAATGGCCTCCTCTAATCGCTTTCTTACTCAGCCTGATTTTTGTATATATCCTATAGATTGGTTCTATACATGTCTCTTATTTCCATTATACTAATCTAATCGCTTGTCCTGAGTCTACCTACTTTTCACCTGAATTTTGGAAATGACCTTTGCAGGGGTAGAGATATAGCCTTGTCCGTTCAGTTGTCCCTCAAGTCATTTTATGACTTTTGGGACACCCTCTGTCGAACTATTCCACATCCCTACAACACTCTCCGACTTTCCACAACAAAATATTATAAAATAGTGAGCGTCAAATAGATTCTAGCAAATCTAGATAAGGGGAAACACCATGGAGTTGAGCTAACGATGATCGTTAGTTGAATACGAAAAAGGCTGCCGCGGCAGCCTTTTTTGCTTTATGCTTGCTTGAGCATAAGGCTGCTCTTCCTTATGTTCCTCTGTTTCTCTCGGGTCAATGGCATTTTTACAATAATTCCCTATCGTGATGACGAGCATGAGCTGGTGGGGTTGGTCATGCGATCGAAGGAGAGGACACGAGCCGTCGATGACGAAACTGACGGAGTCTCCGCCGAAGTCGGCCTGCTTCTCAAAATGGGCGGCGATTTGCTCACTCGACCACGGTTCAACGTCAATGGCGAGGGCCACCATATTCGACCCGTCACGCATGTAGCGAGGATGCGCTCACCTTCGCGGGCGTGTACTTGATCTTTTTCCGCCAGGCTTATGGAGTCCGGCGTTTTCTCAACCGGTAGCTCGCGGATAGCATACCGTGTGTAGGTGAAATACTTTTCCATATAGTATTTAGCCATGCCGTGCAACACAAAAAGAGGACCCGAGTAATCGAGTCCTCGCCGAATTCTATATTTATTACCCCCTAGCCCGCTTCCAAGCCGCCCCCGGGTGCGTGACAGCCAGTCGTGCGGAACCCTTGCCGAACAGGCGCTCGCGGAGGGTCGTCTCCTCGTAGCGCTCGCGGAAGATGCCTCGCTTCTGCAGGACGGGCACGACGAGCTCGACGAAGTCGCGATGGCCGCCGGGGAGCACGTAGCGCTCGGAGGTTGAACCCGTCAACTCCCGTCTCCTCCAGAGGCATAATCAGTCCGCTGATACTCTCCGATTCCAAACACATCAAGGCCGGCTTGATCGGCAATAACGATCTCTTCGATAATCGTTCCGAATCCGTTCGGGATGGCCAATCCTCTTGCCCGTTGCGGGATCCGGTGAGTTCTCTAGAAAAGTATTAATGCCTGTTTCAAAGTTGTCTGCGAATTCAGCCATAGTTGATCCTCCTTAATTTTCTGCTGGCAAAAATATTATCGATGTCCTGCGGCAACGTTTTTTGGCGCTACTTCATGGATACGTTTAAGATCGGAATCCGTAAGCTCAACCTGCAAGGATCCAATATTCTCCTCCAAATACTTTCTTCTTTTCGTTCCTGGAATAGGTACGATATCGCTACCTTGCATCAATATCCATTTCAGCGCCAATTGAGGTGCGGTGCATCCCTTTTCAGCAGCCATCTCTTGAATCCGGGCGACAAATTCAAGGTTTTTCTGTAAGTTTTGTCCTTGAAATCTAGGGAAGTTCCGCCTTATGTCGTCGTTCCCCAAATCCTCATATCGTTGAATCGTACCTGTTAAGAAACCGCGTCCAAGCGGACTATAGGCTACAAATCCGATGCCAAGCTCTCTGCAGGTAGGTAGAACTTCGTCTTCAATGTCTCGGGACCACAAGGAATATTCCGTTTGCACGGCCGATATTGGATGAACCGCATGTGCTCTGCGTATCATAGCTGGCGAGGCTTCTGAAAGGCCGATATAACGGACTTTGCCTTCCTTCACCAGATCAGCCATCGCCCCTACAGACTCCTCGATTGGAGTATAGGGATCAATACGATGCTGATAATACAGGTCGATGTGGTCAACGCCTAATCTGCGCAAGCTTGCTTCACAGGCAGCCTTAACATATTCCGCACTTCCGTTATATTCCCACATCGCCCCTTTGTCGCGTACCACCCCAAACTTGGTAGCCAAAGTGACCTCATGACGCCGATCTTTGATCGCTTTTCCCACCAGTTTTTCATTTTCGCCAACACCGTACATATCCGAGGTGTCCAAGAAGCCCACACCAAGTTCTAATGAACGATGAATCGTCCGTATGGATTCCTGTTCATCCCGGTCGCTGCTGTAAAAGTCGGACATGGTCATGCAGCCTAGTCCAAGAGCTGATACTTCCAGCCCGCTTGATCCAAGTGCTCTTTTCTCCATAAAAAAATCACTCCTCAGTTCAAGTTGGTATCACAATTCGGTATGCTTTGCATATTCGATATCTTTTTCATATACGCTCTTGAGTTATTCGGCTACATGCTGTTTATTTTTCAAAGCAATCGAAATCACTGCAAATACGGTTGCAAGCAATACGATTAGTCCTCCGACCCAACCAATCGATGATAGGGAGAGTTGTTCGACAACCACACCACCTAGAACTGCTCCCAAGGCGACACCAATATGGAATGCAGAGGAATTCAAACTCAAAATAATATCGGTCGATTGAGGAGCCATAGTAACCAGACTAAACTGCTGTACTGGGGCCGTTGTCCAAGCTCCAAGCATCCAAAGAGCTAGTATGAACAAGGCGCCTGCAAAGGTGACAGCAGCAATCGGGAGAAAGAACAGGGCAATCACATGAAGGAGCAAACTTGCAATCAGTGTACGAGCGATTCCCCATTTATCGGCTCCATAACCTCCTACACGCGATCCTACAACAGCCATTAATCCCATGCCAAGCAAGACAAGGCTGATTGTATTGGTGTTAAGACCTGCGTTTTCGCGCAGCAATGGAGCTAGATACGTAGAAACAACAGAATAACCTGTAATAAAGAACAAAGAAGTTAACAAGCCACTTATTACTTTGAATTCTTTGAGTACGGCCAGTTGTTTAGATAGCGGAATCGCTACTTGACCGGATAACTTAGGAACGGCTTTTGCGATGGGAACAGTCATTATTATGGTAATTACGCCAAGTATAGCGAAGATCCAGCGCCATCCCATATACTCCCCGATCAAAGTGCCTAAAGGCAGTCCGATGACGAGTGAAAGACTTGTTCCCATTAAGACAGTACCGATTGCACTTCCTCTTTTCTCCGGCGGAGCTATTTGTGCAGCTACACCCAAGGCAACTACGGCAAAAACGCCTGCGCTTACTCCCAAGACAGCCCGGGAAATCATAAGTAATGCATAATTAGGGCTTAGAACAGCAATGATATTGCCGATAACGAAAATACATAATGCCGCCAGTAATAGCTTTTTTCGATCTACTTTTGATGTGATCGCGATTAGAATCGGCGTACCCACTGCGTAGGCAATGGAATACACAGTAACTAATTGTCCGGCAAGACCTATTGATACATTTATATCCGAGGCAAGCATGTCAAGAATTCCGGTAATAATCGATTCGGCTGTACCAACCACGGTCGCACCTAGTGCAAGAAAATAAATAATCAATTTGTAGCTCTTCATGTTGTAGTCCTTCATAAATGCTTCTGATCCCCCGTTTTTCTAAAATAAAATTGATATTGAATCGAAATGAATAAAAACAATTCTTCAACAGGCTTTCCTACGTACCAGGATGCCCTTGCCCTTTGTTAGAAAGCATACGACGTTCACCTCCTTTTAATCGAACGTTCGATCAATTTACTTTAAAAAAATTATCGATCGTTCGATCAATTTTCTTTAAAAAAATGGGCTGCTTATGTTTTAATAGCATCCCAGCTCATTTGAATCATTTTATCGATATTAGCAGAACTGAATTCATATTCACCATTGATGTACTCTTTCCCCATTTGGACAAATGGCAGACAGGAGTAGGTAACCAAAAGATTAGTCTCCAAATCCTTGAATAGTCCTTCTTTGATCCCTCTCTCGAATAGAGCATACATCGGCTTGAACACACCACCGTTATGATCTTTACAGCTTTTACGTATAAACGGCGATTCAAGAAACTGTTCCATTAACTGAAAGTTAGCCTTATTATTCACAATATAATTGGAATAATTACGCAGGATCTTCTCAAAACCATCCTTGACTGACATATCAGCAACAGTTACACCTCTAAACATCATCTCATGCATTTGATCCTTGAGGTTAAAATATAATTTAATCAGCAAGTCTTCTTTACTTTCAAAATAAAAGTAAATCGATGATGAAGAGATACTTGCCCTCTTCGCGATTTTGGACATGGATATGTCGGATAGCCCTATTTCATTGAGAAGTTCAATGGTTGTCTGATAGATAAGTTCCATTTTGTTTTCCGATTTATTTTTCATGAATTGATTATAATCGATCGTTCGATCAAAATCAAATTTTTAGGATGTCGATTCATAATGATATCGATGTCTTCACTACCAGGCCGAAGGAGAACTATTTATACAAATCATACGTTGCACAATTAGCTGATGAACGCCCTATTTGCATCCAATTATACCCATGGATGTGGTGTATACAGTTCTTCTAAACTCGTGATTTCTTCAGATGACAATTTAACCGACAATGCCGAAACCGAATCTTCAAGATGGCTGATTTTGGTCGATCCGATAATCGGGGCCGTGACCTCTTCTTTTTGCAGCAACCATGCAAGAGCAACCTGTGCGCGTGGAATTCCTCGGTTAGCGGCAACTTCCGCAACTCTTTCCGCGACTTTACGATCAGCCTCTTCCGTTTTAATAAACAACGCCTTTGCTACCTGGTCATTCTCGGATCGCGAGGTCTGCTCATTCCAATCACGGGTTAACCGACCTGCAGCCAAAGGCAGGTAAGGAGTGACGCCAACGCCTTCATCTTTGCAAAGGGGGAGCATTTCTCTTTCTTCTTCCCGATAGAGCAAGTTAAGTCTATTTTCCATGGAAATGAACCGTGTCCAGCCATTGCGTTCTGCGACATGCTGAGCTTTCGCAAACTGCCATGCCAACATGGAGGATGCTCCGATGTATCTAACCTTGCCCGCTTTAACTAAATCATGAAGAGCCTCCATTGTCTCCTCAATTGGCGTATTAGGATCCCAACGATGGATCTGGTACAAATCAACGTAATCTGTCCCAAGCCGTCTTAGACTATTATCAATTTCGGTCATGATGACTTTGCGGGAAAGACCCATTGCATTCGGGCCTTTGCGCATTGGAACAAATACCTTTGTACTGATGACGACTTCGTCACGACGAGCGAAATCATTTAAAGCACGCCCGAGAAATTCTTCACTTGTTCCGTCAGAATACATATTAGCACTACTAAAAAAGTTGAAGCCCAATTCGAGTGCCTTTTTAATAATCGGTCTGCTTTGCTCTTCATTCAACGACCATGGGGTATTGCCGCGTTCAGGTACTCCGAAGCTCATGGTTCCAAGGCTTAACTTTGAAACCTCTAATCCGCTACGTCCAAGTTTTACATATTCCACTTGCTAACACACTCCTTAAGTATAATTGGAAGGCATCCACGAAGTTGACGTGTCAACCACTAATTTGTCGGATCCCTTTTTAGGTTGATACGTCAACCTGAATGCATTTTAACACCTTGCGGTTGATATGTCAACCATGATATTATACTTGTATGGATATAAACGAAGTGAACGAAGATGAAATGCGAATATGGAATATGTGGAAAGGCTCCTTTAAACGAATCTTCGGTCGCGTTGTGAAAGAGATGTCTGAGCATACAGGACTATCTGAGGGGGATTTTGGAGTATTAGACCGGTTAGTCCAATTCGGGGACGGTAAGCTTCGGCAACAGGAACTAGCTGACTCGATGGACTGGGATAAGAGCAGGTTATCCCATCATTTAACACGAATGGAAAAACGTGGTCTTATTCTGAGAAAACCATTAGCCGCAGATCGCGGTGTTCAGGTCGTCATTACATCTGTCGGAAAATCAGCTTTGGATGATGCCCTTCCCATCGTTTCAAAGGCAATACGCAAGCATTTTCTGGATCAATTAACCGATCAAGACATTGAGTCGATTACGAAGCTCGCGGAAAGAACAAAAAAGTGATCTTAGCCTCAGGTAGAGCCCTGTTGCCTTGATCGCTTTTTTGGGTGTTCTCAATGTCCATGCTACATATATCGAAACCGACCGGAAACTGAACCCGTTCCTTCCCTCCATCAACACCCGAGCTTCCCTACAACCAAATTTTTCGCGTTTTTTGACACATTGAGCGTTTATTCTCTCACTCAGGACGCTATTATCATAATTATTCTCGCCCACTGCGGATGATCAAGTCGAATTTTAGAGTTATGAATTATGGGACAATTTCTAAAACGGTGCCTTGGTTAAAATCAGTTACTTTCATAGAGCCATAAACCCCTAAATATAGTCTGGTTTGATCCAAATTCGTTCCCAAACTAACATAATAAGCTGATCGAGATCCAAAATCATAATCCGTTTCAATAACACTAAAATCATTTAGTTTGCAGTCTGTTTGTAGCTTGGTATAAGCTAAAACCCCTCTAACCGGAGGGTGAGATCCTTGCCGAGCAAGATCGGTAAACACAACGCTTCCCGTTAAACCGGGGATTCCATTTCCCATATAGGGCTGAACTCCTGTAAGTGCAGTTCCTCCAAATTTATCAGCCCTCGCATCTTTATGGAAATAACTCGTTAAAGGCAAAAGGCGCCTTACTGAAGTTTGTACGGCTTCGTTGTAATACGCAATTGTCTCCTCGTCTAAAGTTGAATTTGCAGCGCAGCCCCTAATCAACGAAGTAGGAAAAGCACCTTCCCATCCTCGCCAGCCAAAGTTAATCAATCCTTCGTGGTCAGGTTCAGAATTCATTAAAGAAGCTTGAACAAGCTGGGTAACCGGTATTGGTTTATGATGAACGAAAGAAAAAATCGACTCTACCAAATCCTGTCCAACAATCCCCACATATTTGATATAGTCATTATTGAACCATTGAAATGAAATGCCTGGAATATTGCGAACCCCTTTGGCAATTAGCGTAAGCGTTTCCTGAATCGGCTTGGGAAGTTCATCAAAACGTGTGACCACGGGTGGATTATAAATAAATGTATACTTAACGACATCCATTTCAATAATTTTGCCGGCGATTTCCATGTCATTCTGACTTAAATTAAATGGATCATAGCCTGATCCACCATCTCCGGTTGTTAGAATAAGTTTTCCTGTTTCAGGTGAAAAATTTAAGCTATTGACACCATTATGATTTAAAAATGGTCTTCTTACGTTAAGTAATGTCCGTCGTTTTTGAGTTTGACCATTCGGTTGTAACATCCATTCTTCAACTGTATCGACATGATCATAATGCGTTTCTCTATTTATCCACCTCAGGTTCAAAGTACTGGGATCACACGGATTAGGCTTAAAAGATTCAAAAGCACCTGGAAGGGCACCTGAGCCTTGGGTTCCAGCTACTGAATAATGGAGATAAAACAAACCGTTATAATAAAATTCGGGATGAAACGCTAACCCTAGCAATCCCCGTTCATCATATCCTCCGCTAGAAGTACCTAGTTTTAGGATTCGCGGGCGAATATCTAAAAAAGTCCTTATAACTCCGTCCCGTATGTAAAAGATCTCTCCTACCTGGGTCGCAATAAATAATCGTTCAATTGAATCACCCGGAAGTATAGCTGTTTTCATAACAGTGGGCATATTTAACTTACTTACAATGGGGTGTAAACGAACCTTAACTTTTCTCAACTAACTTTAACACTCCCTCCTCTTGTTTCCTTTTTTAAAAATATGATTAGAACGGTTCCCTTAGTACCGTCACATCCTTAAACCGAGCTACTAGATTGCTACAGGATTCGATCCCATAAATAGACCCGGTAGCGGATATTTGAGTCCGACCCACCTTCAACAATCATAGAATTGGCCCCATCCGACCAAAAAAAACGGACGGGGCCTTTATTTCTGCAAGCAACTCTTGCGGTTACGGTGATTCGCCTGTCGCGGCCGCTGCTTCGGATGGCGTCATCAAGCCTTGAACGGCGCCGAAAAACGGGCGGATAGACTTGATGATGCCGTACCCCATCTTCATGACAGGGACAAATCGTTGGATCATGCCGAACAGCCGTATGCCGCCGCCCAACGCACCTCCGAGCGATCCCGTTGCAGCGCCACCAAGCCCGCCACCTAATCCCCCGAACAGCGAGCCTACCATCGGTAGAAAGGCCGATACCTGGGCGCCCGGCTTACGGGAGCGGGAACGGACCGGAGACTTGCGCGATCGGGAACGGACGGATGACTTGCGCGAGCCGCTTCGGCGGCTGCCCGAGGCATGGGAGCCGGCTCTGTCCTGCATAGACCGCCGGGGGCCTTGCTTCCCGGATGAGGTGCTCCGCTGAGCTCCAGCGTTGGCCAGCGTCAAGACGCTGCTGGTGACATCGGTAATGTAGCCAACGTAGGTCTCTCCGCTGTGCAGAGTAATGCATACCGGTCGACCCCGCAGCTGCTTGGCCCGTGCGAACACCTCTTTGGATTGTGCCATGGAAATTCACCTCGCATCACAGGTTATCGTTCATTGTACGCCAGGGGCGGGCTGCCTGCTTGTGCGGATGCAGGATGGCTCAAGCCCTCTTCGCTGCGCCCACGCCGATTCTCGGGCCTGTGTGTAAAAATAATTTGAAAATCCTCTACTCACTATTTCTTCGCATAATTCAATCCTAATTGATGAGCTTGGTTAAGCAGCAGCTCATAATGACTGGTATCGGAATCCAAAGTCTCGTACAGAAATTCAACCTTGGAATTGGCAACACCGCAATAATCTGCAATTCCCACATTGAGCAGATGAGTCATCATTTCATCATAGTTACGCTTCTTCATCTGTTCTTTGGAGACGCCCGCCAAACCAATCCACAAGACATGCTGATGATGAAGCTGGTTCGAACCGTACGCAAACCCATTGTTCCATACACGGTCAATATAACCTTTTAGCATGGCTGGCAAATACCACCACCAAATCGGAAAAATAAATGCAAGGGCATCATGCTCCTTCATTCGCCTTATTTCCATTTCCACCTCAGGGGAAAAGGGCTGTTCTGCAGCTGACCAATCAGGTTCATCTACTCCCTTTAAAACAGGGTCAAAGTTCATCTCGTGTAAATCCAGTATCTCATATTCGTGGCCAGCCTCGGCAAGACCTTGTACGAAACGATCGGCAACCTTAAAAGTAAGGGAATCTTTTCTCGGGTGCGAAACAACGCATAACACTCTCATGTTTGTATCCTCACTACCTTTCTCAAGAGCTGACTTGTAGCCTGGTTGATGCTATTATAAACAGTACCCGAATGATCTGGAAGTACGCACTTACAAGTTCTATAGGATGATACAAGTGTCATAGGAACATGGAAGTGCCCTGGATAGATGCCTTGGAAGTTATGTCCTTAGCAAACATATATCCTTTTAGCGGAGGAATGAAAGATGACTGAAAAGAGGGAAAATAGCGTTCGAAAAAAGTATAAAGTTGGCGTGGAGGCGGCATTAGATGTAATGGGTGGGAAATGGAAGCCTTTAATCATCTATCATTTGATGGCAGGACCGAAACGGACTTCTGAGCTTCGCCGGTTAATCCCCGGCATTACGCAAAAAATGCTGACCACTCAACTAAGAGGCCTGGAAAAGGATGAGATTGTTGCACGAAAGATTTATAAAGAGATCCCGCCTAGAGTGGAGTATACGTTAACTCCCTACGGGTGGGGATTAAAGCCCGCGCTAGATCTTTTATGCTATTGGGGAGAGGATCACCTGGAAAAGGTTTATGGCGACAGATCCAAGGTTTTGGAAGAATTTGATGAAAGCCATACAAAGTAAATTGCCATACTTGAAAGAATGGGTATTGGCGGTTGCCGATGGGCTAATCTAATACTCGGACGATAGCAGGCCAATTAGCAAGCCCCAGCCACGAAATAATTGAAGGTTTCATTATTTTAAAATAGATGCCTCGTTACTTTCTCACGTGAGCCTATATAGTCAATAGGTTAAAAAAAAAATAATACCGCTTCAAAATTGGTTTCTCACACTTGTAGAAATTTCACCTTACTTATGATACGGTTCAGCGTATCATCTGTAGAGCGAAATCGAAAATCACCTGTTTGGTTGCCCTTCATAGGTGCGAATCTGTTATTTTGTATGGATTACGGCAGTCCAGTTGGCGGCGTTCCACGTTACCGCAGCGTCTAGTGCTTCACTTGCGAAACGGAGTGGCACGAATGTAGTCCCGCTCTTGTCGGTGAATGGAGCTGTGGTAAGGCTGATTGACTTGCCGTCGAGTGTGGCGGTCTTGTTGCCGATCTGTAGGTGGATGGTGGTACTGTCCTTGGTGATGTAGATAGACTTGTCCTTCGCGTTGTAGGATAAAATTGCACCCAACTTCTCGAATATCCCGCGAAGTGGGATGAATATGCTGGAGTTCATCATTCGAGGCTTCGGGTTCACCGTTATATAGATGCCGTCCAACTGGATACCGATGTTATTCTGGCTGTATGGCATGACGGCGCTCTCCGTGGTGAAGGACCATGGCTTGTTGAAGGTCTTCCCTGCGTCAGAGCCCGCCCAAGGCTTGAACGTTACCGAGACGGTGTAGGTCTCGTTGTACGCCAAAGGAGACTTCGGAATGATATGCCAGTAATTCGATGAAGTAAAAGGCTTAAAGAACGGTATGGTATCACCTGCACTGTTGGTGAGGGTTACATCTATGCCTTCCAGCAGGTAAGGGGTCTTGATCGTAATAATCTGCCCTGACTGCGCTACCCCGAATGGCTCGATGGGGCTCGGGATTTCATGCCCAGAGAAAGTCGTGACCACGTTGGTCTGACCATCGTAAGGGTACATGGCGTATCCCATTGTATTGGCCGCGCAAGCGGTCTCGATGACAACGGCAATGCCATACATACCGACACCGATCTCTGTGGCATCTGGTGAAATCAATGGCTCGCGGTGGTACGCCGTGTTCAGAAACTCCTCAATGATGGCGTGCGGATCGCTTTCATCCACGGTCATAATCTCCCAAGTGGGGATTGATGTATCGCCCCCGACGGCGTGGATTCGATCGGCGTGAGTCACCCCTGTGAATCCTTGACCGAGTGGGTTCTCGTCGTGGTTGTAGTAGACGTTGGCGATCATGTAAACAGCGTGGTTCTGGGCTGCTTCGGTGAGGTACGGGTTAAGCTTGACTGTGGGCAACCCCATAGCGGTCCGGACCGCGTTGAGATCATCCAAAATCTGCGTCGCGAAGTTCGTGCCGCTGTCGTCGGACAAGACGAGTTGTGTTGCCGATGTGGATGATGCTGCCGATGCGGACGACGTCGCCGCTATAAATGATGTGGTTAGACTCCCAAACAGCAACGTAAGGACCAAGCTTATTGTGCCAATCTGCTTCATGATAGACCTCCAGCGTTGGTTATAGGGAAAGGGGCTTCTCCGTTATCGGATAAGCCCCTTCAGCATGTCATCCAAGTAATCTAGTTATATTGTGATAGGAGCGTCTCCAGTGAACGTACCGTAATCATTGAATATCCCGTCGGCTGTATTGGCAATTGTACCGTTGTTCGTGAACGTTCCGAAGTTCGTGATGGAGCTGCCGTTCGTGACCGTGCCTTCGTTCATGATTATGCCGGAGTTCGTGATGGAACTGTTGTTCGTGATCGTGCCATTGTTCGTGATGACTCCGGTGCCGTCATAGCCTGTGATGGTGCCGTTATTGATCACAGTCGCCGAGCTTAGAATATTGAATGTGCCATCAATGATCAGCGTTGCGGCCGAAGCCAGCGTAACGGTACCCCGCACATTCAACGTTGCGTCTGCCACAATGTTCCAATAATAGCCTTCGTCCAACGTCGTATCACTCACATTCAGCGTCGCATCTGCCGTAACCTCAATATTGCCATCCACCGTAGAATTGCTCACATTCAGCGTCGCTCCTTCCGCAAGGGTCAATGTGTGGCCGCTCAGCGTCGTATCACTCATGTTTAGCGTTACGCCTTCCGGGAGGGTCCAATCATCCGTCAGCGCAGCACCGCTTATGGATACTTCTGTTGAAGATACGACAGTGACAGTCGCTGACGCCAAATCTAATGCTTCGGCGCTGGAGATCCATTCAGGAAGCGACCCGGGAGTTGACCCGGCCTCCTGCACAGCATTCGTTGCTGTGCTCATCACCATTCCGAGGCCTTCATTGGCACCGTACACCCAAACTTGCAGCTTCTTCCCTAAGTCCCCTGTCGCAACCGTGTAACTCGCTGTAGTTTTTCCCGTACCTGTAGCAGGCACGTACTGGTCGTTTCCGACTATATTTTGTACCATCCATTCATAAGTCACGCGGTCGCCTGCCAGCTTACCATCATCCATCGTCACAGTTGCTGTAAGGATATCGCCAACTCGAGGGGAAGATGGATTGTCGATGGCGACACTCTTGATTTTCACGCCTATCGCACTTGTGGATTCGCTTGTTACGGCTCCAACCGCTCGACCCCTATACGACACCACAACTCGCAGTTGCTTGCCTTCATCTGCTGCCGCAACCGTGTAACTCGCCGTTGTACTTCCCGAACCGGTAGCGTTCGTGTACGTTTCGCTGCCTGCTGCCGTTTCGACCTGCCATTGATACGTCACTTGACTACCCGCCGCACTGCCATCACCCATGGTCACACTGGCGGTAAGGATATCGCCAAAGGCTGGAGACATATTGCCGATCGTGACAGAAGTGATCGGAACGGACACTGCGCCGGTTGTTGCGGTTTGTGTACCGGTAATCGGGCTTATCCCCGTCACCACCACTTGCAGTTTCTTGCCCATGTCCACGGTTGCAACCGTGTAACTCACGGTTGCATTGCCCATACCTGCGGCATTCGAATAAGTTCCGCTCCCTGCTGCCGTTTCGACCTTCCATTGATACGTCACGCGGCTGCCGGCGGCATTACCATCACCCATCGTTACATTGGCATTCAGAGTGTCCCCTATTGCGGGTATTACATTATCGATACTTACCTTAGAAATCGTGTAATCAGGCGTCCACTGTGCGGCATAAGTGACATCTCCAAGAGGCATTGTCTCCGGTAGAGCAGGGGACCAACCCGCGAATACATAGCCTACTCTTGTAATAGGCAGCACGTTTATAAAGGATAGAGAATTCCCATATAGAGTGTTTAAGGTGTAATTGCCTGTCCCGCCATTGACACTTCCTCCATTGGGATCGAGCGTCACCTTGTAGGTGTTGCGTTTGTAGTACAGCTTCAATTGAAGGGGGCTGCTCGTCGAATCGATGACTGTACCCGATGCAACCGTAGCTGTCACGGCGGAGTCAACCGTGAAGCCCTCATAACTCTTCGCTGTTGCTGTGACCGTTGCACCTACTGGAGCGCTTAACGTCTCCTTCTCTGTTATGGTGTATTGCCCCATTGTATCCGGCCTATAATGGATCACCGTATACGAAGCCGTCTTCAAACTCCACTGTGCGACGACAGTCATATCATGCGCCGGCATCGTTGTTGGGAGAGAAGGTGTCCATCCGGTGAGTATCTCCCCTGATCCTTGGGCCGTAGCTTTATTGATGGTGGCTATGGTACCTACGGTAGCACCGTATGGATAAGTGAATACATAGGGGTCGTCTGTATCCCCAACGAAAACCCTGCCGCCCAGGTCATAGGTGACTTTATACGTGTTTCGTGAGTAGTACAGCCTTAGGACAGTCGTTCCATCACCTGATATTGTACTTGATATAAGAGTAGCCGGATTGCTGCTGTCAAAGGTGAAGCCTTCATAGCCCTTAATCTCCGCCGTAATCGTTGCCGTATCCGTCGTGCCGACATAATCCTTCTGATCAACGATGGTGTAGGTATCGCTTAGAACCGGCTTGAGCTGATTGTTCACAACCATGTTCTGTTGCAGATAGACGACTTTGTAAGAGGTATCGTTTCTAGCCTGCCACTTCGCGGTGTACGTGGTATCTTGCTCCGGCACCGTACTCGGAATGGCTGTTTTGCTGTTGGACTTGAACCATCCAACAAGTGTATAACCCGGTCTGGATATCGCAGGCCTCCATGTGAAGTCTTTCCCTATTTGCAACGAACTCGTAACGGTTTGACCGCCAGCATAACCGGCATCAAAAGTCATCACTCGCGTATCGCGTACGTAATAAACCTTAACCACTGTCGTACCGTACCCATTAATGTACGATTTGTAATTTGAACCTACGCCAGATCCGCCCGTAAAGTGGGAATAAACATAACCTTGGGCCTTGAATCGGTCGGTATTCTTAAGCGTAATCTCCGTAAAGGCTGTGCCCGTAAAGTTCTCAGTCGCCGCCAGCGACGCAGCCCCACTGTTCGGATCGACGAGATAATGCTCCATAGCGTACGGCATATCTGTTCTCACCGCCCAATGTGCGTAGAGCCAGACGCTCTCCCCCGGCATGGTAGCAGGAATGGTATACTTCGTGCCGCTTTCAGGTGCTGTATACCAGCCCTCGAAAGTATATCCCGGAAGTTTAGGATCGGATGGAGCTGTAATTTTGTCTTTATACGCTGCAAAAATGTAGGTTAATAGCCCTCCGGTCATTGTGTTAAATACCAACGCATTGTTGCCCGGATATTTCGTCCACGTCAAGTCATACGTGCGCTGAATGGGCGCGCTAGTGAAGGCTAGAGGCGCATTATTCCATCTAACCGTCATGGTTCCGCTAGCAGCACTCTGGTTGGGATCAGTCGGCTTGAGCGTATTCGTCTTAGAATCATACGTGAAGTCCGTATTATCTACCGTGATGGTAAAGTTCGATTTGTCGAAAGCCTTGGAGTACGTCTCCCCGGTTTTCATATCCATCACACTCATCGTGAAGATACTGGACGGTAATGTGATACTTTTGACCGTAGTTCCCGAAAGTTTGATCGCCAACGTATCATCCTGCGGGTATTCGAAGTCATCGACATCTTCTTGTGACCCCACCGAGAAAAGTGGCCATGTGTTGTCGTACAGCGGCACACTGGCCGAGAGTAAACCATCGCCCAACTGTGCGCCGACTGCGGACTCCAAGTAAATGCCAAGCTCCACATAGAGTGCGCCGAGAGACTTAGTTGTCTTCTCAGCGCCTGATTTCTTCAACTCGTAGTAGAAGTATCCCCACAAGTTCAAGTAAACGCCAGGCTCAACGGAGATGCCAATGCTGTTCAACTTGACGCTTCCAATGCCTGCTTTAAGTGTCACCTGTACACCCGCTCGCAATCCGAGCGTACCTAGGACATAAAACTTAAACTGGTAATCCCCGTCGCCAGGCAAGCTTACGGTGCTGCTGCTGCCTGTGAAACTGAAAATTCGCACGGTAGCCGAGTACCGTTTGGCACTCCTATAATTGAAATCAACACCCACCGTCAGATTCACATTGGCACTGACAACGAAGTCTACTGAAAATTTAACCTCAACGATTCCAGCGACCACTCTTTGACTTTTATTAACGAGTTCTTTGTTAATTAACGGAACCCATTCCGTCTCTTCCTCCAGTATGCTTTGGTACCTATCCTTCAGTGTCTTCGCGTCTACTCCGGTATCTTGCGCACCCTCAATCAACGCTTGGAGCTCTGTCGCGATGTCCTGCACTTTCCCTATTCTCCCGGCATTCTTGGCTCCTAGCCAGTCCGTTAACGCATCCTCCAACTGATCAGGTGCGACGGTAGTGATCTCAGCCGTTATGTTGATCCCGGTAAACGTATAGGCATCCAAGTTAGCCGTGATCAAATAATCATCAAGGATCGGGATAAACCAATACCAATGCCATTGGGTATCCCCATTGATACTGAGATCCAAGCGCATCTCTTCGACGAATGTACCGGTCAGATGGATGACAATGTCACTCTCATCGTTGATATGAATGACAATATCGGCACCCACTTGGAGGGAGACACTTACACCGGATCCAGAGAGATTTCTCAGCGTACTGCTTATTGAAGGTACGACAGTCAGATTTTCCACATCTACTTTGGAACCAACGCTTTCTGCAGCCATTGGCGCAAGCGCATCATACTGCTGCTTGAAACTGTCGGTGTGCAGCGCCAGCTCGGACAGATAGTCAGCAGCTTGTTCGACGAATCCACTGGCTACCGCTTGCTGCTTGACTTGCCCTTCTAACGTTGCGACATCCGCATCGGACAATAACTGATCACCATCAAGCGCTTGTTGCTGGTAGACATCCAGAGCGCTTGTGACTTGATCCAGTGTGACATCGTCATACGTAATGATATCCATCTCTGCGTCATGTGTGATCGACGTGATGATACCATAACCCGCCGATATGGCATTGCTATTGAATTCACCATTGTAGAAGGCGATAAAGTCGCCTACATTAACAACAGTGAGTTCATTCAGACCCAATGGTACATACTGACTGTCGCTATAGTTCATCGCGGCATGCTCTACCGTGATGGAGAGGTTCGCCAAGTCTCCATCCGTGTCCGCTGCCGTATTCACGGGCAGCACATCCGGTTTGGTCAGCACTTTCTTGGAATCGGCATGGGTATAGGTGTAGGTGTTGCCGTTGATCGCTGTGATATGAACATAAGCGACATCGCCGTTATCGGTACCGCTTGTCTCCGCGGTACGCAGATCGGGGCGAACCCCTTCATAGATCGCGACGATATCGCCGACTTGAATCCCCGTACTCCCGGCATAATCGAAAGTGCCGCTACTCGAATTCGCCTCGTTCAGGTCTGTAGCGCTATCGCCTACCCCTGTCGTGATTACCGGAATCGAGGGGGAGTCCACATCCGCGCCATCTAGCATCATATTCGATACGTCCGCGAACGATAGATAGATCATGTCCGGATTCAGCGGCACATTCATGACCGCTTGTTTGGCGATGCTAAACGCATAGATGGTGGTCGTAGAGTCTTGTCCCTGGAAAGACAGATTGGTGTCCGACAGCGTGAGTTGATACGTGTTGCCTTCCTCGAATTTGCCGTCTTGAGCCGCGGAAGCTACTGTGAAGTGACCATTCGCACCTGTAACGACAATACCCGCAAACGCGGGATTCGCCGAGGATTCGAACGTCATACCCGCTTTCACTTGAGCAGCCGTCATCTTGCCCGTCGCATCGGTCACATCGATCGTGAAGGTTGGCGCTTGATCCAGCACCGTTACACTTGGAATACTCTCCACTGCCCTATTGACGCTTGTCATATATTTGGCATACAGTGTCATATTGCCGGTGACTGGACTGCCTTCGATGAGTACTTTTGTAAGATCACTGTCCTTATACCAACCTTGAAAAATAAACCCTTGCTTCATTGGAACCGGCAGATTACTCAGCGTATCGCCTTTGTGAAGCTTAAGGCTAGCAATAGCCGAGCCGCCATTGGTTTCAAAAGTAATGGAATAAGTAGCAGCTTGGGGGCCTCCTGAGTTGCTGCCACCTCCGCTGCTAGTATTGCCGTTTTCTGGCGTTGGCGTTGGCGTTGGATCTACTTGATTCTGGCTCGCCCACGCCTTTACAACTTCATTGCTACGCATACAAAAAGCAGCTGCTTCAGCACGAGATGCACTTGATTTAGGATTGAAATTGCCGTTTGCATCCCCAATAAGCAAGCCTGCCTGCCATAGCTTTACGACAGCATCGACCGCCCAGGGAGAAATGCCGGCTATGTCGTTTGGTTTCGTTGTTACGCTGCCGCTCGTTTGATAAGATATATTCTCACTTTCAAAATACCTCAACGTCAGCGTAGCCATCTGTTCTCTTGATACATTAGCGTCCGGTGAAAATTTATTGACGCCCGTTCCGCCTGTTATGCCTTTTTCAACTGCCCATTGCACATAGGGCGCATACCAAACGGATGGCTGCACATCCGTAAATTCAGAAGTTGTATATTTACTTACATCAACGCCTGCTATTCGTCCAAGCACGGTTACATACATGGCACGTGTCATTGTTCCCCTGGGTGAGAAGCTGCCACTCCCCGTACCACTAAATATTCCATTTTGTTGTACATAGATTACAGCATCATAGAACCAGTCCGTTGGTTTAACATCTTGAAATGCATTTTGCGCTGTCCCTGCGTTCTGAGATACATCATGCCATTGTATTGGCGAAGAAGAATCGGTTCCTGCAGATGCGCCCGTATTTGGTGAAGCAGCAAGTACCTCCGTTGGTATTAGCGATACCAACAGGCTTAACAGTAGTAATAAACTAAGAGTGCGTTTATACCGCTTAAACAAGTCCAACATCCTCCCTAATCATTTTTTTAAATCTAGCAACTGACCTATACTTTTCTATAATGTTCTACAAATACCGACAGGATTCTGCTTCACGGTATCACAGTCCCTCTCAACAAACCCTAAACAACTCGCTTCCGCCGGCTAAGGAGCTGCAAGCGATAATAAAATGCAAAAAGGGAGTATCCCTCTGTCACCCTTGGTGACTTTGGGATACTCCCTTTTTGGCAATAAACGTATTAATTCATTGTTGTATTCGTATTGCTCACAACGTCAGCATTCAACAATCTCCTGACCGCTTCCTTCGGCTCCATCCCAAGCTCGGTCTGCAGCATCACTCGGAGCGCCTCATATTGCTTGATCGCCATAAAGCGTTCTTTCGCCAGCAATAGCATACGAATGAGTAGCTCATGGATGTACTCGTTCAGCGGATCATGTAGGAGCGCTTGCCGCAGCAGTTCCGCAGCAACATGATATTGCCCCCTCATTTCCTCACGTTCATGGAGACGAAGCAGCAGCGCAACGTACTCGCTTTCTAAACGAACACGCGCCTGCTCTACCCAATCGTACGAAGTACCCGCCATATAGCCCTCTCCGTATAATTGAACAAACTCAGCGGCATAGTCACGCAATGCAATGTCATCGATCTGTGTCTGAGCGGCCAGCAAGCGATTCCATTCATCGAGATCACAGTCCAACCGACTCATATCGATACGATAACCGCCTTCCACATGCTGAACGATGCCGTCAAACCCAACTTGGCTTAAAGCTTTTCGCAAATAGTGAGACGTCGTATTAAACTGAGCGCCTGCCCGGTCAACATTTACTTCTCCCCACAATTGATCGAGAATCCGGTCCCTGCTCACCGCCTCACCGCGATGGTGAAGAAGAAAGGCCATCAACTCTTCGGTTTTGGATGTTCGCCACTTGATCACAGCGCCGTTCTCTGTCTCTACTCGCAATCGACCAAAACATCGAATCTTCATTCGTGGAACTGTGTGATTCACGTGAAACATATTTAGTACGAGACCCGCATAAATGGACACTTCCGTCGATCCTGCACCTTTGTCTCGATACGCCCGCACATAAATAGACAACAGCTCCGCCATCGCCGCGCCTTCGTCCACGAAGCTACGGATGAACCCTTGCGGCTTCGCGATACGTAGTGCGATATCCAGCTTCGCCATCGCCAACTCAATCCTACCGTCATGATATAGCGCCATACTTTGCAAAATCAGAATGTGAATGCGGTCACGCAGACGGTCTTCCTTCGTCAACAGATGATACAGCCTCTCTGCGAGAGAAAGCGCTTGTTCGTATTGTCCGCATGCGGCAAGCACACGAACTAGCGCCAACTGTTCGGGCACTTGGTCCAGCGTTGCTTCGTCCGAGTACGACATCCCGCAATGTCTCAACCACCTACGAGCCGATTCTATGTCGCCTTGACGCACAGCCAAGCTCGCCTGCTCCGCTTCAATTTTGCACATGAAAATGTCATAGTCAGGCGAATCGATCCTCAGCTTAAGTTGTTCTAGCAGCGCCGCGGCTTCTAGAGGGTTCCCTTTCGCTTGCTGAATTCTCGAAGCCGCCACATCCAATTGATACAAATTGCGAGGAACTGGCGCGAGTCCGTCAGCACGCTTCATGCGGTTGATCCAATCTTCCGCTTCCTCTATTCGATTCCATTCGCACAATAGCTTAGCGTATGAAGCATACATTGGCGTCGCATACGGATGGTTCATGTGATCCCGCCAATGTACAGTCATCCTGGTGAAAAATTGTGCCGCCCCATGATAGTCGTTAATATAGCTCAGATGGTCATCGAATTCTTCCACCGCATAATGCTTATTGTTGCCACCTTGAATAAACAGGCTTTGCTCCGGTGCAAACTCATCACCGAGGATGAAATATTCAGCTGTACTGGCAAGGTCTTTGGTAACGTAGGCGGCTGAAGCGCAGATGTAATAGATTTCTCCCATCGTCGCGCGCCATACGCCAGCATCAATAAGATCCTTCAGTGCTTCGAAACGGACTCGAAGCCGTTCTGCTCGCTCCGGAATGCCGCCAAAATGCCGAGCACCGACCATCGCATACAGATAAAAAAGCTCAAGGAACGGCCTATTCGATAAGTATTGCTCAGGCACTTGCATCACCCAGCGAGCAACGATGACATTTTTACCGCCAATCAGAAATTCATGCAGATGACCCTCGATCAGGCGAGCGGCGTCTTCATACTGCCGCCCTGCCAAATAGTGCTCTGCCGCTTCCTCGGCAAAGCCGTTATTTTCAAGCCATTGCGCAGCACGCATATTGGCCTGAATCCACAGCTTGGGCTCTGTTCGAGACAGCATCGACTGGAGGAAATCAGACAGCAGATGGTGATAGCGATACCAATTGCGCTCTTCGTCCAGCGGAATGATGAATAGCTGAAGCTGTTCTAATTGTTCCAGCTGTTGCTGGCCTCCCGCCTGACCGGTCACCGACTCGCACAAGGCGTAATTCATCTGGCTTAGCACGGAAGTTTGCAGCAAAAAATCGCGCATCGCCTCCGGCAGATCGCGAATGACTTCCTCCAGCAAGTAATCAGATATGAGCTGCTGCCGACCGCTGAACTGACGGATCATTTCAGCCACATTGCCGCTCTGTTTCAGAGAGATGGCCGCAAGGCGCAAGCCGCTAATCCAGCCCTCGGTTTGGTTGTACAATATATGGAGTTGCTCTGCCGACAGTCTCAACTCCGTCGTCTCTAGGAAGAAATCAAATACTTCCTCCGGTCGGAACCGCAATTGTTCGATCGTAATCCGTCGCATCTCACCTTTCGCCAACAATCTTGTAGTCGGGAAGGCAAGATCATTGCGGCTTGCGATATATAAATGAATATGGACGGGAAGGTATTCGAGCAAGTAACTCATCGACTTCTGGATGGCAGGCATCGTCACCAGATGATAATCGTCAAACATGATGACGAGCTCACTTGGCAGTCGATTTAACTCATTCAGCAGCGCAGTCATTGCCGGCTCCATCGATAAGGAAGACGCAGTCGGCCCCTGAGCCAGAAGTGGCCAAACAGTCTGGCCAAATCCTTCGATTCGATTCTGGATCGAAGCGATGACCGCGTTCCAGAATGTAATCCAATCGTCATCCTGCTTGCTGAGTGATACCCAAGCAACCAAATTCTCTCTTTGTCTGGCCCATCCGCTTAACGCCGTCGTTTTCCCATAGCCGGATGGAGCGAATACGAGCGTCAGCTTCGCATTCATGCCCTCATCCAGCAGATGAATCAAATCCGAGCGAGTGACCAAAGTATGCCGTTCATGAGGAATATGCATCCTGGTTGCAGCAATCATTGATCTCCCCTCCCCGCGAAATAATGACAGAAATTGAGTAATTAAATGTAAATTCGACACTAATATGCAATTTCCTACGCGTTAATGGAAACATTTATCTTAATAATGCCGCCGTTATCATTCCGCCCTACTTGTGATACGGTTCAGCTTAACGCCTCTAACGGCGAAAAAAAACTACGGTTGACCAATTAACTAACGCAGCTTGTTTTCAATCTGTTTGAGGTAGGCCAAAGGATTTCGACGAAACCGTCTGCGTTTCGTTGTTTCATCCAATCGCTTCACCCAACGACGATGCTCTTTGTTAAACGCCTCATACGGAACTTGTTGCAGCCTTGTCAAAAGATGCTCCTGTTTTAGGGCATCATCGAGTCTGCGTCAGCGGCCGCTCTTTCGGGCGGGCAGGTTTTATCCTCGCCGCATATTCGGCCGCAAGGAAAACTGCGCCCCCAATGAGCGATACGGCTGCGGCAAAATAGAGCCGTATTATCCCAATAACCTGATTCAGTTATTTTATGATTGCAATTGACCTTCACATGATGTGATGGATTAGAATATCAGTTATTAGACGGGAAGGAGGCGAGGTTTTATACATATTAGCGAATTGTCCCGTAAGACGGGAGTAAGCCTGCGTTCTCTGCGATATTACGAAGAAAAAGAGCTGTTGAACCCTGTCCGATCAGAAAATGGTTATCGGGAATATGATGAAGCCGATGTGGAACAAGTCAGAGTTATTCAACTTTATTTCAGCCTTGGTCTTACTGTAAAAGAAATAAACGATTTTTTTCACTGTACGCGCAGCGAGGAAATTAAACGTCAGTGTTTGCCCAATGCCATTGATGTCGGTGAAAGAAAGCTGAACGAAATCAAAAAACAAATCGATACTCTGCGAAAAGCCAAATCTCATCTGGAGGATTATCTGGAAAGCTGGAGGAAAATGCTGCATAAAGGAGACGGACCAAATGAACGGTAAAATGGAACAAACCAATCCCCGAATTGCTTTCGTTACAGGAGGCAATCGCGGCATAGGAAAGGAGATCGCCCGCCAATTGGCTTTGAAAGGGCTGCATGTTTTGGTCGGGTGCCGGGATGAGGATAAAGGACGACGTGCGATTGAGGAAATGCGTCAAGAAGGACTCGCCGTTGAGGCTCAAGTCGTCGATGTGAGCGAGGCAGAAAGTGTCAGACAGATGGCTGAAAAAGTAAAACAGCACTATGGCCGTCTGGATGTGTTGGTTAACAATGCCGGGATTATACTCGATCATGGAGTTTCTGTACTGGATGTGGAAGAGTCTGTGATGCGAGAGACATTTGAGACTAATTATTTTGGGGCATTGCGAATGATTCAGGCCGCGGTTCCCTTGATGAAAAAGCATCAATACGGACGCATCGTCAATCTCTCGTCAGGATTGGGTTCTTTTGAGATTCTGCAGGGACTGTTAGGTCTTAAAGGGTCATCATCGGCTTACCGCATCTCTAAAACCATGCTTAATGCCTTGACTTGCTTAGTCGCGCAAGACGTTGCTGAAATGGGCATCAAAGTAAATGCGGCTTGTCCTGGCAGAGTACAGACGGATATGGGAAAAGCGACCGCTTCGCATAAAGTGCCGGAAGGAGTCCCTTCGCCAGTGACGGTTGCAGAAGGAGCAGATACGGCTGTCTGGTTGGCCACTCTCGATGAAGAGGGTCCGAGCGGCGGATTCTTTCGAGATCGCAAGCGAGCCGCCTGGTAGAAGTTTATCTATTTATTGAAACATTGGGATCTATAGAGAGGCTGCCACGCGGCCTCCGATTGCCGACATCTGTACCAATCGGATTCAAAAAATCCGACATATATTATTAAAAATCGGTTTAGGAGAGATTCCCTTGAATAAATATCTCATCATTAATGCCGATGACTTTGGAATGTCCGTACCCGTTAATCTGGGAATCGTGGAAGCCCATGCATTCGGAACGGTGTCCAGCACTTCCATGATGGTCAATATGCCCGGATTCCAGCATGCGGTTCTCCTGGCGCATCGGACGCCCTCTATGGGCATAGGCCTGCATTTCAACCTGACCGCAGGATGTCCGCTCTCCCCTGTCGAAACCATACCTTCGCTGGCATCCCCGGCCAATGGCTGCTTCTCCTGCGTCACGCCCCTCTGGCAGGCAGGGGACATCGAACGGGAGCTTCGCGAGCAGTATAACAAACTGATCTCAGCCGGAATCAGACCTACCCATCTGGATACCCATCACCATATTCATTTGGAGGTTCCCGCCGTTTATTCCGCCATGATGAAGCTGGCCAGGCAGGAACATTTGCCAATACGCCTGCATCCGTATCCCAACGGCATTGAGGAGCTGCCGCTGCAAACGGACTTCTTGATTATGGACACCTACGACAGCGACCAGGGCGCTGCCCGCCTGCTTGCTCATCTTCATGCGCTTCAAGAGGGGACGACGGAGCTCATGTGCCACCCTCGTTATTTGGAGCCGGAGGCGGGGTCAGGCTTTGTCCCGCAGGACACTCGCGGTGCCGAACTGCGGGCGTTGACTGACCGGCAGATTAAGGATGCCCTTCATGAACAAGACATCGCGCTGATCCATTTTGGACATCTTCCGAAAAAGCTGCCCCTGCCGGCATCCCCGGCAGGGGCTTCTCCCGCACAGCCGGAAGAGCTGATTGTATCGGTTCTTCCCCGCTCTCATCTCCCGCTGCGCTCCACACAGAGGAAAAAAAGGAAACCAAGGGCAAGAAAGCCCATCACTCACAAACCAAAACGCATAACCGTCAAAAGAAAACTCCGCCGAAGAAGCCTTAAAGCTGCGGCTCCGCGGCGGAGAAGATTCAGAAAATAATGCTGGCCGACTATGTCAGCCTGAGCATCAGATGATATGAGTTTTATTGTCACATACCATCGGTCGAGATGTACAAACACCACTTTTTACAAAGCGGAATAAACAAATGCATAGGCACTTATCCCACGCATGCTTATTCGATTCCCCTGATCCTGTAAACTTTGCGAATCGGAATAAGCAAAAAAAGGAGTGTTTCAGGTTGATGGAAAAATCATCTCACTACTTTGCCCGCGGCAACACTGCGCGCGGAGCCCATTTCTTGTATAAATCGGCCTTCGATGGGCTGAGCAAGATATTCGTCCTTACGGGTCCCCAGGGTACGGGGAAATCGACGGTCATTCGCAGCTTGGCGGATAGCTTGCTGGATAAAGGCCAGCACGTGCAATGCTTCCACTCCCCTCTCCGTCCCGACGAACTGGATGGCATCATTCTAACGGATTTGAAGGTTGGTATTGTCGATGGGCGAGCCTGCGAGGGGATTTCGGAAAACGAGACTGGTGGAATCGTCTCTATCCATGTCGGGGAAGCGCTTGATAATAGTCTTATTTCACCGGGGCATTCCAGGACGATTGAAGATCTTAGAGGCAAGCTTGATAGCACTTATTCAAAAGCATATGAAACGTTCTTAACCGCATTGCGGATTCATGACGAATGGGAGAAATATTATATCGAAAGCATGGATTTCATGAAAGCCGACCAGATTGCGCAGGATTTGATTCAAGAACTATTTGCTGGTCAAGAAAGTGATACCCCAACCGTTGGGCGTCACCTGTTTTTCGGAGCTGCGACTCCGAAGGGGGCATTCGATTTTATTCAAAGCTTGACCACTCAGCTGGAACGGCGGATTTTCATCAAAGGAAGGCCAGGATCCGGAAAATCGACACTGCTAAAAAAACTTGCCGCCGCTGCTGAAAGTAAAGGAATCGAAATTCAAGTGTTTCATTGCGGCTTTGATCCAAACAGCCTGGATATGTTGATTTTCCCGAGGCTCCGAACAGCTATCTTCGATAGTACCGCCCCACATGAATACTTTCCCGATCGGGATGGGGATGAAGTCTTGGATATGTATTCGCTTACTATCGCTCCTGGCACAGATAAGGCCTGTTCAGCCGAAATCGCCATTATTAAAGAACGCTATTCGGCAAAAATGAAAGAGGCCACCTCCCTTTTGGCCGAAGCCGAGGCCATCGATTCTCAAATTAAGGCCTACTATGTTGCGGCCACAAATTTTTCGATTGTAGATGAACTCCAACTGCAATTGCAGTCCGAGTTGAATGAACTGATCGACTCATTGCAGCCTTCAAAATAAGGGTACAATCCAAAAACGCTCTATCTCAGACTGGGCTCAATTGTCTACTGAAAGCTGAGCCCTCCAAATAAAGCATCACATACCTATTATTGAATTAATTCCTCCAAGGATAGCCTAACCCCGATGTACTTATTGGCCTCGCGTGCATTTTGTTAAAGTGTCGGCGCCTCCCCTTAACCGCTCTTCCAGAATCAAGCGCAGCTCATCAGGTATCCGTTCAAGCTTTACCCCTTTCCCCAAAAACAAAAGCCAATCCGCATAATAGTCTAGCGTCTGAACATCGGTCACATCCAGTTGAACATTGAAAATCCCACTCGACTGGAACATCCCAGTAAAAGACAAAATAATCCCCGGTGGATGCATGCGCTTAAAGCGCTGAATCCCAGTCGTATCAAGCTTTACAACCAGATTGGATTCACGTGCGCCAATCCGTTTTTTGCTTAAGATCTCTTGCTCAGACCGCTTCATCTCCTGCTTAGAAATGGCCGAATCCCGCAGCATCTCAACAGGCAAATACCGAAACTCATCCGTATCAAGATCATAAACCTCGACCAGCCATTGAGCGTTTGAGTTAAAAATATGAATCAAAAAAACGTCCATCAACTGCGGCCAGCCAGGACTCGGCTCATAAGTCAAGCGCAAGTGCTTATCCCTCACAGTAAGCGAAATCAACTGGTTCAACTCCGCAGGTGCCGCATCATCGAGTTCCAGAAGATTCGGATTTGCGGGATTTGTATTTTCAAAAAGCAAGATATTATTCAGCTCAATCAGCTCGTCGTGCTGGGTCTGCGAAGCGATTCCGATGAGTTTTTCAGTGATGGAGCGGCGATTTTGCAAATAAGGCAGCTGCGAATTTTTCGAGGCGATAAAGCTGATAAATATCGCTTTGAGCTCTTCCGGCGTGAAACGGACGGCGGACAGATACTGATTTTGCAGGACATTGTAGCCGCCGCCGCGCCCAAGCTCGGTCGTCAGCGGAAACCCCATCGCCTGAATCTCGTTAATGTCGCGGATCGCCGTCGCGCGAGAAATCTTGAACTCCCGCTGAATCTCTGCAATCGTAAAATGCGCCCGGTTATTGATGAAGCGCATGATCAGGTTCACTCGTTCTGTCTTTTTCATGATTTTATTGTATCAGAAATGTAGCATCAGTACTAAATTTGATCCTGTTTTTCAACTTTTTTGATATTCAATAAAAAGTATCGCTTTTTGATACATTTAGAGAATAATATCAATCTTGTAAATAATAATCCGCAAAGGGAGAGAACAAAATGTCTAACCACTCCATCAAAACAATCTCAGAAAACTACAAAATGACTGCTTTCGGTGTTTCATTTGAGGACTTCAACGACTGGGCAGGTAATGCAGCTAAAACTGCTGCGAAAAAGGCTGAAATCACTGAAAATGGCACACTTGCCGAACTTCTCGCGCTCGCTGACGGGCAAGAATATCAAATCAACTACGTCCTCGACGGCAAAGCTTGGCGCGGCTTCGGCGTAATGGGCGCATACGACGTGGAAGGCGCGGTCGTCCTCGACTTCCTCGCGGGGGACTACCTCGTGGTGCCTGGCACAGGCGCTGACAAAGACCGCCTTGCTGACGAAATAACAGGCACAGTTTTCGGTGGTCTGCTACAAGAAATCACAGACTACAAATACGTTGGACCTGGTAACTCAACATTCGTTAAAGCAGCTGAAGACGCTAAATACTACGGCGAAATGTGGCTTCGTGTAAAAAAAGCAGAAGGCTAATCTCAATCAAAGGAGCACTCCCATGGCAACTTACACAGTTGAACACAAGAAATCATTTACATTGACCGCTTATGGTTTTTCAATTCAATCAAATTTCCAAGACGTGCCCGCTTTGCAAAAGGAAAAAGCAGAGTTTTGGGGAGGACTCAAGGCGGACGGGCGTTTTGATAAGCTCAAAGCAGCTGCAAGGGATGATCGCGAATGGTCAGTCAACGAGGTTTATCAAGGCAGGCCGTGGAATTATTTCGCGGTAGAAGCTAGCAAATCGGTGGCTGACGCAACACGCACCATCGAGTTTCCAGAGAGCGAGTACATTGTAGTCGCAGGAACCGGCGACAAAGAAACTTTGTTTGATCAGTTGACTTACCGTGCTTTTGGCGAAGTCTTGGCACAAATCACTGACTATGCTTACATCGGCGGACCAAATGCAACTTATCGCAAAGAAAACGGTAACGGCACTTTCTACGGCGAATTTTGGGTTCCTGTGGTTAAAAAATAGTAGGCATGCCGGGGGACTACTCCCCCGGCCTCGCCTTCAAACCTGATGTCCTAAAACGCAAAAATTTTCGCCGTCACTTATGGTACGGTTCAGCGTATCAATTCAAGAAAAAGCTCCTCCTAGAACGAGTTACTATGAACGATCATTGTATAACGTCGCGATTCGATCGATTCGGTTCGTCCATATGCCTCCCGAATAGGTAGAAGGCAAGCGCTCGATATCCTCCGGCGTATCGAACCCGCTCGAGAATTCGCTGCCGTTGCCGCCGACGACAATGACACGGGTATCCGCCCGGTCCATCCGATTCAAGAATTTATTCGGCCAACCCCATAGCCACTTCGCCATTTCCTCCGGGATATGCAGTTCGGTATTATTGCACGCTTCAGGCATGTAACCCGTCCAGCCGGCGGCCAGATACGGGATCAAACAGTCCTTCATCGTCGCTTTCGACATGACGCGCATATCGGGCATCGCTTCTTGGACAGCGGCGATCGGCTCATCTCCTCCATATACTGCTAGCAGGTCTTGCTGCTTCTTCGGAAGCTTCGATAAATATTGAGCGAGCAATTTCCCCTCTTCAGGATCATTGCTTTTAACGTCTATTAGAAATGGCTTGTCCGGAAATCGATCCAGCACCTCCGTCAATGACGGCATCATGCCGACCCCTTTACCGCGAAAAGGGAAAGTAGCGCCGCCATCGGCCGTGTAGCCGTATCCGATATCAACGTTTCTCAATTCGTCCATTGTGTAGTCTCTCGTTACGCCTTCCACGTTCGTACGGCAGTCAAGCGTCCAATCATGGAAAATGGAAAATTGATCATCCTTCGTAATATGAACGTCGAATTCGACGATATCCGCCCCTGCTTGAAAAGCCGCTTCGATGGAAGGAATCGTATTCTCGAGATAAGGATGCTCCGGCTCATAGATTCGTTCGGCCGTGCAAGTATCGTTCTCGATGCCTTCTAACGAGAAGGTCTGAGCAAGCCCTCGATGTGCTAAGAGCAAAGGGTCTCCGTTGCGCTGTTTCGCAAACAGAGAGCTGTTATTCAGATAGATAAAGGCAATCAGAGCCACAAGAAACAAAAAGACTTTGCTCTTTCCCATTCTTTTCAACCTACGCATCGGCAATTCCCTCCCAGATCACATCGAACTTCTTCTGCAGGGCAGCCATCAATTCGTCTTCATTGGCACCTGCAGTAACGCCGAGTAGCGTTTGGTAAAAAACCGCGACCAGTACCGTGGTGCAATCCTTAGCGTCATGGCGACTTCGAAGAGAACCATTAACTTTCGCTTCCTCAAGCAACTCTCGAATGGATTCTTGAAATAAGGCTAAGTTGGAAGCATCGTGGGTCGAATCAGGTGTCGATTGGAAGGATTCAATCAAGACAAGACGCAGCAGTTCGAAATGCTTCAAATATAGGCGTAGGAAATCACGAAATAGATCCATGAGCCGGTCTTTCAGATTTCCCTCGCGTTGTTTCCGAACAATTTCATTCAACAGATCGTTATAGGAACTGCCAACGTGTAGCAACAGATGCTCTTTCTTAGGAAAATAATTAAAGAACGTCCCTTTCGCGATGCCGCATAGCTGCGTAATCTCTTCGACCGTTACGTTGTCATAACCTTTCTCTTTGAACAGTTCGATGGCTGTACGTACGATCAATTCCTTTGTTTTCTCATTTGTTGAGAAGAATGTTTAGCGATTTGGCTTCCGTGGATATCACTTTGCCAATCGGTCTTTGCGTGATCGCATTCATACTGATCTACGCACTTTACTATGTATTTACTGCAAATTCTATGTACAGAACGGTAACCAGTGAAGCGTCTCATTCGTCCAAATGGGTTGCTCTGCTGTTTATACTGCTCATCGCAGCCGCTGGAAGTTGGCTTTGGGCGACAATGCCCCAAGACATCCCAATTACACGCAGGATGATTTGCCGGACGGTCTCTCATCGGCGCTCGATCTTACGCATGTAGGCATTTTTGGCCATTCGGCGGGCGGTGCTGCCGCTGCTCAAGCCATGTATGAGGACGATCGCTTCGACGTCGGAATCGATATGGACGGTACCCTAGGCTACATGCCGGACCACCCTCTTCCAGTTGCCGAACACGGATTGGATCTGCCCTTTATGCTTATGGAATCCGGCTATACTTCTGATGACGAGCTCGACTCGCATTTGACGCGCGAAGACAGACTGTCCTCCTGGCAACAGTCCACCGGTTGGAAATATGACATTGCCATTCCTAAGGGAATGCACTATACCTTTACGAATTATCAGGTTCTCATGCCGCAAATCGACAGCAATCTGAGTCTGTCGCCGGGGATCATACAAAGCAGCATTGGCACGGCGAACGCGGATGAAATGCTGGAAGCCCAAATAACGTATGTTGCCTCATTCTTCGAGCTTCACCTAAAAGGGATTGCACAGGAGATTTTTGAGCTGAAGGAATCTCCTTTTGAAGAAGTGGAGATCGTAAGATAATTTCGTCCTACTTATGATAAGGTTCAGCTTAACGGGTCTATCGGCGAAAAAATCCCCCGCGGCCCATGATTTCCAACATTTTCGCCGATTCGAGGGCTATGATCAGCCTTCATAACGTGCCCATAAGGCCGTCGAATTTATCGGCGGCCTGATTGTCGGTGATTCCACTATCGTTTCTCCCGTTTGCTTGATCTACGAGCTTTCTAGTAAACTTTGCAACTCGCAAATTACCTCTTTCCTTTGATAGTGATAGAGCATCATTACCACCTTTATAAGGACTATGGACTAAGCCCCTTGTTTGCGCGGAATCCAGCGAGGTCATCAATATGGTGAGCATGGCATCGTAAACTCTTGTCTATTAAAAATCCGCGTATCCGTTCGTTCAATATTATCGAAAACATTCCTTTACATACTCTAAAAATCTCTTTGTCGCCGCCGTAAGATAACCGTTATTTTTCAAAATCAAGCCGATCTCGCAGCAGCTTCCTTCGTCCTTGATTGGCACCCATACGAGGCCATCAAGCATCAAACCATTGGTTTTAGGGAGTATGGATACACCAAGACCAGCCGTTATGAAGCCTGCTACCGTCATCAAGTCTTCCGCTTCATAAGCGGAAGCTGGAGTGAACCCGGCCCGATGGAAGCACGTCTCGAGCGTTGTTTTCAGCCCGCAATGATGCTTTACTTCCACATACGGTTCACCGGCCAATTCCGATATATGGATTTCCTCCCGCTGTGCCAAAGGATGAGTCGCGGGGAACACCGCGTATAATGGAACTGTCTGTAACGGAATCCATCCGTAATCGCTAGACTCCATCTGCATGGATGAAATCATGAGGTCGCATTCGCCTTTTTCCATATGCTCACTTATGACTCTGTGGTTGCCTTGTACGAGCTCGAATCGGATCTTCGGGTAGAGCTCATGAAATCCTTGAATAAGTTTCGGTACTAGCTCCGCGCCAAGTATATTCAGATAGGCAAGGCTGACTACCCCCGACTCGGGATTGGCGTATTCCTCAAGCACTTGCTTGCCCCTTTCCAACTCGAGCAACGCGCGTTCTACGGAATCGGCAAACATTCGTCCATATCGGCTTACCTTGATGTTCCGCCCGCTGCGTTCAAATAACGGCATGCCTAATTCCTCTTCCAGCTTGGATATGGAATGACTTAATGCCGGCTGAGTAATGGACAAAGACTCCGATGCTTTTGTCACATGCTGGAGTCTAACCACTGTTAAAAAATATTCCAACTGGGTCAGTTCCATCTTCCTCAATCCCCCATTCATTAATATTATTCATGATAATCATTGTTATGATAAATTAGACACTATGTATGTTCAAGAGTAAGCTGAATAGCAAGGAGATGATGATAAAGATGAAGGCAACTGTTGGAGTAGAAACCGTAGAGATCACGGCTAATTTTAGAGGTAGACCGGAGGTGTATCATCCTGCTTTGATTTGGGACGATCATGAAGCCGTCCTGGTGGACACTGGAGTTCCGAACCAATTGTCCGTTTTCAAAGAAGCGATGGTCAGAGCGAACATCCCGTTCTCAAAGCTTAGTAAAATCATCATTACCCATCAGGATTTGGATCATATTGGCGGACTGCCGGAGCTGTTGAACGAATTCCCGCAAAAAATCGACGTACTTGCTACTGATGAGGAGAAACCATATATCCAAGGAGACCGAAAGCTGCTGAAGGTAACTCAGGACTTCATCCATCAAATCAGCGCTATGATACCTACCGAATATTCGCGTGAAAGGCGTCAAATGATCCTGCAAACGTTTGAAAATCCGCCCAAAGCGAGAGTCGACCGCACTATAGCGGATGGAGAAGAACTTCCTATCCTCGGCGGAATCACCGTTATTCATACCCCGGGCCATACTCCCGGACATATCAGCCTTTATCTTAAACAAAGCAAGCTCCTTATTGCCGGAGATGCTTTTATGATCGAGGACGGACATTTCGTTGCACCGGACAACTGCGTGGATGAGGATATGGCTAAAAGATCGTTGAAAAAATTCATCCCCTACGACATCCAAACGGTCATTTGTTATCATGGAGGCATCTGTAAAGAAAACGTGAATCAACGCATCCTTCATTTGGCGAACAGCTACTAATTATTCACGCTTCACACGATAACACTGTTCATTGATGACCAGATAGCCTCCTGCTCATGAATCAATCAATTGCACAATTCCTACAACATTCTCGCACTTTCCTGCAAAAAAAATTTTCGCCGTCACTTATGGTAAGGTTCACCTTATCATCTATAGAGCGAAAAATCTTTAGGCACCCAAATGAGCAGTGGCTGGGTAATCGAAAGCCCCGACTCGCGTTGTCACGCGGGCCGGGGCTTGATTTATTTTAAGTCATGTCATACGGCGGCGGAAACAAGTCAAGCGTAGTCCGAATGAACAATTTGACCGCGTGGGATGCCTCATCGATAGATGGAACTGCAAGTCGGATATCGCGATACGCATTTGGTTCAAGCTCGCGCTTCACGAGCCCTGTAGGGAGGGACTTCAGCGCAAGCTCGGACAGAATGGGGAAGCCGAGACCTTCCTCTGCCATGTTTAGAGCCATGCTGACGCTCTGAACGATGTACTTCGATTGCAGGTGAGCTCTCGCTCGTTCGAAGAGGTCTGTAATCGGCGGCTCATAGCCGGCTTTACACGTAATGAATGGCTCCGTCGAGAGCTGTTTGACGGGGACAATGGGTAGACTGCTCAGCGGGTGATCCTCTCGCAGTACGGCGAACATTTTCTCCCGATAAAGTGGAATCGTCTCCCAATCACCGTCCGGCGGAATGAGCAATGCAATGTCGATCACTCTTGTCTCCAGCCAGTTTCTCAGTTCGTCGATGCTTCCTTCATGCAGCTCGAATTCGATGCCCGGATGCTGCTTGGCAATAACACTAATAATACGTGGCAGGAAGTGAGCGGCGGCTACAGGAAAGGCTCCGACGCGGATTGTGCCAACTTGAAGTCCTTTCTCATCAGCGATGACTTGATCGACCTTGGCGAAGGTACCGAGAATCTCACGGAACTGCACGACGATTCGCTTACCGGCTTCAGTCAATTGCACACCGCGGTGATCGCGCAGCAGCAGAGGGATATCCAGCTCCGATTCTAACGAGGAGATTGCTCGGCTGACCGCGGGCTGCGTCATATTTAGTTCAAGGCCGGCTTTTGTAAAGCTCCCAGTCTCTGCGATCTTCACGAACAGCTTGATCTGTGTATATGTCATAACGTGAATGATATGCCTCCTATGAAAAACATTCATTTTCATCATACCTCAATTTAGTGTATCATTCGGATGAAGCTTAACACAAGGAGAGATTTGTTATATGTCAGAGACATCGTTATCGCGTAAGCAAACGTTATTCTACTTGGCCTTCCTCATTCTTATGTGGGGAATTAACTGGCCTTTATCCAAGTATGCTCTCGAGTTTACGCCACCGCTTCTGTTTGCCGGACTTCGCACCCTCATCGGAGGAGTGCTGCTTATTATCATCGCGCTACCGCGCTGGAAGCAGCTTCGGTTTCGGGAAACGTGGCTGTATTATGTGCTGTCCGCATTCTTAAGCATCGTATTCTACTACGGCTTCCAAACAGTTGGCCTCCAATACATGCCGGCAGGCCTGTTCTCTGCGATCGTGTTCCTCCAGCCTGTGCTGCTCGGATTGTTCGCTTGGATGTGGCTTGGAGAGAGGATGTACGCGCGGAAAATGGTCGGCCTACTGCTCGGCTTCGGCGGAGTCGCCGCGATGAGCATCGGTGGATTGGAGGGAGGCATCTCCATCATCGGCATTCTGCTCGCCTTGGGATCCGCACTAAGCTGGGCGCTTGGCACAGTCTATATCAAAAGGCAGGCAGCCAAGGTTGATTCGCTGTGGATGACCGCTATGCAGATCGTGATTGGAGGCATCGTCATGACGGCTTACGGATCGACTGTCGAGAGCTGGTCAGAGGTGCGCTGGACGGCAGCCTTCTTGTACGATACGCTGTTCATCTCCGTATTCGTCATTGCGCTTGGTTGGCTCGTATACTTCAAGCTAATTGGTTCAGGCGAGGCATCGAAGGTCGGCTCGTACACATTCCTCATCCCGGTCGTCTCAATCATCTGCAGCATTTTGTTCCTGAATGAACATTTGACGATGAACCTTATCGTGGGCATGGTGCTTATCGTTGCCAGCATATTGCTTGTAAATGTAAAGCCAAGACAGGTCTAAAGTGACTTAATCGTAAAATACCGCATGCTCAACGCAGCCAAAATCACCGTCGCGAAGATTTCAGTTCTGCCCTTAAAAGTACTCTAATTCGTTGCCTCCATCCACCACGGATGGTCCCTACACCTGGTGTTTTCGTGCAAATTTCGCCCTACTTGTGATACGGTTCCCCCTAATAATCTTCACCACCCGATAAATCTGTTCTGCCAGCACCAGCCGCATTAACTGAAACGGCAGTGTCATGTGCCCGAGACGAAGCTCAGCTTCTGCTGAGCTTCGTCTCGGGCGCTTTCTCGTCGGGCATCTCCAGCACCTCGAACCTCACGTCCAGCTCCAGCCGCTTGGCATACTCGCCAATACCGTCCGTTAGGTATTTCTCCTTGATCAATCGATTCTCTGTTCTCGTGAAATCAGATTCGTTAGGATTCATTCAATGGGTTGCCTGCTTGGATATACAAAAAGCCGGCTAGGTTTTTAATTTCTTCACAAACCGGTAACCAGTTACCTTGAAGCCCCTGGCTTTATAAAATTGATGGGCTCTTTCACGTTCCGGTTTTATACCGCTTGTCAGCTGCAGGCAGTTTGCTCCGTTCTTAATCGCCCGTTCTTCAACATATTGAATCAGTTTTGTCGCTATACCTCTCCCCTGATATTCGCTTTTTGTTACTAATAATGAGATCTGCGTAGCAAACCCGTCTTCTTCATAATAATAAACATCCCGGGCCCCAATCATCCCTGCCACCGTTCCATCCATTACAGCAACGAATGTTGCATACAGCTGGATTTCATTTATTGTTTTCATTCGGTTTAACATCTTATCTACTGCGGTAGGATATCCTAAATCGCTCATCAGTTCAGTCAGATCCCTTACATCATCCTGCTGAAACGGGCGTACAATGATCATTTTGCTATCCCTCAATTTCCAAGTTATAGGAATGACTTCTATATCCTTATTCTCGATGCCAGAGCCAAAAACCTTTCAACTCTCAATGACGTACCCCGGTCCCAAGCCGGCAACCCCGTAATTCAGTCCGTGGAGATAAAATACAAAAAATGACTTGACCTTGGAGTGTGCTCCAATGTTAGTTTGAATACATGGATAAACTATATTCTATTCAAGAGGTTTCGCGGATACTTGGTTACCCGAAGGATACGCTACGGTATTATGACCGGATTGGAATCGTATCGCCGTCGCGCGAGGACAATGGGTACCGCAGGTATTCGAAGAACGACCTCATCGACTTGATGAACATTCAAATCATGCAGTATGCGGACCTTTCGCTTGATGAAATTAAGGGAAAGTTCGGGTTCCACAGGATGGAGAATGTAGACCCTGCTTATTGCCAGGAGGTTGCAGCGTTCCTTGAGGCCAAGAGTGCGGAAACGCGCAAGAAAATTGCCCATCTGGAAAAGGTCAGTCAGCTGCTCGACTTGGCAGCCGAAACGCTCAGGGACTTTAATCCGGAAAGCGATCAGCAGTTGACAGAGTATGCGAGCGAGATTTACCAGTCAATCCGAAAGAAGGGACGGGGAAAATCCGAGGAGGGATGTAATGAACATCAAGGTTAGGAATTTATATTATCTGATTGCAGGCATTCTTGCCGTACTGTTTGCTGTTTCGCACGCATGGAACGGGGAATCCGCTGTACTGCCCACACTCCACGAAAGTGCGATAGCCATGGACACCCGGATAATGTTCACGTATGTCTGGCACATCATTACAGCGGAAAATCTGGTCTTCGGCATCGTCTTCATTTTCATGTCATTGCAAGCCGATCAATCGAAGACTCGAATTGCCGCATGGATGATCGTCTCGCTCCTGATCGTCCGGCTGATGGTCATTGTTGGCATAACGGCGTTTCACGACATTTCGGCACTTACGGATACGTTAATCGATTCGATTGCCATCGTAATCTATGTCGTCTTCATTATACTGGGCATAAGAAGGAAGCAAAAATAGATTGGTGGTCAATCGTCACCGTTCAGTGGGCAACCAGATTAAGAAAAAAAATCGTGATCGGCGAGCAGCCGATCACGATTTTTTCGTCCTCCTCGAGGAGCTCGCTTAAGATGATGGCTTTAATACAGCCGTTTCTCATAACTTTCCTTAAGTGCCAAAGATATTTCATCCTCAGAAACACCAAGTTTTTTTGTATGTTCTGCCAGTATGGCCGCAGGTTTAGGCAATGCTTCTTTTGCCGGCCAGTAATCACTTTCCCATAAATGCGACCGCTTGAACGCTTTTGCGCAGTGGATAAAACATTCTTCAACCTCTACTCCGATTCCAATCATCGGGACCTTGCCGTGTGCTTCCATATGCTTCATTATTTCTTGATCTTTCACGATACTTGCTTGCCCATTGATTCTTAAGGTCTCTTCAAGTCCGGGAATAATAAATATCAACCCTACTTGGGGATTTTCCATAAGATTTCGCAATGAATCAAACCGCCGATTGCCCGGGCGTTCAGGTATAACGAGATGTTTGTCGTCCAATACATAAACAAATCCTTCCGCATCCCCGCGTGGAGAAACATCACAGGCTCCGGATGAATCGCTGGTTGCCATAAACAGTAACGGTGACTTCGCTATAAATTCGCGGCAATGGTGATCCATAAAAGCTATTGTTTTATTGTTGACGAGCTCGCCTGGATATCCATATAAAGACCTCAGTTCTTCTTCCGACTCTACAACCTGATTAAAGACATGATGTTTCATTTTTCCCCACCCCGGATTGTTATGATTTGTTCTTTTAATTTCCAGTGAATGGAGCCCTCAGTCACAACTTCAACCGTCACTTTCAATTGAAATGAAGCATTTCCAAATGTCTTACGAAGTTTTCTCCATACGTCTATAGATTCTTCACTGGAAAGAGTATTCCTTTACTTAAGTCAATGCTGGTTTATTTCGAAAAAAAACCGCCGATAACGAAGCCGGATACTATCCGTGCTCCACCGTCAGCGGTTTTATAATCAATTAGTCCCTATTTCAGAATCTGTTCGATCCGTTCGATAACATCCTCGGACAATTCAATCCCAACTGCCTGCACGTTCTCGACCACCTGATCGGGATTGCTTGCACCGACCAGCGCGCTCGCGACATTCGGCTGGCGTAAAATCCAGGCCAGGGCAAGCTGTCCGACCTTGATGTCCAGCTCGGAGGCAACTTCGGAGAGGGCGCGCACTTTGGCCAGCTTCTCCTCGGTAATGCCTTTGCGGACCCAATCCAGCTTGGCTGCGCGGCTGTCCGCCGGCACATCGTCCATCGAGGTGTATTTGCCTGTAAGCAGGCCCTGCGCCAGCGGCGAGAATACAATCTGTCCAATGCCGTTGCGTTCACCGAAAGGAATGACTTCCTTCTCGATATAACGCTCGAACATATTGTAGATCGGCTGATTCACGACGATGCGGTCCAGCAAATAACGGTCAGCCGTTCCCAGTCCCTCCGCCATCTGCGTCGCCGTCCATTCGCTGACGCCGACATATTGAACCTTGCCCTGGCGGACCAGATCGTCAATCGCACGAAGCGTCTCATAGAGTGGCGTGTCCGGATCATGACGGTGACAGTAGAAAATATCCACATATTCCACGCCCAGCCGTTTCAGACTGGCATTGCACTGCTCGATCACATGCTTGCGGGAAAGCCCGCGGTCATTGGGACCGTCGCCCATCGGCCAGAAAGCTTTCGTTGCCAGTACATAAGATTCACGGGGGAACGATTTGATCGTTTCGCCCAGCAGCGTTTCCGCAGCGCCCCGTTCATACACGTTAGCCGTATCAAAAGAATTGATACCAAGCTCATATGCTTTATGAACCGCTTTCACGGCATTCTCACGTTCAACGTACCCGCCATATGTCAGCCAGCTGCCCAGACTGATCTCGCTTACTTTCAATCCGCTGCCACCAAGTTTACGATAATTCATCGTAGATAATTCCTCCTTTAGGTTTGGTCAAGCCTGAAGCTTTATCCTATAATGACAATCATCCCGGAAAGCCAATCCACCTTCTATTGTACGCATGCTTCTACCTTTTTAAAAGTAGTGAAATAATAATCATTTTATTATATCAGCTATATATACTATACTTATAGATACTATCTTTCATATAAGGAGTGCTATACTTACATGTCCGTAAACAACTATATTCCGAAGGTGCCCGCCTGCATTGATTGCAATATTGAGAAGACGCTGAACGTAATCGGCGGAAAATGGGCTTTTCTTGTCCTTCGCGAGCTGTTTGGAGGCAAAAAAAGGTTCGGCGAGCTGCAGCGCCTCATCTCGGCCGTGAGCCCCCGTGCATTGACAAGCACTTTGCGCCATCTGGAAGAACAGGGCGTTCTGGAGCGCCATGTATTCCCGACCGTCCCCGTCACGGTTGAATATTCGCTGACCCCCAAGGGTGTGGATTTGCATCAGATTCTCAAGGAAATGAAGCTATGGGCGGCCAAGTGGACGTAACGGCTGATGAAACAACTTTGCGGCGTTCCGATCGTTTTTGAACAGGCTTCCCTTAGTGATCTTCTTCAATGGTCTCAAGGGGGCCGGACTGCCGGCAGTTTGTAACGGAGACTGTCGTGATGCAGGTTCTTTTCTGCCATTTGGGCTATCAGTTACCGCCAACACCGTCCTCTCCCCATTCGTATTCCTCTGCAATTCTTCTATAGTCCCGTATTTTGCCCATATCACCGTTGGCCCCTAAGCCGTATTCCTCTGTTTTCGTTCATTGTTTATTTAGCCCGCTCCCCAATCCTTCTCCTACGCCTCTTGAAGCGCATAATCCGCACTTGTTTTGTCGCACAACCACTTATAAATACTTATAAAAACTTATTTATTATTGAAAAATGACTTGAAAAGCCTTATAATGGACGAAACTCTGCCATACAAAAGGGGAAGGCTGAACATGTATCAGGAAGAGCGTATCAGCGCCATTAAACAATATTTGGAGCAGCACCAGCGGGTAAGCATCCAGGATATTTGCGAGATTTTCAGCATATCCCGGGACACAGCCCGCAGGGACCTGCTGAAGATGGACGAACTCGCGATGATTCACCGCACCCATGGGGGAGCTGTCCTGCCGCCAGCCAGCAAGGAGATCTATAAATATAAGGACCGGCTTGTCAGGCAATCCGGGAAGAAGCGCGCGATCGGGCTTCACGCCGCTTCCCTGGTCAGAGATGGGGATTTTATACTGATGGATGCTTCAACGACCGTACAAGTTACAGCCGACCATCTGTCCGCCAGGGATGTGGTCGTGGTCACCAATTCCATCGATATTGCCGATGCGTTGTCCCGCAAGGAAGAAGTCAGAACGTATTTGCTGGGCGGCGAATTAAATCCCCAGCACCGGTTTCTATATGGACAGTCCACGATTGCCAAGCTGGCCGATTACCAGGTGGACAAATTATTCCTGGGTGCCTGCGGCATTACCGCAAGCGGCTTATCCTATCCCCATGAGGAGGACGGGGATGTGAAGCGGGAGATGATCCGGCGGGCTGATCAGGTTATTGTGCTGGCCGATCATACGAAGTTTGGCCAGGGGATGTTCTACAAGATCGCCGGTCTGGAGTCGATAGATCTGCTGATTACGGACCGTCAGCCGGATCAGCCGCTTATGGATATGCTGGCCGAACACAAGGTGGAGCTCTTGATCGTCCCGGACGTAAGCCTGGATGGTGAGTAGATGAAAACAAGGATGATTTGGCTGGGCTGCTTCTCTTATCTGCTGATTGGTTTTGCAACTGTCGTGTTTGGTTCTCTGCTGTCGGAATTGCTTGATATTTACGGGCGAAGCTACGGGGATGGAGGCCAGCTGATTTTTGCCCAGTTTGCCGGTTTTCTGGCAGGTGTGCTGCTGGTTCCGTTCGGACTGCGCCTTCTGGGGTACCGCGGAATACTGACGGTGTCCTTCGCGCTCCTGCTTCTGGCGCATGCACTCCTGTATTTGAAACCGCAATGGTCCATTCTGTTTATCCCTCTGGTTATAAACGGATTCGGGTTTGGAACGGCACAGACCGCCGTCGGAACGCTGCTGCTGGAATCCATGAGCGACCGGAAAGCCGTTATTATGAGCCGCCTGGAAGTATCGTTCGGCATCGGCGCTCTGGTCATGCCGATCCTCTCCGGCCTGTTTATTTCCAATCAATTCCTGTTCGGTTCTTTCGCCATAATCGCTGCTCTGGCATTAATAATGGCCCTGATCTGGGGGATGCAATCGTTCCGCTTGGCCGGTTACAAGGATCCCGCAGCTGCCGCTCCTTCAGAAATGGCGGATGTGGTCGATTCATCCCCAGAAGAGGCGTTCGTTGACGAGTCGCCGCAAGTAGCGGCGACCGTAAGAACCGTTAAACGCTCCCTGCTGCTGTTCCTGCTGGGATTTGTTTTTATCTATGTCGGGCTGGAGACCAGCGTCATAAATTTTCTCCCTTCCCTGTTTGCCGAGCGTCTTGGCCTGACGAACGCCAACGCCGCGCTCAGCGTCTCCTTCTTCTGGGTTTCCATGATTGCCGGGCGGCTCCTGTCCGGATATATCGCCGAAAGAGCCGGTTACGCACCCTTTTTATTGATCAGCACCATTGGCGCTTTACTGGCCCTCTGCGGGTTAGCTTTGTTCCCGGACAAGATTACCGCGTATGTCTTCGTTCTTGTACTGGGACTTTTTCTGTCGGGTATCTTCGCGATTGCCATCGTGTACGCCAACCGGTTATTTGCCAATACGACCCGGCAGACGACAAGCATTCTGATTGCCTCCGGTGGAATCGGGGGTGCTGTGCTGCCGCTCCTGGTCGGCTGGAGCATGGATTATTTCCAGCCTGCTCACACCCTATGGATGCTCGCCGGCGGTGCTTTATGTATGCTTCTGTTTCTGGTCCGTTTACGAATCCATTAAAAAGGGTTGTCCCGGCACAGCTGTTTATACCGCTGCAAGCTTGAGACAACCCTTATTTACCCTTTACCGCTCAATCATTCTCGTCCAGAACCCGCCTTTAAACTGCCTCGGCTCATGAGAGATAACGAATGCTTTGGGAGCCACGACCATAATGCTTCGCATCAGCTGCTTCTCGTTGCTGCGTTTGACCAGCACCTGCATGATGAGCCGCTGTCCGTCCCGCCCCTCCGCCATCCAGGATGTAACCCCGTAACCGAAGTCCCGAAGCTTGTTCGGCAGCGCGGTAGCGGCAGAATCGACGATCACTTGTACAACGGAATAGCCTAATGCCAGATATTCCTCGATCCGGCTCCCCGCATACACGCCAATGCCGAAGCCCAGGCAGTAGGCCGCCATATTGACGGGATTGGACAAATTCTGGAGCACGAGATTCAGCCCCGCCAGATAAACAAATACCTCCACCATAGCCATAAGCGAGGCTGCGCCCCTTCTCCCTTTAATGACGAGAATAAGGCGCAGCGTAAATATGGAAACGTAAACAACGTTGATGCCTATGATGGACAAAACAAGCGAAACACCGCTCACATTTACCTACTCTCGCGCAGCAATATAGTCTGGTCTTGGCTTCTGCCCGGAATACGGCTCTTTCAAGGCATTCTCCACGCTGTTGTAGACCAGAAACACATTGCTTCGCGGCAGCGGCGTAATGTTGCTGTTGGAGCCATGCATAATATTGCAATCGAACAGCACAATGGACCCTATTCCGCCCACAATGGTATCGATCCCGCCCTCCTGGGCGAACTTCGCCAGGCTTTCCTGATCGGGCACACCGTATTCCTGGCGGCGGAGCGACTGCTTGAAATGATCGTCCGGCGTCTGCCCGACGCAGGAAACGAACTTCTTGTGCGAGCCCGGGATGACCATCAGAGGTCCGTTATAATGAAAATTATCCTCCAACGCGATGGAACAGCTCAGCGCCCGCATGGAAGGCATGCCATCCTCCACATGCCAGGTTTCAAAGTCGGAATGCCAATAAAATTCTTTGCCCGTAAACCCCGGCTTGAAGTTGATCCGCGACTGGTGGATGTAGGTTTGCGAGCCCAGCAGCTCCTGGATGACGGCATTCAAACGTTTATTGGCCGACAGCTCCTTGAAGCGTTCGTTATGCTCATGGACAGCGAAGATGGAGCGTACTTCCGTACCGCCAGGCTCGCGGATCACATGCTCCGCTTCGCGCTGTTCATAATGCTGCTGCAGCTTCTTCAGCTCGGCGCGCCACTCTTCAGCTTCATCCACGGAGAAGAATTCATCCAGAAACAGATACCCATTCTTCTCATAAAATTCAAACTGCTCGTTCGTTAAAGGGCTGCCCGCCTTCCAGGTGCTGTAGACGACCGGATCCACGCGGTCCATAACGGACGGCTTATCGGATATCCGGGAAGGATATTTGTCGGCTGTGACTGCTGCGGAATTTGCCAGATTTGTGTTCATGAGCGGTTCGCCTCCAATTCAGCTTCTTCAATAAGCGGATAAACGCCGTCCTTATCATGCACCTCGCTGCCGGTAAGAGGAGGATTAAATACACATATGGTCCTTACCTGGGTCTTTGCCCGCAAATAATGTTTCTCATGACCGTCAAGGGCATAAAGCATGCCGGGACGTATAGCGAATTTCTCGCCGGTCGCGACAATTTCGATCTCGCCCTCCCCTTCGATGCAATAAACGGCCTCCACGTGATTTTTGTACCAAATGGTCGTTTCCGTACCAGCTTTAATAATCGTATCATTGAGGGAAAAACCCATGCCATCCTTGCGGAGCAGCAGTCTGCGGGCATTCCAGGTTTCCGTGTCGATGTCGTACTTGGAGTCTACAATTTCCTCTAAGTGTTTCACAATCATGGATTCGTTCTCCTCTCGAATTCAAAACTTATTTAGACCAGGGCTTCGACGCACTCCAACTGGATGATCTCTTCAAAGCTGTCCTTGAGAATGGCAAGGCCCTGCTCAAGAACGGAGGTTTCAATCGTAAGTGGAGGCATCAGCTTGGCAACCTCGTCATGCGGGCCAGATGTCTCCATGATGACGCCCCGCTTGAAGGCAGCGGCGCTCAGTTGACCGGCCAGCTTCGGCTCGTCGAAGGAAATGCCTTGAATCAGGCCTTTGCCTTTCTTGTGCGCTTTCGCCTCAGGGTGAGCCATAATAAGTCCGTTCAGCGCGTCTTCGATCCGTTTGGCTTTGTCGGCCAATTCTTTCTCGAACGTCCCGGACTCCCAATAGGCAAGCGCCTCGGCAGCAGCGACAAAACCAAGATTATTCCCTCGGAAGGTGCCGTTATGCTCGCCGGGATGCCACAGGTCGTATTCCGGCTTGATCAGAGTCAGCGCCATCGGCAGCCCGTAACCGCCAATGGATTTGGACAGGCAGACAATATCGGGATTCAACCCTGCTTCTTCAAAGCTGAAGAACGTGCCCGTACGGCCGCAGCCCATCTGCACATCATCGACAATCAGCAGGATATCCCTCGCCAGGCACAGAGCTTGAATCTGCTTCAGCCATTCCGTGCTGGCCACATTCAGTCCACCTTCGCCCTGAACCGTCTCCAGAATAATCGCTGCCGGCAGATCGAAGCCGCTGCCCGGATCATCCAGGTATTTATCCAGCATCTCCACCGTGTTGACCCCGTCTCCGAAATAACCGTCATAAGGCATAAAACTCGTGTTGGGCAGATCAACGCCCGCCCCTTTGCGCTTGAACGCATTGCCTGTCGCGGCAAGCGATCCCAGACTCATGCCGTGAAACGCATTGGTGAAGCAGACGATCGTTCTGCGCCCGGTAACTTTGCGGGCAATCTTCATGGCACTCTCAACTGAGTTCGTGCCCGTGGGGCCTGGAAACATAATCTTATAGTCAAGTCCGCGCGGTTGCAGGATCGATGCCGTAAACCGCTTCAGGAACGTCTCTTTTGCTTTTGTCGCCATATCCAGGCTGTGGGTCACACCGTCTTCCAATAAATAATCAACCAGTCTGCTGCGGATAGCCGGATTGTTATGTCCGTAATTCAGCGCTCCCGCGCCGGCAAAAAAATCGATATATTCCCTGCCTTCAATATCCCAAATCTTGGCGTTTCGGGCTTTATCGAATACCGCCTCGAAGCTGCGGCAATAACTGCGTACCTCTGATTCCATCTTATTGAATACCTTCAAGTCGCCTGCATCCTTCTTCATTGCACTCACCGAATCACTCCTATGATTTATTCGTTAAAGGTCCCACCCGAAGAAGCAGCTCAGGTTCATGGCCGGAGCCCTCGGGGAAATAACTCACCGGATAATATTCGGATAGTTGACAGTGTGCGCTTCTCTCCTCGCCGAGCCCTGTAAACAGGCGGCGCGAAGCAATGTTATCCGGTCCGATCGTAGCTTCCACGAAGCGTATCCCATTATTCTCTTCCCGGTTCAACAGCTCGCGGAGCATTTCTTTCGCCAGTCCCTTGCCCCGCTGAGAGCTGTCTACGGCCGCCTGCCAGACGAACAGTGTATCCGGCAGGTCGGGCCTGCGGTAGGCGGACATGTATCCTACGATCACGTCCTGCTGGAGAGCAATCACGCACGTATCGCGAAAAATATCGCACAGCATGATGTAGCTGTATACCGAGTTCAGATCCAGCGTGCCCACCCTCTTCACAAGCTCCCAGACCTGCGTGCCATCGGAGGCCGACGGTTTCCGCAGTACCGGCTTATCTATAGTCGGATGGTTTGCCATCATCTTCACCCCTAGTCTGCATCATGGATTGGAAGCGGCGCCGACAAATCGTCCAAGGAAGGACTGGAGGCGTTCGCTTTGACAATTCTCGAAAATCTGTTCCGGCGTTCCCTGTTCCACAATGCGGCCTTCCGCGCCAAAGATGACCCGGTCTGCCACATCGCGGGCAAACTCCATCTCATGTGTGATCAGCAGCATCGCCATCTCGCCCTCGTCGGCGATTTCCCGGATGACTTCAAGCACTTCTCCCACCAGCTCCGGATCAAGCGCGGAGGTCACCTCGTCAAATACCATCACCTTGGGCTGCATCACCAAAGCGCGGGCAATCGCAACACGCTGCTTCTGTCCCCCGGAGAGCTGGGAAGGATAAACATCCAGCTTCTCCTCAAGCCCGACCTTGCGCAGCATTGTAACAGCGCGATCATGCGCTTCTTCTTTGGACAAGCCCAGCACGCTGCGCGGAGCCATTGTGACATTGCGCAGCACATTCATATGCGGAAACAGATTGAAATGCTGAAAAATCATTCCCACCTTGCCCCGCATCCGGTGCAGATGCTTCTCGCCCGCACGGATGAGCTTGCCTTTGTCTTCCGTATGCCACAGCAGCTCGCCATCCAGCTCAATGGTACCGCTGGTGGGCTCCTCCAGCGTCATCAGGAGACGGCCAAGCGTGGTTTTGCCCGAACCGCTGGGTCCGATCATGGCGATTTTCTCGCCCGGGTAAAGCTCCAGGTCCACACCTTTGATGACCTCCAGGTCGCCAAAGGATTTGGTGATATTGTTGTATTTTACAATCGGCTCGAGACCGGCGAAGCGCTCGCTCCAGGCTTCCCCGGACTCCAGCATTTCCTGTTTTTCCAGTTGCATCGTCAAATCTCCTTATCCTGCATATTTCCCGTTAAGCTTCTTCTCCAGGAGCCGTACAAGATAGGTCATAATCAGGCTTATGATCAGGAATAACACACCGACCACCGTATACGGCTCAAACACCCGATAGGATTCGGAAGCGGCATTCTTCGCGGTAAGCAGCAGCTCAACCAGCGTGATAGCCATTAATATCGGCGTTTCCTTGAAAATTACGATCAGGTAATTGCCCATTACCGGCACAACCGGACGGATCGCCTGGGGCAGAATAATTTTGGTCCAGGTTTGCGTTTTGGTAAAATTCAGCGCATTCGCCGCTTCCCATTGTCCCTGGGGCACCCCGTCGATACCAGAGCGGTATACCTCTGACAAGTACGTACTGTAATGAACGCCCAGCCCGATTACCCCCGTCCAGAACGCCGAAATGGACGCCGAAGGAAACAGCATGGGCAGAATATAAAATAATGAAAACACCTGCACAAGCAGCGGCGTGCTGCGGATAAATTCCACGATCGCCCTTATCGTATAGCGCAATACGGCGAATCTGGATCTAAGTCCGATCGCAAGCAGGAGACCCAGCAGCGCCGCCACGACAAACCCGCTTAATGTCGCATACATCGTTACCCGCAGTGCGCTTAGTAGCTGGGGCAATAAATCCCAAACATACTCCCATTTCCACATGTCTCATTCACCTCCAAGCCGCAAATTTGCGCTCCAGCAGCCGGATCGTGATCGTGATGCAGGCGGAAAAGGCAAAATAGATCACCAGCAGCAGAACAAATATCTGCGGCGTCCATGATAGATAGTTATTGCGCAAAATCATGGCTTCATAAGTCAAATCGCTCAGCGTAATAAAATAAACCAGCGATGTCGATTTCAGCAGCTCAATCAGTAAATTTCCGAAAGGCGGCAGCATTCGTGCAATCGCCTGGGGAATAATAATGCGCCACATCCGCTGAAGCGGCGTCAGATTAAGGGCGACCGAAGCTTCATATTGGCCGGAAGGAACAGCCAGTATGGAGCTCCGCACGATTTCCGAGCCGTATGCCCCGTAATTCAAGCCGATGGCAAGCACCGCCGTCACCATTTTGTTAAGCTCTATTCCCGCAAACGGAAGCGCGAAGTAGATCCAGAACATCAGTACCAGAAGCGAAGAAGCCCGAAAAAAGTCCACATAGACGCGGGAAACCCCGCGTACCAGCGCATAACCGGATACCCGGCCAAGGCCCGCCGCCGCCGAAACAATCAATGCGACAATCCCCGCCAATACCGTTACTTGAATCGTAATCTTCGCGCCTTCGTAGAGAAGCGGAAACATCGCCGACCAGGTCGGGTCCATGATTATCCCTCACACAGCTGACTGGATGTCATGTCCCCAGGCAGTTCCTGCTCGGTGAAACCGAATTGCTTAAGAATCTCCAGCAGCTCGCCGGATTCCTTCATCTTCTCAAGCTCTGCATTATACGCCTCCTGGAAGGAGGTATCGTCCGGGCGGAAGGCGGTAGCGCCATAACCCGTTACCTCTTTACCATCCACAAGAGGCTGCTCAAAGTCCATAACCCGCTCCAGATTACTGTCTTTGGCACTGTCCAGTCTGGACTGCAAAGCAGGCCCGGTCATGGTCATGGCATCGACGCGTCCGGATTGCAATGCGCTGATTGCCGCATCCTGGTCCGGCACAATAATCATCTGATTATCAGGGATGCCCGATGCCTTCAAATAATCCAGCTCGACTGCCCCTGCCATAACGGCAACCTTGGCTTTAGCGTTATCGGCGATAGATTTGTAACTTGTAAGCTTCAGCGGATTCCCCTGTTTAACCGCAATCGCTGCTCCGATACTGTATTCGGGATTGGCGAACAGCACGGCTTCGCAGCGTTTCGGGTTAATGAACATGCCCGCTGTAATCATATCGAAGCGTTTGGCTTGAAGGCCCGCAATCAGCGAGGTAAACTCGGTCAGCTCGCCTTTCATTTCTTTAATGCCCAGTCGTTCCAAAATGACCCTGGCGATCTCAACGGCCTCGCCGGTCAGCTTCCCGTCGGCATCTTTATACGCATATGGGTTCTCGTTGGCAAATCCAATCGTCACAGACCCTTTCTTTTGCGCATCCGCTAACGTACCTGTCGCTTCGCTGTTCCCCCCTGAAGCATTAGCGTTGTTATTGGCCGGTACCGACCCATTTCCGTTGTTTCCGGCATCCGGAGTGTTGTTGTTCTGACCACATGCGGCCAACAATAACATTGGCAGCAATACGACTATTGCCCAACCTTTCTTCAAAAGCTTACACAACCCTTCGTCTATTTATTAAGAATACTTATATAAGGCTAACATCTTTCATCCACGAGGTCATTTCCAGTAATCTGGGATAAATTTGCTTATTTTTGCCTCTCGCAGCCAGAGCCGCCCCCATCAGGCAGATCCTCCTTATTCCTCCCCGATGATGCCCTATCGTCCCTGAAATGAAGTTTTACATAATCGGTCATCTATGTTAAATAAACAATTATTATAATTTAAATCGCTATTTTTCGTCATTTTATAAATAAACTTTGTTTATATTATCGAAAAATGATGGATTCCCAGGGAAAACGCCAAAAAAACCGCCTTTTCGCAACGAGGCGACAAAAAGGCGGTAGACAGTACGAATTAAATGAAGTTCCATGCGTCGTTTGGTTGAAGCTTGATTGGTTTTTCATGTTTTTAAACAGGCTTCCACTAATAATCCGTCGATCTTCACTCCAAAGAGTTGAACTGACTGGCAGGATAGTGTGAAAGTTATTGATTATTGATGACCGAATAACAGCGACAAGCGATAAGACAACCATAATTTCAATAGTTGTTTTATCGCCTTAATACTAATTAGGAATTTTAGTCGGATCAAATCCTAGAGGGAATATCTCTTCAAAGCGGTCCTTTTTCTCGTAAAGGTTATACCACGTATCAGCGATGACATCCGGATCGCCTGCTGTTCCGGCTTGAATCATAGTGCCGATCGAAAGATGTCCGACAAATACGCCTTTCTCTTTCAACTCCTGGTGCAGATTTGTAGCATAGTTACGAATACCCGACATCACGATACCTCCATTCCCGACAAAAGGTAATGGGAACATTGCGGATAAACCTGTTGTAAATAGAATTGCACCTGACCCGTTATTGATCATAGTTGGTAATACTTCATTGACCGAGAGAACGGCAGGTAGCAAATAACTGTTTATTTGTTCTAATACAGTATCAGGCGTGGTTTCTAACACGTTAGTGAATTTGTCCCAGCCAGCATAAGGGCTGAATTCTAACACATCGATGGAACCAAAGTCTTGTTTAGCCGCTTGTAAGGCTTGCTTTAGTGCAGACAAATCCGTGACATCAGTAACATACGACTTCGCTTCAATGTTTAAATTTTTGAGATCATTTTCGATTTTTGCCAATTTCTCAGGGTTACGTGCAATAGCAGCTACTTTGAAGCCATTACTCCCAAACTTCTTCGCGAGCGACAATCCTAAACCTGGTCCAGCACCAATTATTGCAATCGTTTTCATTATCTTAAACTCCCTTCAGTAATTGCACTGTTTTGTTATAAAACATTTGATAACAGACCCTTGACGATTCATAAATGCAAAAATCAATTTTTCTTTCACAACCTCCTCAGGAGTGATATATTAAATAAACAAGTGTTGCGTTAAAAGAAATATACACCCAACGAATTATCGTAACAACCTACAATCTTGTACGGATGTTGCTACAACAACAAGATCGATAAAGTGTTGGGTAAGGAGGAAGTTATGGCGAATAAAGTAATGAACATACGCATGACACATACAAAACAGTCCTTAATAAATTCTTTTCTTCATTTGGTTGCCTATAAAGATTTTGAAAAAATAACGATAGCGGATATCACATCAAGTGCACAAGTTAATCGTGCTACTTTCTATGCACACTTTAATGATAAATACGAACTGCTAGACTATATTATGGGAGACTCCGCCTCAACTGCCATCGAAAACCGCACTGCCGGCGTAGTGAAGTGCGATCAAGACAGCATCAATCAACTCGTTCTAGCGGTTTGCGATTTTTATCAAGTACCGAACATCCAATGTCGCAGCAGCTATCTAGGCTTAGTTGTACCGCAATTAAAAGAAAAGATTACAAATGAGTTGAAAGCCTATTTGTCCAAGAGCTTGGACCACATTTATACAGAAACTGAGAAGAATATGTATGTGGCTATTTTTGCACAAATCATCCATGAAGGTGCCTATCAATGGGCTTCTGGAAACATCACTATGAATAAAGAGGAGGTTGCTAAGAAAGTGGCATTAATAGTAGTAGGAGGACTCGGTCTTTCAAATTAACGTCAAGCTCTCTAACGGCGAACGATATCACAATAAAATATCAACTGATCATGTCGATAGTCTTAACAAATTACTTATTCAAACTATAATAATTTTCCAGGAGGGATCATGTTGCAGCAGCTCTTTAACGATATGATTAAGCAGGACGTGAAGCCGTTCTTTGCCAAGCATGGCTTTGCAAAGAAGAGTTTGAATTTCAATAAGAAAGCAGAAAACCTCATCTACATGTTCAATTTCCAAAAATCCTCCGGCAATTCAGCAGACCATGTCATGTTTTATGTGAACTGCGGTATTTATTCAGCGGAGTTGGCACAGATACAATCGAGGGAAATCCTAAAGGCACCCTCAGAAGTGGATTGTCACTTCAGAGCAAGAATCGGGGAAATTGCCGCGTCTGTTCCAGACCGATTTTCAATTACTCCTGATACGAACATGGAGGATTTAAGAACAGCGCTGCTACGTGGACTAGAAGAAGTTATTCATTTCTATGACACGATGACCAGCGCCAGATCCATTGTTGATTATTACACGGCAGGTCCATTTTTACATCTGGGGGAAGAAAGCTTTCAATTGCTGTTACAATCCAATGATGTAGCAGAAGCTGAACATTATTTGAAAGCTCTGCAGGAAAAGTACGGAACCGAACAGAGATGGGCTATATTTGAAAATAAATACGAGACCATCTTCAATAAATACGGAGTGGAGTTTGAGAAGCGATAAGAAGTCACTTATAAGTTAAACAGGAGGAGTTGCAATGCTGCTGAAAGATACAGATCAACTGGACGATCTCAAGGATTTCCTAATCAACTGGTACGGAAGATATGACAGCTCGAGCGGTATGCCGGCAGATGAGATTCCAGTATATTTGCCAAAGGCGTTGCATGAATTATATGCGTTTGCAGGACGCTGGAAAGATGGTTCGGATGATCACCTCGATAACTCTCCCGAGATATTTCAACAGCAGGATTGTCTTTATTCGGCGGAACAACTAAAGAAGGATCAGGATAAGGTTACGTTTCTTGAAGAAAATCAAGCCAACTGGACTTGCCAAGTGGAGGCCGGCAACAACGATTCTCCTGTCTACTGCGACGAGCGTTTGCTTTGGGATGACTGTGCAGAGGGACCTATCATTGTACATGACTCTTTATATCATTTTCTGAAAAGTTTTTGTTTACAGGAGGTTGTTTTTGGCTGCAAACATCTTTATCTAGTAGAAGGAAAATTAGATATACAGATATTGTTTGATACGCCGATTGAAGATGTGTGGCTTCATGGATATTATATTAGCCCCAAAGAAGAGGGGCCAACTCATTCCTTTTACCGTTGCGGGGACGTACTTGCCATGGAGCGCTATGGTGACTTTTGGTTAGGATCCAACAGCGATTTACCTGCTGTCTTGAATGATCGTGTCCCGTCTTCAATCAAACTGAGAAAGATAAAACCGGATTAAGACGGTCATGAACAAAATAGAAGAAGAGGATCCCTGTCCATTATGACATGTAGAATGCGAAGTACAGAGATGGGACGATGACAACGGATAGAACCGCTTTATATGTAGAGTATAAACCGCTGCTTGGCAGAATCGCATATGCGGTCTGGGTGCCATCCCTTGGAGAAAAGCAAGGATTCGTCCGCTGCCGATAATCGTAGCTTCATACATACATGGATTCAACTACAATTGAAATAGGAGCAGATTGTCTAAACGATCTGCTCCATATTTAATAACAATTGTGAGTTGTCATTTATTTCATCGTTCTACATAATCAGAAACTTTCGGTTGTTTTTCGAAAGATGGTTAGATATCGAGTTTGCGTGTGCCGATCCATTTCACCATTTCGGGATCTCGATGGGAGAAGAACAGGCTCTGTTTCGTATCTAGCGCAGTAATCGACTCCATATCCTCCTGGCTTAATTCAAAATCAAAGATGTTAAAGTTCTCAATAATTCTTTCTTTGCGAACTGATTTTGGAATCACAACGACATCTCTTTGGATCAGCCAACGTAAAACCACCTGGGCAACGGATTTATTATGCTTTTCAGCTATGGCTAACAATTCCTTATTCTGGAACAAGTTATTTTTCCCTTCAGCAAAAGGCGCCCAGGATTCAATCTGAACATGGTTCTCTTTCATGAATGCCGCGCTTTCGATTTGCTGGTTGAACGGATGCGTTTCAACCTGGTTTATGGCGGGAACGATTTCATTATGAAGGATTAAATCGATCAGACGATCCGTATGGAAGTTGCTTACGCCAATTGCACGGACCTTTCCTTTACGATACAATTCCTCCATAGCGCGCCAGGAACCGTACACATCGCCAAATGGCTGATGGATTAAATACAAATCCAACGAATCCAGTTGCAATCTTTCCAGCGATTTTTCAAATGCTCTTATCGTGCTGTCGTAACCTGCATCCTGAACCCAAAGTTTCGTCGTGATGAATAATTCCTTTCTTGCCACCCCACTGCGTTTAATCGCTCGGCCAACTGCTTCTTCATTCAGATAAGAGGCAGCCGTATCAATCAATCGATAACCAGCCATAATAGCGTCATAAACGCTTTGTTCACACTCATTATGATCTGCAATCTGAAAAACGCCAAAACCAAGTATAGGCATCTCAACGCCATTATTTAAAATAACTTTTTGCATATAAAATCCTCCTGTTTGTAACTATTTGTGTATCGGTGGAATCTTATCCTTGCCTAACTTACGTCGCAGCCCGCTTCCCTTATTATGTACCTGATGAATAAGAGACCGTTAACTCATTCGTCTCTAATCATTGCCTAATCCTCTCACTAATACTTATGCAGCAAATAAATATGGATTATAATCGAACTATAGAACGGTCCAAATAGGGGAGGCCAAATGTCTGAAATAATCATTAACCAGCAGAATGAACTCGCCAAAATCATTGAGCGCTATGCCGTAACGGATGGCGTTCACCCAACTGGTATTCCGTCCTTGTACTTCATGCGTGCCTCGAATGCATATGAGCCAAGGCACGGAATTTACAAGCCTTCCTTATGTATGGTGGTCCAAGGGACGAAGGAAGTATGGCTTGCACAGGAGCGTTATCTATATGGTCCGTCCGATTACCTTGTTGTATCCGTTCACTTGCCAGTTATCGCCCAAGTTACTGAAGCCACTCCGGATGTTCCCTATTTGGGGTTCAAACTTGAATTTACAACGAGTCAAATTTTAGAGGTTTTACATGAATCTGATCATCGAGTTACTCCGATAGAGAATCCAAAGAGGGCTATGTTTGTCAGTCAAATGGAGACGTCTTTGTTGGATGCAATTACCAGGTTAGCTCGTTTGTTGGATCGTCCCAGGGATATTCCTGTTCTTGCTCCATTATTTACGAAGGAAATTATCTACAAAGTACTTCAAGGCAAAAATGGAGTTGTTTTGGCGCAAATTGCAATGGAAGGAAGTTCGACCCTTCAAATTAAAGATGTTATTGATCAAATCATGAATCATTATGATCGTTCTTTCCGGATTGAGGAACTTGCCGAAATCGCGAATATGAGTGTCTCTTCGTTTCATCGGCACTTTAAAGAAGTAACCGCCATGAGCCCGATTCAATTTCAAAAACATCTGAGACTCCAGGAAGCCCGGCGGCTGCTATTAACCGAATCCTCAGATGCCACTGATGTGGCATTTCGAGTAGGCTATGAAAGCCCCTCGCAATTCAGTCGGGAATACTCCCGAATGTTTGGCTTTCCCCCTAGACAAGATATCAAGCGCTTGAAAACTTAGCGAGGCAAAAATAACACGAAACAAGTTTTGCATATGCAGGCAAAGGAAAACCTTCCATGCGATTATGGAAGGTTTTTTCTTCTGATATAGGACTCCAAGCTGGATCTGGGACATTGGTTGGGCCAAATGAGTCAAAATCCTAAGCGGCAGCACCCTTGTCCCACTCGGCCGACGCCGTATGCAAAGGACACCCTCGAAAGGAACAAATGATCCAAACAAAATAACATATAAACCGGGAATGAGAAAGAAGAGCCAGCATAAACAGCCCGTAAAACCCGCCTGGCCGGTTTCCGGACTGTAATAGATTCGGCTCAATATATACTATATAAATTTACTTAAATGGTATTTAAATCTATTTAATCATTCATACGAAGTTATCTGCTCTCATATTTCAGGACCGCACGGGTCCATCGATCGACGACAAAGGTTCGTCTTGGCATACGCATGGGAGGCTTCTGCTGCGGCTGCAGAGAAATCAGTTCACCGGTAAGGCGGTGCTGGGCTCCCCGCTTGCGCAGAACCTGCTTGGAACGGAAGAGAACCATTTTTACCGCTGGGACGGTACAGTCCAATTCGTCTGCTATATCCTGATACGAATAACGAAAAACTTCGGCAAGCAGCAGCATCTCTACCTCACGCTCCGATAGATGCTCCGCCACCCATTCCAATATGCCCCGTACAGAGGCGTAATTGTGGTCGTTGTATGCTTGCTCGCCCGCTTCATCCAAAGGCACCATTATGCCCCGGCGCCGGCGATACGTGTCGATATGGACATTTCGGGCTATTTTATACAGCAATGATCGGGGATACCGGAACTCTCCTTTGCTGCGGTAATGCTTAAAGGCACGAAGCAGCGTTTCCTGGCGCAAATCCTCCGCTTCCCATTTGCAACCCGTTAAATAGAAACAATAAGTCCGCAAATGATTCAGATGCGGGGTAATGATGTCTTCAAATTTAACCCACGGCTTCATGCACACGGCCTCCTCACTGTTTATGACAGTGTAGCAGGCAATTATGAAATCAATATGAAACCTGGATGAAAATCTTAAAACATATCTATTGAGAATAAATCTCATTTATAAGATATAATCATAACGTAGACCCCAATAAGCCCAAATAGGGAAGGCAGGTTTGTAGCAGAATGGACATGCATGATCAGTTGGAGTCATGGAATCATGCTCATTGTAAAATTTTTGATATTCGCCGCATCAAGATGAACGCGGATGAATCCATAGCTTCATACCTCGCTCCTGCCAGTTTTTTTCTGATGTCTGTTCAAGGAAGCGCGCAACTCCTTCTGGACGGCACAGGCTACAATGCCAGAAGCTTCAAGATCTTTCATGCCGGAAAAGGTACACGAATGGATATTTGCGCCGGCCTGGAAGGATTTGAATATTATATCGTTTATTATAAAGCCAGCATACCGCTGCCTGCCCGACAGAAAATAACCGATCTGGTGGAGCGGGTCCAGCCCTTTCACGTCCAGTACAGCTTTGTGCCTGCTAATCCGGTTGCCCTATATCGCTGCCTGACAGACATGCTTAAGGAGTGGCAATCTGCCGACTCCCTGGGCCGGCTGCGCGTGAGGGCGCTGCTCCACCAATTTGTTTATGATTTGTTGAAACAAATGCAGTTGCAGGGTGTGCGTCCAGAGAAGCGCGATCTAGCTGCCCAGATCATCTCCATTATTCATGAGCGGTATGCGGAGGCCATTACGTTAGAGTCATTATCCGAAAGCTTGAATTACAGCATTCCGCATTTATCCTCTTACTTCAAAAGCCGGACGGGTCTTAGTCCCATTGATTATTTGATCAAAGTACGCATTGACAAGGCAGCAGCGCTTCTGCTTGATACCGATGCCGCTCTAAGAGAAATCGCTGCAGGCGTTGGCTATCAGGATCCCTATTACTTAGGAAGACTTTTCAAAAAATACAAAGGCCTTTCACCGGCAAACTACAAATTGGAACACTCGAGTAAACGCAGGCTAGAAGATTATCCTTCCATCAGCATGAGATCCTCCATTGTCTCCCGGAAATCACTCCGCTATACTAATGTTAATGATAATCATTATCAACATGATGGAGAGGGAGAACTACCCATGGCTAGAGGATTCAGACCGTCCGTAGGGGCGGTGTTCGTATTAACTTTCATGCTATTGTTGAGCGCTTGCGGGGGAGAAAGCACAGCGAAAACGAATGGCTCATCAACAAAAACGAATGACCCGTCAACAAAGACGGCGGCTCCTCCCACTGAGCAACCGCAAACTAAAACGATTTCAACGGTTGCCGGTGAGATCGAAGTTCCGCTGCATCCCAAGCGCATCGTAGCAGGCGAATACTTGGGAAGTCTGATTGCGCTGGGCATTGTCCCTGTCGGAACATCCAATCATCATATTAAGAATCCTTATTTCGGCGATGCTCTGAAGGGCGTCGAGGATATCGGGGAAGGGAACGGCAACATGGAGAAAATCCTGGAGATGGACCCTGATCTTATTATAATGGATGACACCTATGCTGAAATGAATGAACAGCTGCCCAAAATCGCACCGACCGTTATCATTCCTTTTGCATCACTGAAGACCGTCCACGAGGAACTTACCTATTTTGGCAAACTGCTCGGAAAGGAACGGGAGGCAGAGCTTTGGCTCGCTGATTATGACCGCCGCATTGCCGCAGCCAAACAAAAAGTATTGAAGGTCGTGCCGGCCGATAGCACGATTTCCATTCTGGAAGTCATGAATAAAGACATTTCCGCGGTTGGAGCAAACTACGGCAAAGGCGGACAAGCGATTTACGGAGGATTAGGCTTCAAGCCGCCTGCTGCCGTCAGGGATGAACTGAATGATCCAGGCTGGGCCTCCATATCCGCTGAGGCATTGCCTAAATATGCGGGGGATTACATGATCCTGACTTCCGATTCGCATACCCTTGAGGATCTGAAAGCTGATCCGATTTGGAGCTCACTGGATGCGGTCAAGAAGGATAGAGTATATGTATGGGGAAGCGACCGTTCATGGTACTGGGATCCGATAGCCATACTCAGCCAGACGGAAGAATTGGCGGACTGGCTGGCTGGCAGCTGACCGAGCTGCTCTGACTTAGGCCTTACTTAGAAAGCTGTTTGTTCAATAACGAAGGCAAAATGGACTATCCATTTGTTGCCTTCGTTATTTTCATTTTCTGGTGGATAACGTCCGGGCCAGTAGAGTTATCGGTCAATGAAGAGAAAAAAAACATGTTGAAACAGGCTGTATGTCTGAATTAAAGTAGATAAAACTGCCTTTGATAAATGTTTCATGAATGACAAACAGACAGGAGCAGCTTGCGATGAGTGAGAACGCCATAAATGTAAATATTGTTTTATATACGATGTGTCTGGTGCAGGACGGGGACAAGGTGCTGCTCCTCAACAGGCCGGATAAACGCGGATTCCCAGGGTGGATCGGGCCCGGCGGCAAGGTCGACTTCCCCGAAAGTCTGACGGAAGGTGCCATTCGCGAGGTTTGGGAAGAGACGGGCCTTCGGGTAGGGAATCTTGTTTACAAGGGACTGGATGAATTTGTGGATATGGAGAAGCAGCTGCGGTATATGGTTTTTAATTACGTGGCAACATCCTTCGAGGGCGAGCTGCTGCGCAATCCCCCGGAAGGGGAATTGCGGTGGATACCGGTCAGCGAAGCCGCGGACTATCCCATGCAGCCCTGGTTCAGGCGCAGACTGCCGCTTTTTTTCGCAGAAGGGACTTTCGAGATATACGAACGCTGGGAGTTGGGAGAGCAGATCCGGCTGAGCATAAGCCGCATCTAGCCGGCGGAGAAGCCGGCCCTGCTCTGGGCTTGGCAGACAATATGGCGGTTTATGCGTCACTCGACGATCCATTTCTGCGGGCCGCGGTCCGCTTCTGCCAGATCATAAACAACCGGATGCATAAGGTGACCCAGCAGGCGCTGACCCAGTAGCCGCCAATCACGTCGGATGGGTAATGAACCCCGAGATAGATCCGGGAAAGGCCGATGCCCAGAACCATGCACAGGCTGAATAGGATCAAAGCAATCCTCCACCCTCTGGATGGCAGATGCCGCCACAGCAGGTACGTTAGAATCCCATACAGGCTGAACGCCGACATGGAATGACCGCTTGGAAAGCTGAAGCCCGCTTCCGTCACGATCCGGTGAATATCCGGCCGCGCACGTTGATACAGAGACTTCAGAGTTGCGTTGAGCAGCCACGAACCCAGCAGGGTACCCACGAACAATATGATTTCCCTGCGGTGCTTGAGTACGATTGCAAGCACAACGGCGATCGACAGCGCTAGCGGAATCGTCACCGAGGATGACCCAATGAAAGACAGCGTTTTGGCGATCCGGGTGAAATAATCATTCTCCCAGCCCTGCACGGTATGTATGATCGAGAGGTCAAACTCCCTTATGCTGTCTCTTTGAACGAGCAGGGACAATCCTCCGAATCCGGCCAAAGCCAGCAGCAACAATAGTACCCACATTTGTTTCTTTCCTCTCTTTCAGCTGTTACAGCACGCCGAGGATCCAGCCTTCCAGCGGGACAACCTCCGAAATTTGCTGCGGCGTGAGCGTCGCCAGCCGCATATACTGGTGCAGCCCGCCCGTTCTGTCCTGCTCCTGGAGCCACATGGATATGGCATAAGCATCCCGCTCGTCCCGCTTGGCAAGCTCGCCGGGGTATGAATAACGGTTGTACAGCAGCGATGGATAAACCTCCGCAATCACGCTCATTTGAGAGGGCGGCGAAAGCCCGTCATAAGGCCATATATGCACGACATCGCTGAACTCTCGGCGAAGATCATAGATCCACGGAAGACCCGCATGCGTGGAGAACGCCACGGAAATCAGCGTCGGATTCAAATGAAGCACGCTCTTTGCGGAAGAGGTAAATTTCTCCGTCAGCCTCAGCTCGGTTGGATTGGGGTACGGCAGCATGGGAGAAGAAATCGCCGAAACCGGTTTCTCCCGTGCCTCACCCCAATGCTGATCGAAATGCTGCAGAAAATCCAGCCATGAATACAGCGCCGGCTTATGCGGAAGCTCCCCGCGGAAATAGGATAAAGGAAAAGAGAAGCCATGATCCATACCCGCAATCATGGTCCCCCGCCTGCCTTCCCGCTGCTCCCTGAGCAGGCCCGCCAGATAAGCATAACATCCCTGTCGCGACCAGCTCCTGCTGCCTAGCGCGCGGCGGGGTTCACCTCTTTCGTCCGCCTCGAATATCTGAATGGAGGTATGCTTCTGCCTGGGCGAAGCTTTGCCCGAATAATCGATCCCCACATAGTAGTCGAACATGCACGGCCTTCCCCCTCTGCGATTATTCAGCGAAATCAATATAAATGGCCGATTTATCGTCCGATTTCTTAACCCGGGGAAATGCCGTACAGTCCGGATCGGACTCCTCAAGAGCGATCAGCCATTCGATATACGGCTGGAGGCCCATCTCCTTAACCCGGACGGCAACCGCAAGCGCCCCCTCGCGATCGGACTCGCCCGCCCTTGTAGGGATGTACAAACCATCGGACAGCAATAGAAGCGATACCACACCGGTTCGGCTAATGCGCCCGTATTCCGCATATTCCACAAAATCCGGCTCGCCGTTCAGTACAGCATAACCTCCGGGCGAGTTGGCGAGTGCCCGTCCCACTATAATTTGCGGCTTGGCATAAGCCCACAGCTCGTCCCTTGTGTTTAATCCCGATGCCACGCCTTGCGCCCAGACCTCTTTGGTCCTGTCGTCAACAGGTGCCAGCTGATCATGCGTGACGATCCTTATCGAGCCGTCCTCATAATAAGCCGCCAGCATGCAATCTCCGGCATGGGCATAGGCGATGCCATGCTCTTCGACATGGATCAGAACGGCGCAGGCGCTCCACAGCTCTTCCTTCTGCTGCGGACGTATGCCTGCTTCAACCATTCGTCCCCGCAGCAGCCGGTTCCCTTCCTCAAGCAAGCCCAGCGGCGAAAGCCTGCCGGCATCTTGCGCCATGGCGTCGCAGGTTTGGGCAATCAGCTGCGCAGCCAGATAACCCCCGGTCTCTCCTCCCGCTCCGGTATAAGGAACAAGCGATGTGGCTCCATCCACAACGCCGAATACCCCGGCGGATTCATTGATGATCAGCGCATCTTCATTCCATGGGCTGACGCCTTTAACGGACAGACTCGTTATTTTCACATTCTACTCCTCCCATCAAATCTCCTAAAAACCATTATGGCTGACAATCCTGCGGCATACAAGCCTTGACCTGGCTGCCTCATCAGCGCCATTCCATGATGATGGGCCGGAACCACTCGACTTTTTTATTCATTGCCTATATGATGGTTTCGATACATACAGCACCTATTCCATGCTTGTTAAGGAGGGCAATAGAATGAAGACACTGTCGGAAATCCATATCCGGGACCCGTTCATTCTGCCTGTGAAGGAAGAGGGCGAAGGCGTCTATTATTTGTACGGGACCACCGGGAAAACCGCCTGGTCGGGACAGCCCAGCGGCTTTAATGTTTACCGGAGCCGCGATCTTGTGAATTGGGACGGCCCGGCCCCTGCATTCCGGCCTGATGACGATTTCTGGTCAGACCACCATTATTGGGCCCCTGAAGTGCATCATTACGGCAATCATTATTACATGCTGGCTTCCTTCAAGGCCGAAGGCATCTCGCGGGCAACGCAGATTCTTATCGCGGAGCATCCGCAAGGCCCCTTCCGTCCGCATGGACAGGGGCCTGTCACACCTGCGGATTGGGAATGCCTGGACGGCACTTTATTTCTCGACGACGCCGGCAGTCCCTGGATGGTTTTCTGCCGGGAATGGCTGCAGGTGACAGATGGCGAAATGTACGCGGTCCGCTTGACGGCGGAGCTGGATGGAACCATTGGCGAACCGCAGCTGCTTTTTCATGCATCGGAAGCGCCCTGGTCGGTCGGCAGCCCCAAGGGTGAATATGTGACCGACGGCCCTTTCTTGCACCGACTGGAAGACGGCGGCCTCGTCATGCTCTGGTCGAGCCAGGGCAGCCAGGGATATGCGATGGGACTTGCCCGTTCGCAGAGCGGCAGCATCGCCGGGCCCTGGACGCAGGACGCCGAGCCGTTATTTGCCAAGGATGGCGGCCATGGCATGCTGTTCCGCGATTTCAGCGACCGGCTGCTGCTTACTATCCATACGCCGAATTCCCATCCCGACGAGCGTCCGGTTATTATTGAAGTGAAGGAAGAGAACCGCACGCTCGTAATCCGGGATCAAGGGGATGAATACCTGCACCGATGACAACCAGCCGCTTATTCTTAAGGCAGCAAATAAAATGATAAAGAACCGATCCTTATAAGGATCGGTTGAATGGAAGGAAGATGAAGGTTGGCACAGCACCGCCGTTTACTGACTGACCGGGATTTCGAGGAGGCGCTGGAGCGCCAATTCCGCATCCGCGTTTTTCAGGATGACCATATTGTCGATACCGGAGGAGTCATCGTCCGTTTCGACGAGCAGACCGTCGTGATTCAATCCAGTGTCAGCGATGTTGCTTATCATTCCCGAACAGGCTGCGAGTTTTTTGAGCTGCGCAAACGCTAGCTTAAAGCGGCCGCAATAATACCACTTCTTTACGCTGCGCGGTCAGGAACCGTGGTCAGAAGCTGAAAATCAGCTCCATTGGACGCCACAGCTCCTGGCCGGATTCGGCATTTTCCCAGGGTACAAAATGAGGCTCCATCGTTGAATGCCAGTTATCCGGCGTATTGCTTGTATCGAGAAGTCCTTTCCTTGGCGTGCCGCTTACTGCCGCAGGAAGCTCCTGATAAGAGAACAGCAGCGTACCGAAGGAACCGATGATATAGGTTTTGTTGAAACCTTCCGGCTTCTCTTCCTGCAGCTGGTAATGATAGAACACATAAGAAGCGAATTGCTCCGGCTTCAGCATCGCCACCGATCCCACGCGCTTCTCCACCGTACGTCCCCCGCGCCAGGACTGCGGATCCTCCGGCACCCCGTCATGAAATATATCGATCATGGGAACCGCCGTGAGTCCCGCGTCTTTACCCGGCCAGGCTTCCAGCCACTCATCTGCTTCCGGTCCCCACTCGAATGTATAATCACCGCCAGCCGTCTCATAGTAGAGACATACCTCTGCTTCTGCGGCAAACACAGAGAAGGTCTGCACCCCCTCCCGCTCAAGCGATGCCCGCAGCGCAGGTCCCTGCTCCTGCAGAATACGCTGCAAGGGCGCAAATCCTCCGGGCCTCAGCACAGAATAGGCTAATTGTCTTCTCATCCCCGCATTCCTCCCAATGATTTACCAGAACAGCTCCCTATGTCCTCTCAGCTTGCAGATCGCCTCCGCAAAGAAATAGTCGCCATAGATCAAAGGCACATTCACATGCGCCCGCTTCGGATAATTGGCGGTTGCAAAGCGCAGCAAACCTTCTTCTCCAGCATCATCCCATGCCCCGCAGCGCTGGTCCAGCTTGCTCAGCATGCCTGCGGCCGCATCCCGGTAGAACCCGGATTCGCCTGCAGGCACGAGCAGAGCGATTTCCAGCATCCCGCTTGCCGCGCAGGCAGCGGAGCTTGAATCCATCCCCATTCCTTCCTCAAGGGGAGCGCGAAAATCATAAGGCGGCAGTCCATCCTCCGGCAGATGGGAAAGAAACATCTCTGCCGTCCGCTTAGCGGAATCCAGATACCGGCTCTCTCCCGTATACCGGGCGCCAAGGGCCATTCCGTACAGCGCCCAGGCAGCTCCGCGGGCCCAGGCCGAATCGGCCGCATATCCCTGACCGGCAATCGTTTCCAGCCGCTGCCCCGTCTCCGGATCAAAGCTTGCGATATGACAGGAAGACCCGTCCGGACGGATCAGCTCCCGCAGCGCCATATCCGAATGCTCCATCGCTACATGGCGGTAGCGGGGATCACCGGTCTCTTCGCTCGCCCAATACAATAATCCGAGATTCATCAGGCAGTCGATGATCGCCCAGCCCGTCCGCTCCGGCTGATTCCAGGCGCGGATAAATTTCCCCCTGGCGTTATAGCGGCCCATCAGATGGCTCGCCGCTGTTAAAGCCCGGCGCCTGGAATCGGGCTCGCCGAGAAGCTTGTACCGCGCCACCGATGTCAGGCTCCACATAAAGCCGACATCGTGATGCAAAGGCTCATACTCCTGAAGCGGAGCATCCATCTTGCTTTCGACCGAAGCTGCCAGGCCTGCCAGCCGCTGATCCCCGGTCTCCCGGTAAATCAGCCATAACAGCCCCGGCCAAAAACCATTCGTCCACCAGTCCGCCAGCTCATTATTATATTGTCCATCAATCGAAGCATAGGGGAACGAGTCCCCGATTCTCCGGCTCGTAAGATCGACCTTGGCGATGATTTGCCGCCACTTGTCCTCAGCCCATTGCAGCTGCATCTCTTCCTGATTCAACACTGCTCCCCCTTCCTTTATAAAAGGCTCCTACGCCCCATAGATGCGCAGGGCATTGCCGCAGCGGGCAAGGCCGCGCTCACGCTCGCCCCATTCCGGTGGCAGGACAGCTTCAAAAAGCGCGACCGCCTCGTCATATGTGCCTCCGAGCAGGGCGACCGGCCAGTCGCTGCCGAACAGTACCCGTTCCGGACCGACCGCCCCGCACAGGCGATGAACATAACGATAAAGCAGCTCGGGACGGTATCCTCCTGCCTGGGTCAGCATGCCGGAGATTTTGAAGGCGGCTCCCGGCAGCCCCGCCAGCAGGGAAACCCCCGCATTCCACGGCTCCCATGCACCGTCCTTGACCCCTGGAATACCCAGATGATTAATGACGGCCGTAAGATCCGGCAGCTCAGGCAGCAGCAGGGCGATGGATTCCAGATGCACGGCATGCGCCAGAACATCCAGCGTCAGCCCGTCCGCTTCCAGACGGGACAGCCTGGAGAGCAGCAGATTCCAGGCTTCGCTTCCGGCATCGGGAATATCGGTGCCGTTGATGCGGATACCGGCGAAGCGGCGATTCTGCCGCAGCCGGTCATATTCCTGATCGAAATCGTCCGCCAGAAGGCTCATCCCTCCGACCACTCCTGTGATCCACGGATACTGCCCGGCGAGAGAAAGCATATAGTCCGTTTCTGCAACCGTTGCCGCAGCCTGGACAAGAATAACCGCCGTTACGTGATTCCGTTCCAGAGCCGGCAGCAGCTCCGCCGGTACATAGTCCCGGGCAATGACGGGATCTCCTGGAGGAATCCAGGTGTAATCCCCCCGCGCCAGCTCCCACATATGAACATGACTGTCTGCATACATGCCGTTCCCTCCTTTTTTACGTCATACCCGCCATTTAAACCGCACTTCGCTCTCCATCCGCAGAGCGGGACTGGATGCGGAGAGCAGCACGCGGTAGAACATACGCCCTTCGCCGCTTATGCCTGTGACGATTTGCGGATCAATCTCAAGCTCGAATGCATCGGCGGCATAAAACATGTCCACAGGCCCAAGCTTAAGCGTGCCAGCTTCAGTCTGAACCGGTTCAACCGCTGAAATAAACACTTCGACCAGCGATTGCGGTTGTCCTTCAAACCCTGCCGAATCGGTCACAATCAGCTCCAGCTTGCCGTCTTCGTAACGCTCCCAGCGAAAGCGGCGGGTTAATTCCTTCAATCCTGGACAGTTGTAGGCGCCGGCTAAATCCAATTCAAAAACGACCTCATCATCTGATCGTGAATAATGGATGACCTTGGCCTGATATTCTTTGCCCGCCGATTGCCTCCGGCCTCCGATAATCGGAACGGAATGCCCATGCGAGCCCGCTGTCAGCGTCTCATAACGGAAATCCGGCTGAAAGTACTGCCGCGTATAAAAGCCCGCACCCGGATCGGCCAGCACCGTATCCCCGTTCATATGAAGCAGGAAATGCCCCAAATCATTATGGTTATGAGGCTCCCCGTTGTTTCCTCCCTTGGCGGCAAAAGCAATGAAAGCCTCTCCGTACCGGCTTTTGGATATCGCCCACTGATGGCCTTTAAAATAATAATCCTCATGAACCGGTGAACTACCGCCTGCTGTAGAGGCGGCCCGCTCGATCCCGGAAGCCGCTGGTTCGGACTTCTCCGCCGCTTCCCGAAGCGTCCACATCATCAGCCGGCTTGTGTTCGCCCAATACGTGAACAGCTGGTTGACCTCCGGCTTCTGCTGCGGCACCGCAATATCGCCAAACCGCGCCTGCAGCCGGGCAAACAAACCGAGATTAAAATCGACCCGCTCCACGGAGTCGGAGAAGTTAACCACTTTGCTCTCTGATAGCAGGCAAGCATTCGGAAACCGGACGATTTTGCCGATTTTGTCGCCTTCCAGCAGATCGATCCGTCCTCCCGTGCGCTCCTTCAGCAGCTCCGAGAAATATACGTAGAATCCGAAACCGAACTGCCAATAAGCCACGCCCTCGGCCGTCGCCCCTTCCTCGTCGAAGCCGGCAAGGTGATTGCGCATGGCTTCAATAATCCGCCACAGCATGCCTGACAGCCGCTCGCTGTCGCGCTCTTCATAGATGGCGGCCGCACCGATGCCCGCCGCGCAAACTGCAGGCCAATTGTTGGTCTTCATCTCCCAGTTTTGGGGCGCCGGGTCACGGAAGAATGGTCCGAAGATGCGGGCATCCAGTTCCTTGCGGATCCGCTCCCGAATCCATGGATGCAGCGAATCGCCCAGCATAGCAGAGAGTTCAGCAAGCGCGAAGCCTGTAATCGCAGCGAACAGGTCCACCGATTCGCGCGGGGCGGTCTCCCGGTCCCAGATATCTTCCGGGTAGGCGTTGCGGTACAGTCCGACATGGGCCGGGAACACCCATGTCGATTCCTCGCACATCGCCCACAGGCAATCCGCAAGCGGCGCATCCCATTCGCCGGGGGCGTCTGTCAGCCGCAGCAGCGCAAGGACGGATAGCCGCTTGCGCCGCTCGAATATTTTGGCCTCGAAGATCTGCCGGTCTCCCGTCGATCCGAAGAGGATAAATTCGGAGAACGGCAGCACCTCAATCGGACGGGAAGCGTAATCGGAGCCTTTCTCCCGGACCTCCCGCCAAAGGGACGCAAACAGCGGATTTTCCGCACTTTTCTTCCAGTTGTCGGCTGATAAGGATTCGGGAAACAAGGTAAATCCTTCCCTCTCGGCCTCTTCAAGCGCCGTCTTGAGCTCGCGAAGTGTCAGTTGATCGATCCCCATAATGGTCCTTTTCCCCTCCCTATACAGTGGCGGTTCAGCCGAAAACGGGCGCAAGCCCATCAAACAAGCCAAACAGAAGCGTCTGCTCCGCCTCCGTTAGCCCTTGCCCGTCGCAGTAGCCGATATTTTTAAGCAGCGACTGTACGGAGCTTGTGCCGGTCAACGTGACCGCAATATCCGGACAGGTTAAGCTGAAGCGCATAGCCGGCTCGATCAGCCCCTTCGGACCCGGCTTGCGGAGAAAATCCAGCTGTGCCTTGCGCCGTTCCGCTTCCTCCAGCATTTCACGATTGGCCAGGAAAGGAGCTGGTGAATCGGCAAGCATCCCCATGCCAAGTACGCTTCCGTTAATGATGCCGACCCCGTGCTCTCTGGCGAACGGGTGCAGCTTCTCCCTGGCGGAGAAATCGATCAGCATATAACGGCCGTAATTCTGCACCATATCGATTTTGCCGCTGGCAATGAAAGGAAGCAAAATTTCAGGCTTGCCCGCATTGACGCCGATCGCCCGTACCTTGCCCTCTTCCTTCAGCTTCAGAAAAGCCGCGACCGTTCCGTTCATCGCTTCCTCGAAGTTCGTCCGCTCCAGCTCATGAAGCTGAATAAGATCGATATAGTCGGTCTGCAGGCGGCGAAGGCTGTCCTCGAAGCAGCTCATGGTGTTCTCGTACGTATAGGCTTGGTCCCTCCGTACCGCTTTGGTCGCAAGCACCGTATCGGCACGCCGTCCCTTCAGGGCGCGTCCGATACGGAGCTCGCTTTGCCCATTGCCGTATAACGGAGCCGTATCGATGAAATTAATGCCGGAATCAAGCGCGGTATGAATGACGCGCTCGATCTCCTCCTCCGTTGTTGCGCCGAAATCGCCGCCCAGCGGAGCACCGCCAAGTCCAAGCTTGGATACCCGTATGCCGGTTTGTCCCAGCGTCGTATACTGCATGCAAGTTACCTCCCTTTGGAAGTCCGGTGATTTAATCCTGCCGAAGCAGCTTTCTTGTTGAAAGCTTACAGCTAACGCTTCCCCGGATCGTTTTCCGCCCGCTTCGGCGTTCATCACCGGACTATTGAATTCTGCCGCGCAGAAGATGCGCGCTTTCCGACTGCTGCCATGGCGTATCGTAAGAAGGCCTGTTCGCATAACGCTTCATCTTAAGCGCTAATTTGACGCCTGCTCCCCGGCCCAGCCGGACCAGCAGCCATTTGCCGGAGACCTTCACGGTATCCGTCCTGTTGCCCGTTTCGTCATACAAGTCAGCCTCCAGGAAATCATGCTCCCCGAAGCTTCCTCCCTGCAGAATGATTTCCTTCTCTTCGAAGAGACTGGTATTGATTAACGTCACGGTAACCGAATCATCGGATAACTGGTCGATTAGAGCGCTGACCGATTCCGGCAGTCCCGGCCTTCTGCCGATGCCGTCGTAATAACGCAGACGTGCCTGCTGAAGACCGCCATGCGAAATATGCGTAGGCGCGCCGAAGGTCAGCTGCACCAGCGATTCCATATAGACCGGACACATCTCCTGCCAGGTATGGATGCCGTTGATATCTTCCCAGTCCCATCCCGCCGGATCGCCTGCCGCGGAGCGCATTTTGCCCAGCTGCTGCGCAATAAGACGGTAATTGGCATCCAGGGCGCGCTGGGGATAATCCGGAAATTCCCCCTGCATGAACAGAAACCACGGAATCAGATTGCCGTTGAAATGTTTCGTTTCTTTTCTTGTTACCGGGTTTCTTCCCGAAACGGAGGGAATGTCGATTTGCTTCAGATGCTCCGGAATAGCAATGCGCCGGACGCGCTGCAGATCTTCTTCGCTCATGGAAGCCGTCCACAGATGGACCGGGTATACGGCGTTCGGAACCCGATAATCCGTCCAGCCATTATCCGTATGTTTGTTCGGCGTGACCCAGTTGCCCTCCTCATCTTCCTTGCCCAGGCTCCAGTTCATATCCAATTGGCTCCTCGCAAGGTCGAGCTGGGAGTTGTCGCCCGTCAGCAGCAGCGCATTCATCGACGCATTGATCATCGGCTCGATGATCGTCATGAAGCCATGCGGCCAACGCCAGCCGTAATAACCTCCCCACCATTTGCCGTCATTGTATTCCCCGATGATCCCGCTAAGCCCGATATTGTCGGGGGTAAGCCCCCCGTTATTATCCGTCCGCTCTTTCCAGGCTTCCAAATAACCCAGCACCCAGCTGCGGTAATCCTCATCTGCGGTATACAGGAAAGCATGCGTAACAAGCCCTGTTGCATTGAGGTTCAGGGGCACATCGCCTTTGGCCTTGCGCTCGTTCATGCGCTGGATGATCTGCCGGTAAATCACGTCGTCGGACCAGCGGCATTTGCCGCTGGCATAATCGACGCCTTCCAGATCCTCGAAGGGCGCCGGATAATCATCCAGCACCCCGCGATGGGTCATCCAGTCTTCTTCGGTCATATCGAACCGGGGACCGCGGCTGCCCGTAATGGGTGAACGAATCAGCCGCAATTCCTTGTCATAATTGGGCGCTTCGGGATCGTCGCCGGTGTACATATTGGCAAATCTGACTGAACGCTGCCTGTTCTTCAGCGACTGCGGATCGCTCATCCCCAGGAAGTAGAAAAACAAGTAGCCTTCACCGTGATGCATCCAATCATAATAAGCATCAAATTCGCGATGAATCTGGCCATACTGGGTCCACTGCCAGGTGAGCGCCTCCCACATGAATAGGGAAAGACGCTTCACCTCCTCGCTGCCGCCGATTGTATAAAGCAGGGACAAATACATGAACGCTTCATAAGGATCGTCCGATCCGTCCATGCCGGGCCAATTATCCCGCCAGATCAAGGTTCCGTCCGGCCGTGTATAACGGGCAATGAATTCCGGCGCCGCCTGATTCAACGTATCAATCAGCAGACGCTGCGTCAGAGCCCACTGCGGAGGCGCCCATAGCGCATCCGCCTGCAACACAGGCATTTCAGCCCGTTCTCCCAATAAAGACATGGTGTCATTCGCTCCTTTACGTAACCTTACTGTGAAGCCTTCCACTCCGCAAGCTGTTTTTGCGCCTCTGCAATAATATCGTCGATGCCTGCCTGCTTGAGCTTGCTGCGGAATTCGGCCAGCTTATCCGCTGCGCTGATAACGCCGGTATTCAAGCCAGGGGCATATTCATCAACTACTGAGGTGACATTGGCAATTTGCGACATAACCGCATCCGACTTGAATTTGAAGCCCATAATCGGCGAAGGTTTCGCGGATTCATTCTCTTCTTTTGTCTGCTTGGCTACTTCCGGGTCCTTGCCGTCCAGCACATAACCGTTGAACACATTTCCCAGCACCCAATCGCTAAGCGCATAACCGCTGTCCGGGATCAGCTTCACCTTACCATCATCGGTTTTTGTATAGTGGGTGCCTTCAATTCCATAAATCAGTAAATTGTATAATTCCTTGTCTGTGTTGACCAGATTAATCAGCTGCATGGCCCGCTCGGGATTCTCGGAGGTCCGGCTGACCGCCTGCATGGTCGTAATAATCGTATTGGTGCCGGAGTACACATCGGTTACGGGAACATAAACCATATCCTGCCCGCCCATTTGAACTTTCGACTCCGCTTCGCCGCCCGGCTTCAATACATTATGGTACGAAGTAATAACATTTCCGGTCAAATTCAGCGTGTTGGCGTTCTTGAGCGTGGCCGCATCCTGATTGATATAGCCTTTTTCGAACCAGTCATGCATCAGGGCCAAATATTCCTCATATTGCGGCGTCTCGTATTGATTGACGATTTTGTCGGGAGCATCCAGATTGATCACCGCTATATTCGAGATGACATTCTCTAAATTGTAGGTACGATACATGTTGCCGAATTTCCCTCTGTTATCCATTCCCATTGGCGTTAGGCTTTTGTCGTCCGCATGGATTTTTTCCAGGATAGGAGTCAGATCGGAAGGCTTTTTCAGCGTGCTGATGTCAATGCCAAGCTTGTCGACGTAGCGTTTTTGAATCAGGAAACCTTCCTTGTTCGTCACCGTCTGGTAATTGGGAATGCCATAGATTTGACCGTCAATTTCCGTTGCTTTCCAGACAAAATCCGGCATGCTTGCCTTTACGTCCGGCGCATACTTGTCGATCAGCTCATTAAGCGCGAGGAAAGCGCCCTTCCCCTGATTTTGCACATAATCGAAATTCCAGTTGGAGGTCCAGATCAAATCCGTTTTCTCGCCGGAGGCGACAACGGTATTCATCTTCTGGGTGTAATCGCCGAATGCCACAGGAATAAATTTGACAGTCGCGTTGATTTTTTCTTTGATGATTTTGTTCGCTTCCGCCGCTACCTTATCCATATTGGCCGGAACAGCGGAGACCGGGAAATACCAGGTGAGCGCAACTTCTTTGGATGTGTCGGCCCCTTTGTCCCCGGCGCCGTTTGCGGCTCCCGAGTCCGGGGTGTTCGTGCTGTTTTTCCCGCCATTGCCGTTGTTGGTGTTTGAGCCGCAGGCTGCCAGGATCAGGACCATCAAGCCAAGCATAACCACCAATACCTTGCTTTTTGCTTTTCTCATTTCTTTTAACCTCCCGATTTTGTTTATGACGATCTGAGCAAATGAAGCTTTATGTGTAACTGTCCTGCCTCCATGGGGCGGCAGAAGCGGAAGAACCAATTAACCTTTGACCGAACCTACGGTAAGGCCGCTTACAAAATACCGCTGGAAGAACGGGAACACAAACATCATCGGTCCGGCAGCCAGAACGGCCATCGCCATCCGGGCGGACAGCTTCGGAAATTGCGTCATGTCGACTTGAACGTTGACCCGGTCCAGGTTGTTGGACAAATAATCGATCGTGTTCATAATCCGGTAAAGCAGCAGCTGCAGCGGTACCAGCTTCTGGTCGTCGATAAACAGCAGTCCCAGCCACCAGTCGTTCCAATATGCAAAGGAGATGAACAAGCCGACCGTAGCCAGCGCCGGGGTGGACAGGGGCAGAACGATTTTGAAGAAAATGCGGTATTCGCTGGCCCCGTCCATTTTTGCCGATTCATAGATTTCCCCCGGGAGCTTCTCCATGAAGCCTTTCATAATAAGTACGTAGAAGGGATTGATCAAATATGGGATAATCAAGGCCCAGATGGAATCCTTAAGGCCCAGATACTGGGTTACGAGAATATAGAACGGTACCAGGCCGCCGCTGAACAGCATCGTAAAAAACACATACAGCGTGGTCGCGCGCCGGTAGCTGTAATCCGCACGGGATATGGAATAAGCGACCATAGAGGTCAGCAGCAGGCCCGCGATGGAACCGACTACGGTGACCAGAATCGTTACGCCATACGCATGCAGGAGCTGGCCGGGACTTTTCAGAATCATTTCGTACGCGCTGAAATTGATATGGCTGGGAATAAGCCGGTAGCCTTCCGTGATCAGCGAGTTCTCTTCGGATATGGATATCGAAATGACGAGCAGCAGCGGAATAACGATTGCCGCCGACAGCAGCAGAAAAAACAGATTAATCATAAACTGCGCGGACTTAGCGCCGGCTGTGTTTTGCATGGATTCCCACCTCCTGACGTTCTACCATAAGGCATTGTCCGAATTGACTTTTTTGATGATTGCATTGGCCGTCAGTACCAGCACAAGACCGACGATGGATTGATAAAGACCGATTGCGGTGGACATTCCGATGTTCCCGACGACGCGCAGCGAACGGTACACATACGTATCGATAACATCCGTCGTTCCATACAGGAAGCTGGTATCATTGGGAATGAAATAGAACAGCCCGAAATCAGCGCGGAAAATATTGCCCACATCCACGATGAAGAGGATGACAATCAGCGGAACGAGCAGCGGAACGGTGATCCGCGTAATAATCTGCCATTTGTTCGCTCCGTCAATCCGGGCCGCTTCATAATAGCTGGTGTCGATTCCGATAATGCCTGCGTAATAGATCAACGTGGAGAAGCCTACCATTTTCCACAGCTTCACCAGCACCAGAATGAAAGGCCAGTACTTCGACTCCTGATACCATTTGACCGGATCATAGCCGAAGCGGACGAGCAGTTCGTTCAAATAACCGCTGGACTGGTCGAAAAACCCGAGCGTAACGTAACTGATTACAACCCAGGACAGGAAATAAGGAAGAATAAGTACGGTCTGATGAAGCTTCAGCCAGCGCCGGTTGATTTCGTTCATCAGCACGGCCAGCGTAACGGCAATCAGAATGGTCAGGACGATAAAGGCCGCATTGTACAAAATTGTATTGCGGGTAATGCGGAAGGCATTGTCGGATGTGAAGAAAAACTTGAAGTTGTCCCAGCCCACCCAGTCACTGCCCAGAAGCCCTTTTGCGTAATTATAATTTTTGAAAGCGATTACCAATCCGATAAGCGGAAGGTAATTAAAAACGAGCTTGAACAATATAGCGGGCAGTGTAAGAATGAACAGCTGCCGGTTTTTGTTCCATCGTCTCCATCCGGCGCGAAACCGATTGGTCGAATTCATGGCCTCACCCCTCTCTGATGTGTTACCCCGATTATGCGGCTATCCCTGCCCAGTTGAATACTGCTAAATTCATACATGGGCTATTTTTTGCGTACTTTCCGGGTTTTTAGGGTGGACTGTTCATTTCGTACATGGCTGTCAAAATGTGTTTTTTAGGGGAGAAACAACTGAGAGAACCTGGCTGCAGCTTCGGCTGCGCCTGTTGCTTGGACCGCGCCAGGTCGAACATTCTGCCTGCAACCCGACATGCGGATTGGAATATTTACGACATGCGGCACCTATACCTCCTTCAGTAGCTCTAAGCAGGAAATACCTCACTACAGCTCATTCCGTCATCTTTTTCCTGCCCTAAGCAGGAATTACCTTGCTGCCGCTCGATGTCCCGCTCAGACTGCCGCCTTCGGTATCTCTAAGCAGGAAATACCTCACTGCAGCTCGCTCCGCCATCCTTTTCCTGCTCTAAGCCGGTAAAACCTTGCTGCCGCTCCGAGCCAGCAGCAATTCACTTTGTTTTCGCACCGTGCAGAGCTCCCAGCGTGCGGTGTGGTGTTGCATGACGGCTGTCGTCCGCATGTGCTTTCAACTGGTCCGGTGCTGCAGAATAATAAAATCAGGGGCGAGCTTCGCTCACCCCCTTCATCGGTATTTATGAATGCTTCACCGCTACCCTTTCCTTGCCAACCGGTATTCGCCCGGGGTCATGCCAATATTTTTCTTGAACAGCTTGAAGAAGTTGCTTTCACTGCTGTAGCCGACTTTGTGCATGATCTCGAGTACGCTGTCCTCCCCCTGCTCCAGCAGCTGCATGGCTACCGAAAGTCTGACCTGGTTCATATAATCGGCCACCGACAGCGACTCGCTGCTGCGGAAATGCCTGCCCAGATAAGCCGGGGACATTTTCATAATGGCCGCAATACCCTGCAGACTCAAATTCGGGTCGGTATAATTCAGCTGTATGATCTCTTTCACAGCATCCACCAGAAAACTCTGCTTGTCCGTTTTGACGTCATTGCGCTCATTGACCATCTCTTCCAGCACAAGCTCGATCTGCGACCTGATATCCTCCAGCGTTTCCTGCTCCAGAATCTGGTTGGTGTACCGCTTCAGCTTGCTCATCACCGTCTGCACATGCTGAATGTTGAGCTCACGTATGGTCTGATGGATGACCACAACAATCTGCAGCACGGCAAAATCAATATGCTCGATATGGAGCCCTTTAACCCAGCCTATCCAATCGTCCAGCCTGGCTTTCATGGCAGCCAGATCATTGCTTCGGATGCTCTCCGCGAGCCGCCGATCCAGATCGAGCGGTATCGGTTCATTGGCTTCGGCCGCCTCCACTGCATAGAGGTCCGGGGTAATCATCGCCTGTTTGCCCAGAATCATCCGGTGCAGGGAATAAAACTGAAGCCGCTCATATTGTCCGGTCAGCTGCCTGTAATCGTTGAAGGGCTGGCCCGCTACTACGGTAAGCGTCAGCTTATAATAGCCGCTTACCGTGTCCTGAATCAGCTTTAACCGGTCTATCAGGCCGGGAGCGGGCTGCTCCTCTCCTTGCGGAAGACGGAGCAGAAGCACCAGATGGTCAGTTGCCATTTCCACTTCCGGGTCGGCATCATGGGAAGCGACAATCTCTTTCATGATGTTCGTTGCGGCGAATTTGACCAGCTTCTGCTCCAGCTCATTGCGGGAATCGCGGAATTTGACGTAGTCGTCAATCTTCAGCAGGCAGAGCACAAAGGTGGAGCCGGCATCCAGGCCGCGTTCCCGGCAGTAATCTTCATATTCGTCCCCCGAAATCCCCCTGCTGTCCAGCAACCAGCGCTTCAGGAAATAATGCCGCCGAACATCCCGGTTCGCTTCGCTGTCATGGCGCAGCACGCTCATTGTTGTCTGCATATCCTCATAGACGTAGGACAGATAACCCAGCTCATCCCTGCTGCCGCTCATCCGCTCACGGTCCAGGGTAGGGGGAAGATTCAACTGATTCATCAGCCGCCCGACAGGCTTATACAGCTTCATAGAAGCGATTGCGGCGACAAGCAGCGAAATCACGACAAACAGCAGCAAGGCAGCAAGCGAAAATGTGCCCAGGGCATTGATTTTTCCAAATACCGCATCATACGGCTGCACAATGACAATCTTCCAGCCGTTCACTTTGGAGGTTAGATAATTGACGATTTGTTTGCCCTGTTCGGTTCTGGCAATAAAGGATCCCGAGGGAGCTTCGATATTGTGCAGCCTTCCATCAAGCTCTTCCATAATACTGTCATCCGGAGCCGCCTGTTCGCGGGGACTGAACGGCTTGCCTTGGGAGTCTACAATAAAAGCATAGCCGGACCCCGCATCGGTCAACTCGTTGATCATGCGGATGTTATCGAACATCCAGCTTGACTTTACATTCAGCATGAGCACACTCTGATTGGGTGTATAGTCGCCCGCGGAGCTATAGATCAGCAGCGACAGCACCGAGCCTTTGCCCGCTCCATCCTCTTCCGTCATAGGCAGCAGAGTCAGCTTGGGGAAGGTACGGTTTTCTGATAAAAACGCTTTCAGGATGTTGTTGGACTCCTTCACCCCGCACGATATCGGCGATCGAAAGGCAGTTGAGTAATAACACTTGTTTGAGCTGTTATAAATAGCAATCGAGCTGAGATAAGGGTTGGATATCAGAACCCGGTCCATTTTCTCCAGCTTGTTGTAGAACTGGAACATATCCAGCGAGGGGCTATTTAATAAGGAAATAATGTCGCGGTCGTTAAAGGTGGAAACGGTCAGGTTGGTGACCATTTCATTCAGATTGTCGATGTTGTAATTGATCTGACTGAGCACTTTGTTGTTGGACTGCTGCTGCAGCTCGAGCGCCGTATTGCGCGAGAAAATATACAGTACGCTGCAGAAGATCAGCAGCAGGGGCACGATAAGCAGGATCGTGGTATAGAAAATTCGTTTAAAGTAGTTTCGTGAACGGTAAAGCTCAATTAAACCCATAGGGAACCCCTCTCCGCCAGCTATATCTTGCCGACATTATATCACGAAGGCAGATTGCGCTACGAGCGAATCCGAGCACCCTCGCAAAAGAAAACCGGGCCCGCGGGAAACCGTCTCCCCGCATGACCCGGCCCTTCTTCAAGATCAAACCAAACTCATTATCCGAAAACGCTACCTGCGGCTTGCAATCTCCTTCAGCAGCAGCTCCGTTAACTCCCCGGCACTCATGGACCCCATATCGCCTTCCCCGCGCCTGCGGACCGCCACCGTACCGGCCTGTTTCTCCTGTTCCCCAAGCACCAGCATATACGGCACCTTCTCCAGCTGCGCTTCCCGGATCTTGTAACCCAGCTTCTCGCTTCGCAGATCGGCCTGCGCACGGATGCCGGCCTTCTCCAGCAGCCGCTTGAGTTCCATCGCATAATCGGAGAACGGATCGGAAACAGGAAGCAGCTTGACCTGTACAGGTGCCAGCCAGAGCGGAAAAGCCCCGGCGTAATGCTCCGTGAGAATACCGATAAACCGGTCGATGGAGCCGTAAATAGCCCGGTGAATGACAACTGGACGGAGCTTCTGGTTATGCTCGTCGACGTATTCCAGATCGAATTTCTCGGGCATCTGAAAATCCAGTTGGATCGTGGCGCACTGCCAGCTTCGTTTCAGCGCATCCAGAATGTGAAAATCGATTTTCGGCCCATAGAATGCCCCGTCCCCTTCATTGAGCCTATAGGGGATGCCAAGGTCTTCGAGAACATTGCGCAGCGCCGTCTCCGCTTCCTCCCACAGTTCCGCCGATCCCATGGAGTCCTCCGGTCTTGTGGACAGCTCCAGCCTGTAATCGAATCCGAATACCGCATAGAACCGGTCAATCAGAGAAAGAACCGCGCTTATTTCCCCGGCAATCTGATCGGGCCGCACGAACAGATGTGCATCGTCCTGGCAGAACGTCCGTACCCGCATCATGCCGTTCAACGCGCCCGAATACTCGTGCCTGTGCACCTGTCCGAATTCAGACAGCCGGATCGGAAGCTCCCTGTAGGAGCGCAGCGCATTCTTGTAAATCAGCATATGGCCGGGGCAGTTCATCGGCTTGAGCGCGAACCTGGTTTGATCCACCTCAGTAAAATACATATTCTCATGGTAATGGTCCCAGTGGCCGGATTCCTCCCACAGCCGCTGATTCATCATCAGCGGCGTACGCACCTCTTCATAGCCTTCCATCCGCTGGACCCCCCGCGAGAATTCCTCCAGCTCGTTCCGGATAATCATCCCGTTCGGCAAATAAAACGGCATACCCGGCGCTTCCTCGGAGAACATGAACAGCTCAAGCTCCTTGCCCAGCTTCCGGTGATCGCGTTTCTTCGCTTCCTCAAGCCGGTGCAAATGCTCATCAAGCTCCGCTTTTTTCAGGAAAGCCGTTCCGTATACCCGCTGCATCACTTTACGGTTGGAGTCGCCGCGCCAATAAGCTCCAGCCACACTCTGCAGCTTAAAGACACGGATCAGGCCGGTGGAGGGCAGATGCGGGCCCCGGCACAAATCGAAAAATTCGCCCTGGTCATAGATCGAGATGACGGCATCCTCCGGCAAATCGCGAATCAGCTCCAGCTTATACGGATCCTCAAGCTCACCGAAAATACGCAGCGCTTCGGCCCGCGATACTTCCCGGCGGGTAATCGGCAGGTCCTCCTGCGCAATACGCTTCATCTCCGCCTCGATCGCGCCCAGATCATCGACAGAAAGCGGCTCCGCCAGATCCATATCGTAATAGAAGCCATCTTCGATGACCGGGCCGATTCCCAGCTTCACCGTATCCCGTCCATACAGCCGGGTGATGGCCTGGGCCATCAGATGGGCCGTGCTATGACGGTATACAGCCAGACCTTCCTCGCTGGCCTGCGTAATAATGTCGAGCGAGCAGTCGGCGTTAATCGCCGTATTCAGATCAACCAAATGCCCGTCAATCCGGGCACATACGGCGCTTTTGCGCAAGCTTGAGCTTATCGCCTGGGCAATCTGCAGTGCCGTGGTTCCCTGCTCCACCTCTCTTATTTTTCCGTCCTGCATCATCACTTGAATCTGCTGATTCGCCATTTCCTTCGTCCTCCTTTTCATCAATTTTCTGTTATATGCGAACGCAAAAAAACGCCTCTATCCCTGGAAAGGGACGAGTGCGTTCAAGCTCGTGGTTCCACCCTCATTCGATCTGCCCCCATGGCTGCGATATGCGCAGCTTGATGGACAAGCAGGATCCTCATTGATGCATCCGTTAACGGGGATGACGCGGTCTGATTTACTTTCGGCCGCTGCAAAAAGCATAAGCCGGGTTCAATAATACGGCTACAAAGGGGTAATTCCACATCCGGTCACCGGGGAGCTCTCAGCCTTGACTCCTTCTCTGGACAGTCCGTTACGTTGAACCATGTCTTTGATTATCGCCTCATATTCAATTTCCCACAGTATAAAGAATAGATGCCATTCGGTCAAGTCAGACATTCACGTTTGTGAGAATTCACGTTTGAAATTCACGTTTAAATCCTTTCCCTTTGTTTTCCATATTTATTCTCGCATTCTCTTAGATCAAGCCAAGAAAAAATTCCATTTTTATCTTGTATTTATAGATTGTATTTCATATAATCAAATTGTTGTTTTTTGCCATATCATGGCGATTTTTGTCATGAGATCCGCTTAACCAATGAAACTGTTTTATGTTTTAAAAATAATCGGAGCAATTATTTTCAATTCTTTAGGCGTTAATCTTTATGGCCTGTAAACAAATCTATGATAGGAGGTTTATAATGATTAACCAAAGAAGCGTTGGGATGGCGTTTATCGTTAGTTACTTGCGGTATCTATGCCATCTACTGGTTTATCGTATTAACCGATGAAGTCGGCGAGCTGAGCGGAGACCCCTCGTTCACAGGCGGGAAACAATTCCTGCTGACTCTGGTCACCTGCGGAATTTGGAGTTTTATTTGGGCTTATCAGGTAGGCAAACATGTTGCGGAAGCACAATGGAAACGCGGGCTGATGGTATCCGATAATTCCGTTCTTTATCTGGTCCTCAATTGCTTTGGCCTGGGGATTGTCGTGTATGCCATGGTGCAAATCGATGTCAATAAAATGGTATAAGTTCGAGCTTCATCCCATGAGGAATTCAAAGCTTGTCAGGGGCTGCCTGCTTGGCATGGGAGGTTTGTTCTACCTGAAGATATGGCTGCCGGTGACCAACATTCCGGTTCCCTGTGTATTTCATGAATTGACAGGGTTGTATTGTCCGGGATGCGGCATGACGAGGACTGCTCTTTCATTGTTGAATTTGGATGTCTATCAGGCTATCAGATATAACCTCCTGGCATTTCTAATTCCGCCATTGTATATCGCTTACACGCTGGCAAACAAGAATCAAATGCGCTGGGCAAGCCGTTGGATGATGGCTGTCATGCTGACAGTGACCCTCATGTTCGGGCTGTTGAGAAACCTTCCGGCATTGGAGTGGCTGGCTCCGACGACATTACGTTAAATAGCCAAATGACCATATGGCTTGAGCGAATTTATATGGATAGACTATCGGACTCTGCACTTCTTGTTCGAGAATAAACAATCGGCTGCGGCAGCTGGTTGTTTATTCCTGTTTTATCTTGATGAATAATGTCGAATCATGTTACTGTTATAACCAATTGTACCTACAAAAAAAACGAAAGGTTGATCCTATTGTCCCACTCCGATACCCTGCACAGAAGGAATAAACTGCTCGTCAACATCATTTGGGGAATGCTTATCCTGGGCATCGCAGTCGACTTTCTTACCGGTGCGCCCTCAAGCTCCATTATTGTTCTGGTTATTGTAGGATCCATAACCTGCGGAATGGCCACTATTATGACATACAAGCGTTGGCTTTCCGACTATGTCATGTACTTCATACCACTCATTATTACGGTTTTAACGCTGCTATTAATCATTACGGGTCCGGTTATTACGACCTATTTTCTTATATTTGTTAATATGGGAATTATGACGTTGTACAGCAGCTTCCGGGCGCTCGCTTTTTCAACTCTATTAGGCATTATCCTGAGCGTATACTTATTCATGAGTCCATATAAGGCGGAAATGTTCGGAGACAATGATCCGATTACGATTATGCTCTACTTAGCCTTAGTTGCGGCGCCGCTCCTGGCATCTTCCAAATTTAGCGAACGCCTGCAGATGGAAGCCGGGGCTCAAAGAGAAAATGCGATTACCGAAGGAAACCGCGCGCAAGCGATCGTGGACCGGATCTCCTCCTCCCTGGAGGTTCTCCATGCATTCAATGCCAATCTCAAACAGAATGTAACATCGACAAGCCTGATCTCGCAAGAAGTTACCGCTGCTTTCTCGGCTGTAACAGCCAGCATTGAGACACAGACGAGCAGCATATCGGATATCAGCGAATCCGTTCACTCCATTGAAGATACGGCTGCTTCCATGGTTTCCCGGTCAACAAAGATGAGGCATGTATCCGAAAACTCCGTCAAATTGACGAAGAACGGAAGCGAAGAGGCACAGCGGCTTGAGCAAAAAATAGAGCATGCCCATGAAAACATTGATAACTCCGTCTTGTTGATGGAAGAGCTCGGCGAACAAAACAGCCGGATCAGCGAGATTGTAGCGACAATCAATCATATTTCCTCCCAAACCAACCTGTTGGCCCTTAATGCCGCTATCGAAGCCGCGCGGGCCGGTGAACATGGGAAAGGTTTTGCCGTCGTTTCCAATGAAATCCGGAAGCTGGCGGAAAGCTCCAGACAATCCACGGAGGAAATCGGAGAAATTCTGGAAAATATCCGTGTGAAAACCGGCCAGGCTGCCGAACAGATCAAGCTTGGAAAACAGAGCATTGTTGAAAGCCGCCACACGACCAAACACGTCACAGACGTGATGCATCATCTTTCGGGCGATTCCTTGAACGTTGAGGAGCAGGCTGCTCATGTACAGCTTCTGGCTGATGATGTGCATCGGCAGTATACGAAAATAGCCGAAGAAATTGCAACCATCGCAACCACGACAGAAGAGAATATGGCTTCGGTTGAAGAAATGTCGGCCAGCATGACCACCCAGGATACCCGAATTACGCAAATCAAGGAAAGCTTCCTGCAGCTGGACGGACTCGCCCTTGATTTGAACAAAATGACCCAGCGCTAGTATAGGATTGGAATGAATAGGATAGCCTTCCTTCGCGGGAAGGTCTTTTTTTAATTTTCCCGCTGCCGGGTTACCCATACTACGCTTGCTTAACCGGACGATGCCTTCGATTCCTCATGTATGAATTACCCTGGAATAACCATTTGTACGGATCAGTTATAGCGAATTATGAAGCTGTAGCATCAAGCGCAGTTCTTTGGCCTGCGTATCCAACTGCCGGGCGGCTTCCCCTATGTTCAAAAATTCATCGGCCGCCTGCTGAATCCGCTGCTGGCTTTCCGTTACAAAGATTTGCGAATATTTCGTCCCCTTAACCACCGCCTGCACCTGGGCAACGATCCCCTCGACATAACCATTCACTTCTTTGGTTGCTTCTTCGACCTGCCCGGCCAGTTTCTTCACTTCGGCGGCAACCACATTAAAGCCGCGCCCGTAATCGCCCGCATGTGCAGCTTCGATTGCCGCGTTCAGCGACAGAAGCTTCGTCTGCGAGGCGATGTCGCGGATGGTCCGGACGATGCCGCGAATCAAGCTGGTTTGATGATCGAGCAGTCCGAGAACCTCCATGTTTTGATTAGCCCGCTCGACTACCTTTCCGATAGCTGATTCGATCTCATGACTGCGCACCACGCCTTTGTTGGCACGGTCCAACAGCTCCTCGGACATGTCCGACAATTCGTCAGTAATTTTAGAGGTCGCTTGCTCGCGGGCATTAATATCCGTTGCAACTTTCAGAATGGCATACACTTGTCCTTCCGCATTCCGGATGGGCATATATGTCGCCTCAAGCCAGATTGCACGCCCCTCCTTGGTCACTCTCAGTATTTTATCCTGAAAAGCCTTGCCGCTGCGCAAACCTTCCCACAGCTTGCGGTAGTCTGAATGGTCCGCAAATTCCTGCGTGCAAAATTGCCGATGCAGCATGCCCGGCATCTCGTCAGAGCGGTAGCCCATCGACCGTGCAAAATTATCGTTTGCCCATAATACATGTCCACGGGTATCAAATTCAATCATAGCCAGCGACTGCTCCATCGCCGTGAGAACCTCTCTCTGGTCCAGCACTTGGCTAGTCGGATATAACCCTATCATCTCATCTCTCATGCAGAGGCTCCCTTTATCATCGCTCGTGTATAGTTCTTGTATAAGTTTATAACGAGATTATACAAATACTATACAATATATGCAAGAATTTTCTAGTAAAAAGGATCCTATTCTCATATTTTCAATGAAATCATAGTGTTTTTGTATCGTTTATGTATAATTGTGACAAGGAGTGAGAAGTGATGTACAGCATTAAGAAAGTCTCGGAGATGCTCGGTATTCCTACAGTCACGTTACGTGCCTGGGAAAATCGTTACCATATTATCAGCCCTAACCGCAGCGAAGGCGGGCATCGGATGTTCTCGGACAATGACATCAAAAAGCTCCGGTTTTTGAAGCTGCAGATGGAAAAACATGGCCTAAAAATCAGTGAAGCCGTTCACCTTCTTCAGCAAAAGGAGAGCAAAACATCCTTTAAGACAAAAAAGGATACCCAAAGCGGCAAAACCTATGAAAATCTAATCGATGAGCTGTATCAGCCATTAATCGACTATAATACGCTGCGGGCCAACGAGATTATTGATATGGCTTTTTCCTTGTACGAATTCGAGGACGTGTTTCATCAGATCCTCATTCCGGTCCTGCAACGGATCGGAACCGAGTGGGAAGCCGGTGAACTGACGGTGGCTCAGGAGCATTTTACATCCCAACTCATCATGCACAGGTTTTTTCAATTTTTCAGGATTCTTCCAGTCCATCCGTATTTTCCGAAAGTGCTCGCTTTCTGCCCGGGTGGCGAGCATCACCATATGGGACTGATGCTCTTCAGCCTATTTTTGAAGAAAAAAGGATTTGACGTCATCTATCTGGGTCCCGATACGCCCTTTGAAGGACTGTCGGACGTTATCAGGATGAAAAATATATCGATTATCGCCATATCAGCTACTGATCCTGTGAACATCGGAATGCTGGCTCCATGGATGGAAGCGTCCACCAAGGAATATCCTAACCTGAAATTTGTGCTGGGCGGCCAAGCCTTCGGTCAGGCGGCAGATCCGCTGCCACTGGATTTGGTGAATATTTATTATGCCGATCAAACGGATTGGGAGCAATGGTACCTGGAGCAAGACCTTTTCGTTAAGAGATAATCGCTCCATTTCTTGATATAAGGTTAGCCGCAGCGTGATATACGACAGTCTGCCCAGCGTGATATAGTTTAGTAGATATTGCAAGACAGCCGCATGGAGCGATGAAGCGCAGCTGGTGCAACCAACATGGAATGGGGTAAACGGAATGAAAAAACCGAAAATGGCCGTAGTCGGCAGCTTGAATATGGATCTTGTCCTTTCGCTGGAACGTTTGCCGGTTATCGGGGAAACCCTGCTCGGCAAGGAAATCCATTATATATCCGGCGGCAAAGGTGCCAATCAGGCGGTAGGCAGCGCCCGGCTTGGGGCCGAAGTCATCATGATCGGAGCTGTCGGTGACGACATGTTCGGCACGCAAATCATAAGCCGCATGGAGCAGTTTGGCGTCAATACCTCAGCAATCGCGATGAAACAGGATACGCCTACCGGAACTGCCACGATTTTGCATACCGAGGAGGATAACTGCATCGTCATTATCCCCGGTGCGAATGAACTTTGTGACTCCGACATGGTAGAGGCTCATGCCGATGCCATCCGCAGCGCGGACATTCTGCTCGTGCAGCTGGAAATTCCGCTTCCAGCGGTGGAGCGCGCCATGCGGATCGCCGCTTCCGCCGGAGTGACCATCGTGCTCAATCCAGCTCCAGCCCTTCCGCTGGCGGAGGAGTTGATCGGACTGGCGGACATCTTCACCCCCAATGAGACGGAATTTGCCCACTACAGCGGTACCTCTTGCGAGTCGGAGGAGGAGCTGATCCGGCAGATGGGCAACTGGCAGGAGCGGTACGGCAAAACCCTCATTGTAACGAGAGGCGAAAGTGGAGTCTCCTGCATCAATAAGGACGGCCTCATTCATGTGCCTGCGAGAAAGGTCAAGCCTGTTGACACCACCGGCGCCGGCGACTGCTTCAACGCTGCCTTCGGCTTCGCAATCGCAAGCGGCCGCGAACTCGAGGCAAGCCTGAATTTCGCTGTAAAAGCCGCCTCCTTGTCCGTCACTAAATTCGGCGCGCAGGACGGCATGCCGTCGCTGGACGAGGTGGAAGGGGCGTAAACCCATTTATGAAACAGCACCTGAACAGGAGCCACTGCTCGCTTGTACAGGTGCTTTTGTCATTTCATGAACCAGCCTGGGAGTGGCCAGAAATTTAAGCCCCTCCTCCCCCTCTCCTTTCTCCACCATTTATACCGATTATGACTTACTCTCCCACTAATTAAATCTCACTGCTTACCCCTAACTTCTCTCCTTCACCAACTCTCCCATTGCCCACTGACTCCCTTCTTTCGGTCCCGCCAGGGCCCACTAGGCCCGGGGGCGATGCTGTAGCAAGGTTTTTCCTTGCTACAGCAAGTAAGCCGCCCATTTCGGTGCTGCAGCACGGTTTTTCCTGCTTCGAGCCGCGCCGGCGGCCCAACAGGCCCGGGGGCGATGCTGTAGCAAGGTTTTTCCTTGCTATAGCGCGTAAGCCGCCCATTTCGGCGCTGCTGCACGGTTTTTCCTGCTTCGAGCCGCGCCGGCGTCCTAACAGGCCGGGGGCGGCGCTATAGCAAGGTTTTTCCTTGCTATAGCGCGTAAGCCGCCCATTTCGGCGCTGCTGCACGGTTTCTCCTGCTTCGAGCCGCGCTGGCGGCCCAACAGGTCCGGGGGCGATGCTGTAGCAAGGTTTTTCCTTGCTACAGCACGCAAGCCGCCTATTTCGGCGCTGCTGCACGGTTTTTCCTGCTTCGAGCTCAGCCCGCTATTCGGCAGTCATAGCCGAATGGCCATCGCCAATAAAAACACAAGCCGTATGAACATTGCGTTCATACGGCTTGTGTTTTACTTATCCAATCGAGCTACCATTCCACTGTCACTTCGATGCCTTCCGGGCTGCCCGCATAGCGCAGCAGCACAGTGCCGGAGTCCGCGTCGTAGCTCCACTCGGCCGGCTGGCCTCCGGCTGTGGCCTGCTTCGGCTCTTGGGCCAGCCGCATCCGCGTACTGACGGTCATATCGGACGGCGATTCCGAGAAGAAGGAGAACCGCGAGGCTTCCAGCCGCTCTTCTCTGATTCGCGACGAGCTGATCAGAATAGCCGCATCGCCTTCGCTTTGCCCGGTCCAGCTTAAATCATAAAGCAGACGGTCATCGCCCGGCTTCAGCTCAACCTGCTGCAGCACCGGCAGCTCCGCTTCAAACAAGTCGATGAAGCGGCCTTCAAACCGGACATTGTGCGGCGTTTGCGTCTCATCGAGTCCGTGGGCAATCAGATAAGGGCCGCGTCTGATTTGCAGATGCCCTCTTTCCTTGTATTGTCCTTCTTCCCCGCGGATCGCCAGGGCGCGGCGCACATTCGACTGGACCTGCTTCGCGCCCGCCTCGGAACGGGACAGAGCAGCCGGATCGGTCAGCTGAACCAGAACCGCACCGTCTCCAACGTGATATTCCCCTTCCTGCGGATTGCGTCCAAGCCCCATGGATTCAAATAGATGCTCCTCCGGACGGTCATACCGCTTTCGGCTCACTGCGTTGTTCCACCATTCCTGAACACCGTGGAAAGGATCGGAGCCATCTCCGACATAGATCAGCACCCCGCCTTCCCTTACCCACTGCCCGAGCGCCTGATGAATGCCGGGATGCTCGGGCTTCATGAATTCATAGCTGAGCAGCAGCACCCGGTAATCCTCCAGGTAGCCGGGGAATGTGAGAATGTTGTCCAGCTGTACCGGACGCAGCGGAATCCCGTCCTTCACAAGCGGCAGTGCAAGTCCATAGAACGATGACCAGTCCAGCAGCTCCTGCTGGGACGGCGACAGCAGATCGGCTGTTGTCGTGCCGTCATATTTGAAGACGGCCGTTTCGTCCTCGCCAGGTGCAAGAACTTCACCACGCTGATACATCGCTGAATTTGCCAGACATAATCCGACTCCGGAAGTATACACATCGCCCGCCTCGGCTTCTTCGTGATTGTGCATATCGCGCAGCACGCTCATTACAGTCAGCAGGACCGTCGCATAATCGCCCGGTATCGTTTCCTTGCCCGTGCCGTCTTCGGTCGGATAGCTGCCTTCGAACACCCGGCGCGGCCAAGGGCATACTTCATATTGGCTGACATCCGGATGCAGCAGGGAAGCGACGACGGTTGAAAAATAGTTCTTCCGGTAATCGCTCCAGCTGTAGCGGGGATTATCCTCAATAGGGTCATGCAGGAACCACATTTCCCGGCCCGTGCCACGGGTCAGCTCCTGCATAATGCCATATTCCAGATAAGCCGTTTCAAAGGTGCGCTCACGGCGGACACCCTGGTACACATTCGGCGTCCGCGCGGTTCCGGTCCAGATCTGGGCGATAAAACCGTCACAGGACGGCATGGACACCAGCAGCGCTTCGGGACTGACAATACGCCACTGGGTATAGTTAATCAGGCTATGGGTCGGCACATAGAAACGCACCGTCCGGCCATAGGTGACGAGCGAGTATTCCTTCATCTGGCTGCAAATCCGGTCCAGCGCCCGGTAATACATCGCAGCTTTCAGCTTCGATGCGCGATATTGGGCATCGGGCGAGGAATGCGGCGGAATCCATTCCTCCCCGTAGGCATTGAGCCACTCCCGCTTGAAGGCCTCGGAATAGCCGCCCGCCGCCCAGAATTCGGGCTCCTCCATATGAATCGCTTCCACGCCGCAGTCAATGGCTTTCTTGATATGGCTGGCCAAATATTCGGCGAATGAAATAGTCGGCACCATATAGGGCACATCTTTGCCGTGAAGCAGATGCGTGCCGCCGCGCTCCGCCTGGGCTTCATCCCAGTGATTGCGCCCGTCATACTTGCCGTACAGATAATCCTGGTACTCTCCCCATGAGACGCCCGTCATCAGATGAATGGTGTAACCGGCCTTCTTCCAGCCTTCGATTCTTCCGGGCAGGTCATCGGATATTCCATAAACCATGACAAAGTCTGTACGCAAGTCATATTTTGTCCCGTACGGACGGGATTCCTGAAATCCGGTCCATTCGGGGCTTGCTTTCATTTTTCGGCTCATACAAAAACCTCCTCTATCGACTTCTCGAAAAGAAATAATAGCTTCATCCAACAGCGGCGAGTCCTTACGATCCGATAATAACAAAGAACCCGGCGCCCATGCTCCGCGAGCAAAGCGCCGAGTTCTTCAGCTTGAGAGTAGTGTTAGTTAGGCATTTGCACCTTCACAACTTCCTTGCCTTGCAGATTCTCGTTTACATATTTAATAGCATCATCATAGCCTGATTTTTTCAGTTGTTCCCGCAGAGCATTAATACTCTTCAATGCGCCATCGTCGGTTTTGGCGAAGATCGCTTCTTTCCAAACATCGCTGATTTGGTCAAACGCCGGTTTCAGACCTTCATACTGTGGCGATTTCGTCATAACATCTCCTGGATTGAAGGCCGAGATTACACTAATGCCATTAGGACGAAGAATTTTACGTGCATTATCCACAGCCGCCAGGCGATCCTGGTCAGCCCAGATATCGCCGCCGCCAACAGAATTGATGCGGTCCATACCCGTCAGAGCTTCAAATCCGATGCCAATTCCTTCATTCTTCTTCATCTTGCCCGTTGTATCTGCAGTAAATTTATCGAACCACTCTTGCTTGGCTACCGGCTTGCCATCCACTTCATCCCAGTGAACGCCTTTTACGCCATAACGCACAAGCAGGAAGCCTTCGTCGGAAGCCAGGTAATCCAAGAGTTTCAACGCTGCATCCACATTTTTGGTGGCTTTGGTAATAACAGTCACGTTATTGCCTTGGATAGCCAGATCAGCCGGACGGCTGGCATCTGCTCCCGCACGCTCAAACGGCCCAACCGGCACATAGTCTGTACCCGGGTTCGCTTTTACATAATCTTTGGAAGCATCGAGAATTGCCGGATAGTGAGCGGCCAGAACGGCAATGCGCCCTTGCTTGATTTTTTCATTGGCGATCGGATCCGTTTGCGTGAAGGCTTCGGAATCCAGCAGGCCTTCGGAAATCAGCTTGCGGTAGAACAGCGTGTATTCCTCATAAGCTTTGGTGAAGATATTATGCTCAAGCGTGCCGTCTCCCTTGTCGATATACGTTGTTCCGTAGAACATCGTATCGGCAATGTTAACAGCCCAGCCGCCATGGAATCCGCCCAGCGGAATGACCGGCATGCCGTTCTCGTTCAGGTTTGCGTCCTTGATTTTTTTGAGGAAGTTATAAAGATCGTCTTTTGTTTTTACTGATTGCGGGTCTACGCCGATTTTTTCGGCAATATCCTTACGCACATAAAATCCGTATAACCAGTCCATTGCATCCTCGTCGGTTGCCGGGTGGTTCTGATACATCAGGAACTTTTTGCCGTCATAAGCATCGATTGCCTTCTCATACAGAGCAGGCGGGACATTTTCTTTGGCAACCGCTTTCGCCAGATTCGGATATTTGTCCAGCTTGTCGGTCAGGTCGACCAACTGATCTTCTTTGGCCGCTTTAATGATGCCGTCCAGCTCGTTCCCCCATGCCGGTCCTGTATAGATATCCGGCAAGTTCTGTGTCGCGAAGATCGTATTGACCTTCTCGACCTCACTGCCGACCGTGTATTCAAACTCTACCGTGACGCCTGTTTTCTCTTTAATTTGCTTCGCCACCGGCGTCATATCGACATCACCGCCAGTCGATCCGTTCCAGTTGTGGAGAATTTTAAGCGTTACCGGTTTGTCCCCGGAGCCACCGCCATTCGAACCTGAATCTCCATCGTTACCGCCACTGCCGCCGTTGTTGTCATTGTTGCCGCAACCAGCCAGCAAGCCCCCAATTAATGTGACCGCAAGTAAGGCGCGAACGCCCTTCTTTCCCTTTTTCTCCATTGAACTAACCTCCCGATTTGATGAAATTAATATATGATAAAGTTCCGTTATATCGGCATTTTCGCCGAAAGGAAACCTTTACCCTAGCCTTTGACAGAACCAATCATGACGCCTTTGACAAAATAACGCTGGAGGAACGGATACACGCACAAAATCGGAAATACGGTAATAACCAGAAGGGCCATCCGCATCGACTCCGGTGTAGCGCCCGACATGTTTACATTGGTCGTCTGGCCGCCCTGCTGTGCCGCCCGCTGCATGGAGGACGAGAGTGCCTCCGCCTCGCTCAGCATTTGCTGCAGCAGCGTCTGAACCGGAATCAAATCCTTATCCGACACATAATAGGTTCCGGAAAACCAGTCGTTCCAGTGCTGAACCCCGATAAACAGGGAGATCGTGGCCAATACCGGCCCGGATAGCGGCAATATGATTTTGAGGAAGATTCGAAAATCCCCATAGCCGTCAATATACGCCGACTCCTCCAGCTCTTCGGGAATACCCTGAAGAAATGTGCGGATAATAATGATGTGCATAAAGTTGAACAGAAACGGTATGACATACACCCAGAAGGAGTTGACCAGATGCAGCTTCTGCAAGGTGATGAAGTAAGGGATAAATCCTGCGCTGAAGATCGTCGGCAGGAAAATATAAAAGGTAAAGAAGGTCCGGCCCGGCAGTGTTTTCTTGGATAAGGCATAAGCCATTAGCGTCGAAAGAGTAACATGCAGGAACGTTCCGAGCAGTGTTCGCGCAATCGTAATTTGATAAGCTTTCCAGATACGGGCGTTGTCAAAAACCTCCGCGTAATTATGCAAGGTAAACTTGCGCGGATAGAAGTACAAGGCCCCGAGCATGGAATCTTTGCCATCATTAAGCGAATAGACCAGAATATAAATAAATGGATATATCATCGCCAGGCCAAACAACGACAGGATGATATAATTCAGCACATTAAATACGGAAATTTGACGTTTCTTCACATGGGATCACTCCTTTAGAACAGGGATACATCGCTGACCTTTTTGGCAACCCGGTTGACCGTCAGGATCAGGATAAGCGCTATTAAACTCTGGAACAGACCGACAGCCGCCGCATAACTTAATCGGCCTTCCCGTAGACCAGCGTTAATGACATGGACATCCAGTACGCTTCCCACGGAAGCGGTTGCAGGTCCGTTAAGTAATAACAGCTGCTCAAAACCTGCGCTCATCAGACTACCTATAGCAAGAATGAACAGAATAACTGCGATGTTTCGGATACCTGGCAGAGTGACATGCCAGATCTGGCGGAAACGGTTCGCTCCGTCTATCTTGGCTGCTTCATACTGTTGCTGGTCAATCCCGGCAATGGCGGCTATATAGATGATGGAGTTCCATCCAATGTTTTTCCATATATCCGAGCCTACAATCATTTGATAAAACCAGGATGTATTATAGAGAAACTGAATGCGTTCAAATCCCCAAGAGGCGATCAAATCGTTGAGCGGCCCTCCGTATACGGAGAAAATCCGCTGCATCAGCGTAACAACAACGATCCAGGAAACGAAGTACGGAAGATAAGAGAGCGTTTGCACAGTTTTGCGAAATTTAACGTTGCGCACTTCATTGAGAAGCAGGGCCAGTATAATCGGCATGGAAAACCCGACAAACAACTTCAGGCAGCTGATCACGACCGTGTTGCGGATAAGCTCAAAAGATTGGTAATAATCAAAGAACTGACGGAAATATTTCAGACCTGCCCAAGGACTGCCCGTAAATCCTCCCGAGAACTTAAAGTCGCGGAATGCGACCTGGATACCGAAAAGCGGAACGTAGGAGAAAAGAAAAAACCAGACTATGCCAGGCAGCATGAATAGATAAAATATTTTATGGCGCCAAATTCGTTTCCCCAGCAGGGATTCCTTCATCGTTGCAGCCTCCTTCTTGGAATGGGAGGGGACGGACAACGGGTCATGCACGTGCTGCATCGCCCTTGTCTATCCGCCCCCCCGTATCCGTAAACGGGATGTTTACTGGCGGTTTATGAAACCCGCTTATCGTTAGTTCAGACGGATCGTCTTAATTTCAAACGGGACAAAAGAAAGGGTGAGCTTGCCGTCCTCGGGTTGAAGCTGCTCGCTTTTCTCTTCCATTAAATCCGTCGACCAGGCTTCCGTGAATGCAAAGCCGGCTGACAATCCGGCCTTCAGCCTGGTGCCTGCCGTTTCGTACATGCGTACGATAATGCCTTTGCCATCCTCTGCCTGCTTGACCGTTTCGATCATCACATTGGGATGATCCACTTGGAGCAGCGACGATCCGGCAGCAAGCTTCGGCTGTCCGCTCGGCCCTTGCGGCAACGCCGCCGTCCGCATTGGAATATTCAATTCATACCCGCGTTTGTAAACCTCCGCCTGGACATGATTGCCCTGGTGCGGATAAAGCGAGTAGGTGAATTCATGCACAGCACGGTCCGCTTCCGGGTCGGGAGAGGACGGGCTGCGAAGCAGATTCAAATCCAGAATGCTCCCTGCCGCGCTATAGCCGTATTTGCTGTCATTGAGCAGCGCCACGCCGTAATCCGCTTCGGAAAGATCGACCCAGTGATGGGCGCATATCTCGTCTTTGGCATAATCCCACATCGTGTTGCGGTGCGTCTGACGTTTCAAATAGCCGAACTGAATCTCGCAGCTGACGCTATCCGAGCGGACCGCGACAGGGAATGACGTGCGGAGCATCCGTCCGGATTCCTTCCAGTCCACCTTGGTGACAAAATCAATCCGGCGGCTGCCGTCAGTGAGCACCAGCTTCTGCGTCAACGTGGATTGTCCGTACCGATAGGTCAGGATCAACCCTGCAGTCGGCCCATCGGTAAAGGCCTTCGTTTCTTCAAGCTGCGGCTGCGCCCCGCCGGTTTGGCGGTAATCCTGGCGAAAATCCCAGGCATCGCCATCATCGTGATAGATGCGCAGGTCATTTGCACGCTGCCCTTCGGCAACCACTTCACGTCCATGCTCTTTGTCCCAGATGGAAACAATCGTACCGTCTTCACCGATTTTTACTGCAATCAGATCATTCTCAACCAGATATTCCTCGGCCGAGGTACGCAGCTTGCCCGCATCGGCTGTATAAGCGTCCCCGCCAGCTTCCGTGAGCGCATAGCCCATTGCAGGCACCGTTACGCGCGCCCATTTGCCATCCAGCTTCACCCACTCATCCCGCTCCCACGGAAGCGAGTTGAATATCGCCGAAGCTCCGGATGCTTCCGTTCCGGAAATGCCTGCCGTAACCGCTCCGTATGCGTCGGCTATCAGCTTCTCCACACGCTCAAGCAGCAGCGCGTAGCGTTCGAGCGATTCATCATACACCCGTTTGATTGAAGAACCCGGAAGAATATCATGGAACTGGTAAAGCAGAACTTCTTTCCAGATTTCCTCCAGCTCAGCCGACGGAGCGGAATGATGGCCGCCGAGCTCCGTCAATACCGTAGCAAATTCCAGTTCGCGCAGCGCCTTCTCCAGCTTGCGGTTATACCATTTGTTGCGGCCCTGGCTGGTCAGCGTACCTTGATGCTTCTCCAGATAAAGCTCGCCACTCCAGGTTTGATACCGCTCGGAACCTTCGCTGAGCTTCTCGAAAAATTTCGCGGAACTTTCCTGGACGACAGGACTTAATCCCAGCAGATTGCTTTCCCGCGATAATCGCTCCAGATGCTCTTCACCAGGTCCGCCGCCGCCGTCGCCGATGCCGAACAGCATCAGGCAGTTGTCGGAAATGTTTTTGTCCAGGTATTCAGCTTCGGCCTTGATAATGGAGCGCGGCGCTGCCGGGCTGTTGTAGGTATCTTCCGGCGGCATATGCGTCAATACCCGGGAACCGTCGATGCCTTCCCACATATAGGTGTGATGAGGATGACGATTGTATACGCTCCAGGACAGCTTCTGCGTCATCATCGAATCTACGCCTGATTTCTTCAGAATCTGCGGCAGCGCAGCGGTATAGCCGAACACATCCGGCATCCAGAGCGTTTTCATTTCCTGGCCGAACTCTTCCATGAAATAGCGTTTGCCGTACAGAATCTGCCGGACAAGCGACTCGCCGCTTGGCACATTCGTATCGGATTCCACCCACATCGCGCCCTGCGGCTCCCAGCGTCCTTCCTTGACCCGCTCCTTGATTTGCGAATACAGCTTCGGATAATGCTGTTTCATCCAATCGTACAGCTGAGGCTGGCTGGCTCCGAAAATATAATCCGGATACTGCTCCATCATCCGCAGCGCCGTGGAGAACGTTCTCGCTCCCTTGCGGATGGTCTCGCGGATCGGCCACAACCAGGCCAGATCGATATGCGCATGACCGACCGCGCTCACAGTCATCACGGGATCGCCGCCCCGCTTGGCAAGCTGCTCGCCGAGCAGGCCGCTCGCTTTGGCAATACGCTCATCCGTCAGCTCGGTCAGAATCAGTGAAACATCATACAGCACGCGCAGTATACGTTCCTTGCGGGCAGACCCTGCGGGCAGCAGCTCCGCCATTTCAAGCAGCACTTCCGCATCGTAGTAAAGCTTGCGGACTTCTTCGCGGCAAATCGCAACAACCGCTTCTTTCAGAGTGCCGCTGCGGTAACGGCCGAACAAATCGTTGCAGCCGGCATCAGCCCAAATATCTATGGTTTCCGAGCCCGCAGCGTCCGGACTGATGTGTACCACCCGTTTGCCTGGAAGACCCAGTTCGAAATCAAATTCCGAATTAATGTTCGTGAGCCCCTGTACCGGCGAGCCTTCCTCATCGACCAGACACAGCTCTCCATTCACATCGATGAGCAGGACCACCTTGGCCCCCTTGGCATGATCCGGCACTTGACCGGTAAAATGAAACCACGCGCAATCCCACAGGTTTCCCCAACGGTCGCCATGCGCAAGTTCTACTTTGGTTCCCGACATGCGCTCCGCATATGCGACAGGCTCCGGCGTCACCCAGGCGCTGACCTGCAAATTGGAAACGGGTTCATAAATATGAGCCTGCAGCTGATCCAGCATGCCTTTCAAGGATTTGGGTTTTATTGTTTCGTACGGCATATTGAGCCTCCTTAGGCGTAATCTTGATGGACTTTCTTTATTGGAACTGCCGGCTTCCTAAAATAACCGGAATGAACTTCTCCGTTTTAATATAATATAAATATTGTATATATTCAATATATACTTAAATAAATTTTATTTTAGAATTCAACCGCTTACAAGAATATAAGAATTGCGGGCGAAAATGCGCTGTTTTCCGGAATAATGATCTGGCCTGATCCCGTACAGCCGGCAAGCCGCACAAAAAAGCCCCTTCCCGCGTCCCGGGAAGGGGCTTTTTACACATGACCATAAGCTATAAGGTTACCGCTTTGCCGGATGTGAAGTTACCAGCGGTCCTGTCGTTTGCCGGATAACCAGCTCCGGTTCTATTAACGTCTTGCTGTATTTTCCGATGCGGCCCTCGCCGGCGCGAATGATTTCGAGCAGCTTATCCGCAGCACGGTAGCCCATGTCGTTCTCAAATTGTTTGATATGCGTAAATGTGCTGAATTCCTCGACGATCGCCGTGGGATCATCGAAGCTTACAATCGACAGGTCTCCCGGTATGCTGAGCCCGGCTTGCTGGGCCATCTGATAGATCTGCACGCCGAGTATTCCATTGAGGGAAATATAGGCTGTAGCCATCTTGTTGCGGATATACCGGAACAGCGGGTGCGTTTCCGCGTCCTTCAGGTTTCCCACGCGGAAATCGGTAATCATATGGGCCGGATTAATGAGAGCTCCCTTGTTTTTCAGCGCATTCATATAGCCCTCTATTCGTTCCTGAACCGTAATGGTCGCAAGCGGCGAATCCGAGCAGATGGCGATTTCCCGGTGACCCAGTTCCCATAGATAATCCACGGCCAGACTGGTCCCCATTCTGCCGTCGGCGGCAATATAGTTGGTCTCTACGCCTGGCAGGTAGCGGTCTACCAGGACAAAAGGAAAACCGCTGAATTTCATGCCGATAATCTCCTCGTTATAATGCTCCTCGTCAACGGGAAAAATCAGCATCCCTTCGACGCCGATTTCCTTAAGCGTCTTGATCGCTTCCTTCTCTTTTTCAAGCTGGCCGTCGGAGAGGAGTATCATCGTCCGGTAGTTCTGCTCGCTAAGCGCATGCTGGATGCCCTCGATCAGACGGGTGGCAAAATAATCGTCAATGGAAGGCATCACCAGACCAATGATACGCGTCCGCAGACCCGTCCCGGGTTCCTTGGGCACCGTAACTGTAATATCTGGCGCGGCAACAGCCTCCGGCTGGATCAGCAGCTCCCTGTCGCTGACAAAGCTGCCTCTTCCAGGCACGCGGTTGATAATCTTCTCGTTCGCAAGGCCCGATAAAGCATTGACTACCGTAATCTTGCTGACATTGAATCGTTCCATCAGCACCTTTTCCGTCGGAATACGATCCCCTGTTTTCAACCCTTCTGAATCAATAAGCTCCCGGATATACTCCTGGACTTTCTGATAAAGCGGCACTCGATCCGTCGTGTTCATCGCAATCACCAATCTCTAGATATTTGTAATATATAATATATCCTAAAATGTTATTACGCAACTGCCGGGAGTCGGGAAAACTAGGTCTATATCGGGCGGTTTTTGGCATAAATTGTCTTTTCCCTTCCTTCATTTGAACTAATTGAACGGAAATCAGGCTTTTTTCATGACAAGTTTTGTCGAATGACTTGATAAAAATAAGTACAATATATTAAATATATATTATGTCAGAAAATTAAAGGAGATGAATAACGACCCGTTAAGACCGTTTCAATCCGCATTCGCGGCATACGTTGACTCTCTTTCATTTCACGATTTACCAAAATCCAGAAAGTCGAGGTGTTTCATTCATGTTTCGAAAGCTAATCAGCGCAAGCCTTGCTTTGGCCTGTGTATTTACCATGTCTTTTGCCGTATCTGCTGAATCGTCGGCCAAGCCGCCCGCCGCCGGTTCCGGTTCAATTAACTGGCCGAATTCGCAAGCGCTTCCATCTTTTGCGAAGCTGAAGCAGCTGGAGGTTGCCGATGTATACGGCGCTCCTGGAGACATCAAGATTCTGATGGCTACCCTGCAGGGCATCGTAAACCGGGCGGAGCCCCGCATTTATCTGCTGGAGAACAAGGAAGAAGGCAAGTTCACCTGGCTCAATGACCTCGATGTTCCTTACAAAGTACGTGATAATTACTGGGATATCATGCTCAAATTTAAAAATGAAATCCAGGGCATTATCGTATATGATCCCAACGTGCCGGACAGTATTAATGTCGCCACGACGCTTGCCGGATTGAAAAACGCGGTTGTCGCCAGTCCCGGGCTCGCCTCGAAATTGACTGCTGCCCCGTACAATCTGAAGGTATTGGATGATCTGAAAGGCAAATTCAAGGACCGCCTGGATGCCTACAACTGGCAATATGAGAACTTGTGGAAACAGACAACCCACCGTATGCTGGTTGGTTTAAGTCCGGATACATCGGTCCCGCTGCCGCCGGGTCTTCCAGCATCGTTCAAGGTGGTGGCCGAAGATACGACCCAGGAACGCGACGCCGGCAACCGCAAAGCCTATGATTTGGATCTTTCTTCTTTTACCGGCGAGGATGCTGTTTATCTGCGTTTCGAAGATGCTTATCCGCAGGATGGGTGGGGGGCGGCTGTGCATCAGGTGACCGTAAAAGCCGATGATCAAGTCATCGCCCAGTTCATTCCCGGCAAACCGGAAGAGGAGCCATTCCTCTACGATGCCCAGAGCTCTCAAGTGTCTGCGGGCAATGAAGGGCATCGTTTCGCCGATAATGGCCGTTACTTTGTTTATAAATTCGCCGTTCCCGCTCGTACCGGCCAATTGACAGCTTCTGTAGATATGTGGAATCAATTCAAGGTTTATGCCGGGAGCGAAGCGCCACCATCCTCGCAGCAGAAAGAGCCTTACGGCTATCTCCGCGATTATGCGGTAGCCAACAAGGCGATGGTATTCTGGCTGGATTCCAATATTCCGGAGCAGAAGGCCTTGTTCGAGAAAATACTGTCGGATGTCAGCCCCGGAACTCCTTATCTGGGCTGGTTCAGCAATGATGTCGAAGGCGAATTCAGCTCGGTAGAAATTACGTCCAACCACAGCGTTTATGTGCTGGCCGCGGACTGGTTCAGCAATCTGACCGTATTCTCCGGAACCAAGTCGAAGTCCTCGCCCCCTGACGGAAAGACGCCGGACACGAAGCTGGAGAACAAAATCTATGTCACCTATACGTTCAGCGAAGGTGACAATTTCCAATATAATCAGCATCGCATGCGGATTTTATGGGATGATCCGGGCCGCGGCAAGGTACCGATCAACTGGACGTCAAGCCCCCTGCTGATCGACGGGGCACCTGCCATCCTGGACTATTACAACAAGACGGCAACGAAGAACGACCAGCTGATTTCCGGCCCATCTGGAGCGGGATATTTCTACCCGGCGGCGTGGCCCGAGTCTACTCTGCCGGCTTTCCTGAAGCAGTCGTATTCTTATTTGAAGAAAAGCGGCATGACGACTCCATATGTACTTAACCGGGTCGACAGCGAGAATGTGCCGCTCAGCAAATCCGTAGCCGAAGCGTACCAGAAAAATTATCATCCAAATGGACTGTTTCTGAGCTGGGAGGACCGCCATGGCGTGGAAATCGTAAACGGCAATCTCCCGGTATCGACCATTCAGGGCATCAGCACGATCCAGGACGGACAGCGGATTCTGGCTGAAGCCAAAGCGAAATGGGACGGCAAATCGCCCCTATTCGTATCCCTGGGACTTCTCGCCTGGAGCATGACGCCGACAGATGTCGCCGCGATCTCCGATTCCATGGGACCTGAGTATAAATCCGTTCTGGCCGATCAGTATTTCTCGCTGATACGCCAAGCGAATAAATTGCCGTCCAAGCCTTAAACCCGCTGCCGGCAAGTAGTGAAATAACGTCCCCCGCGACCGGGGAATGAAAGAACCGCAGCCGCGTGATCATTCCGCGGCTGCGGTTCTTTATGCCCCGCGCCCTTATCAACAGTCCGTTTTCCGTGGATAAAGGCGCCGACACCAGGCTACATCATGCTCCACTCCAATTGTCCGGACAACGTTTCCAGCAGGTGAACCCCGGCTGTGCTGTTGCCTTTGGCGCCTAAAGCCGGGCCAACAACTCCGATACCGTAGATGCCGGGAACCATGGCAAGGATACCGCCTGAGACGCCGCTCTTGGCTGGTATTCCGGCGCGAATCGCGAATTCGCCCGATGCGTTGTACATGCCGCACATCAACATGAAGGTTTTGGCGATCTGTACGTACCGCCTCGGGATATGCTCCCGGCCTGTGATCGGGTCAGTCCCGTTGAACGCAAGAACAAGCGCCATTCGCGAAAGCTGCTCGACATTGATCTCTATCGAGCAATGCTGAAAATACACGCTCAATACATCCTCGACATCGATTTCCTCGCCAAGCACCTCATTGTCCTTGAGAAAATAAGCGAGCGACCGATTGCGGTGAGCCGTTGCCGATTCGGAGCGGTAAACCTCTTCATTAATGGCAAGCGGGGCTCCCCCTGCGATGTCTTGGAAATAACGGAGGACACGCCCCGATTTTTCCGCAGGAGATGAGCCATGAATAAGCGAAGTAACCGCAATGGCCCCCGCATTAATAAGCGGGTTGAACGGCTTGCCAGGCTCGACAAGCTCCAGCTTCAGCATGGAATTAAAGTCATCGCCCGTGGGCTCCATGCCGACCTTGGCGAATACGCCGTCCTCTCCATTATCCACAAGCGCGAGCATTAAGGTGAATATTTTGGAAATACTCTGCATCGTGAACATCAGAGAAGTGTCGCCAGCTGCGACCGTTTCACCGGTCTTCCCCATGATGGAAATGCCCAAAGCATTGCCTGGCGCTTTGGCCAGCTCCGGTATATAAGCGGCCACCTTGCCCTCATGGGCGTGGGCGCGGCTTGCTTCCAGCCAGCGTGGTAAATGCGTAATCAGCTGTTCATTCATCGTTTTGTCACCTTCCGGGGAATGACGATTTATTAGTAGTGTACGTCCTTGGTGAAACTTGCCGCAAGTGTAATATTTCACCTGTCATCATAAAGGTAAATCGTGTACGATAATGGAAGAAATTCCAACACTATAATGCAACGTTGCAGATGAGACTGCTATCAGGTTTGGTTGGAATGAGATGCCGCGGAAAGCAGGTGTGTGATATTGAACGCAACAAGCAGATTAATTCGGGAAGATGAATTAGAAGACCTTTTGCTGCTTTATAAATTTCTCCAGCCCGGCGATCCGGAGCTCGCCAGAAATGATGAATTATACAAACATTGGCAAGATATTCTGAATGACCGGAATATGAATATCATTGTCGTGAAATATAAAGAGGTCATTGTCTCCTCCTGCGTCCTCGTTATTGTGAAAAACCTGACCCGCCATGCAAGACCCTATGGTTTGATCGAAAATGTCATTACCCATGAGAAATACAGACAGAACGGATTCGGCCGTATGGCTCTGGAAGAAGCCAAAGAGATCGCCAGAAAGAAAAATTGCTACAAGCTTATGCTGATGACTGGCTCCCATAGAGAAGAAATCCATCAATTTTATGAGAAAGCCGGATTTGTGAAAGGAAAGAAAACGGGATTTATCATTACAATGTAGAGAAATCGCCCTATCGCTGCATGGAGGCCTATGCCAAAATAACCGGGAGCCCTACGATCTCCTTCATGGCCTACAGATTCAGCAGAGCGCCAATCGCTCCACAGTACTCGCCTTTGCCGATAAAAAGAGGCTCGGCCCCACGCAGCCGGGTATAGCCTTCCACCGATCTTTTGAGGGGATCGTTATGATTGAAGGACGAACCGATAAATAGGATCGACGAAAGATTGAACTGTGCCGCTGCCAGAACGCTAGCCGTCGCCACCGTTTCCCCAACCAGCCCGATCACGGAAGCAAGCAGTTCTTCTTTGGATATGGAATCCGACGATGCCAACGCGGAAAGTCTGCCAAAATTGCTGGCCGTCAAATCCCCTGAAATGGGCGGTGTACGCCCTTCATAGATGTGGCTTACCTTCAAGTCTATCCGGTCCCGATCACCCAGGGCTGCCAGCCGAACGATCTCGTCAAAATCTGTCAGTCCCGTCAGCAATTGAGACAGCCCCATGATCGTTCCGCCCCCGACTCCCGTTCCGCCAACCCGATGCTGCTTACCGTTGCCTAAGTAATGAATGGAAGTTCCCGTGCCGACATTGGTCAAAATATGTGATTCCTCTGCAAGTCCCTCCTTGTCCAGAAGATAACGCGCACCTTGATATGTGGCTTCGAATTCCACCATTTCCGGGGCGGCAGGATCCGTTAACGCTTTTAACAGCATGGCTTTACCGCCGGTCACACAAATCCTCGCATGAGGAAATTGATTGATCCATTCCGCCGCAAGGGCCAACTGGGAAACGGAGAACGTTTTATATTCGATTGAAGCATCCTTCATATACGCGGCTTTGATCAGCGTACCGCCAGCATCCACACCAATTTTGATCATTGTCATCAACTCCCGAACCAATCAAATCAAAGAATAGGTAAATATAGGAAGGTAAATCCGGCATAACTATCGAATAATGATGAGAGAAGAATTTTGTTGAACGTTGGAGGCTGCAAATGAAACTGCCTGAAGAAATGAACGATAAACAATTTCAACCCTTACTGGACCATGTACAGCGCATGCAACAAGAAGCAGGCTCTTCAGCCGCTTCACTGATCGTCATTCAGAACGGTAAAATCGTGACAGAATGGTATGCCGGGTCGCACCATTTCAAATCGGGGGCGCGCAGCGTTTCAGCAGACTCTCTGTTTAATATCTACTCGACTAGAAAAACGTACATCGGCTTGGCGACTGCAATTGCGGTGATCGAAGGCAATTTGGACTTGGACAAGCCGTTACATAACTATATGGATGATCTTCCGCAAGAGGAGTTAGCCGGTATCACACTTCGCGATTTAGCGACAAAGACAGGCGCCAAATATTTCGGCGATCCTAAAATCGAGCGCGAAGAACTCGTTTGCAAGCTAATTAAACAGATTACCGGACAAAACATTGCCCAACTGATAACCGGTAAAGTTCTCAACCCGTTGGGATTATCGCATACGGAATGGGCCACGGCTCCAAAAGAAAGTCTGGTTTGCGACTTTCAGGCAGGCGACGGCTACGCTTCTGTCCGGATCGAATCAGACGAAGGGCATGAGCGCAATCTGTATACAAGTACCAGAGACTTGGCATACTGGGGTTACCTGCATGTCCAACAAGGCCGTATAAACGGCTCGCAGCTGTTGCCCGTAGAGGTTTTTAAGCTGTATGAATCATTAAGAGCCGATGAAATCCCGGAGAAACGAATTCTGGGCTGGTATTACCAGCAGGATTGGTATTATGCCACAGGCGCTGCTGGCTGCCACTGTGTTATTATACCCGAACATCAGGCTGTCGGGGTCAGAATGTACAACAAATATACGGACAACTATAAAGAAGATCAACATGACTTCAACAGCACTTTGCACTCAATTTTACAATTTCAATAAATTCCTTTAACGAACGGGAGATCCATTTCTTCGGGTGCATAACCAATTGCAAATCCAATCGAAGGTCGGAATGCGCAAACGGAAGAACGAGCAGCTCTCCTCTTCGTATCTCCTCCTCCGCCACCATTTTCGGCAGAAGAGCGATTCCTGTGCCAGCTCTTACGCATCTTTTGATTGCTTCGGGGTTTCCTATTTCCAAGCCGACCCGATAAGGAATCCTTCGGGATCGCAGAACCTTTTCCAGCATCATACGATAATTGCAGCTTTCTTCTGCCATAATCCATTCATAATCATTTAATTGGTCCAGCTCTGCATGATTAAGCTGAGATAAGGGATGATCCGGTTTAGCAATCAACACTAAAGGCTCTTCCCTAATTGTTAACCATTGCAGAGTCGGATCGGATGGTTTACTTTCAAGAATTAGTCCAATATCCAATTCGCCTTCTCTGACTTTCTCAAGAATGCGGTCTTCGCGTTCAGGCTGCAATCGAATGTTAAGGTCAGTATATTTGCTGCGAATCTGTTGGATAAGGGGTGGTAGATAATAAGAGGCTATCGAATCAATTGCCCCAATCGAAAGAGTCCCCCCGCCTTGCAAAGCAAGCTTTTCCTTGGACAATTGATAAAGATCCAGCATTTGAACCGTGATCTTTAATAATTCCTCTCCCGCGGAAGTAAGCCTCAAACCTTTGCTGTACCTTTCAAATAATTGTACGCCATATGCTTTCTCTAATTTCTGAATCTGTATGGTAACACTTGATTGCGCGTAACCGAGTTCCTCGGCAGCCCGGGTGAAACTTTGGCGCAAGGCGACCTCCCGGAAGGTTTGAAGATATACGAGATCCATTCGCCCACCTCATTAATAATATTGATAATGCTCATCACTTATTATAGCTAACAGTAATGGCTTCCGCTATGATAAATTAAATGCATCAAACCATAACGGGAGGTTATTTTATGTTAATGGAGCAAGATTTAAGAGGTCTTTTCCTGCCGGTTGTAACCCCCTTCCTACCCAACGATGAGCTGGATTCGGAATCTTATCGGAACTATTTGAGCAAGCTTTTAACCTACGACATTCAAGGTCTGGTCATCAACGGTACTACCGGGGAGTCGCCGACGGTATCCTGGGAAGAGGTAGAGCGGCTCGTTCAGTGGACCAAAGAAATCATGCTGGAGAACAATAGGAACGTCCCCCTTATTATAGGAACAGGAACGAATGACACGGCTTCGACAATAAAACGGACAGAATGGGCAGGGCAATTGGGGGCAGAAGCAGTGCTTGTCGTCATTCCTTATTATAATAAGCCCTCACAGGAGGGAATCATTGAGCACTTTCGGAGGGTTTCTCAAGTCGGAGTCCCCATCATCGTATATGAGATCCCTTCCCGTACCGGGGTTCGACTAACCACGAAGACGGCCAGAACGATCATGGATTTAAATGGAGTCATCGGATTAAAGGACAGCACTGGCGGTATGGAGCTGATTTCAGAGTTGACACGTTACGGTACCAAGCCTGTTCTATGCGGGGATGACCCTTATTTTTACGCGATGTTGAGTCAAGGAGAGACGGGAGGTATATTGGCGTCAGCCAATGTGAATACACAGCTGTATATCGATGTTATCAACCTTCACCGTCAAGGTGATATTCGTGCAGCTAAAGATACGTTTAACCTTCTGGTTCCTTTCATTCAGCTGTTATTTCGGGAATCCAATCCTTCGCCTCTAAAATGGCTGCTTGCTCGGCAGGGCCTCATCAAGTCTGACAAACTTCGTCTGCCGATGAGCCCCATCACTTTGGAGCTGCAGGCCGATTTGGAAATGGCACTACAACGTCTGCCCCTTAATCTGTAAGAATGCGATTAGGCCGGAAACCTTCAAAAGAAGAGGGTTTCCGGCCTTCTGTGCCAACATCGCTCTCCCGCCTTATTAATTTCAGACAAACTACGAATTAGCCAGGCTTGCAGTGACTACCGTTTGTCGCAGCTCGTTGTTGCTGACTTTGACATTAATGACTTTCGTCGTGCGATTGCCTTGCCGGTCGGTGATGATGATTGTAATCTTGTCTTCCTTCAGCTGATCGGGATAGCCTTCCAATTGCATATGCCCGATTCCTGACCCGTCGTCGCCTGCCGCAAGTATTGATTTCTCCTGTGTATCCGGATTTCCCTGATTTGACCCTGCGCCGAGAAAATGGGAATAGTTATCCGCCGCTGCCCAATTATACATATTCCAGGCGGTCCAGCGATACCATATCTTCCCGTAGTCATGAAAGTCGTCGTCGAACGTCATCGCCATATGCTTATCGTAAAGAAGATTGAAATCAGCCTCGGAAACCTGACGTTCTTCATCGAATGTCTGGTAAATGTTAGGGTTCCAAAATTTCTCGTCCTGCGTCTTCGTCCAGTCCACTGCGTAAATGTATTCATTTTTTGTGGAGATTTCTATTTTTGCGATATTTTCTCCGTCAATAAAAAATTCCAGACCCGGTCTTGCATTGACGTTGCTGACGGCCGTACCGAAATCTTCAGAGCTTTTCTGATTATCCGCCAATCTGAATACGGCCCCGTCCTGGCCGATTTTCACATCAATGGCGTACGCTGATATTTTTTCTCCAAACGGGTAACTGAGAAAAACAACCAAAGCCAACAGGATACCGATCGCCAGGGCAGCCCATTGCACGCGCAGAGGCCTTAATGGTTGTTTCGCATGTTCGGCAGGCTGCTGGCGATGCCGTAAGCTGTCCCTCATCCGCTCCTTTTGGTTCTTGTCAGGTGTCATGTTTTCGAAGATCGCCGTTAATTCCTCTCTATTCATGGACATCATCTCCCAGCTCCAATTTCAATCGCTTTCTGGCATTTCGCATCTGCGTTTTCACCGTATTGATATTCAGCTTCAGTATGTTTGCGATCTCGGCTACCTTATAACCCTCGTAATAATATAGATACAAAACCAACCGGTAGGTCGGAGGAAGCTTGCGCAAATGGTCCTCCATATCCCGGCTCAGGACAGTATCCGCGTCTGCGTGTTCAAGCGAGCAAGCATCGAGATCGACAACTTTTTTCCTCCACCATTTGCGGAGCAAATCACGGCAATGATTTCGGGCAGTCACAATAAGCCATGCCTTCTCATGTTCGGTATCGACGAACAATTTGCCGCTTTCCATCAGTTTGACAAAAACCGATTGGACCGCATCCTCTGCATCCTGCCTGTTGCCCATAAGCGAAAAACATACCCGATAGACGACATTGATGTGACGGTCGTATACGGCAGTAATGGCGCTGTCCATAGGTTCAGACGGCTTGGCATCGGCAACGCGCCTGTGCGCAAACAACAAAGATATCTTCACCAGCCTCCTCCCCCTTCCTCTCTCAAAACACGTTGCAAAGGAGCAAATGGTTTTCTTGGCTGCAAATAATAATTTGTACTTGACGGCTGCCCCGGTTTCTACTGCCGATCATCACATTTATTAAACGACAAAAAGAGCAAAAAGACACCCTGTAGAGGCGACTTCTTGCCCTTCGTTCTCCATGCTATGTTTATCGCCCTATTCCTGAATAGGCCGGGCCTGAACGCCTTCAAAAGTAATTTGTACCGGCTGGATGGTGCCATCCTCATTGAAAAACATCCGGTCGATGCACACGGCGCGGTGATTGCGGTCGGTTTCTGTCAACGGCCTCCGGTGATACACGATATACCATTCATCTTCCCCGGGAATTTGAATCATCCCGTGATGGCCTGCGCTAGTCGCAATATCAGGATTTTGCTGCAAAATCTTGCCGACACGCTCAAACGGTCCGATCGGGGACGATGAGATCGCATAAGCGACCGAATAATCGGGCTGTCCCCAGCCGCCCTCCGCCCACATGAAATAATAGCTGCCGCCTCGTTTAATCATGCAGGGTCCTTCCACAAACAGCTCCGGCGTCACTTCCTTGTACACTTCTCCGTCCTCGAATGTGTCCAGGCTGATCATATCCTCATTCAGCTTGACCACATTGCAGTGGCCCCAGCCTCCATAATACAAATAGGCGCTGCCGTCATCGTCAATATAGACATGGGGGTCTATCGGCTGGGCGCCATGGTGGAATTTATCGATTAGCGGACGGCCGATGGCATCGCGGAACGGTCCCTCCGGCTTGTCGGCAACGGCAACACCGATTCCGCCTAACTCGTCATCGCTCTGGATATCGTTCGCTGCAAAATAATAATAATATTTGCCCCCGCGCTCGATCGGGGACGGAGCCCACATCGCCCGCCAAGCCCAGGAAATATCGGCCATCTTGAGTATGTTTTCAACCTTCGTCCACTCTACCAGATCCTTGGAGTAGAAGGCATCGAAGAAAGCCTGTTGCTCGTAAGGAGCCGAATAGGTCGGGTAAATCCAGTAGTTTCCTTCAAATATGCGCGCTTCCGGATCGGCATACCAGCCGGGGAAAATAGGATTGCCGGATGTTTTGCTGCTTGATGAGGTCATAAGAATGTCTTCACTCCTTGGGTATAGGAAAACCACTATGAACATGGCTTTTATCTTATTGTAGTTGATTTCATCCCTGTTGACCACATCTGCAGCAATTATTGCCTTCAAACAACCGACAATTGAATTTCACCCACAAGCGCCCATTCTTTTGAAACCGTATCCTTTAGATAAACGAGTATGGGATAATCGCCTTTCGTGTTAAACGTGTAGGTGAATTCGCTTGACCTGAACCAGAATTTCTCCTTTTGTTCCTCAATATGTTGGGTTTGGATCGTATCCGTTTCATTTCCTGGATTGGAGATGGTAATTTTCAAATCGGAGATTTCTGTTTTCAGGTTATCAATCTGTACAAATACCGTAAACGTATTACGACTCCCGTTTTTGACCGCGCCAAATATCTTTTTTTCACTATCCAATAAAGCAATATTCACATTTGGCTTGTAGATTTTCACCATTTTTTTCGATTCATCCCATGCGATCAGGCTATGTAAATTGTCAGATAGTTGAGATAAAGAAAGGTAGGTTTCCCCATCGGAGGATAATCCTCCTTTATCCTGAAGGACATTGTTAATATAAACGCTGATGACCGAACTATTGGATGCAGCGTAAAGCATCGTTCCTCCAGAAAAAAGAATCGCAATGAATAAAACGGTGAGTTTTCTTATTTTCATCAAACTCCCCCTCCTGCTATCAAGTCTTGGAATGATCATAATCGCCCCAAAAATGTCTACATTGGTTATACCTTCCAATTCATAAATGGTTGCGTTTGCTGCTTATATTTACTTAAGCAATGCCAGCAGAGTCCGGACGGCATTATCCGCAAATGCCCGCTCCGGGCGGGATTTCATCATGACCGTCAGCCCAATCAACGCCACCACCAGAGTCTGAGCCAACGCCTGCGCATTCGTGCCGCTCTCGAATTCCCCTGTCCGGATCCCTCTTTCGATCGTTTCCTGGAATAAAGCGGCCAGATACATCTGATGTTCCCTTGTGAGAATTTCCATTTTTTTATCATGCGGGGCAAGCTCCACCATCGTGTTGAGGCAAAAACATCCCCTGTTGGGTCCATTCCCGTATTCTCCTGCCACCAGATCCTCAAAGTAGGAGCGGAACGCTTCTTTGGCCGATTCGTGGTGCTGCAGCTTTGCACGGGCATTGAAAGAATGGGTTTGGGTATATTTGCGGAGCGCCGCTTCAAACAGGCCCTGTTTATTTCCGAATGCAGCATATATGCTTGGGCGTTGAATATTCATGGCTGAAGTAAGATCGCTTAAAGAAACAGCCTCATACCCCTTCTCCCAAAAAAGCTGCAGAGCGGCATCCAGCGCTTTATCCTCATCAAATTCCCTCGGCCTTGCCATCAATGCACCTCATTTCGTATCGATCAGTATATTATGATGGTAGTAGAAATCCTTCCATTTGTCAAATCCGTTCATTATTATTTTCTATTATGATCACCGATTTGATCGCCATTCAGTTGATGATCGTTAAATTCCGATTGACAGTGTCAGATGGAATCGTTATATTTACATGTAATAATTACGTACCAATTGGTACGTAACGGAAAGTGGAATATTATTTTGTTTAAGGAGCTGGGAATGAAATGAATGATGCGCAGCAAAACACAGATAACAGCATCCCCCGAAATAACGGCGGACCCGGTCCACAACCGGCAGAAAAAGACTCCATGAAGCACAAAGCCGTTTCGGCTCCTACGCTGAAACGTTCCATGGCTTTGATGTTTGCCGTATCCTGCGGGCTTGCTGTAGCCAATATTTATTATGCGCAGCCGCTGTTGGACGCTCTTGCCTATGAGTTCGGCATTGGGCATGAATACGTCGGCCTGGTAATTACAATCACACAGATTTGTTATGCGCTGGGTCTTCTGCTGCTTGTGCCGCTCGGCGACCTGTTGAATCGCCGCCGGTTGATTGTCGTGCAGCTGCTGCTGTCGGCGGCGGCACTGCTCGTTGTCGCCGCCGCGCCTTCAGGAGCTTTATTTATGACGGGGATGGCTATGGTCGGGATGCTTGCGGTGGTGACTCAAGTGCTGGTAGCGTATGCCGCTTCATTGGCTTCGCCTGAGGAACGCGGTCAGGTAGTTGGATGGGTGACAAGCGGGGTGGTCATCGGAATTCTGCTGGCCCGAACTTTTGCCGGAATCATGATGGATCTGGCGGGATGGCGTTCGGTTTATTATGTCTCTTCTGTATTGACGCTGATAATGGCCTGCATGTTGTTCCGGACACTGCCGCGATACGATGCTCGGAAAGCGCCGCTCTCCTATCTGCAGCTGCTTCGTTCGGTATTCGCCTTATTCCTGCAGGTGCCTGTGCTGCGCGTTCGCGCCGCATTGGCCTTCTTTATATTTACCGCCTTCAGCATTCTTTGGACTTCGCTTGTGTTTCCTCTGAGCGCGCCGCCGCTTTCGCTTTCCCATACGGCCATCGGGGCGTTCGGCCTCGCCGGGGCAGCCGGGGCATTAGCCGCAGCAAGGGCGGGGCGGCTGGCTGACCGGGGATTGGGGCAGCGAACAACCGGGATCGCGCTTTTCCTTCTGCTCCTCTCGTGGCTGCCGACCGGTTATGCCGTACATTCGCTGCTTGCATTAATCGTCGGAGTTGTCCTGCTCGATCTGGCGGTACAGGCCGTACATGTCACCAACCAGAGCATGATCTACAGCGTTCGTCCGGAGGCGCGCAGCCGGCTCACGGCCGGCTATATGATTTTTTATTCCATTGGCAGCGCCGCCGGATCTATCACTTCCACCGCCGTTTACGCCCAAGCCGGATGGACCGGCGTATGCCTGCTCGGCGCTGCAGTCAGCGCCATCGCGTTGTTCTTCTGGGCAATGACCCGCCGGACCGGGGGCCGGCCGCAGAATACTTGACAGATCAGTACAGAATAGATAATCTAGTTTCATTAAGGATTCTAAAAAGAAAGGAGCCCGGCGATGAGCAAAAGTGGCAGACCACGTGAATTTAAAGATAAGACGGTCATAGAAGCCGCCATGGAAGTTTTTTGGACCAACGGGTATGAAGCATGCTCGACGGAAGATCTGTGCAAGCAAACAGGTCTTGGCAGAGGGAGCTTATATAATGCTTTTGGAAGCAAACATGAGCTGTATGAACATGCCCTGCTGCGGTATCATGAAGCGGGCATTCAAGCGCAAATTGAGATTTTAGAGAAACAAGGGCTGCTTAAAGACCGCCTGCGCGCACTGCTGAATTGGGCAATTCAAGAGGATTTCTCGAATGAGGGGCGTAGAGGCTGCCTTCTGATCAACGCTGCTATGGAGCGAGCCCAGCGAGATCCGGCGGTCGAGCGTATATTCAAGCAGCATGTGGAACTGTTGGAGCAAGCGATAAGAAAAGCGATAGAGATCGGTCGGAATGCTGGAGAAATTTCACAGCAGCATCAGACATCAGAGCTGGCCAGCATGTTTCTCAGCAGCTACTATGGACTCCGCGTGCTGAATGCTGCTGTACAAAACCGTGAGATGGCTGCCCATATTGTCGAAGGAACATTGGCCTCCTTTTTTTAACGTTGCTTGCAGCGTTATATTTTTTCAGCAATTTTGTACTGATCATTACAATTTTATGATTTTAATCAAGAATAGGAGTTGTCGTAATGCCCTTCGCTATTTACGTACTGGGTCTCATGATATTTTCGATGACCACTTCCGAGTTCATGGTGGCCGGGATGATGTCTTCGCTTTCGGAGGAATTCGGGGTATCTGTCGCGGCCGTCGGCTATCTTATTTCCGCTTATGCCGCAGGCATGATTATTGGAGGTCCCCTGTTAACGGTCGGACTATTAAAGGTTTCCCGCAAACAAGCCTTGCTGTTACTGGCTGTAATCTTCCTTGCAGGGCAAACTCTTGGCGCATTAGCCGCAAGCTACGAGGTCATGATGGCTGCCAGAATCATTACCGGCATTTCTTCAGCGGCCTGCTTCGGCGTTTCGCTAGCTATCTCCTTTGAGCTTGTCAGTCCTCATTCACGCGGCCGGGCTGCTTCAATCGTCCTTGGGGGTTTAATGGTCGCCACCGCGGTAGGGCTGCCGTTGGCCATGTTGTTCGACCAGCATTTTGGTTGGCGTTCCAGTTTTTGGGCAGTTGATTTATTGGTTCTTGCATCCGGATTAATTGCGTTCTGGGTTATTCCACTATCTTCAAGACCGGAATCCATCGGTATAAGGAGCGAACTGACTGCTTTTGGGAATCGAAACCTTTGGGCAGCGTATGCAACCAGCATGTTAATTATAGGCGCTACGTTTGCTGCATTCAGTTATTTCTCACCCATCTTGGTTGAATTGGCCGGTTTCACCACGGGGGTGGTTCCGCTTCTCTTGGGTATATATGGAGCGGCTACCGTTATCGGCAATATTATTACCGGCAGATTTTCCGATCATTACACGATGCCTATTCACATCATCGGACTCGTCACTCTAACCGCTGCGTTATTCATATTTGGGCTCTTTGCTCACAATCAGACCGTTGCTCTCATTGCCGTCATCGTAATCGGTTTAGTGGGGGTTCCCCTGAATCCAGCTATGTCCACCCGGATCACGCGGATTGCCGGCACCGGAACATTAGTTACAACGGTACATGGCTCCGTTATCAGTCTCGGCGTTGTTGTCGGTTCCTCAATCGGCGCACTTACGATCGACGCCGGATACGGCCTCTCGTCACCTTTGTGGGTTGGTGCCCTATTAGCAGTTCTTGGCTTGCTGTCGCTGTTCCCCTTCTTGCAGAAAAAGAGTTAATCCTCTTCCCCGGAATTCCTGCAGGTGGCTTAACCGCCACCCTCCTCAATGGGCATGAACAACAAACAGGCTTTGCAATTATGAAATAATCATGTATGAATCAATTTTCATAATTAGGGAAAATCGCTATATGAAATTGATTCGTATATAAAAATAATTCATCATGTATATGTTATTCATATTTTCCATAGGAACTGCCCCATGATAATCTATACAAGTCAGAAATCAGACTGGTATTCAATTCCCTGGTTTCATTGTTGTTCCATAGAGGAGATCAAGATCATAGATGCTGCCAAAATCAGCTTTTCCATTACTGCTAATAAATATGTTTCTTGCTAATCTAAGCATGGGTCTTGTCATTCCGATCGTGCCGGAGCTTCTCAGGGAGTTTTCCGCAAGCGGTCAGGCTGCGGGATATTTGGTCTCCAGCTTCGGTTTGACTCAGTTTCTATTCTCGCCTCTTGCGGGCAATTTGTCAGATCGTTACGGCCGTAAACCGATGATTATTACTGGCCTGATCTTGTTCGCCATCTCTAATTTGCTGGCGGCATTAGCAGGCGATCTAACTTTATTATTTGTGTCGCGGTTGATTGGCGGAATAGGCTCGGCCGCCTTGATCCCGCCCATTATCGCGTATATTGCCGATATTACAGCAGATGATAAGCGCAGCAAGGCGATGTCATGGTTAGGGGCGTCGATGACCTCGGGATTTATTATCGGTCCGGGGATCGGTGGATTGCTGGCGGAATGGGGCATCAAGATGCCATTCTTCGCATCTGCCTGTGTGGGATTGCTGGCGATGATCTGCAGTCTGTGGGGACTGCCTGAATCGCTGTCGGCGGACATTCGCCAGATGCGACGGGAACTGAAGGAGAAGAGGGACAATATTTTTCGTCAAATTGCGCTTTCGGTCCGATCCCGGTATTTCATCCTGCTGCTCATTGTTTTCGCAATGACCTTCGGATTAACGCATTTTGAAGCGATTTTCCCGCTTTTTGTCGTACAGGTATACGGATTCACGACGCGTCAAATTGCTATTTTGCTTACCGTGTGTTCGCTTATCGGCACCTTGAATCAACTTGTGTTGACGGACCGGATCACACAACGGTTCGGGGAACAACGCGTTATCGCTTCCATGTTATTGCTATCGGCGGTATCGCTCGTGTTCTTGTTATTTTCCGGCAATTACTATTATGTCATGGGGATCATGATGCTATTTTTTACGTTCAATAATATTTTGCGTCCCGTGATCAACACCCTGCTGTCCAAAGCGGCCGGGGAGGATCAAGGATTTGTGGCAGGGATGAATAATGCCTATACAAGTCTGGGGACGATCTTCGGACCGATGCTGGCAGGTATTTTATTTGAATTCCATGTTGGCTTGCCTTACCTGTTTGGCGCATTTGTACTGCTCGTGAGCAGCGTCGTATCGGTTAAGCGGTTGAGAAGAGGACTGAAGGCTAAAGCTTCTTAACCGTCTCCAGCCTTTAGTCCTCTTTCCTGTAGGTATAAGGCTGTAGATGCCTTTCTCTCTCTTCATATAACGCAATAAAGTTTTGCGCCGTTTTGGATAAGCGGTGATTTTTCAGCCATATTAATCCAAGTGGGGATGACAACTCAACTGCCGGGGAAATTTTGTGAGCATGGATAGCATGTCCATTATGCCGGTTCAGCAGTGTTTCCGGCACAATCGATGAACAAAACTCCGTCGAAACCAAATCCATCAAAAGCAGGATGTCGGAACATTCGCCGGCTATATGGGGATGCAGATGGAACCTGGAGAATGCTTCCAAAATTAAATAATGCACGCCCAACCCCTGTGTGCTTGGCAATAAGAGCCGTTCGCGGGCAATGTCCGTGAGCGAAACTTCCTGTCCGAACCGTTTCTGATTCCGGGATGTAATGAAATAGAACGGTTCCGTATACAGATGAAGGACCGTAAAATCATCCAAAACAAGCGGCAATCGAACGAATGCCAGTTCAATCTCCCGGCTCCGCACTAGTTGGCAAAGATGGGCGGACTCGTTTTGCTGAATCTTATAGGTCACCCTCGGATATTGTTCTTGAAATCGATGAAGAATTTCGGGCAAACGCGCAACCGAAAATGTATTCACACCTATCGCCAGTCTGCCGTTCGCTCCGTTTTCGACTTCCCGTACTTCCATTTTTGCTTCTTCCATTAATTGATCCATCTGCAAAGCGTACCTGTATAAGGTCTTCCCGGCATCCGTTACTTCCAAAGACTTCCCGTCTCTCTCCACCAGGATAGCGCCAAGTTCATTTTCCATTTCCTTCAATTGCTGACTTAATGGCGGTTGAGAGATATGCAGTCGCCTCGCCGCTGCGGATATGCTCTTCTCTTCCACAATCGCGATAAAATATCGCAGTTTTCGAATATCCATCATCCAAACCACTCCTTATCTATATGAAAAACATATGGATATTTTACTTTATATATAATTTTCATGTGATTGCTTTCATGGTAGCATATTAAAGGAACAAAAGAAAAAGGGGGCCTATCGATGTATCGCCTCTTGGTGATTGTATTTGTTGTATGGCTTTCCGCGTGCCAAAGTGTATCGAATGGATCCCAATTTAATCAAAAGAAGGTGGAAATCATGAACCAGCAATTGATTGCGTCATCGGAGAAAGGTGATACGGATCAAGTTCTCAAGCTGCTTCAAGGCGGAGCGGACATCAACGCAACGGATGGAAACGGCAGAACGGCCGTCTTGGCGGCAAGCAGGAACCAGCATACAGAAACGGTAAAGGTATTGATCCAAAAAGGAGCGGACATTAACTTGCGCGACAACAGCTTGGATAATGTGCTACTATATGCCGGCGCGTCCGGGTATCTCGACATTGTTCGGCTTGCGATTGAAGCCGGCGCCGATACAAAACTGACGAACCGCTTTGGAGGCACCGCACTCATTCCGGCATCGGATCGCGGTCATGTCGAGGTTGTTCAGGAATTGCTCACGAATTCCGATGTCGATATCAATCACATCAACAATTTACACTGGACGGCATTATTGGAAGCGGTCATTTTGGGCGATGGCGGCGAGAGGCATCAGAAAATCGTACAGCTGCTTGTCGATCATGGAGCAGATGTAAATATTGCTGACCGTGACGGGGTCACGCCACTACAGCATGCACAGAAAAGCGGGTACAGGGCCATTGAAACGATTCTCATAGGGGCGGGGGCAAAATAACTTGATAAACGATACAGATCTTAACCATTTGCGTCGCTGTATTGAACTGGCAAGGGCAGCTTTGGAAGTTGGGGACGAGCCCTTCGGTTCCGTCCTGGTCTCCGCCAATGGAGAACGGCTTGCTGAAGACCACAACCATGTTGCCGGCGGCGACCATACCCAGCACCCTGAGTTTGCTTTGGCACGCTGGGCAGCCGGGAACATGACAGCTGAGGAACGAAGCAAGGCGACTGTATATACATCGGGCGAACACTGCCCGATGTGTGCCGCCGCCCACGGCTGGGTTGGATTAGGCAGGATCGTTTATGCCAGCTCCACCGAACAGCTGGTGCAATGGCTGCATGAAATGGGAGTTGCCGCATCGCGTGTTCGCAGTCTTCCGATTCAAGCTGTTATCCGCGATACTCCAATCGACGGTCCTGTTCCCGAGCTTGCAGAGCAAGTTCGCGAGCTCCATCGACTTTTTCACCTGCCAATGGAGTGAACACGTACCGCCTCAAGAAACGTAAACAAAGCAGAACCCCTTTCCTTCCGCAGGCAGGTTGTCCTATGCTTATCGGCTATACGAGCCTCTCGGGCTCCCTCCCTGCAAATTTTGCACCCATTTTAAGAGGAGCATCCCACCGCTCATGAGCGATGATTGACGTTGTTGACTTAGAGAATAGAAAAATACATCACCCGGGGCACGTGGCCCACATGATGATGTATTCAAGATCCGCATACTGCTCCGGTATCGCTCAACCATCGTACATTTATTCAAAATGTCCCGAACAATTACCGCATTATCTTGAGTAATGCAAGAAAAAATTTCATCCATTCTTTGCATACGATTGGAAGAAGAAAGCCGTGGATGACGGGGCTGATGGAACAGCGTGGTTTGAGCCTAGGAAAGTCATGTCCCTGTGGCCAGGTCAAACCGAACGTTCAAAACCTGCGCTTAACCCTCCCGCAATATCTGCTTCTCCCTTCCGCCTTAGATGGTAGGCTAAAGTAGCCAAGCCAAGCGCCAACCCCCAGATAGGCCATGTAAGCTCAGGGGCATAGGTAGCTATATTCCCTTCCGGAAAAGCCCCTTTTATCCAAAGACGGTTATACATCAGACCTGTTATAAAGACAACAATGGAAATGAACGTCGCAGGTATAATCGCCATCGTAGGCGGGACCCGCTTGCCGGAAACGAAGGGGAACCATCGAGGAAATATCTCACCCCATCGGCTGATCAGACCTAAAGTTAAAACGGCTCCCACTGCCCCAGTCGTTCCAAGCGCCGCTCCGAATAACCATATGCCTGGAGTGTCTTGTGCCTCTTCGATCAGAAACGCTTTGCTAACTCCTAAAGGGATATTAAATGCCCATGCCCAGCGAGTCAATGAGTAAATGAGCGGTAGGGACACGGCTGTGTAGGTTGCCCACTTTCCCCATCTTTCAATAGCTGCCGGCTCGAGCCATTTTGAAACTTTCTCGGCACGTCCACTATCTTCTTTCCTTCTTTTCTTCATATAAGTGATGGCAGTACTTCCCCAAAGAATACCTCCTCCCAGACAAAGAAACTGGTTGATCGAAGGCCAATCCAAAAATTCAAATTTTAAGAGCAGTACATAAGCGACAAGTGCAAGTACCCTATAGTCACAAACCACACATACAATTACAATAACAAAACTCCATGAAATGAATTGAGGGATGATTCGAGGAATATTCCCCCCACCCCAAGTTCCAATGATGAGCAATGCATTAATAACTCCGATCAAGCCCGCGATGGCAATGACAAGTGCACCACCCTCTGCCTGTACGTTAGCAAGCATAGATACATCAGTACCTAGCGGATCTCCTGCTCCAAAAGGAAACCCCTTCCCGCCCATTAGCCAGAATAACCCTAGCACCCCGTATAGCAAAGACCACAACAATGCACCATAACCTGATATGATTTTATTCTTCATCCTGTTATCCCCCTATTCAATGATTCGTTATGATTTTTCACAACTCGTACACTTACCGCGTCTTCGGTAATAATAAGCCAGCGTCCCCGTGCCCAGCGCAATACCCCATATTGGCCACCAGGCCATGGGATCCAACAACAATCCGAAACCGTTTTTTGCATGCATGTGGATGACCGTCAGCCCGCATGTGGTGATAAAGACCGCAACAATCGATGCAGGAACGATTGCTAAAGCTAGAGGAACTGGTTTGCCTGACAATCCAATCATCCAACGAGGGAAAATTTCACCCCATCTCTTAATCAACCCCAGGGTTAGTAATCCACCGCAAGCCCCAATCGATGCCAATGCAGCTCCTGCCAACCATAATCCCGTCTCATGCAAAGATCGTAAAGCCTCTTGATCGATACCGAAAGGGATGCCCAGCGCCCAAAGCCATCGCATGATCGAATAGGCAAACGGCAATATAAATGCAGTATAAGTAGCCCACTTCCCCCATCTCGCCGCCGTGTTTCGCGACTTCCAGCCGTGGTCTGACGTTTCTGTATGGGAGCATCCGCAGCTTAGGCACGAGCCACGAATGAGACGCAGATAAGAAATCGCCGTGCCCAGCCATAGGAATCCTCCAACCATACAGAGGAACTGATTGAGTACAGGCCATGGTAGTGCTGTCTCTATGAAATTCACAGGCGGCCAGCCAAATGGAGCGCCAACAATAACGATAGGTATATATGCGAAAGCGGTTATAGCTCTTGAATCCGGAATGACAATAAGCAGGAAAACAAAATTGGCCCATGCGTACACAAGTGGCCCCCATAGCAGCCATTTTCGATTAAACTTCCGAGCAATCATTGCTCCTATGACAGCACCCAAAAAGCCCCACACAGCAAGGGATAAAGAACCCGGTTTCGCTTGGAGGTTCCCCAGAAACGAGTTATAATGATGCGGATCACCCTCTCCGAATGGATATCCTACTCCTGTCAGCGTCCAATAAACAGCCATTATTCCGTATAGAAGTGACCAGGCTGCAGCCGCATAAGCAATCCATGATGGCCATTTCCTTAGCCATAGGTATGAGCTGTGACTCTTCACTACATTTGTATTCTTCACGTCTTTTTTCACTAGTTTCAACTCCTTCTATATATTTGATATAATTGATATCGTTTTCTACCAACCACAACTTGTTATACGTGCACAAAAATACCCGCATGCTTTATAGGCAGCGGGTTTGTTCGACACTATCGAATCACACTCGTGACCGCCCCTATAATGCTCCGGCCGATCATTCATCGACCTGTTAACAACATTATAGCGAGCTCAAGTAAACAGGAGGTAAACGGCAAACTAACGATAGCTTAAATCGTTTCTGTAGGTAGTTGTATGGTGATGGATGTCCCTTGGTTCTTCTGACTCCTAATTGTTAGTTCCCCGCCAAGAGCCTGGATAAACTGCCTTGCGATCGATAGCCCCAGGCCGGAACGCTCGGATGAAGGGGAATTCTGATCAAGATGTTTTTGAGTTGTTTCGTCGAAGCTAAAGCCGATTCCGTTATCCTCTATGCTTAATTCCACCACTTGAGATTCATTTTGGGTGATACGGATTATGATTTCTGTTCCCGCTGGATTATGAGCAATCGCATTGACTAACAAGTTGCGCAGGGCTCGTGTCAGCAGTTTCGAATCGCATTTCAACCGAAACCTCTCCAGCTTTGAATCTATGGTCAAGAAGTAATTGGCAGCCCCTGGCGCACTGATGACATCTGCAGCGATTCTGCGGACCAGTTCATTCAGATCCACATCTTCTCGCTGTATAGGAATTTGATCATGTACCGTCTCGTTCAGATCTTGGACCAATTCCCTAAGATGGTCTGCCTTCTGATGGATGATGGACAAAAATTCCTTGCGTTCCTCTTCGCTCCACGGATACCCTTCGTTCATCAGCATGGAGGAATAACCGGATATATAAGTTAACGGGGTTTTGAGATCATGCGAAATTCCGCTAATCCACTCGTGCTTCACTTGTTCAGCATCTCTTTTATCCTGTTCGTTCTGCTTTAGTGTTTTTGTTAATGTCATTAAATGATCGAACAATTCCTGATAAAGGGCGTACGGACCTTTAAGTTTACCCGTTTTCTTCTCCGAATGGATGGTTGGCCAGTGTACGGGAGCCTCATAGATTCCTTTCGCCAGATATCTGACCCATACGATCATATAATAGAAGGGTCTGCCTATATACCAGCCAAAAAAGAGCAGCACCAGCATAAACAGAAATCCACCTGATACCAGAACAAACGTTTCGACACTGCCTTCAGTGAGATTCGGAGCAATAAACGCTGAAAACAGAGCCAGCAGCGCATAAATGCCCGCAAGCATAAATATAAAAGCCACCAGCAGCTTAAGCGCAATTCGTATCATGAAACTCATCGTTTCGACTCTCCGGAGGGCGGTATGAATTTATAACCGATTCCTCGTATTGTAACGATGATCTTGGGATCGGACGGATTCGGTTCGAGCTTTCGTCTTAGTCTTGATATATGGATGACAACCGTCTTTTCATCTCCTTGCACCATGGATCCCCATACTTGTTCGTATAGTTGCTGAGCGGTGAATACCCGGTTCGGATGATTGCAAAAATAGTGAAGAAGCTCAAATTCCTTAGCAGGACAAGGAATTTCCTCATTATTTATGAGCAGTTGACCTGTTGTTTTATTTATTGAAAACACGTCATAAGCAAATATTTTCTCTGATGGTAAAAGGGAAGTAGAATAGATCGTCCCTCTTCTCAGATGAGCTTTGATGCGAGCGACGACCTCTAAGGGTTGAAACGGTTTAGTCACGTAATCATCTCCGCCCATGGATAATCCCTGCAATTTGTCGATATCCCCGGAACGTGCGGTGAGAAACATGATCGGCGCGTGCGTTATTTTTCGCAATTCCATGCACAAGGTAAAACCGTCTATTTCGGGAAGCATTACGTCCAGTACGATCAACGAGTAAGAAACCGTTTGAACAGCTTTCAACGCCTCTGGAGCCGTATTAGCTTTAGAAATCCGATTAAAACCTTCTTTTCGCAGGAGACTTTCCAACATAATCAAAATGCCTTCTTCATCATCGATTAACAATATTGGCTCATTAAACAGAATACAAACCACCCTTCGATCGTTCCCGATATCGATAATTGTTGATAGATCTAGATTGATTTCTCCTAAAGAATCTGCCAACCCTGCCGCTTAGCTTCCGCACGGAAGTCCGGTGTCGGAGATACGGCAACAGGGTAGCCCACCGACTCCAACATGAATCGCTCCGCCCCTTCTATTCGTAATATCACTAATTTGCGTTCCTTCATAACATCTCCTCTGGTGGCTTCGTCTTTCGGGTCTTGGATGTTAACCTCCTTATGTAAAACCATCGGGTTGCTTCAACTATAAATATATCAAATTTATTGACATGAGTCAGAAAGAAGCCCGGACAGTTATACGTGTATTGACACTTACTTTTACAACAGTACCTGTAATAAAAGTGCGTACTTACATTATTGTACTGTTTTTTTTATACTCAAAATAATCAAGAAGGAGGAAAATTCATATGAAAACTCTTGTTATCGTGGCACACCCTAACTTGGAAACGTCTGTAATAAACAAACGGTGGGTAGAGGAATTGCAAAAATATCCGGAAAAGTATACGGTTCATGAATTGCATAAGGTTTACCCCGATGGAAATATTGACGTAGAACAAGAACAAAGATTAGTAGAATCACATGGCAACCTTGTTTTTCAGTTCCCTATTCATTGGTTTAATTGTCCACCGCTCCTAAAAAAATGGCTTGACGATGTATTGTCATATGGTTGGGCATATGGCTCCACAGGCCACGCATTAAAGAACCGCAAAGTTGCACTTGGCGTTTCGGCAGGAATCAAAAAAGAAAACTATAGCGAACAAGGGAGATATCGATATACACTTGAGCAAATGTTGGTTTCTTTCGAGACGACCTTTCAATACTGTAAAGCAAATTTCCGTTCGCTCTTTGCTGTTTACGGGAAGGAAGACGAAGCAGGCGAAAACGTGCCGGGATCGGAAAGCGAACAATCTGTTAGCCAATTGATAAATAGCGCTCAGGATTATTTACATTTTATCGATAATATGTAAGCTGCGTTTAACACCTGGAAATAAAGAAGTATTTCCTTCTTCGGGAGATGGCAATCCTATTGCTGTACTAGCCCTTTGGCGCCATGTTTTGCTCCCCCCACTCGCACATCATACTCAGAAGCGGCATGAGGGTTAAACCACGTTCAGATAAGGAGTACTCCACCTTTGGAGGTACTTGCGGAAACTCCTCGCGTATAATAATTCCATCCGCCTCCATCTCTTTCAACATAATACTGAGTGTTTTAAAGGTGATTGAACCGATAGATCGCTTTAGTTCGTTAAACCGCATAACTTTATTTTCTGATAGCCAATACATAATAATCATTTTATATTTGCCGCCTACTATGGACAACGTATATCCGAAGCCGGTGTCTTTTAGTCGTACTCCGCTTGGAACACAGGTATCACGCAATGCATTCACTCTCCATTTCTTAAGTTTTAGAGGCATACCAGCTTGCAGGGCTTCTTCACAATCCGTTGCTTCCATTCGCCGGTATGCCTCATGACTCAACACGTTGTATAGCCCCTTTCCACATGACATTATTCTGACTATATCATCCGATCAATAAGGATTGCTACCAAGACACAGCGAAACAAACCAACGCCCGAGGCTGCCGTACGAGCGAGGCCATAGACAGGTATGCCCTCCCATTCACTCCAGACCAACTGTATCGATACAGTTGGAGAAAAATGACGTTGTTCCACTTATCGTTTTATCATATCTTCAAATTAACGGTTTAATACGTTCGCGAACACGCTGCCGTTAGTTGGAGAGGATGATGCAACATGAGTCAAAAGGAAATAAGGCTTCCCTATTTCATTGCCGTGCTTAACGCGGTCATTATCGGATTGTCATTTTTGTTTGCCAAGCTCGTACTCGATTATGCCGACCCACTCGACACGCTGGCCTTTCGCTTTGCCATATCGTTTCTGGTCATGTCCGTTCCGGTGGCTTTCGGCTGGGTTAAGCTTTCCTACCGCGGCAAGCCGATCTACAAAGTACTGCTGATGGCAACACTGTACCCACTTGCATTCTTCCTGCTTCAAGCGTTTGGGCTTCAGCATGCCAGCTCGGCGGAAGGGGGCATTCTGTATGCGTTCACCCCAGTCGTTACCCTGATGTTCGCCTCCCTGTTTCTGAAAGAGGTCACTACCATTTTACAGAAGCTGTCGATCTTTCTGTCGGTACTCGGCGTCGTGTTTATCTTCGTCATGAAAGGCAGCAGCATCGATCTATCGAACCTGACAGGGATCTCGTTGTTATTGCTGACCTGTGTCACTTTTGCCGGATATACCGTTCTGGCCCGCTCGCTATCCAAGCAGTTCAGACCAGCGGAAATTACTTATTTGATGATGGGCATCGGGTTCATCTTTTTTCTGATCACTACGTTTACTAGCCATGCGTCCAAAGGCACACTTCATCACTTATTTTCTCCATTCACCAGCGGCATCTTTATCGTATCCATTCTCTTCCTGGGGGTTGTATCCTCACTATTTACGGCATTAATGGCCAACTACATCCTGTCCAAAATGGAAGCATCTAAAATGAGCGTATTTGCCAATCTCTCTACCATCGTCTCCATGACAGCCGGGGCGGTGTTTCTGGGGGAAGAAGTGACAATCTATCACCTGATTGGCTCGATTATGATTATAGCTGGGGTTATCGGTACGAATAGACTAGGCCGAAAAAAAACATCGGAGAGCCGCAATAAATTAACGGAAGTAAATAGTTCAAGGAGCTGAATATAAATGTCATCAACAACCTATTTTTGTACCATCGCTCGAGAACGTCACTCGGTCAAGCAATATGACTCTTCGCACGAACTGAGCAAACAAGAGATCGAAGAGCTGCTTGAGATCGCGAGCTGTGCGCCGTCAGCCTGGAATCTTCAACATTGGAAGTATATCTCCATCCATGATCAATATGCTAAAGAGAAGCTGCTGCCTATCGCTTACGGACAACAGCAAATCGTCGAGGCCTCTGTCGTCGTAGCTATACTTGGCGACCTTGAGGCCAATCTGAATGCCGTGGACGTCTTTGAATCGGATGTAGAAGCGGGGCTAATGACGGAAGATATCAAGTCAAGCTTGATCAGCCAGATTAACGCAGCATACTCAGACATACCTGCCTATGCGCGTGAAGAAGCGATTAAGAACGCATCGCTCGCCGCGATGCAGCTCATGCTCGCTGCGAAGGCAAAAGGGCTTGATTCATGCCCGATGGGTGGATTCAACGTCGATACCTTTATGGAAGCGTTCAGCGTCCCTGGCCGATATATCCCTATTATGCTAATCGCGATTGGCAAGGCGGCAGGACCCAGTCGTCCAACCTCACGAATTCCGGTAGATAAGAAGATTGTCTGGAACGGTTTCTAATGCCCCCCTCATCAGCTTTACGCCGCCAGCGTGAAAGTAAAAGCCGTCCATTCGTTTCGAACGCTTGCCTTCAAGCGCGCCCATTATCGCGAACGGTTTCAAGACCCATCTTTAAGCTTCCGAATACTTCTAATTTTTTGTAACCAGGCTTGATCTAACAATCTTGGGAAGAGACGATAAATACGCCATGCCCACCGAACGGAAGCCGGGAAAATAATGACAGCTTTATTTTTGATAATGCCCTCTAATATAATATCAACGGCCTTGCTTGGATTCATTGCCCCTTTGGGCAGTGATTCCACTATTTTTTCATTCGCTACATTGGCAACCGTCATATTCTTATAAATGTCGGTTTGAACATGTCCGGGACAGATCGTACTAACCTTGACCCCAACATCAACTCCCTCATACCTCAACGATTGTGAAAGACCGACGACTGCGTGTTTACTTGCACAATATGGCGTGTTGCCAGGCTGCGGCATTAATCCTGTGGCAGAGGCTGTATTGATGATATGTCCAAATCCTTGTTTGGCCATCACCCGATAGGCTATCGTCGACCCATAAAGGACACCATTCAAGTTGATATCCATAACTTTTTTCCACTGCGCCAGGGTCAAATCTCTGACATCACCGCCAATCGCAATACCGGCGTTATTAAACATATAGTCAATCCTGCCATATTGTAATACGGTATTATCAATTAGCTGTTGAATATCGGTTTCGCTAGCAACATCAACACGCATATAGTTTGCGGTTCCACCGCTATTCATAATCTGATCAGCAGTCATTTTAGCGTGATCTTCACGAATGTCTGCTACAACAACGGTCGTTCCCAATTTAGATAATTGGCAACAAAGCTCTCTTCCGATGCCAGCGCCTCCACCAGTTATAATGGCAACTTTATTCTTAAAATGATTCACAATATACACTCCCCTATATTGACTGACATCAGTCAATTTAATATAAAAATAATACAGCTTTCGAGGAAGCTGTTAATCGATGCCTAACATGCGTTTATAAAAATACTTTAGCTTCTCTACTCTTTCTTCATCGGACATGCTTGAATCAACCGACTGCCAGCCGAATAAACAGAATTTCGCCGTTTCCTCAGGATACGAGCAGTTGAAAGAACCGTCCGCATTTCCAATTCCAATTAATTCTTTGAATATAGGGAGAATCATTTTTATTCCTGTGCTGCCAATTCGCTTGTGAATCTCCTTATTCTCGTGCTGATGTATGGTTGTAATTAAAGAAGCATCTTTTTTTAGCATATTGCTTGTAAATAGGAACATTTTTTCTAATCGATCCGCTGCGCTGATTGCGTTGTCTTTCATCAGTACCATTAAATCTGCCAATATCTCTTTAGCCCACTCTTCAACTACGGCATCGAGCAATTCTGATTTTGATTTCACGTAGTGATACACAAGCCCATGTGCTACACCCATTTTATTCGTAATATCACTAATTTGTGTTCCTTCATAACCCTTCTCCTCAAACAATTCCTTGGCTGTCTGAATAATTTCAGCGCGCCTCTCATCTGGTGGCTTCGTCTTTCGGGCCATGTATGTTAACCTCCTTATGTAAACCATCTGGTTGCTTCAAATATGAATATATCAAATTCATTGACTCGAGTCAATGCGGTTAAACCCCCTTATTCATTAATTAATCCGACTAAATATTTATAATTATCCTCTGTAATTCCAAAAGTATTTGTGGGATTTTTTTGATACAATTCTTCTGCAAATTTTATTGTATCATCGGATACTTGATTTGCCTCAATAATGTTCTCCTTCCAATATTCTATACATTTAATTGATCTCTTGTCTTTTGAAGACAATTTATGCTCTAAACAAAAATTCAAGTCTTTTATAAACGTATTCCATCCTTTTAAATTGAAGTTAAAATCCGCATCTTTTTTCTGTGCCAAGTTTTCAATCTGTAATTTCGAAATTTTAGTATCATTTGTTATTTGTGAAAAAAACGGAAGAATATAAGGAGTTATATCCTGTTTTTCGTCTACCTGCTCATCAAGACTGGACAATCGTATTAAACGTAATTGTAAATCTGTAATTGCTGTCTCAGTCCTACGTTTTTCTTCTTTAATAAAAAGCCGAATATCAAAATCATTATTATTTATATACTGATTAATGTTATTTAAATTCATCCCCATATTTTTAAGTGAAATGATCACGAAAATTTTTGAAAAAGAATTGGAATTATAAAATCGATGACCATACTCATTGATATATGCTGGGGTGAGTAGGTTTATTTCATCATAGTATTGTAATGTCCGTACACTTACACCGGTCAATTCAGAAAGCTCTTTAATTTTTATATATTGTTCCATAGGTATACACTCTATTCTATCTTGTTTTCTGATATTACATTTGCCAGATGACTATAGATATTTTCAACATTATCCCAATTCATTTGTTCTAACTCCTTTGATAGATACACCAATTCATAAGCACTTTTAGAAATTAACTTTTCATTAGCAAATGGTAAGGGTTGCATCAAAAGCCCCCTTGTAGAATTATCCCCTGCCATTATAAATTGACTTGGAAGTTGTTCGCTCTGTACTGTGAAATGAGAAAATAGCATAACGACACTATCCATATACGCCTCAACTGTCCCTGTGTGTAATCCTGTTTCCCAATTCCCTGTTGTTATTGACACGACAGATTTATTATCAAATAAATCAGTTACAGTCCCATCAAATTCATTGAGTTTATTATTATATTCAATACTAAATTTTGAATCTGTAATTTGACAAAAAACAGAGACTCCTTGAGAAAGACGAAAAGAAAAACTTATTTTTGCATTAAAATCATTTATGGCAGATAATAGCGTACAATTTGTAATGATCTGCTCCAAAAACTTGCGTATCCTATAGGTCCCTGTAAATTCACTTAATGCTTTTTCTGAAATTTGATGTGTATCCGTAATAACCATTCTAAAGTCTTTGTTTGCTGAAAGCATTTTTATCATATTATTCATTTTTTATCACCTCTTAAATTAATATTACTTTATCACGTTACGTGATACACAAGTCCTTTTTGATATTAAGAAATTTTTCTCTTTTTAAGGTTCAAAAAGCTTGAGTTCCCCGTAACATCTATGGGGCGAAATTTTTAAGGACAACTCTTCTGACCTGAAATCACTGTTGGAGAATACAATGTTAAATGTGTGAGGCGACTTCCTGTACTGCTACAGTAATTTCCCCCTTTGGTCTTCTACCCAAGCAAGAATCTCTACGCAACATATTCTATTTTATGGTGGCAGTTATGATCACACGGAGAAATAAAACGGAGAAGACCTAATTTAATAACGGAGGAATCATCTTGAGACAACCCCGACGACTGTGGATTCTTACGAATGAATACGAGCCTTATATTATTGGGGGATTAGGGACAGCAGTTACTAATTTGACAAAGGCATATGTGCGTAGCGGCGTTCATACGACCGTCCTGAGCCAGAGCAGTAATTCCTCAATCAGTATTACGAAAAGCGAGCGCCTGTGTATCGTACGCTTCCCCACAAGAGCACCCTACTACTCAATGAAGACACGGCAGTTTAATCCCGCGGCCATAGAGCGATGGATTAAGCATCAAGGCTACCCGAAACCAAACGGAATTCACGTACACAGCCTGCAATTCGCCAATTTATCGAAACATTATAAATCGAAACATCAGATTCCGGTTATTTATACTAGTCACTCTCTGGTTGCTCGAGAAAAAGGCCCTGGAAGCAAGAAGAAACAGATGAGGATTGATCAACAGGCCTTGCTGTTTAGGAGGACAAGTAAGATCACCATCCCAAGCCGGTCGGAACTCGACAAGCTGAAGAAGCTGTATCCCCGCTTCGCCGGAAAAACTGCTATCGTCAACCATGGCATAATCTTGCACAAATCAAAGAAACGCGCCTCACGGCGACACCTTTTATACGTTGGCAGGCTCGTTCCATTAAAAGGAATAGAACCTCTTCTGAACGCTATTTCAAAATTGAAACGAGATGGAAATAAAGTTTGGCTGGATTTGGTCGGAACAGGATCTAGGCGTTATGTATACCAACTGAAGGCTCTTGCCAGAAAGCTCGGCATATCGTCCGAGGTGCGTTGGCTCGGGTTTCGCAGTCAAAGACAGGTACAGAAAATGTATGCTACTTATGGTGCAGTGGTGATGCCCAGTTCCCAGGAATCATTCGGGTTGGTCGCGCTTGAGGCGTTGGCCAGCGGAATTCCGTTGGTATCGACCCGGGCTGGAGGACTTGCCGATTTTGTGAACAGCAGCGTAGCCCAAACGATACCCAAAGCGAACAGTACAGCAATTGCCGCATCCATTAAAGTAATGTGGAGCAACAAACAGCTCACTGACAAGCGGGTTGCCGCTGGCAGCCGGCTAGCGTCCCGTTATCAATGGCCGAAGGCTGCCAGCCGATACAAACAGCTATTCCGGCAACTTCAGGGTAGTAACACCTCCAATAAAGGAGGCTGGATCAACCGTGCGCACTAATCCAAAAATCGAACAGCTTTCCCTGAAATTCGGCATTCGAGCGAAACGAACGAAGGTTATAAATAAAGGGGTTTATCGAATAACGGCTGCGGGCGGAGCAAATTATTGTTTAAAGAGAATGCCGAATCCTCCCCATCAGCTCCGTTGGATTGACAAGACGCTGCAGCGGATGCAGAGTAAGGGATCGATTCAGCTCGGCTGGCGCAACCCTCGCGAAAGATCAGGCAAACGTTTGTTTGCCAAGTTAAAACAAGAAAGAACAACTTTTATTCTTACCCCCTGGCTGAAAGGTCACTGGTCCTCATCGGCCTCGAAGAAGCAAATGAGAGAATACGGCATTTTGCTTGCTAAGTTTCATAAGAAGGGTGCTCAGATTAGCATTCCAGCTCTCGGAAAGCAAAATATGCTGGGATCATGGCCCAGCTTACTTCGCATTGAACAGAGGAAGCTGCTCGTCAACATCCGTAAGGCAAGAAGAAACGGATTTAAGAGTCCGCTTGATCGCTTGCTCCAAAAGCATGGTAGCGAACTATTGAATATGGCGCAAACTTCTATGCGGGAGTTACGAGTGGGCAGCTACCGTTTGATATGTCGAAAAACGAGGCCAACTTTATGCCACGGAGACTTCGGACCAACCAATGTGATCAGAACGGGAAAAGGCAACAGTTTGATCGATTTTGAGACGTTGAGACTGGATCTGCGTGCTTATGATTTAAATCGTGCTATATATAACTTTTGTCAGTGCCACAACTGGAGCTTCTCCGTCGCCCAATCCTTTTTGGATGGCTATCAGACTATCTTCAAGCTGAAGCGAGAGGACTACGACATGTTGAAGCTGCTCCTTCGATTCCCCCGGGGCATATGCAGGCTCATTGATAATTATGACAAGAGAACAGCGAAAGTGAAGCGCAAGGTCGAACTTGATTTCCCGCGAATTCTATCCCACGAACGGCAGAGGGCTGCGTTCCTAAGGAAACTCGATGCTTACGCGGGGATAAAGCGATAGAGCCAAGCCATTGAACCTGCTGCGCTAAACAGCTCATAACAATCTAAAACTGAACAGGGCCGGACAATATCTTATAGCGCCAAAGCTGGGAGTATTGAAAAGGGAATGAGTCGGTTTTCACCAAACTCATTCCCTTGTTAACCGATTAGATCAAATCTGATTTCTGCAATAATCTCTGAATCATAACAGCAACTTCTGCTCTCGTAATATTAGACTTCGGTACTAGTCGAGCATCATTTTTTCCTGATACGATCTCCGACTGAATATTGTCAGCAACGCTGCTCTTTGCCCATTCTGAAACATCAGAAGCGTCCTTGAATGGATTAAGAATTGTATCAGTCAAGGCATCTGAAAGTTTAGCTTTCAAGCCAGTAAGCTTCATTGCATTAGCAATAATTAACATAGCTTGTTCCCTGGTAATCTTCTCCTTAGGGCGGAACGTTCCATCACTGTATCCATTGATCAACCCATTGGAGTATGCAGTTTGAACTGCACTGCTATACCAATCAGATTCCTTCAGGTCTTTGAAGCTAGTTGCTCCGCTTTCCAATGGCAGCCCTAGACCACGAACGATAACTGCAGCGAACTCCGCGCGAGTAATGTCTTGATCGGGATTGAACATGTTATTACCAATACCACTAATAACCATTCTCGATCCCATATCTTTTATTGCGGCTTTAGCCCAATGTTGACTAACATCTACAAATTCGAGCGGATGCCATATAACGGAATATGTGCTATTCGACATGCTATTGATTAGCGCGTAATACTTCCCATTGCGTAATATGACTTTGGTAGGCACATGACGAACAGTTCCGTCTTGCTCCACAACTACTCCTGTCGTTACTTTATTCGGGTCTGTACCATCAGGTAGAGCAATCAACCGTTCTACATAGATATTAAACTTAGATCGTTCAATCCATTTGTCGCCGTAAATCGCTCTTACTGTGAAACTAATTGGTGGAACGAGGATGGTGTAATTCCCTTGAGATGCTAAATATTTCACAGTTTCCAATGCTTCTACCGTTGACTCTGCGACTTCAATTTGCAGTCTTATGTCAAGAACGTTAGTATCTTCACCAAATTGCGCCGCTACTTGCTGTATGTTTATTTGCATTGCAGGTAACGAATAGCTGGCATTGTCTGTTTGAATAACGATAGTTGCTAGACTATCTTGCAGAAGATTGACCATTTGCATGCTAAGCTCAAAAATATAAGCATCGGATTTAACTGAAGCTGGAAGCGTAATTACTGCTCCTGAACCCGCATTCTTAAGTCTCTCTTCTAACTTTTTTTGATCCAATGTAATGGTAGTCACTAACTTATTGTTCACCTTTGATGTGATTACTGTTCCAATTCTAACTAACTCACCATTAATCAGTATATTCATGCCAGTATCTGTTGTATTCGGTGTACTAGGGTTATATGGAATGGCAATCCAGTTGGCATATAAAATAACATCCGTACTTATTGCAAAAGTGGTTGACGCAGCATAGTTCGTGCCATTACCAGATGGTTGCGTGCTCCAGCCAGCGAAACTGTAACCAGACTTTGCTAATGAATTGATATTATCCATTACTGTAACCACTTCATTAGTCTTGTACTCCGTGTTATCAATCGGTACACTACCAGCAGTACTGCCATTACCGTCATAGGCAACACTATATACTGAAGTCCAATTGGCATACAGTTTCGTGCCACCCTCTGGCATCTTGTCGGTTGCAAAGCTCCATTTATTCGTTAATGCTGCTTCCTTATACCAACCCTCGAAGCGATGTCCGGTTTTTATTGGTGCTGCTGGTTCGACTAGTACCGAGTCATAGTTTGCCTCGATATCATCTACCTCGCTGCCTCCATTGCTTTCGAAGCTAAGGGTATATTTATTCACTACATATTGTGCCGTGATCGTCATGTCGCCCGTAACATTCGTGAATGCTGCATCCCAGCCTGTGAACGTGTAGCCCACTCGGGTTGGATCTGCTGGGGCTATTGCGTCACTGCCGTGATTTACTGGATCTGTTTTCAGCGTTGTATTATCCCAGTCTTTGAATGAGACGGAGTAGAGAGCGGTCACTTCTACCATGGCTACAAAGCTTGTTGCCTGAGACGTCTTGTTCCCATTTGTATTGGTTACGACGACGTAATAGTACGTCGTTCCAACCGTAGTCGTAGGCGCTTCATACGATGCGCTAGTTGCGTCGCTGATCGCTGTATAGCTACTGCCCGTTTCACTGCTGTACCATTGATAGCTCAGCGTTCCACTGTCACTAGTTGATGCCCCTACGTGCAACGTGACGCTATCTCCTACATCAACAGAATGATCAACAGGCTGAAGATCGATGCTTGGAACATTCCCATTCGTAATCTCTTTTAGCGGCTTACTCATTGCAGATACTCTCTTCAAGAGAGCTCCATCCTTCTCAAGAGCAATAACCTCTACCATATACTCGCTATTAGGAGAAAGATTCGCTATAACAAACTCCGTTGCTGTGGTATAGCCCTGCCATACCTTATTGGCAAATACATCATAACCAGTAGCCCCTGTAACAGCATCCCATCCTACACTCAACGTAGTATCTGTTGTGCTAATAGAAGTTACCTTTTGAGGAGCTGCAAGAGTATTAGCATTAACAACTCCATGAATAGGAAGATCATTTGCAAGTTGTGTGGACAATGTTCCATTACGATCCCCAGTAATATCCCAGCTCATCATACCTGCAAGATCAAGTGTCTTCACTAGGGATGCTTTATACATCATAGACTCGGTATCATCATAGGAAATAAAAGTGCCCGTTTGTTGGTTATACAAGTAAGGTATTTTGGCTGATTCATTCCAATAACGAACATAATCCGTGTTTGTAAGATAATTATTCTCTAAATCATAAATATCGAATTTCCCATTCTCCCAAGTACCGAATTCAGCAAACTTTTCACATGGGACGTATTCTCCCTTCGTATCACAGCCTGTCCATCCGTTACCGTAGAAGGGTACTCCCAATACTAATTTATGATTAGGAACGCCACCATTCAAATGTCCTGCAACTGAACTATTGACGTTGTTATGCTTCGCACTAGCCGAAGGACTAGCCGGATCATAAAATAATGGTGTGTTATGATAACCAGATGTATTCCAGTTACCGCTATAATCATAAGTCATAATATTAATGAAATCGATGTACTGCGAAGAATTAGCCAAGTCTGCATTGTCTACAAAGGATTGACCCTGATAAGAAGCGATCGTCAGTAAATAATACTTGCCATCCTTTGAACCTGCTGCATCAAGGGCCTCACGCACAGTCTTCATTAACAATGTGTAATTCTGTTTGTCTTCTGGCCTTCTCGAATTATCGATATCCCCACCCGCTACAGGATACTCCCAGTCGATATCAAGACCATCGAATCTATACTTACGCAGAAATTCAACGGCTGAATTAGCAAATAAACGTCTATTTACTTCCGTATTCGCCATATTAGAGAAGTTCTTCGACCAACTCCTTCCCCCAACAGAAATCATTAGATTCAGATTTGGATTAGCAGTTTTAAGCGCTTGAAGATCACGAATATTAATTTCATCTTCTGTTGGGTCCCCGAGTACCATTTCCCCATCAAATACGTATCTATCTTGCAAAGGAATATCTGGATTCTCACACACTCTACCTCTAGATCCCGATTCCTTCCAGCACAGGTCTGCAAAAGCATAATTGATGTGTGTAAGTTTCGATGCACCAATGTCTGTGTCAACATCCGTTAACGAATAGTTTCTCTCACTCGGATTTCTAGCCCACGAGGTATAGTAAGTAACAATATTATAATTACTTCCTGGTACAGCTGTGACAACATCACTTGCGGGAGATTCCCATAGCTTGTTCTTAGCGACTACCTTGAAGTCATAGGACTCGCCTTCCGTAAGTGCTCTCTCAACATACCGATTAGAATACGTTGAAGCGATTACCGAATCGCCTTTATAAATATCATATTCGGTTGCACCTGGTGTAGGAGCCCATCCTAGTGCCACGGACGATCTTGTTGAACTCACGATCTTTAGATCTTTGGGTTTGGATAATTTCCCCCATTCAATCGTGACTCTATTACTTCTAGCCGATACATCCGACGGCGTGATCTGTGCTGCAACCTCAAAATAGACGGAACCAGTAACCGTTTGTGGAACCGGGTAAGTATAAGTATTTGATCCGTTCCAAATCCCAGCACTCCAACTATTATTCACATACATATCATAACCAGCTGCTCCAGGACTGCCCGTCCAGCTCAATTTCACTTCTGATTTTGTAATGTCACTAATTACAAGATTATGCGGAGGAGTTAATGGGGGTTCGGGATACGCATTGGGGTCTATCTCATCCGTTTTTGCCGTTACTAAAACACTTCTATCGTTCGCTGCAGTAATAGCTGTTACATAGAAAGAATAGGACGTGTTGGGATTCAGACCTGAAACGGTTACTGTAGGACTACCAGTCCAAGCAGCCCAACCTCCGTTCGAATACCACACCTGATATCCAGAATTACTGTCAACTCCTTCTACCGCATCCCATGCCAACGTTACTGATTTATGTGTAACACCAGTAATCTTTACATTCTGCGGAGCAGGCAACGGGTCAGCCGCCGATGCTGTCGGAACTAATGGAAAGCCAAATGAGCTAAATATAATAGCAAAGCTAAGTATTACGGCTAACATATTGACATACTTACTCTTAAGCTGTTTGTACAACTTGTTCACATCTACCTCATATTTTCATTGCAATAGCTCGTCTATCAGTGGCACATGGTTATTTCTTAACGGGACTATATTTGATGACTTGGGTAAAAGCACCCTTCATAGTAAATATCAATTATCTTGTTGCCTCCCTTTTCTATATTATCGCAAGCAACTAGAACTACGCGATAGTCACTACTTTTAGTTCTGATCTCTATTATAAAACAAAACACGGGCTCAAATTGTAATCACTGTTACATTTTCAATCATACGTTAAATAAAATTTTTGTTGTTATGGGAATGTACGGGGAAATGTCACGTCTCGTCTTTATACCTTACATAATCAGCTATAAAGAAAGGGCTTCCAACTTCTTTAGACCTAAATCAATAAAAATATTATCCCCGTATACCCGGTTTTGTTCAGAAAATGTATAGAATCGACTGATATTATATGCCTATTATAGGACTATTAAACCCTTAGGATTTGGGAGAGGATTGAGAGAATGAGAACTTTTCAAGCAAGCAAAAGGGCGGATTCGGCTCTGTTGCGCTATTTGCGCGCGCTAGGATCGGGACCGGCCGGAAAAGGCGGGGCTTTTGACACAGTCAAAAGAGCTACCGCAATGTTTATCGCATTTTTGCTGGTATTTCAGTTCGTAAACACTGCGGGTGTGACACAGCGGGCAAGCGCCGCAGGCAGCATCCAGGAAAGTATTATCAATGAGGTTAAGCTTTTTAAAACCGAGCCTGAGGACTCTGTCGTCGCCTACGTATACAAATCAGTAACCGAGGCCGTTTATACCGTGAACCCCGAAATCAGAATCGAGATTGGGGAAACCTTGAAGCTGGAGTATGGATACAAGCTTCCGGAGGGACATGGATACGGAAATGGGGATACCTACGAATTCCCATTGCCTGCTGGCTTTGAATACCCGGATACAACCTCTACTCCAAAAGATCTGATTGCACCGGCTGGCCAGGATTCAGTCGGTACATATTCGGTAACCAATAAAGTCGTAACCATTACATTCAACAATAATATTGTCGGACAGCCTGTCGAAGGGATGCTGGGCTTCTGGAGCAATATCTCCCATGCTTCCGTCGGCAACCAAACAACGGTGCCCGTCAACATTGATGGCTTTGGCACGATCAACCTGTATGTGAAGCCAGAGAATGGGCAATCCATCATCAAGACCGGACAGGCCGACAAAGCGATCAATCAGACGGAAATCGAATGGACGATTGATGTCAATACCAGCCTCGACACGGTAACGGATGCAGCCATTGTCGATCAGCTGCCTCCAGGGCTGACTTTCACCTCGGCAGAGCTTCGTCAGCTTGATGTTCAGTCGAACGGTCAGGTTACTGGCAGCGGAACGCCCGTAAACCCTCAACCGGCGATTGCGCCTGATGCCAACGGTAAAATTATTGTTCCCCTTGGTGACATCAATTCGGCTTATCGCCTGGTTGTCAAAACATCGATTAACCAAGTCGACCGGATTGACGGCAAGGAGTTTAAAAACACAGCCGCTCTTACTTCAGGCGGTAATACGGTTAAGCAGGACGATGCCGCAATCAACTACAAAAAAGGCGAGTTTTTACAAAAACAATCGACTGGCTATGACGCAGCCAACCAGATCATCAGCTGGGAAATTAAATTCAACTATGGCGAAGAAGCCTTAAACCCGGCCAGTATCGTTGATTTATTCCCTAATATCCTTTCGCTGGATGGAACCATTGAAATTGTAAAAATTCCTGACCCGAATAACGATTCCGGGGAGGTTCCGGTAGCCGGAGGTTATACACTGACACTGAATCCTAACCAAGGACAGGTAGACAGTGCAATACCGCAATTTGTGACCAAGCCTTCTGTCAGCGGCAAAAACGGATTTGTGCTCAGCTTTGACGGTGGTACGAATGCCGCCTACAAAATTCGGTATAAGACCAAAGCAAATCCCAATATCTACCCGGATACGGACACGGATGATATAAATATCGAAAATGCCGTGTTCTCCGGAGATAAATCGGCGACAAGCTGGCGTCAGATGACGCAGCGGTTCTTTACCAAAACAGATGAAAATGTAAATTACGCCAACAAAACCGTTGACTGGAAAGTAGAAATTAACCAGAACGGCTATAATCTGACGGACGTTGAGTTTACTGACAGCTTTACGGGTGAGCAGCTCAGTGTGAAGCCGGAAACAATTAAAGTAAACGGGCAGAGCCTGTATCCTGCCGCTCCTAGTGGCTACACCCTGACCTTTAACGATCCGGCGGACTATTCAAAAGGATTCAGCATCAAATTTCCAAACGGTGCAACGAAATACGAAGTCACCTATACCACGAATTATGATATTGATAACAGCAAGTATTATACGAACGGCCCCTCCTTCCATAATGAAGGCGGATTGTATTGGAGAGCAGGCGGCGACCTTCTTGACACGACGATTGTTGCCGATTTCGATCCCAATAAACCAACTATAAACAACGGCTACAAATCAGGTGTATACAACGCACAGGACAAGACCATCACCTGGAAAATCGGCGTTAACTATAATCGCAAACAGATGGCGAATCTGGTTGTTGAAGATCTACTGAAGGCGCCGCAAAAATATCAATCCGTTAACGTGTATGAGCTGACGGTCAATGCAGATGGAAGTGTTACCAGAGGAGCGCCTTATACGACCTTCACTCCTGGTACCGCTGCAGTCGGCAAAGACACGAAGCTCACAGTGACCTTCAACACCACCGTTACGAAGGCCTATGAAATTGAAGTTGTAACGGATGTGGAAAATGTTGAATTTGACAGCAGCAACAAGGACTACCTTGAAATTGCCAACACGGCAACCTTTACGGCAACCGGGTTCCCTCAAAAAAGCGTCAACGCAAATGTAAAGGTTCCAAACGCCGGTGAGTATGTATCCAAAAAAGGCGAGCAAGTACAAGGCAATCTATATTTGGTCAAGTGGCAGGTCAACATTAATCGAGGCCAATCGACCGTTAAGAAGGCCGTCCTAACGGACAACCCAAGCCCTGGTCAAATTTTGGTAGAGGACAGCTTTATCCTGTATCAAGCCGAGGTCACTAACAGTACAACCGGAGAGATCGCCATCAAAAAGGTTGGCGGTGTCGATCAGCTGGTTAATGCCAACGACTATGAAATCAAAGTTGAGACCGTAAGTGGCCTTAAACAGTTTACCTTGACGTTCAAAAACGCTCTTGAAACCATTACCAGACCCTACATCCTCGTCTATAACTCGGTTGCGGATGTAAAAAATGGCGAGAAGATTTCCAACGCCGTTAATTTTAAGTGGGATGGCAATAGCGCAGCCGGCAGTAATATTAATGAAGAAATTGAAATCAAACTGTTCGGCGATATCGGAACGGGATCGACGATCCAGCATAATTTGAAAATCACCAAGGAAGATGCAGCAAACTCCACTCTGAAGCTGCCGGGAGCCCAGTTCACGCTTCTTCAGAAGAGTACCAATACGTACATCGAAAGTGCGCCGAACAATAAAACGTTCACCACGAATGCCAGCGGAGAGCTGTTTATTGATAAACTGCGTTACGGCACGTATATTTTGAAAGAAATTAAAGCACCGAACAATTATGTCCTGAACGGCGGAACGAATGATGAATATGAAATCGTCGTCTCACCGTCTTCCAGCGACATAACAGTAGGCGGCAAAAAGTATCAGCCTGTTGTCATTAAAAATAATAAAGGCGTCGGCAGCATTAAACTGGTCAAAAAAGATGCCGTCAGCGGAACCCCGCTTAGCGGAGCTGTCTTTGAATTAAAGGATCCCGCCTTGCAATCTTTTAATCCTAAGAAGTTCTTATACACCGGGGCGGATGGAACGGACACATTCAGCGGATTGGAGTACGGAGTATATTACCTGCAAGAAGTTACTGCTCCCACCTACTATAAGCTGATATCCGCGCCTGTGAAAGTTACGCTGACCAGCACAACCAATAATTATACACATACGGAAACGATCACCAACGAAAGGCTCAAAGGTTCGCTTGAGGTATACAAGGTAGATGCCGCGAATAATGCGCCTCTTACGGGCGCAACGTTCCAGCTCGAGGACAGCGCAGGAAACATGTATACGCCAACCGTAACGGGCTATAAGCATGTGTTCACGAACATCCCTTACGGACCCTATACGCTGACGGAAACCAAGGCGCCTGCTTACTATGTGATTGCGTCCGACCGTACCGTCACAATTAACAATCCAACAGCCACAGAAAATGTGACCAATACCAGAGGCGTCGGCTCGCTTAAGGTCCTGAAAACAAATGCCGATGGCTCAATGAACCTGCCGGGTGCCGAGTTTAAGCTCACCGGGATCACAAATCCGGGCTTCCAGGCTGTTACATTATCCAGTGATTCTAACGGTGAAATTCTTTTCACCAACTTGCCTTATGGACAATACAGCCTGCTGGAGACGAAGGCTCCTGAATTTTACAGCCTGAACACACCGAATAACCCGATTGCGGTGACGATTGATGATCCGCTGACGCAGGCCAATCATGTTATCATCACAGAGACCGTGAAGAATTCGCGCGGCAGCGGCGTTATTGAAATCACCAAAGTGGATGCCCTCGACTCTTCCATCACCCTGGAAGGCGCCGAGTTCAATATTTATAAAGCGAGCGACACAACGCAATCAATCATTATCGATACGCTTATAACGGACGCTGCCGGCAAAGCCGTGTCCAAGGTGCTTGAGTATGACAATTATGTCATCGTCGAGACGAAATCGCCTAAATATTATGAAATCAAAACCGCTTCAGTCGCTGTTAAGCTCGACCAGCCGGAAGTGAAGCAAACGATTGAGAACGACCGGGCTAAAGGCTCAATCGAGGTCATCAAGCTGGACAAAGACGATCATAGCCAGCTTCTGGATGGCGCCGTGTTTGAGCTGGATAAAGTGAACAGCGACAATACGCGCACCCAGATCGGTACGACGTATGCGACTGTCAACGGCAAGCTTACGATTGACGATCTGGAGCAAGGCAAGTATGAGCTCAGAGAAATTAACGCTCCTGCGCATTATGTACTGAATTCGCCGAACACTCCGATTTCAGTTGAGCTGGATCAGAGCAATGTATCTACAACCATAGAGAACAAACGTGGAATGGGTTCCATTACGGTCGAGAAAGTTGACAGCGTGAATCCGAACGAGAAGCTGCAGGGCGCGGTGTTCGAGCTGCGTACTGCACAAGGCAATCTGCTAATAGATACACAAACTACAGGTATCAACGGTGTGGCTGCTTTCAATAACCTGATCTATGACAACTATGTGCTGGTCGAAATTTCTGCACCAGCCGACTATGATCTGTCAAGCGCTCCGGTTGCCGTAACGCTGGATGAGAACGTGAAGCTGGTTATGGTGAAGAATAAGAAGAGCGAAGGCGATCTTGTCATTAATAAAGTAGACAAGGACAACAACGCCGTGAAGCTGGCAGGCGCTGAGTTTGAGCTCAAGAGTGTAGACGGTACCACATCGTACGGTATCCATACCACGGACAGCAACGGCCAGATCACATTCGGGAATATGATTTATGGCACCTATGTGCTTCATGAAGTGAAGGCGCCAACCTATTATCTGCCGCTTCAAGCGCCGATTACCGTCATCGTGGACAAAGCAAGCAACAGCTATACGGTGGAGAATGCAAGAGGCATTGGCGAGTTAACCGTAATCAAAGTGGATGCAAACGACTCTACTCTACTCCAGGGCGCCGAATTTGAACTGCTGAGCCTGGACAAGTCCATTTCCTACGGTAAAAAGACGATTGGTGAAGATGGTCAGCTGACATTCAGCAACCTGGCTTACAATCCATATGTACTGAAGGAATTAACGCCTCCGTCCGGCTACCAGATCAATGGCAGCGGCGAGCTTATTGTGACGGTCGACTCGGTAACGAAGTCGGTGACCGTCAGCAATCAAAGAGAAGCGATAGCTGTACCGAAAGGCTCTCTGGTTGTATCCAAGGTTGACGCTGCTGATCAGAAACCACTGGCAGGCGCGCAGTTTGAATTGTTTGCAAGTCTCAGCAACGAATCGCTGGGTGTTGCAACAACCGATGCAAGCGGCAAGGCTTCCTTCAGCAATCTGCCATACGGCGACTACGTACTGGTAGAGAAGCAAGCACCAGCCGGCTACATCGCGACCGGCGGTGACCTTACCGTCACAATCATGTCAGACTCGAAAAACGTGACCGTAACCAACAATAAAGAAAATGCCCCCAATCCTGATCCAGGACCGGGGACAAATCCTGGACCTGGACCGGACCCGGATCCGACGGTGACACCGGAGCCTGAGCCAGACCCGGAACCAACGCCGACGCCTACGCCGACACCGGGCCCTGGCACTCCGACTATTGTTGATAAAACAACCGAGGGTGTACCAGTGGGCGGAAAAGTAGATGTACCTGAAGGCGGAACTGCTGCTCCAGGCAAGCTGCCGGAAAACGGCAAGCTTACCGTTTCGAAAGACGGCAAATGGACGTATACGCCAAATCCAGACTTCAAGGGCAGGGACACCTTCTCCATTATCGTCACCGATAAGGACGGAAATGAAGAAGAAATCCTCTTTGAAATTGGCGTTGATGAGATCCCGTTAGGAACCGTATCAGGCGATTCTCCGGGTGAAGATGGCCCATTGCCGGCGCAGCTGCCGAAGACAGGCGAAAACAGCCCGCTGCTGTTTCAACTGATGGGCGTTGCCTTGATTCTTGCAGGCTTGACTACATTAGTGATTCGCAAGCGACGCAAATCCGGAAGTATCCAATCCTAATGTCATAAGCAAAAACGCTGGCGCCCGTTAAAGACGCCAGCGTTTTTTTTCGTTTGCCTGACCTGAATGGAACAAAAAAGCCTGAGCCCGGTACAATACCGGGTTCAGGCCTTACTATTGCGTGGTTACGGACTAGACACGTACTCGAAGCTTATTTCATCATCTTGATCGGCAGCCTCCCGAAAGACTTCCACTATGGCGGAATAGCTACTTTCATGCCTGGAGTCTGCGATCCATCTGATCGTCATTGGCTTAGGCAGATGCCCGGTAACACAATCCCATAATGCATCCAAATTTTCTCCGTACCATTCAGGCAGATCAAGCTCCTGCCTCAGCCATTCATGGACGTTCCTATACTGATCGGCCTCCGACTGTTTCAGCTCCACAATGTTATTCATTCGGGAACACTGCCTTCCTTCGTAATATCCGTAAACGACTTGTAATGATCGGTCGTCATATAAATCAATCCGTCATTGGAATAGAGAATCCGGTCCGCACCGCGCGGCCCTTTCTCATAATTAATATCCGCTTCCTGCCATACCCTGCTAGCCGCCTTGGGCAGCAGTCCCTCTCTGTTTCCAAAGCGGTCACCGCCAATACTTTTACCAGGCGCCACCTCATTCAGATTCCCTTTGGCAGGTACCCAGCCAAGCTGCCCGGCTTCTTTTTTCGTTATGAAATTTGCCGGAAGCTTATGATGCTCCCGGATATAATCCGCTACATCCTTAAAGCTCGTGAGCGGGGCTGGAGACCTGACGGCTGTAGAAGAATCACCACTCCCATTTACACAGCCGGTCAGCAGAACCACCAGCATTACGATCATCCCTGCCAGCAAATATGACCAGCGGCCCCGCTGTTTCATCGATACGTTCAACACTAGTTTTCCCCATTTCCGCCTGCTTGCTGACGGACAATTATACAAGTCAGTCAGTTCTTCCAGATCAACTATTATACCATCCAGCTATCGTTATTGCATAACCGCCCGGAATAAAAGCTATGCTTTTGAATACACACGATCGATAGTTTGCGCGTAATGCGGACGCGCGGACCAACGGATCATGCGCGATACACGCAAAGCATCAATAACATTCTCACGAATGATTCGTTGTTTGGATGGCTATACGAATCACCGACACCATGGACCAGTATCCAACATGTGGTTTCATCCAATCGGATGCCAGGCCGATCGCGTAATATTTACAAAATTTATACGATTATGCAACGATTCCCTGTTTAGAACTGTCATATATAGTAGAGAACTGGCCAGTTTTCAATCTAAATGCGAGAGGTGTATATTTGTGAAGAAGTTCATAGTTTCGCTGTCCATCTGTGCGATGTTGTTTGGAGTGCCTTCTGCATATGCCCAATATGGAGTTGGCGATACGGTTAGTACGGCAGTTCCTGTCAGTCCCGGGTCCGGCTACGGAACGTTTCTGCAAGGCGGTGAAGCTGATATTTTCGTATACAATAATAGCACTGCTCTATCGGTAACGACCACGGCAAATCTTCAATCCCCTGCAGGCGTTAATTATAACTATTGGGTAGAAATTCACAATCCGGGCGGCTCTGTCACAACCCTTAATCCGTGGGATAACGGTATCGGTAGTTTAGATTCTATTCAAATAACGGTTGGGCCGGGAAGTAAAGCTTACTTCATCGTGTCCGACACCGGAACGTTATCCAGCGCAAGCTATAGCTTCTGGCTGAATTAAGCCATTTCATTAGAGGCCGCTAATTCTAGGCGGCCTCTAACTTGCAGTTGCTGTCCGCCCTTGCGAAAAATCCGAAGTCTCTCGCATTGGGGGATCAGCGGATGGCCGAACGCTCGCAGCGAACCGGTGTCAACAAGGAACGGATAAACTTCAAGCGGGAAGAGCAGCCTTCTCGTGTTCAGGACTCCGGAGTTGGAATGAGTACTTCGTCCGCTCCGGAGAATGTGTTGTTTTTCGATTGTTCAGTCGTAGAAAAAAAACGATAATAACAGGTCACTTGCTCATAACCTGCCACTATCGTTTTTTTCTCGCAGCTGATCCAATCTATCACAGTGCAACATCCTTGCTTTCGTACGTTTGCTTGGTTCGTTCCATTTTGCGTTTTTCCATGAAGTTGCCAAACCTGGCCAATAAGGTAGAGATGAGCACCGCGAAGATGACCATGCTGTAGAAGCCAGCCCCGATCCCTATACCTACTCCACCAACGAACAGAATCATCGCTGCCGAAGTCAGCCCTTTAACCTGCAATCCGTCCTTCAGAATAACGCCTGCTCCCAGAAATCCGAGTCCGGATACAATCTGGGCCGCTAACCGCATCGGGTCCATCATCCTGCCCGGGGAGCCATCGCTGTATTGCTCGACGCTGTAAATGGAAATCAAAGTGATTAATGTACTCGCAACACATACATACATGTAGGTTTTCAAGCCGGCCGGCTTGCTCTTGGATTCACGGTCCCAGCCAATCAGGAACCCCAGTAAGGCGCTTACAAGAATGCGAATATACGTTTCGTAGTGCTGCAAGGCATGAGATTCCATCCATATAAGAATAGAGTCCACTCTTCTTCACCTTCTGATTAGATATTAAGCCCTTCCTGATCATCAAGCCGGGCACGATGGCGGCATAATCCGATGGCGGGAAGCGGATTGTTGCAGGTCATAAGCGTTACACCGCAGTCGAGTGAATCGTGCACTTGCTGTTCCACATCGGGGCAATAGCTCCAGGCATGAATGCCCCTATCCTGAAATTCTTTCACGAGTTCGGGCTTCAGCAGCTTCATACTGATGCCGACAGCCCACATTTTAGAGTACGTCCCATGCTCGCCTTGTACAAAGTTCTGCATGAGCTCTGCCGGGAATCCCTGTGTCCGCAGCCCCTTTTGATCGAATATATAGGCAACAATCGCCGCATCAAAGCTAGTAAACACACAGCGTTCCAGGTAGCCGTACGATGTCAGCATGTCGATCGCCTTGTCTGTCACTTCCTTCGCATCCGGAGCAGGCTTTATCTCCACATTTAAGAGGATGTTCGGATATGGCTTGATCAGCTCGCATAGCTCAGAAAGTGTAGGAATCTGCAATCCCTTGAATGGTGTGCCGAACCAGCTGCCCGCATCCAGGCGCTGCAGTTCAGCAGCTGTATAATCCGCAATCTTGCCCGTACCGTTAGTGGTGCGGTCTACTGTCTCATCATGGATGACCATGACCACCTGATCTGCGGATAAACGCAGATCAAACTCCAGCATATCCACGCCGTTCTCCATTGCCTGCTGGAAGGACAACAACGTGTTTTCCGGATAAGCGGATGCATAGCCCCTATGCCCGGCAACCAGTACTGCAGATTTATTCATATCATGCTCAATCATCACTAATCATCCTTACTGTCTGAGGGTAGGAGACTGTTCCTGCAGCCAGATTTATACCTGGTATACCGTCATGCCGCTGTCCTGAAAAGGCATGACCTGCTCTTCCGTCGCTTCGACTCCAGTGATCAGCGTATGAATCGAGCTGTTCGGAGCTACGGCATGCAGGGACAGCTTGTTAATCTTGCTATCATCCGCCACAACAATAATCTCCCTGGCCGCTTTGATCATGCCTTGCTTGGCAGGTACAAGACTCGCTTCCGGGTGCATCAGTCCATGGTGGGAATGGATCGCAGGAATACCGATAAATGCCTTCTCCACATGCAGGGAGCTCAATACATGATTGGTAAACATGCCGTTGAGCATATAACTCGACGGATACAGCTCACCGCCGGTGAGGATGACCTTAATACCCGAAGAATCGTGCAGCTCCGCGGCAACGTTTATATCATTGGTGACCACAGTAATATTCTTACGGTTGACCAGATTCTTGGCAATATGAAGCGTAGTCGTTCCCGAATCGATAATGATATGCTCTCCATCCTCTACGAGGCTGGCAGCCTTCATCCCGATCCGCATCTTCTGTTCCAGCCGTGCAGTGGAGCGTTCACTGAACGAAGGCTCCTCATGGGTCCAATGCTCGGCGATGACACCTCCATGGGTCCGCTTGAGCAGGCCCTCCTGTTCAATCTCCATCAGATCACGCCTGATCGTTGCCTCATGAACTCCGAATTCCAGTGCCAGTGCCGCCACGGTTGCAAGTCTATGCTGTCTTACATATTGCAAGATCCGCATCTTTCTTTCCACTGCCAGCATATACACCCTCCCCTGATGTTCATATTCACTTGTTATATTGTATAATTTATTCATTTAATTTCATAGATGCTGGGGTGAGTAGAATCCGGGGATTGGAATGCTGTTATGACCAGTGAAAATGCAAGATCGTTTTCTGCCATGTAAGATGTGAAACTGCGTTCTCCATCGCTTTATCAAAATCCTCCGCTGAAGCTATGTTGGTGGATTGCTCGGGCAGCAGCTTGCCCAGTGTCCGCTGGAAAGAAGGATCCTTCATCGCAGACAGCACTGGGTAAAAGTCCGACCGCGAGCTACGGCTGCTTCCTCTCATCGTAATGCCCTTCTCCAATACATCCCGGGTATTTATAGGCACCCTCTCCTCCGTTACACCCATCAGAATAAGATGGCCGCCCGGCCGCAGGATATCGATCGCCTGGTTAATGGCATTTTCGGAGAAGCGCCCTCCCGTGCAATCCAATGCAATGTCATGTGTGTTCCCTTCGGTAAAGTCATATTCCTGAACGAGCTCGCAGGTTGCAAAGTCAAATTGCGCAAGTTTGTCAGGTACGACACCGAATACGAGCAGCCGGTCCTTGCTGACATGAAACACATGGTGCAGGATGGCAGCCGCCAAGTATCCGACAGGTCCGTCCCCGAATACGACGATCTTCGAATGCTGCAATTGTTCTGCTACATGAGCCAGTGCCTGATAGGAAACCGTGCACAGCTCAAGAAGTACAGCAATCTCATTGGGCACCTCATCGGGCACAGGGATGGCGCATCCCGCCGGAATAACGAGCCTGCTCTGGGCAATGCCATCTACGCCACTGCCGAGAAATTGGCCGTGGTAGCAATAATTCTCTTCTTTATTCCGGCAAGCCGGGCAGCACTCCTCTGGTTCTATGCCCTGAATTAGACTGCCCGGAATATTAGGAACGATTACAACCCGTTGACCGACAGGCAGATGAGCCGTTTCAGTTTGTACCACAGTTCCAATCCCTTCATGAATCAGGGCCATGGGCAGCTTCTTCTGGAGCGCCTCCGGTCTGCGGTTCCCGCTGTAGTATCTCATGTCCGCATGACAGATGCTCCCCATCAGGGGCTCCACAACAACCATCCAATCGGCAAGTTCATGCTCAATTACGGTATCAACGACCTCATAAGGCTTAACTAACCGGTAGGCACGGGACATTACACTTTTCTTGCTGGATACATGTTGAATCAAATTCATAACCTCCACTCTTGATGACTATCCTTTTTCAGAAATGTTCATTTATGTTTATATATGCTTAATTACATACTACTTCCGCTTTCCGCGACAGTCAACACTTTTTGAATTTTTGAGCATGATTTCGAACTAATTAGCGCGTATTGTGGGGATGAACCGTAATTTTAAGTGTGATATTGCTTGTTTCAATTTATTTTATGCTCATTAGTTATCATTTGACTCTCCAATTAACTGCACACCGTAAGGAGAGCATTGCCCTGCAATGCTCTCCTTACGGTGTTTGATTCCATCGAGGCTCTATTGTGCGAGAAGCCGCTTGACCCTGGCGGGGTAATCACTAATAATGCCGGACACGCCATAGTCGATCGCCCTCCTGATACTGAGCTCATCGTTAATGGTATACGGATACACCTGCAGCCCCTGCCCGATGCATTCCCTGATGTTCTCCTGATCCAGACGCTTGAACTTCGGATGCAGCGAATACACATCGAAGCCTGTGATTGTCGCCATCAAGGCATGCCGAACCGGCCGGCAATCATAGAGCAGGCCTACTTTCACCCGCTCCTCCAGCTGCTTGAGCAGTGCCAGACTCTCGTGATCGAACGAAGAGACCACGACATTATCCAGCCGTCCCTCCCGTTTCAGCAGCTCCAGCAGCACGGGCTCCAGCCGGTGACCGCTGGTGTCCTTGATCTCTACATTAACCATCACCCCAGGCGGTACCAGATCGAATACCTCCGTCAATAAAGGAATCCGCTCTCCGGCATACTGCTCGCCGAACCAGCGGCCGGCATCTACCCGCTTCAACTCCTCCGCAAGCAGATTGCTGATCTCACCGGTCCCATCACTTGTCCGGTCAATCGTACTGTCATGACAGACGATCAACTGGCCATCCCTTGAGAGGTGTACGTCCAGTTCAATCGCGTCACACCCTTGTTCCAGCGCCAGCTGAAAGGCTGCCATCGTATTCTCGGGCGCTTCACCCGCCGCGCCGCGGTGGGCAATCGTTAAAATTCTCTCGCTCATTCTGGCATTTCTCCATTCATTCAGGTTTGAGAGGCTGTATTATTTGAAGGTCGAATTGGACATCGCCGCTATGATATGCTTCTGAGCGAATGCAAACACGATGACGATCGGGATAATGACAATGACGCTTGCCGCCATCAGCTGATGGAACATAATCGCTTCGTTCCCCGCAATGGAATCCCGCATCTTGGCAATTCCCAGCGTAAGCACACGCATCTTGTCGGAGTTGGTCATAATAAGCGGCCAGAAGTACGAGTTCCAGCTTCCGATGAAGCTGATCAGCACGACTGTCGTCACAGTCGGCATTGCCATCGGCGTCAGAAGCCCATACAAGACCTGCATCCGGTTGGCTCCATCCATCTTCGCCGCCTCAATCACGTCATTATTAATCGATTTGAACATCTGCCGAAGCAGGAAGATGCCATATGCCGAAGCAGCATTCGGAATGATCAGGGCGTAATACGTATTAATCCACCCTAACTTGGACAACAGGACATACACTGGAACAAAGGTCACCTGATCCGGTACGATCAGTGCCGCAAGAATCAACAGGAACAACTTGTCTCTGCCGATGAAATTGCCCTTTGCGAAGGCGTACGCAGCCATCAGACCTACATTAATTTGCAAAAAAACGATGCCCGCAGTCTGAATGATCGTGTTCATGGAATACTGGGCAAACGGAATCGTCTTGAACACATGGGCGAAATTCTCCCACATGAACTGCCTTGGCCAGAATGTCGGTACAGCGAGTGTCAGCTCTTCGGCAGTCTTGAATGCCGTGATGACCATCCAGTAAATCGGGAACAGCATCAGAAGTGTTATGATCGCGGCAGTCATATAACGGGTCGCTGTGAACACCGGAGTTTTCATTCTTGGACGAACCTACCCTTCGTAATGGACTTTCTTCTTGGATAACACCATCTGCAGCAGCGTCAGCAGAATGATAATAATGAAGAACATAATGACCAGCGCTGACGCCCGGCCTGTTCTGAATTCCTGGAATGCCATCTCATAGATCCAGTAAACCATCGCTTTTGTGGCGTTCAATGGTCCGCCATTCGTCAATATATCCACAGATTGGAATACTTGCATAGATGAGATAAAATTCGTGATCAACAGAAACAGCGTGGTCGGCGAGAGCAGCGGCAAAGTAATATGCCAGAACTGATTCCACCTGGAGGCCCCGTCCAGATTAGAGGCTTCATAATAATCCACCGGAATGCTGCGCAGCCCGGCAATGAAGATAATCATTACGAAACCGACGCCTTTCCATACGGATACAATAATGAGCGCCCACAACGCCGAGCCCGGTCTGTTCAGCCATTGCACGGGCTCAGTACCGAACAAGCCCAGGAACTCATTGAGCACCCCATACCTTCCATTGAATATCCACATGAATACCATAGAAACGATAACCATTGAGATATAATGGGGCATGAACAGAATACTGCGCATGAAATTAAAGGCCCGCGAGGCATGATTGAACAACAATGCCAGCATCAATCCGATGGCCAGCGTCAGCGCCACGTCCAGAACGGTATATGTAAACGTAATGCGCAATACTTTATAGAACATCTCGTTCTGCAGCAGATACGAGTAATTGTCAAAGCCAACAAACTTTTTGACAGGTCTGGTCATATTCCAATTTGTGAAGCTCAAATACAGGGAATTGAGTAATGGGTAATAAATAAACACCATAAGGCAGATTAATGCTGGAAGAGCGAAACTGAAATCCTTGAACCCCTCCATAAACCGGACCCGTGAGAACCTGCTTACGCTTCTTGTTGCCGCATGTGTCTTGCGTTCCAGCTGATTATCCGTCACTTTCATTGCGGCTCCCCTCTCCTATCTGACAGATATGGGCATGCGAGCGCTGTTACATCGCTCGCATGCAGCCCTATCAAATTCTAGTATTCTTGAAGAATATCGTTCATTTCCTTGATCTTGCTCTTCAACAATGGGAACGGATCCGCACCCTCCAATATCATCTTGCCAACCGCCTCCATGTAGATGCCGTTAATCTCCGTATAGGCAGGATGTTGAGGACGTCCGATAACATTGTCGAAATTATCGAATACCACCTTGTATTGCGGCAGCTCTGCAAAATAAGCCTTGCCTTCTTCAGTATCCACTACCGACTTGCGAGTAGGCAGATAACCGGTTTCCTTGGCCCATTCCACATTGTGCTCCTTGCCGGTCATGAACTTAATGAATTTCCAAGCCGCTTCCTTCTGTGCGTCCGGCGCTTTATCCATCATGACAATGCCTGCGCCGCCAATGTTGGAAATCCGCTTTTTGTCTCCAGGCAAGAAGGATACGCCTAACTCGAATTTTGCATTCCCCATGTATGCTGACTTCAGCGTTGCCGAGGAATGATGCACCATTGCGATCTGCTCATCGAGGAACATTTGACGCATATTAGAGGAGGCCCCTGGTCCATAACCCATTTGCACGGTACCGTCAGTCGTCCACTTGCGGAGGTTCTCCAGCCATCTCAAGCCGTCAGGCTGATCGAAACCTACTGATTTCTTGTCCTCTGACAGTACCGTCCCGCCTCCGTTGATCATCCACGGATCGGTATACCATGCATCCCAGCCGGGAACCGCGAAGGCATAGCGTTTGGTTTCTTTGCCTTCCTTGACCGCAACCTTCTCGATGAAGCCATCGATTTCGTCCCATGTTTGCGGAGGGGTAACCCCCAGGCTATCAAGCAGCGTCTTATTGTAGATCATGACTGATACCGCAACGATCAACGGAAATCCGTATTGACGGCCATTATATGAATAAGCTTGCAGCATTCCCGAAGAGAAGTCCTCCATATCAACGGCATCCCGTTCGATGAAAGGGGTCAGATCCGTGAACACGCCGCTGTCGGCAAAATTGGGCAGTGAGGCCACTTCTACATTCGTGACAGCCGGCACTTCATTCGCAGCAACGGCAGCCTGGAGCTTCTTGTGAAGATCCGGGTAACCTCCCTGGAACACCTCTTCAACCGTAATGTGAGGATTTTCCTTCTGGAACTCCGAAATCATCTTTTTCAGAATGTCCATCTGCACTTCATTATGGGAATGCCAGTATTGAATCGTAACCGGTGTAGTATCCTCTTCCTTAGGCGCCTCCGGTTTCGGATCGTTCGTTGCAGGCGTATTCTGCCCTGTAGTAGCCGGCGGAGTGTTCTGGGCGTTGTTCGAGCAAGCGCCCAACAGAAGCGTGAATATAGTGATAATTGTAAGAATCAATGCCGTTTTTGATCGTTTCATCTGTTTCATATGCCCCCTCAATATCAATCATCCATGCCTATCTGCATGTATTTACCTGAATACATCCTTGTAATAAATACTGATCAACTTGGTGGTGTCGGTCGATGATACGGTAGATGCGAAACCGAAGGCAAGCCTGGCTTCTTCCGGATGATTCATATCCGGTATCTGAATGGCTATACCCTCCGGCTCTCTGAATGGCAGCGTGTATCCTGCTCTGGTGAGTTTTCTCTCTAAGGTCACGCCCGTATTCAAGTCGACTGAGGTAATATAGACGTTGCCGTCCGGATAAACCGACCCTTCTTTGCCGTAGCTAGTGCCTTCCAGTATATATGCATAGCTGCCATGCTTCGTATAGCCTTGGAACGAGGTAGCTACTGCCGGAACTGGGATATGCGACAGCGAGACATAGTTGTTCTGCTTCACCTGCTCGAGATCAAATACATCAAAGTAGTAGACGCCATTCAACCGGTAACGGAGAAGCAGATGCCCATATTCCATATCAATACTAGCCGTTGTATTATAGGCGCCAGGTATAATATCATGCTTCTCCAGCCATGGCGTGTTCGGTGTTACAACTGCCCCATCGGTAAACGGAAATCTGGCGAGCTTCGTCCCTCTGCCACCACCGCCTTCATCAAAAGAGTCCGTCTCTGTCCACAGGTAAGCGACTGGCAGCCCATTCTGTCCGATACCCGGTTCCACGCCGATCGATACGCCATGCCCTGCCCCTTTAACATACATGTAGCTTAGCTTATTGCCGGCAAAATCAAGCTTTGTAATGGTTAAGTCGCCGCTAGCCTTTCTCACTGCCGCCGATACGGCCGCAGGCTCACCCGGCAGCTGCAGCCCGCCCTGAGTCAACTGCGCCACATAGATATGCTGATTCACATTGTCGAAACCGATCGACTGCAGCACGGTCGCATTGTGAATCGCCTTCTCGCGGATCAGCATAGTAGCGGGAGTAGTAAGATCGAACGCATCCGTTGACGGTATACTTGCGTATACTTTGTTATTCACTATGAAAGTAGAACCAAGCAGCGTAGCAATAATGCATATTAGTGCGGCTTTAAATAACCATATGCGACTGGCTTGCTGATGCATAATCAAGGTCATACACCTCCAAATGATTTTCGGATCAGGTCTTGAATACGCTTACATTTCCGTAAAACAATTCAATCTCGTTTCAGACACCCCCCTCTCTTTATAAAATTCAAGCATCATATAAACATAATTGTTCATTAATGAACATTTATAAATCATATTATGCATAAACGCACTCCCTTTTGCAACATAAATTTCAATAATGTTCCAAAATTGGTTCCGAAGTATGCCGATAGAGCAGTTGGATTGCAACGGAGGAACCATTGTCACCGCACAGCAGAAAGAACCCTCGTCCGTCGATGGTTCTTCGTGCTCCCAATGCGATTATCCTGTACCATTTTGAGTACCTTACTATCGTCATCTCGTTGTTCATTCAGATACAACGAATGAACTGTAATCTTCCGTTCATACTCCGTTCATTTTGGATGGATAAAATAATAAAAATAAACTCGTTCCGGGGTGAAAAGATCATGTTGCCATATAGTAAGTGGTTGATCCGCGTTGCAGCCATCTATTCATTGATTGGCGCTTTAATCGGATCAGACATGGCAGGAAGAAAAGAGTACACCATGGTTCCTGCTCATGCTCATATTTTAGTTGTCGGTTGGCTTACTCTATTTGCATACGGTATTTTCTATTATGTATTTAAAGAGATCCAAATGATTAGAACTGCCAAATTACACGCATGGACGAGTCTGATCGGTGGCGGACTAATGCCGATGGGGATGCTCGTGTATTACCAATCCGAGAACACCGCCACACTGTTATCTTTTATTATTCCTGCAGTCATCTTGCTTATAGCAATCATCTTGTTCATTATCATCTTATTTTTCGATAAGAAATTGTTTGCCCGCAAATAACAACATGCAGCCGGTATCCTCGTGGATAGCGGCTGCATTTTTTTTGTCGTTAGACGGATTCTGCCTGATTATTTACCGTTAGCAGCTTTCAGCCCTTCACGCGGGTATCGCCAAGATAGGGGATCAACGCATTTTGCAAGGCCGTATAATCGGCTGCCGTGTAGGTCATTTTATCGCTTATGCTGGAATCGGTAAGGAGCAGTTTCACATTATTGGCCGTGCTGTATGCAAGGCCGGTTTCGTTATCGGCTTTGTTCACGACATCTCCGGGATTTAATCGCATTTGGTTGATGAAATCAATACCGTTTGCGGCGATATTAGCCCAATTTGTATTATTGTTATAATCAATCGGTATGCGGATTGGCGGTTGCCAATATCCTCCGATCTCAAATTTTCCTGTTCCCGCTGCACCAGCGGGCAGGCCGGTTGATAACATCGCCGATAAGGAAATAACTACGGCAATCAACCTTTTTCTTCTTCTCATCATTATCACTCCCTATATCGTTTGTAAGCGATTTCATTTATATAGTAATACGATACGGGAGCTTGTTTAAAGAGTAATTTTTGCAGATAAGGTGTAACTTTTAAATGGTATTTCCAGTGACATCGTTGGGGCTTATAAATCTATTGATTTACCTGCTTCTTGAATCCGATGTGAAGTGCCGCAATGCCTCCCGCGAGCGGATGTGCTTGTACAGCCGTGAGCCCAGTTTGTCTGAAAATACCGGCCAGCTGCTTGTGATCAGGAAAGTGAGTCAATGATTCGGGTAACCATTTGTACTGCTCATGGCTGTTGGCTGCGAATTTACCGACCAGCGGTAAAATATGTCGGAAATAAAAATAATAGAGTCCTTTAAATGGCTGCCATGTTGGCTTCGACAACTCTAATGAAACAACCATGCCGCCAGGTTTTACTACCCTTTGCATTTCCTCGATAACGGTCACCAAATCCGGCACGTTGCGCAGCGCAAGCCCTATTGTGGCATAATCGAAGGTATTGTCTTCATACGGCAGCTGCATGGCATTGCCTCGAACTAGTGTGATTTGCTTTTCCAATCCTTGCTCGCGTATTTTAGTAGCGCCATGATCGAGCATATTCTGGCTGAAATCCAACCCCACCATATGTCCCGTCCCGCTATCCCGCGCCAGATCAATGGTCCAATCACATGTGCCGCAGCATAGGTCGATGGCCGTACTTCCCGGCTCCACATTCATCTTGTTCATCGTGTACTTTCTCCATGCCTTATGTCTGCGAAAGCTGATCAGATCATTCATGAAATCGTATTTCGGAGCAATCTTCTCGAATAAGGAGTGAACAAATTCTTCCTTGGATTCCGACTGTTGCGTGGTCATTGATCTCACCTTTCTTCTAACGCCTTCGTCCTTGCCTGACTTCGCTTCTCACAAGGCGATTTACAATAATTGTATCACGCTCCTATTCTCAATAATAGATATGGCCATGTAGACACTTTGTGAATAAACTGGGCCGTTCCTATTATGGAGGTATCTCCTTCTTGCCATTGTGCAACCTTATCCTCCATCAGGCGTCAATAAAGTTAGAAAAATAGGGAAGGTGCCGATTATGAAGAAGATACATCTCCTCCTCCTCTTAACTGTCCTTTCAGCGACCCTCATTGGATGCGCCGCCGATTCGGCCAATAAAGATATGAAGAAGGATCAACCCCTAGTCGATCTCAATGCTCAACCCCAACTCGACCTTAATGCTCAAACTGAACGCTATAAGGGTTTGGAATTTAAAACGGAGCGAGACTCTAATGGAGATCTTGTTGCCAAGCCGATTGGCCTATCGGAAAATAATTATCTATTAAGCGGCGGACCTGTCATTGAGTTGAAGGGGGTCTCGTATCACACCATTCATTTCTTCTATGGCGAGCACAACGCAATTAACGCTTTGGTGGCCCATGATCCTTCTACGGACGAAGTACAAGTGAAATGGAGCGATCAGTTGAGCAATTCCAATAATCGCTGGAACAATGCATTCATACGCAGTTATAATATGCTGATTCCGTTGGATGAAGATCATCTATTATTTTTGGAATCGGAGCTGACAGAAGAAGGAGGGCAATATCATTTGTCCTCCTATAATGTGGTTACGGGAACAATCGAACGGCTTCGGGAAGACTTCTGGCCGCTTACGGACGACTACGATTACATCTACAAGCTCCAATGGAAAGCCGATGAGCAAAAATTATTCATGCAGAGTTACCTGGGGAATGTATGGATCTTTGATCTGAAGACAGGGAAGGACGATATCCATCCTCTGAAATATCGCGTTATCCCCCATTCAACGACCGGGGCGCCATCTCTGTTCCTCTCGCCAACCTTGGAGAGGTTTGTACATGATGACGAGAGCGGCCAATTGACCTTTTATAATAATAAAGGCATCCCGCTTCATTCTGTACCGCTGCCATCGGGACAACACATTCCTTCTGAGAAAATAAAATGGAATCCCGCGGGCACGATTGCCTGGATGGATCAAGCAGAGGACGAACAGAACCGGATTCTTGCAATCGATATCGATTATTTGAAAATAGCTCCTCAACAAATCAACTTCTATAACCCCGATGGACTCCCTATTGGATCCATTCAGGCTGGAAGCGGGCGTGAGGGAGCGGCGTTGGAAGTTGCGGGATGGATGGACGCCAATGTCGCCGTGATGAAATCCTATACCGTAGAGCTCCAAGAAGCGGAACATGCCGGTCTAAAGGTGAAGGATGTTTCTTATTATCTCTATGATATAAAGAACAAGGAGAAATTGGACACCGTTGCTTCCATCCCGCCCAGCGCAACCGTTACTTCCGATCACCAAAGGAGCGATACGGACGATAAGGGGACTATCATTGTAAACGATAAAGAGATCACCTATCTAAAAGGAAAATACTAATTCCTATGTAGGTGGCACCAGGAAGGGTGGATGGATGGGCGGGGGCATTACTTGTTAACGGGTTGATAGCTCAAAAAAATGATTTAGATGACCGAGCAAAGGCTGCGGATTGCTAGCAATATATGAAGCATGATCACCAGCTACCACGACTAGTTTGGTGTCAAGCAATTCTGCCATCTCATTGGCGTATTCTGGGCGAATAATAGCATTGTCTCCAATGACGACCAGGACGGGCGCAGTCATTTGTTGCAGCTGCGTCTGTTCTAGAAAATCCCCTTTATCTGCGTTATTAGCCATCTCTGCGCCTTTGGCGATAAGACTGGGCCAGTTTTCAGGATGCGGGGCTACATGTTCGTATTCTTGCTTCATTAGTGATGGAAACCTTCTGCTGAAGCCTGTTTAAGTCCTTCGACAATATAGGGAAAGTAGCCATCCATACTATAGACGGTCGAGGTAACTTCGTCTTACATTAGTTCGGTGTACGCCAAAAGTTTACCGTACAAGTGGGCATCAAAAACCGCGAGCATCAAATTTAACGTGCCTTTCAATGACACCTGGAAAACTCCGATTCAAGCCGCTATGACTTCTTGGAACAATGTCCCCGACCTCAACACTTCGGACACAGCCACAAATCTCCCGCAACTATCCATAACCGATACGGATGTAGTCAACGATTTCTATACTGTAAATGGCAGCTCGTAACATATATTGGTAAAAAAAAGGGGGGGGGAATTATGATTAAAAAACTCATTGTCACAGGTACCGTACTAACGGCATGTATAGCCGCAGGAATTTACTACCCCTTTCTCGGCCAATCGGACAAAATCTTAAAACCGGTCATTCCAAACATGGCATCCTATCCGTATGTCGAAATGGAGGATCTCGTGGGTCGAGCAGATGTCGTTGCTCATGGAATTGTCAAGAAACGGGGCAAAACTCAAATTGTCAAAATCCCCGTCTCCACAGAAATTGATGTAACAAAAGAGAATGAAGGCAAATTCCTAGAAAGCGTGGAAACTCCGGTTACGATTGAAGTAATGGATACGATTAAAGATAAAGAAAAAAAGAAGACCATAATCTACTGGGAGGAAGGCGGCGAGCTCTCCGACCGCATTGTTGAGCCTGACGGCGGATTTCCTCAGGAAGGCGATGAAGTTGTCATTTTTCTTAACCAATCCGGACATTCCTGGGGAGCACAAGGAGTGCTAAAAGTTAACGATAACCAAGTCGATGTCCTTGAAAACAAGCAGATAAGGAAATACAATCTTGAAGATTTTGATACTAAATTAAAAAACCTCGTTGCAAATAACAAGTAAAATAGTCAAAGGTCAACAGAAGTTCTTGCCCTTGCGGCAAGCTGCCGGCAATCAGCTTCACATTCAACTCTTTTACTTTGCAAGCTGATCCTCTTCATTTACAATGAACGAATAACATTTCGAAGAATGGAGGATGACCATGTATGAGTGAACCGTGGGCTGCTTCAATGAGCGGGGTTCCCTGGAACTTGGAGAAAATGAATAGCGCTGTCAAACAGCTGCGGAACCGGGCTGCCATTAGCTTTGTGGTCGGGACCGATGAAACGGACGATCTGCTGAAGCTGGATGAACGGGTGTTTTCCAAACGGCCGGATCTGATTTTGCATATAAGCAATAGAGAGGATAAAGGCCGCTATACGGAAAAATTCCTGACGTCACTCGCAGGCTTAAAGCATGTCGCCGCTTTGCAGCTGGATCTCCAGCAGCAGCAGGATCTGACTCTGTTAAGCGCGCTGAATCGTATGGATTTTCTGAATATACGCTCACAAAAACCGCAAAATCTTGATTTCATCCGACATTATAAACAGTTACGGTACCTTTCGCTCAGTGGTAAATTCGAAGCCTTGGAGCCGATTGCAGACTGCATGAGGCTGGATACACTTGTCCTGAATTGTGCGATTGACCAGCTGGATTTTGTTGCAGACCTGCCGCTGATGGAGTATCTGGCACTAGACAGCTGCACGTTAAAAGGTTCGCTGGAAGTGCTCGCTGATTCCAATATAAGGATGCTGAGGTTGTCCACCGTCCGAGGTCTGACCAATATTGATGCGCTGGGAGCCCTGCACAAACTGGCTTATCTTCACCTGTCGCTGCCCAAAGTCGAGCGGCTGTGCGATTTCTCAAGCATGAAGGATCTCCGGCAGCTTGAGCTGGATTTCATGAAATCATTGAAGGAGATTAATAACCTGTGGACCGCACAGCGGTTGGAGGTTCTGGACCTAAAAGACATACATACGGGATTAAAGGCGGAAGCTTTTGGTGGCTTGACAGAAATGTGCGGTCTGCGGCAGGTAGACTTTCGTTTTATCGACCCCCATAAAGGCCGGATTGCCGCTCTGCGCAAGCGAATGTATGAGGCGGGTAAAGAGCAGCTTCTCTACGAGAATATTCCTGATGAAAAGCGGATACCCTCCATGGGTCTCGTGCATCTTTCCCACATTCTGATGTAAGCGTACCTTTGCATAAAAAAGATGAGAACCCGCTTTCTGAGCGGGGTTTTGTCGCTTTTTAATTTTGCATCAGGATTAAATATCCGGTTATACAGCACCAAAAAAACGTTTTGCCAACACCGTTTAATTAATCTATTCTTCTAATCAGCTATCTTCTTTACGGGACAATAAATCTTGATTTCATTCTGATCATCATCGTGATCTCTAATGGTATTGCCATCATACTTCTCGAAATAATACTCCACATCATCATAGGTATAACCATTCTCGCCCATCCACTTCGATGTAAAATCATAGGCGTTTCCTGTCTTGCTGATGGGTCCTACATAGTAGGTAAGCGAATAGAGTCGCGGCAAGACATGCAGATGTACCATCCCATGGGGCACATTCGCGATCGGTTCTACTTCATAGCAGCAATAAAAGTCGACCTGCCCCGGGTTTCCTTTATAATTTGGCGGCGTAATACCATAGGTCGCATCGGGATTTTTAATATGACGAATCTCATCTTTCCGGTTAACTAATTCAGTGAATGCACGATTGATGCCATTGCCCAGATCAGAAAAATATTCCGTTGCCCGAACACCGACAAATGTCGTTATCTTCTTGGTCTCTACGATTTCCACCTTCATTTAATCACCCCATCGAGTAGTTTCTCCTGACGTATTCGTCTATGTAAAAATTCCAAATATTACAAACTAACTATATCATTCCAACAACTCCAATGTATAGAGCAATTGAACGAATTGACACTCGAAGCCACAGCTAAAAAGTTCACAAAAAGCCTGTCCAATCGCATTCGATCGGACAGGCTTCTGGAAGGTGATGCTTAGAATACCTTCGTCGTCCAGGATTCACAATTCCATGTTTCCGTTACGACATCGCGGTAAAATTCCGGTTCGTGAGAAATAAGCAAAATGCTGCCTTTGTACGCCTGAAGCGCACGCTTCAGCTCATCCTTGGCATCGACGTCCAAATGATTGGTCGGCTCATCGAGCACGAGCAGATTCGTTTCCCTGTTAATCAGCTTGCACAGGCGAACCTTGGCCTTCTCGCCCCCGCTGAGTACCGCAATCTTGCTCTCGATATGCTTGGTCGTAAGGCCGCATTTCGCCAGAGCAGCGCGGACCTCAAATTGCGAAAGGGACGGAAACTCATTCCAGATTTCCTCAATACAGGTGTTGTAGTTGCTGTCCTTAATTTCCTGTTCAAAATAGCCGACCTGTTGATGCTCGCCCCGCTGCACCGAACCCGAGATAGCTTGAATTTCCCCCAGGATACTGCGCAGCAGCGTTGTCTTTCCGATACCGTTCGCGCCGACAAGCGCAATCTTCTGCCCACGCTCCATACGCAAATCAAGCGGACGGGACAACGGGCTGTCGTAGCCGATGACAAGATCTTTGGTCTCAAAAATAAGCTTGCCGGACGTTCTTCCCACCTTGAAGGCAAATTGCGGCTTGGGTTTCTCCTTGGCGATCTCGATGACTTCCATCTTATCCAGCTTCTTCTGGCGGGACATCGCCATGTTCCGCGTCGCTACGCTTGCTTTGTTGCGGGCAACGAAATCCTTCAAATCTGCGATTTCCTGCTGCTGCCGCTTAAATGCCGATTCCAGCTGCTGCTTCTTCATTTCATGTACCTGCTGGAAATGCTCGTAATCGCCAACGTAACGATTGAGCTCCTGATTTTCCATATGGTAAATCAAGTTAATAACGCTATTAAGGAAAGGAATATCATGCGAGATCAGAATGAACGCATTCTCGTATTCCTGCAGGTACCGCCTCAACCAGTCGATATGCTGCTCGTCTAAATAGTTGGTCGGCTCATCCAGCAGCAGAACTTCTGGTTTCTCAAGCAGGAGCTTCGCCAGCAGCACCTTGGTCCGTTGTCCTCCGCTGAGGTCGGCAACATCCTTGTCCAGCCCGATATCTGTCAGCCCCAGACCGCGTGCGGTTTCATCGACCTTCGAGTCGATCAGATAAAAATCCTGGTTCGTCAGTGTATCTTGAATGGTGCCCACATCCTCAAGCAGCTGTTCCAGCTCCTCCGGCGTCACATCGCCCATCCGGCCATACATATCGTTCATCTCCTGCTCCATATCGAACAGGTATTGAAAGGCCCCTCTCAGCGCATCGCGGATCGTCATCCCCTTGGTCAACACCGCATGTTGATCCAGATAGCCTACACGCATACGCTTGGACCATTCTACCTTGCCGTCATCCGGCTGAAGCTTGCCTGTAATGATGTTCATAAAAGTTGACTTGCCCTCGCCGTTGGCGCCAATAAGTCCAATATGCTCACCCTTCAGCAAGCGGAAGGATACGTCATTGAAGATAGCGCGGTCTCCAAAGCCGTGGCTCAGTCGTTCTACATTCAATATACTCATAACTTAACACCTTTTCTTTGTGTAATACTCTCGATTATAAGCGTTAAAGGGGCCCGAGCTCAATGCCGAATTCCTACAAATTCTGCAGGCTGATACCTGACTCCGGGTCGAAGGTCAGCATTTTTGTCCCGATCTTATCGATAAAGAAACGGTCATGGCTGACCGTCACAACCGCGCCGGGAAAATGGATCAGCGCCTGCTCCATGACCTGAATGCTTGTCAGATCCAGATGGTTGGTCGGCTCATCCAGTATAATAACGGCTGCGCCCGAAAGCAGGCATTTGGCGAGCGCGACCCGGGCCTTCTGCCCACCGGACAGGCTGCCGATCGTTTTGCTGAGATCCATCTCCGAGAATTGCAGCATCGACAGAAATTTGTTGACCTTTTTTCGCGGCGCGTCCAGTCCCAATCCGTACGTATTCACCGTGTGGCTGACGGTATCCTTGGCATTAAGCTCCTCCCACATCCGGTTGAAATACGCATAGCTGACGCCCTTCTCCCAGCTCACCTCGCCGGATAAGGGGCTCTCCTGCCCCGTAAGCACCTTAATGAGCGTCGACTTCCCGCTTCCGTTAGGACCCGCAATGACCAGGCGGTCTTCTTTCTGAAGATCAAAGCTGATGTCCTGAAAGATAATCCGGTCTTCATAAGTCTGCCCGATGCTCTTCACTTCACAGAGCTTGTCCGGAAAACGCAGCCGCTCATAAATATCGGTGATCAGAACGTTCACGGGATGCGGCTCGATCCGCTTCTTATTATCAGCCAGCTTGCGGGAGAGACTATCTTTCGGCGTCTTTCTGCTTGCGCGGCTGTCTATCGCTTCGGATTCCATGAGCAGAAGCTCTTCCTCCCACTCGAATTGGCGGTCCAGCTCTTTTTTGCGCATCTTCTTTTTGCGGACGTAATCGGTGTAATTCCCTTCATATTCCTGAAAATGATAGTTCTCGATCTCGATCGTCCGCGTGACCACCTTGTCTATAAACTGCCTGTCATGGGACACCAGAATCATGGCCCCCTTGAACCGGTAAAGCCACTGCTCCAGCCAGGCTATGCCTTCCAGGTCCAGATAGTTCGTCGGTTCGTCGAGCAGGACGACATCGGGGAGCTGAATTAACATCTTGGCGAGCGCCGCGCGATTTCTCCAGCCTCCGGATAATTCATCAATCGGCTGATTGCGCGACCGCTCATTGAATCCAAGCCTTGTCAGCACCGTGTCAATTTCGACGGAAACGTTCCAGCCATCCAGATGCTCCATCTGTTCGAAAAGCTCGGCCTGCCTTGTGAGCAGTCTATCCATCTCGCCGTCATCGGCAACCAGACCCAGCTGTTCCCCCACTTCCCGCAGCTCACGCTCAATAAGAGCAACTTGCTCGAAGCACATTTCCAGTTCCTGCTGAACGGACAAGCTGCCGCGCATTTCCGAGAATTGCGAGAAGTACCCTATTTTAACCTGGGGATCGATGTCCACTTTTCCGGAAGTGGGCTCTTCTTGGCCCAGAATCAGCTTGAACACCGTTGACTTGCCGGCGCCGTTCCGTCCAATAAGGCCGATCCGTTCATCCTTGTTCAATCGAAAATAAATGTCGCGCAGGATCATCGACTCTTCGTATTTCTTGGTCACATTCTCCAACCGAATCACACTCATGACTATCACCCTTCTATGCTTCATCCGTCTAATAGACGGATAACGAGACTAATGTTCCCAGTATACGTCAATGTGCCGGTTCATTCCTACCTTTTGCAAAATCTGCATCCTCCTGTCGTATATGCAGCGCTACACGATGTACCTGTAAGGGTATACCAAACAGGCTGCAATCAACACTGTTGATTGCAGCCTGCTGAAGGTCGATTGCAGTCAACTCGAGAGAAGCTCCTCTAGTCTTCCAATCGCATATACACACTTCTTTCATTAAAGCCCAGCGACTTCCAGAACTGATGTCCTCTTTCATTCCAGGACATCACTTCAATATCGATTTGATGCGTTCCTAATAAATCAATCAACTTCGTGAAAGCCGTTTTTCCATATCCCTGTCTTCGACTATCTCTACAAATAAAGAACTGCCTGAGATATAAGGGCTCCCTTGCATGGTTTATTAAAGCATAACCTTTTATTTCGTTCTTTTCCTTAAATAGATACGCATTGTAGTCTGTATTTATAAAACCTTGCATTCTCTCTTTCAATTGCTCCATATTCATTTGATTGTCATACTGTTCGTCCTCAATAAGCTGCTTGTTTAAAACCGCAAGCAAGTCCAGGTCTTCATTTGAACAAGTCTGAATACATAATTCATTCATATCAGATCACCTTTAAAACGCAGACGGCAAAATGAACGCCGAGCAGCTTGATTTGTTGATTTGCGACCAGGTTAACTATCATGAATACGGTTACCGATTATACGAGAGCCGTACTAGACCCAATCCTCTTGACCTTTGAAAGGCATATGAACTCCCTCGATATACCGCGGCTTCGGCAGATATTCATTAATGCCGGGAACCGCTTCTCCCCGGAGCAGAAAAGCGCTCGGCCAGGTTTCCGCCTTGATCCTCGTGCTGGTCGGAATGTAGCGAATCGTCAAGCCGCAGCGGCGCAAAGGGGAGTGGTTGGCTTCCGACCCATGAATGATATTGGGATGATGCACCGAGACGCTTCCCGACTTCAGCACAAGATCCACCGCTTTGGATTCTTCAACTAGGGCGGGATCCACTTCCGATTCCAGTACGCTGTCCACATCCGTGTACCGCTTCATTTCATGCAGATTCATCGTCTGTGTGCCGGGAATAACGCGCATACAGCCATTTTCCGGCAGCGAATCGTCAACTGCAAGCCACAGCGTAATCACATTCATCGGCTCAAGCGGCCAGTAGCTCCCGTCCTGGTGCCACAGAACCGGCTTGCCGTCAAAAGGCGGCTTGCTGATATAATGCGAAGCGAACAGCGCAATATCCGGTCCGATAAACTGCTCGGCAATATCGAGCAGACGGTCATCGCCGATCAGCCTCACCCAGAACGGATCGTCCGTAATGTACATATTGCCCAGCTGCTCGGGACGGACGCCCGGATATTTGCGCATCAACCATTCGATATGCTCTTTGGCTTCCGCCATTAACCCGGCATCCAGCACATTTTCAAATACGGCATAACCTTCCTCATCGTATTGCTTTTTTAAGGCTTTCAGACCTGATTCATTCATGCAGTCATCATCCTTTCAATCTGTTTAGCCCGTTGTAGATCAATTGGGCGCTTTCGGCCCGGGTAGCCGAATCGAGCGGCGCGAAGCTTCCATCGGCCCTTCCCTGGATAAGCTGCAGCCGAATCGCTTCGTTCACAGCTTCGCTCGCCCAGCCGCTGATCTTCCTCATATCCTTGAAGACGGAATGCCCTTCTCCCGCCATTTCATCAGGCGCATGATGGAGCAAAGACCTTACCAGCATGACAGCCATCTGTTCGCGGGTTATGACTTGATTGGGACCAAATTCCTCAGTCGTTATCCCCGTAATGATACCTGCCCTAAACGCAGCTGCTACCGGATCGGCATACCAGCTGTCTTCCGGCACGTCGGCAAATCCCGCATTCGTTCCGGCCTCCAGATCGAACGCACGTACCAGCATGGCGGCAAATTCCGCCCGGGTCACATCCCCCTTCGGCTCGAAGCGGCCGCTTGGCGTGCCTTCGACAATCTGACGGGCGCTCAGATCGCGCAGCACCTCGTAAGCCCAATATTCGGAAGGCACATCTTCATAGCGGATGTCATATTCAAGAAGCGCATACATGCCCGGTTCGGTAATCTCAGCCGTATACTTGTTATTTTCAATATCAGCCGGGATATAGGTTAGTTTGCCATCGGGCGAAATCCTGTACAGATAGACCGGTCCGACCTTGTCTGCTGCCATTCGCTCGAACGCAAGCTTCACCGGCTCGGTAAAATGTTCCGCTGACGATGTCCGGCCACCGGTTGAGACCTCCGCTCCCACTTCAAACAGGGGAGACTGGAGCTTTAGATTAACCTGTCCCGGAACAGCCGCCTGCTTCATCTTCTCAGCTGCCTGTTCATCGCTGATACGGTTGAGCAAGAGAGATAGCGTACCCTCTGCTGCCGATTCATGCTGAGAGGTCAATGCCCGGAGCAGAGCTGCCGGGAAGGATGCGGAGAAGCTTCCGGCATTCACCTGCACCACCTGATTCTCAAGCACACTGCCAGCCTGCAGCGTCAGCTCCACTCTGCCTCCGGATTCGTTCATTGTTAGAACAAGACTGCTTAGCCCCAGCATGCTCCGAATTTCATCAAGGCTTATCTTCAGCACAGAAGATGATCCATCCGTCCCTGCAGCTGAACCGACCGGACTGCCGTTCCCTGAAGGAGCTCCGGTTCCTCCATCTCCGCCAGAAGCGCCATTGCCTCCGGTTCCCTCTTCTCCGCCCGAACCGCCATTGCCCCCGGTTCCTTCTTCTCCGCCAGAGCCGCCATTGCCTCCGGTTCCTTCTTCTCCGCCCGAACCGCCATTGCCACCAGTTCCTTCTTCTCCGCCGGAGCCGCCATTGCCACCTTCTCCGCCGTCAGGTTTGCCGATAAACTTCATATCGGCCCATTTGGACTGGTCGTCACCGTCTCCTACCCACATGACCTGGCCCCAGATCCCGGGTCCGGCATTCCGGGTAGCGGCAACCGTCATTCCCACCTTTGTATCATTGGCGGGTACGAATGGGACCGTTTGCAGCGCGCTCCAAGGGATTGCCATTTCCACAGTATATTTATGCGCTGCCTGATCAACGGATGATTCGATGACAGCGCTGGTCAGCGCTTCTTCCTCCTTGCCGGAGTCGCCGCCCCGTCGCATAAAGACATGTGGCTGGGAATCCGGACCGCTCGGCGTAAAGAATACGGCATAATCCCCCGAGCCATACGTCGCCCCGTTCTTGTTGTGATCGATATCCAGGAAAAGCATCGAGGCAGTCGACACATACATCGTAGCTCCCGTCTCGGTGAAAGCGAAAGCACTGTCTTCCCGCTCCTCGAGCACGTACAGATTCTGGGCATCCCATTTCATCCGGTACTTTGCTTTCAAGCTGCCGGAATCGCCCCAAATCTTGCCGAAACGCAGAATGTCAGGCGCAGATCCGCTAATCTCGATGGTCTGTGCATCGCTCCATTCATTCCCGTCAGCCTGGCCGTCGACCGTAACCGGGGAGGCAGCCCATGCAGCCTGATATTCCGGCTTGGTAAAGCTGATGTTGACTGGCAGCATAAATTCCGTAGCCGCCTCACCGGATGAGAAGCGGATCATCTGGGCAGGCTGCGCGGTCTGAATACCGGCATCTGCCGTCACCTCGACACGAATCAAACGCGTCTGGTGCGGGAGTAGCACGATGTTATTGTCCGGGAATGCAGCTGATAATTGCCCGGCGCCCTGCGCGGTCAGTACAAGCTTCTGCAGCATGCCGCCCCAGCCGCCCGCCTTTTGGCTGTTTCCGATTTTCACGTATACAGATCCGCTGTCACTGACGTAAGGGCTAAGCGGATAGCTGCGTTCCGCCTGGTTGCTTTGCCCCACGACCGGCTGGCTCTCGACATCGGCAACCACCCAATTCTCCCCGTCCGTAGAGAAGGAGACCTCGAAGCGGTTCGCCAACGTTAACTTCGCTACCGGCTCGATCATCTCCTGCGTAACAGGCAGCCGATAGACAAAATAATGATCCGAATCGGCGTATCTGCTCCCGTCGCCGGCCAGCTCCGATCCGCTGTCCGCAAACAGATACGTGTTTTCCCCTTCTGTTCCCGTCCTGAAGGACAGCAGCTGCGTTTCTGCGTTCTCCGATAAGGTCATGTCCACATTCCGCGGCTCGGGATCGCGGTTCGTAATCGCAAGCTGAAGCGACCTTGTCTGACCAGGCTCAAGCTCCAGAGAGCGATTGGTACGTACCGTAAACGGCGCAATGCGCTGTTCATAACTAAGAGCGAAGCCATAGATAACCGGCCCGTTGCCTGTCGTTTTATCGGCATTCTCCATCTTGACGTAAACGCTGCTGCCTTCAGCGGCATAGGCGGACAAATCGATGGTCTTTATCGCCCGCCCCCGTTCGACCGGCGCTCTGTACAACTCCGTCCAGCTCACATTATCTGGCGAGACGCTGATGATATAATTGTTTGCGACATCAAGTGAAACACGCGCGTTCGCGTACTGGTTCAAATCGAACCCGTAGACCAGCTCTGCGTCATGATCCATAAACCGGAAATCCGCGATCGCGCCGCCGGTATTTTTCACCACATATGCGGCATCCAGATTGTCCTGGTTCGTTTTGACGATTTTGTCCGTGAAATCGACCGGAATCGCATCCCCGACCGGCGCATCGGACCATTGCACGCTGATTTTCACACCGTCCTTGCGGTGGTCATGCCTGATAAGCAGCGTATTCGAGCCATTCTCCCATTCCCAGGATACGGTTACCGGGCTGCCGTTCTTATCGGTCCCCTCCACGGCCTGCGGATACACGCCGGCAGGTGAGCCAATTCTCGTGCTGGCCCGCGAATTCGGGGTCCCGGATAACGTAAATTCCGTTTTGTCCGGCATTTCCTCAACATCCGTCAAGCTGCCGCTGGCGAACAGGATTTCCGGTTTTACCGCCGCTTTGCCGGAGATATCAAGCAGCAGCATGCTGGATTCCGCCAGCATTTCCGTCATGCCCCCGACAACCGGGAGCCGATCGTCGAACAGGTTGATATAAGAGCCCTGCAGCTGAATCTGCGCCGGCTGCTCCAGCGTTTGGATCGCCGTATAAGGGCCACGTACGGCCTTCATTACATTCGTTTCCGTATAGGTTTCCCCCGCCTGCTCCACTGCATATTTGGCTATATCGCGGACAAGCTGGGAAGCTGTCTGACTGGCAGCGAAATACGCAGGCGTCACGCCCAGTACAATCACTTTTCCGCTGCCGACAGGCTGCTCGTACGCGGCAGCTTTCCCGCCCGCTGTATATAACGGAACCGCCCCCGCTCCAAGGTCAGCCGTTGTGACGGTGAAATTACGGGGAATGACAACCGATTCGCGTCCGCCAAAAGCTCCGTCTCCTCCGGACGCCGCCTGCAGCTCCACGTCCGCGACCCCTGTGGAGGTTTGCTCATTGTTAACGGCCAATCCGAGCTTATTCCACAGGTCCTGCTTCGGCGACGGCAGATTCTGACCCTGCCACCATTCGGACAGGCTGTCGCTGGCGCCCGATCCGCCGGTATAAACAAGTACACCGCCCCCATTCACCCAATCGCGGATCGCTTCATTCACTTTATTGCCGGTTTGCGGACTGCCGTTTCCGTCAACCGCTTTCCAGACATCGTAGCTGGCGAACAACACCTTTGTAGTGGACAACGCTTCCGGTTTCGTTAAATTCTCCACCGGAATGACCTGTATCGGAAGCCCCTTGGCCACGAGCGGCACCATCGGACCATAGAAAGAGTTTACACTGCCAGACGAAGCCATTTGTGAAATGGTATCCGAATACAGCACGCCGATTCCCGAAGTCCCTGCTTCAACGCTTGCCGGTTTGTCGTACATATCCTGCAGCGCGCGAAAGACGTTTGTTTGCACCGTTTTGTAAGGCCCCGGCGCCTGGGCAAAGCCGCGTTCCGCCCACGGGACCACTTCAAATTGCTTGAACTGCGGCTGCATCAGCTGCGCCGCGATCGTTGTTTTATAGAAATCTTCATATTCCTGCCAGCCATATGAGCTGCTGTCCGCTTTGGGATCAGCCAGTGCATAGAGCTGTTTGCCGTCATTGCCGAGCTTTAAGTTGGCAAACGAAGAATAATCGATGTAAGCGGATTCAAATATCCGCCGTTCGCTTTTTCCCGCGTATGGGACCGGCACCAGTGCGGTATCGCTCCATACCTGCCCGATATATCCGTCAATCGTCGGAATATTGTAATAATCGTAATTGGACGTCGTGATTCCGTACATCAGATAGCTGATCCCCGTATGGGAAGCAATCAGCACCTCAGTTCCGGGATAATGGGCTTTGATTTTTTCCGACACTTCCTTGAATGTCCGGTAGCTCAAAAAGACCTTGAGCTTCTGTGCCTTATACTCCGCATCCCTGGAGGAATCCGGCGCGACCCACGGCTGCCCGTAATAGGACTGCCATTCTCTTTTGAACGCTTCGGAATACCCCGATTTGAGGAATACATCGGGCTCCTCGAAGACGATCCGTTTGGCGCCCGCCTCGATACTGCGGCGGGACAGCTCGTAAACATACTTGTTCCAATTTTCCGTAGGCACCATATAAGGCACATGAACAGCGGTCGGATGCGTAAAACGGTTGCCGTCTTTATCCAGCTGAATTTCGTCCTCATGATTCTGGCCGTCGAAATTTCCCGGCACATAATCGTTCATATCCCGGTTCACGGCCATCATTACATCCACCTGATAACCTTTGCCTGTCCAGGCGCCAATTTTCGATTCAAGCGATGCCGGGTTGCTTACATAGACCATAACGGAATCCGCCAGCACATGCGATGTCTCATCTTCCCCGCCAGCCCCCGTCTGAAATGTCGTGCGGACCACATCGTTCACCGCAGGGTCTGCCTGCGCGTAGGTCTGAACGGAGAACAGCATCACTGCGGCAAGCAGACCGGGAATAAGTTTCGATCTCATCATATAATCATTCCTCCTTAGATAATCTTGGGATTGAACGTGAACAAAGAATCAACAGCTTGCCATCATCTACTGGCTTGCAAGGTTCTTCCTTCTTGAAATAGAAGCATGTTCGTCAACCACCCCCGACCTGTTCCCCAGTCAAATTAATCATGCTTACCACAACCGTTAATACGTTTTTTCCTCCTCTTGACTCCCCTTATCCAAAAAATTCCTTGCTGTATCGCCTCCATGAGCTCTGCTCCGCCCATCCTGCCGCTCCAGCAAGGAAAAACCTGCTTGCATACGCTTCGCCTCCACTTTGCCGCCTCTAAGAAGGAAATTCCTTACTGCAGCGACTCCGCCGCTGCGAATCCGTCCATTCGACCGCTCCAGCAAGGAAAAAACCGCTTGCATGTGCTTCGTCCTCACCCTGCCGCCTCTAAGAAGGAAATTCCTTACTGCAGCGACTCCACCGCTGCGATTCCGCCCATCCGTCCGCTTCTTTATGATCAATCATGTCAACAAGTGCAATGATCTGCTCCATATTGTAAAAAAATAATGCTGTCAGTATCAGCAGCAGGTTTCAGCTATTCAGGCAAGTCACGAGCCATTTGCGTTCTCCCGGCAGCACGCCAGCCACATGGCACGAGACCGTTTCACCGGGCAATACCACAAAACCATCGTTCAACGGCCTTGCCGGTGGCGATTCCGAAGCTCCTTCTGTTTCTGATTCTGCCCCTGTTTCTGCCCCTGTTTCTGCTCCTGCTCCTACTTCTGCCCCTACTCCTGCCCCTGTTTCTGCTCCCGCTCCCGCTTCTGCTCCTCCCTCTGCTTCAATCTCTTCCACTCCCCGCACTCTGACAAAAAGCGCAGCTGTTTCGCCCGTGTTGGTCACGGTAACCCGGGTTCCGCCATTCTCCTCCGCGGTCTCCCAGCTTAAAGCCGTTGCCGCCAGCGAACAGAAAGCCTGCAGTGGCGGTGCTTCCCCATCCGTTTTGACGGCAAATGTATACTCATTGTCCGCCACAAGCTGACGGGTCACAGCGTCTCTGGCTTCCAGCCGCACAACAAACACATCTGCCGCCGGCACCTTGAAAACCGCTTCTCCAGCCAGGACCGCTTCCGCCTGCCCCGCTTCTTCCACAATGAAATCCCCGGATGCCAAGCGGCTTCCCGATGCATCCAGGGCGGTCCATTCAACCCGTGCGGGACCGTCTGTCCCCACTCCATCGCGCGTCAGAAACACCGAGCTTGTAAAGTTCTCCCCCGGGAGATACGCAGCAGCTTCATAGCGGAGAGAAATATGCCGGTTGCGGTTCGCCCTTGCCACCCAACTGTAAGCAAGCTTCGGATCGCCATAATAGTCGACGGAGCTGGTGCAGGACACATTGGGATAAGGCTCGTTGAACTGCCACAGCAGGCTGCCGCTGCAATACGGTGCGCGGCGCCGGTTCGCTTCGACCGCATAGCGGATCCCCTCCGCCTGAAGCCACTGAGCCGCTTCCGACATCTGGGCAAGGGTATCAAACGGCCCGCCGAACAGGGACTGCAGCTGATCATCCATGTTCCAGTATTCATACCCGTGCTGCAGCCATTCGATGGAGCCGGACTGCTCCGGACTTAACCGTTCCGGCGGTAGAAAGCGGCGCAGGCTCTCCGGAGAAGCGAAACCATCTCCGCCATATTCGCTGTGCAGCAGCGCATCGCTGGCATTATAGAGCGCGTAGTGCCCTTCCGCTCCCGAATATTTCCAAGGTCCGTGCACATCGTACATGATCCCCTTTCCGGCATCTTCCTCTCCGAGGAAGAAGGTCGGACCCGACGGGGAAGTCGGAAGAAAATAGCGGGTATCGTCCAGATCGGAGACCAGATTCCGCAGCAGCTGCATATTGGGATGCCGGTCTGTCAGCGGCTTCATCCGGCTGTCCAGATGACCGCCTTCGGTTAATTCATTGCCTCCGCACCAGATTGCCAGCGACGGATGATTGCTCCGCTCGCGCACCACATGACGCATCGTGTCGTATAGAGTGTGTAGGAACGCCGGTGCGGCCGAAGGTTCGTTATTGAAGCCGGAGCTGGATTGCATCATCTCCTGCCAAATCAGAATGCCCGCCTGATCGCACAGGCTGTAGAACAGCTCCGTTTCAATCAGCCCGCCTCCCCAGACACGAAGTATATTGACATTGGCTTGTTTCGCCAGGGCGATAAGCCGGCGCAGCTTATCCCCTGTATCCCTGCCATATAACTGATCGGCGGGAACCCAGTTCCAGCCTTTCATGTAAATCGCCTGCCCGTTGACCGCGACCGTATATGCCAGAGCGTCGGCTGGCGCTCCCGGATTCGCATGAAAGGATAACGACCGAAAACCCACCGTCGCACCCGCAATATCCGCAACGTGTATATGCCCATCGGTATCCGGATGATGCAGCTTCACCTCAACCCGGTACAGCGGCTGATCCCCATAGCCGTTAGGCCACCACAGACGGACTGCTTCCACTGGCAGCTGCAGCCGGATCGTCTGCAGTCCGGGATTGACGGCCCCTTCAAACCGCTCCGAGCCGACATGTTTTCCATCAGGGTCATACAGATCAGCTTCCAGCCGGACAGCGCCGCTATTGACGCTTTCCACAATGGCATTTACTTTCAGCAGACCCGCCCCGTCAGCGGACGGCACCGCTTCATGCCCGACATGGTCCAGGGAGCACCAGTCCGATATTTTCAGCCCCACCTTCTTCCATAGTCCGATATGGACAAGCCGCGGACAGAAATCCCATTTGTAGCCGAAGCGGCTTTTGAGATGGTCGACTTCATCCGTCCGGCCCAGCTGCGCTACGCCTTCCGGCGAGCGCTCGAGCACAATCGCCAGCATGTTGGATTCGCCCAAACGCAGATAATCCTGCGGCAGTTCAATCAGACCGGGCTTGAACATGCCTGTGTGGCTTCCGCATTCCCGGCCGTTCACCAGAACTCTCGCAGAATGGTCGACCCCTTCCAATACAAGGCGTATCCGTCTGCCCGCCCACGATGGGTCCGCTTTGAATGAGGTGCGGTACATCCAGTCCCGGGCGTTCACCCATTCGCAAGCCGCCGAATGGGCGCCGAAATAGGGATCCGGCAAATATCCGGCGCGGTGCAAATCCCAATGAATGCTGCCCGGCACGGAGGCGGGTATCCACGGCACGACGCCTTTTAGCTCAAGTCCCAGCTCCATGCTTTTGCCAAAAGCCCAGAAGCCGGGGTAAAAACCGCTAAGCTCCCATGCCGCGTTCAATTCCAGGTATACTTCTCTTCCTTTCACCATTCCTCGTTTCATCTCCCGCCATCATGTTAAACAGCCAGCTCAAACAAGCTCGTGCTTTTCTGCCCTCTTACGATGTGTACCAGAACTTGAGCGTTACAATCTCCTTCGGCTGCACCGTAACCGCCCACTCATTATCTGACCCCGCTTCCAGGAGCCCGATCGTCTGTTCATCCAGGTTCACCCGCTCCGCCCGGCTAACCTGGGCCAGCGGTCTGATCTCTGTGCTTTGCGCCGTCTCCTGGCAGTTCCACAGACGAAGAATCCAGGCATCCGCATCGTCCTCCGCCTGTTTATAAGAGCTCACAATCAGTCCACTGCCCTGGATGTCGAGGTAAGAACGGCGCGCCGGCAGATCGGCCGGCCTTCTGTGCAGCGTTTCATGGGCAACCGCCCCCGCCGGGCGGTTAATGCTGCGGATGTCCAGCGCATACTGCTCCTTCTCGATCATTAAATCTCCGCCGGGCACAGCAGCCGGATCGAATGGCCGGAAAGCATATTCGAATTCCAGCGTTTGCAGAAGATTTCCGCCGTCGCCCCCGTCGCTCAATACCTCGCTGCGGGTACTGCGGAATAACGTGAGCCCTGCCGTTCTCGCCTTATCTTCCCTGACCTGCACCTCATAGAGCCCTTTGCTGAATATGGCAAGTCCATGCTGCCCATTATCGATGGAAAGCAGGCCGTTATAAGGAACGATACCGCTGTCCTTCTCGATATGACGGCTGTAATCCGGCTTCACGACATTCCTCCGGACCAAATCGAAAGGCGTGCTCGTCATGTACTCCCCGCTATCGATTCCGGTCGGCAGCAGCACCCGGAGACGATGGTCCCGCACATGATTGTCCACTACCGTCCGGCAGCGGATAACCGGATCATCCTTCCGGAGCGTCACATAAGTCGTTATCGGCAGGCTGGACCGGACAGCTGAGCGCCGGGTCTGATCGGCCGCAGCGGATTCCGGCACATCAAGCCGGAGGGCGATGCGCAGACAGGTCTCCAGCGGCCCGTCATACATGACGGATACCGAGGCAGGACCGGCCGCGGAGTTGACCGTTTCGTTGCTGACCGGAGCGATGAACTTCCAGCCGTCGCCGATATCCGCTTCGTCCTCAAAGGTCAACAGGCCCTTGGTTTCGTAACCTGTCGCCAGATCGCGCAGGGCAAGCGTTCCGTTCGCTGCGATCTCGAGGCGGACTCTCCCATTCTCCCAGCTTGTCGGAGACATCTGCTGCGAACCCGGGTAACGTACAGGCTCCGCCGCCTTGCGAAACGCATATTCGCCAGCACCAGGCGCCTCTGACAGATGCATCTCCACGGTATAGACAGTGTAACCGAAGGCGGGAATATCTGCTGAGAGCGCGACGGTATACCGGTCGACCGCCCGTCCGCGTGGAATGTCGCGGTAGGGGCGCCAGCGTTTGAGGCTGTTTTTCTGCAGGCCGATGATTTGGAACGGCACCTCCCGCCCTTCATGGTCCAGGAGCCTGAAGTTGGTCCCGGCCACCTCCGGGAACTGCGACGGGTTCGTCGTGCCTGCGGGCAGCTCCAGCTCGAAATGGACAACGCCCTTCACCTGCCGCTGGGACGAATTAAACAAAATCGCCGCATGACGCCCCTGTAGAGCCGACTCTTCGATATGGCCGCTGATAAACGCCAGCGCTTCGCTGGTCATCCGTTCGCCGATCGAGCGGCTCTGGGCGAAACGGTAGAGCATATCCTCATGCACCTGGGTGATCGAGCAGCCGCAGATGGAATCATGGGGATGGTTTTCCAGCAGATGTCTCCAGGCTTCGCCGAGAAAAGGCTTCGGATATGCCCGTCCGTCATGCTCTGCAAAAGCGCTCCAGGGCTCCGCCCAGCCCGTCAGCAAATATTCGCCTGACTGGTTCTGCTGCTTCAGATGAATCCGCGAGGAAAGCACGTTCGACAACACCATATTGTTGACGCCGTTATAGCCGGGAATCCGCTGTTCGCCGCGCAGCACATGGAGGCCGCTCACTTTACCCCGCAGCTCGTTCAAATACTCTTCGAGGCTGCTGTGGACCCACTCCACACCGGCATCCATGTTGTTAAGCAGCTCCAGCATCCAGCCAAGACGCGGCTCGATCTCGACATGATCGCAGCCGTCGAGCCCCAGCGCGATATCGGTCGTGATGCGCGCTTCCTTGTAAGTGATCATGCCTTTGGCACGGCTGACAAGCTCCTCTTCATCGTACTGAAAATCCCGCTCGACGAACGGCCAGCGGAGGAAGAAATAGAAGTCGCTGTAAGCCCTGTCCTCATCCAGCTTCAAGGCCAGCACCCTGCTGCCGTCAGCGCCTTCCCACCACACCTCCGAAGGGTCGCCGTCGCCGTGAAATCCACGAAACAGCACGGCATTATCGATGCCGAAGCCGCCCAATATCTGTGGCATCTGACTGTTATGGCCGAAGATATCGGTGACGTAACCGGATTTCATCGGCTCTGCTCCCATCGCCCTGGACTGCCTGAAACCGGCCAAGAGGTTGCGGACGAGCGATTCCCCGCTGACCAGGAATTCATCCGGCATGACATACCACGGTCCTGCTGCGAGCCGTCCCTCCTGCAAATAAGCCTTCAGCTCCCCCTCGCGTTCCGGTCTGATCGCCGTGTAATCGCTTAGGACCACCGTTTGCCCATCCAGCATAAAATGGCGGTATGAAGCGTCTGCCTTCAGATGGTCAAGCAGTTCATCCATGAAATACACCAATCGCGTGCGGTAATTCTGAAAATCCTCATACCATTCCCGGTCCCAATGCGTATGCGAAACAACGACTATTTTCTTTAATGTCCTGCTCTCTGGCTGCTGTGTCATGTATTTAATAAACCTCCTGTTCTTAAGCGCCTCAATGAAAGAAAAGGCAGAGAACGGACCGATGTTCCCTTCTCTGCCCTCCATGTCTGTTATTTAGCTGCATTCATTTAATATTGCGGTTTGGCTTTGTTCGTCTGCAGCTCGTTTACTTCGTCAATGATTTTCTGGCCGCCGGCCTTCAAATATTTGTCGATGGCCGCATCCCAATCCTGCTCTGTGATTTTATCGTTAATAATGGCTCCGTCGATCACAGACTGCAAATAATCGTTATAGAGCTGGGCTCCCTGCTCCACTTCAAGCGGCGAGAAGATGGTCGGGTTGCGGTATTCCGGATACTGCATTTTGTTATAAGCATCGAATTTCGCTTTCGCCTCCGCGAAATATTCGCCGACACCCGCGCCTTGGTACTTCGCTTCCTCGGATTCCCAGTTCAGCGCCTCGGACATCGGGGTAATCATCTGCAGCGGTTCGATTTGACCGTTCTTATAATCCGCTTCCTTGTCATCATCTGCCATCAGCAGCTTTTTGCCATCCTCGACTTTGTAGGTTTTGCCTTCAATGCCGTATCTTCTAAAATCGCTGCCGTCCGTAAACAGCCAGTTCAGGTAACGGAAATATCCGTCGGGATCCTTCATTTTAGCGGAAATATAGATGCCGCGGTCCCATGCTCCGAAAGGACGCAAGCCGCCCATCGTTCCATCCGGGCCTTCCAGCGGAGGCAGAATGCCAACTTTGGCAGCCGGGTTCGTTTTCTTCATCGTCGAGATAATTTCCGGGCCGTACCCCCAGTTGATACCCAGAACAGCCGCTTTGCCGGAGGTGAATTTCTGTTTGGCATGATCCCAGTTCTTGGCGATCAGGAACTCACTGTCCAGCAATCCTTCTTTTTTCAGGTTTTTGAGCCAGAAATAATAGTTTTTGCCCCCGTCCGTCAAATACCAGGGAACGATTTTTTGCGGATTATCCCGGTCTTCGCCATTTCCCGGCCCCCAGGCATAATGGGAGAATCCGAAGGAGGTGGACAGTCCGCCGAAGCCCCAGATCGTGTCCTGCGCCGTGATCGGTATCATTTTCGGATCGTTTTGTTTGATTTGGACCAGCGCCGCTTCCAGTTCCTTGACCGTCTTGGGTTCGGCAATGCCGAGCTTGTCGAAGATATCCTGCCGGTAGTACGTAAATATCGGCACAAGCGGGTTGGACACGTTTGGAATGAAGTAGATATCGCCTTTCTCGTCGGTCAGCGTATCCCAGACGGATTGCGGCACCGCCTCTTTCACCGCCGGATATTTATCCAGATATTCATTGATTTTCATAAAAGCGCCCTGGTCCTGCATTTCCTTGAACTTCTTGTCTGTAGGACCCCCCGCCCAGAATACGTCGGGAATGTCGCCGGAGGAAATGATCGTCATAATCTTCGTGTCATACTCCGTGACCGGAATGATCTGCGCATCGATTTCCACATTGCCCTGCTTGAACAATTCCTTCTCGTACGGACCTGCCTTCGTATAGGTGGCCGCTCCCCAAACAGGCCGTACATAACTGAACTTGACCGGCTTCGCCGCCGCTCCGCCATCATTTCCTTCTGCGGCAGACGGATTGCCTCCGCCTCCTTCTGCCGTTTTGCCCGGAGTGTTGTCTTTGTTGCCCGAACAGGCGGCCAGCAGTGACGCCATCATGAGAAAGACGAGCAGGATGATTCCCCTTTTTTGTTTCGTGGTTCTGCGCATTCTTCTTTCACCTCTTATACGGATTTGTTTTCTATGAGCAATCCTTGACGGATCTCCCAACATGTTTAGCCTTTCACGGAGCCGAGCATAATGCCTTTTACGAAATATTTCTGCAGGAACGGATAGACAATCACGATCGGCACGACGGCGAATATAATGCTCGCCGCTTTGATATTCTCCGGTGTCAGCATGATTTTGCTGGCATCCTGGCTGATGGTAGTGGATACGCCCCGCATATTGAGCGCATTCATATCGATAACGATGGAGCGGAGCAGCACCTGCAGCGGCCACTTCGTGTTGTCGGTAATGAAGAAGAGCCCGGTAAAAAAATCATTCCAGTGGCCGACCGCATAGAACAGGCCGATGGTTGCGATGGCCGGTTTGGACAGCGGTATGATCATCCGCCATAAAATGCCCATTTCGCTTGCGCCGTCGATCCGCATCGCCTCCTCCAGCTCCTCGGGAATGCTCCAGAAGAAATTGCGCATCAGAATCAGATTGAAGGGGACGACCAGGCCGGATACAACCAGCACCCAGATGCTGTTGAGCAGATGCAGATTTTTCAGCAAAATATAAGACGGAATCAGTCCGGGACCAAACAGCATCGGGATAATACAGAACCACAGCAGCATCCGGCTGCCCGGCATTTTCGTCTTGGACAGGGCGTAAGCCCCGGTAATCGTAACCAGCAGATTGAAGAGGGTGCCTACTCCCGTAGCGAAGACCGTGACGGCAAATGATTTGAGCAGCACAGAGGTTGAAAAGATATATTTGTAGGCGTCCAGCGTTACGCTGTACGGGACAAGCATCAGGGGATGCTCATAGATGGCATGCGCTTCGCTCAGCGACATCGCCAGTACATTCAGAATCGGGAGCAGCGTAATCAGCGCGAGTATGATCAGAACCAGTGAAATGATGGCCTGCACCCAGAGGGGATTGCGGTCCAATGCTTTGGGCTTGTTGATCAGCCTCAGGTCGCTTGCTTCAACCTGTTCCTGTGTGGTTACCATAATGATTTCTCTCCTGTCCGGCGGATAATATGATTGGCCGATACGATCAGGACCGCGGCGATCACGCCTTTAAACAACCCTACCGCAGTAGCCAGGCCATAATTCGCTTCCAGCAATCCGACCCGGTACACGTAGGTATCGATAATATCGCCCACGCTGTAAACAACGGGATTGGAGAGGATGAGAATCTGCTCGAAGCCGGCATCAAGGATACTGGCAAGCTGCAGAATGAGCAGCATAGCGATCATCGGCCGGATTCCGGGCAGCGTGATATGCCAGATTTGCTTTAGCTTTCCTCCTCCATCTACCTTGACTGCTTCATACAAATGCGGATCGATGCCCGTTAAAGCCGCCAAATAAATGATTGCCGCCCAGCCGAATTCCTTCAGAATGCCCGTCACAACAACCAAAGAACGGAAAACTTCGGGATTTGCAGCCAGATTAAGCGGTTCAAACCCCAGATTGCCGAGAACCAGATTAACGATTCCGGAAGGGCCGATGACATTGAACACGATACCCCCGAACACAACCCAGGACAGGAAATGCGGGAAATAAGTAATGGTCTGGATCGTCCGCTTGAACCACATGAGACGGATCTCGTTGAGCATCAGAGCGAACAGAATCGGCACCGGAAACCCGAACAAGAGACGATAGAAGCTGATGAGTACCGTATTACGGATCAGCTCCGGAAACTTGACCGACGAGAACATGGTGTCGAAATTTTTCCAGCCTACCCACGGACTATCCCAGACGCCCTTGAACGGCTGGAAGTTTTTGAATGCGATGACAATGCCGTAGAAAGGAATGTAATTGAATACCAGAAAATAAAGAAGAGTGGGCGCGAGCAATAAATAAAAGTACCGCCAATGCCAAATTTTCCGCAAAATGTGGTTCCCCCAATTTCAAAATGTATACGCTTCCTTGAATAAGGTTATAATAAATGAGCATTTGTTATATGTCAACAAGTATTTATTATATTTGTATTAAATAGTTGTATAAAATCATGACTTATTCAAACAATATTCCTTTCGCCATTATTCCTATTGATTTGACATATTATCAGTTGATAGGCACTTGTTCATAATGTTATAATACAATTATAACTTTTTATTCATGAAAGGAATTCTTATGTCGCAGACATCAGGCAACCCCCCTTTATACCTCCAAATCAGAGGGATGCTGAAAGACAAAATTGAACAAGGACTGCTTCAGCCCGGCGATCAAATCCCGACGGAGGCTGAGCTCGTCCAGCAGTATGGCGTCAGCCGCATTACCATCAAAGGCGCATTGAAGCTGCTCGTTGAAGAAGGGCTTGTCTACCGGATCGCCGGCAAAGGCACCTTCGTATCCGACCCTCAGGGTTCTGACGCTCTGTTTGTACAAGAGAATGACTCCGCCGCTCCTATGATAAAAATTGGCTTTCAAAGCCCCTTGACCAATGACGAATTTTCCCTTCATCTCCTTCAAGGCGTGGAAGAAGCCTGCAAGGAGCAGAATATCGCCCTGATCATCCGCACGGCTACGACGCAGGTTGAAGAGAAAGAAGGGATCCGTTTTCTGCGCGCTGCAGGCGTTGACGGCCTTCTGATTTTCCCGGTCGATGGCGAGGCTTACAGTGAAGCGATACTGAATTTGAAGACGGACAAAATCCCGTTTGTGCTGATCGACCGCTATTTGCCGGGGATTCATACCAATGCCGTCTATTCCGATAATTATCAGGGTGGATATTTGGGAACGGAGTATCTGATTAATAAAGGCCATAAGCAGATCGGGATATTGTCGGGAAGCAAATCCAAGACATCCAGCTCCGAGGACCGCTTCTCCGGTTATCTGGACATGGCAAAAAAAGCAGGTCTCAGAATCGAGCCTGCCCACTGGCTAACAAGAACCGATGAATTCACTTATATGGATGCAGCAACCACTCATAATATGATCAAGGACTGGCTGGAAGCTCAGACGGACATCACAGCCGTCTTCGCTTTCTCCAATATACTGGCGGTTCATACCGCGGAAGCGGCCCAGGACATCGGCAAAAAAATACCGGAGGATTTGGCTATTCTCTCCTTTGACGCTCCTTATATCCGGGATTATCAGGGTCATGTGTTCAGCCGCATTCAACAGCAGGAAGGCAAATTGGGCGAAGAAGCCATCAATCTGCTGCTGGAGGCGATTAAAGACCCATCCCTGCTCCGGAAAATCATCATTCCCGTAACTCTTATCGAAGGAAGAACGACATAGCGGTCACGAATCACAGAATCCGGGATTGGCGAAAAAAACGGAAGATCAGCCGAGCCGCTCCAGCAGCGGCTCGGCTGTTCCCTCCTATCCCTGACATGGGCAGCCTTAGTCCGGAGGTGTCAGGAGACGCTGCCGCTGCGCAGAATTCTGGCCATCATTTCCGAATTCGGGTACTGCCCGGACTCGTATTGACGGATTACCTCTTCAATATCGAACCCGACGCGCTCAATCGATGTACTGATTCTCCCCTGTTCCACCTCAACAATGCCATACGAAGCTTTGGCCATGCCGTCAAAAGGCAGACCCACGCTGCCGATATTCATAAGAATCCGACCGTTGAGATACCGGATAAATGGCTTGTGGATATGCGCATAAATGTATACATCGGCATCGGCTGCCGGCATAAGCTTCGCCTGGAGCACGTCATCATCCGCGCTTGGAAGCACCACCTCGAATAAGCTCTCGGGCGTGGCATGGAACGCTTTGACCCTTATGCCCTCCCATTCCAGATCCAGCCTGGCCTGCAGCCCCTCCAGGTATGCGATGTCCTGCCGATCCAGCTTAGACACGGTCCAGTCGCGCTCTAGATTCATCATCCCGATCACCTTGTCCGGCACTTCACCGGGAAGAACGCCGCGTACCACCCACTCGTCCGCATTGCCTTTGATCACGCGGGTATTCAGTGACTGCACCATAGCAAGGGACCCTTTGGGGTCGGGCCCGCGGTAGCATAGATCGCCCAGCACATAAATCTGATCGATCCTCTGCCTGCCTATATCCTCCAGAACAGCCCCAAGGGCCGTGGAATTGCCGTGAATATCCGAAATAAATGCCGCCCGCATCAAGCTTCACCCCTTCTGATCTGCATCGTGAACCGTTATTCCCATTTACGTTTCCACCAGTATAAAACAAAAAAACAGCAGGAGCCACCAATCCGGGCCCCCGCTGCCAGTAACGCAAAAAAACCCAACATCCGATTGGGATCCGGGTTTATTTAAACCATCCTTTTTCCTTAAAGCGAGTGATCGCTTCGATCCGGTTCGTGACCTGCAGCTTCTCCAGAATGACTGAAATATAATTTCGGACCGTTCCGGTTGTAATCTCCATCTGATGGGCAATATCCTTCGTGTTCATGCCGTCGGCAATGAGAGCCAGCACTTCCTTCTCCCGCAGGGTTAAAGGATTCTCCTCCGTGTAGCCTTCATCCACCAGCTCAGAGGCGTAAATCCGTCTGCCCGACATGATGCTGCGGATCGAATCCGCCAATTCCTCGCTCGGGCTGTCCTTTAATAAATAGCCGTGCACGTCCGCTTTGCGGGCCCGCTCAAAATATCCGGTACGCGCAAAGGTGGTCAGAATCATGACTTTGCAGCCCAGGCCCTTTAATTCCTCAGCCGCATCGAGACCGGTTTTGAGCGGCATTTCGATGTCCATGATGCAGAGATCCGGTTCGTACAGCTTGACCAGCTTTACAGCTTCCTCGCCATTGCTCGCTCTGCCCACAACCTGCATATCTTCTTCCAGATCCAGAAGCGAAGCCAATGCCCCGAGCAGCAGCCGCTGGTCCTCGGCAATCACAATTCGAATCATACTTCCGTCTCCTTTACCTGTTGTTTCAACACGTTCGGAACGTTGATAATAACGGTCGTTCCCATGCCGGATTGGATATCAAGACTTCCGTTAACGAAATCCAGCCGCTCTTTCATTCCTCGGAGCCCGTTGCCTCTCATTCGTACGTTTGTGTCTGCGATGCCGATTCCATTATCATGCACCGTGATCCTTAAGCCGGCCGGCGAAGGATCAATCTTGACCGAGCAGGCTGATGCGCTGCTGTGTCTCACAATATTGGTGACCGCTTCCTTCAGGCACATGCTGACCACATTCTCGTTCAGCAAGGAGGTGTCTGGAAGCCGGGAATCCCCCTCCAGCGTAAAATCGATATCGGCAGCCTCGAGAATCTGCCGGATCCGGAATATCTCGTCCTCCACGCGTGTGCCGCGCATCTGCGTTACCATCTTGCGGACTTCCTTCAATGCGCTCCTCGCCGTAACCCGGACATCATTCATTTCATTCTGGGCCTGATTCGGGTTTTTGCTGATTAATTTAACGGCCAGGTCGCTTTTCAAGCCAATCAGAGAGAGCTTCTGCCCGAGTGTATCATGCAGATCCCGCGCAATCCGCTGCCGTTCCTCCAGCTTCACCAGATCGGAAATCCGTTTGTTTGCGTCCTCCAGCTGCTCATGCAGCTTATCGCTTTTGTTCCGGTTGTAGGTGGTTACCGGGAGCAGGATCACGGCAATGAGACTGATCAGCACGAATGGCAGCTGGGTGATGATAACGGCATTCTTGGTGACAAAGCCCAGATTGATCGTAATAATCGAGGTGACAAGATGGATCGAATACAAGGTAATAAATCCGGCGCGATTTTTGATATTTCCGATAAAAAACGCTAAAAATATAGCGAAATAGACGTAGCCGAATACCAGACTCATGGCAATCGAGATCAATATTTGGATGCTGATCCAGACATATACCGGCCATCCTTTGGAAATAAAGGACAGCACATAGCAGATGAAGAAGGCGACAATCATGCAGCCTCCGATTACAATATCATAGGTGGAAGAAGAACGGTAAATAAAGTAGAACGGGAGGATATACAGGACACCCCATACATAAGGAATGATTCCGGTGTTTTTATGAAAGATCTGGTACCATTTCTGCATGGAATCCTCCTTACATTTATTTACCGCTATTCACCTTATTATTATATTTGATTTTCGACATTCACGGCAGGGGTGATTTGGCTGGCTACTTTTATTTTTTCCTTTGGCGCAGCGGTGCGATTCATCAGCGTTCCCACCTTTTTAAAGCCGACAAAGGTTTTGTTCTGCTCGTCCCAAAGCCGGAAACGTAGCGATTTCAAGCTGGTGCTCAGCGTAATCGTCGTTGCCTTCTGAAGGGGCAGCGAAGCATTATGAGCCTTCTCCAGATTGTAGTTGGGTACCCGCGGGCTCAGATGATGGACATGATGAAACCCGATGTTGCCGGTAATCCATTGAAGCACCTTCGGAAGCTTGTAATAAGAGCTGCCGTCAACTGCGGCTTTCACGTAGCTCCATTCCTCATCATTCTCAAAGTAAGAGTCCTCGAACTGATGCTGTACGTAAAACAGCCAAATGCCCATAGAGCCGGAGATGAAGAAAACAAGGCCCTGGATAAGCAGAAAATCCTGCCAGCCGATGGCCAGTACCAGCAAGCTGTACAAACCGACAATAGAAATATTGGTTATATACGTGTTCATACGCTCTTTGCGCTTGGCGCCTTTGCGGTTAAAGCGGTATTGAATCAGGAAGACAAATACCGGGCCTACGCCGAACATGACGATCGGATTGCGGTAAATACGGTAAGCCAGACGTTGCAGCATAGAGGATGCTTTATATTCTTCCACCGTTAGAATCCACATATCCCCGATGCCCCGCTTGTCGAGATTGCTGCTTGAGGCATGATGGATGGAATGACTCAGCTTCCACTGCTGATAAGGAACAAGGGTCAGAACGCCGGTGATCGTGCCGATAATGTCGTTGGCCCGCTTGCTTTTAAAGAAAGACCCGTGGCAGCAGTCATGAAACAAAATAAAGGTGCGGATGACAAAACCCGAAGCGATAATGGCAAGCGGCACAGTCAGCCAATATGATATGGATATGCTGAGGTAGGCGGCATACCATAACAGGATAAGTGGGACAAGCGTGTTTATGAGCTGTTTTATGCTCGATTTATGATCATTTTTTTCGAAGGGGGTCACATTTTCTTTTAGTTTGGCGATGTTCTGGGCATTATTCATCTCATGCAGGCCTCCTGTGTGTGGTGCTTCAGCCCTGTTAGCCAGCTGCAGCATTCTACTTTCTATTATAGAGAGGACTGCTCATTCGCCCCAGTCATAAACGTCACATCCGCGAGTATGACAAACGTCATCCCCGGGCTTGAATACCCCGTTACAACACCCCTTGCAGAAGAACAACACACCATTGCAGTTGCCCCTTGCCATTCTTCCGTAGAAGGCGTATACTGAAGCCATCAACACATTGTGAAATTAATCACATGTATGTATAGTTGTTTGTGAATTAAATCACAATATAATCTTCCGGGGAGGACTTTACTATGAAAATCATCGTTATTGGCTGTACGCACGCTGGAACTGCCGCTGTTACCCAGATGGCCCGACTCTATCCTGAAGCCAGTATTACGGTTTATGAACGCAATGATAATATATCGTTTCTATCGTGCGGGATCGCCCTTCACGTCGGCGGCATCGTCAAGGATGCGGAGCAGCTGTTTTATGCGAATCCGGAGCAGCTGGCAGGTCTGGGTGTGGATACACGGATGCGTCATGATGTGCTGGCCGTCGATACAGCCGGCAAAACCGTACGCGTGCAAAATCTGACGACCGGCGAAATACAGGAAGACCGTTACGACAAGCTGGTCATGACTACCGGCTCGTGGCCGATCATCCCCAAGCTGGATGGAATGGAGCTCGGCAATATTCTGCTCTGCAAAAATTACGCCCATTCGCAGACGATCATTGAGAAAGCAGCCCATGCCCGGAAAGTGACGGTTGTCGGCGCCGGTTATATCGGCATTGAGCTGGTGGAAGCTTTTGAACAGCAGGGCAAGGAGGTTACGCTTATCGACAATACCGACCGCGTGCTTTTCAAGTATTTGGACCGCGAATATACTGCGCTGGTTGAAGAAGAGCTGACTGGCCGCGGAATCCGGCTCGCGCTTGGCCAAGGTGTCACGGCGTTCACAGGCGAAGCAGGTAAGGTCAGCCGTGTCGTTACAACAGCCGGGGAATATGAAACCGATCTGGTTATTCTGTGCATCGGCTTCCGTCCCAATACGGAGCTGCTCAAGGGACAGGCGGATATGCTGGGCAATGGCGCGCTTATCGTGGATGAATACATGCGAACAAGCTGCCTGGATGTGTTTGCGGCGGGAGACAGCTGCGCGATCCATTACAATCCGACAGGCAAGGATGCATATATACCGCTGGCTACCAATGCCGTCCGGATGGGAACACTCATTGCCCGGAACCTGATGAGACCAACGGTCAGATATATGGGTACCCAGGGCACTTCGGGCATTAAAATTTATGATTACCATATCGCGTCGACCGGCATGACCGAACAGGCTGCTCTTGATGCGGGATTGATTGTGAAATCTGTCACAATCAATGATAATTACCGCCCCGAATTTATGCCTACCTTCGAGAAGGTGCTCCTCAAGGTCGTTTACGAGGAAGTAGGCAGACGGATCGTAGGCGCCCAGATTCTGTCGAAGGCGGACTTGACCCAGGCGATCAACACGCTGTCGGTCTGTATTCAGAATGAGATGACGATGGATGAGCTGGGCTTTGTCGATTTCTTCTTCCAGCCGCATTACAACAAGCCATGGAATCTGCTTAACCAGGCGGGCTTGCAGGCGATTTGACGGCAAAACTGCCCTTGAAGTGGCTTGACCGGTTCGGGTAAAAAAGCAAGAACCGCATACGAGCGGGCTTCACTGGCCCCATGCGGTTCTTGTTTTATATGAACCAGGCTTTAATACATGACGAACCAGTAGCAGATTTATTGATTTTCGTACAGATTTTTACAATATTGTGGAACATCTGTTCATTTGGATTCGTCAAATATAAGCAGGAGTTTAAATTTATAAACATGGGTAGTATTATTTATTTAAATGGAAGAGGGTATTATTATGGGTAAATCATTAAAAATTGCAATGTCTTTATTATTGTGTTTGTTTTTCACAATGTATGTTACCCAGGCCTTTGCTAATACTAGTTCAGAAACTGATAATCCTGAATTGATAGCTGATAAGTACTTTCAGGCCTATGTTTCAAAAGATATTGAAGGTATGATGCGGTATTCTAGAGATCTTAATTAATTTGGACGAAACAAGCCGTAAAAAGGGTTATAAGGAAAATGCCAAAAGTGATACTGTTATTGAGTATAAAATGGTTAAGCTTGTTAGAACTAGCGAGAACCAAGCGGTGGTATCCATACAATTTACTTATTCTGATCTAGGTGTTATCCCTGAGATTCCTTATTCTGTAATTAAAGAGAACGATGACTGGAAGGTCTTACTAAAACCAATTGAGATTAATCTAAATAAGGATTCGGGTCACTATGGCGAAATAAAAGAAGGTATTCCAGTATACGAGCTTCAAAAACATCTCATAAAATAAAAAAGAAGGGTAGTTTAAACGTTTAAACCACCCCTTTCTACAACAAATAAAATCGAGTTGCACACAGGCGTCCAGATTCTGCTTGTGCGTGGCGACCTGTTTCAGCCTCCTGAAATTTTTCAGTGTCAACCGTCTGAGAAAATGTCATCATTGAAACGGCTGAGGCTGCTCACCAGAGCGCCACGGCATAGCTGTTGTGCTGAGAATACATGACGCCTTGGAAATCGCTCTTGCTTGCGGTAAGCTTGATCTGGTTTTGTTGCTTCGTGGTTTTCCACGGGTGCAGCTCGGCTGGTTTGCGTGGCGAATGTCCCGAAACAACATGCGGAGGAGAGCCACTCGCAATGCACAGACCTTGGCAGAATATGCTGGCAAACGCAAGAGAAGCTGTCCCTTAAGGCGTGAGCCCATAGGGGACAGCTTCTTCTTGTTTGCTCCCATAATGGAGCTCGGACGTTGAGCAGCCCTCATCAGAACCGTCCCGCGTCCGGCTGCCCAGTCATCAGATCAGGCCTGCTTGCTTGAGCAGACGCTGCACGATGGCGGCCGTCTCCGCCCGGGTTACCTGATCGAGCGGACGGACTGTCCCACCGCTGCCGCCAATCACCCCGAAACGGATGTTAAGCGCCGCTGCGGACTTAGCCCAACCGCCGAATTGGCCGGCATCCTTGAAGGCCGTCAGCAGATCGTCCCGCTGGGCAGACGTGATAGCTGTATCCATATCCGCAATGTCCATCGCTTTGGCTGCAATAACCATCGCTTCCTGTCTTGTAATGCTGTGGTTCGGACGGAACGTCCCGTCCGGATATCCCTGCAGCAATCCGAAGGAAGCAGCAACGGCTACCGCATTATGGAACCAGTCGCTGCTGCGCACATCGCTGAAGGATGGCGGCTGCTTGGCATTATGGAGGCCCAGCCCCCTCACCATAATGGCAGCAAACTCAGCTCTCGTAATCGCCTCGTCCGGCACATACTGATTGTTCGTGCCACCGCTCAGCACGAGCCGCGCAGCCATATCCTCAATGCTCGCCTGCGCCCAATGCTTCGCAATGTCTTCGAAGGTCTTCACATTGTAAACAACCGAGTAGACACTATTGGTCAAACTGTTGATAACCGCATAATATTTGCCGTCCAATTGCATCACCTTCGTCGGCACATGCAAGAGATTTCCATCAGCGAGAACAACAACGCCTGTCGTAATCTTGCCGGGATCAACACCTTCCGGAATGGCAATCATTCGCTCGACATAAGCGTTGAACATGTCCACCTTCACTTCCCGACCTTGATAGACTGCCGTAATGCTGAAGTCCACCGCCGGGGCGATCATCTGAAGCTGCTGGCCTTCCTGCGGAAGGAACATCACATCCTGATCCGGCACATTGGCAATGGTGACCAGAATGACAATATCGCTCAGGTCGATATCCGCACCAAACTGCGACGATAGAGCAGAGACATTAATTTGGCTCGCAGGAATCGTGTATACGACATGCTCCGACTCGATTCTCAATACCGCTTTGCTGGATTCCATCGCTTTCACCGTCTGCGCATCCAGCTCGCCAATTACGGTATCCGAGCCGTTATGCACAGGTATGGATACGACCGCGCCTGTAGTATTTGCCAGTCTGCCGCTAAGCTTCTTCCCGTCAATCGATACGGTCGTTCTCTTCTTGCCGCCTGTCTGATCAACCTTGGCGGTCGCCGTCTGGTCCTGAAGTTCGCCCTCATTCACCTTGATGGCGAAGCCCTCGTCCTGGGAGCTTGCCGATGCAGGCGGTGTGTAAGGAGGATACACAGGCGCTGCAGTCGAAATATCGGCATCCGCGACCGCCACGTCCGCCCACTCCACGATACGTCCCTGGTTGTCCACCGCGACCACATAGATGTGCTGGCCGCTGGTCACGACAATATCAGCATTCAGGTTCAGCGGCAAGGTATAGCCCAGATCATGCGCATCCGCCCCAACCACCGGCTGCGTATATTGACCCGCTGCGCCGGTTGCATATCTCAGGATCGGGTCGCCGCTTACTCCCGTCAGCTTCGTCGTTCCTGACGCGCCCCCCGGCGCCCAGGTCAAGCTGCTGATCTGCGGAGCCAGCTCCGGCTGCTGATTCGATCCTAGATTAATCTCGGCATCCGCGATCGCCACGTCCGCCCACTCTATAATGCCTCCCCGGCTGTCCACCGACACCACATAGATATGCTGGCCGCTTGTCACGGCAATGTCAACGTTTAGGTCCCTCAGTTTCACGTAGCCCAAATCACGCGCATCCGCTCCTACTACCGGCTGCGTATATTGTCCCGCTGCGCCGACCGCATATCTCAGGAGCGGGTCGCCGCTCACTCCCGTCAGCTTCGTCGTGCCTGCCGCGCTTCCCGGCGCCCAGGTCAAGCCGCTGATCTGCGGAGCCAGCTCTGGCTGCTGATTCGATCCAGGATTAATCTCGGCATCCGCGATCGCCGCGTCCGCCCACTCCACGATATGCCCCAGGCTGTCCACCGCCACCACATAGATATGCTGGCCGCTGACCACGGCAATATCCGCATCCAGGTCCAGGGATAGCGTATAGCCCAGATCGGCCGCATCCGCTCCAACCACCGGCTGCGTATATTGTCCCGCTGCGCCGACCGCATATCTCAGGATCGGGTCGCCGTTTACTCCCGTCAGCTTTGTCGTTCCTGCCGTGCCCCCCGGCGCCCAGATCAAGCCGCCGATCTGCGGAGCCAGCTCCGGCTGCGAAGGTTCGCCCAACGTCAACTCCAGCACAGCCTCGTAACCGGGCATGTTATATAAGAGATCCAAATTCGACGCCAGCGAATCGGAATTCGTTTTCGTCCCTTGCAGAATTAGCGTCACCGAGTCCCGCCCTTGGTCCGCACTCTCCAACACCGGAAAAGTCACGTCATATGTATTCCATGACGGCGGCGTATTAATGTAGAACTTGGGAGTCGACAGATTCGCCGGCTGTGGCGACACCACAGGTGTTCCGCTTCCTGCATTATACGGCTGCCAGTCCGGATCTCCATCATAAATGGTAATCGTTGCGTCATTTGCACCCGAGGATACTTGCTTCTTAGGCACATACGCCTTTAACTGCGCCGAAACGATAGGCGCGTCCACAGCTGGCAGATCGAATTTCAATACTGCTTCCGCCGTGCTTCGGGGCTGATATCCGCCGATGTCGTAGTTCGTCAACGTTCCCACCCACAGAGGATTCGCATCACATGTTTCAAACGCTTCCTGCGAATTTGCTGTCCAGAGGTAGGAGCATCCTTCAGTCAAGACCGCATTGATGACGCCTGCTTTTACGCTCGCCTCATTGGAGTAGCCGCTTTCCCCTATGTCGTTGCTCGCTGTAACCGCATAATAATACGTGCTTCCGTTCGTAAGGCCGGTTGCTGTATAACTGCTTGACCCACTTACAGTTGCAACAGGCGTGGGATCATAAACCCCTGACTCGGATCCCTGGTAGATCTTATAATCCAACCCGCTGCCGCCGTTATCCCAACTCAGCGTTGCCTTTTGGTTTCCGGAGGAAACCGTCAGCCCCGTCGGAGCGGCAGGTGCGCCAGGGAATTCCTGGTAAGAGGAAGAGCGGACCTTATTGCTGTCCGACCACAGAAGATGCAAAGCATCCGAGGCAACGGCCAGGGAAGATGGCTGTCCATTGGAAGTGCCTAGTAATGCATCGTCTGTTGCTGTCCAGCTGGCGCCGTCGAATTTATAGACACGGATCTTATTCGTGATGGGTGAAGACGACTGCAGCCATGATAGAAACAGCTGGTCATTGTATACAGCCAGCTGAGGCTGGGCTGCATTGCCGGACGTATCCAGGGTACCGTTTCCGACCTGGCTCCATGCGCTGCCGTCATAGCTCTTGATAAGGAAGGTCGCCGTATTGCCATCCCGCCACACCGCATACAGCAATCCGTTATATGCCTGTATTGCGGGACTTACCATCGGTTTAGACGGGTCACTCAATCCTGTAGCCCCAGAGACATTCGTCCACGAAGAAGTGCCCGACTTCTGGAACACTGAAATATAATTGAGAGAAGGACTTGACAAGGTGGATTCGCTCCATGTGAGATAGAGTTTATCCTGATAGACAGTGAATTGCAGTTGGTTTGTAAACCCACCGGGAACCAAGGTCAAATCGGAGGCATCCGTCGTCCAACTATTGCCGTCAAATTTCTTAATCTGTACTTTTTTGTCCGTGCCTCCGTTGTTGTTCCCTAGCCACGCTGCGTACAGATCGTCCTTATAGACCGCAAGAACAGGAGACTGGTTGTTGGCACTGCTCCCGCTTCCGTTCAGCGAAACACCGCCATCCGCCGTTTCCCACTGGCTGCCATCGAACTTTTTGACTCTGATGACTTTCTTATTGCCTGCCGTTACCTCTTCCCAGATGGCGTAGAGATAGCCTTCATATGCAGCCAGTGCCGGACCATTTGCATCCTGATTCAAGGACACATTGAGACCGTTTCCGTCATTTGCCGGAACCCAGTTCTCTCCGTCGAGCTTTTTGACCCTGATTATCTTTTTAGGATCAAACATATCGCCATTACTTTCCGCCCATATGGCGTATAGCTCATTGTTCCATACAGCCGTCTTGGGGGCAGCTGCAGACCGGCTCGGATTCATATTAAGCCCGTCTGCCGTGGAAGTAAGCTTCCACGCCGCCTGCTGCGTGTCTGCTTGTGCCGCTGGCAGCTGAACAATGCACCAAAACATTAATAAACTGAGTGCCCCGGCAGTAATTTTCCGCGTAAGTTGTCGAACGATGACTGACATAGCTTGGCTCACCTCTTCTAAGGATTCGCTGTCTATTGCAACAGCAGATTGGCCAAGTTTACCAAAAGCCCTATTAACAGTTTCTAAACATTTCCACCATATCGGCAAAATTCGACAGCATCCCCCTGCGTACGGCAGTGGGTCTGAAGCTTCATTCATCCGCTTCTTCCATTCCCGCGCCAGCCCAGCACCTGCATGGTCTCTCGCGCTACGCCTGCGTGGGAATAGCGCCGGCCCCGCCAGACAACTACGGAAATGTACCGAACATAAACAATGCCCTCCCGGCTTCCTGTTGGAAGCGAGAGGGCCGAGAAGTTTGTTTATATTATTGGAGCCTGGTGAAACCTTTTGGAACCACCGCATAGCGCTCAACCATTCAAACCACTAGTCCTTCTTCTGCGCAACCGGCATCATCATGCCGTTATCCATTCCCATCATGGTCACGCTGTCCGCCGACTCATTCTCCTCCGCCAGGAACACCTCGGTTCCGAAGGCAGGCTCTGCATAGGGTAGATGCGTCCGTCCGCGAGCCAGAATCTGCCGGTAATTGCCGGAATCTCCTTCGAAACTGTCATGATCCCAGGGCACCCAGGAGCGTGCGTTGCAATAATGGCAGACATAGGATCTGCGGTAGCGGTCCTCTGTCCTGTTCGGGAATGAGCGGTGAAACAGATGCGAATGGAAGAACAGAACATCCCCAGCCTGCAAGGGCACCGGTATCGCCGGCGGATATTTCGCTACCACCCGCGACAGCGTATTCACTTCATCATCGAGATGGCTGACATTTTGGACCGCATTCAAGTCCCCGAAAGCGTCCAGGGCATGAACATTGCCGCCGCCCATTCCTTCGGGCGGATATACCGGCTCATGATTGGAGCCGGGCACGACCCACAGGCAGCCGTTCTCCTCATCCGCATCCTCCAAGGCGATCCAGGCACCGACCAGCGTATCAGGATGCGTTCTGATGTAGCAGGAATCCTGATGCCAGCCCTGGCCTCCGCGGCCGGGCGGGTTCAAGAACATCATCGACTGAACCGCGTAGACATCCGGCCCGATCAGCGCTTCCGTCACATCCAGAATACGGGGATTAAGCATGCCCTGCTCCGCCACTGCCTCAAGCCTTGACAGCATATGGACGCGCGTCAGGTTGGTAAACTCCTCTTTCAGCGGATCCTTGCTTTGCGGGTCGGCCGGTTTGGCTTTCCCGCTGCTGCCAAGCCGCGTTTTCTCCGCTAATTCATAAAGCGGATCGATGTCTTCTTTTGATAAAAGCCCTTTTATAATGACATAACCGTCACGATGGTAGTGCCTATATTCATCCACACTGACCAAATAACGGTCATTCCGCGGCCGAGACTTCGGTGTATAATATTTTCCCATCGGTTGGATCCCTCCATTTAGCTGGTTTATCCCCATTGTGCACGAAACGGGAGAACGTTCTCAATGGAACAATCCGACAAAACGATGTGTTTATTTGATATGGTTATTGACCACGATATGACGGCTCGCTCCGTAAGGCGATTCCGTATCGAGAGCAGCGGCGATATGACGGAAGATGGGATTACGGCAGCGCTCGATATAATCGGAAGCGTTAATCCCACGCAGCTTCTTATAGGTTTTGGAAAAATGATGCTCGTCGCCAAAACCTACTTCGTAGGCAATCTGTTTCACCGACGATTGACCGTTCATCATCAGCTGCTCCGCCCGCCTCAACCGCTGCTCGACAAGAGCCCGCTTAGGAGTCATGCCTACGCTGGCCCGGAATATCCGGGTAAAATGCTCATGCGACCAGCCGGTTTGGCGGGCAATTCTTTCTATGGTCAGGTCCTCGGCAAGATGCTCCTCCATATAGGCCATGGCATTGGTAATCTGGATCGGCATCTGAAGAGCTGCATCCTCGGGAGGCAAATCTGCCGAGGCTCCGAGTTCCTCCAGCGCTGCAGCAAGCAATGCTGACAAGCGGCTTTTCCAATGGAGGGGCTGCTTGCCGGCAATGGACAGCATCTGTCTGATAAGGCCTGGAATCAGACTGTTATGGCGGACGGGATGCACAGCGCTGCCATGCAGAAGAGAAATCAGCCGGACGTCCGCATGACGCAGCGCTTCGTAATCGAAATGCACGAACAGATGGCGCACGCTCTTCTCCCCGCCAAAACGGTAAAGATGCCGCTCGTCCGGACGGGTGAACACAAAACAAGGGACATCGAGCACATAAGGCTTGCCCAAAAGCTCATAGACGGTATCCGTCCCGACTGGAAAATAAACCAGTTCATAATCCTCGATAGTTCTTGTGTCCAGAACGAAACCGGCTTTTACGACGATATCTCCGACACTATGAACAATCGGCCATCCGTGATCCAAAGCGGCCATACCTTTGTCCACTTCCCTTTCTTGATGAAATGCTCCGGCTAGGTTTATGGTCATTATAACGTTTTTGCCCCATTCCTGCTTGCCCATGCGAGGATTTCTAAAGCCATGCACAGACTATAAACGATTATAAAGTCAAACAAGGCCTTTTTTTGCACCACAATGTAAAAGGTATATTGACGAAACGCGGATCGGGTATTACTCTTTTAATTAGCCGACTAACATTATTGGAGGTGCTCGATGGCAGACCAGTCGCAAGAGGAGTCTCTGATGCACATCATGTCTCATCTTATGAAGTCCTACCGCCATAACGTGGACCTTATTATCCGCGAATTTGACGTCTATCCGGGGCAGCCGCCTCTGCTTATGCGGTTGTTTGAGCTGAACGGGCAGAGCCAGCGCGAGTTGGCCGATCAAATGAATATTACGCCGGCAACGCTGACGGTCATGATTGACCGCATGCAGAAGACCGGTCTCGTGCAGCGGAAAGCCGACAGCCGGGATCAGCGGATATCCCGCGTCTTCTTGACCGAGAAAGGCCGCAGCGCGGCGGTGGAGGTCAAGAAGGCGATCCACGATGTCGAGCAGCGCTGCTTTGAACGCTTCATTCCGGAGGAAAAGCTTCTGCTGCGCCGCCTGCTGCTGCATATGCGGGACAATTTAACTAGTTAGCCGGCTATATATTACTTGGTCATCCCAATCAATCATGAATCAATGATTGATGATATTATTTATTGCCTGAAAAGAGGTGCATCCTGGTGTGGAAATTAAAATCGTTCGTCGCCCCCTATTGGCTCCCGGCTCTGCTCGCCCCGCTGCTGATGATTCTGGAGGTGTGGATGGACTTATCGCAGCCGAAGCTGATGGCCGCGATCGTGAATGACGGCATTACCGGCGGCGACCAGACCGTCATCTGGAGGACCGGCGCCATCATGCTCGGCGTGGCGCTGATCGGGCTGATTGGAGGAGCGGGCTGCACGTATTTCTCCTCAATCGCCGCACAGGGCTTCGGAGCGGATCTGCGCATGCGCCTGTTCAGCAAAGTCCAGACCTTCTCGTTCCGTCAGCTTGACCGGTATCCCGCCGGCTCCCTTATTACGCGCCTGACAGGGGATATCGTCCAGCTGCAACAGATTGTCCAGATTCTGCTCCGCATGCTGGTCCGGGACGGCTCGCTGCTGATCGGCAGCATTATTATGGCGATCGTGATCAGCCCGCGCCTGTCGCTCATTTTGGCGTTTGTCATCCCTATCCAGTTTGTTATTGTCTTCATTCTTGTGCGGCGATCCGTTCCGCTCTTCTCCCGGATGCAGGGGAAGCTCGATGGCGTGAACACCGTGCTCCAGGAGAACGCCTCCGGCATGCGGGTAGTCAAGGCTTTTGTCCGCGGAGAGTTTGAACGCAAGCGATTCGGCAGGACGAACAGCGATTATTTGCATATGGCTCTGCGGGCGGCGCGGACGGTAGCGGCCAACATGCCGCTAATGCTGCTGCTGCTCAATACAAGCCTGGTCGCCGTGCTCTGGTACGGCGGTGCCGAATCGTGGGAAAGCCGTCTGCCAATCGGTGACCTGGCCGCCTTTCTTACCTATATGACACAGCTGCTATTCGCTCTGCTCTCTGTCGGCAATACGATCATGAATTTCTCCCGTGCCAAAGCTTCCGCCGACCGGGTGAACGAAGTGCTCGGAATGGAGCGGGACATGGAAGACGTCGGCAAGCAGGCCCTTCAACCGGCAGAAGGCAGCGGCCGTGTGGAATTTCAGGACGTGTCGTTTGCTTACGGTATCGGGGAAGCGTCCAAGAAAGTGCTTCAGGGCATTAGCTTCACCGCAGAGCCCGGCCAAACAATCGGCATCCTCGGCGCAACCGGATCAGGCAAATCCTCGCTCGTCGGCCTGATCTCCCGCCTGTACGATCCTGTGGAAGGCCGCGTGCTTATTGACGGGACCGACGTCCGCGATATTCCGGCGGAACAGCTGCGCAACCGTGTGGGCATGGTACTGCAGCAATCGATTCTGTTCAGCGGCACGATCCGCGACAATATCCGGTTCGGGAAGCCCAAGGCTGACGATAACGAAGTTATCGCCGCAGCCCGCGCGGCCGAGGCTCACGACTTTATCGCTTCTTTTCCCGACGGGTACGATACTCTTCTGGGCCAGCGCGGCGTCAATCTTTCCGGCGGCCAGAAGCAGCGGATCTCCATCGCCCGTGCGCTGCTCATGCGGACGCAGATTCTGGTGCTGGACGACAGCACAAGCGCCATCGACCTGGCGACGGAGAAACGTATCCAACGCTCCCTACAGACCCTGCTCCGCACAAGCACCCGCATCATCATCGCCCAGCGGATCTCATCGGTCATGCAGGCGGACCGCATTCTGGTGCTTGATGAAGGACGGATCGCCGCATCAGGAACGCATAACGAGCTGATGGCCGGCAGCCGGCTCTACCAGGATATTTACCAGTCCCAGCAGCGGAAGGAGGAGGCCATGCATGGCTAGAACGCCAATACCCCAGGCAACGGAACGGGCCAGGAATACGCGAGCGACCCTCGGCCGTATCTGGCAGTACCTGGGCAGGCAGCGCTCAGGGCTCATCATCGTGATGGTCATGACGGTCGTCATTGCCCTGCTTGAGCTGATTGCCCCCTTCCTGATTGGCCGTGCGATCGACAGATTTATTATGCCGCATGACCGGGAAGGGCTTCTCCGCCTATGCCTTATGCTGCTTGCCGTTTATGTCAGCGCAAGCGCCCTTTCCTGGATTCAGGCCTATGTCATGGCAGGCGTATCCCAGCGCACAGTCTGGGAGCTGCGGCAGGATCTGTTCGGCCGCCTGCAGCTGCTGCCGATCCGGTTCTTCGACAAGACGAGTCATGGAGAACTGATGAGCAAGGCTACCAATGATGTGGAGAACGTCTCCAATTCATTGAACCAGAGCCTGATCCAGATTATGGCCAGCATCATCACCATTACCGGTTCCTTTGCAATGATGCTGTATTTGAACGTCTGGCTGACTGTGGTCTGTCTGGTCACCGTTCCGCTTGTAATGGGAGCAACGAAACTGATCTCCAAACGGACGAAGCGGCTGTTCAAGGAGCAGCAGCAGCGTCTTGGCGAATTAAACGGCTATATCGAGGAAACGATTTCCGGCCAGCGGGTGGTCAAAACCTTCAACCGCGAAGCGGTGTCCATCGAGCATCTTGGCGTTATCAATGAAGGGTTGAAGCAGGCCGGCACACGCGCCCAAATACTATCCGGCATGTTCGGGCCTGTGATGAATATGATGAATCATTTCAGTTATATTCTGATTGCCGCGATTGGCGGCTGGATGGCGTTCAGGGACTTGACCACGGTCGGCATCATTATCAGCTTCCTGAGTTATTCCCGCCAGTTCGGCAGGCCCCTAAACGATCTGGCCAACCAATATAATATGATTCAGGCTGGAGTCGCAGGAGCAGAGCGCGTCTTTGAGATTCTGGATACGGATTCTGAGTTTCACGGGGATGAAGAAGGCAAAGAGCTTCCGGCCGAGGTGCTGGGAGAGGTGTCTTTCCAGGATGTTTCCTTCAGCTACAACAGCGATCTCCCCACGCTGCGGCATATTACTTTTACAGCAAAGCCCGGCGATCTGATCGCTTTGGTCGGACCGACCGGCGCGGGCAAAACGACGATTATCAATCTGCTTACCCGCTTCTACGATATCGATGAAGGCAGCATCACAATCGATGGCCATAACATTCAGGGCTTCGACAAGAAAAGCCTGCGCAGCCGCCTTGGTATCGTACTGCAGGATGTATACCTGTTCTCCGGCACGGTAAGGGATAATCTGCGCTTCGGGCGGCTTGATGCGACGGATCAGGAAATCGAACAAGCCGCGATGCAGGCCAACGCCGACGGCTTTATCCGCGAGCTGCCGCAGGGCTACGATACCGTGCTGACTGCCGATGGCTGCAATCTCAGCCAGGGCCAACGCCAGCTGCTGACCATTGCCCGCGCCATACTGGCAGACCCGGCTATTCTCATTCTCGATGAAGCGACAAGCAGCGTCGATACCCGTACGGAAATGCATATCCAGGAAGCGATGCGGGTGCTGATGCAAGGGCGCACCAGCTTTGTCATCGCCCACCGGCTGAGCACGATCCGCAATGCGGATACGATCCTGTATATCCAGGACGGGAAAATTGCCGAGCGCGGCAGCCACGATCAGCTTATCGCCCACAAGGGTCGCTACTATGAGCTGTATGCCAACCAGTTCCAGCAGGTAATATGAACAAAACAGCGCCCCTGGCTAAAGTGATCCAGAGGCGCTGTTTGTTGTGCGGAATCCGGGCTTTTACAATATGCGTTCTCTTAACAATTCCAAACGACCCTCTCGGTAAGCTTGTCACCTGTTCACTACGATAAAATAAAATGTCAAATGTACAAAATTCAATGTGATGTCTGGATTTCTGAGATTGAAACCGGGACATACACGCTTCAAAATCCGGATAATCGTAACATTGACAGATCTTAACTGGTAATGGGAGTTTCCCTTCCCTTCTTAGCAACGATGAAATCAGAATTTAAAACAGGTTTAAAAAGTTTAAAAAGACTATCGCAAAAAATTTTATATCATAATATGCTTTTCTTAGGCATCGATGTACTTATATTTAGAAGGAGAAAAGTATGAATAAAAGAATTACAGATTTCGAAAGTCTTATTAAAACAGACTATGGTAATATTGCGGGTATTGTGGTAATGCATGGCGGCGAAAAGATATATGAAGGCTATTTTGACGACTACACCGCCGACGATACCATCCATGTTGCATCGGTGACAAAGAGCGTTGTTTCTGCGCTGATTGGCATTGCCATAGATAAAGGCTATATTAAAAGCATTGACCAGAAAGTATTGGAATTTTTCCCCGATTACACGGTCAAACGCGGCGAAAAAACGATACAAAATGTCACAATAAAAAATATGCTGACAATGACCACACCGTATAAGTACAAGTCGGAGCCGTATACAAAGGTTTATACAAGCGATGATTGGACAAAAGCTGCGCTGGACTTGATGGGCGGTAAGAGCGGTCTTGGAGGGTTCAAATATTCCACCATCGGCATACAGATTTTGTCAGGAATTCTCACAAATGCAACTGGCCAATCTGTGCTTAATTTTGCCACAGAAAATCTGTTTGAACCACTTGGAATCAAAGCACCCCATAATGCGACTATACATTGCAAAGAGGAGTATTTTGCTTTCCTTAAGAATAAATATGTTCGCGGTTGGGTGGTGGATCCTAAAGGCACGAACACTGCCGGTTGGGGACTTACCTTAACGCCACGGAATATGGCAAAAATCGGTCAGCTATACTTAGATGGAGGCTTGTGGAACGGCAAGCAATTACTATCCTTAAAATGGATCGAGGACAGTACCAAAGAAAACAGCCGATGGGGAGAACTGCCATACGGATATTTGTGGTGGATTGTTGACAACAAGGAACATGGTTGTTATGCAGCTTTGGGCGACGGTGGAAATGCGATTTTCGTAAATCCCGAAAAGAAAATGGTAATTGCTATCGCTTCTCGATTTATGCCACGCGCTAAGAACAGAATTGAGTTGATTGAAAAGCATATTGTACCGTTATTTGAAAATAATCGGTGAGACAAAATTCCATCATTATCTTTTACGGAATCAGCTCTCCTCGTGAGTGCAGGGTGTTGCCATTAAAGGAGTCACGGTAACGTTTGACGTGCATTGGACACGCACCATATAATGATGGAACGAGGACAAAAGCGCTGCAATCCGAATGATAGGGTTGCGGCGCTTTTGTTTAGCGGATTTTCCGTTATTTGAACTGGAAGATACATCAGAATGCCCTCTTTCAGTCTCCGCCCGTATGCATTATTCCGTCCCGAATTGCCGGAACCATTGAATGGCGCCCTGCAACATCCCATCTGTAAAACGATGCGGCACACCCGGATGCTTGACGACCGCAAGCCGCTCGGGGCAGTCCGCGTACAAGCCGCCGCGCAGCGCCGCGACAAACCGCAGCGCCCCGTCCGGCGGCACCTGAGTATCCAGCTCGCCGCACTGGAAGCAAATCGCCGGCCGGCCCCCATAGTTGGTCAAATGCGTGAGCGGATCGCGCCTGTCGTAGTATGTCTGCGCGGCTTCGTCGGGCTCGCCCGGAGGCTCGTGGCTACCGGGCCGCAGCCAGTCGGGCGTAGCGATGCAGGCCGCTACGGCGGCGATGCGCGCGTCCGCGCCTGCGGCGACGGCGATGTCGCCGCCCATAGAGATGCCGCCCGCCATCACTTTCCCCTCGAAGCCGATCCGCTCGCGGGCGCCGTCGATGACGCGGGGAAACTCCTCCGCCGTCAACGCGAGAATCGGCCAGAAATGGCGGCGAATATTGCCGACCACTCTGGCGGCCAGCGCCTCCCGCGTCTCCGTCGCCCGCTCGCCGTGCTGCACGGGATCGAAGCTGAGCGCATAGAAGCCGGCGGCGGCGAAGGCGTCCAGCTGCGCGGCCGTGTCCTCTTTTCGCCCGGAGAAGCCAGGCAGCCAGACGACCAGATCGCGGCCGGGGCCTTCAGACGGCTCCTGCCATATCGCCGGTATTCCGTCGATTGTTATCCGCTGAATAGCGCGATCGCCTCCCACCGCGCTAGCCCTTGACCGCCGCTTTGTCCGCGGCGGCCCATTTCACCCACATCTCCTCGTCCGTGTCGAGGAAGCCGGAATTGGCTCGTGCCTGCAGCTGCTCGTCTGCGCCGAACAGCCTCATCGTCCGATGATCGTTGCGGGACCGCGCCTCCGAAACGATCCGCTGCACATTGGGGCCGCCATGGTTGTCGGTATGCTTCAACCACGTCTTGTTGTAGTAGACGCTGTAGAAGTAGCGGATTTTGCCCGACGTGTTCTGCGTGCCGCTGTGGATGAGCCCGTTATGTGTAAACACGACATCCCCGGCCTTGACGTACAGCACAAGCTCGTCGGGATGCGGCTTGCCGCGCTCCTCCGCCGGAATGCCGACCGGCATCCGGTGCGATCCGGGAATGACGCGTAGCGGACCGTATTCGTCCGTCAAATCCTGCAAATAGCTGATGGCGTTGACCGACAGCGGGCTCGTGTAGTCCTCCGTCAATGGCCAATTCGCCCAGCGGTCGCGATGCCAGCCTGTCTTGTTCCGGTTCTCCAGTGAGACGGATGGGAAGCCGGCCAGCGTTAAATTGTCAAGCTGCACGAACGGACCCATTACCTTCTCGGCAAAATCGAGAATGAGCGGGTTCGTCACGGCCGGCAGCATTTGCTTCGGCGCCAGCTCACATGTGTTTGCGAACCACCATTGCTGCCGATCGATGCCGTTGTCCTGCAGACGGTGAAACGTCTCCTTGAACGAACGGAGCATCTCGTCGTCGTATACGCTTTCAAAAACGGTGTAGCCGTCCCTCTTGAATGCCGCATAACGCTCCTCGAGCGTCGGATGCTGGGTCTTCATCTGTTCCATCGCGTTCAACCTCCCGAAATGGCGATCATTCAGCTTCGCCGTCGGCGGCTGCGGCCGCGTCCTTGGCAAAACATCTGCCCTCATCTTAACAAAAGAGGGAAAGCGTAGGAATGAAGCGAGCGGCATACTCTTTATCCAATTTTCAGGTCGGGTAATGACTTTTCATATAATCGGTTGGCGTGTAGCCGGTCATTTTTTTGAAAATGCGGCTGAAATGGTAGACGTCGGAAAATCCGCAGCGCTCCCCCACCTCGGAAATGTTCAGCCTGCCCGTCCGCAGCAGCTCCGCTGCCCGGTCGATGCGCAGCCGCAAATGATGGTCGAGAATGCTGCTGCCCGTCTGCTGTTTGAACAGCTCGGACAAATAATTGTAGTTCATCCCCATTACTTCGGCGATTTCGCCGGCCGTCAGCTTGCCGTCGTAGCGGCTTTCGAGGTAGTCGATGACGCGACGCACCGTGAGCTCCGCCTTGGAAGGAACAGCGGCGGCCTCCGACTTGTGGATGAAATAGATGAGCAGCTCCATAAATTTCAGGCTGAGCAGCAGATGACGCAGGCTATGCCGTGACTGGTACAAGCGGAGCATCGCCTTCAGCTCGCGCTCGACGTGCAGGTCGCCCGGCAGCTCGATTTTTTTCGGTAGCGCGACCTCCGCCCTGTATTTGTCCGGCGAGAAGAACAGCGCGTCGTGGGGCAGCAGCGAGAACGAGAGCGGACTCGGCCCTTCCGCCGACGCGAAGCTCTGATCGTAGAAATGGACGAACACCCAGGAGGAGCCGGGTGCGTTAACCGGCCTGCCCCATTGCCCGACCCCTCGTTTCAGCAGCAGCGCATCCCCTTTGCGAAGCAGGTATTCGGTTTCGCCCTCCCCAAGGGACAGCTCCCCTTCCGTTACGTAGAGCAGCAGGTTTTCCGCCATCGTGCGGTCCGGATGGGCCCAATTCGGCTCCGGCGCCCCGTACACGCCCATGTCCCTGACGAGGGGCAGCTTGTCCCCGCTCAGCCGTATTTCATGCATATACGATCACACCTCCGATGCCCGATTCCACAGTCATTTCATGATCGCGTATCGCGCTTCTTTCCGTAGAACCTTTCCTGCCACTTCCATAAAACCGCTCAAGCATTCTCAATCTTTTTCCATGGCACCGCGAACACTTTGCCCCACAGGAGCGGGACAGCTGCAGCCAGCAAGGCGAGCTCGATCCCAATCCCTGCTTTTACAAAGGTCAGGGCAAAATGGAGACCCGCAAATGCAAACAACAGCAGCAGGAGCGCAAACGTGATCAGCCCGTCCTTTTGCTGAGCGGCCAACGGCTCATCCAGAAACAGGATGTCGGGATTATGCAGCATGCTTGCGATCAGCAGAACCTTCTGCCGCATGCCTTTGGAAAAAGAGACAATGCGCGAGTCATACAATTCCTCCAGGCCCAGCGTGCGCATGAGCTGTTTCGCTTTGTAATCGGCGTCCTCACTATGAAGACCGTAAAGCTCGCCAATAAAGGTCAAATATTCCCGGGCTGTCAGCGTATCATAAATTTCAGCTGTCTCCGGCACATAGCCGATCCGTTTCTTGTAATCCACATTTCCGTCGGCAATGTTCTGTCCGAATATATGTATATCGCCTGTATAACCTTCTACCAGACCCAGCATGATTTTGACCGTCGTGCTTTTGCCTGCTCCATTAGGACCGATATAGCCGATAATTTGGTCCTCGTAGACGTCCAGATTGATTCCCTTCAAAACATATCGTGAACCATAATTCATCCGCAGGTCGCGAATGGACAGAATCGCATCATGTGCTTTATCCATTGAATCATCCTTTCCTGAAGCTTGGTTCATCCAGTTTACCATAAGACGAACGGCCAGGGATGTTGGCTGCATGGGAGAAACAAGGATACAGCAGGCAATTGTTCTAGAGTCTGTGCAAGACATCACAGGAATTCAATGCTAAACTTAAAACGAATCCGAACAGGAAAGTGGTGTGGATATGGTTAAAGCAATAGAGGCAGCCTCCTAAAATTCAAGAATTCAATTATTTTTTAGGAGGCTGCACGAATGAATTTTAACCCGATTACTGTTGATACCTGGGATAGAAAACCGTATTTTGAACATTATTTAAACCACGTCCGATGCACCTACAGCATAACGGCAAATCTTGATATCACCCTGCTGCTGGCAGAAACGAAGAGCAAAGGAATAAAACTGTACCCGGCATTGATCCATATGATCGCAGCAATTGTCAATCGCCATATTGAATTCCGAACCTGCTTTGACTCGGAGAACAGACTTGGTTACTGGGATAGCATATCTCCCGGCTATACCGTTTTCCATGATGAGAATAAGAGCTTTTCGAGCATCTGGACACCCTACAATGAAGATTTCGGCGAATTCTACTACCGTTATATCGAAGATATGGAAAGGTACGGAGGCCTTATGCAGTTTGCCGCCAAACCTGACGAACCACCAAATATATTCCCGATTTCCTCTATCCCCTGGGTGAGCTTCACAGGCTTTAACCTGAATATTTATAACGAGGGAACCTATCTCCTGCCTATCTTTACGATGGGCAAATTTTTCAGGCAGGACAACCGTGTACAGCTGCCATTATCGGTACAGCTCCACCACGCCGTGTGTGACGGCTATCATGCAGGCATCGTGTTTCATGAACTGCAATTACGGGCTGACCACTGTATGGACTGGTTGCCAGGCGAATAACAGATTGAATGCATTCGAAGCTTAAACTTGCTTATAGCTGTAACAGAAGAAAGCCTTCTGACGGATGTCGGGGGCTTTCTCTTTTTAACCGGCACTCCCGCCTGTTGGAGGGGATGGGAAGAATGATGACATCCTATAGCACATTAACGCGATTTATGACGAATTTTCTTTTCTGTGTCCTTTTTTTGTGATACTATTTTCTTATCTTTCCATAGTTGTCCAGTTTTCGGCAGCTTGACCACATCAAGATACTGGAGCCTTGATTACATGAGTACGGTCATTAACAATTATATTGTCGTCGTCTGTGTGTCCGGTGTCATGAGCGTTCTTCTGTGCATCTATGCCATGCTCGTCAAAACCACCTTTTCCGGGATCCGGACCTTTGTCTGGATGTCCTTATTTTGTGCCATTTATACGTTCGGCTTCGCTTTTGAGCTGGCAAGCGATTCTCTCGCGGAAATCAAGTTCTGGCTCACCATCGAATATTTGGGCATGCCCTTCATTGCCCCCTGCTGCCTGATTCTGGTCTTCCATTACCTGGATATGTCCAGATTCCTGACCCGCAAGATCCTGCCGCTATTTTTCCTGATACCCGTCATCACTGTTGTGACCATCTCAACGAACGATTTTCATCATCTATTCTATCAGTCTCTCTATCTGCGTTCCGATGCGCCTACTCCGCTTGTCGATATCGTGATGGGCAAAGGATATATCCTGCACGGCTGCTATACGTTCGCCTGTCTCTTTGTCGGGGGGATTCTGCTGATCCGGCGGCTGATAAGCAGCTCCGCTTACAGAAAACAGATTCTGACCATGCTGATTACCCTATATGTGCCAATGACCGGTGCTTTCCTCTATCTGATGGGTCTCACGCCATATGGCATGGACCCGGTGCCGGTCCTGATGAGCTTCACCTCCGGCCTGTATATCTGGTCCATTCTGTCAATGGGCATGCTGACTGTCGCGCCTATCGCCCGGGAAAATATTTTTGACAGTATGCGCGACGGCGTCATTGTGCTGGACATTAATGATCATGTGGTCGATTATAATCCAGCGGCTATGCGGATGATCCCCGTGCTGGATGCTTCGGCAATCGGCAAATCCATTCACGACATCTCTTTCCCTCTGAAGGAGGGACAGGCCGCTAATGCGGAGAAGAGCGGGAACCCCCGTACGCAGCACCTTGAACAGGATGAATATGAAATCAAATGGCAAAACGGCAGTGAAACCAGTTACTACCAGATTCGCTCTTCACCCGTGATCAAACGGGATGGCAAACACGCCGGCCGGACTATTATTATGATTGATGTCACCGAGAGAACTCTCCTACATAACGAATTGCATCTTCTTGCCACCACGGATGGGCTTACGGGGATCTATAACCGGACCTGCTTTATGGAGCTTTGCAGAAAAGCGCTGACCGATGGACAGTCCAAAGGCGGTACATTCTGCCTGATCCTCCTGGATATCGATCATTTCAAAAGCATTAACGACACTTACGGCCATGCGGTTGGAGATCGGGCCATTCAGCACGCAATAGCGCTGTGCAAGCCTTTCATCCGCACGGAGGACGTGTTCGGACGGTATGGCGGCGAAGAATTTGTCATCGGCCTGCCGGACCTGTCCATAGATGAGGCGGGGAGCATCGCCGAGCAGATCCGCTCGGCACTCGCTTCAGGCCCTCTGCTTACGCCGGCAGGCCCTCTCGTTATTACAGCCAGCTTCGGTGTTGTGGAAGCCGCCACCGCCGGGCATTCGCTGGAGGCGCTGCTCTCTCTGGCCGACGAAGCCTTGTATCAAGCGAAGAGAACCGGCCGCAATAATGTACAGACCGCTTTAGCCTAAACGCGCCGCTTCCGCTTCCGTGAAATCTCTTCCTTTTGTCGAATATTAGCCTATGAAAAGAAGATAAGCTTGTACAACTCAAAATAACTGCCACAGGAGGCGTATATCAGCATGGCTTTTACCATAAATAATCTTAAAGATAATGACAATGTTGTAATAAAGGAGCAGCTTGGCGGATTTACAGTAATTGAATATAAAGAGGATCTGAGCAGTACCACCATGTCGGAGGCAGAATCCAACTTCTTCATGAGCAAAAGCAACATGCGCAACAAGCAGCTCATGGTTGAAATCAATAACAGTGAAGTTATGCTGTCTGCTGGGGCTATGCAGTATATGGTTGGCGATATTGAAATGACCACAGGTGTTAAGGGTGTTGGAGGTTTGATGCGAAATCTGGTGTCGAGTGCAGTGACAGGAACCAGCGCAATCAAACCGCTTTACAAAGGTACCGGTACGATTTTACTCGAAACCACCTATAAATATCTATGGTTAATCGATGTCGACAACGACCATATTGTCATCGACGACGGCATGTTCCTGGCATGCGAAACAACACTGAATATCGCGGTCACGGCGCGTAAGAATGTTTCTTCAGCCGTGCTGGGCGGCGAAGGCCTATTTAATCTAAGTGCCAAAGGAAAAGGAATTCTCGCACTGGAGGCGCCCATTCCTACGGAGGAAGCGGTCGTCATCGAATTGCAGAATGATGTATTGAAGGTGGACGGAAGTTTTGCACTGATGTGGTCCCATTCCCTGGACTTCACCGTGGAGAAATCAGGGAAAACCCGCATAGGTTCGGCTGCATCAGGTGAAGGGCTTGTTAATGTGTATCGGGGAACCGGCATGGTGTGGCTGGCACCGCTCATGAAGTACAAGAACAGTTCGTTGCCAGCTGTTCCAACCCGTTGATCTTCTCACTCTTGAATCGTGAGCATCCCGTGTGACGGCTAGATGAAACAGTCATTTGTAGGAGTCGTGGAAACCGCCACCGCTGGATATTCGCTGGAGGCGCTGCTCTCTTTGGCTGACGAAGCTCTGTATCTGGCGAAGAGAACTGGCCTCAATAATGTACAGACCGCCTGAATGCGCCGCTTCAGCGAAACACGGGGCGACGGCAGCCCAAGGAAGGCAAACAGCCCGCTCTCCAATTGGAAGCGGGCTGTTTGGTGTTAGGGTGAGGGTGACCCCTGCGGTCAGGCCATAAACTCCAACCGCAGCACCAGCTCCGCCTGATGCAGATCACCGCCGCCGGCGCCGATGCGCAGAACGCCGGTCGGATGCGGACTGAAGCTGTTTTCTCCCCCGGGCTCCCCTTCCAGTCCTTCGCTGCCGCGCCAGATGCGTGTATTGCGCTCATGCGCATACGCAGGCACGCGCAGCAGTTCGATGCGATAAGCACCGGCCCCGACCCGGCAGCGGAACGCCCGCACCCGGCGAATGTCCAGCCAACCGTCCGCCTCGAAGTCGAGCGTCAAGGAGCCGCCGTCCCGCAGCTCGACCTCGACTGGCTCCAGCTTCGGCAGCGGCAGGTTGAAGCAGCCTTTTCGAATAAAGCAGCCGGCTGGCGAAAAAAACTTCTGCGTGATCTCGATGTTGTCCCGGCTAAAGCGGTTTTGCACGACAAACGTTACATTCGGTTGCTCAGTCGATTTGCGGAACACCGTCTTCACGCTCTCCCCCAGTGCCTCCACGAACGGCATGCCGTACGGAACGAAGCTTTCCTTCTCGAGCCGCTCGCCCAAGGTATTTTCCACGTAAAACTCCCGTCGGTCCCCGAACAGCGTGCAGCTGGATCGCGCCGTGCGGCCGTTGCGGTCCATCACCAGCATGTCAAAGGCGTAATCCGGGTCCGTCGACGGCGCGTACAGCAGCTGTTTCCCGGCAAACAGCGTCATCAGCGCGGCGCCGCCGGCAAGCGTGCCGAGATTCGAATCGCCAAAATGCCGCGCTTTAGGAATGGCGCAGCCGCCCGTCGCCGCAGCGAAGGACGTCTCGTACACCGGAGTGCTGACCCGCAACCAGTCATGCCACCACGAATAAGCGTAAAACGGATCGGGTTCACGCGCTGGCTCCCGGTCGACGCCGAACTCGTACAAATACGCCGCCGTTTTGGCGTAAATCTCGATGCAATTGAACTTGTCGAACTGCTTTTCGATCGTCAGCCGATGTCCGTACGGCTGATGCGGCGGCACTCCGAAGCGGCGGAAATGTTCCGAGGACATGAAATTTTCAAGATAGCGGTCGCAATACCATTTGAAGTGGGCGCGCGCTTCCGCATCCGATTCGTTCGGACCGAGCGGGACGCAGGCCGCCAACGGCAGCCCCTCAAATATGACCTTGGCGTACCAGGCCCGGTGGATGCCGTAGCCGTCCACATCGCAGGACATACGGCCGGCACGGGACAAGTCCTTGTACAATCCGCGAGCGTATTTGCGGCAAAAGTCATCCCAGTCTGCGTTGCGCGTCAGCACCCCGTTTTTGAGGCCGAGCAGGTAGGTGAACAGAAAGCCGTCCACTTCGGCTAGATAGTATGCCGGCGTATGTGCGTTGGTCGGCAGCTCCGTTTCGGTGCCGATGCCCCCGGCGTAGTTGAAGGTAAAGTCGGGATGCAGACCGGCCCGCTGCAGGCCTGGCGCTGTCGTATAATGCCGTTCCTTATGGCTGTGAATGTCGCGCGTATAACTGGCGATGCCGTTATGGAACAATCGCTTGTACCAGCCGAGGTACTTGCGCTCTCCCGTCGCAACGTAAGCGAAATAATATGCCGCCAGCTCGAAGCGGAGCGACTGGTCGCTGCCGTGGGTGCCGGCCTCCCCCGCCTCGGGGTGATGCTCGACCATCGTGACGATCGCTTGGCGTACCGGCTCGCGCTGCGCCCCCAGTCCGATTTGCTCCAAATATGGATAGATCAGCCCGAGGCATTTGCAGATATTAAATGCAAGACCAGGGTGGTAGCTCGATCCGGGATGATCCGCCGACTCCGCCACGCCCCCGTCCTCGCGCACCAGCGGCAGCACGCTGGACATTAGGCCGGACAGCCGCTCAACATGCCGCGCCCGTTCCGTCTCCCCGTCCGCGAGCAGGGCGCTGTAGAGATGATAGACCGCTGCCAGCATGGATACCGATGTGCCCGCCGCAGCGCCGTCCGACTGACGGTAATATCCCCGTTCCCCGTCCCACAGGCTGTCCAGGTATTCGGCGAACGGCCGGTTGCTAAGAAATTGCTCCATATTCATAGTTGTCCTCCTCGTATGTGCAAGGGACGTTCGTGCGGAGCGCAATGTGGTGCCCAGCCTCGCCGCCCGTCCCCTGCCCGCCCCACAGCTTCGATCTTTCTGTATTATCTTGCAGTTGTCGACTTACACTTTCGTCTTATGGCTGCTCCTGCAGCCATACCGCTTTGAACAAAGCCGGATTTTTGCCCGAGCCGATGCCGGAGCCCCATTCGCGCCAGCCCTTTCGTCCCGCGCCATCGTCGTCATTGACGAGCAGTGAGAAGCTAAGCGCGCGGTCAGTCGGCGACAGGCTGCCGAGCTCGCTCCACGGCACTGCGATCTTGTACGTCGTCACCGCATTGGTCCCGTCTCGCGCCACGTTCACCCGGGCATTCGCGACTGACCCGGTCGCCATTCCGGAAGGCGCGCTGAAGCGGTACAACTCCGCTGCCGACGAGGTCAGGGCCGCACCATATTCGAAGCGGTTCACCGTCTCGCCGGGGAAGCCCGCCGTCAAGGCGAATTGAAGCGAGTCGCCTTTCCAGATGTCACTGCCGGAGTAGCTTTGCGCAAACGTGTCATCGTTAACGCTCGCCGATACGTACAAATAATCGTCGTCCCACGTCAGCCGCAGATCGCCGCCTAGATCGGTGGCGCCGCCGAACGAATGTCCCGTGACCGGAACCGCGGTCGTCTCCGTTGCAAGATCGATGGCGTTCACCCCGCTCCAGTCGTCGTTTGTTCCCTCCACGTCAACCGTCTTTTTCGCCAGTGCCGTCATTGCCGACGCCGGAACGAGGTTCAGGCTGCCAGAGGCAGCGACGGGATTGCCTTCCTCCAGCTGCAGCTGAAGCTGGAACGGATACGTCTGCCCCTCCGTCAGCGAAGGAACGGGCAGTGACACAACAGTCTGACCGCTTGCGGGAATTGTTGTCTGAAATGTGGTCGCGCCGCTTTGACTGCCGAAGCTCCATTGGATTTCCGTCAGTTCGTTGGCCACCGCCAGCTCGTTGGCCAGCGTCAGGCGCAGCACGTGGCCGCCATTCGCATCCAGTCCGTGCTTGATCTCGCTTGCCGTCACCGCCGAACCTAAGATTGACACGGAGGCGGCGATGCGCCCCGCCGAGACGCCTCCGAACTTTATCGCGGCGGTCAGCGTCTTGACGCCCGCACTCGACTTGGCCGGCAGCACAACAGCCTCCGTGACGACTGCACCTGCGGCGACCGCCAGCGGTACAGTTACGCCCTCCGCCTCCAGCGCGGCCGACGCGGATGTCGTCGACGCTTCGTTGTTCCAGATCACGACGGCATCGATGACTTCGCCGACCAGCGCGTTTTCCGCCTGCAGCGTGAACGTGCCGTCCGCGGCGATGCCGAGGACCTCTCCCTTGACGTATAGCGGCGTTTCGTCCAGCGTCAAGTAAATCTTGCCGTCATGCGGCGTGTAGACTTCCTCGTTGCCCATCGCATCCACGATGGTCAGATCGCCGCTCGCCTGCAAGGCGACGTTGACCGGCTCCAGGCTCCACAGAACATGGGCCGTCTGCTGGCCCGCCTGGAACTTATAGCTGTACACGGAAGCAGGAGCAACATCCTGCGAGACGTACGCCATGCCGCCGAGTTGGCGCAGCATGACGCCATACGCCGCGTATGCCGGCTTCGGCGCATAAGCGCCTTGCGGATCGTTCAAATTTCGAATGAGGCCGAAATTGCTCTCGCGATCCTCCTTGTTGATACCATCATTCATCATGTTATACCAGAATATTTTGTCTACGCCGGACGCCAATGCCGTCACATGGCTGCGCACGATGTATTGCGCCTGCGTCCGCTCGTCGACACCCTCCGAACCACTGTAGGACGGCCAGCCGATTTCAGAAATCCAGATCGGCTTCGGTTGTCCGTTGTTGTATTCGCGGATGAGGCTGTCGAGCTGATCGATCCGCTCGGCCAGAATCTCCGGCGCATTCGGAAAGTTGTATGGATGCACGGATACAACGTCGAGATAATCCAAGCCCCCGAGCTGGAAGAAGGTTTCCAGCCATTCCCACGGCAGGCCTACTGTCACCGGACCGGCAACCGTCACGGCCGGGTGGTTTTGCTTGATTTTCTGATAGGTGGCCTTCAATAGTTCAAAATAATACTCCGGCTTGCAGTCCGCCGGCCCCGCGCCCATATCGCCGAAATTCGAGTTGTTATATTCATTGTACACCTCGACCCACGGAATCTCGCCGTCATAATGTTGAAGTACCTGGTCGGCATAGTTGGCGAAGCCGTTGTAACCCTCCGACGTGTATGGGGTGTAACCGTTGTCATAAAACGAATTGGTGTAGTCGAGCACGATCAGCGGCTGCACTCCTTCCTGCTCCAGCCTTGCCATGTAGGCGTCATTTCGGGCCGGGAAAGAAAAAACGCCCTTCTGCTTTTCGAGATTTTTCCATTCATGCTCATCGCGAATGGCCGAGATGCCAGTGGCATCGAGCAGCGGCACGAGATCGTCGTTCCAGAACTTGGCGAAATGGGTGCCCATGGCAAAACGGCTGTCCTGCTTAACTGCCACGTCCGCCTCTTCGAGCACGGTGAAAGGCGTCGACGCTTTTCCTAGCAATACCGTACCCTGCCAGGCGCTGACCTGCAGCGTGAAATAGCCTTTGTCCGCCAGCGTGGGCTGAAGGCTGTAGATCGGCGACGTAAGAGCGGCTTCTCCCTGCAGAACCAGCTCGCCTTCCGGGTTGTTGACGCTCCAAGTCAAGCGGTCTCCGGCGGTGCGAACGGCAAAAGCCGGCGGCTCATCGATAAAAATGCCTCCGAGGACGGTCGGCTCCACGGCAACCGGCAGCACCGTGTAAGCGAAGTCGCTCACCGCGCTGGTGAGCCAGCCATCTACGGCGAAGGCCCGCAGCGTGACGTCCCCGTCGATCGACAACGGTCCCGTGTACGTAATAACCGTCGCCGAGCTGCGCGGATCGCTGCCGTCCGCCGTATAGAAGATTTGTGCAGCCGGTGCAGCCGTAAGCACCACCTCCGTACCAGCCGGCACCGCGCCAGCGGCAACGCTTGCCCGGACGGGTTCCAGCTGCACCTCGAAGCCGGGGTTAACGAGCAGATTGACCGAGCTGCCGGATTCCGTAAACGTAATGTCGTCGATCCACAGCGCGTCCGTTACGTTTGGCACGACGATCCGGTAGGACAGCAGAGTCTCGTTCGCCCCCGTCGTGTACGTGAAGCCAAGCTGCTGCCAATCACCACTTGGAATCGAATAACGCGGTGACCAAGCGGAGTTGACGGAAATATCCGCATTCACGTTGTTACCCTTCACCCAGGCGTTAAACTGGTAGGTCGTGTTCGGCTTTACTGTGACGTTTTGCCACACCCGGGCGTAGACGTTGGCGGCCGGTGGCGTTGCGCTCGTCAGCTTGAGCGAAACGCCACCCGAATGGGAAACACCGGAATCTAAAGCAATCGTCGCATCCGCCTGAGACTTCACCTCGTAGGACCAACCGGGCACGCTCAACAGCTCGTAGTGGAACGCCTCGACATCTCCGTAGACGCCGGTCGAAACCTCGGACGCCGCGCGCAGCGTCAAGGCATTGTCGACCGTAATCGGTCCAGCGTACTCAATCGCCGTCGCCGAGCTGCGCGGATCGCTGCCGTCCGTCGTATAGCGGATCGCCGAAGCGCCGGCGCTCAAATTGACCTTCGCACCCTTGGCGATGACTCCGGCTGGCGGGTTGGCCGTGACCACGGCCGCGCCGTCGGCCGCGGCAACGCCAAGCGGCGCCGCCAGGGCATAACAGATCAGGATCAGGCTCAACGCCGCTTGCAAGATTCGTTTACTCATCATGGAAATTCCCCTTTTCCGAAATTTATACTTCGTAGGTCCACATCTGAGGATCGAGGCTGTCAAGCTTCATCAGAAGCTCCATGTAGAAGTAATCTCCCCATACGGTATAAAACTGTCCTTGCTTCATGTCGGGCTCGCGCGCATAACAGTTGCGGATCAATCCTTCGACCGCTTCATCCCCGGTTGCCGAGCATTCTCGTCGCAACGTCGTCGCGACGGCCGCCGCATGGGAGCGCCAGCGCGCCGCCGGCGAAACGTCAGTCGTCTGCTCCGCCAGCTCCAGCAAACCGCAGGCGGCGATCGCGGCTGCCGAAGCGTCCTTCAGCGCACCCGCCGGGTCGGGGAGTTTGAAGTCCCACAGCGGAATGCCGCCGTCTGGCGGCGATTCGCGGATGAAGTAGTCGCTCAGCCGTTCGGCTGCCTCAATGAAGTTGCGGCGGCCGCTATGCCGGCCCGCCAGAGCGAAGCCGTAGATCGCCCACGCCTGCCCGCGTGACCAACATGATTCGTCGCAGAAGCCGCCTTCGTTATAGCCGCCAAGCGCCTCTCCCGTATCCGGGTCGAACTCATAGGTGTGATAAACGGAGGCGTCCGGCCGAATGTTGAAGCGAAGCGTCGTCTCGGCGTGGCTGTCCGCGGCCGCGGCGAAGCGGGGATCGCCGCTCAGGCTGCTTGCCGTATACAGCAGCGGCAAGTTCATCATGCAATCGATAATCATAACGCCGCGACGGTCGTTCTCGTCCGGCGCGCCCCAAGCGCGAATGAATCGGCCTTTGCCGTTGAAGCGCTTCAGCAGCTCCTCGGCCGCCCCTATGGTTAGCTCGAGCGCCTCGCGATTGCTGTCGAAGCGGTACAGGTTGGCAGCGTATAATTGATAGAGAAAGCCAAGATCATGATCCTTCTGGCCGTACTCCAGCCGCTCGCGATATACCGGCAAATAGCGCCTCGCGGCAGCGAGATATTTTTCCTGTCCGGTATAGCGGTAAGCCAGTAGGATCATGCCCGTCCAGAAGGAGCCGGTCCAGTTGCCGTCGGCATTCAGTGACTCGCCGTAACGGCCGCTTCTCGACATATGAGGGAACAACAGATCGAACCGCTCCAGATTTCGATCGATTTTGTATATGATTTCTTGCAGCTCCCGACGTACGCTTCCGTCTTGAAGATGATGTACAGCGGTCATGCTCCTACCCCGATTCCATATATGTTTATTTGGTATTGCATCTTACATTTTCAACCCGGCCGTCACAAGACCTTCGATGAAGTATTTCTGGAATGCGATATATGCGATCGTGATCGGCACGGCCGTGATGCTGCCGATGGTCATGATCTCTCCCCAGTTCGTGTTGTATTGGTCGGACAGCAGTGCCACGACAACCGGCAGCGTACGCAAATCGGTCGAGGTCGTCACCATCAGCGGCCACATGAAGTCGTTCCAGGATGACAGGAAGCTCAAAATGCCGAGTGTGATCATCGCAGGCTTCGCCAAGGGCACGATGATGCGGGCGTAAATGCGGAATTCCGACGCGCCGTCTACGTAGGCCGACTGGTTCAGCTCCGATGGAATACCCATAAAAAACTGGCGAAAGAAAAACACGTTGTATGCGCTCACGAGCGCGGGCACAATCAGTGCCCAGTACGAATCCATCCAGCCGAGGTCCTTGACGACCATGACGCGCGGCACCAATGTCAGCGAACCCGGCACGACCATCGTCAGAATGATGAACTGATGCAGCGCTTTTCGTCCGATAAAATCGATTTTGGCCAGGCCGTAGGCGACCAGCGAGGAAAAAAACAAGCTGCCGGCCGTTACGGCAAGCGCCACGAACAGGCTGTTGAACGCGTTGCGCCAGATTGGCAGCGCCGACGACAGGCTGCGGAAATGTTCCAGCGTCAGCCGGCTCGGCAGTATCCGGTTATCCATTATTTCAATCGTCGGCTTCAACATATTAGTCAGCATCCACAGAAACGGAAATAGCGTAAACGCGGATACGGCCGCCAGCACAACGTACACCGCGGTTTGGGAGACGGCATGGCTTCGAATGTTCATCGGCTGCGATCCCCCTTCAATAGTAGTCGTTTTCTGATTTGACGAAGCGCTTCAGCACCATCACCGTCAGCAGCACAAGGCAGCCGATAATAATTCCGACGGCGGAGGCGAGTCCGATGCGGCCGCGCGAGAAAATGCTAAACAGATAATAGTTAAGCGTCAACGTGCCGTTAGCCGGTCCTCCCTTAGTCAGTACAAACACCTGGTCAAAAACGTTCCAAGCCCCGATGCTCGCCATGTAGAGCATGAAATACAGCGTCGGAGAAATTAGCGGGATCGTGATTCTGCGAAACTTCTGATAAGCAGTCGCACCGTCAAGCGTAGCCGATTCGTATAGATCGGTGGAGATCGACGTCAGCGCCGTCAATATGATAATTGTCCAGTACGGTGCGTTCTTCAGCGCATCGATGGCGGCGACAGTCGGCATGGCGGTATGGATATTCGTCAGCAGCGTATTGTCGTCAAAGCCGAGCGCGTTCAGGAGCGTGTTGAGAATGCCGTTCGCGCTCAGCATATTGCTCCACATGATCGCATAGACGACGCCTGCCGTTACGAGCGGCATGAACACCGCCGTCTTCCAGAATACCTCGAACTTCAGCTTGCGGTTCAGCATATACGCCATGCCGAGGGATAACAGGAGCAGCACCGGGATGTACACGACGACGAAAATCACGGTATTGCGCAGCGTCAGCCAGAGGTCACTTGTCGGATCGGACAACAAATACTTGAAATTGTACAGCCCCACCCAGACCGGCTCCTGCATGACGCGGGCCTCCTGCAACGACAACACAAGCGAATAGAGGATGGGAAAAAAGCCAAAGACGCAAAACAGAATCAGCCAGGGCGAAACAAATACGTAACCGATCCAGGTGCGCTTCAGCCGTTTCAGTGCAATTTGCATCGTTCTGCAGCTCCTTACGCGGCGGGAGAGGACGCTTGAGCGCCGCCTTCCGCCGAAATGGCATTACTTGTTGTTTAGCAGCACTTCGCGGGACTTCTGGTCCTCGTCAATCAATTGCTGCAACTTCGTCACGGCGGCGTCGACCGCTTGCTCCGGCTTCGCTTTGCCAGCCAGCACCTCGTTGTACGCCGGCGACAGATTGTCGCTGATCAGTGAATAGTAAAACGGGTCGCGGCCATTTACCTGCGTATTGTCCTGATTCAGGAAAGCGCTCACGACTTTGTCGGAAGCGAACTCGGGATCCGCCTGCACCGTTTTCGAAACCGGGAATTCGCCGAGATCCTTGTACACTTGCATCTGCACCTCGTCGGACATCAGTATCTTAATGACCTTCCAGGCTTCCTCGGGATGCTTTGTATTTCTCGACATCATAATCGTGCGCCCGCCTACCGGCAGCGCATTGCTTGTGCCTTTGCCCAGTCCCAGCGTTGGCAGCGGGAACAGATCCCATTGTCCGACCACCTTGCTCTTGTCCGGGTCCTCCAGCACGGTGGCGAAGCCAGGACCGTTCAGTGCCATGCCGATAGTGCCCGTCGGAAAAATGTCCTGCGTCCGCTCCGGCGGGGATGTCTTCTCCTTGAGGATGAGATCGGATACCAGCCCGATCGTCTTCGCGTACGCCTGCTTGTCGAGAATGACCTGCTTGCCGTCCTTGGACAAGAAACCTGCGTTCGGATTCCCGGTAATGCTCCAATAGAGCGCATAGCCGAGTTGGAAGTTGAAGCCGCCGCCGCGCCCGTCGGTAATGAGCTCCAAGCCGTACTGATCGGTTTTGCCGCCGGCAGTCGATTTCGTCAGCTTTTTTGCGACCTCGACGAACTTCGTCCAGGTGGTCGGAATGTCGGCTTTCGTCAGACCGGCCTCCTGCCAAAGCTTCGTGTTGTAATAGACCATGACCGGCGTGGCCCCGTAGGTGATGAGATTATGCACCTCGCCGTCGCCCATCCGTCCCGTTTCAATCAAGTTCGGATCGACATTTGCAACCGCTTCCTTAAAATCGGAAAATGTGCTTAGCGGATTCGTAATGCCCATGTCCGAGTATGTCGATCCCCCAGTCGGGTTCGAGTTGAACAGATCCGGCAGCGTGCCGGCCGCCGCCGCATTGATGAACGGATCGCCGCCACCGGTAACGCCTGGAATCGCCGATATCTTGAGATTGATATCGGGATAGGTCTCCTCCACCTTCTTCACCAGATAATCCGTAAACTCCGGCGTCATACTGCCCCAGTAGTTAATCGTTACTTTTCCGTCGGCTGCTTTTTCCCCCGACTCATTACCGCTATTGCCGGAGCACCCAACAAGCAGCAGACTGACCAATGCGACGGCGCAAAGCGCCTTGGACAAGGTTCCCTTTTTCACGGATCGTTTTCCCCCATTCAAAGTTGTACCACCTGATTCAAACCATGTATACGCAACCTGCACTTCGAGCGGCATCACCCCTTTCAAATTGGACCGTGGACCGACCACTATATTCAGAGAACAACTCCCGCACACCATCGACAAAAGCGCTCTCAACAGGAGCGCCCGCCTCACCGCACGGCTCAAATAGTGGCGGAAGATTCCCGCAGCATGAGCCGCGTCGGCATTTGCTGAGCAAGCTCGGCTTCCTCGTGCCGGAGAAGTGACTCCAACAGCTGCCATGCGGCTTTCGCCATCTGTTGATGCGGAAAATCGACCGAACTGAGCGGCACCGGCAACAGGCTGACGATATACGAGTTGTCGTAGCCAATAATTCCGACGTCTTCCGGAACGCGACGGCCCGCCTGAGCCAGCACATTGCAGACGGTCATTGCAATAATGTCGTTGTAGCAGACGATGCCGTCGATGCTGCCGTCCGCCATTGTCTGCAGCAGCCGCTCCGGGAAGTCCGTTCCGTCCGCCACATACACCTCGAGCAACGACGGATCGCCCTCCTCCTCAAGCGCTTTGACGCAGCCCTGCTTGCGCAGCTGGCACAAATAGCTGTTCTTGAAGTCGCCGACATACAAAATGTTCCGCCTGCCTTGCTTCAGATAATGCCGCACTCCGATGTAGCTGCCTTCCCCTTGGTCATATACGATATGAGGAAGATCGCTCATGTTTTCGTTGATCCGGTTCACCAACACGACCGGAATTCCCGCCTGGAACAGCTGACGGTAAATGTCGGCGTTGACAGCGCTGTTCACGTACGGCGCGGAAATGATTCCCGAAACGCCCTTGTTTTCCAGCTCGACGAGATAGCCACGCTCCTTGCCGTGGTCCGTCCCGATAATACAAAGCATCAAATCGTAGCCGTTGTCGTAAGCAACCCGCTCGATCTCGTGGGCCAGCACGCCGTAGTAATAGTCGCTGATGTCGGGCAATATAAGCGCGATTTTCTGCACGCTACCAAGCTTCTGCTCCAGCTTTTCCTTGGGCAGGATAAATACGCCTTTGCCCCTGCGTTTTACTAGATACCCTTCTACGACAAGCTCTGATATTGCACGGTTGACGCTGGAGCGGCTGACCTGCATCTCCTCTGCCATTTGCCGCTCGGAGTCGATACGTACCTCGGTACCGGTTTCCGCCGCCTGCATTATGTAGTCACGCAAGTAACTTTTTATTTTCTCATACAAAGGGGTGCTGTCGAATTTCAAATTCAAACTCTCCCTAAATAATTTTATTATGGACAGTGGACCGACCACACAAATGACTCATTACATAATATCACCGATCCATGTAAGCGTCAACCAGAATGCGACTTTGCCCCAGTTCGATCAGCAATCCCATCTCGTTAAAGGAATACATCGTAACCTGGCCGCTTGTGCGAGCTTTTATCCCGGGACATGGCATATCAATTCAGGCGTAGCCCGCCCGTATCAGGCACTTGCTTGCGGATGCTAAGAACAGCCCCGCGCCGCCACAAGCGCTCAAAAGGGGGAACAGTAAGGAGTTGCTGCCTTCCAAAAGCAGTAGAAACGGCTGACGGCATCCTTCACGTTCGCGCACTCAAGTCCAAGCTAAAGAGCGGCTATCCGGGAAGAAGGATAGCCGCTCTTGTTTGAGATTGACGTCGCTTGATACTACCTGCAGGTTTCAATCGTTTATGACTGTGATGGATTATAGGTAACCGTATACGTGACCGTTGTCGTTTTTCCGAGACTATTGCTTGAAACGAGCTTGAACGTATTCGCTCCGGGAACCAATGTTACGTCCATGCTGCTGGAATAAACCAGTTTATCGTTTACATACACCTTGGGGCTGTAGTCGTTGTCATCGGAAACCGTCCAAGAGAGTGTAATCGTCTGCGACGTCGTTGTTTCCGGCGCATAGCCTAAGGTTAACCGCGGACCTTGGGGCTCGAACACGATATCATGTGATTCCTCGGTTATTTTGCCTAAGCTGTTGACCGCTTTGATCTTAATCGTGTTCATGCCAGGAGTCAGATTGACGGTTGTGCTGCTTCCATAAATCTGTTCTCCATTGATGTATACTTTTGGGGAGTAATCGTTTTTATCGGATACGCTCAAGGAAACCGTAACAGATTTCTTGCCGGTTGTCTGCGGAATATCTCCCACTTTCAACACCGGACCGCCACTGGAAAACGTGATGGTTTTGGTGATTTCCGTTATTTTTCCCGGCTTGTTGACCGCTTTAACCGTAATCGTATTTGGACCCGGAGTCAGATTAACGGTCGTAGAGCTGCCGTACATCTGCTGCCCATTGACATATACCTTCGGACTGTAGTCGTTCCTGTCTTGTACATTCCAGGAGACCGTAATCGAATCCTTGTCCGTCGTGTCGGGGATCGGTTCCACGGTCAAGTTGGGAGCTCCCCCGTTTAATACGACTGTTTTGGTCACTTCCGTCGATTTGCCGGCACTATTGACCGCCCGGAATGTAAAGATATTTGTACCTTCTTTTAGCGTCACGCTCGTGTTGCTGCCGTATAGCTGGTCACCGTTGAGGTAAACTTTGGGGCTGTAGTCGTTCTTATCCTGTACAGTCCAGCTCAGCGTCAGCGATTCCTTATCTGTTGTCGCCGGGACAATGCCTACGTTCAATACAGGACCGCCGCTTTGAAAAACAACATGTTTGACAACTTCTGTCGATTTTCCAAAGCTGTTTTCGACGACTACTTTAATTTCGTTATCCCCTTCTTCAAGAGTAATCGTAGCTGTTGACCCGTATTGTCTCTCATCATTTATATAGACAACCGGACTTACATCATTTCCGTCTTTCACGGTCCAAGTGACCGTTATCGTTTTCTTGTCGGTTGTTTCCGGCACGCCTTTTACTTCAATAGAAGGCGCGCCTTTTTCAAACTTGACCGTTTTTGTTACAGTCTGCGTCTTGCCTCCCGCCATGCGCGCAGATACGGTATACTTGTAGCTGCCTTCTTCCTCCAAACGGAAACCAACCCGGAATTGTCCTTGCACGACTTCGACTTCTTCGTTATTGATAAAGACCTTCGCACCTTTTGTTGCATCTCCGGAAACATAAAAAGTCGGTGTCGATGTTGTTTCGGGCGCTTCAACGTTCAACGTGAGAGTCTGCTTGCTATCAGCCGCCGCGCCTTTGATCACACGGTAAAGGAGCGCGGCAGACTCTGCCCGCGTAACGGCCTTGCCCGGTTTGAACGTCCCGTCGTTATAGCCGCTTATCAGCTTATTTTCTACCGCCAATGCTACATAAGTACGCATATTAGGTGAAATGTCGTCACCGTCATAAAAACGATTGATTACTCTCTCATCTTTCAACTCATCCGGTTGATAACCAAGAGCCTTAACGAGAGCAACCGCAACATCCTCACGCGTCGCTTTTCCAGTCGGGTCAAAGAAGGCTTTGCCGGACGGCGGATAATAACCGGTGAGAAATTCTTTCGCGGCCTCTATGGATGTATAAGACCATCTGGTCTTCGAGACATCGGCAAATGTCGAAGACGGGCTGCTTGCCGGCAGCTCCAAGTAAAACGCACGTGTAATAAGGACGGCGAATTCTTCCCGTGTTACCGTATTGTTCGGTTTGAACGTATTGTCGGTATACCCTTTGACAAGTCCAAGCTGAGCCATACTGTTAATCTCTTCTTCTGCCCAGAACGTACCGCCCACGTCTTTAAACGAATTGTCCGCAAATGAATCGTTCGGAAATGCAAAAATAGCGGCCAGCAGCAATACGGCGGCTATACTCCCTAACCATTTTTTCATACTCTACAACACTCCCCGTTATTCTATATTCGTACATAGGTAAATAGTTTTATGTACAATAGAACTAATATAGCAAATCATTTTCGAGAATAATGTCGAATAAAGTCGATTATAAGGAAATATTTATAGAAATTGCAACAACTAAATGCCCAGCGGCTTTTGTTATTCCAAACAAGAAGAAACGGATAACGCCGTCCTTTGCGGCATAGCCAAGTTTCTTCTCTTTGAATGATAGAGAAAGGATGACGAAAATTTATACTTTCCTATAATTAAAAAAAGGTCTCCTTAGTAAGAGACCTGAATGTGACTCTGCGCGAACTATTCAATTACCTTTACAATCTATCCGCTTAACATGATCTACTAAAAGTCCGGTGATTCATTCAGGCTTACGCATGGACATCACCCCTTCCCAATTCGATCTCATATTCATAAGACGGTGAGGTCAGGAGCAACTCATATTCATCCCCGCCTACAGCCGTCAATTCCCCTGCGTTGACAATTGGCCTGCCCGCGCATTTAAATTTCAGCACGCCAATACCCGAGTCATTCGCAGTCACTCGAATACGCCAAGCATCCATGTATACGGCGATCTCTCCATCTGGAGTCGGCACCTTCCCCTCGATCCATTCGAGTCCGCACAGCTTCGGCTCTACTTGATAACGGGAGTACCCGGGTTCTGTAGGCTTGACGCCCAACATATATTTCCCGATCAGGTAGATCGGCGCAGCCCCCCATGCATGGCACAAGCTCTTGCGGAACTTGTCGCCGTACATATCGTATTGCCGCTCAGCGGGTATGGCGGGGTCGTATTCTTCCCAGAAGGTTGTAGCCCCCAGATCGAGCATCCCGCCCCAATACTCGCGAACCTCCTGGAACACATAGTCATGCTCGCCGAGCAGGCAAAGCGCATCCAGTTCATAAAAACGCATGAACGGCGTATTGATCTTTTGCACTGCATCGTTCTTCAGCACTTTTTCACGCACAGCCTCCCGCTGCCCTTCATCCAAATAATGAAATCGGGTTGCGAAAATGTTCGGGTACTTTAGAAGCTGCCTGTTTAATTCTCCTTCATACCGGCCATGAATCAAACCGCCCTGTTCATCGTCCCAAAATAATCGGTATATGGTTTCGCGGAGCCGTCCGGTTAGCTTGCCATATCTTGCTTCACCCTCGCTGTCCCCGACTTCTCCCGCGAACAAAGCCGCTGCTTCAAGGCTCCGGCAAAACAGAAGCTGCTCGGCTGCCAGCTCTCCGCGCCGTTCCATGGGTGCCCAATCAATGAATACCCAGTCCTCCGGATATCCTTCCAACATGCCCGCTTCATTGCGCCGGTTCAGGCAAAATTCCATCAATGATACCAGTTTCGGATAACAGGACCGAACAAACGCAAGATCGCCGGTATACAGATAATAATCGTGGACGCTCAAAAACCAGTACAACGTATAGTCCATAATTGTATTGATATGAATTTCCACAGGCTCTTTGCCCCGAAGCGCAATCATCGTCCGCTTGGCGACGTCCTGTTCAAAGAACGAATAATTGTTAATGAGAAAGCCGAGATTCGCGTCCCCGCTCCACACCCACCGGTCCCGCTTCATACCGTCGTAGAGGAACTCCCGCATATTAATGTGCAGGGTATGCGCCGACATCTCCCAAATCTCATTAAGCCGCGGATCGGAGCAGCGGAATTCGCCTCGCCGTTCCATCGGCAAATATTCGTACCGGTGTTCGATCTGCGCATAAGAAATGCCCGGATCCGTTTTGATCTGGATATAACGAAAAGCCCGAGTAACCGATGTAGTGCGATCCAGAGGCTCGGCGCTATTCACGGCCAACGTATCGAACGTCTCCGCTCCCTCCCCCGCCATCGCTTCCTCAAGCGATTCGCCATAATACAAATGAATGCCGCCTTGACCTGAGGCCTCCAGAAAGCTAACGGTTCCGAACGTTTCCCGGCCAAAATCGACGATAACCCCCCCGTCAATATTCGTAACGGCAGCGGGCTGACGCGTTTCATAGGAGAACGGAAAAGCTGCCGGAGGCTGCTCAATATGGTGGAAGGTCCATGATGCAACAGGTACCCATTTGCCGTTCAACGCGGTTACCTCCCACGTTCCGTCCGTTCCGCAAGTCGCTCCGGAAGCATACATAGCGGGAATTTCACGGTCATTATATACATTCACCGTCAATTCATGCCTGCCGGCAGGAATATGCACCGACGTGATTGGTGTCTTCTTGTAAGGAATCGGAGTCATGCTGCCGTCCATGAGCAGAACAAACTCGCCTTGCACCGATAAGGTCAACAGCTCCGGTTCCGTCAAGTCGAACGTCTTGCGGAATTTGACGCTCGTATAGGCAGCATCGAGCCGCCAAGAAGGCGGGCATATGTAGCCTCTGAACTGCCGGAGGACGGATACCTTCTGATGAAGCCATATTTCATAATCGTCCGGATACCAGATCCAAGTAGCCCGTTGGAGGTGGTCCTGCATTTGTTCTCTCTCCCTTCATGCTAATTCGTTTCGCAGGCGCTTTGGATAGACTGGCATTGCGTTCGCCTAGCTCCTTTAGATCGTATTCCGGCAGACGTTCGGTTTTACCCCGGCGGAGGGTGGCCCCTTCAGCTTCTCGATATCCCAAGGGCCTCCCTCGGACCCTGGCCTTACCATGTCGCCACCTTGAACTCGTAGCGGCCGGAGCCGATCCGGAAATACGCCGCCCAGACGTCGCGGCGGATGAACGTCCATCCGTCCCTCGCCGCGTCGTCGTCTTGCGCGTGCGCGACGATCGGCATCCCGTCAATGCGGATTTCCGCGTCCGCCTGCGCGGGAAGCCGAAGTTCCGCCGAGGTGTTCGCCGGAACTTCCACGCGCAGCGACAAGCCGTCGTCCGCGATGCTCCAATCACTTTCGATTCGGCCGTAGAGGCTGTCGTACCGGCAAGCCGCGGACGAGATCCCTCCGCCGGGGAGCGGCCGGATGCGGAACGAACGGAACCCTGCTTCTTGATCGTCCAAGTCGATGCCAACCAGGTAACGGTAGATCCACTCGCCCACCGAACCGAGCGCGTAATGGTTAAAGGAGTTCATCTCGGGATCCTGGAACCCGCGCTCCTCGTTCCAGCCGTCCCAACGTTCCCAGATCGTCGTCGCACCGTTCATTACCGGGTACAGCCAGGACGGGAACGTCTCTTGAAGCAGCAGCCGATAGGCTGTTGCCGTCTCGCCGTACTCGGATAGCAGCGGTAAAATGTAGGAAACGCCCATGAATCCCGTCGTCATATGCCAATCCCGCTGCCGGATGTTGTCGACGAGCCGGCGCAGAGCTGCGCGCTCCATCTCTTTCGGCAGCAAGCCGATCATAAGCGCCAGCACGTAAGCCGTCTGCGTCTCGCTCTCGACGAGCCCGTCTTCCCGGACGAACCGCGCTTGGAACGACCGCTTCAGCCCCTCGAACAGTTCCTCGTAACGAACAGCATCTTCCTCCCTGCCGATCTCTCCCGCCATCCGCGCCATGAGCCGCACGCTATAAGCGAAGAACGCCGCGTTGATGAGCGCGCGCGGCGTCTCCGCCCCGAAGCTCAGATGGTCGCCGAAGCTTTCCGACCGCCGCACCAGGTTCTCGTCGCTGTCGTTCTCCATCCAGACGATCCAGCGGGCCATCGCCTCGTAATTCGATTCGATCGTTCTCTTATCACCGTATACCCGATATAACGTCCAAGGCAGAATGACGCCGCCGTCGGCGAAGAACACATGGCCTCTGCCGAAGTGCTCGACGAACGGAGCGACGTCCGGCATCGCGCCGTCTTCGCCTTGCGCGTCGCGAATGTCGGCCATCCACTTGCCGTAGAAGCTCGCACAGTTCATATTGTAGGTGGCCGTCCGGGCGAAAGCATGGGCGTCGCCCGTCCAGCCGAGCCGTTCGTCCCGCTGCGGGCAATCGAGCGGAACGCCGAAGAAGTTGCCCCGCTGGCTCCACTTCACGTTGTCCATCAACCGGTTGAGCAGCGCGTGCGACGTATGGACTTCCGACGTCTCTTCGGCGGTGGAGCGCACGACAATTCCCGCGATGCGGTCTGTCGTCAGCTCGCCGTCGGGATATCCTTCGATCTCGACGTATTGGAAGCCATGATACGTAAATCGCGGCTCGTATTGCTCCTCGGCCGCTCCTCTGGCAATGTAGACGTCCGTCTGCTTGGCGGTACGAAGGTTCACCCGGTACAACCGGTCCTCCCGCTCCAACCGCTCCGCGTAACGAAGCGTGATCGTCCGGCCGGATTCCGCGCCGGTCACTTTCAGCCGAAGCCATCCGACCATGTTCTGGCCCATGTCGACGATATAACGACCCTCGCCGACGCGACGGACGGAACGGGGAGCAAGCTCGTCGACCGCGCGGATCGCGGGTCCTTGCTGCGCCGTCATCCGCCCGCCGGGGCCTTCCTCGAAGAACGCCGTGGATTGAAGTTCCGGCGCAGACGCGAAAGAAGCTCTCTCCAGCCGGGCATCGTACGTCTCGCCCATGTAGATATCCGCGGAGACGATCGGGCTTAGCGCGGCGTACCACTCTTCGTCCGTGCCGATCGTCTCGCTCGTGCCGTCCGCATAGTCGATTCGCAATTGCGCTCGGCAAGCGACCTTTTTTCCGTAATGGTAAGGGCCGCATATCCCCAGATGGCCGGCGTACCAACCGGAGCCGACATCGGCTTCCAGCGTGTTGTCGCCCTCCCGAAGCATCGACGCGACATCGTAAACCTGGTACGGAATGCGAGTACGGTAATCCGTCCAACCGGGCGCAAAAACGTCGTTGCCGATCGGGACGCCGTTCATGCGGCTTTGATAGATTCCGAGAGCGGAAATATACAGCCTCGCGCCCGCCACGGGTTTCTCGACCCGGAAAGCGCGACCGAGAACCGGACATGGGCCGTAAGCGGTATTGACCGGGTAGTGGATGCGTTTGTAGACGCTCCAGTCCCCTTCACCGAACGCGCCGATCTTCGCGGGGGCTCGCCACCCGGCTCCCTCTCCCGTCGAATCGGGTGACGTCCAATCCTCTTGCGGAGAGTCCGAAGCTAGCCAATCGCCCTCTCCTCCGTAGGTACGAACGCTCCCGTCTGGATACGTAAGCCGCAGCGTCGCGACGAGCCCTGGCCTTTCCCCGTCCGCAGCGCACGCCACGACGTTCCTCCCTTGCCGCAGCAAGCCCGCCACGTCCAGCACGACCGATTGAAGGTAAGGATAATAGAGTCCCTCGTCGTGTTCGTTTACATAAATATAGAGGGAATCCGCCGCGAAGACGTGCAGCTTCGCCTCGGCCGGCAGTCCTTCGTCCCCGATCTCGAAAACGAGCCGGAAATAGCGCTTCCCGCGGTCGTCGCCGGATTTCTCGCCAGTGCCGCTCCCGGACCCGCTCTCCGCGTCTGCCTTCTTGGCGCCTGCAGTTTCCTCGGCGTTAACCGCCCGATCCCAGAGCACCGGCACGCCCTTCAGCAGATCCGGTTCCGGCTGCGGTTCCGGTAAGAACGGGGCGGTGATCCACCGCCCGGTCCATTCCTCCTGCCTCAGCAAACCCATTTCCCAATAACCGGTATCGCTCCATTCGCTTTCGTTGCCGTCTCTATCCCAGACTTTCGTTTTCCAATAGTAACGCGTCTCCGATCGCAACTCGCATCCGCCGTATGCGATATGCTGCGAATCGCGGGACTCGACGCGGCCGCTGTCCCAGCAGTCGCCGATAACCCGCTCCAGCCCCTCGCGGCTGACGGACACCAGAACGCGATATGCGGTCTGGTATTCGCCCCTTCGATTGGATTGCAGTTGCCAGCTAAACGCCGGACGCGCGTTGTCGATACCGATCGGACTCGTTTCGTAATCGACGGTCATTTTGCCTACAGTAATCATGATGTCCCTCTCTTCCTGCCGATCAACGATCCAGCGACAGCAGCAGCCTGCGCAGATAAGCGGTAATCTCCGGCGACTTGCCACCTTTCAGCAACGCCTCGATCTCTCCGGACGGAATCGCGTCCACGAGACGGACGAACGCTTCCATCGCGTTGACCCCTTCCCGCACCGCTTCCAATCCGTCTTCCCGGTACGGATATTGGTCGATCGACAGCCAGCCGTCGTAGCCGGTCCGCTTCAGCCAATAGAAAAACTCCAGCGTCTCGATCGTATGGATGCTGCCCACAATCATGTCATCGTCCCAATGGCGAAAGTTGTCGTTCATGTGGACGTGGAACAGCCGGTTGCCGTACTTCTTCAGCAGCGCGACCGATTCGGCCGGCGTCTCGTAAGCGTTCAGCGAGTGTCCGAAGTCGATCGTCACGCCGACGTTGTCCGCGCCGGTCTCCTGGGCCATGAGAATAGACACGGCCGCCGTGCTCAGGTAGCTGTGGGTGCGCGGCTCCTTGGGCTTGTATTCCAGGCTGATTTTTACGTCCGGCCGATAGCGGCTCACTTCCTTCAGCCCCTCCGCAAACCAATCGCGTTCCTCGATGTAATCGGCCTGGAACAGGTAGTCGTAGCCGTCTTGGCCGGGCCAGAGCGAGATGAGATTCCCTCCCAGTTCCGTCGCGGCGTCGATCATTTCTTTCGTATGGGCGACGGCTTCCCTGCGAACGGCCGGATCCTTGGCCGCGAAGCTGCCGTATTTCCATTTCATCTGGCCGAAATGATCGGGAATGATCGAGACGAGCTTCAACTCGTGATGCTCCAGAAGGACCTTAAGTTCCTTCACGTTGTTCTCCGTCACGTGCCAGGTGCCGATCAGCTCGACGCCCGTTATCTGGGGAATTCGCACGGCCCGCTCGAACAATTCGGAAATGGCGAACGGTCTGTCGTAGCCGCCGGTCACGTAACGATCCGAGCAGCTGCCTACATTCGATAAAATGACGGAATATTGCGACTTCATTGCAGATCACTCCTCATATGCGATTCTCGATTCTTTGCTTATGCGCCAACCGCTCGGTCGGCCAGCATGCCGAATACGAATTGCGCATGCCATCGGGATAGAAAATCGTTCGGATGGTTCACGTTGTTGCCCGTCATGTCGCCGAAGCTTTTGGTCTTCAGCAGCTCGGCGTGAACGCCTGTCATATCCGCGGCTGCGACCCCCGGCATCTCGGAAGCGAGCTCGCGAAGCGCCTCGAAATAATAAGGCTGCTGATCGAGGAAGAAGGTCTCGGGGTTCGGCAGCGTTGTGCCCGCCAGGATGAATTCGGCCGCAGGATTGACCGACCGGACCGTATTGACGATCGACCGGATATTCGCTTTGAAAGCGGACGGCGTCACCCCGTCCCCGATACCGGTCCCCGATCCGTCGTTCATGCCGAAGGCGACGATGACGAGATCCGGATGCTCCCCGGAGACAAGCGAAGCGGCATTGTCCTTGCCCTATGCCGACGTCGTCCCGCCGACGGAAGGATTGACGAATGCGACGTCGGATCCGTAATGGCGTTCCAGCGCATTCGCGAGCATGCGACCCCACGTCGGCAGATAAGGCGGCACCCCGGAAAACCCGCTGGCGTTGGCGCCGACCGAGATGCTGTCCCCGAAGAGCGCCACCTTAACCGGATCTCCCGCCCGCAGCTTCCCGATCGTTAGGGGCAAGCTCTCCCGGGCGAATGCCGGCGACGGCCCGTTCCAGGTCCCGGCATGCTTATAGGTGACGACGATCTGCCGATCATGGAAGAACGAGCCTTCCCGGTAGATGACGGCGCCGCCGCCCTTCTTCGGCATGCTGACGTTCGGCGTGTATTCCGGCAAATACATTTCGTCTTCCGTCATGTATGGGATTCGCGAGTGTGCGGAGAGCCGAAGCTTGCCGTTCTCGAATGTCCAGTCGGCGCCTTCCGCGTATTCCGTATCCAGTCTGGCGTTCTTCACCGCTACCACCTCGGTCGGCGCATACATCAACCTCGCTTCCGGAAGCTCGCCATCATGCGAAACCATCAGCGCCGATTCGTTGTACAACGTATCCCCTTGCCAGAATGGCTGCATCGACAACGCCTCCAAACTCGCGGGATCGTCCCCGGCATCGTGCCCGAACATCAGCTCCTGCACGGTATTCCGGTAATGGAATCGAATCCCTGTCCTGTCTTCATCACCTAGGTCGTATGAAGCGATCTGCAGCCTGAACCGCTGCGATTCTCCCGTGCCGAGCCCGTTCAATTTCAGCTTGCTTGTTTTGAAGGACAAGTTCCCGATCGGCTCGACGCTGATTTCCCCGGACAGCTTCTTGGCATCGTAGTTGGTTGCCTCGACGGTTAGGTAAGCGCCGGCCGATACGCCCGCCAGATCCGACGTTACAGTGATATCGAGATTCGCCAACCCGCCGACCGCTTCATTCTTCCTCGAAAATCCGGCATCGTCGATCAGCAGCGAGCCGTTCCAGCTATCGTTCGTCGTCTTGCGCGTCCACACCTTGATCCGGTCGATCGCCGCCTTGCCGGACCATCCGCTCAGGTCGAGGGACAGCGCGTTCCAGCCCCGGTCCGGGACGATTCTCGCGACGCCTTCAGCGATGCGGTCCCCGCTGTACACTCTCACTTTCGCGTAATAAATTTGCGTACCGACCGGTTCGGTCAGCTTCAACGAGACGTTCAGGTAGGGCTTCGCCGTTGCGTCGACCGGCGTCGCGAACTTCTTCTCCGCGCCTTTCCACAGGCGTTCCAGTCCCACGAATGTCATGCGCACCAACTTCACGAAATCGACCTTCAGCGCGCCGGTTCCCTCATACGCATCCGCCGTCGTTCGCGTGATCCCGTCGGCATGGTCGGAGGGCTCCCAACCATCGATGCCCGTCTCGAAGCGATCGCCGCCTTCGTTCCGCGGCGCGCGTTTGTTGACCGACATGGGCACAAGCTGGGCGGGAACGCGTTGGTCCAGCCCGGCGGCGTCGAAGCCCGGAATCGCCTTGCTCCAATCCGAAATGCCGATGATCGGTTTCGCGAATTCGGTCGCTTCGAGCGAACGGCTCGTGTCGATGTTCTTGAACACGTCGTAAATGAATTTCTTGTCTTTCGCCACGAACCCCGGAAGCGCCGTGTTGGCCGTCCATAAGCCCATGTTCAGTCCCGCCGCCGGAATGTCGAGCTGGTTGAACAGAATAAACGCGTCGATGCCGTCCAAAAACCGGGCTTTGTAATACGCGTAGGCGTATGCGGCCGCCTGGACCCGCTGCGCTTCCGGCGTGTCCGCTTGTGTATGGAAGCCCTGCTCGGACAGAATGATTCTTCTGCGCTCTCCGCCGGACTTGAACGCTTCCTGGCCCATGTACCGGTCGATCACCTGCAAGTTTTTGAACGTGATTTTCGGCGTATCGAAGCCGTCCGTCACATGAAGGCTGTCGTTCCAAGTGCGCGGATCGAGCATATTCTCGGGATACGGATGCTGCGCCAGATGCCACGGGTAATCTCCGCCCCGCTTGGACAAGGCGTTCATCTTGTCGACGATGTCCTTGCCCTTGTAAAAGCGCGTGGGCTGGTTTGAAAAATAAGGCTCGTTCCAGGCGTTATCGAGCGAGATATACACTCTGGCGCTGTCAGAATATTTGCGGACGGCCTGATAGGCCACCCGGACAGACCGCTCGTATTGCTCGACGAACTGGTCGACGGTCTTGTCGCCCATGTTCTGCCAGATCCACGCGGAATCCACCTCGTTGCCGACGATGTATCCCATTGCCCTGCCGTACCGTTCGTCCTGCCGCGTATAGCGGTCGGCCAGAAACTCCATGGCGGTCTTGAAGTAGGTTACTCCTTCGGCGTTCGCCGTATTAAACGCGTAGACGGTGCCTTGGCCCCTGGCCGCGTCAGGATGAATGAGCGCGTTCGTCGATCCGTCCGGATCGTCCGCATCGTAGAGAATCAGAACGAGATTAACGATCGTTCCGTTGTCGGACATCGCCTTGATCTCTCTGTCCAGCTCGACCACGGCGTCCTTGTGAAAATAATAAGTTTCGCCTTCCGATACGAACGGGATCGCGTTGGCCGGATCGACGTCGTCCTTGTACATCAGGCTATTCACGACGACGGTCAGCGTCGCATGGGCGACGCCGAGCTCCTCGGCATCGTCCGTCATCTGCACGTTAAGGCCTTTCTTGGATAGCGCGACCGGATATGGGAACGAATGCGCCGCCGGGAAATCGATTGCCGTGGCCGACTTCGGCGCGTCGACGTATCGAATGCCTCCGTCGCCTTCGCCGTCCTCGCGGAGAACGACAAGAAACTTGGAGTAGTAGCGATCCCGCTCCCCGTCGAACCGGTTCACGGCGAACGAGAACCCGCCATCGCCTCCAGCCGGGACCGGAATCGAGCTTAAGGGTGATAACGAGGCGATATCCGCTTCGTACTGGTAAGGGGCGAGCTCGTAGAGCTGCAACCGCGCATTCGCCGCGACGGCCGCATTGCCGAGCTCCCCGGTCACCGTCACGTTACCGGCATCCACGCGAACCGTTGACACTTCGCCGACGTATTCATAGATCGGACGATCCTGCTTGTCGAAATCGATGCCTTCAATCGCGATCGTATTCGTTCCGGATGAGCCTCCCGCCACTTGCAACCGTAGGCCGGTCACTTGCCCCGCCCAATTCGGATGCCCGAGAAGTCTGGCTGCATAGGTTTTGTTCGCACCGTCCTCCGCGGCGAGTTCGAGCGCCGCCGACTTGGCTTCGTCGAAGGCGGGCTCCGTCTCCGTCGTCCAATACAGCTTGCCGGAAGACAGCGCCGCACCGTTCGCGAGCTTCAACGTTACGACGTTGTTAGCCGCCGCGTCCAATTTGATCGGAGCCGAGGTCATCGTTGCCCCCGTCCCCGTCAAGCCGAGCGACAGTTTGCCGCCCGACACGGTCGGCGAAGCGGCCGAACCGTCGAACGACCAACCCTCCGTATCGCCGTCGTAGGAGAACTGCCAATCGAGAATATTCGCCGCGTGAACGTAATCGACGTAAAATTCCGTCTGCGGCCAATCCGGCAGCGGATCGTCCGGATGATCGGCGCGGTCGTACGCGTGCTGGAAGCCGACCTCCAGCTTGTCGATCGCCCCGCGTCCCTCCCAGCCGCTCAAGTCGATCCCGATCTTGTTCCACTGGTTGTTGAAGACGCGGACGATTCCTTCTTCCACCGAGTCGCCGCTAAAGACTCTTAACCTGGCGTAATAAGGCTTGTCGTTCGGCAAATAGCCGAAGTGATCGTAAGCCATCATCAGATAGCGGTAATCCGAAAGGTCCAGAGGCTGGTCGAACGTGCGGATCGCCGTTCTCCAGACGTTGTTTGCAAGTTAGGCACGCTCTTCATCGCGAGGAACTTACTGCCTTCATAAGGAAAAAACACGTTCCACGCCTGCTCGGCGAGGCCGACCTCGGCCACGTTCTCGCCCGCTTGCCAGCCGGCCGCGGCCCCTGGCGATTCGAAATCCTCGATTACGGTATAAGGCGCGAATTGCCCGACCGTCCTCATGTTCGGCGTCTGCGACGGAACCCCGTCGGCCGCCCTCGCCGTATCCATACCGATTACAGAACCGGCAGGCAGAACCAAACTTAACGCCAATCCCAAGACGCACCCAAGAGCCAACCTCTTTTTCCACGTTCGCATCGATCATTAACCCCCCAAGAATTAGGAAATTATTCCTTCACGCTGCCGAGTACGATGCCATGGATGAAGTACCGTTGAAGGAACGGATAAACGAGCAAAATCGGAAGCATTCCGACGAACACTTGGGCGGCGCGAGCCGTCCGGTCCGAGATCCGGTTGAACAATCTGGCCGTCTCCGGGTCGGTGAACTTAGACAGATCCGGCATCGTAATGACGGTCTGCAAATAGCTGGATAACGGATACTTCGCCGGATTGTTCATCAGCAGCAAGCCATCGAACCACGAATTCCAATGGCCCACGACAGTGAACAGCGTGATCGTCGCGAGAGCGGGCGTCGACAGCGGAATGTAGATGCTGAACAGAATGCGCCAGTCCCCCGCCCCGTCCATTCGAGCGGATTCGTTCATCTCCTTCGGAAGCCGGCGGAAGAAGTTAAGCAGCAAGATGACGTTGAATACCGGAACGGCTCCGGGTAGCACAAGCGCCCAAATGGAATTGAGCAGATCCAAGTTTTTGATCGTTAAATACCAGGGAATCAGGCCGCCGCCGAAAAGGATCGTAATCACGAAATACCAGACGTAGAGCGACCGCAGCCGGAAATCCCGGCGTTCCTTGGACAGCGGATATGCACACAGCAGCGTCAGGGCGAGATTGATCGCCGTGCCTAGAGCGACCCGTTGCACGGTAATGCCCATGGACCGGAAAAACTGCCCCTGCGAGGCGACGTATTCGTAGGAAGCCCAAGTGAAATCGCGCGGCCAGAACAGAACGTTACCCGCCGCTACTTGAACTTTGGAACTAAGCGATAGAGCCAATACGTGAACGATGGGCAGAAAACAAAGCGCCGCCAGCAAAGTCAGCAGCGCGTAGTTGGCCAGATTGAAGCTTCTACCGCTCCAAGACGTCGGCTTTATCATCCGTCAGCCACTCCAATCAAAAAATTCTATAGTTGGCGTACTTGTAAGCCAGTCCGTAAGAGACGGACACGAGAACGAACGAGACGAGAGACTTGAACAAACCTAGCGCCGCGGAGACGCTGAACTGGTAATCTTGCAGGCCGATCCGGTAAATCATCGTATCGAGGATGTCTCCGCTTTCGAGCACGGGCGCGCTGTACAGGTTGAACACCTGGTCGAAGCCGGCATTCAGTACGTTACCGAGGCTCAGCGTCATCATCAGCACGATGATCGGAGCCATCCCGGGAAGCGTAATGTGCAGCGTCTGCTTCCAGCGGCTCGCTCCGTCGATGACGGCCGCTTCATAAAGCGTCGGATTGATGCCGGTAAGCGCCGCCAAGTAGATGATCGTGTCGAACCCGAACTGCTTCCATGTATCCGAGAAAATAAGCGTCCACGGAAACCAATCGTTGTCCCCGAGGAAGAAGATCGCATCGAAGCCGAGCCCTTGAATCATCTGGTTCACGATCCCTTTCAAGGAGAGAACGTCCATCAGGATGCCGGCGAGAATGACCCAGGACAGAAAATAAGGCAAATAAATCAACGTCTGCACCGAGCGCTTGAACACGACGTTGCGAATCTCATTGAGGAGCAGCGCCGTGATGATCGGTACGATCAGGTGCAGGACGATCTTGGCCGTCGCGATGAACACCGTGTTCCAGAGAACGCGGCTGAAATCGGGCAGGTCGAAAATATATTGGAAATTCTCGAAGCCGACCCACTCGGACTTGAAAAAACCTTTCGTCGGGTAGTATTTCTGGAAAGAAATGATGATCCCAAACATCGGAACGTAACAGAAAAGGAAGAGAAACAAGACCCCCGGCAACAGCATGATGTGGTTGGAGCTTTCCTGTCTCCACTTGCGATTGAACACGATCTTCGTCACCTCCTTCCGCCGCCGGGGAACGGACGACCAGCGTCCGTCGCCCGCTGGCGGGCTAATCTATATTACTTGTTGCTCGCGTACCATTCGTTGACTTCCTGAGTGATCTTGTCGCCGCCGAGCTTCTTCCAATTCGCCACGTAGTTGTCGAATTCGTCGATCGGCGCCGCGTTCATGATGATCTTGATGAATGTCTCGTTCTGCATCTTGCCCAGCGTGGACATTTTCTCGTCCGCCGTCTTGGTGGAGCCGCCGAAATATTTGTCAATGACGACGCCGTCCGGCTGCAACTGATATTGGTCGCGCACTTCGAACGGGCTGACCGCGGGCTGGTGGATCCACCATTGCTGCCATTTCTCGGGATCCGAACCGTCCGTGCCCGCAACGAGATCGTAGGTGTTCTTAAGAGCTTCGTTCAGACCGGAAGGATCCTTGGCTGCCAACGCATCGCGTACGAGACGGTAGTTGTAATCCTTGATGTAGCCCTGGACCGGCGATAACACGTGCATGGCATATTTCGCGTTCTCTGCCCATGCATAGGTCTGCAGATCATTGTTCGTTCCGAACTTGTCTTCGCCGTACACCTTCTGCAGGAACAGGTTCATCATTTTCACAGCCACCTCCGGGCGGGGGAAGCCCTTCTTCACGACGTGGAAGCCGCCGACGGAGACGCCTACGCTCGGCTTGGCCGGAGTCCCGTCGATCGAAGGCAGAGGAAACGCCTTCCAGGAAGCCTTCGGATCGTTCTTGATCAGATCGACCGCGATCAGCGCCGATTCCGAGATCGTGCCGTAGAAAATGCCGAGCTTGCCGGACACGACGTCTTCCTTCAGCCGGTTGTAATCTTTCGTACCGAACTCCCGATCAATCAAGCCGTCCTTGTACATTTGCTGCAGCCTGGCCAGCGCGGTCTTCGTCTCCGGAGCGATGCTGCCGAACATTAATTGTCCGGCTCCGTCGTCGACCCAGATGTCCGGATAAGCATGGAAGCCGTTCAAGAAACCACCCATGGAGCCGCCGCCCATCGTCGCGCTAAGGACTCCGAGCCCGAGTGTGTCGGCTTTGCCGTTGCCGTCGGGATCTTGCTTGACGAAAGCTTCCGCCACCTGAACGAGCTCGTCGATCGTCTTCGGCTCAGGTAAGTTCAGCTTCGCGAGCCAGTCGGAACGGACGTACAGCGTCACCAAGGAATCGCGAGGATCGCCGCCGTACATCGGGACAGCCATCAGCCGGCCGTCGTACGTCGCCATTTTCTGAGCCGGCGCCAGCGCCTCCGCGACTTGTTCCTTTAAGTACGGCATCGCGTACTTGTCGAAGACATCCGTCAAGTCTTCGACCATGTCCGCTTCAACCAGTTGGTTCAGCTGTTTCTTTGAGACGACCATCAGATCCGGAATGTCGCCGGACGCGATCGTCACGTTCATTTTGTTATCGTATTGAGTGGAATCGACTTGCCAATTCCACTTCAGGTTGACGCCGAGCGTCTCCCGATACAGCTTCGTCCAGCGGTTGTCGTTATCCCACGTCTCGCCTTCGGGAAAAGTCGCCCAGCCCGCAGTGGACAAAACGGATTTCACGGTAATCGGCTGCTCATACTTGCCGAAAGGCCCGTCGCTTGCAGCCGTCTTGCCCGCATTGTCCGTCGACTTCACGTTCTGACCGCCATTCCCTTCGGACCCGCTTCCTCCATTGTTTGAGCCGCTGCTGCAAGCACTGACCACAGTCGTAATTAGCGCGGCAACCAGCAGCATCGACAATCTTTTTCTTCCGTTCATGCGTTGTCCCCCTCAAGACGGTTTGTTCGTGCATGATTATTGTAACAACTGCAAATTCCGGCCTCTATTCTAAAGATTTTACTTTGCGTTGTAAGTTTTTGAGGCCAATCGTCCGGGATTGCACTTTATTTACGCTCATGTTCGTGCAGCAGCTTCTCCCGATATTCCTGCGGAGTAAATCTGGCCGCTTTTTTGAATACACGGTAAAAGTACTGCACGGAGGAAAATCCGACCGCCGCCGCGATGTCCTGAATTTTGCGGTTCGGATCCCCCAGCATGTCCTTGGCCCGTTGAATCCGGCAATCGGTAATATATTCGGCAATGCCGACACCGTTCTTCTGCTTGAACAGCCGGGACAGATAAGACGGATTATGATTCACGTTCTCCGCAATGGCGGTCAGAGAGAGCTCATTGCCCAAATTATCCCCGATTATCCGCTTGACCCGGAACACCAGCTCGTCCTCCTGCTCGTGCAGCAGCCGGTTCTTGCAATCGAATAGGAGGTTCCCGCATTCGCGCAAATAATCGATCGCCTCGCTGCGCGAAGCAAACAAATCGGGTCTAAGCAGCCGGTCCCCGTCCACCTGTTCTCCGGACGATAACAAATTCAGGCCTTGCGGCTGGATGGAAAGAATAAGCGAGGCAGCCATATAATAGTTCTGCTCGAAGGAACCTTGACTTAAAATTTCAGTCAGAATGTCATTAAACGATTCCGGTAAATTATGATTTAAACATTCGGTCAACCGGTTTAGTTGATATACGGAATTGTGCAGCTGCGAGAACGGCGGAGACTCCCCTGCTGCATTCTCCTTGTTCACAATCAGCATCTCCTGTCCCGAACCGAGCCCCCAAGCAAGCTCCGAACGCATACTCGCAAATTTGGGGGACAGCTCCCCCCATCCGGCGGGCCGGTCGGCAAGCGCGACGGACAGCTTCAGCTTCAGCAGCTCCCGGCATGCCTCTTGAATCCGCTCGAACGTTCCTTGCACGAACCGTTCGATCATGGCCCAGGTTTCCTCCTGAATCCGCGGAATACTGCTCGGATTCATCTCTTTCGGCTGAATCAGCCAAATCAGGTTGAACCGGTCGTACACGAACGAGACCTGTACGACAGTCGTGTCCAAGTATTCGCCGGCAATGTTCTGTATGCTGTACAGAAGCAGGCAGCGGTCGTAATAAACGATGTCTGCCGCCCATTCATCCACCCGTCCAATGACGAGCAGCGCCGGTACGATGGGATGCAGCGGGATGCTCAACTCCTTGAACTGCCTGGACAGGGCGCTCTGCCCAATCTGGTCACCCTGCAGCATATTGCTGAAAAAATCCTTCTGCAGCGCGGCCCCGGCGGTCTCAATTTGGTTTTTGGATTTGGCGATCAAGGCATTGATTTCGATCTCCGCCTCCAGCTTCCGTACAGCCTTCTCCACGGCTGTGATGAGCACCTCGTCACCGTCGGTCTTCAGCACATAATCGAGCGCCCCGCCGCGAATCGCCCGCTGGGCATAACCGAAATCATTGAACCCCGACAAGAAAATAACCTGGCATCTCGGCCAGTAGCGGACGATCTCGCGATGCAGTGTCATACCATCCATGCCGGGCATGCGGATATCGGAGATGACGATATCGACCTTCGTCCGCTTCAACCATTCCAACGCTTCCTTGGCGGAGAAAGCCCCGATAACTTCAAGCTCCAAATGGGGCAGCTGATGAAAGACTTCGATTAACCCTTCCACGACATAATCTTCATTATCCACGATCAGTATGCGGTACATAGGACTCGACCTCCCCGATTGGTATAACCATAATGATGCGCAGCCCGCCCAAGTCGCTGCGTTCTGCCTTAATGCCATACCCTTCACCGAATTTCAGCTGCAGCCGGCGATGCACATTGACGAGCCCCGTCGTTTCGATGTCCTCTTCCTTCGAGGCCAGCCGCTGGATGATTTCGCTCAGATTGGAATCGGGCAGATGCTCGCCGTTATCTTCCACGATCAACGACAGGGCCCGTTCGTCCGGCATCAATGAAAATCGCAACAGACCGATTCCTTCCACTTCCTCCACTCCGTACTCGAATGCATTCTCCACGATCGGCTGCAGAACGAGTCTGGGGACCTTCAGATCTGCGAGACGATCCGGAAGCTCCTGCCACTCGATCATAACCTTGTCGCGGAAGCGCATTTTCAAAATATCGGCGTACGTTCTGGCATGGTCGACCTCCATACGCAAGGTCGCTTCTTCCTGAGCGTTTCTGGCGATGTATTTCAGATAGTCCCCAAGCAGTCTCGTATAACGTTTGAGACTGTCTATGTCCTCCGCTTGGACGAGGCGGTGCATCCGGTAATAAGTGTTGTACAGAAAATGGGGATTGATCTGCGCCTGCAAATGGCGCAGCTCCGCCCTTTGCCAACGAATATTTTGTTCATATACGTCGTGTATCAACGACTGAATCCTGCCGACCATCTGGTTGAATTGCTGGTAGAGGTATTGAATCTCATCTTTGTTTTTGTGAGTCAGGTGGACATCAAACGTCCCTTCTTTCACTTTGCGGAAGGCACGGATCAGCCGCTGAAGCGGACGCTGCAGAAAGAGGTAAATCCAGTAGGCGAACAGAATGACAATGAGGATGGCGGTCGCGACCAGGATGCGGAACCAGATTTTATAAATTTCCAGCGGCTCGAACACGTCCTTCTCCGGGACGTAAAGCGTCAATGCCAGTCCGAAGTCCGGCGAACGTTCATAGGCTACCATGTAGGTCTGGTTCCACACGGTCATCCGCTTTTGGCCCGAATCGCTTTCCTCTCCCTCCACACGGTTCAACCGCGTCATCTCTTCCGTGAAGGAGGGATCGCTATCATCCCCGAGCACGGCCCACTTCCCTTCCGGACCGGCAAGAATCGCGTTTCCGCCATTCTCGGTTAAGATCTGCGACAGTACGGACTCGATTTTGGAACGGTCCAGCACAATTTCGATCCAGTAGAGCGGCAGATCCCCGTTTACATAATTGCCCGTCGGATACCGCTCCACCATTATGAGCTGATTGTTCCAGGAAACGATCGGAAATTCGTTCCGGTTGAGCATGAGATGGAGCTGCTTGTCCTCATCGGAGTTTCCATATTCGATCTGATCGGGTTGAATAATTTTCTGCTCCGCCACCATATGCAGCTTGACGGTCTTGATGTAGGAGCTGGACGATGATAGCGTTTGCATTTTCTTCTGAAGATTGAGTACCGCCACCCGCCGGTCGTAGTCGGTCATCGCTGGGGAAAGTACATTCAGGCGTTGAATTTCCTGATCGAAAATATATTCCCGCTTCAGATTGACGATGTGCCCGAGCTCTCGGGTCAATTCGTTGAGATAGAAATGGACGCGCGAATGAAGGGAACTCTCGATTTCCTTGCGAATAATGTTCTCCCCGTTACTCACCAGCACATACCCTACCGCCATAATCGGGATGATCGCAACGAGAAACGAAAATAGGATCTTCTGAAACAATCCGAAGGAGAGCAGCTTGCTTTTCCGAAAGGGATCGACCATCTAGGTTATGCACATCCTTGTACGGGCGCAGATCGTCGCCGACCCCGCCGGATAAATTTACTCCTAAATCTACTACGTTTTCTATACCGATACAATAGGAACATCATCCGGAAAGCCCGCTCCCGAATGTATCGGAAATTTTCCATCTCCAAATGAAAACAGGCCGTTCTCTAAAGAGAATGACCTGTTTTCACTATTTCCAATTGAATAAACGATGCTGCTGGCGATGCTTTGCCTTTGCCGGATCTTGCGTCTATGTCCCTCTGTCAGAACGTACCGAGCCGGACCCGGATGACCGCCACCCGCTCCTTCCGGATGGAGAAGATAACGTAGAGGAAACCGTCATGGACGAGAGAATGCGGGTAGCCGTAATCTCCGCCCTTGTGCATCCCGGGAAATTTCGGTTCGAAGCTGTCATTGCCGAGTATAAAATGACGGTCGAACACATTCCCGTCCGCCGATAAGGAAAGGACCAGCGGATTGCGCCGCCCTCTTGGCTTCGGGTCGGGACATCCGACATAATAATAGCGTCCGTCCGGCAAACGGCCGAAGTGGAATTTCGTCCAGTTGTCGGTAAAATCCGTCTCTGCGGGGGGCGTCCAGGATGCCCCGCCATCCCGGCTTTCAGTTGCCCACAGCTTGTCCGCATTGCTCCTCAGCAGCATCCGGATCGTCCCGTCGTCCAGCTCGTACATGGACCCTTCGCACAGTCCGACCGGCCAGTCCATCCGCTCCTTCACGCTCCGGAACGATTCGGAATCGTCGCGAATCCCACCCTCCATGTCGGAAGGGTAGATTCCCGCCTGCTTCCAGCCTGCGAGTCCGGACGGATCGTCCGTATACGGAAACATGATGTTGCCGCTGATGACAAGCCTGCCGGAAGACAGCGCCGACGGACCGTGGTTCGGTACAATCGGCAAATTCATATCGAGCGGCGGGGTCCAGACCGCCCCGTCCGCTGTTGTCACCGCCCGCAAGCATGTGTCCATATGGCCTTCGTCACCGGGGGTGCGCCGCCCGTTCTGGATCACCTCGGGCTTGTATTCATATTGCCCGAAATAGGCGACCAGCCGTTCATCGCAGGTCTGGTGAAAACCGGCGGCCGTCAGGACCAGCTCGGAATGTTTGCCCATAAGCGAGTCTACGAGCGGGACCGGTTCGGACCAGCTGCGGAAATCGTCCGAGACCGAGAGCAGCACGCGCTGCCCCAGGTCGTCTTCGTTGACGCGGCCGTTCGACCAGATCGCATACAGCTTTCCCTGGAAATAAGCGAGATGCGGATGATGCGAATACTTCCAGTCCGATTCATGGACGGGCGTATACAGGTCCATGCATTCTACGTCCAACTTGGGCCGCTCAGCTGCCGGATCGTACCGGTTCGTGATCATGGCTTGCATATCATGCCTCCTTTGAAGTGATGCTTTATCCGCTTCACCCGCTGATATCGCGTTTGATTTCAAACAGCCTCGCCTGGTTCCGGCTCGGAAACCGTACGCTCAATGCTCCCTTGCGTTCGTTATAGAACGACTTCACCAGTCCGCAGCCGACCGGATACAGCATCTTGACGACTGCGGCCTGATTCGCCCAGCCAGGCAGCGGCAGCTCCATAACTTCGTCATGGCTGCCAAGCCGCCATACGGCCAGCAGCAGCCGCTCCCCTTCCTCGGAGGCCAGACCGACGCTCGCCCAGCCGTTGGCATCGCCGATCCGGGAGAAGCCGATCGGCCAGACTGGATAAGCATTTCTCACAAAAGAACGCTCGAGCTTTGCAAGGCCGACCGCTTCGGCGATCAGCGCGGTATTCCGCTCATCGGCCGCATCGATGCGCCCTGACAGATACAGCTGACCGCATAAACCGTTCACCAGGTTGAAGATTGTCTGCTCGCCGTCCGCCATCGACTCACGGTAGCTAGCAGTCTCAACGATTTCCGGCGCGTTATGGTTAGGATGCAGCAGCGGGTAGGGGTACGCCCAAATGCCGAGCTGCTCCGGCAGCACCGTTGCCAGACTGCCGCCCAGAATGCTCGGGCATCTCGTATAGATTTCCTGATCGGTGAAGCTCTGCAGATGAAAATGGCGCAGAATGCCGTAATCCTGTCTCATTGCGCCGGATGCGCAGTTCTCGAGGACGAGCGACGGATGTTTCTCCCGCACCTCGTCGATAAACGAATAGAAGGCGCGGGAATGCTGCAGCGTTCCGACTGCACCGGAGCCGCCGAAGCCGTCGGCGCCCGCTCCCACCGTGTCGTTGTAGTCGTTCTTAATGTAGCCTACGCCCATTGCAGCAAGCCGGTCGATGACGCCGTGCATGTAGTGACGGACCTCGGAGTTTTCGAAATTCAGAAACCAGCGCGAGCCTCCGCCGACCCGTCTGCCGTTTCGCATCAGAAACCAGGAATCGGGTTTGGAGCCAAGCTCCGCTTCCTCCCCGCATACTTCCATTTCCAGCCATATGCCGGGGATCATGCTGCGCTGCTCAATCTCGGCCAGCATGCCGCGCAAGCCTGCGGAACCGAACCGGTCCGGACTCTCCCGCCAGTCGCCCAGCCCCATCGACCAGTTCTCCTCCCGCGTCGCGAACCAGCCCGCATCGATACAGAAGCATTCTGCTCCTGCCCGGGATGCGGCTTCGATCAAGGGAAGGAGCCTCTCCGTCGTCGGATTTCCCCACAGCGTGTTCATGTAATCGTTATAAACGATCGGCAGCTCTTCGAGCGCCGTCGTCGGCTTGCAGGAATGGCGGCGGTATTTCGTCAGCTCGCGCACAGCGTCCCCGAACGAACCCTCGCAGCAGCCGAAAGCCACCGGTACCGTCTCGAACCGCTCGCCCGGCTGCAGCGGCTTCGCCCAGCCGCCGACCCGCTCATTGGCTCCGTCCGCGTAGAGATACAACGATCCATCCGGCCGATTCCAGGCGCTGCGATGGCCGATTTCGACATTCCAGTTGGACGAAGCCTCGATCTGCAAATACCAGACCTGGCTTGTCTCCATATCTTCAAGGACGATCATGGGCACGTAATGCGCGGTGCTGAAGCTGCCGATCGAGGAAAACGAGACGGTAGCCAATTCCGCATGGACGGAGGTCTGGAATAAGCCCAGGCTTTCCAAATCGTCGCTTCGCCACTGGCTCTCCCCTTCCCATGCGGTCCGGCAGTAGTGAACCTTCACTTTCTTCGGATCGTAACAGGGACGGCAGCCGCCCAGGGCGATTCCTTGCATATGGAGCGAGGACAGCTGCGTCAGCGTAATCGCTCCGTCCCCCTCGTTAATGGCTGCGGTGGTCTGGCGGATCATCGCCGTCCCGGGTATGAACGCCATGGATACCTCCACCGCAAGACCAAGCTTGTCATGCTTGTAGCGCGCAAACAATCCTTCGGCGGACGGCTCGAAGCGTTCCATCCGCATTTCCGCGAACAAAGCGGAATAGCCCGTAGCGCCAGCCGAACTCCGTCCCTGCGGGATGCCGGCGATGGCCGTCTGGAAATTGGGATAGGCGATACTGGCCTCGCCCAGTTCCAGCGGCTTAGGACTGATCGCCCGCTGCCACATGCCGTGATCCGTCTCCTCATACTGCAAATGCATGCCTTCGTGCTGGATCGTTTGATATTGTTTCGTCATGATCATCGCTCCTCGTCATCACTGGCTTTTGAAGTCCGGTGAATAAGAGGCGGAGCAGGCGGAAAACGATCTGGAGAAGCGTAGCGTTCGCCTTTGTATCCCGAATTTTACCCATAAAGATATCCAAATTCAAAAATTCAGGGGTACAAAAAGCGATCGAAAGACGTTTCCGCATGCGCAGCCTGATTTGATCACCGGACTTTTAGCGTGTGCCATTTTATTCCTAACGGATAAATTCGGGCTGCAAAGGCGAATACCCTTGGATTCGCAAGAAAAATCCGCTTCTTGATTGACAAACGAAAGGCCCATTCCCACTGGCAGGGATGGGCTTTCGAATCTGCGCTAAGGCACGTAAGTAATCGTCGGATTCCACAGCGTGCCGTCGTAGTCCAGCGTGACATGCTTGTCGACGATAAAATCGATCGCATCGCCTGCTTCGACGTTCGCGACAAGGTCATGATAATACGAGGATTCCGGATAGTTGCCCAGCTTCTCTCCGCCAATATAACGCGACCAGAGCTGCGAACCGTTCTTCCGGATGGTCGCGTCAACGCCGTCCCCGCCGGATGTCTGCTTCAAGACGCTGCCGGCGATGCGGATTTTACCGGCGAAAGGGGCCGTCCATTGACGCACGGCCACGCCCGAATTTTCGGGATGCTGCGCCGTCGCCGTGACTGAGCCGTAGGTGCCGAATATCCAATTCTGATATGCTGGATTCCAGCTCAGCGTACCATATGCCGTGCCGGAGAGGCTTTTGTAGCGCCACTGCTCCTTCCCCTGCATGCTGGAGAAGCCGTCGGATGCCCGATAGACGGGCCGTTCGTATGCGATGGAAGTCGCAACGTGAATGGAATCGAAATCCAGGGTAACATTCTTGTTGACCCGAATGTAGACGGCATCGTTCTTCTTCACCGTCACCGGTACGTCGATAACGTATCGGTTCGTATCGCTCCCGCCGATGCTGCGGCTCCAGTAGACGGTGTCATTCTTGAGCAGCGTGACGGTCACCCCGTCTCCGCCCGTGTCGGGATTTTGCGCATAACCCCGCACGCGGACCATGCCATCCGTATTCGCAACCCACTTCCGGACAGCGTCGTAGCCATTCTCCGGATGGAGCCGCAAGCCGTCCGCCTTTAAATATCCGCCGCCGGCATAGCTGCCGGCTGCAGGGTCCCATACCAGATCCGTGTAGGCTGTTCCATCCCATTTCTGGTAATACCACTGATTATGGCCCTGCACAGAGGAGAAATCGGCCTGCGATTGAAACGGCTGAACGAGCGTGATCTGCGGATTCCAGCTCACGGTGTCGGCTGCTTCGGTTCCGACCCGGTTCACCCGAAAAACAAGCCGGTCGCCGGGCTCGACCCATGTCCGAACGGCGGCATCGTGCCCGGTCGTATCGGTAGCGCCGATCGTCTGACTCCATAACGGCATCTCATTGATCAGAATCGTCGTCCTTACGCCGTCGCCGCCCGCTGCGCTTTTCTTCACCATGCCGGAGACCGTCACCTCCTGTCTGGCGGAAGCGATCCAGACCCGGGCGGAATCGGCCGACGTCGACGGAGCCGACGAATCCTCCGCGATCCATGCCCCGCCCCCGCTCCATCTGGCATTCGCGGCCGTATAGACCATATCCGCATATTTTAATCCGTCCCAATACCGGTAGTACCACTGGCCGCTTCCCTGGGTTTCCGAGAACGATACCGATGCCGATGCAGGCTGCGGCATGTAAGTGATCGCCGGATTGATCAAAAATTCATCGAAATAAGGATTGCTTTTCTTGTTCATCCGGATGTAGATGTTATCGCCCGCCTGGACGTAACGCGTCAGATCGAATCCGTTCACTTTTTTCCTGGAGCGATATTGGCTGTCCTCCCATAGTTTCTCGTCATTGTGCAGGATGGTCAACGTAACGCCGTCCGTCGCATTGAGATTGTAGCTGTCGGCGGAATCCGGCGTTTTCTCTTCCAGCCGGATCCACCCGGTTGTTGGCGCCGTCCATTGCAGAACAGCGTCATTGGAGGCTCCGGGCTCCATGCTGTAAGACGTAATAAGCGTTCCGGGATCCGACGGCAAATACCAGTACGTTCCGTTCGAGCTTAGATTTCCATAAGCCGTCCCGTTCCAATATTTGTACCGCCAACCGGCGTTTCCTTGCGTAAGCGAAAATTGCGACCCGAGGCTGCCGCCGGCAGGCTGGGTCCGGAACGTCAATACGGGACCTTCCGCCGCATTCCCGGCGATATCGTACGATCGCGCCCTTACATAATAGCGCGTATCGGGCAGCAGCTGCTTCAACGTTACCTGATGCTGCTTCGTGAAATTCAAGACGGCCGGCTCGTTTTTGCCGTATGCCGCCGTAACGCCGTAATCCGCCTCGGCGGACGCGGGCTCGTCGGTCGTCCAGCTGATTGCTGCCGAATCGCCCGAGAGGCTGACGACGGAGGCATCCGTAATGACCGGCGCAGCGGCATCGCCGGCATTTTTCACAATCACTTTCATCCCCTTGGCCGCGACGGTCCCGAAATTGGTGTCCGTGCCGCGTCCGTCAGCCATTGTATAATCGGGGGTGTCGGCATAGTCGACGCGATGGCCGCCGATCAATGCAGAGTAGGCCAGGAAAGAGCGTCCCGGATTGCTCGCCACCCAACCGTTGGTATCGAGCGTGTACGCCGTTCCATTGACCGTGACGCTCCAGTCGGCCGTCCCGAAGTTGAGATAAAGCTCGAGTCCATTGCCATAGGCGATATGGAGCTTCGCTTTCGTGAAGTCATACCCTTCCTTAAGCGCCTCGTCCAGGGTCCGATAAGCCGAGCCGTTCCAATATTGAATACTGTCAACGTTTGCGGCAGCATCCAGATATTGTTCCTGCAGCGCCTGCATCAGGTAATATTCCTTGCCCGCCAGATTATCCAGAATGTCCTGCGAGAAATAACCTTCGTCGCCGATGAAGCCCGTATGTCCGAAAGCGATGGACATAGCCCGGTAGTGATCCATCTCCGCAAGGGACGGGAGCGGATACGAAGCGCCGAAATAACGGGAACGATAACCCATTCCCTGATTGGCCATGAGCGGGCGGATCGTCTTCAGCTCGTAATCCACCATCATCTCCGCATCCTTATGACCGACTGCCTCCCTCTCCACGCCGTCGACATAACCGGCATAGGCCGTATCTCCGCGGAACAGCTGATTCGTTCCTTCCCCGAGCAGTGGCGCATCATAGATGGTTCGGATTCCGTCGTACAGCGATTTATTGCCGTTATAAGCCGCCCGCAGCGTGCGGGAATCGCCAGCGGAAGCATCCAGCGTGACCTGCTTCAAATAATCGGGCGCATAAGCCGGATTAACGTCCAGATAGGCTGCGTTCGGCGCATAGTTCGTGCGGATCGCGGCGGATTCCAGAGCGGAATAATCCTTCATCCGCTCTGCCCGGATCGCAAAGGATTGCACGCCCGTTACCGAATGCAGGAATCCGTCCCGGTAGGAGCCATCCGGGTTCTTCGCCAGCTTCGTCTGGTCGGCGGCAGTCCAGTATTTGTTCTCTGCGGCGACGGGATAGTTGTACCAATAATCCTCATGAAAAGCATACTTCCAGCCGTAGCTCTTCAGCGAGGCGACTAAATCATGCACCTCGGCCCCTGTACCGCGCATCGGATTGGCCGGATAATGCTCCGGCAAACCGCGGTCGTAATCGTGACGCTGCCACTGGTGATCGATCATCAGCAGATGATCCATCCTCCAATTGTTTTTGAGAAAATCGGCCCTGGCCAAAGCGGATTGCACAATCCCGCCGCCCAGCTGCCGCAGATCGCCCCCGTAGGCGCCGACGCCCCAGTAATCCCAGACGACTTTGTCCGTCAGATCGTCCCGGTGCGCGGATTTTGTTTTACTCGTGGCATAGATCGTGTCCAGCGCGCCGGAGCTGACCGTCACGTATACCGTTTCCGCCAGCGCATTAGTGCTTCCCGCACTGTTCTTGTCATAGTTCACGCGTGTGGACGACCAGGCAGAATCGGAAGCGTAGTTGGCGAATTGATCCGCGAACGAGGTCCCGCCGCTCTTGAATTTGTCCACGACCGTGCTCATGAAGTACGCATTGTCCACCATCATGAACGGCGCGTCCTCCGCGTAGGTCATCCGTTTGGGAACAACGTTCGGAGTGGCGTTCGTCCGGTCGAAGGCGAAGCCCGCGTAGTTATTACTGCCGCCCGCACCGCTCGAAGAGAGTCCGATGATCAGCGTCTGTCCCTTCAGCTTATACGTCATTGTCTTTGACGTGGAGATACCCTGGTACGTATCCGTACAGGAGATCGTTACCGTGCTTCCGGTCAGCGAATTCGTACAGGCGACGGTTGCCGCAGAAGCCAGCTGAAACGGAAGCAGTACCTCTCCCGCGGCATTGCGGTAGAGCGTCCCGCCCCAATAAACCGGATAAACCGCCGCATGGTCATTCAATTGCGCCTGAACGACGATCAATCCTTTCTGCGCATTGGGATCGTTAAGAGGCAGCTTGTACGTAACGACATCGCCCCCGCCCGATTCGGCGAACTGAAAAACGTATTCATTTCGGACGGCGTCATAGACTACGGTGGATGTGCCCGCAGCCCGGGTCCCCAGCGGCTCCAGGGAATCCGCATCGTAATCCGCATGCGCAATGCCGTTCATCATCATAAGAAACAACAACCCAAACGCGAGCCATGCACCGATTCGTTTCAACTGACCTTCGCCTCCCGATATTGTGGATACATGCCTCCATTCCGGTAGAGGCCTTCGCTACGACTTTATCGCACCTGTCATAATGCCGCTGATCAAGAACCGCTGGCCGAACAGAAACACGATCAGAATCGGCAGGACGAAGATGAGCAGCGCCGCCTGTTTCACTTGAAACAGGTCCACATTGGGCGAGGACGGCAGGATATAGCCGACCTGCATCAGCTGCGTGGAGAGCGGATATTGCCGCTCCTGCAAAAACATGAAGGGAGCCAGATAATCGCCGCCCCAGCTCGTGTTGAAGGACATGATTGCCGCTGTCGCAACGACCGGAATGGAGATCGGCATATAGATGCGCCAGATGATCGCAAACGTCGAGCAGCCGTCGATACGCGCCGCTTCATCCAGCTCTTTGGGCACATTCATGAAGAACTGCCGGTACAGGAAGATGATGAACGGACTGCCGCCCAGGCCCCCTATAATCCACGGCCAATAGGTGCCGAGCAGTCCATATTGCTTGAACAGGACAAGCTGCGGAATTTGCGTCACAGTTGGAGGAATCATCATCGTCGACAGGATGACCATGAACAATACGCCCTTGAGCTTGGCCTTCAACCGCGCGAAGGCGAAGGCGGAGAAGAAGCTCGTAAAGATCGGAATGCCTACGGAAATCAACGCGAGAATACATGAATTCCGAAAAAACGTCCAATACGGCTGCAAGGTGAATGCCAGACGGAAATTCTCAAGCGTCGGCCGCACGGGAAACCAGGTCATGCCTGTAAAGAGAGGCTGAAGCGAATTGACCGCCATCCAGTACAAAGGAAACGAGAAAACGAGCGCCAGCACCAGAAGTACGGCGTACCAGGTCAAGCGGGCAGCGGGATGTTGGTTCATGGTCAGCCTCCCCTCCGTTCGCCCGATTCATAATGAACCCACAGCCGGCTCGTGCCAAACACGATCAACGTGAGCAGGATCGTGATGATAAAAAGCACCCATAACAATGCCAGACCGTATGCGTACCGCTGGAACATGAAAATCTGCTGGAACGTATGAACCAGATACAGATAGATCGGCCGGATCGGAACGCCCATCAATCCTCCGTTTGAGGACAGAAGCGTAGCCTGGGCGAAAATCTGCAGAGAGCCGATAATGCCGAAGACGAGATTGAAAAAGATAACGGGTGTCATCAGCGGGATGGTGATAAGCCGGAATCGCCTGAACGCCCCGGCCCCGTCGATGGCCGCCGCCTCGTACAGCTCCGGCGAGATGCCCTTAAGGCCGGCCAGATAGATGATGATGCCTCCTCCGCAGCCCCAGCTGAGCAGAATAAGCAGCGACATTGCGGCATGGTCGTATCCGAGCCAATTGATCGGCTGAAGGCCGATCCAGCTGAGAAAATCGTTCAGCACGCCTGTCGTCGCAAACAGCTGCTTCCACATCAATCCGACCGCCGTGATCGGCAGAATCGCCGGGAGATAATAAAGCGACCGGAAGAAACCGATCGCTTTGAATTTGTTGTTCAACAATACGGCGATCAGGAATCCGAAAACCGTACTGAAGAGCACGTTCAAAGATCCGATGGCGAAGGAGCGCCCTAGCGCGTACATCGCGTCGCTGTCCAAAAAAACATTATTGTAGTTGCGCAGGCCGACATATCTCACATTCCCGTAGTTGAACCCCGCAAAATTGGTAAAGCTCAAGTAAAGCCCGTAAAGCAATGGATAGAGAGACATGAATAAAAACACGATGAGCCATGGAAATACCAGCATATAAAATTCCCGGCTCTCTCTGCGCGCTGCCTTCCCCATAGAAGCCAGTCATCCTTCCTTGTGCATCGTCATTTCACACCGACGATATCCTTGTTCTCGCGGATTTGAATTTTCACTTCTTTCGCGATTTTGTCGATCGCGCCGTCCACCGTGTCTTTGTCGAAATAGACAGGCGTCATATATTTGTCGAGCAGCGTGCTGAAAGCCGTAGCCGATATATACGGATTATAAGGAAGCGTGGAGAGCTGCTTCAGATCATCCGTAATGACGGCGTAGGTTTGCTTGTCGAAGTTCGTTTCCCTTGGAAGGAGCTCGACCTTGGACTTGAAGCCGGGCAGTCCCCAGCCGCTTTTGGCACGCTCATCCGCCGGCTTGCCGCCGTAGAACCATTCGAATACCGTCCAGGCTTCCTCCGGATGTTTGGTTTTGCTGTAGATAATGCCGCCTGTGCCGCTGCGCGTCGCTTCCACGCGCTTGCCTCCGCTCATGACGGGTGCAGGAAGCATGATAAAATCGTCGAGATGACTTTTCGTCAGTTCATTGCTTCTCAGCAGACCGCTGAACCAGTACCCGACAATCATCATGCCAAGCTTGTTCTGCGAGAACAAATCGATAAAATTGGCGGCATCGGAGTTCAGCGAGCTCGGTCCGACCGGTTTTTTCACCGCATCAACCCAATATTGGACGATCCGCTTGGCCTCGGGCGAATCCAGCACAATTTCGTTGTTGTCGGGGGTATAGAGCGATTGACCGAGAGAGGCAAGCTGCGCAAGCATGAGATCCTGATTAAGCCCAATCCCGCCGGCCAGCGGATCGTACAAGCCCCACTGCGTGACCTTATCCCCTTCTTTGACCGTCAGCTTCGCCGCGTATTCCATTACCTGCTCCCAGGTCAGCGATTCCTTGTCGCTTGGAATCGGAATACCGGCTGCCTCGAACAGCTTCTTGTTGATGAACAGGTTGAAGTCCGGCGCCCAATCCTTGGGGAAACCGTAAATATCGCCTTTGCCCGAGCTCTGCCCATCCCACCGAAAAATATTGGTCGTGTCAAGCAAGTCGTCCGCTATGAAATAATCGCTGCGATCAAAGTACGGCTGCAGATTAAGGGCAAATCCGCGACTGGCGTAGAACGGAAATTCGCTGGCTCCCATCAACCGGAAAATGTCCGGTGTCGTGTCGGAATCCGCTGCGATCTGGCCCATCAATTTATTGAAATCGGTATCGACCCGCTCCAGGTCGATGTTCGGATGCTCGGCCTCGAATGATTCAATCTGCTCCTTGGATATTTCCCCTTCGGCCAGATGAATCCGAATCGTCACTTTCTTCCCAGCCTGGGTCCCTCCTTCGGACGCCGTTCTTTCCTTATTGGTACCGGTGCCGGGCTCAGGCGACGTATTATTGCCGCTGCAGCCGGCAAGCGCCAGCGAGAAAACCAGCAGCAGCGCCACGATTGGATACATTCGTTTTTTGGACACGATTTTGTGCTCCCCCTATTGGTCGTAGTTGATCCGGACTGCGGCCGCAATTCCTAGCTTAACTGTAGCAAGGGCGCCTCCTGCCCTCAAGGTGACAAAATTCACCGCTTTCTATCGTTTTATTCATTCCGTCTGCGGGATCGTCAGCCGGATTGCCGTTCCCTCGAACCATTCGCTTTCGATTTCCATCCCTGCTGCCCCGTCATAGAGCAGCCGCAGCCTTTGGAATACATTATTCAGCCCGATACCGGTACCGCCGCCAGCGTCCGCCGTTTCCGCTTTCTTCCCGCCTGGCGGGCTGTGCTCCCACTGCTCCGTAATTGAAGCCAGCCGCTGCGGCTCAATGCCCATGCCATCGTCTCTCACCGATAGCGTCAGCTCGCCCTCGTTCAGTGAAGCGTCGATCCAGACGGTCCCGCTGCGGATTGAGTTCAGAAATCCATGTGTAATGGCGTTCTCGACCAGGGGCTGGAGAATGAATTTGATCGTCCGGCATTGAAGCGCGGCTTCGGAAACGTTCCATTCGACCGTGAATTTATTTTTGAACCGGAATTCCTGGATGGCGATGTAGTTCCGCGTATGCCGGATTTCCTCTTCAAGAGTCACGTAATTGCCCTCCTGACCGATGCTGTAGCGAAACAGATCGGCCAGTGCATAGATCATGAAGCTTGCCTCTTCTTCGCCCGCCCCCCGCGAGCGCATGCCAATGCTCTGCAGTGTGTTGTACAGAAAATGGGGATTGATTTGCAGCTGCAGCATGTTCAGCTCGGCCTGTATTTTGAGCGACAGCAGTTCTTGCTGTTTCATCCGGCTGAGACTGTTTTCCTCCGCAATACGGATATTCTCCTCCATCAGCCCGTTAATCCGTGCCAGCATCCGGTTATAATTGTCGATCAGCTCGCCGATCTCGTCCCGGCCCGTCCCCCCGTGAATGATACGCCGGTCCATCTTCACTTCCTCGATTTGATGCTCCATGGCCAGTTTCAGATGCTCCAGCGAACGAAGCAGCCATCTTGACAATCCATAAGCGAGCAGCATGGCGATTGCCACGCTTGCGATAATCACGCCCGCATAGCTGATGATCAGCTCCTGCTGCTTCTTGTCCACGTCATTCGTCGACTCTATCAAATAAGTGCTCCAGCTCCATTCCCCGTCCATATAAAGATGCGCTACGCCGCGAAGTCCGTTCATCCCGGCGAATTGCTGCGCATCCGGCGTGGTCCCTTTAACTGCCGCCGCTCTTGCAGCCGTCTTCCGGAATGCGTCGTTTTGAAAAAGCAAATTTCCATCCGCATCCAAGGTTGCCGTGTAGACCTCATTCTGCGGCAAAACCGATTGGAAAGCCGACTGGGCAAAAACAATCTGGATATATCCGATGGGCCGGGATGACGGAGTGCGGTTGTCGTACACGGCTTTGACGAGGGAGACGGTCGCCTGATTATAAAGATCTTTTCCGTTCGTGAGCCAGATTGCCCCGTTGGCCCCGTCGATCCGTTCCCTCGTTGCTCCGTCCAGTGACAGATAATTGAAGGACTCGGAGTTTTGGTTGGAGTAGACACGCGTACCGAGCAGATTGTACAGGACAAAATACGAGGAATCATTAATTCCCGAATACTGGAGAAACGAAATATCCGGCACTTGCGGCAGCCCCGACACCCCGCCCATGCTCTGATTGATCAGCTGAAGGATAAACGTTTGATTGAGCGACAATTTCCGGATCAGATCCTCGTAGATTACAGCCTGACGGCGAATATTCAGCCCGACCTGGTCCGCATATGGATCGAAGGCCGGCTTCATTTGCTGAACCGCGAAGGCGCTCAGAAATTGATGATAGGCAAAACCGGAGGAAACGGCCGGAAAACATACGGCGGCGAAAAATAAAACAACCAGCTTTTTCTGCAGGGAAAGCGGGGGCAGCAGACGCTTCCTCCCGTCGTCCTTGCGCAAATACTGCAGCGGAAACAGCAAATGCTGCTTTGTCATCCGGTGCGACAGCTTGCGGAACGGCAGGATCAGATAATGCGAGAAGAGCAAGGTGACGACGAAGGTCATAATCGCGACAACAACGAAGAAGATCACATATTTTAGCAAGAAACTCTCTTTATTGGATTCCATCTCCGCTCTTCTATGCGTATACATCGTCAGCTTCATGCCGGAAACATCGATCGTTTTCTCCAGAAGCGCGACATCGCCGCCAGCGAGCGGCGGGGTGCGGCCGATGCTGCGCCCCTCGTGATCCGTTAAGGCGAACGAGGCATTGGAATCGGCATGGACCAGTGAGCCAAGCAGGTTCTCCTTCAAAACCATTATTACGACAAACGATTTTGGCGTACTCTCGAAAACTCCCCCGTTCAGGATGACGCGGCCCTCCAGGGTTTGCGCCAGCTTGCGGATATCCGCCGCCTGCCCCGGCGACATCGCCGGAGAAATTTGAAGGCGGCCCGTCAGATCGCCGGGCGCAAATACAACAGGCCGATTTCTCGTATACTGCAGAATCGGAAGCAGATTGGAGGAGGTCAGGTCGTCGATGGTCGGTGCGGATTCGTCCGACATCCGGTCCTGGCCCGAGCGGATAACGACGCTTTTCTGAAACGTGAAATTGCCCAGAATATAGATCGTATCGATAAGGCTGTCGGATATGCGGATTTGCTCCAGCACAGCGTTCGCTTTATCCGTGTGCCTGGCGACGGATTCGGCATCCTGAAACCCCAAATAGGATTGGGCGTATTCGCCCAGCTCGCTGGACTGCAGAAAACTGAGCATGGAGGTCAATTGATTGAAATAGGTCGCAACATTGTGGCTGGCGGAATCGAGCAGCTTGGCACGGGTCTGGTCCTCGATATCGCGGTCCATCCGCTGAGCCCCCAGTATCCCCATAACAACCAGGACGATTTGGGTGCACAGCGAGAGCCCGACGGCTGCCGCGATGATCCGTTTCCGATGGGTCCAATTCAATGCTCCCCCTCCTCCGCATTCCCTTGCATGGATCGGAATTCATGCGGCGTATGCCCGTTGTGCTTGCGGAACAGATCGACGAAATAGGCAGGCGTGGAGTAGCCGACCATCTCCGATATTTCGTAGACCTTGAACGAGGAATGCCGCAGCAGCTGGACCGCCCGCTCCATCCGGCGGGTCGTCAAATAGTGAATGTAGTTTTTCCCCGTTGTTTTGCGAAACAGCGAGCTCAAATAGTTGGGATTGCAATGAATATGCTCCGCTACGTCCTGCAGCGAAATGGACCGTTCGAAATTGGCGTCGATAAACCGCTTCGCATCTTCAATCATGCTGGCTGAGGCAGCCTCTCTCACAGGAATACCCCATCCGTTGTCGGCAGAATGAGCAAGCTCGCTCTCCCGCCCCTGTGACAGAACCAAAGGTACAACAAGCGAAGCTCCTTTGCCCGTTTCCGCGCTCAGAGCATCGTTAACGGTACGGCGGGACAGATGAACCTGCGCGAGATCGCTAACGATGGGTCCGATGCCGTAGGAGACCGTCGACATAATCAGTCCCTGAAAACGCTTTATATTCTCCGCAATGGCAGCCGCCGCTTTTTCCGCCTCCATCGATGTTCCCGCTTCCGATTTGTCCAGAAGGCTGCGGTCAGCGCATAATAAACTGCATCTTCCCGTGACCGGATCGATCCAGTGATAGCCATGTCCCGCCCCATCCCACATCTCTGTCAAAATATTGCTGAGCGCAAACAGGATCAAGTCCCACACGCGGTCTGAATAATAATGGGGCTGCTCCTCCCTGCGGTCGATCCGCAGCATCCAGACGGCGTAACGCCCGCCCTCCGGCATCATCTCGCTCTCCGAGCAGCCTTCCTCGATTTCATCCTGTGTCAATCGCTGGAAAAGCAGCCGCTGCATGAAACGCTGGCGCAGAAAATGCGCAGAAAGCTTCGCTTTTCGTTCCAGGGCCGCCGTCCGGATCTCGATCAGCCGCTTGTCGTCCAGCTCGCGTACAATCCGTCCGAACGTTTCGTCAATGTCCGCCCTGCTTACCGGCTTGAGCAAATAATCGGAGACGCCGTACCGTATCCCTTGGCGGGCGTACTGAAAATCGTTGTAACCGGACAGAATGACAATTTTCATATAAGGAAACCGTTGAACGATTTGGTGAATCAGCTCAAAGCCGTCCATGAAGGGCATCCGGATATCGGTGAGTAAAATATCCGCTGGCTCGCTGAACAATCGCTGACAGGCAATCAAGCCGTTCTCGCAGCTCCCGGCTGCGCGAATGCCCATTCCTTCCCAATCGTGGGCCTCAAGCCCTCTGCGGATTTCTTCTTCATCGTCTACAATCAGCATGTTATACACCGCAATCACCGCCTTGTCGAATTGGGGAACGTTTAGGGCACAATCGGCTGCGACCCTGGAATGGACCGCTTCCGCGCCGGATCATTTTGCCGCACAGGCTCCGCGGCGTTTGTGTCCCTTTTCGACAAATTCCCGCCGTTTCCTTCCCGCAGCGGACGCGGCAACCCCGCGGAGGGGAAACTTCTTCATTTTCCGATACAAACTGACGAAAATATCGATATTTCCAGAGGAAACGCCGGTGCTATAATCGGATGGAACGATTTTACTGAACGTTTTTTGCAGAGAGGATGACAGGCATGATATTGAACGAAACGGATTACCGGAACAAGGTGCTCGGCTGTTGGATGGGGAAAAATATCGGCGGAACGCTCGGCGCTCCTTTTGAATTCAAGCGGCAGTTCAACCGCGTTTCATTCTACACGCAGCAGCTCGACGGCAGCCCTGTGCCCAACGACGATCTTGATATTCAGCTGCTGTGGTTGATCGCTCTCGAAGAGAAGGGCATCGACGTGGACGCGCGGCTGCTCGGCGAATATTGGCTCCACTACGTCACACCCCACTGGGCCGAATACGGTATCGCCAAGGTGAATATGCGGGCGGGACTGATGCCTCCTCTGAGCGGGACCGCAGGCAATGTGTTCAAACATAGCAACGGCGCATTTATCCGCTCCGAGATATGGGCGTGCATCGCTCCGGGCAATCCCGGTCTGGCCGCACGATACGCTTACGAGGATGCCATCATCGATCACGGCAACGGGGAGGGCGTATATGCGGAAGTGTTCTGCGCCGCTCTTGAGAGCGCCGCTTTCGTCGAGCGGAATATCGATACTCTGATCTCGGTCGGCTTGTCCTACATCCCGGACAACTGCGGCGTCGCGCTCGCGATCCGGCAAGCGATCCATTCCTTCCGCCAGGGCCTGACATGGGAAGAAGCCCGGGACGAGCTGCTGCGCCATCACCGGGGCAAATACGCCGTCTGGGCGGGCATTTCCCCTGAGGATGAGGAGAAAGGGTTCAAGGATGGCGTGCCGGGCTGGGATGCGCCTTCCAACCTGGGGATTGTCATTCTCGGCCTACTCTACGGGGAAGGCGATTTCGACAAGACGCTCTGTACGGCGGTCAATTGCGGGGAAGATACGGACTGCACGGCCGCGACCCTGGGATCGTTGCTGGGCATCCTGTACGGCCTGGAGGCGATTCCCGAACGCTGGATCGAGCCGATCGGCACCGGCATCAAGACCGCCTGTCTGAACCTCGGGGAGCTGGGGGTTTACGGCGATCAGCTGCCTGCCGATATCCATCAATTGACGGATCGGGTCACGGCCGTCGCCAAGCGTGTGATGCCCGGCAAACCGAGCCCGCTTACTCTGTCGGCGGACGAACCGACACAGCTTTCGGATCTGCAGGCGGCATCGCTTCATGACAACGGCGAGTTCCTATCGATCTACGAGCGGTCAGCGGGAACCGCATTCCGGTTCGATTTCTTCGAAATTATCGTGGATTATGGCGAAGAAGGAGCTGTCATCCAGGCGGGAGTACCGAAGACGATTCGTCTGGTCGTCCGCAACCATTATAAAATATCGGATATTCTCAACATCCGCTGGTACGGTCCCGAGGGATTCACGCTGTCGCCGGCGGGGACGACGAAGCTGTTCTCCGTCATCTATCCCGACACGACCCGGGGCATTTCGTTCGAGTTGTCGCTGGCCTGCCCGCATGGCACGAACCGCTTCGTTATCGAGCTGACCCTGGACGGGCGGAATACCGTCATGCTGGTTCCTGTCGTTCTTTTGGGGAATTACCGGTAGTTTGATTGCTTCGGTCAGCAGCAATTCAACTTCGCCAGCTCCTTTGAAATTGTAGTGCTCTTGGACAAAATCTAAAATGAACGAGAAGTTGATAAGTTGATGGATTCGAATAAGCAAATGATCTTAAAGAACCGAATTACCGTGATAAATAAATTGAAACGTAAAAATAGAAGCTGATGATCGCTCACCAGCTTCTTTACATTTTTTGTAACCCAACTTCTTGTCATACTCGGCAATATCCTGCTACTTGCCGCAGATGTCGCTTATTGCAGCAGAATGTCCCTTTCTGAAGTGACTCAAAGATTAGGGAGGGTATTACATCCATATTGATAACATATTGTACAGAACAAACGATGGTTAAGTTTGATTTAACTTAGCCGCCCGATTGGTTCAGCACTGGGTGAGGTTTACAAAAAGAAAAAACCACATGGAGTTGTTGAACTGTAACCCGTAAGATGGACACTTAAAAAAAGTAACCTCTTGCGGGTTTTTGTGTTTTAATCATACTATCGAGAAAATACGGGGAATGAACATCATGAGAAAAATCAGAACAGGATTTACTGAAGCAGAGATCAGATTGTTGGAGTCCAATCCGAACGTAAGCCGCATCTCAGGGAGGAATATCTCGTATGCTCCAGGTTTTAAACTTGCTGCCGTGCAATCTAACCAAGCGGGAGAGCCGCCAATGTAGATTTTCTTGAAAGCAGGCTTTAGTATTGAACTCGTCGATCAGAGAACACCTACGGAAAGCCTCTATCGCTGGAGGGAGACCTATGCTAAGTATGGTGAGGATGGCTTGCTAGAAGAGCGCAGAGGCATTGGAAGCACAGGCAAACGATCAAAGAGAGAAGCGTCAGCAGAAGAGAAACTGAAGCAAGCAGAAGCTCGGATTAAACTTCTCGAAGCGGAGAACGAGCTCCTAAAAAAGCTAGAAGCGCTCGAAAGGCGAAGCAGTAAGGAGTTGAAGCCTTCCGAGCGCTTCCAGCTCATTAATCAGACGATTCGTAAGCATGACTTACGACGTTTAACACGTTACCTATGTCAAATAGCCGAAGTAAGTGCGAGCGGCTATTACCGTTGGTGCGGCGCTGAAGAAATGCGTCAATTGCGCGATACAGCCGATCAATCCGACTTCCACCTGATAAAGGAGCATTTTGAAGCGTTAAACGGGAAAGCAGGCGCACTGGTTATCAAAATGAGGCTAGAGAAATGTAATGGCATTGTCATGAATCATAAAAAGATTCGTCGTATCATGCGCAAGTTTGGGTTAGTAGCTACGATCCGGCAAGCCAATCCCTATCGCAAGATGGCTAAAGCTACGCAAGAACATCGTACCTGTCCTACTGTTCTGGAGCGCAAGTTTGATCAAGGCGAACCAGAGAAGGTCTTCCTTACAGACATCACCTACATTCGATATGGCAACGGTCAGTGGGCATATCTTTCTTGTGTGAAGGACGGTGCTACGAAGCAGATTCTGGCACACTATCTATCTTCAACGTTGGAGCTATCCTTGGTTGAACGGACAATAGCTCGCCTACTCAAACGATTGGATGGAAATATTCATCCCGATGCCATCTTCCATTCTGACCAGGGTATGCACTACACGCACCCGAAAACCCGCCTCCTTATCGCCGAAGCTGGGTTTAAGCAGTCGATGTCTCGTAAAGGGAACTGCTGGGATAATGCGTCCATGGAGACATTCTTTGGTCATATGAAGGATGAGCTTGACTACAAGGACAGTAAATCTCTTAAAGAGCTGCGTCTACGGGTCAATGAGTATGTGATCCACTACAATTCCGAACGCTATCAGTGGACACTAAAAAAGATGACTCCTGATGAATTCAGAAGTCATCTCCTAGCTGCTTAAAGCTTCAATACCGTTTTTAACATTGTCCATAAATGAGGTTACAGTTCATTGTTACACTCGCATGTGATTTTTCGCATAGAAATTATTAGCACCCTTACTCTATCAGGGATATGGACGCGGTGTTAAATCCTTACTCTTATTCCACCACTGAGAATCTTCACCATAGTAGATAATGTATGCCCAATCCTGTGGTGTTTCAAGATTCAGGAAATCCTCATCTTCATCAATTGGACTTGAGTATTTACCCCACAATCTATTCATTCTACCTATCGCTTCATCTTCAGCTATTTTGAACTCATTTATCATTGCTTCTTTAATTAGTTCACAAATATTATAAGAATCTTGTTTGGAAATAAATCGGTATTCACTCAATGCTTTGATCCCCCTTCCGAATTATTATTTTACAGTGATATAAGTAGTGAGTACACGTCCCGCATTTATAGTATCTGCTAGCTGTTGATTATGAATAGATAACTGGAAACCAGTTGTTGGTACTTGTATGTTTTCATTCGATCCAAATAATCATATGTGTATTCCACAAAGCCGTTATCGGGATATGTGATTTTACTCAACTTACCGTAAAGATCATAGTCATAATTCATGACAATTGCAGCAGCAGCACTATTGCAAGCAAGGTCGTATGCATCAAGTAACTGTCTCTTGAACTTTCCACTCATCAGAATGCCTTTTCATATGGGTTTGCCAGCCTGTTATGAAGTGACAAGGCTATAGCTTGGGCGTTGAAAGAGACACAGAGTACCTAAAGAAACCACATGGAGTATATCACATGTGGTTGCATAAAATTATTGAATGTTAACCAAAACTTCCGTGTTTGATAAATCAATATTACCAATAATTGGGGTTGAGTCAGCTCTTAATACTTCTAATTCGTTAATATATCCATTTACTACGTGTAATAAAATCATTATCGGGGCTTTCCCTGATTCGTATACTGTCATTTCAACAGGAATCCGTTCAGGATATGGGTAACTTTGTGCAACCGATTCTATTTTTATATTTATTGACTTACAACCACACATACACTCCCCTATCACTTTAGAATGCATTAATTGTTTCTGTAATATTTCCCTATCAGTTAACGTGTGGTCCAAAAGCCGTTCTAACCATTCTTTTTCAACAGTTGATAACTCTCTTGGTTTATTATACCAAGATTGAAGATGTGTATATGCCATAACAGTCAACCTTTCCTCACTTTGGAATGTATGTTCCAATATTTATTGTCCCTTCTCCACGGTTATAAACCCTGTATTCAACAAGCTGAGCGCCCCCAACTGAAAGAGTGAATCAATCGCGAGCCGTTAGAATCGAGAGGCTCCCGGCGTTTACCGAAAGGAGTGATCGTGCATCATCGCTAATAGGAGCACCGTATTTCTCAGAAGGAATCGTTTCATTATTTTCTCTGTTTGAGCAGCCGCTAAAGAACACGCAGATGAGGATTACGAGTAGGATTATTAATCTTGAACGTGCCTGCCTATTTCTGTTCCAGGGCTTATGGCCGAATATTCAGTGCGAACCAGTACATGTCCAGCTGGCAGCTCGGGTTTGCTCAACTCGGTAATTAGAATCTCTCCATGTTGCGCAGCTATCGCTTTCATCTTTATTTCATCCCTAAAGTTACGTCACTATGCTTTCTATATTCACTTGGGGAAATCCCATAATATTTCTTAAATGTGGTTGTGAACGTGGACGCATTCTGATATCCCGTTTTTTCTCCGACTTCAGCAATCGATGCATTTGTATCTCTAAGCAATTCTCTTGCATGCGATAATCTCACTTTATTGAGATATTCGACATAATTAATGCCAAACGTCTTTTTAAAATAGTTTGAAAAATATTTCGGCGACGTTTCCAGCACTTCTGCGATATCATCCAAATATAAATTTTCCATATAGTGCAATTCAATATATTGCGAGACGAATGCCGGATTTAATTTATTTTTAAACTCAGGTTTATTTTGATTTCCGATATACTTCGTCACCACTATGAGCGCATTTTCAACATCTCTATAGCTAAGAGCGTCTTCTATCTTCTGGAAAAAGTTGATTTCAAGCTTATATAATTCATTGTTTACGTTAGCTGATCCTCCCGCATGTCTGAGCATGTAAAAAAACATGGTTTTAGCGATATGGACCAGCTGGTGATGGTGGATATTCCGCTCGGCGTTTTCCTGCATAATTTCTTTAATCATATGAATAGCTTCTGTTATTTTCCGATTCAATATATAATTCGCAAGCTTCTCCATGTGCTCAAATGGATAGTAAATATCCCATTTAAACTGGATGTCTTCAACATCGATCACATTGACATCGTCATTGACATTCCGATACATCCTGCCATTCATAACATCCCAGTAGGCACGTTTAAAATTATCAATTTCCGAGGTGTACACTTTGCTTATACAAACCCATACTGAAAATCCCAGCAGCTCTTCGCTTTCTGAAAGTGTTACGGAGGAACGCAAACGTTTAATAAGCTTTTCTCTAACGCTTACTTGTTCCAATCCCATGACTACTAGAAACTGCAAATTTTTCACATGAAACACGTTCGCATCAAGCTTGTCACGCTTAAAAGCGCGCTGAATCATTTCGACAATTTCTTCAACCGTTAAAGAAAGACTTTGTTCATTATCTATTTGATTTAATTGTAGAGCAGCCATAACAAAACATTTGTGGCGAAAAAAATCGGGGTAGTAGTGCTGCATTTGAATGCTATGTTCCTTCGTGTGGGCATATTCATCCAAGGCTTGGAGAAAAACCCCTCTACGCAGCTCTGATTCAACAAAGGACAGCTGATTTTTATATGATTCATTGTCCATTTGAATCTTCACGATCCCACTGTGAATTTTACGAAAGTCATTGCCATTGCTATTTCCGCCGCCAAGCAGCCGGAGAATATTCTTGACTGGGTTATTTAAATAAATACTGAGAAAAAAGGATAAAACGATCGCACTGATTATAGCAGTCAGCATGATCCTATAATTGGCTGTGGCAACAGAATCAATATTCTGGAATTGGTAGGGTACCTTGTCGATATAAATAAAACCGTTATATTCCGACTTATAGAAGTTGTATTCGTAATCTTCGCGAGTTAAAGACGCTTCCTGAGAGGCATTGAAATAAACGTCATTCAAAACCTCCATTAGATCTAAGGTCTCCTCCGTACTGTGAATAATATTGCGATCTTGATCAAGGACAATCAAAGATGCACCCGGTATCATCGATTTTTGATTCACATGCTTCATTAATTTCTCAACATTCATGAGAATCATTACGTTCTTATTGGACAGCCGTGCCTTATTTCCATCAACAACGACCAACAGTTTTTTATTCCAAACTTGCTGATTAAACTCCGATGAAATCCTGAAGGTTTCTGCCGGGAAGATTTTAAAGGAGTGCTTGCTGAGCAAATAAGCTTTCCAATAATCGGCATTATATAACTGATGTTTATATAGGTTGTTGAAAAAAAAGGGGAAGCTACTCGTTCCTTTTGAGGTAATTGCCAAATTCGCGTTGTCGTAATAGACGAGGACTTCCTCAATATAATCGAGAGAAGAAACCAGGGTGGAGAGATTTTCCACTAAATCGTAGACCTTGCTCATGTCGGTAAGGTCATCCTCAGGAAATACTAAATTATCGTATGGTGGCAGGCCATGAATCGAATAAATCAAGTTATTTACCGATTTGAAGCTGTTATCAAAAGATTGTACAATCGATTTAACGACAAGGTTATTATTTTGACTGACTTTTTCATAGATTCCAGAGATCGAGTTTTTATAGACATAATAAGTAGACCCAAACATGATAGAGATGACTAACATCAACGAAAAAAATATTTGCAATAAACCTAGATTAGTAAACATACGTTTCATCCGGTTAGTCATCTCCTTGTTCATCATGATAGGTGACCAACTCAAGCAATGGCTGGATCCTTATCCCTTCTCGGACCCCAGCATCACACCCTTGGCAAAATATTTCTGCGCAAACGGGTAAATCATCAATACGGGAATCATCGACAGAACAATCGTCGCGTTCTTCATTGCCTGAGGTGCCAATGCAGCTGAATCGACAAGGCTGGAGCCATTGCCCTCGTTAAATATTAGCATGCCTCTTAAGACTACCTGCAACGGATACAAGGTTTGATCTGTTAAATAAATCATCGGAAGAAAGAAGCTATTCCAATGGCCGACAAAGTAAAACAGGCCAATGGAGGCAAGCGCCGGCTTGGAAAGCGGAATCACCATATTAAATAAGATTCGGTATTCGGATGCACCATCAATGAGTGCAGCTTCGCGAATTTGTTTGGACACGCTTTCATAAAAACTAATTAGAATAATTAATTCAAAGGTCCAAATCGCATTGGGGATAACCAAAGCCCACACGCTGTCTAAGAGTCCAAGCTTCTGTACAATAAGGAAATTGGGGATAATGCCTGGCTGAAGAAACATAGTCACGACAATGGCAGGCATCCATATTTTACGACCGAAAAAATTTCTTTGCGACAATGGATAAGCAGCAATAGAGGTGAACAATAGATTGATAAATGTACCCAAAACAGTGTAATAAACAGTATTTAGATAGGCCCTTGGGATTTTATTATCCAATAAAACCTCTTTATATGCTTCAATATTAAACCCTTTTGGAAATAGAAACACTTTTCCTTGAACAATATAGGATGTATCGCTAAATGATACCGCTGTAATATAGACTATCGGATAAACGGTTGCAAGGGCAATACCTATTAAAAATAAATAGTTTATCATATCAAAAAAAGATAATTTGCGTATCCCTACCATATTCCTCCGCCCCCAAGCCTTTTGCTTATCGAATTAGCTCCGATTAACATCACCATGGCGACTACAGCTTCAAACATGCCTACTGCTGCTCCGTAGCTATAATTCGATTCGAGCAAGCCTTTCCGGTACACAAAGGTGGAAAAGACATCCGCTACATCATAAGTCATCGCATTGTAAAGAAGTAATACCTTCTCGTAACCGATACGAATCATCGATCCTGTTTTTAGAATGAAGATGATAAGGATGGTAGGCAGAATGCCTGGAAGTGTAATATGACGCATCATTTGGAATCTGCTGCATCCATCCACCTTGGCTGCCTCATATAGAGTTGGACTAATACTGGCAATAGCTGCTAAGAATATAATGGCTTCATAGCCCATACTGGACCAGATGTCAGAAATAACATAAATGGGTCGAAACCAATCGGGATCAATCAGAAAGTACTTTTTCTCAAATCCGAGAAGAGATATGAACTGGTTAATCAAACCGTTATTCGGTGAAAGAAAGTCGATAATCATACTGCTGATAATAACAACAGACAAAAACGTTGGTAGATAGCTAGCTGTTTGTATAATTTTTTTAAACCAGTGTACCCTGATTTCATTGAGCATAATCGCTAATATAATCGGAAAGGGAAACCCGAAAACCAAAGAAAAAAATCCAAGCAATAGTGTATTTTTGAATAGCATAAAGAAATCCTGACTCAAAAAAAAGCGATTAAAATGCTTCAGCCCTACCCATGGACTATCTATAATCCCTGTGAATACACTGTAGTCTTTAAAGGCAATAATCAGACCATACAGGGGTCCATAACGAAAAATGATATAGAATAGTATGCAAGGAATGAAGAGAATCAATAGTTGTTTGTCCCGTTTCATGTGCTTGATCATTGCTTTTACTCCTATCTTAGATAAGGACACTCGGATGGGAATCATCCGAGTAGCCTTACCACTATTATGTTATCGTAAAACTATTGGACCGTATCAAAGCGTTCTTGAGCCACATTGAATATTTCCGCTAATTTGCTGGCACCGAGTTTATCAGCATTCTTTAGCCATGCCTCCCACTGTTGGTCCCCGTAAGTCTTGTCAAGTACAAATTTCGTATTAAACTCTTCTGCAGCTTTCTGAAGCGATGTTTGGAGCTCCGCAATTGTTGCCGTTTCTGCATCCGTAAAATTCAAAACCGGGTCCAAGGGCTCGAATTTTTTTGCTGAAAGAATTTTGTCCTGTGCCTCTTGTTCCTTCTCAGTATAGTTATAGTACACACTGCGTCTGTCAGGGTTTAGGTACATGCCTTCCAGCCATAGCCCATAACGATCTTCCAATACTTTAATATCAACTAAAGGTACATCCTCCAATTCAGGATAAACCGGTTTGCCGTTTGCGTCGAAATTGAATGTTTCTCCCTCGACACCTAATGTAACTAATGCAGCACCAGAAGGACTGGTAAGGTAATCAAGCAGCTTCAATGCGGCTTCTTTATTTTCATTGTTCGCTACTGTAATGCTCCAGTTTGCATCAATTTTCGGCAGTGTTCTGATATTACCTGTCGGCCCCACGGGATTAGCGTAGCGCAGGTTGAAATCAGGAATTTGTGATTTCACTTGATTGTAGAATAAATCCAAGCGGCCGATCCAGTCGAATGTGACAAAGGCTTTATCCGTTGTCATCTTGGAAGTCCATGAATCGGGTGTGTCCGTTAAAAATTCAGGATCAATCAAGCCTTCGTTATAAAGTTTTTTCATGAAAGTCAACATTTCTTTGTTCTCAGGTTGAGTGGGTGCAAATTTCCATGTTTTTGTGGTTTCGTCATAATACATAGGATAATCCAATCCACCGATTCCCCATCCATAAGCAATGTCTTTAAAAATATTGGCTTTACGACTGGAAGCGAACGGATAAGAAGCCGGGTAAATCTCTTTTAATTTTTTAAGAGCTTGATAAAATCCATCTGTATCCGTCCATTCAGGGATATTGTTTTTTTCGAAAATGTCTTTTCTATACAAAAATCCATGATTTACATCACGATTCATATTGTAAATGGGCCAAGAATACATCTTTCCATTCTCATCGCCAAATGACTTCACAACCCAATCATTTTGTTCAATATACAATTTTTTGAAATTTGGAAGGATATCCAAGTAATCATTGATTGCGACTACTGCTTTTTGTTGCCCCAACTTTTTCAATTCCGAAGGCGTAATACCATGGAAAATATCGGGAAGCTTCCCTGAAGCCATGGTTACTCTTAACTTGTCCTGGAATGTCGCTGATGGAGTTGTTATTATATTAAGTGTAATCCCTGTACGTTTTTCAATTTCTTTGGCAATCAATTTGTCGTTCGCTGGATTTTCGCTTACCAGCATCCAGTTGATTGTTGTAGGCTTATCTACCAATGGAAGCTTTAATCCACCAGTGTCACCATACTTATTAGTAAGATCTTCTGTTGCAGCAGGTTTATCGCTTGGTGCATCTGTGTTTGTTGTTGTGTTTGTTGCATTTTCGTTTGTTTTCCCGCTGCAAGCGGCTAAGATGGTGATAACTAATGACAGAATTAATGTAATTCTAAAAAAACTTCTCGACATTTTTTTCCCTCCCAATTATTTAACTTTTTCAACATATCTAATCCACTACAATACCGAACCTGCTAACCTCTCTTTCTAAGTTTCTAAATTCTCACTTTCAGATGACGCACCTGACAGTTCACATTCTATTTGCCCATTTCATGTTTGTAAATAAAGCGTTTTCACCATTATAATTAAAGCCATATTCAATCTGTAATATTCTTAAAAAAACCAATCATATCAAGGGTTTCAGTGGTGTAGAAAATGATAAATAGGTAGATAATGATCAATTTCTCTTTTGCCCGGAATCATACTCTTTATCAGCATAAACATGCTATGATTATTTATTATCTATTTCCATAATATAACGGATCAAGAAATGAAACTGTCTTTCTGGGTCGAATTTCTGCACAGACTCCTCTGGCTTTTCAACTCTCCTTGTAGACTGATGCTGCGGCAAACTTCCAGCCCTCAACCGCCGATTTTCGCATCTTGTTCAATTTCTACACGAACGAAGTCCTTCTGTTACAGTAAAATCCACAATCGATAGTACCCCGATGCGGAAAATTGTAATGCTTACGAAAATGCATTCTTGAATATATAACCCGCAGGAATATAATCTTGTCTGTAGCCTTTCATCAAACTTTCCAGTGAAAGGCAGATAAACTCAGAAATGAAAGCGCATACGTTTCTAGAAATAACCAAAGGAGGGTTTGCATTATCATTTAATGAACTGGGTCAAGCACTACACTCAAAAAAAGGAGCATGCACCAGATTTGTAGTAGAACGTTATACCAAATTGGATCGGAGGTTATTTATGAAACGAATAAGAGTAGTGTTTAAGACCGTATCGGTCAGTGTAACTTTGTTTATATTAGCGATGGTATTCCCCCATTTCCAGGCGGCTGCAGCCGATTTGCTTGTTCCGAACTACAGCTTCGAATTCGGGTTAAGCTCCTGGACCCAAAAGTACGGCTCGGGTGGTATTAGCGTTTCCAGCGATGAGGCTTTCACAGAAAGCAACAGCCTGAAAATCGTTGACGGCAACAGTTCAGGGCCCTATGGAATTGAGAGCGACTACATGCCGGCTACGGCGGGAACAACCTATGTGACATTCGCGAGAGCATATATTAAATCAGGCTCCGCAGATCTATATTTAAGATTCTGGAATAGCTCGAAGACTTATCTGAGTACAACCTACGTAAGCAAAAGCACCCCCGTGGACGAATGGACCTACCTGAAGGCGTCGGGGGAAGCGCCTGCCGGCACCGCGTACGTGACTGCATTATTGTACTCAAGTGGAGCCAACGTTGGTACCGTTTACTGGGATGATGTTTTCATTACCAAATCACTGATGAAAGTGGGCACGCAAGTTACAAGCGCTTCCATTCATTCTGCGATATTCGGCAAGGACGGTTCTAATAACGATGTGATCTATGCCGTAGTGGACGGAGCTACCGGAGTCAATGCTCGATTGGCAGTGATCAATGTAAATAACTTAGTCGCGACAACCTATACTCTTCCAGGTGCAGGAGGAGGTTGGGCAATCACTCGAGCTACTGACGGCAAAATATATGTAGGCACGTATAACGGGGGGAAGCTGTTCCAATATACACCGGGAGCCTCCAGCGTAGTCGACCTCGGTCAGGCAGGCGGACAATCGTTTCTGTGGAGCGTTGCCCCGGGCGCATCGGGTTCTGTCTATATGGGGTCTTTCCCGAATGCTAAACTTATGAAGTATACTCCTGGATCCGGTTTTTCGCAGCTCGGTCCAAGTCCTCTGGTCACCGGAGAAAGCTATGTTCGCAGCGTAGCTTATGATCCAACGAATAACAACGTCTTCGCAGGAATTGGGGCACATGCCCATCTGATTAAATATAACGTCGCTACAGGAATTCGAACCAATGTATTGCCTTCTAGCTATATGTCAGAGGAATTTGTAAATAATCTTGATATAGAGGGCGGAAAATTGTTCGCCAGGCTGCTACCCAGCTTCAAAACAATCGTCTTTGATCTGACTGGCGGGAGCGTGACCCAAGAAGCAGAGATTGACCGAGTCACCTCCAATATTATGTCGAAGGCGCAAGGTGGGATTTCTTACTTCAGCAAAGACAATGTGCTTTACACCTATGATTACGCCAGCAAAACCACAACCTCGCTTGGTGTTCCTTTTCCGAATACTCATGATTTCGGATTCATTCAGTTGGCGGATCAAACCAATTATCCCGGCGTAACATTGATGGGGATCGCCAACAAAATGGGCAACATTAGTGTTACCAAATATAACTTTCAAACTGGCTTGAATACCTCCAATTATGTTACTGGTATTCCGGAATCGCCGTCCACTCTCCAGAACATCGTTAAGAGCCCGGACAATAAAATATATACTAGCGGGTTCCTTACCGGAGGGACCGGTATCTATACATCCATGCGCTCGGATCAGATCGATATCGAACGTGGAATAGGGCAAGCAGAAGGCATGACGACTCTCAATGGAAAAATCTACTACGGAGTATATCCTTCTGCGGAGATCTTCGAACAAGATCCTTCCCTGCCGTGGTCCATGGGGACGAGTCCGGTCAAGCTGTTCGATCTGGAGGGTGATGATCAGGATCGTCCCGTCAGTTTGATCAGCGCGAACGAAAAATTGTTTATTGGGACAGTACCATTGTACGGCAAGCTCGGCGGTGCGCTCACCATTTATGATCCTTCGACAGGCGTTCATACGGTAAAGCGGAATCTCGTCAACAATCAGAGCATTATCTCGCTTGCATATAAAGATGGCTATATCTACGGTGGCTCTTCCATCTCGGGTGGACTTGGAATAGCGCCATCCGAGACCAGCGCGAAACTATTGAAATACAATGTCGCTCTGGGGACATCGACAACAATCAGTCTTCCTGTTTCAGGACTGGCCGCCATTACTTCAATGATGGTCGGCCCAGACAACAACATTTGGATGATGGCGGAGGGCTACTTGTTTATTTACAATCCTTCCACGGGCACATTTGTATATAACAGCAACTTATTTCCTTCTGTGTCTTATGCACCTTCCGCCTCATCTACCGTAATTGCGGATGCAACTTTGATTCTTGGCAAAGACGGTTATGTTTACGGGGTAATCAAGGGAACCTACTTCTTCAAAATCCATCCTACGACTAAAGTCGTCACTACGATTGAAAGCACAGCGAACGGCAAGGTCAGACTAATAGAAGACGAATTCCGGAATTTATATTACATCGGTGGAACGGATATTTTCCGTTATGCATTTTAGTTTCAAGGAATCGTAAGTTGAACTACTTACGATCCTTTCCCGCGGAATCTTCGGTCTACACGCATCGAAGGCCAAAATTTGCTTCGAAGACGTGAAGGTGGATCTGCTGCCGTAGTAAGGAGACTCCTGTACGCGTTCGAAGTTGAAACAAATGGTACTGACACGGCACGTCTGGCAGGTTACTAGGACACATCGGACGGTCGCTATCCGGAAAATAATTATACCGGAGTATCAAGGAATCACATTGTTGAAACTAAATGGAGGTGTTTTTTTATGAACCGAGTAAAAGGGATCGCAAAGACATTGACCGCAAGCTTATTATGTAGTTTGTTTGCCACATTGGTCTGGATCACCCCCGCGTTTGCGGCTGATTTATTAATACCCAACTACAGCTTCGAGTCCGGAACGACCTCATGGACGCAAAAGTACGGAACTGGCGGCATTTCCTCTTCCACAACTCAAACGTATACCGGTACTAAAAGTCTTAAAATTGTCGATACAACAAGCTCGGACGCCGTTGGAACCGAAAGCGATTACCTTCCGGCGCTGGCTGGAACCACATATGTTTCCTATGCTAGGGCCTACATCGATAGCGGGGCTGCTGATCTATACGTGAGATTTTGGAACAGTTCTAAATCCTATCTGGGCGCTGCTTACTCAACGAAGAGCACACCGGTAAGCGATTGGACCTATTTGAAGACGACGGGTGTAGCGCCGGCAGGCACTGCCTATGTAACGGTACTTCTTTATTCAGGTGGGGCGAACGTTGGAACTACTTATTGGGACGATGTATTTGTTACTAAATCGCTTATGAACGTCGGGACACAAATCACCAGCTCATCCATCCATTCGGCAACTTTCGGCAAAGATGGATCCAATAACGATACGATCTATGCTGTAGTGGACGGGGCTACGGGAATTGACGCCCGGTTGGCTTCAATCAATGTGGATACATTAAGCACCTCCACCTATGCCCTTTCTGGTGCGGCAGGAGGTTGGGCAGTCACTAAAGCAACAGATGGAAAAATATACGCGGGTACCTACAATAACGGTAAATTGTTTCAATATACCCCCGGCGCATCAAGCGTTGTCGACCTGGGGCAAGCAGGAGGTCAACCCTTCCTGTGGTCTCTGGCTCCTGGTCCATCTGGATCTGTTTTCATTGGTTCCTTTCCAAACTCGAAACTTATGAAATATACTCCCGAATCAGGCTTTACGCAGCTTGGCTCCAGTCCATTAGTCGGCAGCGAGCAGTACGTCAGAAGCGTTGCATATGATCCGACAAATAACATCGTTTATGCAGGTGTTGGCTCACATGCGCATCTAATCAAATATAACGTCTCGACCGGCGTGAGCACGAGTGTATTGCCAGCTAGCTATTCTTCCGAGCAGTTTGTATACAATCTGGACATCGAAGGTGGAAAGCTGTTTGCACGAGTGTTGCCTAGTTACAAAACGATCGTGTTCGATATAACGGGAGGGGTTGTCACGAAAGAAGCAGAGATTGACAAGGTAACGTCCTCCCTTGTGTCAGAGGTGTCTGGAGGACTTGTGTACTTTGTCAAGGATAACGTGCTGCATACTTACAATATTGCTTCCAAGACCTACACCTCCCTCGGAGTGTCGTTTCTGAATGCACAAGATTTTAAACTCATACAATTGGCGGATCAAACGAACTACCCGGGATATACACTGGTGGGAATTGCGAATAACTTGGGCAAAATTCAAGTTGCCAAATATAATATTCAAAACGGAACCGTTACCAACGCCTACGTGTCAGGAGTATCGGCTACTCCAACAATCCTTCAGAATCTGGTTAAGGGACCGGACAATAAGATTTATACGGGCGGATTCCTCACTGGCGGTACAGGAATATATACTTCCATGCGTTCAGACGAAATCACGATAGAGCGCGGAGTCGGGCAATCAGAGAGTATGGCATTCTTAAATGGGAAGCTATATACCGGGGTTTATCCCGAAGCATTCATATACGAGTATGATCCTGCTAATCCTTGGTCGATTGGTAGCAACCCGGTCAAGTTATTTGATCTCAAGGCAGACAAGCAAGATCGTCCTGGCACCATGGTAAGCGCGGAAGGGAAATTATTCATTGGCTCCGTGCCTTCCTACGGGGAGCTTGGAGGAGCGCTCACGATTTACGATCCATCAACCGGCACGTATACAGTCAATCGCAACATTGTCTATCATCAGAGTATTATAGCGCTTGCTTATAAAAGCGGATATATTTACGGTGGGACATCAATCTCAGGGGGGCTAGGCGTGGCTCCATCAGAGACTAGCGCGAAACTATTGAAGTATAACATTTCTACCGGAACATCCACGGCGATCAATCTTCCTGTATCCGGACTTGCCGCGATTACCGCCGTTACGGTAGGACCTGACAATAACATCTGGATGATGGCTGAAGGGTATTTATTCATCTATAACCCTACGACAGGAACATTTGTCTACAATAGCAACATTTTCCCGACTGTTACTTATGGGCCTACCGCATCTTCGGGCATCGTTCTTGATGCTTCGTTAGTAAACGGCAAGGATGGGTATGTGTACGGAGTGATCAAGGGAACTTATTTCTTTAAAATCCACCCTACAACAAAGGCGGTAACCACAATAGAGAGCACGGCCAACTCCAAAGTCCGTCTAATTGAAGACGAGTTTCGAAATCTCTACTACATTAGTGGGACTGATATATTCCGTTATGCGTTTTAATAGGACTAGTTGCTGACCTGAGTATCTCTTTTTATACAGTGATTATGGCGGCGCACAGAAGATTCTCTCTGCGCCGCTGCTCTGATCTTAGCGAATGCAAATCAATTCGGAAATCCTTCAAATTGGGCACTCTTCGCATATTTCATTCATATCATCAAGAGCCCTTTTAATAGCGGACAAAAATAAGTTCTATTCATTTTGACAGCTCCCCAACACCTTTACCTGAGACCATGCATACCATCCACCAATACGCCGTTCTAAAACAAACATTGTTTTTTGACTATTCAATTTCATCCCGCTTTCCTTATTTTAGAATATTAACATATTTATGTGGGTCATATTTATAAAAACGCCCCCTGCCACACAAGGGCAAGGGGCTTCATGGACTACCAGCGGAGATTGCTGCACAGCTTCGCTTTTATGGACGCTTCCGCTTTTGCACCGCTTTTCTTAAACAACTCTTTAATCTTTTTTTGGAAATTGTCTTCGTTGCCCTTTACTGCCGATTTGCTGGGTTTGAGCAGATCAACACGGTAGGGGCCGGCTTCCACTCTCGCAATAGGTCCGTCGGTTCGGCAATTGGTATCGAAGTCAATACCCAGCTTGTAACCCGCCTGCAAATTTCCGATTCCGGCCGTCAGCTTCCCCATCGCCTCCAGGGAGAGCTCATTCTTGGCAATATCCTCAAATGGAGAGACTTCAATTCCAACCCCTACGCCAAATCCGGTGTCCCCGCATGACGAAACACCCTCTTCGGTAATGCATAACTTACCGCCAATCCCGACAACGGCGTATACAGATGCACCCACACATAATTGTCCGCAAGGGTCACGGAACATAATCGGGTTGTTATTGACATAGGTATACAAATTCGTCTGGCCGCTTTCGATAAGTACCGGATCCCGTGCCGTCCAACGGCCCGAAGCCGGGTCATAGTCACGGAAGCCAAAACGCGTCAATCCCGTATCCCGATCCTCCAAGCCGCCGGCATAACCAAGCAGCAGCTCAAACTCGGGGTTGGAATCGGATTGCAAGCTACCAAAGCTGTCATAATGCAGCTCCTTCACGACAGCACCATTATCATCCAACACCAGCTTCGGGGTACCCACAGCATCAGTTACGACATAGTACCGCTCCCCGCCACGCTCCAGCGCGATGAGCAATCCCATCTCATTATAGGAATACATCGTAACCTGGCCGCTCGGATCAACCGATGCTGTCATCAGCTGCAGGGATTCGGGATTTCCGTACAAATACTGATACTTCCGCCCTGCGCTGTCTTCCTTGGCCACCCTTCTGCTGAGACCGTCATACGTATACTTGAAGGTATTATTCGTCAAAGTATCCAAATAAGTTGCTCTTGTAACGGTTGGGTCGTAGGTGACATCGGTAACGGAAAGATTATTCGTGAAGGTGTTCCCCGCACTTGTCACCGTCGCTTCCAACAGCTCGCCGCGAACGCCGTAGGTGAACGTATCGGAACCCCGCTGCTTAAGGAAGCCATCCTCATCGAAGGTGTATGCAAGTGTCCCCACACGCTCCAATACATCGTGCTCCCCGTAGCTGCTGATCACTTCCCCGGCTCCGTTAAGCTGACTTGTTACCCGGTTCTTATTCGCATCATAGCTGTATGATTCTGTAAAGGCATTGCCTCCTGGCCCGATCCGCGTCGTGCTTTTCAACTGTCCATCCAGATCGTATTCGTAATGAGTGGTCTCCCTGCCATTGGTCGAATCGACAGCAACGTCCGTTACGAAGTCTCTCTTATCATACTTGTAGGCCGCCTTGTATACTTGACTTCCCTTCAGCATATAGGTGACGCTGTCTATTTTGCCATACCGGTCGTAATCCACCTGAATGTCCAGCTTGCCGTCACTCATGGAATCGACTGCCTTCAACGGACCGCCGCGATTAAATTGAAAAGCTCCGAATTGAGTCAGGTTGTCATCGTTATCATATTGGAAAGGCGTGTTATATACCGCTTCACCAACCGTCATCGCCATATGGGTCATGTTGAAGAAATCGTCGTATGCGTAGCTGAACGAAGCATTCGCTTTCCCTGTCAGCGTCATCGTATGGATGCTTTCCCCTTCGTATCCATATTCAATCTTTTGTTGTCTGGAACTGTCCTGCTGCATCACGCTTTCGATCGTTTTGGCAGCCTCCGATTGACCCAAGTACGTAAACGTACGCTGAATATCGGCATCATTGATGCCAACAGGCCGCTTACCTTCTGCCGGCTCCAGCACATGATCAATGACACGACCGCTTCGCAGCGTGGTCTTTGTCAGGTTGCCGCTGTTGTCATGCTCTGGTGCGTACCAGAGCGCAGACGAACTCGGAGCGAAACCTTCGAATTGACCCAGCTTGTTGAATTGCTGCGCGTATTTCGCACCATTTGGCATCGTCAGCTCCGTTAAATTTCCAAGGCTGTCATATCCTTTACGATACATTTTGCTGCCTGGAGTGGTGATGGAGGTCATGCGTCCTGCAGCGTCATAATCGTATTTCTTCACGTTGCCGAAAGCGTCTGTCTCCTGCTCGATCAAATTTTGAGCGTTATACGTATAGCTGATAAATTTCTCCCCTTGTTGGACCCGCTCCATCCGGCCGATCGAATCGTAAAAGGTTTCAATAGGGAAAAGATCGGTTTCCGGCCAAGCCACCTTGCTAACCCTGTCTTTTTCATCCAGATAGGTTTCGGTCTTGGTGCCTTCAGCCGTTGTTTCCGTAAATTTATGGCCTGCCCGATCGTATTGGATGGTGGAAACATCGCCGTTAAGCGTATGCCTGACCATGTACGACACCAACTCATTGTTATTATCCGTCACAGCAGACCGTTCTTCTTTGAATTTACTTTCTTTGCCGTCAGGCGAGGTGTAGATTAACTCCGCAACAAACGGCGTATTCTTTCCCATACGCGGGTCTGTCCCGAATTTTTTACGAACCTTGGTGCCGTCTGGCAGTAATGCCGTTTCGCTCTGCTCACCGATCTTCTCCGTCACCGTCTTGTACCCATTGGGGTCTGTCAGCGTATGAATCGTTTTGCCTTTGGCAATCACGGTCTCATACGTTGTTGTGCGGCTGCTCGGATCCGTAAAGATCACGCTATAGCCTTGGTTGATGAATGTTTTTTCCAGGGTTTTGATTCCACCCTCCGGATTGATCGCCTTCACGAGCCTCCCACTGGCATCGTAAGCGTACTGGCTAACGCCTTGCTCCGGATCCATGTATTCTGTGAGCATTCCGTCCTCGTACTTCATTCGATACGTTTCCCCTGCGGGGTTCGTAATGGAGGTAAGCTCGCCGCTGCTATCTACCTCGAGTATCGTCCGCTGCCCGCCTGGCGCCACGATCGCCGTCGGTTTCCCTTGCTCATCGCGTTCAATACGGGTCAAATTTCCACTCCGGTCGGATATCGACAGCAGGCGGCCTTCATCGTCATACGAGAATGCTTTCAGCACAGCACCGGAAAACGCACTTACATTTTGCATGATCCTCCCTGTTGCGAGATCAAAAGCATTCACCGACAACCCATCCTCCTCCGGGATTTCTGCTAGGTTGATTTTCGAGCTATCATGCCTGTAGATATTGTTATATTGGTTATAAATGAAGCTGCCGTTATAGTCTATCGCAGCCAATGACAGAGAAGCTTTGGACGCTGCATTTACATGATCGAGGTTTACTTCCTCCACAATGCCTTCCTTATTGACCTTATAAAGCAATAGTGATGATGACAAGATAGATGAATAAGCTTCGAACAACAGATTACCTTCACCATCCATGAACATCTTCTTCAAGTAAAATAATGCCTGGTTCGCATCCACACCGTGATCGATTACTTGCGGGGTATAAACATACGGTGTTTTCCCGGCTAACTTTGTTATTATACCATCGGGACTTATTTTCCTTATTCTTGAAGCATATTGCATACCGCCACCATAGCTGGCATAGCTGTTATCCCCAATGTAAACAGAACCATCAGAACCCGCCATGACCATAGTCGCGTTGCCAATCGTATCATTGGTGGCCCTGCCACTGTCTGCCCCATCTGTGCTCTCATCGCCCATCATGTGAATACGGCCGTCAGCGCTAATCCGGTAAAATATATTCTGCCGTGCAACCGGGTTGTGTGAAGTCAGATACAAGGTTCCGTCGCTTGCAGCAGCCATACTGAAGATATGATACAAATCCGATTCGACCGCCAGAGCCCCATCGATGATATCGCGGCTTGCACGGTTCCCCGTCCCCGCAAAAACATTCCAATGTGTCTCGTCAAATTTTTTCAGGTAAATCCGGTTAGTAGTTGGCGAGTATCGATACACATTCCCTATGGAGTCAGAACTTATTTCTCCGTATTGCTCACTCGGGAATTCGTCACTCTTTTGGAAGCTCCCATCATTATTTAACCGTGCAATAATTTGATGCCGCCTGCCGGTTTTCACTCCCCCTTCCGCTTTAAAATAGAACGAATTTCCAGGACCAGGGAAGATTGCATCATCCACTATAGGATAGTAGTCATCTCCAAGCCCGCTTAGATCCTTCTTGTTCAAACTTTTGTGAGACACTGTTTTCTTATTGCGGTCACCTTCATACATCACATTCTCTTCCATACTGAGCATATGATGCGCATCCAGACTCCAGCCTGCGACTCCCGCTTGTTCGAACGGATTGTTTGGACTCTCCAAAGAACCATACCAGACACGGGAGATGGGTATTTTCGTTGTTTCTCTTACCCCTCCGATGACCACTCCTGATCCGCTAAGCCGTCCAAAGCTTTGCTGGAAATCACTTGAAGCCGCATAATATTGAAGGTCGTAGTTGTTGGATACCGTTACTTTGTAGGGATGCTTACCGACCAGCTTTCTTGCGTAAACATCGATCCCATCCCATTGAAAGGTATGCGAAACATTGGGGGCAGGACTGAACGTTTTCCTAAATGATTTGCCCCCGATTTCGACCGTGACGCTCATCGAACGCAGCGAGCCTGGAATTGAATCTCCGCTGACCGGAATGGTTAGCTTCGATTTTTCCTTATAACCCGGAGTTCTCGTGCTGGTATAATTCAGGCTCATTCCCGTCCCTTCAATCGGGATCGCTTGACCTAAGCTCTGATTCTGACAGCCGATGATGGAGCCCGCTTGTTCACATGGATCCTCCTCCTCGTGTTCTCTGTTCGGCTCTTTGTCGATCGGAGGCTCGGCATCAGGCGGCGGACCGTAGGGCCAGTTGCAATCCCAAGGCGTGAAATGCTCAATCGGTACGCGCCACAAGCTTTGTCCTGCTGTGTACATACCGGCTAACTTCTGTCTTTCCTTATCCGAAAACCCTAACGCTGTCAGTTTCTCCGCGCTGTCAGCTTCACCGTCTCCGTCCAGATCGATGGAGGCAATTCCCCCGTCAACACTGAGAATGCGGATGACCTTCCCGTTATCCGACGCTACCCAGCGGCCTGCTTCACGGTCGTAATAGCCCATAGGCACGGCTTCACCGACCGGGAATCCGAGGTAATTCTCCACATAGTAATACAATTGTTGATTGAATCGAACCTCTGTCGCTCCCGCTTTCACAGCTTCATCAGCAGATAGTTCAACGGCATGCGTGTAGCCGACAAAATCCGGCAGGTCACCCGGCATGGCGTTCAGTCCGTTCTCTCCTACCGTGTATTCGGTAGCCCGGAGGTGAATTTCCGGCAGCGGCACGACCGACCCATCCGGCAGCTTCATCGTTGCAGACGTCCCTTCCGGAAAGAGCACCGAAGGCGTCCGGGTACCGTCTGCATCCGTTACCGGAGAGCCTTGTGCCACCTGAACGTTCTCTGCCGTGCTCAAGTCAACAAGGGTCACCTTCGTATCGTAAGCTTTCAGTACCACATCCGGCAGTGTCTCATATCTACCGGCTGTTGCCGTTACTTTACGCTGAACAGGCATATATCCGTCTTTGGTTAATTGCAGCGTCAGGCCGCCGCCGCCGTTTACGGCGAGATCGAACATTCCGTCTGTGCGGCTTCTCGTAGCACCCAGCTCGTTATGATCCAGAATACGAATCCCTACGCCTGCCAATGGCTGACCTGCCGCATCCAGTATCTTACCGCGAACAACGGACACGAGACTGTCTTCAATGGCTCCTTCAGCGACACCGGTTTGCAGCGGCTCATTTCCCGCATACAGAAACTTGACTGTGGAATGGAAGGTAGGCAGCGCCGTCGTTGGAATCCGGGTTGCGACGTCAACCGGGTCCGGCGTCCCGTTCGTGCCCTTCGGCGTGATCGTGATCGGTTCGGCCCGGGCCGAGCTCTCGCCAGCCGTATTAAAGGCAGATATAGTGAAGCTATAGGCAGTACCATTCCTCAAGCCTGTTACCTCAGTTTCGGTCACTCTGCCGAGCTTGGGTCCGTTGGTCCAGGTTGCACCGTTGTCTGCAGAATAGTAAATCTCGTATCCCGACAGATCGGTCTCGCTGTTCGCCATCCAGCTTAAAGTTACCAGCGTGTTAGCAGCCTTGCCTGTTAATCCGCGTGGTGCAGCCGGCGGCTTTCCCTCTGGAGGCGCTTGCGGGGTCGCAGTCACCCCGGCCGACTTCACCGACTCGTTGCCGGCAGCGTCAAACGCCGTTACCGCGAAGCGGTACGATACCCCATTCGTGAGTCCACCTACAGTATGGCTCGTCACGCTACCTCCCGCAATTTTCGTTCCAGCGTCCCATGTCGAGCCATTGTCTTCTGACACGTACACCTTATACCCCGCCAGGTCGCTCTCGCTGTTCGCCGCCCAGTTCAGCACCACCACGCTGTTACCAGCCGTGCCGGTCAGGCCTGCGGGTGCGGCCGGCGGTGTCGTGTCGCTGTTATCAGGCTGATTCGGATTCAATCCTGAGCCGCCGCCATTGCCTCCTGCTGCTGTTATGGGCCGGGCACCGTCAATCGATACCAAACCCATCTTCAGCGTTTGCCCTGCCCCTAATGAGGTATAGGTTTGAGCCGCATCATATTTATGGCATCCGCAGTCCGGTATCTGCGCCAACTCCGAATCCAGCAGAGACAATCCGGGAAATGCTGAACCGCCCGCTCCATAAATAGACGCCGGCCCCCCACCTTCTGCAAAGATCCGCGACAAGCCCGCATCCTCAACAAGCGTCAACCGGTACGTCTTCTCGGGCAGCACGCTCGCGCGGAACGTACCATCCATGCCCGTGACCGTATGAAACGTCGGATTGGACGTAAAGGAGAGGAAAATGCCTGCCGCCGGCTTGCCGTCTGCTCTCAGCACGGTGCCTTCAATCTGTGCGGCTTTCTGGGCCGTTAGTTCCAAATCCGTTCGTCCTTTCTGGAAATCGATAGACTGGTAGCCTGCGAACCCCTCCTTCACGATATGCACATCATAATCTCCGTATGGGATCGAAGCCGTCCAAACACCCTGCTCATTCGTACGTCCCCACATCAGATACATCCGCTTCCCTTTCTCATGAATAAACACATCGGCCTGCGCCAGCATCGACCCGTCCGATTGATTGGCCTTGATCGTCAGAGCCGCTGATTCCGCCTTGCCTCCTGTTGGTTCTCCTGCGTCTGCAAGCTTCTTGGCACGATGCAGAATAACGGCCGCTTCCGCCCTTGTTATGCTTTTCTGCCCCTGAAAGGTATTATCCTCATAACCCTGCAGCACACCGGCTTCAACCAGAGCAGCAACAGCCGGCCGGGCCCAATCCGGAATCGAGCTCTGGTCCTTAAAGGACAAGGCTCCCGCTGCTGTCAGCTGCACAACCCGATTCAGCATCACCGCTGACTCTTGGCGGCTCACAGCAGCGTGAGGTCTGAACATACCTGATTCGTTTCCTTGCACAATCCCGAGCCGGGATGCGCGGCGGACATCATCGGCAAACCACTCGTTCCCGACGTCCTGGAAGGTCGGTGCTTGCTCATCCTGCAGCTTCATTGAAGTCGATTGCACGAACCGAAGCAGCATAACGGTGATTTCCGCCCGCGTAACACTGCTTTCCGCCCGAAAAGCACCGTCCTCATAGCCTTTTATAACGCCAAGTCTTGTCATCTCGGCAATCGGTTCTATCGCCCATTCCGGTATAAGCTCCTCCGGCTTCAGTTTGTTTAAGCCGACATCACTTGCCCCAGCCTGCCCCACACCGAATGCCAGCTGAGCAAATAAGGACAGGATGAGCAGCAAGGAACTCAACCTTCTCGCTAACAACATATCCATAACATTTGAACCTCACTTCTATTATAAATTCAACTATCCCGTACCGGTTTGAGCGTCCGTATCAAGCTGCTTACTTGACATGGCGTATCGCATTGATAAACAAGAAAATGGCCCCTGCTACAACAAAAATGCCACCAATGGATGTTGCAATGATAAATCCCGGGCTCTCTGAATAGAGCAAGCCGGCCAATCCTGCCATCATTAGCGGAATACCGGTCATATGGAGCCAGAAATGCCACTTCCCCAGCAATGAATTCGCTGCAGCAGGAAACAGATGGTATAGCACGCCTCCCAGCGCCATGGACACCCAGCCCAGTAAATTGGTGTGCGCATGAACCGGGGATAATGTGTAAACTTTCGATATGGACATCCCCAATCCCATGACAACACCTATAACAAAATAAAAGGTAGACCCGATCATCATTTTCCTTGCCATGTTCATTAACCTCCTAGAGATAACAGCCATTGCTTTGAACCGTAATATCGTCCTGCGAGGACCACGAGCACCTTGTAATTTGCGGTGCCGACTTACGCCATATTTATTCCGCCGTTCACATTCGTACATGTACCTGTTAAGAACCTGCTCTCCTCACTGGCCAGAAAAGCGATTGCGCCCGACACGTCATCTGGCATAGCCACCCGTTGCAGGGGTGTCATGGCAGCAACTTGCTGCTTGATTGTTTCCGGCGTATCACTCGACGCATCCGTCTGGACCAGTCCGGGCGAGACCACATTCGCCGTTACACCATAGGGGGAACACTCCAGAGCTACATATTTTGCAAAGGCATTAAGCGCTGCTTTGGCTGAGCCATGCGCCGCCATATAAGGCAGCGGTGTGTCCGCCGCATTGCTGGAAATATAGATGATTCTTCCATATTTTCGCGCAATCATGCCAGGCAGAATGGCTTGTGTCAGCGTAAATGCTGTCTTCATCTCATCATTCAGCTTCTGGACAAATTCCTCCCAGTGCATCTCCATCAGCGGTTTCATCACGAAGGACATATGCGCATTGTTCACCAGGATATCAATGTCTCCCAGTGTTGCATGAATATGTGACACAGCCTTGTTCACCTGTTCAGGATCGCGCACATCCGCCCTTGCAAGCTCTGCTTCCCCGCCCGCATTACGAATTCGATCCACGATCGCCTGAGCAGAATCTGCATCCAGAATATAATTCACAGCAACCTTAGCCCCCTGCCGGGCCAGCATCAGCGCCGCCGCAGCTCCGATTCCTCGTGCCCCTCCTGAAATGAAAGCGACTTTTCCATGTAAATTCATTTTTCGTTTCCTCCTCTTATTAAGTGCTGTTCTTTCCCAGTCAAATTCAGATCTCACATTGGTTTGACAATCATTAAAATGATTAATACGATGCCCAGAATCGAAGCCGTGTTGTAAAGCTGGTTGGCTTTTGTGAGAAGAGCCGTCTTGTTTGCCGTTGTCTCTGGATCACTTGCCTTTTCATCCCCAACGCTCAGCACTTGATTCAATTGACCCAATACAGGACCCAGCATGCCCACCGCAACCACCTGAATGAGTACATATAACACGAGGGAAATCAGAATCCATAGATCGGAAAATTTCCAGCCTGAAGAGGCAACAAGCGCCACCCCCGACACAACAGCAATAGAACCGCCGATTTTCGGGAAATAGTTAAGCAGCTTGAACAGTACGAGTGATTGCAGAAGCTGCTCTCTTTGCTGCTTCTTCCGGAGTAAAATATGACCGAAATAAGTTGGTCCAATGCCAAGAATCGCTGACAGCACATGAATCCATATAAGCCATTCCATTGTTCACCACTCCAATCTTTCATCTTTCGTTCGTCAGACATGTCATCCGGACACTTCTTTAAATGACCTTTCGATATACAACTCCCCCTCGATAAGCTTCAAACGTATGGTACACCGGCTCTCACGCCATTCAATTTACCATGACGGGTCTGGCTCCAGGAATTATACGAACGTATAGTTTTGGAACTATACGTTGACCAAACCATTGCTGCAGAACCCAAGAAGAAACGGTTGCGCCGTCCTCTGGCGGCAAAGTTAGTTTCTTCCCACAGAAATATCAGAAAAGAATAAGCCAAACATGTCAGGTAAATCGAGATAACTTGAGATAACTTAAGGTGAATTTTGACAACACAAAACCCCGACCTAGCACGGTCGGGGTTTTCATGGTGGAGGCGAACCGTAGGTATGTAAAACCACAATTCATCGCCGCGTGTTGTTTAGATTGTTTGCTGAAATGGTCTAGCAATCGACGATATCGAAATGACGACCAGGGGGAAAAGCTCAAGAACTTGCTGTCCGTCGAGCGCAAAGCTCAGGGCCTTGCCATCTGGCTTAGTCTGGCTTGGTTTGAAGACACGCCTAATAGTATAGAGAGTAATGATATTCCATACGAAGCAGTACGGGATTTGGTTAAAAGGTTCAGATTGACCGTCATGCTGAACGAGCATTTGTTTTGATTAAAATAGTGTTCAGAATAAGTATTTCTGCTCGAATTTCCATTTCCCTCTTGATCCTAACGTGACGTCATGTTTTATAGTTAAGCTACCGGTAAACGACCAGCGAGCTTCAAAGGGGATGATTATGGAGAATCAATGGAAAGTCGGCGAGCTCGCCACGTTGGCAGGGTTAATAATCCGCACTTTACGACTCAGGATTTCACCAAATTGTTAAGCATGACGAAGAAGAGTCACGAAAATTATTTTTTGGAGAGACGGACGAGTATCGCGCATAGTCTTGACCGGCTTGGTGATTTCTCGCAAATGATAACAAGAAAGAAGATCCCATACAAGGAGGCGAAAATAATGAATGAACGATCTGTAGTCCATGATACTTTTGTGCACGAACGTACCTATAACACTACGCCATCGCGTGTCTTCTCAGCGTGGTCAGACCCTGAAGTTAAAGCAACCTGGTTCCCGAAAGCAGACACGTTTGATTTTACAGTCGGTGGGCGGGAAATCCACCGCGGTGGCTCGCCTGGAGGCGAGATTTATACTTATGAAGCTCTATTCCAGGAGATTGCTGCGGATGAGCGCATTGTGTATACCTACTCGATGGATCAAGGCGATGCAAGAATTTCGGTATCTGTGGTGTCTGTACAATTCAAAGCTGTAGAGAATGGCACGCACCTGATTTACACAGAGCATGGTGCTTTCCTAGATGGGTACGATACCCCGGCAGTTCGTGAGCGTGGTACGAAGGCAATGCTGGACATACTCGGGGAAGCACGGAGGCAGGAGGTATAATGATTGCTGTGACAGGAAAAGTGATGAAGGCAGGAATAAAGGATTGGATTGGTCTTGCCGTGCTGGCATTACCCGCGCTCCTTGTATCTATTGATGTCTCCGTAATGATTCTCGCGCTGCCGCATATCGGTGCTGCTCTTGGGGCAGATAGCACGCAGCAGCTATGGGTCATGGATATTTATGGTTTTATGCTTTCTGGGTTTTTGATTACGATGGGCACGCTCGGCGACCGGATTGGAAGGCGCAAGCTGCTCATGATTGGGGGAGCCGCATTTGGCGCCGCTTCGATTCTAGCGGCATTCTCACAGAGCGCAGGGATGTTGATTGCTGCCCGGGCACTGCTTGGAATCGCGGGAGCAACACTTTCGCCTTCGACACTTGCACTTATCAGCAATATGTTCCATGACCACAAGCAGAGATCATTTGCCATCGGCATATGGCTGACTTGCTCCATGGGTGGCATGGCACTTGGACCGGTGGTTGGTGGAACGCTGCTGGGGCATTTCTGGTGGGGATCGATATTTCTGCTCGCAGTACCTGTCATGGTGCTGCTGCTGATTCTGGGTCCCTTCCTGCTGCCGGAGTATCGCCAGAACGATGGGGAACGTGTGGACCTTTTAAGTGTAGGCTTATCTCTCGGAGCGATTCTGCCGATCGTTTACGGCTTTAAAGAAGCAGCCAAGCATGGTTTTCAAACACTTCCAATCGTGATTATTTTGGTGGGGCTTCTGATTGGTGTTCTGTTCGTACAGCGGCAGCAGAGGCTTTCCAGCCCACTGCTCGATTTGCGGCTGTTTACTAATTCAGCCTTCAGCACATCTCTTGCCTGCATGTTCGGGATTACCATGACAGGTGCGGTGATGCTGTATATCGCTCAGTATCTCCAATTTGTTAAAGGATTGTCACCACTTCAAGCAGGGCTGTGGATGCTTCCAGGAGTGATCGGTTCCATGAGTGGTATGCTGCTGTCCCCCCTGATTGCACGGAGAGTTCGACCTGCTGTTCTCATAGGAGCAGGACTGATCTTGTCGGCCACTGGATGCGTGCTGCTGGCCCGTATTTCCCCTGCTTCGGGTCTTATGCTCCTGGCAGGGGGTTATACACTCTTTAACCTTGGAGCTTCCCCATTCCAGAGCCTGGCCAGCGACTTTGTCGTGGGGTCAGCCCCGCCTGAGAAGGCTGGTTCCGCTGCCTCGATGCTGCAGACCAGCGGTGAATTTGCCTTTGCTGTTGGGATCGCCGTCTTAGGCAGCCTGGGCACGGTAGTTTACCGCAGCAGAGTCAAGGATACGATGCCAGTTGATATCCCCGCTTCTGTAGCGCAGGCTTCCCGGGATAGTCTCGCCAGTGCCACAGCCGCTGCAGAAGGCTTAAGTTTAAAGACTGCAGACAAGCTGCTGACCGGAGCACACGAAGCCTTTACGAGCGGACTGAATGTGGTTGCAGCATGCTGCTGCGCGTTGATGCTCGGATCTGCCATAATCGCGGTGATACGGTATTGGAAAAAAAGGCCGATCGGTACATCCGAGACACAAGAACCTGGCAGAATTTCAGCGGCTGTATCTGAAAAATGAAAGAGAGTACAAACAATGTACAAAGTACAAACACTGGACGGAACCCCGGTTGCATAATGTACGAAATGTTTGATTACTGTCAGATGACAAAAACATGTAAACTATGAAAGCCGCATTATATGCGGTCAGGCTATCGAGAAAGTCTCGACAGCCTGAGCCCGACCGCGTGAGGTCGGGCCTTTCATGGTGGAGGCGATCATTAGACCAGCTGCCTTCATAAAATCAAATCCGATAATTCCATCAATCTCCATGCCTTAGTCCATGCTTCCGAGTGAGCCTTCGCAGTCCCCAAAACACCCCATTCCTCCGGAAACCGTTCCTGTACTTCTTGCCAGCGCATTTCTCCACCTCCAAGAAATTCAGTATAATTATAGCGAGCCCCTAGGCACGCCCGTAACGACAAAGAGCACCTTGTAGGTGCTCACTAGGCTCAGATCATTGTCAAATCCACATAAGCTGGAACCTCAGCCTCAAGAAGCCGGGGTTTCAGCTACATGTTTATATACATCGTGCAGCATCAGATTATGGCACTGGTCCCATGAGAAGGTAATCAAGTCCGCTGGAGCTCCCTTAGCCAAACCAACAGTTAGATCCATAAAAGCGGCGGATTCAACAAACCCCGGGCCAATCCAATACAAATCCCCTGCATGTTCCATTGTCCGATTCATCAACGGCTCTACTCGGTCGATAACCCCATCCGTCATATGAACCTGAACGGGTTCCCCTGTCTTGTAATGTAATCCGGATACAATCTTAGTTTGATTCATAAGCTTTTAAGGTTATTCCACCTCTTGCAGTAATTCTCGAATCGCAACCAACCGTTTCTCCTCAATAGATATGTTGGCAGCCGCACCAATAATCAGCGACATCGCGCCTGCTCTAGAGCCCGCCCTCTGACCAAGCGGATCCGACACATCGTCTGTGAATATCATTCTCCGCAGAATAGAGTCTCCGCCGCCATGGATGCCCGATGCTTTCAGGCTGTGCAAAGTCGTGCGTTCCCCTGCACGGTTATAAAGGCGAATTTCGTTCATCTCTTCCTTCTCGAAGCCGCTTTGATATTCCTCTGCTTCTAGCCGTCCTTTCGTACCGATGAAGGTTGCCTTCCAGCCTTCGTAAGGGCTGTACGCTTGTAGCGAGTAAGTCAAAAGCGTCCCTTTCGCATACTTGACACTGAGCGACATCGTATCGTAGATATCAATGTCGTCCCCGAATACACATTGGTCTCGGTAATACCCATCTTCCTGCTCCGCTTTTTGATACATCGATCTTGTAAAGTCGCTTTCCGAAATATCATAATGAAATTCACAAGTAGATTTATGATGGCATGTCCAGCATCTCTCGCCGCGCTCAGCTCTCGTCGGTCCATAGAACGACAGATCACCGTTCGCGAACACACTCTCTGGCTCGTCCTCCAACCACCAATTGACCATATCAAAATGATGCGTCGATTTATGAATCAATAGCCCGCCGCTATTGCTCATTTGCCGATGCCAACGTCGAAAGTAGTCCGCTCCATGACTCTTGTCCAGCGACCACTCAAGTGCAACGCTATGAATTCGACCGATCGCACCTTCTTTAAGCAGTTCTTTCACTCGAACCACATAGGGCATAAAGCGGCAGTTGAAGGTCACCGTCACTTTCTTACCCGTCCTTCGTTCCGCCTCCAAAATCGCCCTGCATTTATCTGCAGTCGTTGTCATCGGTTTCTCGGAAATCACATCGCACCCCGCTTCCAAAGAGCGGATAATATAATAATCATGCAAGCTGTCCGGAGTCGTCACAATGACCGAATCCGGCCTCGCCTCCTGAATCATCCGGTCGAAATCGTCGAACACGGCCATGCCGTGGGCAGCGTCGCTTAGCAATCGGGCACGGACTGGATTAACATCATACACACCGACAAGCTCCACGTCCGTCTTTAGCTCGGCGGCCAGCGGAACAGCGAACATTTGCATAGCCCTGCCGCCTGCGCCGACAATTGCAAACCTCTTCATACGTCCAGTTCCGAAGCCGATTCCTGATCCAGGAATAGACGCCAATCCTTGTGTGTCTTCAGGATGGATGCCGGCACCTGCGCGGTTGTCTCATCTCTCAGAGTTAGCTTGATCGCGTTCGCTTTTACTTGATAGGGCACGCAGGAAATGATTGTTGCACTATCGAGAATTTGCCGCACCGTCATTGTGATTGCCTGATTCGGCACCTTCTCTAGCGATTCAAACCAACCCTCGCGCACCTGCTGCCCTTTACAAGCTACATCCAATTCAACAACCTTGTAAGCTTCGGTCGAATTGAAATCGGCAGGAGGATCGTTGAAAGCAATATGGGCATTCTCACCTATTCCGATCAGCGACAAATCGAGCGGCGCTCGACGAATATCCCGGGTCAGCTCTGCAAAATGGTTGGCAATGTCCTTCTCCCCGTTAACCAAATGAGCTTTGGCTCCAACAGCATAGGAAAGAAATCGCTCCTGCAAATACTTGCGAAAACTGGCCGGATGCGTCTCTGCTACTTCTATTTTCATTTCTATTCAACCTCCGTATATTGTTATCTTGAAGATGCTAATCATTATCTGACTCTACTAGACGTCTTTCAACAGCTCCCTAAAAATGGGTTCAAGTGTCTTGGCCATGCTCATGAATCCAAGGTCAGTCGGATGGATGCCGTTTACAGTGTAATCACTGGAGTACTCATCGCCGAATAGGAATGTCAGTGTGACACTCGCGAATAATACGAATAAATTGAGGCAATGGATCTTCTGGAGATGATGGAAGACGACGATATTTCTTTTCTTGTTTGAACCATTCGTAATCTAGGAAATAACTACCCCTCGACCACTAGCGATCGATTCGTCGATTGCGATACAGGCCTCCATTGTTTTGTATCCATCAAAGAAATCGCAACGAATAGCTTTATCGTACAAGATCGCCTGCACAAATTCATCAATTTCCATGCTAAAAGGATGATGCGATACATCCCCGCTATCTGGTAGGATCGTAGGAATGACCGCATAATCTGTTTGGCCGGGTAGTATATGACTATACAGTTTATTGTCCATAATCGCTCCCTTTTCCCCCAATAAGTGGATGTTAAATTTATAAGGTGTTTTACATTCCAATGACGAGGAGACCTTCCCAAGCCCACCATTTTTCAGTTGAAATATCGCTATCGCATTCGGATCGAACTCATATTCAGAGTTCTTCCACGTCGCACAACTGTAGGCACTTACTTCAGAGATTTCACCCGCAAAATATCTAACAGCATCCACTGCATGGCACCCCGCGGAAAGCATACTACTCCCACCTAGTCGTTTCTTACTACTCCAACGATGTTGACCATACTGTGGACCAACAAAATGCCAATAGTCTATTTGGGCCATATATATTCTGCCTAATGCATCATTTTCTATCAGCGCCTTTGTCGTTTCAAATGACGGATTCCATCGCAGCACAAAACTGACTACAGTATGAACCGGATTGTTCTGAATAGCCTTAGCCATTTTTTCGAGCGAAACCCTATCCATTGCCATTGGTTTCTCAATTACCATATGTTTTCCATACTGTGCAGCTAATATGGCCTGTTCAGGTCGTACGTCAGGAGTTGAGCAGAGCACCACAGCATCCGCACTCGCATCTTTAACGGCTTCCTCATAGTCGGTAAAGATCCTAGCCTCGATACCCAATTGTTCTAATAAAGATTTAGCCCGATTTGTATCTTGCGTTACTATTCCATATACTTCCGAATCGTCTTGTTTATTTATTGCTTTTAAATATTCAACCGCAGCCCAACCTGTACCCGCTACTACAAATTTTATCGTCATAAGCTAACACTCCTTATTTGATATTTAAATTGCTAGATAAGTATGAAGTCATACTCTCCCTATGTAGACTAATCACATACCCCGTAGTCGTTAACGCACACAGCTCAATCCCATTGACACTAGCTATGAAATTGCATTCCTGACTTTTTCCTCTTTAGTATATGGAAGTTCATTCACCAAACCCTGCTGAAGCTAGATTTGCACGGGCTGTACCAGCTTGACGGAGCGGTATCCGGCTAGCGCGACCTCTGCCGAACGAAGGCCATCGAGACCGTTGATCGGAACAGGGCTATCGTTCAGAACGGCATCGACGAAGCCTTTCACCATATATTTATCCATGCCGTCTCCCCAGAAGCTGTATATCCCCTTGCCGATATCATCAGAGAATAGCTCGTTTTTCTGCGCGAATGAATCTACGGAAATTACCCCTTTGGTCCCGACAATCTCCATCGTGACATCTCCCCAAGTCGGGAAGGATTTAGGACTTGACCAGCTTGTATCAATCACACCGAATACCCCATTATCGAACTTCATATGGATCATGCCCGCATCCTCCACTTCGGCGCCTTCTTGGAACAAGGTTGCCGCATAAGCATACACTTCCTTCACTCTGGAACCAGCTAGGAACCAGTTCATCAAATCCATGACGTGCACAGTATGATCGAGCAGTGCGCCGCCGCCGGACTGTTGTGGATTCACGAACCATCCGCCTGGGAATGTACCGCGATTCGTCCCTTTGATAGCCACGATCTTCCCGATCTCTCCCCGATTCACGGCTTGCTTGGCTTGGACCACAGCAGTAAGATAACGGCACGGAAATGCGGTCATCAATTGGACTCCGTTGACCTCACAAGCGGCAATCATCCGCTCCATCTCTTCAACCGAAATTCCCAATGGTTTTTCACATAATACATGCTTCTTGGCATTTGCTGCATCTATCGTCTGAGCCGCATGTTTAACATTCTCGGAGCAGATGACGACAGCGTCAATATCCGTCTTCAACAGCTCACGATAATCCTCATAGTAGGCAATACCCGTCTGCTCCAACACCGATTCTACTCTGCTTCTTATTTCGTGTGAAATCCCCGTAACTTCCACCTCAGGCATGTTACGCAATGCGTTCAAGAACGAAAAAGCATGGAAGTGCGCGAAGCTGATCATCCCTATTCTTAATTTCCTCATCACCTAAGTTCCTCCCCGTCAGAGTTCTTACTAGAACAATATAGCTTTGCCGGTTATTGTAGATTCCTGAGCTGCACTGGCAATTTCAAGTGCCAAGCATGCATCCCTCGCCGATACGATCGGTTCAAGGTTCTCGCGAATGCAATTCATGAAATGCTCAAGCTCGATAAAGTAAGGGGCGTTAATCAACGGACTCCCAGGAACCTCAACAAAACGCGCTCCCTCCTCTATTTCCCGTATCTTGCGAACCTGCACCGACTTCGCCTTTGTGCTGTCACTGCGAATAACACCTTTGGTGCCCGCAAACTCAGCGGCGGTGCGAAATTCTCCCGGATATCCATAGTACCCCTCAAGGTTCGCAACAGCACCGCTTTTAAATACTAACGTAACCAAGGCATAATCAAATTGATCCTCACGACGGCGCATCGCATACACCGACTTGACTTCACCAAGTGTCCACAATACAAATCAATATCGTGAATCATTAAGTCAACAATAACCCCGCCACTCTTCTCCTCTTCCTTAAACCATGGTCTCACATCATCCGAATACCCGCCCACTCTTTTCAGATGAGCCACCCCGACCTTACCAATATTGCCTGCATCGATTTTCTCTTTCATCTGAACATATTCCGGGAAGAATCGCACAACATGGCCGACGAACAATCTGACACGATGCCTTTCACAAATATCAACAACCTCATATGCATCGTCCAAAGAGAGCGATATCGGCTTTTTGCAAATCACATGCACACCCAAACCAGCTGCTTTCAGCACATATTCCTTATGCAAATAACTAGGTATCGTTAAACTGACTACATCGGGTTTCACGGTGCCCATCAATGCTTCGAATGAAACAAATGCACGCGTGCTAGCTTTATACGCCAGTTCTTTTGCAAGTGCATAATAAATATCACATACACCTACGATCTCGACACCCGGCATTGCTGCAAAGGCCGAGGCGTGCAAGTGTCCCATTCCTCCGGAACCTACTATTGCAACTTTCATTCTCGCTTCTCCCCTTCGTTCACCAGCACCAATTTTATAAAATCGCTTAGACCAGAATGTCCTTCGATCCCTTCCATCATATGAATCGAACTGTTCGTGACCTGTAGTGTTATTTGATTCATACCTGCTTGTAAATAGGGGGCTACGTCCCATCCATATGGCTCGTCATACACAATACCGGCATCCATTCCATTGACAGTACAATGTGCAACATCTGCTATTCCACCGATCATTAGATAGGCCCTTCCTACTTTATCCGACAACCATTCATTCGGAAGGATTATCTCTTTCTCATAGACCATCGTTCCGGAATAATGTGGATACCCAAGCTGTGTCCAATCGGTTAAACCATGTTGTTCTCGGCATTGCGGTGTTTCACGGAGCAAACCTGTCGATGAACCAACATAAGGTAATGACACGATGAATTTGCCATAAAGTCGTAATGGATCACAAAGCATACCCCCATCCGGGAATGTGACTTGTAGCCAGTTCAACCCCTTATGCAGAAGTGATGCAATGTTCATTTCATAATTATGCGTATCAAATCTACGTCTTCTTTGAGGCTTATCACCCAGTATTATGCCATTAACGCTAATCACACAGGCTTGTTGTAATGTAAATAATTCAGTCACCAGCATTACTTCATCTGGGATGGATTCTACGAAAAACCGACAATAAGCATGCTCATTTGACTGCATGTCACGATTTGGTTGACGTGTCAGGTTGTGGGCCGGCAATGTAGTAATGGGTGAACCAATCGAAAGCAACTCCGTCGATGAGCAGTGCCAATCGACCAATACCAACACGTTGTCCTCAAGTGGACGGATGGACCAGTGCCCTGACAAATCACATACTTGTGATGGCATCTCATGAGCAAGGGCCAGTCTAGCACGATGAATTGCCTTGCTTCCATTGATCGATGACTCAGCCTGACTTGACCATCCGGATGGGCCCCACTCTATTAGAGTCGAACCGTGCGGTGCGAGCATGACTTCCTTGATCACTTCCGTCGTATGCACCGCTATATAAACCGTTCTCCACTTATTTAGCGCATTGACAAGAAACAGGCGTATGTGCGACCCGATAACACGAGTCAACATATAAATATCACACACCCGACCGGATGTCGTTCCGGGGCTTCCGTCACTACAATCGTTTTCGCTATACAGCGTAACATCTCGCGCAATCGATGCTTCAAGTGCTGCAATAATACGGTCATCTTCAACATGATGCGACCAGAAAGGTTCAGTTAAAGCTACCGTATCGCCCGGTCTCCCCTTAGATCGCATGATCTGTGGATGAGGGCCGACCAGCCACACTTGCGCATCCTGTGAAAGCACTTGCTGACAATAGGCTGCCACACCGCTCTCCACATGATCACCGAATACAAGAAGTGCATCATATCGTTCCTCATCACTACACCACGTACCGTCATCCATCGACATCGTTAGCAGAGTCTCTTCATCTACCCAGTCAAAATCCCACTGATGCGATAGTAACTCATGCTGAAGCTTAGCCATTCTCTCGCGCAGCCTTTCCATCTCCTGCTTTCGATCAGGATAATAGACGCTGAACGAACTCTGTGGGTACAAGAGTAATAAATGGCAACGATGCTTGCCTTCATTCAATACCTTTGATAGAGCGGCTAACTCTTCACAGTACGGCTGGAAAAACGGCCACATGCTTGATTGATAAAACAAAGAAGGTGGTGCTTCGCGCTTACGCGGTCCGTCAATGGAGTAAAATTGCGCATGCATAACGATGTCTGTTACGCCCATCACAAACAGCCAATCCGTCATCCGCTTCATATCACGGAAATTCATCGCCCAACTATTTGCCCCGAATGCCTCGACCAAAACTCCTCTTTTGTTTCCGTGATGTGCGACAGAACTGACCAGTTTTGGCCCTAGATGAAGCAGGGGCGTACTCTCGCTCCCGATCAAACCAGCGATAAGGTCCGTACCTGGGAGATCGAATGGCTTCAGTAGTGACATAAGATAGGGCGTCCACCGTGTCTGACCGATGGGATCCTCCTCAGGGCTTAGATGACCTGTACTCAACATATGATTCGTCTCACACCACTTCGCAATCGGGGCGACAAACGATGCCAAGAAAAGTTGGCTCAGCGCATAGCGATAATCGAACCGAACCTGATCTGTTCTATCGTTTAATTTAAAAAACAAATGAGGTAAAAAGTCTGTTATCTCATAATCGAACAGCTGATAAAAATAGGCTGCAAATCCCTTCGTCCAAGCAACATCACCAAGCATTTTCGGTTCATCCGTAAACATGCCTATAATCGTCGTGCCGAACTTCCCGCCAAACCTTGCAGCGTAGCGTTCGTGTGTCAATTCAAGGAAATAGCGAACCGCTTCCGGGTTCAATAAATCTGCATATCCCCCCCTTGAGGTAGCACTGAAATCGCGTTCTACAAAGGCACATATCTTCCATTCTCCTTCAGGAAGCGTTGCAAGTGTTCGGTACACTGATCTTGCTGTAGAAGTACGCCAATGTGGGTTGCCGCTATCTTCATAGGGAGTGTAATAGTGCCACTGATGGACATATGACGTCTTCCAGTCAAGGCGCACCTGACCTGTGTGCTCCGTTAGATCAATCCATTCGCTAGCATCTGCTTCACCTACTAAAGGAATAGCCATAACTTTTAATAAGCGACCAATGGGAAAATCGAAATGCACCTCACCACCCGAGCAATCCATTGATTCTAGAAAAAGTGCTTTTGCTCGATATTCCGGTCGATTGAGTGCAACCAAGCCTCCAGCAGAACCACTAGGATAAGGATCTTCATCGTACAACCAAGCGTGTAGGCCAATTGTCTCACAGTGATTGACAATCACACCTACCTTCTCCATCCAGCTACTAGATAAGTACGGTGTCTCCAAACCATCACGCGCATGGATAAACACACCTCTGAATCCTTTGCTCTTCATCTCATCCAACTGCCATATTAATTCGTCGTCTTCCAACAGATGATTTAGAAACCAAAAGGACATCGGAGACATCATCGATAAGTCGTTCATACTAGACTCATGCTTTTCCGCTCTATAAAAGATTGATTCGCTGCAAGGGTGACGGCCAGCGTTTTTGAAGCATCTTCATAGTTGCATAGCACATGTTGCGAAGTGCCTGAAACAACGGCCTCCACAAACCGCTTATCCTGTTCATAATACGCATTCATTTTCGAAGTTTTCGTTACATTCTGGTTCTCGTCAATGATTGTGATTTGCATTCCATTAGCACTGAGTGACAAATAGTAATCGGGACCAAATATTTTAATTTCCGAACCATTATAATAAGGGGATACACAGGACTCTGTTAGCGTTCCTACTGCCCCGTTTAATAGTGTGAATGACAGGGCGCCACCGTCATAGATAGTCGAGTCCGGACTTTCTTGCTGGATAACATGACGGCCAAAATTCGCATATACGTCGTTAAACTCACTAACCAAATAGCGCACAAGATCGACTTGGTGGGTGACAGCATCTACGAGAAACCCGCCTGACATAGCAAGCTGATTCCACCACTTTGCTGAGTGTCTTGTGCCGTATCGATGAACTTGAACGAGATGAACCTGCTTCCCTTGTAAGTATTGCTTGGCCATCTGCACAGTGTCCAAATATCTTAAACAATACCCGATTGAGTTGATCACACCTGATTCACGAATGGCCCGCCCCTTGCGAATGACGTCCTCCATACTGAGGCCTAAAGGTTTCTCCACAAGTAGATGAAGGTTACGACTTGCTGCTATTTCCTCTAATTGACCTCTTGCAAACTGTGGTGAGCAGATCAGTACAGCATCGATTTCCTTGTTATCAAGTAATTGTTCTGCGCTAGTTGCAATCGTGGCTCCCGTTTCATTGGCAACCTTCGATGCCTGTTCCGGATTGATATCAAACACACTTGCAATACGCACATTCTGAATACGTGTCAGTGCTTTCACATGATACTGAGCAATCCCGCCTGCACCAATCATTCCAAATCTTATGCTCATGGATACAACTTCCTTTTCTATACTCATTTATTTATAAATGACAGTATTGGCGACTACACTTTCTCAAGTATTGTTCTGATGTTATTTAGTCCTATCCTAGCTCCATACTCGCACGCTTCTTTGCCTTCAAACTCCAGTGACAAATCCCCTTCGTAGCCAGATGACTTAATCAACCTCAATACTTCCCAAACGTCTACATCACCTTGCCCAAAAATTGCCCCGCGCAAGTGATTCCCATACGCTGTTTGAAACCAACCTTCTCCAGGATCTCGATAAGAAGGCCTATAGTAAAAGTCTTTCAGATGAATCATCGTTGCAAGCGGTAAACTTCTCTTTACTGCTGCAATCGGATCCTCATCCACACACAAGAAATTTCCGATATCACATGTTGTACCGAAACTTTTCCTACCAACAGCTTCAATTAATGTCTCAATCCGTTCGCTATGTTGTATATAGAAACCATGGTTCTCTACACTGGTTATCATGCCGTATTGTTGCGCATAATCGTTTATGTGCCTGCATGCTTCCGTCAAACGTGGCAAATCCTTGTAAAATTGACGTAGTGTCGTTTCTTTAATCGGCCTGTGTGCTACGTCGTGACGCATGCGTGGCACACCTAGAGCGACCGCAATATCCACTTGTTGCTTCACCCTAGTGATTTCCGCCTCATATTGGCTTTCATCATCTCCGACAAAGTTTGCCTTAATTAAATAATTCGACAAAAGAATATCGCATTGCTCAGCCTTCATACGAATGTCCTCGATCAGCCTAGGGTTATCATCTAAAGTAAACCCAATAGGGACGATCTCTATATGCTCACACCCCTGCTCAGCAGCCCATCCAATCACATCAACAATCGTCATTTTCCCAGCACTCATGGCTTGGCTTAAACAATATGAACTCATGCCGATACGCATAACATCCCCCCTCCATCTTTTAAACATGACCCGAGTTCCTTGTACTAGGAACTCAGGCCATACTTGTTTGATCACGGATTTAATAGTTCTTGCACATACAATTCATCGAACCAAGCCGTTCCATTTGTATGCGTACTTGAGCTCAGATAAACTTGCAGATACTTGGATAAACCTCCAGGTGTCACCGCTAACTCGTAATACTGCCATTCGGAATCGGGCTGAATGTCCTGATAAACATACTTAACTGATCCGACCTTATCTGCTTTGATCTCCCTCAAACCCATCTGTACAAGCCCAGTCGTCGATGCATTCTTCACCCAACCGCGCAACACGTATGTCGCACCAGGCTGAACGGGAATAAAGCCAGAGGAATTGATCACATTGAACGTATTCGTGCCGCCATCCGGAATTAATGCAACAGCATATTGCCCGTCATGCACCACATCTTGAACCCAGCTTCCTTGACGCATGAGCCAGCCATCCGGTGCAGCCCCAAGATTATTGGCCTGCTCAAAGCTTGGATTGTGCAACAAATTATAGCTAACAGTAACCGATAGTGGTAATGAATGAGTAACGTCGCCACCTGATTTAATGTTTATCGCCATCTCGTACTCCCCTTCAATCATGCTTAGGGGCAAATAAACTGAACCTGTTACCGTTGTATCCTGATGCCCTGCTAATACAAATGCTTCCGGTAATTGCATCGTCATGTCTGTTGGAAGCTGGTCTACTTCTAGTGAGATCTGCTGATCGTTTGCAACATGGTTCGAAATCGTTATATTAAACGCATAACTCCCATCCTTGTTCGCAATAATCTTTGCAGGCTCCACCTTGGCATCAAGGAGTTCCACATACTGATAGTAGCCCTCTTTTTCCACTGAAATGATAGTGCCTTGGTATTTATATTCCAATTTCAACACAAGGCGATAACGACCTTCTGGCACAGGCGCTTCGATTTGGAATGCAAATGCCTTCACTGCAGTTTCCTGTCCCTTAAGCTTGGCGATCGTCTGAGTCATCGGCTCCAGCGCGAAAACTTCAGGAAATTCTAATGTCAATTTCACATCTTTCATATGGCTATTGACCAAATTTAGAAGATTCACAGACACTTCATTCGATTGCATGGGACCGACTAGAATTTCATCTGCAAGCCTCATGTCCACTTCTATATTTGATCCCATGATCGGTGCAACATACGTTTCGATTTGCGTGAGTGCTAGCAACATCATTTCTTTCGTTGGCCCATTCGCCATGCTATTGACACGGCTTGTTAACTTCTCAATCGTTTTAAATACCTTCACCGTTTCCTTCACGACATCTGTCATGTTCGGATTGGGGGATCGCAACTTGGTCTGGATCACATTCAAGCTAAGTTTCAAACTTTGCATATGTGACAACCATTGCTGATCTGTTGAAAGCCCCTCTGTCTCATTAGCAGCATCCATTGCCTGTTCGATCAATGTTTCGTATGGAATGATGTGATATAAGAGTGCCTGATTCGCTTCTAACGACACTTGCAATGCATCAGCTTGACTATCCATTGAAGTATAGGAGTCTCCATACAATAGTTCTGCATGATAGCCAGTCAAACCTAATGGAATCGTTATCTGTTGTGATTCATCGCTCGTGTTAACCGCCATAGCGTACAGATGTCCTTCATCTTTCCATAAATTCCATCCGTCCACTTCTGACTTCCCGCTGCTGTGTAGTTCAGCTTCAGTGACTAGTCGGCCGATCAATGCTAGTTCTTCACTAAACTGTACCAAACCAGGCCAAAGTGCGGATTCCCGTAACTTGAATTCAAATTCATTAAGCGAATAATAAGCCAGTCCTTGTCCACCATTTACGATCGACTGATAGGCCATATTACGTACTTCATTAATCGTTGGGAGGTACGGATGGTTATAATTGTACATCGCTTGTAAAACAGTCCAAACGGGTTTATCATCGCCAGCAGCTTCTTTGCCTAATACGGTATGTTCCCCAACCAATGAAATAGGGAGATTAGGAAGTGGATAATAATCCGTTGCGAAAATATCAGTCAATTTAGCTGTAATATCATACGCCCATGTAATCGGTGCTTCAACCATATAGATCGGGTGCTTTTTATCAATGGATCGAATGATGCGATTCGCATTGATCAGCTCTTCCTTCGTCTTGCCATTGAGTATCGGTTCGTCCATGATCATCCATGCTAGTACAGCAGGATGATCTTTGAACCTCGTGACAAACTCTTCTGTCATGGCGGCATTTTCGTGTACTTTCATGCCGTTGTAGAGTACAACCATTAACTTCAGGCCATATTGCTCGGCAGTATCCAGCTCATTCTGTAATACTTCGGCATTATTCGTTCCACTGCTCTGCAGCACATTGATACCCGCTTGGCTAAGATACGGATAATCGCTTAGAGCTACATGGTAAGCACCTACGGCAAAGAAAGGCTCTCCATCTACCAACAGTGTGCCGTCATCCTGGATCATCGATGGTCGATCAAACCTGTAAATGGCTTCTTTCGCTGATTCCAAGAGGACATTCGCATTGTCCAAAACTTGTACTTCAACCTGGTAAGTTTCCTCCTTCACCATTTGCGATGGATCGAAGGGAAATGTAATCTGATCTTCCACAGCCGCCTGTGAATAAGTTGCTACAGTTACATTCGTTGCTTCATTATAAATGCGAACATCAACATGCTTGTCGCTGAGCTGCCCCGCAGGGGAGTCAAGTGTGACATTCACTTGGCCATCAGTCAGATGCGAATAGTAGATAATTTGGTCTGTGTTTAGTTCGATCATTGGTTTATGTTCTAGAAGTACGAAGGAAACATCATCGAAGTAAACCATGCCAGTGCCATATAGTCGCACATATACTTTGACTAATCCTGACTCAGGCGGTGCTGTATCTTGAAGCTCCAGATGCTGCCAATCGCCTGTTAACTGATTACTTGCCATGATAAATGTCTTATCGTGACCCAGAATATGATTTGCACTGACTGCTTCATTGCCTCTGTAATACTCCAATTTGAAGCCTATGCCTGAACCTTGCACACCCGCTGCCTTCAGCCATGCGGAAATGTTATAAGTCGCACCTTCTTCAAAAGGCACGATTTGCATAATCCAAGGGTTCGTAGGTTGTGTTGTTTGTATCCTCATTCCCTTCGTTCCACTTCGTGCTGCATCGGATGACAGAGAAACCTCTGGGTTCCCCCAGCCACCCGTGGCTTCCCAGTTATCTGGGATAGCCATGTCATATTGTTCGAATCCGCCATTCAACAATAGATCATCACCGATATCGGCAGCACTTGCTTGCGAAGTTCCTACTACCATCATCAGTACAACAGCAAAGCAGGCACACATTGAAACTCGAAGAATAGTCTGGATCGCGCTTTTCATAATGTTTGAAATTGACATATCCATCACTCCATGTTTAGGATAGTGTACGCATAACAAACCATCACTTACTGACTTGTGCATACCAATCACGTACACGTTTAGTCACTTCTTCTCCACCGCTCTTGTACCATTCATTCACGAACGAATCGAATTTCTCGATCGGATAGTCCCCAATAATAATCTTCGTCATCACTTCCTGATACAAGGTGTGATTTTGAATGTCCGCATACCCCTCATATACACTTGCCGGTAGACCGTCTCCAGCGATTGATTTAGAGTAGGCTTGATTGTCTTTCACAATTTGATTCCGCTGTTTGACGATCTTCAACGTCTCTTCATCAAGACCTTTCATTTCCAAGTCAAGCTGGGCTAATAAGGAATCCAAGTCAAATACAAAATTACCTACTATCTTAGCTGAATTACCTTCAAAGTCAGGTGGTAGAAGTACTTTCTCCCCATTGACAACCTCATGATCAACACCCTCAACGCCATATATGTTTTCTTCTCGATTGGCTGGATCATGGATCCAGTCTAATATCTTGAGTACATTGATGACTGTTTCTTCTCCTTTGTTAGCGATGACGAATTCTGGACGATTAATTTGTATATGTGTAACAAAACCCTCGTAACCATCAACTTTAGGAACAGGCATTGCGACCAAATTGACCTCTGGATTTATTTTTATGATATTATCAAGTGGTCCTGTCGTATTTTTATTAATGTGGAACCAGGCACCCATTCGATCGGAATTCATCTTGGCACTCCAATCGGCAGCACTGTTCAGGAATGTTTCATTATCTAGCAATTTCTTTTTATACATGTCTCGCAGGTTGAGAATGGCATCCCTCATATTCGAAGTGACACCAGAATAAGTAATCTCACCCTCATAAATGTCCCACATCGGGAAGCCTTCCCACATCGCTATACCATACATTCCAAATAAAACGTCCATCCAACGTCCAAATTCTCTACCCGATATTGGGATTTCATCATTGGGATCGCCATTGCCATTCGCATCTTGATCAAGAAATGCTTGCAAAACGTCCTCGAACTCTGCTTTCGTTGTTGGCACTTTCTTCCCTACGCGATCCAACCAATCTTGTCTAATGAATGAACCATAGCCCTGGTAAAGCTCAACCCTAGGCAAGTAAAATATTCTTCCTTGTCCTGTCGGATCTGACGTGCGCACAACATTCCATATTTCCTCAGGAATCGCATTCCAAATATGCGGCGCATATTTCGGTAAATAATCAGTCAAATCTGCCAAAGCACCTTGTGCGATTAATGTTCCTTCAATCCCTTGCCAAGGAATGAATGCATCCGGTAAGTCATTGCTGGCAATCCGTGTGTTTAGGCGCTGGATATAAGCTGTTCCACCTTCCCAAGGTACTAAAGGTGAAAAGTAACCTACCCCAACATTGTCGATCATCCATTTTGAATAAGGGGAGTCTTTCTCTAAAGCTTTTTTAAAGTTCCCACTATTCCCCCATATTTCGACATACGGAATCTCCTTTTCTATTTCCTTCCCTGCATTTTTTACCGGGTCTTTCGATTCACTCTGCCCATTCGTCTGTTCTTTAGATGTTTTACCTCCTGAATTATTGCTGCAACCAACGATGACCATACAAATAAGAACAAATAAGATGAACGGTTTGCTGATGTGGCTTTTACGACGTGTATTCATTTAACACTTCCCCTTCATTTTTATAATATGGTAAACAGTTGTGATCAACTGAGTACACCATACGGCATCATTTCACAGAGCCTAACATAGCACCCTTAACGAAATGTTTTTGCAAAAATGGATAGACGAGCAAGATAGGTATTGTAGCAAAAATAACGGTAGTAGCTTGCAAGGTCGTATTATTATAAGGTAATACTACTTTCGGCCCTTCAGCGATCATATCAGTGAAGATGATATATTCTCTTAATTTCAATTGCAGTGGATATAATGCTTGATCCTCTATAAACATTAGTGGTGTCATAAATTGATTCCAAATTCCTACCGCATAGAAAATTCCAAGTGTAGCTAACACCGCTTTCGATGAAGGAAGCACAATTCTAAACAGCAACCTGAAATAACCACAACCTTCTATCTGTGCTGCTTCCTCCAGCTCCTTCGGCATTCCTTTAAAGAAGGTTCGTATAATAATTAGATTAAAGGCGGATATCGTATGGGGAATGATGAGCACCCATATCGAGTTATACAATCCGTAAGAGCGAAGAGCCAAAAAGTAAGGAATGATAGGATAGCGGAAAATCATAGTAATCACAACCATGACCATTATTATTTTCGCTAATTTAAATTCGCCTTTCGCGAGCGGATAAGCCATTAAGGCAGTGACTAGCAAACATATGCACGTTCCTACAACCGTAGCGAACAACGTAAGTAGGAATGAATTCCATAGCGGCGCTTGCTTCAAAACATAAGACCAGGATTCCAGAGTAAATTGCACTGGCCAAAAATAAACTTCACCTGCATCGACTGGATTAGGCCCACTAAAACTTGTCGCTAACACTTTCGCAAACGGCATGAGCATCAGAAGGGATAGCAAGCCCAAAATAATCATATTGAGATAACGGAATAGGATATCCCCTAAGCTTTCTTTATATTGGGCCATTACCACAATCCACCCTCTTCCTGATATCTCCTTGCCAAACTGTTAAAAAATACAACGAGAATAATGCCGATCAGTGATTGAAAAAGTCCGATCGCTGTAGTTGAGCTGTACTGTCCTTGAATGATACCGACACGATACACATAAGTATCGATCACATCGCCAACAGGGTAGGTCATCGGTGAAAGCAAGTTATATATTTGGTCAAAGCTCAGATCTAGAAAATTCCCAATATTCAATAATAAAAGAACAACAATGGTAGGCATCAATAATGGCAACGTAATGTTAAACATTTGGCGTAATCGACTCGCTCCATCAGCCATCGCTGCTTCATATATTTCTGGATTAATACTGCTGATCGCTGCCAGCAATATAATGGTTCCCCAACCCGCCTCTTTCCATATGCTGGTCAAGATTAAGATCATGCGAAAGTAAGCTTCACTCTGCATAAACAAAAACGCTTCAAATCCAAGCAATTCACGAACAGAATTAACGATACCTGAAAGAGAAAGAAATTGAACGGTAAGCGCAGAGATAATAACCCAAGAAAAGAAATGAGGCACATAATAAATCGTTTGCAACGTTCTTTTGTAAGCTAAATGTCTGATCTCATTGAATAGTAAAGCTAGAAAGATCGGAACAGGAAATACAAAAACAATATTATAAAATCCAATAATCGCCGTATTTTTTAACACACGCCAAAATTGCGCATACGAAAACAATGATTCAAAATGTTTGAAGCCCACAAAAGGACTACCCAAAATGCCTTTAAAAATCATGTAATCTTGAAAGGCAATAATGATACCCCCTAGGGGAATATATCGAAACATAATAAAGTAGAGCACTCCAGGAAAAACCATTAAATAGAGTGCTTTGTATTTCCGTATGTTCTTGATCCATCCTTCCTTCTCAAGATGGACTTTAGTTACAGTTCGCAATGTTACTACCCCTTTCACAGTGTTTGTAGGACGACTTTATTTGTTTGCGTTTACATGTTACCATCCACAAACATCTCGTAGAAATGAGTCATTCGTTAGTGTTTGGTATGACAAATGTTAGTATGCGCTTATATTTAGCAGCAGAGAATTATTCTATTTGCCATTCAATAATTTCAAAAATGCCTGCAAGTAAAGCTCGTGTCCGTAGTCATTTGGATGATTAATATTGTTTAGCAGCAAGCTTCCAGGCGTTTTGCCAGCAGCAAGTTCTGTTTCCCACACTGCATAGGTGTTAGCCACTCCAATGCTATGCCTTATCCCCAGCTCACATAGTGCGGCAGCGTAATCAATCGTTCTCCCACTCGTACGTTGCCAGTCTGGATTCGGGGAACAGGGGGTAACTAAAATAATGTCACAGGAAGTTCGATCACGAAGCAATGTGATCATCGCTTCCATATTTTCAATAAATTGAGGTAATGGTACAGCACTAGCTTGCCCTTTGGTAGATATACTCTGATCATTCATACCGTACCCTATCGTTACTAAATCCGGTCGTGTTGGAATGACATCATGCTCTATCCTGGCCAAACCGCCACTGCTTGTCTCACCACCGACCGCTTGATTCGATAGGATGATGTCCGCTCCCGACGCAGTGCCGTATTGCTCATATAAATAACGCGATACCCGGCTGAAAAAGGCCCACTTCTTGGCACTTGCTTCACCCCCTGTACTGATGCTATCACCTAAAACAGTGTAGGTCGCTTGCTCACCTGCTTGAAGCTTGGCCATCGTCTGTGGCAAAATAGATGAGGCTATATCAGGGTCTATTTCTCCTTCAGAATGGTCTGCTAGGTAATCATATTGCACATAAACCGTATAAGCTTGATTGCTATAATCAGCGTACAATGTATGGTCAAAACGTTTTACACCAAACATGGGGTGCAATGACCAATCTAGAATACGACTGTTTGGCGTGCGACTTATGACCCCACGTTCATAATCGACCACATAATCCTCATGTTTTTGAAATATCACATATTCATCATTCGTGTTCTCCTTTACAGCCTGGCTTCTGACCACAAATGCCCCCCGACGCAATGGTTTATATCGTAACTTCAATGCTTCTTCACCCACAAAAACAAAAGATTCAGCACGTTGTTGTTTAATCAACTCACTCATCAACCTTATCTCCCTTAAATGCGATCCATTTATATCGTCAACTCAGATGTCTATTGCAGATTGCCCTGCTCTGTTTTAAATTGTAGCCCTATCAAATATTGATTGAAATACGACAATCTTTATGATTTAGTACGACATCTATTAGGTAGCGCTTTCAAATCTCCTCATTAGCCTTGTCAACCTTCAATATCTCTTCTATACTATTGCTACGTTTCATAATGAATTGGGGAGAATGGCGGATGCTAAGATTTATTTGGAAGCGGATACAAATTACTAGCTTCTTCAAGAAGCTATTCCTGTACTTTCTCGTATTGTGCATTATTCCGTTGCTAATCATCATCCATACTCTATATTCGCAAGGAAAAACAACGATCAAGGCCGCCACCACCGATTTTATTCAATTGTATGTATCACAACTGAACACAACCTTGAACAACTATCTCCTTCAAATCGATTATACTTCGAGAAGCATATTCAGCGATTATGGCATGATTGCCTATTTGCAAGAAGAATCCGTCTATTCAACGGGAGAGAGAATAGATAATAATCTATTGATTTCCCGTCAGCTCATTCGATTTGCCGATCAATTGCCCTATGTTGAGGGGGTTTTAATTATTAGCAATGAAGGAAAACAATATTCTACCGGTAATATTAGTGCGCTTACAGACTATCAATCACTTCTAGAGCAAAGATGGATTCAGGATATTGTGCAAGCCGGCGGACAGCTCGTCATAGCTCCCTACTATATCAAGACCATGCTAAAGGAGCAGCAGTTTGACGTGTTTACTGCAGGCCGCCTCATCAAGGATCAGCAAGGCGTTGCAGCGGGCGTTATCTTATTCGAGCTTTCCTCCGCAAGTCTGATCACCATCGACAACCAACTATTCGAGCTTCGCGACCAGTACCAGGCCCAAATATTGGTTCACAGTAAAAATGACGAGCTTCTGTTTGAGATGAACCCAGAGTATGAAAAGTCCTCTGTAGACCAATTAAACGCTCAGTCTTCCGCGCCTGATAGCTCGATATTAAGCATTACTAACCGTTCCCCCGCTACAGGAATTAGCGTTACCGTACACGTTCCGACCAATAGACTATATAAACAGCTGGATCATTATAAAAATTTATCCTTCCTTATTACGTTGCTTGTGCTGGTCATTATCATCCCCGCATCGATTTGGATCAGTTATCAAATTACAAAACCGATTCAACGATTATTTTATAACATGAAGCATGTTGAAGAAGGGTTTTATCACCCCATTCTCGAGACTAACCGTTCAGACGAGCTGGGTACATTAACCAGGCACTATAACCAGATGATTGGCAAGATCAAGCACCTGATTGAAGATGTGTTGTCAGCCGAAATCAAACACAATGAAGCCCGATTTCTCGCACTACAAAATCAGATTAATCCACACTGGTTGAACAACACGTTGGAATCAATCCGAATGGAAGCACAATTGAACAATTCTCCTGGAGTAGCCAAGATGATCCAAACACTTGGCAGACTATTTCAGCTTGGCCTCAATAAATCGAATCGCACGAATCTGATTCGTGATGAAATCGAATATATTCAAACTTATATCGCTCTGCAAAACATTCGATTCGACAATCGCTTCCATCTTTATACTGAGCTCGATGAACAACTGCTTGATGTCCATATTCCCAAGATGATCTTCCAGCCTTTGATTGAGAACAGCATTATACACGGCTTTCTGAAACATGATCGCGATTATAGCATTTTCATTGAAGGGAGCTGTGAAGAAGAATTATTCAGCATTTCCATCAGAGACAATGGGGAAGGAATGACCGAGGAGAAGCTGGCACAATTACAGAAGCGCTTGTATTCACGAGGCGCCGAGGTGGAAGAATCGGATTCTCTGGGGCTAAGGAATATCATTGAGCGTTTGCAATTGCATTATGGCGATGACCTGATAGTAAGCATGAATTCCTTCCCGGGCGAAGGAACGGTTATTTCCTTCTCCTTCCCGCCAATCAAACTTGAGTGATAAGGAGCCCTGTTATGTATAAAGTGCTTTTAGTTGATGACGAGAACAGAATCACTCGCGGCTTACAGCAAATCATTCCTTGGAAACAGTTAAATTGCATCGTAGCCGGCACAGCTTACAATGGCGAAGCAGGCTTGAAGCTAGCTGAAGAAATCAAACCGGATATCATGATTACCGATATCAATATGCCCTATATGGATGGTCTTGAAATGATCGCTGCGCTCAAAAAAAATCATCATACGACTAAATTTATCATTCTAAGCGGCTATTCGGATTTCAAATACGCCCAAAGAGGTATTCAAATCGGCATCCAAAATTATGTGCTTAAACCTGTAGACGAAATCGAATTGGAGAATAGCATTAAAGAGGTCATTAAGGATATAGAACAAGAACGATACAACAAAGATCAGCTTGCAAATATGCACCCCCCCTTGTATGCTTCGCATCTTCAAGAGCGTCATCAAACAGGTGTCATCAAGGATATCCAAGATTATATGGTTGAACACTATGCCAGCAACTTGACGTTAATTTCCATAGCCGATGCCTTCTTTATTAATCCCAGCTATTTAAGCCAGTTATTCATGAAAAAAACGAACACGACCTTCCTTCAGTATTTAACCAATATTCGGATTAAGAAAGCCGAGGAGCTGTTAAAGAAAACCGACCTAAAAGTGTATGAAATTAGCAGTCAGGTCGGATATAAGGATTCCAAATACTTCAGTAAAATGTTCGAGAGGACCATCGGTGCGAAGCCTGTCGATTACAGAAATCAAAACTGAAAGTTGGGGTCGGAAAAAGAAGCAAGCCTCATAAGCCCATAATTAGCGCTCGAAAGGTTATATCGTATTGTAGCGGATAAGAATATTCCTGAGATCCAAAAAACATCAGCAGCTATGTAGAAAAAGTTATCGTCTACAAAGATTACGCAGAGGTCATATTGAAAATACAAGTAATAGAAAGCGAAAATCCACAACCTCGTGCGGTTGTGGATTTTCTAGATGGAGGCGAAGGGAGTCGAACCCCTGTCCGAAATTAACGCCACACAGGCATCTGCGGGTATAGTCACGTTTTTGATGTCACCCCGCAAGCGCCCTATGAATCATCTGTCTACAGAATACTCTTTCAAAATAAATGCAGTCGTCTCCAACGAATGAATTCCTTTTGCAATATCTACTATGAACTCCACAGCATACACACGTTCCATTCCTAGATGTTTCCCATTTATCATAAGAAATGATTTGGTAACCAGATAGGCTGTACGTTTATTGCCATTGTGGAAGCAATGATTCTTGACCAGGGACTCTAATAAGGCCGCGGCTTTGTCAAATAAATTTGGATACGCATCTTCTCCAAAAACACATTGCTGAGGTCTATGTACCGCAGATTCCAACAGGCCATGATCCTTCACACCTGCTTGGTCTGCGTCATTCATTTTTTTCATCATGAAGTAGTGGGCTGAAATAACCTCTTCTTTGGTTAGGAATGTTGTCATTTCATCGGTCCCTTAAATCCTCAAGGATACCTTCATCTTCTTCAAACACGTCAAAAAAAGCTTCAAGAACCTCTGGTCTTACATTCTCAGGGAGCTGCCCTTGCCGAGCCTTTTTCAATACTACTTCACCACGATCGTTTTCAATAAATTCGAGCTCATCCCCTTGTGTGACATTTAATTTTTCGGCCAGTCTTTTTGGAAGGCTTACTCCCAGGCTGTTGCCCATTCGCCCTATCTTGCGGGAAAAACGCATCACATTCGGTTTATCATTTGTCACTTTGACCACACCATTCATTGATATTCCCCTCTCTATAAGTATGATCCACGCTCAACCCGTTATACCTTATAACTGTAATAACATTTTAACGTATGTACATTTTAGCAAATTTCACTATAAATATAAAGTCTTTGACCGCAATGACTGGCATCGTAAGCGATACCTGAGGCTCCCTGCTGCCCGATCTCAGGCTCGTAAGTAAGGTAAAAAAGCCCACACCGCATAAGGGTGTGAGCTTTGGGCTCAGCTTATCTTTGGATTCACCGCCAGCAGCTTGATCAATTGGGTGCGTCCCTTTACCGACAGCTTGCTGTAAATGGAGCTGACATGCTTTTTGACTGTAATTTCGCTGACAAAAAGCGCCCTGGAAATTTCCGCATTGGTCAGGCCGTCGAGAACAAGCGCAACGACCTCCCGTTCCCGTTTGGATAACTGCATTTCATGTTCGCTGGATATGTGCAGCTCATCCGGGAATCCGCCCCGTTTTAACAAAAAGCGGAGAAACTCCCCCAGCTTGTCTCCACGAGTATCAATGACAAAGGTCGGTGTAGGCGTCTTGCCGTCATAGTTATGGTGCACGACACCCGGCATCATACGGAAACCGAGGTTCAGATGAGCTTCGCGGAAAAAATCCAAAGGAGGCGGGGAAGTGACGAAAATACCGCCCGAGCACATGTACGAAAACATCAAATACATCGTCTCCATGAACATATCGGGATTTTGCCAATCCCCGTAATCGATCGTCCGTATAAACCATCCCGCCTGATCCGGAGGCTCAACCTCCAGAAGCTTGCGCTCGGCTTCCGGCAACGAAGACAAATAAGGGCTGGCGAACGGATCCTCGTCAAGCACAGGCAGTGTCATCTTATGAATAGGTACGATCACGGCAAGACCTACCGTTCTTCCGTCGGTGGTGCGAAGGAGCATTCCCGCTTGTTGATCGAGCTCGACCCATGTGCGTAAATTCAGATGCTTGATCGTAAACGTCATATCTTCCTTGCCTTCAAACTCATCATAGAATTGATTGGTTTCCGGATCCATACCGGCGAGCGTTAGCGGGGTGGCCTCATCGAGCCTTCTGCGCAAATAGGCTTCGCCCTCGCTCAAGTTCGACAACGTCAATGGCTCCCAAACATACTGGCCTCTGGAATAGGTTTGAATAATCGCACGTAGAATCGGAACACCGGTATAATAAAATAACTCGCCCACTTCCCATGCGGTGTTTCGGTAAGGAGCGGAATGGCGAATCCGGGCCGCATAATATTGTACCGCTCTGCCCCTGAGCCGTTCAAAATAAGCCGGCGTTCGCTCCTCCAGCTGCTTGCGCATGGCAAGCCGCATCAGGTCGTGCAGCATCCAACCGCGTTCTGTCTTACGGACAAAAGACATGGAGATCAGATGGCTGAAGGTTTCATCTTCGATTTCCTGGTCCAGGATCACCTGCAGCACTTCACGATTAATACGCAGCAGAACCGCCGCCGCTTCGACCACTTTCCGAAGGTGGGCGTCCGGTACTTCGCGCAGCCACGCTTTGGCCAGATGGTCAAACCATCCCGACTCATCTATCGACGAGCTCATCCAGTCCGCGTGGGGTGAAACATCAGCGGCCAGCGCAAGTGCAAGAGGATGACCGCCCGTTTTAAACCAGATGCGTTCGATTTGTTGCTCATCCATTATGCCGCATTGATTGAGATAAACCGCGCTGTCCTCATTGGTCAAATTTCCGAGCGGCATAAATAGCAGACGCTCCCGCAGAGCGGGGGATATGATCCATTTCCCACTCAGCTTGTATCGGCCTGCAATCACCAGCAGCATGTTGTCTGGAAGCCATTTAATAAACTGATCCCGAAGCCAGTTATCCAACTCGCCCATTTCCTCATACGTGTCTAGAGCCAGCACGACCTTCACTTCCGAAGCCAATTGTTTCAACCTGGTCAGGCAGGCAACCAGCGAATTTGGATACTGCACTCTCTCACCTGATGGAACCGGCAGCTGCAGAAGCAGCTCACGGCATAACAAATCTCCTTTATGATTAAAGTCGCGGCTGTCCAGATACAGCATGACGGCACCTGCCCGCTGCGCCTGCCGGCGAAACGAATCAATAAGGAAACTTTTTCCAATCCCAGCTGTGCCGTATACATTCCAGATCGTCTTGCCGCCGACGGATTCACCTGAAATGCTGCGTTGAAAAAGCGCAAGCTGCTCGGCCCGCCCTGCGATAAACTGATCCTGCCGCTCTTCGAGAGCGCTCATCGATTCCTGCAGAGCCATCGAAGCAGATTTTCCTTTATCGTTTGCCATGATCACCATTCCTCTGCGTAAGCAACAAAATACACTTTCCTGATCTTTCTATATAAACTCATATTATGTTTTAACGCAGGTTTATGTAAAGAGTGAAAAAAGCAAAATATTGGATTTTTTTGTCGAATACGAAAACCACATGGAGTTGTTATACTCTCGCATGTGGTCCGTTATTCGTTATGATATTTTAAGTACATACTTTTCGGATTATAACAATGGTCGTAGTGAATGTCGTAGTGAAGCGGCAAGCTTAGCTGGCCATAGCCCTGCAAGCCTTGGCGCAGGAGAAACATGCTTCGGCACAGCGCTGGCAGTGCTCATGATCATGCTTTTTGCATTCATTTCCGCAAGCCTCGCAAACGTCGGCACAAATCCGGCAAAGCTCCTGTGCATAAGAACTGTTGCGGGACATCGCTTGTGCTGCAAAGGCACAAATGTCGGCACATTCGCGGTCCAGCCGGATGCACTCTTTCATCATCGCAACGTGCTCTTCATTCAAACAGGCATCAAAACAGTGATTGCATGCCTGCATACATTTCAGGCATTCGTCGATACAATGTTGAAATTTTTCATGGGACATGTTGGTCACCTCCTTTAAAAATTTCATACCTTACTATGTTACCCTATCAAAGGGCGATGTAACCTGGCAGGGTTAGGGGCACATTTTCCGACCTGTCATCAACCACCGGTTGTTCCTGCACTCGAAAGCTCGCTTTCTGTCACCCACTTATGATTCTTCACCATTTCTCCGCCCGTAGCCGGCATATAATCAACCATATAGACCGTTGTTTGCTCGGCGGAATCAATGGTAGCTTCAGCGCCATCCATGCCTTCCATATGTTCGGCCTGCAGGACAACTTTATCCCCGGGTTTGAATGGTTCTTCACCGGCGTTCTTCAATTCCTCATGAATCACCCATTTATGATGGGTCACCTTTTCGCCACCGGTAGTCGGGGAATAGGACACGGCATATACAGTTGTGCTGTACGCCCCTGCGATTGTTGCATTCGCTCCATTCATCCCTTCCATGTGATCCGTATTCATCGTCGCCTGGCTGCCCACCTTAAAGGTGGGATTCTTTGCCTCTTCCAGACCTGCAGGAACTTCGCCGGAACTGGAGTGATTCATACCGTCCATGGAATTATGGCTATTATGGTTCGTGTTCGCCGGGTTCTCATTGTTTGTACTTTTGCCACATGCACTTAGAGCAAGAACAACCACGATAACGGCACCGAATATCCATTTCCTATTTATTTTCATTTTCATTTGCACAGCATCTCCCCTCTTTCGCACCCGCAGCAGCCACCGATTAGCATTGGCAGTTTCATCTGCGAGCTTGCCCGCGGATTCAGCAGTGACAGCTTTGAATACGATAAGTGTAACTCATACTTATGAAGATCCTGTGTAGGTTCCATTAGTATACATTCGGAAGCTGAATCGTAAATTTAGTGCCAATGCCCGTCTGGCTTTCTACTCTTATCTGCCCCCCGTGGGCGGCTGTTAGCTGCTTGACTATGGTTAGTCCGAGCCCGCTTCCGCCTGTACTTCGAAGCCGCGATTTATCCGACCGGTAGAACCGCTCGAACACGTAAGGCAAATCTTCCTGCGATATCCCTATTCCCGTATCTTGCACAACAAGAAGCACATTTCCGCTCTCTTCCGATCCCTGAATCCGAACTTCACCCTGGCTTGGCGTGAACCGCAGCGCATTGGTAAGCAGATTGACGAGAATCTGTATCATGCGGTCGTGATCGGCATATACTCGAATGCCGGGATCGACTGACCTTTTTAAGTGAACGTTTTTCTCCCGGTAAGCTGCAGCCGCCAGCTCCACGCTTCGCTCAATAACCGCAGATAGCGGCACTTCCCTTTGCGCCAATTGAAACCCGGGCGATTCCACCTGCATCAGATCTTCCAGTTCGGTTACCAGCTGCGTCAATCGCTCGATTTCTTCATAACAGGAATGAATGCGCTCAGGTGTCGGGGCCCAAATACCATCTTCCAGCGCGCGCATATGACTTTTTAGCGTTGTCAACGGGGTTCGGAGCTCGTGGGCAATGTCTTCGGTCATGGTGACGCGCAGCTGCTCCTGCCGCTGCAATTGCTCCGCGAGCGTATTTAACGAGGTGCCTAATTCCGCAAGCTCGTCTTGACCCTGAAGGGACACTCTCGAACCCCATTCCCCAATTGTCATACGTTCCGCCACCTGTTTCATATGCACCAATGGAGCTGAAATCCGTTTGGCCACGTAGAAACCAAGAAAGACGGCCAGCACAATGGATGCCAGGCACGTCCATATAATCGTCTGCACCAGCGCTTGTTCCAAATGGTAGTCCAGCTGCGGCAAATCATGATTCATGCCGGGGGCTTGCGACTTATAGATCGCGAAGTGGTAGTGCGTAGTCAAAATGACGCTGACAGAAGAAATGAGGATAATTCCAGCCGCAAATCCAATCATAATTAGAGCAAGTCGTGTATGAAGCCGCCTGTTCATGGGGTCCCGCCTGCGAACCGGTAGCCAGAACCGTATACCGTTACAATATAGGCAGGGGTCTTGGCATCACGTTCGATTTTTTGCCGGGTGTTTTTAACATGCTGATCAATCGCGCGGATATCGCCGTCAAAATCATACCCCAGTACGCGTTCAATTAATTCTTCCCGCGTAAAATGCCGCTGCGGATATTTTGCCATGGCAAGCAGCAGCTTGTATTCATTGGGTGTCAGGTTCACCAGCTGGCCGTCACAGAACACCTGCTGCTTCAGTGAATCAATAATCAGCTGCCCATCGTTAAAGGCCAAACGATCAGCCAGCAAAAGTTGGTCGTCGGAACGCCGTAAGATGGCCCGTACCCGGGCGACCACTTCGCGCGGGTCAAAAGGTTTAATTAAGTAATCGTCAGCTCCCAGGGATAACCCCTTAATCCGGTTGTTTTCCGAAACCTTCGCGGTCAGCATCATAATCGGAACGGAATGGATGAGACGAATCGATTGGCAGACCTGTTCGCCCTCCATATCTGGAAGCATGAGATCCAGAATAACGAAATCAACCGATTCATTTCTCACGATCCGCACGGCGTCGCTGCCCGTTTCGGCTTCTAACGTCTGAAAGCCTTCTTGTTTTAAATAGCATACGACGACATCCCGAATTTTCGCCTCATCATCGACGACTAATATGGTTTTCATAACTGCCCTCCATAAAACGCCTATTGTCTAACCCTGTCCAACACCCCTAAGATTTCCAGTTGGAAACGGCTGCGCAGCGAATTCACGGAGTGATTCCATCGTTATGCGTTCCACGAATCTGCTGAACTTCTCTTTCTTTTTCCCTTGTTCCTGAAAAGTGGAAATCAATCGGGAAACAACCGGAATCACCTGTTCTTCCTCCACACCGGACATAAAGAGCGTAGCGAGATGAGCCTTCAAACCTTTCGCTTCACCGCCGACGTAAATGTCGAATGTATCCTTCATCTTCACGACGGCAATATCCTTCAGCAGCGGTTCGCTTGTTCCCAGGGCGCATCCCGCGTATCCGATTTTCAGCGGACTCGGTACCTCCTGGCCTGAAATCGCCTCATCCAGCGCCTTGGCCAGTTCCAGACCGGCCTCCTCCGCACCTTTGCAGAAATTACAGGCGATCAAGCTTTTGGTGACAAAACCCGATGGAAGGATCTGCAGGCCCGCCTCCCGAAGCTCACCCTGCACTTCTTCCAACCGATCCTCTTCCATGGCGATATAGAGCTGCTTGAACGTGGTTATTTCGATTTCGGAATTTTCGCCTGAGATACGTCCTATAATTTCCAGCTGCTCCGGTTTAATTAATACACCGCCTACTCCAAATCCGGGGGAAACGGCAAATTTCTTCACGGCCAACCCAATCACTCTCCCATATTCTGAATGAACTCAAGGCCTCTTATACCTTCATCCGCTGCAGCCGAAGTGCATTGAGCACCACCGAGACGGAGCTTAACGCCATCGCGGCTCCTGCAACCCAGGGGGCTAACAAGCCGAGTGCGGCAATCGGAATCCCCAATGTGTTGTAGCCAAGCGCCCAGAACAGGTTTTGCCGGATGTTGCTCATCGTCTTGCGGCTCATATAGATCGCATCCGGGATGCTGTTCAGATCGCCGCGCATGAGCGTAACGTCAGCGGCTTCCATCGCCACATCCGTTCCGGTCCCAATTGCCATGCCGATATCCGCCATAGCCAGCGCGGGGGCGTCATTGATGCCGTCGCCGACCATCGCTACCTTCTTGCCTTGCGCCTGCAGCTTCTTCACTTCTTCCGCTTTGCCTTCGGGCAGCACTTCCGCCCGGACATGATCAATCCCGACTTGTCTGGCGATCGCCTGGGCCGTGCGTTCATTGTCGCCTGTAATCATAATGACCTCGATGCCCAATTCCTTCAGCCGCGCTATCGCTTCCGTGGAGGTTTCTTTAACGGTATCGGCCACTGCGACAAGACCCGCATATTCGCGGTCGACCGCGATCAGCATGGCTGTCTTTCCTGCTTCCTCCAGCTGCGTCATGCGAGCCATGGCCCCTTCGACCGCAACTTCATATTTGGCCATTAGTTTGCGCGTACCGGCCAAAACTTCTCTGCCTTCGACGACTGCGCGGATACCGTAACCTGGAATCGCCTCGAATTCATCGGTTGCCGGAAGCTGAATGCCTTTAGCCGTGATACCCGTTACAATCGCCTCCGCAAGCGGATGCTCCGAGTTCTTCTCAGAAGATCCAACCAAGCGGAGAAAAGCCTGCTCCTCCATATGTTGGGTGAAAACATCCGTAAGCTCCGGCTTGCCCTTCGTCACGGTGCCGGTTTTGTCAAGAATAATGGTGTCGATCTTATGCGTCGATTCCAGATGTTCGCCGCCTTTGAAAAGTACGCCAAGCTCCGCGGCGCGGCCTGAACCTGCCATAATCGACGTAGGCGTGGCGAGTCCCAGCGCACATGGGCATGCAATGACCAAAATGGCTATTGCCTTCTCCAGCGCACCGGCAAAATCGCCGGGTGTGACCCAGAAATACCATACCACGAACGCGGCAGCCGCAATGCCGACAACGATCGGTACGAAAATGCCGGAGATGACATCGGCTACCCGTTGAATCGGCGCCTTCGAGCCTTGTGCTTCTTCCACAACCTTGATGATCTGGGCAAGCGCCGTTTCCTTGCCGACTTTCGTCGCCTTCACGGTCAGCCTGCCGTTCTTGTTGATGGTCGCACCGATGACGTTGTCTCCCGCCTTCTTCTCGACAGGGATACTCTCTCCTGTCAGCATCGATTCATCGACAGCGGAACTTCCTTCAATGACTTCCCCGTCAACCGGTATCTTCTCTCCCGGTTTAATCACAACGATGTCCCCGGCCAGCACATCTTGAACCGGAACCGTCAACTCCTGCCCGTCGCGGATGACCAAAGCCGTCTTAGCCTGCAGCCCCATCAGCGTTTTGATCGCTTCGGAAGTGCGTCCTTTGGCAAGCGACTCGAACAGCTTTCCGAGAATGACGAGTGTGATCAAGACCGCGCTTGTTTCGTAATACATCGAAGGGCCATGATGGGCCATGCTGCCCATCGATGCCCATTCTATCGTTAAATAAAGGCTGTAGAAGTAGGCCGCCGATGTTCCGAGAGACACGAGCACATCCATATTCGCACTTTTATTGCGAAGGGCTTTGAACGCACCGACGTAAAACTGCTTGCCGATGTAGAACTGGACCGGCGTCGCCAGCGCCAACTGGAACCATGGATTCATGAAAAGCTCAGGCATCCAGATCCAGGACAGGAATGAAAAGTGACTGACCATGGACCAGAGCAGCGGCAAGGAAAGAATCGCGGAGATGAGCAGCTTGCGTTTCTGCTGCGAAATGGCTTTCTCGCGATGCTCCGCGGGATCGGCGGCCTCCTGCTTCGGAATCGCCTGATAGCCGAGCTTCTCTACCCGGGCTTGAATATCGGCAATCGAAACAGATGACGGGTTGTATTCCACCCGGGCGCTCTCCACCGCGAAGTTAACGACAGCACTTGTCACACCAGGCATTTTGTTTATCGTTTTTTCGATCTTGACCGCACATGCGGCGCAGTACATGCCGACGAGCTGCAAATCGACAACTTCCTTCACCGTATCATAGCCGAGCTTCTGAATCGTTTGTTCCATTTGCGGAACCGTTACTTTATTCGGATCGTACGTGACCGTTGCCCGTTCGAGGGCAAAGTTCACGTTCGCTTCTGCGACCCCTTCGATTTTACTGAGTCCTTTTTCAATTCGGTTTGCACATGCTGCACACGTCATGCCGGTTAGCTGCAACGACGTTTGCTCCGATTCCAACCTGGCTGCGTCCATCACGAACACCTCGCTTCTTTTTCTGATTATTTACTCCACTTCGTATCCCTGTTCTTCGATCGTTTCCTTAACGGCCTCGAGCGTCAGCTTGCTTTCGTCGTACGCAACAGCAACCGTACCTCCGCTCAGGTCCACTTTACCGCTCGCGCCGATTGTTGCCAGCGCGCCTTCGATTGAATTGACACAATGCCCGCAGGACATTCCTTCGACATTCAGTATGACGTTCTTCATGTTTCATTTCTCCTTTATAATCGAATGGGTTCTTTCATAACTTTTGAAAGTTGTGCAGCAGTTCAACAACAATTGCGGAATCTCCCTGTTACATACGAGTTACCATGCATTCTTTAAGATGCCCTTTCAAGAGAACTTTACGTCCCCCGTCAAGATACGGTCTATCGCGGAGGCAATTTGATTTAACACCTGAATAGCTTCCAAGCGTTATCACCTCCTTGTATCGTAGTATACCCCTCTACCCTATATTGAGTCAACTACTTTTTTAGGTTACCCCCCAACCCTATATTACAATCTGCAGAAAAAGGACTCTTTCGAATCCCTGGGGCTAGCATTTATTTCATTAATTTATTGATCGTAATTAAGAGCTCATCCAGCACTTCATTCTCGCCTTCTTGAATCCGTTCGATGACGCAGCTCTTCATATGGTGTTCCAGAAGCAGCTTTCCGACACCGTTCAAAGCGGACTGGACCGAAGCAATTTGATTAAGCACATCGTCGCAATAAGTGTCTTTCTCGATTAGTCCCTTGATTCCTCTCACTTGGCCTTCAATTCGATTCAGTCTGCTAATGAGATTGTTTTTGGTTTTGTCGGAATGATGGCTTTTGCGCCCATCAGTACCGCATGATTCATGTTTATTCGTTTCTTGAATGCGTTCATCCATGCGACCTCGCCCCCTTTTCTTATATTGTACCATAGCCCCCCTACCCTATACAAAGAAATAAATGGCTCCGCCTTTGCGTATGCCAGTCTCCACCAGCAACATGACAGCCGCAGAGCGGCTGCCTCTTCATCCTATTCCATTCACTCTACTGCCGACAGTTCAAACGCCTCCGCCAGCAGCTTGAACGAGGTCCGCTTCGCTTCATAATCATGCACCATCGTCGCGATCATGATCTCGTCGGTATCATATTCCCTGCCGAGGCGCAGCAGCTGCTCCTTCACCGTCTCCGGGGAGCCGACGACCACACGCTTGCGGTTCTCCCGCACCCGCATTTTCTCCACCTCGGAATAACGGTAGGCCAGCGCTTTCTCCGGCGGCACAATGCCGACGAACTTGCCCTGCTCCAGCAATAAAAATTGATAATCGAAGCTTGAAGCCAGCCGCTCCGCCTCTTCATCGGTTTTGGCGCAGACGACGAATATCGCCGCCATGGATTTGGGTTTGCCGCCATGGCGCATGGGAGCGAAATTCGCCTTGTAATCCCTCATATAGTTGGCCCCGCCGCTGCCATTGATGAATTGGGCGAATGCAAAGGACAGACCCCGTTCTGCGGCAAGCATGGCACTGTCTCCGCTTGAGCCGAGCAGCCATACCTCCGGCGCCGAGCTGATCGAAGGCGAAGCCGTAAGCCCTGGAAAGCGATGTTCCCTGTGGCTGGCGACATTCAGATAATGCAGCAGATCCTCGATTTGCTGCGGATACCGGTCGACTGTACCGGCATTTCCCTCCTGCAGCGCCCTCGTGGCAATCGGCATCCCGCCGGGCGCGCGTCCCAGCCCCATATCGATCCGCCCGGGGTACAGAGCTTCCAGGAGGCGGAAGTTCTCCGCTACTTTATATGCGCTGTAATGAGGCAGCATAACGCCGCCTGAACCCACGCGGATCGTTGTGGTATTCGCCGCGATATGGGAGATGAATACTTCCGGGCTCGAATGTGCCAGACTTTCCGTGTTATGATGCTCCGAAACCCAGAACCGGTGATAACCCATCCGTTCCGCCAGCTCGGCCAGCCTGACTGTCTGCTTCAAGGCCTCCGCGGCACTGCTTCCCTCTGGAATCGGCGATTGGTCCAAAACGCTTAAGCGCATCCTCTTCACACCCTCTTTGGTCTTTCATTATCAAGACAACCCGTATATTCATGATAACGAAAGGGACCGCCAAGCGCAAACGCGCACCGGTATCTTTAGTAACGCACGGCCGGCTCCAGCAGTGTGACGGTAGCGGTGAAGCTGTTAAGATTCGCCTGCACCCCGATTGGAACAGCCGCTTTATAGCGCCCGTGGCCGGAGGCCAGATTGATAATAAGCGGTTTGCCCAGCGGGACAATAATCTCATCGATCAGTTCTGCATAGGAGACACCATAAGCATCTGCGCAATCCGTACATTGTCCCATCAGGATCGCAGAGGCATCCTGAAACTTCCCAGCCAGCTTCATCTGTTCCACATACCGGTATACCTTATTGACCGGTTCATGCGTTTCTTCAATAAACAGAATTTTCCCCAACGTATCGATTTCATAAGGCGTGCCAAGCGAACCGGTAATCGAGGTCAGATTTCCGCCGACAATCGGGCCTGTTACGTTGCCCGCCACCTTGCTCTCAAGCGGCATATCCGGCGGATTGAGCAGCAAGCGGGGAGCTTCAAGGGATGAAGTCGCGGTAAAAAATTGCTCGAAATTGTAAGGCGGCGTTGACGCCTTGAAATCCAGCAGCAGCAGGCTGTGCAGGGTCACGATGCCGGCAAACTGGTACAGTGCGTTCAACAGGACCGTAATATCGCTGTAGCCACTGATCAGTTTTGGATGGTTATGGATAAGGGCGTAGTCCAGGTAGGGAAGAATGCCTTCCACTCCCACCCCTCCCCGGACCGGCAGGATCATCTTCACATCAGGATTGACAAACATGCTCATCAAATCCTCTGCCCGCTGCTCATCCGAACCAGCCAGAAATCCATTTTCGGTATAAACATAACGTCCCAGAACGACTTGAAGCCCCATGCTTTTCAGATAAGCAATCCGTTCATTTATGGTGTTCTCCGGCAGCGGGCTTCCCAGCGAAACAATCCCGATGGTATCTCCCGCCTGCAGCGCAAACGGTCTAATCGTCATCCTCACCAACCTCCATCCCATCTTCCTCTATGATCAGATTATGTAGGGAGGCAGAATGCATATGCAGTTGCCGCATAAAAAAAGAGAGCGTACCGGACCCTTCCGGTCCGCATACCCTCTTCCTGCCACTGCTATTTCCGGGTTATTCCGGCAAATGTTCCTTGCAAAAAGCGGCAATCGCTTCCTGCTCGTCCTCTTCCATTTCAAAATCCAATATCAGATCAGTTGTCCGCTCATGCAATTCATACTTGAGAATGCCTTCGCGGTTCTCGTCTACCATGTAAATAAGTTTAATATAAACGCCTTTATCGGAGTGCAGCTCGTCTTCCTCCGGCACATCCAGATCGAGCACAAACTCATAACGTTTCCCCGTCAAGATCCCGAATGGATCCTTTACCAAATCCGCAGTGTATTCCGTAACTTTAAACATTTGATCATCCTCTCTGGCACATCTGGAACTTATTATACCTTACCCAGGATGTAAAAAGGTCAGTTTTCACGTTATTCCCCAAAATCGCTCTGCCAATACGCTGGATATGGGAAAAGGACGATTGCCCGGAAGCCCTGCCTAATGTTGGCCATGAAATTTTGCGGGTACTTTTCCGAACAGAATCCAGGCTCCCTTGACAGTACGGTAAGCAGCCAGCAGGACCAGCAAAGAGCATCCCAACGAAACGCCATAGCCACCCGCTATCCATAGGGGATATTCCCAGAGCGGATTGAAATCCGGCGGATACAGCTTGTAAATCATCAGGAAAAAAGGATGAATCAGATAAACGCCAAAGGAAAGCGAAGCCAAATCAATGATCAGTTTTTGAAAAGCCGGCGAAACCCATTTCAGAACCAGAAAGGAAATTTGAGTCATGACCAGGATCGAGGAGAAGGTGAACACATTATACCCTGCCTCATACCAGACCGACTCATACCATTCCCCTGTCACTCTGGTGACATACCACATGCCGGAGAAGCCGGCCGCGCTGCCCAGCCAGACGATCCACAAGGCAATGGAAGCATATCCCTTCCCCGACCGCCAGTGGCCGCGATCCAAAATTAACCACCCCTTCATTTTGTCAAAATAAATACCCACGAAGGCACCGAGCAAAAAAGGAGCGAAATAAGTCAAAGACACGCTTCCTTTGGAGGAGAGCAGGAAGATATAGCGGTTAGCCGCATAAAATGCCCATTGAACCGCGAAGCCGATCGGAATCGCCCATTTGGCCAGATGCGGCCGCTTCTGAAAGAGAAGCAAGAGAAATGGAAACAGCAGATAAAGCTGAATCCCGATAAAAACATAATACAGGTGAAAATAGGCGGTACCATTCGAAAGCTTCCCGGCAAACGCCAGCGCAGCGTCTCCTATATCCAGGTTGGGATCAACCGTCACCTGCCGATAAACAAAATAGAATAATGAAATCATCACGTAGGGGATCAGGATGTATGTAAATCTTTTTTTGAAGAACGTCATCATGTTTTTGGCCGTGAACGGCTGCTCGTAATAATTATAAAACAATACAAAGCTGGTTAAAAAAATAAAGGCCGGCACACAAAACATTGAAATGGAATTCAGAAAAGAAAACAGGCCAAAATACGAGGACCCCGTCTCTGCGCTGACCGCCGAGGACGTCGCATGAACCATAAGTACAGCAAGTATACTGATCGCCCGAAGAACAGCCATCTCTTGAACAGTTTCTTTTGAAGCCACACGATCCTTCCTCTCTGCTTCTCCAATATCGATCCCGTAGAAATCAGAAGCCTTGTGTCTGAAGCTGTTGAGCATTTCTTCTAGTATTTAAGACAATCCGGTTAATTCGAATCGGTTGATCGCAATAATGGGTATGGTATTATATTCCTGGACGATTTATCATCGCTCGCAAGCTCCGGGGATAGTTGACAAAAACGTTCTGTCTAGTTAGGGGGATGACACATGGATTGCGAAGTTACAATTGCCGAATATAACCCGGGATGGGTCGCGCAGTTTGAACAGGAACAAGCAAAGCTTCAAGCAGTCTTGCCTGATAAGTCCATCGTCATTGAGCATATCGGAAGCACCTCCGTAGAAGGCCTTCCTTCAAAACCGATATTGGATATCGCAATTGGCGTACATGATCTTGAGGAAGCGGACGCTTTTATAACGCCATTAGGTGAGTTGGATTACGAGTATGTACCCAAAGCGGATTTTCCAAACCGAAAATTTTTCAGAAAAGGGAAATGGCGCAGAGGCACTCATCATTTGCATGTGTATGAGCTCGGCAGCGAGGAATGGAACAATAATCTGCTGTTTCGAAATTATTTAAGAAACCACCCGGAGAAAGTACAGGAATATGCCCGATTGAAACGGCAGCTTGCTTCACTTCATGCGGATGACCGTGAAACGTACACCAAGCTTAAAGCGCCTTTCATTCATTCCATACTTGATTTAGCGGGAAGCAAGATTTAATCCATGTCCATGATGGGCTGATTGTACAGGTTTATTCATATGACATGGTGGATGTTTTCGATGGGATGTGGACACCATCGTGTCCAGACGCATCGTGCCGACCGCTTCGACGTGCGTCTCACCGTACCGGCTGACCAGGGCGACGAGCCCAGGAATCTTCCCGGACTCGACATGCCGTGCCCGCACATCGCGCTTCTACGCAGCCCATACCAGGTTCCGGCCTTCCGTGAGAAACAGCTTTTCGTAGCACTCTATATAGCCAGCCAAAACTGCTCCTGAATACGTTCCCTGTTCGTCAAGCGGTTTAGTTTTTGGCAATATTGCGGTATTGAATCGGCGTGATGCCTTCGACTTTTTTGAATTTGCGAATGAAGTTCGTCGAGTCTACGTAGCCGACCTCGTTCATAATGTCTTTGAGCAGCAAATCGGTTGTTTTCAGCAGCTTTTTCGCCTGATCCATCCGGATCGAATCGATATATTTCATCAGCGGACAGCCGGTATGGTCTTTGAAAAATCGCGTCGCGTAAGACGGAGAGACGCCGAACCGGTTCGCGATCGATTCGAGGTCAATCGTCTGATCCGAATACTGCTGGGCGACGTAAACCTTGATATTCTCCAGCAGCTCGATATTCTTGCTCTCTTTTTTCGCTTCCACGTACCGGCATACGTTGCGGCATATCGAGACGACGAGACGTTCCAGTTCCTCGATCGTTTCGAAGCGCGGAACGAACAGCTGCTGCATCGTTTCCCCCAGATCGTCGTCGATTTCGATTTCCAGCTCGATGAGCGTTTTCATCATATTGTTGACGATATCGAAGCAGATGCATTCCGCCGCCTCGAGCGACACGTCCGTTTCCACGATGTGGCCAAACGCCTCGCGAACGGCCGGCTCGACCTGAATCATGTTCCCTTGCTTGATCGCCTTCACGATCCGGTCGATCCGGTCGACGGGGTAGACGTACTCTCCGCTTGGGCGGGGCCCGATCTCGGCAAACAGAAACACCTGGTCGCCTCCCTTCACGAACCGGTACCTTGCGGCATGACTTGCTTCTACGAACGATTGCGGAACGGAGGTCAAATCGTCGTAAATGCCCCCGATACCGACGGTTACTGTAAGCCGGAAATATTGCCGGAAAAACGCCTTTGCCTTCACGGCCAGTTCCCGCAAAACGTCGGCATCGTCAAAGCCTTCGTTCAAATTGACCAAAAAAGCGATGCTGCGGCCGTCCATCAGCTCGGCTCCATATCCGGCTCCCGACTCCAAGGCGAGCTCCTCGACCACCTTCATCAAGCTGTACGTCAGCACCTCCTGCATCTTCTCTGAATTGTCCTGCCGAAAGCGGTTGTAATCGTCAATCAGCACAATCATGACGGCGTAGTGGGGTTTGTCGAGCTGGATATTGGAAAATTGCATAATGTCGCTCATTTCCGCTTTCGTGCTCAGCTTCCCCTTGAGCAGCGTCAGCAGCACCTGCTCGCGGAGCGTGCGGCCTTGGCTGCGCAGCTGATGCTGCAAGCTCTGCTTCTCACTGGCCATGAGGCCGACAGCCCGGGAAATGTAATCGATCTCGTCGCTCGAACCTACTAGCGGCTCGGACCGCGCCTCGCTGGAAACGATCCCGGCCAGACGCTTGAGCGGCCGGTAATGTTTGACCGAGAAGCCGAAGGCGATGGCAACCCCGATTAGGAAAACGGCTGCGATGGTCATGGTGAATATGCCGCGCTTCTCATTCACTTTCTGCATCCATTGGTCGGTCGGCAGTACCGCCACGTAAGACCATTGACGGTTGCTTGACGAATGGGTAAGCACCGAATATTTCCGGCCGTCCATGGACAATTCGCTGAAGGGAGAACGGCTTGGAATATCGTTGATTTGTTCGAGCAGGCGTATGCCGGATTCGGGCGATTCTCCTTGCGATTGACTGAACACGGTTTCGTTTCGTTCGTTCAGGATGAACAGAAAGCCGTTCGACTCCGTCAGCACGCCTTGGGCCAAATCTGTCAGCACCCGCTCGCGAATGAGGAAAAGCGCGACGCCGTAAGGGACTTCCGCGTTTAGTGGGATCGGCACCATGTAGGTGGCATACCGCCGTTCCTCAAGCCGGTTGAACAGGACCGGCTCGCTCCCTCGCATAAGCGGAGCGGACAATGTAACGGCCGTTTGCATAAACTCCGAATGGCTCCAATTGCGATAATGGTAGATCGAATCGAAAAACAGATCGGGTTTGTACGTTCCGCTTGCGGCATAAAGCTGTTTGTTGCCTGGTGCGTTGAAGGATAACACGACATCCTCGATAAACAGGTTCGTGGACAAATATTGCTTCAGCTCGGAAACCGCTTGCAGAGAACCGTATCCTCCGTCCGAGGCCATGTAAGGAGTCAGTACCGGATTGTACGACAGCTGGGAGGCAAGCCGGTTCATTTCGTTCATGCGCAGATCGACCGCATCCCGAAATTGTCCGAGGGCACCTACGGTCGTATGCTCTACTTCTTTGCGGAGCGTATCGAAAAAGTTTTGGTGCACGACGCTGCTGACGGCAACGAGCAGAACGACAACCAGCACAATATAGGAGAACAGGAAGCTGTAAAATCGTTGGCTGCGGATCATGTTCATCGGTCGCTCCTCCATACCGGTTCCGGGAGTAGTTGGTACCCGGGCTTTACAGCCGGGCAAGCGTCATATTCGCACTCTCCCGTGTACGATCCTAGCACTTTTCGCCATGCCGCCCGTTTTTCGCTCGGTACCGGTCCGTTTTATCGGTCCACACCGCTCCGGCGCCGCGTTTTTCTTATTTCTTGTACCGATCGTATGCGGCTTGATAAATTTGCATATATTCGTCGAGCCGCATTTTTTTCAGTGTGGCTACATAGTTATCCCACTCCGAGAAAGACGCTTTGCCGGAGACGAATTTGGCGGCCATTTCGGACACGTACGTATTGATGTCAGCGGATAGCGCAGACATTTTTGTACTTTCCTCGGCGGTATAGTTGAATGTCGGCCAAACCTCCTTAGGCATGTATTTCTTGAACTTCTCCGCCGCCTGGATCGATTCCGGCTGCGATTCGGCACCTTTGAAAAACTTTTGCTGCACCATATTCGGGTAACCGCCACCCGGCCATACGACGTATTTCACTAGCGCTTGCTCGATCGTCAGGCCGTTCGGATTGGCTGTAATTTCTTTCGTATATTGAAGATCGCCGGAGGCGGTTTTCTCGTACGACTTTCCCTCGAAGCCCATGAAGAACATTTTGCTGCCTTCCTCGCCGTACAAGTAATCCATCCAACGAACCGTCGCTTCCGGACTTTTGTTTTTGTCGGTAATGACGAACGCGCCCGGAGCAGCGAGAGGGGAGCCGACGGAGGAATACAATTGGTCGCCATGAGGACCTTTGAGCGCGCTTGCGCCTATATATCCCGTCTGGCTCATCAGCGTGTACGGACTTGTCGTGATGGTGGCTCCGTACAATCCTTTTGCGCCGGTCGCGTAAAATTGATTTGCTTGGATCGTAAAAATATCTTCCGCTATCAGCTTTTCGCTGTACAGCTTGTTCAAATATTCCAGCATTTGCTTGTAGTTCGGATCGGTAGGGATAAATCTGAGCTTGCCGGCGTTGTCCATATCTACGTTAGCGTGGCCTGTCCCCCGGGTGCCGATCCCCCAGGCGCCCTTGAAGTAGCTTATTATGGTCGGCAGCCCAACACTCTCGAACGGAATTTCGTCCGCTTGGTTGTTGCCGTTCGGATCTTTTTCTTTAAACGCTTTCAGCATGTTGTAGAAATCCCCAGTCGTCTCCGGCTCCTTTAAGCCAAGCTTATCGAGCCATTCTTTCTTGATCCACACTTTGCCGCCGCCGAGCACGGACGTAAACTGCGGGTCATAGATTAGCGGGAAGGAATAAATATTGCCGTCTGGCATCGTCAGCCCTTTGCGTACCTCCGGGTATTGATCCAATAACTTTTTGAGATTCGGGGCATATTGGTCAATCAGATCGTTCAGCTTGATAAATACGCCTTGCGAACCGTATTTGAGCAAATCGGTCGAAGGGATGGCTGCCGTAAAGAAGGCATCCGGATAATCGCCGCCGGCCAGCATAATGTTACGCTTTTCCGTCAAGTTGTCGTTTGGAACCATCTCCCAAGTGACATGTATGTTTGTTAGCTTCTCATATTCTTGCCAGAGCATCACTTCGTTCCAGTTGGAGGCGGTCGTTGGCGCTTTCCCGGCCACCATCTTCAGGTTGATTTTATCGGCTACGATCGGCATGCCCATCTTATTGATGCCGGATTCTTTCGGTTTGGCGCCTTCCGCTTCGTTCGATCCGTCCCCCGAGCAAGCCGAGAGCAAGCTCAGCAGTACGAAGAGGGATAACAAGGCTGCTGTCGTTTTATTAAATTTCAAGAAAAGACCTCCTTTTTCTTGTGGCACTTCCTGGGTGGGATTAACCTTTTACCGCACCGATGACAAGTCCTTTGACGAAATAGCGCTGCAGGAATGGATAAAGCAGAAGAACCGGCAGATTCGCGATGATAACGACCGCGTATTTGATAGATTCGCCTTCCATGACGCTTTTGGCAAGCGATTCCTCGCTTGTTCCCACCATATCCTTCAAATTGCTCTGAATCAAAATCTCCCGGAGCACGAGCTGAAGCGGGTATTTGCCCCGGTCGGTCAAATAAATAAGCGCGTTGAAAAATGAATTCCAATGGGCGACGCAGTAAAACAAGGTCATGACGGCCAGGATGGGCATTGACAGCGGAAGGACGATGCGAACCAAGATTTGCAGGTTGGAGCAGCCGTCGATTTGCGCCGATTCCTGTACTTCGATTGGAATGTTTTGCTGGAAAAAGGTGCGCATAATGATGACGTTCCATATGGCGAGCGCATTCGGAATTATAAGCGCCCACATCGTGTTGACCATGCCGAGATTTTTCACCAGCAAATAGGCCGGAATGAGCCCGCCGCTGAAAAACATCGTAAATACGAAAAAGGCGGTAAAGAGGCCGCGACCGGCCAAATCTTTGCGCGACAGCGGATAGGCGGCCAATATCGTCATGACGATATTGACAGCCGTCCCGATAACGGTGTACAGGATCGTATTCCCGTAGCCCTGCAAAATGTCGTTGTTTTGGAACACTTTCTCGTATCCGCGGAACGTGATGCCCTTCGGCCACAGCCACACCTCTCCGCCCAAAACTTTGGAAGGATCGCTAATCGAGGCGACCAGCACGAACAACAGCGGATACAGGACGGCGATCAGGACGAGAACGAGCAGAGCGTGAATGATGAAACTGAGCAGCTTGTCGCCAAACGTCTCTTTTACCATAAGCTCGTTTCACCAGCCTTCCGCGCAATGTAGTTGACCGTGACCAGCATGATGAAGTTGACGACCGAATTGAACAGCCCTACGGCGGCAGAGAAACTGTATTGCGCTTCCAGGATGCCGCTTCGGTATACGTAGGTCGAAATGACGTCCGAGCTTTCCATGTTCAGACTGTTCTGCATCAGAAACACTTTCTCGAAGCCGACGCCAAGAATGGATCCGACATTCATAATTAGCAAAATCACGATGGTAGGCAATATGCCCGGAAGGTTAATATGCCAGATGCGGGCCAGCCGGCTAGCTCCGTCAACCTTGGCCGCTTCATGCAACTGCGGATCGATGCCGGTCAAGGCGGCCAAATAGATGATCGAGCTCCAGCCCATCTGCTGCCATACCCCGGAGAAAACGTAGATCGTTTTGAACCAGCTCGCCTCCGTCAAGAACGAAATGGAGTCCCCGCCCAACCACCCCATGAACAGGTTCACGATTCCATGCTTCGGCGACAAGAAAATCATCAGCATGCCGACGAGCACGACTGTCGATAAAAAGTGAGGAGCATACGTTACCGTCTGAATCGTTTTCTTGAACCATTTCGCTTTCACTTCATTGATGAGCAGCGCGAGAATGATCGGGACGGGGAAGCCGACGATCAGCTCATATATTCCGATGCCAAGCGTATTGCGGATGAGCCGCCAAAAATAGTAGCTGTCAAAAAAACGCTGGAAATGAGCGAAACCAACCCAAGGGCTGCCGGTTATCCCTTTGGAAGCAATAAATTCTTTGAATGCGATCTGCACTCCGTACATCGGGATGTAATGAAAAATGAAGTAATAGGCGACGACCGGCAATAGCAGCATATACAAATCCCAGTTTTTCTTGAGCGAACGGCCTAACACCGATCGGCGGCCAATTACGGCCTGCGCGGAAGCCGCTGCCGGAGGAGCATGCTTCAAGAGTGCTTCACCTTCCTTCCAAGTTGCGAGTGCGGCTAACATTTCTTCAAGGGCCTCCTTTGTCGTTATGGTATTTTAATACGCTTTCAACGTCCACCAGCAATTTTTGCGGTGACCAGCTATTCTTGACATCGCTGCAAGCCGATATGCCGACAAACGAAAAAACTCCCCTGTTCATAATCGACGGGGAGCAAATACATAGATTATTTTTAGTGCAAACGTAGATGGACATGTCCGTTGTTTTCTTCAGTCCGGAACCAACAAGCGGTGAGAAACCGGCTTATGCATAGCCGTCGTGCCGTTATGGCTTTCCCGTCCACTGCTGATAGAGAGAGCGTATCTCTTCCTCCGACAAGGCACGGTTGAAGACCGCGAGTCCGCCCAGCAGGCCATTGTAGAAGTTGCCGATTTCACCGGAGCGGTTAACTGCCCCTACTGTGAAGTCTGCGCCCTCCTCTCCTCCGTCAAACAGTCCATCCGGGTAGGAATACGGATTGAATGCTTCCCTCTGGTCAAGCCGTCCATCCAGATAGGCCCGCGACTCCGCACTGTCATAGGTGAACGCTATGAAATGCCATTCTCCTTTGGATACGGGAGTGGCTCCGATTGAGCTGGTCATGCAATATTTGTAGCCAGGAGTCGGGTCTCCTACAGCCGACACATGTCCGCACACCTGCTCCGCACTATCCCATATTTCCAAATTCAAGAACATGCCGTACTGACGCTTTCCAGCCGTTTCATTCCAAATACCTGCGATAAACTCGCAGCCCCTGCTCGCGATCACAGCCCGGTTTACCCATGCAGCCACCGTCAGCTTGGCCTGCGGTCCATGAATATTCAGTTCAGGGCAATCATTGCGGGGGATGCTTAGCCACTTACCATGGGTTACATTGACCGAGTATGCACCAAACACCCCGTCCTGCACCCGCTCCGCAGCTCCGTTCATTTCTTTGAGCCGGTACGGATGCAGCCCCTTCGCCACGTATTCATTCCCATCCGTTTCTTGAAAATCCCAGAAGCTAATCAGCCCTGGAATCCCTGTAATCGCCGCGGCATCGGCCTGTTTACGACCCGACATGTGCTGATCCTCCTCTCTCATATAAATGCGCGAATGGAGGCGGGTGGTCTAACTCCCACACCCCCCTCCACAATCGGCTTATTTAAAGTACTTCTCGTTCAATGCATTCGCTTCAGCTCCGCGAGTGACATAGCGCCGGTAATGCTGATAATGCGCCTTATATAACTGCCCGTTCTTCGATGGGGAATACGTCAGGAATAGCTGTCTGCGGCTGGAATTGGACGTATTCGTGCCGCTCTGATGCGGCGTCAAGGATGAGAATAGAATCATATCGCCCGGATTGGTCTCGTAGATGATCCCCTTGGAGGCGTCAATCGCCGCCACCTCTTCCGCGTCGAAGTTTCGCAGCGCTTCCTTCTGGCGGAACTTGTCGTGGTAGCCGGGGAATAATTCCAGGCCGCCATTCTCCTTCGTTGCGCCATCAATCGCCACCATGACGGAGATGAGTCCATCGTACGGGAATCCATGCCAGAAGGCGGCATCCTGATGCATCGTATAGCCGGCATTGCCTGGCAGCTTGAAGATCAGCTTATCTTTGAAGAGAAGCGGCTCATCCAAGTAAATATCCCGAAGCGGCGCCAGGATCCGCTCATCCTGAAACAGATTGGCGAATACCGGGGAGACGTCGAGCAGCGGATCGAACTTCTCGATCATCTGCTCGCCGCTCGCGACTTTGCGAAAGGCTACCCGAAGATTCTGTGGATTGACGTACTCCTCCAAGCTTTGCAGACGCTCGCATTCCGCTTGCCACAATCGAACCTCCTGCTCACTGAATATATTGCGCAGAACCAAATATCCCGTTTCCTCGTAGCTTGCCAGCTGCTCAAACGTAAGATTTACATTCATCTGCCCATTCCCTCCAACATGTATATGATGATAATTTCTAAAAAACTGATTATCCTGGAGCGGTTGCCGGTCCCAAGCTAGACGTGCAGCCTTCCGCTTCCATGAAGCTCATTCATGGCGAGCGGCAAGCGGATGCGGATGCATGTTCCGATCCCCGGGCGGCTATAGCATTCGACGCCGTACTTCTCCCCGTAATACAGACGTATCCGCTGATGAACGTTCTTCACGCCATATCCGCCCCCACGATCCTCGCGCAGCAGCACCTCCTGCTGCTTGCGCGTCATACCAACCCCGTCATCGATAACGGTGAACACCAGGTGGTCATCATCCGTTTGCACCCGTACGATAACCGTTCCGGAATGGTCTTCCTTCTGCTGAATCCCATGCAGAACCGCATTCTCCACAATCGGCTGCAGAATCAGCTTCGTGATCCGGCGGCTGAGCAGTTCACTGTCGACCTCGCAGTAGTAATGCAGCTTCCCCGCATAGCGAATCTCCTGGATATTCATAAAGGCTTGGACATGATTGAGCTCGCTCACCACCGCTGTCAGCTCCTGCCCCCGATTCAAGCCGATCCGGAAAAACCTCGACAACGAGTCTACCAGCGACACGATATGATCGGCCTTGATCCTGATCCCCATCCACTTCAGCGTATCCAGCGTGTTGTATAAGAAATGCGGCTTAATCTGCGATTCTAATGCCGTAAGCTCCGCCGCCTGTTTACGTACGCCTATCAGGTAGACCGTATCGACTAATTCCTTGATCCGCAGGACCATACTGTTATATTGGGATTGCAAGCCGGATATTTCGTCGTTGCCGGTTACTTGGATCGCTTCTCCATAGTTCCCCTGTTTCACATCCTGCATATGCAGAACCAGCGTACGCAGGCCGCGAGTCAGCCGATTCGCCAGCAGAATAGCCGACAATGTGGCAAGACCGATCACAAGCAGACCGATATAGCCCGTATATTCACCGATAATTCGATTCTTAGCCCTGATTTCGCGGACAGGAACCAAGGCGGCAATCTCCCAGCCGTTGTACTCCACTTTCTGGAGGATTGTGAAGAAATCCGTTTCACCCAATCGAATGATCGGCATATCCTCGGTATGATCGGCCTGCGAGATCTTCTCCATAACATCGTGTTCATCGAATTCGGATATCGCTTCAGAAGCGAAGGACGTTATCCGTTCTCCGTTGTTATAGACGAAGATGGCGCCATTCTCGGAGAAATTGACCTCCTTGAACACGCTGTTCAGCACATTCTCCTGAATATCGATCGCAACGACTGCAATCACTGATCGAAGGTTTTGCAAATCGTTCATAGTGCGGAACATGGAGATGACCTCCAGCCGATTACGGGGCAGGTATTCCTGCTCGTACGTGCTCTTCCACAAGATATGACCATCCGAATCCATCAGCTGCTTCATCAACGCGCCGTCCAGATCCTTCATTCTAAAAATATTATTGCTCTCGCGGGAGTACAGGGAATCGCCGGAGACGAAGATTCGAATCCGATAGATGTTCCGGTTGTTCTCCAGATTGGTCACAATACTGATCAAATCCTGAAAGTCGTTCAGCAGCTGCACCGTCGTCGTATCGCCATACCCTGAGCGTTCCCTCTTCAGAATAAGCTGCAATTGCGGGTGCATCAGAATGAGCTCCGATACGTTCTCCACTTCTTCCAGCCGATACGTAATGTTAATGGCCGCCTGCTGCAGGGCCTGCTTGAAAGTCACACTGACTTGTTCTTCCACGATCTGCGTGGCTTTCAAGTATGAAAAATATCCAATAAGTGCCGTCGCCAGAATAATGATCGTCAAGTAAGAAAGCAAGAGCTTGCCGCGTAAAGTCAAGCTTCTCGGCAGAAGCCTTCGGACAATTCGCCCCGGCCAAGACCTCGTTCCTGCAGTCAATCCCCGTCTCTTCATGACCACTGGTCTCTATACTCCTTGGGACTCAGACCCGAATATTTCTTGAACACCTTGGCAAAATAATTCGCGTCCGCGTACCCTGTACCATCTGCAATCTCATAAATCTTATAGGATGGATCGCGTAGCATCCGCTTCGCATGCATCATGCGCACTTTGGTCAAATAATCGACAACGGTATCGCCTGTCTCTTTCTTGAACACGCTCGCCATATGATTGATCGATAGGCAAATTTCATTCGCGATATCTTGAATGGAAAGCTTCTCCATATAGCGCCGTTCAATCAGCTTCACGATCTCTTGCGAGATTCGACCCTCCCGGGTGCGGCCTCCGGCGGCAAGCGTCTGCTCCGGAATAAATTCCGCAATCAGCTTATCACGCTTCACCTGCAGGACAACTTTATCCATCACCTGTTCAAGCTCAATCTGGTTGAACGGTTTCACCAGATAATCGACTGCATCATACTTAAGCGCGGATTTAATGTATTGAAAATTCTCGAATGCGCTTAGAACAACGATCTCCACCGGATGGGCTTCTTCCCGGATCACCTGAATTAACTCCAGACCGTTCATACCCGGCATCACCACATCCGTGAGCAGAATGTCCGGCTTCAGCTCCCTGATCTTCTGCAGCGCTTCCCTTCCATTCCCCGCTTCGCCGGTAATCCGGATGCCCATTACCGACCAATCGACGAAGTCTCTCAGTCCCTCGCGAATAATATCCTCATCGTCTACAATAACCATCGATAACACGATTCGTTCCTCCTAACCCCTTTGAAGAGAACGTAAGCTAAACCAACTCTCGTGTCCTTATTATACCATCATCAATGGCGGCTATAAGACGGGACCAGGGAGGAGAGGACGTCCCTCTCCCGTCCTCAGGGAACATTACTTAAACGTCTGGTACCACTCATTAATGGCTTTCAGGGAGGCCTCTCCACCTAGACTGTTCCATTTACTTACATACTCATCGAAGGCATCAAGCGGCAGTGCGCCTGTAATAATTTTGATGAAATACTCGTTCGTCAGATCAAGCAGCGCTTGCGAATTCTCCTCCACCTCCGGAATCGGCGGCGCATAGTTTGTAATTTCCGTATAGGTCGGATATTCTTTAAGCGGATCGTAATAAGGAGAGAAACCCTTAAGTGCAACGCGGTTCAAGAAATTCTTCTCCGTATCCCACAGCTGGTAGTAGATCCGGTATCGGATATTCTCCGCTTCTTCCGAAGCGACGACCACGCCATCCTTCATATTGTAATGCTTGCCTTCCCATCCATAGGAGACCACATTCAGGATATCTTCAGCCATATAATTGTTGATGAACTGGACGACTTCCTTCACCTTGGCGCTTGCTTTGGGAATTAGCATATAGACGCGTACAGGTGTATTTTTCTGGTAGCCGTATTGGCCGTCAGCACCAACCGGCGGGTGGATCAGCTCAAGCTTTCCATTGGGATTCTTCTCCTTGAAGGCTTCAATAATCCCTTTCGCATCCGCCCAGCCGACGGTAGCCATTGCCGCCTGCCCGCTAACCAATTTCTCCTGGATGTTCGGATTCTTATTGACTGGAAACTCACGGTCCAGAATGCCATCCGCATGCAGCTTGCTCATATACGACAGGTATTCCTTGGCAGCCGGCTGCGTATAGGTGTGTACGACTTTGTCGCCCTCGACCACATACTGTGCGCCAAGCCCGAATGCGCCGGAGAAGCTCTGAATATATCCGAATGCATCGCCATTGCCGTCAGCAGCCCCGCCCAATAATGGAATAAGTCCACTGGCAGACTTCTTTTCATGAATCGTCTTCAGCGCAGCCGAGTATTCATCCAACGTCTTCGGAATCGGAATGCCCAGTTCGTCCAGAATATCCGTTCTTACCAGCATCCCCATCGTCGAAGACTGATTCTGGGGAACCGCGATGGCATAGATGCTGTCATTATACGTAACCGCTTTCCATGTATCCGCAGGGACGGTCTCCATGATTCTTGGCCCGTGCTCGTTCAGCGCCTCATCAAGAGGAGCAAGCAGCCCTTGTTGTGCAAGGTTGGCATAGATGGATTTGCTGCCTGTAATGATCAAGTCCGGCGTGTCCCCGGAAGCCATCATAATATTGATCTTCTGATCCACACTTTCCTTCGGCTGCATCTCCCATTCGATGTCGAAACCCGTTTTCTCTTTAATATAGTCTACAATCTCATTCTTATTGAGGTCCGTTCCCGAAGGAAACTCCTCGACATTCGATGGAACGTACACCTTTAGCTTCGTTTGTACGCTCCCCTTTGCGGTCGAGCCCTGATTATTCCCCTTTGCAGCGGCATCATCGCCCTTCGGTGAATCGTTATTCCCGCCTCCACACCCTGCGATCATTATCATAGCCAGCATCGCGAGCATGACGGGTTGAAGCCTATTTCCCCACAAGCGTTTCACAAGCATTCCCTCCCATAGTCCGCCTTCTATTCATCCTAGCTCATCTATGAATAAAGAATGGTTCAGACCTTCGTCTGACCGCTCTGAATTCCTTCCCGAAGAAACATGTGAACACGATTACTGCTTCACCGCCCCAAGCATTGCACCTTTGACAAAGTGCTTCTGGAGAAACGGATACACGACCAGGATCGGCAGCGTAGCCGCCACAACCGTAGCCCCCCGCACCGATTCCTGCGCGGTATTCAGCATCAAGTCGATGTTATTCACATCCGCGCTCGACGCGTTGAGAATGATTTCCCGCAAATAGACCTGCAGCGGAAACAGACTATGCTTATTCAGATAGATTAACGCATCGAAATAATTGTTCCAGTATTCCACCGCGTAGAATAAGGAGATCGTCGCAATTGAAGGCATCGCGAGCGGAATCATAATCGCGAACAGAATTCTGAAATGGGATGCTCCATCGATCTTCGCCGACTCTTCCATACTGTCCGGGATATTGTAAAAGTACAGCCGCATGATGATCATATTGAAAGGCGCTACCAGCCCTGGGATGATGAGTGCCCACAAGGAGTTGAGAAGCCCGACTTCCTTCATAATCAGATAGGTCGGTATGATTCCCCCGCTGAACAGCATCGAGAAGATAAACAGAAACATAATCACACTTTGTCCTCGAAGACGCTTACGGGACAGCGCATATCCCGCGAAGATCGTAAGAGTGGTGTTCAGCGCAGTACCCACGACTGTAATGAACACCGTATTCCCGAAAGAAGTCCAGAACCGCCGGCTGCCCAGAACAATCTCGTAAGCCTGGACGCTGAAGCCTTTAGGCCAGATAAAGATTTCACCCGCCAAGACATAGGCTTCACTGCTGAAAGACTTTGCCGCTATATTGAGCAGCGGTAATAAACACGCTACGATAACGATGCTCAGCAGGAAATAATTCACGATTTCGAATATCGCTTCACCTCTCGTTTTTAACGCCATGATGCGCCCTGCTCCCTCCCCGCATGTCTGCTTGCCTCAACCTGCATCACCATAGCCCGCGTTCTCCGAATTTCTTGCTGATCGCATTAGCTGTGATGACCAGCGTCAATCCGATGACCGACTGGAATAAGTTGACCGCCGTACTGAAGCTGTATTTCATCTGTCCTAGGCCGATCCGATACACATACGTGCCAAGAACATCACCCACGCTGTATACCATCGGACTATAGAACATCAAGACCTGCTCCAAGTCATTCGCTAATGCGGCACCTAGACGCAGCATAATGATGAAGACGATCACGCTTCGTATCCCTGGCAAGGTAATATGCCAGATCTGCCTGAGCTTGCTCGCACCGTCCATCCGTGCTGCTTCATACAGCTGCGAATCAACGGCCATAATCGCGGCCAAATAAATAATGGAGCTCCATCCGCTCTCTCTGAAAGCGGAAGAGGTGACCAATACAGCCCGGAAAAACCGTTCATCCGTCATAAACAGAATAGGATCGATTCCGAAATACCCGATAACAGCGTTTACGATTCCGCTCGTAGGCGACAGCAAGTTGGCAAAGATTGCGCTGACGACAACCCAAGAGAGAAAATGGGGCAAATACGTCACGCTTTGACTGAAACGCTTGAACACGGTATGTCTAATTTCATTAATCATTAATGCCAATAAGATTGGAATGGGGAATTGGAACACCAGCTTATATAAGTTGATAAGCAGCGTGTTGATAAATACACTGTAGAACTTCTCGGATTGGAATAGATTCTGGAAGTGCTTCAAGCCTGCCCACTTGCTCCCAAAGATCCCTTCTACCAGGTTATAGTCCTTGAATGCGATGAGCGCGCCATAAATCGGAAAATACTTGAATACAATCAATACCGCCAAAGCGGGCAGAAGCATCAGGTACAGCTGGTAATCCATCCGGATTTCCTTCCATGCCTTGCCGGTTTTTCCAGGCTCCACTGGCTCTGTTATGGATGGTTCTGCTTTCATCAGACCGGTGCCTCCCTCCAGTAATATCAAATGTAAACCCTTTCATTAGCCCGATGTATCCCATTATATAATCCGCATTTCAATAATGGTATAAGACAAAATCACGATTTCGGGGAATATTCCATGGTCTTTCAAATAGGAAACATCCGTGATACCGGTACGCCCTGCGAGCCGTTCGAGTGATCGTGAGACAAGGATGCTGCCACAAAAAACCCGCAAGAGAGGAACACGTCAAAGTGTCACTCTTGCGGGTTGCGGGTTGCGGGTTGCGGGTTGCGGGTTGCGGGTTGCGGGTTGCGGGTTGCGGGTTGCGGGTTGCGGGTTGCGGGTTGCGGGTTGCGGGTTGCGCAGATCAATTCGGCGGAGGTTCCCGCCTCTAATCACCGCTAGCCCGTTACGTGTATTAGCCTATGTAACTTGGGCTGACGGGCTGCTGGTGTAAACCTCTCTCGCAATCGCATCAGCCGGTCTTGAATCGCGGATAGTGAACGAAATCCGGTCATGCTCCTTGCGGCATTCCACGTTATTCTGCCACGCTCAGGCGTGTGCCGTACGGCACTATCCAACAGTTGCTCAGCGCGCGCTCCAGCAAATGCACGTCGGTTCCTTCCGTTGATTCCCATAGTTGGATTAGACACGCTGCTGCTGCATCAGGCCATTGCATCGAGAATATGTGATAACATTACCGTCAGGCTGTCGGATAACCGGACAAGGCCGGTTATTTAAGGAGCCTCAATACCGAAATAGGTGTTAAGCGCTTCGTTATAGGCTTCCTCCGATTCCGGCGTAAAAGCCTGAACGCCTTCCGGAGTGAAAATACGGAACTCCCTGCCTGCCAATGTGTTTCTTCCCTGAGAGGTGCGCATAGCTGCCATAGCGCTGCGGGCAAAAATCGAATCCGGGGCGTGTTCGCACCAGTAGGTCGCCATAATAAAATCCTTGGGCAGCTGCGGCTCTTCCGTGAAGGAGTAGAGCCAGCACCACTCCCCCCGCTTCCTCTCGCAGAGCACCCAGCCGTAATACGAATCCCGCTCCAGCCGGTAGCATTCGTCGCCTTGAGGCTGTTCCAGATGCTCCTCCATCCGAACCGGGCGGCGCGGAACAATACCGCCAACCCCGACATCGCACAGATAGGTGGAGCCCTCCGCCTCTACCCTCAACACATGATGGCGCCGTTTGGGCGGTGCGTTGGTCTCGTCCCGCCAGAACCGCGCAAACAGATCGGTGACGACGTAACCAAGCTCGCGCAGCAGCCACCCGAACAGGGCATTCAGTTCAAAACAGTATCCGCCGCGCCTGCGAACGACGATTTTATCGATAAGCGCCGGAACTTCCAGGGATAACGGGATCCCCTTCAGAATATCCAAATTTTCATAAGGGACCGAATGGAGATGCCTTTCCTGCAGCTCGGCCAGTACAGCCGCGCTGCCGTCCAGCACGCCCTTATAGCCGATCCGCTCCAGGTAAGCGGTCACTTCCGGTTTCAGAGAATTGCGTTTTGTCATCATCGGGTCGACTCCTTCACAAAGGTTCGCCTTATAGGCCTTGTTGCCGGTATTTATTGCTTAATACTATACCACATCAGGCTTTTTCCGGGATGAGGCGGGAACGATATTTTTCCTTCGCTCGTGCAGGGGCAATAAAACATAAAACCAGCAGCGTCCGGCGATGAACTCGCAAGTGACGCTGCTGGTTATGGTTTACGTCTGCCGGAAGACGGATTCGCCTGCGACAATGGTTTCTTGAATCGTGATTTGATGCGTTACTTCATTATATTCGAATAGCGTCAGATTCGCCGGACTGCCCGGCTCAAGCTTCCCAAGCTCTGGCCGCCCAAGAGCCTGCGCCGGTCTCGAAGTAACAGCTTCCACCGCTTCGGGCAGCAGCCAATCCGTATACCGCAGAACGCTGCTGATGCCCAGATCAAGCGAATACGCCGAGCCAGCCAGAATGGCGGGATTGGCCGCCGTGTTCAACCTGCCATCGGCATGCAGCTCCACTTGCCCGCCGATCAGGCTGTCGTAGCGTCCCGGGGGCATGCCGCCAAACTTGACGCAATCGCTCACAAGAACCGCTTTGCTCTGCTTCGCACGAAGCATCGATTTGAGCACGGAAGGGGCCAGATGATGGCCATCGGGAATGAAAGTCGCCCACAGCCGGTCATCAGCCAACTGATCCCAGATATAATTGGGATGTCGGGCAAGCAGCGGTTCGGAGCCGTTGCCCAGATGCGTCGATATCGAGGCTCCTGCCCGAGCGGCCCGGTCCAACTGGACGGCCGTTGCTTTGGTATGGCCAATTGCAACCGCAATCCCCGCTTCAACCAGCCTGCGGATGAATGCTTCTGAGCCTTCGCGCTCCGGAGCCAGCGTGACCAGCGAGATCATGCCGTCCGCCGCCTCTTGAAACGCCTGGAACTCAGCCCAATCCGGATCGCGCATCTGCTCTTTGGGGTGAGCGCCCCGGCATCCGTCCTCCCCGGATAAATAAGGGCCTTCCAGATGGATGCCTGCAATGGAACCCCATGCATGCTGATGCGAGCGGCAGTAGCTTGATATTGCCCCAAGTCCCTGCAGCATCCGCTCTTTGCTGCCCGTAATGACTGTCGGCAGATAAAGCGCTACACCACGGGAATGAAGTGCCCGGCTGGCCCCTTCGATGTCGGCGAACGAGATCTCCTCCGCGTTGAAGTCATAGCCGCCGTAGCCATTAACCTGGAGATCGAGCCATCCCGGGGATATCCAGGGAAGCTTCCCTGTCCCGGAATTTAAGTCTGCAAGCGGAGTGATGCCCTGCAGCACTCCCGCATCCACCGAAATCTCCACCGCCACACCTGTATCTGCGCGAATACCCTTGCAGATCATCATGTGTTACACCCAGGCGTAAATCTCGGATGCGGATTTCTTGTCGAGGTACAGCTTCCAATCCGGATGCGATTTCAGAATCGTGGCCGGGCAGTTCGGATCCAGCGATTGTTTCAGCGTGTTGGCAATCGCTTTGGCTTTGGCCTGATGTGGTACGCAGGAAATAATCCGATGGCTGCTCATAATCTGTTTCACCGACATGCTGATCGCCTGCTTAGGCACATCCGCAAGCGAAGCGAACCAGCCTTCTCCAACCTGCTGCTGCTTGCAGGCCTCATTCAGATTCACGATATGATAAGGTTCCGCTTTGTTGAAATCCGCCGGGGGATCATTGAACGCAATATGGGCGTTCTCGCCAATTCCGATCAACGCCAGATCAATCGGCGCTTTGGAAATCTGCTCATTCAATTGCCGGACGGTCTCTTCGGCATTTCCCTCCCCGTCGACCAGATGGCAGCTGCCAATTTTGACATGCTGCAGGAACCGCTCCTTCAGATATTTGCGGAAGCTTGCGGGATGCTGCTCGGAAAGGGCAATATATTCGTCCAAATGAAACATTTCGATCTTGTTCCATTCAATGTCCATACCGATAAAGTGCTTCAAAAACTCAAATTGCGAGGCCCCTGTAGACAGGGCGATCCTGGCATGGCCTTGTTTTGCGATAATTTCCTTAAGCGCCGCTTCACTGGCGAGGGCAGCTTCGTAACCGAGACGGTCGGCATTTTCCAGAATATTAATTTGCATATGATTTACTCCTCCTTGATGTGCAGCTTGTTGTTAAAGCATCTCTGCTATGGCGTTGCCGGCTGCTCTTCTCATCTAAATGAACACAAAACAGGTTATGAAAATTCCTTCAGCGTCACCATCCGCCGCTCCAGCCGGGACTTCTCGGCCGCAAATGCCATCAGATGGCTTTGAATCGAGGCCTGGGCCGAAGTGGCACTATCGTATTCTCCATAATGCCTGACCGACTGAACAAAATCGCGGACCAGTCTGTGGTCCCCGCCGCCATGCCCGACATGTCCGCCGGGATCGGTCAGCGTAATCTGCTCCTTGCGTCCGCTGCCAAAGATCCGCAGCTCAATCTCGTTGTTCTCCATCGAGGCCCGGATTTCGCCTAGCGTTCCCATCAGCTTCAGGGTACGGCTTGTTTCCTCCGTAAAGGCGCTCATGGTGAAGACACCCGTAACTTCATTGGCAAAATCCATGCTGACAACCTGGTGGTCCACCACATCGTTATCGCAATGATACACGCACCGGCCATACGGTCCATCCAGCAGCGCCTGATATCGTGCTTCATAGCTGGGATCAGGACTTGAAGCCGCCTGCTTCCAGCCGTAATCGGCATGCAGATAAATATTGGGCGCATAATACACGCAGCTGTCCGATACCGGACAACCGTCGAGACAGCGCAGCGGCGCACCCGGTGGAGCGGATTCAGCCTTGAAATGCGACAGGCTGCCGTAGGAGGAGAGACTCTGGCAGTCGCTTTCGGCAAACCACAGCATAATATCGAGATCGTGGCAGGACTTGGCCAGAATCATCGGGCTTGAGGTCTCGGTATTGCGCCAATTTCCTCTCACATAGCTGTGGGCCTGATGCCAGTAGCCCACATTTTCATTATGCTGGATGGACATCAGCCGGCCGATCCGCCCCTCATCCAGCAGCTGCTTGATCGTGCGAAAAAAAGGCGAGTAGCGCAGCACATGGCAGATCGTCAGAATGCGCCCCGCTTCCTCCGCTTGGCGCCCCATTGCGATACATTCCTCGGCATCAGGCGACATCGGCTTCTCCAGCAGGACATGATAACCTGCCTTCAGTGCCTTCATCGCCGGTTCAAAATGATAACGGTCCTGCGTGCAAATCATCACCGCATCGGACTGGCGCGGTTGTGCGAACAGCTCATCCCAGCTGGAGAAGCAGCTTTCCCCGGGAAGGTCGAACTTTTCCTTAACCCGGCTGCGCTTGCGCTCATCAGGCTCTGCGACGGCAACAACACGAAGCTCGTCAGGCCGGCTTTTGGCATAGTCGGTGTAGATCATTCCCCGGAAGCCTGCGCCGATCAGCGTGACGGTAACCGGTTCATTCCGTTTCATGTCATCCGCTCCCTTCTTCATCGTAGTTGTCACTTGCCCTCCAGGCGCCACCTGTCCAGGTCCGCCAAATCAAAATAATTCAGCATGCCCGGAAGAATATAACTCATCGCGTCTTCTTCTTCATATAAGGCTGCACTGACCCAGGCAGATACCTCCGGCAGCGGGTCCACCACATCTGCAGCCCCAACACGAGGATCAAGCGCCGCAGCCAGCTTCACATACAGATTCGTCCTTCCGGCCGTGTAGAAATCCACCGCTTCCCCGCCCAGGCCGCTTACTTGGCCGATTAAATCCAGGCAGCGGATAACGTCGTAGGCCCGGACGGCGGCCAGACTGTCGCCTATCCACAGCAGGTCGTCAGACAGCTTGTGCAGAACGCCGAAGAACGGCAGCGCCGGTCGCCTATAGATGGGATACGGCTCGTGCGGCCCCATCCCGCTGACGTTGAGCACATACACTTCTCTCCCGGATGCGCATGTTTCCTTGATCCAGTCCCCATGACGTTCAAGCGCCGTTGTCCCGCCCTCCCATAAAGCTGCGACAGCAGAGGGCCGGACATCCCCGACGTTTTCCCTGTCCGCTGCATTCGCCGCTCTCAGAGGACTCGAGCCGTTAGAAGCGAACGCTTCCTCGCCATTGCCCCGGACTGTGCTGCAGCTGCCCGCCGCACCGGATTCCCCTCCAGACGGCACAGCCGCCGGCTTACGGAAACGGATGGCACTGTTCATGAGTCCCGGCTGCGACCACCACAGCAGATATTCGGCTTCGAGGCCGTCCACACAGCCAAGCGGCATGCGCCGGGGATTCAGCTGACTTGGCAGGCGAGGCCCGATGACCCGGTCTGCCAGCCATGCAAGCCCTCTCCTGCGCAGGACGGCTTCGGGCTGTTCCGCCCGCCAAGCTGCAAGCTTCGCCGCCTGTGCCTCGTTCTCATCCCTGACCACTCTGGCGTCGGCAAACTCTGTCACGACCTGACCGCTTCCCGTGCATTGAAGGCGACTCCCGTCGAGCGGCAGCATTTCCGGTGTCCAGTCCACCTCGCGAGAGTTCCCTGCAAGCTGACGGCGGAAGAAGACGGCCGCTTCTTTCGCCAGAACATCCGTATAGCTGTGCAGCGTCTGGTCCTCTGCCAGACGCAGCCGTCCGCCCTGGCCGTAAAGCTCCCAGAAGCGCTGGCTGCGTTCCACCGTGCGGCGCGTGGCCTCGATGGGAAAAAAATCATAAGCGGCTGCCAGCACAAGCACCGGACGCGGCGCGAAAGCCAGCAGCAGATCCTCGTGATCGAAGCCTGCGGCACTGAGTCCCGGCCATACCTGCTCCGCATCCTGAACGCCGCCCGCATGCATATAATCCTTGCGGTTCATGATGAATGTACCTGGAGCCGCCGCCGCGATGCGGTCATCGCACAGCATCATCATCGCAGTCTGCGTGCCGCCGCCGGAATTGCCGGTTACGCCAATCCGCGAAGGATCCACCTCCGGCCGGCTGAGCAGATAATCGACGGCCCGCATCGCATCATGCAGAAAATAGCGGGCCAGTCCTTCGCCAAGCGGCAGGCACTGCGCCCCTGCATGCTGATGCTCCGCAGTACCCCAGCTCACAGCGGTTCCCGGGCCACCGCCTTGCATGTAGCTGAAGCGCTCGCCCTGTCCGATCGGATCCACCGCAAGAACGATCAGCCCTGCCTGGACGAGGCGGATGCATACTTTCCGGTAGAGATCGCTGTGCTTCGCATCGCGTTCATGTCCGCACAGAAACAGTACTGCCGGGCCAGGGGACGCGGACCCATCAGGGACATACAGATTGGCCGTCACATAATGGCCTGGCCTCGATTCGAAGATCACGTTCTCGATCCGCCAATTCCCCTGGCGTATCGTTCCTGTGGTCCGGGCATTCAATGAGGGGGCATCGGCCGGCAGGCCGCCGACCGCCTCCAGAAATTTGCGGCGCATCCGCTGCTTCCGAGCTTTAAGCTGCTCCAGGCTGCGGATATCGTCCCGGTCCTGGTCGCCTTGCCGGAAAGCAGCATCGGAGCGGTCGAAAATATGCCGCTTCAACTGGTCTTTCGTATCGTATAACGTGCATATAAAGGATTCCAATTGAGATAATCCGCTCATCGGCGCTTTCCTCCCAATCCCGTTTAAATCGTTCGTATCGGCAGCAGATCGGCAATATGCACCTGCCGTCCTTCCTGGATCGACTTGTTGGCGGCATGGCCGATCAGGAGCGACATCGCCCCCGCATAGCTGCCCGCCTGCTGGCCGAGCGGATCTTCGGTCTCCACGCCGGAGAATAAGATTTTGTGCAGCTTCGCATCGCCGCCGCCATGGCCTCCGGCCGATACCGAAACCTGGATATCCTCGGTAGTCCCATCCGGCTTGTAAATCTTAATCCGGTTGTCTTCCTCCTGCCGCATATCCGCGTTGCTGTAAATATTCGTCAGCTCCATCCGGCCTCCGCTTCCGTTAATCGTGGCCCGCCAGCCCTCGTAAGGGCTGTAGGCAACAAGCGAATACGTGAGCAGCGCGCCGCTGTTGTAGCGCACCTGGACGGACATATTGTCATAAATGTCAATCCGCTCGTCGAACACACAGCGGTCCCGCACGTACCCGTCCTCGCTTTCCGCCTTATGATAATACGTCTCCATAAACGGATGCTTGGACAGATCCAGATAAAACTCGCAGGTATCGGTATAATCGCAGGTCAGGCAGCGCACCCCCCGCTCGGCGCGGGTCGGACCATAGAAGCGCCTGGAACCGTAAGCCTGAACATCCGCCGGAAATGCGTCCACCCACCAGTTGACGATGTCAAAATGATGCGTCGACTTATGCACCAGCAGACCTCCGCTGTTCTTCATCTCCGCATGCCAGCGTCGGAAATAATCAGCGCCATGGCTGCGGTCCAGATACCACTCCAGGGAAACATGATGGATCTCCCCGATGGCTCCTCCCGCCAGCAGCTCCTTCACCTTGGCAAAGTAAGGGGCAAACCGGAGATTGAAGGTTACGGTAACCTTGCGCCCGCTTGCACGCTCCGCTTCGATGATCTCATTCGTCTTCTCGGCGTCGATCGTCATCGGTTTCTCCGTAATCACATCGCAGCCCGCGCGCAGAGAGGCCACAATATAGGTATGATGCGTACTGTCTGTGCTGGCCACAATGACAGTATCCGGGTGGACAGCCTTCAGCATTGCGCCGAAATCCTCATAGACCGGAATGCCGCCGCACTCCACGCTTACCAGATTCGCGCGGATGCGGTTGGTATCGTAAATGCCGCAGAAATCGATGTGGCTCTTCCAATCCTCCGCCATCGGCTTCGCAAACATATATAAAGCTCTGGAACCTGCTCCAACAAGCACAACTTTCTTCATTTGCTCCACTCCTCCTTACCGCTACCCTTTGAGTCCCGTCGAAGCGATACCTTGTACGAACTGCTTCTGGGCAATCAGGTAAATAATGACAACCGGCAGCGTCACGATCATCGCTCCCGCCATCAACAGGGCTGTATTGATATCCGTATCGGATTTGAGATACAGCAGTGCGAGGGGGAGCGTATATAATTCCTTGCTCTGAAGATAGATCAGCGGCCCCACCGTATTATTCCAGGCGCTCATGAACGTAAAGACACCCAGCGCCGACAGCGCCGGACGGCACAGCGGCAGATATATCCGCCAGAAGATGCCCGGCGGGCGGCAGCCGTCGATAACGGCGGATTCATAAAGCTCCTTTGGCAGGCTCTTGAGAAACTGGTGCATCAGGAAAATTCCGAACGCCCCGCCCAGGAAGCTGGGGACAATGAGCGGATAATAGGTGTCCAAGCCCCCGAGCTCTTTCCAGATAAAATAGCTCGGGATCATCGTCACCTGCGAAGGCAGCATCAAGGTGCCCAGCATAACGAGATAGATCAGATTGCGAAGCTTGAACTGGAACATCGCAAGTCCAAAGGCGACCAGGGAGCAGGAAATCAGCGTGCCCGCAAGGTCGACCACCACAATCAGAAAGCTGTTCAGCGTATAACGTCCGAAGCTGACCTTATTCCATACGGTAACGTAATTATCCCAATTGAATGGGCGCGGAATGATTTCAGGCGGCAGCTTGGAGACGGCCCCCAGCGTCTTAAGCGATGTCGAGAGCATCCATATGAACGGAAAAGCCATGGCGATCGCGCCAATGCCGAGCACCAGATAAATCAGTCCGTGGGCAATCACTTTGCGGTAATTAATCATAGTGCACCCACCTCTTCTCAAAGTAACGTTGGAAAAGGGTGATGGACAGGATAATAACAAACAACAGCCATGCCGTTGCCGACGCGGGGCCCATCTTGAACAGCAGGAACGCATCGCGGTAAATCAGCAGGTTCGGCACCATATTGCGGTCCGGAATCCCTGCGACGAACGAGCCGAACATCCCCAGGAACACATCAAAGGTCTGAAACGACGAGATGGTCGAGAGAATCATAACCAGATAAATCATCGGCGATACCATCGGAAATACGATACGCGTCAGCTGCTTCCAGCCGGTAGCGCCGTCAATCTGCGAGGCTTCAAGCATTTCCTTCGGCACATTCTGCATGCCGGCGAGCAGCATGATCATGGAGGAGCCGACGCCCTTCCATACGTTCGTAAGTGCCACACTTCCGATAACGACCCACCAGTGCTGGCTGTCGAGCCATTTCACAGGCGCGATTCCGATGGCTTCAAGTCCCCAGTTAATGAGTCCGTACTGGTAATTGTACAGCCATACCCAGATCAGCCCTCCCGCGATCCAGGGCGTAACCACCGGCATGAAGTACAGCAGCCGGAAGAAGGTCTTGCCCCGGATCGACAGATTCAGCAGATAAGCCGCCACGAATGCGATCAGCGTCTGGAGCGGAACGAAAATGGCCGAGAAATACAGCACATTGCGCACCGAGACCCAGAACTGCTCTTGTTTGAGCGTGCGAATCCAGTTGTCCGCTCCCACCCATTTCGGAGCATTAAACAAATCCCACTGCGTGAAAGAGATATAGGCCGAAAACACGATGGGAAAAAGGACAAACACAATCACATTTATGATGAATGGCAGGGTGAATATATATCCCCAATATCCTTGCTTGTGCATATAACCACAGCCTTTCCTTGCCCTGGCTTACTATTGATTGCTGTCCAGCACTTCCTGAACCTTCTTGTCTATTTCTTTGGCAATGCTCTGTGCATCGCCGTTGCCTTTAGCCAGTTCATTCACATATTGCTGAACAATAATACGCCATTCGCTCCAGGAAGCATTCTCGTCAAGCGTTACGCCCCCCTCGGCGATACCTTCGGTAAACGCCTTCTTGTTCGCAGGCTTCGTCGTACTCTGATCCAGCGAATCCAGCGCCGTCTTCTTGACCGGAAGCGTCGAGCCGCTGTCCGCGACAATCTTCTGTGCTTCATCACCCAAATAATACTTCAGGAACTCCCAGGCGGCATCCTTGGATTCCTGCTTGGCTCGGGAGGAAATCAGCCAGGAATTGGTCACCATCGGCACATAGCGTTTGCCGTCGACGGCTTTCGGGATTTTCACAACATCCCAGTCGGTATCCGGAAAATCGCTGTTCATGGATACCTGGCTGCTGTACTGCATAAAGTACATGGCCGCTTTGCCCGCCGCGAAAGTCTGCAGCTCGCCGCCGTTAACCGTCAGAAAATCAGGATTCGTGAAATACCCGTCTTTCACCCCGTCCACCAGCTGCGTCAGACCGGTTATGGATTTGGGATCCGAGAACATTGCTTTTGTCAGTGTCTCGTCAAGCGCATAACCGCCGGCCTGCTTGATCCACGGGAACCAGCCCTGTGTAATGGAATAAGCGCCGACGAAACCATAAACCTCATTCTTCTTCGTCAGTTTCTTGGAGGCATCGATCAGATCCTGATAGGTCCAGTCATCAGTAGGCGCCGGAACCCCGGCATCGTCGAACACCTTCTTGTTGTAAGCCAGCGCGATGGGGTTGATCCCATGCGGTACGCCGTACACTTTGCCGTCAGTAGCTTTCGCCGCGAACAGTCCGTCGATATAATCGTCCGCTTTCAGATCCTTCTCGATAAAAGGGCTCAGATCCTCGGCTACACCCCGCTTGCCATAGCCCAGAATGACGGCATTCTCCTGCAGCCACACGTCCGGCATCGTATTGCCGGCAATTTGTGTCGCGATCTTCGAGGTGAAGTCCCCCCAAGGCGCTTCCTGAATTTCTACTTTAATATTGGGATGACTGGCGATGAATCCGTCGACAATTTCTTTGCTGGTCACATCGTAGCTGCCCGGCAATCCGAGCTTTAACGTGACCTGTTTCGGTGTTTCGCCGCCGGAATTCGAACCATCCGGCTTGTTGTTTTCTCCATTTGACGAAGAGCACGCGGATAATGCGAGAACAGCAGTTAAGGCAAGAACAGATAGATGAAATGTCTTCTTCATTGAAATAGCCTCCCTGTAAATAACTTTAGTTGCCGTTTTTCCAATTCACATTTCAATTTTATATGTTAGGTAAAATAACATACTCACAACACTTGCTTAAAAATAAAATTTACAAGTATCGAAAATCAATAGTAATCGATTACTGTAAGAGGAGTATAACATAGCCTATAAGAGCTTGAAAACCCTTTTTTATAAAATTCATTCCGGCTGTGTTAGAAAAATCGCCTTTCAGCAACTCGATATGGAGAAATATAATAAAGATTCCCCATATACATAACATTAATATTACTTAAAATGTTATATGTGATCTTGGATCTCTATTTATTGAAGTCGATTGCTTTTCCTGCCTGTCTGTTTGTGCAATCGCTTCCAACGGACCCTTATGTATAGCGGCATTCCTGAAGAATGCTGCTATACATGCTTGATGCGCAAAACAAATCTCCCACAAGCCTCGTTTACAGTAATTCTTTTGCGTTGGTTACAGAGCTGCGCTCCAGCAGTTTTGGCTGCAGCATGATATCAAAAACCGGACCATCGCCGCCCTTGAGCATATCCATCAGCATATTGCAGGCCATCTTGCCCATCTCATAGTCCGGCTGCTTCACTGTGGTAAGAGGCGGTTGAATCATCTGGCCGTATTCAATCCCGTCGAAGCCAATCACCGATATATCCTGCGGAACCTGTATGCCGCGCTCTGTAAGTTCATTGATGACGCCAAAAGCCATGACATCATTGCATGCGAATATCGCGCTTGGCGGGTCATTGCTGCTGAGCAGCTGACTGGTTAATTTCTTGCCGATATCAAATTCATACGCACTGTTGTAGACATCCTCTTCCGCGGATTCCACCATAACGGGCTCAAGTCCCGCTTCCTCCGTAGCCTTGAGATATCCGCGGTAAATGCTTCTGCGGCTGGGGCGGTCCATCTGTGAGGTGACATAAGCAATGCGTTTATGCCCCTTGCCCTGCAGATGCCGGGTAGCCAGATAACCGCCTTTGCGATAATCGAACTCAATCTGACGGATACCCTCCCCTTCCACCTTCTGATCGATAGCGATCACTTTCATGCCCGTATCCACCATCTGCTTGAGCAGCCGCTTGTCCGTGGAAATGGAGGAAATAATCAAGCCTTTGACCTGATTCTCCACAATGGTTTTCAGGTATTCCTCCTCCAATGCCGCATCGTGGAGGGAATTGCATACAATCACATGAAAATTGTGCTGGCGGGCGATGCCCTCAATTCCAAGAATCACAGAGGAATAGAAAGGATTGCTGATTGAAGGAATGATGACACCGATCGTCATGCTGGAGTTGGTTTTCAACTGCTTGCCCAGCAGATTCGGAATATAATTCGAATCCTTGGCGATGCGCTGAATCTTCTCCTTCATCGCGGCGCTGACCGGATACGTGCTGTTGCTGAGTACCCGCGACACCGTGGCTGAGGAAACACCGGCAATTTTGGCGATATCGTGGATGGTAATTGGTTTTTTCATAGGACAGCTCACCTTTAGTAATCGATTTCTATGAGTTGATTATACAAACTGTAACGCCAGAAATCAACCTTCTGTGACCTTTTTTTCTGAATGGAACGGTTTGATTTGTAACTTTTTCCATGTCGTTTCATCTGGAAAGGAATCGTTTATAACTAAAGAAACATCACGCATGAGTCATTCTGCCAAGTTTTTATACACTGGATGCGGCACTATGATCATGAACACCTACGGGAGGCGGCTTAAGTGGCAAAAAAGCGGATTGCCTTAACGTTATTCATCCTTGTCCTGACAGTCTGCGGCTGCTCGGCAGGAAATTCAAGCGACAAAAAGATAACGCTTACCTTATGGTATTGGAACCGCGGCCTAGACGATAAGCTGATCGCTTCGCTTGAGAACCAATTTCCATCCATTCGGATCAATGCCCAGAAAATTGGCGGCGACTTCAAATCCAAGCTCAAAACCACGCTTGCCGCGGGATCGGGTGGACCCGATATCGTCGCTTTCAATGACTGGGTTACCGAAATGTTCCCTAACAGCGACCGTTTCTATGACCTTTACGAGCTCGGCGCCAAAGAAATTGAGCCGGATTTTCTGGACTGGAAGTGGCAGCTCGGCGTTTCACCCCAAGGAAAAATGATTGCGCTTCCCCTTGATACAGGACCAACGGCGTTGTACTACCGCGCTGATCTGTTTCAAAAAGCCGGTCTGCCGGACGATCCCCAGGAAGTCGGTAAGGCGATGGGCACCTGGGAGGATTATTTTGCTGCGGGAGAGAAGCTCCAGGCCGCGCTTGGGAAGGATGTTAAGCTGACGGATAATATCGGCGGCATATACACACAGGTAAACGCACAAAGCGACAAGATCTATTTTACGATGGACGAGACTTTTATCGGGGAAGATGCCTCTTCTTCCATGAAAAAAGCGTGGGATCTGGCGGTGAGAGCCTCCAAAATGGGACTGCTGGCCAACACAAACGGCGGCACCTCTGAGTGGAACGCCGCTATGAACAACGGTAAGATCGCTTCCTTTGTCGGCGCCGTCTGGAACAAGGAAATTCTTATGCAAGCCGCACCCGATACAGCCGGAAAATGGCGTGTGGCGCGGGCACCGGGTGGTGACGGTAACAACGGCGGCTCCTTCCTGTCCATTATGACCACGAGCGAGTATCCGGAGGAAGCATTCGAGGTCATCAAATGGCTCCAAAATCCGGAGAATCAGGTTAAATCTTTCATTGACATCAATTTGTTTCCATCCGCTGTAAAATCATTGGATGATCAGGCGCTGCTGGAGAAAGAAGAATTCTTCGGCGGTCAGGCAACCGGTGAGATATTCACCGAATCGGCACGAAATGTCAAGCCCTCATACTTCGGATCCAAATACGCCAATCTCAATGGCATCGTCAACCGCCAGCTCCAATCAGTGGCTCTTCAAGGAAAGGACCCGAAAGAAGCATGGGAGGATGCCCTGGCCCGGGTCAAGAAGGAGCTGCTGCGATAATGCAGTGCTCCTTGCCTGACCCCTAAATAAGGAATAGACGGCAAACCATTGCCGTTCCACACAAGGAGGCTACACGTTATGGCCGAGCAGATACAGCAACCAGCCTTGAGCAAACAGAACCGGCATGCGCCGCGCCCGGAACGCAAACCTGGTAAGGCCTCTGAAATATGGAAGCACCGCAAGGCCTACCTGGCGATTTCGCCATTTTACCTGCTGTTTGCGGTATTCGGCCTTTTTCCGATTGCATTCTCCATGTATCTGTCGTTTCAGCGATGGGATGGAATCGGGGATATGACATTTAACGGGTTGAACAATTACCGTTTTATGCTGAGTGATCCCGAATTCTGGAAGGCGGTCGGCAACACGCTGCTGATCTGGGTCTATTCCACTATTCCGATGCTGTTCTCGGCTCTGGTCGTCGCCTTCCTGCTGAACGCATCGTTCGTCAAATTCCGTACTTTCTTCCGGATCGGCTATTTTCTGCCAAATGTTACCTCGCTGGTGGCGGTAGCGATTATTTTCAGCACCCTGTTCTCCAATAATTACGGCCTGCTCAACTATATTCTCTCTTTGCTCGGCCTTACCTCTGTCGAGTGGCTGAACAAAACCTGGGGCATCCAGCTGGCCGTTTCCCTGATGGTGGTCTGGCGCTGGGTCGGTTATAACGCCGTCATTTATCTGGCTGGCCTGCAAAGCATTCCGACGGTGCTGTATGAGGCGGCCAAAATGGATGGAGCCTCCGGCCCCCAGGCTTTTTTCCGGATCACAGTCCCCATTCTGCGGCCGATTATTCTGTTTACCGTGATCACCTCCACCATAGGCGGTATGCAGATCTTCACTGAACCCCAGGTGCTTGTCGGCAATGATGGCGGCGTTAGCGGCGGCGGCCTCACCATCGTGCTTTATTTGTACCGCGAAGCTTTCATCAACAATTACTTTGGTTACGGAGCTGCCGTCGGCTGGGGAATGTTTGTCCTTATCGCTCTGTTCTCCATTGTGAACTGGAAGCTGGTACAGGGCAATTCGGTCAATAAATGACGATGACTCCCATATGGATGACACTCTATAAACGAGGTGAGAGAAATGCCAACAGCAAGATGGAAATCGGCTCTGCTTCATCTGGGATTGATTGCGGGATTTCTCGTTTCAATCTTCCCCTTTTATTGGCTCGTGGTGATGTCCACGCGCACGACAGCGGAAATTTACAGCTACCCGCCGAAGTTATGGTTCGGGGGCCAGCTGTTCGATAATATATCGCGGGTCATGGCCAGCATAGATTTCTTCGGCGCTTTCCTGAACACACTGTTCGTTGCCTGTGTCTGCACGCTGCTGGTGCTGTTCTTCGATTCGCTGGCCGGAATTACCTTTGCCAAATATGACTTCCCGGGAAAAAACTGGCTGTTCGTACTGCTGCTGGCTACCATGATGGCGCCTGCCCAGCTATCGCTTGTACCCTCCTTTGTCATAATGGCCAAATTCGGCTGGGTAGGCTCCTTCAAAGCCTTGATTATTCCTGGGATGGTGAATGCATTCGGCATTTTCTGGATTAGACAATATGCCGAGGAGTCCATACCTTCGGAGCTTCTGGACGCCGGGCGAATGGACGGCTGCGGGTTTTTCCGGCTGTACTGGAACATTTCGCTTCCGATCCTGCGTCCCGCGCTGTCCTTTCTGGGGGCGTTCACCTTTATTGGCGTATGGAATGATTACCTGTGGCCGCTTATTATCATTACCGATGAAAGCAAGTACACGTTGCAGATTGCTCTCTCTTCCCTGAACGGCATTTATATGACGGATTACTCCATGGTTATCGCCGGTACGCTTCTGGCCGTACTGCCGCTGATTGTGCTGTTTCTTTTTATCAGCAAGCAGTTTATTTCCGATATCGCCGCAGGCGCCGTCAAAAGCTGAGCGGCCTTATCTTAAACAGCAAACAGCCCGCCATGCATGGATCGGCATGGCGGGCTGTGCTTGCGAAATGTTTATTGTTCAGCGATCATCGAACATTCGTCGATCGTTCCGGCTTGCGGATCGACGCGGAAGGTTTTGATTTCAAAGCCGTTTACGTGCACATCCAGTTCGATGCCAAGCACGGGCAAGGATAAACGGGTCACCCGAGCCGTACCGGTCGGTTCAAACAGCCGCACCGTAAAAGCGCCATCCGTCTCCTGTTTGAAGGCACTGAGCTGCACGACTTCGTCCGACAATCCGACTGCGGATGCCGGAAGACTACCGTCGCCGGACGGGAAGAAGGAGAGGGCATAAGGCTTCTCATTGTGAACGCCAGCCTCGCGGTCCACCCGGGCAAGCCGGTCTTCCGTTTCCGAAGCGTTCAGCCAGAAGGTATACAACCGCTCGCCTTGATCGATTCTCGGGAGAAAGCGGTCCTGCGGCAGAATCGTCCGCCCCGGAATGGGATGAGCGCAGTAACCGGCTCCGCGCAGCAGCGACAGCCGGATTTCCCCATCCCTGAAGTCGGAACCGTATATCCCGTCGTTTACACAAGTGACTGTCCGGTTATGCTCGCGGGATACGACGGCGACCCACTTCTGAGCGACCGTCTCCGTTCCGTCCGCGGCAAGCTCCCCCGCTCCGAACGCGCTCTGCCCAATATATCGGCCATCCTTGATCCCGGTCGGGATGGACAGCTTCAGCATCTTGTTCTTCTCGTTCCAGAAGACACGTACATGGACCTCGATTTGCGTCCCCTGCTTCGGCAGCTTGTAGGTGATGCATAGCGACGACTCATTGTACTGCAGCACCGCTTCTATAATGGTGCGGACCTCTCCGTCCTCCACCACCCGCACGGAAGGCAGCAGCGCCTGCGTCAGCCCGGAGAAATCGCTGCCCCGGCCGCGGTCCATCAGCTTAAATCCACCGATCACCGGACCAAAGTCATACCGGTCCATTCTCCAGGGATCCTCATTGTCCTGCAGCACCAGCGGATGAAAGGCGCCGGGAGCCAGGCAGGATACCCCGTTCACTTTATATTCATCCAGCAGGCCGGTGCCTGCGTTGATCACCACTTCCAGCTCGCCGGTTCGGAAGGTAAACCGTCCATCGCTTTCCACAAGCTGCGGCTTCGGCTTGCTGTCCAGCCGTTCAATGCGGCAGTCGAACCGGTTCATCGACGACGGTGCAAGCTCGGCACGGAAGACGACTTTTTTGCGCCAGTCCAGATTCAAATTGCTGGCTTCCTTCTCCGCCTGGCCGGGAAGTCTTATGCCGTCCCTGTAGACGATCGGCTGTGAGAATTCTTCTTTCCAGTTCTGATCCTCCAGCATGAATTCGCATTCGAAGAGGCCCGTTACCGGGAAGGGATGCGGGTTGTAAACAAGGACAGGGTATTCCTGAAGCTCAGCCTTCGGCTGACCGGCAGCCAATGCGAAGAACGCCCTGGCTTTCAGGCGTGCCGTAATTTCCAGGCCATGGTCCAGCAGGCGCAGCGACGTCTCCTCCACCTGCTGTACGGACGAGCCTGGCAGTATATCGTGAAACTGCGCCGTCATCAGGTCGCATGCGGCTTCGTGCAGGTCGGCGGCAGGATAATGCAGCAGCCCCTGAATCGCCGCTGCGGACAGCATCTTCTCCGTCATGTACAGCTCGTTCTCCAGCTTGCGGTGCTGCTGTTTAATCCGGATCATCGACGTATAACATCCCACATTGCAAGAAACGAGATCGCCTGCGAATGACGGCAGCTCCTTCAAGCCGGGGAGATCCCGGAAATATTGCTCCGGCGTGGAATGAACGAGCTCGAAGGTTTCCGTCTGCTCCTTCAGCCGGGCAATCCGGTCAAGGTCCAGCCTGGAAGCGCCGCCGCCGTGATTGCCGACTCCCCACAGAATCAGACCCGTCGGCTCTTCAGGATTCTGCTCCAGCCACTGGGCGATCTTCTCGTGGGCATTTCCGAGCTGGCTGTTGTAGCCTCCCTGGACTTTGTGGACCATAATCCGGCTCCCGTTATAGCCTTCCCAGATGAAGTCATGGGCGGGGAGCGTCTCCATAATGTCGGGACGCATGAAGATATACGAATCGAAGCCCGCCAGCCGCATAATCTGCACCAGTCCCCGCGAGTGGCCGAAGGAATCAAAATTGATTGCTGTTGTCGGGCGCACGCCGAATTTATCAAGGAAATAACGGCGGCCAAGCTCGATCTGGCGGACAAACGATTCCCCTGAAGGCATATTGCAGTCCGGCTGCAAATACCATCCCCCCATGATATGCCACTTGCCGAGCGCGACCAGCTTCTGGATCCGCTCGAAGAGTACAGGCTCGTACTCCTCCACCCATTTGTACAGAATCACCTCATTGTGATTAAACACATATCCCTCATATTCCTCGCAGAAATCGGCGGCTGCGCGAAAAGTCGAGATTGCGGCTGCCGCCCCCTCCTCCCATTCCCACTGCCAGACTGGATCCAGGTGCGCGTTGCTGAGCAAATGAAGTTTTTTCATGGTTAACTCCTTCTTGTATCGATTTCTTTTTCCTCCTTTCATTTTGAATCAGCAGCCGCCTTGGAGTAAATCGCTTATTCTCATCACTTTTTGTCCTATTATGATATAGTGAAGAAAAAGCGGAGGAGTCTGATTATGGATATTCCAGCCTTGAAAGTGCAATTGCCGCCTATATTCAATCGTTTATGCCATGAAATTACCGTCAATGATACCGTGATCGACTGGATCGATATCACTTTTGAGCAAATAGGCAATGCCACAAGCTGTCCTCCGCATTCCCATACCTGGTTCGAATTCAATTATGTGCTCTCCGGCTATATGATCACGAGCTTCGGCAGCGTCTCCCGCACGATCCGGGAAGGCGATTTCTTCCTGATTCCGCCGGGCGTTGTCCATTCCCATATCTACACAAAAGGAAACCCTCATGAAGGCTTCAGCTTCAGGTTCAGGCTCCGGGAGCTTAACGGCCCTAGCTCCGGCAGCATCTACCCCCGGCTTGCCCGGTTGGGAAGCTGGAGGGTGGACGGCTACCGGGACAGCTCCGGGCTGCTGGACCATCTGCAGTATTTCTTTCACGATGCCGCGCACGGGGGATCTCCTCTTGGGCTGCAGCTGATGCTTGTCCAGTTCCTGGAGAAGCTGGCGGCCGTGCAGCAGTCGGACAAGCAGAATATCCCGTACGAAGCGGAGCTCCCTGATCAGCTGGTGAAGAAAGTGGAAATTTACATGGAGGGTGTTTACGGGGATCAACTGAATGCCACGGCGCTTGCCGCCTCCCTGCATATGAGCTATGGCCATCTATCCAGACTGTACAAGCGGCGGACGGGAATGACGATTATTGAGCGGATGAACCAGATCCGTCTGGCCAAAGCCTGCCACCTGCTTGAGGATCCTCAACTGTCCATCAAGGAAATCGCCGCCAAGGCCGGTTTTCCGGATATCTACTATTTCAGCAAGGCGTTCAAGCGCAAGCTCGGCGTCAGCCCGTCTATTTACCGCAAGCAGCTTGTCCAATCCAACTAATTCAGAATGACAGTATCGCCTGCCTTCAGGCCTTCCAGCACCTCCGTATTCTCCGGCGTTTCCATACCAATTTTGATATCCTTCCGCTCATAGACGCCTTTTTCTTTCTCCAGCATGACATAATAAGCATTCTGCTCGCGCATAACCGCGATCGTAGGCACAACCGTTACATTTTCCTTGCGGGTGATTTCAATTTCACCGTTCAGGCTAAGGCCGGCTATCAGATATTCGCTGGGCTCCAGGGCAACAACCACCTCGAACTGGGCGGCCTGGTCGGCATTGCTCTGCTCTGCTCCGGTCTTGGCAAATTTGGATACCTTCAGTACACTGCCCTTGAGCTTAAGCTCCTTCTTCGCCGTCATCTTGACCACGACCGGCATGCCCGGCTTGATGCTGAAAATATCCTGTTCGCCGACATACGCAATCAATTGGAGCTTGTTCAGGTCGACGATTTTGCCCACGTATTGATTTTCGGTTACTGCCTGTGGACGGGCATTGGCGCTGTCGTACAGAAAGATGCCCGAAGCGGGGGAACGGAAGTTGGCTTCGCCAAGCTTGGCCTTGCGCTGCGCAATATCCTTGAGCTTGATTTCGCTCGTCACATCGCTAAGCTCCTGATTCAACCGGGCAACCTCTTTGGCTGCAAGCCCCCGAATCCTGGCCGATTCATCGCCCTCTAGCGTTTCCGTTCCCTGATCAAGCTGACCCATGAACGCATTCAATTGGGCTTCCAGCTTCGATTTATGTATTTCCGCTTCCTGCTGCGTGATTTCATTCTGGATCTCTGTCTGATCCAGCCGGAAGAGAGCATCTCCTTTCTTCACCTGCTGGCCGTCCTCCACGCTCCACGCCTTGACTCTCGAGCCAAAAGGAGCGTAGACCAGCGTTTCCTGCTCATACATGGATTTCCCCTTTACCTCCACCGTATTCACCAGCGTCTTCTTGGCAACCTCGAAGGTGATGGCCTGGTTGTTCATCGTTTCCTCTACCTTGGGAGCCGGCTTCGATACCGTGTAGAGCGTGTAGCTGATGCCAATCAGAATAACCCCCGCAATCAGCCATTTTATTTTTTTCTTCATGCTTCTTTCCCCTCTCCTGCCTGTTATGGCTAATCTCTTCGGATGGCGGTCAGAGCATCGGTGCGCGACGCGCTGATAGCCGGATAGATGCCGGATAATACGCCAGTCATAATAGCAAACAGCATGCCTACAGGGATCGTCATCAGCGGGATGAAGATGATGACTTCCTCCTGCCCGGAGCTGACGGCATTTATAATTCCGTTAATGCCCCATACGATCCAATAGGAGAACAGCACGCCCAAAAGCCCGCCAAGCAGTCCCAGAAGCGCCGCCTCTACAATGAACATATTGCGGATTTGTCCCAGATTCGCGCCGAGCACCTTCATAATTCCGATCTGCCGCCGCCGCTGGTAAGTGGACATGGTCATCGCCACCACGATAGAGATAGAGGCGATAATGAGGATAAACACACCGCCGCCCAATGCCACGCCCTTGATGATGCTGAACTGCTGGGCGATCCGTTCCTTTTGCTGCAGATTCGTTTGGGTCGAGAGCGTCAGCTTCTGAATCTGTTTCTCCACCTGCTCGACATTCGCCTGGTCGTCTACCTTGACGACCACGGAATTATAGCTGTCCGCTTCAGCAGGCTGATTGGCCCGGTCGGGGTATAATTCCTGCTCCAGTATTCGGGCCGTCTCCAGGGAGACATATGCTTTCTTGTCATAAGCAATCGAATCCTCATTTGCCCCGCTGGGTTTCTTCAATATGCCGGCGACGCGGTAAGGCGAGCTGTTCGCCGCTTTCCCATTTTCCTGTTGAAAGCTGCGGAACTGCAACTGCCTCTGATAAAGGGAGGAGGGCACCCGATTCAGTTTATTGTATTGCTCGGTCAGCTTGGTGTCATAAGGATTGCGCTGAAGCTGATCGATCAGGTTCTGGCGGGTCTCATCATCGACGAGTCCCAGCGTCGCCCCATAGCTGAGAATCACGGTTCCCTCCCCATCCAAAGCCGAGCCCTGCATGAGCGGCTTGTCAAAATCCTTGAGCAGCTCCAGGTCAGTTCCGATAATTTCGATATAGGAATTGCGGTTATCCATGGTCAGCATTTGAAAACTGTTCAGCTGCTGGAATGCCGCAGCCGCTTTCACATGGGGTATATTGCGGATAATTTCCAGCTTCTGCTGTGTCAGCTTCCCCCGCTCAAGATTTTCGGAATCTGCGGAAGCGCTTTGCCCCTGGCTGCTTGATGAGGATACACCGCTGTTCTCCATGACGGTTATTTCATCCATCTTGAAAAAGCTGTTCATTTCCTGCTCAATATAAGTCTGTGCAGACTGGCCGACGCTCAAGGCTACGACGATCGCCGCGCACCCGATAGAAATACCTGCCGCACATAGCGCCGTAACCACCTTGCGCCGTTTCACCTGATCCCATGAGAGGCGTGTAATATCGCGAATTCTCAACTCTTGACCTCCCTTCCCCTGACTGCGCCGGCCGCCTCTGTCTCTTTCTCTGTCAGCAGCGAACCGTCACGCAGCGTAATAATATGCTGCGTCTGCTGGGCGACCTCACGTTCATGCGTCACGATGATAAAGGTGGTTTGCATCGTTTTGTTGAGGTTCTTCAGGATGGCGATAATTTCTTCCTCCGTCCTGGTATCCAGATTTCCCGTAGGCTCGTCCGCAAAAATAACAGACGGCTCGGTAATGAGCGACCGTGCAATGCTGACGCGCTGCTGCTGTCCCCCGGAGAGCTGGGAAGGAAATTGCTCCGCCTTCTCCGGTATGCCCACCTGAGCCAGAAGGGCGAGCGCCTTCTGTTTGCGGATAGAAGGATGAACGGATTGAAAAACAAGCGGCAGCTCCACATTTTCGCGGACCGTGAGGTTCGCAATCAGCTCGTAAGCCTGAAAAATAAACCCGATATGCGCACGGCGGAATTCGGCAAGCCGGTTCTCCCCCATCTCCACAATATTATGGCCGGCAATATGGATCGCGCCTTCCGTGGGTTTCATTAAGCCCGCCATCAAGTTGAGCAAAGTGGACTTTCCGGAGCCGGAGCTTCCAAGCAGCGCGATCATCTCGCCCTGTTTGACCTGGAAACTGATATGCTGGAGCACCGGAGTTATTTCACTGCCATTCTTAAAAGAATGCGATACATCTTCAACACGCAGCATTTATCCAACCCTTTCCTTATACAAATAACAACCCGGTAATCCTTATCAATACCGGTTTCCTTCTATTTAACGATTGATTGGGACAAATAGATTTATATGGAAATAGGGTTTTAAAAACGAAAAATAGCGCTGCAGGTTGAAGCACCTGAAACGCTATTTTTTTTGCAATGATGCTGGTCTCTGTAGAGGATTACTGCTGCCTCACGCTTAATAAGCTGACAATAGCGCTGACGGCTTCGGCTCTGCTGGCCAGCGCCTTGGGCGTGAAGTTGTTGCCCGGTTTGCCGCCGACCACGATGATCCCATTCTTCTCCGCCGTCGCAGCCGAAGCTTTGGCCCATGCGGGAATGTCCCCGTCATCGGCATACCCTGTGATAGCGCCAGGGTCGACCGGCAGGCCAGACGCCTTGACAACCATGGAGGTTAGCTCGGCATGGGTGATGTTGGCATTGGGCCGGAACGACCCGTCCGCATATCCGTTAATGAAGCCGAGAGCGACTGCCTTTTGAACCGCCGCCATTGCCCAGGACGGAATCGCTTCGTTGTCCTTGAACTTAAGCGGTGCTGCCGCGGTGTCTGTTTTTAAACCGTTCATGAGCATCACGGTAAACTCTGCCCGGGTAATGTTCGCATCCGGGCGGAAGGTACCGTCAGGATATCCCTTGGCAACCTCCATGCCTGCCGCAGCACGGATGCTCTCCTCCGCCCAATTTCCTTTCGTATCCGCATAGGAAGGGGCATCACCGGAAGCCGCTGCCACGGTTACGATACAGGCGGCGAAGAACTCGCCGTCTTCCGTTTTGACGCTGATTTGGGCCGTTCCTACCGACAGCGCCGTCACTTTCCCTTTTGCATCAACCTGGACCGCCGAAGGTTTGCTGCTCTTCCAGGCTACTTTCTTATTCGCCGCATTGGTTGGAATTACGGTAGCGGATAAGGTTTCGCTCTCCCCCATCCGCAGCGAAAGAACGAACTTATTCAGCTTGACGCTTGTCACCTCGATTGCCCCGGATTTGCTGCTAACGGTAACGACGCATGCGGCAGAAAGCCCATTGTCCGCGGCAGTGGCAGTGATGGTGGCCTTGCCGGAAGAGATAGCCGTTACCGCGCCGCTGCTGTCCACGGAGGCAATGCCGGGATTCGTGCTGCTCCATATTACTTTGGGATTGGAGACATTGGCAGGCTCCATCACAGCTTTCAAATTCCCGGAGGTTCCCGGCTCCAGCGCAAGCTCCGACTGGTTCAAAGCGATTTTATTTACCGGTATCGACAGCGCATAAACCAAGCCGCTGCTTTCCAATGAATACAGCGTATTGCCGGGACCAACTGCCGGCTTGTAGACCTTGCTTGTTTTCATGTCAAATTTCCACCCCACCCTGCCGCTTGGCAGCACGGCGTAGATGGAGCTTCCGGCCGCTTTTTTAGTCGATGTTGCCGCATAGATCTTCCCGTCCGCTCCGATCACGGGAACCGCGCTTACCGGCCCGTTCAGAACCGCTTTCCATTTGAGCTTCATATCCGGCAAAAGGGCATACAGTGTGGAATCTTCGGCACCGAAGTAGATGGCTCCATCCGCTCCGACAGCCGCCGATGTGATGCCCCCGCCTGCTGTGAACCCGCCTCTTTTGGTGCCGTCCGGTGAAACGGCCGTGATCCTGCCTCCGGATGATCCGACATAGATAACCCCCTCCGGACCTACAGCAGGACTCGTAATAAAGGGGGCATCCCCTTTGAACGTCCATTTCATGCTGCCGTTGGGTTTAATGGCATACAGCGTGTCTCCGGCGTTCGCCGCATAGACCGTCCCGTCATCTCCGACGGCTAAGCTTATGGAAGAGTATTTACCTAATTCAATAGACCATTTCACCGATCCGTCGGCGGAATGCAGCGCATACAGAACCCCGTCTCCCGGTGCGACATAAAGCACGCCGTCCTTGCCCGCAACAGGTGGCGTATGGAAAAGCAAATCCTGGCCAAAGGACCATTTGACCGATCCGTTCGGGTTCATCGCCAGTAGGGTTCCCGAACCGAAAAAACCCATCGTCCCTACATAAACGGTACCATCATCCCCTGTGAAAACAGATGTGGATACGATCAGCTTGGTGTCTGTCTTCCACTGCAGGGTCCCGTTCGGATTAATGGCAAGCAGCCCCTGATCCCCTGCGCTTTTTCCAATATAACTGACATACAGGGTCCCATCCGGGCCTACCGCAGGATCCATCAGTATCTCTTTGTTTCCCATGTCATAATTCCAGCGCACGGCAGGTTTCTCCTGAAGGACGACCGCACCCGAAATGACCGAACCCGGGAGTGGAATAATGGAAGTTGTCGGATCCCCGGCCGGCAACGCCCCCGCAGCAGAGGAAAAGGAAGCACAACCCAGCAGAAAAAGCAAAACCATGATCAGATGCTTTCGTTTTGGCATAACATGATCTCCTTCTTTTAAATCGGATGCAAGCCGGTCTTACAAGTCAGGGGAATGCTCCCCATAACCGCTTCAGAGAAAGCTGGATTACTTTGTCTTTTCCACCATTTTAAGATCAGCATAGTGAAAGGCCCCGCTGCTGTCAACAATAAAAAATGACAGATTATGGTTTTCGTTTCTTGATAAAAAACGGCACGTTTTTCAGTCCGCCATTTGGTATTATAGAGCTAAGAACGGACGGCTTCACGTCAGGAAACGGGTGGATTGGAAACGGCAAAAGCGGTGCAGCAGGCTATCGGTTATATAGAGGGGCATCTCTTCGCGCGAATAGAGCCGCCGGATGTGACGAAGCCTGATGGGCCGCCAGCCTTTTCAGGGAGGGTTCCGGTTCAGCGAGCATGCCAGAAAACATCAGGTTGGGAGAGCTTCCGGTAAGCTTTTCGTACGCGGAAAGGGAGCGGACCGGGGAACCGAGTGGTACAAGCCGGTCGTCATGCTGAATGCGGCCAAACTATTATTTGGGGGAATGGATATGAGCAATTCCGAGCAAGAGAAGCCGTCCAAGTCTGTTAAGCAAAGCCCGATCAAAAACAAGGTAGGCGATATTTTCGTGCCCGTCCGGGATATCGAGCGCTCGCGCGAATGGTATTGCCGCTTGCTGGGACTGAATGCAGATTGCGAGATTATGAACGGCCATCTCTGTCCGCTGCCGATGGAGGGCTCCGGCCTGATTCTCGACACGATGCCCATGTGGGGCGGGAAGGAACCAGGCGGCGCCCCGAATATTAAGACGCCTGCGTTTATGCTGATGACCGACGACCTTCAGGCATCTTATGATTTTGCCAAAGCAAATGATGTCACCCTCGTGACCGGTATTCAGGATAATCACTGGTTTGTGATCAAAGATCCCGATGATAATTTACTGATGATTTGCCGGGAATAAGTAACTTTGCAGCAAATGTTGGGACATTAAAATACTTGAATATTCAGACAATAAAAGATAAGATAATAACAATTAAATAAGCGGTGTGTGACTGGCGTAAACATGGATAACCATGAGGGAACACATGTAAAAGCGGCCGTACGCCTGGGCAAAGTATTTGATCCACATGGGATCAGATACTTTTTTTTGTTTCATACAACAAACAGAAAGGTTGGTAAGCAGAAAATGAAAATGGCCTTTATTTTATTTGACGGGATGACCCTGCTGGATTTTTCGGGTTTTTATGAGGCGGTAACATGGATGGGAATTCTGAAGGCGAAAGAAGGCGTGACCTGGGAATTCTGCTCAACGAAAGCAGAAATCACGGACGACCGGGGACTCACGATTAAAGTGCCGCATGTCTATCCGGATCTCTCGGGGTATGACCTGCTGTTCGTCCCCGGCGGATTTGCCACACGGCAGCTTAAAGATGACCCCGATTTCATCTCCTGGCTGCAATCGGCGCGTAATGTGGAGATCAAAGCTTCGGTTTGTACAGGATCCCTGCTGCTGGGAGCGGCCGGCTTCCTGGAAGGTAAACGTGCTACGACAAATCCTTCTGCTTATGAGCTGCTGGCCCCTTATTGCTCTGAGGTCGTCAAGTCGCGGATTGTCAGGGATGGCAATGTGTTCACCGGCGGCGGCGTCTCCGCTTCGCTTGATCTGGGATTATACCTGGTGGAATCCTTGACGAGCACGGAGTTTGCCCGGCAGGTACAAGAGAAAATGGATTATCCCTATTATCGGCCGGGACAGATGATTGAGCAGCCGGGCACCTGACAGGAGGAGAACGATTGATCATTCGCACGCTTGAACCAGACGATCCTGCCATTGTCCAAAACTTTCTGGCAGAGCATCCTTTGGCTTTTCTGGATTTCATCAGGAGGAAATATCCCGAACGCTGGAATCAGTTTCTGGCAACAAGGGATTTCCGGAGGAGCGGCTATTATGTCATGCTTGACGAAAATGGCGACATCATCGGTCATGCCGGCTATCTGTTTAATGAGGAAGTGCATAAATACGAAATTGTCGGCGTTGCCGCCAGAGTAAATCAGCAAAGGAGAGGGGTTGGCAAAACCCTTCTTCATACCATCTGCTCGACCCTTGCTGATCTGGGCGCTGCAAAGGTTATCCTTTATACGTTGGACCACCCTCCTCATACCGCTTCGGCATTGGCCTTCTACAGGGGCATCGGGTTCGAATGCACGCTCCATGAACAGGATTATTTCAGGCGGGATTATCATCGGGTCACATTTGAAAAGAAGCTGACTAAAGGATGATAAGCGGTAACGTTATAATCGCTTTTCATTCCGTAATTGCAGCTCCAGCTCCTGCATCCGAGGATGCTCAGGATGACCTGCGCAGCAAGCCCGGAAGCTTCTCCAGCAAACAGCTGCTCGTAAAAGCGTCGCCGTAAATCCATTCGGGATCCTCGAGCCAGTATTAAGAACATGCCTTAAGCAGAAACATACCCTCCGATTCATACCTTGCAAGGGTATGCCCGCCAGGGACGGCGTTCTCGAGGGGGAATAGTCGTCCTCCCTGCGGCTGAATTTCCTAAGAACCGATTCGATCTATGTTTGCCCGGGGTTTGTTCAAAGAAGAACCAATAATAGCTTGGGGGACGTCTGAATTACACGATTATCGTCTGCAGCTACTAACAGTCGGAAGGATCGACCGGCAGACCGTAAAAGGCCAGCATCGGCCATTGGGTTGCGTTATCGAAAGGCACGTAATAAGCCGGGTTGGTCTCGAACGCGCCATGAACGGCGGCACCTTCCTGTGGATGACGGGACAGAGTGAGCAGCACTTCATGGTCGGCGATGATGTGCCATTCCATCACGCCTATCCGCCCGGCGGCATCTTCGACCGTAAACACATCCTCCTTCGTATGGGTCAGAAGAAAACCCGCCACGTCCGCGAATTGGAGAACGATTTCTGACACCTCCGTCTCCGGATTAACGCGGGACAATGCCTTCACGGCGCGGGGAGCGCGGTAAGGAAGATGACTTCCGTATACGGCGGATAAAGCAACACGGGCCAAACGCTCGCCAATCTTCAAGTTCCCTGCAGGACTGTTATGAATGTTATCCGACAGCGGACTGTCCAGCGCTGGAACGACATATACACCCGGGATTTCTTCCGCGGCTTGCTTCTGCGCTTCCCGGACCCTTCCCCAACAGCGGTCCAGGGCATCCGAGACCTCCCAGCCAATCAAGCGGTTAAGCTGGACCGTCAATACCGGCAGTGTATCCAAGCCGAAGTCTTCCCGCCAATGGTCAACAACCGTCCGGAACCTGCGCAGATAAGTGACCGATTCGTCCGTTTCCGGCATATTCGCATCGGAGCAACCCTGATACCAGAGAATCCCTTTGATTTTCCTGCCCGCCTGTTCGACAATCTGCTTCATATTCCGGTAAAGCTCGCCTTCCTCTTCCGGATTCCAGCTTCGCAGATGCGAGCCCCCAAGCGCGGTCTGAATCAATCCGATCGGATACCCGGTCGCCTGTTTCAGCCTCTTGCCGAACACCAGAAAAGGAGAGTGCCCGGGATTGGACCATTCGCGATTGGGCGGATGGAGCGTTCCTGTCGATTCATTGAGCGGATGGGTGGCCATATCCCAATGTCCATTGTGACGAAGCATATGCACGCCAAGCTCCGGTTGATCGTCGTAAGGTCCTTTGCCATAGCCGGCCGCATTGCTCTGCCCGGCGATTATCCATAGGTCGCCAACGCCGAGATGATGGATCATATCTCCCCGCAGCGGCCACTCCATCGCCGGATCGTCCTTGCGGATCCGAAGACAGGTTTCCGCGCGGTACAAGCCTCCAGCCGGCACAGACAACCGCACCGACCAATGCTGTTTCTCATGCATGCCGCAAGGCTGCCATGGCAGGACGGCTTGCCCGTCCTCTTCATTCACGATTCGGACATAAGCCTTCACGAGGTCCGGATCGTAGTCGCCGTTTACATTCCAATCCCCTCTCAGCGAGAGATCAGCATATCCTCCCGTCTGCTGCAATACAGTCCACGATGACGGCCCTTCCGTCACGCGAACGCCGATTTGGCTTGTCTCCATGGGCAGTTCTCCTTCTTTTCCAAGATTCATGGCCTCCGCGCTTCGCAAAGCAAATGGGACAAGCCCAGCATAACCGATATTTCCGGGTCTTCCGCAACCTCGAAACGGGGTGTCCCCCAAGGTGTCCATGCCAGTGCCAGGACCCGCTCAGCCACACGCGGGAGCAAGTACGCCGCCGACTTCATCAGACCTCCGCTAAGTACGACGACTTCTGGATCGTAAGCATGAATCAAATTGACGATGCCCGCGCTCCAGTGCAGGATAAGATCGTCCATAAGCTGCCGGGCGCACTCGTCCCCTTCTGCGTAGGCCTTGATGACGCCCTCGTAGCCAAGCGGGTTTTCCCGGGCCAGCGCGCTTGAAGAGAATCCATCGATTTTCCCCGCCCGCTGCGGGATAGCCCAGTGACTTGCCTGGGCTTCGAGGCAGCCGACGTTGCCGCATAAGCACGTCTCGCCATAGATATCGGTTGCCAGATGTCCGCCGAGAATACCCGCCTGATAATGAGATCCCCGAACGATGGCACCGTTCATGATCGCAGCCGTCCCGATGCCGGTGCCGAATATTACGAGAACCGCATCCTTGGCGCCCCGGGCGGCTCCATATGCCGCTTCCCCGATAAGGGCCGCTCTGGCGTCGTTCTCCATAGCCAGCGGGAGGGAAAATGCCGAATTGGTCCAGTGCGTGAAATCGAATCCGGCCGCATCGGTATATTTATCTTTAATTGCCGAGAGCACCTGCTTGCGCTTCGAATCGACAATGCCGGGGAGTGCCAGACCGATGCCGCTGCACTGCTGCAGCGATACGCCCGCTTTCGCGAGCAGTTCGTGGACGGATCGTTCCACGTCAGGCAAGCGAGAGCCAAGACCTCCTGCCGAATGAGCCGGAATGCTTTTTTTTGCGGCCACCATTCCGGCCTCAACCAGACCAATTTTAATATTCGTTCCGCCGAAATCTATGGTGATGTTCACGCCGGAATCCCCCTATGCCGGTAATCGAATTCAAGTTCTGACATACGCTTTGATGGTTGCCAGGGGCTTCCCTTGGCTTCGATCAGACGGACGGATCGAGTAATGTCCGACGGCTGCCGGAATAATGAACGTCTCCGCATAATGGACTGTGAAAGGCGGAAAAGCGCCGGTCGGACTTTCCACGACCGCTTCCTCCCCTTCCACGAGATTCAGCACTTGAACTCCGCCGTTTGTGTAATGATCGACCTTGCTCGTAAACCAGTGGCGCCGGGTCTCGATGAATTGCAGCCCGTGAAGGCCTGTTCGCTCTTCGGTCCACCCATCGCCCCCCGCGATCTGCTCCGCCTGATTGATTAAATTCCGCGTTACCCAGTCGGTCCGGCGGTCCCACTCAATGTTGCGCCGTCCATGCTGCAAATGCACCGGCCGTGGCTTCCCGTCCAGTCCCAGGCGGTCCCAGTCCCACAGCTTGAAAGTAAAGATATACGGCGTCGCACTGATTTCGAGCACCATGGCGTTGCTCCCGGAGCAATGCACCGTACCGGCAGGGATGGAGAAATGATCGTGCTTGCGGGCCGGGAAAATATTGACGTACCGGTCCGCCGGAAACGATATCTCTCCCTCTTGAGCCCGCTCAAGATCGCGCATCATCGCTTCGGGATCGGCCTCTTCCTTGCATCCCAGGTAAACGACCGCATCGTCATCCGCATCGAGAATGTAATAGCTCTCATCCTGCGTATAGGACATTCCGAACCGGTCTTTAATATAATCCGTCAGCGGATGCACCTGGAGACTTAACGGTTGTCCGCCCATTGTATCCAGGAAATCGAAGCGAATCGGGAATTCCGCTCCGAAACGCGCGAATACCCCTTCGCCCAGCAGAGCCTTCGGTTCGAAAAACACCAGGTTGATGGAAGGGATCTCCACCCTTGTCCCGCCATATTGAAGATACAAGCTGTTCTCTTCCGGCACGCCGTCAAATCCCCATGCGTAAGGATGATCCTTGGGCTCAAGGCCGATTTTCTCTTCAAGCCAATGGCCGCCCCAGACGCCAGGGTCGAAGTAGGGGACAAGTCGGAACGGCCGATTCACCGCCTGTCCGAGTCCCGCAAGCAAGGCATTCTTCGTCAGCATTGCGGGGTCGTCCTTCCGATTCGTATCCAGATAATAATGCACCTGCGGGAGCAGCCCGCGCTTCAGACGATCCGCCGTACGCCATTCGACGAAGAACCCGCGTTTGTACTTCTTGAGGATTTCTTCATTGCTATTATCCGCCTGCCAATTGCCGAACTCCCGGCTCCGGTACCGCTGCTGAATTTCCCAACGCGCCAGATCGGCATAAATCAGAAGGTCGCCGGCTCCCAGCAATGACGCTCCGAACCCGATCGCGATGACAACGCCTTCCCGGATCTCCTGCATTTCCTTCGTTAGCGCCGCAAGCTTGCCGGCGTCGTACCATTCATCTATCGTAAATGGCGCCATATAGCCGAAGACGCGATCGTCCGTTAAATACCGTGAGAGCTTCGCCTCCAACTGCTGAGAATCCAGCGCCGCATCCTCGGATCTGATAATTCGAACCGGCTTCAGAGCCTGAAGCCCATTCAGAATTTCGTTTATTCTTACGGCCGGATAACACTCGATGACGATAACCGTTTTCCCTTGCGGTTTAATAACGCCTTCCAGTTGCCGGACAATGGCGGAGTATCCTTGCCACACCTCGCTGTCCCTGCCGGAAATCGGAATGAACGGTTCTTTTTCGTATGATGGCATGTTGAGGCACCCCTTTTCCTCTGATTCTGATTCTATTTCTGCATATGCGGAAATTATATTCATTGTAGGAGCTAGCCGCCCGGAAGTCTTTGTAAAGAGGAGACAGTAATTTATAAAAAATAGACACGGTCGCACACTCATTGAATTCGTTTTCCTTCTCCAGTATGATGGGTATATCTCCTCCAAAAAGAGCGCTTCCAAGACTGCGACGAATATCGCCTTTCAATCGGATGGTGTCAGACAAAATGAATTTCACTCAACAGGAACTTGATAACAGCAATGCCGTTCTGAACGATTTCGCGGTCAATTTGCGCGGTTCGGAATTATCCTTCTATGTCCACTATTGGGGGGGCGAGAAGAAGCTGTACACGAACCATGTGCACAAACACTCTTTCTTTGAAATCTGTTACGTGATCGACGGGGAAGGCACTTATGAGGAGGGGGAAGACCGGGTTCCTCTAAATCCTGGAACGCTGTTCATGTCCCGTCCCCATCTCAAGCATCAAATTATTAGCAGCGAAGGGTTATTCATTATTTTCGTTGCGTTCGAGATGATCCCTTCCGAATCTTCCACAGAAGGGGTCCGTCGGTTTCAGAACATGGAGAAATTCAGGACGTTCCATATCCAGCAGGCGGAGCAGCTGCCTGCCGTCATGATCTGGCTGGCGCTGCTGAAGCAGGTCAAACATGCCGAGCGTTTCTTCGAGGACAGTATCCTCGGCTTGTCGGGCGCGCTTATTACTGCCTTTGAATGCACATTCGCCGATACGCGGAGCGCTGCGAAATTGCGTGTGAGCCAGCCTTCGTCCTCCAGCTTGGTGCATCGGGCGAAGCTGTATATCCGGGACAATCTGGCGCAGGATCTGAACCTCGCCTCGGTGACGAAGCATCTGCACGTATCCCCGCGCCACCTGTCCCGCTTGTTCAGCGAGGAACTGGGTCAGACGTTTACGAATTACGTGCGCAAAGAACGGATACGTCAGGCAGTCATTCTGCTGACCACTACGGACTGGTCCATTAAACGGGTCGCAGAGGAGACCGGCTTCGATACAGTTCATTACTTCACGACGGTGTTCAAAACGGAAATGGGCGCGCCTCCGGGACAATTTCTCAAGAAGCTGAAGGAACATACGGAGTTGTTCTAGTGGTGCGCTGCGCTGCCCGATCGATACCGGATGAGCTTCTTATTAGCACAACATAAGCACCATATTAAGCGCCTTATAATCACCTCTGAACCGTGACATAGTCACGCCACGAACCCAGAACTTGACAATCACCCCTTCGGAACGAACCGCATGAAAGGGGACAGGACGGATGACATTACGCCCTGTCCCCCTGCAGCGACGATCCGAAGGGGTGTTATCATGTCAATGGAACTGCCGGTTATTCTCGCACGGCCCGATGAAGGCGAAGCGTAATCAGCTGGCCTGCTTCAAGCCGCCCGTGAACTTCGCCTTCGGTCAAGGGGAGCTCAGAGAGGTTCTCCTCCAGTATATTGGCCTGGAATGCTTGCACAATCCGCGTTCCCGGTATCCTGATGACGAAAGCTGCCGCTTCGTCCTTCCAGTTGTGCAGGCGGACAATCATTCCGTCACCGGTTGCAGCCGGTTTGACATATACGGGAACGACGCCTTCCCCGGCTGCTTCCAGCAGCGTGTCTTCCTTGTCCACCGGACAGTCGATAACAGGAAACATCTGTATCGGGTGGGAGGCGAGGATGCCTTGCCGGATCATCTCTGAAGGCTCGAATGCCGTGAACGTGTGCAGCCGATATTTGACTGTCACCCTTCCTGGCTGGGAAGCTCTGAAATTGGTATCCCAATAATTGTTGACCGGCCACGCCAGCAGTAGCGGATTTTCATTTCTCGGGATCGAACGGCTCTCCTGGCCGAAGTTGAAATCACCGATCTGAACCAACGGGGCATCGGGGCAAGACAGCGTGACGCCGTGGCTTCCGTCGTACATGGATACCGCTTGATCGACGGTGACCCAGTCCCGGCATACGCCCGGCAGTTGGTCCTCGTCCAGCCGGATCAGAGCGCCGGCGCTGTCGTAGACCGCCTTCCAATCCTTGTTCAACTGAAGCGGAAAAGCGAAATAAATCGCTTCCGGCTCCCGCGTATCCTCCATATCCATCGAAGCGCTAAGCTCGATTCCCGGCTCAGCGTGGAACAGGGTAATCTTCTGTTCCAGCCGGCGAACGCCCGGCGTTTCCCATATCAGGGTCAGTGTGACCCCGGAAGCATGCAGATCTGTCGACATCGAGACGAGCCGCTGCGCTCCCTTTCTGTCGGCCTTCCATCCATGATTCCAGCAGCTGATGCTGTTGTTGCATTTCTCGATTTCCCGTTTGAACAACGTCTCCCGATGCTGTCTGTTATGCAGCGAGTCCGGCGTCTCCCGGACGAATTGGAAGAACGTCCACTCGCTGCCCGGATCGATCAGCTGCCAACCGCTGATCTTGTCGACCAGTTCCGTAATTCTACCCGTCTCCGGATCGATCGACAGCCGGTAATATGGTGTCTCCACCCTTCCTTCCGCTACGGATACATCGGTGTCTGCGGAGGCCAAAGCGGGTAAATCATCCGCATCCTGCACAGAAACGAACTTGTAGCTGAACGGCGGCAGAGCGACCGTCCCCCGGGACGGCAGCATCCAGTCCGTATCGCCATTGTTCTGATTCGCATGGAACCGTGCCGCGGACGTATGTCTTCCTTCATGAAACCAATAGTCCGGCAGGCGGACATCAACTGTCTGCTCCACGGCCGAAGGATTCACGAGCAGGACGCCGTCAGGCTTGCCGGACTGAAGCGGATTGCCGGCGAGCCGCTCCAGCTCGCAGTTCAGCAGATACCCGCTGAGACTGTTGGCTTGGTAGGCGGAATGCGCCTTGTGCATCCACTGGATCTTGGTGAATCGTGCGTCCGGATCGACCACGGAAATGTTCGCTCCCCACGTATGCTCGTCGTACAATTGCACCTGTTCCCAGGCTTTATTGTACATATTCGCGTGCTGCCCGTCCGTGCCGGGAAAAGCGGCGGCGAGAAATTCCGCGCTCTTCAAGCTGATCTTGGTCCGGCGGCTTAGGCTCGTCTCGTCCGCGGAGCTTGCGGCCCCGAAGTTCCAGTAGTCGGTCCAGTCGCCATGGAAGACTGGCACTTCTTCACGCGGCAGCTCCCGCAGCCTATCAAGCAGCATCTCCGGCGTTGCCATTCGGATGCGCTGCTCATGGCCCTCTTCGTTCCATAACCTGATCATCCGCAGCAGCTCTTGATCTGGCGGTGTATTATCAAGCATCGGTATATTGGTCGCTGACAGGTAGATGAAATCGTACGGATACCCTTCGCTTTCAAGCCGGGCTATATAACGGTCCAGCCCCTGCTTCATGAGCCCGGTGCTCATCTCCTCCAGCGAGCAGAATTGGGTGAACAGTGAATAATGCTCCCCATGGAAAGTGAGCAGCTCACTCCGGTCCGGCGCCGCCCAACGAAAGACGCTTGGTCTAGTCAGCGGGATGCCGCCGAAATGCGTATTGATGCCTGTCGTATAGAGTTCCACTCCGGCATCCGTCAGCAGCTGCGCAAAAGACCACGGCTGCCCGTTGATATCATGGTTGATCGCCGTGCGGATGGTGATTCCGAACTTATCGCGCAGCGTTTTGACCGGATAAAGCATTCGTGCTATCTCTTCGGCGCTGCATAGCGGCGTGCCGTGCATATTCGTGGCCGAAATGCAGATTTGCCCGCTGCGCAAGCAGGCGGCAAACCGTTCTACCTGACGGCTTTCGGCGTCTTCCAGCCATTTCATCACCGGCGCGGTCGCCTCACATGTCCAATAGAAGCGGTTCTCGGCAGAATCGTTCGCGGTTTGCTCGCACAGATCGATCGCCTGATCGATATACGTTTTCTGCAGCTCCCAGAGCACGGGCTGCGGATGGGTATAACCCACATCCAGATGGCTGTGATGATATACGAGTATTTCTTTGATTCTGGTCATACGATGGCCTCATTTCCGGGTGGCATGATGGTTCGCATGCAGGTGCGGTCAAGGTTTCATGACATTTTTCTGCTGCGCGAGCAGCCTCGACACGCCTGCAAACGTACTTATGGAAGTTTCGTCTGTAATTTCAAGGGTAATGGGATAATTCCGCAGCACGGCCTTGGTGCTTTCCAGAAACAAAGCCTTGCTCTTCACGATCTGGCCGCCAATGACGACGGCATCCGGTTGAAAAGACCGGAGGAAGGGAACCAGCATCTCCCCGATCATTTCACCGAACCGCTTGAATATGCCGATCGCTTCCGCATCGCCGTCCATGGCCAATTCGGCCAGATTTTTGATATCCAGATTCGCGGTATCCATGCCGGCATCGCTCATGAGCCGTAGAATACCCCGCTTGGAGATGTAATCGTCCACGATCGATTCGCGGAAAGGCTGGTTATAGACCCACCCGTTCGGGGGCACATCCTGCCGGTTCTTAATCAGCTCGCCTCTCTCGATGAAGGCCGACCCCGCCCCGGTCCCAATTGTGATGCATATCGATTTGGGGTAGCGGCGGGCTTTCCCCGCTACGTATTCGCCGAGCGCGAACAGATTAGCGTCGTTCTCGAACACGATATGAAAGTCCGGCGTGCGCTTATAGGTAAAGAAGCTTTCACGGCCGAGCCTGCTTAAGAGCTCTTCCCGGAGATTCACCCCGTAGATTTCCTCGAATTTATCGATTCCGCTAATATAGCTGATGCCTTTATCGTAATCGAAGGGACCCGGAAAGGCATATCCGATGCCTTCGATCCGAAAGTGCTTATCCGTTATCCGGCTTGTTTGCTGTTTGATCAAATCGATAAGATGGCTCAAAATTTCATCCTTCGCCTCTTTCGATCTGGACGGATAGATCATATAAGTGCCGGGAACCACTTTCCCCAGCTCGCTCAGGACGGCCGCTTTAATAAATAATCCGCCTACATCAAAGACAATCGCGTACTTTCTCATGGCCTGTACTCCCATCCTGTTCGGATATTCTGACTGGCGGAATGCGAAGCAGGCCTTCCGTTCACAAGCCACGGCGGTGCATGCCGCCTTGCCTGCATTTGGTTCATGGGATTTGCCGCAGCCGAATGAATCTGGGACGGTAAATACCCGCATGCGCCATATGCATATCCATACTTGTCGTGTTGATATTGTAGCTGATCAGCAGTTCGCCGCCGGGCGACAAATGCGGGTGCCCCTTGGCGTTATAAGCGTAAATGCCTTTGCCTTCTTCCGGCTCCGCGCAATAATGCAACGGAATAGCGGAACCGAATGGACCCACGGGACTGTCTCCGCAATAAACGGCCACGTGGTTGCCAGTCGTGCCGCCTTGCTGGAATGCAATGACGTATTGGCCGTCCAGGAATCCTCCAACCATCGGAGATACGCTGACCTCGCACGAGGTTTCTTCGACGATCGGCACGCAATCCTCCTTGCGGGCCGTCCATTCACCGCCGTTCCAATAGGTCCAACTGTCGAAGTTGACGAAATCCCCGGCGGGGGCACGAGCGGCGACCAGCTTGGCAGCCTTGTCGTTCTGGATTCCGTACACATAGACGTATCCATCCGGATTAGGCACCCCGGCCTCTGCCGTGTTCGGCATTACCGCAGCGCCGAAATAGGTCGAATGTCCGCCGGACGAGACGAAGGATAACGGGGTATCCACCTGTACCTGCTTATCCAGCTCGGGGCCTCGCTCTCCCATAGGAGCAGAAACCATGGTGACGCCATGCACGGCAAATTGGAACCCTTCCGGTCCGTCCGGGTCGGGACCGATAATGAGCGGAAAGCAATAAAACGCTCCTCCGATAGCGGCCCCGTCCTGCAGCCAATAGTAAGTGTCCGCCTCGCTCAGCGCCTTGGGAGTGGTTGGGGCGATGGCGCTGGCAGGCGAGTCGCCCCCGCTGTTCCACAAGAAGGTTATGGCGTCCGGATCAGGCTTATCGCCTTCCAGCACCGCCATCGTATTATTGAGCATCACCGGGGAGAGCCGTTCGTCCGTCGTCTTGTCAACGCCGCCCACGAAGGTATCCCCGAACAGAAATAACGTTTTAGTTCCCCCGGCACGCCCATGTGTCTCCACGCCATTGAAGGGGATCGAATAGATCCCGTCCGCCCCGCTCCAGATTTCCTGCCGGTGAAACAGCCGGGTCCAGGCTTCATCCTGTTCTGCGGCCAATCCTCTGCCGGCATAAAACTTGATGCCGGCCTTCGCCCCATCGCCACTTGGCACCTCTTCATCCGTGATGACGCACACATATCTGGCCGGGCTACCGCCGCCTTCCAACACAGCGGAGCCACCGCCCGCGATTCCCTTCAGCGGAAACCAATCCCTGGCGTTCAGAGAATATTCGGCCGCTATCAGGCTGATACCATTCACTCTTATTTCCCCGAGCGGATACGTTGCACCGAAGTCGAAGACGGTCTTCGGCCGCTCCCCTTTCGGTAATGAAGGGCCGGATGTGCCGCTGCCAAGGGGCGAATCCGGGTCCGAGGTCCACGTCCGGCGAACCGGTATCCGGTCGCCACTCTTGTCGGGTTTTGAAGTTTCATACACGTTCATCATGGCGCTTGATCCCTCCTGCCTTATCATTCACTCTACCTATTTGGGAGCAATTTCTCTGAGCCTGAGCCACCGGGGACGATAAATATCCCCATTGACCGTATTTGCCATCGCATCGGTCGAGTTGACATTATACGTAATCAGAAGCTCATCTTTGCCGGACAGATGGGGGTGAGCCTTGGCGTTGTAAGTTATGATTCCTTGTCCGTCCTCCGGTTCCGGAGTGTGGAACAGCGGTGTCGCCGGACCGAACGGACCAACTGGCGAATCCGCAACGGCATAAGTGACCATACCGCCTATCGAATCCTTCTCATAGACGAGAAGATACTTGCCTTTCCATCGCCCTTCCTTCATAGGTGTGACGCTCAGTTCCGGAGAAACACCGTCCATCAGCGTCGCTGCTTCCTCCATACGCGTCGACCAAGCGCTCCCGTTCCAATACCGCCATGCCTGGAAAGTCTCCAGCTGCTCCGGAATCGTGCGAGCAGCAATGAGCCGTTTCACTCCCTTGGTGTCACTCTTGTACCCGTAGACATAAATGTATCCGTCCGGGTGGGGAGCACCCGCAAGCTCGGTGTTATCCATAATGCCGGCGGCGAATGTCATTTCGCTTCCGTCCGGGAGCTTCCGGTACAATGGCGTGTCGACTTGCTCCTGAATCTCATAGCGTGGACCGTCCGCTTCCAGCGGGACGGATACCATGGACACGCCACCGATGGCGAACTGGAATCCGGGGGGCTGCGCCGGATCTTTCACCATCAGCAGCGGGAACAGGTAGAGCTTGTTCCCCCGGGCAATTCCGTCCTGCAGCCAGTACCAGCTTCCAGGCATTGCCTTGGCGGCCGGCGTCTTCGGCGTGAACAAGGCGAGGTCCGCCGTCTTCGGCGCCCATTCGAACCGGACCGCTGCCGGGTCCGGCAAGCTGCCGTCAAGCATCGCCACGGAATTGTTCACAATACCGCCCGATTCACGGGCATGTGACACCGGGTTGACGCTGCCGACATACGTATCGCTGAACAGAAACAGCGTCTTGATTGGTGCGGTGGCGCTGCCGGGAGCTTCGTTGCCATTAAGCGGAATCGAGAAGATGCCGTCCGCGCCCGTCCAGCCGTCATATCGGCTGAACAGCCCGGTCCATTCCTGCGCCGGCTCTGCGGCGATTCCCGCAGTGCTGTAGAAACGGAGCTCGCTTAACCCGTATAGCGCATGACCATCCGCTTCACCTTCCCAGTTTCCTGTCCCGGCTCCACCGGCCGGGACCAGCTTCACGTATCGGGCGGATGCACCGCCGAATTCAATCGGCTGACGCTTGCCGCCGTCCAGATTCGTGGCGGCCAGTTTCCCACTTCCATCCGCCTTTGCCAGTCTGTAGGGGTAACCTTCACCCTTCAGCTCGGTCCAATCGCGACGGTCGATCGAATAATAAATGCGGACGTTCTTCAAGCCCCGATCCGTCAGTATCTTGCCGGAACCATCTACCCCGTTGTAATTCCACGCCTGCATCTCCCCCAGCGGATAGGTTCCGCCCAGATCGACCGTCAGCGAAGCCGGTTCTTTCGCACCCGGGGACCCTGAGGACGCCAGCCACATCGTCCGAACGTCATTCCCATGGGTGTCGTGCTTGCCATTTACCCCCGACATGCCGTAATGGTTGACGACATGCTCGGGATGCGACGTTTCGCTGCCGGAAGAATCCACCGCCTGAACGGGGCTGATGCCGCCTTTGTATACGACTTCCTCGGCGTATCTGTAAAAACGCGCCTCGCTTAGTCCGAAAATGCGCTCCTCCTGCCCGATCGGAGACCAATTGCCCTTGCCGGGATCTGTATCGGCAACCAGCTTCACATATTGGGCGGGTATGCCGCCGAAACGTACAGGACTGCTGTGTCCGTCATTAAGATTGGTCGCCCGCAGACGGTCGGAGCCGTCCGCTTCGGCTAGCTGGAAGGGATAATCTCCCCCCTTGAGCTCCGACCATGAATCCCCATCCGCAGAAGTATAAATCCGGATGTTCTTCAGACCTCTATGAATAAAAGAGGATTTCGGCGAAGTCGTGTCCGCAAAATTGTAGTTCCACACCCACATTTCCCCAAGCGGCTGCACCTGGCCGAAATCAAATACAAGACTGGCCTGCTCCCCGTCTGCCGTTTCCACGCACCACATCGTTCCCGCCCGGTTGGTGTGCGTCTGGGATTTGGCCGCCGTTCCATACATACCAGACTGGTTGGCGGCATTTCCAGCTTTGCAGCCGTCCATCGCTTTGCCGGACGATTCGGCCACAGGAATGAATTCGCCGTATCCGGCATGATGCGGCACATCATCCACTTTATCCGCCATCCGCATGGCTGTGAACCAGACGGCGGCCGACATTACAGCGGCCAGTCCGGCAGCCGCGAACCATTTTCCCCTGCGTCCCGTCATCCCGAAATCCACTTTCTTATTTTCACGGTCCATAACTCACCTTTGTTCGGAGCCTTCGTAATAAACCCAACGGGAGCTCGTCTTGAGAATAATCAACGTGAACACCATCGTAATAAAGAGCAGCACCCAGGCAAGCGCGGACGCATAGCCCATCTGCAAATCCTTGAAAGCTTTGTTGTAGAGCAGGAAAGCGTAAAACAACGTCGAGTTGTTTGGGCCGCCGCCCGTCATGATATAGGCCTGAAGAAACACTTGGAAGCCGCCGAGAATGCCCATGATCACATTGAAGAAGATCGTAGGCGTCAGCATCGGAAGCGTAATGTTCCAGAACTGCCGGAGACGTCCCGCGCCATCCACTTTGGCTGCCTCGTACAACGTGCGCGGCACCCCCTGCAAACCGGCCAGATAAACGATCATGCCCCCGCCTACGGCCCACAGATTCATGAGCACCATGGAAGGCTTCGACCAATGCTCGTCGGTCAGCCAGCCTGGGCCGGTAATGCCGAAATTGGACAGGAACGAGTTGATAAGTCCGAAGTTGCCATCAAGAATCCACTGCCACAAGAGCGCGACAGCTACGCCCGACACGACGCTCGGCAGGAAGAAAATCGTTCGGAATAGCCGGATTCCCTTCACTTTCTGATTCATCAAAATCGCAATCAGCACGCCAAATGCGGTATTGAGCGGAACGCTGAGCGCCACGTAATACAAGGTATTGCCTAAGCTTTTATAGAAAAGCGGGTCTTCGGTGAACATGATTTTGTAATTCAGCAGCCCGACCCATTTGGGCGAGTTGTACATATTGTAGGAGGTAAAACTCAGGTACAGCGAAAACAGGATCGGAAAAGCCATAAATACCAGAAAACCGAGCAACCCCGGCGAAAAAAACAAATACCCGTTCAGGGCTTCCCTCGTGCTCAATTTCATCGGACGCTTCCCTCGCATGGCGGACCGGGCCCCTTTCTGTTTAAATTCGTCCGTCTGCCGGTTAAGCGGACGGACGAATTTCGAAATGCTCTGTTGCTGCTGCTTCTTGCCCGAAATTACTGCGTCTTGCCGAAGTTAGCCAGAGCGTTCTCGGCGTTTTTCTGCGCTTCATCGAGTGCTTTCTGCGGATCCTTGCCGGAGTTCAGCACCGACTGCTCGACCGGATCGAGATTGCCATGCCACGAAGGCATAGCCTCCACATACTCGATAAATCTCGAAACCTTCATCTGATCGACGATCATTTTCCAATTCTCATCGTTCATAAATTTCGGATCCTGCGCCGCTTTCACGTTGGATACGAGAGAGCCGGAAGCTTCATGAATCTTGACTTGCACGTCCGCGCTCGTCAAATATTTCATCAGTTCCCATGCGGCTGCGGCACGCTTGTCGTCCTTGTTGTTCACGAGCTCCAGATCGAATCCGGCCGACCAGCTTGCTGGTGTCTTCGTGTAAGGGATCGGGGCGATGCCGAACTCCATATCCGGGGCGCGCGTCTTGATATCCTGGTAAAGATTGTTCACGTCCACTACCATGGCCGCTTTGCCGGCAATGAAGGGGCTGAAGCCAAGCGCGCTTGCCTGAGAATTGAAGGCGGACATTGCTTTCACACCGTATTTATCCTGTATTTTCTTCATCCACGTCAATGCTTCCACGTTCTCCGGTTTGTTGAAGGTCGGCTTCCCTTGGTCATCCCAGAAGCCGCCGCCGTTCGCCCAAGCCATCGTCCACAGGTGAAGATTGCCGATCGACGGGGAGAATCCGATAACGTCGAGCATTTTCTTATCGTTCCACTTCGTCAGCTTGTCGGCGTATTGCTCCAGCTCATCCCAATTGGCTGGCGGCTTGTTCGGGTCCAATCCCGCATCCTTGAACATCTTCTTGTTGTAATAGAGCACTCGTACGTCCGTGTCGTTGGGCATGCCGAACATTTTGCCATCATACTTCATCTTGTCGACCAGCACCGGGAAGAAATCAGCCAGATTGACGCCGTCCTTCTCGATGAACGAATCCACGTTCAGAATCGCACCGGACTTGGCGCGGGAAGGCAGCGTGCTGGTGTCGTTAAGCGCAAGATCGGGGCCGCTGCCGGCTGCCATGGCTGTCGATAGCTTCGTCCAATAATCGAAGAAATTGACGCCGAGCTGGTCGACCGTGATGTTTTTGTGCTCCTTCTGAAAGTCAGCGAGCAGCTGATCCATCAGCGTTTTCATCGGACCATCGGAATAGATGTGCCAGAAGGAGATCTTGACCGGCTCCGCCGTATCGGCTGGAGCTGTCGTTTCCCCGGACGGAGAGTTGCTTGGTGACGGCTCCGCGTTCCCGGCCGGCTTGTTGTTATTGGAGCTGGAGCACGCCGAGAGCAATGAAACAAACAGAAGTACGGCGATAAGAATAAATGCGCTTTTTTTAATATTCATGGTTTGACCTCCCACAGAATGGTTCGTTCTTCTATCATGCGATTGCGGACACTGCTTCGATTCTTATGCGGAAACCAGCATTCCCCCTTTCCCCAATACGGGGAATCGTTATCGTTACCCCTTCACTCCTGTCAGCGTAACCCCTTCGATAAAGTAGCGTTGGAAGGAGAAAAACAGGGCGATCGTCGGGAGCATGACCAGCAAGGAAGCGGCCATCATGACATTCCAGCGGGTTCCGAACTGCTGTTGGAAGCTTCTCAGTCCAAGCGCAAGCGTGAAGTCCTGTGGATTGTTCAAATAAATCAGCGGACCGAGAAAGTCGTTCCAGGTAAGCGTAAAGGTGAATATCCCCAAGGTGGCCAGGGCCGGTTTGGAGAGAGGAATGAAGATCCTCCACCAGATGTACACTTCGGAACAGCCGTCGATTTTGGCCGCCTCGCTCATCTCCTTCGGAATGGTCAGGAAAAATTGCCGGACCAGGAAAATATAAAAAGCGCTGCCGAAGAAGAACGGTACAATGAGTGGAAGATACGTGTTCACCCACCCGAGCTCCTTGAACAGGATGAACAGCGGAATCATCGTCACCTGGGAAGGCAGCATCATTGTTGCAAGCAGGATGATGAACCACGCGTCCCGCCCCGGCCAACGCAGCCTTGCGAAGGCATAAGCGATGAAGGATGATGACATCAGCGAGCCGATCATCGCCATCAGAGTTATAAAAACTGTATTCAACGTGTACCGGAAAAATGGAAACGTCTGGACGGCTTTCTTGTAATTGTCCCAGTGAAACGGATCGGGAATCCACTTCGGAGGAATATCGAACAGTACCATATCCCCTTTGAGAGAGGTGGACAACAGCCACACGAGCGGCAAAATAAAGATGAGGCTGCCTATAATGAGCAAGCCGTAAACTAGGAAACGATGAATGACTTCGCCCGGTTTCATTACCATTTTGTGATCTCCTCATATCGTTTGTTTGTATCCGCTTTCAACAATATACACAGTTTACGCGTTATTCCCGGACGTGTCTTTTTGTTTCTTGGCCTAATTTTTATAATATGGAGACATCGTTTCCGGGGCAGAGCTTGTTCCGATTCACATAGAAACCGTCACTGATAACAACCGCAGTTGAATGGAAAAAAGGCCATTAAGGAGCTTGCAATGGGTTATAAGCGTCAATCGGGCTTCGGGCTTCGAGTGCGGCTTGTCCCATTATTTAGCAAGCTCCTTTCTTTTTCTCCGGCCCCGCCTTACGTCCCAAGCTATTTCATCTTGATCTGCACCTGCGGATTACGCGGCGCATCCTTGGCCGCATGGACCTGCTTGGCAGCTTGTCTGAAGGAATGGGTCACGTTCTGAATCACTTCACCTACATCGTGGGCGGATTCCAGCAGCGGGTCCACGTTTTTCATTTTCCCCTTCACATCCACGGTAATCTGGTTCGCGGTATGAATCAGCTGATTCGCTTCTTTGGTTAAGCCGTGAACCGCATTCCTTACCTCTGCAAGCGTCTTATTCGTCTCCCCGAGCGTTACCATTCCCTTCTGCAAAGTCTGAATCAGATAAACGACCAGGCCGACAAAAGCAACCGAAGCGGCAGCTATACTCCATTGAATAATCATATCTCAACTCCTGTTCTTATTATGTAACAGGCTATGTCCGAGGAGGCCTGGACATTCCAAATTGCCCGCATTCGTCTCCGACGGACGCGATCTGACAACAATTAAACCGGAGCCGCCTATTTCGACAGCAACCGGAATTCTTTATACAACAAGCTTCGACGCCGCTTGTATGAATACAGGTCAAATGAATCATAATGGTTAAGATAACATGATTCGACATTCGAGCCGTTTCGCCAATTCCCTCGCGGAATATTGTTTCAACCGTTTTTAAAAGGCATGATGAAGCTCTATTATTTGCAGGAGGGGCTGGTTCAAGCGTATGTCCTCCCGTGTATACAAGGGTAACCATAAATCTACTCAAAAAGGAGTCTTTCTTACGATGAGCAACGAACAACGTTTGCAAGGCAAAGTAGCTGTCATTACAGGTGGGGGCTCCGGCATCGGAAAAGGCACGGCCTTGAAGCTGGCAAAGCACGGAGCAGCAATCTGCATGCTGGACCGAACGCCGGAGAATGCCAATAAAGTCAAAAAACAGATCGAAGCGATGGGCGGCCGGGCGGAAGTGTTCGAAACGGATGTTGCTGTTCCCGAAATGATCGAGAAAGGGATGCAGCAAGCGGCCGAAAAGTTTGGAAAGATTGATATTGTATTTGCCAATGCAGGGATTAACGGCAAGTGGGCCGCGCTGGAGGAGCTCGGTGTGGACGATTGGGATCAGACGCTATCGATCAATCTGCGCGGCACCTTTTTGACATTGAAATACGCGGTCCCTTATTTGAAGAAAAATGGCGGCGGCAGCGTCATTATAACCAGCTCCGTCAACGGCAACCGGATCTTCTCGAATACGGGCGCTACCGCTTACAGCGCAAGCAAAGCGGGCCAGGTGGCCATAATGAAGATGACCGCGCTGGAGCTGGGTCCATCCCATATCCGCGTGAACGCAATCTGTCCGGGTGCGATCGAGACCAATATCGATGAGAATACCGATATTTCGCCTACGCTGGATGACGTGAAGCTGGAGGTTCAGTTTCCGGAAGGCAGCCAGCCGCTGGAAGGACATTCGGGCAGCATTGAGCAGTGCGGGGATCTGGTGCTGTTTCTGGCTTCCGATGAATCGTCCCATATCAGCGGCACGGAAATCTATATCGATGGAGCGGAGTCATTGATTCGCGGCTAGATGAAGGCATGGTTAGCGGAATCATACGTGGAGGTAGATGGATAATGGAGAAAAGAAAATTCGGCAGAACGGATATGCAGGTATCGGTGCTTGGTTTTGGAGCTGCTGAAATCGGAATGAAAAGCTATGACCTATCGCAAAAAGAAGCCGATTTGCTCCTGCACACGGCTCTGGAGCAAGGGATTAATGTGATCGACACCGCATCCAGCTATAAGTCCAGCGAAGCATTGCTCGGTAATGCTTTAGCAGGACGGCGCAGCGACTATTATCTCTTCAGTAAATGCGGAGAGGGGACAAGCGTCGGACTGGATTATCCCGATTGGGATGCCCGGAACGTCCGGCCCAGCGTAGAGCGCAGCCTGTCCGAGCTCAAGACGGATTATCTGGATCTGGTGCTGATTCACAGCTGTTCCGAGGCTATTCTGCGGCAGGGCGATCTGATTGCCGCTGTACAAAAGTTGAAGGAGGATGGACTGGTCCGCTATATCGGATACAGCGGCGACAGTACCGATGCCCTGTATGCCATCCGGACTGACATCTTCGATGCATTGGAAACCTCCATCAATGTCGCAGACCAGCAAGCGATATCGCTTACGCTTAAAGAAGCGCAAACCAGACAGATGGGCATAATCGCCAAGCGTCCTATCGCCAATGCGGTCTGGATGCGCCAAGGTCTGGAGAATGCGCCTGATCCCTATATCGAGCGGCTGGCAAAGTTGGATTTCCCTTTCCTTCAGGGCGATAAGGACAAGATAACGGAAATCGCGCTGCGTTTTGTTTTGTCCGTGCCGCAGGTAGATACCGCTATCGTCGGAACGACCAAGCCCGAGCATCTGCTGCTTAATGTGCTTCATGCCTCAAACGGAGCTTTGAGCGGAAGCGAAATGGATATGATCCTGAACCGCTGGAAAGAAGTAGCCGAGCCTGCCTGGGCAGGGCTGACCTGATCCTTGCTCCGTCGCAGCGGCCAATTTTATCCGCTTTAAGCCCAAAAAGAGATACTGCGATCTTTGCAGTATCCCTTTTTTTATTCGGTCTGGTTATGCGGCTGAACCCAATACCACTGGAGAACCGCAGCAGCCCGGGAAACGCGGGTGCAGCAAGGTTTTTCCTTTCTGCAGGCAGCTGGACTGCGGATTCGCGGCTGTAAGAAGGTTTTTCCGGGTTGCAGCCTCCTTTCCCGCCACAGATGGCCATCATCGGTGCTGCAGTTGGCCAGGCTCAGCCGCTTTCAATGATGCCAACGACAGCGGCCGCCACCCATACTTGTGCGCTGCCACAATTCTCCTGGCGGCAACGGAAATCATCGCTGCGGATTGCGGAATTCTCGACGGAGACATTCAAACATGCTATTGTGGAATAAGCACGCAGCAGTCACTTGAAGCAGCTACCTATCAGGGGACCGTGCGTTAGAAACCGGAGGCGAGCATTACGGACTACATTATTCTGGATATTGAATTCAACGGACGGAAATTTGCCAGCGACAAACCGATGGAAGTGATCGAGATCGGGGCGGTACGGCTCACGGAGGACTACCGGCTGGTGGATGAATTTTCTGCTTTGATCAAGCCCGTCTATTTCTCCAAGCTGAACAGCTTCATTAAGGGAAAGACCGGGATTGCCCAAGAAGATATCGATACGGCTGCGGGATTTCGGACCGTAATCGCTGATTTTATCCGCTGGCTGGACCGCAGCGAAACGTATATACTCCTAACCTGGGGCGGCGAGGATATTAAAAGGATTATCTACGATACACGTATGCATAAACTGGATGATGCTTACTGGATGCGCGCGCTTGCCTTTGATTTATTGAAAGGCTTTCTTCGGGACCAGAAGCTTACCAATGACGTCAGCGTCGAAACCGCGCTTGCCCATCTGGACATCGTCCCAGAAGGATCCGCGCACCGGGCGCTTGACGATGCGCGAATGACCGCGGAGGTGTTCCGTGCGGTGGCCCCAAGACTGGACTTCTCGCAGGCGCAGTATTTTAAGGATGTCTATTCCAATGCCAAGGAACGGCGGATGGTCAAGAATGCGGTCCGCACCATGTATGCCCAACGGGTGGTTCCACAGTGGGAGCTGATCGTGGAGCATTTTTTGAAAGACAAGGTATCTTTGGCTGATCCGCGCAAAGCAGCTGAGCTAGAGACTTACTTCGCTTCCGTCGTTGGCAGCCAGCAGCCGAAGCCGGTACCTGCTGCGGAGAAAGGCCATGAAGGTTCCGTCTCCACTGCCGAACCTTTTCCCGGGAAAGACCAATCAAGCTGACTTGAAGGTTATAGCTGTGCACGAAGCTGTTGTCTTGAGGGACAACAGTTTTTGTTGGCCGGAATTCCCACCAAATACTGTGACCATCCGCCTAAAGGACGGATAAAAAAACCATACTAACGGCCCAACTTTACAACCTGAGCTGTTGTTTGCTTGCCAGCCCTCATTATGTTCTTTATACTCGTACTGCACGGGCATCATACATTTGCATACATATTTAACGATAAAAGGAGCGATCGTGATCATGAAGAAAAAAGTGGCCGCAGCCGCTGTGGCCTTGTCCCTGTTCGCCGCAACGAGCGCAGGCGTTTACGCCGGAGCAAATATGACCCAAATTAAAGCCTATCTGAATGCGGGCCTGAAATTCAAAGTAGACGGGAAGCCTGTACAGCTCCGCGACGGCAATGGCAATACTCTAGTTCCGATTACATACAATAATACGACCTATCTGCCAGTGCGGTCCGTCGCAGACGTACTGAATGTCGCAGTGGATTTCGATCAGAAATCGGGGACGATCCAGTTCGGCGAGAAGTCCGAAGGCGTTTCGATTGCCGAAGGGTTTGACTCGATGTACCATACCAAGGATTCATCAAAGACAACCTATAATGGAAAAGACTATAAAGACGTCTACTTCGATAATGCAACCAGCAGCCGCGGCAGCTCGTTTATGCTTTATCCGAAGAAGAAGTATAACAAGCTGTACCTGCAAGTCGCAGCGGTAGGCAAGGATATTGAGAAAATATCTATCAAGGACACCGATACAGATACAGAGCTTAAACAAACCGCCGTTGCGATGAATGACGGCCTTGTTACCATTGAAGTGGATATCGGAGGCGTCGGGTCCATTTTTTTCCATGCGGACGTAGCGGCAGACGGCGCACTATTTATTCCTTTAACTACATCGTACTATAAATAAGCTCAGCCCTTTTGCTGAGCCTCAGCTCCAGCTGCAAAAAAACGCTGCACCGCTGAATCCAAAGTGATTCAAGCGGTGCAGCGTTTCTTCTGTTCTTTCTGGAGAGGACCGTCAAGTTTATTCAGTCGCGATCCCTTTAATCCATTCCTGGACTTTGTCTTCATTGGCGCTGATCCATTTGTCCGCTGCCGCTTCCGGGTCCATGCCGTCATGGATTTCAACCATCACCTCAGCCATATCGTCCGGCGTCCAGTTGAACTGGTCAAGGAAGGTATATGCGTCCGACTGGTCTTCCTTCAGCCCTTTGCGAACGACGGTATCAATCTCTTCATCACCACCGTATACGCCTTTGGGATCTTCCAGATACTTCAAATCCATCTTGGCAAATTTCCAGTGGGGAGTCCAGCCGGTAACGATAATCGGTTGTTTGTTCTTGTAGGCTTTTTGCAGCTCCTGGGCCATTGCCGCAGAAGAGCTCTCCAGCAAGGTCCATTTATCCAGCCCATATTCCTTCAACACTTCCTCTGTGGACATCATCAGCCCGGCGCCCGGCTCAATGCCGATTATTTTACTGCCGACAAGCTTGGCTGTTTCATCCTTCTTCAAATCCTCGATGGAGTTGATATCCATATAAGAAGGAACAACAAGACCGATTTTGGTGCCTTGAAGATTGGGACCCAGGTCTTCGATCTTGTCCTTATATTTCTCCAGGTAACTTTGATGTGTAGTAGGCAGCCAAGCTGCTACCATGGCATCAGCGCTGCCATCGGATACTCCCTGCCACATCGGTCCTGCATCCACCTGCAGCATTTCCACTTTATAGCCCAGCTTGGTGGTCAGAACCTGCTTCACCACATTAGTGCTGGCAATCTCCGAATCCCAGGCCACGTAAGCCAGTTTGATGTTCCTGGCTTTCTTTGCGTTGTTGTTTCCGGAGCACCCGGCGGCAACAACCGACAGAATAAGGATTATACTTATAATCAACAAGGATTTATTTCTCATTTGCTATCAACCTCTTCCTTTTTTTGTTTTCATCAGGCTTTGCGTCATCCGGTCCAGCACAATAGCCAGAATGACCACCGCAAGCCCCGCTTCAAATCCGATCCCGACCTTCGTCTGTGTAACGGCACGGTATACGTCCGCTCCTACACCCTGCGCCCCGATCATGGAAGAAATAACGACCATGGACAAGGAGAGCATAATGGTCTGATTAACCCCCGCCATTATGGTCGGCACCGCGAGAGGCAGCTCCAGCTTGATCAGCTTCTGCATCGGCGTCGAGCCGAAAGCATCGGCAGCCTCCGTCAAGTCACTGGGTACCTGGCGGATTCCCAGAGTCGTGAGCCGAATCGTCGGCGGTATCGCAAAGATAACGGAGGAGATTACTCCCGGCGCCACGCCCAGTGAGAAGAAAGAAATAGCCGGCAATAAGTATACAAACGCAGGCATGGTCTGCATGAAATCCAGCACCGGCGTGATGACGTTCTGGAATTTCATATTGCTTGCTGACAATATGCCGATCGGAATGCCCAAAATGATGGAAATCAATGCTGCCGTCAGCACAAGAGCCAGCGTCATCATGGTATGGTCCCAGTATCCAAGATTCAGAATAAGCAGGAGTCCCAGCACGGTAAACAGCGCAATCTTCCAGTTCACCAGCCGGTAAGCGAGAAGTGCGGCAAGCAGTATAATAATAAGGGCTGGTATGCCCAGCAGCACCCATTCAAAAGAATGGACAATCGCTTCAATCAGAATGCGTATGCCGTTGAAGAAAGTACCCAGATGTTCTTCCAGCCAGAGCACCGCCTGATCGATCCAGCGGTCCAACGGAATTTTCGGTATAGCCATGGTTTCACTTACCTCCCAAATCGGAGATGCCGGCAAGTGCCGCCAGTACCGTTCCCCGGATAATAATGCCCTTCAAGCGCCTTTGATCATCGATCACGGCAAGCGGGACTTTGGTTTGGCTAAGCTGATCGAATAAATCATTCAAAATGGTATCCGGCGATACGCAGGGTACTTCCTCAATGAGAATATCCATAATTTTCAACCCGTCCCTTACCGCCCGGGAAGCATCCTCTGCCGTAACCACTCCGAGCAGCTTGCGGTTCTCCCCAATCACATAAACATTGGAGACACCATGCTCCTTCATAAATTGGAGCGCCACCCGCGGCCCCCGGTCGAGCGCCATCGTGACCGGCCGCTTCATCACATGGGAAGCGGTAAGCACCTTGGACAAATCCACATCCTCGACGAAACGCTCGACATAATCATTGGCCGGCGTAATCATAATCTCCTCCGGCGTTCCAATCTGCACGATGACACCATCTTTCATCAGGGCGATCCGATCCCCGATCCGCAGCGCCTCATCCAGGTCATGGGTAATAAATACGATCGTTTTCTTCATCCGCGACTGGAGGTCAAGAAGCTCGTCCTGCATATCCTTGCGGATTAGCGGATCCAAGGCGCTGAAGGCCTCATCCATAAGCAGCACATCAGGATCGTTGGCAAGTCCCCGTGCAAGACCCACACGCTGCTGCATTCCGCCACTGAGCTGATCCGGCAGGCTGTCGGCCCGTTCGGCAAGTCCAACCAGCTCCAGCGCTTTCATGCCAAGCTCCGTACGCTGGGGTTTAGGAATCCCCTGGATCTCCAGCCCATACTCCACATTCTCCAGCACGGTACGATGCGGAAACAAAGCGAATTTCTGAAACACCATGCTGATCTTCTTGCGGCGCACGTCACGAAGCTCCTCGCGGCTCATTCTCACTATATCCTGGCCGTTTATAAGCACCTGCCCGTCGGTCGGTTCAATAAGCCGGTTGAGGAGTCGAACCAGCGTGGACTTACCGCTCCCCGACAGGCCCATGATAACGAAGATCTCGCCCGGCTCAATAGAGAAGCTCGCGCGGTTCACCCCGACGGTGAGCTTGGTCTCCTTATAAATAGCGTCCTTCGACTTCCCTTTCTCCATGAGGGCAATGGCCCTCTTCGGTTCAGGTCCGAATATCTTTGTCAGCCCTTTAACCTCAATGATCGACATGAACCCACCCCGTTCCTCACAGATTATCCGGTTTCTTTCGCTCTTTAGTGACTTGTACCATTATGAAGTAAACTGCATTCGGAATCAACCGTTTAATCAGTTTATATTTTATGTACAGTTTTAACTTTATAAACTTTATACACTGATTACTTCAGATTCCGCCTTTTCCCTCTCGTTCTGAGTGCTTTACTTTCATCTTTTTATTCTCTACAATTAAAATCAAAGTATTCTTGCCTGCCCATTCTGCATGCAGGAATAAGGAGATGACCATAACGTGCAGAAAAATGAATTCGAATCTATTTCAGACGACCTGCAGCAATCCATTCTGAAATCACGCCAGCGCGTCATCGAATCAATCGGAAAAAATATAGATGTTTACGGCGTTACGTTATCCATCGGTCATCTGTACGGAAATATGTTTTTCAGGAGCGAGCCGGTTACCCTGGATGAAATGGTGGATACCATGGGGCTGAGCAAGACCAGCATCAGTACTGGCATGCGCACTCTGACTGATCTTAAAATGATTCATAAAGTTTGGGGCAAGGGCGTGCGCAAGGATTTATATGAGGTGGAAAGCGACTGGTATCAGACCTTCGCCGATTTCTTCACCATCAAATGGCGAAAGTCCGTTGAAATGAATATTCAGTCCCTGCAGAAATCCAGGAAAGAGATGCTGGCGCTGCTGGCCGCCCATCAAGAGGAAGAGGCGCCGCAGAAGCTGCTCACCGCCGATTTGGCCAAGATCGAGAGTGCCCTTGAATATTATGAATGGCTTAACCGGCTGATCGATGCATTGGAAAGCGGGGAGATTTTTGAGATCGTTCCCAAGACTACGAAAATATAAATCTGTCCTGTTTCTTTCTCCGCTCACAGACAAAGGACGCAGCCCCTGAAGAGGCTGCGTCCTTTGTCTGTGAATATCTACCTGTGCAAATTACTGTTACTTGAACCAGACGCCTCCGAATGGAATAATTTCCCGCAGCAGCCGCTTGACCAAGCTGTCCTGGCCGATGAATTGCTCCAGACTGGCATCCGGCCAGCCAACCTGCAGCAGCACCTTGCCAACGCCGGTCATTTTCCATTGATAGCTCATATGCTGGCTGGCCAGATGGTTGCCGTAAACGCTCAAATCGATACCGACCCTGCTCGGGAAGGCGATCAAAGCCCGGCTGTCGATAAAAGAAGGCGTCACCGGATCCAGCTCTAACTCGATTACGGGACCGCAGGAAATAATGCCGATCGCGCCTTGCCCGTGAAACCTCATGCGCATAATATCTTTAGTGGCGACCATATTTTTGAATTTCTGCAGTACGCTCTTCATCTTGACGTCTTCCGTATGAAACAGCAGATGACGAAAATCAAACAGCATATCATGATCCCCATCCAGTTCCAGGCAATGGAGGGTATAGCCGGTCGGGAGGCCAAGCAAAAGATTGGAAGGACCCGAGAGTCTTGACTTAATCAGCTTCTTCTTTCTGTAAATCCCTTGCACATTCATAAACTTGTCTTCGCGCTGGCGCGGCGTACCCTGAAAGGCAACAATCTGCTGAGGATGGAGCACATGAACGGCATCCCCTTTTTGCAGCTTCAGCTCCACCGCCGATTGTTGGCTGTTTGCAGCTGCGCCTCCTGTTCGAGGAATAATTTCCATTTGCTCCCCCTTAGGCTTGTCTGCTTCGCAGAAGCAGGCGCAGCAATCTGCCGGAGAGGAAATAAAACGCCAGCAGTCCGATACCGGAATAAATAAAGAGCCATAATCGTTTGGATTTTGCGCTGCGTGCTTCCTCCGATGCCTGAAGGGAAATAACGGCCTGCGAAAGCTCATCATTGCGTTTGGCCAGATTCTCATTCTGCTCCATCAGCTTGATATTCTCTTCATGCAGCCGGTCCCCCGCCTGGCGGTATTGCTCAATAGTTTCCTGCGACTGCTTCGTGACCTCTTCCAGCTTGGTCTTCGTGCTGTCATACTGATTACGAAGCTCGTCCACCTCTTCCGGGAGCTTGAAAATGCCTTTCACATTATCCACGAAACCGGCATGCGCTACATTCGCGGAAGCGCCTGTCAGCAGCATAACGCAGGCAAACGATAACCCCCACTTCCCAAACCTCATCAGATCCTGCCTCCCTTCAGACAAAAGATGGTTTGCAAAGCACAGGGCAATAAAAAGAAGAAACGGCCTTTCTGCCATCCTTCGACGGCATCCGTCCTGTCAATCTTTTCCGGCAAATCCCATTATAGATAAATACGCATTCTGCACCGCTTTTGTTTCAGAGAACCCTAAAAATCGACAATATGGAGGCTGCTTACTTTTTATTACCCGTTTAGCCCCCTGCCATATCCTCCCATTCATCATAGCAAAGCCAATTTTGACATTCTTCGCCCAGAAAGGAACAAGCCACTAAAGAAATGCGCCTTCACAGAAAAAAAGTACAGTCTCCTCAAATTCTAGAGGCTCTGTACCTTCTTGGTATTCTAGCAGGGTGTTTCAAGGCCTTGATTGATCGGCAGTTAGCCGCTGTTTCAATTACGGTTTTGTTGCAGCCTTTCCTGTACCGGCCGCCATCCCCTTGCATCTGCCATTGAACGAACTTCTCTCTTTCATTACAATATAGGAAGAAAATAACGCAAAGACGAAGGAGGAATTCCGATTGGATACGACTCAAATGGTGGCGGTTATTGCACTTGTACTTTCCCTGCTGCTCCTGATCAGGGTCATCAGTCTCCAAGGCCAATTGAATATCCTGCGGGCAGACCTTGAACGTCTGGAGAGCCGGCCGGAAGCAGCAGGTCTGTCCATCACAAGCGCAAGCGCATCAATGCCCGCTGCCGCTCCTCAAAAGATCCAGCATCCCGACAGAAACATGGAACTCGATAACAGGCTGCGTATCCTGCTTGAGGAAGGAAAAAGAATCCAGGCCATAAAATTGTTCAGAATTGAGCGAAAGGTTTCGCTTAAGGAAGCCAAAGATTATGTGGATGAGCTGGAGGAACTGCGCTAGAACGGAAACGTCGTAAAATGTTCAACCCAGGTTCCTCCCGTCTGTCCTAATCGTTCGAACAGACGGAGAGTAATCTCATAGGTAACGAGCAGCGCTACCGGCTAAGCATGAAGTCATCTACGTATAGATCGGTTGTTCCCGTTTCAGTCTGCACATACATCACTGCCGATGCCAGTTGACCGGTCCATGTGATATTGGTCAGCTTGGTGCCTTGAGTCCATTGACTGCTGTTAATAGATTTGTAATCGGTCGATACATAGTGGGTGCCGGAATCGTCGACCAGCTTAATGGCAACCTGTCCTCTGCCTGTTCCGCTGCCCAGCTTGAACCAGGCGGATAAATTGTAGTTCCCTTCCCCTGCGGCCAGAAGGGCTGCTTTCACATCCTGGGTCGGACTGCTCCAAGGAGCGGTCCGCGCGGAGACTTTGGCGCCATAGCTGCCTGATTTTTTGGTTGCGGCGTCGGCGGTCACCGTCCCGCCGTTTGCATTTCCCCAAGGGGAAATGACACCGCTCTCAAAGCCGGGATTTACAATCAGGTTGCTGCCCGAATATTCGTTGAAGCCGTCAAGAACCATGTACGTTCCCGATTTTTTGACCGCTTTAATGGTATGCGAACCATAAGGAAGACCGCTTATACTGTATACCGACTGCTGGGATTTATTGGACGCTGTCCCGAGCGTGCTGATGGTCTGCTTGAATACATTGTCAATATAGATATCCACATCTCCGCCGCTGGGGTCGGTTTCCGACAGAAAATCCACGCCTGTTCCTTTAAAGTTATACTCGAAGAAATCGTTGTTGACTGTCGTGTAATGAAGGTCGTTCATAAAGTTCCCGACCCCACGGCCGTTGCTGTAGCCCCAACCCGTTCCGGAATAAACAATACCGCTGTACGTATCGTTGGTTTTGGCAGCAGCACGAAGAACGCTGTTATCGGAATGCACCTTGAAGGAATCAACCACCATATAGGTTCCGGTCTTCTTCACAGCCTTGAACGTATGCGTACCGGCTGCAAGACCTGTTTTGCTGTACACGGTCTGCTGGCTCTGGTTCGAAACCGTGCCGTACGTGCTTATCGTCTGCTGCAGAACATTATCGATATAAATATCGACATTCCCGCCGCTCGGATCCTTCTCGGTCACAAAGTCGATTCCCGTTCCCGTGAACGTATACTGCGCATAATCGTTGTTGGCTGTTGCATGGTGGACATTGTCGCCATAATCGCCGACACCGCGTCCTTCACTGTAAATCCAGCTGCCGCCGGAATAAACAATGCCGTTGTCCGTGTCGTTCACCGTTGCCGCCGGCAAAGCAAAATCAGTCGAGATCGCATACAGCTTCCCTTCGCCGGGAAGGAACGAAGCCGAGATTGCGCCTGTCGCATTATTGTAATTGGTCCCGACCTCGCTGCCCGTTGTTTTGGAAACCTCGGTTACAGCCGATGGCTTGGACGGTAAAGTAAAGCTTAAGGTTTGGGAGTTGGCATAATCCCGGTTGACAACCATCACATAGCTTCTTCCGTCCGCATTGGCAAAATGGGAGATCAGCTGGTCGGTTGCAGCCGCTGGCTGCCAGAAATAATTAGCGGGAACTGTCGTGGTCCCGACAGGACGGGAGCCCTTCACATACACATCGCGGGATGTCAGCCCCATCAGGGTCGGACCTAATTTCTTTATTTCGGACCCAAGCGCTTTCGCCGGCTCGTACAAGTCGGTTTTGTTGCCGTTTGCATCAAAGATGGCCGTTGTAAACACTTCGTTTCCCGGGGTGAGAACAGGCTGGAACCAGGTGAACCAATACAGCCCTTTTACGCCATAAGCCAAATCATTATAAACATTCCACCTCAGCTCATTGGCATTGGGTCTGCGCAAATTTCCGGGGATGCCAACCGACTGCAAATATACAGCCGTCTTGAGATTGTACGACAAGCCAACCGACCGCAAATTCTCCATCTCCTGATAAAAGCCCCCGTTAATGCCGCCGCTCACCGGAAACGGATAACGGTCCAGGGTCAAATATTTCAGATTAGCCGGATCGACCGCCTTCACCCATGAGCTGAGGCCTGAAATACCCAGAAAAGGCACCATATTGACATTGGGAACGGAATCGGGGTCGTTAAGAAGAAACCGCTGATAAACCTGCGCCGCCCTCGGAAAGGCGGAAGCGCCTGGTTCGTCTTTAATATAATAACCCCCGGTTGCCGGATGGTTCTTATAGGTGTTTGCGATGTTGTCGATTTCCGCATTGGTCGCCGTTGTCATCAGGTTTGCGGAGCGGGTATCCGACACCTGGACCTTGATTCCTCTGGAAGCTGCAAGATCAAGCACGGTATTCATCTGTGCGATGGAGCTGAACCCCGTATCATTGGGATAAAAGGTTTGGATTAGGTTGATGCCCGCATCCTTTATATAATCATACTGGGTGCTGTTGGTATAAGGCCAGGTTGGCATAAAGAAAATGCCCATCTGAAATTCCTCGCCAGCTGCCTCGGCGCGTGGAGCCGTCCATCCCACCGTTCCCGCCACTACGCATGCCGCCACAGCGGCTGTCATCCTTTTGGCCCACTTCTTTCTCATAATAAAGCCTCCTTTTCGGAATGGATCAGACCTTTGCGCTAACAACTTACAAGCCTGGCAGCTTCTTAAAAAGATTGCGGCAGCACCTCTTTCCATCATACTTTTTCACAGTCTCGGGTATCCTATAATTTGGATTTCATAGAATATCTTAATCCAATTGAGATTTAATGTTTGTCGAAATTTGTAATTTTAATAAAATTATAAACCATAGAGAGTCCACTCTCGTCCAGTCTCGTCAATGCCTTAATAAAATGGTTCACCGTACCATCTCGTGAAAATTGTACGTTAAGCATTAATTGAAAGCTAAAAAGCCGGATTCCTGTACATTAAGGAAAGCCGGCTTTCATGCCCGTTACTAATCGTAAACAGCGGCAGCCTAAGACTGGTAAAAACAAGTCCTGAACTGCCGCTGTTTTATTCAATAACGTTTGTTATCATCTACTTCGATATATATGTTTGATGTTTGATTATGAACTCAGGTTTCGTTAAATACGCTATGTAATTTACCGCTCCATTAAAATCCAAATATGCCTGATAGCGAGTGCGAATAGCGGGGTGTTCAATGAAATCAAGAACTTTATCTTTCGCCACCCAGCGACTATCGGTTGTTTCCTCAGTAACAGCTAACAACTCCCCACCAACAGGTTTACATACGAAATCAAACCCAACTTGCGTAGGAACATCAGTCACACCATCATACCATTTAAAAATCCCTGTATTCGAATAGACACCAATTAAGTAGCTAACCGTAGTATCAATTCCACTTTCCTCTTTGATTTCACGAATCAAAGCATCCATCAGATTTTCTCCAACTTCCACTTGTCCACCAGGGTAAACCCAACCACCGTCACGAGTTTGTACTAAAAGTATATTTCCTTGCTCATCTTCCACAAATCCACCTGCGGCTACTATATGCGTTGGAAATGGCATATTACGACCTCCTTTGCAGTACGTTTGTATATTTATTCCATATCCAGGGCAATTAGGTTTCCCGGCAAACGCCTGTGCCTTGCTCAACCTTTTCTCTCCAACCGGTGCAGCGCCCCGACCAGTTCTACAAAGTGACACCCACGTTCTTCAAAATTGCTATATTGGTCATATGCAGTGCAGGCAGGGCTTAGCAGAACAGTGTCGCCCGGTGCGGCCATCTTGTGAGACTGCGCCACTGCCTCGGCCAGGCCTTCGCAGCGGACAATGGGTGGGCACCTCGGCACTCGGCGCGCAGCATCCTCGATCTGACTGGCCGCTTCGCCGATCAACAGCAACACCTTGACATGATCAGGCAGCAACCGGGCCATCTCGTCAAACGGTACCTTCTTATCTCGCCCGCCGGCGATCAGCAGCACTCGGCCCACGTGCGCATGCAGTGTGGCAACGGTACGGGTGGGGCTGGAGCCGATGGAGTTGTTGTAATAATGTACGCCACCCACATCTGCCACCCACTGGTTTCGGTGCTCGACGCCGACGAAGGTGCGCACCGTCTCCAGAATTGCCTCGTCCGGCACGGTCCCCCGCACAGCGGTCATGGCTGCCATGACGTTTTCCACGTTATACCACCCCGGCATACGAATGTCACGGATAGGTACCAGCCCGTCGATCACATCATCGCGGACCGTGTGCCCGCCGAAGTACTTGGTCCGCCCCCACCCGCGCAGTGCAGCGGTCGCCGGATTGTCTCCGTTGAGGACGGCAAGTTCGCCAGCCCTCTGAAAATCCAGCAGGCGGCACTTGGCGGCGATATATTCATCCATGTCGAGGTGCCAGTCGAGATGATTGGGCGAGAGGTTGGTGATCACCGCCACATGGGGAGAGCGCGTCATGTCTATCAGCTGGAAGCTGGACAGCTCGACCGCGCAGGCGTCCAGCGGCGACATCTCGCCCGCGCGCGTCAGTAGTGGCGTGCCAATGTTGCCGCCCACATGCACCGTACGTCCCCCATTGGCCAGCATGTCGGCAATCAGCGACGTGGTGGTGGTCTTACCGTCCGAACCGGTCACACCGAAAATGGGACATGGACACAGCGCGAAAAACTCCTCCATCTCACTGGTCACACGGCTGCCACCTGCGCGGGCTGAGTCCAGCGCCGGATGGTCTGGGCGCATGCCCGGGGTGCGGAACACCATGTCGCCCCCAACGTGATCCAGGTAATTCTCCCCTAAGTGCAACCCGACGCCCAGATCGTCCCACTCCTCTCGGGGCAGGGCCAGGTTGCGATCGCGCACGGTGACGCGCGCTCCGGCCGAGCACAGCATTCGGATCAGCGGTGCGTTGCTGACGCCGGCGCCGATAACTGTCACATCCCGACCGGCCAGCGCTTGGATATAGGTGTCAAAAGCAGGATTCATAGGCACCTCCGCTTAAGAAATGTTAGGGATAAAACCATTCTGCCGATGCATATCATTAATTCAAATATACCACATATTGGAACCGCCCTGCTTCTCTTTCTGAGGCTCATCCATCGCAGCATAACGCTCGCTTAGTTCTTTCATCTTCTCCGGATCCGCATTCGAGTTGTAGTCGCCGAAGCTCGTTCGATAATTGCTGCTTTGCGTTATCATTTTTTTTTGGGGGGGTATCCATCTATCAAGTTTATATACCAGTGAACAAAAAAAGAGCCAGCCCCAACTCTAGTAGCGGGAACTGACTCTTCTTAAACGTTAATAGGATTCCAGGGCAGCTCGCGGAATATTCGTCCGGTAGACCGCTTTATTCTCAAGTCCTCTGATCATCGGGGTCCAAGGCTCTGTCTCCGGTGTCGTGTCAAGCGCATCCTCCACCATCTGCAGCTTGGCGTCGAGAGCGTCGATATGGTGCAGCGCTACCGCTTCTGCGGTCTGAGGCTGGACCGGGCTGCCCCATTCCCCGAGATTATGATGAGACAACACGAGATGCTGAAGGGCCAGCACACGGTCCGAGTCCAGCGCAATGCCCTCGCGTATAGCCGCTTCCGTAATCCAGTTGGAAGCCATGGAGATATGGCCCATCAGCTTGCCCCTGACGCTGTATTCGGAAACGATACCGAGCTGCGCAATCATTTCCTCCGGTTTGGCGATGTCATGCAAAATAATACCGGCCTGCAGCAAATCCGGATTCAGGAACGGACGCTGCTTGCAAATAAACTCTCCCAACTCCAGCATCCGTACCATATGATAGGCAAGTCCGGCAAAATAAGCATGATGATGCGTCTTGGCTGCCGGATAATGCATCAGCTTCTCTTCAACCTTGCCGATACAGAAGGAGACGATTGTCCTGATTTCCGGGTCTCCTATCTTCTCCATGGCCTGCTTGATGGCATAGACCAGATCAACAGGCCGGATTGGCGCCGAGCGGATAAAATCGGTAATGTTCACCCCGTCATCGGGTTCGGTTTTGCGGATACGCGAGATCTTGATCTGCAGCCGTTCCCGGTAAGTCAGAACGGTGCCCTGCACCTTTACCAGACCCATCGGGAAAAAGGTTTCCTTGTCCGTACTTGAGACATCCCAATACTTCGCCGGCATCTGCCCGCTGGAATCGCAAAGCACAATATCAAAATAATCCTTGGGCGGTGTGCCGTTGGTCTGTTTGACATCAAGCTCCTTCAGCAAATAAAAGCCGACAAACTCGTCTTGCGAATTCAATTGCTTAATCAGTGTCATATCTGAAAAATCCTCCTAAAGCTTCCCTCGTTTCGCGGGCGATGATACACGGTCTCCTTACAGCAGATAACCGGTTGTCCCGGGCCAACGTGTGATCGTTAGGGTTATTATACTACGAAAGCTTATCCAGCCGGAGAAAAATTCATTTTTTGCCGCTTGCAGTGATTGAGAATACACCATTTTGGGTAACGAAAATATACGTCTGCCTTTTTCATGAAACTTCGAATGTTTTATATCTATTTTGCATAAGTCCCATATAGATCTATCGTGCGCCATTCGAACTGGATCCCGTGCGATAAGGTTCTATTAAACCCATGCCGCAGCTGCTCAAGGAGTCGATATCATTGAAGAAGAAGGCTGTTCTTATTACGGCAAGCGGCAAAGATAATTTCACGCCGGAGCAAATATCGCGTCTGGAGCTTGCCGGTGATATTACCTATCACACTGCGCTCGATCCCATTCCTGCCGGCCGTCTGGTGGACCTTCTGCAGGAAGCCGAAGTGGCGGGCCTCACCCCGCGTTCCGTCCCATCCATCGATGCATCATGGATCACGCAGCTGCCCAGGCTTAGAGGCATCGCGGTCTTTGCTACAGGCATCGATTATATCGATCTGGAGCTGCTCGAGGAGAAGGATATCACGCTCTCCAATCTGCCGCAGTACTCCACGATATCCGTCGCGGAACATACCATCGGACTGCTGCTGACGCTTTCGCGACGGATCCATCTGAGCCAGGACCGGGTGCGCGGCAGGGTGCCGGCGGGCACCTCGGTGAAAGGCTGGGAGCTGCGCGGCAAGACGCTTGGCTTGATCGGTCTGGGCCGGATCGGCAGTTATGTTGCCGGTCTGGCACAGGCCTTCGGCATGAATGTGATTGGCTGCGATCCCAGAGAGGATCGCGGCCAGGGTCTGGCTAAAGTATCCAAGGAAGAGCTGCTTGCTTCCTCGGATATTGTCTCTCTTCATTATCCTTCCAGTTGGGGGATAGGTCATAGTTTCGGAGCTCATGAGCTGTACCGGATGAAGCAGGGGGCTTATTTGATCAATGTATCGCGATCCGCGCTGGTGGACAATGCGGCTGTTGTCACCTCTATTGACGAGGGTCATTTGAAAGGTTATGCCGTAGACGATTTCTTCTCTCTGGCCGGAGACACTCTGGCTCAGCGCCAAATTGCAGAGGGGCGGATTCTTCAGACCGGTCATACCGCCTGGTATTCGGAGGAGGTTATTGCACGCGGATATGACAGCTTTGTGGATCATGTGGCGGAACTGCTCCGCGGAGCTTCCCTGGGTACCGTTGTTACCGGAAAGGACGCTAGGCTTTTATGAGAAATGAGACCTTTGAAGCGCGCCTTCATATGATGGAACGATGGATCATCGCATCGGCTTTCATCCTGAGCGCCTTATTCGTAGTCGTGCTTGCGGCTGTCAAATGGCCAAGTTATTGGATCTACCTGGCTGCTGAGCAAACGCCGATGACATGGCTGCAGAGCGTCATCTGGTTCGGATGCGTCCTGATGGCTTTGCTTTGCTGCATGCTGACTTACGCCCGCGATGGCTTTAAGCGCCGCCCGCTAAACTGGCTGCTGCTGTCAGCAGCCTTCGCCTTTCTGATGGCGGATGAGCGCTTCGCTTTTCACGAGCGCGTCCGCGATCATTATTTGAAGTCAACCGGCATCAAGTTCCTTCCCTGGATGGAGGCCGGCGACTTCATTCTGCTGGTCTATGCCATTGTGGCACTCGCGCTGGCGGTATATGTGATCCGCCTCTATCGCGTCCGCCGTCTGGCTCTGGTCTGGCTGATCATCTCCGGAGCCTTGTTCGCCCTGGCGGTAGGAATGGATACCTTCGATGTGTCCCGAATGTCCAAAGCCGCCGAACGCCTGGAGCAGACTCTGGAGGAAATCGTCGAGCTCTTCGCGGTGCTATCGCTGCTCAGCTCGCTTATGCTGATGGTCGTACATCATGTTATGCACGAAGCGCCGGGGCCGGGGCCGGACCCTCAGCCCGAAGCAGATCCTGCTTCTTGACACCACTGGCTCATGATGACGGCCAGTTCTCAGCTGTTAGGGTGGAGGGACGCAAGGCAAGGCCCCTCGCTTACAGGAACTGATCAACAAGCATCTTGGCCCAAAGCTGATTCGCTTGCAGAGTGCGCCCCGCATTATGCGGGGTATGGACCACATTGTGGCGTCCGAGCAGCGGATCGTCCAGCGGCAGCGGCTCGATATCGAACACATCGGCGGCCAGGCTCAATTCATCAGCCAGCACGCGCCTTCTCAGCTCCTCCATATCAACAATGCCGGCCCGCGTCGCCAGCACCACAAGCGTGCCTTTGGGCAGTGCGCGTATATGCTGCGCTGTAACCAGCCCTTCTGTGCTGTCCGTCAGCGGAACCATGGGAACGAAAATCTCCGCATCCCGCACAAGACGGTCCAGATGCCATTCCCGGCGGCTCCCGGCCCGGTGAAACGAAGGCTCTGGCGCATAAGGGTCCCATGCCGCCACATCGGCGCCCAGCATGTGAACGAAGCTTGCATACCGGGAAGCGATGTTCCCCGCGCCTACGATTCGCACCCGTTTGCCCGCTACCGTACCGTTCGTAAAGTTGGGATCGTCACCGAACTGCTCCAGCGGATAATCCCATGGGCCAATGCTTGTCAATATCTCATGATGCAGCTGCGGAATGCGGCGCAGCCCGCAAAGCGTCAAAGCCAGGGCGAACTCCGACACCGACTGCCCCCAGAAACCTTCGGACGGCTGAACATACAGCTTTACACCGCGCTCCTTCAAGCTGTCTTCCACTTCCTGAGCTGCCCGGCCGCCATGTCCCAAAACAATAATCACGGCCTCCTTCAACGCTGCGAACGGCTCCACGCTTTCCTTAGTGACCGGAAGACCCAGTGCAACAAGACGGGTGACCTCCCCCGGGCGATTCACCACTTCATCAAGTCCGCCCTGAAAATCCGGGGAAACCCGAATCAGCTCCGCTTCCCCCTGCTCCTGCCACAATTGCAATAAATGGTCGGCTGAGTACGGCCAAATCCGGTCAAAATCCGGATGTACGACAATAATGCTGCTCATGATCCCATTCCTCCCGTATAATGGTTCCAGCTGTCTTCAATAGCGGGTATGGAAATGTCCCCGCAAAATACATACACGCGAAACCTGAACGTCCTCGACTCTCCCCGCTTAAGATGCCAATCTCCCGCGATGCAGCAGCTCGGCGAGATGCCCAGCTGATGATCCACCCGCCAAGGCACCGGGTGCTCAACATTCCCAGGATGATCCATGAACGCGATGCCCGCGTCATTCAACCGGCCTGCAATGGGCATTTGCACGGCGACCCACCGCGCCCGCTTGCCTTCCGCTTCCGCTGCGTTCAGGCCTTCGCTGTTCAGAGCGGACCCGCCGGTTTCCTCCCGGTAAGGCATGCGCAGAAAAAGTCCTCCATAAGCATATTGTCCAAATGTAATGTCCGTTTCCGCCCGCAGCGTCCACTCCATGTCGAGCTCGTACCGGTCTCCCAAATCGTGTAAAGTCCAGCACTGCTGCTCTACCAGCAGGGGTTGACCGCTTCTGTCTCTCCAATCCGTCGTCACCGTCCAGGATGCCCTGCTGCCTTCCACAGCGGCTTCTTCAAGCAGCCGCGGATGGAACGTTCCGTCATGCTCCCTGTTGCCTCCCAGCTTTTCTTTCCAGAAGCCGGAACCATTGACGTCGTTCAAACCTACGTAGAGCCCATGCTGCCAAGGATGATGCGGCGGCGCGTCCTCGGTCAGAATACCGGCGCCGTCGGGCGCTGCGATAGGATGAATGAAAGGACGCTTGCCGGCTTCGGCTTGTTGAACCAGGATCGGAGAGGATCCGTCTTGACGATAAATGCGGATTTCATATGCGGAACTTACGGCGCGCAGACCGGTTGGTTGAATAGAGTCGGACAATGGGGAATCCCCTTTCAGGCTATTGCTCATTGCGGCCTGCTGGTTTGCTTATAGTCTGGCAGCCGGACTTGCGCGCCATTATTCATGGCCGACTCATGCGCGCAGATTCCGGCACTGGTCCAGTTCGCGGAAGTATACACGTCCGGAAAGGCGGGCCTTCCCTCCACGATGCTCATGATGAATTCATGGGCCATATGCGGATGCGAGCCTCCATGACCGCTGCCCTGTGTAAACGACAGATGCCGGTTGTCATCGGAATCATAGACCCCCTGGGTCGTGTAGGGGCGGATTCCTTCAGGAAGCAAATGCGCATAGTCGGGAACTTCAACACGCTGTGCCTGTTCGCCTGCAAACAGGACGGGCGCTTCCCTCTCCAGCTGCTGCCATTCAAAGCTCATTTTGTCGCCATAGATGTCAAAGCTCTCAACATATTCCCGGGCCGTTTCAAACAGGGAACGCGTCACTTCCATCGCGAGCTCCGAATCCCTCAATCGGAACAAAGCGGATTCCACGGCAAATGGCGAGCCGTAACGGGACGCGAGCTGCTCCCCGATTCTCCCGGATCCAAGGCAGTTCACGGATTCGGCCTCTTTGCCTGCCAAGGCAAGCAGCGGGCTTACAGCATGGGTCGCATAATGCATGGGCGGCAGGCCTTCCCAGTATCCCGGCCAGCCAGCCATCTCCTGCTGATGCGCCCCGCGGAGAAATTGGATGCGGCCCAGTTTGCCGCTGTCCCGCAATTCCTTAACATATAGATACTCCCGCGTATACACGGCGGTTTCCATCATCATATAGTTTTTTCCCGATTGCTGCTGCGCTTCCACTATTCGCCGGCAGTCTTCCAGGGAAGTAGCCATTGGTACGGTGCAGGCTACATGCTTGCCTGCGTTTAGTGCCGCAATGCTCTGCGCCGCATGATTCGGAATCGGCGTATTGATATGAACGGCATCTATCTGAGGGTCTCTCAGCATTTCCTCAAAATCCCCATAGCGGACCGGGATATCAAAGTGTTCCCCCAACTTAGCCAGGTTCTCCGCCGAACGTTGAACGATAGCGTACATTTCTGCATTGGGATGATTCTGATAGATCGGAATGAATTCCGCTCCAAACCCGAGACCGACGATTGCCACCTTGATTTTTTTTCCCATCTCACGTCTCCTTTGATCAATGTATCTTCATCGTAGTGGATTGAAGCGCTTTCGTAAATGAGGTTATTGGATCGTGGTCTATAATATTTTACATTGACGAATGGCCATGAGCGGTATATATTAGCTGCATCTTTACACCACTCCAAGATGGCTGGAGGTCATGGCATGAATCATTTCACACCCGTTGAGCAGCCGCAGAAGCATGTTGCGCTGCTGATCGAAACATCCAACGCCTATGCGCGCGGTCTGCTGAGCGGGGTCAAATCCTATATCCGCAGGCATCGGCCATGGTCCATCTATCTGGGCGAGCACAGCCGGCTCGATACCGACTTGTCCTGGCTGAAGGACTGGAGGGGCGACGGGATAATCGCCCGCATCGAGAATGAGGAAACGGCGAGTTACATCCGGGAGCTTGGCGTTCCGACAGTCGATTTGAGCGCTTCCCGGCTGCTTCCCGAGCTTCCCTGTGTGGAAACCAACAACCGGACAATCGGCAGGTGGGCGGCGGACCATTTGCTGGAACGGGGATACAAGCATTTCGCTTATTGCGGCGACAACCAGTTCGCCTGGTCTGTCCAGCGGGGGCAGTACTTTGGGCAGCGGATTGCGGAAGCTGGCTATTCCTGCACCCATCTTCATCTGGCAGGCAGGAGCTCCACTTTGTCGGAACGGTTGGGAATGGCGGAATGGGTGGAGAAGCTGCCCAAACCGACCGGAATTATGGCATGCTACGATATTACCGCCCTCAAGCTGCTGGAGGCATGCCGGCTCGCGGGTGTGTCCGTTCCGGAGGAAGCCGCCGTCATTGGAGTCGACAATGACGAATTGCTGTGCAATCTGTCTGATCCCCCGCTGTCGAGCATCCGCCCCGATACGCTGCAAACCGGATACCGGGCAGCCCATTTGCTCGATGAGATGATGGCCGGCAGACCGGTAGAGGCCGGCATTCACAGCATCGATCCTCTGGAAACGATCACCCGCATGTCTACCGATGCCATCGCCGTTGAGGATAAATACGTTTCGGATGCGGTGCAGTTCATCCGGCAGCATGCCTATGAGGATATCAACGTCGAGGATGTGCTGCGCAGGATCCCCCTTTCAAGGCGCTCTCTGGACAGCCGTTTTGTGAAAGCACTGGGACGCACCACTCACGAGGAGATCATCCTGATCAAAATGAAGCTGCTCACACGCCTGCTTGCCGAAACCGATATGACGCTGCAGGCTATTGCAGAACGAATCGGCTTCAAATATGCCGAGTATATGAGCACGGTGTTCAAGAAATATGCCGGGATCTCTCCGGGCGCCTACCGGGACCGGCTGAACCTGCCCCTGAAATAATGCAAATAGGGATGCCCTCTGCAGAACAGCTGCTTGGGGCATCCCTATTTTTTATGGAAGCGGGCTACTAAATTAGAGTCTCGCTCAATTGTTTGCAAGAGCTTGCCGGGCTTTATTAGACTTGCTTATTTCTTGCTGTTCGCATCGTAGGCTTCCTGATAAATCTGCAAATAACGTTTGAGGTTCATGTTGTCGAGGTTTTTCAAATAGGTATTCCATTCCTTCTCGAGATCGATATCGCCAGATACTGTTCTGGCCAGAAATTCTTTCTTGTAATCGGTGATGGTCTTGGTCAAATTAGCTAGCTCCTCCGACTGATCTTTGGTAAAGAACAAGGGCGGAACGACTTTATTGCTGTCAATCTTCGCGGGTTCATATTTTTCTTTGGTCTCTTGATACAGAATCGTTTCCTGCGTGCCGGGAGTTCCCGCTTCGCTTAGCCGGAACGCGCTGGTGCGCAGCGAGGGGCCTGTTTGCGCCCATCCGAAATTTTGCAAGCCCGTTAACGTGACTAATCGTTTCCATTTGGCCGGTTCTCCGGCAATCGACGTATCATCGGCCGTGTTTTTCGTCCATTCTTGATCGGGGCGGCCAAAAATAGCTCTCATCGTAGCTTCTTCACTGTACAGGAAATCCGCCATGCGGAAAGCCGCTTCGGGATTTTTGGCCTTGTCCGTAATAATATAGACCCCCTGGGAAAGCCCGTACGGATTCAAGGACACGGACTTCAGTCCGCCCGGTCCTTGCAGAGGAGGAACGGCCGCATAGTCTTTGACACGATCGGCGCTTGGCAGAATAACGCCGGAATAGTTAGCGGGCACCGCGCCCAGGATCATTTCTGTTTGGCCTGACATTTTCTTGATACCATTGACATCCTGAGTAAACGTCTCCGGAGCAATCAGGCCTTCCGCATACAGTTTATGCAAATACGCGAGCCCGTCTTTCCAACCCGGCTGGGTGAATGCAACGTCAACTTTCCCGTTGTTCACGATCATATCGTTCATATCTTTTTCCACAAACGCGGACATCAGGAACATTTCAGGACCTGAATTCACATAGCCTGCGAGCGCAATTTCATCCTTCTTGCCATTGCCATTGGGATCGTTTTCTTTAAAAGCTTTGAACACTTGATAGAATTCTTCCGTCGTGGCCGGCATCTGAAGTCCGAGCTTGGTGAGCCACTCTTGATTGATCCACATTTTCTGAGACATGGTGCAGTGATAACATTCGTTGACTTGAGGCAAGCCGTACATGTTCCCGTCAGGCGCTGTTATGGTATCCTTCGCATAAGGGACAGCGTCGAACATTTTTTTGGTTTCCACGCCGTATTTATCGATCAGATTACTTAACGGCATGAAGACACCGTCCTTCCCGTACAGGGACATTTGCACCGGCGTTACATTGAAGCCCATAATGACATCGGGGTAATCGCCGCCTGCCAGCGTAATATTCAATTTTTCCTGTGCCGATTTTTCTGGCGCTACTTCCCATTCGATATGAATATTGGTCTGGTCCTCCAGCCACTTGATAAATTCATTAGTTGCGAAATTTTCCACCAGGCTGCTGCCGTACATCAGAACTTTAAGGGTCGTTTTGGTTTGCGTGATTGGCATAGTGCCTGCTTCCGTTACACTTGCTGTCTCGTTCTCCTTCCCGGACTTTTCTTCCTTCTGCGAGCAGGCGCTTAAAGCGAAAAAACGCTTCAAATATGGGAGAAGAGTCTTTTGGCGTCCCATTATATCTACCCAATTAAAACAAACGACCGTTCAGGCGTTATGTATTTAAACGGTGAAGGGAAATACACGATCTATCTGGCAGGTGAACTTTCGAAGCCACTCACAATAGCAGATCCAAAAGATGTAATTAAGTTTTATATTAATTCATCTCTATCCACAGTACTTACTACCAAACGCGATCGTCTGGTGTTTAGCAACTGGTTAGGGACAACCATGTTTAACTTAGTGAAAAAGGACATAAGCTACGACGAAAAGGGCCAGGCAAAAATATACCCTGGTTCCTCGTTCTATGCTAACGGCAAATTCTACAGGACTCAATCAGACAAGACATCTTCAATCCTAACGTTTGATGAGAACTTTAAGCTACTCTCCACTACGGCATTTAAACTGACACCTCGCTACCTTGAAAGTGGCGCTGGAACCACGATGACCGGTGGTGTGGTTCGGTTTTGGGGTTTTAACAACTATCAGAACACCAATTCGCTGCAGGTCACCAGCCTTGACTTGAGCAAATAATGAGGTATCCATCGCGCAGTCCGCTTCCATTAAGGAAGCGGACTGCTTCATCTTTTTTTGAGCTGGCCAACCGCTGGATATGTTTTTGCCAGTGATTTGAAGACTACCGGCAGGCAGCGTTCTTCCAAAACATTTCTCCATAGCCTTTGGGGTAATCTCCCTGAGCACGCATGCTTTGGCGGTAGCCGCGCACTGCGGTGAGTCGATCAGGACACCATACTGAAACTAATAGAATCGCTTTTAAAATAGGTATCCGGATTTTATGGTGGAACCATGCCTATCAAATATCCAGTTGTTACTCGATTAACGTCGTACTTTTCATTTCAACGTCTTTTTTAGCCCCATGGCTACTATAGCATCCAGAATCCCAGCCCTATACGCCCCGGCTGATATAGGATTGGTCAGCGAACCCTTAATTCGCCCCATGACGGTATCTTTGGCTTGCTCATCGATTTTGTTAATGAAGGTTGTTTTAATTGCGTCAGCAGCATCGTAAAAGCCAAGTTTAACTGCAACATAATGGAGATCAATTATCTGATCCATCGTCGCACCTTGATTTCATCCACCAACGTTTTGCTACGATTTAAGCAATCGGCGCAGCTCGCCGGCGTCCTCCAAGAACTGCTTTGGATCGTTGCCGCGGACAAATTCAAGCAGTGCAAATCGACTGTTCCCCGCTGATGAAGAAATGCGATGGAAAAACTCTCCCCACTCCTCCGATCCGCTGGAGAGTGGATACCGTTCGCCAAGCTGCAAATAATACACATGAACATCTGCCAGAAACGGCAGCACGCCGTCCAAGGATTCCAGTTGCTCCCCGAATGTCAGCAGTGTTGGAGGCTGCCAGTTAGTCCCAACATTGGGATGACCCACAGCCTCAAGCAATGCAAGGGTAGACTCAAGGGTATCCGTCAAAGTATTCGCATGGTACTCTAAATGAATGCGGATATTCTCCTGCTGCGCTTGATTGGCAACGCGGATGATGTCAGCGATTACCTGATCGCGCCAGCCCAACTCCACCTTCTCACTTCCCTTGTTGCCCGCCCAAATACGTATCGCTGGAGCGCCCAAGGCAATCGCACTGGACAGAACGTCCTCGAAATATGGTACATCCGAATCATACACGCCAGCCTTGTAATAAGAACCGTAGGAGGCGATGATTAGTCCTGCTTCTTCCGTTAAACGTTTTACCCGTTTTGCGACTTCCACATTGCCATGAGGCACATGGATGTCCCCTCCCCATTCGATTGCATCCAGTCCAGCCTGGACCGTCAGCCTAATGATTTCTTCAGGCTGCAAATTACGAAACGTAACCGACAACATTCCAGTGTGTAACATACCCGCCCACTCCTCCTATAATGGTTGTAAATGGAGCTCTGAAGTCAGCCCCCCTCGCCTCTTATGTCGCAGGTCAACTCAGAGACGGTGTGGAAACGAGAAGCAATCGCCACTCTTCACATCAACTCGAACACTTTGACCTTCCAGTTCGATCAGCAAATTTCCTGCCAATCCTGTGCCCCCTTCTTGTCCGTGCCGCTTCGCTGGCCTTCATCCAGCACCAGGAACGTCATCTCCGAGTCAAAACGAAGTGTTCGTTCAATAATGCTAACATTGCGCAAAACGTAGGAGGATGGTTCTTCATACTTAGGCGCATGGACAAGAGCAACTCTCCCCTCCCAATCCGCAGCGTTTTCCAGCGAGTCTCGTTCATCTAGTTCAACGATCATCCGATTGTTCCCATAGAAATTTATCCCCGTGCGCAGAATGCTTATATGCGAATTCTGCAACAAGAAAAAAGGCAAAATGTGACCGTTGCCTTTGTAGCAATTTTACTCCCTTTCCTCAGTTGCTGTCGATAGCAGCAGAAGCGCATGATTTAAGTACGAAATGCCGGCGCTATCAACCCGATGTCTCCTCAGATCGCCATTTTGGAAATTGGCAATTAGCGGATCTATTACAGCGCGCAACGATTTCATACTGTGAAAAGCAATATCAAGGATAGGATTATAAGCGAATACGGCCTTAGCCCGATTTTTGCCAATGGGTTCCTTGTTATCGATATTCGAATTTCCGAACATGTCTGTCAGAGTCGGTAAAACGTTTGTTCAATACCGAAACGAGGTGCGGATTCAGGCTTCGTTGAAGGACCTTCACGATATCGACGACAACATCATTCATAATTCCGGCCTGGTAGGTTATTCACGACCTGAGCCACTATAACAAGTTGTTCAAGCTGTATCTGCGCATGACTCCTGGGCAGAACCGGTCCCGATACCGAGGTTCTTGGCGTCCATTACTATCACAAGTAATTTGGAGGATTTCAATGGCTACCATTACCGGTTCGGGTTTACCAACAACAGGGCTCAAGACCCGAGGCTGATTCAGCCCTGGATCTTGAGCTTTTTTTCCGTGAAATACGGGATTGTTATTTCAATGAGCCTCCAACATGCGAATTGAATTCAAATCAAGCTGCACTTCAACGGCTGCAAGACTATCATCCAATTGCTCCATATTTTTCGGACCAATAACCGGGTAGACAGGAAAGGCGTGCGCCGGTGAGAGCATATAGGCAAGCGCTATAACCGAACAAGATAAGTCTAAATCACGCGCCATATGCTGGACTCGTTCCAGACGGGCAAAGTTGATTTCATTGTAGTAGTGGCGCCCAGCCAATGAATCTGATTGACCATCACCCGGGGCATATTTCCCACTAAAGAAACCATTTGCCTGAGAACTGTAGGGTATGGCAGACAAGCCGCCTTCCTCGTGATATTGTGTCATCCAGGCATCCATGGATACCAAGGTCGGATCTGACAAACGATGCCGATTTACATTTGCCAGGCTCCACATCATCTGGTTGGCGACAAACCCCCGCTTGCCACTTTCTTTGGCATATCGGCACGCTTCCTGTATCCGCGGAAGTGACCAGTTCGAGCACGCGTAATAACGAATATTCCCGGCTTTCACTTGATCCTCCAGAGTTTCAATTATCTCTGCAGCCGGTTTTGATGGATCATCTCTGTGCAAATAATACAAATCGATCGTATCCGTCTGAAGATTATGCAGGCTTTGGTGCAAATCCGACACAATATCTTCTCGTTGCAGTCGAAAGAAGGCGCCATTGTTCAAGCGTGGGCACGCTCCTTTGGTACCAATGATGATGTCTTGGCGGTGGCCTCGCAGTTTCAGCCATTTCCCCAGCGTTTTCTCGCTTATACCTTTAACAGGCCACTGCCAATCCGCATAATTTAATGAAGTGTCAAGGAAATTTCCGTGTACTTCATAATAACGATCTAACAGACGGAAGGATCCAGCTTCATCGATGCTGCTGCCGAACAAAGCTGTACCAAGCACCAGCACTGAAGCATTTAAATCCGTTTGAGGCAAAACGAGCCTTTGCATATAAACGCCCACTCTCTATGATATTGGCAACGTTGATACTGCTGGAGTTGGAACAGTCGAATGTGGAAGAGTCGAGCTGATCAATCCGATATCGTCTCATGCCCGTTCAACGTATTGCTCCTTGCCTGAAACAGCTGACGCATAGACCTTCTCGAGAATCGCGATAATGTCTCTGCCGTACGATGGCGGGCAACCAGTCTCTCCACCGCTTGAGATAGCCTGCAGCAAATCCTTGTACTGCAATTCAAAGGGCGACGCTGAGTGAGGAACTTCCACTCGCACGTAGGGGCCGCCCGTGCTTAGCCACAGACTGTCCCCCGTTTTCAGCATTAACATCCCCTTCGTGCCGATAATCTCCGTCTCATTGCGCGCCGCCCCGACATATCCGCCCTGTACGATCGCGGCAGGCATTCCGTTCTCCAACTCCAGATAAAGCAAGCCGCTTCCTTCCACATCTCCTCTGCTGCCGTAATGGCTGATAGACGTGCTCACCTTGCGTACCCGGCTCCCTGTCAACCACTGGATTTTGTCGATGGAATGCGTCCCCAGATTGGCTAAAATACCTCCGCCCGACCTCATCTTCTCCAGAAACCAATCCGGCCTGGAGTTTTGAAAATAATAGGTGTGACGGATATCGTGAATCATAACCAAATCGCCGATGAGTCCGCTATCGATCATGAACTTGGCCTGTATGTTCTCCGCCATGTAATGCTGTGTATGGCCTACCAATATGCGAGATTTCCCGAGCTGTGCTGCTTGTATGATTTCGTCGCACTCGGCGACGGATAGTGCCATCGGCTTTTCCAGCATCATATGACAACCATGCGAGGCAGCGAAGAGCGCTGCTTCCTTATGCAAGTAATGAGGCAATGCGATCGCAACGATATCCGGACGTTCCCGTCGAATCATCTCCCGATAGTCCAGATACGCCGAGATTCCGTATTGAGCCGCTGCCGCTTCCACTCGTTCCTTGTTCAGATCCGCAACGGCACATGCCCGTAAACCCTCCACCGCTGCAACCGCACTAAAATGATGGCCTGTAATCGCACCGGCTCCAATAACGGCAACCGTCAGCTCGGCTTTCGCCATGATGTATCCACTCCCTCCTTCACCCATAACGATTGAATCAGCATCCTTGCCCGTTTCCTTCTATCACTTGCGCCTACCAATAGCCTTTGGATTTATTGGTCATGCGCATCAAAGCCTCCAGATAATAATAATCTCCGAATATAAGAAATCCGTCCGGCACATAATTATTGCTTACATGATAGGCGCCATGCTTGATCAGCCCCTGCAAATCCGGTTCGTCCATCGTTGATGTTTCGCGAATCAAGGCATCCATGATTTCTCCGGCTGCCTTCGAAAAATACACGAAGTCGGAAGAATCTTTCTCCAAATGCTCCAATATTTCAAGGATGCCGCATAAGGCTATCGCCGTAGCAGAGCTGTCTCTCGGGGTATCGTCATTACGCTCTGCTTCGAAATCCCAATGTGAAATTAGATCGGCGGGGAGTTGCTCAATAAAGTATTTGGCCATGCGAATGCCTGTTTCGAGAAATGCTTTGTTCTTCGTATATCGATAGGATAAAGGGAAGCCGTACACCCCCCAGGACTGCCCTCTGGACCAAGTCGATCCATGATGCAGCCCTTGATGTGTAGCGCCCCCGACGGGCTGGCCGTTCGCCGGATCAAATACAAACGTATGATAGGATGAATCATCGCCTCGCACAAGAAATTTTCTGCTCTTCTCGGCTTGTTTCCGGGCAATTGTCAATAAACGGTCATCGCCTGTTTCGCCAGCTGTCCAATATAGAATAGGTAGATTCAACAAACAATCGATAATGATTCTGCCACTATGAGTCGTATCCCCTTTATCCCCCCACGCTTGGATATACTGCCCTTCCTCATTCCAGCGATCAGCCAGCTTCCGGGCCGCCTCGATCGCAAGTTCCCGGGCGGACTCATCCTTGCGGATCATCCACTGGGCCTGAGCCGATAACGTGTACAAAAAGCCGATATCGTGATCAATATTCACATTTTGATCCAGTCTTTCGCGGAAGCTTGGCAGCAAGCCCTCTGCAACCTCGGCAAACCGGCTATCACCCGAATATTCGAACAGCAGCCACAGCACCCCGGTCCAGAATCCGTTCGTCCAGGTCGTATTCCCGTACAAGGCGAAACCGCCCTTCTCCTCTCCCACATGAGGGAATTGCTCCACGTAAATCTTCAAATTTTTCAACGTTTTCTCTACTGCACGATCCAAAGCTGCTTGATACACGCCAAGCCCTCCGATTCTAATAGGATAATATGAAGCCGGGTTTAATCATTCCATTGCTGCTGTTAAAATCCATATAGCTTGTAGTACTGACATCCTCCATAACGACAACCAGACTTGCCTCTCCTCCCGAACGCATCGCGGCGTAAATAAAGTCGCTTATATCCCATTCATACACCGCTGCCGTTGGTCCAACCGGAATCGCATCCAGCTTGAAAGCAGAGATCCCTACACCTGTTACGTCGCCGGTGGTTGGGTTATGGTTAGGGGCATTATTGAAAGTAATGGCGGTTGAAGTCCAGCTATTATCGATAATCCCATAAACCGTAATCGGAACTTCCTCCAGCGATGTCGTGTTTTTTCCATACATCCGCAACACGGCCTCATTAACGCGGTTCGTTTGAATCGATTCCAAATCAATTTTTAAGTAGGATTTTCGGTCAGCGCCCGTCCCGCTTGCATTTTTCACTACGAGATGGGTGGAGTACTCCAGATTGCTGTTGGCATATGTCCCTCCCCAAATAAAGGCAGACTGATTGATCTGTTGAACAATCGGCCGATACATGGATAATGTTGCCGGCTGGTTACCTAACCGTCCGTCAACCGTTAGCAACACATTCCCGTCGGATTCATCCACTAGAATAAAGCTTGCCGTTCCACCGAGCGGCCTGCCTCGCAGAAACTTGCTTACATCTACAGAATAATCTCTATTCGTCCCGGAAGCCAGAACGGTGGCGATCGGAACCGCGGCATCGGGAAGATCTGTAATCGTTGTATCGCCCGATTCATGATTTGAAGAATTGCTCCAGGTTAAGCCGGCTTCCGTCCAGCTATCATCCATAATTCCGTAGACGCTGATGGGCGTACTCGCATTCGGACTGCTAGACGAAGCCCGGAAACGCAGAATACCCTTGCCCAAGTCGGCGGAAGCATAGTCGCCAAGGTCAAATTTCAAATAAGAGATTCGATCATCTGCCGCATCGGGAGCATCCATCAATTGCATCTCGGCAGTTCCCGTCTGAGGCGAAGCGCTATATGTTCCGCCACGGACATAAGCCGTATCCTCGGCTACAATGTCAATACTTTCTTTGATCGTCAGCTGCGGCGGTCTTGAGCCGCTTTCTTTGCTCGGAATAAAGATCCAGTCATTCGTATTATGATCCGCTACAATCATAAAGCTGACATATTTGTTGGCAAGCCCGTGAGTCTGGACAAAATCGGTCACATCCACCTCATGCCACGCATAATTGGCATCTTCAAGGCTGATCGTATCGATGAGATAGGCGGTCGTGCCTACTCCCGTAATCGTCGTTTTGCCGGATCCGTCACTCGCAATATTAGGCGCGTTCAACCAGGTTAAGGAATCCTCATCCCAGCTGTTGTCCACAATGCCATAGATCGATAATTCCACGGGATTGTACGGCGCGGCATTATCGTAAGCATAGAATCGGAATGTCGATTCCGACACATGATTGCCCGAATAGTTAATTAAATCAAATTTCACATAGGATACCATATCTCCGCCGGCCGCTCCCGTATTGCGGACTCCAATCGTCGTATATTCGCCAAGAACCCGATTCGGTTCTTGCTCCTTCGCATAGGCATCCTCTGACGCATTGATTTTGTAAGCTTGGTTGCTTAATGTCGGAGCAGCTTTGAGCGGTGCTACTATCGTGATGTATTCCCCGTCCCTTGTGAAGGGATAAGCAACGCCATCGACGTTAACTTGGGTGAAAACTTCGTCTCCCGCATTGAAGGTCAACGTCGTCATTCGATATGGTGTCGAATCATTAACCTCATTCTCGATGTTAATGATGCCCGTGTCATAAGCAATGGATAAGCCGCGCAAAACCTCGTCGCTATGAGCATACAGCTTATGATCGATCATCAAGCGATTGTCGTTGCTAATCTCGAGGTTCATCATATCCTGATTCGCGTTCCGCCTAAGAAGCATAAAGCCAGCTTCCTCGGTCGCATGGCTAATATCATATTGGATAATGACTTCTTCGCCATCATCCTTCGTAACGCGAATGCCATCAGGAGTATTCAGCATTTGGGCAATTCCATTGGCCGCCTCGGGATCATATTCATGGATAGCGACAAATTCCCCATCCCCTTCAACAGTCTGGCGGGCAGCGAGCACGGGGATTTTCACATTCTGCTTATTCGCAGTGCCATAGGATCGTGCCTCGAATACATCCATCTGCTGGTCATTCAGCATCGTGATTCGATAGGATTTGTTAATATCCGTGTCATCAGTGAAATCAGCCGACCAGTTCCCCGTCGTCGTTCCTTGACCGAGCAGTTCGGTATACTGGTAGCCGTTAGCCGTTCCCAGATTCCCCGTTTGAGGACTTGTAGCAAGACTAAGCTCCATCGTGCTATCCGGCACCCGAGCGAACCAATCAAAGGTTACTTCGTCATACGTACGCAATTTAAATACATCCAGCATCCAATCATCGACGCTTATTAACGCTCGGCGATATTGCTGAACATCGGCGAAGATGCCGTCGGCTGCCGCCGCGCTGTAATGCATGGAATTGGTGTGGCCCAAGGCCAGGAACGAACCGCTGATTCCAGCCTGATTCGCATCCGGAACGACAACCGTATTATGGGCGGCAGACATTCGATAATAATTTTCCGCTGAATCCGTGCCATATGGACCAATCCCCAGATCATCGAGCCATACCCGATCATTGCCGTATGTCGTAATATTCAGCTTGTCGTAATGATCGTGAGAGCCGGTAAACATGCCGTAATCCATCGTACTCATATAAGTTTGTCCATTGTAATAGTTGCGGGTAAGCACGGTTCCAATCGCGCTCATGTTGGCATCGTTAAGAAGGAAGGGCTCCGTTGAGTTCGGAACATGGCGAAAGCCGGTCAACAAGGAGTACAGGTCGGCATCGCTTCTCTCGACTGTCATATAGGCCTGGTTAAGGAATGATCTGTACTGAGATGAAGCAGCTTGAAATTCTCTGTCTGCCGTTTCCATCATCCATATATAAATGGGGGTTATGAGATTCGGTTTATAAGGAGAATCGTTATTCGCTTGCATCGTTAAATCAGGATACGGCAAATTCAACATCGCATCAAACATCGATTTCAGCTTGTTGTTCCCCGTATACAGGTTCTCACCTACATTGCTTCCGAAACGTTGCGCGGCATCCGCGAGGAAAATATATTCCTTAAGAACAAAGCCGTGATAGCTCGGCGTACCCTCGAACCAGAAACCGTCCTCGCCTACACCGTAATCCAGCAATTCATTAAACATCCCCATGGCCTCTCCCGCTTGCGCGGTCGGCGTGTAGCCTTCTTTGGCTTCTGTTATCAAGTCCGCGTCATCATACAAATAACCAACCAAGCCAAGCGCCGCGTCTTGAATCACCTGGAAATTATTTGTGCTGAAGCTGCGTTTCATAACATCGGCCGAAGGATACAGCATGTCCTCTCGAATAGCTTTCTTATATGCGGTGTCAAACACGCCGGAGTTATACAAATTATCCACTGCATACACCATAGGCGTAACAAAATAAGCCCCTTCACTCAGTACGGAGTAGAACACCCTGGAGGCGATTGGCCTAATGGGAGAAACGACGTCATGCAGCGCGTATTGCGGGTATTTATCAGCAAACTCTTTGACGATCTCCCCCGCTTTCTCCGCATAAGCGGTTTCGCCTGTCAACACGTACAAGTAGGACAAATACATGGCAGCATCCGTATGGTATTGAATCCACTTCGAATACCAGCCTTTTGTAATAGCTTCCATCTGGCTTTCGGTCGCGGTCTCGTTGGCTAAGCTGATAATCAAATCATCCGAAGGGTCGCTCGGATCTATGCCGGGCGATTTGAACTCTGCGACCAGATAATACGTGTCATAGTCATACCCCATTGCGAGAATATCCTGGTAAGACTTGTATTCAAAGGTCAAAGCTACATTATTAATGGGATCGGTGAATCGATTCTCCCAAATATAGTCCGAATCCGGGATGAGCTCTATATCCCTGGTCAACCAGCCATTGTATCTCGATTTGTAGCTATTCACGACATCCTCGGCCCAGCGATATCCGAATATGGTATCTTTAATCGACTTCACGTGAATAAAATGAGGGCGGGTATTCGACAGCTCCCCTACATTCAGCTCAAAGTTATCGATGTAGGCTTCATCGATCCCTAATGGCGAATGAAGCTCTACATATAAAGCAATAACGACATTGCTTCCTGTGGAGCCACTAATAGCGCTTACGAGATCCGTCCCTTCCGAGGTGCCTAGCTCCCATTCCGTAACCGAATCCGGATCGATGCCGCCATCATGCCAGGTGTGGTTCGAAAGCTCGGTTGCCGTATACATGCCTGCGCCACCAGCGCTCGAGGACAGGCTGTCCCATTCCGACTCAGGGAGAATGACAAGCCTCAGCACATTGCTCTGTGCAGACAATGAGTTGAATAGCTGAAAGTCTGCCGTCGCGATCAAATCGGAGGGTCCGGTGAAGAAGGAAGGCAGCGTTAGCCGTTGTCCCAGCAGCACGGCTCCTTTGGAGGCGGCCGTCCCGGTTATTTTCAGGAAATGCCCAGGCACTCCCCCCTCCTCTTCTACCGTAACCGTAAAGTTGGGGTCGGCCGAAACATCCGTCTTGGCGTACTTAACCTCCCAACCACCGGCCGTTGCAAGATCCGTGTCCAATGTCGTTTCAAAGCCCGTATCCATAAAGCTTGCGCCGCCCGTGTAAGCAAGGCGAAGCTTGCTTATATACACGGGAGAAGAACCGGCCGTCCAGCTCATCTTCAAATAGTTGGCGTTCTGCAGCCCTTGCAGCTCGAATACGAGACGATTCCAAGAGCCATCCCGAACCCCTTCATTGACAAGGGATGGACTAACGGCGGTATAGTTGATCTGATCCTCGGAAATTTGAAAGTTTATGGAAGGCAATGCCTGGGAAGGATCAACATATGCGACAACTATCAATGATCTTATATCATTTGCTTGATAGATCATCTGGGGATTTGCGCCGTTGTCGGACACAAACGAGGCGTCGGCTTCCACATAACCGGCCCCAGGATCGGATACATCTCTGACGGCAATATCCGAATAAGAATAAAGCTTAGTCAAATCATTATATTCGTCTTGAAGAATTAACCCGCCATCATCCTCATTGAGGGGAAATGCGGCTGCCACGTTGGATGCGGTAGGATATAACGTAAGATGAGAACTCACACAAAGCATGGCCAGCAACAGCAACGCCCACTTGCGCAATTTTTTCACTTCAACTCACTCCTGCCATTTTTGGAATTGTTGTAGAAGCTATTATTCAGCAATCTCTTGATAGGTACTGGTTGCAGCCGATTCCTTGGCTTTCAAGCATAGGAGGGCACTGCGCAAACCTTCTTGCAAGGTGCTTATCGAGGCTTCCTTTCCTTTCATCACATCAATAAAATTGGCAGCTAATTGCGCATCTCCTCCAAAATGTCCGTCTCCTTCGCCGAATGTATAGCGGTCAACTTGTTCTTTATGATGATGAATGACGGTTACGGCGCCTGTTATAAAATCGAAATCAACGGTGCCCTTATAGCCGACTACTCTGGCTCCGCGAGTACCCGCTTCGCGCCTAACGATAAAGTTTTGTGTATAACTGAGATGAACTCCGTTCTCGTATTCGATAAGCGCGCTGCCCGAATCTTCATTACCCGTATCCTCGGCAAAACAGCAGTATGGCCAATTCTGTTCCTCGATCGTGCCGACAGTGCTCTCCTCGCAAGTCCGATTGTCCTCGCAGTCCTTGCATCGCAGACCGGCAGGCTTATGTCCTTTGAAAACCTGCTTCGAGGTAACCGCGCATACTCTTGCAGGCCTTGCGCCAATAATATGCGTTAAATAATCGAAGTCATGGGTAGCCTTCTGCAGAAACATACCGCCCGTTATGGATTCATCGCGATACCAAGCGTGAAAATAAACGCCGCCGTAAGGTACGTTATTGGTCGCTTGCACATGGGCTATTTCGCCGATTTCACCCGATGCTACTATGGCTTTGACCTTCTGCACGATAGAGGTTAAACGAAGCGGATGTGATACGACGACAGGCGTATGACTGTAGATCGCCGCTGCCCGGTGAAGCTCCTTCCACTGCCCCGTCGTTGTGGATACGGGCTTTTCCAAATAAAGCGGTATGCCATACGGCAATACCTCTAACGTATATGCTGTATGCTCGGAGCAGCGCGTACCGATCAGAATGCCGTCGAGCTTAAGCGCCGCCAACATTTCGGATACCGTAGAGAAATTCGGAATAGGCAGACCGTCCTCATCCGCAAGATCCGGGAATTCGAGTACATCTACTATCCCTGCTATGCGAACAGCGGGATCCTGCAGCTTTATATGTCTAATAACCTCTTTAATTCGAAGCCCGTATCCGATAACACCTAGTCTCAAGCTTGACTCCCCCCGTTTATGGAAATTCCAACTACAGCGCTCCTATGGTTGGCCAGTGCAGCTCAATGCCCGCTCTTTCAAGCACTGCCTGGAAATCTTGCAGCAGCACCTTGTTATTCCTTACCTGGCTTGGCGTTGCTTTGTGATCCAAGCAATAGGAAACAATCGCCCCGGCGGCCTCTCCAACGTTCCATTCCACGGGATGCAGACGATAACAGCCATTCGTAAGGTGGGTGACCCCTATATTTTTGGAGGCGGCTACCAGATTTCGAATGCGTACGGGAATCAAGCTGCCCAGCGGGATTTGGAACGGATAGCTGGATAAATCAATATAAGGTCTTCCCCCCAAGCTAGGGTGCAGGTCAATTCGGTAAGCCCCGATGCCGACGGTATCATCGAATCGCTCGGCCCCGGAGGCCCCTCTAATATCAGCGCTAACCATTTGCTCAACGACCGTAAATTCCGCCTGAATTCTTCTGGATTCTCGAATATAAGGATATTTGGCCAGTCCATCCTCCGTGCCCACGGCATCCTTGCACAGCTTAATGCCGGGATAACCTTGTTTCCCGTCGGGTCGCGGCGCTTCCGTCTGCATCCAATACAACAACGAAAGACTTAACTGCTTGGCGCCTTCCAGATGACGCTGTTTCTCTTCTTCGCTTACGTCGATAATGGAGCCGAGCCAGTAGTCGTTCTGCGGCCAATTCACGATGACGATATCGCTATCGTAGGTGCCGGGCATAAAGTTGTTTTTGTCAATGATTCGGCGATAAGTCCATCTCGATGTCGGCCCCCCTTCTATTGGGAAAAAAGGGTATTCCGTCGGCTCTAAAGTGATATAATGCGGAACTTGCCAGCTGAGCAGCTTGCCCGTCCAAAATTCCGTGTTGGAGTAGTCTCTCCAAAAGTCGTATTGCTCCGGCTTCTCGATCGTATGGTCTTCGCCCTCATGGTAGGTAATGGCGTAACAATACGTAATCGGCTGCATATCCATCGGGTCCGCCGAGCCCTCCAGGGCATGCGGCTCGCCGGTCTGAGCCCGCGACTCCGAGCCTGTTACATATTCGGCGGAAGCAAGCGGCAATAAATCGCCGCATTCCGTGGCATCCAGGAAGTAGGACGCCTTTAATACGATTTGTTGATTCAATAAGCGATTGCGAACCGTAACAGCTATAATTTCATCTTGGTCTAGTTCAACCGATTCAGGTTGATAGTGATACAAAATTTTCAGCTTACCGCTATGGATATAAGGAGCCAGCATTTGATGAAATACGGCCAACGACGCTCTGGGCTCATGACAAAGCCGACTTACTACGCCATTGCCGGGATTTAACCGATCCTGGGCTCTTGCCTCCGGGGTAAGCGGGAAATGATTGCGGTAGTAGTCGCGGACGAGATTGCGATATTGCCTGTAGCTTCTGGTACAACCAAACTGTTCGATCCAGGGATGTTCGTCGGGAGGGACCGCCTGGCTCGTGAATTGCCCGCCGATCCAATCCGTTTCCTCCGTCATAATGACCTGTTTCCCCGTACGGCAAGCTGACAGAGCTGCGGCGCAGCCCCCAATCCCTCCGCCAATAATGACAATATCACTCTTCATTTCTAGCAGCATAACCTTCTCCCCCGCATCCATTCACGATAGTTTCCCTTAAACATTCATAATAAAGCTGCTGTCCGAGCGAGGTTGGATGAACGCCATCATCCATTCCCGCATTCTCAATCGTTCGAATAAATGATTCTAAACGATGGGTGGAGGCAATCTTCAATTTCCAATAAACCTCAACATCTGCTACCATGCAGCCATAATGACCAGCGATATCTCGTATCAACTGATTGTATTCTGAAATCCATTGATTGGCGCCCTTCGTCCCATACCATTGCTGCGGATGCCTATTGTAATAATAGGTATCCGTATCTCCTTCAATGATGGGATGAATGGTGCATAATAGAACTGAAATGTGATGTGTCTTCTGCTCCTCGATCATCTTTATCAGATTGGCTTGAAAGTTGGTCCCCGGCACCTTATTCCTATTAGGGGCTTCCATAACATGATCATTCATTCCGAATTGCAGAATACAAAGATCGGGTTTATTCATTAACACTTCTTCGTGATGGCGTAATAACGCATCTGCCGTTGTTTGCCCTGGGACACCCGCATTATAGGTATCGCACCCAAATGCTGCCCCTAACTTATAAAGATAAGTATCCTGAGGAGACAAATGAACTCCGGCCGTAATGCTATCGCCAAACCCGATAATTAACCGTAATTTCGAATCATATCGCTCCATCGCCACTTATCCTTTCAGAGCTCCACTAGTAATTCCGTTAATAATATGCTTTTGAAGTATAAAGAAGATAACCAGCAACGGGATCGTCGCCACTACTAATCCTGTCATTGTCAAGGAATAATCGATGAAATGTTCGCCCTGAAATCGCATTAATCCAGATTGGATGGGATGAAGATTTTTTTCGGTAATAACAAGTGAAGGCAGTAGCCATTCATTCCAAATGCTTCTTACATGAAAGATAGTCACGGTTGCAATTGCCGGTCTGACTAACGGTACTACAATAAACCATAGCTTGGTCCATTTATTGCAGCCATCTACAGTAGCGGCTTCCATCATCTCCTTGGGGATGGAGTCCATAAAATTTTTGACGATAAACACGGTTAGCGGTATTAGCACTGTCGCAAACGGTAGAATAAGTCCCAGCCGATTATTGAGCAGCCCGAGCTCGGCTATTACAATATATTTCGGAATAAAGATGCCTGGCATCGGAATCATCATCGTAACGATGATGACTCCGAAAATTAGGTTTTTAAGGGGAAAACGGTAGAACGCCACGACATACGAAATGCTAATACCTACAACAATCGCAATCGATACAGAGGTTACGGTGTAAAAGAAACTATTCCAAACGTACCGGGAAAAACCAAATTCAACGATGACCTTGTAGTAGTTGGTCCAAGACGGGTGATTAGGGATAAGGGTCGCCAGCAAATTTTCGTTTTTCAAAATTTCGCTATTTGGCTTGAATGTATTGGCGAAAATCCATGCAAACGGATAAATACATGTAATGGCAACGGCGATCAGAAAGGTATGGAGACTAATTGATTTTGTTTTTTTATTCATATAGCTTTGCACCATACCTTCTTGAAATCGTTAATTGAATAACGGAGAACACAATAAGGATGAAACCAAATAGAACGGATAGGGTAGTGGAATAACCCATGTTGCTGTTCTCGAAAGCTTCCTTATAAATGCGCATGGACGGAACCTCTGTCGCATAACCGGGTCCCCCGTTGGTCATGATGACAACCTGACCGAAGATTTGCATAGAACCCAATACTAACAAAATCATGACAAGGATGATCGTAGGAACCATGAGCGGCAAAGTGACTGATTTGAACGTTTGAAAGCTCGATGCTCCTTCAATGCTCGCAGCCTCATAAAGTTGTTTATCAATCCCCGTGAGACCTACGAGAAATAACAGGAAAAAGGTTCCGAAATTTTCCCAAATAAAGGTTACTCCAACCGCACCCATAGCTGTACCACTCTCGGCTAACCAAGCATGCTTGAGTGAAGACAACCCTAAAGCATCCAGCGTTTGATTAATAATGCCGAACTTTGGCTCGTACATCCATTTCCAGATCATCCCTACGGCAATTGGAGAAAGAATGGTAGGAATAAAATAGATGATGCGATAGGCGCCGGCTCGAATCACATGATTGACCAGAATCGCAAGCAATAAGGCCAAAGGAATCTCGAGTCCGATAATGCCAATCGATATTTTTAAAACTCGAATGACGGATTCCCAGAAAACCTCATCCTCGAATGCCTTCTTATAGTTGCTTAACCCAGCGAATTTGGCTTGAGACATCGGTGTATATCCTGTCCATTCATAAAAGCTAAGACGATAGCTCTGATAGAAGGGCAGCAAATAAAACACAGCGAATAGAGATAAGCCGGGAATCACAAACAAATAGCTTGTGAAATAATCCTTCCATTTAGAAAACGTTTTCAAACCATTTGCCTCCCCTTGTCAAGTAACGCAATTCTGTCAAAGGCACTACTTGTTATACCTTACTTATTTTTTTCGGCATACACTTTCATCAATTCCTGTTGAAGCTGCTCGGGTGATTGTTTACCCTCGACCAATGCTTGAAGTCCTTTCCAGAACTCCTCATAAATGTTGGCTTCTGTTACTAATGCATGCAATCTTTTTTTTGTCAGCTTATCGCCCAGCCCAGCAATCACTTTAATGTTAGCATCCAAATCAGCCTCTGCTAATGCTTTGCTGTTGGCCGGCAAGATCCCGCTTAACTCAGTCATTTTTATTTGCTGTGGTCCATCAACAAACCATTTTAGAAAGTCTTTTGTTTCTTTCATGTTTTTATTGTTTTTTGAAACTGTAAAGCTAATCGAAACGCCGCCATCAATGTTTACATCATGACTTGCATTGACAGCAGGTGGCAGGGCTACAATCCAGTCCAAGTCAGGAGCGTCAGACATAAGCACAGGCACGAACCACGAACCGTTGGAAATAACGGCAACCTCTTCATTGATAAACTTCTTTTCCACATCCGACATAATAAGCACGGCCGTACCCTCGGCCAAATACTTTTTGTCGCGAAGCTCCGCGATTTTCCCGAATACTTCGAGCCATTTTGGATCTGCCAGTCCATCGCCATTTAAAGCCGCTGTCAGGTTTTCCTCTCCGCCAAATATATTACTGGCAATCGGGAATACAACCGCATTCATAGATCCCCAATTATCTCCGAAGTCATAGGCAATTGACGAAATCCCAGTGGCCTGTACTTTCTCGCTGAAATCCAGGAACTCGTCCCAAGTCGTTGGAGCATGATCGAATCCTGCTTTATCCAGCATCTTTTTATTGTAATAATAACCTGAGGTAGCTATCATATAAGGAATTCCGTATTTACCGGCTTCAGCGCCCCATGGGTTGCCTTCAGCCAAATCTCCCTTGAAGCTTTTCTCTTCGCCAAGCCAATCATAGCCCCATGACTCCCATTCGGGCAGCAAATTTTCGACCAAACCTGCATTTACGAGATTGGCCAACAATTCGCCTTCCAGTGAGCCCGCATAAATATCGGGAAACTTTTTTTCCTGGGCTCTTGTAATCAAATACTGCTGATTATTTTTAGCATCAATGAGCGTTTGTTTCACCTTTACCCCGGTCAATTCGAAGTATTCATCCAACAGTTGTTTGATAGCTCCCTCTTGTCCGGTTTGATAATGGACCAGCTCGATCTCAACCGGGTCCTTCCCGGTAGCTGGGGTTTTTTTCGAATTACTGGAAGGACTGGGGTTTTTGCCACCCGCGTTAGACTTATTGCCGCCACTATTGGACGTACAACCAACAAGCATTACTACTGCTAATAATATTACGAACACAAGAGAATAAGATTTTTTAACCATTGAACTGCCTCCCTTTTTAGTTTGTTCACCAAATCATTTATTGCTTTAAATCACTCATCAGAACGACTGTTGTAGATATCTCACCTCCCGGCAGAGTGTAACGTCTTGAAATAAATCGAGGACGGATCAACTGCGTCATTGCCCCAAGAGTGTCTTTCCACTTCGAATTGAAGCTTCTCGCCAGCAAACAATACCGAATAATTTTGCTCGCTAAATAAAATTTTTTCGACCTCTCCCTCCCTGTGGGCGGCTACAATGTATAAGGCAGGTATTGGCCCCGTGTTAACAACCTCATATATTTCAATTGCGTCGTATCCGCTATTTCTTACATGGCTCCAGCTTAAATCTGCTGATGGAGCTCTTAACCAATCAGAGAAATAATGACTTTGTTTTGTAGAGAATAAATAGGTATTCGCTTCCAGATTGTAAGAAGTATTGCTTTTATAGCTTTCTCCTATGAAGGAACCTGATAATCGAACAATGACAATTCGCTCGGACATTGTGGAAACATTCCAATCAAGTGTTTCTAATTTAGTCGAGGTATTACTGTGTATAGAATGACGGCCCTTCTGGATGTGAAACAACTCTCCTTGCGGACTTATGCATTCTATCGTCCAGTTCAGCTCGCCTTCATCAAGGCTATTATGGAAATACAACTCCGGGTAGAAAGGTACATTCGGATCGATGATCAACTGATCGTATTTCAAAGATAGATGCCGATTTGCAAATGCTTTGCGGACCCAATAATAAGCCATTTTGGGTTGGTGATAATAATCGATCACACTTGTACAAGATACGTTCGGGAAGGGTTCATTAAATTGCCATACGATACTTCCGCTATTCCGGTACTTTCGGCGTCGATTTGCCTCCAATGCATAACGGAGTCCTTCGGCTTGCGTCCATTGACTCGCTACGACAAATTCCTGCAGGTCATTGATATCGCCGAACATCTCATCCTCACGATCTTTGGTGCACCACCATTCGCCGTGATGTCTCCAAACATCGTTTTCTTGCATTGTTTGCACTTTAAGTTCCGTTTTATTGATAAAACGCAGCATGGAAGCATACGAGGCAAGTCCATCGACGCCAAATTCACTCTGAAGCAGACTATCGGAACTATTATAAAGCCGATATTGTTCCACGGGACCGGCATATTTCCACGGACCATGCACATCGTAATTTTCGCCCGGAGTATCAAGGGATAGAAATTCGTTAGGCCCTGACGCCGATGTAGGAAAGAAGTGTCTGTGTGGATCCAGCCCATGCACCATGGTTTGAAGCAAGGCAATGTTCCGATCCTCAGCCGTAGAAGGAATGCCGAGCTCGTCTCGCAGTTCATTCCCGCCACTCCAACAGGCCAAAGAGATATGATTGCGCTTTCTTGTTAATGCCGAATAGGCTGCACGCTCCAGCAATCGCAGAAATTCAGGTTTTTGAGATGGAATGTTGTCAATTCCTGAGCTGGATTGAATAAATTCTTGCCAGATTAGAATACCGTGCTCATCACACAACTCATAAAAAACATCCTTTTCGATTAAGCCGCCGCCCCATACGCGAACGAGATTGACGTTTGCCTTCTTCAGCTTTAGAACGACATCCTCATATCGTTTTTTCGTCGCTGTGCCATACATCATATCTAGCGGAGTTAGATTCATTCCCTTAATGTACATACGCGACGAATTCATGTTTACGGAATAAGGAAAAGCATCTGTTGGAGCCTCCTCATTCGTTATCCATTCCAAGCAACGAAATCCCGTTCTTCCCGTCCACTCGTCGAGCAACTCTCCATCATGATAAAGACCGACTTTAACCTGATACAGCGGTTGCTCCCCCAAGCCGTTAGGATACCAAAGCGATATATTCGAAAGGGCCATATCGATCTCAAAGCTGCCGGATTGCAGCACGGCGGACTTCCACTTGCCCAAACTTTCACCATTATGTACAACTTCGGCAATTGCCGCCAAATCATCGGACGGATGAACGGAGGTGGAAGCCGGGCCCTTTAATGCTCCGTGCCAACGAATGTTGCCAGTTTGTTCATCGAATGAGGTTGTTAATTGAACCTCTCCCCAATAAGCGGATTTGATCACTTTCACATAAACATCATCCCATAGTCCGATCGGAACCAATCTGGTGGAGAAATCCCATTTATAATTAAATCGGCTCTTCTGCGTGTGCGTTTCTGACGTGTATCCGATTTGTCCCATCTCATCGGGTACGTGCTCGAACAAAACCGTCAACTCGTTTTCATTTTGGCAAAGGTCAGAGTCAATGGTTAACTCAACCGGTTCAAACATGCCTTCATGCGTAGCGAGGAAATGACCATTGAAATAAAAATGCGCTTTATAATCGATTCCTTTGAAAATGAGAAGGATGCTTTCATCCGGTGCAACAGAAATCGAAAAATTAGTCCGATACATCCACCACCGATTTTCAACCCATTCGCATTTCAAGCTGTTCATATCCTTATAAGGATCGTCAATCCAGCCGGCTTTCCATAAATCATTCTGTACACAGCCGGGCACCTCAGCAGGAAGCCAATCCGTCATACCCATCAGCTCCTGTTGCGTCTCCATGCTATTGCCGAGGAATGGTACATAAGGATAGAAACCCTTCAACTTCCATTCAAAAAGTTTCAGAAACCTCAAATGCAGGAACCTCCTGTTAGTCATAGTTTTCTTAATTTTTTCTTGTAAATCTATTTGATAATCAAACTATAATCTGAAAAACAGTTGTTTGTCAAACAATATTTCAATATGTTTAATAAACTTATTGAATCTTATCGTGTTATTCATTCAACTTTTTTGATTGTTTTTCTTTCAACTATTTTTACGACAAGCTGCTGTTTTTCTGAAACTCCATTATCATATTCCATTCTGCGAAGCAGCATCTGACTAGCTCTCTCCCCCATGAGACTTTTGTGCGGCTCAATAGAAGTAAGCGGCGTTACGCTCATCTCGCATTTGCTTACATTGTCGAATCCCATAATCGACATTCCGTCTGGACATGTAATGCCAAGCTTATCCATGGCCTGCAAAACAACAAAGGCGACCGGGTCGTTTGCACAGAAAAGCGCATCCGGGCGTTCTTCGGCATCTAGACAATTATTGATCTCTTCGTATGCGATAGGAATATTGTTGAAATCTACATCACCAGAGAAAACGGACAGCTTTATCTCTTCTCCCGTTTCGCTCCTGTATTGATCGACAGCAGCGGCAAAACCTCTATAGCGCTCTCTGAAAGTCCACGAGTACCCCAGATTTCCGACAAAACCGAGACTTCGGTGACCATGCGTTATCATATGACGTGCTGCTTCGAAGCCGCCCCCATAATTATCTGCATATACAAGATCTACATTCAGATCATGATAGTCCGAATCAATCAATACAATAGGCAACCCTGCAGCAATAACGGACAAGATGATCGGCCTGGGTATCCGTCCAAGTATGATAACTCCATCCACTTTATGCTCGGTTATGCTTAGCGGCAACGATGCGCCTTTCTCGGCTTGAGTATCAATTCCCGAAAACATGACACTGTAGCCATTACGGCTCATTTCTACTTCTATGCTCTTTAATATGACTCCCCAATAATCAAAATCGCCTACGTCCTCACGAGGAAGTAGTACAGCCACATTGCCCGTCTTATCTGTCGCTTCTTGAGGAACGCCTTTTTTGAAACGATAGCCCATTCGAATGGCTGTAGCTCTGACCTTATCTTTCGTATCTTCACTGATTCCATGTGATCCGCTTAACGCTTTGGAAACCAATGACTTCGAAATGCCTAATTCTGCGGCAATATCTTCCATTGTTACTTTTTTCAATTTCATTTTGTATCAACTTCTCTCTAATTAGGTATCAACTTCTTTAATAATAATGGAAACTTTATTCATCTTCAATATAAAGTTGAATTTCCCATGAAATTAGTTCAGTGAAATGAACAGTCTGAGCCCGCAATAAACGAGTTGTCAGTTGGACCCAATGATTTGGGTAATTGGCCCTGGCACTGGTTGTGAAGGGGGGACGACTTCTAACGGACACCACGGCAACTTAAACGCCATTTTCTGGCGATCAGCCCATCTAATGGACTTAAACGAGGCTGTCGATTAACTGTGGAAAACAAGAGGATTCTCTCGGGATTCAAGGTTTAACGTGGTTGTTCCCTCTGCCCCGTACCCTTTCTTCCATCCTCCACCAACTTCATGTCCTTATCATAATTCAAAGTTGAAGGAACCATTAGATACAACTGATCTACGCCGGTTTTCACTGGAGTATACACAATCCAGTCTACGTCCGTAGCACTTGACAATAACGTGGCGTAATTTGTGCTGTATTGAATCGGGAATGCGGTGGCACTGCTATCATTAGGCTCGAAACTTTTGGGTAAGACTAAATTGCGATATTGCCAAGTTGACCATTCCATGCCGTCGAACGCGCTAATTCGAAAACTCCATTGGCCATTTGGAGGTGCGAGCCGGCTGCCCCGACAAAATGTTCGAATCATAGACAATGGTTGCCCAATTATCCTTTGATCCTTGCACCCGAAAAGCACTCTGGGCTCGTCCATTGATGTCACTGTAGGTCCATGTAAAATTAAGCGTATTGTCAGGATGTTCTGTCCGTTGGTTTAGGATGTAATTGAAACTGTTGGAAGGCTGTTGATCTTGAAATACTTTGTATTTGAGTAGGCAGAGAGATGAAAATACGTGTAATTGGAAAAACCCGCTTCAAGGCCGGCATCCACTATTTTGTACTGCGGCATCTCCAGCAGCCTTTTCGAGAGCTCGATACGTTTACGCATGCGGTATTGCACAAACGATTCTTTCGCCATCTTTTTGAAATAATAACTGAAATAGGCGGGTGTCAGCCCGACCTTCTCCGCAATAAACTCCAGACTGAGCTCTTCTTTAATATGCAAATCAATAAACTGGATGGCTTCATCGAATAATTTCTTTTGGTTTCCGCCCCTGTAATGGGCAATTTGCTTAGCAATTTCATAGATCATGCTCCGAAAATATTCTGTTGTCTTCCAGACTTTTATTTCGGATAGCGCATGACGCGGCAAAGCCGCTGTAAACCCGCGGACTTGAAGCCTTTTTTGTAAAATATCCAGCCCATCGCAAACAAGCCGCTGATATTGGTCTTCATGGACCCCTGTTCCCGCATAAGCGGCCTCAAAGAGTTCCACCAGCTCCGCCAGCCGGCAATCGTCCAATGCCCAAATCGCTTCCTCCGCCTCCTTCAGCCACTCTTCATACACGGATAAAGAAATCGACGCCTGTTTCTGCTGCGCACAAAGCTTATCCAAAACAGGGTAAAGCTCCACCTCCGTAAGCGGTTTCAATAAATACTCTTTGACCCCATAAGAAATGCATTGCTTTGCATAGTTGAAATCATCGTAACCGGATATGATGACGACGTTGATATTCGTCTTCGTTTCGGAGATGGTTTTACAAAGCTCCAATCCATCCATCTTGGGCATTCGGATATCGGTTAGGACAATGTCCGGCGAAAAATGCAGCATCAGTTGAAGAGCATCATGCCCATTGCTGGAGGAGCATACTTCCAGGGCATCATCATACTCCTTGATCAATTTTAATAACCCTCTGCGGATCATCGGTTCGTCGTCTACAACAAGAATTCGCTGCACGGAAAAGGCACCTCTTTCTCCATAATAAAAGCTCACGTATATTGACAACGATCAGGCGCCGTCAATATACGTGAGCGTAGCATAAAAGACATCTGCCCTGTTAATCACTCACAGGAATAAATCGGCGTATGGATCCCCGGCATGCTCCATCCAGTCCGTCAAGTCCTGCTTAAGCCCTATTAATTGGGGCCGATATATGGGATCGGAAGCCAGGTTGTGGAGCTCCCAGGGGTCGTTCATGAGGTCGAACAGCTGCACGAAATCAGTTCCCTTTCCGGTTTCTGCCGAATGGCGGTAAAGGATCATTTTCCAGCGGCCGTTTTTCACCATACGCTGAATATCTTTATATAAGGAATATACCGTCTCTCTGCCGCTGTCCATTTTTCTTTTGATTAACGCGTTCATGCTTTTCCCCTCGATATCGTCAGGTGCTCCAATGCCAGCCAGATCACACAAAGTCGGGAATATATCGAATTGATAAACAAGCGCATCGATATGCCGCCCCGCAGGAACCCCCGGACCTTTGATCAGCCAAGGGACACGAATGCTGTGGTCATACATATTCTGTTTACCCAGCAGACCATGCTGTCCGACAGCAAGGCCGTGATCCGCCGTATAGACGATAAGCGTATTATCCGCTTGTCCGCTGGCGTTCAAAGCTTGCAGTACACTGCCGATGTGATGGTCCATATGGGAGATCATCGCATAATAATCGGCGATATGCCGGCGCACTTCCTCTTGCTTGCGCGGATAGGCGGCCAACTTCTCGTCACGTATATCGAGCTCCCCGTTGTCGAATGGATGCTCGTCCATATAGCTGGGCGGCAGTTGAATTTGCTCCGGATCGTACATGCTGGCGTAAGGCTCCGGCGCTGTTCTCGGATCATGCGGGGAGGTATAAGCCAAATACAGGAAAAAGGGATCCTCATTGGCGTATTGTTCAATAAATTCGATCGCCGAATCGGTAAACAGCTCTGTCGAAAATTTCGTTTCAATCCTTCGTGATTCAGGAGGATATAGTCCGTCAGCGTTGTAATCGAATACGGGCACTTGACAATGCTCGCTCATCCCTCCGAAAAACAGGGAATTTCCGCTGCAAAAGCCGGCATTGAAGCTGGCCGTATCGTTGTGCCATTTGCCGATTGCGTGCGTATGGTAGCCATGCGACCGGAACCACGACGGCATCGTTGCCGCTCCCGGACGAATCACATTCGTTCTCGCATGATCTCCGATTTGCTGGCTTTCCGTTGCCTGAAAAATATGTGTCCCCGTATTCACACACGCTCTGCTGGGAACGCAAACGGCACCGTCAACCCCTCCGTTGATATGTGTCCGGGCCATCATGGTTCCCGCTTGGGCTAACGCATCCAGCACCGGCGTTTGCACCGTCCGGTCGCCTGCGGCGCCGATCGCATTATACCTGTGGTCGTCAGCAATGATGAAGATTACATTAGGTCGCACAGCCATAAGGTCCTCCTTGAATTCCATGTCATAATGGTTTTAATTATAGTCATCATGATCTGTAATCCACATGGCAAAAAGGATGAATAGCATGTCAAAAAGTCTAAATTCCCACGACGCCTCCCGCTTCCTGGACTCCCTTCTCCGCTTGACGCTCGACACGCAAAGGTTTCATATCCAAACCTGCTTTAATGTGACGGTCCCTCCCTCATGGAGTATCGAGGAACGCGTATTGGATGAAATTCACATTCTGTATGTCAAAAGCGGCAATGTTACGTATCAGGTTAACGAGGATCCCGTGAAGCTTGCCGCAGGCCATCTTCTATTTCTGTCCGACGGCATGGCGCATTCGGCATATCGCGACTTGAAAGAGCCGCTCAGCATCATCCCAATCCGCTTTAAAATAAACCGCTACGGGAGCAAACATGGGCGGACCTTCACGTCGGGCCCCTGCTATTTCTCATTCCTGCCGCGGGATGCGCAAAAATTCCGCTTGTTGTTTGAGACGATCCACCGTCATTATTGTCTTCCTCCTTCCGTAAGAAGGGATGCGCTGTGCCATGCGTCAATCTGCCTGACGCTGGCCGAGATGTCACACGAGCTGGAAAATATCGAACAAGGCAGGCCGGTCCATCATGCTGTTCTGCAGATCAAGAACCACATCGATATGAATCCGGCCGACCGGACTTCGGTAAAAGAGCTGGCTGCGCGTTCCGGACTTTCCCCCAAATACTGCTCGCAGTTGTTCCAGCAGCTGTTCGGTACAACCATCAAAGAGTACCAAATCAAAATTCGAATTGAATACGCCCGTTATTTGCTGGAGCATACGGATCAATCCGTCAAGGAAATCTCCTTCCATCTCGGTTATCCCGATCCTTTTGTTTTCTCGAAGCAGTACAAGACCTGTACTGGCGCGGCGCCTTCGAGGATGCTGCGAAAGCCCCTTCAGCGATGAGAAATCCCTTTTACGATTTATTATGCTCCTGGCGCCATGCATCGAGATGTTTTTGCACCTCTGCACGTACCTTCTCAAGTCCGGCTTTATGCAGTTCATCATTGAATTTGGGCAGGAAGGTGTCGATATCGACACTGCCGGTCATGAGTAGAGGATAGTATTTATGCCATACCTTTTCGATTTTCTCAAATTCCTCATTCATCATGGAGAGGTCAGGGTTAAACCCAAGTACTTTAGATTTTACGACTTTGGCATTATATGTCCGGAATTGCTCCCATTTATCCGGCGGATCGGGGAAATCACCGCCCAGTGTTCGTAAGATGAACCAATTTCCTTGTGTGTATTGAACACCCGTATATTTGGGGGCTTCGTTCGTTATTCGATTCCCCTGAGCATCCTTCGGCGGAATAAGAACAACCTGACCCTTATGATCCAAGTTGTAATGAACCCCTTCAATACCATAGTTGAATAAATTGCGCAGCTCCGGATCGGTATTCAGCAAATTTAAAAATGCGATACATTCATTCGGATGTTTCGTTTTTGCGTTAACGGCCATCATCCCCCCAAGCACGGAAACATTCGTCGCTACTTCAGGAGTAACAGGGTTCGCTACAACCTTGTATCCCAGATCTTTACTCCAGATGCTCTCCGATAACGGTCCGCCGCTAGCGGATTTCCAGAACACCTTAGAATCCCGCCGCAGCGCTCCCGGTTCACGCAATGCAGCATCCTGATTAATAAAGCCAAGCTGATAGTAGTGACGGAGTGTTTGTAATATTTGCTTGGCTTCAGCGGTTTCGAAGATATTGACGACGGATGAGGCTGGATCCAGCGATTGGATCATTAAAGGTATTTTATTATTTGTAAGATATTCATATCCGTACATAGCGAAGAAATCGTGAGAGTCCTTGTTCAGCTCCATAGGAATGTAATCCGGTTCATTCTTTTGTATCGTCTGTAATAGAGGCTCCAGCGACTCCAATGTGTTATATTTTGAGATATCGATGTTATATTTATTTATTAAAGCTTCCGGATAGATCCAATTTTCAAGCACGGCCAGCTCCTTGTTCGTTGGAATGCCGTAAATACTTCCATCGTTAAGCTTCGCGCCCTCCCAGAAGACGGGGTCAATCGCATCAACCATCTCTTTGCCTTGATTCGTTAAATAATCATTCAGCTTCAGCCATGCACCGCGTCTTGCGTTCGTTATAAAATTAGGAGCAAAGGCGATATCAAATGAGGTGTCCGATGAGATCATGGTGTTCAAGCGATTCTCGTACTCTTCCCAGCCAATCTTAATATAGGTGATTGTAATTCCGATCTTCTGCAGAAGAAGCTCATTGACCTTGTCATTGACAAGATGAAGATCCTTATCCGGATCGCCAATTGTATAATAAATGAGGTTTACAGGGGATTGGTCGCGTGAATCGGGTGCATCCGAATTCTGGTTCGTGCATCCGGTGAGTTGTACAACGAGCAGCAGGACAAGGCCAACGAAATAGCAACTATATTTATTCATGACATTAACCTCCCCGACATATTTATCTTTATTTAAGCCGGTTAACTTTTTTCGCGTAAATCAGAGGGCGATTGTCCAAAATAACTTTGAAAATGGGTGTAAAAATAATTCAAGTTATTATAGCCTACCGTACCGGCAATCCATTGAATCTTCTCATTTGTGGACAAAATGAACTCTTTGGCCCGCTGCATACGATAAATCATTAAATACTCGGATAACTTCATCTGCGTTTCTTTGATAAATAATTGCCCAAGGTAGGTGCTATTCATTTGTAAACGTTCTGCGACCGATTTAAGTGTGATGTTCTGGGCATATTCTGTCGTAACCATGAGCAGAATACGTCGTACTAATTTGGACAGCGTATCATAGGGTACACCGAGTACAGGGTCCATGCGGAGTGAATTTGCAGGTTGATTTCCTATTGTCCCGTGAAGTTCCTTAACAATAATATTCTCGACGAGCTGCTGCAGCTTTTCACGTTCTACGGGCTTTAGCAAATAATCCTTGACCCCGCAGCGAATCGCTTGCTGAGCGAAGTGGAAATCGCTATAACCGCTCATAATGATATATTTTGTTGGAAGGTTGGCTTCATTGAGTCTTTGAATCGCATCGTATCCACGGCTTTTTCCAATGCATACATCAAAAATGGCGATATCAGGGACTAGCTGTATGGCTCTGGATACGGCCGCATCTGTGGAATTACAAGTTTCAATATGTTCGAACCCATAGCTTTTCCAATCCAGAATTCGTTTCATTCCTTCCAGAATTTGCGGCTCATCATCAACGATTAACAGCTTGTACATCACTAATCACCTCTTTAGAAATCTGTACAGAAATTTTAACGCCTGCTTCGATATTGTTATCAACGCTTATGGAAAGGCCATCCCTATAAAAATATTTTAGCCGAGTGCAGACATTATATAAGCCGATACTTTTCGTGTTTGCACCGTAGTTGCTCGATAAGGCCTTTCGAATATCAGCCAGCCGCACTTCCTCAATGCTGATTCCGTTATCAATAAACTCCAATTTATAAAAATCGTTGTCTTCCCGGCCTGTGACGATAAACAGATTAAATTCTTTCTCCATCGAAAAACCGTGAACGAAAAAGTTCTCAGCTAACGTTTGCATCCAGAACTTAATGGTAGGAAGCTCCAGAATGGATTCCGATACGTCGATTTGATAATAAAAGAGATCCGGGTATTTGAACTCCATAATTTTCAGGTATTTTTGCAGCAGTTCCAGTTCGCTTCCGATGGTAATGATATTGTCCTTCTGAACAATCTCACGATATAAGGCACCCAAAGTGGCAATGGCATCTGCTGTATGCGCATCCTGATTCACCAGCGCTGTCGATCGAATAACCTCTAATGTATTATAGAGAAAATGCGGGTTAATCTGATGCTGCAGCGCTTTCATTTCTGCTTCCTGCTGTTTCAGCTTGAGTACAAATTCATTGTGAATATGTCTGTCAAGCTGGCGGATCATATCGTCGACTTCACGCGCAATCATGCCATATTCATTACGGCGATAGCGTGCAGGCTTATTCGGGGTGAAATCGGCGGTTTTCACTCGGTTAATGGATTGAATGATACGGTGCAGGAAACGAGCATCGTCCCGAAGATTATAAACAACGAGCAGCAATACGCTGACTATAGCCGTTAGAATGACGAAGAATAACATGAACAGCACGGAGCTTTCCTTACGGATCAATGTACCCAAATCTATTGTGCTTACAAGCTTATAATTAAACTTCGAAGATGAAAAAGTGACGTAGAAGGTCGGTGAAAGCAAATTGTCAAATACAAATCCGTGGGTATCCTTCCTGGCTATCGCTTGTTGAACAATCTTCATATTGCCATTGCCGATGAGATATACATCCCCAGCAGCATTAACGGCGGCTGCTTTACCGAGCTGATAATTGCTCACACGGCTGAATATTCGCTCGCTGCTGACCAGAAAGCGAATTTCGCCTGTTCCTTCTGAGGTGTGAAACAATTTCTTTCGATAAACGAAACCCTTCTGAATGCTTTCCTGGAATATTTCGTCATCATTTGATTTACCAAATTGATAGCTCGGGATGCCCTTGTTGTCAAACAGCATAACATTGCCGCCATGCTTTGAATGTACGCTAATTTGCATAATATCTCCCTGTGCCCAGTTATACAGGTAGGTCTTAACATCTTCCGGAAAGGATAGAAGCTCCTGTTCCGAGTAAGGGTTGTTCAACAGTTTTTTAGTCAGATATTGATCAATGGTTGGACTCATAAAATATTGCGTATCTTTCATTAGAGCCTGATTGGAGTAAATGCGCTGTATATAAGCTTCTATGCGATCCGTATCGTTTTGGAAGTCACTCTCTATGCTGGAAAAAGCATTCGCGGCTTCAATTCGGGCGTTGCCCAGCGATTGATTGATTACAATTGCACTCGTCAACACATGTAGCGTTAATCCAATTAACACAATGAAAATTAAATATGCCAAAAACTTATTACGATAAATGATTATGCGCAAAAAAGTAGTCATTCGGCACCTCAACACATCTAGATAGTAAATAATGGTATATAATGTGCAAAAAGTATATGGTTTAGTTTATTAAACTATACCATATACTTTTGCTTCGTTAGGCCTATTTGAAGTAATTGTCAATTTGTTCCTGTGCCTTTTGTATAATTGTATCCATACCTGCGTTTTTCAATTCAGAAATCAATTTTGGTACAACCTTTTCAGGGTCAGAGGCGCCTGTAATCAATTCATATTTGTATTTGTCATATACAGCACTAGCGTTGGCAATTTCTGTTTGGAGATCGGAAACGTCAAGGGCGAAGCCGAGAATAGTTGAAGCAGTAGCTTCTTCATTCAATTTCTTAACTTGCTCCCATTGATCTTCAGGTGCGCCTTTCGTAACTGCCATATTGAAGAATGTACCTTGCGAATAGGCAGCCAAAGGCCATGTATCCGTTACACGCTCAATAACTTTGTCGCCATCAACGCTTTTGAAGTCCACATCCGGCTCGCCAAATGCAAGCATGTTGCGTAATTTTGAATCCGTGTTCAGCAATTGCAGATATTGCAATGCTTCTTTTTTGTATTTCGAGTTTGCAGAGATCGCGTTCAATGAACCTTGAATGGTACTTGTCGTATAGAGTGGTCCCAATGTTTTTTCCATCACATATTTCTCTACGCCGGCATTGATTTGCATTCCGACCTCAGCGCCTGGGAAAGCTTGCGCGGCAAAAAATGGTCTGTATTTCTCAGCTTCGGCTTTAGTTGGAGCATCCGGGTTAATGATACCGTCCTTATACCATGTGTGCAATGTTTTTAACATTTCCATAACTTCTGGCTGTTCGAAAATAGAAACAACCTTACGTGAAGGATCATCTGTTTTAACACCAATTGGTTGGAAGCCTAATGTCATATCATCGTAGTCGTTGAACATACCATTGAGGCCTTCGGCCTGAGTAAGTTGTAAAGGATAGAAGCTCTTACCTTCGCCAGCTTTCATATCACGAAACGGTTTGTCCAAGTCTTGAAGAGTCTTAATGTTCGTGAAGTCGATGTTATACTTCTGTACGAGCTTATCATCATAAACCCAGTACTGCGAAAGAGAAGAGTCTTTGTAAGTTGGAACGGAGTAGAACTTACCATCAATCTTGGTACCGTTCCATACTTCTTCAGGAATTAATTTGTACAATTCAGGTGCTTCCGTTTGAATCAAATCGGTAATATCGGCAAAAGCGCCCATAGATACCTGCTTGCTGTATTTCCCATTATTCGTGAACATGATGTCGAACGGTTCGCCTGTGTTGACAATCGTGTTTATTTTTGTATCCCATTCGCCCCAGCTTGCAACTTTGATATCAATTTTCACACCGATTTTTTCTGCGGTATATTCATTCATCTTGTCGATAGCCTTATCAAAGTTTGCCGGGAGTGGAGTACCACCGATTAGCCACCATACCAATGTTGGAACGTCTTTGTTAGCTGGTTTATCTGTGTTCGTTGTGTCTGGTTTCGAACCCGTGTTAGTGGAACCGTTGTTCTTTGGCGAGTTGGATCCGCCGCAGGCTGCCAATACGGATGCCATTAATGCAATAATGCACAGTGCTGATAAAAGCTTGAACGATCTGTTCATCTAGATTCCCCCTATAGTCGTTTGTTTTGCGTCCCTGCAAGCTGTGCAAGGATCTATCATAAACCAGGCTGGATCTGGCTTACTTCGTAATTAGCCTTTGACTGCACCGATCGTAAGTCCGGAAATAAAATATCTCTGGAAGAATGGATAAGCACAAGCAACTGGCAGGACGATGAGAATAGCTACGGCCATACGAGCAGATTCCTTCGGCATCGTGGCTACAAGTTCTGCGGCGCTAACCCCTATGGTTGAAGCATTTCTCGCCAGTGCGTCGGCATTGGTCATTAAGTTGTTAAGCAATGCCTGCAAGGAGAAGAGATCCGGGTTGTTGATATACAGCATAGATTGGAACCAGTCATTCCAGTAGTTGAAGCACAGGAATAATCCAATTGTCGCAAGAACGGGCAATGAAATGGGCAGAATGATAGAGAAGAAGATTCGGAATTGACTCGCTCCATCAATTTCAGCTGATTCAATCAAACCATCGGGAATTGTACTTCTGAAAAAAGTCTTGCAAATGATCACATTAAAGGATGAAACTGCGATCGGTAAAATAAGTGACCATATACTATCTTTTAATCCTAATAAATTGGTATTAATAAAGTAGCTGGAAACGAGACCGCCGTTGAAAATCATCGGAATAAAAACGAGCCAGGTCAGAAAATTTTTAAGCCTGTAAGCTGGACGTGAGATCACATAACCCATCGTGGTCGTTAGAAGGACACCAATTGCAGTTCCAACACCTGTTACGAGCACGGATACACCCAGAGCACGCATAATGATCGTGCCTTGCTTGGCAATAAAAGCGTAGGCATCCAGCGATAAAATAGCTGGAAACATACTATAGCCCGTTTCTCGAATGTAAGATTCATGCGTCAGTGATATGGATAATACGACAACCACGGGGATAACGCAGACCAGTGCTACAATAATGAAAATCAGGTTAATCACAATATTGACGCCGGCACTCGTTCGATTGAATTTATCAAGTCCGGATTCATAGTTTCGTGCAGCCATTTGCATGCCTCCTAAATCATTGCACTATCAGAGTCAATTTTTTTGACAATCCAATTGGCCGTTAGAATGGTAATACAACCAAGTACAGATTGGACAAATGCAGCAGCAGAGGCCATTCCTACTGTAGCTGTTTTTAATTGTTTGTATACTAATACGTCAATCGTTGTGGCCACCTCAAACAAGGAGTTTGAATCACGGGTGACCTGATAAAATAGCCCGAAGTCGGTGTAGAATATGCGCCCTACGGACAGGATGAACATCATGACGATGACAAGCTTAAGCAATGGGATCGTAATGAAACGGATTTGCTGCCAGATCGAAGCGCCATCAATTACAGCAGCTTCGTAGTAGGTACTGTCGATCCCTGTTATGGTTGCCAGATAAATAATCATGCCATAACCGATACCCTTCCAAATATTCAATAGAATAAGAATATAGGGCCAATATTGTGGCTGCATATACCAGTTTATTGATTCGGCTCCGAAGTTGCCCAAAAACTGATTAAGAATCCCTTTGTCGAAGCTGAAGAATGCCCAGCCTACCGCGGAGACGACGACCCATGACAGAAAGTAAGGGAGAAACATCATCGTTTGGTATACTTTCCCGGCCTTGCGATTATGAAGGAGTCCAATCATAATGGCGAACATCACGGGCAGCACAATGCCGGAAATAATAAAGATGATGTTGTAGCCGATTGTATTGCGGATTATAATCCAGGCATCATTGGATTTGAATAAAAATTCGAAATTTTTAAAACCAACCCATGGGCTGTTAAACACATTACTAAGGAAGCCCCCGCTGATTTTAAAATTTTTAAAAGCGATAATAATACCGAACATCGGTAAGAAACAGAATAAGATATACCAAATGGTTGTGGGTATGGCCAGGAGAGTTAACTCAATATCTTGCTTTCTCCACTGAAAGCGCTTTGATTTTTTGGACTGCTCTGATTTTGCGCTCATCGTTATTAACTCCTTCATTTTTTGCCTTGTCTGAAACCGCTTACTACATTGTATAAAGGAAACGAATGATCTTCTAGTTAACAAACTTAATTTCTTAGTCAAGAAACGTTAGATTTCAGAAATTCCCTTAGACATATAAGCTTGGCATAGGTGAAAAGGTAACCTTTCTTATCATTTAAATAAAGCCAGCACATTCTTTATGAGAATGACTGGCTTTTAGTCCGCAGCGTTTTTGGGGATAGGAGAACATTACACGATCGGCGTGTCCAGATCTTCGGGTTCCTCATTATTTGGGGAAAGTTTTTTAAGTGCTTTAGTCGCCGGTCCTTCAATAACCTCACCATCATAAGAGAAACGCGAACCATGGCAAGGGCAATCCCAGGTCCGGTCGCCATTGTTCCAGTCCAGCTCGCAGCCCATATGGGTGCAGGTTGTATCTACCAGGTGGACCACTCCATCCCGCTCCTTATAGGCGCCAGCACGTTTACCGTTGAACGAGACGACTCCGCCTTCGCCAAGCTGAAGATCCTCCACATGCTTATGCACCATCTCCAGCTTGCCAGCAATCAGATATTTGGCTACATTGGCATTCTCGGATATCACGTTCTTGATGCTGGCGCCCACATGAAAACGCTGGGGCGTGTACAGCTTCAGATAAGGGTTGTCTCTCCCAGTTATGCTGTCGCTCAGCAGCATCGCCGCGGCCGTTCCGCCGCTCATTCCCCATTTGCCAAAGCCGCTGGCCAGATGAACATTCGGCATGCCTGATGTGACGGCACCGACATAAGGCACTTTATCGAGGGTCAGCAAATCCTGGGCAGACCAGCGGTATGGAATCGAGTCCACATTAAAATGCCGAACGGCATAATCCCGCAGCGCCTCATAATACTGGATCGTGCACAGCCCTTGTCCCGTCTTATGGTTCTCGCCGCCGACCAGCACCAGCTTCTCCCCGTTTAGCGTTGCCGCCGTACGGACGGAACGCTTCGGATCATCGGCGCTGAGGTACATCCCTTCCGGGAAATGCTCTCCTTCCGCAATTTTGACCCCCAGCACATAAGAACGCTGGGCATGCAGCCGGGCAAAATAAAACCCATGTCGGTCAATGAACGGATAATGCGAGCAAACCACCACATGGTCCCCTTGAACCCGATGTCCGTCTTTGGTTATCACGACGGGTTGCTCACCTTCCTCCACATCGACGGCGGTTGTATGCTCATATATGCTTCCTCCCGCTTCCGTAATGCGGGGAAGCAGTCCGCTCAAATATTGCAGCGGATGAAACTGGGCCTGATGATGCATCACGACCGCCCCGTGGATTGGAACATCCAGTGGAATCTTCTCGACAAAACCGCCGGGGATGCCAAGCTTCGCATAGGCTTCCGCTTCATCCTGCAGCTTGGTCAGGGTATCAACGGTCTGTGCGTACAAATAAGCGTCCTGCCCGGAGTAGCCGCAATCAATGCCCAGCGACGTGATGGTCCGGTTTACAAATTCAAGGGCGTCCCTGTTCGCTTCATAATACAGCCTCGCATTATCCTCTCCCAGATCCTTGATCAATTGGGCATAGATCAGATCATGCTGGGCTGTCAGCTTGGCGGTTGTATGTCCGGTGGTACCGCCCATAACGGTATCTGCCTCAAGCAGCACCACTTTGCGGCCAGCCTCCGCTAACCGGTATGCGGTCGTAATCCCCACGATTCCTCCGCCGACAATCACAACATCGGCGGCAGTATCTTCAGCCAGCTTGGGGTATGCGGGAATTTTGGTGGAGTCGCGCCAATACGATTCGGGGAGCTGGGGCAGCTCCACCGCCGGCTGTTTATTGTTCAACATCTCTTCTCACTCCGCTCTATGGTTAGCCATATGTATTGCTTGCGGATAGGATTTACAAAATTAACCTGAATTATGTAAACATAGCGATTGTTGCGAAGCACTTAACGTAGCGGTACGATAGAAAGAGAATCTTATCGCAGCGTTCCCAGCGTGCGCTGCGACATGGATACGTATAAGGAGAGTGACGACTTTGTCTGAATTGGACTGGATTCGCAACATCTATTGCGTAGGACGCAATTATTCCCTTCACGCCAAGGAACTGGGCAATGAAGTGCCCCAGGAACCGATTATATTCTCCAAGCCGACGCATGCCCTCCGCCCCGCGCAAGGAACCGCTCTGCTGCCTGGCCATCTGGGTTCGATCGACTATGAGCTTGAGCTGGTGGTCCGCATATCATCCACATATGAACCCGGTAAACCTGCAGCGGAACTTATAGACGGCATTGCCCTGGGCATAGACTGGACGGCGCGGGATATCCAGACCCGCCTGAAGGCCAACCGCCATCCCTGGCTGCTCGCCAAAGGGTTTCAAGGCTCGGCCATCCTGTCCGAATTCCGGGATATCTCAAGCCTCGAACAAATCGCTGAACTGGTCTTCAGTCTCAAGGTCAACGGGCAAACCGTTCAATCCGGCTCCCCGAAGGACATGATCTTCTCCATTGAACAGCTGATTGCGTATATCGGCAACAACTTCGGGCTTGGAGCGGGCGACATCATTTATACGGGAACTCCAGCAGGTGTCGGAGCTGTTAATCATGGGGATATGCTTGAGCTGAAGCTCGCCGGCCTGCCTGAGAGACCTGCTGATCCCGGCGCAGCCAGCACCCGCGGTGAAATCACAGTCGGCCGTCTTGAGGTGGTCTTTTCAAATTCATAAACAGCCTCTTGCGTTTGGTCGACGGACAAACAGGGTAATATAAGAAGGATCGAAAGCCTGACTACATATATTGAAAGGAGAGGAATCAACATGGGAGTTATTTACACTGCACATGTCACTTCACGCGGAGGCCGCGAGGGTGTCGTCCGCTCCTCCGACGGGCATTTGAATTTGAAAACCACTGCGCCAAAAGAAGGCGCTGAAGGAACAAACCCCGAACAGCTGTTTGCTGCAGGCTACTCGGCCTGCTATCACAGCGCTTTGAAAAGCATTGCCAAAAGCAAAAATATAGATGCCGAAAAATCGGAGGTAACCGCATCCGTCCAGCTGCATAAAGACGATGACGGCTTCAAGCTTTCCGTTGTCCTAGAGGTGAGCGTGCCGGGTCTGGATGAGAAGCAGACGATGGAGCTGGCGGAAGCCGCTCATCAGATGTGTCCGTATTCCAAAGCTACCCGCGGCAATATCGATGTGGAGCTGAAGGTCGGCTCGGCACAGCGAGCGTAATTTCAGCATTTGAGAAACAAGACCCCGGCTGCAGATCGCAGCCGGGGTCTTGTTTCTCAAACTTATTATAGGAATACGGCCCGTTAAACGTAACGGCCGCCGCCAGGTTACAATCTTCCGACCGCGGCTTTGTCGTAAAAAATTACTCTCCCAGCACATCCGCTCTTAATTCCCCCGCAATCTCAATCATGATGGGGATCACGGCTTTATTCGTGCCGGATACGTATAGATCTCCCTCATAATGCCTGAATGGGATCTTCATATCACCGTAGCTCCATATGAAAAAATCTCCCTCAATGGACATGCTGGTAGCGCCTGTCACCGTAAATACGTCTGTATAGTAAAAGTCAGGTTTGAACGAGAAATACTGTTTGCATTCTTCCAAAGATATGGTTTGCGCCGAATTTGTATCTTCCTGAAATGATCTTGTAATTCGATAGCGTTGACTCATTGATATGCCTCCAATATTGTCTTCAACAACAAAAGAAACTTAGTTTTGTTTTTGTAGAAACAAATTACTCTCCGTATGAATCAAGCGAAGTAGTTCAACCAGGTCACTCAACCGCTTCAATTGTGAAGTATATTCTCTTGATTTCTCTCGACGTTTGATCGCGATTGCCTCGCGAATAAGTCCATGCCAACGTTCGGGTAATTGTGTAAGGCCATACTCTCCGGCGCCAATTTTACTGGTCACTTCATGTTCTCGAATAGTATAAAATTGCCGCAACATGCCCAGAGTGCACCATTCAACTGCAAAGTCTAATTGTTCCAATGGCACTGAATGCTCCGTCATACCTGTCGAATTAAGGTTTTTTTCCAAGCGGTCAATCCATCCGGTCCAATAAGAATTCATATTATTTATAACGTATTTGGTAAGTTCGTTAGATGATATCTCATAATTGAAGGACAATGGCTGGCCATACACACAGATGCCGTGTCTCTTAAGGATCCACCATGTGACCGGATTTAAATCGCCGTCTCCATCAGCTTGCATTTTTTTATCGAAATAGGTGGGAACGGGCGGGATTTCTCCGACGGACTTTCCCACATCCTCTTGTCGGATATAGGCTCCCATAATATCTAATCCAGAAAACGTTTGTTCAACATCCTTGTGCGCTTCCGAAATCAATCGGATGTCAGACGGAGTTAACGTTCGATTAACAAATACGAGAAAATCAATATCGCTTGAGCCTTCAATAAAAGCATTTAGAGCAGTCGAGCCATAAACATAAACAGATACGACGGTATCCGGGATGCGGGATTGTAGTGATTCACATAATTTTCGCATAGATTTATCAACAACTTCTGGTATTATTGTAGCCATTCTGATACCCTACCTTCTTAATATTATTATGGTTGTTTGCTTGAGAATCGTTATAGGAAAAAATAAGGAACTTACCCAGCATATGATATACGTATTATATTATTCTAAAAAGAGAACATTTCCTAAATCTTTTTTTCTAATTTCATTATTTTGATGCAGGTTATCGTGCCAGCAGCTTCGTTATAATTATTGGATTGATCTACGTTTACCATCAACGAGGCATGTTTTCAAGATCTAAGAATATTTGTCTTCCCGTTGAGCAAATCTTCAAAGACTGGCCGTTGGACTTTGTTTATTTGATCCAGTGAAATATCATCTATGCTGCAGAACTGTAATTTCAACGATTCGCAAAGATCATCCTGATATCGTATCGTATCTCCATCTTCTGATAAGTGCTCACTGTAATCAGTCGAAGCATTAAAGAGAAACATGACGAAAACAACCTTGTTACCATCAGGATAGGTGTATTCCATCCTGGATCCACTATATACTGCGTACAACTCATATTCCTTAACTGATAAACCTGTTTCCTCAAAAACTTCTCGGATCATTGTCTCTTCAATAGATTCGCCGGGATTCATGCCTCCACCTGGCAATCCCCAATCTCCGTAATCAGATCTCTGCTGCAATAAAATTCTTCCCTGATCATCTCTTATTATTGCTCCGCCAGTTACAACATCCCTCATATGCAGTAACTCCTTCTTGTAAGTCATTTCTCAAGTATTCGTGGTTTTTCGGGAAAAGTCCTTTCAGGAAGTGAGTGGTTGTTAAGTAAAACTCCCGATTGCTGAACAGGCTGCCGGTAAATGACGGCAGCCGTAGTCGTGAAAAAACAACTGTATCCCCCAGCGGATATTTTGGTATTATCCACTTCGAGTAGACAAGCAAAAAAACCTCCATGTTATCATGTTGGTCGCGGTAATTTTCCCCATTATAGTAATTAACAATATCCTTATTAAAGCTTGGCTTCATGCCGTTTGACTCCAATGTACAGACGTTTGAGATCAAGCCGTTTTTGCAGAGATGACGTCTTGTCGGCGCATTGTTGCGGTTGCATATCCCTAACTATAATGAAACCAAAAGGAGAATAAGCCTTTGGGTAGGTAAATGCGCCTGCCCTTACAGGTCGGCGCAGCCGTTTATCCTTGATTGATCAGCAAGCATATCGTAGAAGTGGCTCTATCTCGGTAAACGCCAGCGTCAAAGACGCCGGTAGGCGTTTATCCTTGTCTAAAAGCGAGGGAGTGATGCCGACATTCGTTTTGAAGGCGGTTTGAAAGCTTCCGGGCGTCTGGTAGCCGACGTGTTCGGCAATATGTGATATCGGCATATCCGTATTTTTGAGCAGATCCATGGCGACCTTCATCCTGGTTTCCAGCAGCTTTCGCCGGAAGGAAGCGCAATACCGTTCGTTCAAAATGCGGTTGAGCTGCCTTGTACTGACGTTGAGCTGTTTCGCCAGATCTTCTTCCTTAATATCGCCGTTATAGTGCGAGGCGAAAAACGCGTCGATGACGTTCGTTCGCAGATCGTCCGGCGTCTGTTCCGGGAAGCCGCATACAGTCGCGGAGGCCGACGGAGCCGATCGGATGATGTCGATCATCATCTGGGCGAACAGGCTCCGGACTTTCGCCAAATAACCGAGCGGCTGCACGCGCAGCTCGTCCTGAACGGCGCTAACGAGAAGGGACAGCTTGCCCTCGTCCTTTTGCTTATAAAAGGTCATGGCGTCCAGCACGCGGAGAAGCTCTTTAGCTTCACTGCCAGCGCTAGGCGGCTTGTCGCCCGAAGCTGTCCGATAACTGAAGCGGAAGCATATTTTTACGACGTCGCCCTGCATGACGGATAATTGCGAATGATACGTTCCGGGCGGGATCACGCAATAGCTGCCTGCCTCCAGCTCCGCATAGGTATTCTCAACATACATGATGCAACGGCCTTCTTGAACAAGATGGATTTCATAGGCGGCGTGGTTATGGCTGAATTCCTGCCCCCACTTGTATGCAGACGGGCTGAAGAATCCGACGTCAAGATCGATGTCGAAGAGAAGTCCTCCGGCTTCAACGGCAAGCTTCAAATGGTTGGGATTTCCGCTCGTGTTCTGTTCGTTCAAGGTATCAGCTCCCATGTGCTTCACTTCGGTGTCCATGCAAAGACGTATGCCAAATCCCGGATTAGTAGCAAGAAAGCCGGAGTTTTTCGGCCGGTAACTCGTATTTTCTTCATCATAATGGATGGAAAGCCAAGCGTAAACTAGGATTAACGAGAAGGAGAAGATAACAGAGCATGTCCACAATCGAATGTATTCGCTCAGGCATTATTTATCGAAATCCGATTCCTCATGTGTACAGCAAGCATGCGTATTTTCCGTCCGTTCTGCAGCTTGAAGGAGGGGAGATGGTTGCGTCGTTCGGCATCGGCCAGGCGTTCGAGGCTCCAGATCTGTATACGCATATCGCGCGTTCGACCGATCAAGGGGAAACTTGGACGCTAGAGAGAAAGCTGTATCCGGGAACGCCAGACAGAATCACGTCAGATGCGTGCCGCCTCTCGCACGGCGAGAACGGAGAGATTGTCGCCTTCGTCATCCGCCATGACCGAAAGCGTATCAACGAAGGCTTGGCCAATCCGGAAAATTTGGGCTTCGTCGAGGTGGAGCTTCTGTTGTTCCGCTCCAAAGATGCGGGGCGGACATGGTCCGAGCCTGAAACGATCGAGCCGCCGCTAACGGGTCCGAGTTTCGAAATGACGTCGCCGATCGTGCCGCTACGCGAGGGCAGATGGCTGCTGCTGACTTCCACCTGGCGGGGATGGGACGGCTGCTGCCCTAACGGAATGAGAATGGTTGCGTTCGCCTCCGCCGATCAAGGGAAGTCGTGGCCGTCGTATCTGGACGTTATGGCGGACGAAAGCGACAGCGTCATTTACTGGGAATCCAAAATCGTAGAGTTGGATGACGGAAGGCTGCTTGCGGCCGCTTGGGCTTATGACGAGCGGGAAAGCAAGGATTTGCCTAATCAGTATGCCATAAGCGGAGGCGTGGAGGGGCCTTTCAGCGCTCCCCGTTCTACCGGGTTGCTGGGGCAAACGCTGAATATAATGCAGCTGGACGACGGCAGCATTTTGAGCGTATACCGCCGCATCGACGAGCCTGGTTTATGGGCGAACATATCGCAGATGAGCGGAAACGAGTGGGTGAACGAAGAGCAGTTTCCACTGTGGGGTCAGCGCACGAGCGGATTGACGTCGCAGAACGAGAACATGGCCGACAATTTCGCTGTGCTGAAATTCGGCGCCCCGAGTCTGTGCCGGTTGGCCGACGGAACCATTTACGTTTCGTTCTGGGCCGTCGAAGACGGAGTGAGCAATATTCGCTGGCTAAAGCTGCGAGTCGGCTGACCATAGCCGGACCCGCATTAGCAGTTGGGCAAAAGGAGGATGTCCCATGTTGAAGTGGATTCCGGCAGCCGACGGACGGTTTTCCGTGAACGGCTTACCATGGCTCGACGAAAACGGAGGGCGGCTCGCTCGTTTTCCCGATAGGGCGCAAGGAAGCGTTCCCGGCAATGTATGGTCATTATCCCGCATGACGAGCGGAGGGCGCATCCGGTTCTCGAGCGATTCGGGAGCTTTCTCGATTCGGGCTTCCCACGGCTCCGAGCCGCGGATGATCGATATGTCGTCGCTCGGCCATAGCGGGTTGGACCTGTATGCGGGTCCTCCGGGCGAGATGAGCTACTGGGGAACATCAACCCCGCAGTTCGGGGGAGAAACGTACGAGCATACTTACTTCCACGGGCTTCGGGCAGAAATGAGGGAGTTCACGCTTTACCTGCCCACGTACAATGATTTGGACATGCTGGAAATCGGACTTGACGAAGAGGCTTCATTCGCAGCGCGGGCGCCGTATGCTTTAGACAAGCCGGTTGTTTTCTACGGCAGCTCGATTACGCAAGGCGGGTGCGCAAGCAGGCCGGGCAACGGCTACGTGCCGGTTTTGTCCCGGGAAATGAACGTTGATGTGGTGAACCTAGGCTTCAACGGCAGCGGCAAAGGGGAGCCGTCCGTCTGCTCGCTGATGGCTGAAATTGATGCGGCTTGTTACGTGCTCGATTTCCATGTCAATCTCCCGACCGCAGCGGAGCTGGAGGCTGTGTACGCTCCTTTTTACCGACAGCTGCGATCGCTTCGGCCGGAAACGCCGATCCTTATGGTTTCACCGCTCTATTCCAGCAGCGAACGGTATGACAAGCAAACGCAGGCTAAATACGGAGGAATGAGAACAATCATAAGGAGCGCGTATGAGGAAGCGGTCGCTCAGGGAGACCGGTATGTGTATACCGTCGACGGTTGCAGCCTGATCGGCCCGGGAGACGAGGGCGGCTACGTGGACGGCCTTCATCCGAACGACATCGGCTTCCGGCAGATGGCCGATCGACTTCAGCCGATCCTTCGGCAGGCGCTTCGAATTCCGTAGCCGCCCAGCATGCCGCGGCATATCGGCTCCCGCATAAAGTCGCCCGATGGGCGGCTTTTTTCGTGTCAGCCGCTGTTGTCATTCAAGTAACAATCACATGAATGTCCATGATCAGATATACGTCAGCTAAGTTGCTCCCCCTCGCCAAGGAATCAATTATTACATGTCTCCGATAATATTTACTATATTGCCTTCCGTGTCCTCAAGTACTCTTGAATTTACTTGCTGTAGTAGTGAACTCACCTGAAAAGTGGCCTCCACCATAATTAATATTTGTTTCAATTGCTATATAAAACAGCCAATACTGACAACGTTATGTCAGTATTGGCCTTATACGGGTTTCTGCCGATTCAAAATTTAATAAAATGGTATGAGTTAATTCATGGAAGCAAATGACGCTCGTTTGAAGGAAGGGACTTCTTGCTCCAACAGTTCCTCAATCGGTTTATCTGATTCCCCGGTTAGTTCGTCTAACAGTTTTTTCCTTCAGCAGAACCGTCTGCGAGCAGGAAGATCACCTTCTGTGAAATAAAAAGTTCACTTGGTGCTAGAAATAAAGAGTTGACCAGCCAATGCAATCCAAATAACTCATAGTTATCTTGTTCTATTGACTTTTTCAGGATAAACCTGAAATAATCTTGCGCAAACTTCAAACCTTTAAATGGCTCGGGACCGACATGCTCTACCCTGGCCATTCCAGATCAGTCACACCATTTAACCACCAAGCAGGTTCAATCAGCTTAAGGGTGGAGAACTTCCTCAAGGACCTAGAGTAGTTCTGACTACACTTTCTAAGAGACACTTTCACCTTTGGGCCAGATGACTTCTAAGCACAAATGATTGTTATCAAAAAACACAAATGATCCAAGCTCAGGAATATCTGTAATGGAGATACGAGCATTGCTCAAACGCTCGCGTAAGGCGTGTGTGGTCGTTTCATCTGGGAGCCGCAGGGCAACATGAGGGACGAAACTCTGTGGGTGAGTGTCTGAAGCGCCGAGCGTTGTTTTTTTCTATCGGGCGTTCAAAGAAATGGAAGCCGCATTCGTTGCCGTCTTTTGGTTTGAAGAAAATGAGACAATGCCTGCCACGTCCCTCTTGGGACGGGCCGATAACACTGGTATGCATCCCCAACACGTCCCGGTAGAAGCGAATAGTCGCATCTAGATCCGCTGTATTCAAGGCAATGTGGTGAATACCATTCCAGGGGAGTTGAAATGATTGCTCTGTGTGAGACATACTTTTTCTGCTCCTTTTCTTTTCTTAGATAATATATAAGGGCACAGATACATATCGAGGGTCGGGAACGATAGACCCTCGCATCTCCCGCTGTTTGGCTCGTGCGAGAAATGCCGTTGGCGTGCATCCCGCCCATGTCTTGAATTCATGAATGACATGGGCTTGATCATGATAGCCAAGATGGGAAGAGACCTCAGCGAGAGAACACGCTGGCTTTTGTATCAATGAGGTAAGCAATGCCTCGAAACGGAGGAGACGTGCGAACACTTTGGGTGATACGCCTATGCGCTGCTTAAATCGTCGTTCAAATTGACGCAATGAGAGAACGCACTCTGTGGCAAGTGCACTCATACGGATTTGACCTTGTGTATTGTAAAGCAGCTGTAGTGCAGATCGCAGAAAATTCAAATCGGCAAGAGTCCAGCACGTTCGCGCGGCGTTAAATTGCTGCGAGCAAAGGATTTGCCTGGCATAAGAACTGCGGCGTACCGTTCCCTCCAATGTGAGGGCAAGGCGGAGCCAGATTCCATCACGTGGGACAGTGAGCGGCATAGATTTCTGATCAAGCGATGACATCTGTTTTTGATGAACTGTACCGGTTCTTTCCATCGTGTAACTCACCTCTTTGTATGTTAAAGAGCTTCTCGCACCAATGTTTCACTTGTATATAGTGCTTCACTTTTGGAAGTTCTTAGAGGGATCGTAACATAGAACAACATCAGGAGTATTGTGAAAAATCGACGTTTTTTCTGTTTCTCCCCAGTTTAATTCTAAATCGAGCTATTTGAGCGGTGACAACATCAACGAGCAGCAACGGGAAAAACCAACTTATATATTTAGCTTCATCTCCTAATGTAAAGGACAGTAATATCCTCTTTATGTAAATTTTTCTACGCTATCCTGCCCGTTAGAATTCCTGTAATACGAATAATTAGGCGTTTGAACAAAAAGGAGCGCCTCGGTATGATGGGGTTACGGCACGAGGTCAAAAGCCTCAAAAAGCCCATCAGGAGGTCGCTCTACTATGAAGTTTAAGGCACAAGATAAGCAAAATCAACTCATTGAAAATATTACCGTTAACCACTTGGTTATAGGCAAGTCCATGTAGCACGCGCTGTGAGCTTTCGTGGGATTGCTCTGGGAGCTCCACTCGAGTTTGGTAACCATCGTGAAGGGTTCAATTTGTTCGGACGCTGGATCCAAGATCTACTCAAATCTTACAAGCTTAGCAGCGTCATCGTAGGTATGGAACCCACTGGCCACTACTGGTTTGGCCTGGCACATTGGCTCCTCGATCAAGGCATGGAGCCCGTTCTGGTTAATCCTCATCTCGTCAAAAAGAACAAGGAAAACCGAGATCATACACCGTCTAAAAGTGACCATAAAGATGCACTTGTCATTGCAGACATGGTCAAAAACGGGTACTACTCCCTGTTCGTTTTCACCCCGAAACTTACGAGGAACTGCGTATTCTAATGGCTAACCGAGAAACGGTTACCAAGCGCCTCAATGCTGCGGTTAATCAGATTCATCGTTGGGTAGATATTGTCTTTCCTGAACTTCGTCAGGTCTTTAAAATCCTTACCTGCACCCGTGCAATCGCCACACTCAGACTCTTTCCCTTGCCAAAAGAAATCCGTCTGTTAAATACGGAACAGGTCATAAGCGGTTGGAAGCAATATGTAAAGCGTCATGCTGGAGTTAAACGTGCTGAGTTACTCCTTTCACTTGCCAAATCCAGTGTGGGTGCCACTCAGGCACTCCACGCATACAAGCTCCATCTTGGGCAGTTGCTCGAAGAATATGACCTGGCCCAGCGCCAGCTTGAACAAATTGAGCATGAGCTCCACCTCATTCTTGAACGTGTTCCTTATGCACAAAAGCTTCTTGAAATACGAGGTATCTATGTTACGAATCGAGCTGGTGTACTCGGTGAGGCTGGTGATCGAAGTGGATATACACACGGAAATGCTTTACTTCGTCATGCTGGGTTAAATCTAGCTGAAGCCAGCTCTGGAAAATGGCGAGGAAAGATGGTGCTCAGCAAACGAGGAAGGTCATGTTTGCGTCATTTTCTTTATCTCATGACGATGAGTATGGTCATGACAAATCCAGAAATTCGAGCGTTACATCGTTACAATGTAGAGGAAAAGAAAATGAAAAAGATGAAATCCATTATGAAATTAATTGGTAAAGTAGCGCGAATGCTAGTCGCTTTGGCTAAAAGCAGTCTCGCTTACGAACCTATTAAGGTATTCCCGCAAGCAGCATAAAATCAATCCTCATCGGCTCATGCATTCGCAGGATAACAAGATGCACGGAGTATCGGGAGATGTTACGCAAAGGGCTCGGACCCGTTCCGTTAGAAAGACCGACCTCCACCCCTTAGTTAAGATGTGACAAAGGAATGAAAGGCTATGACCCGTTGAGACATGGGAGCGTGAATCGCTAGAGCGAAGTGGAGACGTGCGAATTATGGAACAATATGGGTGATTCCTACTCACCTTTTATTTCCCCACGCCTAATTCTCCATCCCCCAGCCACAGCCTTCTTCATCATCCTCTTCTTCACTTTAACTAAAGGATGAAATCCTGCGAATTCATGAATCCGAGTGAGGAAACTGAATCATTTCGAGGGAGCTTAATAAAGTAAATTGAGTAATTCGACAATTTATATAACTTAATGCAACACTTTATAGGAAAAGCACTATTTATTCCTGAATTATTGATCCGATCTTCCATATCCTTAAAACCCTTTGAACTAGCGTAGCTTACTAAAGAACTCCCTGATATCATCAACGAGTGATTCCGGTACTGCCATAGCAACCATATGGCTGCCGCTTTTTTTATCCGACCAGTGAACGATTTTGTTCTTTCGTTCGGCCAGGCGACGGAATACAGGACCTCCTCCATGGGAAACTCCAGTCGGCACTTTGGTTTGATCAGTTGGCATGCCTGCAGCACCTTCATAATAAGTCCAAGACGAGGACCCTGCTGTCCTTGTCAGCCAGTATAATGTTGCATTCGTGAGCAGTTGATCTTTGTCGATAGGTTCACTAGGCGGTTCAAATCCGGCACCCGGCCAACCATCGAACTCTTTGAACCTTTCTACAAGGTAGGCTAGTTGAGCGACTGGAGAATCATTAAACCCGTAACTGAGCGTTTGTGGCCGATGGGTAAGATACGAGGCATAGCCACTTCCTCCGGCGAAAAGTTCTGCCATTTGTTCTAATTCTACACGGTCCTCCTCTGTCAGATCCTCCAGTTCGTCGGGATCGCCTGTGGGGATGCCTAGCCCTCCGGTAATGTGAACACCGATCATATGCTCAGAATCCATGACTGCAAGTTTCGGGGAGATCAATGCACCCGCGTCATTGCCGTGAGCGCCATAGCGATCGTATCCTAGTCTCCGCATCAGTTCTGCCCAGGTTCTGGCGACTCGCGCGATATTCCATGGTGTTTCGTCAGCTGGCTCGGAAAACTGCGAAAAGGCAAATCCGGGGATAGAAGGCGCAACCACATGGAAAGCTTTGTCCGGATCTCCACCGTGTGCCCTTGGATTAGTCAGTGGACCTATTATTTTCATGAATTCGACGACTGAGTTCGGCCAGCTGTGCGTGATAATCAATGGAAGAGCGTTAGGTTCGGGCGACCTTACATGTAGGAAGTGGATAGTCTGGCCATCGATCTCCGTAATGAATTGTGGAAATTCATTGAGCTTGGCTTCGTTTTGACGCCAGTTATAATCGGACTGCCAGTACTCAGAAAGATTTTTAAGATAAGTAACCGGTATCCCACGGTTCCACCCGGCCCCGGGCAATTGGGCAGGCCAACGGGTACGGACAAGTCGTTCTCGCAGGTCTTCAAGGTCTGCCTGAGGAATTTCGATGCGGAACGGCCGGATCTCGCTGGGCGTAGTTTCTTTACTTTCCAGTTGTTGTTTGGATTGAGCCATTTATGAAAGCCTCCTTCTAATCAATTCATGTAATTCTAAGCTTTATTATAGATGTGAGATACTGACAACTGTATGTCAGTCTTTAAGAGTTGAATTTTTATTATTATCCTGCTCGTTAGTTGAACAAAAACAGCCGATCCACGTTAATCGGCTGCTTCTTTCTTTTATTGAACTCCCTCAGTACGATTCGGTTTTCTCACGAATGCTCGCTTATTTGCAGGATTTCACCCTTGTATGAAATATAGAAAGATAGTAAGAATGACCACGTAATAGACCTAGACAACATGAAGGCGTGAGGAAATAGAGCGGGAGGTTGGAAACCCCATTTCCTTCCATTTACTGCACGTATTCTCCACGCCGCCCCTGGAGGTTTTCACTCCCATGTCTCAACGGGTCTATGCCCTTTCATTCCTCCCTCAGAATGATGAGATTTTCTTACGTATGCTCGCTTGTTCGCAGGATTTCACATCTCATAGAAGTGGTGAACGAAAGAATCAGATAGTGGTGGGAGTCCCCTAGAAACATGAGGGCATGCGGGAACAGAGGGATATCCATCAATTCCCATATCGTTCCATATCCTGCACACTGCTCCATGCTGCCCTCGGTGGTTCTCCCTCCCATGACTCAACGGGTCATTGTACCCTGTCATTCCATCGTTACACCTATCCAAGGGATGGAGGCTGATCTGCTTCGTTCACGGGTCTGTGCCCTTAAGGAATGAGAATTCAGTACTCGGGTGCTTTCTTTGTCTGAAATCCTGCGAACAAGCCAATTTGCGTTATTATTAAGCGCATTCTACTCAAGCTGCAGTTGTAGCAGTAACAACTTTCTCAGGAATGTAAGTTTGTTCTTGACGAACAATGCCTACCAGAATTCGTGCCAGCTTCCCACATAGTTTTATGATAGAATGTACCTTTTTCATCTTTTTAGTTCGAGTGTAGTAATGGTGGAGCGTTCGAAATTCTTCATTGTTTACAACTAAGTGCACTACAGCTAAGTACAAGAACTTTCGAAGACCGGAGCGCCCTCGTTTGGTAATCCGAACCTGACCCTTATGCTTGCCGGAACTATCTTCGCCTAAATGTAGCCCCGCGAGCGACGTGCGTTTGCTGGGCGATGTCGATCCCGACGACCAGATGCTGGGCGGTAATTTTTCAATGAGTTGATTTTGTTTGTCCTGCGATTTAAACTTCATAGTAGAGCGTCCTCCTGGATGATGGGATTTAAAGGGCTATGACCCGTTGCGTACTCCCATCGTACCGAGGCGCTCGTTTTTTTGCAAAGCGGAAATTTAACGCTCTACAGGAATGCTATCGTTTCCGGCGGCTCCAACTAATGGTGGAGTGATCCATCTGCGGGCAAGGCTTTAATTCAAAGGCAGTTTGTTTAGCTTTAGGAGTACGTAACGCGATCAACACCATCCGTAATTGTTATATAACGCGGTAATTGATTAAATTACATAAATGTAAAAATGGCTGTCGAGGTTTCTCGACAGCCTGAGAACCGCGCCAAGCGGTTCTTTTTTCTACTTATGGGGTCAATTTCAGATAGGCTCCATTTGCTGCGCCATTTTTTGCTTCAATGGAAACCAGCCTATCGAGCGTAGCATCATCGGATATTCGGAAGGTTACTGTTCGATCCGTCATCCCATTGTTTATATAGTCCGTCACGTCAATACTGTACCAACCAGCTGAAGCAACGGAGACGGAACCGAGCACGGAGCCACCGGTACTTCCCGGTCTGCTATCCCAAGTCACTGTCTTCTCGGACCAGTTATCGTCCACCAATCCTTGAACCGTAACAGGTACATTGCTAACCTGCGGGTCGGTTACATCGTTTTTTACATAAAAGTATAAGGTAGCTGTCGACACGGACGAACCGCTGTAAGCGTCAAAATTAAATTTCAGGTAGCCAATGCGGTCATAATCGGCACCGGCGGTGCCACTTGGGGCATCTTTTACTTCAACTACGGAGGAAGAGCCGTAATTTGTTCCCGCAAAAGAGCCGCTTCGAACAAAGGCGTCCTCCGTCACGTCATAATTATTGGACATGACGCCCTTGTACTCGTCATCGCTGTCACCAGGTTGATCCCACTTCCAAAACATCGTTCCAAGGACGCCATCAGGAAATTGAACTCGCTTCGCTTCGACCCTAGCCACCGCATCATTGATATCTCGATGCGTCAAAAGCGTGGGGTCGATAGAATTCGTTCCAGCGCTTATTCCTACGATTATCGGCACGGGTAAGGACATGGCGTTCGCTTCACCGATATCATCCTCGGCCCTCGCGAGAATCGTTGCCGGGCTCCCGTAATAGTACATCCCAATCAATCCGTCAGCATAAGTTTCCCCATTGAAGGAGGAGAAGAACTTCACGTCACCAGTATATGGGTTAGTTCCTGTGATACCGTTACTCTGCTTCCAACTCGAATCACAATTCGTACATTTAGCGATCATATCGTCCGGCTCGCTGATTGTCGGCAACAACTTAAGGGGACTAGAGCCAATACGGTCTCGAAGATTGAGGTGAAACTGCCGCCACTGTTCGAACCGCTCCTTGGTCCGGTCGGTACCGTGCATTTCGTAGTCGGTGACGACCCCCACAAAATCAGCATTGCCGGAGCCGTTTTGTTCGTTAAAGGCAAGAACGGAATCCACTTTCGTGTACTTACCCATTTGATCTTCCGAACCGTTGAAACGATCCTCCCAGTACCCAGCATAAACCGTTATCCCGTAGAATGCAGCCGCATTGATAAGCTGCTGTAGCCGTTTCGTCCTTTCAGCGCTCTGGTTTAAAAGCCCGTCCATATCGGCAGCCGTCAATGAAGCGATGATGATATCGATATTTTTGTCCTTCATTTCCTGTACTTCCGCAACCGTCTTCTCTTCCGTATTAAACAAGGCACTATACTCATTGGAGAAATAGACCCATACCGCACGGGCATCCGAGGCTGCATCTTGTCCGTCCGCCCACCAACTGGGGTTCGCGGAAGCAGTCGGTAAAAGAAGAGAGGAAATGAAAAGCAGACTGAGCACCTTTACGATTATCTTTCGATTACGACGCAATTGACTTCCCCTTTCTATTCATTACTCGAGCTCCATTCCGTCTCTGCCGCCTTTACTCGGTCGTAAGCGGAAGCCCAATAATAACCTTCTGCCGTCAGCCGCTTAGGGAGGAACCCAACCTTCCCCGACTCGTAAGCGAGGCCTTCGGAGAGCGCAGTTGCCACACCGCTTTCGTCTGTAGCAACGTCTACATATTTTCCGCCCTTAAAGGTGAATCGGCCGTGTACAGTTACGGCAACCGTCTCCCCCGTATTCCAATACGAGGCTAACAGCGTCGCCTTTGCCCGGGACTGCTCATATACAATTTCCATCTTATCAATGACCAGCGGTTTAAGAGTCGTTATCCCCGTCGTCGCGGACGTCGTCTTCGATGCTTTTCCGATATTGCCACTACTGTCTACGGCGGCAACCTTATAATAATACGTTGTCTCGGGAAGTAGCCCCTTATCCGTATAGGATAGCCCTCGCGATGTTCCGGCCAAATGCGCCTCGTCTGCTGGGAAATCTGGCTCGGTGCCACGATAAATGCGGTATTCGTCGACCTCCCGATTATCCGTTGCAGGTCCGTAGGATAGATCAACCGTTTGGAAATTGAATGCGGATGCTTGAGGAGTTCCCTTTACAGCGCCAGGAGGTATTTGGTCTGCCGGCGCCTGCCAGCTTACTGCTTCCGGTCCCCATTCGGTCGGCAACTTCTGCAAATCTTCATAGTGATGTAGTGCTATACCGGCAAAGGCCGGGTTTTCTTCGAAGGCAGCGTACACCTTATCGAGCTCGGCTTCCATAAAAGTCCTGCCTTCTTCTTGAAACGAAATCATCTCAGGATCTCCGCCGTCTGCTATATCTTTAGTCTCTACGCCAATTACAACTGAGTTGTTTTTTTCGATCGCGTTGGCATACTCCAGCTCATCCCTTGCCTGATCGATGATGCCGACTGAACCTTCCGCCTGATCCCGGTAATCCATAATAGCAATGTAATCCGCGATATCCTGGATATGCTGGCTAAGCGGCTTTGTTACGCCCTTCCACGGAATGGCTTTTGTGTTGTCCGAGGTATCGTACCAGCGGGGGATCGCCGGACCAACGGGCAGATCCAATCCCGAAGCATCCCTTCGTTCAAGAATGGTCTCCAAATAATCCAAGTATTGAATCTGCACTGATGGCGTGTCCGTCTTAAAATCTGCCGCGATGTACGGTTCCACATCAACGTTTACGCCGTCAAATCGTTCCTTGGGATCGGAGGAAAGATTATAATTAAGCACCTTCTCGAATTCTCGAAGCGCCGGTTCCCTGTACCTCTCGTATGCTCCGAAATAAGGGGGTCTCGTTCCTCCGGCGATCAGTGCCTGTACCCGAAAGCCCTCTTTATGTGCCCATTTTACGAAGTCCCTAACCTTTCCTCGTTCGTCCTCCAACATATCTGTCCCTTCAAACTTATCCACGCCAAGGTATAAGGTTGTGATCGGATCTTGTCCGAACGTAGACGTATCTGTCGCCATCGCATGGAGGACTGTTCGAGATCTTGGATTCATAACAAGCGGATAGGATTCCGATTCCCATATCCACATCGCCCTATCCTGCTTTTGGACTGATTGCGCTGGTTTTTCTGTGCCTTGTGTCGAGACGTAAGTCGTTAAGCTCCTACCAACATTTCCATACACATCCGTTGCTCGTGCCTCGATGCTGCTAACCCGTTCACCAAGCGGACGTGTATTCCACTTCATTTCATAGAGCTTCCCTTCACCCGCCGCTGTCTTCCAGGCGCCGCCATTGATTCTTACTTCAACTTTTTTAATGTCATTTTTACCTAGGGCTTGTATTTGAACTGTAGTGTCAGCATTAACTATTTCCTTATCTTTGGGGTTAATGATTTCGACTTGTGGCTTGCTCACCTTGGAATAGTCCGCGTCGAGTGTAATCATCGGAGACCAGACGCCATAGCGCGTTGCAGAATCCGAGCCGATGACGACGACTTCAATCGGACCATCATAGTTTAATGCTTCCAGATCGTAGTACCATTTGCCAGACTCCATTCCTGTATCGAGTGTGTGTACCCGATCGATCAGGTTCCCGTTAATGACGATAGACAGATCATATACCGAAGTATACGACCCTTCAAGGCGCACTATCCTATCTTGAACGGGGCTACCATCTTGATGCGAATTCAGCGAAATACTGGATGCCGCCGCAACTCGAACCGGGCTAAACCATAAACCGCTTACAAGTAGGCAGGTGGCCGTCATACAAATAAACAAGCTGTGAAGATTGAATCGACGCACTGCATCACTCACCTCTTCCTGTTTATTCCTTTTTCAAGGGTAACCCTAGTATTTCATTCTATTTTTTACACGTCAATGCGTTAAAGGCATACAAAAGAGACTTACAGCATGAATTGACAAGCTTAACAAAAAAACACAAAGGCAGCACTTTTCTTTTTGGTGATCAAACACTTCATAACACAAAGAGATCATGTGGCTTTCTATAATGAGAGATCATGCAGGCCTTAAACGAGAGTTATTAAGCCGTTTGTGAGCGATCAGAGACGGGAGACAAAATGACAGGTTTTGTCGTTGACCTCGTTGAGATGATTTTCGGAGCCGACCGTGACGTCACGCTCAACAAATCTCTTCGGGTTCGCGTAGGATGGCGGCGTCCACGAAGTGGGACCAAAGTATTTAATGTTCTATTATCCAGTAGGTAAAGAATTTCAAAGTACTATGATCAATATGGCAAGGAGCTTAAAGGAAATCCGAAGAGCCTAAATAATAATTTTGGTATAGCTTAATCAAGCTCGAAGGTGATCAATGCTTGGGGTCTTACCCCCGCTTTAACGAATCTTAACATTTCGCAGGTACGATAAACGAAAAGCGAAAAGGGGATTCAAACATGAAAAAAACAATTGTAATTCTTATGTTGCTTGGCCTGGTTATTTGGGGCGTATACGATATAAACAAGAATAATATCAAACCATTAAATCATGCGGAAACGGAACAATCGGGGACAGAAGAAATGGAAAGCAATGAGACCGTTGGATTGGAAAAAGGAAACATAGCTCCAGACTTTACTTTACCAACGCTTGAAGGTGAAAACCTGAAACTTTCCGATTATCGGGGAAAAAAGGTCATACTAAATATGTGGGCGACCTGGTGTCCGCCTTGTATAGCAGAAATGCCGCACTTGCAGTCCTTCTATAAAGATCACAAAACTGAGGGAGTTGCAGTTTTTGCAATAAACTTAACACAGGCAGAGAAAAATAGAAAAGATATACCTGGATTTATTGCGGACTATGAGTTAACGTTTCCGGTTGTGCTGGATGAAAAATCTCAAGTGGCTGATCTGTATCAGGTAACCACTATTCCTACAACCTATATTTTGGATTCGAAAGGAAGGATTGAACAAAAAATTGTAGGTCCGATGACGTATGATATGATGGATGAAATCATGAAACAGGTGGAATAAGTGGAGAAACTGGAGTTGGTTAGGTGTGAAGTCAAAGGGAAAAACGATCCTGATTGTCGAAGATGATCGCAAAATTCGGCAATTAATTAAAATTTACCTTGAAAAGGCCGGTTTTGAAGTGTGGGAGGCTGAGGACGGAGTCGTAGGACAGCAAATGTTTGAAAGGTATGATCCTTGTTTTGTCATCATGGATCTGATGCTGCCTGGACAAAGCGGAGAAGCTTTGTGTCAATGGATCCGTGGGGAAATGAAAAGCGATGTACCCCTGATTATTCTTACCGCGAAAGTAGATGAACAAGAACGGATTAAAGGACTACTACTAGGTGCGGATGATTATGTCACAAAACCGTTTAGCCCGCAAGAATTAGTGGTGCGAGTGGAAACGGTATTAAGACGTACAGCCCATCGATGCAGTAAGATTAGTTATAAGGGATTAACGGTGAAACCGATACGTGGCGAAGCAAAGTATCGTGGTGAACTTATTTCTTTGACCCAGCACGAATTTCGTTTGTTGTATTATTTAATGAAGCATCCCAATCAAATCGTAACTCGAGAACAGATCCTTGAGGAATTATATCCGAATGATGAGAAATTTGTTATTGAACGTACTGTGGATGTCCATGTGAGTAAACTCCGGGAGAAACTCAAAAAATTCGAGGGAATACCCGAGTTTATAGAAACGGTCAGAGGAATGGGGTATCGTTTTGTCTCATTTTAAGAAAGAATGGTTTTTCTTTTGGGAAAAGAGCATTATATGGAAGATCATGATTATTAACGGAATGGTGGTCGGGATCGTGATTTGGCTGGTAGGTGTTTCTGTGAAGGATTTTGCCTGCCTGCTAGTGGGCCAGTATCAATTCATTGGCGAGGAGAAGCAAAACTTTTTCAACAGTACGATGCATTTTTATTTATTACGTGCCAGTCTGATCGCAGTCATCGTGGCTGCATTGATCTATTACTTATTAATGCGGAGAATCCTCATTCCTCTTCAAAACCTATTGAAATCGACTCGATTAATGACGAAAGGGGAATACCCGGATCCGATTCAAGTCACTTCTAAAGATGAAACCGGTCAATTAAGTCGTCATTTTAATCAAATGATATCGACTTTAAGGCAAACGGAAGAGAGCAGAAAACAGATGTTAAGTGATATTTCACACGAATTGCGTACACCACTGAGTAATCTTAACGGCTACTTGGAAGCGTTAAGCTCGGGTGTGATTCAAGGCGAACCGGAACTTTACCGTTCTTTACATGATGAATCCATACATTTAACCCGGCTTGTGGATCAGTTGCATCAACTTGCCATTTGGGAAACAAAGAGACTGAACAAACCTCAGTGGCATTTGATCGATTTGGACAAAATCGTACAATCCAGTTTTCAGGGTTTCGAACTTGAACTGAACAACAAAAATATTCAATGTGAAATCAACTTGGAACCAGGAAAGGTACTGGGAGATGCATTCGGATTAAGACAGGTGATGACCAATTTGTTGAAAAACGCGATCCAATATGATCGTGGCGGGTTGATTCGCATGACAGGAGAGACTGTAAAAAACGAATACCGTACGACCATTACGAATAAGGGACAACAGATCCCATCGGAAAAAGCAAACCATATCTTTGATCGCTTCTACCGGATCGATCCTTCTCGGCATCGCGATACGGGAGGATCTGGATTGGGATTAGCCATAGCCAAAGAGATTGTGCAGCAGCATGGTGGGGAGATTGGTTTAGTTTCTAATGGTCATGAGCATTCCTTTTGGTTTACGATTCCATCCTCCCATGCATCACAGGATTGACTCTTGGCGAAGCAGGTTCGTTTCAATTAGATGGTAAAAATATGAGGACGATTATCCACATTAACTTTGCTGGAGGCAGAGAAGTATTCCGATAATACGTCATGCGAATGGACCCCTATTGGTTTATGTTTTGTCGCGTATGGCTTTAAAATTTGCTGACCGGCTGCGACTAGTCGATATATTTTATCGAGTTGCAGGTTTTCCCCTTTTACTTCAATATGTTGAATGCGATACCCTTTTGGATTATATGGCTTATAAGCCATTGCAATATTAGAAGAACGGAGTACATAACCTCCTTTTTGTTGGAACGGGTCGTTAGCATAAACCTGTTCCAAATTGTTCTCTAATGCTTCCAATATGGACAGTCCGTCCAGTTCCAATGTGAACAATTCCGGATTAGTCGGGATGATTTGATATAAATCCTTCACCGTTACGGGACCCGGAAGAATCGGAGCGCCATATCGCCATCCATGAGAAAGGGCAATATCGGCATCCATGTGATGAAGGTATGCGTCCGTGATCTGTCGATCCATCGGTGATTCGTTCAAGGTCATCCTATGCAGGGGAGTGGAGATTTCTCCAACGACGGGATCCAGTTGCTGACGAAAAGGGTTTAGCAATTCTACGGCCAATTGTGCCACTTCCTGATCCTCTTCGTATTCCTCGGTAGATAAAAACACCAATTGATGTTTAAAGTCCGTGATACGTCCCCCTTCCACAGTAAGATCGAGTCTGCCCAAGAATGAACCGCTAGCCCCGGATTGAATGATAATGCATCCGCTCTGAAGAATAGGTCTTGTGATGCGGTCGTGACTGTGGCCACTTAATATGACGTCTATTCCATTAATGAGAGAGGCTAACTTTACATCTAGGGGCAGCCCCATATGACTTACTACAATGACAAGATCAACACGTTCTTCTCCCCGTAATTTCTCTATCATCGAAGGCAGACGACGTTCCATGAAATATGTCACCCCCATCCACAAACAGGACATTCTTCTTTTGTCGTCTGACCGTTCGAACGTAATTGGCGATTCGTGCAAAGCCTCCCGCCGTTCATCATTATCGGTTGAAAACCGGACTTTGATTCTCATCCTACTGCGATTGAATTTCAGCTTTAACGAATCTTAACAATGGATTGATACGATTTGTTCAGAAGGGAGAACGGGAGGTAGAGTTTTGAATGTCATACAATTAGGGCCATTACTTCTGAATTTCGAACTACTTATTTTTATATTGTCAGCATTTACAGGTTATTTGGCATTGAAATACCGTTTGAGTAAGGCAAGTGTAGAGGGAAATACCAGCGATAAATTTTTTCATGCATTCATCCTTGGCTTTTTCACATGGAAACTCAGTCTAATCATTTTTGATCCCGTTTCCGTTATTCAATATCCGATGTCTCTTCTTTATTTTAACGGCGGGGATCGGGGAATCGCTATAGCCATATCCATCTCGATCCTATTTCTGGGGATTCGCACACGGAAAGACGGCACTTCCATCATGGTGAACCTGGATGTGATGGGCGTAGGATGGCTAGCTGGCAGCAGCATCTATCATCTTTTACTTTTGACAATCGAAAGCGCCCATCCCATGATCCATATCCTGTACGCTTTATTAAATATGACATTCGCTTTGTTGTTGCATTCAAAAAAAGAAGCTGTCGGCAATCCGATCGTTTTAAACCAATGTTTGATCTGGTATAGCTTAGGGTTGATCGGTATCTTCTTCGCCCAGCAAGAGAGAACATTTTTTGTTTTGGGATTCACCAAGGAACAGATGATCCTTTTCATCGTTTTTATCATTACTTTAGGTATAGATCTCGTTTTGAGCAAGCAAAAAGTGAAGGAGGTTCATTGATGGATAGTCCAACGATATTCGTAGCTCTTATAGCTGGTATTCTTTCTTTCCTTTCTCCTTGTGTATTTCCGCTCATTCCGGCCTATGTATCCCATTTAACCGGATCCTTCGTACAAGAAAATAAAATAAATGTGGAGAAAAGATTGCTATTGATCAGATCCATTAGCTTTATTCTAGGATTCAGTGTGGTATTCGTGGCTATGGGCGCTTCTGCCAGCTTCATCGGTCAATTTTTTGCCGGTAACAGAAACTTGGTTGAAAAAATAAGCGGCTTGCTCATCATTGTCTTTGGTCTACAGATGGCAGGGGTGCTGACTTTGCGCTTTCTTATGTTCAACAAGAATTTCATCAATACCAATACTTCAAAAAAGGGAAATGTAAGTTCTTTTATTCTAGGGCTGGCCTTTGGTTCCGGATGGACTCCTTGTGTGGGGTTGGCATTATCCTCCATCTTACTGCTTGCCGGATCGTCAGAAACCCTGTATAGAGGCATGTTCTTATTATTTTTTTATTCCATTGGTTTAGGAATTCCCTTTCTTATTTTATCCTTGATGCTTACTTATTCATTGGGAATTTTAAAAAAAATCAATCGATGGTTACCTGTTCTCTCCGTCATTAATGGGTGGATCCTAGTTGGGATGGGGCTATTGCTATTTACGGGACAATTACAAAAAATGAGCGCTTGGTTGGCGCAGTTTTCGACATTTACTTATTAAGTGGAGGTGCCTTATGCGAAAAAATGTGGTAGCGATCATAGCTGTACTGGTTTTAGTCATTTGGGGAACTTATGATTACACAACAAAAAATTCAAAACAAGCAGAAACCATGAATCAGCAACAGAATAAGGCAGATGCGGAGGTGGGAATAAAAAAAGGAAACAAAGCACCTGATTTTGAGTTGCTACATTTAAGTGGGAGTCCTGTAAAACTTTCAGATTTCTTAGGTAAGAAATTGATTTTAAACTTTTGGGCGACTTGGTGCCCTCCTTGCAGGGCAGAAATGCCGCACATGGAAAAATTTTATAAGGATAATGAGAAAGATGTTGTTGTACTGGCCGTGAATTTAACCAATACGGAAAAGAAACGAAGTGATGTAACGGCTTTTGTTGAAGATTTCGCTCTTACGTTTCCAATTGTGATGGATGCAGAGGGAAATAAAGCCAGCATGTACCAAATTTTTGCTTACCCAACGTCTTATATGATTGATTCAGAAGGCATCATTCAGGAGATCTTTCAAGGTGCTATTAATTATGACATGATGAAAAAAACAATGTCGAAAATAAATTAATAAAAAAGAAATGAGGAATGGAAATGGGGAGTAGGGTTCAAAAAATGATGTTATTTACTTTGAGTGCATGCCCAATGGGAAGATCGATGGGGACGGTGTTGAGTGAAATCCAGAACAGATATCCACAGATTAAAATTGAAACGATCTATGTTGAAATCATGACCGACATCACCAATTATTATAGAATCAAGAAAAATCCTACGACACTTTTTTTAGATCAGGAAGCAAATGAGTTATACCGCATGGAAGGATTTGTTGAGACAGGAGAAATGGTGGAAATGATCGAAAAGTTACACCATAACGTTCTGCAATTGACCGAGAAGTTCGAGAGTAACCAAGAAACGATTGAAACCTACACGATTTATTTGTATAAGAATAAAGAAATCATGCCCCTGGAAATACATTATCATAATAAAACATCAGTGAAAGCACCTCGAATTACTGTTATCAGTCTGTTGTTAGATGCCCAAATAAACGGTTATGAAAACCCGTTTCCTTTGTCTTCCAAACTAGGATATGTAAACTTTGATCAACATCACGGAGATGCCATGATTTATGTAGATGCGGATCAGGTTGATCCGGCAACGAGGAATAAAATGAAATGTGCTTTAACTAAGACCTTGTCCCATTTTGGAATAAAGGATGTTGAAATCACGATCTCCAATCATGGTCATCAATAGCATGTAAACAAAAACTGGACAGGTTCTTGAATGAAACCTCACCCGGCCGATGATAAAGTCCGGATGTACTTTTTACCAAAATCTATTTCTTAATCGCTCACTCTTCTGGCGGTCACATAGTGTTTTTTCCTGGCAGCCAGGGGAAATTCTCTCTGTTTTTAATGAGTGTCTTCGTCGCTTTTGTACTCCAAAACATCACCTGGCTGACAATCCAAAGTCTTACATATCGCTTCTAATGTTGAAAAACGAACCGCTTTTGCTTTCCCATTTTTCAGAATGGAAAGATTCGCCATAGTAATTCCAACCCTCTCCGAAAGCTCCGTTACGCTCATTTTTCGTTTTGCTAGCATCACATCAATATTAATAATAATTGCCATGTGCTCCACCTCAGACCGTTAATTCATTTTCTGATTTTATATTAATAGCTTCTTGTAAAAGTCTTTGGAGAACAGCAGCAAAAACGGCGATCACCATAGAGGCTAAAATAATGACCAATCCCATTGGGATAAAACTTGGAGGGTCAACTCTCTTCCCCATGAGATAGTAGAGTGGCATACCTAGCAGATACAAGGTACTGATTGTGAAGGCACAGTATTTTATATTCTTTAATGCTTTTACCGATAATTCCGAGAACGCTTGATTCTTATCAATATAGCTTAAAAGTTTAAAAGCTTGATACAGAGCAATGTAAAAAGGAATCGCTGCTGCGTACATATCGATTAAAACGAGAGATTTCATATAAGCCGTTTCTGGATACAATTCACCAGCAAAATTCCCGATCTTAGGCACTAAAAATATGCACAAAGCGAGAATTGGGATTCCAATAAGAATAACAGCTATCTTCAAAAAGAGTGTTTTTCCTCTTATCATAAACTGCACCTCACTTATGTAATGACAGTTTTAACTTTACCACATTATTTATCGTTAAACAATAAATTAATATTGTTTTAATAAGAAAAAAAGCATTTCTCATTAAAAGAAATGCTCTTACTTTAAAATGTAAAATTTATAACTCATTCAACAAAACTACGATTTGACAGCCCCCTCTTTTTTGATTGTTTACTCTCGGTGATTATCAAGCATTTGTTTTAAATACTCTTCAGATTTTCCCTTTGGTATACTGAGGCTTTCCCATTTATTATTTTTTACTTGTTTACCAATATAAACAATTTGTCCCACATGATAAGAATAATGTGCCATTTACCTCTCAATAGCCTCTATTACCAAATGACCTTCTCCACGAATATATATTTTTTTTAATAAATCTTTCTCACTTAAACCAGTTAATGTATCAATTAGGGTTTGCCAGCCCTTTTCCCAAACAATTGTGAGCTCTGACCTTGAAGATATACCATCATCTAAAAATTCTTCGTCACGATTTCTATATTCCTTCTCTCCGTCTGTTGTTAAAAAGTCAGTCCACCTTGAAACCATATTTCCACTTCAGGTTTCCCCGCGGCTCTAAAGGCATCAGCCGTATCCTTCATCGCAGCGTATACGGTATTCATAAGTATGCTGGTACCGATCGGATACATCTCCCACCCCATCGAATCGAGAGTATTCACATAAGTTCCAACGTTGTATCCCGGCTCATACGTATAATGAGCGCCGGCTCCATAAGTAATATGGTTAGAATCAATAGCCCTAACCGCGTCTTGATAGCTTTGAACTGTTGAAGGATCGTTATAAGGATCGCAATCGTCGCAAATGCTCCAACCTAGAATAGCAGGCTTATTTTTCAATTGTGAAATAAAATTAAATTAACAAGTGTAGCTATATTTTCCGGTATAAGCTTAATTCCTTTTACGCCAGCATCATCGACGAAGCTCGTGTCGAAGCCATTCCCTGAGGCAGCTGAAGGGTGCATAACGTTAAAGCCATCTGCAGCTAGTTGGTTCATATCCGCGGAAAGCTTACCCGCCGGCATCTTGTATGAGCTTGCCACTTTCGTCCAGCCCGTTACCCCATCTGCAGAAGAGTGATTCGGGTCGGAATTCAAGCTTGTCGCGCTTGCGGCAGCAGATGTAGCCTGGTTCGGTCCTGATCCGTCATTCACCTCTAGTTCAACAATGCCAAAATAATTCTGAGCCATATTCGCTTCAAGTATTTTTAACCTAACGCCTTTCATATTGGTAACTCTCGCAAAGCTCGCCACATCCGACTCAACCGTGTAGTCATTTGTATGCCAAGGGATTTGACCCCAGGCAACTTCATAAAAACCGAATGGGAAAATGGGCTGTCCGTCGACGGTGAGCGTTCCATCGCTAGTTGAACCTGAGGATGAGGCTGATACCGTTTGAGGGGATTTAAAAAATTAGCAGCAAGGTTAACGAAAAGATAAGCGAAACGATTTTATACTTATTCTTCATCGTAAATCACTCCTTTTTGTGTTAAAGTATTGATCAATTTTTGATCAATCTTTAATCGCTTTTATTGTAAGATCTCCAGAATGGCAAAGATATTCGCCAATTTTGCTTTCCTTGATATTTGTTGCTCAATTATCGAATGGTTACCAAAAAATAGCGCATCCCCCTTGATATCAGCAAGAGAGATGCGCTATTGGATTGATCTAGAAACTTTAGTGCATTGTTTTTAACTTACCACTCGTTTCGAACTGAATCGATCACAAATCAGCTAAATTCACTCATCTTCACTCGAATCAATTTTATTCCTCGAGAGTAACCGGTTTGAAGTCGGCCCAGCTCCATACGCTTCCGCCTCCCCAGCTGAAAAATCCTTCCTTGCCGTGATACTCCCGAAAAAATAAGGCTTTCAGAGTTTTGCTCACACTTGGATCCACATTGATACTAGCAAATGGAATGACTTTAATCGCTTTCCAACGGTCATCTTCAACCTTGGTATAGACCTCCCATTGCGTACTAAAGCCGCTGTTTTGAACAGGACCACTGTATTCGAACTTGACAGCCTTAGGGTTGGCGAAGAACACATAATAAGAGTTTCCGGTCAAATCTCCGGTAAGATATGTCTCTACATCATCATCTCCGCCGCTTGCCCACCAATCACCAGGGGCCGTATCGCTTGCCACAATCTTCGATACGTCATCGTCAAAATTCTCGTAGCCGACATAGAGATTTTCCTCATCCCAAAGCAGACGTACTTTGGTCTCCACGGGAGCCCTATCTGTCGTTCCCATATTGAAGAAATCTGTTGCTGGCTCAGCATCTGCCCATGGTCCTTGACTAAAATCCAGTCCACTAAGGATTTCCTCTTTGCTAGCCGTTGTTTTGATTGCTTTTGCACTTAAATTAGACAGTTCGCCATACTGTAATATCATATTCTCGAAGGTTGTCTTTATCGGTTCGATTCTCTGTTTTGCTTTCTCATCCGCTAATGACCAAGCCTCATTCAACGCCGTCTGCGCTTCATCCTTAATTCCAGCCTCAATAACGTACGATCGAATATACGTTTTTGAACTGACAAGGTAATTTACTGGCTGCTGATCATTTTCCCAGCCTTGCTCGATCAGATCATAATACCGTCTCATCGGCTCCGCCGCGGCTCCATATGCTTTTTCAATAAAATTGTTTTTTAAAGTTGCAAGATCAGCGTCCGGATTCCAGAAAAGCTTCTGCATCAGCCAGAACTGCAAGGCATTAACTCCCCAGTTTGGAGCCGACCCATCCACAATATTTTCAGGAAGAATACCCATAAGTCCCAAATCTCTGTAATACTTCATATCCGCCTGGACTTTCTCAGCAATCGGCCTTTCGTAGGTAGCTGAAGGGAAAGAGCCATAGTAGTTATACATGACGATGTTGTTTGTTTTCTTCAACCAGCCTTGCAATTTCTGCACATATTGATTGTTGGCACTTACCTTGTCCGTATTAATAGGTAAACGGTCATCCCCGGAAATCGGAGCTAAGACAATGACAATATTATCCTCCAGTTCCACTCGAGGGGGGACTTCTGCAAAAAAGTAAGCAAACGTATTAATTTTTACATCCGGATAGGTCTTTTTCACTTCTGCAGCAATCTTATTCAGGAACGAATAGAATACGGTTGATTTATAATCCGCTTCATCTGGATAAATCTTAGTACCATCCGGTAATTCAAAAGGCAAACTGCTTAATTCGCCTTGCATCCAATAATGAGTGTCGTTAATGCCCATTCCCACGTATTCTCTTGGGTTGTTTTTTAAGTATTCCTTCACCCGACCGGCTATCACTCCCGGTACGTCTGGGTGATAGAAGTTAATTTGAGTATCGATCGTCCCCGGAATGTAATTCCCCTCTGCGTCCGTATTGAAATAGTCCGGATGCGTAGCGAAATACTCTTCACTTGGCAACCAGTATACAAGGTCATGCCCGATATTAAAAGCCTTCACTCCCAGACTTTCGTGGTAATCCCAAAGATGTATATTCCCGAATTCTGCAAGCTTGGCATTCAATTTATTGCGTGATATCATCACTTCCGAAGCAGGATCCGAGTGAAACTGCCCCTGAGCCCCGGAGCCTGTAAGATGCCACCCGCGCAGTTGAAACGGAGACTTCTCCCTATAATTCACATGCAGTGCCTGGATAGTTGGCTGTGGATCATATAATGTACCGATTTCATTGGAGCGTGTCCACAGTACACCTGCGTTTTTCTCCATAAAATCATATACGCCATTGAGCACACCCTTTGGTTCTGTTCCGATAATATAAATCAGTTCTCCAACTTGTCGGATTGCAAAGCCATCGGATTGCTGTAAATAAGCAATATCATCCGCAAAAAGCGTTGCCAATCCGGGGTGTGAATCAGGTGTCGCCAGAATAATGCGCACGCTGTTATTATTTATCTCGTTGTTGTCACCCGGGTCGACAGCCTCGACGATCTCAGTTAACGTCACGTCATCGACCCATACTACATCGGTTTCTGACATGAAAATGTAAAGGCGATTAGAATCATATTGCGCATCATCAGCCGGTGCATACTCCATTTCCACTAGCTGCCACTCTTCTCCAGCAGCAGCACCTACAACAGCATCAACATTGGCAGCAGTGTTAGACCCACCGCCGGACTGTAATTCATGAATCGACATACTCAACTTGCCTTCCGATTCCGCTTTAACCCGTGCACTTACTTTGTACCGCTTACCTGGTTGAAGCATTAAGTCTTGTTGGGCAAACATATAGCTTTCACCGTTTAATTCTATGCGCATCGAATGCGCTCCACTATGCGATACTTCTTCGTCATCGAAAACATAGCCGGAAAATCCCCACCAACCAGCCAGATTAGGTACTTCGAATCCGGAATTCGTAATCAGATTGGGAGATTCCTCTACGACCTCAATAAGAGAAACATCATCAATCCACAACGATTCCGTACCTGACATGAAGAAGAAAATCGAATTATAATCGTATATCGCATTCGCAGCCGGCGTATAGACCAATTCCACAAGTCTCCATTGGTCGCTTAGGGTGATTTCCGTCCGATTAGTGACGGGATTGCTGCCGCCGTTTGACAACATCTCATGAATTTCCATATTCATCATTCCCGCTCCGGTACCCTTAACCAAAGCTCTTAATTTATACTGCTTGCCAGGTTCCAGAATAAGGTTTTGAATCGATTGTGCAAACATATAAGCTGAGTTTCCTAAATCCACTCTCATGGAATAGTTACCGCTAAACGATACTCCGGCGTCACTTGTCGCTGAGGGTGAGAACCATCCGCTCGGAACACCTCCATTTGTAAGCTCAAAACCGGAATTCAAGATCAGGTTCGGTTCATATTGAATAGTCATTGTCATCGGATTCAGAGGGGCTCCCGATACGCTTGCTTGAACAACTAATTTATATTCGCCGCTCAACGCAGCTGCCGAAATTTCAACAAAACCATTAACAATTTTCTCCTCATTACTTCCCAGCTCAACTTCTTCCGGCAAATTAACTGTTATCGAGTCGTTATCATTGGACTGCAAATGAACGGTAACCGAAGTCTCTTCATTATTTACGAGATGAATCTGAATCGGATACTGTCCAATTTTCTTAATCATCAATTCATCGGCCGATAACACCGCGCTTACAGATGCTTCCGAATTCCACCTATAGACTGGAAGTTCAGCACCACTCACCATCTTAATCGTATCTTGAAGCTCTTTGGCGGCAAGAGCCATCATATCGTTCGCTGAGGAATCAACGAAAATGTCGGCGTTGGCAATTCCGGAATCAACAATCATCGCGGTTGGCTCTGGAGTTGGTGTTGGCTCCGGAGTTGGTGTTGGCTCCGGAGTCGGTGTTGGCTCCGGAGTCGGTGTTGGCTCCGGAGTCGGTGTTGGCTCCGGAGTCGGTGTTGGCTCCGGAGTCGGTGTTGGCTGCAGTAATCCCCCTCCGCTACCTCCTTGATTTGTATTCCGATGATCCGACGAAACAAGCTCCTTCCCGATCGTAGCCGTTACATTTATTGAAAAATTCACCTTGTTGGGCCACTTGCTGAACTTAACGCCACTTACGCTAAGCGTGGCAGTCTGAATAACCCCGTCGCCGGTTACGCTCGCTGAAGCATTAAATATCATGACCAGAACCTTGGTATCTTTACTTAGCTCGAAGCTTACCGCTCCGGTCACATGCTGGACTTCATCGAATTCTCCATCAAGAACGATTGCAGGGTTTGTTTGATCATTCGGAACGAGAATGATTACTTTCACGAATCCATTCCCCTTCAAATTCTCTTCTTTCAGAATTCCTCCCGAAAGCATTTCAACTTCTTGGATCACCGTAGTTCCTTCAGCTACGATTCGAATCTGAGAGTTCCATTTATCAACTATTAAAGTACCTGTCAGGTTGGAATCGCGAATAATGATGCTGTTTTTTCCGCCACCTAGAATGTACGTCGATCCTTTAACCGTAACACCATTAAGTAAGATTTCTCCCTCTCCGACACCTTGCGTGATGAACAAGTCGCCCGATACGACCATATTTTTCAGTGCGACTTCGTCCGTATTAACGACTAGATTTCCGTTAACATCGGACTCGTAACTGCCCTTCTCCTTTACTAGAGTTCCCATCACATTGTCTATCATCTGAATAACTTCAGATCGTGTCGTAGTCTCTTTGGGCTTAAACTGATTATTTCCTTTCCCTTTAACGTAACCTTTGACCTTCAATGCCAACACGTCCGCTACCGCATAGGAAGAAATGGACGATGAATCTGTAAAACCTTCACTAGTTTTCGAATCTGATTTCACCTTAAACGCACGGGCTACAATAACCGCGGCATCCTGGCGAGTAATCTGCTTGTTTGGTTCAAACTTATTGTCACCTGCTCCCTTAATTATTCCGGCGGAATGCAGCTTGATTACATCTTGCGAATACCAGGATTTATCGCCTACATCCGTGAACGGATTTGTGCTAGCCAGAGTTTCAGGCAAGTTAAACACCCTATTAATCAATGCAGCGAATTCAGCCCGGGTGATCGGACTATCCGGATGGTAGTTTTGATCTTTATCCCCCTTGAGCAAACCGAGCCCTATCCATTTGTTTAAGACCTCTTCCGCCCAGTGATTTGAAATCGTTGTCTTACTCTGATTCGAAATCGTTCCATCACTCTGATTGGTAATAGCCGTCTCATTAGCCGCGATAGCTTGAGTTGGCAACAGCATCGTCACAAGCAAACTCACGATTAGCATTAAAGATAATATACGTTTAGTACGAAACCTTACCACAAGACCAGCTCCTCCAAAAATAGAATTTTGCGCATAACAAAGAAACCATAGCCATCCATCGCTCCACTACTTAATGAATCGTGGACTTATATATGGTTCGATCTATCCCAAATTGCCCCCCTTAACCCCAATAATATAAACCGCTTACATTAATATTATAAGTCAGCCGAATACACTAAACTATTTGCCAATCTTGCTTTCCTTGACATCTGTTGCGGTGTTCTATCATCATCTAATCCGTACTCTCTCATCATTAGAACGATAAAATAAATAGCCTCCCGTCTATTCAACAAGAGGCTTCCATGATTTGGCATACCCGACAATCCATCGTCTGGTGGAGAAGCGGAATGATGCACCTGATGAACATCCCCGCCGTCGGTTATCTCCTCAGAATACCTCCTGCAATGTCAGCTCGACCATTACGATACCTCGACCAGGGACATATAAGCTGAATTCCGAGCCTCGTGGGGTAACTGGGACTCCAGGGAAATCGGTTAAGACCGTTATGCGCTCGATGGGATGTCCTACATCAAGATGCGCCGATTTGTAATTGATATGCAGATTGGAGATAAGGATCCGCAGGCGATTAGGAGCCATCTCCAGCACAGCTGTACGAATAAATGTCTCATTTCTCAATACTTTCGGCACATTCGTCTGCTCAATAATTCCCTCAACGCAACTGGTCAAGAACTCTTCACTTACTGGATTAAAATGAAGGCTCTCAAGCCAGTTTATTCCCTCTTTGATCCAGGTAGGGGTAGACTGATGTACCTCTAGGTGTACACGATCTGCATTGCGCTCCATCGTAAAGGCTTTCGCCACTGCACCATAGTGATCCCTTATTACGCAAAATAGCTCGTTTACTTCACAGTCTATCCGCCATTCGGCGATGGCCGGGATCCGGGAAATACGCTCCGTCATCATGCCGATTAGAACTGACGAGCCATTCCTATAATCCAGTATGCTTTGCAATTCATCATCAGGTAACAAGTGCAGTAAAGTAACGAGAATCGGTCCATCGGATTGTGGAATATCTTTCACATTAACGATTGAGTGCAAGGGTGCCCCGAGGGAGATCAATTCAGTCATATATTTGTGAACAGGCCATTGACGGGAAACAGAATAGTCCTCCAATGAATGATGAAGAAGTTGATCGGACCATACCATAGGGATGCCAATGATTCGCTGGGGCTCCTCATCGAACCCCCCATCCCACCTCTTGGATATCCAATTCCATCCATCTCGGCTAATCCCATCTCCGAGGCAAGCCATGAAACCTCCTGAACAACGGCTTATCCCTGACGAATCCTGCAAATACAAATTGGACAAAGAGTAGATATCCCTCTCGAGCGCTGTAGGCGCATGACTTAGCGCATCCCACTGCTCATTCGTATCTTGGATCGCATTCAGGCATATCAGCATCGTGTCCGGCACGTAGGCCTTAATGGTCAGCAACATCGCCATGAATTCCGAATCCGGCTCATATTCCGTTTCCCCAGCACCTACTGAAAGGGATGCTCCAACCGTTTCGACGACAAAGCCGTCTATTCCGGAATCCGCAAGCCGGCGATAGTCGACACCGTATCGGTATAAAGCTTCGAACGGATCTCTGGTCCATGCTGTATTAAGGAAGGCTTTTTTCCCTTCCTGACGAATGGCCGACATTATTTTATCCCACAACTGTCCCCATCGTTCACTATGAAACCGAATCCATTCCAGACGCCTGTGATTCCAGATCCAATCAGCCCGCTGCTCCATCTCAAGCGGATTGTCATCGCAAGGAGCCGCGAATCCTGCTTCTATTTCTACTGCGGTCGCGGTTATGAATTGCTCGACCATATCATCGGAATAATCTGTTACTTCGAGGCTTAGCCTTGGACTTGTATATCCGTCTGCGCCATGATAACCATCAAAACCGTAGTCACGCATAACTCTCATTAAATCTTGGACGAACAAGTCTTCATACCAGCTTCCATCCTTAAAGCGTTTAAGCGGATTAATCGCCGGAAATGCTTTTCCCGTCTTCCTCATCTCATAGAGCTCTGGATGAGCGGCACACCATGTGCTTTCGCGTAGCGTATCTCCGTCGTGAAATTGATAAATATCAAAAAAGCTGCAATAGATGTCGATGCCATGCTTCTGCAATTCCTCTACCAAACTTCGCAACTGAAAGTTGGTCCATTCTTGCCTATCGTGGAGCTTGCCGTATGGACGTGCACCGTATGAACATACTTCCATCGGCAACTGCCACTCGCTTTCCATGCCCTTATGGGCGTGAACGAAATCTGGAGTATACAAAAGGAAGAAGATACTCTCCGGAATGAACCCCACTGTGTCCAAATATGCAGCGACACCGAAGTCACTCTCCCGATTATCGAACCCGATTAATTCAATCCATATCCATCTTTCATAGCTTGCAGCTTTCATTCTGCACCTCTTCATTATTGAATAATTTCATCCCTTTACGCTCCCAAGCACGATTCCCTTCACAAAAAACTTCTGCAGAAAGGGGTAGACGATGAGAATCGGCAACGCACCCAAGAAAATCTGTGCCGCCCTTGTCGTCCGTTCGGATATTTCCAGAATCCCGGCCAGATTCCGTGGATCCATCTTCATCGGATTGCTGTTAATGACCAATAGCTGCAAATACGTAGATAACGGGTAGTTCTTCGGAAAATTCATATAGATCAGCCCGTCGAACCACGAGTTCCAATGAAAGACCATCGTGAACAAGGATATTGTAGCCAAGACCGGATAAGACATCGGTACATACATTTTCCACAATACGAGCCAATGTCCCGCTCCATCGATGAAAGCCGACTCTTCAATCTCTCTGGGTAATCCCCGGAAAAAATTCATCAATAAAATAACATTAAATACGGACACCGCACTCGGAATGATCAGCGCCCATATCGTATCAATCAAGCCTGTCATACTGACAACCATATACGTAGGAATAAGGCCGCCATTGAACAAAATGGTGAATACAAAAAACCAGGCATACCAGCTGCGAATTCTCAGATCCTTGCTCTCCTTGGACAGCGGATACGCGCACAGCAGCGACAGTCCCATGTTAATAATAAAACCGATAACAAGTCTCTGGAACGTGATGCCAAATGAGCTTATGAACTCCTGCTTCTGCAAAATATACGAATAGGAGGCAAACGTGAAATTTACAGGCAACAGCTTAACCAAGCCGGCTGATGCTGCTGCGCTGGAGCTGAAGGAAATAGACAGCACCTGAAAAAGCGGAAGCAGGCAAAGCAAGGAAAGCAAAATGAGAAAAGTGTAGTTACCGACAACGAAAACTTTTCGGCTTACAGACACCCGTTGCTGCATGTGAAACATTCCTCTCGTTAAAAAATGCGATAATTGACCAATCGATATGCCAAGAAATAGGAAATGGTAATAAGAATAAAGGAAACCACCGATTTGAACAATCCGATCGCAGTCGCAACCCCGAATTGCGCATCAAGCAAACCGATCCGGTAGATTAATGTATCCAGAATATCTCCGCTTTCATATACGCTCGGGCTGTACAGATTGAATACTTGATCGAAGCCGGCGTTCAGCACATTGCCCAAGCTCAACGTAGCCATGAGCACGATAACCGGCACCATTCCCGGCAATGTAATATGCCACATTTGTCTCGTATGATTAGCCCCATCCACAATAGCCGCTTCGTACAGTGCAGGATTAATTCCGGTAATTGCGGCCAAAAATACGATCGTGCTGAAGCCGAATTCCTTCCAAACATCAGAGAGGATAAGCACTGAAGGAAACCATTGATTGCTGCCCAGGAAAAAAACCGAATCCAACCCAACAAAGTTCAGAAGCTGGTTAACAATCCCCTCCGAAGGCGACAAAATATCAACAAGCACTCCACCGAGAATAACCCAGGACAGAAAATGCGGTAAATAAATGAGTGTCTGAACTCCTCGTTTAATGAGCAAATGCTTCAATTCATTGATAAGTACAGCAACGAAGATGGGAACCACTAAGCCCAGCAATATCTTCATAGTTGCGATAAATACCGTATTACCAAGTACCTGCCATATATCAGGCATCTGCAGAACATACCGGAAATTACCTAAACCGATCCAATCAGAACCGAACAAGCCATTGGTGGGAATAAATTTCTGAAAGGCGATACCAAATCCTATCATCGGATAGTAGCAATAAATAAGAAGTATAATAATCCCGGGTACAAGCATTAAATGCAAAGGAAGCTCGCGCCTTGTCTTCTTTATATTCATCCTGTTCATTCCCTTACTCTGAGTATCCCATCATCCCGATATAAGCTAGATTGGGTTGAGCAATATCCATCCTGCCGTATTGGATAATCACTTCAATATTGCTTCTGAACCGCAGCGAATACTGAAGCTGCCGCTCCAACCGGATGCCGCCGATTTCATCCGGATGATCCATGCGGATGCATTTTACTCGCTTCGCCTGTGCGGTAATCCTGATATTCTCGTCCGGATCCCGATCCTCGTAATAGATATCCATGAAGATCTCTGCATCTTCATTCTGACAATTCAGTATCATTACCGCTTCATGGCCTTCGAAAATATCACCTTCTACTTTCCCCTTGTAAGGTAAATAACCATCGACGATATACCAGTTTTTAGCGCCTTCTTTTCTCACGCGTTGTCCTCCTTAATTGACCGATATCGTCGCTGTTTCTTTCCAAGTCCTGCTTAAATGCCTGACCAGCTTCGACATCGATTCATATCCGGTTTCGGTTACAAGCAAGCTTTCCTCGATCCGGTTTGAACCATGAGGGTGTCCAAATAGACTCACGTCCGTATTCACCGTCATTCCCGCTACAAATTTCGCTTCAGAATGCTCGTCAGGATAAGGAGATTCAGCTTCCGCTAAACCGCAACCGTGTAATGGCGGATAAAGGTCATATTCGGTGACGTTCTTCTCTTTGAAGTACGCTTTAACCGCGCGTACAACTTCGTTCTGGTTCGCTCCTGCTTTTATCTGGCTTAACGCAGCATCCTCGGCTTCGACCAGAATATCGATAAACGCTTTCTGTTCCTCACTCATATCACCAGCGACGAAAGGAAAATTTATAGTAGCCACATATCCTTCGACTTGAACCGCCATAGCAGCCATAATCATATCCCCGTCTTCAATCACCTTTCCGGATGCTCTTCCAATGATCGTATTGACTCTTGCGCCGCTTGTTAAGAGACAGAACGGGATATTTTCCGCGCCTTGTTTCGTGCATTCCCCATAAGCCAGCGAGGCCAGCTCAAGCTCCGTCATGCCCGGCTTCACTTGTTCAATCATTAACTTGTAGCCCGCATCGGCAATCCTCGCCGCTTCTTGCAGACAGGCAACTTCATTAGCCGTCTTGGTCATTCTGAGCTGGAATAGCAAATCGCCTGCGTCGACGATTTCGATTCCCGCGAAGCTGTCTCCGATGACCTTCATTAAAGGTTCCGGCATCGCATCGATGCCTACGATCCCTAATCTTCGCAACGGTTCGTTTTCTTGTATCCCTTTGCAGATCTCGGTCAAGCTTGTATAGTACGCCTGAGGATATTCGATTTTGTCCGGTACCGTCACGCATGCGAATTCGGGAAGCAGCCGCACATCAGGCCATGCGCTCATTTCGCGGCAAAACATTTCTCCTTCCGGTGCGGCAATGACAAAAGGCTCGCTTGTCAGAGGAACCATGACGGCTCCCCTCTCGAATAATGGCCAATAGTTGCTCATATAGCGCAAGTTCTCTTTCCTGTACTCATCCCCATAGATTAAACAAGCTTGCATTTCTTTTTCTCTCATTAACTCTTTTAACTTTTCGACTCTTGCGGTAAATTCTTCTTTAGGAATTTTAATCATGATGAATCTCCCCACACTTCCTAGTTATTCAAACAATTTTTATAAGAATATTCTCATAATAAATGTCGAAGTTTATCTTGATTTACAGATCAATGATTCCCATCATCTAAAAATTCGGCGGGGTTGCTGCACATTAAGGTTCTGATCTGTTCGGAGGTTATTCCTGCATCTTCCATCATAGGGACTATATTCGTTATGACATGGTCATAACCCCAGCCTCCGTAGTTGTGAAGACAGGTTTTCAGGCATACGTCGTTGGATATTAATATTTTCGAAAGAAAACCCCAATCAATGAGTTGCTTAATGGCTCTTACTCTCTCGATGTCTCTGGCAAAAAGACCTCTTAAGACACTTCTGTCCTTCTTATCGGCATAGAACTCTTTGCCGAAATTATCAAACTCCACGTAAACTCCCAAGTTGAGAAGGTCCTTTATATAATCCATCTTGATATCAACGTCAATGTGATTAATACATATTTTTTCAGCAGCAGCACCATGCTCAGTAAGGATACTCACCACTTCATAGCCGTTCGTTGTATACAGATCTGTATGCACATGCAACCCAAGGCCGGTTTCCTTCTGAACGATCGCCGATGCGATTAGCGTCTTTTTTTCATTCGGGTAAATGATCTCGCTTGTTCCAATCTCGCCTATAACACCTGCTTTAATATCCGTTCCATCCATACCAACATAGATCTCATTAAAGATTTCTTCTGCAATATGATCTACTGTTCGGCTATCCATATCGCTAGGGTGAGATTTGTTAATATAGTATCCGCAGCCTGCTACAATTTTAATGTCCAATTCTCTGGATAACCCGGCTAGCAGAACAGGATCCCTGCCTATGTCCCGCAGTGTAAGATCAACAAAAGTCGTTCCTCCTGCTTTCTTAAACTTCAGCAGCTCATCCCTTACGACCTGCTCATCATCAATTACCGCATTGTCCAGAACAGCATAGGGGTTACGCATTAATCTTCCGATATTCGTAATTCCCACTCGTTCCTGAGCCAATTTCTTACGCGAAATTTCGCTGACAGCGGGCACCAGGTTTCTCAAATCGATAAAAGCATGCTCATGGGGTAATACCCACCCCAGGCTATCCGATCGGCACTTCCCCGTTACGGTCATAACGGACATCGCTTTCGCCTCCTGCTCGCTTATGCTTCATACATGCCGGGAAGCCGCATATCCCGTGAATCTTACGCAATATGGGCTTCTCGAGTGTTGGATTATTATTTGCTAGCTTTCCATTTCGCTACTTCTTCCGTAATGGTATCTCCGCCAAGCTTCTTCCAATTCGCCACGAATTCATCGAAGGCATCGATGGAAGACTCTCCCATCACGATTTTCGTAAATGCTTCCAATTCCATTTTCAGTAACGTCGCTTGTTTCTCAACCATCGTCGGCGTAGGACCGGAAATAAATTCGGTCAGCTGAAATCCATCATGCTTATGATAGTCATATAATAATGAAATAGCATCGTAGAATCGGGTATATCCCCATCCAGACTTATCGCCTTTGTTAAAATCGTTAATGCCTTTATAGAAGTTCGCTTGACCCGGATTGCTGGCTACATTCAAAAGGGATTCATCCTGCTTTTCCAGCGCATTCTTCACATCCTCGTATAGTTCAACGTTCTGAATAGGATTGGAAGCTTGTACCAGAGCATACTGCCATTTGCCGATATCCCCGTCCTGATTCATATCCGTGAGGGGATACTTGCTCCTGTCCCATTGATGGCTCGCAGCATTAAGCAGCTTCACTACAGCTTCCGGATTCTTCATCCCTTTGCGAACGACGTAATATTGATTTACATTGTAGGCCGTTTGCGCCTTAGCCTTCTGGCCATCGATCGATGGCAGCAGGAACGGCTTCCACTCCATTTTTTCATCCAGCGTTTTTCCATCCAGGAACAGCAACGGAGACCAATCGGCGCCATAGAACATCCCCAGCTTGCCTGCATTGACGGTTTGGATGAATTTCTCCTTGTCTTTCACTCCGAACTCGCGATCGATATACCCGTCTTTATACATCATCTGCAGCTTTTCTAACGCTTGCTTCATTTCCGGTTGAATACTTCCGTACACGAGCTTACCGGATGCATCCGCAACCCAGCTTTTCGGATAGGCATGATAGCCGTTGAAAAATCCGTCCAAGCCCGGCTCCAAACCATAAAAGTCTTTGGCAGCTCCCAATCCCTGAGTATCCTTCTTGTTGTTACCATCCGGATCCTGATTGACGAACGCTTCCGCAATCTTGAATACATCCTCCATCGTTTTGGGCTCGGGCAGATTGAGCTTTTCCAGCCAGTCGGCACGAACCCAGAGCAAGGAAGCGGTGTCGAATGAGCCCGGGTTTACCGGAAGACCAAACAATTTTCCATTGAAAGTAGCCGATGCAAGACCGACTCCGCCATCCTTCTTCAACATCTCTTTCGCGAGGGGCGTACCGTACTTTTCAAGCACTTCGGTTAAATCGACCAGTTGATCGGCTTCGACCAGTTGGTTGAGTTGAATGCCGTTGACGGGCATAATATCAGCTAATTGATTGGATGCCATGGCAATATTGAACTTCTGCTCGTATTGCGTTGGATCGGAGACCCATAAATACTTGAGCTTAATGCCGAATTCGTTTTCATATAATTTCGTCCAAGCATTATTGTCGATCGTTTCTCCGTTTTCAAACTTCGTCGTCGGATCTAATGTCCTTATTGCCGTCACTTCGATTGGCGGATCGATCTTTCCCATCGGATCAATCGCGGTTTCGCCTTTGCCATTCGGGGCACTCTCTTGCGTACCGTTTTCCTGTTTATTGGATGGTTGCGTATTATTCCCTTCGCTTTTCTTTGTGCAAGCCGAAGTAAGAACAAGCATACACGCCAATACGGTTAACGCAATCCATTTTGCGGACTTACTCTTCATGCCTTATCCCCCTAATTATTTTTACCTGCTCCATAAGTATAAAAGATCAAAAAAATCGAAGCTATTTGCCATTCTTGCTTTCCTTGACATCTGTTGCGCTCTTCTATTCATTCGTCGCAAGAAACAACTCTCTGTACTCCTGTGGCGTCATTTTGAACATTTTCTTAAACGAGCGGTTAAATTGGGGGGCCGCCTCATAACCCACATTGGAAGCAATCTCCTGGATTTTCATAGACGTCTCCGCCAATTGTTTCTGGGCTTTCTTCATCCGCTCTTCGGTGATATAGTCGGACAGCATCGTTCCAGTCATCCGCTTATACAAACGGGATAGATAGGTCGGACTGTGATGAACCAATGCGGACAGCTTCGTCAAAGAAAGATCCCCGCCGAGATGGGTTTGCACATACTGATGGATGGAAGCAATCAGCCGCTCGCTTTGATCTTCGGGAACAGATTCGTATTGCCCGAGAAGATAATCGGCAACCTTGGCCAAATAAGCAGCGGCGTCGGTCCATGTTTCATGCGCATCGTACTGCGTCGTTTTTCCAAGATCCAGCTTCATGAACAGTTCATCGAACAGCCCTGCCCGAATCGCGAAGGAAATCAAGTGGAGCGACACCGCATAGAAAAGCTCCAGTTGGAACTTATACCCGGATACACCGTCGGCATTCATCATATCGGCATACAATTCGTGAAATTGCTCCCTTTGACCGCTGATTAAATATTGTTCCAGCAGCTCGAGCTGCTTCTTATTATGCTGCGATTCAGATAGGCGGTAGCGCCGCCCCTGCTCCGAATGGGAGCCGAACTTATCCGAATCCTGGATGAGTAATTCGTGTCCGTTATTGGAACTCTGACCGAGCAGAGCCTTCAAGTAGTAAAATTGAGTGCCAAGATTGTCCCATTCGACAGGTCCGCGCCCCATAACGAGCGATACCGATAATTTCAGCAGCTGCCTGCACGTCCGTTGAACAGCCTCCATAATGCCGTATACTCTTGTTTTCAAATGCTGCCATGCCTGCTTCTCCTGCTCCTCATCCCAGCTATCTCTCGCCAGAAATTCTCTGGGCTGCATGAACCACACCAGCTTATTAGACTCAAACACGACGGAAACATTCACAACCGTCGGGGCCAAATATTCCTCCGCAATGTTCTGACAGGCATAGATAAGGAGCATGCGGTCCAATTCGGTTGCATCCTCCATCCACCCGTCCGCTCTCCCGGTTACAAGAAACACCCCTTTATCGAGCAATAAGGGAATTTCCGACTCTGCCAATCTTTTCTCTAATTCTTTCGGAGGCGGCGAGGGATTGCGCATCAGATCAAACAGCGTATTTTTCTGCAGTGCAGGGATTGCCAACTGCAGCTTTTTTCTCGCATTCCGCATATAGTCGGCGCCATCTTCAACCTTATCCAGTTCCGCAAACGCTTTTTCCACGGCGGCCAGAATAATATGGTCATCTTCATTCTTCAACACATAATCGACTACACCGCCTGTACGGATTGCATGGCGGGTGTAATCGAAGTCGTTATATCCCGTAAGGAAGATCAGTTTACATCGCGGCCAGCTTTCGATGATTTGCTTATGTAGCTCAATCCCGCTCATTCCCGGCATGCGGATATCCGAAATCACGACATCAATCCGAATTTGTTTCAGGCAATCCAATGCTTCATAGACGTTATAAGCCCGATGAGCCTCAAGCTCCAAGTGGGCGGCTTCGCGAAGCATCCGGTACATGCTGTTTACAATAAGCGGTTCGTCATCGACGATCAGTATTCGATACATCTTCATTCTCCTTTGTCATTTGGGATATAGATCCGAACCAGCAAGCCTCCCATAGTACCAGGCATAATCTCCAGCCCGCCCCGTTCACCATATTTCAATTTCAGGCGGCGCTGAATATTAATCAGCCCCGTCGTCTCTCCTTCATCCTCTGAAGTCAGCTTTCCGGTCATTGCTGCCATTTGCGCTTCCGTCAGACCAATACCGTTATCCTCAACGGAAAAATATAACCGGTCCGCTTCAGCTGCAAATCCAATTTGCAATCTTCCGTCTGTCACAATATCGCCGAGCCCGTGCTCGTAGGTGTTCTCTACAAGCGGCTGCAGAATCAGGCGCGGGATCATAACGCCTTGAAAGTACCCGGGAAGCGGCTCGAAATCTACGAATATGCGATTGGAAAACCGGATATTTTGAATTTCCACATAGGACCGGACATGGCTGACTTCATGCTCGAAGGGAACCTCCTCCAGCCCGTTTCGCGTAATATAGTGAAAATAATCGCCGAGATTTTTGGACACCAATTCCGCCGTTTCATTCTCATCGTTCTTGATCAGCCGGTGAAGAATAAAGAAGCTATTGTACAGGAAATGGGGTGTGATCTGCATCTGCAGCTGCTTTAGCTCCGACTGCTGCAGTCTGATTTTCTGCACATATAGTTCATCGATCAGCGTCTTCAGATTCAGCACGGTTCTCTCAAAACGGTTAAAGATATATCCGAACTCATCCTGCCGTGTCGAAGGGAGAACCGCATTGAAGTTGCCCCCTTCCACACTTCTGAATCGTCTGATCAGCGTCTGAAGCGGACGGTGAATCAATAGAAAGATCCCATATGAGAACAGAATAACGATAACCAGAGAGCTGCCTACAAGCAGCCAGAACCAGATGCCGTACGTTTTCAACTGGCCTACAATGACATTCTCGGGGAAGTAAAAGAGGAGTGAGGCTCCGAGGAACATGGACTTCTCGTAAACTACCATATATTTCTCTTTGCCAACTTCGATTTGCTTCGTAAAAGCTGGCGATTGCTGGACGGTTGAAGCTAATTTTTCTCTGATTTCGGCCAGTGGCTGCGGATATTTATTGTTGGCAATGGTCCAGTTTTCGTTGAATAATATCGCCCCTCCGTCCTGTGGGAACGAATTCAACGCATTTGTTAGCGCTTCCATAGAGAGTTCGATGTTTTGGATAAATAGCGGGAATTGGGCGTTCTTGTCCCGGTTCATCAAGTTGAGCGGATACGTTAAATTCAAATATAGCCGATCCTGCCACACCGTTATCGGAATTCCACTTGTATACGTCGCCCTGGCAATGGCCTCCGCCTCCTCTCTGGTGCTTGGAGTGTCCACTTCATTGGAGGTTGAGACAGTGCCGTTGATCGACTGCATATAGACGCTGATGTCTTTAATATAGCTGCTCGAATCTTTCAATGTCGTTAACTTAAGTTTCAAATCGTTGATCGCTTTCGTTCGCTTGTAATTGGACATGATCGTAAAGGTATTGCTCAATTCCATGAGATCTTCGTCATTAATAAATTCCTGCTGCGTCCGGATAATCCGCTCCAGTTCCTTCTCGAGCGACAGGAAATAATAATGGATGGTCGTCGTAATCGAGTTGGATATCTGGTGCTTCACTTCCTGCTTGCCCAGTTCATTCAATACAAGGCTTAACGTGAATAAAGGCATCGTGATAACCAGAAAAGTAATAATAAGCTTGGGGAAAATAGAAATATTGCCGATCTTTTGCTTCATCCACATCAAAGATGATCCGTCCTCCTTTTTTCCACATAGTATACGATAGCTTGTTGTTATTATCCAAGCTAAAAACGCAAAAAGCCCGAACCGTAATGGCTCGGACTCGGATGGACTGACTAACCGACAAATTCTTGAACCTATTCTCCGTTGAATTGAGCGATGCCGATTTTGGTATAGCTGCCATTCAGAATATTAGCCCGGTGTCCCTCGCTGTTCATCCAATCGTTCATCACTTGCTCAGCGCTCGTTTGCCCGTTCGCGATGTTCTCCCCGGCGGAGCTGAAGGAGATGCCGTTTTGCTTCAGCATGTCGAATGGAGACCCATAGGTCGGCGAGTTATGGTCGAAATAGTTGTTGTTGTACCTTGGACAATTCCCTATCCATGGTCAGCTCGCTCAACCCGGCTTTGCTCCGTTCTTTTTTAACCAATTGTAGAACCTGATCCTCGAGGTGGGACGACGACGGCTGCTCCGATGGTTTGGTTGCTGACGAAGGGGCCTTTGTATTCGGGGTCTTGGTACCCGGTGCTTGGGTACTTGGCGCTTGAGTACCCGGTGCCTGAGTGTTCGGCGCTTGGGTACCTGGTACCTGCGTAATCGTTCCTGGAACAACCGGTACCGAAACACCCGGAACCGGGACTGGGGCCGGAACAGATCTGGTACCAACTAAAGGTTTGAATAATTGTTGTTTGATTCGGACAGGCATCTTATGCGGCGGGAAGGCCGTTGACGATGCTCTTGTTACGGTCGCAGGAGTGCGGGTTGCTCCCGGAGCATAGGTTGCTGCAGGCGATGGGTTTATATAAGTTCAATCTTATTCGCAAGGGAATGGAGCCTTATCCCTTAATTGCCAACGACCGCAGCGACCAGAATAATCGCCCATATGCCGATCGTTGTGATGGATCCGCTAACCCCGAGCAGAAGAGCGCTGTCAATTACCCATAAAAAATGGATAATGGCAAAACGAGCACTTGCCGGGGAGATACTACGTTCCGGGTTGCTGTCCGAAATAGAAATGCGACGACAATGAGCAGGAATACGCCTATCCCTGCTAGTGGAACAGCTGCCGCGGCAAACTGCTCCTTCTGTCGTTGAACAAACGTTCACCGTCCCTCAACGAATTATATGTTAGTAAAGTTTGTATACTTTGAAAATCATTCAGAAACTTTACACACTCACTGTCTATTGCTTATTTGGAATACAGTAACGGGAAAAACTCATTATCGAACTTCTGTCCAAATTGCGGACGTGGCCCGAGCAATCGAACATTATCATGCCGTGCTCTGCCCTCTTTGTAAAAGGTATCTCCAGGCATTAGATGAGCAACAACCGATAACCGAGGCTGATCTGTAAAATTTGTTGACGATCCATGGAAGGTTAGCGCGTGGTGGAAGCTCGCTTGTCCAGCTTTTAGTATACAAGGCTCCTCGATCCAATCACGCGTTGCAAAACGCTGCTTCAGCTTTACCATATCCTGTTCGAAGAATGTATCACTTCCCTCGACTGCGCCCCACTTATGTGAACCCAAGATCGTCATCATGCCGCCATTATTCAGATCTGTATCCTGCAATGCAATCCAAACGGTCACCATATTCGTTGTGCTGCTTGATCGCCAATAGCCGTAATCTTGATGCCATCCCACATTTCCAGCTGCTGTTTCTTGCCCTGAAGTACCTGGCTTGTAGATCACTTGATCATGCCATAGACGAATCTCGTCCTCGTTCAGCAGCTTCGCAGCCATTTCTCCTAAATTCGGATCAGTGACAACACTCCGAACTTCATCGTTAATCCACCAGCCATTATCGAATTTACGAAGAGCATGCGGATTCTCAGAAAGTTTGAAGACATGCAGTGGCATCCCAGCCCCATCATAATCTTTCTTCCATATGCGCTCATGCGCTCCGCGAAGTTGCTCGATTGTCTCGTCATCCAGTAATTTCGGGCTGATCCAATAACCGTCTTGATCAAATCTCTCTTTATCAGCTGCCGTGATGGTATAAGGAATAACTCCCATGATGGACACCTCATCTTTTCTTAGTCAAAGTGGCTTACTTCTTTTATTGTAAACCACAAGATGAGCATTGACTTCCCAAAGCCTATCAAATAGGATTAGAAACATAGGAGATCATTAGAAACGAGAAGGACCGTGACTATGGTAAAAATACAGACGGAAACAGCACGATGGGTGTATGAGTTTTCAGAGTCAAATCAGCTTGCCCATCTGCCTGAATTAATAATGCTGGGATATGACCACTTTCAAGAAGCCTCTCCCCTCGTCATTCACCAGCATGAACGATCGTACGAGTATGTATTCGTGGACAGCGGAAAAGTCACATGGGAGGTAGACGGTCAATTAATTACTTCCCACACCGGGCAGATCTTTCACACCCGACCTGGCGAATGGCATCGTGCACGTCTTAATTTCATCGAACCCTGCAGAATTTGGTGGATGATACTATTGGATCCCTCAGAGCATGTCGGCTGGCTAAACTTACCAGATGAAGAACGTATGGAGATTCATAACCAACTACAAAAGTTACCGAGAATCATACCTGTAGATATCCGTGTTCGTGAACTCTTCACCAAGCTAAGAGACATCATTGAGCATTACGAGCCACTCGCCTCCTGCCGAATTCGTCATTATGTACTCGATATCATTTTGCAAATGCTGAACCCATCCTCTAACCGTCAAATCTCATTTGATCTCCAAAAGGCTATGTTTACTTTGACCGAAACCATTCAGGCAGCGCCAGAAAAGAGATGGACTAATAAAGACCTGGCTAATCAAATCGGCGTAAGTGAATCCCATTTCTATCGATTGTTTCACCTTATGTATGGACAGTCACCTGCTAATTATATGGATCGGCTACGAATTGAACTTGCCTGTCAGATACTCCTTCAGAAAGAAATCAGCATCACAACAGTTGCAATGGATTTAGGTTATAAGACTAGTCAGCATTTTGCCACTGTATTCAAAAAGTATATGGGTCTGTCACCTTCGCAGTGGCGAAGGTGATTTCAGTTTAATAAGTACTCCAAAAAAGCAGTGCGTAAATAAACTATGCTGCCCTTTAGCTCAAGGATGCTGCCTTTATACCAGCAGTCTCGTATTGTAGTGTAGTCATGAAAAAAAGCTGTATCCAAGCGGAAATTCATCCGCCGGGATACAGCTCTTTTTTTTAAGAAGAAATGCTTCTCCCTATCCGGCCCCACCATCAACGCCGGGAAGGGTTCTCGCCCCGTTCACCTGATGTTACCTGCGGTTCCTGCGGCTTCTGTGGAAACTGCAGCTCATAAAGCTGCTTGTATCTTCCCTCATGCTCCAGCAGCGATTGATGCGTACCTTCCTCAATGATCTTGCCTTTATCCAGAACATAGATGCGGTCTGCCCGCTGAATGGTGGATAATCGATGCGCAATCACAAGCGAGGTACGGTTCTTCAGCAAATGCTCAAGCGCATCCTGAATCGCTTTCTCCGATTCGGAATCCAGCGACGAGGTCGCTTCATCGAGAATAATGAGCTGCGGGTCCTTCAGAATCGCCCGGGCGATGGACAGCCGCTGCTTCTGGCCGCCGGAGAGCTTTACGCCGCGCTCTCCGATCTGCGAATCGTACCCCTGCGGGAACGCTGTGATGAAGTCATGCGCATTGGCGGCGCGGGCAGCCGCTTCGATCTCGGCATCGGTCGCCCCCCGCTTCCCGTACACCATATTGTCGCGAATCGTCCCGTTCAGCAGGACGATATCCTGCGAAACAATACCCATCTGTCCCCGCAGCGAAGAGAGACTGAGCTCTGTCAGCGGGTGGCCGTCCATTGTAATGCTTCCCTGCTGTGGATCATAGAAACGGGTGATCAGATGGGTGATCGTCGATTTCCCCGCTCCCGAAGACCCGACAATCGCGGTTATTTTCCCAGGCAGAAGCTCAAAATCGAAATGCTCCAGCACCGGCGTTCCTGTATGATAAGCAAAGCTGACATCCTTGAAAACAACATGTCCCTGAACATTTTCCAGCTCGCGGGGATGCTCGATCTCCACCACCGCGGATTTGGTTTCCAGGATTTCCACGATCCGCTCGTAAGCCGCCGCCGATTGCTGTACCGTGTTCAACGTTCTGCTGAAGCGTCGGACAGGATTCTGCAGCAGCCGCAAATACGCCAGGAAGGCGACAATGCTCCCGACCGTTAAAGCGCCATCCATCGTTTGTTTGGCTCCGTAGATCAATACAGCAGCCATTCCGACAAAATTAATCAGATCAATGATCGGCTCGTAGACAGAGCGCAGCTTCACGGCAGCCAGATTGGCCCCCATGTTCGCCTGACTGCGCACGGCAAACCGCTCCGACTCATAATCTTCCGTGGAGAAAGCCTTCATCAGCCTGATGGAGGATAAGGTGTCCTGCAGATGATTCGTCACCTCGGCCACCGACTCCTGGATCCGCTTGAAGGAGCGGCGGATACGCGTGGAGAAGAATCGCGTCGTCAGAATCATGAGCGGGAAGGTGATCAGAATGATTACGGTCAGCTGCCAATCTACCCATAGCATATAAATGACCACCGCTACGAAGGTGAACAGATCCGTGACGATCGACATCATGCCGGATGATACAAGCTGCTGCAGCATCCCCACATCGCTGGTCACGCGGGACATCAGATCCCCGGTACGGCTGCGGTCGAAGAAGCCGATATCCAGCGACTGCAAGTGCCGGTAGAGCTGGTTGCGGAGTTCGAAGACGGCTCTCTGGCCGATAGAAGCCATCGCAATGCTGCTGATATAATTAAATAAGCCGAGCAGAATAGCGGTGCCCAATATGCCAAGCGCAACCCAGACCAGCGCATAATAATGTTTGCCCGGAATCAGATGGTCAATTGTGTATTGGGTGATCTGGGGTATGCCGAATTCCAGCAGGGAAACCGCCAGAATGGAAATGACGGCTGCAATAATCAGTCCCCACTGCCCTTTAATATGAAAAAACATCCGTTTGTACATGCTCCAGATACTGCCCGGCTTTGGGTGGGCCGGTTCCATCCGCATGCGTCTAGGCGATCCGTCCATCATTCATCACTCCGAATCGACAGGCTTCATTTCTGCTTTGGCCCTGTTCAGGTAAGCCGATAGCTGCTGGTTGATATCTGCCACCACCCGGGCCAGATTCTGCTCCTCCGCCTCGCTGCCGGCAGCGGAGCGCTCCGCCTGGATGAGCTGCCGTAGTACCTGATACGATTCGATACCCAGGCCCAGCTTGCGGCGGAATCTCTCATGCCGGTGCTCCTCTTCTTCGCCCCTGCGCCATTCTCCCCGACCGCCTCCCCGGCCGCTGCTGTACTTTCCAGATTCCGGCTCGGGGATCTCGCTGAGCATCGTGCGTCCTGCCTCTGTAATGCGATAGACCTTCTTGCCGCCATCTTCCGCGGCGATGATCAGCTCCCGGTCCTCCAGCATCTGCAGCGTCGGGTAAATGGTTCCCGCGCTCGGAATATACAATCCGCCTGACTGCTCCTCCAGCGCCTTCATCATCTGATAGCCATGCATCGGCTCCTTCGCGAGCAGTTGAAGCAGGGCATACTTTACGCCGCCTCTGCCGAAATAGCGCCTGGGACCGTCGCCTCTGCCCCGGCCCTGAGCGTGATGCCTGCCGCTCCGGCCTTCATCATGATGCCTGCCGCCCCGGCCTTCAAACTCTTCTGCTCGACGTCCACGATGTTCAATAAAAGGATTAATACGGATTGTACCCATCTAGAATCACTCCTGATTGTTAGAATACGATATATCGTAATATAAAAGTATACGATATATCGTATTGTGTCAACCTCCTTTTCCAGCCTTTACCGGAGGCCTGTATCCAATCTCTTCAAGTTGACAATGATAATCACTTTCATTACAATGCAGATAGTTTATAAACCTTTCCGATCATTTTCTATAAGGATGTGCCCTGAACATGTCGATGCAGCCCGCGCAGGCAGCGATAACCTATTGCAGTACGGCGCGTCAAACGATAGCTGGAGGTCAACAATTCCATATAGAGGAGCAGGAGAACCCCTGTTTCGCAATTATCAGCCATCAACGGGCCGCAATCACGCTCAGTTCTTCCCGGACAGGTCTGCACAGCTCAGGCAAGGCGCTCAGCGGTGAATGTTTTCTCATTCCCGCAGGCAGCTCCTGTATGCTGGTGAATCTGGCCAAACAGGAGCTGCCGCTGACTCTGATCTATTTTAAGGCTGCCGATCATCCGGGTACGCCTTATTCAACCTCTGATATACCGTCAGAGGAATATTGGTATGCCCGTCAGGAGTTCTTGTCCTTCCGGATGCCGCAACTCAGAAGCTGGGCGGAAGATTTCCAAGCCGGGCTTCAATCGGATGGAAGCGACCCTTCCTTATTCTATCTGCAACAGTCGCATGTATACGCCATCGCATCGGGTCTTGTTCAGCATATTGGCAAGCCGGCCCAGCCTGAATCCCATCTGCTGAATTATGTCGGATATGTACAGCAGTTCATGATGGAGCATTATTCTGTCCATGTGGATATCGAAGAACTTGCCCGCTCATCGGGTACCAGCGCAAGCCGTTTCTATCAGTCTTTCCGCTGGCAGACGGGGCTGAGTCCGCACAAATATATAACCAAAATCCGGCTGGATGCCGCGCTGCGCCTTCTGGCCCATACATCATCCTCCATTGTCGGTATTGCTCATTCCGTCGGATATCCGGATGAATATTATTTCAGCCGTCTGTTCAAGAAACAAATGGGCCTCTCGCCGACTGAATATGCCAGCTGCGCCCGGAAAAGAATCGCCACGATGACCACAGTCTTCGACGGCGATCTTGCCGCTCTGGGCATTACGCCCTGCCTGAGCTTTCAACGCGGCTGGCAGGATAACCCCGCACCAGTTCTGCGCGAGCTGGCCGCCAGCAAGCCGGAGCTGATCCTTACAGGCCCGGTGTCCCCGGAGCTTCATGGCGAACTGTCGCAGATCGCCCCGGTTGTGATGCTGCACTGGAAGAAATATTCGTGGAAAGAGCGGCTGCTGGATATCGGCGAGAGGCTTGGACTAACCTCTGTAGCCGAGCGCTGGCTCGCCGGCTATGATCTCAAGGTGGAGAATGCCCGGATCCATGTTAAGAATCACCTGGGCAACGAGCCTGTCCTTCTGGTCGAGGTCGGCCGGAATTGCTGCAGGGTCTACGGGATGAAATGGAAGAAGATGAAAGATGTATTCTATGACGATCTGCAGGTCAAGCCTCCTGCCACGATGGAGCAGACCAGTTTCATTGAAGTGGCTTCCGTTGCGGAAATCGAAGCGATGGATTGCGATAACGTCATGTTTCTGCTGCCACCTTCCGCCACGGCCACAACATGCAGGGAGCTTGAACGGCAATGGCGCGGCGCGGAGCCGCGAAGCATCAGGAAACGCTGTTATTTCATTAAGCATGACAGCGAACAGCATTACAATGCTTCGGTGCATGAGAGCCTGGTGGACCACACCGTACATCATATGCTTGCAGGCAGATAGGCTTTTCACTTCAGCCATGGAGGCATAAAAGCAGAAAAATCCATCTTTCCCGCAGAAAAGTCCATTCTCGCGGACGTGGGTTTTCTGTATCATTCTCATTGAGAATGATAATTATTATTATTTATGGTCACCTGCGCTTAAGCTGCGCCACGGTGTCAAGGAAAAGGAAGCCGATGAACAAACTAACCCTTTGGACCGCCCTGGTGATTCTCTCCTTCGCCTCTTTATTCATAGGCGTCAAGGATATCTCTCCCCTTGACCTGTTCCAGTTAAGCGAGGATCAGGCGCAAATTTTCTGGATCAGCCGGGTACCGCGGCTTGTAAGCATTATTATTGCCGGTGTGAGCATGAGTGTCGTCGGCTTGATTATGCAGCAGCTCAGCCGCAATAAATTCGTCTCGCCGACTACGGCGGGAACCGATGATTCCGCCAGACTGGGCATCCTTGTATCCCTTATGGTATTCGGAACGGCCGGTACGATGACCAAGATGCTGGTGGCCTTTGCTTTTGCCCTGGCCGGGACATTCGTATTCATGAAAATTCTCGACAAGGTCAAATACAGGGATGTGATCTTCATCCCATTGGTAGGACTGATGTTCGGCAATATTATCAGTTCGACAACGACTTTTTTTGCCTATAAGAATAATCTGATCCAAAATATATCCGCCTGGCTGCAGGGCGATTTCTCCACCATTATCAGCGGCAGGTACGAAATGCTGTATATCAGCGTACCGCTTGTGGCGATTGCCTATCTCTATGCGGATAAATTCACGATAGCGGGAATGGGTGAGGAATTCTCTACGAATCTGGGCTTGAACCATAAGCAGGTCGTTAACATCGGGCTGGTCATTGTGGCGCTTGTATCAGCCGTTGTCATTCTGACCGTGGGCACCATTCCGTTCCTCGGGCTCATTATCCCGAATATCGTGACCCTCTATCAGGGCGACAATCTGCGCAAAAGCCTGTCGCATACCGCACTGCTCGGCGCTGTTTTTATTCTGCTGTGCGATATTCTCGGCCGCGTCCTGATTTATCCCTATGAAATTCCGATCGGCCTCACGGTTGGCGTCATCGGAAGCGGTATTTTTCTTTATTTGCTGATGAGGAGAAAGGCATATGACGTATAGATTCAAACTCGCTTCGCTGGGCGTTATCTCTTTGCTGGTCATAACCATTTTCGTCACGATTAATGTCGGCGGCCACTGGGATTATGTGCTCCCCAAACGGCTGATCAAGATCGCCGCCATTGTGCTGACGGGCATCTCCATCGCCTTCGCAACGATGGTGTTCCAGACCATAACTAACAACCGCATCCTGACGCCAAGCATTATTGGACTTGATGCCCTCTATATGTTCATTCAGACGCTGGTTGTTTATGTTTTCGGCTCTATGAGCCTGCCCATCGTGAACAAAAACTTCAATTTTCTGCTGTCGATTACGCTGATGATGCTGTTCGTCAGCATACTCTTCCGCTTCCTGTTCCGCCGGGAAGGGCGCAATGTTTATTTCCTGCTGCTGGTCGGCATCGTCTTCGGCACCTTGTTCGGGAGCATGTCTACCTTCATGCAGGTGCTGATCGACCCTAATGAATTTCAGATCGTTCAGGACCGGATGTTCGCCAGCTTCAACAATGTGAACACCGATGTGCTGACGGTCGCATTTATCGCCGTGCTGCTGGTAGGCGCATACTGTATCCGCTACTACAAATATTTCGATGTGATGTCGCTCGGCCGGGACCATGCGCTGAATCTGGGGGTCCCTTATGATTCCGTCGTGAAGCGGCTGCTTATCGTCGTCGCCATTCTGATCTCCATCTCGACGGCTTTGGTAGGGCCTATTACGTTCCTTGGGCTGCTGGTCGCCAATCTGGCGCATGAGTTCCTCCGCACCTACCGCCACAAATGGCTGATCAGCGGCTCCATGCTCATCAGCATCATCGCGCTGGTCGGCGGCCAACTGATTGTCGAGCGCGTCTTCACCTTCTCTACGACGCTGAGCGTCATTATTAATTTCATCGGCGGCGTTTATTTTCTTTATCTGCTGTTAAGGGAGAACAAGTCATGATTGAAGTTAAGCATGTTACCAAGACCTATAGCGGAAAAGCGGTCATCGAGGATGTATCGCTGAGCATCGCCAAAGGGCGCATCACCTCCTTCATCGGTCCAAACGGTGCAGGAAAAAGCACCTTGCTGTCCGTCATCAGCCGTTTGCTTAAGCAGGATCGCGGAGAGGTATTCATCGAGAATCAAGAGATTTCCCGGCATAAAAGCAATGAGCTGGCGAAAAAAATATCCATTCTCAAGCAGTCCAACCACATTAATGTCCGCTTAACCGTCCGCGAGCTTGTCAGCTTCGGCCGCTTCCCCTACTCACAGGGAAGATTGTCCAAGGAAGACTGGCAGCATGTGGAGGAAGCGATTCACTATATGGATCTGGAGGACATGCAGCATAAATACCTCGACCAGCTTAGCGGCGGCCAGAACCAGCGGGCCTTTATCGCCATGGTGATCGCCCAGAATACCGAATATATTCTGCTTGACGAGCCGCTGAACAATCTGGATATGAAACATTCCGTTCAGATTATGAAGGTGCTGCGCAGACTGGTAGATGAGCGTGGCAAAACGATCATCCTCGTCATTCATGACATTAATTTTGCCTCCTGCTATTCGGACCACATCGTGGCGCTCAAGAACGGGCGCGTGGTCAGGGAAGGTCCGACCGAGCTGATCATCGACACCGACGTGCTCCGCGACATTTATGATATGGACATTCCTGTCCAGCAGGTCGGCGGGAACAAGATCTGCGTCTATTTTGCCTGAAGCTTTCCATTAGCAGTGTATTCGGGATAAGGGGGGAATCAGGGAAATACTTGGCACAACATGACAAGCAACCGATTGTACAAATAAAGGGTAGAGGTGATTGTTTTGAAGAAGGCAAGTCTATTCATTCTGGTATTCATGATGGCAATTGTGATGGCGGCATGCGGTTCAACAAACAAGGAAGGCAACACGAATACATCATCAGGAGCAGGCGGCGCTGTCAATACTTCAGCGGATACCGGGGCGGAAGGCAATGGCGGCGGGAACGCAGAACCGGCTCCCACAGAAGAAATGGAGCTGACGATTGAGCATAAGCTGGGCTCGACCGTTGTGAAGAAAAATCCGCAGAAGGTCGTCGTGTTCGACTTCGGCGTGCTGGATACGCTGGATAAGCTGGGCGTTGAAGTTGCCGGCCTTCCACAGGCTAACATCCCTTCGTATTTGTCCAAGTATGAGGATTCCAAATATGCGAATGCAGGCGGCTTGAAAGAGCCTGATTTCGAGAAAATCAATGCGATCGGTCCCGATCTGATTATTATCTCCGGCAGGCAGTCCGATGCTTACGATGAACTGAGCAAAATCGGCCCAACCATTTTTCTTGGTGTAGATACGGCCAAATATATGGATTCGTACAAGCAGAATGCAGAAACGATTGGCCGGATTTTCGGCAAAGAAACACAAGTGCAGGACGAGCTGGCCAAGGTTGAAGCATCGATTGCCGCGCTTCATGAGAAAGTCACGGCAAACGGTAAAAAAGCGCTTGTAATTTTGGCCAACGAAGGCGCAATCAGCGCGTATGGACAAGGCTCGCGTTTCGGCATTATTCATGATGTGTTCGGGTTTACGCCTGTTGACCCCAATATCGAAGTTTCTACTCACGGGCAAACCATTTCCTATGAATATATTGCCGAGAAAAATCCGGATTACCTGTATGTCGTTGACCGCGGTACGGTGGTAGATGGCCAATCAACTTCCAAATCATCGCTTGAGAATGATCTGGTCAAGAAAACAAACGCCTACAAGAACGGGAACATTGTTTACCTGAACGCTGATTTCTGGTACCTCTCCGGCGGCGGGCTGATCTCGGTCGAAGAAATGGTGAAGGAAGTAGACGCAAGCCTGAAGTAATGAGGAGTGAAGGATGCCATGGAACTGGCCAAATTGCTTAAGGAAAGACGCTCCGTGCATGTATTTGAAGACCGCGAGGTGCCGCTGGAGACGGTGCAGGAGCTGCTGGAAACGGCAGTCTGGGTGCCCAATCACCGGATGACGCAGCCCTGGCGCTTCGTGATCATCTACGGCGATGGCCGTAAACGCCTTGGCGCATTGAATCCGCGCGGTAAAGGCGGCTTCGAGAAGGATCCCGCTAAAGTGGCGGAGATGGCCCAGAAATTCCATAACAAGATGATGGGCGTACCGATGTATGTCGTGGTATTGATGAAAGAGCACCCCGTCCTTGGCGTGCGTGAAGAAGATTATGCCTCCACCAGCTGCATCATTCATAATCTGAGCCTGCTGCTGTGGGAGCAGGGGATTGGCATGGTATGGGAAAGCTATGGCTTTATGCATGACACCGGCTACCGGGAAGCTGTCGGAGCTTGTCCGGGCGAGAAGGTTGTGGGCAGTCTGCATCTGGGATATCCGGAGCGCGTTCCTGCGGCGCAGGCCCGTATTCCCGCTTCGCAGCTGACGACGGTGATCAGCGAAACCTGACCTGGCCGGCTTACCGGGCAAACCATGATCCGTCTTCGTAGAGGCCGATGATACAAAAAGAATGAATTGCGGCCTCCCTTGCGGCGGGGGGTCATTTCATCCCCTGGACGTGTTCAACACAAAAAACCAATCCCTCCTGCCTGATGGCGGGGATTGGTTTTTGTGTTGTTGGCCATGCTGATGCCCTCTGTGTCAGGGCTAGCCGTATTTTGTTGTTGCCCTGCCGATGCCCCCTGTGCCAGGGCCGGCCGTATTTTGTTGTTGCCCTGCCGATGCCCCCTCTGTCAGGGGGCTGGCCGCGTTTCCTCCGCCGCTTTGATCAAAGCGGTTTCCGGCCTGCCTGATCGAGGCGTCTCTTCGCTTCCTCGTACACATCCGGAGCAAGCGCGCCTTTGCCGGCAAAACGTAAATTCTCATTCAGATGCTCAGGGTTCTTCGTCCCTACGATCGTTGTTGACAGCTGCGGGTGGGATAAGGTGAAGCGCAGCAGGAAACCGGTCCGGCTCTCTCCCTCTTCCAGCAGCTCGTCCAGCTTGGCCGCTTCCCATACGGACCAACGGTCCTCCGCTCCGCGCCCGGCTCCCGGCTCGCCTTGTCCAACTCCGCCGCGGATGATGATTCCCGCCCCGCCTTTACCCGCCTTGGCGATCAGATTCTCATGCTCCCGCTCCAGGGCGGAATAAGGAATCTGGAAGGTGTCGAACGCACCTGTATCCATGTAAGCCGGAAGATGAGGCAAATACGACGAGATTCCGATCCAGCGGACTTTGCCCGAAGCCTGAATCTCCCTCAGCACGTCAATCAGCCCGCCTTCCTCCGTCTGCTCGACCGTCGGTCCATGGAGCTGGAGCAGATCGACATAGTCCGTTTTCATCCGACGCAGGCTCGTATCGATATTATGTAGAAGGTTGTCGCGCGTCCATACATGGGGCGTATCATCGTGATCGCCCTTGTCGACCAGCGTGCACCCGCACTTGGTCGCCAAAAAATATTCATTCCTGCGATGGCTGATATACTTTCCGATCAGCTCTTCGCTTCTGCCATAGTCGTATGCGGTATCGATGAAGTTGATGCCTGCGTCCAGAACAGCATTCAGAATACGCTCCGAATCCTCATCGGCGACAGGCCGGCCGTTCCATACCCGGGGACCGCGAATCTCCATCGCTCCGAAGCCCAGCTTCGTCACCTGAAGGCCAGTGCGGCCCAGCAATGCCTTTTCCATTTTCAGTATTCCTCCTTTAATTCGGATCCATGAATACCCTTCCATTATACGCTTCGTCGGCAGCCATGAACAATCCAGTCCCGGACATTAGGAGAAAGAGCCCCTTTCTCCAGAGAAAAAGGGGCGTGCCCAAACGATCTTGTATTCCCTTAAAGCTGCTCATATTCCAGGAAAGGATCAGGAATATCTGCCCTGTACGCGGCGGAGTCGCCGGCGCCCACATACAGATCCGCCCGTCCGCCGCTCTTGCGCACCAGACCGCCGCTGAAGATCACATCCACCAGATCGGGACGCTTGGCCGGTCCTTGCGGGAAGCTTTCGCGCCGGGCGATTATTTTCATTGGCGTCTTCTCCAGTGTATCCGGGTTGATCGCAAAGGTCATCGCATAATAATGACGGCTGCCGTCCAGTTCGTCGAAGGAGGCGACATGTCCCAACACACCGACGAGGCCGTTCGCCAGCAGATGCGCCTCATTGGCTCCGCCCCACTGGGTAGCGGTGAACTGATCCTTGAATACAGGCGCTTCGCCGATCAGATAAGCGGTTACATCTTCAAGCCGGTCGACCTTGAAGAATCCGATCTGCCCTCTTCCGCCCACATAGCCTTGCGGACGTGTTAATACGCCGATTTCTCCGCTGGCAAGCTCAATCAGCCGGATATCCTTCATATTATACGGTCCGCTCAGAAAATGCCGCAGCCCGGCGATATCCGCCCCGCGGTAAAACTCCGTCACCCAGGCCACAATCCGGTGCGGATGCAGCGGATCGGCAATCACCCGCACCCCGCCGAAGATCAATTCGCCTTTAATGCGCGTAATGAAAGGATCCTGCAGCTCATAGACCGGATAATCCGGGTGAGGCCTCCACACCTCGCCTTCCTGGCGAAAGAAAACCGCCTCTGAAAATTCCGTGCTGCGTCCTTCTGCGCGTCCGGCGATCACCAGGCTGCCCCGGTCGGCAAAAGCAGCCGATATGTTGTACACATCCCGGCTGTCTACCCCTTCGAAAATAATCCGTTCCCCGCCTGTTACAGGCTCATTCTTCTCAAATTCCCGCAGCATATCTGCGCAGGTCTGAACCAAGGTCGTTTGCAGCAGCATATACAGTCCCTCCGTAACGGTTTGCCATTAAACCGTGATGTTATAATCGATGATGATGCCATTAACGAACCGTTGTCTGCCTTCTTCAATCACGTCCTCGTCTGCCGGTACGACAATCGCAAGGATTACGGCTGTAGCCGGAAGCGCAAGCTCCACCGGCCCGGTCATACGTTCTGTCAGAAAAGTATGCGATACTGCATCATATACGCGAATAGGCTCCGTCGTTCCGGTCTCCATCCGGCATTTGAGCTTCTGCTGGTGCGGATTGTAACACAGATATGCCGGAAACGCTCCCTCGCGATCATAGTCGGTGCCCTGACAATCCAGGCGCAGAATGCCTTCCGCCTCCGCAGCGCCAATGACAATATGACGATAAGCCATCAGCATTCCGACCCAATCACGGCTGTCGCGCATCTTATTGGGCCCCGGGATATCAGCCGTTTGCTGAACCTTCCGAATCATGGGGTATCCGCTCCTTTTCTGGCATGAAATGAGCTTGTCTCTTGTAACGTGCAGCCGGTGCAAGAATCATTTCCTTCATCAAAAAAGGATGAGCAGCAAATCGCTCTGCTGCTTCATCCGGGCGTACGATTACGTTCAAGCAGATTTATTTCGCTGCTCCCTGCTGATCGAGGAAAGCCTGAAGCTGCTTCTTCACTTCTGCTTTTATTTTCTCAATGTCCTCCTGGAGACGGTCGTTGCCCTCCCATTTCTGCTGCAGCTTCGCCATGCCTGCTGCGGGATTTGCGACCATGCCCAGCTTGTAGGCCAGCTCATCGTTAAACACTTTTACAAAATCGGGATTGGCCAGCTGATTTTTCACCGGCTCCTGATTGAAAGCAAATCCGGCCAGCGCCGATTTCACGAATGTTTTCTCATCGGCGATATAACGGTAATATTCAACCATATTATCCGGCACATTGGCGGAAAGTCGAATGTAGTTCGGATTCCAGGTCAGCATATACCCAGGGAAATTATAGTTGGACGCTACATCCACGCCATCGGGATATTTATATTTGTCGTCGCCGACCGGCTCCCAGTTCTTTCCTTTGATGCCGAGCTCGAACAGATCATGATTGTCCTGGCTCTCGAAAATCCAGTTGATAAAGGACATGGCACGGTCCGCGTTGGCGGAGGTTTTCGGAATACAAAGGAAGTTCCAGATCCGGAAATCGCTCACATAATACGGGTTCGGCTGCACCTTGTCGCGTGCTTTCTGCTGGGCCAGGAATATCCCCAGTTCACCTGTAGGAACGGCTGCTTTGAGCTGCGCCTGGATAGAATCGAAATTCGAAAGCACCTCGAGCATGGAAGCGGCTTTGCCTGCGGCAAACGTGCCGCCCGCATCCTTGCGGACAATCGGCTCTTTCTCGATATACCCCTTGTCATGCCACTGGCGGATCGTCTCGTAAGTGGAATAATCTTTGGTATTAAACGGGGCGGGAAGATTGGCCATATCCGCCGTCTTGCCTCCATTTATAAGGACATCGGTTACCTGGTTGTCTTTGATCATGGTCGTTGCGGTGACATTCGGCCCAAGAACAAGATCCCACAGGCCTGCGCCTGATTTATCGGGTAATTCTTTGTTGCCTTCAATAACGGCTGCGGCGCCGTAATTTCCATCGTTCTTGATAATCAGCGGTGTGACGTTCTTGTCGTTCTTGAGCACATTGTCATAAAATTTCTGCAGTTCCTCATAGCTGGTTATATCGGACATGCCATATTTCGTTGCCAGATCCTTGCGGTAGAATACCGCGCTCAGCTCGCCCAGGTATTGGCCCAAGGGGACGCCATACGTATGAAGAGCGCCGTCCACACCGGTAAATTTATTGTTATTCAGATAACCATCGCCAAATGACTTCTTCAGGCCCGGATACTGGTCGCTGTTGAAATAGCTGTCCAGGTTCGTATAGTTGTCCTGGGCGATGAAGGTATTCATATTCATCCATGGCGCGTCAAAGGCAATATCGACCTGTTCGCCGGCCGAGAGCTTCAGCTTCAGCTTGTTCACATAATCCGCCTGCGGGGTAAACGTGAAGTTCAGCTTCAGATTGAGCGTATCCTTCGTCTGTTTCTCAAATTCCGCAATCACATCGTCGAACTGCTTGGGCTTGTCGCCCCACAGCATAATATTGAGGGTGACCGGATCGGGTGTCTTGGTTCCTTCATCCGTGGCGGTTTCTTTATCCGGCGTATTGGCCGCTGTACTTCCGGTGTTGTTTTTCTTGCCGTCATTGCTGTTGCTGCTGTTGTTGTTGCTGCTGCATGCCGCAAGCATGGATGTGACCATCATGACCGAGAGCATAAGCGAGACTGTTTTTGCAGCTTTCTTTTTCATGTATAACCCTCCCGAAGATGAATGTAATAACTCTCTATGCCAATCGGCTATTAACCGAGTTTAGCCTTTAATTGCGCCTACCTTCAAGCCTCCTACAAAATAACGCTGCAGGAACGGATAGAGGAAAATAATCGGCCCCACCGTAACCATCGCTGTCGCCAGCCTGACCGTATAGGCCGGGGCAACCGCCTGCGTGGATTGAGCGCCGGCTACTGCAATGTTCTGTGCCATATCCACATTGCGGATAATCTGCATAATGATGTACTGCAGCGAGAACAGGTTCGGGTTGTCGATATACAGCATCGCCGGAGCCCAGGAGGACCAGTAGGCGAGTGCATAGAACAGGCCGATCGTCGCCAGCGCAGGCAGGGAGAGGGGAAGCACGATCGAGCGCAGCACCCGGGTTTCCCCGGCGCCTTCAAGCTTTGCCGATTCGAACAGTTCTTTCGGGATATCGTTGAAGAAGTTGCGCATCAGGAACAGGTTCCACGGCGAGAGCAGCGCGGGCAGGATATACACCCAGATTGAATTTTGCAAATGCAGATATTTGGTCGTCAGAATGTAGCTGGAGACCATCCCGCCGCTGAACAGCATCGTAAAGTAGAAGAACAGCGCAATATGGGAGGCAAAATAGAGTCTTCTGCCGGATAAGGCATAAGCGGCCATACTGGTTACCAGCAGGCTGAGTCCTGTTCCCACGACCGTAACGAAGATGGTAACGAGATAAGCCCGCGGTATGGTGCTGGTGGAGAATATGGCCTTGTAGGCGGATGCCGAAAATTCATTGGGCCATAAGCGGTACCCGTCCCGCAGCAGGGCCGATTCATCGGTGAATGAGCTGGCTACCACCAGCACGAACGGGTACAGACAGGCAATCGCGAAGATCGCGGAAAAAATATAGAAGACGACGCTCATCCATCGTTCATGACTTGCGTTTGTCATAGCTGCAACCTCCTGTGTGCTAGAATAATGCGGATTCTTTGTCCAGCTTGCCGGCAATTTTGTTTGCTGTAATGACGAGAATGAAGCCAATCACGGATTGGTACAAAGCGATGGCCTGCGTCATGCCAAGCGATCCGGAGGTGCGCAGCGCCCGGAATACATAAATATCGATCGTATCCGTACGGTCGGTAAGGAACGTGTTATCGCCCACAAGCGAATAAATCATATCCAGATTGCCGCCGAAAATATTGCCCAGACTCAGCAGGAACAGCATCACAATTGTGCTCTTGAGCATCGGCAGCGTAATCCGGAAGATGCACTGCAGCCGGGATGCTCCATCCATGCGGGCCGCTTCATACATTTCCTTGTCGATGCCCACAATCGCCGCCATGTAGACGATGGCTCCAAACCCGGCTGTTTTCCACAGGTTCAGCACAACGAGAATGGGCGGCCATATGCTCTCATTCGTATAAAAATCGATGGTGCTGGCTCCGATGGTGGAGAGAAACTGGTTGATCACGCCCGTATCCGCCGTGAAGAAAGCGACCGAGAACAACCCTACAATCGGCCAGGAAATAAAATTCGGCAGAATCATGACGGACTGCATCACCCGCACCACGATGCTTTTGCCAAGCTCGGTCAGCATTACCGCCAAGGCGAGCGACAGAATGGTGCCTGTAATAATGAACATGATATTGAAGAACACCGTGTTATAGGTGATCGTCATCCATTCCTGACCGCGGAAGAAAAATTTGAAGTTGTCCAGCCCGATCCATTCGCTATGCCATAAACCTTTAATGGGATTAAAATCCTGAAAAGCGATAAGAACGCCAACCATCGGCAAATAGGCAAAGATGATGCTGAATAACACGGCCGGTATGGCGAGCAAATATAAATAACGGTTATTGATCAAGTCCCGCAAGCCCTTATTTCGTATTGATGCCGCTTTCATATTGGCTCTCCTTTCGTTTTGCGCTTGCCCGCTTGCTCCTATAGTCTCATTGTAACCTTCCCCTGCCACAGGGCGTTACCATCCCATTTATCGGGATAGGATGATTTTTTTGCCCGGATTGTGCTGCAGAAACAAAAAAAATCGCCCGTTTGGGCGAAATTTTTCTCTGCTTAGCTATCGACAATATTGTAGTTAAGAAATATTATCAATGAAAGAATAATCAGATTTCATTGGCTTAAGGAGGCATAAGGATGGGCTTACCGGACATTCATAGCAACTTCAATTTTTTCTTTGACGGTCTTCATATGCGTAGACAGACGGATAACCGGACGGAATGGATGAAGCTGGAGCCGCAGATGGGGGAGGGCTCCATCCGAAGGATAGTGCCTCGTGCCGATCTGGGAGCCGCTATTGCAGAGTTCAGGCTGCACGGCGACCGCGTAATCCGTCTTCAGACCACGACGGCTATGGTGGAGCTGAGTTACTGCCTGGAAGGAGCCAGAGAAATTCAGGTGTCCGGCGCAAAACACGAGGTCGTGCCTCCCGGCAGCTTCGCAGTACAGTTCGTCGATTCGGCCGAAGCCGACATGCATTTTTCGGGGGGGCAGTCCTTTCGAATGATAAGCATCGGCATCCCGGTCCCGACCTTCCACCGCTTCATGGAAGAGGTTGGCGGGACGCGATCTGTCGATTTCAATCGGATCATTGGGAGACAGTCTTTCCGGATGTTCCGGGAGACAATAGATCCGGCATCCCATATACTGCTGCTGCAGATGATGAATGCAGAAGCCGGCATGCGGAACCTTGAAGTGGAATACAAAATACTGGAACTGATGTCCAGAGCCTTCCGCTCCTTCCATCCAAGCGGCAGGCCGGCTTCTACCAGACTGTCCCGGTCCGATATGGCCAAGATAGCAGAGGCGAGGGAGATCATGCTGGCGCGGATGACGGATCCTCCTTCGCTCCTGGAGCTGTCCCGTTTCATTGGCCTGAATGATAATAAATTGAAATTCGGTTTCAAGGAAATGTACGGAACAACGCTGTTCGGCTACCTCAAGGAGCAGCGTCTGGAAACAGCTTACCACCTGCTGCAGAATAGCGGCACAAGCGTAATCGAGGCGGCGCTCGCCGTCGGCTACTCGAATCCCGGTTACTTTGCAGAAGCCTTCCGCAATAAATTCGGCATAAATCCCGGCGCGTTCATTCGCCGGAATTAAGCCGCTCCCTTGATATTCGGATCATGAAGTTGCGGATAATCCCCCAAACCGCCGTCCGGCTCCGTCCAGAGGTAGAAGGCGTTCCCTGTACGATGGTATGATTTCGGATATCGGGGAAGGAGAGATGGATATGGCAACCACGCATCATTCAAGCTTGCAAAAAGAACTGGAAGCAGTATGGAAACACGGAATGGAGGTGCTTCCGGAGGAGGTGATCGGCGCCTTCGAGCAATCGATCAGCCAGCTTCGGGATTCCGGTTCCGCCAAGGGATTATCGGTCGGAGCGGCGGCACCCGATTTCACTCTGAGCAATCAGACGGGCAGCAACGTCAGCTTATCGGCGGAATCCGCAAAGGGACCGGTAATTCTCACGTTTTACCGAGGGTCATGGTGTCCGTTCTGCAACTTGGAGCTTAAAGCGTATCAGCACATTCTGGCCGGCATTCAAGAGGTGGGAGCTCAACTGCTCGCGGTAAGTCCCCTTACTCCGGACCATTCGCTGACCCTTCGCGAGAAACACAAGCTCGAATTTCATGTCCTGAGCGATTCGGACAATCAGGTGGCGGAACGGTACCAGCTTAAATTTTCACTCCCCGAAGAATTGCGGGAAATCTACCGCTCGCTCGGCTTTGCACTGGAGGAATATAATGGTGACGATTCCTGGGAACTTCCCGTGCCAGCTACTTATATCATCGACAAGAATGGTATTATCCGTTTTGCAAGCGTGAATCCGGATTACCGGACACGGGCGGAGCCCGATGAGGTACTGCGTTTTCTCCATTCGTTATGAGGGGACTTTATTTTCATCCAACACCTTGCAGAGACATCATTCCTTTTAATGGAGGCCACGCAATAGCTGCAGGCTCTACCTTTGTCGTGATGCTCGAATTCGATTGGATTATCAAGGCTGTACTATATTAGTTATATCACCTGAGGTACCAGTACATATTTGAAAACAGCGGCAGTTTGGACCGGAAAAATAGTCCTGGACTGCCGCTGTTTGGTTGAGCTAACGTTTCCCGTTTGTTGAACAATATTTGCAACATTTTGCAAGCTGCCAACTTACTTCTCCGTAGCTTCACCGGATGTCAGACAGGTCTCAAAGTGCACCTCTACCCTTCTCGCCACCTGATCTACAGAATCTGAGCCATCCACTTCGACATAGGGTAATCCACATGATATGACCTCTTGACGGAGATAATCCCTCAAAAGAGCTTCTCGACCAAAAAAGTTGCTCTGAAATCGTACCGGATCGCTCGATCTAATTCTCAATTGTGGTTTGTCCCTCTTGGCGGCAGACTCTAGGGCAAACTTCTCGGTCGGCAATAGCCAAATTGCCTGATGGATATCCGAGAGTAGCGGTTGAACTAGTTTTGGAAAGAGTCGAGGGCCCTCCACCAAAATTTTGGGCCACTTAGGCATGGCCTGAAGATCCTCGCAGATCATGGGAAATCGCTCGTCGTTGGTGGTGAGGATATCACGAAACATGGCCTCGGGTGTGGTATATACCCAATTGTCGTCGATCGTCTTACCTGACCCTTTGTACATCGCGGGATGTAACGCAGGATCGGCACGAGCGATGAAATGGTTATGCTCATGGAAATCGCAAGGGTATATTTGCCAGCGATGCCGTTCTGCGAGCATACGCGTAACAGTGCTCTTGCCCGAATCCGAAGCACCGCCTATCCACAGTACATGGGATAAAGAATCCCTAAGCTCCTTTGTAGCTTCATACCCTTCTGACAAGAGCATCATCTCCCTTACCTCTATTCAGGCAAGAGTTTAACATATGTTTTTTGGATAAAACAGTCTGTTTTTCCAGTTGTCACTTTGACATCATTAAATTAAAGCGATTGATTTATTCCACAACTCACAACTTATCAACCGTAAATAGCGGTTATTCAATGTGTGAGTTCTTTAACATTTTATTATATACGTTGACGTATATATACACTTTGGTGTATATTGCATGTATGAATACAACAACCATGCAATTAACGTTACTCACACTTGCCGAGCCGAATCGCTTCAATATTGTTGAGCTTTTAAAAAAAGCGCCGCGATCGGTGAGCGAAATCGTTCAGGCCCTCAACATCGGTCAGCCGCAAGTGTCTCGCCATCTGCGCATTTTGAGCGAGGCCGGGTTGGTGCGCGCCCGCAGCAAGGCACAACAGCGAATATATAGCCTCGAAGCCCAGCCGTTTCAGGATCTGGATGAATGGTTTGATTCATTTAGTATCCTTTGGGAAGAGCGTCTGGATCATTTCGAGGATTATATGCTCGACTACAAAAGAAAGGAGGACGTATGATAGCCTTCTATCTCAAGCTTTATCGCAGCAACATCCGGAACTACCAAGCCATTTGGAATGAGCGGTTGAATGCGCTTGAAAATAATCTAAAAAGGATGAATGAAGATGAAATCAAAAACAAGGATTCTTAAAAATCGCGATTCTCGTGAGCTTACTGTGGAACGGATCGTAGCCCTGCCTCCCAAGCTTGCTTGGGAAGGTTGGACAAAGCCGGAACACATTGCGCATTGGTGGGGCCCCAAATTATGGAGCGCCACTGTATATGAAATGGATGTAAAACCCGGCGGTGTTTGGCGTTATAGTTTGAAATCGGATGACACTAGCGGGGAAGAGGCTTTCTGCAAGGCCGTTTATCAAGAGGTTCATGAACCCTATACACTGGTATACACTGACTCGTTTACCGATAAAGACTGGAATGTCGTAGAGAACAGCGAGATGCTGACAACCGTTCTATTCAAAGAAGCAGCAAGTGGCACGAAGCTTAGCATCGTTACGCGATTCGCCAGTGCCGAAGAATTGGACAATGCCGAAGCAATGGGTATGGTTGAAGGCTTCACCGATGCATGTGACCGGCTTGAAATATACTTAGAAACGTTAACGGGAGGACATATGGACACAGTTACTTCAAAGGATGGAACAAAAATCGCTTATGAAAAGCAAGGAGATGGACCCGCCGTTATTCTCATATCATCGGCAGTTGCTGACCATCGCGATGCAGCCGGGTTCGCCGAGCAGCTCTCCACTCATTTCACCGTCTACAACTATGATCGCAGAGGCCGCGGCCAAAGCTCTGATGCCACGCCGTATGCTGTCCAACGCGAAGTCGAGGATATTGAGGCTCTCATCCAAAAGGCCGGCGGCCACGCTTGCCTGTTCGGAAGCTCATCCGGCGCTGTGTTAGCCCTTGAAGCGGCAAGCCGATTAGGAGAACAGGTAACGAAGCTGTATTTGTACGAACCACCGTTCATTATCAATGACAGCCGCAAACCCGTGCCGACAGAATACGTTCAACATTTAAACATGCTCAACCAAGCCGGCAGAAGAAGCGAAGCGGTCGAATACTTTATGTCTGAAGCTCTCGGTATTCCGGCGGAATACATCGGCTATATGAAAGCCGATCCTTCCTGGGAAGCGATGGAAAGCATGTCGCACACACTCGTTTATGACGGCATGCTTATGGGCGATACGCAATCCGGCAAACCGCTTCCTGCCGGCCGATGGAAAGTGAACGTTCCCACGTTGATCATGACAGGCGAGAACAGCGAACCGCTCTTCCACGACACAGCCAAAGCACTTACCGGGCTGCTGCCTCTGGTTGAAACCCGCACTCTGACCGGGCAGGACCATTCGGCAGTCGTGATGGCTCCGGACATCATAGCGAAGACGATTATCGATTATGACATCGCTCTAGAAGAAAATGCCAATGACGAGGTTAACGCCATTCGAGGATCCGAAATTGGCTAAACCATTATTGACTGCAAAACCAATTTCGGCGATTGCATCAAATGCCGCACGATTGTCCGTCTTCTCGATAGCGTTCTTCGTTATTGTCCTTGGCACCCTCCACCTGCTGGAGCCGGAATTCGATCCGACATGGCGCTTTATCAGCGAATACGCTCTAGGCAGCTTCGGCTGGATGATGCATCTTGCATTCGTATTGCTCGCCGTGAGTTTGGTAAGTGCCGGGGTTGCTATCTTCTCGCAAGTTCGTACCCTTGCAGGATACATCGGGCTTGTTATCTTTGGACTAAGTGCCACAGGTGTATTAATAGCAGCCGTCTTTGTGACTGACCCCATATCGGTGAGTCCGGATGCTGCAACTTTCAGCGGTAAGATGCATTCAATTGGCGCCACGCTCGACTATACGCCTGTCGCCGCCCTCTTGATCAGCTTTGCACTGGCACGCAATGAAGCCTGGAGACCCATTCGGGGACGATTGTTTGTCACCAGCGGTATTATGATTGTCCTCATGGCGTTATTCATCCTGCAAATTCCGGGCGACGGTCAGTTCAATCCAGATGTGCTTGCAGGTTTGTTCGGACGATTCTTGGTTGTGTCCTACCTGGGGTGGTTCTTGAGTGTAGGGTTTCACGTGATCAAACTTCGCAAGCTGAGCGAATAATAACGAACGCATTAAAGAACAACTACAGCAGGAAGAACGCTAAAATAGTATGAGCTTAAGCACCTTTCAAGGGTGCTTTTCTCTGTTGTCTTACTCGAGGTCAACTGGCCTGGCTGCCCGAGGGAGTTTAATGGATGAACCCTTTAATCCTCGGCTATCCGTTCAGCGTTCTTCAACTCTCTCGATTTTTGAAAGATAAAAATCTTCCCAATTATCGTTAGCCGAAACGAAACTGTCGCTCAATGACACAGCCTCGTCCTTTTTTGTTATTACGCTATCGTTTCCGTTAGCTGAACTCAACGCTCTTCCCCCATTCGACGGGTTGTTCCAGGATTACCCCGTCTGTCTCCACCCATTGGGTTAGGCTGTTCTCTTTGGCTTGAATAACGATAAAATACAGGTCTTCCGAAGCGGACGTATTCCGCAACGCTCTTACTCCGTCAGGAGCGATTCGAACTGAAGTTCCTTCGAACACATCTAAATCATTTCCGTCCACTTGAAATTGACCTTGTCCTTTAAGAAAGATGTAGAGTTCCTCATTTTCTTGGTGTTTGTGATAGAAGGGGATTTCCGCCTTGGGGGGCAGATTATTGAGTGAAACTTCCATGCTCGTAAGTTTTAAGAAATCTTTTAGGAAAATTTTTCCTTTTAGCATTCCTTCCGTGACGTTTCCAAAATTCGAAAACGCACCTGCATGGTTAACAGAGTAATTCGCTTGATTCGACTCCAATTTGCTCACCTCACCTTAGATTAATTGTTCCATTAATAGAATGATAACTGCCCTTCGAAGAGCGCCCCCAAAGACGCCCTCGTCATTGCAGACGTTGTCAGCCGTGGTTATTACTACGATTACTCTCGTCAAGCCGGGACTTCCAAAGGTTTAGTCTAAACCAATGCTAAACTAAAAGGCTGGCAGGGTTTTGCCTGTTTCGAGCAGGCTCTTTAAATTGCTGAGAATGGAAGGCCAGCCATTATTAAATCCATCCTTCTCTAATATATCATCGTGACTGAGAGTCAATTTTACAGTAGAGTTCATAGGTGTTAATTCGTATGTAACTTTGGAGAATCGCTCCCCTTCAACGTCTCTGACGCTCCAGGTAACTGTGAGTAAACGATAGGGCTCACATACAAGAACTTCACCATGATGATCAACCTTATCTTTATCCATCAATTTAAAGCTGGAGCCAACTTGCCAATCTGAGATGATTTCACGACCGAAAAAATACTGCTTGGTGAATTCACTGTTAGTTAGGGCTTGCCAAAGCTTCTCGGGTGTAGTTGCGATGTAAGTCGTATAAACGAATGAAGTTTTATTCATGATTAGAATCCTCCTCTAAGGCTTGCTTTAGTGTGTTTAATGCTTCAATCCGGTGACGCTCAAACTTGCCGATCCAGCGTTGATAAATTTCCCCGATAGGTATCGGATTAAGATAATGCAGCTTCTCACGGCCTTGCCAAACAACAGTTATAAGGTTTGCCTCTTCCAGCAACTGAAGGTGCTTCGTAACAGCTTGACGAGTCATAGCCATTTGTTTACAAAGTTCTCCTAAGGATTGTCCATTATTTGCGAACAAGAGGTCGAGTAAATGTCTGCGAGTTCCATCGGCAAGTGCTTTAAATACTTTGTCCATGCCCCTATTATATGCAACTAGTTAGTTGCATGTCAAGCTCAACTGAAAAAAACCTGTAGCATATCCATACAGTTTATTACATTATCCTGCCCGTTAGCATTATGGGGTCAACCAGTTTTTACTGGTTGATCCTTTTTTCATTTGCTTTGAGGATTAAGGTAGCCGGTCGAACGTACCTGCCCGTGGGACTTGATCCCGAGCGCTATAATGTTCACCCCTACTTGTCATGACCATGATTGAGGCTGGTTGGGACTTGAGATCCCGTATAACAAGCGATGCTATGGAGCGACAAGATGAACACATAGGGTTGCCGGTAAATCTATATCAAGGAGAGATTGTATGAATTCTGTTATTGGTCTAGATATCTCAAAAGAAGAAAGTCATGGACAAGCCTTCTTAGAGCGTGGAAAACCGTACAGAGGAACGTTCCATTTCGAGCATACTCGGGAAGGGTTAGCGAAGCTACTTCAAGTTGTTCAAGACGTCGAGCACGCGTCTTGTCAACGCCCTATGCTTATTCTAGAAGCAACTGGGCATTACCAAAGCTCCGTTGTTCAATTCTTGGAGGAGCATCACTATCTGTACATTGTCATTAATCCTCTCATTTCGAATCGACTTAGGAAGACCAATCTTCGTAAGGTAAAGACGGATGCTGCTGATTTATCTTCTGGGTGAGTTATATTACAAAGAAGAGTTTGAGCCTTTCAAAAAAAGGGGGGTGCAACTACTTAATCTGCGCTATCTCACTCGACAGTACGAGTCTCTTTCCAAAATGTGTGCAGACTAAATTACAGTTCCAAGCTGTTCTGGATCAAGTTTTCCCTGCTTACAAAGGTGTTTTCGGAGCTATGTATTCTAGCATTTCACTTCGATTCCTAAATGAGTTTCCGACCTCATATTTGGTACTCAAACGGATGAAGAGACGCTAAATTCTAAAATTAAGGAACTGCTTACCTCAAGACGAGGGCGTTCAGAGGATTGGGTCAGCGCAAGAGTTCAACGGCTACTGGATGCGGCAAAACAAAATCCCTTTCAGCAAACCATGTACTCAAGCCACTTGGTTAATCTGAGGGTTTTGATAGCACTCATTCTTCAGTACCAGGAGCATCTAGCTGGATTGGAAGCAAACATAGATGCCCTAGCTGAAGAAATTCAAGAATATGATTTAATCCAGTCGATTCCCGGTATTGGCCATAAAATTGCGGCAACAATTTTATCGGAAATTGGAGAAGTCGACCGTTTTGATCATCCTAAGAAACTAGAGGCTTTTGCAGGTATTGACCCGAGTGTGTTCGCCTCAGGCAAGTTTACTGCAACACGAAATCGAATTACTAAACGTGCAGCCTGTTGATTGTTGTGCTATAGTATCCCGATAGTATAATGCTCATGGCGTTTAAACCGTTAGCTTATTTCTTAATACATTTGATAATTATTGTTGGAGGACTTAAACGTGCTTTCATTCCTGAATACCATTTAGTTGGTGAACTGTCATCTATCTCAGTTCGCATAACTGAACAAATTTTAAAGAATAAGGGATCCTCTGACTGTCGCTACAGTCGGAGGATCCCTATTAAAGTAACGTGCCCTTTAGGCCCCTGGGTCAACTGTACAACTAAGCTGGAACGTAGGTCAACCTGATCACCTTCTCGCCAATTCGATCGCTTGCCACGAGGCGCAGCGGCGGCCGCGGACCGGCGAAGAACGGCTTGCCGTGACCCAGCACGACTGGATGGAGATAGAGTCGATACTCATCAACGAGACCGAGCTCCGTTAGACTGTGGGCCAACTCCGGCCCGGCAACTTCAATCTCCCCTTCATGCTGAGCCTTCAGCCCACGTATGGCCGCTGCGAGGTCGCCCTCGATCAGAGAAGCGTTCGGACCGACGGACTTTAACGTCCTCGACACCACCCACTTCGGTTTGCTTTGCCACGCCGCTGCGTATTCCCGTTCCGGTGCATCCCATTCAAAATGGTCTCCGTCCCAATACCGCATGGTCTCGTACATGCGGCGCCCGTACAGGCTGCCCGCCAGACCGCGCACGTCATCGATGAAATGACGGAATAGCACGGGGTCGGGCTGAAATGCCGCGTGGTCATGGTCGACGAATCCGTCCAGAGACTGGTTCAATGCGAAAACGATCTTTGCCATGCGACTGACTCTCCTCCCTGGTTTTCTCGCACATTCATCATCAAGATTACACGTTCCATATGCAGCCTTCTTTTATGTCTACATTTTATCATCCAACAGCATGTCCGGTTTCTCATGGATTGCTAATGTGCACAGTCCTGGCCTGACCGAATACAAATTTAATTTAACGAAGGATGGTAAATTAAACAACAATTCTCCCTCTATGAGGAATCACTTTACTCTTGAAAGCTCACTTATTCTTAGATATTCGATATATTGGAGGTCAACCCTCCCAAGTCTCACAGAGTCTACGCTCCCACATTCCTTCATTCAACCTGTCCATGAGGTGGAGGTCAGATATGCTGCGAAGGCAGGATCTTCGTCCGTATGATAGTTTCGTTCTGACTCATCCGTGCTTCAGTTGTCTGTATCTCATTGCTCTGGTTCGAACCCTAAGAAGGTACTGTTTCGTTATGCTGCCGTATCTACAACATTGAATCGAGGGATATCAAGGAGTTGATCTAATTTCGCTTATTCTTGTCATTGATGCTTTTCTCTTCGTTCGGTTGTCACATGAAGCACTGATAACGAATGAGGTATTTACGACCATGACGAGCACACCGTTTGAAAAAACTCGGTTATCACAAATATCCGTCTACTCCTATCTTTTATGTTCAACATGCCGGTTGCGGCGAATTAAAGTCGAACATGGCGATGATTACGACGTCGGCAACGTTATAGCGTTCGCAACCGATTGAACTTATAAAGAAAAGACACCCCTTCGTTAGGTGTCTTTGAGCTACTACCGGATTCTAGTACAATTTCGATACGTGCAAGGACACCAGCTGAATTATTTACGCTTCTGTTTGCATTTGACGGGAAGTTAAAAGCGGCGATCACAATATCATTTACACCTCTCCGAAGGAAACGCCTAATATTAAACGATCTTCCGATTATGTGAGTTGTACTACAAAGAGGAATTTGAAGACCATAAACGACGGGGAGTCGAATTACTGAATCTCCGCCATAGCTCTAAATTCCCATATTCTACTTTCTTTTTGATGAGCTTCCTCTAGTCTAATTAAAAACTAAAGGAAAAGTAAATGTAACGAAAGCTGCCCAGAGTCCGTAGACCGGCAAATACGTAGTAACGGCATCTTGGATGGTTGAAGGTCCGGTTTTGTTTTGTAGAAAACGCATATAGGAGAGCATAATCCAAATTAGATTGGCCCAGATAAGCAGGTTTACGCCTAATACAGCAACCCGGTTAGGCGTAATTCCATAAGAAGAAAGCCTGAACACGATGGCAGATAAAGCCACACTGTCAATGATAAGAGCAAGAACAATCAAGGCAAAATTTATATAATCAGAAATGTTCTTTTTCTCGTCTGTCCCGCTTTCGGTTATGGAGAATATGGTGACAGCCAATACACTAAGGAGTATTCCGTTGAAGGATAGGAGGAAATTACGGTCCAAGAAAGGATTTTTCCCCACCCAAATAACCGTTACAAGGTAGACCAACAATGTGGTCAATACAAGAGGACTAAAAATGCGGGCTATATAGGGTGCAATATGTTTAGAAAGTTTAAGGTTCCTTGATATCAGGTATGTAGCTACAATAGCGAGAGCGGCAGCACCGAATAAAACGACATTTTTAAAATAAAATTCAGAGATATCCATGCCAACAAATCTGAATAACTGCATGGTTAATACTGTTAGCAGCATTCCGCTAATTGCCATGCTGGCGTAGAGTATGCAAAATTCCCCATTAAATTTAAGATAGGCTAATCTTGTTCTCCCTTTGCCATATTCATTTCCTGTAAATGCAAGCCCTAATACGACCCACAAGAAAATGGGAAGGTGTATATAAGCCAGAATTACACTGTCTTTATGCTCTAGTGGCAGCATGTTGAGATAAACGCCAGAGATAAGGAATAACGAAGCAAGGGTGTAAAGAACATTTTTCTTGGGGGTATTATTGGATACAAAATAGGCTGCAATAAAGGGAAGTATACCAAAAACAAGATTAATAGGGGCTATTATTTGCTGTTCAGTAAAATGAAAAATGACCCTGGAGCTTATCCCAGCCAGAATGGCTAATAGGCCCATGGATAAGAAATCTTTTTGAAGCAAGGAAGCTTTTTCTGTATTTGCTGTCTCTTTGAAATGCAATCTTTCATACCAAGCGGCAAGAACCTGCGATTCCGGGTATTGTTCCCAGGCGTCTGAGAATGACTTTTTAAAAGCTTCGGGTTCTTTTCTAAACATGCTCTCCAGCTCATGGGGATTAGCCATATTTTCAATAATCCGATTGTTATTGTCCATGATTATACCTCCTCTTATCCTTGACTGTTGTACCATGCAAGAACCTGAATTCCAATAAGAAAAACAACCATCTTTAAAACGATATTAACACGTAATTTATTGTTTTACAATAAATAATTATCGAATAGGATTATATTTTTGTTCGTTTTATTTGGATCCGACGCTGGCCGGCATCCTGCTTTTCTTATAGGGATTGCATCAGAAAATAGAATAAGGGAGGGATCGAAGTTGGGCTTTTCGCATCGAGCTGGAAGATATGGATAAGGCCACGCTTTTAAATGTTCTATTAGGGCAGCATAAAAAGAACCGGGGGTTCCTGAACTGAACTGTAACCCGATTTAGGGACAATGTTTGAAAAAAACCCTATAGCTCTAAGCCGTCAAGAGATGACTTCTGAATTCGTCAGGAGTCATCCTTTTTAACGTCCACTGATGCGCGCTGAGGGTCCATTTTATTCGGAGTTCGGTCAGTATGGGGGATAAGATGATTAAGGAGGGAATGCTGTGAAACAGCAACTTAGTTATGATATCGAGATATAAATGAAATAAGGGCAGCATCAAACTCGGCAGCGTGCTTTCCAATCCAAATAAGGTGGCCCCACGAATCAAGAATACACATTTCAGACTTGCTTAGTAGTGTCTTCGCGTGGTTGGGATGACTTAGGGATACAGAACTATCATTTTGGCTGTGCATAATCAACGTTGGCGCTTGGATATCCCCTAGCTCCTTGGAATAATCTTGTTGGGTTTGCTCCAAATCGATATAGAATCCCGAGTAGGAACGCTGACGATTATTCATTTTCCGAAACATTTCAATCGATTGACTGTCAAGCCGTTTACGAACTTCCGAAAATGGTAGTTTTGAAAAGGACTGTGCCATCATTCTGAACGTTAACTTAGGCAGTAAGTTATTCATCGCCGCAAGCATTTTCCATGTCCTTTTTTCAGTTTTTGGCCTAAACATTCGCTTTGCCATTTTGTATACTTTATCATCGGGTGTAAGCCATGGCTTCGTAACCGCAGACTGAAGCGTGAAACTTAAAACTCTATCGGGAAACAAAGAGCAAAATACGATTCCGGTAGGACCTCCTGCGGAAACAGCAATCACATGGACTTTTTTAATTGCGAGATGATCTAACAACAACTTGTAATTAACGCATGCTTGTTTCAAATCCTTAATTGGAGATGTGCTGCTGTATCCGGATCGGGAAGGAGTTATAATGGAATAACCTGACTCTACCAACCTCTGAAAACCAAATTCCTCCAGACAGCCTGAATGCCCGCCATGAAACAATAATATAGGGATTCCCTTACCGGTGACGGAATATTCCAGCATACTCGCTCCGCAATTTATCATACTAATTTTTCGTTGCAAGTGATCACCCTTCAATCTCCTCAGCAGTCTCTGGTATGGAGAACATCATTAACGCGGCTGAGCACCATGGTATCGACGTCAGCTTTCTCAGTTTAGTCAAAGCCGTTGCCCAGCGTGAAATCGACAAGGGCTACAGATCCGATGCAGTCTCACGTATAACCGAGTTGCTCAGGAATCCAACCGTCTAGTCTCCAGGAGAACCCCAGTCTTATACGGACGGGGTCTCTTCCCTTTTATTTCACTGTTTTTCTATCATTTCCGTCATTTGCACAATGTGTTCATCCAATCGGCGCTTTACAATTTCCAATGAATGAATTTGTCTAGCGAACGTATCCGACTTTTCTTGATAGGCTTTAAGCACATCATCGCAAAATTGATATTGTTCGGGACCGGTATCATTACATTCCAATACGTCCGCTATTTGATCGGTTGTCAGTCCCAGACCCAGATAGAATTGAATGGTTCTGATACGTTCGACGACAGATTCATCGAACTCCCGATAATCATTTTCAAGGCGAAATGCAGTAATTAAATTTTTCTGCTCATAATGTCGAATGGACCGGGTACTTGCTCCGGTTCTTTTGGACAATTCACTTATTTTCAATGAAAAAGTCCTCCTTGATCCAAATATTTCCAACGCTGTAACGGTAATCTCACATTTACTTGTTCATTTTACTGATTAACGCCAGTTCAGACGAAGACATGGATTCCTCCGCTCCTAACTACCAAAAAGAATTATCCTTCCTTATCCTACCATAGATTGAACTGTCCTGTCCGTTAACGCAATGCACCTACAGCTACCGGTCTTGGCCGGCTACAAATAGAACCGAACCCTTTACTGCAAACTGCTCACCCTCTACGACTCGATAAGCACGCTTCGGCTGACACTATCCCACGCTACGGAGATACCGAAAGCAGCAGTAAGTGTGCGTATTGGCACGTAGGTCACGCCACCGAGCAGAATGGGCTGAAGCTCCGGCGGGGCTTGCTTGCCGTCGATCCAAAGCTGCGGCCGCAGATACGAGGAATCCGATTTCTGAGGCGGTTTGGAGCGGATCAAAACGCTCCACGAGGAGGAGTCCCAGGCGACGGACTGACCCGCGAGCTTCGCTGCCGAACGCAGAGGAAGCATCGCACGGCCTTCCCTCAGCAAGGGCCTCAAATCCACGCTTTCGGATGGCACGCCGTTCACCGACAGGAAAGGCTTGCTCGACGGCAGCAGCTTTAAGATTCCGTCCGAGTGGCTGCCTCCTTGGCCTGAGCCGCTTATCACGGTGAAACTTCCTTCGCTCCCCAAGGACTTCAGGCTGCCGTCGGCGGCCTTGCCAAGGGCGGGCAAGAGGAACTTCAAGTCGTAATAACCGAATTGCTGCTTGCCCTCATACAAAAGCAAAGCCGAGTCGGAAGGGTATGAAGGCCTCCCCGATGACGTGGAAGAAGACGACGTGTGCGACGCACTCTTAGGAATCCAGAAAACATAGACGGATTCTGACCAGAAGAGTGGTTGATGGCCCTTCAGGTGCACACGTTCGCCGAATCGAGGTGACTCGGGAGCTATGGATAGGAATTCTGTTCGTATAAAAAAGGAATTGTACTCCTGTATGGCCTTACTGTCCGTCAGCTTTAGAAACTGGTCCCCGCTCTCCCAATAGATCGCATTCATATATTGGAAGACAGAACCACTGTTGTCTCCGACGAAGGTCACTCCCAGCCCGTGAAAGAAGGTATTTGGCGTGGGGTCAAATGGTTTTACCGGCTTGCCTGCGGCCGCAAACTTCTTGACGATGCCACAGACCTTGTCCAGCCGGGGACGATCTTCCTTGCGGGCACCGTACAGGGTGTCATATAGCATATCTCCACCGGCGATGGATACATGAGTCAGCGTTTCCGAGCTGCAAGAAGCCGCCAACCGGGCAAAAGAATCTGAGGGCGAAGCAGGCAGTTGTGGATCGGTGGAGGCGGAAGCGGCAGGCAAGGCCAGCGTAAGCAGCAGACTTGCAGAAAGCAGCAGAGCACCTGCCCTGCAGGCGAAGATCTTTCCCCATGCTATGGATTTTCTATTATGATCGCGCTTTCTCATCTTCTTCCTCCCGTCAGGATGTTTGATATATTTTTTGACGCAAGAAGAACGGCTTCGCCGTCTTTAAGCGGCAAAGTAAGTTTCTTCCCTCAGAAATATCAGAAAAGGATAAGCGAAAAAATATATACTTTCTGATGTTTTAAAGAAAACGAAAAAGTTCCTTAAAATCCTTAGGCTGATAAATTAATAATAGGGTCAAGATATAGCCTGGCCGAAGGACCGCATACAGATTCGAACGGATTTAGCCTTCAAAGGCCAGTGGCGGATGCTTTCTGCTGTCGCTCCAGCTCCTCCTGCTTCGCTTTCTCCTCCGCTTCGGCTAACTTAACCCGCAATGCCTCATCCTGCTGGCCCGTGGCCACAAGAGCGGATAAATACACTTGAACCTCAGAACGGATGATGTTATTCGTGAACTCGCTGTTCATATCTTCCTTCAGCAAGTCTATCGCTTGTTCATACTGCTGGCGATGGACATAAATTTGACCGACCGCAAGCCTCATTAACGGGGAAACCGAAAACTCGCGGCCCGGAAGCTGTCCGGCGGGGAGCGTCTTCAGATGTTCGATGCGCTCCAGCACCTCTTGATACAGGTCAAGAGCATGATCCCATTTGGCCTCCGCCGCCTGCTCGTCCTTCTGCCGCTCATTCTCCCCGTACAAATAATATTCCATCATGCCCGCTTCATAAAATTCCATCTTCCACGGGAACTTCTCCAGCCCTTCGTCGATCGTTCGCAGTACCTTGTCATTATCACCTACACTCTTGTCATAATGATATTCCTCTATTAACAACGGAAAATGATACGGGGAATAGGACTTCAATTGCCGGATCAGTCTGCCCTGCTCCTTCCGGTACTGCTCGTCCCCGGTGGATTTGAACGCCTGTTTCATCCACTCTATCTTCATGAGCGAGTAGTCTGGATGATCCGGAGAAATCGCAATGGCGCGATCGATATGCGGCAGCAGTTGATCAAGCGGCTTCTTCTCGGCGACGGCCATATGAATGGCCTGATTAAAATTGGCGCGGGCATCATATCCCCGGTATACCCAGAAAAATAAGATTAATGCCAATAAAGAAATCGATATCGGGAATATGAGGCGTCTTTTGTCATCTTGAACTTTTTTCTGCCAGGCAGGAATACCAAAAGTCTTGTGATACGGGGCAAGCATAGCGCCCAAACATAGAAATACCAGAGCGGACAGATACATATAGCTCATGTCGAAGTCGATGGAGCTGTGCACCAGAATGGACAAGGACAGGATGAAGAAATACATCCCGCTCCCGCGAAGCTCCGGATTTCGGATATAGGAACGGATAAACAGGCCGTAAACCGCAATCAGGAAACCCAGCAAAACAACGATGCCCAGCCCGCCGGTTTCAACCATAACTTGCAGAAAATAGCTGTGTGTCTGCTCGCTGCCGTACGGATTGTTCTGATATTTCTGATACAATCCTGCCCAGGCTCCTCCTCCGCTTCCTATAATAGGATAGTCTGCGATCATTTTGAATGAATCCTGGTAGAAGGTTTCACGCTCCAGAACGCTGTGCTGCTCCAGGTTGATATTCTCCAAACGGTCGGCAATACTGGCCGGAAGCAGGCTTCTGACTCCGCTGCTGGAAAGTACGAGAATGGCCGTTAATGTCCCCACTATAAGGAAGAGAACGGGCACAGCAGCGATGGACAGCCTGGACTCCGCCAGTTTGGCCGTTTTGGCGTCCAGAATCCGTGACAACCCGGGATGAAGAAACACAATCAATGCTGCAACTGCGGCCGCGGCACCCAGAACGATCCCCCATCCGCTCAATGGAAGGTCATTCCAGAAGGATAGAGTCTTCCCCTGCTCGGAGGCGGGCTCCAGGATAGCGGCGATTTTATCGGCCGTTGTCGTTACAACGTTCAGGATCAGAAAAGAAACGAGTACAGCCAGCATCATATAGATTAAATACAGCAGCTGCCGGCCTATTTTCAGAAACGGTAAAATCAATAAGATGATCACAGGCAGCAGCACAAGCGCTGCCCGCGAATAAGTCAGCATCAGCGACAACCAAATCGGGACCAGCATAAAGCTGTGTAGTGCCCGCAAGTACCACTGCCTGGCATCCATGGCCGAGAACAGACCGCCCAGGAAAAGTGCGACAAGAAACGCTGCATAGGAGTTGGAGTATTGGAATACCGAGGTCAGGCGATAACCGTTGTCAGCCAACCACAGCGCCTGGGGATAATACACCTGTCCGAATAGGTTCATCAATCCATAGATAACAATCGTGTATCCTGATAGTTGGACCGCTAATTCCACAATTCGCCGGTGCAGCTTGTTTTCTGCTATATACAGACCGATGATGAAGAAAGCCGAGACCATAAATTCCAGCTGAATCTGCAGTCTGGCAAGGTGTACGGAAACCGCCTGGATGGAAGAGATCACATACATCATAGGGAGCAGCAGCACGCCAAGGGACAGCAGAAATTTGTAATCGTCCGGTCTCCAGCTATAGAGGAAGCGAATGCCCACCAGAAGAAAAAGGATGGACGTATACAGCATGAAGGAAAGGAGATTCCCTTCAAATCCTAATTGGGCTCCATTAAATAAAGCGTATTTAAACGGGAAAATAATTAAAAACAGCACAATGGCTGCAACGATTGCCCATTGGATGAGAGACGTATTGGTGGAATCTTTTTCTTGAAGAAGAGTCTTCTTGTTCTTGATCTTGTTCAAATTCGCAAATCTCCTTTGGATTATTAATCTGGCAAATGATTAAGATAAGAAACTGAATATGTAATTAGAATACCATATTTTCATATAATTAGTATTTATTGATTAAAATTCAAAGTCCTGAAACATGAGCAAGTAAAACTTTTTTGGACACAAATTTATCCATATAAAATATAAAAAAGCCTGATAAATCAAGCTTTTCTTAAATGATAAATGTAGACACTTTTGTGTCATTAGATTATAGGTGGTTGGACGAAAGCTGCAAATTTATAATCAATTATATTACCGCCGCTCTGATACAGTTAGCGAATGCGGCGAACGCTTTGTTGTGGAACCTCTCATTCCGGGAAACCAGTCGAGTTGTTGCGAATCGGTATCGTTCCGGAACCGGATGGACGCGAACTCGATCATCTGCCACAGTAACGGCTGATTCGGTTAAAAGTGCGTACCCGATTCCTGCGCGCACGCAGTTCAACATCGTCTCCATCGTGCTGATTTCGATAATGTTCGCTGGTGACGCACCTTCGCTCCCCAACCAATCTTCAATGGCTGCCCGAAATGGGCAACCCTTCGGAAACACGACCCAGGCCGCATTCGCAACGTCAGGTGAAGCGAGAGTGTCTGTTCCGTCGGCGGCTGTCAGGAGGAAGACCTCTTCCCGAATCTCATGGGCAGTATGCAACGATGATAGATCGAATTCACCCGTGCAGAACGCTCCATCCAGTTGATGGTTCAACACTTTCTCGTAGTTCTGCGGCGATGTACCGGTGATCAGCGATAATGCAACTTCGGGATATGTTTTTTGAAAATCAGATAATGCTCGAATAAAGGGCTGGGAGGAAGCAATTGTTTCGACGACCCCGATGACGAGCGGTCCACATGGATAGTCCGGTTCTTTTACAGCCATGATAGCCTCTTCGACCATATGCAGAATGTCAACGGCATAGTTGCGGAAGACTAGCCCTCTCTCGGTTGGTTTTACACCCTTCGGATTTCTATGGAATAGCTGGGCACCAAGCTCCATCTCCAGCTTGCGAACCCGTGTTGTGACGTTCGACTGAACGTAGTCCAGCTTCTGAGCTGCGCGGGTTAAGCTACCCTCCTCGACGATGGCTAGAAACACTTTCAGATCGGTTAGATCCATTTGAAACCTCCTTCATCAAACATCAAAATTTTTGATGGGGTCATCAGTATTGATCATTTTACTATATACAACTAGTGAATTACAATCATTACAAGAAAGCTAACCGTGCAAAGGAAAACGCGGTACATCTAAGGAGGAGTTCGATATGACTGTTTATTCCAATCTTTTTTCCCCATTCCAGGCTGGTTCCTTGAAATTATCAAACCGAGCGGTACTATCGCCGATGACCCGCACGAGTGCAGAAGCATCAGGGCTAGCCAACGATCATATGGTCCGTTATTATACTCGGTTTGCGAAAGGCGGGTTCGGTCTCATCATTACGGAAGGTATCTATCCGGATGCGACGAACAGTCGAAGCTACGAGAACCAACCCGGTTTAGCCAATGAGGCGCAAGCCGAGTCGTGGAGGCCTGTTATTCAAGCCGTACACCGTGAAAGAGGAAAAATAGTTGCGCAACTGATGCATGCGGGCGCGCTTGTCCAGCATAACGGATTTGAACCAGTCGCCCCATCCGCTGTGAAGCCTGTAGGAACGATGCTTGAGGATCACGGCGGAAGCGGAGAGTTCGCCGTTCCGAGAGCGATGACCCAAGAGGAGATCCGCAATTCGATTGACAGCTTCGCTCTAGCTGCTTTACGCGCTAAGCAAGTCGGCTTCGACGGAGTCGAAGTCCATGCGGCAAATGGTTATCTGCTTGATCAATTCATTACCGATTATACGAACCATAGAACGGATGAATATGGTGGGTCAACGGAGCGTCGCCTCCGCCTTGTCGTGGAAGTGCTGAAAGCCATTCGCGCTGCCGTCGGTCCGGATTATACGGTAGGTGTGCGCATCTCGCAAGGCAAAGTAAACGATTTTCATCACAAATGGGCAAAGGGTGAAGCGGACGCCAAAATCATCTTTGAGCAGTTGGCTGCCGCTTCTCCAAACTACATTCATACGACTGAATACAGGGCGTATGCCCCCGCTTTCGCGGAGGACGGACCGACGCTGGCCGAACTGGCCAAACGATATAGCAACCTGCCTGTCATCGCCAATGGCAATCTGGGTGAACCGGAACGAGCAGCGCAGCTATTGGAAACAGGAGATGCCGATCTTGTATCCATCGGTACGAGCGCATTGGTTAATCCGGACTGGGCAAACAAAGTGAAGGAAGGCAAAGAGTTAAAGCTTTTTGACCATTATTTTCTACACCCTATCGCAACACTTAGGGAAGATGAACTTGTGATCTGAGAGTTGATTAAGCGATGAAAATCAAAGGAGGAAGTTTCTATGAAATTCGAACAGGTACACACCCAACCAGATCCTTATGCTCCGTTTCTTATATCCCAGGGGATCAAGGCGAATGGCATGATTTTCGTGTCGGGTCAAGCCGCGATCGGCGATGACGGCCAACTCGTTGGAGTCGGTGATTTTGACAAGCAGGCTGAACAAGCCTTCCAGAATTTGGAACGTGTGCTCAAGGCCGCCGGATCAGGCCTCGACCGCGTCGTTAAAGTGACGATCTATCTGACTTCAATGTCGCACTTCGAAAAAATAGTCGAATTACGGCGCAAGTGGTGGTCGCAGCCCTACCCGGCGGATACACTCGTCGAGGTGTCCTCACTCTATTCATCCGATGCGATGATCGAGATCGACGCCATCGCTCTTGCCAACTGAGTTCAATTGATGTGCGCGGAGCGCCCCATATTGGTTCGATTACGCTAGTTCTGTAACAATGACAAAAGAAAAGGCTCTATGCTCAAAAAGCAACCTCAGGTCAATAAAGAATGACAAGCTCAGCGGTCATTGCCTAAAATAGCGCCGTAGGACCTTTCCTTTTGGTATACACTGTATTAACGTTTTACGTCATTTGGTTGGCGGGAAGCTACGCATAACGTACGATTGTTGTACAAAACAATTGGGCGTATAGTACTCATTAAAGCAACATATGAATACTTTAAGATATCATAGATAAGAAGTTAAGGAAAAATGTCTTTTTTCTCCTTCTGTTCCAGCGAGCTCTTCGTATTCTATATTTCATAAGAATTAGGTGATCTGTTAATGGCAGCAATTTTAGGTGCTTTCTTGTTTGCGCTTGTCGCTATTATGACCATTCTTGTGGCTTGTGGCTTACCTTTGGGAGAATTCACAATGGGCGGGAAACATAAGGTTCTCCCTAAAAAACTAAGATTTATGGCTGTGATTTCTTTTGCAATTCAACTATTTGCGATTATCATTATTTTGCAAGCGGGTGGATTATTAACGCTGTGGTTTTCTGAAAAAGTCACAACGTACATATGTATTTTCTTTGCTGTGTTTTTGTCCTTAAATACCGTGATGAACTTCTTATCAACTAGCAAAAAAGAGAAATATTTTGCTACGCCTCTTTCAATTGCAGCAGCTATATGTTTTTGGATTACCGCTCTCACTATGGAAATGCAGCCATAAACTTAGGTATAAAACTGGAGGGGCGTATCTCAAGCCCTTTCATAATCGTTGGCTTCAACACGAAGCCTTCATGGACGAGGTGTCTCACTTCGCTTGGCCATTCATCATTTTAAAATAAAACGCCGCCAGCTCTAACAATTGGAGCCGGCGGCGTGTGCTTCACGTATCAATCAATGTCCAGACATCATCGCTGCCTTGGCTTCCCCGCCCATCGCTTCGCCTTCTTCTTCGGCTTTCGGCTTTGATTTGCGGAGAATCAGCGCAAGTGCAACGCCTCCCACGGCTACCCACGCGGTCAGGAAATAAGTATCCCCGAATGCGGACACGAGCGCTGTCAACGGATTTTCCGATGTCGGCATATAGTGCGTAACCTGCGAGGACAGATATCCCGTAAGTCCCGCTACGGAGAAGGACACCATAACTTGCTGTGCAGCTGTCGTAAGCGGCGTAACGCGGCCCACGAGCCGGCGCGGCGCGGCCTGCAGTACATGCGTGTTGATCGGCATCATGGACAGCCCCATACCCGCTCCCACCAATATCAAGGTCCAGATAATATATCCCTTGCTCGTGTCGATACCGACTTGCGACAGCATGAACAGAGCAACCGAGACGAAAGCAAGTCCCGTCATCGCAAGCGGCCTTGCCCCGATCTTGTCGAACAGGCGGCCGCCAAGCGGCATCATAACGGCGGTTGCGAGCACTTGCGGCAGTGAGAACAAGCCTGCTTCCAGCGGACTGTACCCCATCACTCTCTGGAGGAAGAAAGGAACGAGTACGAAGGAGCCGAACAGTGCGATTTGCGACAACCAGCTGACCAGGATGCCGCGCGTGAAATCGGAGGAACCGAACACGCGGAGCTCAAGCAGCGGCTGTTTATGAAGCAATTCCACGATAATAAAGAGAATCAGCGCTACTCCGCCGACAATGAGGCCCGTAAGCGTGGAAGCCGAACCCCAGTCCTTGCCGCCTTCGCTTACGCCGAACGCCAGCATGGCGAAGGCGACCGGCGCGAGCAGTATGCCCAGGAAATCCAATTGGGGAACCGATTTGCGCTCAATATTCGGCAGAAACTTCATTCCTACCAGAATCGCAATGATTCCGATCGGCAGGTTGATCAGGAACACCCATTGCCAGGTGGCATATTCCACCAGCCAGCCGGACAGTACAGGACCAAGCGCGGGACCAAGCATCATCGGTATGCCGAGCATCCCCATTACGGCGCCAGTCTTGCCCGGAGGCGCCAGCCGGAACACCATCGCCATCCCGATCGGCGCTACCATCCCGCCGCCAAGCCCCTGAAGCACGCGGTAAATAATCAATTGGCTGGGCGTCGTCGCCAAGGCGCATAGGCCCGATCCAATCGTGAACAGGGCGATGGTGATCAGGAACACCCTTTTCGCTCCGAACCGGTCCGTCAGCCAGCCCGCCAGCGGAATAACGGCGGACAGAGCCAGCGTGTACGCCGTGATGGACCATTGCATCGTATTCACGTCCGTGTGAAAGTAGTCAACCAATGTCGGCAAAGCGACGTTGACTACCGTGCTGTCCAGAATAACCATAATCATGCCGACGATCACTGCAAGCAGCGGACCGATAATCGTTTTGATGGAAAACGGTTGTTCGGCGGCATTTGTCGTACTTGTTGACATTATTTCCACTCCCTCAATCCTTAATCGACATTGGTAATCTCTATCGGCCCAAGTCTCGTATCAACTTATCACCGATTTATGAACTCATTATGAACGGAAAGCAATGTCGGGTGGGATTTTCATAGAACAATCCGAAAAACCGTGCAGGGGCATTCCGCATTAGAAAAATTCATAAAGTCCATCCTTAAAATATGTATGGTCCAGTTCACTTAAAATCTTCATGCCGTATCCTTCAAAGAAGACCTCTATCCCCGATTCAATTTCAAAAGCGTTGGGCGTAAGGTCTCTCCTTCAAAATATTGCAATAACGCCCCGTTCTGTTTGTTGTTATTCTGTTCTGCGGTCTGGTAAACACCGGGAACAGGCAGCTATGTGCTCAAGACGGTGCCAAACGCGAAGCTCGTCATGCTGCCTGCCGTTCACCTGCCGAATGTGGAGTTTCAGGCCCAATTCCTAAGCGCCGTGTTCGAATTTCTGCAATCGAAATAAAGCTGCATTCTCTGATATAGAAGCACTATCCTGCCGTTAGCGGTGATGATAACGACTTCACAAAGTATTCGATTTCCACATTCGATATAGTCCAACAATTAAAAAGCTAAAAGCAATTATTTCTATAATTCTGGGAAGCAGGCTAAAGCCGGCTACTAATTCGCCAAGAGTCATACCGAATGGTGGGGGAGTATTGCTTTCAATCAATGAATCCATGTAGTTCCGAATAAACGGGGAATAAACATAAGGGGATATCTGATGGACAATTAAGATGAGGAAGAAATAAAAACCTGCAATAAAAGAATATTTTCTACATTGTATCAGTCCAAATAGAAACAAAGCCAAGTAAATAACAGTAAGTGAAATACTCATCATATTTAACAAAACGATCACCTCCTGAACCTATATATTACCATATTCTTCATTGTAGTTTTTAACTATCCTCTCTATGGAGAATCACTTTAGGTGGAGGTCCGATAAACGCTAGCTCCACTATCCCACATTAACAAAACGAAGGGCTACCACATGGCAGCCCTTCGTTTTGTTATTGAACTTTATTGTCCTGTTCGTTCACTCTCTAACCCGACAACAATTTTTTCTCCAATGCTCGTCGGCAATCATTCGGCTAATGCTCTTGTCATCCCACATTGGATGGCCTGTCATGTGGGTATAGCTTCCGAATAATGACCGTGACAATAACTTTATTCCACTAACCTGAAAGAAGCCACGATTTACGCGGCATTTAATGAAATAAGTTCTTGCCAACCGACACATGGCTGTGACACGTCAGGTTAAGAGATCCTGAGCTCTTTTCGTTTATACAATTAAAACGTATTATATACATTTTCACATTCTTCCGCGGTCGGTTCATAAAAACAGTGCTTCTTCCATCGTCCTACGAGCGGCTGGTTATACCATGTTGGCGGACATGGCCCGGGATTTTCGAATGATCCTGGACGGAAATACCATAGGGAGAATTTGCCTGGCCAATTCCGCTCCCCATTCACAGCCCGCTGCGCCAGACGGCGTTCCCTCTCTCTTGCGTTTTGATAGTACATACCATGTTGCAATGCTTCGAACGCATGCGGCTGGTTGATCATTTGGGGAATTGTCCGGATTTCTTTAAAATCGGAACAATTCGCTCTTATTCGGTTAATGCCAACATTTCCAACAAGGAGCATGCCCATTTCACCTTCGGTCTCAGCTTCAGCTCGAAGTAACCGTGCCAACATATTAATATCCTGTTCCCTGGCTTTTACGACTGCCATTGGCTCACCTCTTTAGGTTTCTAGACCTATCATATTGTAGGCGAAGCGGAAGTGTTACTCTGGCCAAATAATTTCTAAAAAGTTCAGTCTGCCTATACGCTCACCTATAACATCCTCTTCACATAGTTCGATGACTTCGTATATGGCATTTATCGCCCTTTCCAATTGGACAAAGCTTAATGATCAATCATAATGGCGGCTGCACCAATAACAACTTCCCAAGCTGGATCACCGTTTGATCATACCAATCTGGATGCTGCCGAACATGCTCTCTGCTTCGTTCATTGCCGCATGCCTCAAACACGGCCGCTTTGTCTGTCTTCTCGGTATCGATTTCGAAGCGAACCGTATGTTTCCCATTTGGGAGCTCCGGCAAGAATACATACTGATTTCGATTATGATCGTTGTGTGGTGTGAATCGATCGACAAGAAAGTGTTCTCCACCATCCACCGACACCTTCAATCTGCCAGAATCAGGCCCCCCGATATCGAATAACCCGATATGGGTTCCCTCGAACTGCACCGTGATAGCCTCTCCAGGATCGACTGCTCGCCATAGGCCAGGAAACAACCAATTGTACTCGCGCACTAAAGCAAAACCATCAGGAGTCATGTAAGACCATCCTGCGGAAAAATGAGTAAGACTATCCAGTGGCAGCATGGTCGCATACTCCCAAGGATTAGCCGGGACCAAAGGATTCTGAGGCAAGTGATGTTCCAACCTTCCGAGGTGATCTCGGAGCTTGCTAATTTCCACAAATGACCGGGTGATCGTATCCGTGTAAATCTGGTGTCCTTCGGGAATTGTCGGATGGATCGAATCATGCGTAAAAATAACGGCTTCGGGATTGGACTGGTCTGCCCTTGAGGTGAAAATAAGCTTTCCCTCGGACACCAAATGACCGACCACTACGCCCAGATGAATCGAAGGAATACCGTAATAATCGGCCACTTCCTCTTGCATTAGAGCCCCTTTCTGGTATTCTCCAGACTGAAATCCGACCACATCCCGCTCCTTCAGCGTATAAACGAACAGGATATCGGTAAACCGGCTCCGCTTGCGGATCTGACGGACAATTCCTTCGATCCGCGCCTGGGATTCGGGAACTCCGCCATCGTTACCAACAAATTCAACAAACACCAGATCAGGCTGATGACGTAGCACATCTGTCTCCAAACGGGCGCAGCCCAAGTCCGATCCTGTCCCGGAAATGCCTGCATTCACAGAGCGGATATCCGCATTGGGATATTGCCCCCGAAGCCAATCCGCCGTCATGACCCTGTATCCCTCAGAACGCGTATTACTGCCGCCAAAATAGACGATTGTTACTGTATCCCCATTTTCCAACTTATGAATTACATTAGGGAGCCCTCTTCGAGGGAATAATTCCTTCATCGCGACTTCACCTGACCTCACTTATCGTTTTAGGAGCAAACCATTTTACGGCAAACACTTCATAATAAGGAGAACCATAAGTTGCGCAGAAATTAATCCGGGTTCGGGTTACACGTTTCGCATCCACCTTATGTTTATTCAACGTAAGATAATTCCCGCGGATTTTAATTTCACTCTCGGTTCCGTCTTCTAAGGTCAAGGTCATATCATAATCTTGGATAAGCGGCTCGATAGGATCGTCGAAATGCTCCAAATTCAGCTGTGAATTGAAAACAAGATGGATTTCGTCTACATTTTTGGGGCTTGCAAAACAGAATTCCAACCATTCCTGTCCTTCCGTGCGTTCAGAAATCCAGCCGTTCGGCAGACCATAAGGTCTGGAGAAGCCGTTGACGACATTCTCGGGATTATACATATTCTGGGATGGCAGCAGATCCTTGAAGCAAATGCACTTATTGAATTTCTTCAGCCTGGACGGCTCTTCCGGCCTATATTGGAAGCTGACCGCTCCTGTCATTTTCTCTTCATTGCCATATACGGCAAGGCTCGCCGTACCTTCCAATACAATGTAGATTTTGTCGTCAGCCGGTTTCTTGCAGCTGAGGTCCAGCGTAATCCAGTCGTCATGACCGGCTGCAATAACCACGCGGTAGTCTTTCAACCCACTTGCGGGAATGTAGTTTTCCTTCCGTTCCCCGCCAAACACCTTCACATGCAGAGTTTCCGAATGCCCGGACCTATTTTTAACTTTGATCCGTACGCTTTCAGCCACGGATGTCTGAATCGGCAAGACCAAACATATCCCTTTCTCCAAGGAAATCTCTTCGGTTGGATGAAGATTGTCATAGCTGCGCTGAGACGAAGCGCGAATAGTTAATCCGTCGGCGAAGTAAGGATCCAATTCCTCTTGAAGCCCTACAATCGTTTGCCCGTCTCGAAGCAGCAGCGCCTGCAGCTCCCCCATATGAGCTTCGACTATGGCCGCGGGGTCTACCTCATATTTCAAGCATAACGAAGCAGCCGTTCCAACCGCCTGCCCCATACAACCGCAGGTTGCCATGACCCTTGTAGATCCGAAAGCCACATGGGTAGCACTTATATTGCGGCCAGCGAACATGAGATTAGGAATATTTCGCGAATATAAACTGCGGAAAGGGATATTGTACAATCCAGGCACGAAATTCCATGCTGTAGCCGGCCCCTCATCGTAGATGCCCTTATTAGCATGTAAATCCATATACCATCCTCCGACGGATACAGCATCTTCGAAATGCGGCTTTGCTGTAAGATCGTTCTGAGACAACATGTGTTCCCCTATAAACCGCCTCGATTCCCGCTTTCCCGGAATCGGGCATACATAATCCAAGATGAGATTGTCAACATCATCAAATTCCCCGCTATTTTTGATATAATCCCAAATCCCGTACACCAATTTCCGCAGTTCCAATGCGATGTCTTCATTATTCTTGATAATATCCATATGTCCACCGTATTCCAGCCACCACAATCCGCCAAGCCCGTTGATTTTCCTTGGAAAAGCCCGATGGTTTAAGCCTTTTCTGATACTATCGAAAAAGGCCAACTTCGTAATATCATACGCAAAGCCAGGCCTTTTGTAGGGAACGGAATATTCTACGTCACGGGCTTGAAACAGGATCGTATCGCCCATCGTGTAATGGTCCGCTACTTCAGGAGCCAATTCCTCCTTGTATTCATGCTTCGCTTCTCTCCCCCATCGGAAGAGAGCACCTGCTTGATATCCGACAACTCCATCTCCGGAGCAATCGATGTAGGTTCGGCTTTCAAAACGAAATTTTCTTTCGGAAGCCAATTGAAGGCCCTCCACCCATTTAATTCTGCCGTTCTCCATGCCCGTTTCATGCACGCATGTATTCAGAAATAGAGAAATGTTAGGCTCATCATAAACCATGTCCAACATGACCGTATCCGAAAGCGAAAGCATAAGCTTCTTGTTGTATAACGGATTATAATGAAAAATCTTCAGCTTGAGTTCTTCCACCAACCCGCCCTCGCGTGCATAATAGGATGGACTGTTTCCGAGATATGCCGACCCGTTGATATGAACCCTTACCTCGCTGCTCGCATTTCCTCCAAGAACCGGTCGATCATTAATAAGTGAAACCTGCAGCCCTTGGCGTGCGGCAGCAATGGCAGCGCATATCCCAGCAATACCTCCGCCTACGACGGTTACATCTGCTTTAATAAGCTCCATTTTGATACCTCCATGATTAAATGCTTCTATCATGGTAATCCTTTTGACCCCTTTTTTTTTACATGATTTCGCGAAAAATTCATACATTTTTTTCAACCTTATCTGGATTCATACCGTTTCATTTTTATCCGATATTGCTTAGGAGTATCACCCGCATATTCTTTAAATAATTTGCAAAAATAACCTTCATTGACGATTCCCACTTCCTCGCACAATTCCAATAAAGAATAATCCTGAACATTTAACAGCTCGAGAGCTAATTGAATTTTTTTACGGTTGATGTAGCTGATCACGCCTTCGTTCATTGTTTTTTTGAATAAGCTGCTAAAATACGATGGAGCTAAATTCACTTCCTCGGCAATAGCCTCCAACGTTAATCGCTGTTTCAGATTTTTCTCTATAAAATGCATAGCGCTCATGATTTCTGCACGATGTAATAGTTGGCCGGTGTGTACGTATTCGAATGTGAAGTCGCCAATATAGGCAAGCTGCTCCTGAAATGCCAAAAATTCCAAGGGGAATTCTTCTGCTTCCGCAACCAGCTTGTTCCCCGATTTAAACTTCACGGTAATGTCTCTGTACAAGTCTCTAAGCATCGGCGCCATGATGGACTTATGGATTTTATGGTCCGTAACAAATTGGTTCAGATCAGCGAATGCATTCTCCAGCTCTTCCTTGGAAACCTTCCTTTTCACCCCTATAAGAAAATCAGCCAGCTTCTGCTGAAAGTCTGCTTTTTTGTCATTATGGTATTGGAACCGATGCATGGGTGTTTTTACGACTTTCTCTGAATGATAATAGAAATCCTCACTCACATTTTCAGCTTCCGTGTACGCTTGTTTGATCGATTCCCAGCCTCGGTGCGGACCTCCAAAAGCGACGGATACCCTTTGATTCAAATATTGATGCAAATGAGAGACGATCTGCCCTCCCAATGATTGGCAAGCATATTCCGTTTCCATATCACTGCGGTTATTTTCCCAGGAAAGAAAACCAATGAAGCGATTATCGGACAGATCCGCAGCTATGCCACTGCCACCATTCATCACCGTTTCTTCGATTATATTCGTAATCGCATATTTCAAAATGTTTTGATCAGCCGCTGAGTATTCGTTCCGAAAACTTTCATATGTATCCATTTCAACAATGAAGCAGCAATAGTTGGCCTGAAAGAAATGGAACTGCATGCGATTGGCAAAATCCGATGCCCGATGAGAAGGAATTTCGCCTCGGATAAGCTCGTTAAAAAATTGCTTGCGGACTCTATATTTATTTTCAAGCACGGATACGTTTAACGATTGAAATGCCGCTTCTTTTTTCTTAACCTCATTTAAAATCCCGGCTGCCTTATCTAAAGCCCGATCCAAATCCGCTTCCTTGAGCGGAACCTTAACAATGTACTCCAATACGTTGGCTTGAATAGCTCTCTGGGCGTATTCAAAGGATGAATACGCGGTCAAAAGAATGTATTGGCTATGGGGAAGCTCCGGCTTTAGCTGCTCAATCATGGAGATTCCATCCATTCGCGGCATAACGATATCAGATATGACGATATCCGGCTTAAGCTTTAAAATCTCCTCGATCCCATTCAGCCCATTATTCGCTTTTCCCACTAGAACAAATCGCTTATCCCTATGGGAGAGCTCGTTAAAAAACAATTCCAATCTTTGAATGATTAGATCTTCATCGTCAACAATGAAGCAGGTATAGTCTCTCACCGTTATGCATCTCCTTTTAGCAAGTCTGCCGGGAATAAAGCGCGTACACGGGTTATTTCCTTAGGTATGCTAATAATTTGAAGCCCGAATTGTTCTCCGTAGTGAAGCCTTATTCGGCCATGAATATTATTTAACCCGATTCTTTTTCTCTTTACTTCCACGTCACTTGGTGCAGAAATTAAAATATGCTTTATTTTATCGGCTGGGATTCCCTCGCCTAGATCAATGACTTCTATGATGACGATTCCGCCCTCCGTGTAAGCATGAATCGTGATCGGGCCTTCGATCCCCCCTCCGTTATAGCCATGAAAGATGCTATTCTCCACAAGGGGCTGAAGCAGCATTCGAAAAACCGGAAAATCCATTAACCCCGCTTCGATATTTTCGATCAATTGGAAGTTTCTGTTGTACCGGATGTTCTGGATCTCGATATAGTCCGCTACGTTTCGTAGTTCCTGACGCAAGGAAACTTTCTCTGAAGCGTCATCTATCCCGTATTCCAATAATGAAATGAGCGACCCGATCACCACATCTACTTTCTCTATTTGTCCGAGACGTATAACATTGCTGATGGAACCAAGCGTGTTATACAAAAAATGAGGGTTGATTTGCGACTGCAGCACTTGAATCTCCAGCTTTCGCTCAAGCTCATTATGAAGCTCCGCTCGCCGAATCAGTTCCACAATTTGCTGCAGCATACGGTCGAAAGCGCGGGAGAGATCTCCGAACTCATCGTTTCGGTTAATCGTTATTGTCGTTGTGAGGATACCTTGTTCCACCCGTTTCATTTTAGTTTTGAGCAAATAGAGCGGATTTCTTATATACTTGGCAATTAAAAAGGAAATGAACAAACTTAAGAGAAGACCTGCGGCTAGAAGCTCGATATAATAGGTTTCCAGCCTGGACAGCGCCGCTTTCAAGCGTGATTCATCGTTAATTGAGATGATGGTCCAATTGAATTTCTCCGTCGGTTTTTTCAGAAGGGAGACCGGCAAACCATCCTTGGTGTGCAGTTGAAGGCTTGTTTCTGCCGTATCCAGAATATGTTCCGCTGACGTTTCCCCGATTGAAAACGTATGATCCTGAATATTCAGCGGTCCTCTATTCTCCGAAAATCCGGCAATGATCTTACCCGATGCGGTGATCAGAGCCAAATTCATTTGTTCTTGTTTATTAATCTTGAACAAGGTTTCTTCAATGGCATTCAGATCCAAATCTACCGCAATGGCCATCGGAAACGGAGCCCCGTTCAGATATCGAACCATCGTAACTGTCCAGCCGGAATACTTGGATTTATAAGGATCGCTGACGAAGGTCGTCCTTCTGTTCTTGTCGGCCGCATCAAATAAAGGCTCTCTTTCCGGTAAAGATTCATCGAATATGCGGGTAGGCGTGCTTCCGCCTATAATGGATAAATCGCTTTTGATCAAATAAATATTACTGACGTAATTACTGTTGAGTTCATATAGCTCTCTTAATTGCTTTTTGATTACTTCCGTATTGTCAAGGTTGGCTTTCACCGATGTTTCGACCGAGAACAGGATCGTCTGGAAGGAGGAAAAATTAACGGTGAAATACTGATCGACCTTGTCAAGTATTTGGTTGGTGTAGTAGATGTCATTGGTTCTTATTTCCTTTTGGACATAACGATAGGACAATTGGCTTATCAAGATTATGCAGCCTAATACAAACGCAAACACGATAAAAAATAATTTTAAAGGCAAGCTGATTCTTCTTCGCATTGCTCATCTTCCTTTTAAGTCCGTATTAAAATGACAATAAAGAGAGGGGCTGCGAATAGCCACTCTCTTCGTTCATTTACTTGATTAAGCCTGCTTCTTTAAATTGCTTGATTGCTGTTTCCTTATATTTCTGCATATCAAACTTGGTATCCAACGTTTGGAGGAAATTGTCCCAATTGGATAGCGGGTCTTTGCCTGTCATAAATTTGACTAAGCTTTCATTAATGAAACGCGAACGGTCAGTGGCCAAGGTATCGCTAGGGTCTGCGGTCAATAAGTTTCCAGGCAGCGTTGGCCCCACATATTTCTGATTGTTCACGAAAGCTTCTGCCGTCTTAGGATTCTGGAAGCTGAAGTACTCGGCATCGTCACCACGGCGCGGCATTCTGTAATGATCGACCCATAGGTACTTTTCTTTCATTTCCTTCGATAATTCGGAGGTTTTATTTTTGATCTTGCCGTCCACCACATCCCAATGAATTCCTTTGATTCCGTATGCAAAGTTCGGATAGGCTTCTTCGTCCGTAAAGAGGTAATTCAGCATGGACAAGATCCGAATAATTTTGTCCTTATCCGCCTTCTTGGAGATGGCCCATGAATTGCCTTGGAACGACTTTCTCTCTACGATTTGATCGCCGTAAGGACCTTTCATTGGAGGAATCACGATCCATTCCGGCACCTCTCCGCTGATTTCCTTCATTTTCTGCTGATAATCCGGCTCCAGCCTGCGCGCATCCCTGATCATGAAGCCGACTTTCCCCTTAAATAGCTTTTGGTCCAACAAATCAGGCGAGGTCATCGTCACCCAATCGGGGTCTACCACCTTGGCTGCCATCATTTTATTGATGTAAGCAAGCGCTTCTTTCATTTTGGGATCGATAAATAGGAATACCGGTTCATTATCTTTCACTTCAATGGCCGAGGGAGGATTGACGCCAAACATCCACATCAAGCTATCGAAGCCGTAGGTTTGCAAATTGCCCTCTTTATTCATGCCGCCGATGAATCCGTACGTATCGTTTTTGCCGTTTCCGTCCGGGTCTTTCTCTGTGAAGGCTTTCATAACTTCAAACAGCTCGTCAGGTGTCGTTGGCACTTCCATTTTCAGCTTTTTCAACCAATCGTTGCGGATGAAGAAGCTTCGGCTGATACCGTTTACATTATCATAACCTGGAACGCCAATGGTTTTCCCTTGATAGGACATCGCCTCCCAGGAGTCGCTGCTAAAACGTTTCTGCAATTCAGGAAATTGATCCAGATACGGTGTCAAATCCGCAAGAACGCCTTGGTCATAATATTGCGCGAGATCGGACCGACTCTTCAAGAAGATCAAATCCGGGATATCCCCGCCTGCAATAAGCGTATTTAGTTTGGTAGTTGATTGCCCAGCCTGAGGAATCATCATATCCAAGTCGATGTTCATTGCCTTCTCCAGCATTTGCCGTTGAATGTCTTCATCGCGTGGAGGAATCGGAGCGGCAGCGTTGAAAGTGCCTTGGTTAAACATCGTGATTTTCATTTTTTTCGCAAACGCGTTATCCGTGGACGGTGAGCTGTTCGAAGCTGCCGGCTTAACCTCTTCTTGCTCCCCACATCCCGACAATAGCGTTCCCAGCCCTACAATAGCAGCCAGAATAGCAAATGAAATCTTTGTTCTTTGCATATTGACCTCTCCTTTGCTTGTATATTATCACGGTTTCCCCGTAACAACCTAGATAAGAATGGCTTTTTAGCCTTTAATGGATCCCATGAGCATACCCTTAGTAAAATGCTTTTGCATAAACGGATAAACGATCAGAATCGGGACCGTAGACACGACGACAGCAGCCATCTGAACAGCGAACTGGCTAACCGTTCCGGAATTGGCAATCGAATCGGCGCTTTGTGTTGCGACGTTAAGCAAAATGTTGCGCAAGACAACTTGAAGCGGCATTAAATTCGAATCATTGATATACACGATCGCATCGAAATAACTGTTCCAATGTCCCACTGCGTAAAATAGGGAAATCGTGGCGAGGACAGGCAAGGACAGGGGTAAAATGATTTTCCATAACGACTGAAGTTCGCTTGCGCCGTCCACTCTCGCCGATTCCTCGATTTCGGCAGGCAATTGTTCGAAAAAGCCTTTAATAATCACCAGATTAAATGCACTAATGAGATTCGGAATAATCAATACCCATGGACTATTTAGCAACCCCAATGAGCGGATTAACAAATAAGTCGGAATTAACCCCCCGCTAAACATCATGGTAAACACAATGAATATTAAAAACGGGCTGCGTCCCGGCAAATATTTTTTGGATAGCGGGTACGCCGCGATTACCGTAAAGAACACATTTAACGCAGTGCCTACAATCGTTCGAAACAGCGTTATTTTATACGCCTGCCCTATACCATTGGAAATGAATACTTCTTTATAGGCTATAAAGGTAAAGGATTCCGGTATAATAACAATCCCTCTTCTTAACACTTCCGATTCTGGTGTTACCGAAACAGCGACCACATATAAAAAGGGAAGTAAGCAAAGCAGAGATAATATAATAAGAATAAAATAAACGGCTGCTTGCCATATCTTTTCCCCGATCGTCAGCTTAACCATAGCTCCTACCACCTCACCAAATTTGCCCATCGAATTTTTTGGCGAGCTTGTTCGCAGCCAACACTAAAATAAATCCGATGACAGCTTTAAACAATCCCACAGCCGTAGCCAAACCAATCTTAAGACGCTCCAGCCCCTCGCGGTATACCCATGTGTCGATAATATCGATCTTCTCCTGGTTAAAACTGTTGGCAAACATGAAGATTTGATCAAAACCAGCGTCCAGAATATGGCTCAATTTAAGAATCAGCATCAGAATAATGACTCCTCGAATGCCGGGTAAGGTTACATGCCAGAGCTGTCTCCATTTGGAAGCGCCATCAATTCGAGCCGCTTCGTATAGGCTTGGATCAATCCCTGCTAATGCGGCAAGGTACAGGATCGCTCCCCATCCAATGTCCTTCCATATTTCAGATGAGATGACCAGCAGCCTTCCCCAAGCAGGCTCCGTTAGAAAGGAGATGGGCCCAACACCGTTTTCCTTCAAAATCATATTAAAAAGGCCATCTCCCGGGGCTAATAATGCGACCATCAATCCGTAAACAATGACCCAAGATAGAAAATGGGGTAAATAAGTAATGGTTTGCACGATTTTCTTAAACCATTGGGTATGAACTTCATTAAGAAGCAAAGCAAGTGCAATGGGAGCGGAGAAACCGAACAATAGCTTATACAGCGATATAATAATCGTATTTCTCATGATGTCCCAGAAATAAACGCCGTTAATAAAATCTTTAAAATTTTTCAATCCCACCCAAGGGCTATCCCATAACCCCAAAGCCAGATTGTAGTTTTTAAAAGCAATAATGATTCCCGCCAATGGAATGTATTTGAAGACGGCAAAATAAACTAATGCCGGAATTAAAAGAACATACATCACTTTATACTTTCGTATGGAGAGTATCCACGAATTCCGCTTTTTGGAGAGGGGAACGGCGTCCGCTGCCAATTTCGCTTGCATATGATCACCTCGTCTTTATTTATACTTGTATATTAGCATCCCCCTATCAGATAAATTTCTGTAATTTCAAGAATTTCTTATAAGATATTAAGTAAGTACAGCCCTGGATAATTCCAATACAATAGGCAAAAAAATCGGACAGATTGAGCGCAACCGTTTCTGGGCGCTTTCACTTTCAGTCCACGAGTAAGCAGCCACGCCTCCAACGGTGCTAATGTAGCCCCAAGCAATACAATTTCGTTATTCGCTATCGCGTCGATCCTCTCGGTATTCCGCGCGGTCTATAACCGCAAGTTTTAAGGCCATCCGTTACAGGATGGCCTTAGTAAGCGCGCGTTAAATTATATGGTCTTCATTAAATGGAGCAATATCAGGAACACAGGACTTATGCCCATTTGTAGTTAAACTATTCTGTCCGGTGACATGACGAAGCTAACCTATCATGCCGGTCAGCCTCGTCGTGCTGTTTACAGGCGCCGGGTGACAACCCTGCCGCAGCGGCGACGGCGCGGATTGACGCGTGCTCGATCCCCTTTGCTTCAATAATGCTCCATGCCGATTCGGCGATCAGCTTTCTATTTTGTTCGTGGTCCACAATTTTCGGCATTGCAGGCAGAAATGCAAAATAACCCCCTGCGTTTTATAAGACGAGTGGGGGTTATTGACTAATATTACTGATCTTCCATATTTTCTTGAGCTTCAGCTTCATGCAATTGCTGTTTCATCAGATCTAACTGTTCTTTATTTTGCTGGACGATGTCCATATGTTCATGTTGCTGCTCTGCACTAACGAGCGCATTTTCTGCATGAGATATTGTATTGTAAGCTTGCCCAAACAATTCCTCCTCGGGGTGTGACATTGCTTGCTTTACCGCATGATCTGCCTTTTGGACAGAATTGCTTAACAAAGTGCTTGGATGATCCTCTTTCCAACTTGTATCTGAGTGTTTAGCCAATTAAGCTTCTTCCTTTCCTGCTAATTCAGGTAATGTTATTCTACATCTTAGCTTTGTAAAATACCCGGAAAAATATGCATAGACTGGAGCCAATCAGTACCTATGGAATTTCGCGTCCTGAATAAATAGTTGTGTCCAATCTTCAGAGGAAGTAACGCGGGTTATGGCACAAGACGGGATCTTTCTCACTCTGCAGTCAGGTGAGCTTGATTGTCGGGAAATAAATGAGACGCTTGGAGTTCCGCTAAATGAGGAATATAAAAGATGGAACCTGTATGCTGCAAAGCTGTATAACATTCATCAAATCATTCAAGAGCATGGTTTTTTTGATGTTACACAGCATCGCTTCTTCATTAAATCACGTTCGATCAAGAAGAAACGTGGCGGCAAAGCTAATATCGTGGTATTAGCCACGAACAAGTGTGCGTACTGGTTACCCGTGACCGTCAGAAAATGACGTACTCTGGCGTTCTTGGGCGTGGACGTATTCGAACTATAAAATTGGACGAAGCGATTGGTGGTCATCTATCTGACTCAAACGTGCTATGCACGGATTCGTGGAGGGCATTCAGTTCATATGCGAATGTAAAAGGCTTGGCTCATTACCGATTCAAATCCGATGGTAAACAACGTGTCAAAGGTGTGTACCATATCCAAAACGTAAAAAGCTATCATGCACGCTTAAAGAAATGGATGGATCGCTTTAATGGTGTTGCAACAAAGTATTTGCAGAATTATTTAGCTTGGTTTCGTTACTTAGACAGCAAGGAATATGAGAATACCGCATCGAATAAGAAAAATATGTTGGTCAAATCGTGCCTGTTTACTGTGACCGACACGAATACTAAACTTCGGCATAATGTATTTTCCTGCTGAACTGGGCAGTTTAGCTTATTCCAAGAGCGAACTATTAAAACGCAAGAGGGGGCGAAAAATGAAACTTGTTAGTCTATTAGGAATAATCGTAGGGCTTTTTGGCTCCATCTGGCTCGCAATAATTGGAATGCATGATGTTAGTACTTTTGGCTCTGAAACTAGTGAGTACCATAATGGGCTGTTGTTCGTAAAGTATGGTTCGGTGTTCAGTCTGATTTTTCTTGTTACATTGTGGATGATGAATAAACAATATTGGAAAATGTCCTTACTAATCGGTTTTCTTTGTACAGCATTTTCCGTGCTTGGACTATTCAGCATAGGACCATATATTTTTTGGGGTTCAATATTTATCCTAATATTCAGCTTTATCAATGTAATTCGACTAAGAGACGATAATAAGGAATCCGATTAATATGAGAACATAGTTCAGAGAACCGCCTTTTCATTGGGCGGTTTTCTTTTGGTCGATTATCAACATTGAAGTTTAACATAACCATATTTCCAGAAAAAAAGGGAGCCTTCTTTAAACAGAAGGCTCCCTTTAAATTTTGGGGAGGACATGCCCCTCATATCCCGTCATATCCCGTTTCCCCGATATTGCATCCGATACTCGCTCGGCGATTTCCCCGACTTCTGCCGGAAGATCTTGCCGAAATATTTCTCATCCTGAAAGCCGGACTGCTCCGCGATCTGGTAAATCGGGTGATTGGTCGTTTGCAGCAAATGCTGGGCCAGCCTGATATTCATGTCCTGGGCATAAGCGACAAAAGAGATGCCGACAATCTCCTTGAAGCATTTGCTGAAGTAACTGATGCTCATATTGATTTCCTTGCAAATTTCCGCCTGGTTGATTTTCTCGCCCGCGTGTTTGTTGAGCAGATCCACCGACCGGAGAATGGCATGAATGACCTCCTCCGAATACATCGTGTTGCGCAGCAGGCTCAGGGCTTCATGCCGGAACTGCCTGACCCACTCCTTCAAGGCGTTTATCGTCTCCGCAGCGGCGAGCGCTGACTCCATGGACCGAAGCGTTTCCAACACCGGACATGTAACCAGCCAATTGTCCAGCACCCGCCCCAGCAGCTGCTTCCACTCCGCCGCCTGAAGCGACTTGACGGTCGCAGCCAGCATATCTTCCAGAGCTGCATGATCGAGCAGCCAGCCGATCGACCTCCATACCTGCTCCAGATCGGCCTGGTCAGCCGATGCCTCCAGCCCGGGCCCCTCGGCGCCCTGCTTGTCGGAAGGCTGCTCAAACTGCGCGGACACCCGCTGCAGAAGCTCCCTAACAGAATCGTCATCCAGCTGCGTTTTCACAATATAGTCAATGGCTCCCAGCCGCATGGCCCGCTGAAGGAAGTCGAATTCCTGGTGACAGGTCAGCACCACGCAGCGGATATGCGGGTATTTGTCCCGGACGATACCGATGAATTCCAGACCGTCCATGCCCGGCATGGAAATATCTGTGAACAGCAGATCCACCTCTCCCCGGCCAAGCGCTTCCAGCGCTTCTTCCCCCGAGGAAGCTTCCCCTACAAGCCTCATGCCGAACTGCTCGAAGGGCATCATGCTGCGAATGCCTCTACGGACAAGCGGCTCATCCTCCACCAGCAGCGCCTTAATCACGGTAATCCTCTCCCTTCACACGGTCCGGCATCACGATTGCGATGCGGGTTCCCTCATTAACCACGCTTTCAATTGTCATCTCCGCCTGTTGATCATAGTAGACACCCAGCATTTTCCGGACATAATTCAGCCCGATGCCAAGCCCCGTTTTCCTACTGCCTTCTCCCTCCAGCAGCTGGCGGATTTTCTCCGGGGGAATTCCTTTGCCATTGTCCGCAACGGTAATGGAGACGAACCCCGCGTCGGCTCTGCTGATGACCACACGAATATCCCCCTGCTCGCTAAGCAATCCATGATAGAGCGCGTTCTCGACGAGCGGCTGAAGCACAAAACGCGGAATCGGCACATCCGCCAGGCCGGACTCCGCATCCACCTGAACGCTAAAACGATGATCGTAACGAATGTTCTGCAGCTCAATATAATCATGCAGAGCGCCGATCTCCTCGGAGATCGTGACAATCATGCTGCTTTTCCCCAGATTATAATGAAGCACACGGGTGAACACCTTAACGAGGTTAAAAATCTCCGTCTGTCCGTTCGCCCGCGCCAGCCATTGAATGGTATTCAACGAGTTGTGCAGAAAATGGGGATTGATCTGCGACATCAGCTTCTCGACCTCGAGCTCCCCGCGGCGTTTCTCCTTCTGCTCCACCTCCATGATAAGGTCAACGATTTTCTCCCGCATATCCTTGAAGCTGCTGAACAGCATATCGAATTCCTGCAGATGCGTCTGCAAGCCCATCCGCTCGCTCTGATTATGGCTGAACCGCTTGATCTCCCGGTTGATCCGTTGAAGAGGCCGGTACACCATCCTCCAAATATACGATGCGGCGGCAATGGTGACCAGCAGCGACAAAGCAGCCATCAGCATGAATTGCCACTGCCATTGTTTGATTTCCTTCTGGTAATCATGAAGGGAAACAAGCGAATGCAGCGCCCAGCCGCTGGGATTGGAAGAAGTGAACAGCTTGTAGGGTTTAATCGCCGCGGATTGCTCCGCAAACGGGATGCCTGTATGCACAGTTTCCGGGATATCGCTGTACATCACCGTACCTTCGGCATCGACGAGCACCTGTGAAGGCGCAGCGCCAATGATTCCGTCCGAGAGAGAGTGGATCAGTTCGTCGAATTTCGTTTCCAGATACACGTAATAGATATTGTCCGACCGGTATTTGATCGTCCGCGTCAGCGAAACAACCAGCTCGTCATGCCCGGCGAGGGCCGATGGATGGGGGGCATGGAAGGTCAGCTGATTGGCGCCAAACAACGGTTCAAACGACACTTTCCCAAAATCCCCCAATGTATATTCGGTTTTGAGCGGAGCCGATTCGAATTGGATACGGGGGGTGTAATCCGGCAAATAGAAGAACAGCGCATTCACATTGGGATTCGAAAAAATAATATTAGTCAGGGACTTATCGATATTCAGAAACAGATTTGTTTTGTCGAGAGGATCGTTAGTCGTTAAATAATCGATGACATCGGCGCCAAGCCCTCCTTCGACGACCAGCAATTGCGAGACGCTGCTGAGGTTGGTGAAAACCTTCTGGACCGCTTCCTGCTCATTGTTGACGATGGACTGATAGTTTGCGCTGATTTTCTCCAACTGGACTTTATACATCCAATAATAGGAAGTGAAGCCAATCAGCACAATCGGCGTAATGGTAACGATGACCAGCAGAATGCTCAATCTGCCTTTTAATGTACCCGGCCACAGGATATGGTTCCACGGTGTTTTGCCGGCACGCTCCATGACGCGGTCCTCCCTGCTGCAATGATTCTGTTCCCAGTATAAAACACATTCCCCGCTTCGCCTATGCTTCGCAAGCGGATATATCAAAATACGAGCAGACCGGTTGTCTGCCCGTATTCGCTGCTTTCCCGAACCCGCTGCCGCCTTGCTCTTCGCAACTTGATATCCTTATTGTACCTGTAGGCCGGCGGGTTCCAAACGCTTCCCTTTGCTTTCATAGGGTTGTTTTCTTCCACTAGGGGAAAAGCAGGAACAAATTACTGCGGTGATTGGAACAAAAAAAACCCCCGCCTGGAGGTGCACGGGATCTTCCCGCTCCACAACAGTCTTTGCGGCAATGAAAAAGCCGGTATCTGCATCGTGTACAGATACCGGCTCATTAAATTTCAATAATGCGGGTTTATGCTTTCACTGCATTCAGCCATGCCTGGGCGATCAGAGCGCTGCCTGCCGGGGAAGGATGAACGCCATCCGGAGCCCAATAGGCCGGTCCCGTCTGTGTGCTCGCCTGGGCAAACAAGCCGTCAAGCGGCACGTACAGGGCTTTGAACTCGCCGGCAAGCTCGCGGACCGCCTGAATCTTCGGATCCAGATCTTCCCTCCAGCTCTTCTGGGCGTCGTTTACGGGAAGCACAAATGGTTCGACCAGAATCAGATTGACATTCAACTGATCCTTCGCCTGTGTGATCAGCTTGCGGTAAGTGGTTATGTATTCCTCCGTGCTCATCGGAATGCCCCTGTCATAACGGCGCCATGTGTCGTTGATTCCAATATAGACCGACAGCCAGGTCGGCTTCAGATCAAGGCAATCCTGCTGCCATCTGCGCTCCAGATCCACCACCCGGTCCCCGCCGATTCCCCGATTAAGGAAGCGGACCTGCTTCTGCGGATATTTGCTGGTGAACAGTGCGGTCGCAAGATTGGCATATCCACTGCCCAGGCTGTTCCCGTCTTCCCGGTTGCGTCCAGCATCGGTAATACTGTCTCCTTGAAATAATACTATTGCGTTATCATCGATTATGGTCATGATAAACACCTCCGGTACATTATTATACACGTGCCTCTATAGAGTGGGTAGATGAGTATTTTCTTGAAAAAGGGGTCATGCCTTGCGGCGATCCTGCTGCCGAAATCCAAAATACCGCTGTGCATTATGATAACAAATATCCTGTACCATTGTACCCAGCAGCTCGCGGTCATGGGGGGCTTCGCCTTTCTCCACCCAATCGCCAAGCATATCGCAGAGCAGCCTGCGGAAATATTCATGGCGCGTATAGGACAGGAAGCTGCGCGAGTCCGTCAGCATGCCGACAAAACGGCTGAGCAGTCCGATGTTCGCCAGCGTATTCATCTGTACCAGCATGCCATCCTTCGTGTCATTGAACCACCAGGCGGAGCCCAGCTGCATTTTGCCCGCAACGCCGCCTCCCTGAAAGCTGCCCATCACGGTAGCCAGAATCGGGTAGTTGACCGGATCGAGGGAATACAGAATCGTCTTGGGCAGCGCGTTCTCCGTCTCCAGCGCATCCAGCAGTCTGGTGAGCGGATAAGCAACCTGGCTGTCGTTAATGGAATCATAACCCGTGTCAGGACCGAGCCTTGCAAACATCCGGCTGTTATTGTTCCGGGATGCGTTAATATGAAGCTGCATGGCCCAGCCAAGCTTATTGTACTGCCGACCCAGAAACAGCAAGGTCCAGGTCTTGTATTGCTGTTCTTCGAGGTGGCTCACTTCCGCCCCCTGCAACGCTTTCGCGAATATTGCAGCGGCCTCTTCCTCTGTTGCCGCCGCATACGGAACATAATCCAGTGCATGGTCCGATACCCGGCACCCGATGGAATCGAAGAATCGTATACGCGCTTCGAGGGCAGAAAGCAGCTCCCCGTAGCTTGCGATCGGCTGTCCGACGGCTTCGCCCAAACGGTCGATCCAGGGTCTGAAGGTGGCGCGGTTAATCTCCAGGCCTTTGTCCGGACGGAACGAGGGCAGAACCATGGTGTCAAAGCCAGCGTCTTCCTTCAGCTTGATATGGTATTCCAGCGAATCGGCCGGATCATCCGTTGTACAGATGACCTTGACCCTGGAACGGGTAATTAAATCCCGTGCGCCGTATCCCCCGCCGGCCAGCAGCGTATTCACCTTTTCCCAGATGACACCCGCATTCTTGAGATTAATGAGTTCGTCAATGCCGAAGAATCGTTTGAGCTCCAGATGAGACCAGTGATACAAAGGATTACCCAGTGTTACCGGGACGGTAGCGGCCCAGGCATCGAACTTGTTCCGGTCGGGGGCATCCCCGGTTATGAGCTGCTCCTCGACCCCATTGCTTCTTAATGCGCGCCATTTGTAGTGGTCCCCGGACAGCCAGACATCGGTCAGGTTGCGGAACGACTTGTTCTCGTATATTTCCTGCGGACTTAAATGGCAGTGGTAATCAATGATCGGCATGTCCTTGGCAAAGCTGTGATACAGGTCAATAGCCGTCTGATTGTTCAGCAGAAAGTTGTCATCCATAAATGGTTTCATATCCAGCCACTCCCTTTCGGATATTCTAGAACTTCACAAGATCGCTGACTTGAACGGGCAATCCGGTACGTATGGAGCGGTTGGCGGCAATCCCCGTCAGGATCGACATCGCGCCATCGCGATGATCGGCGGCACGGTTGAATTTATCCGGCACCGGCTCGCCGAATACATCGTTGAGCAGTACAGGATCGCCGCCGCCATGACCGCCTTCCCCTTCTTCGACTTTCACCGTATAAGGAGCGTCGAACATCGGATAAATGGTTATCGAGATGCCTTCCACTGCGCCCTCCTGCGCTTTGTCGCCGCCGGAATTAACGTAGGATTTCTCCACAATCGTCATCTCCAGCCGCCCTTTGGTTCCATTAAACGCGATCCGGTAGCCTTCCCAAGGAAGATAAGCATTCAAGGAATACGTCAGAATGGCTCCGCTCTTATATTTCACAAGCACACCCATCGTGTCCTCAATGGAAATGCCGTCGCCGAATACGCTTTGGTCCCGGCGGTAGCCGTCCTCGTGTTCGGCATCCAGATACATCGCCTTCAGATGCTCGTTATCATCCAGATGCAGGGCGAACGGATCGTCCTTCGCCAGCGGATTGCCCGTGGCACGCTCATAGAATTCCGTTACACCGCGGCTCTCTGCATTCTCACGGCCATAGAACATCAGGTCGCCGTAAGCAAATACGGACTTGGGCTCGGAACCAATCCAGAAATTGACCAGATCGAAATGATGGGTCGATTTATGCACCAGCAGCCCGCCGCTGTTGCGTTTGTCCCGGTGCCAGCGGCGGAAATAATCCGCGCCATGTTGCGTGTTCAACAGCCATTCAAAATGGATCGAATTGACGCGGCCGATCGCCCCGTCCATAATCAGCTCGCGCGCTTTCGTATGATGGGGCGCGTAGCGGTAGTTGAAGGTAACTCTCACCTTGCGTCCTGTGCGCTTCACCGCATCGAGAATTTCCTGGAGCTTGTTTTCGTCGACCGTCATCGGCTTCTCCGTCACGACATCACAGCCAAGCTCCATGGCCTGGATCATATAACGATGATGCGTGCGGTCCACCGTTGTGATGATCACGGCATCCGGCCTTTCCTCCCGGATCATCTCCTCAAATTGATCCGCACGGTAGGTACGCACCTCGGGATGATTATATTTGTCCTTTAGCAGCTTGTTCGCATAAGCCATACGGGTCCCGTTGATATCACAGAAGGCAGTCAGCTCGGAGGTTTCCCGGTAATGCAAGGCGAGTGCCCCGTAGAAAAATTCCGCCCTTCCGCCCGTACCGATCAATACATATTTTTTGCGTTGTGCCATTATGCCACCACTTTCATCCAGAATTAAATTCGTTTGTTACGCTTAACTTTAGCGCAAATAAAACGATTTTTCACCGCAGATTATGCTTGAAATGCCCCAAACCCCGCTTATATTGCTATAATCTACATAAAACAAGCGAATGTCATGGGGTGTGAAGGAATCGAATGGGTACCTTGGTTAGAAATAGCTATTATGAGCCTTCTGGAGACTGGGACATGGATTACGTGAAACGCAAAGGTCATTTCTCAATGACGGCGAACCACTTCCATCCTCATTACGAGGTGTATTATTTGTGCGAGGGCGAGCGGATGTATTTTGTGAAGGACCGTTCATACCGGGTCAAAGCGGGCGATCTGGTGTTTATCGGCAGGCAGGTGCTGCACAAAACCTCGGATACCGGAATACCCGATCATGAACGGATCGTCATCAGTCTGCGGCATGAATGGCTGGAGCGGGCCTATCCTGGGGAAACGGCGCTGTTGACGGAGCCTTTCACGCGCGAATGTCCGGTTGTTTCCCTTCCGGCTAGGCAGTTTCCCGAGCTAAAGCGGATCATCAGCGGGATCATGAAGGAAATGCGGGAACAGGAAGCGGGCTATGCGGTCCGCCTTCGTCATGCCATGGTCGAGCTTCTGTTGATGGCAGCGCGCGCTCCTGGCCGGAATGACGAAGGGCCAGCGGTCACGGGCGAAGAAGATTCCCCTATGCATGTACGAATGATTAAGGTCGTTCAATATCTGAACGACCATTACGCGGAGCCGCTGTCCCTGACGGGCGTAGCGCAGCAATTTGACATCAGCTCCTATTATTTAAGCCGCATCTTCAAATCTGCGACAGGGTTTGCATTCACAGAGTATATGAACTTGCTACGCCTGAAGGAAGCCCAGCGGCTGCTGCGCGAGAGCGGGCTTCAAATTACCGAAATCGCGCTCCGAACCGGCTTCGATAATTTCTCCCACTTCGGCAAAGCCTTCAAGAAAATGGCCGGGCTCCCGCCGCGCGCCTACCGCAGCGCCAACCGGCCGCTCCTTACCGGCGGGCAGGAAAGCTAAACAAAACCTTGACGCTCGCGGCGGTACGCACCCGGAGCCTGTCCAGCCTGCCTGCGGAAAACGCGGATAAAATAATTATAATCCGGGATGCCGACCTTCCCGGCGATGACCGGTACGGAATCCCGGGTCTGGACAAGCAGCTTCTTGGCCTCTTCAATCCGCATATATTGCAGGTATTTCATGGGACTCATTCCCGTATGCTTCTTCAGGCAGCGGGTTATATAGTCGAAATGATACGACAGCGCCGCTTCAAGAGCACCGGAGGAGAAAGGCTGCTCCATGCTGCGGCGCAGAAATTTCTCCGCCTCCCTGCTGATCTGCAGCGACTTGGACGGCTGCTGCTCGGCCGCCACGATCGACTGCAGTTGGGTGAACAGCCTGGCCAGATACGAATGCAGCTGAAGCGCGCCGAAAAGCTGTAGGCTGCGGTGCAAGTCTAGCATGGCCTGGAGGGTGGGAATAAGCGGCGCAAGGTCCAGGCCGCTCGCGAATTTGGGAATGAACATATAATGCTCCGCCGGCTCGGTATCCATATCGGTGTTCCTGCTGCGGATCGAGGACCATGGAATATGATCGGCCTTCACCCGTAGCGCCGGTCCCCGATGGACAAAATGAAGCCAGTAAATCTCCGTATCCTCCTCGCAGGCCCGGTATCCGGCATGTGTCCTGCCCGCTTCCAGCACCAGCATTCCCCCTGCTTCAATGGCATACGGCTCCCCGTCTTCCGCCATATACATCGTCCCTCTGGTCACGATCAGCATATCGTAAACCTGAAAGGTCCGCTCAAAATGACAATCCCCGGGCTTCCAGACCGAATGCCCGACGGTCATAAACTGCGGGATTGGCGGTATTGACAGCTGCAGGCAATCCATCCCTATACCCTCCTCCAAAAAGTCGATATCGTCCTATTGAAATCGCTTACGTGCCTATACGGAACAGGTCGGTTGCGATAGATTATAGCTGGGAGATATCCTGTAATCCAGCAGTCCACGCATCTCTTTCCATTTTACCACGATTATACGCTAAGGGGTTGTTTGCAATATGCGATTCAGACAGGTCCATCTTGATTTCCACACTTCTGAAATGATTGACGGCATCGGCAAATCCTTTGACAAACAGCAATTTCAACATATGCTCCGGAAAGGGCATGTCGATTCCATCACCATTTTCTCCAAATGCCATCATGGCTGGGCATACCATCCTTCCGAAGCTAATGAAATCCATCCCGGCCTGGACTTCGATCTGCTTGGCACCATGATTGAGGCGGCCCACGAAATCGACGTCAAAACTCCGGTCTATATCTCGGCCGGACTGGATGAGAAGCTTACGCGAAGACATCCGGAATGGCTGGTCCGCAATAAGGACGATCAGACCCAGTGGGTCAAAGGCTTCATGGCGCCCGGTTATCATGAGTTCTGCATGAACACGCCTTATCTGCAGGTGCTGTTGAAGCAGATTGAGGAAGTAACCAGCCGGTACGATGCCGACGGCATTTTCCTGGATATTGTGGGCGTGCGCAAATGTTATTGTCAATATTGCATCGCCGACATCCGCGCCCAGGGACTCGATCCCCGGGATGAGAACGTCATTGCGGCGCAAGGCGAGAAGATCTATGCAAACTACACCAAGTCCGTCGAAGAGGCGATTCACGCCATCAAGCCGGATATGCCGATCTTCCATAATGGCGGACATATCCAGCGCGGCCGGCGGGATTTGGCGCAGATGAACTCGCATCTGGAGCTGGAGTCCCTGCCTACAGGCGGATGGGGCTACGACCATTTCCCGCTCTCGGCACGGTACGCCCAGACGCTGGGCATGCCTTATCTGGGGATGACCGGGAAATTCCACACCTCCTGGGGAGAGTTCGGCGGCTATAAGCATCCCAACGCACTGCGCTATGAAGTCGCGCTCAACCTCGCCAACGGGGCACGCTGCTCCATCGGTGACCAGCTTCATCCCGAAGGCTTGATGGATGAGGCCACCTACTCTCTGATCGGTGCCGCTTATTCGGAAGCAGAGGCCAAGGAAGCTTGGTGCGTTGACGCTGAAGCTGTTGCCGATATCGCCCTTCTTTCGGAGGAAGCCGCCGGCACGGCGCATCAGGACCGGAACAACAACTCCGACGTTGGAGCCGTGCGCATGCTCCTGGAAGGCAAGATGCTGTTTGACGTCATTGACAAGGAGGCTGAATTTGGGGCCTACCGGGTCATCATTCTTCCTGACCATATTCGTCTGACAGACGGCGATGCCTTGACGGTTAAGCTTGAAAACTATCTCGCGCAGGGAGGCAAGCTTCTGGCAACCGGCGAGAGCGCTCTGCGGGCAGCAGAAGGCACCGGGGGACAGGGGCAGGAAGGTTTTGCGATTGATTTGGGAGCGGAATGGCTGGGCGAAAATCCATACCGGCCGGATTATTTCCGCCCGCATTTCGAGCTTCCCGCACTCGGAAGCGCCGCTTATATTTTCTATTCGCAGGGTCAGAAAATCAGGCTCAGCAGCGGCGGCACAGAGCTGGGACACCGCGAGGACCCATATTTCAACCGTGATATATTCACCTTCTGCTCCCACCAGCATACGCCGACCAGCGGCAACAATGCGGGTCCCGGCATGACGGAAAGCGCAAACGGTATCTATATCGCCTGGAATGTGTTCGAGGATTATGCCACCAAGGGCAGCCTGATCCTCAAGGAATCGATAATGTGGGCTTTGCGCCGGCTGCTTCCGGACATCACGCTGCGCACCAATCTTCCGGCGCAGGGCGTGGTCACGCTCCAGCGCCAGCCACAGCAGGCACGTTATGTCAATCATCTGCTCTACGCTTCCCCGGTGAAACGTGGGAATGGCATCGAAGTCATCGAAGATATCGTCCCGCTTCGTGATATTGAGGTCGCTCTAGATCTGCCGGAAGCCGCTAAACGCGTCTATCTTGCTCCGCAGGGAACAGAACTTCCTTACAGGCAGAATGGAACCGTCATTGAATATACGGTTCCCTATCTGGAATGCCATCAAATGGTCGTTATTGAGACCTAATAGATAAGCGATGAACAACAGCAGGCAAGCCGCTATGCGGCTTGCCTGCTTGTTATTATCTATCGGGATCCATTAGCCGGAAAATATAAGCTCCCAATGTGTCCGTCTCCTGAAGGGACGGGAGTGACGGTAACGTTCAGAGGGGATGGGTTCGTTTGACAAGGTCCTGCCTTCCTTTCAATTGCGCAATCTGCTGCTGGAGTCCTTTCATTTCCTGCAGGAGCACCTGCTTCTGCAGGTCGGTCTCCGGCTCGGCTTCCTGCATGAGCCGGGCGAGGCGAAGCTCAAGCTTCCCGCATTCGTTGGCCTGTTCCTGCTCCACCGCGTCAAGCGGACGGCTCCGGCCCCGGGCCTCGTATTCCTCATAGGTTCCGGGGAACAGCTGCGGCGGCTCCTTTTTGTCCAGCACGATAAGCCGATTGGCCGTTCTGCGGATCAAATAGCGGTCATGCGTAACCAGCAGAAGCGCTCCTGGATATTGCTGGAGCGCTTCTTCCACACGCTCCCGGGTATCGATATCCAGGTAGTTGGTCGGCTCATCAAGCACCAACAGATTGAAGCGGCCAAAATACAGCTTCAGAAATGCGACCCGGCATTTCTCGCCCATGCTCAGATCGGCGATTTTCCTGAAAACCTCATCCCGCTTGAACATAAAGCAGCCGAGAATAGTCCTGGCTTGCGATTCCGTCATTTCCGGGAGGGAAAGCAGGCTGCCCAGAAGGGTTTCCTCCTCGTCGAGATTGCCGAGCTCCTGGGCAAAATAACCGATTCTCGTCTGCGGATGAAGCTGCACGCTCCCGCTGATCGGCGAAAGAAGGCCTCCTGCCAGCTTCAGCAGCGTGGATTTGCCCGCACCGTTGGGACCCAGAATCGCAAGCCGGTCGCCCCGGTTCACCGTCAGCCCGAAGTCGCGGAGCAAAGCGGGTTTGCCCGAATAGGCAAAGGCCGCTTGCTCCATACGCAGCAGCGTTGAAGCGGCAAAACCTTCATCCTCCAGCCGCATGTTCAACCGCGCCGCATCGCGCGGCTTCTGCACCCGTTCCCGCTCCAGCTTCTCCAGCGCCGACCCTTTGGCATGCATGCGGGAAACATTCTTTTTTGCTTTCGACCGGTAAAAATCATTTTGCCCAGCGGCCTTATGTGATTGCTGGAACCATTGCGAATAACGTCGGATACTCTCCAGAAGCTTCTCTTTCTCCTGTTCCTGCCTGGCATAAAGCGTCTCCTGCGTCCGCCGCTCCAATTCCTTCTGTCCACAGTAATCCTTGTAGCCGCCGGGATACCGGCGGCAATCATGGCGCGACAGTTCCATCACAACGGTTGCCGTCCGGTCGATGAATGTGCGGTCATGGGATACATACAACACGGTTCCGGGGTAGGCGCATACCCATTCCTCCAGCCAATTCAGCATCTGCGCATCCAAATGATTGGTCGGCTCATCCAACACAATAAATTCGGGCTCCCGGACCATTAAAGCGGCCAGTTGCGCCCTCGTCTTCTGCCCTCCGCTCAGCTGGCGGAAGGGCTGCGGCCATAGAGCCGGTTCCAGCTTCAGCTGTTGGAGACATTTCTCCACCCTCACTTCCCAGCCGTAGCCATCCAACTGCATAAATCGGTCATAAGCTTGGCTGTAATCCTCCATAACACCCGCGGATTCCGCAGCCGCTGTGCTTAAGCGTGTCTGCAGCTCCTTCAGCTTAGATGACAGCTGATAAAGCTCAACCGATCCATGCTTGACAAATTCCAGAACAGACAGCTCGCCGCCTTCTTCAACCTGCTGGTCTAAGGACCCCCAGTCAGCGAGCGGAATCATCCGTTGAATGGAGCCGTGAGTCAGCTGGATTCTTCCAAGCAGGCCTTGGAGCAGCGTCGTTTTCCCGATTCCGTTAGTCCCGAACAGAGCGACCCGCTCGCCGGTTCTGATCTCCATATCAATGTCTTCAAACAGCGGTTCTCCGCCGTATTCATGCTTCAGTCCAGAAGCCTTCAGGATATGCATCTGTCATTCCCCCTTAATCCTCTCCGATGGTGGAAAACACAAAAAACCGCAGCCAGCAGCCAGCGGTCTCAACATGTGCAGTGAGGGAAAGCAATATAGCAGCGGGAATGCAAGCAGGGCTGTGCGGCCGACGGCAAGACCCGCTGAAAATAACGTACAACAGTGTGCCCGTGCGCCTGCGATGCATTCATACTTAAGCTTAGAAGGGAAAGAAACGAGCCTGGCAGAACTTAAACGATGCTCCGGTGGCAGAACCGCTTTCTCCCCGCATAACGATCAGTGCTGATATAAAAAAGAGTCCCCTCGCGATGACACACGTATCCCAGACCTGTCCGCCATGACAGACGAACGCTGCTTGCTTATTAACAAGTTATCCCGGGATGCATGTGATTACTTCATCGGCGTGGGTCCTCCGTACATTCTTTGGTATAGTGGAACTTTTTCATTATATACCCATTTACGCCCCGTATTCAAGCTTTACTGCGGATTACAGCCTTAACTGCCTCTATAATCCTGAAGTCCTGGCAGGGTTATTCTTCCGTCCGCACACAGTCCCGTCCGCTTGATTTCGCTTGGTACATCGCTTTGTCCGCACGCTCGATCAAACTGCTGGCCGTGTCGCCATCGCGGTATTCGGAGACGCCAAAGCTCATGGTAACCTGGTAGGGCGGCAGAGGAAAATGATGCAGCGCATTCTTAAGATGCTCCGCATATTGTACAGCGGATTGCAGACCCTCGGACGGCAGCAGGACACTGAACTCTTCTCCCCCATAGCGGGCTACGAGCCCGACAGGTCCCATATGCGAAGCCAGCAGCCGGGCTACATGCTTGAGCACCCGGTCTCCCTCCAGATGTCCGTACGTATCGTTAAACATTTTGAATTTATCGACGTCGCATAAAATGAATGCCATCTGCTGCCCTTCCTCCTGCGCCTTGGCCAGCGCTTGCTGCAGCTTCTCGTCCAGATAACGCCGATTGGGGATGCCTGTCAGGCCGTCCGTATCCGCCATCGTTTCAATATGGATGAATTTCTCATTCAGCTCCATCCGCATGGCGTCGATTCCGTTGATCAGTTGTCTGAGCTCATCATTGTTGCTGTGATTGGGGACAGGCACATCAAACTTCTTTTCGGCATACGATTGGACGGCTTCGGAGAGCGAATGCATCGTGCTGGAGACTTTGCGGATATTGCCGGATAAATAGATGACATAAGCAGCAATAGAAGCCAGCATGATCGAGCTGACCACCGCAAAAATTTGGATAACATCATAATAAAGCGACCTGGTCGATTCTTCCTTTTCCAGCCGGAGCACCCTGAGCGCATCCTTGACCGCGAACCGGAAAGCATCGAATGAGCTTTTTCCGTCCAGCAAATCCACTTCCGTCACCGTTGCTCCCCTCTTCTTGCTTACGACCTGCACGCTGCCGTAGTGATCATGCCAGACCAGACCTTTTTCAATGGCGAGATCCGCAGCTTGTCTCATTCTTTCATGCAAATCGGGATTGGCGCGAATCTTTTCCGCTGTCTCCATATATAGACGGGTTCCACTCTCATAAGGCTCCAGAAACAGCTCCTTCCCCGTCAAATCGTAACCGCGCTGCCCGGTTTCCTGGTCCACAAGCGACTGGTGCAGCAAATTCAGCTGTCCCTCCAGAGTATCGAACCGCACTGCAGCGGACTGGCTTTTTTCAAAGGCATGATTGACCATGATGAAGCTGGCGCAAACGAATAAAATAAAGACACCTGCCGAAATAAGCACCGTGTTGTAAATCTGTCTCCCGAAACGTCCGGCAGGTATTAATAACTGCAGTATCAAAAAAATCCCTCATTTCTGGAAATAAGAAAGCCTCCTTTAAAATACTACATAACCAGCCATTAATCGACAAAAAAAACCCGTCCTCCTCTTAAAAGGTTGGACGGGCCCGTCTGCCGTTCCCAGTTTGCTAGGATTTGGCGATCTTCATATACACATATTCATCCGGCCTAAGAGTCAGCGTTACCTTGCCGTCGGCGGCCTGGATTGTGCGGTCAAGCGATTCAGTATTCATGCCGATCCGAGCATGTGCAGCGCTCAGATGCTCGGACAGCGTAATATCGAAGGTTTTCTCCACCGCTTCCGGATTATAGACGATGAAGGACACCTCCAGATTTCTGACCCCCTCCAGATCTGCGATCTTGTAATTGTCCAGGTTCAGCACCATCACATCCCGGTCGCTGGATTTGCCGAAAGCCTCCCACATTAGATAAGCCTGATAGACTTGTCCGCAGCCATAGATTTCCTGTCCGATCCAGCCGGTTTTCTCATCCTCAAGGACGCCGAGATTCTCAAACGGGATATACATCAGATTGGAGCTGTGACGGTTCTCGGGCAGGCATTGCGGGAACAGATACAGATTGTTTTTGCGGGCATGGTTCAGAACCCGGAGCAGTCCGACACCCGCTTCATTCGTGTCCAGAGTCGAGGCAATCCGCGCCAGACATTCGATATTCTCGAAGAAAGCGGGATAAATGATCGGCGTACAGGCCTGGAACATCGCGAAGGTGTTGTAGTCCCGGTATTCCTCCTTGGTGTTGTCATCGAACCAATACATCATCCGCAGGTTCTGGGCAAGCAGATAATCGTAAATCTCCTTGTACTCCGCTTCCCCTGTCAGCTTATACAGCTCTGAAGCAGCTTGAATCCCCAAGCCGAACATGAATACCTCCTGGGAGAGCGAATTAACGGGCAGCGCCAGCAGCGGCCGGATGGAACGCTGCGCTTCTTCCAGGTAACGGGGCTGGCCAGTTGCCTTGTATACATTCAGCATAAAATAAGCATAAATCCCCGCGACCATATAAGCATCACCGTTGCCGTGCCGGCGCAGGGTCGCCAGATCAAAGCTGAGCGGATACAAATAATTCACATTGCGGCTGAGCGGAATGAGAATCTCATCCACTTCGTGATGGACATAATCCAGCAGCTCCTGATCATGATGCAGGTGGGCGATCTGCCAGATCTGCTCGAGAATATAGACAAACTGCCAGGTACCGGCCACCCCTTCTAGAAACGTGGCATTGCCGGAGTCAACTCGCGCCCGGTTCTTCTCCGTTTTATGACGGATATACACGCGGGTGAAATTCAATATCCGCTCCAGCAGCTCCGAATATGGGCCGCCGGATTTCAGCGCATTCACGACCGATAGCGGATAGCCGATGAAAGCCGCGGAGTCGATGCAGGGGCTGGCTTTGAAATCAATGGTCAGATTCTTCGACTCGAAGGCTTCCTCCCAGGCGGGCGAGTAGCCATTGACATAGTTCAGTATATAATCGTCGTAGATGTCGTTTGCTCCCCAGCATTGCGGATCCAGCAGATCCTGGGTGCAGCGCTGCGTAAAGTCCTCCCAGTCCGTCGCTTTCTCCGGCCATTGCGACTCGGCCGGAACAAGCTGCAGACAATGATCTATCAGTTCCTTCAGCGCTGTCGTTTCCGTCGGCACGGACAGGCGCTGTCTGGCTTTGACATAATAGGTAAACCGCTGCGTGCCCGCGGGGAACGCCGTTCCGGAGAACCCGTCCGCATACAGGCCAAGCTCATAAGCCGGGGCCGGCTTGTAACGCCGCCGGAAGCCGCAGCGGTAATTCAGGAACCGGGCGATATTATCGCGGGACATCCAGGTCATATCCGTCATGTCGAAGTACATCATCAGATCAAAATGATAATACGAATCATAATAATACATCGCCGGGCAATCATTGCCGTGGGCTTCATCATTCCATTTGGTCGGGTTGTTGATGCTTGTCTTGAACCACACATGGTCACCCCGGTCGTATGGCGGGAGCAGCCCCATATCAACGGTAATTTCCGGCTCGACGCCTTCCACCATCTGAAGCTGAATGTCCTGTTCGTTATGGATTTCCACTTTCACTTGAAGCCAGTCATTGCTTCTGTCATACACAATTGCCGCTTCCCAGGGGTAGGCAAACGACAGGCCGTCCCGGCTCCGCGCCTGGGAACTGCCCTTCAGCAGCCAGCTCCCGCCCGTTTCCAACGCCATAATTTCCGTTGGATACAAATCGAAGCTCTTCCCTCTTACCAGCGGGTTGCCCATGGCGGACACCACTACCCATTCCCCGTTCCGGTCCAGAATGTGAAGGGAATAGCCGTAGCCGCCCTTGTCTTCCAGCCAATCGAAAACCATCTTGAATTGCTCGCCTTTTACCGCATACTGCCGCATCACCGATTGCTGCATATTGATGGATATCCTCCCTTGTGTCTGAATGAAGCTGCTTTTAACTTCACTATAGACGGACAGGACCAGATCCCGGTACATGCGGAATGATTAGGATACGACGGTTTTTTTGGCTTATGGCTGCGGGGACAAAAAAACAGCCGCAATCGGCAAAGTTATACCCCTTGGCGCGCTTTTTCTCCACCGTCCCGGTGCATTATCTATAACTCAACGATCATGCCGTCATAAGCAACCTGAATGCCGTGGGGCTCGAATATGGCGACCAAATCTTCATGCAGCAGATGGGCATTATGTGAAAAATGGGTAACGATCATTTGCGCACCGGGGTTCAGTACGCCGTTCTCTTCCATCCACTGTCTGGTCTCCAATACCGCGTCGACATTCATATGCCCATATCGATTAGGCGAACGGCCCGTTGTACATTCCAGAATAACGAAATCCAGCTTCTGTTCCTTCAACTTCTCCCAGGTGGAATCCGGGAACCAGCCGCTGTCATGGCCGTGGAAGATCGTCTTGCCATTCTTCTCGATAACGTAGACGAGACAGGTTTCCAGTGCGGCATGTCCTGCCGGAAGTGGCAGTATGGACGCTGTCTGCATCTGACAGCGTTCGAACGGCTGCACGCGATGGAATTCAAATTTATTTTTCGGACCGCCCTCTAATGCCAGAACCTGCATACATTTCGCAAGTACATTATCATGGCCGTATACATGGATGGGTTCGTCGCCCGATTGCGCATAACCGTTCAGCCTGGCAACCAGATCCTCGGCATACAAATGATCCGAATGGGAGTGGGTAAACAGCAGATCCTTGACTTTATCCAGATCAAGCCCATCGCGAAGCATATGCAAATAAGTGTCTGGCGGAAAATCAATCTTCAACTCCCCATCAATCATAATCGATGTCCGGGTCCGAATATTGCGGCCGCCTGATTCGATGGCTTGCTTGCACGTTTCACAGCCGCAGAACAGAGCAGGAATACCTTCGAAAGCCGCAGTTCCCAATACATGAATGTTCATGTGCCACTCCTCCAATATCTTGATATCACGTACAGAATATCAGATTATCCCCGATTCAGCGACCGTGGGGTTATTTTCTGGAAAACGAGCCGGATCGCAATGAGCAAGGCACTTAGCGTGATGGCGATATCCGCCACATTCATGCTGCCTCCCCCTTTGCCGAGTACAATAAAATCCGTTACCTGATTGAAGATGACACGGTCGATGGCATTTCCCAGCGCCCCGCCCACCAGCAAACCGGTAATGACATCCATTGCCGTTCCGCGCAGCTCCCCTTTGCGGCGGTAATAAAGTACAGCGAGGGCCAGCCCCAAAGCAACAAGGACAAAATATCGGCCAAGCCCCTGGAAGGAACTGAAGGCTGCACCGCTATTTTCGTAATACGTGAATTGCAGAAGGCCCCGTGAGACCGGAATCGTCTGACCGAGCTCCATAACTGCGCGAACGACTATTTTGGACAGCTGATCGGCTGCAATAACCAATGCTGCAAGCATATAGAACAGCAATTTGTTCATCTCCATTTCTTAGCGTGAGGCTGGAAGCCCGCTGCAGTATCCTGTGCGGGGCGGCTGCAGATCCGTTACAGGTTATCCTCTTCCTTCCGATAGCCCAGAAACGTGAACCCGCCATCCTCGCATACCGTCAACGTGTAGCCGTGATCCAGCCAGGTGCTATGGAACTGGTGGCTGCCGGTAGGATAAAGCGGTCTGCGAAACCGGCCCAAATAAACAAATTCCCAGCGGCCTTCCACTCTTCTCAGCTCGACCCGGTCTTTAATATATACCCCTTCGTATTTCCGCGCCAGCTCTTCATCGAGAACGATTTCCGCAGGCATGCGGGGAATATCCGCTTCTCCGCCGAGGATCAGCCTGCTCAGGGCATTGCCCACTTGAAAAACATTCACAAAATCATAATTGCAAAGGACGATTACACAGCTGTCCTCTTCAAAAAAATTTTGCATATAAGCACCTATTCCCAGATAAGCGCCATCATGCTGAAATCTTGATTTTCCCAGGAAGTGGTCTTTAAATAATCCGTAGCAATACCCGCTGCGGTTTTCCTGAAAAAAGCGGTCATACATGTCCCCGCCGAGCAAGGCGCGGTTCTTCAATCCTTGATGCCAGCGGTAAAGGTCCGCAGTATTAGAGACCAGGCCGCCCGCTCCCATACTGTAAGCCAGATCGTGGTATTCCCCGCGCACAATCCGCTCCCCGTTCATGCAGTAGCCGAAGGCTTTGTTCTTCAGCAGCTCCATCCCGTCATCCAGAACCGTATCCAGCATGCCGAGCGGCTGAAATATAGCTTGATCAAGGTATTCCTTAAATCCGCGGCCGCTGACCTCCTCGACCAAATAAGCCAGCATGCTGTATCCGGCATTGCTATATTCATAGCTCGTCCCCGGCGCAAACCGCAGCGGCCGGTCCTGGAATAAACGCATATATTGGCTTCGGTCATAATTTGTTTTGTCGTCTTTTCCGTAGAAGGTCTCGTGAAGACCATGAAAGACGGGTAGTCCGGAAGTATGCGACAGGAGATGATGCGCTGTAATCCGGTCATCAAGCTTGAGCTCATCAGGGAGATAATGATTGACAGCATGGTCCAGGTCAATCCTTCCCTGGTCCGCCAGCTGCATAATCGCGAAAGCGGTAAATTGCTTGGATACCGATGCCAAACCATAACGCGTGCCCGGCTGATTGGGCACCTGCCATTCAATACATGCCTGGCCGTACGCTTCATCTGCAACAATCTCGCCGTTCTTTACGACAAGAATGGACCCGGAGAACGGCCACAACTCCATATAAGCGTTCATATAATTTTGCACAATCGCACACAAATTCATATTGGATCGCTCCCCTTCATCCGAACATACCAGTCTGCCCCGTACGAAATCAGAATGCCGGCGCTATATCGGATTAAATCCACGGCCAGAAATCCTTTTCCCAGGATCAAGCCGCCTAGCAGCGTGCTGCGGATATCATTGATCCAACCCGCCTGATACAGCTGGCTGAACTCAATGGCGAAGCAGAAAATCAGACTCAACGCGAGAGCCCGCCGCAAGCTTGCATGCACCCACAGGAAACGGAAGCCGAAATAAATCATGCCGGCCCATAAAGCATCGCCAAAATGGCTGGAGACAAACACAGGCAGCGATTCGGCAAACGATCTGGAGCTGATGCCCAGTATCATCACGATCAGAACCGTTACCAGGTAATACATCCTTGTCATCATAGCTTGCACCAACTATTCTCATGAATCACTTGCTTGCAATCTACAGCTCAATCCAGAATCGCCGGACCACATTGCCATTGTCTTCCGTAAATTCGGATTCCAGCTGTCCGCCATACTTGATGATGGTTTTCTCCGAGCCGATATTGCCCTGATCGCAAACCACCAGCACTTTGCTTAAGCCAAGCGCTCTCGTTATGTTCAGCGCTTCCGTCAGGATGGCTCCCGCATAACCTTTGCGCCTTTCCGAAGGGCGGATGCCGTAACCGATATGCCCGCCGCTGCTGAGCAGCTTCCCGTTCAGCCGATGGCGGATATTGACGGCACCGACAAGCTTCTGCTCCTCGTTCATTAGCCAATATGTCGAGTGAGGCACCCGCCCTGCAGGGATCGGCTTGTCTTCGCTGTCCTGTGCATACAGGAATTCGATCATCGCCTCAAAATCATAAGGTTCCTTCTCTATGACCCAAGGCACCATATCTTCGCCGCTTGCAAGCCAGTCCTCATAAAATGCCATGTACTCATCACGGTAGTCCAGTGAGGGTGCAACCAGTTTTGTCCCATTTCCGATCCTAATCGCCTCCTGTTCCTACGAATATCTATTCTTATCATAATCGATTATGCAGCGCGGATAAACTTTAATGATACAATTATGGTGTCCGCCATGGATCTTTAGTAGAGGGGGCTGTAAGACAATGGACAATTATTCCGATATCATCAAACACAATTGGAATCAGTGGTCTGAAACATGGTACCGCAGATATAGAACAGATGAAGCCATTTCAAAAATAATCAATCGGCCTGAATCCGCTTTTCATCCTGCTGTGTTTGCAATGATTAAAAACGCCTTCCCGGATTTGCACGGCAAACGGGTATGTGTTCCTTCAAGCGGCGACAACCACGCCGTATTCGCTTTTCATTTAATGGGCGCAAACGTGACCTCATGCGACATTTCAGAGAAACAATTGGAAAACAGCTCGGTCATCGCGCAAAAGCAGGGCTGGAATATTGAGTTCATATGCGCTGACACCATGAAGTTGGACAGCATTAAAAGTGATGCATTTGATTTTGTTTATACTTCAAACGGTGTTCATGTATGGATTAATGATTTACATGCCATGTATCAAAATATCTACCGGATACTTAAAAACAATGGATCCTACATCATGTTTGACATTCATCCATTTATGCGGCCGTTTGGAATCCAAGCAGCTGAGAAAATAAATGTCGTGAAGCCCTACGACTCAACAGGACCTTTCGGCGAAGTACCGACCTTCAAATGGCGTATACAGGATATTATGAATGCAATAACTTCCTCGTCTCTATGCGTATCGCATATGGAAGAAATGTACGCTGAGGATGGCTCATTTTGGGTGGATGAATCCAAAGAGGACGGAGCTTCACTCTCCAAACAAGAGCTTGATGAGCTTTGCAATTGGCAATCAAACCCTCTGGCGGCTCTTCCGCAATGGTTATCGATTCATGCGGTTAAATAATGAGGGGAATTGCACGGTCGTGTTCCACAAGGGGGATCCTAAATGAAAAACATACTCGATGTTGCCCATTCGCTGGTGGATCATGTTCGAGCCCGATACTCAGAAGATATCGCTTTAGTCGCTTATTACGGCTCATACGCCCAAGGGACGGCTACAAGCCGGTCGGACCTGGACTTCTTTTTCATTCCAGCCACACCCAAGGGGTATAACGCGAGCATTCAGTTTGTGCTAAACGGCATCAGCTTTGATTTTTGGCCCATCAGCTGGGAACGGGCGGAACGGATGGCGGCATTTCAAGAGCAGAACGTCTCGATTATCGCCGATTGCATTCTTCTGTATGTCCGCTCGGATGAGGACCGGGCACGGTTTCTCAAGCTGCGCGATACCATCGCCGACATGCCCCGGCAGGGACTGACACTGGCGGAGCGGTCGGAGGCGCAGCTGCGGGAGGCCTACGTCCATTTATATAAAATGAACCGCACCGGTAACCTGGAGGATATCACGTTCTTCCGGACTGAAGCGCATGGCGTATTGACGAAGGTGCTTTATGCCCTCGCGCTGCTCAACCGGACGTATTTCACAAAAGGTTGGGGCAAAAATACGGAACAGATCTTGAATTTCCAGCTAAAGCCGGCTCGTCTGGAAACGCTTTTGAACACCATCATGTACGCTCAAGCAGGTCAGGAAATTCGGGAAGCATGCGAGCAGCTTACAGCGGATACACTTGAATTATTGATGAAGCAAAAAGAAGCGTATGCCAGCGCCCCTTCCTATCCGGACAGAATGAAAGGTTTCTATGAAGAGGTAAAGGGCATTCTGGACAAAATCGTAACAGCGAGTGAAAAAAACGATTATCCCTCCGCCTTTTTTTGGGCTGCAGGCGCGCAGGACGAAATTGCCCGTTTTCTTTATTACGCGGAAAAAGGCTGCTGGCCCGTCACGTTGGATCCAAGCCTTGCCTATCAGGCCATTTATTATCAGGCGGGTTTCCCGAATCTGCTTCCCCTTCTTGACCCCGGCAATCTGATTCCGCTTCAGGAAGCCGTGGAGCGACTTGACGCGCTTCTCAAACGCCACCTCCTGGAACAGGGAGTCGTGATTCATTCTTTTGAAAATCTGACTCAATTTGAGGAATATTTGAGAAACCGGCAGGAGTAGAGTTTGCTTAAATTATATGTGGTTTCTCCACAAAAAAACGTTTGACATTGACGCTGCGTAAAGCTGTATCGTTATAACTGTCAGGAGGCGAAACCATGGAATATACCGTACAGAAGCTGGGAAAGCTTGCGGGCATCAGCACGAGAACGCTCCGTTATTATGACGAGATCGGGATCCTGAAGCCAGCGCGGATCAACTCGTCCGGCTACCGGATCTACGGCCAGGAGGAGGTGGACCTGCTGCAGCAAATCCTGTTCTTCCGCGAGCTTGGTTTCCCGCTGGATAAAATTGGAGAAATCGTGACCGCTCCTTCTTTTGACAGCGCCCGGGCTCTGAGGTCCCATTATGCGCAGCTCCTTGACAGACGCAAGCAGCTTGACGTGCTCATAACGAACGTCGAGCATACAATAGCCGCGGCAGAAGGGAGAACAACAATGACCAACCAGCAGAAATTCGAAGGCTTCAAGCAGCAGTTGGTGAACGACAACGAAAAACAGTACGGGGAAGAAATCCGGCAAAAATTCGGAGACGATGCAATGGATCAATCCAACCGTAAGCTTATGGGCATGACCCAGGAGCAGTATGATGAAGTGACGCGCCTTGAAGGCGAGGTAAAGGCAGCGCTCGCCGAAGCGTTCAAGGATGGCGATCCGGCCAGTGAATCCGCCCAGAAAGCAGCGGACCTGCACAAGCAGTGGCTGTCTTATCATTCGAGCCAGTACAGCAAGGAAGCCCATGCGGGGATTGCGCAAATGTATGTGGACGATGAGCGGTTCAAAGCCTATTATGATGCCGAAAAACCGGGAACGGCAGAATTCCTGAGAGATGCTGTCCTCATCTACACCGGCATGAAACCCTAAATAACGGGCCATACCCGCCGTCCCTGAAGGGACGGCGGGTATGGCCCGTTTACGGTTATCCATCTATACGGTTAAACGTCCAACGAAGAATTCGGCTGGAGCCCCTGCTCCTGCGCCAGGTATCTCTGCAGCATGTTGAGCTCCCGGTAAAGCTGGAGCAGCTCGGATTCCTTGCCCTGAATAATCCGGGACAGTTCATCGATTTTCGATACAATATCCGACATATCCTCCGACTTCATCATCTCGCTGCTGCTGTAGCAGCCGAAGGACTGTTTTGCCCAGCGCTCCGCTATTCCTCTTCCATCCTTGCGGTAAATGGATATGAACGTGTCAAAAACAGCATTGATGACCTGCCGCCGCTCAAAGCTGAGAACACCCAACCCATTCTTCGCATGAGCCACCGCCTGCATCAGCTGAAATTCATTCAACTTGCCATGCGCTACCTCGCCCCGGTCGATTTCCCCTATTAAATCCGGGTAAACGGATTGAAACAGCTCCGCTTCCAGAATCATTTCTTCCAATGTGACTAAAGACCGTTCCAGCATTGTACCACTTCCCTTATCAGTTTAAAGCCCTTTAGTCCATATCATTCGTATCTGTTTATCTTTTTTGGTCGCTTTTTACGGACATCAGGCATTATGTAAATTTATGCAGGATCGTTAGCCGGAAACGTACAGAGCCTGGACGGCTTCCTTAATATTGGCGTCATACTGCCCCGGTTGCGTTGACGGACCTTTGTACCAGTAAAAAATAAGGGCATTCTTCACTTCAAATATTGCCGGGATCTGCATATCGTATTTTTCTTTTTGTTTGTTGAAATCCGCAAGTCCCTGCTCGCGTTTCTTCACGGAGCGGAAGAGGTAGATGGAGATCGCTTCGCCGTTGTCGAGCATGTAAGTGGTAGCCTTCAAGCCTTCCAGGACAAAACGGTTCATTTCCTCATTCTCTTCCAGCAGCTCTACGCCTTTATCTGCGATAACCGTGCTGATGTCATTGAGATTAATATCCGGTTCGGTTGTGCATCCCGCTGCAAGAACCAGAACCATGAACAGCGTCAGAACAATCTTCTTCATCCCCACTCCCCCTTTAGAAATAAATCTTTCGGTTCAGCTCTGCTTTTATAGTAACTGATAACCAGAAGAACTTCCAAATGATACTAGATTTCATTCCCGGTCAGGGATAAAAAAGAGCTCCATGCAGTGGCAATGCCTGCAGGTAGCTCCTCATTCTTAATAGGATTTATTTTTTAACCGAATCCATCTCATCATTTAATTGATTTTCCCTAATTATGAAATGCTGCTAAATGAATTTCAATACCGCTTGGATCAAGCACAGCAAAAGTGCCGGCTTCGACCGGTTCCGCTGGATATCCTTCCGCCTTCAAGCGGTCCAGGACCTCTTGAAGGGCAGCTTGATCCGGAAGCTCGATCACATAATAAGACAAACCAGCCGCGTCCTTGGGGGTAAGCGGAGCGCCGGCGCCAGCCCATGTATTCAGTCCGATATGATGATGGTAGCCGCCCGCCGATACGAACATAGCCGCATCGCCCATACGCGAGGTGATATCAAATCCCAGTACGTCGTGGTAGAAACGGCGTGTCGCCGTCAAATCCGACACATGCAAATGAATATGCCCGATTATAGTCCCTGCTGGCAAACCGCTCCAGGGTTCATCGCCAGCCTCGGTAAGCAGTCCGTCCCAATCGATCGGATCAACCGCCATAATATATTGGCCTTCAGCGTCGCGCTGCCATTCTCCCCGCGGACGGTCGCGGTAGATTTCAATACCGTTATTATCCGGGTCCGCTATATAGAGCGCCTCGCTCACAAGATGATCGGCCTGGCCGATATGAATGCCCGTGCGGACCAGATTGCGCAGAGATAAACCCAGCGATTTGCGGTCAGGCAGCAGAATGGCAAAATGGTATAAACCTGCTCCAGACCTGCGTGGGCGCAGAACAGCCCCTTTCATTTCCTCCAATATCAGCAAGGGGCCAGCGCCCTCTACCGACAGCTCCGCCGATCCGTTGCTTTCCTGAATCAGCTTGAGGCCGACCACGTCCTCATAAAACGTAATTGACCGCTTCAGATCGCTTACTCTTAGTTTGACAAGCCCGATCCCCGTTTCCCGATTAATGGCATTCGGCATTATAATCACCCCTGCAAAATTTAGTTAACGACATGGTTTATTTGGATTCGGACACAACGGTAAAGCGTTCGTTCCGGTGTTGTGGATGTTCGATTTCGTCCAAGATGGCAACGGCGTAATCTTCATAGCTGATATAGCTTTCGCCGGAGGAGTTGACAAGCAGCTGATCCTTGCCCGATTGGTAAGAGCCGGTTCTGCGGCCCAGAGCAAACATAGCGGAAGGACTGACAAATGTCCAATGAAGCTGCTCCGTCTTCTTCAGAATGTCTAGATTCTTCCCTTGATTTGAAGCGGTAGGGAAATATTCCGGCGGGAAACCGGGGGTATCCATGACACGCGCCGTTTTCGCTTCATCCACATACAGGCTGCCAGCTCCCCCGACTACAATCAGCCGGGTCTGCGCAGCTCCTTTAAGCGCCGCAATCAGAACATTACCAGCATCTACATGAAGATGCTCCTCACCGGCCGGAGCCGCATAAGCATTGACGACAACATCATGGCCAGTCAAATCCCCGCGGGTGAGATCAAATAGATCCTTCTGTACGACAGATACGCGCTCGTCGGTTATTTTGAAAGGATTTCTTACGATCGCGGTAACTTCGTGCCCCCGCTCCAGTGCTTCCTGCAGAATCGCATTGCCGGCTTTGCCGCCAGCTCCGATTATGGCTATCTTCATGGTCAATCTCCTCCATCTATGGTTGATGATTTTATGAATCATTGGTATAGTTGTAACTATAGTTGTTACAGGTTAGGATGTCAATTACTTTTATTGTCTGCTTATCTTCCGTTGACAATTCAAGTGCGATGTTAGACGATGAGGAAGAAGAAATGAGGTGTTTTCCATGGCGATTAGCAGCCGGCTGGCTGTAGCTGTCCACATACTCGTATTAATTGAGACCCATGAAGGAAAAAGAATCACTTCCGATTACATCGCGGGCAGCGTCAATACCAATCCCGTTGTGGTCAGGCGCCTCATGGGATTATTAAATAAAGCGGGCATTATCGCCACAACACCGGGGATCCCCGGCGCAAGCCTGTTAAGGCCGGCATCGGATATTACATTGGCCGATGTCTATTGCGCGGTGGAGCTTTCCAATCAGGAGGGACTGTTCTCTTTTCATGAGAATACCAATCCCCAATGCTTCGTCGGCAAGAATATTCAAACTGCGCTTGAGGATTCCTTCACAAGAGCCCAAAATGCGATGAAAGCGGAGCTGGCGGCGGTGACCATTGCGGATATCGCCGCGAATGTGCAAAAGCTCTGAATTTCTATCCTTTACGAAGAAGAAACGGTTCGCTCCCAGACGGGTGCATCCGTTTTTTCTGCGCTTATGCTGTTTTTATATTGACAATCGTTTTTTTCTAATGATAGAATCGATAAAATATTCCCTATAAATCGCTCGGAATTATAAGTTATATGAAATTGAAAACTTTAGGAGGCGTCTATATGTTCAAACAGGTTTCTTTTCCGAAATGGTTGTCTGCTGCCGCATTATCCTTGTCCTTATTCGCAGCCGTACCACTCGTCTCCGCAGCAGCCGAAGCGGTTCCGGCAGCAGGAGAACCAGCCGTAATCATCGGTTCCTCCAACCACTACCCCTTGTTCCTGCAGGAGAAATTCGGCCTGACCCTTGCTGCTTCTACCACAAAGGGGCAATTCATTAATGACCTTGCTCTTGTTCTTCAATATCAGCCGACTGCTGATGCCGTCACATTCAGTGACGTAGAAGAAGCGAGCCCATATTACGATGCAGCTGCTGCATTGAGTCAGAGAGGGATTTTAACCGGCTCCGACATTCATCCTGATCAACCCTTAAGTGTTTTTCAGGCCGTATTTATCGCCTTGAAAGCAGCGGATTTGAAGGAACTGGCGTATACATACCCCGAAGCCAAGACCGCTGCCGCTCTGGACAAGCTTCATTTGACAATAGATGCGTTCCAGTCGCTTTCCGCCGCGCAGGAAGTCGCTGCTGCCGTGGATTCCGGCCTTGTACCGCCTTCCCTGTATAATCAGTTGAAGCCGGGTACTGCCGCGTCAAAGACGTTCCTTGAAGAACTGCTCGGACAGGTGTTGGCAACGAAAGGTCTCTATGAGCACTACATTGGACGGGTAAATGATCCGGATATTTATATGAAACTGATTGACGCCTATAACGCCTCGGATGTAATCGAAGCCCCGGAATTGGAGTCGGTTGTGAACGGAGCCCTGGAGCAAGGACTCGTTACAGGCTATAACCTGAAAGATGCCCGTTATAACCCGAATTTCATCGATTCGCTTACGATCACTTACGGACATTCCGATATCAAGCATGCAGTCCAACTGACCGGCTTGCTGCGCAGCGAAGGCTTGCAGGCGAAGGTACAGTTCGAGCCAAAAACCTCCGCTTTTGTTCATTTGCTGGAGTGGGGCGAGCCTGAGCCGGACCTGGACAATCATTACAAAAAGCTGGATAACGGCAACTATATCGCTTCCGCGAAGGAATATGATATTTCTTTTGAGTTCAACTCCGCCGCCGACAAAGAAAGATTCCAGCCCATCGTGCTCGCATATGCCAAGAAAGACAGCGAGAACCAGTCCGGGCTGATTGCCGGTTCCTGGTGGCAGCCGCTATATTATTCCCAAACCGAGCTCGATCATTACGACGTCATTACCAATAACAAGATTTTCGGCAGCGGCTACTATTATGCGCAGTCTTTCTCGCTGAACAGCCAATCCGGGGAGATCGTCAATGGGTTCAAGTCGATTGCTCCGGCGATCGACATTACAACGTCAACGTTCTGGGTGGACCGTCCGTTCTTCAGCTATTTGAGCGGCGAGGATTTCAAATAAGCACCTCTCATTCCATCCCGCCGGCTGCCTGTCTTGGCAGCTGGCGGGATGTTTGTTGTATAACATAAGCAGCCAGCGCAAACCGAAATTATGTTAACATTGAATCAATTTCATCATTGCATATTCAGCGTAAGCTTTCATAATAGGTTGATTGTATAAATCCAACTATAAGATTTGCTGCCAGGACAGGTCCAGTCTCACCTGCGGATTTCTTAGAGCGGATATGCCGTATAGGCTTGAATAAGCTTGAAAGGGAGTCACACAACATGAACCATCATAAAATTTGGACACGGGATTTCGTGGCCATCTGTCTCAGCAGTTTTTTTATTTTTATTAATTTCTACATGCTTGCCACTACGCTTCCCCAATATGTGTCGGAACGTTTGTCCGCCAGCGGCCAGCAGATGGGACTTGTCATTACCATCTATGTCCTTGCAGCTGTGATCATGCGTCCCTTTGCCGGGCAATGGGTTGACCGCTATGGCAAGAAAGCAACCGTTCTGGCGCTCGCTTTATTTTTTGCCAGCACGCTGCTGTACCCCGCCATTCACAGTCTGCTTCTGCTGCTCGTGCTCCGAGCTATTCACGGCGGTAGCTACGGAATGTCCTCCACGATGACCGGAGCTATGGCTTCCGAGCTCATACCCGCTGAGCGCAAAGGGGAAGGAATCGGATACTTCAGCATGTTCATGAGCCTGGCTATGGTTATTGGACCTTTCCTCGGGCTCACTCTGATCCATCAGACCAGCTATACGATGCTTTTTATCGTCTGCAGCGTTTTGACCGCCTTTTCCCTGCTCTTCGGTTTTCTGGCAAAGGAAGCACCCAAGGAGGCGGCAGTTAATAACAAGCCGGCTGGCGGATTAAGCTGGTCCATGATCGTTGAAGTCAAGGCGCTCCCGGTCTCTCTTGCCGGATTCGTGCTCGCGTTTTCATACAGCTCGCTGACCTCTTTTATTTCCGTTTATGCCAAAGAAATCAATCTCACCGAGGTGGCCAGCTATTTCTTTATTTGCTTTGCCGTTATGATTGTGCTGCCCCGTCCACTTATCGGGAAAATATTCGACCGTTACGGCGAGCATGTGCTGGCTTATCCCGGGATTGCCCTGTTCATTATCGGCATGCTCGTTCTCGCCAGCGCTCATTCTCCAGTCGTCTTCCTGATCTCGGGGGCCATTATCGGACTCGGCCACGGCGCAATTATTCCCTGCTTCCAGACCCTGGCGCTCCGCGCAGCTCCCGTCGGCCGCACCGGACTTGCGACAGGCACCTTCTTCCTGATGTTCGATCTGGGCTACGGCATCGGCTCGTACGTGCTTGGCGTAATTGCCCAGCATACCCATTATAATATGATGTACCGCATCGCCGGCTTGCTGGTTATTCTCTCGGGTGTCGTCTATTATGTCCTTCATCACCGGATGCAGTCCAAATCGGCGCTTGGAAATACGGTTTGACGCACCGACCAACAACCGGTACCAAGAAAGAAGAGAGCGCCTGGCATAAATGCCAAAGGGCGCTCTCTTCTTGTTTAAGATAATCCGCTTACCATTCCGCGATTACGCCGTCGGCGCTGCGCCAGACGGGATTCTTCCAGTTATGGCCGATCTTGGCCATTTCCCTGACCTTCTCCTCATTGACTTCAATGCCAAGCCCGGGCTGATCCAGCCGGGCCACATAACCGTCCTTATATTCAAAAACACCCGGATCTGCCAAATAATCAAGCAGATCGGAGCCTTCGTTATAATGGATGCCGAGACTCTGTTCCTGGATAAACGCGTTAGGCGTGCAGAAATCCAGCTGCAGCGAGGCCGCCAGCGCAATGGGCCCAAGCGGGCAATGCGGCGCCACCGCCACATCGTAGGCTTCTGCCATCGCTGCGATCTTGCGTGTCTCCCATATGCCTCCGGCGTGACTCAGATCCGGCTGAATGATATCAACGCCGCCGGAGGACAGCAGCTGCTTGAAGCCCCAGCGCGTATACATCCGCTCTCCCGTGGCAATCGGAATGGTGCTGTATCTGGCGATTTCCGCCAGCGCTTCGTTGTTCTCCGGCAGCACGGGCTCTTCAATAAACATCGGCTTAAAGGGCTCAAGCTCCTTGACCAGAATTTTGGCCATCCCCTTATGCACCCTGCCGTGAAAATCGATACCCACCCCCAGTTTGTAGCCGACCGCATCGCGAATCGCAGCAATGCGCGCTACCGCCTCTTCCACCTTGTCATAGGAGTCGATCCATTCCATATCCGACGTTCCGTTCATCTTGATGGCGGTATAACCCTCTTCCAGCTTGGCGCGAGCGTCCAACGCCGTATCAGCCGGCCGGTCGCCTCCGATCCAGGCATACACCTTCATCTTCTCGCGCACCGCGCCGCCAAGCAGCTCGTAGACAGGCACGCCAAGCCGCTTGCCTTTAATGTCCCATAAGGCCTGCTCGATTCCCGACATCGCGCTGGTCAGAATCGGACCGCCCCGGTAGAATCCGCCGCGGTACATGACCTGCCATAAATCTTCAATATTGCCCGCTTCCTTGCCGATCAAGTATTCGCTCAATTCCTCTACCGCCGCACGCACCGTTTCCGCGCGCCCTTCCACGATCGGCTCTCCCCAACCGGTAATGCCGTCATCGGTTGTGATTTTGAGAAACAGCCACCGCGGCGGTACTTTGAACAGTTCCATAGAATGAATTTTCATTAGATCAGCCCCCATATCATAGGATGAATTATCATATTTATAATATACATCATATGAATAATGGTTGTATACCTATAATCGGGTATTAAAAAAAACTCATTTCCTCGTGGGAAATGAGCCCGTGACGATCCGTTATTCAGCCGTCCATTCATCGCGCATATCGATCAGATGCAGTCTCATCAGCTCCCGGGCCTGCTGTGGGTGGCTCTGCATAATCGCCTGCGCGATCAAATAATGGTAAGACGAGGCTTTCTCGTTCATGCCCGGAATCCGCATCGTATGGCGCCTGCTGTCCAGCAGCACGTCGCCGACCATATTTATCATATGAATCAGAATGTCGTTGTTCGAGGCTTTGGCAATCAGCTCGTGAAACTCAATATCCTCCTTGAGAAAAGGCTTGCCGGCCTTCACCTTGCGCTGCATCGCTTCGGCGCTTTTCAAGATGGCCTCCTTGTCTGCCATGGAGGCTTTCTCCGCCGCCAGAGCCGCAAGCTCCGGCTCCATAACCAGACGCGCCTCGGTCAGCTGCATCCAGGAAGCCCGCTCCATCGCGGCCAGATAACCGTTCGGATTGTCCGAAATCTGATTGCTGATGAACGTGCCTCTTCCCTGCTCGACCGTCAGAATCTTCTGCTTGCCGAGTATCCTTACGGCTTCCCGGACGGATGAGATGCCTACCTGAAGCTCCTCCGAGATTTCCGCAAGCGTCGGCAAACGATCGCCGGGCTTCCAGATTTCCTGCTCGATCCGCCGTTTGATTTCATCATAAACTACTTCATAGATCAGCTTCTTCTTCATGCTTCACGCTCTCCACCCGCAAAATTCCTTTTTTTCAACTGCTGTCCGCTATTTCATTTCAATGTATTCATAAAGACCATGCCATTCAGGTAACGCCTCGCAAGCGAATGAAAGCAAGACGTATGCACGGAAATGAGCGCGACATGGAGCGCATTTTGCAGCGCATCCCTTTGTTCTTCTGCAAAGCCCGGCAGGCCGGCTACGAACTCGCCGGTCAGCTTGCCGATCATTTGATCCCATTTGGAAATCAGGTCGTTCCGCTCTCCTTCATAAGCCCGGTAATGCCCATCAAGCTCCTCAAACAGCTCGGCATAAGCGGCATAAAAGTTCAACGGGCATAGCAGCTGCGGATGCCTGCCATCAGTGCCGGTGACGGGAAACACGATTTCGAACAGCTTGCGGATGGCCTCGTAATCCAGTGCCGACCGCAAATCCTCAATAATAAAAAACAGCGATGCCTGCTGCAGGGAATATTTTTTCCCTTCTTCAGCCAAGCCGATAAAATCTTTAAAATCCCGTTTTACCCAGTTCTGTACCGATGTTGCGGAAAAATGGGTGTACTCAATTTGCGATCCCAAGGATACGATATCATGTAGGGATAATGCCGGGTTCATATCGGACTTGATCATCCGCTCCATCACGGGGGGCAGGGCAGTAGAAACAAAAGCGGACATGGAAATCCCCTGGTCTTTTTCTCTTTGGATATGCGATCTCCAGGTTTCCTGGATGATGGAAAGCGGCGACCGCGCGGATTGTTTATTTATAGAAAGAAGGAGCTCAGCCATCTCCTTGCGGGTAAACGTTAATGTTTGCATGCCTCACACCTCGAATCGTTCTTATGAACTTATCATAAAACTGACTTGCGGATGTGTCAAAGCGTTAAAGTCAAGGTGCGGACCTTCTTTTGCCTGATAAGCCATCGAAATCAGACCTATATCCGCTAAAATGGGCGATTCATGACTTTGTAGTTTATGTAAAATCCCTGTAGAATAAGTTCTTAAGAACCACTAATAAGAATTACTCAAAAGAGGGAAGGTCGTTATGGCTCTAAATTTTGTTTTAATCGCTTTGCTGATTATTCTCACGGCATTCTTCGTTGCCACCGAATTCGCCATTATCAAGCTGCGCGGAAGCCGTGTCGATCAGATGGTGCTGGAGGGCAAGAAAAATGCTTTGGCCGTACAAAAAGTTACCACCCACCTGGATGCCTACTTGTCCGCTTGTCAGCTTGGTATTACCATTACCGCTCTGGGTCTCGGCTGGCTCGGTGAACCAACGGTGGAGAAGCTGCTTCATCCCGTATTTAGCCAATTGGCAATTGGAGACAGCTTGAGCCATATCCTCTCCATGATTATTGCGCTTGCCGTTATGACTTACCTTCATGTAGTCATCGGTGAACTGGCGCCTAAAACGTTAGCCATCCAAAAAGCAGAGCAGATTACAGTGATCGTAGCTCCTCTGATTATTATTTTCTATAAAATCATGTACCCTTTCATCTGGCTGTTGAACGGCTCGGCCAACGGACTTGTCCGTCTGTTCGGAATGAAACCCGCCAGCGAGCATGAAGAGGCGCATTCAGAAGAAGAAATCCGCATTATTCTCTCGGACAGCTATCAGAGCGGCAAAATCAACAAAGCGGAATATGGTTATGTAAACCGGATCTTCGCCTTTGATGACCTGCTCGCCCGGGAAATTATGATTCCGCGTACCGATATGGTGTGTTTATATGCAAACAAATCCCTTTCCGAGAATCTTGCCATTATCAAAAAAGAACAATATACCCGTTTCCCTGTCGCTATGGATAATAAAGATCAGATTATCGGAACTATTAATACAAAACAGTTCTTCCTGAAGTATGACAATAATCCTTCCTTTGACTTCAGTACGCTGCTGCAGCCGGTGATGACGATTCCCGAGGTCATGCCCGTAGACAGCCTCCTTAAAAAAATGCAAAAGGAACGCGTCCATATCGCCCTTCTGGTCGATGAATATGGAGGTACCTCAGGGCTAATTACGATTGAGGATATCATTGAGGAAATTGTCGGCGAAATTCGCGATGAATTCGACAGCGACGAGAAGAAAGAAATTGAACCCCTTGGTGAAAACCGGTATTTGGTGGAGGGCGTTGTACTCATAACAGAGATCAACCGGCTTCTGGGAACCGATCTTGAGCATGACGATGTCGATTCCATCGGAGGCTGGCTGTACAGCAGGCAGCCTGAACTCAAGGAAAATATAGAATGGCGATTCGAGGATCTGAGCTTTATTATCCGCGAGAAAGTCAAACAACGGATTTTGAGAATCGAAATTCATCACTTGGCCGGTTCGCAGCTCGTTGAAGGAGCATCCCTATAAAAGAACGAAAATGCGTAAGACAACCACCTGCAGGGATAACGCTGCGGCGGTTGTCTTTTTTTGCGCTTGCAGCCGTTGGATCACGCATTTCATCCGGTGCCGTAGGCAAGCTATTCCGGGTATCACTTCAGTCCACGGCTTGCTCCAAGTTCACATCTTGGTTGACAAGAAACGAAATGGTGTCCTATAATATCAATTAGGAAACCATTTGGTTTCCTAAACAAATACAAACAGGGAGCACACTATAAGCAAAGCAGCTTGCCCAAATCATATAATCGGAGGCTAATCATGGATAATAACACGCCAGACACGCTGCCGGATATCCGGCAGACACATGTATTTAACGCACCTATTCAGAAGGTTTGGGACGCCGTCGCCACATCGGAAGGAATCGCCGCCTGGTTTATGCCCAATAATTTCAAACCGGAGGCAGGCTATGAATTTCATCTGGAAGCCGGTCCCTTTGGCCAATCCCCCTGCAAGGTGACGGAAATCGATCCGCCAAACCGTCTGTCCTTCAACTGGGGCAAGGACTGGTCGCTGACCTTCGAGCTAACAGATCTGGCAGGCAAGACGGAAATCACGCTCATTCATTCCGGCTGGGATGCGGACAAGGTTACCGAATTCGGCCAATCCCATACGCAAATTCGCGAGAATATGGCTCAAGGCTGGGCCGGCCTTACTGTCGCTTTGGGCAAATATGTCGAAGCGTGATGCGGCCGCATCCGAACCGAAGCACGATGTTTTCCAGGCGATAGCCGATCCCACCCGCCGCAGTATGCTGATGCTTCTGGACGGCAAGGAGCTTCCCGTCAACAGCATCACCGGCCATTATCCCATGACCCGGACAGCGGTATCCAAGCATCTTCGCATTCTGACGGATGCCGGTCTGCTGCGCGAGCGCAAGGTCGGCCGGGAGACCCGCTACCGGCTTGATCCCGAACCGCTGCTGGAGCTGAAGCGATGGCTCGCTTATTACGAGCGGTACTGGGACAACAAAATGTCCGCGCTCCGGCGTTATGTGGAGGAAGACCATTCGCCAGGCGACCTTCCGCTTTTGGGGAAATCAGAAGAAAAATAACAACCGGTAGGATAAAGAACCTTGCTCCGTTTGACAGATAACGGGCAAGGTTCTTCTTTTCGCCCAGGCAGCCAGCCCCCCATCTGGTGAAGACGTGGCAGGGATGTCGCTATTTGTTTAGTTTCCATTTGCAGATCATGACCAGCTCTTGTCCTTGCAGCTCGGCGCTCAGGCTCCCGTTCATCTTCATCATCAAACTGCGGGCTATGGATAGCCCAAGTCCCGTTCCTTCGCCTGATCTTGTCTGATCCGCCGTATAGAAACGGTCGAACAGCCTATTCAGATCGTTCCCCGCCAAATCCTTCGCTTCATTGGCGATGGTTAACATGACCGTATCCGGTCTTTTGCTAAGGCTGATCCGCACTTCGCCGCTCGTATGCTTGATTGTATTCAAGAGCAAATTTTCCGCCACCCGCCTCACTGCCGATTCATCCGCATAGATAACAACCTCAGACTCGGGCAGTTGAAGCAGCGGTGTGATGCGCTGTTCCTCAAACCGGTCGAACAATCCCATGACAATGTCCGGAAGCAAGTTATTCAATCGCAGCCTTTCTGTCTTCATCGGGTAATCGGGTGACTCAATGACCGACAGCTCAAAAAAATCATTCAGCAGCCCTTGGAGCCGCTTGGTGCGGTTTTTTACGACAAGGACATAGGTCTGTTTCTCTTCAAGGGTTAATTCATCGGATTCTAGGAGCTGAATATAACCGAAAATCGACGTGAGCGGCGTTCGGATATCATGGGAAATGTTAGCGACGGCCTGTCTGAGCTCATTCTCGGTGCGCCTTTGTTGTGCTTGGGCCTCCACCACCAGATCCGACTGGCGGTTGACTTCTGCTGCAAGCGATTCGATCTGCCGGTCAAAGTAGGTCAGGTCTATTTTCTTCGCTGTCCCGCCGTTGTTGTATTGCCGGAGCTGGCTTGCCATCCGTTTCAGCTCTCTGGTCACAAGCAAAAGGCGGATCAGAAGAAACGCCGCCGTTATAACTGAAAGTATCGTTATAAATAGCATGTTTCCCCATCCGCCTTTCCGCCTGACTATTTAATTTCTTTTCTCCGGTAAACCAGAACACCGAGAATCCCCATCACAATCATCGTCAGCACGGGAGTCAGCAGAATGTTTACAAGCTCTCTGCCCTCCAGCTGCGGTTTGACGATATCTAGCATCAGCTTGAACACCGAATGGTCATATACATCCATAAAGAATGGCATAAAACTGCCCAGGCCAACCAGAATGGAATCAATCATAATAAAAAATATGAGGAGGAAACCAATCGTCTTGCCGCTGTCTGTAAAAATCGTGGAGAAGAAAGCGGCTATAGCTGCAAAGCCCGCTGCATAGAGAAGCGTCAAGCCCAATGTGCGCAAGAGAAAACCGGCAGCGTTGTCTACAGGCAGCTCGCCGAAGCTGGAGAGCAAGGAAGCTACCAGCGTACTGACAACGGGGAAGACCAGGGAAAGGATCATGGACCCCGCCGTAAAACCAATGAGCTTGGCCGAGAAAATCCGGCTTCTGCTGCTGCCTGAAGATGCAATGGTCTTCATGACACCGGTCGAATATTCGCTGGAGATGAAGAACCCTGCCAGGATGGACAATCCGAATTTAATAATATAAACATTCGCATCCACGCTGCTCAGGAAAAATTCCGCACCGCTTACGGCCGCGTCTCCATCGTACTGATTATCGATATAATTAATAATCGGATAAGCTGCCGCTATCAGGAGCACCAGGTAAATCAACATCCGGAATGAACGGTCTTTCCGGAGCTTGTACAATTCCGCCAGAATGAGATTGCTCATTACCATGCACCCCCGATCCGCTTCGTGAAGAAGCTTTCCAGGTCTTCGCCCATCGGCATAAACTCCTGAATTTCAAGCCCCGAAGCGGCAAGCGTTGTCGAGACCTTGCCGGGATGCCCGAGGTGCGCATACAACCGGATGACTCCGCCTGGCATTACTTCAAAATCGGTTGTATCCAGCTTGTTCTGGATGACCGAGGCCGCCTTGGCCGGCTCATCCACCTTGATGTGCACATATTGCTGGCATTTCTCATTGAGTTCCTTGACCGTCAGCTGCTCCAGCAGCTCTCCATGATGAATAATCCCGTAATGGCTGGCCAGCAGGTACAGCTCGCTCAGAATATGGCTGGATATGAGAATTGTAATGCCTCTTTCGCTGTTGAGCCGTTTGAGCAGCTCTCTCATTTCAACGACGCCCATGGGATCCAGCCCGTTGGTCGGTTCGTCAAGAATCAGAAATTCCGGATCGCCCAGAAGCGAAATCGCCAGACCCAGCCGCTGTTTCATCCCGAGCGAGAAGTTCTTCGCCTTTTTTCTGCCGGTCCCCTCAAGCCCGACGATTTCAAGCACCTTGCGCACGCTATCCTTTCCCGGAATCCCGCGCAGAAGCCGGTTCGCCTCCACATTCTCGTACGCCGTCATTTGAGGAAACAATGCCGGGCTTTCAATAATCGATCCGATCCGTTTGCGCGCGGCAACAAGGCCGGTTCCTCCGGTTTCCCCGAACAATTCAACCGTACCGGCAGTCGGAAAAGCAAGTCCTGCCGCAATACGGATGAGTGTCGATTTTCCCGCTCCATTTTGGCCGATAAAGCCATATATGGATCCTTTCCTGATCGTCAGGTTTACATTGTCCAGCGCTTTGCTGCCCTTGAAGCTTTTGGTCAAATTATGGGTTTGGAGCACATATTCACTCATTTCTCGTGGCCTCCTCTTAGGTCATAAGTTAAATATAGAAGCGAAAACATAAGAGGAGTTAAAGACAATCCTTAAGAAAAGCTTAAGATGCCGCCAAGGGCCGATTATGGCTTGAGACGATAGCCCATTCCCCACAAGGTCTCGATAAATTCCTCGTCGGGACTTGCTTTGGCAAGCTTGCTGCGCAAATTGCTTATATGGACGTTAATCGTATTGTCATCACCAAAAAACTCTTCTCCCCATACGCTTTCATATACGTTCGCCTTGGTAAACACTTTCTTCGGAGAGGACATCAAGAGAGCCAATATCTCATATTCCCTGGCCGTCAGAGTCAAGACCGTATCGCCCAGCGAAACGGACTTCGCCTCTTGATCCAGTCGGATTGACTTGAATTGCAGAAGCTGCTCTTTGCCCTCAGCCGGAGTTCCGCGTCTGTACCTGCGCAGGTGGGAATCGATCCTTGCGGACACTTCGTCAATGTCGAAGGGCTTCGTAATGTAGTCATCCGCACCTCGCCGCAGCATCGCAACCTTGGTCCGCGATTCCTCCTTGGCCGAAATCACGATCACTGGAATTGGGCCAGTCATCTGGATGCGGTCCAGCAGCTCCTCGCCGCCAAGGCCCGGAAGCATCATGTCCAACAGCACCATATCCCATTCCTGCTTGTCCAGATACAGCACGGCTTCCGTTCCGGAATAGGCAGGCTGCGGCAAATAACCGTTTCTCCTAATAATATTGCATAAGAGCTGATTAATATCGTTATCATCTTCCACGACCAGAATATGAATTTTTTTATCTGTAAGCACCATTTAATCCTCTACCTGATACGTATCTTTCAAGGCCATGAGGCCTTTCCTGGCAACATCCAATGCGCTCAAATCCCCGAAATCCGTTATGAAAAGTTCCAAGGAAACGTAACCGCGGTAACCGCTGGCATAGAGGATACGGGCTATTTCCTTGCTTGGCGCGATGCCTTCCCCCGGGAAGACCCGGTCTGCGTCGGCAATCGTCTCGCGCGGCGGAACAGCAGGATAATCATTGGCATGGAAGATGCCGATTTGCTCGCCTTCCAGCTTCGCCAGACCATCCACACTGCTTCCTCCGGTATACATATGAAATGGATCCAACAGCACCTTAACGTCGGTGTACCCGCTCGCCTCCATGATGGACTGTGCTTCACCAAGCTGCGAGAGCTTGTCCGCCCGTCCCCAGAACTCCAGAATGGGCTCGACTCCCAGGCTTCGTCCCAGCTTCACCAGCCTGGCATAATATCCGGCCATGTCATGGAGAGAAACATCCTTCACATCTCCAAAAGGAGGGGCAGCTACCGCCTGGCAGCCAAGCTCGGCCAACATGCGAATTTCCCGCTCTGCCTGCACAAAGGCCGCTTCCCGCACACCCGGATCCTGATCAGCCCATTTGAAGAAGGCAATTGCGTTGACGAAGGAAACGCCCGAATCTACGAGCAGCGCCTTCAGCTCAGCCGTTGTCCCCCCCTCTTCCAAATAAGCTTCAATCTCGCCTACCCACAGCTCGACTCCTTCATATCCCGCCTCCGCAGCCGTCCGAATCTGATCCGGCAGGGACAGATTAAAGGGAAACAGCGTGGAAGCGTTTAAGGATGTTTTAAATGGAAACATATTCACTACCTCCTCGGATATTTCTGATCTTCCTATTATAAGATAAACACGGCTAAAAAGGATATCCTTGTTCAATGGGCGGTAAGGTTATAGCGACTGGATTCGACAAAATACATCCCTCCATGTTTTGTTTGTAAGAAAATAGGAAATGCTATCATCATCACAAACACCCAATAGGAGGACTATATGCAAATGAAAAAAACCGCCGTGTCCGTCTGCCTGGCTGCGCTTGGCTTCTTTCTGCTCGGATCCATGTTCCTCAACCCGACAGCTGATGCCAGCTCCAAGGAAGACAAAGTGACCGTAGAAATCATAAACAGCAAGGGAGAAGCCATCGGGACCGCACTGATTACCCCGAAAGATAACGGCGTTCTGCTGCATGTCGAAGCGAAGAATCTCCCGCCCGGCATTCACGGCATCCACTTCCATGAAACAGGCAAATGCGAAGCCCCTGACTTCGCCTCAGCAGGCGCCCATCTGAATCCCACTCACAAGCAGCATGGATTCAACAACCCCAAAGGGTTCCATGACGGGGACCTGCTGAATATCCAAGTGGGACCTGATGGTACAGTGAAGGCCGATATGGAAAGCAAGAACGTTACACTGGCTAAAAATGCGGCCAATTCCCTGCTGAAAGCCGGCGGGACAGCGCTCGTCATTCACGAGAAAGCCGATGATTATGTTACGGACCCGTCGGGTAATTCCGGCGGCCGGATTGCTTGCGGTGCCATCCAGTAATACCCGGCCGATGGAGTTTTATATGTATGTAAAAAAAAGGACCTCACCCCCGCCATCTGTGGGTAATGAGGTCCTTTCGCTTATGGATGGAATTACTCCCACTCTATAAGACTTGGGGACAGCTTCTTTGTCCAGGAGAGCTGTGTAAGATCTAGCTGCGCTTGAGCGCTTCCAGCCCCAATGCCACGGAACCGCATAATCCGGCATTGTCGCCAAGGCCGGGCGATACGATATAATCCGCAATGCCTTCCTTGACGCTGGGATGATTCACATATCCATTCAGATTGCGCTGAACTTGCTCATGAATCAGCGGGAACAGCTGCAATTGATGCATGACGCCGCCGCCAAGAATGACTTTCTTAGGCGACAGCAGGAGAATGGTGCCAGCTATCGCTTGCGCGATATAGAAAGCTTCCATCGCCCATGCGGGATGATCCACCGGAAGCTCGCTTGCTTTCACTTTCCAGCGTTTCTCAATAGCCGGACCTGCGGCCATCCCTTCCAGACAATCCCCGTGATACGGGCAGAAGCCCTCATAGGTATCCTCTGGATGGCGGCGCACCAGTACATGTCCGCCCTCGGGATGGACAAGGCCGTGCACCAGCCGTCCTTCCGAGTATACGCCAACGCCGACACCGGTGCCGATCGTATAATACACGCAGCTGCTGAGCCCTTTGGCTGCTCCCCATGTGGCTTCTCCAAGCGCTGCCGCATTCACATCCGTGTCCCAGCCGAACGGAACATCGAACTCCTTCTTCAGCGTACCCAGAAAATCATATCCGCCCCAGCCCGGCTTCGGCGTAGTCGTTACATGCCCGTAAGTCGCGCTCGCAGGATCAATATCGATCGGCCCGAATGTGCCGATGCCAATCGCCTCAACCTTTTTATCACGAAAATAATTAATGACATTAGCAAGCGTTACCTCCGGCGTTTCCGTCGGAAAGCTGACCCGTTCCTCAACGTCCCCATGCTCATTGCCGATTCCGCATACAAATTTCGTTCCGCCTGCTTCTATTGCTCCGATGCGCATTTCAATGTCCTCCATTATAGGGTATTGATTCGTTCATAAGTTTAATTACCACCTACCATAATAAAGGACTGGTAACCCTTTGACAATGCAGGGAGGTTTTTTGGCTCCTATTCAAGCGGGATGTTCCTCTTCGAAACAGAGGAGCAATGGATTAAGCCCGTCCATATATATATGAAGTATTAAATCACAGACGTTTCAGAAAATAAACAACCTTAACCCGGTTCAGTACCGGATTAAGGCTGCTTAACATATTTAACCGCCAAGATTCTCGATTTTATGACCGTTTAGGATTGAAGATTAATAAGGCAATAAATGATACCAGGAAAAATATCCCTGCAAAAGCTCCCCAATAAACAAGAACATCCTTTATGGGTAGACCGAAATACCGAACCATGATTCGGTGAATTATACCAGCTACAATAAATAATAAACAGTTCACAATCGAAAACCCTAAAGCTCTTATCATAATAAATATCCTCCTAACAGCAGTTGGATTATGAATGAACTATAAATTTATAGTTCTACTCGAATGCTCGGCAATCTCACGATCATGAGTCACGCATATAATAGTTTTGCCTTCTTCACGTAACTCTTGAAATAAGGAGAGGATCATTCTTTTGTTATGCTCATCTAAGTTCCCCGTCGGTTCATCTGCAAAAATAATGTCACATGGCTTTATGATGATTCTTGCAACAGCTAATCTCTGTTGCTCCCCTCCGCTTAATTGATATACTTTTTTCTCCAGAAAACTTTCATCTAACTTAACACGACTTAGAGCGTTTATTAATTCGTTTCGACTCATATTGGGGCGGAACTTAGCCGAGAGAAGCAGATTTTCTTGTACCGTCTTATTTTCTATAAGAACATAATTTTGAAATATATAACCAAAATGGTATCTTCTTAACTTCTCTATGTCTTTTGTCCTCGGATTTAAAACATTCATTATTTTTATATTCCCCTTGTCTGGCACATCCAACAAACCCATAAGATTCAATAATGTCGTTTTTCCAGATCCACTCTTCCCCATTACGGTAACAAATTCATTATTGGAGATGGATACGGAAAAATCCGTTAAGATCATCTTTCCATCAAACGATTTGCTGACATTCTCAAGTTGAATCATGCATGCTCCCCTTTAATAATCATAGAAGTATTTTTAATATTGAAGAATCTAGAAATTAAATATAATAAACAAGTCTCGACAAAAATAAGTGCCAGGGAAATGTAAATAATTGAAACACTTTTAAACCAAAGAAAGGTGAGGATTCCACTAAAAATATAAATAAACAGCGTAGTCAGAATCAAAAATTTGTTTCTCGCCCAGTAAGAATATCCAAATAAATATTTGATATTAAGCTCATCCATGTTGCTCATATAGTAACTCCATATAAATATAACTAAGAATACCATTGAGAATATTGCCATCACTATAATAGAGATGATCTGCTGAATAAACCTCTGCCATAAATTTGCGATCAATTCACCTTGTTCTTGAAATACTGACCTTACTGAATGCACAAGTTCCTGTGTACCAGACTGCTTTAATAATGGAATAATGTTGTTATAAGCTTCTCCCTGTGAATGGTCTTCAAAAAACAAACTCGAAGTTGAATTCGCCATCATGGTTGAGGAATCAAAGCTATTATTAATGATTAGTGCTATGGGGTCCTTAATGTAATGATGATCTCTTGCCAACCCTAATCTGCTGTTATAACTAAAGAACAGTTGATTCCTTTTCGTATAAATGATATTCACATCCAATTCTTCAATAGAAGAATGATCCAAAGGTTTATGCATGGCCTTATTGTATATATTAGCTATTTCGACTTTTTGAAAATAAAAATATTCTTTGTAATTTGACCGGATTAAACTTTCGTAATTCCTGAATTGTTCTGGCACCAATATATTCAGCACATTAGCATCCGGGTTAATTTCTTTAAATATATTCTTGCCATTAGAAGTTTCAATAGGATGTAAAAGTAAATAGTTTTCATTTATTTCAACTTTTCGACCAGAAGAACCATAAATTTGCTTTTCACCCTGAGTGTTAATTTGATAGGTAAAAACCGGACTTTTATCCGCACGTGTTCCCATATTTAGAAATAACATCGCATTGATAACAAATGCATTCTTTTCCGTTTTCAATAATTGATAGAGGTCAGCAATTTTATCATTTACAACTTTCTCTTTACCTAAGTCTCCATTTGTATCGGGAAGATGGATGTTGAGACGATAAAGGTTTTTTGTCTTACTCCAGTAGGATTTATTTTCCAAGTTTTGTTTCAAATTTGTTGCACTGGATAATGACAATTCAATGATGAATAAAAGCGATACGATTGTACAACATTTAATAATGATTGATGCAAGCTGATAGTTTTCAAAAGGAGGTTTTCCTTTTAGAGCAACGTTGCCAAAAAATGACCGATCAATAAATAGTACAGAGCATAAAACCATCGCCGCAGTTAAGATGAATGAAATAGAAGCTATAGCAGCAAAAGTAATGACAATATTAATCCAAAAATGAGTTTGATGAAAAAGAAAAACTGCGATTGCGATGAGCAAACCGTGACCAGAAATAACGAAGAGATAGGGTCTGAGCATTCCCTTTAATAGAGAGACATACGATTGAATGAAAGAATAGCCCCATAGTTTATTCAAATATAGCTGTTTTCGATTCTTATACATCTGAAAAAAGATATGGATAAAGAGGCTCAATACAGAAAAAGCTATTAAATAAAATAAGGTTCTATCCACAAAAACAATCGGATGAAGGACTATTTTTTGGAAACTCACTTCTCCAAAAGTTGAAAAGGCTTCAGAAGCATTTTTTGCTACATGAGGTTCTATGGAAGATATATAATAAGTATTTCCTATTCCCACATTACTAATTTGGTCAAAATTATAATAACGTACTTTCCACATGGAAACCGGAAAGGAAACACGGCCAACTTGTTTAGCAGTCGGATCATTGTAATTAGATATGAAATCATCCGATCTGGGCCAGGAACCACTTTCCAAGTGCAGGTTAGGATCTTTTTCTATATTTGAAGAGTAAATATTTAATGTATGCTCATCAAGAAAATTGTACTGCGATATATTCACGCCTTCCTTTACAGAAAAATCCTTTAAAAGGCGGATGAGATCAAGTTCATTGCGTAGATTAGTGTTATTAAAATCGATTTTCATAATCAAATGGTCTTTGGTCAAAAGGTTGGCTGCTTTTTGATTTAAAATGAAATGAAAGCTGAATATGGTCAAGACCAGCACAAAAAAGGAGAAAAAAACATAATTCGTTTTCATACATGGACTCCTTCCCCATTATTTGCTCCACAGCCAAAATAAAACATCATATAATTTGAATCTTTTCCTTTTTCATCCATAACCATTAGCTTTCCCAGTATATCATCGAATTTTCGGCAGTGTAAACAGTGTAAATTGTTCCCGACTCCTGGTAGAATAGTTCCCAGACAAAGAACCCCCATCATCCGCTGCAAAATCGGATGATGGGGGTTCTGATATTACCGGTATGTCCTCCATACGCAGGGTGATCAGACAGCTATAAGCGCCTGCTGTGCCTGGCCGGAAAATAAGCGGCTGGCGACCATTCCTGATAAGGGAGGTGTCGCCTGTTGCTCGGTGAAAGCATTTTCGTCGGGATTTTCTAACCAAACGAGTGCTGTGATTGAGTCCCTCTCACCTGCAGCGGGTAAGAATCCGCTGTACGAACTTCAATTCCTTCAGGAGCTTCAAGCCATCCCGACAGCTCATCCCCTTCTTTTTCCCAGCGTACGCGAATGGGACCAAGTGGCGTTGGATACTCCGCTTCCGCCCAGTCCGCTTCGGCTAGCGGAGGATGGGCCTGAATATAGCCGCTCCCCAGATCGGCGAGATCGATTCCCATCATGATGCGGGGCAGCATATAGGCCGGCGATGCGCTCCAGGCATGGCAGAGACTGACGGGGACGCCTTCCCACAAATAAGTGGGGGTATTGCCCTGATACGTGCTTGGGATGGTGGAAACCGGGCTTGCCTGGTCGAAGGTTTCCCACCATGTGGTCGCCCCCCGGCTCAGCATATCCCCCCAGAAGGACTCAATCAAGCGCAGCCCTTCCGAGGAATGTCCCGCTCCGCTCAGCACCTCCAGCACAATATGCTGAAAGAAAGCTCCCTTGATTGCGGGCAGGCGGCCCGGCGCGTAATAATCTGCCAGAAACCGCTTCGTCTCCTCCGGTTCTGTAACTCCGGACCAGGCGGCAAGGAAATTGGTCTGCAGGGTGAAGCTAGTCGAGAGCTCATCACCGGCGATGCAATCCGCGAACAACCCGGTCCTGCTGTCGCGCAGCTGCGAGCGGATCGCCTGGCGGAGTTCACTTGCCTGCTGTGCCCAGTCTTCGGCTTCACGCGAGTGGCCAAGCGCCTCCGCCATAGCGGACATCGCACCAAGCGACTTGTAATGCAGCATGGAAATGCCCGCCACTTTATCGCGCTTATCGACATCCTCTGTCCAATCGATGAAGCACCACCAGCCTTCGCGGTCGGCACGGGCAAACAGACCTGTTTCGTCCCGTTGAGCCCCGAACCAATCGATCAGGCGCACCAAATGCGGCCACAGCTCCTCGACCAGGGCCAGATCCCCGCTGTATTTCCAGTAATCCTGCACGCCAAGCAGCCAGTAGGCGCAGAAGTCAGGCAGCAGGAACGGATTGCTCTCAGGCCCTGTTCCGGGAATCGAGCCGTCCTCATTCTGAATTCTTGCGCCCTGAAGCAGACATTTACGAAGCAGAGCAGTGTCACCGAATGTGCTGTAGATGATTTTGCCCATGACAACGGCATCGACCACCCATAAGGCTTTCTCCCGCCACGGGCAGTCCTCCAGATGATCGTGACTGTTCATCAGTGTTGTGTAGCGGCTGACATCCCAGATCCGGTCCAAGGTTTTATCGCTGGACCGGAAATAACCTGTCTGGGTAAATGGATAATGCGACAACTCAAAAGAAAATTCTTGTATGCTAACCGGCTCGGGCGCTGCCATGAAGGTCAATTGAATAAATCGGGCTGCACGCCTGCCAAAGGGTGACAGCCGGTTTATTCCGGGCTTGAGGATATACGTATCCAGATACTGAAGCTCCAGCGACTCGCCATAGGCGATCCGCAGCACACCTCCCGCCGGAGCCTGCAGATGAAACTTCGGCCGGCCTACAACCTCCCGGCCGAAGTCGTACACGATGCCCGGCATCGAGCCCGGCACGGAAGCATCGACCCATGCATCTGCCTGGCCGCCATTATGGTAGGAACCTCCCAGCAGCGATGCTTCCCCTTTGATGACCCCAAAATTATGCTCGGTCCGTACAACAGATTCCGGAAATACGGTTTCCGTATGCAGAAAAGGAATTTCTCTGGCTATCAGACGCGGCCACGGTCCATCCGCTTCGCAGGCATTGGCCACAATTTGAGCCTGCCCCCATGCCGAATCGTCATAACCGGGGAGCTGCCAATCATCTTCCTCTACCGCCCGGTACACCTCGTTATAGCCGCCCCACTGATGAGAACGCGCCGCCTGTTTGCCCCATCTGTTGGAAATCCGGCATTTCCAGCTTTCGTCCGTCGCTAACAAGAGTCCGCCTTCAACCTCCAGCTGGAGGAGAAATCCGCTGCTGCCCTGCATCTGATGAGTCACAATACTGTCGGTGCCGAAATGGTACACAACCGCGGCAATCGTCAGTTCTCCGCTTTGGAGCAGCTCATCGGCAATTTCATACGTGTCGTAATACTGCCATCTGCTGTCGCAAGGCGAAGGACCGCGCCCGATATACATACCGTTCACATAAAGCATATATTCGGTACGGGCGGACACATGAAGGAGGACGCTGCGCTCGCTCATCCCCTCCGGCACCTGAATCGTTCCGCGAAATTCCGCATAGCGGTCCGGCTTATTGACATCGCCCGCCGGCCAGATCCATTTTGCTTCCCAATTGCTTGGCTTGTTATTGATCATGGTTTATAGCCCCTTTTGCTGTTTGCAACGCTATCTCTTAGAGAGCGGCTGCATCATGTATATTTATTATCATTAAGAATAAATTCCGTTGAATAGAACAAGGCGCCGGAGCCGCCCAAGCCCATCACTCTGCAGAAGCGTCAGATTTAAGTTGTCGGGTGATGGGGATGGAAATCTTGACATCATAACCGCGTGGCCAACAAGCGCTGCAGTTGGACAGCGGCTTGACTGACGGACCGTCTCAAGCCGTTCTTCCCGGGAGAGCCAGTCAACTTTTCACGTTTTGGTCAGACGCGCGCCATCCAGGAAGAACTTGCCGGCCCACGCCTGATTGCCGCCGACGGCGATATAACCGACTTCAATGGATTTTACTTCGTATTTCTGCGCCCAGGCGCTGAAGTCAAGCGAGAGCTCTTGCCAACCGGAAGGATTGGCAAGCGGATAGTCCGTGGTCTTCACAGCTCCGGTACCGGAGGTAAGCTTGACACGGGCCGTATAGCTTGTTGCTCCCGGAGCGCCGCCCCAGCCGCTGACGGCAATTTTGAAATTCTTAAACGATGACCAGTTTTGCGGGGAAGCGAATTCCTTCTTCACGCTTCGCAGCAGAGAGCCGTTGACGGGCGCTCCTTGAATATTAAGCAGCTGTGCACCGTTATAGGCCGCAGGCGTATTGGTTCCTCCGCCGGCTGTGGCGGTGGCAGATGTGACATTGGACGAAGCCGTCCATCCTTCTGTGCCGTATTCAAAGTCGCCCAGATTGTATTTCCCACTCGTCAGCTGCACCTTGTCGATAAAGAACTTCCCTGCCCACGGCTGATTCCCGCCGACCGCCCGGAATCCGATATCGATGCGTTTCACTTCATTGCGGTATGGCCATGAGCGGAAGTCCATCTCGATCTGCTGCCATGCTCCGGAGGTTGCCACCTCTTTGGTTATCGTCTGCCCGCCTGTGCTCGTAAGCTTAACATTCGCCATATAGGAGGTGGCTCCGGGAGCGCCTCCCCAATGATTCAACGCGAAGCTCAGCTTCTCATATTCACTGAAATCGACCGGACGCTCAAATTGGCGGTAAACGGTATGCCACAAGTCACCGTTGACGGCCGCGCTCTCATTCTGCAGCAGCTTATACTGTTCGTATGCGGCTGGTACCGAGGCGCCGGTCGTGGAGAAATTCGAGAAGGTGCTGCTGACGTTGCTGCCCGCTTTCCAGCCTTCCGTACCCGTCTCAAAATTGCCCAGATTAACGCTGTCGTCCACAAGTCCCAGCGGAAAAGGTTTATTCGCTTTGTAATCGGCGATATAACGCTTCATATATTGATAATACCGGTCGCCGTGGCCACCCAGTTGAGGTTCGATGTCGCGGCTGTACTCATCCGTGAAATTATCGACAAATCGCGTCTTGCCGGCACTGTCCTCGAACCGCTGGGCAATCCACTCGTTCCACCAGGTAAGCGTAACTACCTTCGGCTTCTCCTGGAATGCTTTCTTCCACTGCGCGGCGAAGGTAATCCCGCCACGGCGCGGCGTGGCCGAATCGGGATCGGAAATATAATTCGCCTGATACGCGACCGATACGGACAACTGTTCCTTCTGCGTGCCGTTCATCCCGATATTTTGCGGATGCGGCTGCAGGAACGACCATTCCTTATCGGCAAGCGAACCCTGCAGCCCCCACATTTTGCGGAGCGTGAAAAGGGTCGCCAGCGATGAAGGCTGCGTATCGGTCATCAGCATAAGCGGTTTGCCGCTATAGGTGACAAATAAGGAATTGTAGGTGCCGCTGGCATAAAAACGGTTATACACGTCATTTCCCACAAATGCCGGATTAGGGTCGCTCGCCGCGGAGCCATTCCAGAAAACGACATGCGGCGTGCTCAGTCCCTCATTGCGCATCTGCAGCATCGTGTCGAGAAGCACTGTAGCCGGCTGTACAAATAAATCCTGATAATAATTGGCATCCATCGTGCTGGAAGCGTTGGTATTGTCCAAAATAATAAAATCAATGCCGGCATTCTCCAGTTGGGTCATATGGGTCCGGATTACGCTGGTATTGTCTGATCGGTAATAGCCGAGCGCCGGCTTCGACCAGTAATGGAAGTTGTGGAGAGGGCCCCACACCGGAGCCGTCTTGTTCAATCCCGACGTTTTGAAAATCTCCCCGATGTCATAGAACGTCCCGCCCTGCTGGGGCACCACGGGATCAAACCACAGCGAGTAATTAATGGAAACCAGATTGCTCTTGTTGGTAATATCAAGTTGGCCTTCAGGGGCGATGGCCTCCACTTTCATTGGTGAATACATCATTAGAGGAAAACATGCAGTGATTAAGGTCAGCATCCAAACAGGCCTCATCATACGGCTTTTCTTCATGTTTTTATTCTTGCCTCCTTTATGATTGTAAACTTCTATACCACTCCAGCCTGGTATCCCTTAATTAAATCGCCTCCTCCCCATTGCTACCCGAATTACCTGTCTACCCTTTCACTGCACCCGATGTGATTCCGCTGATGTAGTATTTCATGCCGAATATAAATACGAGAATGAGCGGTATGGTCGAGAGCACATAACCCGCCATCCGGGTACCGTAATTTGTGGTACCGTTCTCGACGCCAAGCTGACTGAGAGCCACGGTGACCATTTGACTGGAATGATTGTTAATCGCCAGGAGCGGCCATACAAAATCATTATAATTGCCGACCAGATTGACGACGGCAAGCGTGATCAGAACCGGCATCAAGAGCGGAAGCACGAGGCGCAGATAAATCCGGAACTCGGACGCCCCGTCGATTCGCGCACATTCAAACAGCTCATTGGGCAGGGCGCTGAGAAACGTCCGGCACAGGATGATTCCAAATACCTGCCCGCCGGATATCCATGGCAGCAGGAGGGCCAGCCAGTTGTTTAGCAGTCCGTAGGAAGAAACCTGGATAAACAGTGGAATCAACGTCAGGATCGCAGGAATCATCATGAGCGAAAGAATCAGATAATAAATGATTTCCTTGCCCGGAAAAATAAGCCGCGAGAAGACGAACCCGCTCAGCGAGGAGAGCAGGGTCACGCCGATGGTGGCGATGGAGCATACGACCACGCTGTTAAAAATGTTAATCGCGATTTCATTAAAGGCTTTGGTATAATTCTCCCAGATCCAGGGGCTGGGCAATGCCCAGAAGCTCGTGTAAATTTGCCCGTTGCTGCGAAAAGAAATATTGATCATCATGACGATCGGTATATATGCAAGTACAACGAGCAGGATCAGAAACACCCAGGATGAGAGCGAAATCGAATTGAGTTTCTTTTTTATCATCGGTTTCTCTCCTTCTTTAACTGTATTCGACAGATGAGCGCAAGCGCATCTGGAAGATGGTCCCGACTAGAATGACGCCAAACAGCACAACCCCGATAGCTGATGCATATCCGTAATCACCGAACTTGGAGGCTGAGTAATAAAGCTCCAGCGCCGGCACGTACGTGCTGTCAAGCGGTCCTCCCTGAGTGGTCAGATAGATGAGCGCGAAGTCCTGCATCGTCCCGATAAACGTCAATACCAGCAGCAGGCGGATTTGCCCCACCAGCAGCGGCAGCTCGAGCTTCAGGAAACGGTTGATCCGGCCGATCCCTTCAAGCTTGGCAGCTTCATAAATATCTCCCGGAATTCCGATTAACCCCCCGTAGAATACAAGAAACGCAAAAGGTGCGATCCAGGGGAAACCGATGAATATAATCGATTTCATTGCAATTCCCGGTTCCCCGAGCCAGGTATGCGTCCAGTTATCCAGGCCCAGCTCGCGCAGCGTAGAGTTCAGCAGCCCGTAGTTGGGATCATAGAAGAAACTCCAGACGAGCGTAATGACGATTCCCGGCACCACAATCGGTGCGACAAACAGCGTCCGGAACCAGTATTTCATCCTCTCCGAGGGCAGATGGAAGATAATGACCGCCACCAGCAGCGGCGCACCGAGCTTGATGACGCCCGTAACCAGCAAAGCGATCAGATTCTCAATTCCTGTCCAGAAAAAATGACTGTGAAAAACCTGCTTGTAATTGCTCCAGCCCACAAATTTAAGCGGCAGACCGGGCTTCCAGTTCGTAAAGGAATGGAAGAATGCAGACAGGGTCGGGTAATAGTTGAACAGGGCCAGCGAGCTGATCGTCGGCAGCAGCAGCAGATAGGCGATTTTGCCTCTCCAGATGCGCTTGCCAAGCGAGCTCGCCCGGGTTCGTACTTTGGCTGAGAAAGCGGCAGCCATGGCAATCAGAGCTGCGACCAGCAAAACTGCGATGATGATAGCAATGATCTGTAAATTCGCCGCCAGCTTCTCGTTCTTCTGGAAGCTGGCAAGCAGACCCGCATCCAGATAAGCGGCCTGCGTGCCGACTACAGCAAGCCTTTCTCCCGAGGGCTCGGAGGACAGGCGCATGAAGGACGACTTCAGCTGGATGGAGCCTGCCAGCTTGCCTGCCTCATTTACCAGAAACAGTTTATTTCCGTTTACGGCAGCAAACAATTCCTCATTTATTGCCGTTACTGAACTGATCGCAGCAGCCAGTTTATTGGACCAGAGCAGCTTGCCTGCAGCGCCGATTGCACCGACGTATCCTCCCTTGTCTGCATAGACGAGCTGTTCCCCGTTGATGGCCAGACTGTAGATAGGGTAGCTGCCTTCACGGAGCCACAGGCGCTTGCCTGAAGCATCGAATGCGCTTATCTGCGAGGAATCGTTACCAGCGAAGAGAGTCTGACCATCAGCGGCAAAGGCAAGTGTTCTCGTAATAATGAATAGCTTATTCTCCCACAGCTTCTTGCCTGATAAATCAAACAGGCCGACACGCTGGTTTGTTCCAGCTCCCTGGGAAATGGCAATGCCGGCTCCCCCCCAATTCACGGCAATGCCGGGGTACGAAATTTTAAAGGAACCGGCCTGCTTTCCGCTTTCCGTATCCAGAATGAGCAGTTCCCTGCTCTCGGTTACGGCAGTGAGCTGCTTGCCGTCAGGAGACAGGTCGATACCCTTGGGCGTGCCTGTCGTAGGCAACGTCCAGACGGTTTTGCCCGAAGCATCCAGGCGGGTAATTTTGTTATCCTTTGTTCCGATAATCATACCGCCCTGATCAGGCAAGGCGATCACGCTCTCATAATTGCTTCCCGATACCGACCACAGTTGGGGATTGGATGAAGCGCCACCCTTGATTGAGCCCGACGCGATAAAAGATACGACGAGAAGAACGGCAAGCAACGCAGACACAACGACCGACAACCTGCGAACACGGCGGGACGGATAGGTTTGTAGACTCATAGGGACCTCCCTTATCGCGAATAGAGCGAAGGGATGTCATGTACAGACATCCCTTCGGATTTTAAAGCTTTCGTCGTTATGGACGATCCGGCGGCTGCTTCTCAGGTGTTTCCAGATCGGAAAGCTCCAGCTTCTGGGACTTCAGGGCCGCTTCGAAATTTTTGTCGATGGACGCTTGATATTTATTCAGGAAATCATCGACATTCGATTTTCCAAGGAAATAAGCTTGTGCCAGATTGACCCACTCGCGGACGCTAGGCTGGTAGTCGCTGACGCCCCTCGACAGAGCGCCCATAGCGTTGCCTTTCTCGGAGTTGCCGATCAGCTTCAGGTTGGAGAATTTCTTGTTCAGCTCATCGCTGAGCGTTACATCCTTCACAATCGGCGGACCCGCAATGCCGCGGCCTGCATCCATCGTGGCCTGCAGATAAATGCCGTAGCCTGTGGAGCTGCTGTAGAACTGCATGAAGTCGATAACCATGTCGTTATGCTCCTGGTCCTTGTTTACCATCGAGAGGAATCCGATAGGAACTTCGATCGTTCTGACCGGCGCTTCGCTTTCGCTCATTCGCGGCATGTTGAACGTGCCCAGCTCGAAAGCTTCCGCATTCGCGCCGCCCGTTTTCTCGGAATCGGTAATATCTTTGTCAAAAGTGCTCAGAAGTCCCGCTGTATCCAGACGCATCGCGGCTTTCTGGGTAAGGAACAGGGAATAGGCATTCAAATCCGACGTTCCGAAATAACCATCTTCCACCATGCCAGGGATCAGCTTCTTGAAATTGGTGTACATGGTTTTGTATTGATCGTTGTTAACGGTCAGCTCATGATTCTTGATGGCCAGCCATTGACGAAGATTGTTCTTGTGAACAAGTGCATCATCGTCATTATGCGAATCGTTGATGTCAAGCTTCCAGGTTCCGTCGAGCTCCGGATCGTAGTTGTAATCGCCTTCCTGCGAACGGACCTTCTCAAACGAAGAGCGGAGGAAGGAATCGGCATAAATCCTCATCAGCCAGCCTGTACTGCCTGACCAGAAGGAGTTGTAATCTCCCCCAATCGCCAGAGGCGTATATCCGGCATCTTTAAGCTTCTGTGAAATCTCAATCAATTGATCCCAAGTCTCAGGAGGACTTGCGATGCCCGCTTTCTCAAACGCTTTCTTGTTGTAGAACCAGAGAACCTGAACGGTCTCCAGATTGAGTTTGGTGAGTGATCCCTTCATATCAAGGACCTGCGTATTAAAATCCGTGAAGCCTTCTTTCCACGGCGCATTGGTATAGGGGTTGGTCTTCTCCATCAGCGGCAAATAATCGATGAAGCTGTTTTCGAGTCCGGCTACCACATTGCCGTTCACGATATCCGCTGCCGGCGTGCCTGCCGACAACTGGGCTCTCAGCCAGTCTGCGTAACCTTCGCCCGGTTTAACATCCACATTGATTTTGACCTTGGGATGTTTCTCTGTGTAGGCTTTGGCAACAGCCTCCCAGCCTTCCTTGTTCTCGCTCTGTACGTTAATATTGATTTCACCGGAAAATTCCTTCGCCGGTTCTGTCTGCGGATCATTAGTGTTGTTTTCGCCGGATCCCGCATTTTGTCCATTATCCGGCGTAGTGGCGCCGCCGTTATTGCTGCCGGTATTGCTGCCTGCATTGTTCGAGCAGGCCGCTGCAAATATAAGCGTGCAAACCACCATGAGTAGGATTACCGCCCGCGATGCCTTCTTCAATGTACCTTCCCCCTTTAAAAATTGATCCTGCCGTGTGAACCTTGGCGAAAAAACAACGTCACATCATCTTAGTATTCTTGGTTGTTTGTAAGCGCTGTCTTTTCTCCTAGTTAGAATACTAACATATCGATTATAAGTTGTAAACAATAAAATACCAACTGTTTTATGCAGTTGGTATTTTACGTAGTATACTATTCATGCAATCAAATAAAAGCGGCAGACGCTGTCTTTAGTGGCGCAATAAGTCTCTCCCTGCAGAAATATCAGAAAAGAATCGGCCACACTATTAACCATTCTGATATTTTAAAAAATCCGTCGTTACTTAATTAAGGCAGCGGTTGACTTTCTCACCACCAGCTCAGGTACAATTTCATCCTTGAGCGAAGCCATCCGCTCCTTCGGAAGCTTATCGGAGCTCAGGATCTCCACCGCTTTCCTGCCCATGACGTGCGAGTTCTGATCAACTGTCGTAAGTCCCAGATAGAGTCCGAAATCCATATTGTCATAGCCGACAATGCTGAGATCCCCCGGCACTGAACAGCCGGCCAGCCTCGCTGCCCTCATCAAACCATAAGCTTTAATGTCACTGGTCGCAAATATGGCGGTAGGGGGATCTGCCAGACCGGAGAAGTAGTCAAAGCCCTGCTCACCCTGTTTCTGATGTTCCGATTCCACATCGATCACGCACACCAGCTGCGGATCAAACGGGATGTGCTGCAAATTGAGCGCCAGACGATACCCCTGCAGCCGCAAAGAAAATTCCTGATTCAATTCCAGGACAGAAGGTCCCGTGAGCAGAATACCGATCCGGGTGTGACCCAAGCTAAGCAGATGCTCCGTCGCGAGGTAGCCACCGGTCATATTGTCGATAATGACGTAGGGGACAGACAGCTGGGGAAAATAGGAATGAACCGTAACAATTTGCCGCTCCTCCTCCACCCACTCGCGAAGCATCTCCTGGGAGAAGTCGTTGCTCCCCATGGATGTGATGATAAAACAGGCGCGGTCATCGCTTGGCAGCTGCTTCTCCAGCGAATAATCCCAGAAGAGAAACTCCAATCCCCTCCGCTCGGCTTCAGCCAGTATACCCCTGAACATTTCCCCGTAAAAACGGTGCTCCAGAAGAAAAATATTCCCTCCCGTATTATGCACCAAATAGATCCTTTCCAGGATCTTCGCTGGCGGCTCGGCGGAGTCCAGCGCGGCAGCCTCGGCTGCTCCGGAACTGCTTTTCACATAAGAGCCTTTCCCGCGTATGCGGTAAATCAGTCCTTCATTCACAAGCTCGGCCAGCGCCCGCCGCGATGTAATTTCACTTGTATGATACAGACTGGCGAGCTCACTCTGTGAAGGTATGAGCCGGTCAGGCTGCCATTTGCCACTGGTAATGCTATCTCTGATATCATCCACGATGATCTGATATTTAGCTTGTTTGGTAACCATGATATCAACCCCTTTTGTGGTTAGTATACTAACTAAAGGTGGCTATGGCTACTCTTTTTTAAGATTAATCGCATATTATGTCAGGATTTGCGGGAATACCTGGAGATTATAAGCTTATTGCCATGAGGTCGACCGCCGTCATGCAACGCCACACTGCCCATCGGGAGCTGAGCATGGTGCGATCACGGATTTTTGGGTTGGGTGCTTGATTTGCTGCTTTTCCTGCCGCTGATGAGGTTGGGGGGTGGGGCACCTTGGGAGACAAGCCTCCGCCAGCAATAAGAAAAAGCGCTCCGGAGTGCAGGAGCGCTTTTTCTTATTGTGTACAGCTGCGGGGTTTGCACACCTGTAGGAGTGCATTGCCCCAGGTTCGTTAAGCCGCCTGCTTTTCTTCTTCATCGGGCGCTTTTGTGCGCTTGAGGAAGAATCCGAGCACCAATGCGATAAGGGCGACAATAAAGCCGACCAGGAAAGCACTCTGCAGACCGGCAACCAGACCGTTGGCCGCCTCTGCCGGTGCTGTCGGATCGCTGGATTCGCTTAAGTATTTCTTCGTTCCGGATGCCATAATGCTGATGAACAGCGCTGTGCCTACTGCGCCCGCAACCTGCTGCAGCGTGTTGAGAATCGCCGTTCCGTGAGGATAGAGATGGCGCGGCAGCTGATTAAGCCCCGTTGTCTGGGCAGGCATCATGACAAGCGATATGCCGACCAGCATGATAATATGGCTCGTAATAATATAACTCGTTGAGGTATCCGTATCAATGCCCATGAACATGCCCAGCGCTCCTACTACAAGCACAAGGCCCGGCACGACAAGGACCCTTGGTCCAAATTTATCGAACAATACGCCGGAGACCGGTGCCATAATACCATTGAGGATACTTCCCGGCATCATGACAAGGCCCGATTTCAAGGCGGTCATAAGCAGCACGCTCTGCAGGAACTGCGGCAGCAGCGTCAGGGTAGAGAACATCGTCATCATCAGCACGAGCAGCAGGATGACTACTAAGGTAAACATCGGGAATTTGAATGCTCTCAGGTCCAGCAGCGGCTCTTCCATCTTCAGCTGCCGCCAGACGAACAATACAAGCGATACGCTCCCGATAATAATGGTCCAGTAGACCTCCGGGTCGGACCAGGATCCGCCGCCGGCTTTACTGAAACCGTAAACGATGCCGCCGAAGCCGATGGTGGAAATGAGAATGGACAGAATATCCACCTTCGGCCGGGTAAGGTCTGATACATTTTTCAAATATACGGCAGCAAAATAGATGGAAAAAGCCGACAAAGGAAGAACAAGGTAGAACAGCCAGCGCCAATCGAGCGAGTCGATAATCACCCCTGACAATGTCGGTCCGATCGCTGGTGCGGACATGATTACCAGCCCCATAAGGCCCATAGCTCCTCCCCTTTTCTCCGGGGGATAGATAGCCAGAATCGTATTCATCATAATGGGAAGCAGAAGGCCCGTTCCCATCGCCTGAATAATCCGGCCGACCAGAAGCATCCCGAAAGTAGGGGATAATGCGCATACCAGGGTACCGACCAGAAATAAAATCATGGCCGAGAGAAACATCTGTCTTGTCGTAAACCATTGCTGCAGCAGTGCCGTCACGGGGACCAGCACCCCGATCACCAGCATATACGCCGTAGAAAGCCACTGGATCGTTGACAGCTCGATGCCAAATTCCCGCATCAGATCGGGAAGTGCATTACTGAGCAGCGTCTCGTTCAAAATCGCCACAAACGCACCAATAATAAGGGCCGTTATTATCGGTCCCCGCTTGATTCCGCTTAAATCCACGGAAGCGGGTTTTGAGTCCATACTTGCCGAATTCAATATCGTTCCTCCTCTTTCTATATACACTCCTTTAACCTGTTTATTATAACCTTTCCATTTATTGTTCAACAACTGGTCCCGGGAATGATTTTCTTAAAAATTTTCTGGATAATTCGGTTGCAGATGCCATGAAATATAAAAAAACACCGCCCAAGACCCTGACATAAGGAACATTAGTGTCCCAATGCCATCGGATCCTGTGCAGTGGCGCGTACAATTAACCTACTAACGGTTCTGGCGTTTTGTTGACTCGCGTTCAATGATTTCCGCAGGGAGGGTTACGCTTTTCTTCACGGACAACTGGGGCTTATGGTCGATAACATCCATCAGCAGCTTGAAGGCTTCTGCGCCCAGGAGGGTCGGATTCAAATGCACGCAGCTGATTGCCAGCGAGATTTTGTCCAAATACGCAGCGTTGTTAAAACAGAGAATCCCACTTCCCCAGGCACCTTCATCCCCTTGCTCTGGCAGTACTTTAAAGCGCTTAGGGACATGATGCTGTCCATTGTAATGATGGAATCGAAGGCAATCCCGTCGCTCGTTATCTTGTCCAGCGCTGCAGAGATCTCCGCCTCCCCATCGCCGCAGTAGACGATATGCGTAGAAGAAAGATCAAGACCCATCTCGTCGATGGCGCGCTGATAGCCGTGAATCCGGTCGTACATTACATCCTGCTTCACATTGGGCGTCAGCAGGAGGATTCGCCGGTAGCCGTTATCCAGCATATATTTGGTCGCCATGTAGCTGTCGCGCATATTATCATTATGAATGGAAAAAACGCTGTGGGACAGACTGCTGCCGATCATCACAAATGGGATTTGCTTGTCCTGCATGCTGCGGAGTTCTCGGATGGAGAACCAACGGCTGTTTGCATGTCTTTGTATGCGTACATTCCAGCACAGAAAATAAAACTGCAATAAAAGTTCGCGACATTTGGCATCCTGAGAGGACTCTGCTTTAATCCAGAGCAGGCGGAAACCGGTGCCTCGACGCTTGTTCAAAGCCGAAGGCGATTGCAATCAGCGCCGGCTCGCTGTAAGCGGCTCCTGAGAAAATAACGCCAAACGGTCCTTTGGTGGGATACCCTCCGGGCGAGGTTGCCCCCTCGCGGGAATAGCCCGCCGGAACGGCAATGAGGGGATATCCCGCTTTGCCTGCAATATCCGATCCATCCCAGCAGCCGGGCAGCAGCAGGGCATCCAGGGAGTGCTCCTTCAGCACATAATCGATCCCTTGGCTGCGGGCATGCTCTTTATTTTGCGCTTTGGCATCCAGGTAGTTCTGTTCGGTAAGCGTTCCGCTTGTCGCTTCGCATCGGATCAGCCCATCCTGCCCATATTTCAAGGCCTGCTCCGCATGCGCCTCGTTGAAGGCAATCACATCCTTCAAGGAATGGACCGGGAGCGATTCATCCAGGCCCGACAAATAATCATTGAGATGGCTCTTCAGCTCGTACCCCATCACATTGCCCCATTCCTGCTGCTCGCAAGGAAGAGATACCGGATCGATAACCGTCGCTCCGGCCTCCCGCAGAGTCGCAATCGCCTGTTCGATGATGGCCAGCCGCTCTTCATCGCCCTCCAGTTCCTGATAATAGAACCGCGGAACGCCGATTCGGGCTGTCTTTAGAAAACTGCGATCGAGAAAAGGCGAATAATCCGCAAGAGCCCGCCTGCCGTCTGCCATTGTTGCCTCATCCCGCTCGTCTTCACCTGCAAGCGCCCCGAGCAGGATGGCTGCATCGGTTACCGTTCTTGTCATCGGCCCTGCCGTATCCTGACTGCGGGCAAAAGGAATGATGCCGGACCGGCTGACCAACCCCACGGTCGGCTTCAGGCCGACAATGAAATTCTGGCTGGCCGGGCATACGATCGATCCTGCGGTTTCCGTGCCGACCGCCGCAGCAGCGAGGTTCGCGGCAATCGCCACAGCCGAGCCCGAGCTGGAGCCGCCGACGAAAAATTCGCCCGGGCCGTAGGGGTTCAACGTTAGCCCCCCTCTTGAGCTGTAGCCTGCCCACATGGAGGAGGACATGGCGTTGGCCCATTCGGTCATATTTGTTTTGCCCAGCAGGACCGCACCTGCCCTGCGCAGCTTCGCGGCGACGAAGGAATCCTCCACGGCATAATGGTCCGCCAGGGCAATGGAGCCTGCGCTCGTATGCAGGCTGTCGGCGGTGCCGATATTATCCTTCAGCAAGACCGGAATACCGTGAAGCGTTCCCCGGCTTCCCTGCTCCCTCCGCTCCTTGTCCAATGCTTTGGCGATTCCCGGAGCATCCGGATTCAGCTCCAGGATGGAGCGGAGAAGTCCATCCACCTTTCTGATCCGGTCCATATAAGCCTGGACCAGTTCCTCCGAAGACAGGGAACCGTTCTCCATCGCTTGCTGCATGCGGGGAATATCCGCTTCTACAATCCACTCCGCCCATTTATTTTCCATATCTATAACACCCCTATTATTTATGATTACCTATAGGAGTTCCATCCTGGCCCTGCAAATTCCTTTATATCCTTCTATTTCCACCAGATGTTATCAGCATCCGCCTGCGGCTCCGCTGATACTTCATTCCAACGGAACCGGGTTTCCTGACCGTTAAGCAGCCAGCGGCGCGGACAGGTCGTCTCCATCCAATCCAGGGGTTCCCCGGGTGCAATCGGCGCTGCTGCCAATTCAAAAGCCGAGCGGAGTGCAAGCTGCTGCTCCCGGGTGACGACAGCTGGCGCTGTCGACACGAACAGCGGCGTTCCGCTGCCCGCCAGCAGCTCCAGCCATTGCCGGTTCAGCTCCCACGGCACCTGGTCAGTTATACCAATGCAATCCGCGTCATGGCTGTAGAAGGTTCCATGCTGCGGCATCCGGAAGGCCAGCGTGTTAATGCCCATATAACGCGTCCGCTCCCATAGCTTTCCGCTGGTATCGTCGCCCGTCCGCTGCACTTCAAACAGACCGGCCGACAAATGGCTGATCGTATTGCAGCCGATCACGACGCTGCCTCCGGAAGCTTTCGCCAGCACGCGGTACAGCTCCAGTATAATCTCGGCTGTTGTTTTGGAGCGGTCCTTAAAAGGATGCGGTAAGGCATTTGTCTTCGACTTCATTTCGAAGCCCCACTGGCCCAGTAGATCAAAGGTGGAGAAATCATGCTTGATCAGCTCATAGCCCCAGGATACCATCTCAGAAACCGACTCTCCAATATAGTTCAGCACATCCGGCACGCTGGGGTCCAGAACATTCCCCTTTTTTCCGCTGTATCGGAGCCACTCATCCGGAACCGTCCTACTAGTCAGCAGCGGACGGAACCAGATACCCGGCTTGACGCCAGTGTCCTTCATCTCGCTTGCCAGCCGGTCCATTTCAGGAAAACGGGAATTGCCTCTCCACGGACCTCCGTTGCAGGCACCGCCTCCGCTTACCAGCTGCCAGCCGTCATCGATGACCATGTAGGGACGGTTGACCGTAGAAGACGACAGCGAAGCCATAAATTTGGAATCCTCCAGAATCTCGCCGTGGGAGCTGTTCCCATAAGCGTAATACCAGTTATTCCCTCCATAGACCGGTTGCGAAGGCATTACGGGGTTCTCGCACATCACTGAGCAGAAACGGTTTGCCGCGGCAAACGCGCTTTCTCCCGCGGTCCCCTCATAGCCGACTATCTCCGCCGCCACAAGCTTGCGTCCGCCTAATTGGACGCCTTCACTGCCGCAGCGGACATCCAGAGTCAACGTGATTCCATCCTGATCAAACTGCCAGTGGCAGAGGGAGGCTGTCCCCGTCTTGACCCCGTAACCGCGTGTCACGATGCCGTCATGGGTTAGAAAATACCACGGCATTACCCGTTCCGGCACAATACCGCGCCATTCCAAATCCCCGTAAGCCCGTTCCCAATGGTCGCCCAGAACGGATATCCTCCCGTCCACATTTTGTTTCCAATACAGCCGGACAGTCTTCACCGCAAGCTGCGGCGCCGCAAGAATGACCGCACATGATCCGCCCGCGCCAAGAAGCGTCAATTCAACTCCTGTGCAGCTCCAGACTCCCTCGCCGCTTCGGCTGGCCGTTTGCCAGCCGTTATCCGTTTCAACCAGAACATGATCCGGCTCATTTCCTATCGCTAATGCCATAGCATCCATCTCCCCTATTTTCCTGCTTTTCTTTGAAAGCCACAGTCCCGGTGTTCGGTTTTTTTGCAAAAATCGAACGGTGGTTTGCGGACTTTTGAACTGTCATCCTAAATAGTATAGAATTCTTTCCATAAGGAAGTAATAGCGAAAAGTCTCCTCTCGGAAGACAGATAGTTAACCAATTGTGACATTTTCAATGGGGGTGCGTTATGAACCAACCGACAGAACAGATCTTCACGCATGCCTTCCCCAACCGGAAATCGGAAATTTACCTGTATGGCGCACACACGGGAAAAGTACAGAAATCGTGGTACTGTCAGCGGCATCTCCACCACAGGATGGTGGAGATCAATCTTGTGCTGGAGGGCTGCCAGACAGCCCGCATCGGAAACGAGGAATACAGGCAGCGCGGCGGGGATATGCTGATCATTCCGCCCATGCAGCTGCATGCCTTTAGCGCGGATGAACCCGCACCGCTGCAATATTTTGTCATGCATGTGCAAATGGACGATCCTGTATTTCTGCAGCAGCTCGGCAGCTCCGGCGAGATCTATCTTCCCGTGTGCAGTGCGCTGAATAAACGTCTGCTGCCGGAAGTACAGGCCATTCTGCAGCTGCTGCTTGCCGGAGCCTCCAGAATCTCTGTTTTTCACCGGCTCTATACCTTGCTGGAGCTGCTGGAGGAATCCTTCACCGTTCTTCCGGCCGGTCAGGGGGCGAAGCGGGGAAACAACCTCCCTCTTCTGATCGCCAGGGAAATTGAAACCCTGATTGCGGCTCCGCGCGAAGAGGAGCCTGCCTGGTCGGCAAATTGGCTGGAGGAGATCGCCTCCAGGCTGGGCTTCACCCGCAAGCATTGCTATCGCGTATTCCAGCAGATGTACGGGATGTCGCCGCGTAATTATTTCTCCATTCTCCGCCAGCAGGAGGCCATGCAGCTATTGCTGAATACGCCGGATTCGATCGAGCAGATTGCCCTGCGGGTAGGGTACGATAATGCGCAGAGCTTCATCCGCCAATTCGCCAAGTGGACAGGCTTGACCCCTGGAGATTTCCGCAGGAAACGCAAAAATGATTCCATCTATTTGACCCCGCTGGAGGTCCAATGAATCGTCAAAAAAGCAGTTCTGATAACCGTGCAGCAAAGGTTATCAGAACTGCTTTTTTGCTTGCAGGCATTCCGACAGGTGACGGGAAAATATAAATCTGCTAATTTTTAATAATTATTATAAATTTTTTCTAAAAAATGAGTTTTAAGACCTAGTTTCATGTTTAAATCTATGTTAAAAGGATTACTTTTCACATAAAACTTTTGAACCATATTCATTCATGCATAAACTACATATAAGGGGCGCAACGCTGACTATGACACCTATCTTTGAATTAAACGGATTGTATTTATCTCTCGCGCTGCTGGCAGGGCTTGCGGGTAGCGCCATCATATCCTACGGCCCCGCGATGTTTGCGTCCTTGTGGGGTAGTCTGCTGGATAAAAGAAAACAAAGGATGCTGCTTGCTGTCGCAGGCGCCGCTTGTTTCAGCGTCTCCCATTGTCTGGTTCCTCTGTCCGTCGGGTTTCCGGTCGCTTCGGACTATTACGGCTATCATCTCTTTTTTACACTCGCAGGCTGTTATGTTGCGACCTATTTCGGTTTATGGTTTTCCAGCCTCCCTTGGTACAATACGCTTCAGTTCCTGAAAACCAGCTTTATTGTTGCCTTTACGATTCTGATCTTCGATTATGCCAATACGTTATTTCTGTTCCGGGAACATCTGGTGTGGAAGCCTGAGCTGGTACTGTTGACGATCGCGACGGTCCTCTGCATCTGCTTCTCTGTCCTGCGGATCCTGACCCAGTTGAAACGCAATATGGAGCAGAACCTGAATTCCTGGCTGAGCTTTCCAGGCATGTTTCTGTCCGGGGCGGCTTTATTCGGAATTCCGGTGCTCTGCACCTTCTCGGTGCTGCCCATTGAGCCACCTGGCGCAATGAGTTATGTATATCTGATTCCTTATATCGTGATGCTGTTCATATCCGCAGGCCTTTATGCGATTCCTGATTATTTCAGCGAGCACCGCCAGATGCGCCAAACCAAAAAAATGATTGAGACCGAACAGCATTATATGTCCTTGTACAAGCATAATCCCGATGGCGTGCTGGCCTTCGACGAGACCGGCGTCATTACCAGCATGAATCACGAAGCGGAGCAGATGGCCGCCCAGCTTGGCTACGAGCTGATCGGGACCCGGTTCTCGGATTTGCTGCAAGGCGAGCAGCAGCAGCAGGCCTTGGCGCATTTCGCACAGGTGCTCGAAGGAAACTCCGACTCCATCGAGCTTGATCTGAGCTGCGTGGATGGCTCTGTCATGACGGTACTGCTCACCTCCCTGCCTATTGTCGTCGAACGAAAGCTGGTCGGGGCTTACAGCATCGCCAAGAATATATCCAAAGCCAAACAGGACCAGGCAACGATTCGCCATCTGGCTTATCATGATGAGCTGACAGGCCTGCCTAACCGCCGCGCCTTCAAGGATTCGCTGGAGCACCTGACGGCTCCAAGCAGCGGCCTGACTCCATATTTCTCTATGTTGTTCATTGACCTTGACCGCTTTAAGCGAATTAACGATCTGTTCGGCCATGCGTTCGGCGACCGGGTGATCTCGCAGGCTGCTCATAAGCTCAAGCAATGCCTGCCGGATACCTGCACGATCGCGCGGATGGGCGGCGATGAATTTACGGTGCTCATTCCTCATGAGCGTGACGCAGAAGAGATTCAATTGCTGGCTGCCGCCGTCGTGTCCGAGTTCTCCTCTCCCTTTCAGGTCGGCAAACAAACGGTCAAGCTGTCCGCTTCCGTTGGCATTGCGCGGTTTCCGGATGACGGCCCCGATGCCGATACGCTCATGAGGCACGCGGATAGCGCTATGTATACAGCCAAAGAAAACGGCAGTTCCCAGTATCAGTTCTATGACTCGGTCAGGGATCAGAGCAGCCTGGAGCAAATGATTCTGGAGGATGATCTGGAAGCGGCCGTCGATAACGATCAGCTGCGACTGGTCTATCAGCCGAAGATCGATATCCGCACAGGCGATGTCATCGGATTTGAAGCGCTTGTCCGCTGGCATCACCCGATTCTGGGTGTTGTCCAGCCGCTTAAATTTATTCCGCTGGCGGAGAAAACAGGCATTATTGTTCCTATTGAGCATTGGGTTTTGCGAAATGCCTGCTTGCAGGTGAAGAAGTGGCAGGAAGAGGGGATCCCGGCGGTTCCAGTGGCCGTTAACATCTCGCAGATTCATTTGATGCAGCCGGATATATTTGAGAACATTATCAGCCTCATTACAGAGCTCGAGCTGGATGCAAGTCTGCTGGAGCTGGAAATCACAGAGAGCGCGATGATGCATAAGGAAGACCATGTGATCGAAATTCTGGAAAAGCTGAAACAGGCAGGCATATCGGTGTCTATGGACGATTTTGGCACTGGCTATAGCTCGCTTAGCTATCTCCAGAGCCTGCCCATTTGCTGTCTGAAGATTGACCGTTCCTTTATCCGGAAAATCACGACGGATACCGACAGCAGGGCGATCGCCGAAATGATTATCTCCATGGCCAGACAGCTGGGACTGACAATTGTTGCGGAAGGCGTGGAAACAAAGGAGCAGGTCGCTCTCCTGCGGGAGCTGCAATGCTACAATGTTCAGGGCTTCTATTACAGCAAGCCCGTTTCCGCTGAAGAGGCCATTCTTGACCGCGGGGTTTGGACAGCCTGATCCAGCCGTTTGGTTGAAAATCCTAAAATATCCTTCCTTAACCTCGATGGCTGGATTGAATCTGAAATCGTAAGATTTCAGTTTCGGCATCTATCGTCTGCTGCCGTTGATGCTTTCTCCCTTTACACGTTGAAATCAAACAAGGCGCACCCGCGGGAACGGCCTGTGCGCCTTGTTTTTTTTGGTTTCCCTTGCGTTACATGGTAATTTGCATCCGCGTCAAGGCCCGTTCGAACGAGGTGTCAATTGTATCGTCGCCCGTCACATAACGCCACAGCTGTGCACGCATCACATGATCCAACCGTCCTTCATTCCCCTGCCATTTCTTGTACCCGTTGTCCAGAATATCCGTTACTTCCGGATCGTCGTAGCCATCCGTATTGAACAATCCCCGCTGCGCTTGACCGGGACGCAGCCGCAGCTTGAAGACATAACGCGTATTATCCGTCTGATTCGGCTGCGCGCAGTGCCAGATGCCTTGGTGAACAAAGAACATCGTACCGGCCCGGGAGGCCATTTTCTTCTGTCCCGTAATATTTTTGTAGCGGCCGATACTGAACGTATTGACCCGCCGCAGATGGGATCCCGGCAGAATAAGCGTCGGCCCCATTTCTTCCGGTGCATCATGGGAGAAGTAAAAAGCCTGGATATCGAAGGCATAGGCCCGTGTATCAATAATGGAATCGGCATGCCATTCCTGCGCTTTCCCTACTTTAGGCTTCACGACATGGAGGAAGGAATGATCATAACCGGGCTTGTCGCCAACCAGGCTGCGGATTATTCCCTTTACCTTCGGCAGCTCGAAGACCTGCTGGATATAGCTTGAATCCCGCCAATAACGGTGACTGGCGATCCGTTCCTCCCGCTGCTCGGCTTCAACCTTCTCGTTCAGCTCCCGAGGTACCAGATCCTCGACCAGCAAATATCCGTCCGTAACGAATTGCGCCATTTGTTTGGCGGTCAACAGATGTTCCTTGGCCCATGTGGTCATGAGACGGACACTCTCCTCTCCAATACATATTCATACGGCAGATGACCGGATTCATGTTCTTGTCCCCTGAGGTAGACCGGCAGAGCGGCCGTCTGGATGACAAACCATCCATCACGCATGGCGCCAAGCACGCTGCGGTACGGAGGCTGATTCTGGTCTCCGGTATTCATCTGCTGCTGGTCCTCGGGCAGGGCTGCATCATAAAGCGCCCAGGCTACGATTTCGGATTCCAGATCGGGCAAAAAGGAATGAAGAATAAGAATTTGCTGACGGAGATTGGACATGTTGATCGCGAAGCCTCCCTTATGTTTTCCTGATTTTATTGTAAGCGGCTACACATTCAATCAAAATGGTGTATACTAAGTTTCGCTTATACTATTCTCAGATGACCGCAGCAAGCGGCCCGGGAGGCATGAACGAATGCCGGCAAATCCGCGTTTCTGGAGAGATCTACTGGGGAGGGTTCAAGTGCAGGTTTCGCAGGCTGCCTACACCAAGGTACCGCTTAACTGGCGCGACATGAATCTTGTTCCCTCCTTCAACCGTTTCTACCTGATCGAAGAGGGTGAAGGGTTTATACGGTTCGATAACCGGGAATATTACCCGGTCGAAGGCAATCTGCTGCTTATCCCGGCAGGAGGCAATCAAAGTTATTCCGTTATTAGCGAGCAGACCTACGGAAAATACTGGTGCCATTTTCAGGCTGAAATCGGCACGCTGCATTCGATGTTTCATTGGCTGGAGGCGCCAGTCTGTCTGAAGCTTGGACAAGAGCAGCGGCAGCATTGGAGATCGTTATTTCAACGTCTGATCACGCAATGGAACAGCCCGGATCTCGCTGCCGGCCTGAGAGTCGGGGCTATTGTAGCGGAAATGCTTGCCGCCTACATCGAGCTCTCCGGCAGCGAAGTGAAAATCCTGCAAAATGATTCAAACATCGACAAGCTCAACCGGATCGTTACTTATATGGAAGAGCGGCTGGCCAATAAGGTAACCGTAGAAGAGCTTGCGGCGCTGGTGCATTATCATCCCAATTATTTTATTGAGGTATTTAAACAGTTAACGGGCCAATCCCCGATTCAATACTTGAATGCCAAACGGATTGAGCACGCCCGGCAGCGACTGCAGCTGACGCGTGAGCCCATTTCCGTTATTGCCGAAGAGGTCGGAATGACCCCTTATTATTTCTCCCGGCTGTTCAAGGAACAGACCGGCTATTCCCCGACTGCATACCGGCAGTTCTTTGAGCTGTAGACGGGATTCAGCCGAGATATCGGAGACGAAAGAAGCAAACACCACCAGATTAGAGATAATAAGGCACACTGTCTCAGTATCCGGATAAATCAAAAACAGCCTCTTGTCAGGGTAGACTTCACCGTGGTCAAGAGGCTGTTTGAATTCCCGATAGTAGAAAAATCAGTCCGTTCCCCCTGATATCCGGAAGGAATAAGCTTTCGCTTCCGGCGCCCCTTCAAACAACAGGAGCCAAGAAGAATGTCCATCCGGTATTAGCCGCTGACAGGGGCGGCAACCTCCACCTTAATCGCGCAGGAAACGGTCCGCTGCTCTCCGGGCTCCAGCACCTGCAGTCCGGTCAGCTTGCGGTCGAGCGGCAGATTGAAAGCATTCGTCACGCAGGTATACGGCTCGGGACAGATGTACCCACTTCCGGCGGCTCCGGTGTGAAGTACCCACTGGCGGAAGCTCTCGTCTGCGCTGTAGGTCACGCTGATCCCCGCTGCCCGATCCGTAAGCACAGCCTCATTGGTGACATGATCCGCTGCAAGGAACACATCGTCAAAGGCGACATCTGCCATCGGCATGCCGGCCTGAAGCGAAGCGCTTCGGGGATCGTCAAGCAGACGGCCGGTCGGCATCACCCGATCGTTCAATTCCCAGAGCTGTCCGGCAGGAGCGCTAAACAAACAGGATTCCGGATTTGACTGCTCCCCAAACGGAAAACGAAAGCTGGTATGATAGCCTAACCCCCAAGGGATGGCGGTACCGCTGTCGTTGATAATATCGGCTTCCTGCACGAAGGAATGGCCATCCAGAATAAATCGCATTACAATACGGAAGGGATGCGGGAACTGCTCCAGCACATGCGGTTTATCCGATGAGTCGAATACTGTTTCCAGGCAAATGCCGCCGGCATGCTCCCGCACTCCCGTCATCTGCCAGGCTTCCCTATGCACCAGCCCATGGAGATGGTTATGATGCTTGGGTTCATTGACCGCAAACTGGTAGGACTCGCCCCCGAAAGTGAATGTGCCGTCTTCGATACGGTTGGGCGGGAACAGGACCGGGATACCGAACAGCATCGGATTCTTCTCATAAGCCGCCAGGGAAGGCGGCACGCGAAGAAGATCCGTCTGCGCCAGCTTGCTGCGGAGTGAAACCGCGCGGCTTCCCAAAGCGGGAACGACGATCAGCTCCAAAAATTCATTTTCCAGGCGATAAGCGGTATGGCCCAAAAAATCGATTGTGCCGGTTAATGCTCCGCTCATATCCTTCCCCCTTTCTGCGAGTACACTCATCTAGGCATCCGACCCTCCATGCGCTGCTGCAAGCGGGACTGCCCGTTGTCACCCGCTCCAGAGAACACATGCCGGTCTTCCCTTCAAACCCTGCTAGATATTCTCCACATGCCCTGTTTCCATGGAACGGTGGATAGCGGAGACCAGCCTTGTATTCAGCAGGCCCGCTGCGGCATCCGAGGTTGGCTGCGTATCCAGGCGGATATTGTCGATAAAGGAATTGAGCATATAGCTCGGCGCGGAAGTAAACTGGCCGTTGATCGGCGTTCCAAGCGTATGGACATGCTTGTAATCCGTGACCGCTTTGCGCACCATTTGATCCGCGAGATCGACATACAAGGCGCCGTCCTCGCCGATGATTTCATATTTGAAATCATAAATGAGCGGCATCGATTCGGGCAAAATCCAGCTTGTCGTGAAGGTGGCGTGCGTCTCGTCGTCAAAGGTAACCACCGCTTGAATGGAATCATAGATATCCAGGCCCATGGAGACAAGCTTCTTCTTGGTGCCCACGGCATAAACCTTGACCGGCGTGCTATCCTTGAGCCACAATGCGATATCTGTCGCATGCGGCAGCAGGAACCAGCCCGGCGTGGAGCCTTGGGACCATTTAAGCATTTTGGTCGGTACATAGATCGTATCATTTAACCGGGCGTTAACGGTAATGATTTTTCCAATTTCTCCGTTATCGACGGCTTCTTTGACAGCTACGAAAGGAGAATTCCAGCGGTTCTCGAAGGCAACCAGGCATTTCACGCCTGCAGCCTTGACCGCCTCCAGCATCTCTTCCGCTTCTTCCACAATCGTGGAGAAAGGTTTCTCCACCATAATATGAATGCCTTTGCGGGCGGCCAGCATCACCGGTGCCTTATGCAGAAAATCCGGAGTTGCGATCACAATGGCGTCAAGCTGCTCCTGATTGATCATGTCCTCCACGTCCAGATAACCGGGAACGCCATACTTTTCCTTGCTTTTCGTCAAGGTCGCTTCGTAGGCATCCGCTACTGCAGCAAGCTCCGCATAAGGGTTCTGACCGATCGTATCGGTGAACAGGCTCCCCCGAATTCCCATACCTACAACTCCAAATTTAATCATGTCCACGCACTCCTTCTCGCTAATTTATAATTGATAAATAATCCATAAGCGCAGCGCCCTTCCCCGCCACCAGCGAAGCCGGCGGAATCCGTTTTGGAATCCGCACGCGCAGCATCTTTCCCCGCCAAAAGCCAGCGAAGCGAGCGGTATCCATTCTGGAATCCGGCAAGCGCAGCGCCTAGATGCACCAAAACCAGCGGAGCGGGCGGAATCGTTCTGGAGAAACGACAGTGGTCGCCTTTGTCTCTGGAATTCATCCGATTCATGTTTCACATAATCAAAGAATTCCGGGGACAACAGCGATCGTAAGAATGATCCGCACGCGCAGCATCTTTCCCCGCCAAAACCAGCGAAGCGGGCGGTATCCATTCTGGAATCCGGCAAGCGCAGCGCCTTATTTGACAGCGCCCGCCGTCATTCCGCTTACCAGATACTTCTGCAGCAGCCAGAAAGCTATGACAATCGGAACCGTCGTAATAACCGAGCCGGCCATCAGATAATCCCAATTGACCACATATTGGCCCTGGAAGCTGGAGATCCCGACGGACAGCGTCCATTTGTCGTAATCGCTCAGGAACGTTTGCGCGAACAGGAACTCGTTCCAGCTCGTAAGAAACGAGAAGATCGCCGTAACGACAAGGCCGGGAAGCGTCAGCGGCAAAATAATCCGCAGGAAGGTCATCCAGCGTCCGGCCCCGTCCATCATGGCAGCCTCATCGATCGACAGCGAAATACTGTCGAAATACCCTTTCAGCATCCAGGTACAGAACGGAATCGCAACCGTCGCATAAGCGATGACAAGGCCGATATGCGTGTTCAGCAAGTGATAATCCTTCATGATGATGTACAGCGGAATAATAAGCAGCGATCCCGGCAGCATCTGCGTTAGCAGAATCAGATAACCGATCGTCATTCTTCCGCGATACCGGAAACGCGACATCGAATAGCCGCCCAAGGCGGAGATAATCATCGAGAACACCGTCGTCAGCACCGATACAATCGTTGTATTCCAGAACCAGTTCATGAAATTAAGATTGCTGTCCGCATGTACATTCAGCATAGCTTTGTAGCCGCCCGTATTCCACTTCGTCGGCAGATAATTCAGGGGGCTGCTGTAAATATCGCCCTGCGTCTTCAGCGAGGTGAGAATCATCCACAGAAATGGCGATACGGCAAATAGGGAAATCAGGATCGCACATAGATAAACGATTGGCTGTTTGAGCGATTTCATCCGTTCTCACCCGCTTTCGTGGCGCGCATGTACAGCACCGTGAAAATAACGGAGATGAACAGCAGAATCATGCCACCCGCTGCCGCCATACCGAAGTCAAACGTTTTGAAGCCTGTTTTGTAAATAAAGATACTCAATAATTCCGTAGCCCGGCTCGGACCGCCGCCTGTCAGGACGTACACGATTCCGAAATCCTTGATCGTCCAGACGACCAGAAGCAGGAAAACGACAACCGACACCGGCTTCAGCATCGGAACAGTAATTTTGCGGAATTGCTGAAATAAGCTGGCCCCATCCACCGTGGCCGCTTCATAGAGATCCTTCGGAATGCTCTGCAGTCCCGCAAGCAACATAATGGCGGCAAAAGGAAACCCTTTCCATACATTCACAAACATTGCTGCCCCAAGGGCCGTATTGGAATCTCCCAGAAACGCAACCGGATTGGAGATCATATTCATTTTGAGCAGAACATCGTTAATCACACCATAGCGGTAATCATACATCAGAATAAAGACCAGGCAGGCAACCACCTCGGGCACCGCCCATGGAATAATAATCAAAGCGCGTACAAAAGCTCTGCCTTTGAATTTGATATTGAGCAGCACGGCTGCAGCAAGCCCGAGCGCATATCGGAGAACGACCGTAACGAAAATATACAGAAACGTGACGCCCAGCGAATTGAGGAAGTTGTCGGATTCCAGCACCCGCTTATAATTATCAAGCCCCTGAAAGGGATGTGCCCCTCCAGCAATCGGTTTATTGACGATCCAGTATTGAAAGCTCATCAGAGCCGCCTTGAAAATGGGATATAACAAGACCAATGCCACCGACAAAATCAGCGGCGCAATAAACAGATAAGCGATCCGGTTGTCTTTCAGTTTTTTCAGTTCCCGCTTGAGCAAGGAAGGTTGCGAGTAGCGCGGCTCCGCTGCGGTTGGTTTCATAGGCCCTCCTGTATTTCGTTTATACTTGTGATCGCCCGGCGGGGATGGCCGCCGGGCAATCGAATTATTTGTTGAATGACTCTTTCATCTTGTCTGCCGCTACATCCAGCGCCGCTTTGGCGTCCTTCTTGCCAAGGAATATATCCTGCGCCGCATCCACCATGATTTGCGATAATGCGCCCTGCTCCGGAATAGGCGGGTCCATAACTGCAGGAGCGTACAGGGTATCCTGGAACTCGAAGAATTTCACGGCAAGCGGGTTTTCCTTCTGGTATTCCTCGGTCGCCACAAATTCCTTGTTGCTCGGAATCATACCGGATCCGCTGATAATCTTCTGCGCTTCCGGCGTCGTCATGAATTCAAGGAATTTCCAGGCTTCTTCCGGATGTTTGCTGCCCTTGGAGATCATCGCCACCGATGGATACATGGTCGGGTTCGGCTTGTACTCCTTGCCTTCATACGTAATAACGGGCTGCGCCAGCAGACCCAGATCGTCCATCAGCTTCGCATCGGTTTCCGCTGTCATTCCGATAAACCACGGACCGTCCATGTTCATGGCGGCCTGACCGTTCCAGAACATTTCGCGGCCGACCTTCTTGTCGCGCGTTCCTGGAGGCGTAGCCTTCTCGTTCTTGATGAAATCCTGCCACCAGGTGGCGGCCCAGATATTAGCAGCCGAGTTCACGTTGATATGATCGGCGTCATAAGGCGCGGCTTCGCCATTGGGGAAGAAAATCCCGCCCGATACCGGCCGCGCCACCAAACGCGCCCATTCAGAGGAAACGAAAGGATGCGAGCCGACTACGCTGGCAAAACCATATTGGTCCAGCTTGCCGTCATTATTCGTATCCACGCCCAGCTTGATCGCGGCATTTTTGAAATCCTCCAGCGTTTTGACGCTTGCAGGATCAATGCCCGCTTTTTCGAATAAGGACTTGCGGTAGAAAATGCCTGTCGTACCCCATGCATAGTTGGAGATGGCATAATAGGAATCACCAACCTTGCTCAGATCCTGGCCGACCAATTGGGTTTCGAAATCTTTTCCTTTGATATAAGGATCCAGGTTGACAAATGCTCCCCCGGAGATCAGTGAATGATAGGTGGAAATATTCTCGGGGTACACCTGAACGATGTCGCCTTCCGTACCGGCAATGACCTCCGTCGTCAATTTGTCCCAGAAATTCTCATAATCGGTCCCGTGCACAGTGATTTTGATATTGGGGTTTTTCTCATTAAACGTACTGATGAGTGCATCGATTGCTTTCTTGTGCGGCGCTTCCGCATACAATGAGGTTTCAAACGACAAGGTCACCTGTCCTTCACCTGAACTGCCTTTTGCATCTCCATCATTGGAGCCTCCGCAGCCCGATAAAACCAAACTTGTGAGAATAACCGTTGCAAAAATTCCGGAAAAGCTCTTTTTGAATCTCTTGCTCATTAGCTGCTCACTACCCCTCTTGATTTTGTGTGATCCACATGTATGGTGGCCATGTGACTATTTTTAGCACAGTCATTTACCCTTGTTCAATTAACAGTTTTCACGCATAAACGAATTGTCTTTTTCGATATCCATAAAGTCAAAAAAACCGGATTCAATGCCTCTTCCGCAAGGAATAGCAGCATTTCATGTCCGGTTTTTGGCAATAAACATCTTTCGCAAATAAACTATTTCTCTTTTCGGTAGTCTCCCGGCGGCATGCCGGTCAGTTTCTTGAAGGAACGAATGAAGGAGATCGAGCTCGTATACCCGACCTTCTCGGCAATTTCCTGGACCGAATGGGAGGTTTCGGTAAGCAACTGCCTGGCATGCCGGATGCGCAGATCGATCAGAAAATCGACAAATTTGACGCCAAATTCTTCTTTGAATAGTTTACTCAAATATTTGCCGTTCATCCCAAAAGTATGGCTCAGGAAGTCGAGTGATAAATCCGGATTATGGAAATGGTTCTCAAGATAGGCCCGGACTTCTTTCACCAGATGATGCTGGCTGCTGGATTCCCGCAATGTTTCGATTCTCAGCGCGAACTGCTCCAGCCGGCCGGACCAGAGCGTCTGAATTTCCTCCAGCGTCTCGAAGGACTGCAGTCCCTCATGCAGCCCTGGCATTACTTCCGCTTTCCAGAGATCCTGGTACTCCGTTCCCATTGCGCTGATATTCCGGTTCAGGTAGAACAGCAGGGAATTCAATAAATTGATAATATCCGCTTTGGGCAGATGGCTTTCGGCGACCGCCCGGAATAGATCTGACAGCTGACTGCTCCACTCGCCCTGCGACAGATACAAGGACGAAATGGATTGAACAACCTGCATATGATCATGCAGATTGCCTTTGGACTGCAGCTGATTATGATAGATCGTCCGGTTTGCGCCGTGGACGGTCTTGAACTGGAGTGCCTCAAGCGCCTCCTTATAGGAGTCACGCAGGTTGTCCGGATGTTCCACCACATCGCCAACCCCGATTGTAACGGTGAAATTGAGATTTTCCGCCACCCAGCTCCTTATTTTCTCGAAGGTGGACACAGGAACAGACGCCCCGTCGATCTCGGCCTGCTGAAAGTTCACGATCCCCGTCAATTGATTGGAAGCCGTCCACAAATTCCAGATGCTCCCTGAATCCAGTCCCACTGTTTCATGGATCACGTTGCTGAGCACGAATTTAAAAATGTCTTGATCGCGCGGGCTGTAAGCCTTGGCAAATTGATCATACTTGTCGATTTCGATAATAAAAACCGCCTGCACCCCGAACAGAGGGGAGATCCCGAATTTCTCCACCTGGGCCGCCCATTCGTCAAGCCTGACCTGCCGGGTTCCTTCCAGCAGCTCGTAAAGGAAATATTTCTTCTTCACGCTTAGATCCTCGGCAAATTGGCGTTCGAGATTATGGGACTGCTGGATCATGTTCTCCAGCGCAGAATCAATAAAAGCGAATTCATTGCGATGGCCTTTATCCGTGCTTAAGCGGTGACTGGCAACAAGCTGCAGACGCGAAACAATCAATTCGATCGGCCGATAGTTTTTGCGCGTAATGTAAATCATCCAGGCAATGGCACCAATGACGGCGAGGATGCCCAAGGTAAACCAGATATTATACAGACTCATAATAAAACCGGCGGCTCCGCCCTGGTTAATGCCTGTCTCATATTTCCATCCCGTATAATCGGATTGGTAACGGGCCAGAACTTCGGCTTTGCCATCGGCTGCTTCTCCCTGATCATCCAGCAGACTGACCCCTTGCCGGTCGGTCACCATCATGAAGGTGATTTTCGGGTTATACAGCCTGCTGATCATCGCCTTAAGGGCATCGATTTTGACATTGATTACAATCATCCCTTTATCCTGCGCGAATACCGGGTACCTCCGAATCAGGGTGACAACGCTTGCCTCCTTCTCGGAAGGAAACTCGCGGAAACCCCGCCGGTCCGTCCAGACGCTGTTGCGTATGCTGCGGTTGCTCTGGATGAAGGAGTGGTCCATAAATTGCTTCAGATTATAGGAGGTGCTTTGGCTGAGCACCATCTCATCGTTGAAACGAACCAGATAGACGGATGAAATAAGCGGATTCGTAATGGATAAATCATGAATGGCATTCATGACCTGCACTTCCGAGTACAGGTCCGTGCTGGGCGAAGTGGAGAAGAACCCCTTTAAACTCGGATTGCGCATGATTTCAAAGGTCGTTTTCTCGTCGATGCTCTTGAGCGAGCTGTCCATCAGAATGAGCGCCTGCTGTGCTATGAAATCATTGGCTTTTTCCGTCTCCATGCGGTTCTGCCTGTTGAGGGTTTGAATAAAAATAAAGAACAAAAAAGCCGTGACAATAAAAAACACGGGGATATAGGAGAATAACATCCGGTAGAACCACGATCGATTCATATCTGATCCTCATTTCTGTGGCGTGGGCTGTGCGATAACTTAGGTGATTAAGGATCCCGTTATTAAGGATATGAAAGGTTTATATAGTGTTACATTATATCACACTAACTGTTGGATGCGGACCAAACCAAACCATGAAATAGAGACGGCCAATGGCCGCCTTTCCTATTTAGCTCCAACGCCGTAACGCCGGGCTTTGAAAACGGTCAAAAAAAAAAGCAGCTCTGCGCACTGCATAGCTGCCTCTGATTACGGGTTAAAACTCTCCTTCACCGGAGTCCAGGTTGAACTGCCATTGGACGCCAAACTTGTCCGTCAGGCTGCCATAACATTTGCTCCAGAATGTTTCTTGAAGTTCCATTCCTACTGTGCCGCTTACTTGCAGCTTATCAAATGCGGATTGCAATTCTTCCTTGCTCTCAATCACTACGGCAAGGCTTATATTGTTGCCCAGAACAAACGGCATGCCGGGGAAAACATCCGAAAACATCACCCGGCTCCCATAAATATTAAGCCGCGCATGCATGATCATGTTTTTCGCTTCCTCGGGGAGAGGATATTCAGGACTGGGCGGCGTTTCTCCAAAGGTCATGATTTTGGGTTCTTCCAATCCAAAAACCTGTGCATAAAATTGTACGGCTTCGCGGCAATTTCCATTAAAATTCAGATAAACATCAACAGACATTGGGTTCACTCCCCTGTTTTAGGCTTATTTCTTTCCATTCTACATCATTTCACATATCGCCATCAATCAACCCTGCATCCCTGAAATGAATGGCAGCCGATCACTTGTATCTTTGGGCAAAATCTTGTATTATCATTTCATATAATGATAATGGTGATTAGAGAGGATCATGATCATGACAAAAATGGATTTGCTTTTTCATCCCATTCGAATGCGGATTATCCAGAAATTGCTGCTGGGCAAACCAATGACGATTGCGCAGCTTGCTGAGACGCTTGGCGATATTCCCCAAGCCACCTTATACCGTCATATGAAAATTCTGCTTGATGGGGATCATGTGGAGGTCGTCGATACCAACAAAGTTTCCGGGACGGCGGAACGCATATTTTCAATCAAGAAGGAATCCCTGCTGATTCCCGAGAACGAGGTGGAGGCCACTTCACAGGAGGACAATGTCCGGCATTTCTCGGTCTTTCATACCAATCTGCTCCAACAGGCGACATCGTATCTCATGGAAACATCGCCCCAGCAGTACAAGCAGGATGGTTTTGCCTACTGGCAAACCCCGCTGCATCTGACGGACGAGGAATTCCAGGAACTTGTTCGATCCATTAACGAGTCGATGGAGAAAGCTTTTCAGCACCAAAAAACATCCGAGCGCACCACCAGAATGTTCTCCGGCATGTTTATTCCGCAAAAATAACGGCACCAAGACAGAAATGGGGGAAACTTCCTATGCATATCGGTTACAACATCGGATTTAACGAGTTAAAGGACTGGCTGCCGCTGCTTTTGCCACTGCTGATCCTGCAGCTGATCCTCATAGCTGTAGCTATGCGGGATTTATTAAGAAGCAATCATAGCAAGGAAACTAAATGGATCTGGGCATTTGTTATTGTTTGCGTATCGCTTTTCGGGCCCGTTTTATATTTCGTCATCGGGAGGAGGGGACAATAATATGATCATGCTTCAAGTGAATCATCTTCGTAAACAGTATGCGGACAAAGAAGTCATTAAAGACATTGATTTTCAAATAAACCAAGACGAATGCGCTGCGCTCCTGGGTCCTAACGGGGCGGGTAAAACAACCATTATCAAAATGCTGTTAGGCATTACAAAACCATCAGGCGGCGAAATTCTGTTTGAGGGACATCGTCAGGATAAAATACGTCATTTTATCGGGTATTTGCCGCAGCATCCCACCTTCTATCCGTGGATGACGGGAAAGGAATTGCTTGCTTTCATGGGCGGCCTCTCAGGTATAGACAAGCCAGCCTTGAGTCATCGAATGAGCGAAATGCTCGAATTGGTGGGGCTCAGCAAGGATGGAGACAAACGGATCGTTACTTATTCCGGCGGGATGAAACAAAGATTAGGCATCGCCCAGGCCCTTATCCATGAGCCCAAATTGCTCATTATGGATGAGCCGGTTTCCGCTCTCGACCCGTTGGGCCGCAGAGATATGCTGGAACTGCTTAAAATGATAAAAAAACAAACGACGATCCTGTTTTCGACGCACATTCTGCATGACGCAGAAGAGCTTTGCAATAAAATATTTATTTTGAATCAGGGTCAATTGCTGGTTAATGGCTCTATTGATCAAATCCTGCTTCAAAATCAGCAGCCTATTTTTATTATTCAAGCTCCCCACGCGAATGAATGGGCTCCCCAGCTTGTTAACCCTGCGGTTGTCGAGTCGATTACGCAAAACGAGAATCTGGTCAAAGTGCGGGTGAACCATATCGATCAGGGAAGAAGCTGGTTATTGGACACTATTCACCGCCTGAAGCTGCCCATCCAAAAATTCGAGCTGGTGCAGGAAAGTCTGGAAGACATTTTCATGAGGATGGTGAAATGAGAAATGAGCATGCGGCGATGGTCCGTTTTATTAAAAAAGGAATGGCTGGAAGCCAATAGAAGCTATAAATTACTGTGGCTGCCGGTCGTATTTGTCTTATTGGGCATGATGCAGCCTCTTACCACTTATTATTTGCCGCAGATTTTGCAAATCGCCGGCGGTCTGCCTGAAGGTATGAACCTCACCCTCCCTTCGTATACGGCAGCGGAGGTATTGTCTTCCACCTTGACCAGCCAATTTGACCAAATGGGCTTGATCATTATGGTGATCGGTATGATGGGACTCATCGTATCGGATAAAAACAACGGGATGCTGACGTTTATTCTGACACGCAACACCACACTTGCCGAGTACTTGATGAGCAAATGGATCAGTCAAGCCGTTATAGTCGCGGCGGCAATCGTTTCCGGCTTCATCGTAGCCTGTTTCTATACTACTTACCTGTATGGCTTCGTATCATGGGGCCGGATTGCGGCCGGACTGGGCGTTTATTATGTTTGGTTCCTGTTTATCTTGACGTTGACCCTTATGCTCGGCGCCGTCTTTTCCAGATCCTCTGCTGTGGCCGTATTAGGGATTGTAATTCTGATTCTTATGAGAGCCTCCACCGCTTTCCAGACAGAATTTCAAATGTTCAATCCGGCTTATCTGACCAATCAGGCGGTCAGCATCATTACAACCGGTGATGCGCTTCCTCACCTGCTGATAACCGCGGCGGCAGCTTTAGTTCTCATCCTGGTTCTCCTATTTTGTTCCTTCTCTTATTTATCACGAAAAGAACTGCCTTCCATGTGAGTTGTCGCAAATGAATCGCAGGCTTAATAAATGTTAGATGCGGTCTCATCGCCGGAAGCTGGATTATGATGCGGTCACTTCGATCCATTTTGCCAGGACCTGTTCAAGCTTTTCTTTCTTCGCTCTCACATCCTGCATATCGGTGAATGGTATGAATGCCCTGTCGCGGTCCAGCCACTCCAGCAGACCGGTGGCGTCATCAAACAAAGGCTCCTTCCCGGTGCCCTCCCGTACCTTGGGCCCGCAATGAAAGATCAGCCGGAAAAATCCTTTGCCGTGCAAATTAAATGTCACTCGATCCTCATTATGGATACAGTAGCTGGGAGCATTCCATTTGATATGCTCCGTAAGCTCTTTACTGGATGCCAATATAATGTGACGGACTTCCTCTATTTCTTTCTTGAGGGGATGCTCGAGCTTATTCATAAACTCTTCCACCTGCGGCCGCACCGGCTGCCTCTTTGGCTTTGCCTCACCTGCTGCGAACGACAATCCTTTGGCCATTAGAGCGCTGCGCAGTGGATCCATTGCTTTTGGACCCATGCCATGCAGCTTCAAAACCTCCTGTTCGCTCGCCTTCGCGAGCAGCTCCAACCGTCCATAACCCGCGCCTATGAGGGCTCGTCTTGCCGGTTTGCTGATCCCGCCTGGAAGATCGCTCTCCATTTCAATTGAAGCGTCTGCTGCCATTGAACATTCTCCTTTACTAAGCAGAGTTTCTTTCATCATAACATGAAGTATAGATGACAGTTTATTATGGATTGCGCAAAATGACAGTGACGGTCAGCAAATAAATAGGGCTGCCAACAGGACTGGGCCGCTTTGGCGGACTGCGGTTTTCCGGCGCAACGTTTCACAATCAACGCTGCGGCTGTAATTAAGAGGTGAAATAAGCTAAAATAATAATTATTTCTTATTACCGAAAGAGGAGCGATACTGATGTCTGAGGACGATAAACGTCGAGAACGGCCCAAACTGAAAGTCATCCATTTCGATAAAGACCAGCAATCGCTAGTCGAGACCGAACAACCCCAATTAACCTTTGACGATGTAGGCGGACTTGAAGAGGTCAAGCAGAATATCCGGATGAATTTCGTGCTTCCGCTGCAGCAGCCCGAGATGTTCGAAGCCTTCGGCAAACAGGCCGGAGGAAGCCTGCTGCTGTACGGACCTCCCGGCTGCGGCAAAACCTTCCTGGCGCGCGCGGTTGCCGGCGAGATCAATGCGAACTTCATTCATCTGGAGCTGCAAGCCATTCTATCGATGTATATAGGCGAAAGCGAGCATAATCTGCATGACCTGTTTGAGAAAGCCCGGGAGGAAAAGCCTTGCGTGCTGTTCATCGATGAGCTTGACGCTCTCGGCGGGAGCCGGCACCAGATGCGTCAGCATCATGAGCGGATGCTGGTCAATCAGCTGCTCCTGGAGCTGGACGGATTGGAATCCTTTAATGATCAGGTGTTCGTTATCGGAGCGACCAATACGCCCTGGTATTTGGACACGGCCCTCCGCCGCCCTGGCCGCTTCAATCAGCTCTCCTTTGTTTCACCGCCGGGCGCTGAGGAACGCGCCACCATTCTACAGCTGAAGACAGCCGGTAAACCGCAGCAGGATCTCGACATCCGCAAGATTGCGGGCGCGACCTCTCATTTCTCCGGGGCGGACCTGAACCAACTGGTCGACGAAGCTACGCAGCTAGCGCTGCACCGGTCTCTGAAAGCCGGCAGTATACAGCCTATTACCAACGAGGATTTGACGCAAAGTCTCAAAAACCGCAAACCGACCACGCTGGAGTGGTTCCAAACGGCCAAAAATTACGCCACCTTCAGCGATTCCAATAAAGATTATCAGGTTGTCCTGGATTATATGAAGCAGCACCGGCTTCGCTGACAGGAGGTGGTGCGGACATGATGCTGGCTGAAGAAATACGATCCCGGACCCTGCAGAAAATCTATCAGCTGGTCTCATGGGAACGCTACAAGGAAGCACTGGCTGAAGCCGAGGATTGGGTCCGGCATTCTCCCGACGATTCCGTAGCCCTGGGCGCGCTGGCGTTTGTTTATCAGTTTTCTGATGCGGATAAGGCGCTTTACTGGTGCGGCGAAGCCTTAAAGCGCGATCCTGAATTAGAGCTTCCCTGGCGGATTATGCTCGCCTTTGCCTATGAACGCAAGGATTGGAAGGAATTTATAACCCTTTGTTCAGAAATGCTGCGCATGTTTCCGGAGCAGGATTATATTTACCGGCTTAAAGCGCAGTATATGCTTATTCAAGGCAAGTTCGAAGATGCCCGTCTCTTAACGGAGCAGGCGGTAAAGTTGAATTATTCGGCAATTAATTATGCCGTACATGCCTATGCGCTTGCATTAACGGGCAAGCATGATGCCTCCCGGGCTTCGGAGGCGACTGCGCTACGGGAGGAACCCGAGAATGTTGAGGTCCTCCTGTATACGGGCTGGGCGGCGGACCGCCGCGGCGAGTATAAAGCAGCCGTGGAGCGGATGAATGCCGCTGTCCGCCTTGACCCCACCAACAAGCAATCGCGCGAGGAATATTTGAAAATGCTGCAGAAATCCTATTGGTTCTACCGGGTTCTGCTGCTGCCGCGGTTTATCAGCCGAATGCGCAGATGGCAGGTGCTGCTTATTTGGGTGGCCGCCTTTATTCTGTTCAGGCCGCTGTTGCTGCTGTTCATCCTGCTTCATGTGATGTCCTACTGGACAAGTAAATGGCTGGTACATATCAAAGTATTTGGCTTCCACCGGGCTCCTCCGAAGCGCGGGAAATAGTCTTCCGCTCGAATACCCCGTCGCCCGTCAGCGGTATCATCCTCTGGTGAGTAACGGGGTATTTTATTTGCTCTCTTTAAATTGAACAGCCGGGACTTTCCCGCTTTTGCTGCCAGCTCCCGGGCAAGGGGCTGATCAATTCTGCTTCGTTTCAGTTATTCGTTTCCACTTTTTCCGTTATTCGTTTCTTTGCGCTGTAACGAAAAAGCAGCCGAATCAGCGGAGGCACCGCGAAAAAGATAAAAAAGGTACGGAACAATTGATACCCGGCTACCATCGAAAGGTCGGCGTTGATCTCATGGGCGATAATGCCCATCTGATCCATTCCGCCCGGAGCCAGGCTCAATAATCCTGTCGAGATGGAGACCGGCTGAAGCCAGGTCAGCAGATAGCTGAGCAGGCAAGTTCCGGCCAGCAGCAGGCCCCCGCCTCCGATAGCCAGAGACAGTGTACGCATCATCCGCGGCAATTGAGATGGCCTCAGCAGCAGACCGACATACGTTCCAATCAGCAGCTGTGCGGCATTGATCAGCAGCGATGGAAGCGCCGGCCCATGCAGGCCGGTCAACTGAATGAGCGCCGTTCCTATAGCTGGCCCCAGGAGAACAGCCGTCGGAAATTTGATTTTATTTCCTGCAACCGCGCAGATCACGCTTACGGCTGCAAATAGAAGCACATCCGGAAACACCCCGCTCCAGCTTGCCGATTCGGCAGATAGCGGCCCCGAATCAGCGGTATGGGTCTGACCGATGACGGAGCTGAAGATGATGACAGGAATACACAGGACGATCATCATTAACCGGATGACCTGCGTGACGGTAACAATGGTGATATTGACCCCTTTGGTCTCCTCCGCCAAAGCGATGACCTGCGTCAGTCCGCCTGGAATACAAGCAAGCAGCGCTGTTTGGTAATCAATGCCGGACAGCTTGCATACGAGGTAAGCAATGCCTGCGCACAGCGCCAGCAGGAGCACCGTCATCAGCAGCATAGTCGGCAGCTGCCGCGACATTTCGCGCAGGGCGGCAGCCGTCAAGGACAAGCCGATGGTATAGCCGACAATGACCATTCCCGTATTCCGGAACAGACCTGGCCACTCATAGCGGTCCTTCAGCAGATTGGAACCAATCAGGACGGCAATCATCGGGCCAAGCAGCCAGGGTATCGGCGTATGCAGCAGCTCGAATAGCATCCCGCCGGCAATAGCCGTGACCAATGCGATTGTAATCTTTGAGCTGTTCCCTTTATTCATGTATGTACCTCTTCTGTTGGGATATTCGCTCCGTGTAATCTACGGAATGAGTTCATGTATCCATGCGGGATACATCATCAATAAGTATACGATAAATCTCCGCGATATTGGTCGGCATATCAAAGAAGACAGCGAAGACCGCTGCCCTTTCGACTTATTGTTTAACTTCCCAATTATCTAATCTTGCTAATTCAAGGGTAGGGTTGCTTTTGTTTTTTAGCCAAGTCAGGGCTTGCATGACTAAAGGAGAACTATTTTCAGGAGATAAAATGTTAATATCTACCCACTCGGATCCAATGGAATCATTGTTTTGCATATCCGTACAATATATCAGTTCTCCACTTAAATATTCAATTTCGTAGTATATTGCAATGTGGTGAATATGCGTTGTGCCACGTTTTTCTAACTTATAGGGAATAACATAATCGAGCACACCGAGATTTCCGATAATGTTAAAACTTATTCCTGTCTCTTCTTTAAGTTCCCTTCGAAGTGCATTTACCAATGACTCATTGGGTTCAACTGTCCCACCTGGCAGATCATACCGATTCATATAAGGACCGCCGTTTTTATTAATTAACAAGATTTTTCCTTCATGAATACAAATTCCATATACACCCAAATGTCTATGCCAAATCTCTTCCATATTATCCCTCCCAATTGATAACTGTACTGTATTCAAATGCAATGTCAATCCATTTCCATTAACACGAAGGAGATTGATTTCTTTGATTGAATATTGCTTTGTGAATCAGGAAAAAGGACCTCTTCCCACTTAACAGTGAGTCGTGTGGTCCTTATCGCTTAATAATTGGTTGTTCCCATTTGTACGAATACTTCTGGGACAGCCCATAATTGAATTACTAAAATGCCCTTGCTCCCCAGGAGGCTAACTGTTCAGGCGCCTTCCCGATGGTGAGCTAGAGCCTCCCGCCAATCCTGCTCCCTCTCAAGCTGCCACAGCCGCGCGTAGTAGCCTCTTCGGCGAAGGAGCTCCAGATGTGTTCCGCGCTCGCGCACCATACCGCCCTGCATCACAATGATTTCATCCATGCCCGCAAGACCTGCCAGCTTATGGGTAATCCACAGCACCGCTTTGTCCTTCAGCTGTGTCTCCATGCTCATTCGGAAGGCTTGCTCGGTAAGCGGGTCAAGACCTGTCGCCGGTTCGTCAAACAGGATGGCCGGGGCATCCACCAGCAAGGCCCGGGCCAAAGCCAGGCGCTGCCGCTCTCCTCCGGACAGCTTGCTTCCCCACTCGCCTACCTCCGTGTTGTAGCCTTCGGGGAGATTCATCAACGTATCATCGATCAGCGCAAGCCGTGCCGCCGTGCGGAGCTCTTCATCGGTTGCGTCTGGACAGCCTAGCCGGATGTTAGCCGCAGCCGATGCGTTGAATAATTGCGTCGTTTGGGATACGACTGCAAACTCAGATCGCGCCGCCTCATCGGTCAGCTGGCGCAGCTCCCGGCCTCTGATGGTAACGGATCCCGCCGTATACGGCCGCAGCTTCAGCAGCACCTGAATCAGGCTGCTTTTCCCTGCCCCGCTTTCGCCGACAATGGCGATTCTCTTTCCTGGCGCAAGCGTTATGGACAGATCACGGATCGCATAGGGCTCATCCGGTCCGTACCGGAAGGACAAGTCCTGAATCTCGGCCCGCCATGGACCGGTCTCTGGCAGAGGCCTCCCAACCGCACCGCAGCCCCCATCGTCAACCGGTTCAGCCCTATTTGCGGCAGTGGTCCCAGTGCCCGGTTCAGCCTTCACCGCTCCTGGCCCCACGCCATCCATTTCCGCTGCCGGCTTCTCATCGGCAAGCCGGAATAATCGCTCAGCCGATGCCATCGTCTGATTCATCTGCTGAAATGCTGCCGGAAGCGGCATTATCGCTTCGAAGCAGGCCAGCGTAATCATCGCCAGAGCCGGTATCGCAACGGCTTCGATCCGGCCGCTGGCCGCAAGATAAACGGAAGCGAGCAGCACCAGCCACATCGTCAGATGGGCAGAAGCCAGGATGCCGCCGTTAATGCCGGCATCCAGCCGGATATGCCGCTTCTGGAAGCTGTTCGAGGTGTCTTGAATGCTTTGAATCCGGGCCAGCCGATCCGCCAGCCGGTTGAATACGGTCAGCTCTCTGACTCCTGCAATCAGATCCACTGTTTCCTCGTAAATACCCGCCCGGGCGGCGATGATGCCTTCTCCATGCTTTCTGCCGAGATAAAGGCCCAGCCAGGGCAGACCGATCCCCGAGACAGCCATCATCACGGCAAGTATGACAGCCAGCTCCGCATGATGGACACCCAGCAGCACCAGACCGAGCGCGCCGGTGAGTAGGGCCACCATAGGGGGTGCAAGCACGCGAAGATACAGATTCTGCAGCTGTTCCACATCATTCATAATGGCATGAAGCACATCTCCGCTCCGTCTGCTCTCCAGAATCGCCGTTCCATTGCGCTCCAGCCGCTCATACAGCCAGACCCGTACCCGCTGCAAAATCCGGAACGTAACATCATGTGCCACCAATCGCTCCAAATAACGCATCACGCCGCGGGCAATACCGAAGAACCGGACACCTACGATAGGAATCCACAGCAGCAGCACCGTATCCGGCCTCAGCGCCGCCCGCGCAATTAAATACCCCGACGTTCCCATCAGCCCCACATTAGCGGCAACCGTCAGGAAGCCCAGCAGAACCGCCAGCGCGGCTCTCCCCTTGTAGGGACGGACAAACTCCAGTACCCTGCGGAAAATAGATCCCCGCGAGCCACCGTCCGCCTGAGTAGCATCCGCCCGTCCGCTTGCCATCTGGCCTGCATCCATTGGATTGTTACCCGCTTGACCTGCTTCGTTCAGATTGTCAACCGCCTGGCTCTCATCTATCCATTTGGTCCCCATTTGCACTGCATTTGCCCGGCCGTCTGCCATGCCCGAAGCTTGCTCCCTGGCCACGGCAGTCTGCTGTTGTCCCACTTCTCTGTCAACATCGGCAGCTCCCGACGACAGAGTTCCTCCGAACTCGCCGGCTGCCACTTCGTTCACTCTGGTCATGCGCGCATATAGACCGTCCGCTTGCATCAGCTCCACATGGCTGCCCGTCTCGATCACACGCCCGCCGTCAATGACAATAATCCGGTCGGCATGGCGCACCGTTTCCAGCCGGTGCGCCACCGTGATGGACATCCGGCCGCGCAGCAGAGCATCAAGCCCCTCCATAAGCGCTGCTTCATGAATCAGATCAAGCCCGGATGTCGGCTCATCCAGCAGCAGCAGCGGCGTTTCCTTCAGCAGCGAACGCGCGATCGCAAGCCGCTGGATCTGACCGCCCGACAGCCGTACCGACTCCCCGATCGGTGTATCCACGCCCTGCGGCAATCCATCCAGAAAGTCCACTCCCGCTGTTTGCAAGGCGGCAGCCAGCTTCGCTTCCCCCGCTGCTTCAACGCCCATGGTCACATTCTCCCGCAGCGTCCCGTGATAGAGCCGCGGATTCTGGGTCACGGCCGAGAACTGCCGTCTCCACCAGTTCATGGATAAGTCGGCCATATCGACGCCATCCAGGAGAATACGCCCGGAAGTCGGCTTGACGAAGCCCTGCAGCAGGTCAAGCAGGGAGCTTTTGCCTGCTCCCGTCGGCCCGATGAGTGCAGCGCGCTCTCCCGGTTCAAGGACCAGATTAATATCGGACAAGGCAAGCTCCGTATGCCCCGGGTAGCGCAAGCTGACCCCCTGGAATTCAATCCGGCACCCGTGCGGGCTGACATCAGGCGGGTTAACCGCATCCTCCCGCTCCATCCACCCCGGAGGCTCGGTTTCCAATATGTCCATAATACGGGCGGCAGCCGCCATGCCATTGGTGCTGGCGTGAAACTGCGTACCGAGCGCCCGCACCGGCAGATAGAATTCAGGTGTGAGCAGCAGCACCAGAAAAGCGTGCTGGAATCCGATTTCCCCTTCGATCAGCCGCAGTCCCAGAAACACGGCAACGATGGCGGTGCTCAAGGTAGCGAACAGCTCCATCACAAAAGCGGACAGAAAGGCCAGCCGCAAGGTGCCCATCGTCGTCTTGCGGTAATCCTCGCTGATCCGGGCAATAATGGCAATTTGAGCCCGGCTGCGGTTGAACATTTTCAGCGTGGACAAGCCACGCAGCACATCGAGAAAATGCCCGCCAAGCCGCCCCAGCGTCTTGAACTGCCGCTCCGCTTTCGACTTGGCCGCCATGCCCACAAGAATCATGAATATGATCAAGAGCGGGAACGTAACCGCGAGAATGACCGCCGACAAGCCGTCCAGATCCATGACCACGCAGAAGACGGCAGCCGGGATCAGCATGGACAAGGCCATCTGGGGCAAATAACGGGCCAGATAAGCTTCAAGCTGCTCCACCCCTTCGTACAGGGTCCCGACCAGTTCTCCGCTCCGCTCGCTTTTGGCGTAATTCGGTCCGAGCTCCCCGAGCTTATGGAGCAGCCGCAGGCGAAGCTCGCTTTTGATCCGCAGCGCCGCTTTCCCTGACGCATAATCGCTCACGGTCTGGACCGCCACACGCAGCACAATGACGCCAAGCAGCAGACCGAACAATGGAAGCAGGGACGAGAGGCCAAGCCCTCCCAGAAAAGCGCCGTTCACAATACGGGCCAGACCCGCCGCCTCCAGAATAATGCACATCCCCCCTGCCAAACCAAGCCCAACACATAGAACAACCAGCTTACGCGTCCCCGGCACGTGAACAAGCAGCTTTTTCATCATATCAGTAGTCCAGATGATCCTTCAGGCTGACCCGTTTGCGGAAGACCCAGTACGTCCAGGCCTGATAGGCAACTACGATGGGAACGGCAGTAAGCGCAATGATGGTCATCACTTTAAGGGTGTAGGCATTGGAGGCTGTATTGTAAATCGTCAGCGTCCATTCCGGGTTAAGCGACGAAATCATCACCCTCGGGAACAGGGACATGAATACCGTAATCGTCGACAGAGTGATCGTCAGGCCGCTCATGATGAACCCCCAGCCGTCACGTCCCGCCCGCAGGAAGAACAATACGGAGAGCAGCGCCATGCCCGCCATCAGCGGCACCGTGCCCGGAATAATGCCATTGCGTGTAAACATATCCGTCTCGAAATAGCTCAATACGACGAATAATAGCAGCAGCGCACTGGCCCAGGCGCCCAGTCTTCTCGCCGTGGTGCGGGCCCGCTCCCGCAGCTCCCCTTCCGTCTTCAAGGAAAGGTAAAGGGCTCCGTGCAGCAGGAACAGAAGCACGATGCTCACGCCCGCCGTAACGGAATAAATCGAGATCAAATCCCAGAATGAGCCGACATAATTCGTATCCGCATCGATGGGGACCCCTCTCATCAGATTGGCCAGCGCTACACCCCAGAGCAGCGGGGGAAGCAGGCTTCCGAAAAGGATCACCATATCCCACAGCTGGCGCCACCTGGGATTGTCAAGCTTGCTGCGAAATTCGAAGGAAACGCCTCTTCCGATCAGCGCCACCAGCATGAGGAACAGCGCCATGTAGAAGCCGCTGAACAAGGAAGCATACCAGCCCGGGAATGCGGCGAACATCGCGCCTCCTGCAGTAATCAGCCACACCTCGTTGCCATCCCAAACAGGGCCAATCGTATTAATGATCACGCGCCGCTCCCGGTCGGTTTTGCCCAGGAAAGGCATCAGCATGCCCACACCGAAATCAAATCCTTCCAGAAAGAAAAATCCGACGAACAGTACCGTAATCAGAACAAACCATATGGTTTCCAGCATGATATATTCCCACCTCTCTTAATAGGTTTCCATCCGTTACAGCGGCGAAACGGTGCCTTGTGTCAAATCACCGTTATGCGTTCCATCCGCTTCCTCTTCGGCTCCTTTGCGTACAAAACGGACCACGAGGAAAACAAAAGCCGCCGCCAACAGTCCATAGATGAGGGTAAAGCCGATTAGCGAGGTAGCGACCATTCCGCTGGAAACGAGCGGAGACACACCCTCCTCCGTCTTCTGCAGGCCGAACACGATCCACGGCTGCCTGCCCGTCTCTGTCATAATCCAGCCCGCCGAGTTGGCGATAAAAGGCAGTGCCAGTGCGGGCGTCATCCATTTCAGATAACGCAGAGACTTTTCCAGACGACCGCGGATGACCGCATAGGTACCGTACATGCTGAGCAGGATCATCAGAACGCCGGCCAGAATCATAATTCGAAAGCTCCAGAAGGTCGTACGGACAGGTGGGATATAATCTCCTTCCCCGTATTTGTCCACATATTCCGCCTGCAGCTGATTCATCCCCGGCACGCTGCCGTGCAGCTTGTTATAAGAGAGAATGCTCAGCGCAAACGGAATTTCCAGTTGAAATTTATTTTGCTGCGTCTTGGGATCAATCCAGGCAAAAACAGTCCAGGGCGCGCTGTCCCCTGTCGTCTCCCACAGCCCTTCAGAGGCGGCCATCTTCATCGGCTGCGACTCCATCAAATGCTGCGCCTGACCGTGACCTGCGACAGCAGTCAGGAAGCTGGCGATCAGCGCGACGACAATACCGATCGAGAACGCTGGCTTGAACAACTCCGTCTGCTGCTTGCGCACCAGCTTATATGCGCTGATTCCGGTAACGAACAGCGAGCCTGTCGCCAGCGCCCCATAGATGACATGCGGGAATTCCACCCACAGCTGGGGATTGCCAAGCAGGGCGAAGAAACTGGTCATCTCTGCCCGGCCATTTTGAATCACATAGCCCACCGGTTCCTGCATGAACGAGTTGGCGCTCAGAATCCAAAAGGCCGACAGCGTTGCTCCGACAGCCACTAGCCAGATCGAAGCAAGATGCACCTTCTTGGACAACCGGTCCCAGCCGAAAATCCACAGCCCCAGAAACGTCGATTCCAGGAAGAAGGAAACCAGCGCTTCAACCGCGAGCGGCCCGCCGAAGATAGCGCCCACAAAACGCGAATAATCCGCCCAGTTCATACCGAACTGGAATTCTTGCATTATCCCCGTCACCACGCCTACGGCAAAATTCAGCAAAAACAGCTTGCCCCAGAACTTGGCCATCGTCTTGTATTTATCATCCTTCTTGACCACATACAACGTCTGCATAAATGCAATCATATAGGAAAGACCGATTGACAACGGTACGAATAAAAAGTGATACACCGTCGTTATTCCAAACTGCCACCTGCTCCATTCCACTACATCCATCGTAAAGCCCCCCTTCATCTGAGGTCTTCATTATAAAAATAATCCCCTGGCAAGCATGTGATGAAAATCACAATCGAGATGGCAATTCAGAGAACGGGTATTTTTCTTGATCGATTCAATAATGGAAGATGGCATATTTATAGCGTGTGGAGCAAAAGAACGACCCGCTTTTCAGAAAGAGTGAGGTGTTGGGAAAATGGGGCATGACGGTAAGCGATGTGTATGCTGCAGGTGAAAAGAATGCAATTGAAAATGTATTGAAACGGAGGGCATCTATTAGAGAAGAACTTTCTTAGAAAAATTTTTAAAACAGAATCAACATTAGGGTAGAACATAGCCAAAAAAAAGAAAGCAGCCGAATCCGGCCGCTTTTGGGTATTTCCTCGCTTGTATGCTCGTTTTCCCTGATTACTTTTGCCCGCTTGTATGATTGCTTCCCCTGATTGCTGGCCAGCTTCCTACTTGCTTTACCGTCTGTATTTGCCCAGTTCGAGCTCTTGCCTGCCTGTTTACTTCACCACAAGCACGGGCTGTTTGGCATGCTGCACAACATTGTGGCTGACGCTGCCCAGTACAAATTCGCCGACGCTACTAAGACCGCGGCTGCCGATGACAATCAGATCCGTGTCGGTCTCATTGGCGTAATCCATAATGGTTTTGGCTATCGATCCTTGTCTTACCTCGACATGGGTGTTGGTGAAATCAGCTATTTTCTCTTTCACCTTCGCAATCACTTCTTCCGCGTATTCAAAATAATCGCTCTGCACCGATGCCGGTGGAATATAAAACGCCGAACCCACGAAATAAGTCGGGACATTAAACACATGAATAACTTCCAGTTTGGAGTAATGGTTAAGCTTCGCCATCCGGATCGCGGAATCCAGCGCTTTCTCCGATATCGCGGAACCATCGTATGCAACCAATATTTTGTTATATAGCATGTTTGCTCACCTCTCCTTTATCGATAAGCCCATTATACCATCGAACGGCGGGGGCGGATGTGAGGAATGTCACTCATCCGATATGGTACAATAGGTGGATAGCCTGGGGATAGGAGAATTATCGCATGATGCAGCATAATGACCTGGCGCGAAACCGCCAGCCGGCGAATCGGCGCAATACGGCTGTAAGAGCCGGAAGAAAACCTAAACGAAGCCGCAAAATGATGTGGCTTCTGATTGTGGCGATAGCCGTCATCGTGTGGAAGGGACCCGAAGTTCTGGAGCGGGCGATGCCGCCATCCGCTCCGGATGTAACCGAGATGCATCCCGTTGTCGCGGCCAAGCAGGCGGACCTGGTCGCGGCGGCAGCCAAGAAAGGAATTGTCATTCTCATAACCGACGGCCTGCGTACCCATTCTGAGCAGGATGCGCTCTACCGTCAGGGCCGTGGCGATAGCGGACAGGTCGTTACCACTGTAAAGGGCGGGGGATCTTATCACAATTACGGCCTCGCCATTGATTTTGCCCTGCGCACCAGCGATAACGATGTCATCTGGGATCTGGAATACGACGGAAACGGAAACGGAAAATCCGACTGGATGGAGGTTGTGGCAATCGCCAAGAAGCTGGGCTTCACTTGGGGCGGGGATTGGGAGGATTTCCCGGATTATCCTCATCTGCAAATGGATTTCGGCTATTCCATCCATCAATTAAAAAGGGGCGAAAGGCCGCCCCTGAAATAAATTTGTGCTTGACCCTGGCAGGTCATGTTACCCGCTGGGCATGTTATACGTCATACCGTTTCCTCTGCATCAAGCTGTTGTCTGATTTCATGCTCCATATATACCGCAAACGCCATTAATTGCGGATGATCGGCTCCGATCTTGTCCTTGTGTCCTTCATAAACCGACATGCATTGTTGAACCAACTGGCTGTATGCACCCGGCAGCAGCTTCACTGCCCAGTCTCCGCCCTCTTTTTTGGAGGATATAACGCCTTCTTTCAGAAAATACAGCACTCTGCAGAGATTCAGCACCACATAGACGGGATTGTCCGCAATGTCCTCAGAAGCGCTCGCACTGTCATGCAGAATGGAGGACAGGTACAGCCGCCGGCCGACCGGCTCATACATCGCCTGAAGCGGCTGGCCGTAAAGAACCTTCCCTCTGTGGTAGGCAACGGCATATTGCGACGCCAGGTCATAATCCCCGTAATCGCCGCAGCAGTAGTTCTCATCGGCCTGATATTTCTCCCGGTGGGCATTCGAATAATGAAGCTCAACGGGCGTAGGATAAACAAAGTCCTTCAGCTGCGTTTCCTGAACAACGCTCAGCTCAATGCCGCCTTTACAGGGCAATCCTTCCTGGAGGGACAGAATCCTCCGGATGATGGCTTTTTTGTTATCCATGCCCAGTTTCTCCCTGGCAACCACCAGCACATCGATATCGCTGCGCTTCGGATTAAAACAGCCCATGGCCAGCGATCCATGCAGGTAGACCCCGATCAGGTTGCCACACAGCTCTTCCTGGAACAACGCTGTGATCTGATCCAGATCATGCGACATGTCCACATTCCATCCCTCCCCGGCCAAAAATTTGAAGCATCGCGCCCGGATGCCCGATCATACGTCAGGCTGATGCTCAGCGTTTAACTCTATGATATTCCTGTCCGGATCCAGCAGGAAAATCTGGGCAAAGCCCGTGATGCTGTCCGGATTGGCTTTATGCTCGATTTGATTGTGCTTCAGCCATTCCAGGGTCTCCTTGTAATCATTCACCCGAATGGCAAAATGGCCGTCGCGCGTATCGATGCCCCGCGTCCGCAGCGTTTCTCCTTCGTGGACAATGAGGTGGAGCTGTTGCCCGCTTCCGCCGACCGCATACCACGCCCCGGGAAAATCAAAGGCAGGCCGCTGTATTTCCGTCAAGCCGATGATGTTCTCATAGAATCTTTTGGCCCGCTCAAGATCGGTTACAATCAAACTTACATGGTGTATCCCTTCAATCCGGAAGCTCCGCTTCTCCATCATTCATCCCCCCAATCGCTTATCTATTTCTATCTTATCATACCCGAAGAATCGGCTACAGGCTTCGTGCGAACCCCGAACGCCATGTCGGATAAATCGGCTCCCAGCCATATTCTATTCGGGCCTTGGCATTCTTCGCGCCACACTCTCCTCGTTCCCTGCCCGGTTTATAGTCGGGCTTTGGCGCGCCCATTGCACTGGCATAGACGGGAAGCCATTCCGCCATAGCGGCAGGCTCGTCGTCCACGATATTAACCGGGCCAGAAGGCCAACCCAGCGCAAGTAAAGCCGCGTTGGCCGCATCTTCCACATGAATGAAGGAGCTGACCCCATCAGTTGCAGGCACTTCCTTGCCCAGCACCTGCCTTGCTATATGCCCATTGCGCTCATACCAAGTTCCCGGTCCATAGAACTTGCCGTACCGCAGAATCACGTACTCCGGCATTTTCGCAACGGCTCGTTCCAATGCTGCGACTCCGCCCACCATACTATTCCGCGGTTCGGGCGCGTTCACATCCAGAGGTGCATCCTCCGAGGCAGGCCCCTCGCCCGGTTCGTATGCCCACGAAATGCTTTGCGCGACGATGCGCTTAACCCCTGCCGCCAGAGCGGCATCGACCAGATTCCGGGTTCCTTCCTTTCGGATTCTGGAATTCTCGGCAAAATCCATGGCGCTCAAAGAAGTGAGCTGATGGATAACTACATCTGGCCGTGCTTCGGACACAGCCGCAATAATGGCCTCCCGGTCGTATATATCGGCAACGAGTACACGGACGCCCACACTTGTCATAACATGGGCGTTTTGCTCGCTGCGGGTTATAGCTACGACCTCATGACCGGCCTGCAGCAGCTTTGGAAGCAGCAGCCTGCCGACTGCCCCGGATCCTCCTGCTACGAAAATTCTCATCCATTTACCTCCCTGTTTGTTTTACAGTTTTGGAGGGACGTAAGCCTTCCTCTTTAGAATAGAAGACAATTAACAAGATGCTTTTGTGACATATTCAACAAAACAGCAACCATTCCCTTTATGGACGACAAGATGAAGGTCGCCTGCCAACCGGCCATAATCCTCACTGGCATCGTAGAAGGATGAAGAGGAATCTGACCCCAACGTTCCAGGACACCACGTTTATACGACCAGATGGCCCCTTTTCGCCGCCAGACCGATTACCGCCTCGACGCCGGAGTTGAATTCCAGAAAGTCGCTTTCCACGCCGTCGCTGAAAATAACGCCGTTCTCCGGCATCTGTGATGTGATGCGCAGCGGGCGGTCAGTCCCGATCTGTCCGAACACAAGCCCGGCGGAGGTCGTTCTGCTGGGGAATGGCTCTCTGACTGTGAAATGCAAATATGGCGCGTCCCAGGCCATAGCCCGTTCCGCTCCGGGTCTATTGCAACCTGCTGTTTCGTGGCGCCGCTGACAATGCCGGAGGCGCCCGCGAGAATGCTCTTGAACCAGCCGGTCGCGCCCATGCCGGTGGAGACAATAACGCCGCTCGAGGATTGCTGCTCCGTCCGGTGGTCCAGCGTTAGCTGATAACGGGCAGAGACATGCGTTTTGCGGCCTATGAACAAATCGTTCACCCCGTAAAGGGTTTGACCATCGTTAAGCTCGGCCTTCGCCAATGTCACTTCCTTAATGCTGCGCCGCCGATGCAGCACCTCCGGCAGAATCAGACGCAGGTCCTTTACGGTAAAAGGCAGCAGGATTCCGTCCCACCGCAAAGGGTCCGGGTTCACGCCGATAACCGGCTGCTCCGTGACATATTTCAACGTATTGGCCACCAGGCCGTCCTGCCCCAGCACCACAATGATATCGTCCGCCCCGAAAATAAAGTTCGGCAGATATTCCCGCTCGATCACCTGGACCCGGCCAAATGCCGCCAGTTCGGCAAGCGTCTCGCCGGCGGCCTTATGGTAATGCCCATCCTCCGCCAGGTAATCGCTGAAATCAGCCCCCAGCCTTTCGATGGTAAACTTCGCCTGCTGAACGGTATTGTAGCGGACGACCAGCTCTTCCAGCCGGGTTTTGCGTTTCACCAAAATGATTTTATGTTCTGTCGCGCGGTCGTTCATCGCGTATTCGCCCCCCTGGCAGCCACTCCGCCTCCAGTAGAACCCGATATCAGGCCCTGCAGCAGATCCGGCGTAATATTGAGCTGTCCAATCTTATCGGCATTCTCCGCCAATTCCTGAAAAGCAATCGCAATCAGCTTATCCGGCTGCATGCCCATATTGGTGAGCGACTGCAGCACATTAGGCTCAATACCCTGCAGCGATTTCATCACCGTGGCTAACTCATATGCCTTGGCATCCGCTTCGGCCCGCTTATTGGCAGCGGCCAGCTCAACCCATTCCCGCTTGCTTTCCTCCAGCGCGGTATCGAACTGGAGCTGTTCTTTTTTCATTTCATTTTGCTTCTGCTTCACGGTACGTTCGGCGCCCAGCTGCGTCTCGCGGATTTGCTTTTTCTTCGTCTCCACGGCGATTTCCGTACTTAGCTCGTTTTCCTTGACCCGTCTCTCCTGCTCAATCGAAGCATTACGACGTTCATAAAGCGCGTCATCCGCATTACGGAGAATGTCTTCCCGCGCCTGCGCCTCCAAAGCCCGCATGGTCTCCTTGTTGGGGAGAATGGCCAATACCGACAGTCCCATCAACTCGATGCCAAGCTTTCCGATCTCCGCATTCCCGTCGATTTCCCCCGTAATGCTCTGAGCCAGCCGTTCGCTCGATTGAATCGCTTCGCGCAGCTGCATCCGTTCCAGATGTTTCTTCGTCAGCACCTTCGCGATATTTATGACACGCTGGGCCAGCTTGGCGGGATCATCGGAGATATAGCTTCTTTTCCTGAGATTATAGGTGTAATTAAGAATCCCCATCGTTTGGTGGTAATCCGCAATACGGTATGTCAGCTGGCCTTGAACCGTTACCGTCTGGTAATCGCTGGTCATCTCTTCAAACATAAACGGCACGTCAATCGACGAGACCGGAAGCACAACAACCGATGTGGTGGGGGCATAATAATAGAAGGAAAGGCCAATCCCCTCCCGGACTACCTTGCCATCCCGGATCTTCATGACATATTCACTGGGTTGAAATTTCACAAAACGAAATCCGAACATAACGAAAACCTCGCTTTCTTCTTGCTGGAGTTTCTGGCAGACCGCCAGAGCGGCAAAGCCAGGACAAGAACTTCCAATTACGGCTTCATTTTTTTCATGAGTTTATATTATCATTTCGACAATATCAAAATAATAACACATCATTTTGATATTATCAAGATGACAATTTTAAAACGATTATAAGTATGCCATCAATGATTCAACAACCCTGATCGGGAAGAAATTTTCTGTCGAAAATGTTGAAGTAGAACTACAGGAGATTGACAAGAAAAACAAGGAAAAAGGATTGAAACAGTTGCATTTACCTGATGGAGAAGTAAACGACATATGAAATAAGATACCCTAGTCCAAAATGGACAAGGGTATCTTATTTCCCTTTTATGTAGACAAGCGATGATTAAGAAGAACCACGGGTAGAATAGTGTAGTTGCCCTGCAACCCTTTAGAATGAGTAATCGTCTAGAAATCGAGGTGATTTGATGAGGAGAATTTCTTATATCCTTCTTTTTGTTACCTTGATAACTGGTTGTTCACAATTAAAACCGAATCCTGCACCAGGGCCTGAAATGGAAACAGAAACAGAGCTCGCCGACTACGTCAATGTCGGGGGGAAACATTACATTCACGCTTGGGAATTAGCAGTGGCTAACAATTCGCAAATTTCAGAAATTGGTAAAGTGGAAAGTGGATCAGTAATACCAGAAGGCACTCCTGTTTATAAAATTGCCGGCTACCCTGAACAATATGTGATTGCAGTTAAATCCGATAAAAATTCAGGCGTACTAACGAATTTTTCTGGTTTTCTCGTCTATGTATTGAACGGTGAAGATGGAAGAGCCCACTATCCAAAAATAGACGATCAACAAATAAAACAGATCAAAATTTATAATGGTAGTACGTTACTGCAGGAATTAAAAGGAGAAGATGTACATTCATTTCTTGTTCTATTTAACCAAGAAGGATCTAAGTTTCCATCAGAAAATGGACCCGAATACACAGTTCTGTTCATTGGGGATGACTCGTTAGGCCATAATTATGGGATATATGAAAAGGATGGGCACTTAGGTATAGCTCATTCAGAGAGCAAATTGCCAGACGAGATTATGCATTTTTTTAAGTAAAACAAACAGGAACCTTCAAAGAAGAAGGCGTAGCAAGCATCTCGGCGAGGTTAGATCGCATTCAAATGTTTCATACCGATCCTGGTAGAATTAGATAATAATCCCGTTTTTTGAAGCGTTGACAATTTTTAACGTTACACGTTCGCTTAGCCGAAAAGGCTCTCCCTACGATAATGCCGTTGCAGAGGCAACCTTTAAAAACTTCAAGACGGAGTTCGCTAACCAAGCGTATTTCTTTTTAAGGAAGAGCAGCTTAACGTCGAACTCCCTGCGTTTTATTGGCAGTACCCCTATAAGGACGTCCGCTGTTGAACACAAAAAAAGACGCCCCGGAAACAGGACGTCTTCTAATTCACTTGAAGGTACTCGCCAGGCCCGGAAACGGGAGGCTTAACACTAAACGGACTGCGGTCCAAAAACTAGCAGCGGGATTCCACGCTCATCCCGTACATTCACAATCGGATTGAGGCCGCGCCCATGCCATAATTGGCAGGACTCCGGCGCAGGCTGGTCCAGCCGGAGGATCACACGCTCCCCCGACTCATCCAGGCGCGCTTCCAGCGGCAGACGCTCACCGCCGCTTGTCAGCTGGAAGGAAAAAACACGTTTGACCGGTACGAGCCGGCCGTTGATTCCGCTGAACGATACAGCCAGCTCCGTACGCTCCGCATTCCACTCGGCTGAAGCATAGCGGGGGCCAGGCTCGGCCAGGTTCAGGCCGTGCACCAGCCGAAGCGCAGCCCAGGCCATACGGTGCCCGATATCGCGGAGGGAATCCGTATCGGGATGGATGGAATCGGCCAAGGAGGCATCAATGGTCGGAACAACGGCAGCATGGCCCAGCGCCTCTTCAAGGCGGACCTGATCATCCTGAACTTTATTCCAGGGGCCTTCGAACGGCCAATTGGTCACAACGGACAACTGCGCATAGATGAAGGGCAGCTCCGGGTCGCCGAGATCGCGTCTTAAGCTGGCCGTCCAATGAATCATCCGGTCGTAATAGAGCTCCGAAGCCGTTTCATCGGCATCACTTTCGCCCTGATACCAGAGGAAGCCCTTCACTTTGCCGCCTGCTTCGCGGATAACCCGCAGCATGGCTCCATAAAGCGACCGTCCACCTTCGCCCGCGAGTTCCGCATCCCATTGACTCATCGACGTGCCGCCATGCGCCACCATGAGGAGACCGACGGGAATGCCGGTGTGGCGCAGCAGCACTTTGCCGAAGGGCAATCCAAGTCCACTTCCCTGCACGCGATCTCTCCGGGCTGCCCGGATGTATTCGCCGCGCTTCTCTTCCGTCACGTCCATTCCTTCCGGGAGGAACTGCCAATGCGCCGGATCGGGCGATTCCATCAACCAACAGAGCGGCTCCTCAGCCAAGCCCCAATGATCCCCCATATACATACAGCTGACTCCAGGCTGCGGCTCTTCCACTTCAATCAGTTTCCCGCAGCCTTCCATATTCGATTGGCCGCCCATTACCCACAAGTCGCCGACATAGACCGGGCCGATACCGCCTTCGGCCAGGACCTCCCCTGTATCCACAGAGACAATGCGGACAAGGAGTTCATGCTCGCCAACTGGCACGCCTTCAATTCTCCCTGTGAAGGACTCCCCGCCCCCACCGCTCAGACCCAGATTTCTCCAAGCTCCGGCCGATATCCGGCCCTCTGCCCTGCCGCTTGCTTGCTGCGGTACAATGACCGAGAACGCGATATCCGCCCGGTCCCGCTCGTCACGCTGATATACCCGGTGGGCAGCCGGGCCCGATAACTCCAACTGATACGCCATCCTTATCTCCTCTTCCCGTCTTTAATGTTCGATTATTGGCAATAACTCTTAGGGTGTTAATTACTCAGGCTGTTAAAGACATATATTCCCCATCGTCGCGGGTAATCCTTCCAATGTAAACAAGAAGCATGAATCAGCTGTACATGATGGATTATTTTCGGTAGAATGCAAAGACAAGCTCATTCAAGGAGGCGGAAGGATGGAGAGGAAAGCGGATGGCTTTGAAGCGGAGAAAATCATCGTGCTGCCTCCCTATATTCTAAAGGATATGGTTGCTCACCCCCTGATCCGGCAGCTGTACATTACAGATATCGGATACTTTCCGAAGGCGCGCCATCATTACAGGGATAGGCCCTTAGGCTGTGAGATGCATATTCTTATCTACTGTGCAGGCGGAGAAGGATGGATTACCAGAGGTTCGCAGCCGTCCGTGCGGGTGACCGCTCAGACCCTCACTGTCATTCCGGCCGGCATGCCGCACTCGTACGGTGCAGATGAGAACAATCCATGGAGCATCTACTGGTTTCATCTGATGGGTGAAGATGCCGCCGCTTTCTTCGGCAGCCTGAATACGGAGGCCGGGCAGCTGCGTATGACGCTCAGCCATTCCGTCAAGCTGCTGGATTTATTCGAGCAGTGTTATGATATTTTATCAGCCAAGCCTTATTCGATGGATCATCAGGTGCATGTCTCGCAGATCATGCGTTACTGGCTCAGCTTTGCCGGATTGATGAATGCGGGGGCAGGCGGGGATAGATCGGAGCGGCATATCGAACAGGCTATCCAATTCATGCAGGAGCAGTTGGAATCCAATCTGACACTCGAAAAGCTCGCTGCCCACACCCGGATATCCAGGCAGCATTTGAACCACCTGTTCAAACAATCGACCGGCTTTGCGCCGATCGATTATTATTTGCGTATGAAAATTCAGCGTGCCGGGCAGCTACTGGACCTGACTGACAGAAGCATGAAGGATATCAGTCTCTCCCTCGGCTTCCAGGATCCCTACTATTTCTCGCGCCTGTTCAAAAAAATGATCGGTTTGTCGCCTACGGAATACAGGAACAAGTTGAAGGGATAATCCCGGGTAGATCGGATTAGTCCAATCCGGCGGACAATGCCGCTTCCCCCGATTCCAGCAATCCGGCCAGTTCCTGACGCTCCGGGCCCTCCGGCCTGATTACGCCGCTCAGCACTTCAAACAAACGCTTGCGGTCGGCGGTCTGCATGCTCAAATCCAGCAGATGTACAAGAACTTTCTTCTGTTCCGGGTTCAAACGGGCGAAGATCCGGGGTTCGATCCGGTACAGCTCCTGAATCAGATACTCCAGCTCTTCCCGGCGTCCGCGGCCCTCCGGCGTATCCCCGAAGAAAGGAAACGCATCGGCTGCTGCCAGATCGGTAAGTACCATATCGGAGTAGCTTTTGAGAAACGGCTTTCTTTTTCCGCTGATCAGCTGGTTGACTTCCTCGAGCAAATATTGAAAGGCTTCGTTTTTCCGGCTTAAACCGAACGCCATCTCCTGCTGCCCATACTGTTCTTCGCTCATAAAATCGAAGTCGTCGAACAGTCTGCTCTGGATGTAGACGCTATGGTAAAAGGAATCGCCTTTATTGTTGAAGCTTGTGGGCTGCTTGTATTTTTCCTTCATCCTGGAATCCAGAAAATAAAGCCTGGAGTATTCATGGTTGATTCTCTCCCGCCAACGGATGAACTTCACGGCAAACCGGGTTTTGGTCCCCGGATGCTCCAGCTCCCGCATTTCCCGGTCTCCAATAATGCCGGAATAGTCCAGCGGCTTCCCGTCTTCCATGAGGACAGTAAATTTCCTGCCGCTATGAAGCTCCAGAAACCACCCGAACTCTCGGCTTAGGAATTGCCTTAATTCCGCTAAATCAATGTCCTCGTGAATATGGTCGAAGGTGACGGTGGTGCCGGTTCTATCGTGGGCTGCCGGTACGTCCGACACGTTATAGGTGTCCAGGCTCTCGGAAGCGATGTGAATGGAATAGGTCCGGTTCTCAAGACCATCTTCTTTGTACGTTGTGGTCCATACGGCCTGAGAGCAAAAGCTATGAAAGGTCAGCCGGCCAATCCCATTCTTGCCATGCATCGCCGAGCTCATCCGCACGCGGTTCGCCGGATCGATCTGCTTCTCCGATTCATAAAAGGGAGTGAATTTGCGCTCCAGTACTTTGCGATCGATGCCATAACCATTATCGGATATGATGATTCTCTCGATACCGCCTAAAGCATTCCAATCTACTTTAAATGCGACAACCGTTGCCTTCGCATCAAAACCATTCCAGATATACTCCGCGATTGCTTGCAAATAGTCAAATTTCCTCAGCGTTTTTTTAATGCCTCTGGATGTGATTTGAATTTTTACCACAGCTTTCAACTCCCTTCTATCCCCTAGTGTATCATAAAAGCGGCTCCATTCTGTCCTGATCTTATTTAACGCGGGATGGCCTTTTTTGAAAAAAATTTGCAATATGCCGTGTATAAGCTATACGATGTATAGGTACTATCTATTTGATAATATTAGGAGGTTATATCATGTCTAATCAACCAGCTGCTGCATCTGGAACTTTCTCGATTGGTGGCGATCTGCCGATCAACCGTCTGGGCTACGGGGCTATGCAAATTACCGGACCGGGCGTCTGGGGCGAGCCAAAGGATCCCGAGGGAGCGCTGCGCGTTCTCCGCCGAGCCGTGGAGCTTGGCGTGAATTTCATTGATACGGCCGATTCCTATGGACCTTTCGTTTCGGAGCTTCTCATTAAGAAAGCTCTCCATCCTTATAAGAATGATCTTGTCATCGCGACTAAAGCGGGCCTTACACGTTCCGGCCCTGATGACTGGCGCCCGGTCGGCCGCCCCGAATATTTGCGTCAGCAAGCTGAACTGAGCCTGCGCCATCTGGGTCTGGAGCGGATTGATTTGTTCCAGCTCCACCGCATTGACGCCAAGGTTCCGCTGGAGGAACAGATCGGGGAACTGGCGCTGCTCCAGAAGGAAGGCAAAATCCGGCATATCGGACTAAGCGAAGTGACGGTCGATCAGTTAAAAGCGGCAAATGAAATCGCCAAAATCGTTTCCGTGCAAAACTTGTACAATCTGGCTAAACGCGATGCCGAGCCGGTCCTGCAATATGCGGAAGCCAACAACATCGCCTTCATCCCCTGGTTCCCTCTGGCAACCGGCGCATTGGCCAGAGAAGGCGGCCCGCTCGATGCGATCGCCAAAGAGCATAACGCCAAGCCGTCCCAGCTTGCTCTGGCCTGGCTGCTGAAACGTTCGCCGGTTATGCTGCCGATCCCGGGAACTTCAACGCTCTCTCATTTGGAAGAGAATGTCGCAGCCGCCGAAATCCAGCTGACCGATGAGCAATTTAATGCCTTATCAGACGCTGTTTAACGGTAAATCGGAATCACGTCCTTCAACCCAAATACGGCGGCCGCTTCCGGTATTTCTACCGGCAAGCGGCCGCCGCATTGTTAATAGGTGCCGCAGCCACACTATGAAATCGACGGTCGACGGACCTCTCTGTCCAGCGCGCTCCCTCAGGCTTTAATCCGATGTTCATTCTCCAGGATTGAATATTGAAAGGAATCGTGCCAGCTCCCTTTATGCCACATATGTTCCCTGATATGCCCCTCGTATTTCATCCCTATTTTCTGCATCACTTTAGCGGATCCGAGGTTGCCCGGACGGCAGGTCGCAAAGATCCGGTGAAGTCCCAGCTCGCTGAAACCAAATTCAAGCAGCCTGTCTGCAGCCTCCGATGCAAAACCCTTTCCCCAGAAAGCGGAATGAAAACAATAGCCGATCTCTCCCTGGGAGGGCTTGCTCCTATAAATGCCGCAGCCGCCGACCAATTGTTTCGTATCCTTTATGACTGCCGCTAATTCAAATTCCTGACGGGGTTCCTGTTTCTGCATGCTCAATACCCGGTCCATATAATCCTGTGTATCCTCTTTGGTGTTTGGCCCCCACATCATATGCTTGACGACCATCGGATTTGACGCATAGACATGGATATCCTCCAAATCATGAACCGTAAATTCCCGTAAGATTAACCTTTGCGTTTCCAGAATCATCGGATAAGCCTCCCTTATTCCCCCAAGGGGGTGTCCCCTTAAACATGGGCCAAAATGTTGACCAGCTTGCCAAAAGGATCGCGGACATAAAATCGCCTAACGCCCCAAGGCTCATCCGCCGGTCCGTATTCAATCGGGAATCCGGCTTTCTTCATACATTCCAGGGCATCATCGACATCATCCACTTCAATCGACAGATCCGGCGTTGGCGTGTTGGAGCCGCCCTGTGAAGCGAAGCTGACTTGAACCCCCATCTCCTCCCCCGAACCATACGTTGCGATCCAACCATGATCCATCATTAAATCAAGACCGAGCACATCCTGGTAAAATCGTTTGGCTTCCGCAATATCCTGTGTATCGATGTTGGCGACGATTCGTTTAACCTTCATTGCAACCCTCTCCTTATCCATATTTTCGTAAAAAGCAGCGGCACCTTCTGAGCGCCGCTTATTTTGCGCTTCCATAATAGGGAAGCGTCCATTCCTTAATATATAGCATATCACGGGCGCTTCCGCCAGGGATCTGAATCACCGCTATAATACAAACAATATCTGGTAAACTTTGGATATCGTTGTTATGATAGAGAGGTGTAAGGAACGAAATTCCAACGGATTGGAGGAATGGAATTATGAGCAATCAGAAGTTCCTCTCACCAACCACCCGTGAGCTAATGGAGCTCCACGTAGAGGCGATGTTTACCCACGATCCGGAGATGCGGCTTCGAACGATAAACGAGCCCTGGCCGGGAGAGGACCCTGCTCCGCGGTTTTTCCTCGGACGGACGATGGAGGGAGAGACGCTCTGCCGGTTCCGGTATGATGTCCCGGAGAACCTTATCGGGCAATTGGAGGGATTATGCGCTGACGAACCGGCCATCCGTGATTTCCAGACGATGCCGAAACATTTCGAGACTTATATGAAGCTCCTGCAAAGTGAACGCTCCACGATGGGACCTTGTTATCTTATTCCTGATGGAACCGTCCCAAACATGCAAATTGTCAGCATCACACGCAGCAATATTACGGATTTTCAGCTAGATGGCTTTGAATGGCTGGCTTCAGAAATCGATTACGGGCAGCCCTGTATAGCGCTCGTCCACGAACACCGGCTTGTCTCGATTTGCCGCAGCGTCCGCATTACATCCAGCGCTCATGAAGCTGGTCTTGAAACCTTGGATATGTTTCGCGGAAAAGGTTATGCAGCCACCGTTGTCGCCGGGTGGGCTGTGGCGGTTCGCGAGATGGGGAGCATTCCGTTATACAGCACCTCAAGGGAGAACCTTGCTTCCTTGCGTGTGGCAGGAAAATTAGACTTGTCCTTCTATGGGGTCAATTTCACCGTTATTTGACCGTATGCTGGCCTGAGCAATCCCAAATCAGAATAGAAACGGAGCTGTTTCTTGATGGGGCATCCAGTTACTCAGCCTAACGTGAATATCACGCGCAATAATACCGGGATCGGCACCAAAGGACATCTGTTTACCATGCTTTTTGGTTTTTGGCTCATTATCGGTGTTTTTGTGGACGGCTGGGCGCACACCAATCTGGACAGCTCGCTCGAAACCTTCTTTACCCCCTGGCATGGTATTTTATATACCGGCTATTTAGCTTGTGCCGTCTGGCTGGGCTGGCTGGTTGCGCGGGGGAGAAAGCTGGGCCTCAGCTGGATGAACACCGTACCCCTCGGCTATCGATCAGGGATACTGGGTGTGTTGATATTCGGCGCCGGCGGAATCGGAGATATGACCTGGCATATTATTTTCGGCATCGAGGTAGGCATTGAAGCCCTCTACAGTCCCACACATCTGCTGCTGTTTGCAGGCGGCACACTTATTGTCACTTCGCCTTTCCGTGCGTTAAAGTACACCTTACCGCAGTCGCCTTCTTTAGGATCGATGATTATTCCCGTGATCTCACTTGCCCTCGGCGTGAGCTTCGCCGCTTTTTTCGGAATGGGCTTCTGGGTCTTCGGCCAGGATTCCCCCTCCCAGTTCACCTCAAGCGATCTGGTGCTGACTGACGGAATAAGCAGTCTGCTGCTAACCATCATTCTTCTGCTGCTGCCCTTGCTGTGGCTGCTCTCCTATCGGCGTCTTCCCTTCGGCTCCATCGCCCTCTATTTCCTGATTCCATTCTGCTTGATGTATGTTCTGTATCCATCCCTCTCAATGATTGCCGTAGGCCTCATAACGGGTTTGGCTGCCGATGCCTTGTATCGGAGCTGGAATCTATACGCAGATCGGGGCTGGAAACGACGCAGCTTCTTTGTCTTGATCCCACTGCTGCTTGCCAGCGGATATTATCTCGTTCTTGAAATTTGGCTGGGGGTCGCCTGGAATGTGGAATTCTGGACAGGAGGGATTGTTTTATCCGGCTTGACGGGCCTTGCCATCAGTTATTTTCAGCCTGTTGAGGCGGAGCGTTAGGAATAAGCCGTGGTTACAAGATTACTATTATTAAACGGACTCACCCCCGTATTTCTTTTACGGGGGTGTTTCATCTTAGGTTATTACTTCAGATTTTTACGCTGCCCAGGAAGCAGCAGAAGCGCCAAAGCCCCGGCGACCAGCCCGGCCACACCCGACGCGATAAAAGTGTTATGCATGCCTTCTATGAACATCCGGCCTGCAATTTCCGTTATCCGCAGTTTCCATTCTGCGGACAAAGGTGCTGTGGCGGCTGCCGACAACTCTCCGCCGCTGAGATGAACGTAAAGCCCGCTTCGGGCTTCTTCTCCCAGAGGAGCCTGCTGAAGGACCTCCGTTACGCCTTCCCGAAGCCTGCTGGTAACGAGCACTCCCGATACTGCTACTCCGAAAACAGCGCTTATTTGTCTGAAGGTGTTCATGACACCCGAAGCGGTTCCCGCAAGCTCCGGCGGGACAGAACCCATCATCGCCACTGTTCCCGCTGCCCCTGCGATGGAAATTCCTATGCCCAGCAGCGAAAGCCACCACCAGTAAGTTCCGTATCCGCTGTCCGCATGGATGGTCGTTAAAGCGAAGAGTGCGGCTGCAACCAGAGCCAATCCGATCAGAATTAATGAGCGGGGATGGAATCGTTGCGATAATAAACTGCCAGAAACAGATGCGAGCATGATGCTCACCGTTAACGCCAGGAAGCGTACGCCCGTTTCTGTGGCAGAGTAACCATGAACCATTTGATAGTACAGCGTCATTAGAAAGATAACGCCATACAGGCCGAAAAATCCGAGAAAGTTGACGATGCACGTCACGACAAAGATGGGAATGCGAAATAGTGACATTGGCAGCAAGGATTCTCTCCTGCTCGCTTCCCAAGCCAAGAAAACAAGCAGAAGGATGGCTGCCGCCGCGAACAGCAACAGAATGATTGCTGAACCCCATCCCCTGGAGCCACCTTCAATTAAGGCATAGGTCAAAGCGGCAAGCGATAGGATCATCAATATTTGACCGATCCAATCGATGCTTTTTCCTGTCTGAACAGCTGTATGGGGAATCATTGGCGCCAACATGATGAGAACGATAATACCTACCGGAAGATTAATCCAGAAGATACTCTGCCAGCCGTAATTTTCCACCAGAACTCCGCCGAGCAGCGGACCTGCCGCCAATGCAAGGCCGCCGATAGCGGACCACAAGCCTATCGCCTTCGCTCTTGCTGCAGGTTCATGGAATAAATGCCGGATGAGTGCCAATGACATCGGTACAAGGAATGATCCGAACAATCCCTGAAGCGCCCTGCCCGCCAACAGCAGCTCATAATTTTGCGATAAGGCGCACAAGATCGAACAAATCGTGAAACCAACCATCCCGGCAAGAAACAGCTTATGATGTCCCCATCGATCACCCAGACTGCCTGCCGTTAGTAAGAAGCAGGCGAACGTTAACGTATAGACATTGACGATCCACTGCATACCACTAAGATTCGCGGCAAAATATTCGCCCATATGAGGCAGCGCCACATTAACAATTGTGGAATCAAGATATACCATAAATATTCCAAAACAAATTAATAAAAATACGAGTCCTTTCCGTTTGGCATCCGGTGCAGATTTTAAACCTGTTTGCGTCACCGGAACCGTTGCCTGCGATTGCTGTGCTGTCGCCATATCCGTCCCCCCTCGATTAGCAGACTGTCTATGCTGCTCTATAAGAAGAGTCTACTCTTGACGATATAATGCGTCTAATTTATTATTTTTAGTAAATACATGCATTAAATTTATGGAAAAGGGGTGAAAGAATGGAGTTAACCCAACTTGAATACTTTCTTACGGTAGCACGTCTTCAACATGTCACAAGAGCATCTGAGGAATTATCCATTACCCAGCCTGCTCTTAGCCATTCTATTTCCAAGCTGGAAGCCGAGCTAGGCGTACCTCTGTTCGATCGGAGCGGACGCAACGTGCAAGTCAATCGATACGGCCGGATGTTCGCCGAACGCGTTGAGCGTGCAATGCAGGAGATAACCAAAGGAAAACAGGAAATCGAGGAATGGTCCGATTCTACGAGCGGCATGGTAGGCATGGCTTATCTCAATATACTGGGCGCCGAGTTTGTTCCGGTACTCATCCGGGGATTTCATCAGCTTTTCCCGCAGATCCGGTTCGATCTCATACAGGGCAACCACTTGTTAATTAGCAGTCAACTGGAAGCCGGTGCATGTGATCTGATCATCACGTCAACGATCCCGGAATCATCCGCATACGAATGGATTCACATGCGCACTATTCCTTTATATGCAGTCGTGCCTCTTACTCATCGGCTGGCAGACAGAGAAGCCATAAGCTTGCAGGATTTGAGCGGTGAGCCCTACGTAAATCTCAAAAGCAACTGCGGGTTGAATGCAACCGTTGACGCCTGCTTCTACCAGATCAAGTTTACACCTGCCACAGCCTATGAAGCAGAGGATCTGACTACCGTGGCGGGCTTTGTCGCTGCCGGGCTTGGTGTATCGGTTTTGCCCAAAACAAATGGACTCATGCTTGATGGATTGGCGTGGCTGCCCATTGATGACGAAGGCGTGCTCTGCGAGATTGGACTTGTGCGCAAAAGGGAACGTTATCTGTCGCCGGCAACGAAACGGTTCCTGGACTATGCCCGGGATAAGGCAACGAATTGACCATTATTCTGCAGGTGACCCATGTCCCTGCATGAAAAAGTTTACAAAAAGCACCGGGCAAAGGCCCGGTGCTTTTTGAGTATCTATTGTATTCGGTATTAGTTCATTTGAAATTCACTGAAGAACAGTTCTTTATCCTCTCCACCAATAGTGAGAACAGGACCGTTGGAAGCGCTTGGCTTGAGTCTGAAATGGCTCGCGTCCACCTTCTCGGCAACAACCCCTAAAGAGGAATCCTCAAGCTGCCCATTGATGTCTAGTACAAGAGCGTCCATAGTGGCATAGATTCGGTCTTGATAAATAGTTACCGTTTGAGTGCCATCGCTGACCGTAAAGGAACGAGACTTGATTACATCGTTCATACCCGAGAACGTATTGGATGCAAACAATGCGGAATATCCGCCACCCAGCGTAACGGTTGCCTGCGTTCCTGTAGCGAATGTCATGATATAGAAGGTATCCCCAAATCCCATAGCTGCAAGCGTGCGTGTTCCCAGATCGAGATGGTGATCATTGTAATATTGCTGAATAAAGCTTTCTACCGCTGAGCCTACAACCTGCCCTTTTGTGAAACCGTTCAACGGAATATCCCAGTTAAGATTGACATTAATGACAACATTGCCATCGCTGACAGTGAAGCTGACCGGATGGGATTGGAAATTCGTATCTGCAATGGTGTAGCTTTCGCCTCTTGCTTGCGTCGCATAAATATCCTCGAAATTCAAATCGGCGATTTCCTTGCTCGTTAATGATTGCGGCAAATGAAGCTGCGTGATTCTGGCTTCCGATTGAACAAGCTTGCCCAGATTCGTGACCAGTACCTGCTGGGCGGATGTGAGATTGTTATACGCACTCCGTGCCGCTGTGACGGCCGCTTCATCGGCTAATATGATTGCTTCTACTTCCGGCAATGCTGCAATTTGAGCAGCAACGATATCTGCAGCCGCTTTGTCCGCCTTCAGCTCAGCAATCTTGTCGATAGCGACAGTGAGCTTGCCATGATTTGTAACGAGTGCCTGCTGGGCTGTCGTTAACTCATTATAAGCATTGTCCGCCGCTGTAACGCTTGGTTCATCGGACAGGCTCGGTGGAGAGGGCAGCGCCGCAATTAAAGCTGTAACGATGTCTGCAGCCGCTTTGCCCGCCTTCAGCTCGGCAAGCCGGGCGATTGCATCATTGAGCTTGTCTTGATTGGCAACCAGTGCTTTCTGGGTCGCCGTTAATGCGTTAAAGGCATTGTTCGCCACTGTGACGCTTGGCTCATCGGACAAGGTTAAGTTCGAAGGGACTGGAAGCCCTCCAATCAGAGCGATAACCGCATCTGCCGCCTGCTGATTCTCCAGCCCCACGATCCGCGCCAAAGCATTCGTTAATTTGCTCCAATTTGTGACTAGCGTCTTCTGGGATGCAGACAATGCTTCGTATGCGCTGTTTGCGTCATTTACCGTATTCTTATGGGCGAGGGTGAGGTTGGCCGGTTCTGGCAGGGCCGCGATCAGTGCTGTAACATCGTTCGCCACTGCGGTCAGCGCGTCGACTTTGGCAATCGCCTGCGTCAGCTTGTCCTGGTTCGTCACCAATGCCTTCTGCGCAGCAGACAGCGCGTCCAATGCGTTCTTGGCTGCTGTTACCGCAGGTTGATTGTCCAGCGTGATTACAGCAGGAGCCGGCAGGGCCGCGATCAGAGCTGTAACATCGTTCGCCGCTACGATCAGCGCTTCTACTTTGGCAATCGCCTGGGTCAGCTTGTCCTGGTTCGTCACCAGTGCTTTCTGTGAAGCTGCGAGTGTGTCCAACGCATTCTTCGCCGCTTTTACAGCCGCTTGATCGTCGAGTGTCACGGCAGATGGTTCCGGCAGGGCCGCGATCAGTGCTGTAACATCGTTCGCCACTGCGGTCAGCGCGTCGACTTTGGCAATCGCCTGCGTCAGCTTGTCCTGGTTGGTGACAAGCGCCTTCTGCGCAGCAGACAGCGCGTCCAGCGCGTTCTTGGCTGCTGTTACCGCCGCTTGATTGTCCAGCGTGATTACAGCAGGAGCTGGCAGAGCGGCAATCAGCTCTTTAACATCGTTAACTGCTGTATGGAGCGCGTCGATCTTGGCAAGCGCCTGGGTGAGCTTGTCCTGGTTCACAACCAAAGCCTTCTGCGAAGCGGTGAGTGCATCCCATGCATTCTTCGCCGCTGTTACGGATGCTTGCTCGTCCAGCGTCACCGCAGTTGAATCGGGCAGGGCCGTTATGAGAGCCATCACAGCGTCCGCAGCAGACTTGTCGGCCTGGAGCTCGACAATGCGGGCTGCCGCATTCGTTAATTTGTTCTGATTATCGGCCGATACCAGCGCTTTCTGCGCAGCGCTCAGTGCGTTGAAAGCGGTGTTGGCAGCCCCGATAGCCGCTTCGTCCGCGATTTTCAAATCTGCTTTAGTAGGAAGCGCGGCTATCATTGCCGTTACAAGGTCTGCCGCTTGTTGGTCAACCTGCTCTTGAGTGGGGCCGCTGTAAGTCGGTTGTTGGGGAACCGGTGGAGTAACAGCAGCACCTTGCTTATCCACCGTCTTGCCCGGTTGTGTTTCAAAAGTGGAGTTTGCCAAGGCTTCTTTGCTCGTTTCGACTGTTTCGATGGATCCGCCGCCGATAACTTTGATCGCAGCATTGAGGATGATATTTACAATTTTAGCCTCATTGCCGAGATGGATTGTATTTTCACCTGCATGCTCCTGAATGTTAACTTGTTTAATATCACCGCTTAGAATATCGATGCGTGCTTTGGTGCTGGAAACGCCAACCTCGTTAAAGGTGCCAAGAAGCGATACAACCGCGTCCCCGGGGAGCAGATCGCTCACCAGTACATCGGTAAATCCTGCTCCTGTTAATTGGCTTTCCTCCAGCGTTGCCCCGGTTTTCATCAGAACCGATGTTACGGTGGTCGTACCTTCAGCAACAATCCGCACGGTTCCTGCAGCTTTATCGACGATAATCGTCAGCAGCACAGAGTCCGCGAAGTGAATGCTGTTCGCGCCTCCGCCTTGCACAAACGTTGTGCCTTTCACGGTCACATGGTTAAGCACCGCATCGCCCTCGCCGATTCCATCCGTAAACGTCAGGTTGCCTTCAATAATGGTGTTCTGCAGCGTCACGCCCGGCACGCTGATGGCCACATCCCCTTTTATCGTCTCACTGCCTGTTTCGGGGCCAAAGGTGCCTGCCTTGTCGAAGATGACGGGTGCGGGTTTCACTTTAAGTGAATGCTCCAAAATAACGACTGCCTCTGCACGGGTGGCCTTGTTCGCCGGTTTGAATGAATTGTCTGCATAACCTTCCATGATTCCGCCAGCCTGGACGGCTCCGATCGCCCCTTTGCTCCAGGAAGGAATCACCGATGCATCTTTGAAGACGTCCGCATCGGCAGCCGAAGGGGTAAGATCCAGCAAACGTTCGATAATCAGCGCGATCTCCTGACGGGTAATCGGCGCATTGGGATGAATCGTTCCATCCTGAAATCCCGCAATGTATCCCGCCTTGACGGCTTTTTGGATGTCGCTGTAGCTCCAATCAGTTTCTTTCAAATCCTTGAACGAGACGCCGCCGGTCTCCGCAAAACCAAACGCGCGGTTCACGAGCGCCATAAATTCCGCTCTTGATACGGATTTATTCGGCTGGAAGCTCCCGTCCGCATAACCTTCGATCAATCCTTGTGAGATCCATTGCTGGATATTCTGCTCCGCCCAATGGCCGCTGATATCCGTTGCCGCGTCTGTCGTTCCGGCCGCGACATTTACCGCTCCCAGCATGGATAACGATAGCGAGCCCGCTACTGCGAGGCTGACTACCTTTTTTGTCAATTCTATCTTCTTCATGATTGCACCCGTCCTTCAGTTGATTGACAACCGCTCATTTCGAGCAAAAGTTATGTCCTGCATATTCGACAAAAAAAGTAAAAATACCTTTATTTCCTTCATTTTTTTAGGGAACAAGGACGTTGAACACAAAAAAACCATCTCCCTCCGGAAGATGATCATATTGTACGCGCAATACCGCTATTTACCGCTGCTCAAAGCGGCTGGCGGCCCTGTCCTGCATTTCATGCGCATATGCCCCACTTGCCCCTCGGATGGACAGCCAAAGCCAGCTTGCCTTTACGATGATTTCCTCTTCATCTGCCGGTATTGATTGGGAGACGAACCGCAGTTTTTCTTGAAAACCGTTATAAAATAAGAGCTGTTGACAAAACCGATCCGCTCACCGATTTCCTTGACATTGAGATTCGTTGCAAGCAGGAGATTCTCCGCTTCCTTCATACGCAGACCTGTTACATAATGAGTGAACGATACACCTAAATTCTCATTAAACAGCTTGCTGAAGTAAGGGGCCGTGATTCCCAGATGCGCGGCAACCGAATCGGCGGACAAATCACTCTGCGTGTAATGCTGGCCAATATAATCGCAGGCTTGGTTCACCAATCCGCTAGCGTCCCTGTGACGGTCATTCCGCAGCTCTGCAATGATGTGATTGACAAGCTCACCATAGAACGACTCGACCTCATCCAGCCGCGGAAATATGCTCACGACATCTTCCAGCGTGTGCTTGTCGTAACTTGCAAGAAGCGTCGTGAAGTCGGCCAAGCCCCTGAACTCGTTCTCGATTCGAAAAGCGGATTGAAGCAGCGCACCGCGAATATCGGCTACCGAATTGTTCGCAAGCTCCTCAAACCAATCGCGCAGGATCCGGCGCACCGAAGTCTCGTCATTGAGCTTGATGGCATCAAAGAGCGTCCGTTCCAGTCTCGCCGGGTAACGGAAGGGTTGGGGATTATTCCTGTTGTTGATGGTGTCATAGTCATAGAGACACAGATCAGGCCAGATGAATTCATAGGAGAGAGCTTCCTTCGCTGAAGCCATTGAGCCCGGCAGCCCTTGGAGAGTCTCCGCCCGGCAGCCGATTCCGATCTTCATATGGATTCCCAACATGCGTTCCACCTGCTGCATGAAGGTATTCATGATTGCGCCTGGCGCATGTTCCGGCAGGTCGCTCATAATGAGTACGAATGAATGGTAGCCGGTATCCACCTTCTCGATGGCTTCGAATTCATGGAATACCCGCAGAGCCAGCTCGAACACTGCTTCCCTGACCAGCTTCAACCGCTCGCCTTGTTCTTCCGCACTCCGGTCGCTTCCTTCCAGCACCAGCGCAAATACCCGAAGAGGATGAGTGCCGAAGCGGATACCGTGCCGTTCGAGCAATTGCGGAAAGTCATGGCGGTCCTCCATTGTTCCTTGCCCCATGAGCAGATCCTTCAGCAGGCCTTCCTTCAATCGCTTGCGGTCTTCGGACGACGTATCCTCAAGGGAGCTGACTTTGCCGATTAAGCTCTTGAATACGCCGCTCAAATATTCGGCGTCGTCCGCATTGTCAGGTGGACTTTGAACCGGAGCTGCCCCTTTTACCATCCGGATGACATTGCTGATCGGTCCGTAAATTTTTCTGTTCATAAAAAAGGTGGCAATTAAACAAACGAGCAGCACAAGCAGGGACACTACAACAATATTCCGCTGAAGAATAAAGCTGTCTTTGGTTAAATAGGCATAACGGGTCGCATTCGCCAAATACCATTCCAGCTTATCGTTATAGATGTAGGTGAGCAGCGACTTCGATCCATTCGTAGCATCGACGAAGCTGTCCGATAATGTCCCGGATTGAATGACCTTCTCCACAAAGGATTGGCTGGCCGAGGAATCCAGAAACGCATCCGGCTGGTCGCTGCGGGCAATCACGACCCCGTTCTTATCGGCGATCATAAAGCTCGAGTCCGATGATTGACCCATTTCATCAAATAATTCCTGCAGAGATGTCAATTTTAAATTGATAAAGATCGCATAATCCGATTTGGCGTCGGTTTCAGTGAAAATAAGCGATAGAATCCGGTTCTCATAACGCTTGCCATTGTAGGTATACTCTTGTTTATGAGGAAGAAAGATCATTTTGCCCAAATTGTTGCGTGCCTGTACCAAGCCGCTGGCCTCCGGATCGATTGAGGCGATGTCAACATCCTGCTGCAGGGAATGAATGAACCGTTTGGTCGTACCGTTATAAAGGTAGACGGAATTAACGAAGTCATTCGCATTGATTACATCGCGAAGCTTGCGGTCCAGCGAGAGGGAATCACCGGGGTCAAGCCCTGTAGAATACAGCCCCTTGATCACATCCTTGTCGCTTAGCAGCTGTTCCCCGATCTGAAATACGCGCTCATACAAGTTATCGATACTGGCATCGGTCTGATGGAGAAGCCGCTGATGCGCTTCCGATATCTGCTTCTCGCTGATCATGTTCGTAAATGTATAATTGACCGCGGCCAGTATGAACAAACACAATACAAAAACAACCGTATTCGCCGCAATGAAACGAAACAAGTAACTGCCTCTTGGCAATGAAGGCTTCAGCTTCCATATTTTCAACTAACCTTCACCTCCTTGGTCATCGAGTCTCTTTTAAGTTGACATCGATCCGTAAATTCCCTTTCCCTGCCATGATACGGTTACGGTAAATAAGGCCCGGTCCTCCTCTGAAGAAGAAGACCGGGCATGACAAGCTGCAACACATTTCTATTCCTTATTTCAGGAGTTTTGCGTCCGCCCAATCGGCATGATCGTCATCCTGACCATCTCCGGCATCCAGAGCGACCAGCTTCAGCTGGCTTCTCCCCGACAGGTTGACCTCCACAGGCTTAGCCGGTGTCCGGTTGTTCATGACCCCGCTGTCGAACAGCTTGACGCCATCCGCCCAGACTTGGAAGATGACGCTTCCGCCGCTGTTCTCCTGATCGACGCCAACAGTCGCTGTGAACCGTTTGAACCCTTTCCCGCCTATCGCGTAGCTGATTTCAGATTGGGCATGGGTACCGATTCCTTTATCATAGGAAAGACTGCCCTTTCCGTCAAACACGGTCAGCACATTGCCGCCCACGCTTAAGTCTTTCTTCACCCTGCCCCAGCCTGTTGTTGCGCTCGACCATTCCAGATCGCTCACGTATACAGGGGCGTCGGCGTACTTGAAATCGAAGGAATCGCGGTCCGTCATTTTCATACGAACCGTACCCGTATAGCCCGAGCTGACTACGATCGGCTTCTGAACGGGATTCGCTTCCACCCACCCCGGAAATCCTGCAGGATGGGACCAATTGCTGCGGATGCTGAAACGTACCGAACCGTCTGCATTCAAAGAGGCCTTGACCGATCCTGTACCATCTCCTTGTGCAGTAATCCGGTTGCCTGTCGTTCCGTTAATGAGCGATGCGTAGTAGAAATTCGTCTTGGAGGAGCGGAAATCGGTCGTTCCCAAGCCGCTTCGCTCATCCTCGATCCAGGACCATGCCGGCTTCACCCCATACTCGTCTACGCCGCCGGCACGATTCTTGTAAGCTGTTCCGGTGTTTCTGCCCAGCTGATTATCCGGGTAATACGACCAGGTTCCATCCCGGTCCCAGGTGATGCGGTCCGCGCCTGCTGCAGCGTCATAGGAGACACCAACAGCATCGTATACGGACGGCGGATTCGTGATGGTATACGTCGTCGTAATGAGTCCTTTTCCATCTACGCTTACCTTGAAGGTAACGCCTGTTTGACCGTATTTCCCGGAGATGGTTATCACGGCCTCTTGATCCGTCCGGGTATGGCTGATTGCGGACAATACCCATGGATCAAGCTTCGAGGTGTATCCCATATCCAGATAAGGCCCGCCGGTGATGACGGTTTTCCCTTCAAAGTCTCCTTTGCGGATCATGCCTGTGGTCTTGTTGAAGATAAGGTTGAAATCTTTGCCCGATACTTTAATTTCATTTCCCTGGTCATCCACCTTGGGCGCTGTTCCTTTAACTTCCCAAGCTTCCACTGTTTTCTGTCCGATTGTCAACACATATTCGTCCACTAAGGGATTCGCAACCGTACCGTCATTGCGTTTAATCTTCAATCGAATGGAATCCCCATCTTTCCATTTTCTCGATGGGAGCGTGAATTGACCTTTGCTCATCGGCTGGACGGAAGGGCCTTTGATTGTTCCCTTTTCTTTGCCGACGCTCCATTCAATGGTGACTTCGTTTAGATTCGTGTGATTGTAGCGGTTCTCGATCGGGATCGTCAGCGGCTTGTTGGAACCCGGGTTCGGCAGTGCTTCGGCATAGATTCGGACAGGGGAATAACCTTTCTTGACGTTCCAGTATTCCGGTTTCTCCCGGTTCCATTCGTCAATGATCCCCCAGCTGACTACGAAGCCCTGCCAGATGCCGTCCGGACCGTAGAAGCGCAAATCCCGGGAATGCCAGATGGCTCCGCCCAATACACCCGGCGTTTCGTACAAGTCATTCCATAAACGGTTGATTGCTACGCCATAGAAATCTCTGTAGGCGGGATCAACATCCATCCAATCACCGTAATAGGTGTAATCATGCGCATATTCGTCATACAGCTCAGGCTTGTCATGGGTGCCGAATGTATGGCCGTATGGCGTGTAATGGGTGCTGAACACATCCGTATAACCAGCCGGCGCATTGAATCCCCAGCTGAACTTGACCGGTCTTGTCGGATCAATCGCCTTGACATAATCATGGCTGGCCGTCAGATTGCTGCCCCAAGCGCTTTCGTTGCCAATTGACCAGATGGCGATGCTAGGGTGACTGCGGTCCTTCTCAATCGTCTCCGATAATTGCCCCATATAGTTGTTTAAATATTTGGGGTCACTGGCGCGGGAGTCGCTTACGAACATGACGGAATTCTCTTGTTCGACATAGAAGCCCAGCTCATCCGCGATATCCAGCACATATTCATATTGCGGCCAATGGGCAGCGCGGATATAGTTCACGTTGGCTTCTTTGAGCTTGATCAGCGATTCGCGGTCATGCTGCGGATCGGCTGCTATCCCGATCAACGGCGAGGATTGATGCCAGTTTACGCCGCGCAGCTTGACTTCCTTCCCGTTGACGAGCATTTTATTCCCTTCAATCTTTATCGAGCGGAAACCAACCTTCCTCACGACGGTCTCTCCGGCAGCTCCATTAACCTTCGTCGTCGCCTTAAGCGTATACAGCCGCGGATGCTCGGCATCCCATTTTGCGGGCTTGATTACCGGAATGTTAACCGCCACTTCAGGGGTTCCCTTTGACAAGGAGATCACGGAAGGCTGGATAGAAACCGGTTTGCCATCGGGGTCGGTGAGCGTAAGCTCCACATCGGCCTGATTCGCTTCGCCGAGCTCCATACCGACCGTCACGCTCAATGTCGCATCCGTATAGGTCGCATCGAACTCGGTATTCGTATGCAGCCGGGTCACATGCTCGTTTGGCAGTGCGAACAGCTTCACCTGTCCAACCAAGCCCCGCACATGCTGATATTCCACAAATCCCGTCTCGGCGGTCAGACCGACCGTGATGACGGCTGTTTCGCCCGGCACCACATAATCCGTGATATCGGCATCGAAAGTGGTAAAACCTCCTCGATGCTGACGCACCAAATGACCGTTCACCCAAACTCTGGTGTAGCTGAAGGCCGCTTCGAAACGGAGCATGACTTTATTGCCGTCAAAGGCTGCCGGAACGAGAAACGATTTCTGGTAGGCATTCTCGATATTGCGGTCCGGGAACCAGTCTCCCCCTTGCGGCCCGCGGATATCAAATCCGAGCACCTCAAGATTGGCAGGGACAATGACGTCAGACCAGGAATTCGTATTCAAGCCTTCTTTCCAGAAGCCTTGCTCCGGACTTTGTTTAAACTTCCACGTTCCGTCCAGGCTGACGATCGGTTCGGATACGCCTTTCACCGTGGAAGGAAGCGGTACAATAACGGGTCTGGGCCAGCCGTTCGTTTCCGGACCGACCGGCACGGCCGGCATCGGCTCGTTCGGAGCCCCCCAGATGTTAAGCTCGCTTATACCTGCTTTGGTGCCAGGCTCCATTCCTGTAACGGTGACGCGCACATAACGTCTTGCCGTCTCAAGAAACCTGTCTCTTCTTACCTGTTGACGCCCTACAGCGTCGGTCCGGTCCGCTGCCAAATACCAGTGAAGAGCATCGGAGGACACTTCCACTTTGTACTTGTAATTCTTGGCTTCATTCCAGGTGATCTGGGTTCCGGTTAGTTCATAGTCGCCTCCCAGGTCAATCTGCAGCCAATTGCCTGCTTCTGCATTGCCTGCTACCCATGCGCTGGATGTCTCTCCGTCAACCGCATTTGCAGGCGGTTTGGAAGCTTCCGAGGAAGAGGCGGCAGCCGTTTTATTCAACGCCACATTCGTCTCATCGCGAAGGATGAAGTATGGGATCGTCATGGTTTCACTCGCCTTTGTCCCATCAGAAACATAAGCCCGAATCTCGGTGTCCTCCGCAATTATAATTGGATCCGTATACGGAAGCTTGCCCGGCGATGTTTGCGGATCGGTTCCGTCAAGCGTATAGGCTATAGCAGCGCCCTGCATGCTGCTGGCTAGCGTCACGGCAGTTCCCTGCTCGACATCGCCGCCTGGAGGCGTGGCCGACAGCGGAACAATCTTGTAGACGAACGACCGGACCTCGCTATTCTCTTTGCCCTCCAGTTCGGCATAGGCCTGCAGCTTCACTTCAGTTCCAATCGCGATGCTATGAAGGACGATAGGACCTTCATAAGTAGCCTTCGTCACCGACGTAACCGGATCGGAGCCGTCGGTCGTGTAGTAGATCGCAGCTCCCGGCTGTTCGCCGAATAAATCCACAGCCGTACCATCAAGCACCGTTCCCGGCTGCACGCTGGCGTCTACCGGAAGCGCCACAGCGGAATTGTACAGCTCGAACTCCCAGATAGCCGTAGCTCCCCCGACCTTCTCCAGCTGATGAATTCTCACATAACGGGCTTTAGCCGGCGTGAAGCTGTATACCTGATCCTTCAGGTCATCATTGGCATTTTCCTCGGCTACCGTAGTCCAGTTCTGCTTATCATCCGAGACGTCGATCGTAAACCGGGTCATGTAATTGACATGATCCGGATTTTTCCGAAGGACGGCATAGTTGACCGGCTGACTGGACCCCAGATCAACGATCAAATCCCATAATACATTCTGCTCCGGCTGCGCGTAAGTCCCGGCATTGCCATCGATCGCGCGTCCGGCTACATTACCCCAGCCTGCTGCTGCGGTCATTGTCGCCGTTGCGCCCAGAGCCAGATTCGGATAGTCGGAGAAGTCCTCCTGCGGCAGCCGGTACGCATATGTACCCACTTCGCTCACGCCGCCTCCCCGTTCATCGACTGCAACGGCCTTGATTTCCGAATCGGAATCGATCACGATCGGCCCGGCATACTTGATCCGGGTCGTTGACGTTACCGGATCGGAACCATCCTTCGTATAATAAATCGTAGAGGTCCCGGGCGAACTGCCAAGTGTTACTTGCGTACCCGGCATTACGGTTCCCGAGCCTGGCGAAGCTGTCAGAACCGGGATAATTTCAGCTTGCGGGAACAGCTCCAATTCACTGATCCTGACCGCCGGCCAGTCCACCCCTTCAGCCGTTTTCTTCGTGACATGCACCCGGACATACCTGGCCTGGATCCCGCTTTCCAGAATGCGGTCCGTAATGGTCTCCGTGTTGCCGACGACCGTATCCGCCGTTTCCCAAGGCCCGCTGTCGTCACCGGTGCTGTATTCCAATGTAAAATCCTTGGTCGCCCATGTTCCGGTTGCCCCATGGTAAAGCGTCCAGCGCTTGATGGTCTGGGCGGCGCCAAGATCGACCATCGCCCATTCATTGGTGACCGGACTGCTCTGCCAGCCGGTATCGCTGGTCGACCACATCCGGTTAAGCTGACCGTCGGTCAAATACGAAGCCGGATGCTGAGGCAGCGAGCTGCTTGCCGTAACCGGCTTGCCCAGTGCCAGATTCGAGGATGCATCAGCCGCAGCCAGAGCTCCCGAGTCGGAGCCCGCAACCGGCTCATTACCTTCGGTTATCGGTTCGCCAGACGGCGTCCCTTCACCTTCGGCCACCTGTCCGCTTGCCGGTAGTCCCTCACCTTCGATTACCTGTTCGCCTGCCGGCGCCACTTCCACTTCCGGCAGTTCCTCCATAGGCAGCACTGCAGCTCCATTTGTCGCCGCTGTACCCGCTCCTTCTTCGCCATATGCCGTATTGACCTTAAGGGGCATGAACGCCATTTGGCTGATCAATACAACCATGCAAACCACGAGAAGTATGACCGACTTGATCTTGCGCATACTTTAGATCCCTCCCTGAGTTTCAATTTTTTAACTTTCTTGTTTTATAACCCCGCTTCGTTTATTTTTTTGCTGCCAGAAAGGCATCCAGCTGCTTCTGCATCTCGGTAATGACCTTGTCAATGCCTGCCGACTTCAGCTTGCTCTGGAATTTAGGGAAGAACTGATCGTAATCCGAGAATCCCGCATAAGCCGAATCCACATACTCCTTCTCAACAGCGCTGATTTGGGCAATTTCGGCTTTGACAGGATCGGCATTGAAGCGGAATCCCAGAGTCGGCGCTTCGGTTGCTCCCTCATCCCACTTCTGCAGCGTCCCTGCAAAGTCCGGACTGATGTGTTTGCTGAAGTACTTCAACCGGATATCGTCCCATGCCCAATAAACCTGATTATAGGATTGCTGTTCGCCAATGCCCTCGATCGAGATCGCGCTGTCGTCCATGACATAATTGACGTCCTTAACTCCGTAGGAGAACAGATCATAATTCTCCTGGTTGCTGCGGAACCAGTTGACAAATGCAACGGCGCCTTCAGGATTCTTGCTGGTTGCAAAGACGGACAGCAGGTTCGATGCCGCATCAAAAACATACTTCGGCTTCTCCGGATTCAGGAACACATCTTCGAGCTCTCCGTCCGGGAGCGTTTTCTTGAAGGCATCAATACGTTCAGTCGTCTTCAACACGTTGGACCAGATGGCTCCAAGCTTGCCATTGTTCAATGCGGCTTCGGGATCTTTGATCTCCTGGGCATCCTTTGGCATCCAACCGTTCGTATACCATTTTCTTTTTGTATTCACGATGTTTTTGAAAATGTCAGATTCATAGAAATTATGAACCTTCAGCTCCGGATCAGCCGGATCGATATATCCCGGCCCTGCTCCCACGTCGCCAAGCGGCAGGTAAACGTTGCCGAATTCCCGAAGAAGCGCCCGGGTCCCGTCGTTCGCGACCGGTACCATGCCCTGCTCGTTCTTCTTAATGGCGTCCAGATAAGCTTCGAAATCAGCTAATGTCTTGATCTCCGGCAGATTGTACTTCTTCCGCAGGTCCCCGCGTATCGCGAAGAAATTATTATTCTCGGCTGTCGGAACAAGCGTCGGAATGCCATAAATTTTATTATCGATCGAGGAGCTGAGCCAGTTGGCAGACGGAATGTTTTCCTTCAGATCCTGGCCGCTCTTCTCCAGCCACTCATCCAGCGGAGCAACCACATGCTTCGAGACGATTTGGGAGAGCCAGCTGACATGCGTCCAGGCCAGATCGTAATTTTCTCCCGAGGCCGCGATCAGATTGAGCTTGTTGTTGTATTGATCCCATGGAAAGTAAGTGAATTCAAGAGTAAGATCCAGGCCATCCGCATGCATCTTGTCTTCGATGGCTTTCTTTACATTCTTCAGATCCTTTGGCGCATCGCCGGGTAGAACCACCTTGACGGTTCCGCTAGCCTTCTTTTCTTTTTCTGCAGAATTGCCTGTATTCGCTTCTGCAGAATTCCCATTGCCCTCTTCTTTCTGCGTATTATTCTTCTTATCCCCGCTGTTGTTCTCTTTGCTTGAGCATGCCGAGAGCAGCCCGGTTAATAGAAGAGCCATTACTAGAACCGAAATCCATGTCTTTCTTTTCACTGATCATAAACCTCCCTTATGATGGTAAAGCTTGTATGTTGAACCGCCCGGTAAGACGGAGACAACCTATCCTTTGACCGCGCCGATCATAATACCCTTCACGAAATATTTCTGAATGAAGGGATATACCAGCATAATCGGACCAATCGTAACGAGCACCATCGCCATTTTCGCCGTTTCCGAGGGCAGCGTCTGGCTGCCGGATATCGTATTCCCCTGTGAGCTCATAAAGTTGATCATGGACTGGACTTTGAACAGCATGAACTGCAGCGGATACAATTCCCGGCTGTCGATCAGCCACAGGGCGAGTCCCCACTCATTCCAATAAGCAAGGGAAATGAACAAAGCAACGGTAGCGATAATCGGCCCCGAAAGCGGGAGCAGTATTCTCGTGAAGCTGTAGAATGGGCCCGCACCCTCGATCTCAGCCGATTCCAGCAAGGCTGGCGGCAAGGATTTAAAGTAATTCCGGATCAGAAACACATTGAACGGATTAATCAGCATCGGCAAAATCAAAGCGAATATCGTATCTTTCAGATGCAGGTATTTGGTTACGAAGATATACCATGGGACCAGCCCTGCATTAAAGATCATCGTGATAAAAATAATCAGGGCAATGACGTTGCGGTATTTCACTTTGGGCATCGCCATGGCATTAGCCAGCATAGCGCTCAGAAATAACCCGAGCACGGTTCCCGACAGCGTTACGATAATGGAAATCAGGTAGCCGTTCCAGATCTCGTCACCGGCGAACAAGAGCCGGTACGCATCCAAGGAGAATGTCTCGGGCAAGAGTGAATAACCATTCTTGAATACCGAGGACTCCCCTGAAATCGATACCATGATAGTAAGAAGAAACGGTATCGTCGTGAACGTGCAGAATGCGATAAAAATCGTATGAAAGATCGCCTGCGAGATGGAAAATCTTTTTTTTGATGCCGTCATCGTACCCTCCACTATAAAAGAATTGATTAGAACAGCGCGTTGTCGTTATTGACCTTCTTGACCGCCCAGTTACAGCCGAGCACGAAGAGGAAGCCGCACAAGGACTGGTATAATCCGACGGCTGCCGGCATGCTGATGTCGCCGACGTTCTTGACCGCGCGGAACACGTAGGTATCGATCACGTCCGTCGTTTCAAACAACAGTCCATTATCGCCCACAATCGAGTAGATGGTCTGGAAATCGCCGTAAAATATTTTGCCGGCGGCGAGCAGGGTCACGATAATGACGGTTGGCACAAGCAGCGGAAGCGTAATGAAGCGGATTTTCTGCCATCCGTTTGCGCCATCCAATGCTGCCGCTTCATATAATTCATCGTCGATGCCCACGATTGTGGCCAAATAAAGAATAACGGCATACCCCGTATTTTTCCATATAAAAACACCGACGAGAATGCTCACCCAATAGCCGGCTGCGGAATACCAGTCAACCGCGGCTTGATTCATCGTCTGCAGGAGCTGGTTAAACAGGCCATATTTTGTGCTGAATATTAAGTAGACGAAATTACCTGCAACGATCGCCGAGAAGAAATACGGCAGGAACATCAGACTTTGATACATTCGGCGAAAAAAACTTCTTCTGATTTCATTCAATAAAATGGCGAATGCCACAGCTACGATCGTGCCGAATACAATGTAGTTGGCGTTGATGAATAACGTATTGAACGTTGTCCTCCACGCATAATCGCCTTGAAAGTAGAACGCGAAGTTCTGCAGCCCGACCCACTTGCTCCCGAATATGCCGTCGGCAAAGTTGTAGTCTTTGAATGCAATCAGAATACCCGGCAGCGGCAAATAGCAGAATACCAGGAAGAATGTCAGACCCGGCAGCGCCATGAGGTAATACCATTTGTTTCTTCGCAGTTCTTCGAACATGCCGTTCATACCATTGAATCGCTCCTCGTAAATTACGTTTGTTGTGTAAGCGTTGTCACCTCACAAATCATAACGGGTACGGCCGCAAATTGAAATTTCAGTTTGTTAAGATGATATAAATTAATTAAGAAACCCATGTTTGAAGTGTTCATTTGATATCAAAATCTTTCGATTCGGGCTGCTCAGCAAGCCCTGCCATGCCTGTACAATAAGAAAACCGGCTCCCTTTAATGAAAGGAAACCGGCTGTGCTGGCTTATTTTTTTATAAGCTTTCACCTGTACCAGGCTTATATGTCTAAGAGAAGAAACTTGCTCCGCCGAAAAAGGAAGGCGTTAGCCGTTTCTCCTTGTGCCGCTCATATATGCCATTGCCGCTTCGAGGTTCATTCCTCCCTCCCAAGGCCGATAACGCGTACCCTGTGGCTGTCCGTTCACGTAATATTCCGCCCATGCCCCTACCGGATCCAGTATGGAAAGCGTTTTTTCGAAAACCTCTCTGGCCAGCGGATGCTGCATTTTCGTTAATGCGTAAAGGAAGAGGCCATAGTCATATCCCAATGTTGTGGTACTATCAGGCTTTGAGGGTAATTTGCCGTCCTGCTTGTATTGGACAACCACTTCCTCCAGCATCGCGGACAACTCCGATTCGGAGAATATAGAAGCGTTCATATAGAAATGCATCAGGCTGACGGATTGCAAATAATGGATGGTGTCTGCGCTGCGCTCGAGAGGTTGGCTTGCCAGACAGGAAGGACAGACGTAGCGGTCTTTACCATTGTTCTGCGTCCATCCGAATCCGGTGCAGCCCTCGCATACTCCATGCCTGAATCCTGGAAGCTCCAAGCCGGATTTCCTGTCCGGGTTATTGGTCATCAGCTTGCCATCTTTCCAGAAATTGCTGCGGTAGTTTTCCCTGGTTAGCCTCAATATTTCCTTGTTCTCTGCCAGCTTCGGGTTTTCCCACAGCTTATGGCCGGCAATCCATTCAAGCAGCATGCTGCCGGCCTGAATGAAAAGCATGGTGGCTTCCGCCGATCCGTCATCGATGACATTCCGGGGGAGAACCCCGCAGGCAATGTAGGTCTCATCCCCATTAAAGGGAAGCATATGCCTAACCAAATGCCGGCACTGGGCGTGCCAAGCCCATTCCAGCATCGGGAAAATCTCTTGCAGGAGGGCAGCGTCACCCGTGCTGTTCAGATAGTCGAAGGATTGAATAATCAGATAGGCCGTAATTTCGACATCGTCGTTTTCATGAACATGGAATATCCCTTCCTGGCCGATCCCCTGCGCATTTTTTAAATAACCGTATCTGCACCAAATATTCCAATAGAATTCCAGCACCTGCTTGGCCTCTTGATCATGTCCCAGCTTCAATAAGCATCTGAAAGCCCCATATTGATCCCGGATGTACCCGAGATGATAATTATGGCCGGCCAGAATTCCCCCTTCCCTGCCTTGCTGCGTCTTCACAAGAATGGCGTAATCGTCTATGGTTTGCATCAGCAGCGGATAGAAAGGATCGTTCTCCGGAAACCTTCCCTCGAGCCCGATACGCTGGCGACCATAATTGTGCCAATATTCTCTTGTTTCGGAGAGCATTTCCGCGTAATCCCGCTTCAGAGCCTTGTCCGTATTCATCACACATTCCGGATACGTTGGACCACCGATAATATAGATGCAGCTTTCTCCCGGTTTGAACCGCAATTCATGCACATGTCCCTCTTCGCTCTCCCGTTGATCCATATGGTCCAGGCAGCCCGTTGCCACAACCTGCTGCACCCTCTCATGCCTGGTGGGGTAATTGCCGTAGATGAAACTCCCCGCTTTGGCGAAGGCCAACAGCGCAAATGTTGGGGCCGATTCGGAATAACGGCACGAATGATTAACGACTTTAATCATGCTTTCCGTGACCAGCTTGAACTTCAACGGTTCGCTTAAGGTGATCTTTCTTATCAGGCAAGGATTAACGCAATCAACGCTATCCACCATTTCGCCTATGGGCTGATGATGTCTCAAGAGGATATGCCTCCAGATCGCCGTTCCCTTTTCCCTTATGGAATGAACCTCGATCTCTTCCGTCTCATCGATCATCAGCTTCATGAAGGACGGAGAACTGTAAGGGGGCCCGAAAACCTGGATAATATTCGGGCCTTGTTCGTAAACCGCCAGCTCCCCGTTGCCTAGGCAATGAATCGCTCCTTCATCGTTTCTGTTCATGCTGTTCCAAATCCTCATTTAACAACAGCTCCACTATAATCAAATGATGTCCAGCCGCGTTAACGGTTAACGGGATTAATAGACCTTGCAATCCTTGTTCAAGTGTTGAATTGAGCCACTTTAGGCCCTGGCGCCGGTACCGGGAAGATTCCCGGCATGAAAGTCCCGGTATTGCTGCGGACTCATCCCCAGCGACTTGCGGAATATTTTCGTAAAATACGGCGGGTAATCGTATCCGGACATTTTGGAAATCTCATATATCTTGTATTCCGATTCGCGCAGCAGCTCCGCCGCCTTGCCAAGCCGCGTCTCCTGAATATATGCGTTCAGATTGATCCCGGTTACCTTCTTGAACAGCCGGGACAGATATGAGGGATTCAGCCGGCTCACCTCCGCCAGCCGAACGAGCGACAGGTCCTGCTCCAGATGGTCCCGTACATACGACTGCAGGGACAGGATGACAGAATTGACCCGGTTATCCTGTTCGTTCCGCCTCCATTCAAACAACAATTCCGCAATCCTGCTGAAAACCTCTCCTGCACGGTCGGGAGCTAAAGCCGGATTGTACGCAATGCGCAAATCCGGCTCTTGAAGCGCATGCAGCTGTTCCTCCATTTTCCACCCATGCACATGGGCAAACAGCATGAGCGACAGCGGATAATAGATGCCAAGAGCGGCCTGCGGCAGGTCGGCTGCGATTGCACGCTCCGCACTGTGCCGCATTTCCTCCAGCAGATCGGAAAACTCGCGCTTCTGCCCCGTCTCCAGATAACTGCCCAGCAAATCGAGTTTTTTCACTTGCAGCAGCGCCGCATCATGCGCCTGAGCCTTCGGCATCGGGGAGGACCCGTTGGTGTACCCGGCTATGCTCCCCTTGCCGCCAACCGCGGGCAAGCTGAAGATCTCCTTTCTTAGCGCTGCCAGCCTGTCAGCGGCTTCATCCCAGGCTACGCGCCTGTCATCAAGCAGAAAGTGGACGGACATGCCGGTCATTTCCTCGCACATCTCAAGTACAAGCTCCAAATTGCCCTTCAACTGGTAGCTCTCGCTGTCCCCATTCATGTCTTCCTCCAGGGATGCAGCCCGCTGGAGCAGCCATACCAGCGTACCGTCCTCCCCTATCAAAAAAGCCTTCTCGTATTTGACCCCGATATAGCGATTGATTGCGAGATTAACGCGGAACGCATTCTCGTCGCGGTTATCCCCGTCAGCCGCTTCGCCTGAATATTCCAGACGGGCCAGCATCAAGCGGACATCCCGTTCCGCCTGCAGGGGGAAATTCAGCTGTCTGAAACGCCTGCTGCGCCGCTCGGCCGGCAGCCGCTCGCCTCTCAGGAGCCCATACAGCATATCTTTCTGCAGCACCGGCAGAGCGAGCTGCATTTGACGGTTGGCTGTCTCGATTAAATCGGCCGTCTGGCGCGCCTCTTCAATTTCGGAAATTGCCGCCCGGACAAGTTCCAGAATGGCATCATGTCCTTCCGTCTTCAGCAAGTAGCGCACGCCGTCATGGCGTATCGCTTCATAGACGTATTCGAAGGCATTATACCCTGTGAGCAAAATCACCTTGCAATGCGGCCACCGTTCCTTGATCAGGGTCAGCAGCTGCAGTCCGGACATGCCGGGCATTTGAATATCCGTAATGACGATGTCCATTTTCGTTCGCTGCAGCCAGTCTATCGCCTCATCTGCGGAATACGCCTTATATACGTCAAGCTCAAGCCCTGAACCCAGCATCATGAATTCGTATAACCCGCTGACGATAAAAGGTTCATCATCCACGATCAGCATTCGTTTCACGCTCTGAATCCTCCTTTCCGCTTTGGATTATGCGATGACAATGCGTACCTGCAGCCCGCCTTCCGCACCATGCCGGAATACCAGACCGCTTCCGTCGCCAAACTTTAAGCGCAATCTGCGGTTAATGTTCACGATCGCGGTCGTTTCGGAAGAAGATGCTCCCGGCAGCATTTTCTCGTTCAATTGCACGATAACGGAATCAGGCAAGAGCGGCCCGTTATCCTCCACGACGATTTCAAGCCCGGCCGCCGAAACATCGAACGCGACCGTCAGCAGTCCGTCAGCCTTCTTGTCGGCCAATCCGTGCTCGAATACATTCTCAAGTATCGGCTGCAAAATAAGCCGCGGGACAAGTGTATCCGAGCAGCTTGCAGGCAGCTCCCCGAAATCGACGGCAAGGCGGTTCCAGAAACGCAGGCTCTGAATCTCGCAATACGTCCGCGCATGCTCCACCTCCATCTTAAGGGGTACGTCGTCCGCCGCATTGCGGGTAATAAACTGAAAGTAGGTACCCAGTTGACGGGTAAATTGCTTCACGTTATCGTAATCCTCGCTCATCGCCATGTTATAGAGAACAAAATAGGTATTATATAAAAAGTGCGGATTAATCTGCGATTGCAGCTGCTTGAGCTCGGCTTGCTGGGTCAAAATTTGCTGCTTGTATACCTGGTCGATCAATTGATTCAGATTGCGCACCATGCCGTTGAACCGTGTGAACACGAAACCATATTCGTCTTCGCTCCGATGGGTGATCTCCACGTTCAGATTTCCCTTCTCCATCTGCCTGAGCGCGCGAATAAGCTTGAGCATCGGCTGCTGGACGAACTTGAACGCAGACAGCATATAGACAAATACGATCAAGACGGCCGCCATGGAGTAAACCAGAAACAGCCCCTTGAAGCGGTCCGCTTTTTCCGTGAGCGCTTCCTGATGCACGTAAACGGCCAGCGTCGCGCCGAGATAAGAGGACGTTTCATAAACGGCGAAGTAGTTCTGGCCGTCCTGTGCAAACGTCAGACTCCCGCTTCCGGACAAGTCGGGGAGAGCTTGCAGCGCAGCGCCGAGCGCGGCGGCAAGCTGTTCGTCCGCCCCGGGCAATCCGACCAGGCTCCGGTCTGGCAGCAGCAGCGCCGTCCCTCCACCGGGGCGTGTATCCAACTGCCCCAGCGAGGCGCGGATCCGGTCGATGGACAACGTAGCCGTCAGCAGATGGACTTTCTTCTCCATGCGGTAGCGCATATCCAGCGGCAGTAAAGCGCGCAAATAAAAGTCGCCGCGGTACTGCAGCAGCTGCGATTTGGAATTGGTCGACGCGCGATTGAAAAAAGCCAACGCATCCGGGTCGACATTCCCCACCCCCTCATTGGACGTGACGAACATTTCAGCAGAAGGGATGTACGCGGTTACATCTTTGACATATAAATTGCTGTTCTTCAGCACTAACAGACGCTGCTGCAGGTTGTTGATGGAGCGGTAGATTTCGTAATCCGACATTTTGGTTACCGTGTCAGCCAGATCGGTGAGGTTGCTATCGTACAGAGTGTTGTACAGCAGCGAATTAATGCGCTGAACCTCGGTGTTGAGGTTGCTGGTGAAAAAAGCCACCTGCGATTTCATCGTCCGCTCCAGTTCCTCCTTAACGCTGCCGATCCCCCAGTTATAAATTAAAAACGCGACCAGGTAGAGAGGAGATACAATGAGCAGAAAGGTAAGCATAAGCCGTGTGAAAATCGACTTTCGCCAAAAGATGAGAGCGCTCTCCAAAATGTTGTCCCCTTTTGTTCCGACTAAAGTTGCCGGCGCCTGCCGGTACCCGTACATTATAACAAAAGCGTCTCCTGAATTCGCATATCCTTTGTGGAACGTTATACGCCTGGTTCTCCGGTGCAATCAACCGGAATGCGCAAAAGGAACGGTCGAACCCTCCTTATTGGAAGGTTCGGCGTTCCCCTTTCAGCGGGCTGCTGCTAGCTCCTTTCCATGAATGCTGCGTCGATGACTCCCTCCGCCGCCTCAATGAATGGAACGCCCTCCTTGCGGCCTACTATGCCGAAGCCTGTGGCAGTCGCGATGAAACAGCGGAAATTGTCCGGCGCATCATGCCGCATATGCAGCTTTCGTTCGACGGCGTCATAGCGGATGCCATAATAGGCGCCGATCAGGGCATAAGAGGCCATCGCCCGGCCGTACCAGAGGCCGCACTCGTATTCCGCAAACGGGTTGCGAACGCGTCCGTCATACCGGCTGCGGCAAGCGCGCACGATCTCCAGCGCTTCATCGCGGTGGCCCGCGAGCATCAAGTGCGAAGCGACCTGATATTCGATGCCGGTCCACGTCTCATGACTGTATTGCAGCGGCAGCAGGGGTTCCCCGCCGCGGGGCCAGGTGCAGAGCAGCAAGCCGCCTTCGCGGCCGAGCGCAAAACCGGGACGCTGCGGATTGGCGTGCCCGGACAAATCCGCCTTGAAATTGTATTTGTATACGCTGAGCAGATGGCTCTTCACTTGTGCCGGATCGAGAATGTCCCCCAGCCCGCATACCGCGGCAAGCCACGCCCCAAGCAGACCGTCCGCGAGACAGCCCCGGCCGTATTGATATTTGGGACCTTCCCGCTTGAAAATTTCGTATGCTTCCTCGGAATACTGAACGTTTCCCGCATCCATGCCAAGCGTCGGGAGCTCCGCCCGCAAACCTTCCCACGTCGTACGCTGCTCGTAGTATTCGCCGTTGAATAACTCGCACTCCATGTACGCCTTGCCCTTCGCATAGAGATCCGCATAGACCGAGCCGTCTTCTCCGAGCGCCACGCTCATGAGACTGGCAGCCTTCAAGGCTCCGATGTAGATGGAAGAGCACATCGGGTCCGGCCCCCAAAACTCGATATCATACGTATTGTGATGCGGCTCCACCAGAACGCCAAGCCGGTCCGGGTCCCAGGTATCCATACAATAATGAAGACTTTTCTTCAACGGTTCCCATCGTGAGCGCAGCCACTCCAGATCGCCCGCGATCCGCCATTCGCGGTACACCTTCATGATGCCGCCAAGCTGTCCGTCTGCCGCCGCATAATAGTCATGCACGGCAGGGACGATCGGCAGCGGAAGCCGGAATGCCTGATGACCGGTCTCGTCCAGCCCCTCCGCAAGCTCGCTTTCCCGCATTCCGCGCTCCAGGTCGGAGAACAAATGCGGCAGTCCCTGCGCATAATTCCAGACATGCGTACATGTACCATAGCAGCTCCCCTCCGTATCGAAGGAGCCTTCCCATGCCCACAGCTTGCCGTCCGGCTGCCGCATCACTGTCGGCGACTTCAGGATAGTCAGATTAGCCGATACGGCCTCAAGTATTTCATCCGGAACGTCGGATCGGTAGAAGGTGTCAGTGAAGACTGCCGTCCGGCTGCGGAGCACGTCATAGCTCTCGCGCCAATAGGCCTCTACTTCACCGATTTCGGCGAACTTGCCGGCATACCACGGCCGATGCGTCATATCTCCGAAGCCTTCCACTTCCGGGCTTGCGGCGCCGTGCCTTTGATCCGTGACCGGGACATGCCAGCATAGCCGAAGGCAAATCCGCTTCTCTTCACCCGGTTGCAATTGCAGCGGTACGTACAGGCTCCCGCCAGGCCCCGTCCTGCCGCCGCTTGCTTCAGGTTCGGAATACGGAAGACTGCCTCCCTTTTCAATGGTCTTCCACAGCATCGTCAATGCATCGAACCAGATCGGTCCTTGGAACCATTTCGTATGAACGGTTGTGCCAGGCCGGTCGGTAACAGCGCTGAAGGCGCCCCCGCTCCAAGGCTGGTCCTCGACTGGGGACTGCGAGAGGACGAACCCACCCTCCGTTTGTCTGACCCCGGCCCCGCCCGATCCCAGTGACATAAAATTGTACGCATGGAACGCGTACACAAGATCGACCTGCTGCTCCGACTCATTCCTGAACGTGTATTCCAATCCCGCCACCGGAAGGCTCGAATGGTCGGTATCGGACGGAATGAACGGGCTCCAGCCTGTCAGGCTCACGCTGACTGGAAGAGTCTCATCCTTTAATTGAATGTCTCCAAACGGAAACCGCGATGTGAAGGAGCATTCCTTCATCCTGGGCAGGCCGTAATGACGGCCATTTTGCCCGCCGGCAGCTCCGCCGTTAGGCCCGCTTCTGGTGTCAAACACTTTCCAGGAGGGTACGGGCCCTTCCAATATTCTGGCTTCCGGGTTCTCGCCAAGCACCGTCATGGTGGAGAACAACAAGGGCAGGTGCTGCAATTCCGGCTTGCCCCGCAAGGATACATGAGACAACGCTCCCGTCCCTTCCAGACCGATCATGCCCGCCCCGATTCCCCCCAATGGGTAGACAATCCGATCCTGTCGGCCATCCGTGTATACGCCGTTAAATGTTTTCATAGCTTCTTCTCCATTTTGCCTTTAAGGCTCCAAGTTATAGTAAAGACTGAAAATACCAACCGGCAGCGCGTTTTCATTAGAAGAGCATTCGCTGACCCGTTTATCGTATTCCAAACAACGCGTACGATCAGCAGACTTTATCTTCATCAACTTCGCGCCAGCCAGCACGTTACTGTAAGTGCCTTACAGTAGTGCATTACAATAAGCACGTTATGGTTAGCGCATTACAGTTACCGCGTTACGGTGACCTTGATGGTCCGGCTCGTCGTCCCTCCGGCCTCGTTCGCCAGCTCGCACCGGTATTCATAGACGCCAGGCTTTCTTCCGGCAACCGCAGTAACGGCCGATTGCGCATTGGGCGTGCGGACGGTTAGCGTTTGCGTATCAATAAGTACACCGTTCTCGTACAAGCGGTAAGTTGTGCCGCTTGTGCCCCACCACATATTCATGCTCACCTGGAAATTGCCGCCGCCATCCCAATTGTTGTGAGACAGTACAGGCTGGGAAGGCGTCGCCTGCGTAACGGGCACCTCAAGAACCTGGCTTCTCGTCGTACCGTGCATATTGGTCAATTCGGCATAATAACGATAATTGCCATTGCTTTTGCCGCTAATCACCGTCGAGACCGTCTGAGCCTGCGGCGAACGGGCAGTCAGCACCTGCGTATCGATGAGCGTATCATTCTCATAAAGCTTATAGACCGTGCCGTTATTCCCCCACCACATATTCATGGTGACCTTGTAGGAACCGTCCTTGATTCCCGTGTCGTGCCCGTTGTCATCCGACAGCACCGGCGTTCCCGGCGCTCCGGCCGCTGCGGAATCTTCCCCTGCGGTTTTCCGGACCAGCAGCACCCAATCCTCCAGCGATGGCGGCGCCGGAACAGGAACCGTTCCGCTTGCGTCCGCCTGCATAACGGGCAAGTCGGTATAGACGCCGCTCTGCGGGTTGAACCATTGCCGGCTGTAAGCGGCCCCGGGAACAAGATGCTGGAGCATGCCCGTATACATGGCCGTTCGCTTGGGCAGATAAGCGACAACTAGCGACCGGTCAGCGTTTGATTTGTGGCCGGGCTTGTAAGCATCCGTGCCGGTCGGAGCGCCCGTCCATGCGATTGCGTCCGGTTTAGGCTCCAGCGCAAACCAATCCAGCGCCGTCATGAATTGCTTCATATAGGACAGCTGCTTGTCGGTAACCGCAAAATCGAGCGCCTCGTTCCAAGCGTATTCCGTCCCCGAATAAATGCAATTCGGATGCGTGTCGGTATTCGTCCAGCAAGGATACCAGATGCCCTGGGCGCTGGTTGCAAATCCTGCGCTGCCGCCCATTTGGGACTGCCAAGCCGCATGCCGCGTATACCAGTCCGGATTGTCGCCGATCTTCTCGAAGTTTGCTTCCGTCTCGATGATAGGTTTGGATGCTCTGTTGTACAGGTTGGCCCAGGCATCCGCATTAACGGGAGCACCGTGGCCGATCTCGTTATTAATGTAACGGAACCAGCTTTCAGTGAAGAAGGGATACGTGCCCCCATACGGGCTGCCGGTCCAAAAATCCATATTGCTGTCCAGCCGCTCGTAAGGGTCTAGCTGATGCAAGTACGATCCGACTTCCTGAAATATGGTTTTGGCCGCAACGTTGCCGCTGTATTCACCTGTCCATAATACCTCGGTGCCGGAGAGCCAATTGACCGGATAAGCCCCGTAACGGGCTAATATATATCTCGTGATCCGCTTGTCGTCGTCCAACTTTGCGATATCGTAATACCCGCTGCTGAAGCCGGGATTATTGAAGGACACGATCAGGCCGCTTTGGGCAAGATAATCCATTTTGCGGTCACCGTCACGCCAGTAATCCAGATTCATGTCGGTGAAATAATCATCTTTCCACGGACAGGCTTCTCCGGAGAAACACCATCCCGCAGGAATTTGCGCAAACGGCGAGGTCTGTATGACGTTATAACCGTTAGCCACATTCCGGTCGGTTATGCCCTTGAACTGTGAGTCGAATCTCGCATCGTTCGACTCGTCATAACGCTCGCCCTTGAATATTCCCCAGCGGGTATAGCCAAGCCAATAGAAAGGCGTTCCGTCCGAATAGGTGATATAGCGGCCATTGGCGCTCGGCTTAAGCGCCCAACCGCGCTTGTAGCTTTCCAGCGTCCCGCTGTAGGCCGTTACCGTGATACTTCCCGTCTGTCCGTGAAGACCCGTATCGGCCGGATTCGTCGCGGACGTTGAATACGTCCATTCCCCAACCTGATTCGGGGCAAAACGGATCTTCCACACCGAACCGCCGTCCCAGAAGCCGGGCATCGTCATCGTGGTCTGATCGGGCGCTGTAAAAGTCGCTTCGATATCCACATCCTTGTAGGGATTGGCGTACATTCCACCGGCCGTCAACGAAATTTCGACCATTTTCCATTCTTCCGTGGCAAGCTCCTCGGCATGACCTTCTTGAGCAAACCCCAGCATGGCCAATATCGCCAGGGAGAGCAGCAGGCCTGCGAGAACCCCTTTCCGCCCCATAGCCGGTATCCTTGCAAATAGTGAAGCCTTCCGATTTTCTGTCATCTCAACTCACTCCTTCTGCAGTGTATTGTGATCACCAAGCCCATAGGTTGCTATTATCATCGACTGTGGTATTACTGAGTGTTGCCAGGTATAACCGGCTGCCGTGAGGGGGAAGTTTGACGATCAATTGCTCGACCCGGACATCCCTATCCCATTTCGTCTTCCACAGCTTGACATGCCATGCCTTCACACCTGTAAGCTGCTCCAGATCGTACTGCTCTGTAAGCGGCTCCGAGGTCGGATTAAAGAACAGCAGGAGCGCCCGGCCTTCCTCCGGCCACACATGCGTGAGAACCAGTTCCTTGCGCCCTTCATGAAGCAAAGGCTGGCGTGCCCGGACAACCCTCTCCCCGGGCACGATCATCCGAAACAGATCGATCCTCTCCGGAGGAAGCTCATGCAGCGGATCGGACGTATAGATGGTTCCGCCTGACACAGCTTGCAGCAGAGCCAGCGACTCCAGCTCCGCCCCGCTCATATGGATGTGGAAATCGCGGAGCAGCACCGCATCGGGATCGTTCTGCCAGAACAGCCCATTCATATAGCTGCAGCCGGAGATTTGCCGGATCATATTTTCCGGACCAAACTGCCTGTCGTTCCACTCCGCTCCGATGTCGTCGCCGATCCGCATGGCATCGGCATAGCCGATGAAGGGCATGAACGGAGCGATGCAGCCGATCCAATAGCTTTCTTCGCCGATTTCCTCGCGAATCGCTTCGAGCAGCTGGCGAAAGTATTGCACGGAAGTGAGCCCGGGCGTATGCCGGCTGACCTTCGTGCTGTCCTGAATGCCCCACAGCATGAAATCGGTTTTGAATAATTGCGCCCCCTGGCTGCGAAAGGTGCGGAAGACGCCTCGAATGTAGTTCATCGCCTCCGGATGGCTCGTATCGAGCACGTAATATTCGTCATCGGCATAACCCCACGCCTTCGGCTCATTGTAGCAGCGCCATTCGATAACCGGGTGTCCGGACAAATCATGCAGGACCCACTCCGGATGGTCCCGATAAAGGCTGCTGCGGCTGCCGACCATAAACGGAGCGATCCAGATGCCGGGGGTGTACCCGCTGTCCGCGATATCGGCGAATGCCGGGCCCAGCCCTTCCGGCCAAAGCTCATTCGACTCCAGCCAGTCCCCTGCGGAAGGGAAATATCCGGCGTCGATCTGAATGGACTGGAGCGGAACAGCAGGCTGCAGCTTGGAGAATGCAGGCAAATATTCGCGCAGCAGCTGATGGGAGAAACGGTGGTACCAATAATACCAGGAGCACCAGTGATAGGCCGGCGCCCGGTGCGTCCTCGCTTCCATGGCGGCGCCGATCGAGCTTGCTGCCGCTGATAGCGCTTGTTCCAAATCGGTGAACCCACTTAATTGAATCGGTGGCAAGCAGACTGCCGCTCCCCCCGCCGCTGTCCGTTCCATCCGGAAACCGGCCGAAATGACGATCCCCCCTTCCTCTCCGCCAAGAGTCTGAATATCGTACCGGTGGATGTAGGTGTCCTGCTTGTCGGCCCAGCAGCTCAAATATTGTCCTCCCCCGCCCAGAACGGCGAGTCCGTAGCTCTCCGCCTTGCCAAGCGGCTGCTGCGCCAGCTGACTGGCGGCAATCAGTCCGGTTGCTGCTCCTATGCCGAAGCCTTGACGATATACGGACGGGAGCGACTCCGCCCTGGCCTGGAAGAAAGGATAGAAGCTGTGCGGTGCGGCTGTAAATCCCCGTAATTCGGTTGCAATTGCAATCCCGGAGCCACCCGCTTCGTCTGAACGGTCCGCAATCCGGACCACAACCTGCCTGGGATCCCCAGACCTCCCAAGCTCCCGGCTATCCAGCGTATATACGGCTTCGCAATAATCCTTGCCGCGTGTCACCCCCACCTGCACCGGGCGCAAGGGCCGACCGTCTATCCCCGGGTAACAGTCGAGCAGCTTCATGTCCCCGGCCAAGATATCAAAACTTCCATCATCGTGAACCTTCACCTTTACGTCCATAGCCGCCTCATTCCTTCACGCTGCCAAGGACAATGCCCTTGACGAAATATTTCTGCAAGAATGGATACAAACACATAATGGGAAACGCCGCCAGAAAAATTTGCGCCGCCTTGAGCGTCCGGTCGGAAACCGCCATCAGGTTGGCCAATTCCTCCTTGCTTGCGTGGGATAGCGCACTGGCGTCGAAGCTGACCACTTTCGTCTGCAAATAAGTCTGCAGCGGATAATGTTCCGGCCTCTTCATCAGAATCAAGCCGTCGAACCACGAGTTCCAGTGGCCGACGCAGGTGAACAACAGGATCGTGGCCAGCGCGGGTTTGGACAAAGGGACAAGGATGCGCCACATGATCGTCCAATGTCCGGCGCCGTCTACGAAGGCCGATTCCTGAAGCTCCTTCGGCAGCTGGCGGAAGAAGTTCAACAGCAGGATACAGTTGAAAACCGGTACTGCTCCCGGCAGCACCAGCGCCCAGATCGTATCCATCAGATGAAGCTCGCGGATCGTCAGGTACCATGGAATCAGCCCTCCGCTGAACAGCATGGTGAAGAACAGAAACCACGCGTACCAGGTACGGAACCGGAATTCCCTGACTTCCTTGGAGAGCGGATACGCGACCAGAATCGTCAGAAACATATTGATCAGCGAGCCGAGCACGACCCGCTGGATAGAAACCCAATAAGAAGAAAGCAGCAGCTTGTCTTCGAAAGCAAACTGATAGGATCGCAGCGTAAAATTCACCGGCCACAGCTTCACGGCGCCAGCCGCCGCATCGGCGCTCTCGCTGAGCGACACCGCCAGCACATTGACGATCGGCGCCACGCAAACCAGGGCTGCCGCAATCAAAAAAAAGGTATTAAAAACATTAAATACCGACTCCGTTTTGCTCCGAAACACGATCACGGCCCCCTTCTTCAAAAAATGCGATAATTAGCAAACCGGTAAGCGCACAGGTAGGAAATGACAATAAAACAGGTCGAGACAATCGACTTGAACAGCCCTACTGCAGTGGCCACACCATATTGCGCATCGAGAAGGCCGAGTCTGTACACAAGCGTGTCAAGAATGTCCCCTGTCCGGTAGACGACCGGACTGTATAAATTAAACACCTGGTCGAAGCCGGCATTCAGTACATTGCCGAGACTGAGCGTCATCATGAGTACGATGATCGGCGCCATGCCGGGCAGCGTAATATGCAGCGTCTGCTTTAGCCGGGTCGCGCCGTCGCAGACGGCAGCCTCGTACAAGGCAGGATTAATCGAAGTAATAGCGGCCAGATAGATAATGGTGCCGAAGCCGAACTCTTTCCAGACATCCGACGCGACGAGCATATAAGGGAACAAGCGTTCATTGCCGAGAAAAAATACCGGTTCGATGCCGGCCACTCCAAGCAGGCTGTTCAGCAGTCCCCCGGAAGGCGACAAAATATCGATCATAATCCCCCCCAGGATCACCCAGGACATGAAATGCGGAAGATAAATAAGCGTCTGGATCGTTCGTTTGACCTTGCTCCCCAGGATTTCGTTCAGCAGCAGCGCGAACGTGATGGGGGCGACCAGACCGGCAACGATCTTCATTAACGAAATATAAACCGTATTCCACATGACCTGCCCAAAACCCGGCATGTTCATGACATATTGGAAGTTATCCCACCCGACGAACGGAGAACCGAAGAAACCCTTGCTCGGATTAAACCGCTCGAAGGCAATCAATATTCCGGCCATGGGCATGTAGCTGAAAAGCAGGACGATAATAACGGCCGGCAGCAGCATCAGGTGCAGCGGCCATTCTTTCGCATGTCTCTTTCGTTTCGATGAGGAAGAAGAAGCTCCAATCATTACTGTCATCACCCTTTGATTCTAAGTAGCGAAGGAGAAGCACGCGTGCAGCCTCCCCCTCGCTTATCTGTGCTTACTTCTGGTCGGCTGCCCAGCCATTGACTTCTTCCGTAATATCCGCACCGCCGAGCGAGTTCCAATTCTGCACGAACTTATCGAATTGCTCGATGGGGGTAACCCCCATAATGAATTTCGTATAATTCTCCAGCACCAACTTCTCCAATGTCGATTGCTTGGCTGTCATCGTCGGCGTAGGCGCGCCGTAGAAAGCCGGTTGAACGATTTGTCCTTTCTCGACATATTCGTTGATTACGCTGTAAGCGCCGAACGGTCCGACCCAGACCCACCCCGGAAAGTTTTCTGTTTTCACACCGCCGGCTTTGCCTTCGCCGCCTTCGCCGGCAAAGTTTTCTGTAAACTGCTTGAGATCGTTATCGTTGCCCTGGTTCCAGGCGCTTAAGCTTTTGGCATCCTTCGTTTTGCCGAATTCAACGATTCCGTTGTGGATCAATATGTTTTGCTGCGGGTGGAATACCGTAATCGGCGAGTACTTATATTCGCTGTGAGATTCTTCCGGATAGTTCGGTCCATTGTGATACCTCGGGTCATAATTCTCGCTCATCGGATTTTGCTTGTTCAGGAAATAGTTCAGGATTTTAACCGCAGCTTCGGGATTCTTCGCGCCTTTACGGACGACATAGAAGTTGCTGACGCCCAGAACGTTCTCCGCCGTAATCTTATCGTCGATGGAAGGGATCGCATAAGGCCTCCAGTCGGCCTGCGGATTCTTCTTAACCGCATCCGGCAGCGGCGAGAATGCGTTCCAGTGCTGGCCGTAGAACATGCCGATCTTCTCGGAGACGACCGACTCGCTCACTTTCCCGCCATCCTTCACGGCAAAATCCTTCTCGATATAGCCTGCTTTGTACATCTCCGCCAGTTTCCCCAGGGCGGTCTTCGCTTCGGCTTGGACGTAGCCCAGAATCAGCTTCCCGCTGCTGTCCTTGTTCCATAGCAGATTGCCGGGCATGCCAGTCACGACATGGTAGCCGTTGAAATATCCGTTCAGTACGTATTGGCCGCCGAACAGCTCTTTCTGCAGACCAAGGCCGTACGTATCCTTCTGTCCGTTGCCGTCAGGATCGTTCTCTGTGAACGCCTTGGCCACGTTCATCAGATCGTCCATAGTCTTAGGCGGCTGCAATCCCGCCTTGTCGAGCCAATCCTTACGCACCCACAGCACGGGCGCAGAGTCGAGTGCGCCGTTCATCGCCGGGATTGCCAGCAGCTTGCCGTCGAACGTTGCCTGTTTCAACCCGATGCCGCCATCCGCCGTCATGATCTGATTCGTTAAGTCGGACTTGTAAGACTCATAGACGTCCGTCAGATCCTCGACCATCTCGTTGTCGACCAACTGCTTGAGCTGAACCGCATTGACGAGCGTAATATCGGGCAGATCGTCCGAAGCAATCGTCACGTTCAATTTCTGTTCATACTGATTGTCCGGAACGAGCCAATCCACCTTCAGCTTGACGCCTAATTCCTGATCAAGCCCTTGCGTCCACAGATTGTTGTCGATCGACTCGCCTGCCGGAAATTTCATCGCTCCGTCATCAAGCGACTTGACCGTCGTCACCTGAATCGGCGGATCGAACTTGGCGAGCGGGTCACGCGGCCCCGACTCCGCTCCCTCCTTGGTTGAACCAGCCGTTTCGTTTACGCCGCTTTCGTTCTTCTGTTTGTTTGGCGCTTGGCCGCCTTCCCCATTCGAACCGCTGCATGCCGCAAGCATCATTACGAGCATGAACGCCATCGCAGCCAGACCCACTGTCTTTATCCGTATTCTCTTGTTCATATTTCTCCTCCATCGATGTAGTTAGAGCCCCCTTTTGTCTTGTAAGCGCTCTATATGGCTTCATTATGATTCATCCGGCGCGTTCTGCAAACGCATAACCTTTTTACCTGCTTATAGTTTTTTTACCTCGAAGGCTGCGACCGCTTGTTTTTACACCGGTTAAAAAATTGCCGCCAACATGCCAAATAGCCCGCAGCTGAATATCCAGATGCAGACTTTATGCTCGAAGAACCGTGAAGCGGCGCTTACCATGATTTCCTATAAAAAAATCCATCTCTCCCTATAAGCGGTACGCTCATAAGGAGAATGGATCGTGTAGTTCAAAAAGATTAACCTTTAACTGCCCCTGCAGTCATTCCCGCGATCAGATGCTTCTGAGCGAACATGTAGAAGATAAGGACAGGAAGCGCGCAAATAATCAGATCCGCGAAAAGAAGTTCCCATTGCGTTCCGTACATGGAATTAAAATGATAAATCGTCATGGGGAGTGTCTGCTGTGAGGACTCCGGCAAATAGATCAGCGGACCGATGAAATCGTTCCACGTTCCCATAAAGGTCAGAATAGCCCCCGTAGCAATAATCGGCTTTAACTGCGACAAAATGACTTGGAAAAACAGCCGAAATACTCCGCACCCTTCAATCATCGCCGATTCATCAATTTCTTTGGGCACCGTCTTGATAAAACCCGAGAAGAGAAATACCAGCACGGGCGACCCTCCGGCAATACCAAGCAGAATGAATCCAAGCCGCGTACCATATAAGTGAACCCAATCCATCACGAGGATGGTCGGGATCAGAAACCCTCCGGGTATAAGGCCAAACAGGATTAAGGATAAGACAAGCCGGCTCCACCGATCAGATCTTCTGGCCAGAACGAATGCCGTCATGGATGAAAGCAAGGTTTGACTGACAACAGCAAAAAAAACAAAAAATACACTGGTACTGCAGTGTCTAAAATAATCAGCAACAAATAACCTTGGCCGACTAACGGCCAAGGTTATTTCAATACATGTGAATCGGAGCGGGTCCGGCGATGAGTGACCCACCATCATCGCCGGATCTGAATTGTCCCCGATGGAAGATAAAACCAGTATATAACCCATTTCGCGTAATTTCTTAAGCCATTACCGACCCGATCATAGATGCTGCCAGGGAATCGGGAAAGCTTTATGGATTTATCAGTTTTGCAGCTTGCAGCAGGCGGTGTACAAGAGCAGCCGTTTCGGCACGAGTCAGATTAGCGTCAACTTCCAGCTTTTCGCCTCGTCCGTTCATAAGGTTAAGGCTGATGGCAGCGGCGACGTTCGTCCGTGCCCAGCTCGCTATTTCGCTGCCGTCCTTAAATGCTGACAATACGCGAGTAACCTCTGCAGCAGGCAGTTCCGATTTCAGCTTTGCGATACTTGCAGCGCGTACCAACACAGCCGTTGCTTCTTGTCGGCTGACGTTCTGATCCGGACGGAATGTGCCGTCCTCGTAACCGTCAATCAGCTTGTAGTTGATAGCGGCTTGTACCGTTCGCGCATACCAGCTATTGATCTTAACATCTTTAAAGGAACCGTCATATGCAGCGTCTTGGATGCCAAGACCTCGTGTGACGATTGCCACAAATTCCGCTCTCGTAATCGATGCGTCAGGACGGAATTTCGTTGCCGTCACGCCATTTACGATAAGGCGGGAGCTCATGTCGTTGACATCGGCTTGCGCCCAGTGTCCCTTTACGTCATTCATTTCGCGTGGGCTGTAAACGACGGAATATGTGCTGTTGGTCAAGCTATTGATAATGGCGTATGTCTTGCCGTTCTCTCTAACAACAACGGTCGGCACATGACCAAGCTTGCGGTCTTCCGTCCATACTACGCCTGTAGTCACATCACTTGCATCGGTTCCGTCAGGAAGGATAATCTTCCGTTCTACATAGCTGTTAAAGTTGTTCACCAGAACCGTCTGGGTACCGTAGGAAGCAGTAACCTCGAAGTCAACCGGTGCTCCGACGAGCGTGTACTGATTTTGCTTAGCCGCTCCCTCTACTTGGGTCGCCTTGTCTTTGGGCGTTGCGGAGATTTGGATGCTGATCGTGATGTCTTCCAACTTCACGTCGGATCCTATCTGAGAAGAGATGCTGTCGAAATTGATTTGCGATGCCGGCAGCGTGTAAATCGCTTTGTCGGTTACAATCTGGATTTGCGCATCCTTCGATTGCAGGGATTTAACCAAGCTACCGTTCAATTGGCCAACCACAACATCGCTGTCACCGCTTACCGGAATGGTAATCAGCTTGTTGTTTTCTTTCTCCAGCTTGTCTATTATTCTCTTGCTGTCCAGCGTAATCGTTGTCACGCTCCGACCGTTCACTGTCGTTTGTTGAGCGGTCGCCAGCTGTCCCTGTATCACACCGTCGACGATGATTTGAAAACCAGGGTTAGTTGGCGTTGAGCCGCCGTCACCGCCGCCGGGGGATTCGTGCGTATCGACCGTTACAGTCGCTTGAGCCTGCTTGTCTCCATACACGGCGGTAATGACTGTCTGTCCGTCGTCGAGGGCAGTAACCAGACCGGTGCTGTTCACCGAAGCAACAGTCGCATTGCTCGAGGAATACGTAACGCCTGAGGAGAGCGTGAACGTGCTATTGTTTGAATAGACTGCAGTCGTTACGGTTTGGTGTGTAGAACCCCGCTCCAATGTATAGCCTGTGCTGTCCAGCGTAAGGCTTGCTAAGGTTACAGGTGGCTTGAAGTAAGCCACATACGTATTATCTCCGGTTACAGCAGTAGATGCCAGTTGGTCACTTGTCAGGAGAGTTGCTCCTCCATCTTTGCTCCAGCCAAGGAATGTATTTCCTATCTCAGGAGTTGCTGTCGGCACTGAAACAGGGAAGCTTCCACTGTAAACCGATTCGGTGACCGAGCCGCTCAGGCTTCCTCCAATTCCAGCCTGGTAGGTAACGAGATACTGAGGGGTCTGAATCCACTTCGCATAAAAAGTGACATTACCCATAATAGTGAATGTATCTCCAGGGGCATAAGTATCTTCTGTGCCGCCAGACCCTGTGGTCCATCCATCGAAGGTGTGATAGGTTTTCACGAGATTGCCGGTATTGCCACCGACCGTAGCTGTTACGCCTTGTCCGTAGGCTCCACTATCAACCGGCACGCTTCCGCCCGTATTGCCGTTGCCGTCGTACGTGATCGTTAACGGCGGAGACCATACGGCATATAAGGTCACGTTTTGCGTCAAAGTGATCGTATCTCCAGGCACATATTCAGGAACAGTCGCATTTGGAGTGGTGGCCCAGCCATTAAACAGATAGCCTAATCTCACTAGATTGCCTGAGTTGTCTGCTACGATAGCCGATTCGTACGGCTCGTAACCGACAGGGTCAATTGGTGCGGTTCCGTTTCCGCCATTGGCATTATAGCTAACAGACGCCATCAGCTTGGTAACGTTGCCGTGAACGAGATTTGTGGTGTAAAAGTAACCGGAGCTGTCTGCGGCCACATCAAATGCGGGGCTAAATATAGAACCGGGTGCAATCGCAATCGTTGTCCAATCGTTCTGGCCGCCATTGTATCTCAGTTTGTTTACACCGCCAACTATGCCTATTGTATATACATTATCGAATTTATCGACACTGATGCCGGTAGCAGTGAACGAGTTGGCTTGTCCTGCTGGAGGCGCGACATTCGTCCAAATGTTACCTTCAAGAGGAGCGGGAGGACCAGGAGGACGCTTTTGAACGACAGAGAAGCCATTCACAGGCGAAGAATCACTTACAAATACATTCCCTTCGCCGTCGGCCGCAATGTCCCACGGAACATAGAACGACGTATCCTCTCCATTAATATTAACCCATGAACTCCCGCCGCTAGGCAGCATAAAAACATTCCCAGTAGTTGATAATGGGTTGTTGGTTCCACTGTATTCCGTGACAAATACATTGCCTTGGTTATCTGCCGCAATGCCTAGCGCAAATCTGAACGTTTGTGTGCCGGTAATGGGCTCCCATGAAGTTGTTCCATGAGGCAGCTTTAGGATTCTGCCAACATTGTCTGAGCCGAGGGTGCTATTATCGGTAACGTAAACGTTTCCGTCTTTATCTACCGCGATCCCCCGCGGATTAATCAGACCGGCGTTGTGGGTAATGTCGGTGACCGTCTGGCCGTTGTCGGATATTTTCTCTACCACACCGGTCATAGAGACTATACCTATAGAATTTTTTTGACCTACCGTATAGATGTCGTCATTGCCGTCAATATCCAACGCCATCAGAGTATAATTGTAAGTATCTGGAATTGGGACTATATTGTTGTTCCTCGGAGGGGAATAGTGATTCCAGCTCAAAGGTCCCGTATAAGCGGGTGTTACCTCATCAATTGGTTCGTAGGATCCTCTGGCAAATGCCTTGCTTCCGTCCGCAACAAATGGCACCAGCGAAAGAACGACCAACAAAAAGCTCATTAGTACGGCAACCGCTCTAGTATTAGCAGAGCTGCATCTCCTCATATACATTTTCTCTCTTCTCTCCTTATTCTAATTCTTTCAGGGTATGAATGGCCTTGCTCATGATCGGCAGCTTATGGCTTTCTGCCTTGTGGAACTATAACCGATAGGGTCCTTTCTTCCTATCACACCTCCCAACCCAGACTAGTTAGACTATGAAACTTGCAAAAAAACGGGACTTTAGTACATAGTAACAATTTTTTTATTACATTAATAGACATATGAATTGTTCACTTTCATAAAACTTTGTGTTGATACGGAATTCGGCCTTAAGCCATATCGTAAATCTCATTTACTGAACCGAGCTTCCCAGGATCACCTGATTTACAATCCCACGTATTGGAACTATCCCGCCTGTCAGTTGGACAAATGAAGCCGAATTGAAGATATATCATTCCGAATTTAGAGAACGCAGAGTTCGAGTTCGATTGCCACCATACTTTCAGGAAATCCCAATTAAAGTATCCAAAAGAAACCATCCTTTGGTAAAATGGAATTTATCTTGAAATCGCTTTCGATTCCCTGAATTTGTGGTATATCCCTAACCTTCCCGACAGGCGGTGCAGATTGACTTGCGCAAATTATTCGTATTCAGACCCGACAATCTCAATTTTTTTTACAAGCTGATCATCGGCATGCTGCTAGTGGCGATCCTCCCAACGACCACCGCTGTATACGTCCTGCACCGTCATTACGCGAACGGCATGATGGAGGAAGTCGGGGCCGCCAACAAAAGGCTGCTGGAGCAGGCCAGGATGAACGGCGATATGATGGTCAACGAGATGATCCACGCGGCGGCCACACTGCTCAACAACCCCCATCTGTCCACCTTTATGCATAACGAATACGCGAACGACGCGAAGACGTTCAACGATCTGATGATTAAGCTGGACAATCTGCGCGGCGAGAGCCGCTACCTCTCCGGAATCTATCTCTATTTCAACCGATTCGAGTACATGATCGGCTCGGACGGGAGCGAAAGCTCGTTCTTCCGGAAATTCGCCCAGATGAGCGGCGCCGAACAGGCCTTGTTCAACCAGCCAGGACGCATGCATCAACCCCGCTTCTTCATGCAGGACAGGGACGGACGGCGCGATCTGGTCATGATCCGTCCGGTCCAGAGCTCCGCCTACCAGACGATCGGTTCCATCGCGGTGGTGATCGACGGCCATCGGTTCGGGGCGATCTTCGATCCTCTGCGCTTGTCCGAACTGGATACGACCTTGATCCTGGACGCCGACGGAAACCGCTTATGGTGCGAGGGTGCCGAATGCGGCTTAACGCAGCTCCCCTCGGACAAGGCGAATTCCTCCAGCGCCGATTACTCGATCATCGAACGGAACGGCCAGAAGCTGGCCGTGTCCGATAGCCATTCCTCCATCAGTCAATGGCAGTTCATCAGCATCCTGCCGATGGAGCGGTTGACCGGCAAGCTGAGCGTCGCCACCCACCTGGCCCTGCTCATCCTCCTAGCCATGATCTCGGTAGCCATAGCCTTCTCGATCGTGTACGGTCGATACTTATACCGTCCGCTGCGCATGCTGCTCAAGCGCATCCTCTCCCAGTCGGAGAAAGGCGCGAGTCGCGGCGACAACGAATTTCTGCTCATCGACGAGGCTTACCAGCATGTCCTGCACAGCAAAACCGATCTGGAGCGGTTCGTTGCCAGCAACCGGAGATTAATGGTCAGCAAGCTGCTGCACCAGGTTCTGACCGGACAGGAAATGGACCCGGAAAGGATTCTCGACAAGCTGAACTTTCTGGATATCCGTTTGCCCTGCCGTTTTTTTACGGTCGTAATGATCGAAGGCCTCCCCTCTCTTGCCCAGGACAAGATTTCCTACCGGAACAGCGCGATCGCCCAGCTGACGCTCCTGGACAAGGCGGAGCAGTGGCTGGCCGAGCATGCGATGACGGGCGTTGCTTTCGAACTGAATATGGAATCGATCGCCATCGTTCTCAACACGGACTCGAGCGATCCGGAAGATCTCGCCGCCTTTCTCCGCGCCGCCGCTCCCCCGTATCCGGAACTGCCCGGCGCTTCGCTGCGGATCGGAACCGGTGAGACGGTCGAAGGGCTTGGCCGGCTCTACGAATCGTACCGCAAAGCGCGCTACGAATTGGCCTGCCAGTCCGGCAGCGCCGCGGTCTCTCCGGAATATTCGGCCGACCCGACATCGCTATACGAGAAAAAAATCGGCCACGCGTTGGCCGCTAAGGACAAAACCGCCGCCGTGGAGGCAATCCAAGGCCTATTCGACCGGCTGGGTGAGGGCTCCTCGCTTTCTTGGCCGCAGGTCGTCAATATCGGATTAAAGCTGCTCTCGGCCGTAGCGAACAAGCTGGAAGAAATGAATCTGGCCGCGTACCAGGAATTCATGCAACGCGCGGCGTTCCATCAACTCTCTACACTGGATGATCTCCCCGCTCTCCGCGAGTGGTTGATCCGGCTGCTCGGGGAAACGATCGACCGGCTGAACGCAACGGCGGAAGGCAAAGAGACACATCACAAAATACGTCAGGTGATGCACATCGTTCAGGAGCATTATGGCAGCGAGCTCACCTTGGAGAACGTCGCCGATCGGGTCGGACTGAATCCCGCCTATTTGAGCAAGCTGTTCAAGGACGAGTCCGGCTCCAATTTCATCGAATACGTCAACAAAATCCGGATCGGCATCGGCAAATCCCTGATGCTGGACCAGCCCGGCCTTTCCCTGGATGTAATCGCCCAACGCGTCGGCTACAACAATACGCAAAGCTTCACCCGTTTCTTCAAAAAATACGAAGGCTGCACGCCGGGGCAATTCCGCCAGCAAGCGGGACACGTGCGGTAAACGGCGAAATCCAAAAAAGTGATGCCCAAGTCAAAAAAATGATCGTCCGCCAAACCTAAAAAACTCAACGTTCATCTCGAATACGTACTCTGTCGCGGTGCCTCCGGGCTCTGCTATCGTGGATTTCGGAAGCGATTACATGTTTCGTCGTCGCGATCCGAAATCCACGAACGGCAACAAGGAGGTGAACGAGTATTCGTACCACGGCAGTTTCCGCCAAGAAAGGCTCTCGCGTATTTCGGGAGCTGGCCAGGCAAAAGTATTTATGGCTTCTGCTGCTCCCGGGCATCGCCGCGACGTTTGCGTTCCAGTACATGCCCATGTACGGAATATTGATCGCGTTTAAACAATTCAATCCGATGCACGGGATCTGGGGCAGCAAGTGGGTCGGGCTGCAAAACTTTCAAGAACTGTTCGACACGGCCTTCTTCTGGCGGGCCTTTAAGAACACGATCGTGCTTAACGCGTATCAAATCCTGTTTGCTTTTCCCGTTCCCATCCTTTTCGCTTTATTGCTGAACGAACTGCGCAATGTCGTATTCAAGCGCTGGATGCAAACGGTCACGTATTTCCCGCATTTTCTCTCTTGGGTCGTCGTCGGCGGCTTCACCGTGGCGCTGCTGTCCCCGAATACGGGCGTGCTGGCCACGGTAACCGCTTGGCTCGGCGGTGAGAAGTACAGCGAATTTCTGCTGACCGATCCGCAAGCCTTCCGGACGATTCTGATCGTCACGGAGCTATGGAAAAGCATGGGCTGGGGAGCGATTATTTACCTGGCCGCCATTACCGGGGTGAATCCCGATTATTACGACGCGGCGGTGATCGACGGAGCCGGCCGCTTCAAGCAAGCGATTCACGTGACCCTGCCGGCGATTATGCCAACGATCGTCGTCCTGCTCGTCCTTAGAATCGGGAACATGATGGGCAGCGATTTCGAGCAGATCTATGTCCTGTATTCGCCTAACGTATACGAGGTTGGCGACGTGTTATCCACCTATGTCTTCCGGCTCGGGCTCTTTCAGAGCAAGTACAGCTATACGACCGCCGTGGGACTGTTCCAGTCGGTCATCGGCTTCGTACTTATCGTGATGGCCAACCGAATGAGCCGGAAAGCCGGGGGCGCCTTATGGTAGATAGACCCGACGCGCATCGCAAACCAGCGGGAGGTGGCACGTGCTGCTCACAACAAGTGAAAAGTGGTTCAATAAACTGATTATCGTTTTCATGCTGATCATCGGCGTGGCGATGCTGCTTCCATTCGTCAACGTCATCGCCAAATCGTTCAGCAGCAACGCCATGGTTATGGCCGGCGAAGTCGGCTTCTTCCCTCGTGAGTTCAACGTTCACGCGTACCGGGAAGTGTTTCGCAATCCGTTGTTTCTGACCTCTATGCAAGTCACCGTGTTCGTCACTGTGGCCGGTACCTTCTGCACGCTGTTCACGGTCGTCACGACCGGATACGCGCTGTCCAGAAAACGGCTTCTGGCCAGGCGAGCCGTCATGCTGTACTTTCTGATCACGATGTTCTTTCATGCGGGGATCATCCCCAACTTCTTGAACATTCGGAATTTGGGTCTGTATGATACGATCTGGGCGCTCATTCTGCCCGGCATGATGAGCGTGTACTATATGATTCTCGTGAAAAGCTTCTTCGAGCAGCTTCCTTCGGAGCTGGAGGAATCGGCCTCGATAGACGGCAGCAACGACATTCAGACGCTCGCTTATGTGTACCTGCCGATCTCCAAGCCGATTCTGGCTACGATCGGGTTGTTCGCCGCCGTTCATTACTGGAACACTTTCACGCCCGGCGTCATGTTCATCCAGACGCCGACGCTGTATCCGCTGCAAGTGCTCGTGCAGATGATAATCTCCACGCAAACCTCGATGGACATGCAAAACATGGCCGAGCTGGACCTTCAAGGAACGCTGGGGACGGAAACGCTGAAGATGGCGGTCATCGTCGTGTCGACGCTGCCGATCGTCATCGTCTACCCTTTTCTGCAGAAGCATTTCGTTAAAGGCATTACGCTTGGAGCCGTAAAGGCCTGATCGGTAACCGCCATCCACTCATCAATCATTCAAGGAGAGGGTCAATATGAAAAAAAGAGCAAGCGCGCTCATCCTTACCCTAAGCCTGGCAGCCGGGCTGCTGGCCGCCTGTTCCGGCGACAAACCGTCCGCAGCCTCTCCGCCGTCGAGCGAAGAGAAAGTGAAAATCTCGATTCTGAACGGGCTGTGGGATATGCCGGCCGGCGTCGATCCGAACGACAACAAATGGACCGACATCTTCAAGGAGGCGTTTCCGAACGTGGATATCGAATGGATACTCGCACCCCGGGACGCCGCCCAGTTCGGGCAGAAGAAACAGATGCTGATGGGTGCAGGCGATTTTCCGAACCTCGTTCTCGCTACGAAAACCGACATGATCAACTGGGCCAACAACGGCATGATCCTTCCGGTCGACGACCTGATCGAGCAGTACGTGCCGAACCTGAAGCGTTACCTGAGCGAGGAAGACATGCTCAACGTTACGTACATGGGCAAGAAATATTTGATCCCCGGGCCCGTCTCCAGCTTGCAAAATCCGAGTGTCACCTATATTCGCAAGGACTGGCTGGATAAGCTGCAGCTCCCGATGCCGGAGACGCCGGAACAGTTCATGAACGTCATGAAGGCGTTTACGGAACAAGATCCGGACGGAAACGGCAAGAAGGACACATACGGTTTCGCCAGCCAGAAGAGCCTTGTCTTCATGGACAATACGCTCGGTTACCCGTTCGGGGTCAACCTGGATACTCAGGCCAACACGATCCAGTGGCAGCGGGTCGACGGCAAGCTGCTCCCCGACTTCGTTACGCCGGGAGCCAAGCAAGCGCTGGCCTACTTCCGCGAGATGTACGCTACGGGCGTCTACGACAAGGAATCGATGGTTCTTGACTACGGCAAGCTCGAAGAGAAGATCACGAGCGGCAAGTACGGCGCGGCCAGCTTCTTGTCCAACGCCATGCGTGGCCGGATTGCCGCCAACATCAAGAAAGCCGATCTGAACGCGGAGCTCGTCCTGCTTCCTCCGCTCAAAGGTGCCGACGGACGGCAAGGCTTGCCTCGCGGCGACAACATCAACACGTACTGGGCGGTCACGCAAGGCACGACGCCCGAGCAGGCTAAAGCGATCGCGGAGCTGCTGAACTGGTTCATGGAGCCCAATCCGGAGACCGAATACACCAGCACGATGGGCGACCTAATCAACATGGGCGAATTGAACGTCCACAGCACACTGCTCGGCGGCAAATACCTGGAGGAGATTCCAGATTCGCAGTTGACCCCGGAGGCGCTCGCCGACAAGTACCGGTTCAGCTACCGTCTGATGTTCTCCTCGTCCCACATGCTACCGGACCAGGAGCGGATCGAGTACAGCAAGCTGTCCGATACGGTCAAACCGGGCTTCTATGAAGACGTCAAAGCGCAAGTGGACTACGGCGTTTACAACGGAATGAAGATAGCCGGTTCGGTGGCGTCGCAATATCTGCCCGATCTGATCACGTATTTCGACGAGATGAAGATGAAGATTCTGACCGGCGCTGAACCGATCGACGTTTTCGACAAGTGGGTCGATTACTTCTACAAGAACCACGGTCAGGAAATCATCGACGAAGTCAATCAAATGAACTCGTAAGCAAGGAAAGGGGATCATACGCATGCAAGCAAACACGCTTCGCTCCCGTTGGCCGCTCGGCATGTCCGTCAACGCGGCCATGCCCCCGAATCTGAGGCAGCTGGCCGATGACGGCATCGACTGTATCGAGGTGACCTGGCGCGCGCCGGATACGCTGTCGGGCGCGGCGCTGGCGGAGTGCGATCGCGTCATCTGCGACGCGGAACGCCACGGCATCCGCGTCTGGTCGCTGCATCTTCCCTACGGCGACGAATGGGATCCTTCATCGCCGGACGATTCTGTCCGGGAATCCGCCGTCGCCGGCTTGACCCGCCTGATCGACTTCGCTTGCGATCGCAACGTTCGGACGACGGTCATTCATCCGAGCTTTGAACCGATCGCGCCGGAAGCGCGGGAGGCCAGACTTCGTCTTGCTTCCCGCTCCCTCGGCGCACTCGCCCGGCATGCCGCCGGGCGGGGCGTTCGGCTGGCCGCGGAATGCCTGCCCCGAACGTGCTTGGCCCATTCGGCCGCCGAGATGCTCGCCTTGCTCCACGACAATCCGGAGCTGTGGGTATGCGTCGACGTCAACCATCTGTTCCGCGAATCGCCCGCCGCATTCATCCGCGCAATCGGTAGCCGGCTGGCCACGACGCACCTTTCTGATAACGGCGGCATCGACGAGGAACACAGGTACCCGGGAGACGGCATCATCGATTGGCCTGACGTCCTGCGCGCGCTGGAAGAAGTCTGCTACGACGGCCCCGCGATGTACGAAGTCCGTGGCCATACGCCGGATCGGGTTCGTGCCAACTGGAACTCGCTTCTCCATTCTAAGGAGGTTGAATGATCTTATGTCCGTCCACGCTACTTCGAAACGCCGCCTGTGGATCAGCCTCATCGTCATTGCGGCAATCGTCTTCTCGCTCGTCTGGGACGCTAACGCCCGCAGCCATGCGTTGGCGTTCGACCCGAAATGCGTCGGCATTACCGAGCAAAACGGGCATCGCGTCATGGTTATGGACGCCGACATGACCGATTGGAACAGCAGTCAAGCCGTTCTCTGGTCCTGGTATCCGACGGCCGCCAACGGTTTCGGGGATCTGACCGCCGCCTGGGACTTGCCCACCGATCTGAAAATTCGCGACAACTGCGTATTCGGAGGCCGCTTTGCGATCGTCACCGATTCGGCGGGACTGGCCGCGATCGTACCCTATCCTGCCGGAAACAGCAAGAAATGGGGTCTGAACGTCGGCGGCAACCCACAATCCGCCGAGCTGCTCCCGAACGGGAATATCGCCATCGCCGCCAGCCAAGGGAACTGGGTTCGCGTATATACGTCGACTCTGCATTCCTCATCCAGCACCTATGCGACTTACGCTCTTCCGGGTGCGCGGGGCGTGCTGTGGGACCCCCGAGGCAACGTGCTTTGGGCCGTGGGAGACAATCATCTGGTCGCCTTGCTGGTCGACGGCTCGCGGATCGCTCCGGTTCTGACCGAATACTTGAAAGTAACCCTGCCGACGGTCGGCGGACGCGACGTCCAACCCGTATACGGCGACGTCGACAAGCTGTGGGTGCCGACCAACTCGGCCGTCTATCAGTACAGCAAATCGGCAAACGCTTTCAGTACGACGTACGCGGGAGCCGCCCAGATGAACCGGGCCAACGTGCGGGGGACCGGCAGCGACCTCGAAACCGGTCAAGCCATTCAGACGGTGCCTAAGGCTGGCTGTTCGTCCTCCTGGTGCACTGACACGGTCGACTTCTTCGCACCCGGCACGACCCGTACCCTCACCGGAGGAGCGATCTACAAGGCTCACTTTTTGAATCCCGAGTACCAGTAGCAAGAGCGGCTTGCATACCAGAGAGGAGCCTATATTCATGAAAATCAGGTGGTTTACGATATCTATGACGATCGTACTCGCGTTAACGCTCGGACTCGTCATCCTGCGCCACGAACCGGCGACCGCGGTCGCCACCGACTTCCCGCTCGGGGGCACCGACCAGAAGAACGATAAAATCGTGTTTTTTGACCCGAACGCCACGGACTGGAACGCTGCTTCTTCGATCGTATGGCAATGGACCCCTACGGCTGCCAACGGCTTCAGCGGTCTGACCGGCGCGTTCGGCGATCCGAGCGACGTCCGCCTTCGCGACAACTGCGTATACGGAGGCCAGTGGCTCGTCGTCGCCGATTCCAAGGGACTGGCCGCAGTCGTACCGTATCCGGCCGGCAACAGCCGGAAATGGGGCTTGAACGTGGGAGGCAATCCGCATGCCGCCGAGTTGCTGCCCAACGGCAACGTCGCGGTGGCAGCCAGCCACGGCCATTGGGTCCGGATCTACACGGCGTCGCAGGGCCCAGACTCGGCGGTCTACGCCCAATACGATCTGACCGGCGCGCACGGCGTGGTGTGGGACCCTCAGCGCTCGCTGCTGTGGGCGCTCGGCGACTACCACTTGGTTGCGCTAAGCGTTAACGGTACAGATGCCGCTCCGACGATCCGCGAGGTGCTGAAGGTCGATCTGCCGCAGCAATACCGCGGCAACGGCGACCCGCTTGAGAATCCCGGGGGACACGAGCTGCAGCCCGTCTACGGCGATTCCGACAGGCTGTGGATAACGACCGCCAAACACGTGTACCAATACGTCAAGTCCACAAACACGTTCGACTCGTCGTATCCGGGCAGCGCCGGCGCCGACCGGGAAGCGACCAAAAGCGTGAGCAACCAGCTGTCCGGCCAGATCGTCTCCACGCAACCGGACTATGCGAAAACGCCGGTCGGTGCCTGCGTCTTCAACGGCTGGTGCATGGACAGCACCGATTTCTTCAATCCGGCCTACACCCGGACGCGCACGGACGCCGCCTTCTACAAGGTTCGCGTCATGAATCCGGCGTATCAGTAAATCTTATTCGAAGCAGATGGAGCAGAAAAGGGACATCGCCTTCTCTCGGGAAACCCCGGCTTGCCGAGCGACCGTTTCCGAGCTTGGGGCGATGTCCTTTCTCCTTTTCAAAACCAAGATTTTCAGCTGTCACTTATGATACTGGATTCTCTTACACTTTTTTGAAATCATTCTCGGGGCCTTGATCCATCATAACTTCTACCATATTGGAAGACCCCATTCTAAGCTTGGGTCTGGATTCGGAGTCCGGTGTACTGTAAAGCTCCAAGGGGCTTATAATAACTCCATCCGGCCTATTATGAAGTATTCCGGGCACACAAGAATAAATGGTATCATTATTATTTGCATTGTTGGCGACGATGGTAACGGAGGTGCCATTATGATTATCTATACTCATGGACACCTTGTATCTGTAGAATGAGCCCGTTCCATTTGACTGGGCAGAATAAACCACAGGAACAACCGCGAGAATATCATCGTTGAACCTTATTTTAATCACTTCCGTCTTCGTTGATTGGCTGCTGCTTCCCCTGACATCCCCCATATGTTCCACTGCTCCGTTGCCAAAACTACTGAGGGGAGGTGTTCCTTCCGCTCCAAACATAGCTACATCGATCTGCCTGCCATCCTTTGTATAGACTAAAGCATATATATCATAATCTGTCCCGGTATCCCAAGTTACAGTGGCTGTAATTTCTGGTGTTTTATCCATGATAACTGGCTTTTGGCCTTTATCCAGATTTACCTTTCCCTTTACCTTTTCGAGGTTTAACGATGATAACGTGTTTTGACTGTTTTTATTTTCAGGAGCAGTTACAGTCAAATCAGGACCTTTTGGTATATTCTTTTGAATCGTCTTAGGTTCGGAAAGTTTCTGTTGCTCATCAGATTCAGTCTCAACACCGTAATTTTTACATAACCCTTCAAGCCCAGAATCGAATCCACGCCAGATTGATTTTACCTTTGTCTGACCATTCCTTAGATATAATTCTAATACGACGATTCCATTTTCATTCGTGAAACTAGATGGAATTAACTGGACAATAGATTTGTCGGTACAGATCTCTGCCTTTAAATTTTTTACATTTGAAAATCCCGTACTATTATCCTCTGTAAGAGTGATCGCTATTTTAGTAATCCCTGCAGGGACCTTGCTCATGTCAAAATTAAGTCTATGTACGTTTGTATGGCCTACTTTCTCAGATGGTATAAGGGCAGCTACACCGGAAGGACTTGTTGGTTGATTATAAAATATGATCCCGCTATCTCCTTGTACCTTGTCCGAGTCCGTTAAAAGGAATGCTGTTAAAGAAATATCGATCGAAGTAGAAATTTCATAGCTGACAGTAACATTACCTTTTGTGGAGCTTAATGCCGTATTTGCTCCCATCTGAAGAAATTGATCCATTTAAACCACTCCCCTTGTATAACAAATATAAATTCAGTAATAGCACGCATATTGTATCAGCCGAAATTAGGAATTAAAAGAAGTCTTTGTCGAAAAAGCAAGTATTTTCTCTAAAATTGGCAAACGAGAGACGCAGAATATAGTTGTCAGCTTCCATATGAATTGCCTTAACCAGCGCCCTCAGCAAAGTTCTCTTTTCTTCATTGGTCGCTTCTTCGAACAAGCTGTCAAAGTTATTCAAAGCCTCAATAATAACTTCCTTATTAATGACTACTGTGGATTGTAATTTTTCTATTTCTCGCTCCATATGGGTAATTACTTTACTGCTCTCTTCAATTTCGGCTTCAACCGTTTCTGATAAACGGCTATAAAGTGAAGCTTTAATCTCGCTCGCATAATAATCAGCATCCTGCTTTTTTTGCTTCTCTAAAAGCTTCCTTAAGCTAGTCCGCTGTATGTTCAAATCTTTTTCAAGTTCAGTTCGTCACGCCTCCATCCAGCGTCTTTATAGACAACGTATCCCATATGCTCATTAGCTGCGATATGGCAGCATCAATTGCCTCAATCGGAACACCGTCTCTGGCTTGTGAAGAAATCCCTCGAAGAAAGGTGTCAAACATGGTAACCAGCATAGAGATATCCGTAGAATCGGGCAACTCACCATCTTTTATGGCTCGTTCTATACAATCTTTCTGCCAGCTGCGGACCTTTTGGCGTTCCTTGGAGAGCAACTCTTGGATGTGTTTTAGCTCTAGAGAACAGGTTGCAGCAGATAAAACCAGCAGGCAGCCGAGAGGGTGGGAGCTTTCTGTCTGCATCCGTGCTGATCTCCGTAATCCCTGCTCGATGGCTGCTCTCGGTGTCAGACTGCTATCCCTGAAGCTTTCTGAAACCTGTCCATAAGTTGCGATATACAAATCTACTGCTTCTCGGAACAGTGCTTCCTTAGATTCGAACGCCGCGTAAAAACTCGCTGCTGATATATTTCCCATCGCAACGCGAAGTTGAGCAAGTGAAGTGGATTCAAAGCCGTGTTCCCAAAACAATAGCATCGCGGCAACAACTGCCTCGTCACGTTTAAAAGCGCGAGGGCGTCCTGTACGTGGCATGAAATAACCTCCCACTATAAAGTTAATTTTACTCCCGTTATCTCGCTTATTCTCAGTATTACAACCCCTTACATTCCTTCGTTCTACCTCTCAAGGGGTGGATGCCGATTCTTGCTCCTTTACGGGGTCGAGCCCTTATGGTGTGTAGTTCTTCGTTTTCATTTGTGCGTTGTCCTCGAGTTCCTTGCTTTTGTTCACATGGTGAGGATTGACGAGGACCAAATTGATTCCTTCATTCTGCAAGTAAGCAGCTAGGGGAAACCAGTAGTGTCCGGTAGGCTCGATACCAAAAAGGATATCCGTCTTGTTGTAAGATTGCTTGAGCTCTTTCATCCAGGAATGGCTCCTTTATCACTTATATACTAATCGATCCAAAAGTCCTTGACAAGGATTATCATTGAATATAACATATGGAATGATCGATCCACAAATATATTTACTTAAAGGAGGAATTACGTTGTCTCAATTATCATCATCAACGGGTGTAGCTCAATCGGACAACATCCCTGCCAGATTACCCTGGCTTGCACTGCTCGCTCTTGCGATGACAGGTTTTATTTGTATCTTTACAGAAACCATCCCGGCTGGTTTACTACCGCATATAGCCGAAGGGTTGAACATTAGTAAAGGAATGGCTGGTCAACTCGTAACCTCTTATGCAATTGGTTCCATCGTGGCGGCTATTCCATTTGCCATATCTACTGGCGGGTTCAGGCGTCGTCCGCTTCTACTCGCCATCATAGTAGGTTTTCTCATTTTCAATTCTGTGACCGCATTGTCAAGCAGCTATGTATTAACTCTGATCGCCCGGTTTTTCGCCGGTGTAGCTGCCGGTGCTGCATGGGGGATGGTTGCCGGTTATGCGCGACGTATGGTACCAGATATCTTAAGAGGACGAGCCTTGGCTGTAGCGATGGTGGGAACTCCGATCGCACTTACATTCGGTGTGCCGATTGGAACCGTGCTCGGTGACTTGACCGGTTGGCGTCTCGTTTTCGGACTTATGTCTCTTCTGACTCTTGTGTTAATTGCATGGGTACTGTGGAAGGTACCGGATTATCCAGGGCAGCCTGCCGGTCAAAGAATGACCGTCGGTCAGGTCTTTGTTTTACCCGGTATCCGTCCAATTCTCTTGGTAGTGCTGACATGGATGCTGGCACACAATATTTTATATACGTATATTGCTCCGTTTCTTGATCATTTGGGACTCGGAGGACATGTTGGCCTTATCTTGCTGGTCTTTGGTATAATGGCTCTTTTATCCATCTGGATCGTTGGTCTGCTGATAGACCGTCACCTACGCCTGCTAGTATTGATTAGTTTGCTCGGCTTCCTACTCGTGTCCGCAGCACTATGGACGGGCGCCACATCGGCAGCCTTCGTTTATACGGCGATAGCGTTGTGGGGACTTACCTTCGGTGGTGCTGCCACACTATTACAAACAGCGCTTGCCGAAGCAAGCGGTGAAGAAGGGGTGGATATCGTGATGCCGATTAATACCACTGTTTGGAATCTGGCTATCGCTGGTGGGGGTATTGCGGGTGGTACCTTACTGGAGCTTGTTGGAGTCCAGTCGTTCCCGGGCGTGCTGTTGATTTTGCTGCTTATTGCGTTGATTATAACGTGGAGTGCGAAGATACATGGTTTTCCCAGAAAAAATTAGATTTCGCAACCCTTAAGGGTTCTCCTCCCTAGGCTATCCACCAAATAAAAAAGGTTCACAAAATCATTCGTAGACTTAAATGGGTTATTTTAGTGGAGCCTAGGGGGACCCTCACTCCTGACCTTGTCGCTGCCAGCGATGCGCTCTACCAAGGATGGTCATTTTCACAACCATAAAACTTTCGGACACGGATCATTTCTACCATTTTTTTTCTTCCGAAGTGTGCTGTTGCAACGCAACGCCTCCAGTTCTTCCACTCGATACACAAGACTTCCATAAATATAGAAACCCGAGCGCTGAATGCATTCGGGTAAATGCGGCTCCATAATTCTACTTTCTCACAACCGACACACAGCACTCCACATGTGTGGCATGCCTACCATTGAGCAATTCGTTAAACGTCCAACGGCAAGCATTTTTTACATCAATTAACATTAGCCTAGAAGTTCTCTTCCCGCCATCTGTTTTGTCTCGCAGAAGTAGCGCGACTAATTCCTCGTTAACAGTTCTAATAAATTTATGGTAAACTATTCAAATATTCGACAAACCGCAGTTCCCCCCCATCATCACCTCTATATCAAGGATTAAACGCGATGGTGCTAGTAAAATATACTAGAACAAAATGCGCTGCCACCTAATTGATTGGTCACAAGTAAGTACCATAATGGGTGAAGCTCTCATAGTGAAAGGAATTGGCTATGTGAAAAATAGAAAGACGCTCACTCTAATTATGATCGCAGTCACTCTCTTAACAACGTACTTTGTCCTTCACTCATTTCGTGTATTCGACTCCAATACATTCATGGCGAAAAATGGTGTTCTTTCATTGCAGCATTGGGATTGGCAGAATGAAAAAACTATTGCGCTTGATGGAGAATGGGACTTCTATCCAGATGAATTAATTGTGCCAAGCCCGGATGAGGATGTCTTTGAACGTTATAAACACCAATCCATTCTAGTACCTACAGCGTGGGATCGCTATAGAGCTGAGAGCGCTACTCCTTATGGGACAGGCACATATCGCTTGCTTATTCAAGTTCCGGAGGATGACCTTTACGGTGTGAAGCTGAATACGATTCGAAATGCCAATAAAGTGTATTTAAACGGGGAGGAGCTTGGCTCAGCAGGTGTTCCTTCAAAAAGCACCGAAGAATATCACTTCGATTACAAAAAATATGTCGTTCTGGGAAATAGTAGGAATAAACAAATAGAACTTGTTATACTAGTTGCCAATTATGACTATGCTGTTGGCGGGATTGTCAGTTCACTCCAATTCGGTCTAGCCGATCAAATATTAGCAAAGCAAGGCCGTGAAAAATTCATTGAAGCCTTTCTCATTTCCGGCTATTTTCTGTTTTCATTTATATACTTTACGACATATTTACAACACAAACGGAAATTCCGGTATGAGCTCTATTTCAGTCTATTCAGTTTAGCGCAAGCTGTACATATATCTACGATAAATGAAAGATGGATCTACTTACTATTTCCGGAGCTCAGCCCAGCCTCACAACTAGGAATTCAAGCCATTTCACTTACACTTTTCGTATTGTTTTTCCTACTATTTGTTTATCATTTCTTCAACATGTCTGCCAGCAAAAGGATCGTCACTGCATTAAGTGCAATCTTAGGATTTCAAGCCTTGGCAGTGTGTGTGTTAAACATAACCATTGATCTAATGGTAAAGGTTCCATTTCCGCTCATTCAACTCATTGTTTCAGGGACTACCGCTATTAGTTATGTGTATATTTTTATTATGCTGCTAAAAGCCTATAAGAAAAAAACGGATGAGTCCGACTATGTGCTGATCGTTGTTTTTGCTTTTGCTGTTTATGGTATTCTACTTGCAATTGTCCTGCTATTTGATGTGGATATCGAAGTGCCGTCACTTCTTTTGTTTTTAATTATGGTGATAAGCTTGGCGCTACTAATGAGTCACCGTTCACAGCAGGCATATAATAAAGTCGAGGAACTGTCTAATGAATTGCTTGAATTCGACCGAATGAAGGATGATTTTCTAGTCAAAACATCACACGAGCTCGGGACTCCGCTCCACGGCATTATGAATCTTTCTCAATCGCTGCTGGAAGGTGTAGAGGGGTCTTTAAAAAGAAAACAGCAAGAAAGTGTTATTTTGATACACTCCGTTAGTAGAAGATTGGCAGGTTTGGTTAATGATCTTTTATTTATTTCTAGAATAAAGCAGGGTGAGATGTCTTTTACATCCAGACCGATCGAACTTCGAATTATTGGGGAAGTGCTCGCTGAGATTGCCTATGTTATGCCGCCCACTCTGCCTGTTCAATTGATCAATACGATCCCAGAAAATTTGCCGCTTGTCTACACCGATGAGCAAAAGCTAAAGCAAGTTTTCTTCAATCTGATCTACAATGCGATTAAATTCACCAAGCAGGGAACGATCACGATCTCAGCTCAAATCATAGAGGAACAGATGCACATATCGGTTGAGGATACGGGTCCAGGTATTGCTTCAGATTACCAAGACCTCATATTTACTACCTTTTATCAAGTTGAAAGCAGCCGGACCAGGAAATCAGAAGGACTTGGTTTGGGATTAAGCATTACCAAGAAAATTGTGGAGAGTGCAGGCGGACGTATTTGGGTAACTTCTGAAATAGGTAAAGGCTCATGCTTCACCTTCACGATCCCACTGGCTACTAATCAGCAGCTATTAAAGCATAATGAAATAAACAATCACGAAATGAACGAACAAGTTACGTCTACCCAAATGAAAAATCGGGAGATGAAGCAGTCGCAGGTTATCCTGCCAACAAAAGTGAAAGGACCAAAACCGTATACGATATTAGTTGTAGATGACGAGCCTGCCAACTTAAAGGTGCTTATTAATATGCTTCATTCGCTTCATTATAGCGTAATTGCAGTAGGCAGCGGGCAGGAAGCACTCGACATAATTGAAACGGAAAAGGTGGATCTATTAATTTTAGATTTAATGATGCCCCATATGACGGGATATGAGGTTTGCAAAACGATCAGACAGAAGCAAGACTTAGTAGATTTGCCTGTTATCATATTAACAGCAGCAGGACAATTGTCTGACTTAGTTGTATCCTTCCAATTAGGAACCAATGATTACTTGCAAAAGCCTGTTAATCTAAAGGAATTAGAGATGCGAATCGAGTCCTTATTATTAATGAAAAAGTCAGCGCAGGATGCTGTGGAGCATGAACTCAGCTACTTTTACGCTCAGATTACACCGCATTTTTTATACAACACACTCAATTCGATTATTGCGCTAAGTTGGTCTGACCAGAAGAAAACCCGAACTGCATTAGAACATCTTTCTACCTATTTCCGAGGAAAGCTGGATTACCAGAAGCAGTGCTCACTCGTCCCTTTGGAGGAAGAAATACAATTAGTGATGGCTTACTTAGCGATAGAACAATTGCGCTTCGAAGAAAGGCTTCATATCGAATATAATATCGACGAAACGATTCAAACCTATATCCCAGCAATGACACTGCAGCCGCTAGTGGAAAATGCTGTTACTCACGGGATAGTCAAAAGTAAAAAAGGTGGAACGCTGCGTCTTACTATCGAGCGGGAACAGCAGCATATCAAAATCACGATAGAGGATAACGGTGTCGGGATTCCTCTAGAAAAGCAGCAAGAGCTAATGCGTGGTCGAAATGAGCGATTGGGCTTCACAAATCCATTTAGAAAGCTTTCGCTTATTAAAGGAGCTCGTTTTCAAATGAACAGTGAAGTGGGCAAAGGGACAACGATCATCATTCATATGCTCGAGATCAAAGACAACAGGCAAATGTTTTAATTTTCACTCATACATAAGTGAAAACACCTAATCAACCAAGATGTTCATGCAAAGCTTATTTCTCCATGACTAGGACATTGCGACGTTAATACCACGATGAACGTTTTTGGACACGCTCTACGATCAGCCGATCAATCCGCAGCAGACAAGTTTGAATCGGGAGATTGAAACTACATGCACCAATTACCAATTCCGCGTGAAGCCCTAATCGATTCCACAACGAAATGAAGGACGTAAAATTAAATTACGTCCTCAATTAGTCCCCACTCCTTTATTCACTCACTCAAACCCCTTATAGATCAAGGAACAAACATTTTCGATATTTTTGGTACGCCTATCATCGAATATTCTTGATCGATAATGTCACATCTCGCTTCCTTTAGATTTTTGGAGAATACGATTTTTTTCATTTGCGTCAATTCTTCGGCAACTACCTTCAACTGCGCAGGGGCACATTGTACTTCTATGTCCACTGCTTATACTTGTAAAATGCCGTCCATTCTTTCTAAACCATTAAGATGAACTTATCGTTTCAAATAATCTTCGATCCGCTTTTCATATTCCGTTCGATTTGTATCCCAGATGGCAGCATGTTCACCTTGTTCAGGCTCCCACAAAGTCTTTGGTCCGGTATAGACGCCGGCTAAGTACTCTGTCTGTGTATAGGGCGTGTTTTGATCTGCCTTGCTGTGGATAAAGAAGATCGGAACGGAACTTGAGAGTTTCAGTGAGTTTTCGGGGCTGCGGTGCCCATCAAATTTGCCGCGTATTTTTGTAAGTTGAATCAAATTGTTCACTGCCCATTCGGGAAGGGATTTGGACTCTGGTGCATCCTTTATCAGCCGTTCGAAGCTGGTATATGGATTTTCGGCAATCACACTTGCAAGATCAGGCATTCCGGGCAAAGCGATCAAAATGGAAGCTGCACCCACAGATGAACCCATTGCATATACCTTTTCATATTTATCTTTCAAATAATGGTAGGCCGACAAAACATCAGCGGATTCGCGTTCTCCGAATGACAGACCTCTCGTTATGCAAGGCGCTTCTCCATGGCAGCTTAAATCGAAGGTAAGTACATCCATCCCCAGCCTATGGTACATACCGATATATTTCGTTTCTTCACGCCTGTCACTTCCGCCGGCATGTACAAGCATTATTGCACGCTTTGAAGGTGTACCGCCATTATCTGCAGTCGTTATTAACCAACCCGGCAGGTCATAGCCATTCACAGAAAAGAACTTGACTTCCTGAAAGGAATATTCCTTGGTTTGGCGCAGGTTGCCGCAAGATTTGCCGAAATATCGTTCTGTCTCCGGGAGGCAGCGACTAAAATCTTTCGTTACTCCTTTGAACGATGGCGAAAGTAACATATTGCTTGAAAACCATAAGCCCAAGCTCATCATCGCGGCGAGTAAAATAACGGCGATAATCGCAATACGAATCAACAACTTGATCTTGAATTTCTGTGTCCATTTTGGACGTACAGGACGATCAACTTGGAACTGCATAACTTCCAATAAAAAAACTCCTCTCCTTATGATCTTTCCCAATCATAAGCGATCAGAGCTGCAAAACATTGTATTAAACCGTCATTATGCTATAAATAAGAAGCGCCTGCTTCGTCGCTATGGAATTCGCTTACCTTCATCATGATACTCTTGGGACTTACCCAGGAAAACGCTTTGATGTCACGGATAAAATGCGACTGGTCGAAATAATTAAGCGCGCAGGCTATATCCACAAATCGCTCATAGCACCCCGACTTCATGAACTTCAGCGCCTCATTCACGCGCACAATCCTGATATATAGTTGAGGCGACATACCTACAACACGGGCAAATCGCTTCTGCAACTGCCGCTCCGAGATATGAAAAGCTGCCACGATATTTTTCACCGATATGGAAGCAATCCGGTCTCTAATAAAATCCAACGTCTGTTCTATCAATTCATCCCGGTTATCGGTTTCTTCCATTTTTTTCGTTAAGAACGAACAAAGATAGGTAGTCCGCTCTTCGTCCGTCAATACTGATTTCAACTGCTTTTCGAGTTCACTTGCACCGAATTGACTGGAAAGCAGGAAGCCTTGATTAAGGGAAGTAGCTTCCCAGCCGAACAAAGAATAAAGAGCGTGCGGCTTTAACACAACCTGTATGGATGAAAACGGTTTGTTCTTGAAACGCATGATACTTGGTTCAGAGCCTTGTCCATGCAGAAAAAATGTGGGAATATTGGAAATCCGGGAAGTGCGAACCGAAATACTCTCGATGGCTGAAGAACCGTCGACAGCAATCTGGTATACAATGCCGGGAAATCCTTTTGGACAGACTTTTACGTCCAGCGATTCGTATCCCTGATACGTCGTAATGCGAAAGCATTCGATATCGCGTTTTAGTGACTCCGGCGGCGGTAAAACCGTGAAATTGAAAGTACTCATAGCGAATTCGACCTCACTGATATGACACTTTGGATGCAAAAATATGGATGGTTCAATAAATCTATTTTATCAGAAAAGTGTCCTTTTTACGCTGTTTTTGCTATAGTTCTTGTTCGTTTGCTTATTGCGCTATTCTGCCCGTGAGACTTGGATCCCGAGAGCTATTCTGTTCATCCTCCTACTTGTTCAACCATGGTTAGGCTGGTTGGGACGTTGATCCCGTATTACATGCGATAGTGTGGAAGACAAGAAGTCTCTCTGTCGAAAAAGCAAGTATTTACTCTAAAATTGGAAAACGAGATAAATAATTAAAATTAAATTTGTTGTATAGGAGACGCAGAATGTAGTTGTCAGCTTCGCTAACTAGAGGTGCTACGACTTGGAATGATTTTTCAGGCATTGGTACCTATTCAGTAATATAATTGATGATTTCTCCGTCGAATGCAAAGAAAACCGCCCTAAATAAGCGGCGGCCAATCACCCCATCAACATCCACCTTAGTGATTAGCTACTTGATTCATCTCTGAAATGAAAATGTTCGTGATGAATACCATTCATGCCAACTAACTTTCGTCCAACCGGAGAGAAGTTAGGGAATGGTTTTGAACTATCCACTACAAAGATTCCCCAAACAAATTTATCATCCAATATCCTCGCCACCTTACTCTTCAACAATTTATAGCAAATTGTGCTAATAGCGTTAAAAGATCACTGATATTTACCAATACCTCAAGTCTCCGCTTGAACACTCATGCGTCATGAATGCATTCCATAGATGTTTAGCTGCGGATGGTGAAGCTGTTGAAAAGAAGTCCATCCGGTAAATTGATGGACTTTGCTTTCGGAACATCAACGTCAAGGGGGAAATGATATAATTAAGTTAACATTATTTCATTGTGAGTTGGAGGAATTCCTTTGTTTCAAATCATGATCGTAGAAGACGACGAGAAAGTCAGACGAATTGTAGCTGACACACTGCGCAAATGGCAATACGAGGTCATTGAGGTGTCCTCTTTTGAACGGATATTGGACGAATTTGTGAAGGGACAGCCGCATTTGGTGCTGCTGGATGTGAATTTACCGATGTATGACGGGTTTTACTGGTGTCAGCAAATTCGCTCCGTCTCCAAGGTGCCTATTATTTTCCTTTCCTCACGCAGTCAGAATATGGACGTCATCATGGCGATTAATATGGGTGCGGATGACTACGTGCAGAAGCCGTTCGACCTCAGTATTCTCGTGGCGAAAGTGAGCGCATTGCTAAGGCGCAATTACACCTACCAGGATGGGAGCATGCAAATCTCCCATCGTCAGCTTATTTTTCACTTGTCCAATTCCTCCATTCAGTACAGGGAGCAGACAGAAGAGCTGTCGCGGAACGAATTTATTATTCTGCAAACCCTGATGCGAAATATTGGCAAGATCGTCCCCCGGGACGAATTGATGCAAGTGTTATGGAATGATGAGCAATTTGTGGACGACAATACGCTAACCGTCAACGTGAACCGTTTGCGACGTAAGATTGCGCTTCTAGGGATCGAGGATTTCATCGTTACACGCAAAGGAATGGGGTATCTCATCGAATGAGATTCTGGCGGTTTATTAAGTATGAAAGGCCGTATATCTATCTGTATGCCATAGGCGTCTTCCTAACAATTGCCTTGTTTGCGACGGATCCGCAAGTTACATGGCGCTGGCACAGTTTCTTTTATGTGCTGGTACTGAGCTTGTTCTGTCTGGCCGGCTTCCTGCTCCATCGCTACCTGAAGACTGTGCAGGCCATCCACCATATGCGCGATGACGACACCGAGCCGCTGTCTCTGGAAGCGGAAGCTCACCGCGAGGCCGCGCAGCAGTTGGAGATCAAGCATATTCGCACCCTGAATGAGGTGCAGGATAAGCAAAAAGAATATTATGACTTCATAGTCTCATGGTTTCACGAAATAAAGACGCCCATCTCCATTCTGCGGTTGATGCAGCAAACGGAAATCGATCCCAAAAGCTTGGAGGAAGAGGTATCACGAATCGAACACTATGTGGATCAAGCCTTGTATTATGCCAAGCTCGACAGCTTCAACCAGGATTATGTGATTGTGAACTGTAATTTGGAGCTGCTGTCCAAGCAGGTTGTTAAAAACCACTCCAAAACGTTCATTTCCAAAAAAATAAGCATCCAATTGGACGTACAATCCTCCTTCGTGCAGAGCGATTCGAAGTGGTTGCTTTTTATCGTCAATCAGTTGATCACGAATAGCTTGAAATATACCCCTGATCAGGGACAAATCTCGATCTCCACACAGGTCACGCAGCAAGAGAAGCTGCTCATCATCCGCGACAATGGCATTGGCATTGACCGTAAAGACCTGCCGAGGATATTCAACCGGGGGTTTACGGGAACCAACGGGCGTGCGTTAATGAAATCGACAGGCATGGGTTTATACCTGGCCCAGGAGCTGTCGAAGAAGCTGGGACACTACATCACATGTGAAGCCGAGGTTGACAGCTTCACCGAACTCACGATCCACTTCCCGAAGAACCATGATCCTTACCTGAACATTCTGCAAAAGGACAACGAAAAAACGCAATGACCCGCAGAGGTTAATTGCGTTTTTTCGTTTTCTGCTAATATTTATCACTTACGATTTTATAATAGATATTCGTGGATGAGACATAGAACAGCAAATAAATTAAGAAGTAGACGCCCATGATGCCCCAGACCACGCCTGTAAGTCCGGGGAAATCCTGCACGGAATCAAGAATGTAATAATTGATTATAAACCAGCTATGCAATACGCCAAGCACAATTGGCGGCAAAAATACGAACAGCAACTGCTTGCGGATCACGCTTTTCATTTGCCGGTTATCAACGCCCATTTTCCGCAGAATCGCGTACTGCAGCTTTTCATCGGTCGCTTCGCGCAATTGCTTGAAATAAATGACACTGGCTAGCGCGAAGATCGCAATAAGCGCTAGGAACCCGCTGGCGAACAGCATCAAGGATGAGCCTTCGATCTGCTTGGAATACACATCCGCGAACGAGGAGTAATAAGCTCCCGACGTCTGTATGACTATGACGTGTACTTGCTTCGAGAGCTCCTCCGCGTTTTTGACGTCGCCAATCCCGTAGATTTCAAATGACCGGGTGTCCGCATGAGCGGACAAGTCTTGATACGCTGCATCGGAAATCACGAACACTGCTGGCTTATTGATCATTGAAAGCACTGGGTCCGAAGCCCATCCGAGATACGCATAATCTTTTTTCTCGGTCAACTTGAATGTCGTTTCCGTATCCGTCTTGACTGTGAAGCTGGGCTGCTCTCCCGGTGTATACCGTGTTGGAAAGTCCGATCCTTGCGAAAGAGATACCGCTTCATTCCCTTGCAGCTTTACGCTTTGTTTATGGCCCCGCTTCTCGATCAGTTCGTTGTAGGTCCGCTGGGATACAAGCAGGATATCGGATGTGTAATATTCTGGATTGTCCACAGCCATATTCATATCAGTTACCGGTGAGGCCACTAAACCCTCATGCGTCAGATGAAAGGTAATCTTGTGCTTTGAGCTTTTGATCAAGTCATCGATTTTAGCATTCGTTTCTTTTTCCATTGACTGAAATGCTATATCGTTCGGCAGATTCATCTCCACCGCGTCAAACTGTACCTTATAGTTGACGGTCATGAAGCACATTAACATCATGATTGCTGCACTGAATAAGGAAATAAACGTTAGATTCAAGGTGTTGCCCCTGATTTGAAAACGCAGTGAAGAGGTCCACAATACGGTATTGCCTTCATGATAGCTCTTGCGACGGCTTAACGCCCGAAGCAGCCACCCTGCGAATTGACGGAAAAATAAGTACGTTCCGCCAATAACTCCAATAGTCACGGCAATCATACTCGAAGTTGCGTAATCCTGCCAGAAAACGGATCCCTTTCCGCTGCTGATCAAAGCGAAAGCTACGCCGAGTAGAAGTAAAGAGAGCAGCGCCATAACAGCGGAGACCCGCACGGGCTTCTCTGACCTCTGCTTGGCATGAAACAATTCCGTAAGCTGCACTCGGTTCACCATCATATAGCTTTGTACGCTGATGACGAGGGCCAGTAAGAAAAACAATCCTACTGTGGAAAGTATGGCTTGTATAGGGAATGATAACGAAATGACCTGATCATACTGCATGAGGTTCATTAGCAGCATCCCGAAAAGCTTAGACAGCAAACCTCCCAGCAGTACCCCTGTGACCAGAGAAATCGAGCTTATAAACAGCGTTTCATAGAATACCATCACCGTAATTTGACGTTCACTTAAGCCGTACAGCAGATACATTCCGAACTCTTTTTTACGCTGCCTCATAAAGAACGAGTTGGCATACAGAATGAAGAAAATGATGAATATAAAGACGACTACTGACGCAATGGCTACACCCGTTTGGAAGTTTTTGCGGTTTTGCAGCGCATCCATAATATCTTCGTTATACATGAGAGACGAGAACGTGAATTGAATGATGACACCCATGATCATTGAGAATAAATAAAGGGTATAGAGACGAAAATTACGCTTTACGTTCCGGATCGTTAAATCGAGCAGACTCATCGCGGGTTGCCCCCCATAAGACTTTGGGTTTCCAAAATACGATCGTAGAATGCCTTCTGGGTCTGATCACCGGCATACAGCTCATTTACAATGCCCCCATCGCGCAGAAAAATGACTCTTTTGCAATAGCTCGCGGCATAGATATCATGAGTAACCATCATAATCGTCGTGCCAAAAGCTTCATTTAGGCCTACCAGCTGCTCCAGCAATTGAGTCGCAGATCGTGAATCAAGCGCTCCTGTCGGCTCATCCGCGAATACAATTGCCGGTTTCGTAATGATAGCCCGTGCCGAGGCTGCCCGCTGTTTTTGCCCGCCTGAAATTTCATTCGGATACTTATGCAAGATTTCCTCAATATTGAGCGCCTGCAGAATGTGCATCAACCTTGCTTCCATCTCCTCGGACTTGAACTTGCGCAACGAGAGCGGCAGCAAAATATTTTCTTTCACCGTTAATGTATCCAACAAGTTATAATCTTGAAAAATAAATCCCATACGCTCCTGCCGAAATTGCCGTAGCGAGCTTCTATTCATATCCAGCAGCGGCTTCCCCTCCAGCCACACCTCACCGCCGGTAAATTGATCAATCGTAGATAACACATTCATCAGCGTGGATTTCCCTGACCCCGAAGGCCCCATAACCGCTGTAAGTTCTCCGGTCTCAATTACCACATCGATATTTTTGAGTACTGCTGTCGTTCCATAATTTTTGGATAAATTTTTGGTTTGAATGACGTTTCCCATACTCTTTGTCCTCCCCTTCCTGTTACTCACTATAGCCACATTTTGCAACAACATCCATAGAAGTAACACAAGGTAACGTGACGTTTTTGTCACTAACAGTACAGCAATTCCATAACAATATCCTGAAGCAACCCACCACTTCTCATCTCAATCCGACCGCAAAACTTGCCCCTACTTGTGATACGGTTATCCGTATCATTCTAACAACGAATTTTGTTAAACATGAACAGAATAAGAGCGCCACCTAAAAGGCAAGCGCTCTACACCTTCAATAAATAATACCAGTTCTCTGGAAATCCAATCATTGCTTTGTCTACTTCGGTATACTCATCTATATGCGTTCTTAGTCTCTCAACCCGTCTGTACCAATATGTATTGTCATTAATCATATGTTTAACAACAAACACCGTTGTAAATACCTTGTAGTTATATGGGATTACCTTATGATCACGAGTAAATAATTTAACGGGTCTATCGGCGAAAAAAGTCGGCCTTTTTATTGATTTTCCGTATTGAGTTAACCGGCACGTTATCATAATCCCCAAGCTTCATCCTGTCAAGAGATAATGTGTGAATGATCGAAAAAGCGGGGGGACCCCACTACTGGTTTCGAAATAGGAATGAATTTCCGAGAATGAGAAGCAATTTCGTTTTTTCCAATTCATCCAGTTTCACGTAAAATTTCTCTTGAGGTCAATCGAAGAGGATAGACAGAAAAGGAGGGTCTGCATGAACAGAGTGGACATAATCAGATTTATGCTCCTTTACGGTAAAGCGCCCGAAGCAGAATGCTACGGGTACATGGAGTTGAATCGGGATGGCAATATGATTGCGCTCTACAATAGGTATGGCGAGGAAATAGACATGTATGGCGGACATGAATTCGTCAGGGTACGGACACTTGGCAAATTCGATGACGAAGACCGCGATCATTTTTATTCCTTGTTAGAAAGCGATGGTGTAGGATGACTTGCACGACAGGTCGGCCATTGGGTGTCAAGGACAGAACGAAAAGAGCGTTCGGGAGGTAGAAGATGAACGAGCAGGTTCGCGAAGCAATTGGATTGAAGAGAGGGCCGATGTTAGCCGCGCTGCTCATAGGCGCATTTGTTGCTTTTCTTAGCGAAAATTTACTTACCAATGCGTTCCCTGGATTGATGCGGGAATTCAACGTTTCTGCTTCGACTATACAATGGTTATCGACGGGTTATATGCTCGTGATCGGCGTACTGGTGCCGGTGACCGCATTGCTGCAGCAGTGGTTCACGACTCGCCAGATGTTTATGTCTTCGATGGCGCTATTTTTAGCCGGCACCTGCTTGTGTGCAGGATCCCCGGGATTCGAAATTTTGCTGATGGGCAGGGTCGTTCAAGCTTGCGGGACAGGATTATTGGTCCCGTTGATGATAAATACGATTCTTGCCCTCTATCCTCCGGAACGCAGGGGGGCTGCCATGGGTCTCATGGGGCTTGTCATCATGGTCGCCCCTGTCATCGGGCCAGCTTTGTCGGGGTTGGTTATCGATACCTTACACTGGCGATGGCTGTTCTACATGGTGATTCCTGTCGCATTGTTTTCGATTATTTATGCATTCATTTATTTAAAAAATGTTACAGAAATAACCAAGCCAAGGGTCGATCTTTTATCCATTGTTATGTCAACCGTCGGGTTTGGTTGTGTCACCTACGGTTTCAGCCAGACTGCTGTCTGGGCTGGTCCTGGGAGTTACAGTTTGTTTGCCATAGGCGGCCTCTTCTTGCTCTTGCTTATTTGGCGGCAGCTCAAGATTAAAGAGCCTCTGATTGATCTTTCCGTATTCCGGTATCCCGCTTTTTCTTTGGTAGCGGTATTGATAGTAGTGCTGATGATGGTTTTATTCGCCACCACGACATTGCTGCCGATCTATATGCAGGATGTGATGCAGTTGACAGCATTCGCGACAGGCTTACTTCTGATGCCAGGCTGCATTTTAAACGCAATAATGATGCCTGTGACGGGAAAATTATTCGATAAATTCGGACCGAGATTCGTCATAATGCCCGGACTGGTCATGATCGCCCTATCACTGTGGCTGTTTGACGGTATCGACAGCGATACAACCCGAGGCTCCGTTCTGTTCAATCATGTCCTCTTATTCTTAGGCATATCGTTTGTCGTCATGCCGGCTCAGACGGCAGGAATGAATCAACTTCCGCGTCACCTGGTCCCCCATGGCACAGCCATATACAATACGCTCCAACAGATTGCTGGGGGAATTGGCATCGCTTTGTTCGTCGGCATCATGTCGTCCGGAGCCAATCGTTATCTTCACCATTCGCTCGATCCCACTGCGTTTCAAAATAAAACACAAAGTATCGTTGCCGGTTTGCAAACGGTGTTTGGGATTGAATTTATTCTCGCAATAATTGTTTTGGTACTGGGCTGGTTTATAAATGGCCGTCTTTGTCCCGATTTTTCTCAAAAGAAAGAACCCAAAAACCATGAGAGCAGAAGCAACGGGGCACGTTAGCCTCTCTAAGGCATAACCGGTCATGCAGGAGAATCTCGCCGACTATACCGAATAGTCGGTCAAGACGAAAAAATTACGTGTCTTGTTAGTTGGGTGACTTTGCAACTCATAACTAATAATGGCTTCAGTTAGTTCTTGTTCATAAAGGTGAACGAGTTATTTAGTGGAAAGGTCATCAATCGCTTGAATGGTTAATTCCAACGCTTTCATTCTTCTTTCTAAAAGCGTTCTTTGGGGACTACCAGTCTTTGACTTCGCATAACTGTTTTCAATTGTTGGAGATAAACCAGTAATAACATTGCGAGCTTCTGCCAACTCTTCCCGGGTGTAAGGATGGGGTTTCTGATTCCAAATGTTTTCCAGCACGGCTAAGCCGATGTAAACAGCTTTGAGTCGTTTCTTTACCAGGGTAGTATTTGCGCCATTTTGAGTCATCTGGGACAAGGCATTCTCGAGTTTACTGATTGTCGACTGTAAAGACTTTATGGATTCCAATTTATCTACATTCGATACGTCTTCCATGGTAGTCATGTCCTTTCTTCGTTTCTGAACTTTTCTCCTTATAAGAACTCCCTTTCATGCGTCACATTTAATTCTACAACATTTAAGCAAGTGCTAAGGTACGACCATCCTATCCCTTTGATTTCGCAGTATCTATTAAAATAAAGTTTAGACTACGTACTTTAATGTTTTTCTACAAGGATGAGGTTTAAATAAGTTTCCAAAGGCCTTGCTCCTAAATACCTTGATAATTATTTGGCTTGGTTCTTGTTTGTAGATTGTCACCCAATTCCATGAGATAATTAGTAAGAAAGCACTTTCATATAGATGGGGTGTGAAACTTTGGCTCATAATCTCGCGGCTGGAATAGTGGTCTTAAAAGACGATGCGGTTCTATTAGTAAAGGATAAATATGGCTGGGGTTTGCCGAAAGGCTCAACCGAAATGGGTGAAACATTCTCCCAAGCTGCGGAAAGAGAAGCACACGAGGAGACAGGGCTTAAAATAGTCGCTGGAGATGTTGCTTTTGTTACGGAATATACTTCGAAAAAATATGGACTGTATCTCCAAGTTTATTATACGGGCAGCTTGCCTTCAGAACAAAATGAAATTGAAGAACGTGACGATGATATAATTGAGATGCAGTTTGTAAATATTAAGGATTTACGCAATTTTATAAAATTTCTCCCGTGGGTAATACCGTTGGAAACTTGGATTCAAAATAGAGAATTGAAATATCATTCATTCGATTTAGATGTTCAAGGGTTTTTATAAAAGAGCCATATTAAAAAAATCCCCGCCCTGGAGGGCGAGGATGACTACATATCTATGCCTGCTTGGTCAAACCGTGAAAGGGTATCATAATATCCTGCGTGCTTTGACAAGGCGCTTCATCCATTTTTCATCCAGCTCCATAAAATGAACGCCCTTATCCTTTGAAAAGGTATGTAAAATGGTATTATTGCCTGCATAAATGCCGACATGGCCAATATCCAGCCCACGGGCGCTGAAGAACAGCAGATCGCCTTTGCGCAGCTCATTTATGCCGACCTCGCGGCCCTTCTCTGCCTGATCGTAAGATACGCGCGGAAGCTCCACGGACAATACCTCGTTAAACACACGCCGGACAAAAGAGGAACAGTCGAACGTAGCCGTTTGATCCGAAGATGCCCCAAATTCATACGGAGTGCCCAGAAATTGTGAGCCGTACGCAATGAGCTGGTCCGCCTGATTCTCTGCCAGCTGAGGGCTGGTGTAATTGGTATACAGCGGCTTGGCCGAAATAAACCCGATCCGTTTATCCTGCGTCTGCACCTCCAGCCAATTGCCGTCCATTTCTTTAATGACGTGAATATTCTCCCCTTTGGGCAGCATCCGGTAGACCGGAACATCCGGCTGGGTGTTTGGGGCTGTACGAAGATTAACGCCATAACGCACCGTATTCTCAAAGCGGGCTGCAGAGGAAATCGTGATGCTGTCCGCGTAAGAATGCCACTGCACCACATTGCCTAATGTTTCGCTGATGAATCGCAAGGGGACCATGGTGACACCCTTTATGATCGCACCCGGCTTGGCGAGTGTTACAGGGGTTTGATTATCATAGGCCGTTGTTTCCCCAATCTTGTAGACAAGCGTCTTGTCGCCCTTGGTCGCCGTGACCGTCTCTTTCCGGCTGTCCCAGGTTACCTTGGCTCCTTGTGCCTCCATTATCGAGCGCATCGGAACCAGGGTTGTTCCTCCCAGCTCAACAGGCTCCGCTGTGAACGCCAGCGGCTTGCCATCCAAGTAGACGCTGCTTGCCGCCATCGCCGTGTCCGTAGACACTGCTCCTGTCACCAGAATAGCAAGCAGCGCGGTTGATCCGGCTTTGCTGAATCTTCGCATCCAATCATCCTCTCGTAAACCGTTATCCTTATTGGGACGCGGTTAACCAGCAATTGGTTACGATGTAAATAATGGAAATTGCAACAGATGGGAAAGTCAACGCCATAACGGATGGAATAGAGGCAAAATGATATTGTTGCTATTAACAAAGCACTTGATTATGATCGGATTAATGGTTAACAAGACGTACGAACTTAGCCTGAGGATATGCCACTTTGGAGAATGCCTCATAAATAATGCCTAAGGAGTGGATAAAATGGAGCTTATCCAACATAACGATCCAATGCCCATGTCGTTCATGCACGCGGTTCAGGAGGGCGATGTGGACGCATTGCGCCTTCTCCTGCAGGAAATGCCCGGCCTGGCCACAAAAAGAGGATTAGACAGCAAAGGCATTGCTCGCACTGTACTGCATATTGTTACCGACTGGCCTGGATATTTCCCAAACGCCCCCATAATTGTAAAGATACTAATTGCAGCTGGAGCAGATCCAAACGCAACAATGATTGGAGGGCAGTACTCGGAGACACCCTTGCACTGGGCGGCCAGCAGTGACGATGTGGATGTTGCGGTTGCACTGATCGATGGGGGTGCCGACATTGAAGTGCTGGGTGGCTCAATTGGTGGCGGCACTCCCTTGGACAATGCAGTGGGTTATGGATGCTGGAACGTTGCTCGCCTATTGGTACAGCGGGGCGCTCGTGTTGACAGGCTTTGGCAGGCAGCGGCTCTGGGGATGATGTCTCGTGTAGAGGAGCTTCTAGTCAATCATTCTCCGACGGCAGTCGACATTACCGAAGCTTTCTGGCAAGCGTGCCATGGAGGCCAACGCCGTGTGGCACAGTACCTCCTTTCCCAAGGAGCCGACATCAACGGGTCTCCTGGTTACACGGAGCAAACACCGCTCGACGCGGCACGCAGTCTCGAAACTCGGAGGGATACCTTGGCTGCCTGGCTTACAAGCGAGGGCGCTCAATCGTCGGAGCGGGGTTGAACACCCACAAAACGTTATCAATGAAACGCTGCTGGATGAAGTGTCTAATATTGACGGTCATCTAACTATTCAGTAAGCCAACCAGACAATACTCCTGCTCTTTTTATTACAGCAATACGTTCTTCACGACCTTCTATTTTCTGTATCATTTCTATTGCCGTTTTAAAATTAGTAATTACATACCCTGTTGTTTCATATCCTTTTGGCATTTCAGTAAATTTCTTGACCTTAGTTAAAAAGTAAATTCTACACGAGTCGAATTCTTCCCAAAACCAACAAGCAAATGGAATTCTTTCATCGGTTAATACAATACCCGCCTCTTCCATAGATTCACGATCCAAACCATCATTTATGGACTCATTTTTATCCAGTCTACCTCCAATCGTTGTTAATACCTTTTCATCTCTATCCCAAGTCAAAAGGATATCTCCGTTTTCTAAGATAGGTATGCAATGAACACCGCTAATGTTTTGGTCAGTAGGTATTTCTGAAATGAATGTCAACATACTTCCACCTCCACTCCCAAGGTATTATGTTTAATCGATTAATTTTGCTTCCAAGTATTCAATATGTTTGTTTACCTCAATCCAGCTTGAAGCACGATACACGGAGTCACTAGTAACGGACAAATTATAGGGCTGCTCAAATAAAATAACCGGCTTATTCATAAGAGCAAACTCCTCTGCATAATGAGGACCGTCATCAATCAAAACATCAATATTAGAGTCCATACATTCTTGAAGCTTGTTTTCGATTAGTGTTATATTGTGATAATTTATCTTATGGTGTTTAAGCCATTCAACGGTAACATCACGAAAGAGTAAAGGTCGAGCAGTAATAATTGTTATTTGATGCTTCGAAAATAATTGTTGCAGTACTTCTACTGCCATCGGTAATGGAGATGAGTTCCAATGAATATCAGATCCATATTTATGATAAACCACGTCACGCTCTGTCTCATTCCAACCATACAAGCGGTATAAGTAAAAATCATTGACATCCTCATGTGTTAACGAAAATCCGGAGGCAATATTGTAATAGTGCAAGAAAGCAGAGGTTGCATCAAGAACCGTGTTATCTAAATCTACTCCAATATGCAAATGTTATCCCCCTTTAATCAATTCCCATAAATTTCTAGCGATCATACCACATCATGGCTAGCCATGTAAATTGAATTTCGTGCATGGAAGGTACATGGAAATTAAAGTTGAATCAAGAAGAAGGGAGCTTTTTATATTGCATAATTTTTTCCCATTGGAGGTATCTGTATTATCTTCAGATGCACTATGTGATTATATTTCACGAGAATATTTTTCTCGAAATTTAAAATGTCGGTTATACTATAGAGGTTTGCATGACATATATAAGATTATTGCAGCCAATAAAGAATATTTCTTTAAGGTATACCGTCAAGGTATGAGAAGCATGGAAGAAATTCAAGCAGAAGTTGATTTGCTTAATCATCTTAAATGCTCAGGTATTGAAGTTACACTTCCCGTTATGAATCGGAATGGAACATTCATTTCAGAATTTAATACTATAAACGGCATAAGATATGGCGTATTATACACGTCAGTTGGAATATATGAGTTTAATCAAGTCGAGGAAACCACTGAATTAAACGAAAAATTAGGGAGTTATATGGCTTCCATCCATAATGCTTGGGATACAAGCGATTTTGGAATTAACCGATGGGATTTAGACTCCCATTCATTTATAGATCGTTCTATGAACGCCATAAGACAATTCTCAACTATTTATGATTTTGACATCAATTTCCTAGAGGAAGTTGCGGAAAATGTAAAAAAGAAATTAGCCTATTTAACGATCGAAAAACCACAATATGGCGTATGTCATGGTGACCTTTATAGTGGAAATATACGGGTTGATGCTAACAACAACCCTATCTTATTTGATTTTGATTTCTGTGGGAATGGTTGGCGAGCATATGATATATCAATGTACGCTTTCCCTTTCGGCATGGGAAGTGATGTAACAAAACTGAAAAAACGAGAGCGTCGTAAGAATCAATTTTTAAATGGCTACAACAAAGTTAGAGCAATGAGCGAAAATGAAGTGAATTCTATTGCCCTCTTTATTCCATTCAGAAGAATTTTTAATATGGGTACGCTATACGTTTCTTTTCTTCCTAATACATGGGGAGACTCTGCTGTTATAAGAAATGTTGACGAAGATATTATTATGCTTAAAAAATGGTTGGAATTAAACCCTGTGTTCTAATAGCAGATTTTATTTAAGAGAGATGTTGAAACCTGGGCTGTACAAAAATATTAACTCATTTAACTAACGGATCATATCGTTATAAGGGGGGCAAGTCATGAGTATGGAGGTCCAGCAGTCAATAGCCAGAAGAGTGGAGTCGGCTGAAACCAGCACGCTTTTCTCCCGTTTAAATGCCATTAAAAATCTGGAGGGCAATCCAGAGCAGGTTTATATAAAACCTTTTGGAAATGCCACGGCTTTTATCGTAAAGGGGATTCCTGACCCGTATTTCAATTCTGTAAGAGGGTTAACAAGTGAAGATATCGATCTACTGGATGACATGATCGCGTTTTATCGTGACCATAACATGCCTTGCAGATTCGATATCGCCCCCTTAGTTAATGCTGATTTAATGTTGAAGCTAGCCGAACGGGGATATTATCAGTATGGATTCCATTCTTCTTTGTATGGCTTGCCTAAAAAAGAACTGCCTGTGCCGCGCAATATGGATGATGGGCTCAGCATCAGGAAATTGCACGAAAGCGAGTTCAGCCTTTTTGGTGAAATCTACACAAAAGCGTTTAAAATGCCTGAGTTTTTAGCCCCTTCCGTTACCCGAAACAACTACATTCTTAAAGATATACCCGGTTGGCACTTTTATCTTGCCAGCTATCAAAACCTTCCTGCTGCCATTGCCGTATTAAACGTTCAAGATGGCGTTGGCTCTCTTGCAGCAGCAGCGACCCTTCCGATGTTTCAAGGCAAGGGGTGCCATGCAGCCTTGTTGGCCGCAAGAATAAAAGAATCAGAAGAGCTCCATTGTGACTTCGTTATAGGTCAAGCGAGATTCGGTTCAATTAGCCAGGGTAATATGGAACGTTTGGGATTACGAATCGCATACACCAAATCCCTTTGGAAAGAGATGCCTGGCGATTAACTGAAAATAAGTTGATACGTCGCACGGCCAAATAATTTGAACCCGGGAGGATGGAATGCGTTGAAAGTGACTCGAATGGAAGCGTTCAGCGACGGCGTGCTTGCCATCATCATTACCATCATGGTGCTTGAATTCAAAATCCCCAATGGCCACGATTGGAGTTCCTTGGGCGCCCTGGTTCCCAAGTTCCTCAGCTACGCGGTCAGCTTTGTTTATGTCGTAATATATTGGAACAACCATTATCATCTTCTCCAAACGGTTCGCAGCTTACATGGAAAACTAATGTGGCTGAATATGTTGTTGCTTTCTCTCCTACGCCTACGGCGTTGTATGGTATCGTGCTGCTGATTGCTATTGTAGTGGCCTATCTCAATTCATGGTTGTCATGCTTCTGCTTTGTGCTCGTCGCTATCATTTGGTTTGTGCCTGATCAGCGGATCGAGCGTGTATTAAGGAGCCGGTCCTCCTAAGTTATATTATACGTTCCTGCAACATGTGAGAGCAGGATCGGTCGACTCAGATCCAACAATGTAGCATAGCGGCCATGAGCCGACCAAAAAATATTCGTGGAAGACTGGCTGGGCTATTGAAATGTGACCCACTATTAAAGGGCTTCTTTAATGACCTTTTTGTAATGGAACACGGATAATATCCCGAAAATCGAGTACAAAGCCGTGTAGAGGGCCATAACCATAAACATGGGCGTCCAAAGCTCTGTGCCAAACATAAACCATCCCGACTGGACGGCAAAATAGCTGTGGAATAAACCAACGACTAATGGAATCCCGAAATTAAAGACTTGTTTGATTTGAATCCCTTTTATCAAATCTCCCTGCGTGAAGCCAAGCTTCCGTAGAATCGTATAGCTCGCTTTTTCATCCTCACTCTCATCCATTTGTTTGAAGTAAAGAATACATCCCGATGTGATCAGGAAGGTAAGTCCCAGAAAACCAACGATAAACATGATAAGCCCCATATTTTCTTTCTGGGTGGTGCTCGTTTCAAGCTGGGAGTCATTGGCATGATTTTTAAAGCTCATCTTTTGAAAAATGTCATTGGCTGCTTGAACTTGTGCATGATCTGCAATATCAATTCCAATATACAACGAGTATTGTTTTTGAATCTTCGGGTCTAAATCCTTCTTCAAGCGCTCGAATACCGCCTCATCTACGATAGCAACGGGCAAGCCGCCATAGGTGAAATACCAGGATACGACGCTGTCTTTCTGCAGCCCTTGATATTGGTGCGGAATGACTTCATGTTGACTTTTCAGCTCGATTTGTCCTGAGCTTTTGAAAGCCATAACTTTCTGTAACATATCATTATAGCCTGCAAAAATGGTTTCGCCTGGAGCAAGGTCGATACCTTCAACTGCCTTCTCACTAATAACAGGAAGAGTCATACTAGCCGGATCCACATTCAAAGCATCCAGACTTGTACTCATAATGTTCTTCACATTGAAATTTGCCTGGAGAACCTCAATCGTGGTTTGCGTATACTTGATCTTACGCGCGGATAAGGCATCTTTAAATTTCTCTGCATCTTGAACACTCGTCATTGCAAAATCTGCCGGTACCGACTTCCTGGCTGATTCCTCCGAAGAATAATAAGCGATGTAGCTTAAAGATAATAAACCGATCGCAAGTGCAGACACGGTCGTAATGATCGTTAATAATACAGCGTTTGTTTTCATACGAAACATGATGGAGGAGAGGGAAAGCACCTCATTAATCGTTAAGTAGCCATTTTTCCTTTTTCGAATGATATTGAAAATAAAACGGACCGATCCTTTATAGAAGAGATAGGTTCCGATAATGACAGATGCCAGAATCACTAACATCGCTAGAAAAAGCTCCATTATCGTTGAGAAATCACCGCTAAACAGCTTCGATGAAATGTAATAGCCCAGAATGATCAATATCATCCCCGCAATCCCGGTAAACATTTCAATGAAGGACACTTTCTTTATTTTTCCTTCTGAGCTGGATCGTACCCTAAACAAGGATAGAATACTCTGTCTCTTGATAAAGATATAATTCATTAGCATGATGCAGAGATAGATAACGAAGAATACAATCAGCGTCTGGATGAGGGCTTGGTAGGAAAATTGAAGAGAAGCGATCGCCTCGACACCGATAATCTTGAATAAGATCATGATGATTAACTTCGAGAAGGCAAATCCTACAAAGATTCCAAGCATTAATGAACCAAAATAAAGGATAAAATTCTCCGCCGTAAGGATGCGGAATATTTTGTTTTTGGTCATCCCGATTAATTGGAATAACCCGATTTCTTTACTGCGCCGCTTAATAAAGATGATATTGGCATATAAGAGAAAGATGGAAACAATCGCGACAAGCAAGACGGATGCGGCCTTAATGGATGCGGCTCCTTTAACGGAACCTTCCGTTGCATCCATAGAGGGGTCATATTGCAGCGTGACGAATGCGAAATACAGAGCAGCGCTAAAGACTAAGGCGAACACATAGAGATAATAATTTTTCAGGTTCTTTTTGAGATTGCGAAGCATGAGATGATTAATGCTCATTGTGCACCCCGCCTAGTACACCCTGTGTTTTCATAATGTCTTTGAAGAAGGCTTGTCTGGTTTCTTCTCCTTTATTTAATTGGGTGTAAAGTTGACCATCTTTAATAAAGATGACCCGGCTGCAGTAACTGGCGGCTACAGGATCATGCGTAACCATAACAATCGTAGAGCTTCGTTTACGGTTTAATTCGCTCATTTTATTCAGTAAATCCGATGCGGATTTGGAATCAAGCGCTCCCGTAGGCTCGTCCGCGAATATAATACTCGGCTCATGAATAAAGGCTCTTGCCGCGGAGGTGCGCTGCTTTTGGCCACCAGAAATTTCATTGGGGTATTTATTCCTCATCTCGTAGATCCCAAGCTCCGTCGCTACCGCTTCAAACCTTTGATCCGCTTCTTTTTTTGGCGTCTTCGTAATGGATAACGGCAGAAGAATATTTTCCTTCACTGTCAGCGTGTCTAATAAGTTATACTCTTGAAAAATAAAGCCCAAGTGGTTCTTCCGAAATTCAGCTAATTGCTTTTCTTTCATGCCGGAGATTTCGGTTCCTTCAATCTTGATCGTGCCATTGCTAATCTTATCGATGGAGGAAAGAACATTGAGCAATGTCGTTTTCCCTGAACCTGATGCGCCCATGATACTGACGAATTCAGCCTTTTCAATGCTAATATCCAGCCCCTTCAATACTTCTTGTTTATTAAATTTATTACCATAGCTCTTATGAATTTTAGTTGCTTCTAAAATGGCCATATTATCGATACACTCCCTTTTCTCAATAACCTTATTATAAAAGGGCCCGGCATTCTTATCCTTCGATTGAGCGAACAATACATAGAAGCATGTGACATTATTGTCACATGCTTGTGATGCGAACGAATTCATTTTTTTGCGGGAAGGTTAAGGTGACCGTCGTTCCGGCTCCTGGCTTTGAATGGATATCGATCTGGATGAGCAATGAATCTGCAGCTTTCTTGGCCAGATACAGTCCCATGCCTGTTGCGGCATTGTCCTGGTGGATGGTGGTGGAGGTAAAGCCTCTATCGAATATACGCGGTAGATCCCTGGGGTCGATGCCGCGTCCGGAATCGGCTACTTCAAGGACCGTTTGATCAGCCAGCCGGTAGCTGCGGATCGTAATATCGGCTGCATCACTGTATTTCACTGCGTTTGTTAAGAGCTGTCTGAGGATAAAAGCCAGCCACTTGGCATCACTTAGCACTTCCGGCACTTCTAATTGGATATCAAAGCCGATCCTCTTCTGGATACACCAGGATTGCAAGGTTTTAATTTCAGTAAAGAGGATCGTTTCCAACCCGGTCTGTTCGATATACAAGTCATTTTCTATAAACAGTATCCGCCTTTGATGGAGCTGTTGGTCGAGCAGGAGATGAATTCGCAGCCACTCATAAGTCAGATGTGTTTTCATTGTTTCGTCCTCTACGCGGTCAATCATGAGATGCATGGCTGTCAGTGGCGTCTTCACCTCATGAATCCAAGCCAGCAGCTCATCTTTCTCCTGTTCCAAAGCCGTTCGGTTCTGGGATGCAGACTGCTTCAGGAGTGCGGCCTGGCTGGCCATGCTTTTCTCAATGATATGTTCGAAGGGACTCTCAGGTATCGCGATACTTGTTAAGACAAGATTGTTGTCACTCTCTTCCAAGCTTTTGTAAAATCTGGTTTCCTTCTTGTAGCGAATGATTAAGAAGACCGAAAAAATAATCATCGACAAGAAGACAAGATAGAGAAGGGACGCAAGCGGAATGGCCGCATCAAGGAAAGCAACAAACAATACGAAGAGCTGCAGGAGTATGAAAAGAAGGATCCAGCTGCGTCTTTCAACGAGATATGACTTAATCATATGCATTCGCCTCTTCAACAGCCATATAACCTTGTCCGACCTTCGTTTCAATAAAACGTCCCAAGTCTAGCTCATCGAGACTTTTTCGCAAACGGTTCACATTGACGGTAAGCGTGTTATCGCTTATGAATCGTTTATCATCCCACAGTCCGTTGATCAGCTCCTCGCGGGTTACGATCTTATTCTTCTGCTCAATAAGCAGCTTCAATATATACAGTTCATTCTTGGTAAGCTCAATCGCTCCTTTATCATTGATTACTGTATTTCGCTCATAATCCACCGTTGCGCCGCACCATGTTTTGAGCTCGATTGTGTTCGTGCTGTAATTGTATACACGCCTGAGAATCGCTTGGACTTTGGCAATGAGCACATCAAAATGAAAGGGTTTCTGGATATAATCATCCGCTCCAAGCTGCATGGACATGACCATATCCGTCGGGTGATCGCGAGAGGATAAGAATATAATCGGAATGTTAGAGTGGGCACGAATCATTCTGCACCAATGGAAGCCATCGAATTTGGGCAATTGAATATCAATAATGACCAAATCAGGCTTAATCGCTGTGAACTCTTGAAGGACTGTACTGAAGTCATTAATCCCGTAAACATCATACGACCATTGTGCCAACCGATCCTTGATCTCATGGAACAGCGTCGTGTCATCTTCAATTAACAAGAGTTTAAACAAAGGATTCCACCATACCTTTTCAAGTCATCTGAAGTCATTGTATAATAAAATCTTTTTGTGTGCTATTTGCACCAAAACGTAAAATGGCTTCGCCCTCCTGATCGCAAGGGGCAAAGCCATTGGATAAACGTCCTAAATTAAGAAGAAACGGCTGACGCCGTCCTCTGGCGGCGAAGTTCGATTCTTCCGTGCAAAACTGAAGTCAGCCCTTCACGCTGCCGAGTACAATTCCTTTCATAAAATACTTCTGGAGGAACGGGTATACGGCCAGAATCGGAGCGGCAGCAATGAAAATCTGCGCCGATTTCAATGTGCGGTCGGATACCTGGGACAACATTTTGAGCTCTTCCTGCGTGGCTGTTGTGAACAGGGACATATCGCGATTGACGATGATGGTCTGCAGATAAGTTTGCAGAGGATAGTTCTGCGGCGAGCTCATCAGAATCAGCCCGTCGAACCAGGAGTTCCAGTGCCCTACACAGGTAAAGAGCACGAGTGTCGCCAGAGCCGGCTTGGAGAGCGGCAAATAAATGCGGCTTAGAATGGTCCAATGGCCCGCTCCGTCGATGAAGGCCGATTCGCCGATCTCCTTCGGGAGCTGGCGGAAGAAGTTAAGCAGAATGATGACGTTGAATACCGGCACCGCACCCGGCAGAACCAGCGCCCACACCGAGTCCAGCAGGCCAAGCTGCTTAATGGTCATGTACCAGGGAATAAGTCCCCCGCTGAAAATGATGGTGATAAACAGGTACCACGAATAAATATTACGCCCATACAAGTCACCGCGTTCCTTGGACAACGGATAGGCCGCTAAAATGGTTAACACCATATTGATCCCAACGCCGAGTGCTACACGCTCCAACGTAACAAGAAAGGAGGTGAGAAACTGCTTATTGTTCAGCGCATATTTATAGGAGCTTAGGGTAAAGTCGACTGGCCAAAGCGTTACCTGCCCGGCAGAAGCAGCCGTACTGCCACTGAAGGATACGGCAAGCACGTGGATAATCGGGAAAATACACAGCAGAGCACTGATGGATAGCAATAGATAATTTAACCCTTCGTATACTTTGCCGCCGAACGTTTGGTGATGCATGAAACCCGCCCCTTTGTCAGAAAATTCGATAGCCTGCGAATTTGGAGGCAAGCCTGTAACCCGTGACGATGAAAACAAACGATACGACTGATTTAAACAGCCCGACCGCGGTAGCCACGCCATATTGGCTGTTCAGCAAACCGATCCGGTAAACGAATGTATCCAGGATATCGCCGGTCTTGTAGACGACAGGGCTGTACAGGTTGAAAACCTGCTCGAAGCCTGCATTCAGCACATTGCCGAGACTGAGTGTCGCCATCAGTATAACGATGGGCATAATGCCTGGGATGGTAATATGCAGGACTTGGCGGAAACGGCTGGCTCCGTCCATGACAGCAGCCTCGTAAAGCGACATGTTAATCGAGGTGATCGCCGCCAGATAAATAATCGTCCCGTAGCCGAACTCCTTCCAAACATCGGTAACGACCAGGATATATGGGAATATTTTCTCATTTGCGAGAAAAAAGATCGGTTCGATTCCAATACCTTTCAGCATGAAATTGATAATGCCGTCGGTCGGGGACAAAATATCGACCAGAATGCCCGACAAAATGACCCAGGATAAAAAGTGCGGAATATAAATCAGCGTCTGGATGGATCGTTTCACGAAGCTGCGGCGAACCATATCAAGCAATATCGCAAAGAGGACGGGCACGATTAGCCCGAAAATGATCTTGAGCAGCGCGATCAAGACCGTATTCCAGAGCACCTGCATCGTTTCCGGCATGGCATAAACATAATCAAAGTTCTCAAGGCCGACGAACTTCGAGTTGAAGAATCCTTTTGTCGGATTGTAGTTCTGAAAGGCGATCAATATGCCCGCCATTGGATAATAGCTGAAGACCGCAACCAGCAGAATACATGGGAGCAGCATAAGATGCATGGGAATCTGCTGCCTGAATTTCGCTATGGCACGCGCACGTTTGGTATAACCGCCAGGTGGCGCCACGGTTTGTCTACTCGCCATTGCCTCTACACTCCTTGTTCTATTAATAGCGGGCAGCCGGTTGGAGCATGCATTTCATCCCTCCAACCGGCTGCCTTGCTGTATTCTTTACTTGGCTGCGTTGACTTCTTTGGTAATGTCGTCCCCGCCAAGCTTCTTCCATTTCGCCACGTAAGCGTCGAACTCGTCGATGGGCGCCGATCCCATAATGATTTTCGTGAACGTCTCGTCGCGCATCTGGTTGAGTGTCGCTCCCTTTTGGGTAGCCGACTCCGTATCGGTTTTGATGTAGCCATTTTGCAGGAACAGATTATTCTTGTCGTAGTAATCGATCACGGTGAACGCGCTGTTATCGGGACCTGACCAAGCGTAGGCGCTCCAGAGCTTATTATCGCCAGCTTTGTGCTTCTCGATCTGCTCCGCGTTATCCTTGACCCAATAATTCTCCAAAACCGATTGGTCCTTATCGTTGAAATACTTATTTACACTCTGATGGATAAACAGGTTCTGCTGCGGGTAGAACGATATCATAGCGGCCAATTCAAAGCTTTGATCCGGCGCTATTTCCTGCTCGCCGTTCTTGCCATGATAAGCGGGATCGAAATCCGGGCTGATCGCCGGGTCTTTGGCATAGAAATAGTTGTAAAGCTTGATCGCCGCTTCCGGGTTTTTCATATTCTTATTGACGACATAGAATGTACCGGCAGAGCCATTAATCATCGGCTTGGCAGGCTCACTGTCTGCCGAGACGATCGGGAATGCCTGCCAATCCGCTTTCGGATCCTTGTTCTTCGAATCTTGCAGCGGGTAGAATGGATTCCAATGCTGGCCAAACAGCATGCCGACTTTACCAGCCGTTAGCGACTCGGCGACCTTTGCGGTGTCTTTGACAGAAAATTCTTTGTCGATATATCCGTTCTTGTACATTTCCGCCACCTTGGCGAGCGCGCTCTTGATTTGAGGCTGTATGCCTCCAAAAACAAGATTGCCCGAGCCATCGTCTATCCACCCGTTTACGTATCCGTGATAGCCTTCGAAGAATCCGTCAAGCACGGCAAAACCGCCCAATAGGTCCTTCAAGAGCCCAAGTCCGTAAGTGTCGCTCACTCCGTTCTGGTCCGGGTCATTTTTGGTGAAAGCCTCAGCGATTTTCATGACATCGTCCATGGTCTTTGGTGGCTCAAGACCGAGATTTTTCAGCCAATCCGCCCGGATCCAAATCATCGAACCGCCATCAATGGCCCCATTCACATTAGGGAGGCCCATCAGTTTGCCATCCACAGTCGCCTGATTCAAACCGATGCTCTTGTCGGCTTCCATCATCTCCTTGGTGAAGTCGGAGGCGTACTGATCAAACAGCTTCGTGATATCCATGGCCACGCCAGAATCAACCAGCATCTTAAATTGACGCGCGGTGGCAGGGATAATGTCCGGCAAATCGTTTGCAGAAATGGCCACGTTCATTTTTTGCTCCATTTGTGCCCCTGGTACCGTCCAGAGATAGTTAATTTTGATACCCAAATCCTTCTCATAGCCGCGGGTCCATATGTTGTCATTCACTACATCCGGCTTGAGCGCGACAGCTTTCTGCACCTGATCGCTTAGGCCTTTCACCGATGTAATGGTAATCGGAGGGTCGTATTTGCCCTTCGCATCTTCCCCTTTAGCGGCGGCGTCGTTGTCCCCTGTATTATCGTCCGAAGTGTTGCTTGGCTGCGGCGTGTTGCCGCTATTCGTTGCCGTATTATTTCCGCAGGCCGCAAGAACCAGAATGGCAAATGTCAGCATAGCGATAAGGAGGATTTTGGTCTTTTTCATGCCTGTTCCCCTTTAGTCATTATTTACAGTGGCCACTGTTTGTTTTCATTATAGAAAGAATTAAAGCGTTTTCATATCATCATTTCTTTACGGGCCATTCATTTGTTTACCTGCAGAATGCATCTCTGAATTCTTGCGGAGCGAAGCCCGTCAGCTTCTTGAAGGAACGGGCAAAGTTCGAAGCGGAACCATATCCGAGCTCTGCGGCTATGTCATGAATGCGGTTCCCTGTATCGGCCAGCAGCAGCTTGGCCCGGTCCAAACGGACATTCTGGATGAATTCGGAAAGGTTAAGTCCGGTTTGTTGTTTAAAGAAGCGGGACAGATAGGTTGGATTGAAATGGACCAGATCCGCAAGCCTCACAAGAGATATATCCTCGTGAAGATGCGCGTCGATATAGACTTTGACTTTGGTCACGATATCCTGGGATCGGGCCTCCTGCTTATCGGTTCGAAGCATCTCTGTACCTGTGCCAAGCCGGTAATCAAGAAGGATCGCGAGCGATTGGTGTGCTTCTGCGATCCTTTCCCATTCCAATGTCCCGGTACAAACCGCAAACGAAACCGTCCGCCCGATCGTTTCCTTCACTGCCCTTTGGATCGTCTCCAGCGTTTCACGGATGAACAGTCCGGTTTGCTCTTCCCGATGCCTGGAGACCTCCGGCCCGCTGCTTGTATGTTTCGCCTGCAGAAGCCATGCCATCAGGTTTGAACCGGAAGCGGTCATGATACTTTGCACAAGCGGAGAAAAATACTGCTCGGCAATCAGCCTGATCGTTTCTGCCGATGCTTTCCGGGCCATATATCCGGACGGAACCGGCGGAAATGGCGTGTCAAATCGGCAGATTGCCATCCAGACCGGTTCATGGGGATTGAGGGACATGCCGAGCCGCTGCAATTCTTCCGCAATGCCGGGGCCGGCCTCCATCTCGCCGCAGAGTGCGGCAGCGAGCACATCCTGCAGCATCATCTCATTCAACACCTGGAGCCTTTCTTCCGCCTCGGCTATCAATGCTTCGGCGCGAAGCGAACTTTCAATCTTGTCTATGGTCTGCTCGACGGCTTCCAGTACCTTTCCATAGCCTTCTGTTTTCAGAATATACCGGACTGCGCCGTCCTCCATAGCACGGTGCGCATAGTCAAACTCCTTATAGCCGGTTAAAAAAATCACGCGGCAGGAGGGCCAACTGCTCTTCACATGATGGAGCAAGCCGATCCCATCCAGGCCGGGCATACGAATGTCCGAAAGGATAATATCGACTTTCATCCGGCCCAATAGTTCAAGCGCTCCCTTCCCGGAATAGACGCGGTGCACATCCATTTCCCTTTTACCGTAATCTTTGAAATCTTCATATAATCCGTCGGCGATAATCGGTTCATCATCGACAATCAAAAGCGTATACATCGGGAACCTCTCCTTAAAGGGATGGTTGGTTTGAATCTGAAATCGTAAGATTTCAGGTTCAGCAGCCATCGTTGTTAACGTTTTGTGGAGCTTCATATGCTCAGATAACTGCCAGCCGGATGGTTACCGTGACACCGAGCTTGCCGCTGGCAATGCGAAGACCGTACCCGCTTCCGAGAAGCAGCCTGATCCGCCGGTGTATATTAATCAAGCCCGTCACTTCCGCATGTTCGTTTGATTCGATTTCGGATTCGAACTTGCGGAGCTGTTCATCTGTCATCGGCGCTCCGTTATTCGCGACTTCAATGCATAATCCGTCTTTCTCCGAAAGAAACCGTATCTGTAGCCGTCCATTCTCTTCCAGCTTCTCCAGACCGTGCTCGAAAGCATTTTCAAGAATAGGCTGCAGAATTAAACGCGGTACAATGGTGTTTGCATATTCCGGCGGCAACTCATCGAACTCTACCCGAATTCTGCTGGAGAACCGCATGGACTGGATGTCGCAATACGCTCGCGCATGATTCACTTCCCGCTCCAACGTAACCTCATCCGAGGCATTGCGGGTTACGTATTGAAAATACTCGCCCAGCTGAAGCTGGAATTTCATTAGATGCTCATATTCGCCCCGCTTGGTCATTGTGTAAAGGATAAAAAAGCTGTTATAGAGGAAATGGGGATTAATTTGAGTTTGGAGCTGTTTGAGCTCCGCCCGCTGCACCATAATGGTCTGCTTATAATTCTGGTCGATCAGGGAACGCAGCCGCCCAAGCATAGAATTGAATCGGTCATAGAGAAAACCAAACTCATCTTCGAACCGATGGCCGATCGTGAAATCCATGTCCCCGTTCTCAAGCCGCTTAAACCCTCTGATCAGCGTATGCAGCGGCATCCGGATAAAGCGGAGAATCGCCAGCGAAAAAAGAATGATGATCAGCAGGACAGCAATGGAAAGGAGCCAGAACGAAAATTTGTATTTTCCAAGCCCCGCAAACAGTGCGCTTTCCGGAATATAGCTGACCAAAGTAAGACCCAGATAAGAAGAAGCGCGGTAAATATAAAGATAAGGCTTTCCTTTCATACTCATCGAACCACTGCCGCTGTCAGATATGCCTACCAGCACGCGGATACTTTCCTGTGTCGGCGATGCCGTATTGTCCGAAATCAGTAAACGCTTATGGGCATCCATAAGGAAGGAACCGCTATTCTCGTTCAGGTTGAATTGCTTCAGAGATTCCTTGAGCCGAGAGAGGGATAGCTTGATCTGGACGGCATATAAGGGCTGAGGGCTTTTCTTGATATAGTTTGGAGGAAAATAAGCGTTCAGAAGCAGCAGCTCATCTTGATAAATCAACTGCGAAGGGGTCGAGTCGTCGAAGAAGGCCATCCGTTTCATATCCGATTCCTGCAGCTCCCCTATACTCCCTTGTGCCGGAATCAACCGCCCGATGGAGGGAATGTAGGCGATTACATTTTCAATGTAATTACTTCCGTTTTTGATCGCGCTCAGCCTCTGCTGCAGTTTGTTTAAATAATAGCCGCGTTCGTAATTGTCCATAAAAGGAACGTTATTGGCGAGCCGGTTAATATCGTCATTGTACAGCGTATCGGATTGCACCAGCTTCAGCCCCTGAATCTCCTTCTCGAGTTTATCCAGATAGTAGGACATCTGGGCTGCCTTTGTATTGAGAATTTCTCTTTTGATCGCGGTTACGCCCCACTTGTACATGCTGATCCCGATGCCATAAAGCGGCACCATAATGATCAGAAAGGTAAGAACAAGCCGCATAAATATCGATCTGCGCCAAAAGCCGACCACCTTCAAACCCGCATCCCCCTTCCTATACGAAATATGTACCCTTCCCTTATTAAGCCATAAGTCACGGAAAAACACACCTGTATGCTCCTCACACAAAAAAAAGAAGCACCCTGATGTCCCGCTCTACCTTCAGAGCAGAATGCCACCTAAGGTGCTACCGGCACATACACATGCTTCAACTGAAAACTATTACATACTGCGGGCAGCGCCTTCGTTTTTCTGCACGGTGCGCCCCGTTTTACGTTCTGATTTGTGGGAAATGCGAAAAAGGGGCTATCGCCCCCTTCCTTTAAAGCCGCTTACGATCGCCCGGCATGGCCTCACGATTTTACACTGCCAAGTACAATGCCCTTGACAAAAAACTTCTGCAGGAACGGATACACAAGCAGGATCGGCAATGCCCCAAGGAAAATCTGGGCGGCTTTGGCCGTTCGGTCCGATACCTCCGCCAAATCCTTCATATCTCTTCCCGACATGGAGGTCAGGTCAATATGCGCCAGCATGCTCTGCAGATACGTGGACAATGGGTATTTGTCCTGGGATTGCATAAGGATCAGTCCGTCGAACCAGGAATTCCAATGGTTGACCATCGCAAACAGGCCTATGGTAGCAAGAGCCGGCAGAGAAAGCGGTGTGTAAATCTTAAATAAAATGACCCAGTGGCTGGCACCGTCGATGGATGCCGCCTCCTCCATTTCCTTGGGCAGTCCTCTGAAGAAGTTCAACAGCAGAATCACGTTGAATATCGGCACGGCACCCGGCAGAATCAGCGCCCACATCGAATCCAGAAGGCCCACCCATTTAATGGTCATGTACCAGGGTATAAGGCCGCCATTAAAAAGAATCGTAAACACGAAAATCCATGCATAGACCGTCCGGAGCCGAAAGGCTTGCGTTTCCTTCGACAACGGGTAGGCCACCAATAAAGTCAGGACCATGTTAATGGCCGTACCCAGCAGTACCCTCTGCACCGTAACGCTTATCGAATTCAGAAACTCCGGTTTTTTGAGAATGAATTCATAGGAGCTTGTGGTAAAACCTACGGGCCACAGCTTCACCATTCCGGCTCCCGCTGCACTGCTGCTGCTGAAGGAAAGAGCCAAAACATGGACAAGTGGCAGGATGCACAAAAGGGACAGTGCAACAAGGAAGGCGATATTAAACCCGTTGAACACACGATATCCTATGCCTGCGCTGCGCATGAGACGGATCAACCCCATTCTAGAAAATTCTGTAGTTAGCCAGCCGGTAGGCCAGAATGTAGGAGATAGAAATCATAATAAAAGACACGACAGACTTGAGCAGGCCGATCGCAGTCGCCAGACTGTATTGCGCCTGACCTAATCCGACTCTGTATACTAGCGTATCCACAATATCTCCGCTCTCGTAAACAGAAGGACTGTACAGATTAAAAACCTGGTCGAACCCCGCATTAAGCACATTGCCCAGACTCAGCGTTGCCAGCAGAATCACGATCGGCATAATACCGGGAAGCGTGATGTTCAGCGTTTGTTTCCAACGGTTCGCTCCATCAATGAGAGACGCTTCGTACAGAGCGGGATTAATCCCTGTCAAAGCAGCCAAATAAACAATCGTATTGAAGCCGAATTCCTTCCACAAATCGGTTGTAACAAGGGTGAACGGAAACCAGCGGTTGTCGCCCAGAAAATAGATGGGGTCTATGCCGAACACGCCCATTACCTGGTTAACGATCCCTTGCGATGGAGACAGGATATCGACGAGAATGCCACCCAGAATAATCCATGAGAGAAAATGGGGCAAGTAGATCAAGGTCTGAACGCTTCTTTTCAGCCATATTTTGCGCACCTCATTCAACAACAACGCAATCAGGATCGGAACGATTTGACCCGCTACAATCTTAAGGCAGGCAATGTATACCGTATTCCACAGAACCCTTCTCGAATCTGGCATATCCCACATAAACTTAAAGTTATCGAACCCTACCCATTGATTATCAAAGAAGGGCCGGCCCGGCAGAAATTTCTGAAATGCCATTGTCAACCCGAACAGCGGAACATAACTGAACACAACAACGAGCAGAAGGCCCGGAAGGATCATTAGATGAAGCGGTGCTTCTTTTCTCCAGTGTCTTAACCTCATCTCATCCGTCCTTTCCCCCAGGATAGTATTTCAGGAAAAAGGGGGAGCATGATGCGCACCCCCTGCTGGCTCAATCTTGCTTGGCGTACCATTCATTGACTTCTTTCGTAATTTGGTCCCCACCTAGTTTTTTCCAATTTTTAGTGAATTTATCAAATTCATCAATCGAGGCTCCGCCCATAATGATTTTGGTGAATGTTTCCTTAAGCAGCGATTCCAGCGTGCTATTCTTCTCCACCATAGTTGGAGTAGGAGCTCCGAAGAATTCCGATCTGAGCAGCACATCCTCGGCGACATATTTCTCGATAACGGAGAAGGAGCTGCCTTTACCAAACACATTGTACATGCCCCATCCCTTGGGATCGCCATCCAGATAGGATTTCACCGCAGCGAAATCGGTTTTGATGTAATCTTTCATCTGCGAGAGGTCGTTATTATTGTCCAAAGCATAAGAAATCTGCTTGTACTTATCCATATTGCTCGTCATCGGCGCGCCGGCGATTATCGCATGCTTAAACGCTTCAATTCCATCAGGTGTCGTTCCATACGTATCCAATTCCGTACCTTTGTCAAAGCTGGTATCGAAGAACAGATTCAGCATTTTGACTGCGGCTTCCGGGTGTGCCGCATCTTTACGAACGACGTAATATTGTCCGACCGGGAATGGAATTTGCGCTTTGGCTTGTGTGCCATCAATAGAAGGAAGGGGAAAGGATTTCCATTCCATACCGGGATCAAGGTCTTTGCCTCCTTGCAAAGGCCATAGCGGTGTCCACATCAAGCCATAATACATGCCGATTTTTCCGCTTGTCACCTGTTCGGCAACCTTGTTTCCATCCTTGGTGCCGAATTCTCTGTCAATTTCCTTGTCCTTATACATCCGCTGAAGCTCGGCCAGGGCTGTCTTCATTTCCGGCTGGATGTTGCTGTTCACAATCTGGCCTGACTCATCCTTGATCCACATATTGAACTGGGCATGATAGCCGTTCAGGAAACCTTCAAAACCCGGAAATCCACCGTTCAGATCCTTCGAGAGGGCCATTCCGTAAGTATCCGCCTTGTTGTTTCCGTCCGGATCGTTATTTGTAAAGGCTTTGGAAATGGCCAATACATCAGCAATCGTCTTGGGCTCCGGAAGATTCAGCTTCTTTAGCCAGTCCATGCGGACCCACAGGAGAGGGACCTCGTCGATGTCCGACCCGATTCGGGGGATGCCCAGCAGCTTGCCGTCGAAGGTAGCCGATTTTAAGGAAATACCGCCATCTGCATTAAACTGTTCTTTTACAAATTCCGTTGCTTGCAGATCGAATGATTCTTTCAGGTCAGCCAGTTGTCCGGCTTCGGCCATTTGATTTAATTGAGAGCTGTTAACGACCATAATATCCGCGAGATCGTCACTGGCAATCGATACGTTCAACTTCTCTGTATAGCCGCCCCCCTGAAGCGTCCACTTGAATTTAACGTTAATGCCCAGCCTTTCAGCATAGGCCCGCGTCCATTCGTTATCCTCCGCCGAATCGCCCTCCACGAACTTGGTGTTCTCATCGTATGGACGGATAACGGTCACTTCAATCGGCGGGTCGAATTTGCCAAGCGGATCCGCTACCTGAGCGTCCTTAGAGCCGGATTCTCCTTCATTTGCTTGCGGAGTGTCAGATGAGCCGGGCTTGTTGTCGCCATTCCCGCTGCAAGCGGAGAGCAAGCTCATGATCATGATAGACAATAAAACAACAATCGCTATTGATCTGGTTGTTTTCATTCCTAATCCCCCTGATTCATTTCTGGAGAGTGCGCGCGCACTTTCAGATTTGATTTTAGCCTTGGAAACGTTATCGCGAAATGAGACAATTTAGATTTCGCTTGACTTATTTGGATATATCACGTTTTTTTGTCATTTACGTGAGCTTTCCCTATATTCCAAAGGGGTACGGTCGGTCGTCTTTTTGAAAAACCGCGTGAAATACGCCGCTGAATCGAAACCCACGCCGGCAGCGATATTCTGTATCTTATCGTCGGTATCCTTCAGCATCCGTTTCGCTTCGTTCAGCCGGATCGTCATGATGGCATCGGACAGATTCTCGCCTGTCAATTGTTTGTAAAGCTTGGACAAATAATAGGGGTTATATGCGACTTCTTCCCCAATCCGGGTCAACGACAAGTCGCCGGCCAAATGAGCATCAATATACTGCCGGATTCGCAGCACCAGATTCCGGCCATGCTGATCCGCCCGATTCTCTTTGTAGCTGCACAGGATATCGCCCGTCTTCGCCATACTGCGCATCGTATCCTGCCATTCCGCGTATGTGGCGGAATGGGTCAACTGCTCCATTCTCTCCTCAAGCAGCACATGCTGCATATCCTCGTTCATGGCATAGGTCATCAGGACGGCAACAAGCCGATAGGAGGCGATTTGACGAATATCGGGCAGCGGCATCAGAGTCTTATCGCCTATCAGTTCATCCATACCGGCGAGCCATTCAAGCCTTTCGCTGTGCTCCAGATGGCGTTCCAATCGGGCTACCAACCTTACCATATGCTGCAGGGCAGCGTGCTGTACGCCGTCACCGGCTGAATCTTCGGATCCTTCAAGCAGCAGTTCCTGGCCAATTCCCAGGCTGCTTCTGAGCAATCGCTGCAGTCTTTCATATTGGCTGGCTATCATTTTCCAATCGCACATTTCGGCTGACAACGCGAAGGATACGTCCAGCTTCAACAGCTCCCGGCTCGTCTGTTGAATGCGTTCTACAACCTCGTGAACAAATCTCACAAGGCTGCGGCCACCGCTGTCATCCCCATCCTGAATCAACCAGATTACTCTCGATTGATCCAAAGCAAAGGAGCACTGCCTCACGTAGCTCTGCCAATATTCATCCGCAATATTCTGCAATGCGTACAGAAGCAGTGCTTTATCCGGATTCGGAAGGTCGTTATGCAGGTCCACCTTGGCCATTACCAGGAATACGGGCTGATCGCTGATCAGTCCCAGATCAAGCTCATCGAGCTGCTCTTGCATAGACCTGGAGGAAGCAGCTGTTTCTTCCAGGAGCAGCTGTTGAACCCACTCCTTCTGCAGGGAGGGCAGGGCAACCTGCAGGCGCGCTCGTGTCTGTGCCAGCTGAAGACTGTCTGCCAGCTCCTTGTCGATCTCCATCACTGCCCGCTCCACCGCAGCCAGAATAGCCTGGTCGCCTTCTGTTTTGAGGATGTAGTCAGCCGCCCGGTTGTGAACGGCTTCCTTCACGTAGCTGAACTCATCATAACCGGTCAGGAAAATAACCTTGCATCGCGGCCAATTATGCAAGACATGCCGCTGGAGCTCAAGACCGTCCATCCCCGGCATGGAAATATCCGTAAGCACAATATCCATGGCCGTCCGCTGCAGCCACTCCAGCGCTTCATCGGCTGAATAGGATTTATACACCTCAAGCTGCAGAAATTCGCACTCCTTGATCAGAGCAGCCATCCCATTCACAATAAAAGGTTCGTCGTCCACAAGCAGCAATCGACGCATATCTCTACCTCTCCTCTCCGGATTGACCGGTACTACCCGGCCATTCAATCTCTATCCTCAGTCCGCCGAGCGGACTCCGCGACAGCCGCAGCCCTTCGTTCCCTCCACGCATGAGCTGCAGCCTTCTATGCACATTCATTAATCCGGTTCTCTCCGCCTCGGGGGCAGGCTTATGCCGGAGTCTGCGGATCAGATTATCCAGATCTTCACGGCTCAAATCCTGTCCATTGTCTTCAACGCGAATAAGAATCCCCCCATCAGGCAGCGCGAGCTGGGCCATTCCGATAATACCTCCAGCCTTGACGGAACGAAGTCCGTGCTGGAAAACATTCTCAACCAGGGGTTGCAGAATCAGCCTCGGAAGTCTGATGTCCATTGATGGGGAGGGTTCCTCAATAATCCGCGCTTCGATCCGATTGTGAAACCTCATCTGCTGAAGCTCCAGATACGCCAGCGTATGATTCCACTCTTCCGCAAGCGTAGCTTCCTTGCCCGCATTTCGTGTGATGTATTGAAAATACTCACCCAGATATTTTGTTGCCTTCACCACATTATCCAAGTCATGCGCTTCGGCCATCCGATGAACCATGAAATAAGTGTTGTACAGAAAGTGGGGATTAATCTGGGACTGAAGCTGCTTCAGCTCGGCTTGCTGCGTTGTAATCCTCGACTCGTAAACCTCCTGCACAGAATGTTGAAGCTGACGCACCATGCTGTTGAACTGTCCGTAGAGAAATTTAAACTCATCGTCATTGGGATGCCCGATCGCGATCGTCAGGTCTCCTTTTTCCACCTTGCGGAAGGCGCGAACCATTTTTCCCAGTGGGGTATGAATTTGGCGGAAAATCCAATAGGAGAATCCAAACACGACGACAAGGGAAACGCCGAACAAAAACCGGAGCCAGCTTTGATATTCATTGAGCGGCCCCAGCACCATACGCTCCGTACTGTAGATGACCAGCTCCATATTCAGGAGTGTGGAATGAGCAAAGGTCACGTTATACTTGGTATGGTTGAAAAGCAACGTTCCTTGCCCGCTCAAATCGTTATCCTTCCGTTGTTCGACGAATTGTCTGATCATGGCCAGCAGCTGATCATCCGGTTGCTCCAGCCTGCCGGAAGCTTTCCAGGTTTGTTTACCGTTCACCAGCAGTGCGCTTGTACCGGACATATTCTGTTCGATCTGCCGAAGGAAACCGGTGAGCCGGCTGGGGTCGATCTCGGATTGAATAATATACAAAGGCGGTTTGCCAGGACTTGGCGGAGACGGATACAGCGTGTTGATCAGCAGTTTGTTGTTCCAGTAAACGACGGGCGAGGTTTGTTTGGTTTGCGCATCTTGGAAGGCGGCGATATCGGCATCAGGCATGACATTCTCTTCAGATTCGGGGAGGAGCGTCTTCCCGATAAGCGGAATATGCGCCCGGGCTATCTTCACATAGGGATTAAAGTTTTTCGTTAGCCAGAGCTTCTTCTGGACCCGGTTCTGCATCACATACACATCATATTGGGACCAGATGGTCGATAGCGTGCTCAGGTTGGAGACATCGCCATCCAGCACGAATTGCTGATGAAGACGGATAATGCGGTCGAACTCCGCTTCAAGTTCCTTCATGCCGGATAACACATGGGAATTCATCGATGCCAGCAGCTTCTCCCGAATTGTATCCGCTCCCATCTGGTTCATCTGAAGGCTAACCACAACGATCGGAACGATGGCAATGAGAAAAGCGATAATGAGTTTGGGGTAGATGGTCATGCGCCGAAACAAGCTGAATGGTTTCATGAAGCGTTCCTCCCGGACATCAGAAAGAGACCGCATCATCACGGTAATGGACGATGAAGTCCGAGTGTGGTATGACGATGCGGGTAATCTCCCCTTTAATTTGCACCTATCTTACAGGAAGAATGGAAGATTGCACAAGCCCTAAAGTCCGTTTATGAAGGGTTGAGGATAACATGGGGATGCGGGGAGTTGGGGTAGAGACGCGTCAATCCTTATCTCTTTCTATCTCGCCGGCTATAATTTGAGGAGGATCAGATTGCATCACAATATATTCGCCTTTGTCGCTTGTTTTGGGAGTTACATGAACCTTTTCTCCTACTTTAAGATCGTTGTAAAGCTTAGAATCTTCAACAATATAATTGATTAATTCGACGTTATTTTCTTTGAGGGCAGCAAAGGTCTTATTCTCAGAGTCCTTCCGGGAAATATTCTTCGCCACTAAGATTCTTTGATCTTCTTTGGAAATAATATAATTCCCCTTCTCGGCTTCGGATGAAGCACTGCAACCGCTAAGCATACATATGGCAAGTGCCAGGGCTGCTCCCAGAACTGACTTTCTCAATATTTCTACTCCTCTCGCAAACAAAAAGTCTTAGACTTACCCATTTTATTAGACGGACCGGGGTAGAATTTGTTGCATGAACTGCCCTTGGCATTTCTGTAGAGCGTAAACGTTCCGCTTAGCAAAAAAAGACGGGAAGACCATTATTAATGGTCCCACGCCTTTTATTTTGCCTGGATTATAATTTTTATAGAGATTCTGAAGATGAGGATGGTTATTCAGCTTGTGACCGCTCATCCTTTTGATTCTTCTCAAAGAACATCATATGAATAAACACAAAACCAATTCCGATCCAAAGCGAAGAATCCGCTACGTTAAATATCGGGAAGTCATAGCCGAATATATAGGTATCGATAAAATCAACCACTTCTTTATGAATCAAGCGATCATAGAAATTCCCAAGCATGCCGCCTAATAGAATGCCGAGCCCAATACCCATCAGTTTTTTATCCTTCGTATGCTTTTGAATATAATAAATCACGCCTATTCCAAAAAGGGCTGTGATGATATAAAAAAACCACATCTGCCCTTCCAAAATGCCCCATGCCGCTCCACGGTTTCGGTGAGACGTAATATAGAGGAAATTTTCGATTACCGGTATGCTTTCCCCCAGCTCCATCTTTTGAACAACAAGCCTTTTTGTCCATTGGTCGATACCAAAGAAGATAGCGGCAATTACATAATAACCAAAATAGATCATATTCATATCCTGCTTTCTTTATTTTTGTCACTATCATAACACTGTCCCGATAAAATACACCAATCCCTTTTTGTACTTCCTGACTTACAACCACGATGACAACCAAAAGCTCTTGAAATCCTGCAGGATAGCTTTTTGACAGACCTATCATATATTTCTCCAAGCAACTACAATAAATAAGCCTCCGTTACCCGAGCGGCTTTCCCGCTCTCGGTTTCGGAGGCTTCGTATATGATCGTCTTATACTACGTATCTACTAGCGATTGCGAATCAGTTTTGTAACACGGCCGTAGTTGATCCATTCCGCAACATAAACATCGCCATGAGAATCGACGCAGATGCCATGCGGGCAGTCCAGTTGACCTGGCTCCGATCCTTTGCCGCCCCACGAACAAACGTACGTGCCGTCGTTTGGGCAACCCCATCTCTCGTCATGATTACGCCGGATTTTTTATACTTTTCAGCTACATTTGTCTTCAATTCTTTCCATAAACTTCTCGTAGCCGTGGGTGCCTTCGCGGTGACGGCGCTGAATCCACTCGCTCCACTCTTCGCAAATCTTTCTCGTCTCGCTCATAATCTGCTCTTTCGACCAATTCGGGAACACTAGTTTGATCCAGGCCAAGCCGAACGAAATATGACCTGACTCATCTGCCCAATCGTAATCGCAGTCTTGTGCACCGTCGAAATCGTTCACTTCAGAAAGTGTTTTTCTTAAGTTCATCTTGTGACGCGGACCACTTTGCTCCAGCCCATGCAGCAGCAATAGCAGCGATTCTATACCGCGTTCGCTGAACGCCCGCCAATGATCAGGTACCATCGGCGTATCAATGCCGGCTTGCAATCCAAGAGCCTCCAGTCGCTCGACACCCATCATCGCATGGCGCATCTCGTCATAACACCAGCGGGATGCATCGAGAATCATCGGCCACGGCGCTTTTTTATATTGCCAGATGAGCGCCGCTGGCGTTTCAGCCGCCCACACCTCATTGGCATGGTCAATAGCTACCCAAACGAGCTTTTCTTTGATATTCCGTGGTGCTCGCGGCGGCACTTGCATAACGGCGGGCTCCCAAGAAGTATCTCGGCCACCCTCAAGCGGGATAACATACTCCGGCTGATTCAAATAATCACCGAATTCCGCGCCCGGCTCTTGATCCGGCCCTTCCGTACCCCCGCAGCTTTCCATGATTGCCTTGAATTCCTGCTCTAATGACACACAGTCGAATCCTCCACTTGATCCGTTTCGAGTGCACGCCTCATCGAACTCCTCCAACTCTTGCTTCAGCTCATTGATCATTCGCTGCAAATATACGTGGCTAGGCGCATCATCCAGTGGATCACTCGTCGCCATATACTTCTCGAACGATTGAAGCATCGCCGGTTTAATTACACGGTAAACCCGGATAATAAACTGCTCATCCGAAGTGACGACAGGCAATTTTTCCAGCACATGGATCAAGTGAACATCAATGTTTTCGTCTACATCAATGCGCGGATAACGCAAATCCAAGGCTCGGGAACGCAACATATCGGCGTGCATCGCATCAAGCCAAATATGACGCGCTAACATTTTCTTCGCCCACCATATCCGCATCGTTGGCAAATACCCCGCCATCGCCCGCATTGTTTCTTTCGTCACACGAAAAAATCTTCTCATCATTTGACTCGCTGATTCCACATCCCGGAGAACACTTCGAGATACGATTTTTGTATTTTCATGCATCTGATGATCAACTCCTCTTTATTTTCGGAATACGATTCGATATAATTTATTCTTATAATAACAACATTTGATGGAGGGTAACATATACCACATGAGCAAATTCATGGACTATACGATCAGTTCTCTTCCAATACGCATCGTCAATCTCAAAACCGATCCATCGAAACTGGCGATCCCTTCATTAGCGATATCAGAGATCGGTCACCTGCCTGGCAGAACGTATCAACAGCGTAAAGCCGAATTTCCTAAATGGGCGTTTGGCTACGTCGTTAAAGGCCAGGGAACGTTTCAAATTAACGATGGACCGATTCAAGCCATAAGTCCAGGCAGCTTATTCTTCGTATATTCAGGAGCCAAATTCAACTACGGGCCTACCTTGGATAATACTTGGGACGAATACTACGTTCGCATGGAAGGATCCCGTGTAGAAGAATGGATTTCCAACTGGTTCCAACATGAGGTAGTACTTCAATTAGGCGTTCATGACTATCTCGTCAACAAAATCGAAACCATGTTCACACTAATGGACAGCGGCTTACCTGCTAACGCAGACCGTGCTGCATTGCTTCTTGAAACGTTAATATACGAATTTTATCAGCTCAGCCTACCGCAGAAGGAAACAAATAAATCCGAATCGGTTTTCTCCGTCTTGGACGACATTACAAATTCTCCATACGGGTCATTCGATGCCACAGTCTTTGCAGAGCAACATCATATTGCTGTTTCCACCTTGCGTCGACTTGTCAGCAAACATACCGGATATTCCTTGCACGAATACGTCCATCGATCCAAAATCTTGGAAGCGAAAAAGCTTCTTCTTAGCACCGATCAGCAGGTAAAAGAAATAGCATTAAAGCTTGGTTACGAAGATACCTTCTACTTCTCTCGATTGTTCAAGAAAATTACCGGCAAATCACCAAGCGTCTTCCGCGAAAATATGTAAAGCCCCGATCCGGGGCTTTATCCTTTAATCCCTGTTGCAGCAATACCTTCTACAAAATATCGCTGTGCCAGCATATAAACGATAAACACGGGCAATAGCACAAGGACCGTTGCTGCCATGAGCAAGTTGAACTGCGTCGTGTACATATTTTGAAATTGGAGTAACCCCACCGTTAACATCTGCTTTGATTTTGTACTGATCAATATGAGCGGCCATAGGAAGGAATTCCACGTACCCATGAATGTAAATACTGTCAGAGTTGCTATAGCCGGTTTGGACAATGGCAGGAATATCGAGAAAAAGGTGCGTAACGGATTGCAACCATCGATATAAGCAGCGTCTTCAAGTTCCTTCGGAATGGACAGATAAAACTGCCTCATCAGAAAAATTCCAAATGGTGACATTATGCCCGGAACGATTAAAGATAAATGTGAGTCCATCCACCCCAAATCACGAACGAGCAGAAAAATCGGAATCATGATAACTTGTCCTGGAATCATCATGGTGGATAACACAATCATGAAAGATGCATTGCGAAAGGCAAAGTTCATCCTTGCGAAGGCGTATCCCGCCAATGATGAGGTGAAGACGACCCCAACAATCGTTAGAACCGTAATGTAAGATGTATTCCAGAAATATCGAAAGAAAGGAAACGCAGTCAGCGCCTCGATATAATTACTCCATTTTATCGGATTCGGTATCCACACCGGAGGGTAGGACATGACAAGATGGTTTTCCTTTAGCGATGTTGATATCATCCATATAAATGGAACAATCATCACCACACCGCATACAGACAATATAGCATATGCGAATAATTTAGCGGATTGAGCCTTCGAACTAGCTTTCGATTCCACCGTTTCAACTCACTCCTTTATCCATTACTCCACTTCGGAATGCACCCAATATTTGCGTACAGCCCACTGAATAATGGTGATCACAAGAATAACCAGAAACATCGTGTAAGCTAACGCCGATGCATAGCCGATGTGGAAGTTTTCAAAGGCTTGCCTGTAAATATAGTACACCAGTACAAGAGTTGAGTCCCCTGGACCGCCTTGCGTTAAAACCAGCACTTGCTCGAATACCTGGAACGATCCAATGATCGTAATAATCGAAATAAAAAAGAGTGTAGGAGAAAGCATCGGAACCGTGATATACCAAAATCTTTTCAGTCCATTGGCACCATCAATGCTTGCTGCTTCATACAAAGTTCCAGAGATCGATTGCAACCCGGACAAAATAATGACAATATTCGTACCTAACGACTTCCACACACTCATAGCAATAATAGCCACCATTGCATATTTGCTGTTGTTCAGCCAATCCGGTGTCGGGAGTCCGAGAGAATATAAAATGCTGTTCAGCAGCCCAGAGTCCGAGTTATAGATCCATTTCCAGATGACAGCAATCGCAACACCTGAAGTGATCGTCGGTAAAAAATAAATACCTCTAAAAAAAACTATTCCTCGAATTCCTGCATTCAGCATGACCGCAAATACGAGTGATAACAGCATTATGGGAGGAACGGAGCCAACCACAAAGTAGATTGTATTGATTAAGGATGTATAAAAATATTTATCTTGAAAGATTTCAGAATAATTGCCGAACCCGACAAATGTTTTATCATGAATGCCGTCCCAATCCGTAAAGCTGATGACCAAGCCAGAGAAGATCGGAAAGATCATAAATACGATCATCAGAATAAAGGCAGGCGCGATAAACAAATACGCATATCTGGATTGCATATTTAATAGCTTGGATTTTTCGAGTCTCCTCATTACACACACCTCTATAGAAATCAATGGGCCGGATCTGCAGCAAAGCGCAGACCCAGCATTGACTGCCAATTTATTTTAACAGTGGCTGGACTTGTGTCTTGATCGTATTCAGAGCATCTTCCGGTTTTTTCTCACCAGACCATACGAGCTTTAACTCCCGATTGATGATTTGGTTGGCCTCATTTTGTTTCTCGACAACAACCGGTGCTCTGCCATATTCCGCTTCCTTCATGACCAATTCTTTCTGATCCTTGCTCATTTGCAGAACAGACTCATCGACGAAATCAGGCATGGATAGTACGGAGCTGGATGGCGGGAACCACGAGAACTGCTTCGCCCGAATAAACTGCTGCTCATCCGACAAGAACCATTTAATAAATTCCCAGGCCTCATCTTGATGTTTCGAGGATGAGAAAATGGCGAACGTAGAGCCATATGCGGTTGTCGCCTTTTGTTTGCCTTTAGGCATTGGTGCGATACCCCAGTTGAACTTCACATCTTTGAGACCATAGTGGGCGTACCATGGTCCTTCGCCGAGTGACATCGCTGCTCTACCGGTCTGAAATTTATCTTCATCATTCGCTCCCGACTTTGGAGCAACTTTGTATTTGTTGACCAGATCAGATATAAACGTAATCGCCTCTAATCCTTCCGGACTGTCAATGGTCACATTTTTGCCATCCGCACTAATGATATCGGCATTATTCTGCCATAAAAACGTTTGTGGAGAAGGCAATTTGGTCCCATATATTTTGGCCGGACCGTCACCCGAAGTTAGCTTCGTCGCCGCACTTAAATAATCATCCCACGTCCAATTTTCATCCGGATAAGCAATACCTGCTGCATCAAACATATCTTTGTTGTACCACAACAGTCCCAAATCCAGATCGCTTGGTAACGCATACAATTCATCTTTGTATTTATAGGCATCCAGTAATTTCGGGAAAAACCGTCCCAAATCATAGTTTGGATCTTTTTCTTTAATCAACTCGGACAGATTAACGAGCATTCCTTTGGCAGCGAGAGCGTTTTCATAATCGGCACTCAACATACCTGCATCGGGCATCGTATTTGCCGCGTTCCACATCATAAGGGTCGAAATGGTATCCTCATGCTTAATGAACACATGCTCTACATCAACGCCTGTTTCTTTCTTATATGCGGGAAACTGTATTGTTTCCCAATCTTTCGAGACATCGCCGGATTGGTAGCTAGAAAACTTGAGTTGTACCATTGTGCCGGACTTGGTGCCACTATCCGTCGAACCCTCTGATTTCGAATCATTACCTTCCGATGGTGCTGACGAACATGCTGCTGAAGTGATGGTTAACATGCTGATGAGGCAAGATAGTAGAAGCTTTTTCATACGGATGATGATCCCCCTAATGTTTATTTGGCTCCACCAAACGGAGCTCATGAATAAGTATAATGACTCCATGAAGGAGAGAACATGGATCGTCTGACAAACTAGATGGACTATACTATCAGTTCTTTGTTCGAACACTGGTGCTCATTCATCTACAAAAAAAACGACAGCTGATCGATCATTCGATCGTCTGTCGGGTTTCGTTTATAGAACAGACACTTAGAACATAACTATAATACCGAATAGAGCACAACTTTTTCATTCATTACACAACTTAATTACCAAACTCCAGTTGATTCATTACAATAAAGTGTTGTTCTAATTGCTTCAACTAGCCAAAAATCGCTGAACGCCATTTACAATAAAGTATTGTCATTAAAAAAGACGTAACGGCATTATGCCGTTACGCCTTTTTTGTATATGACCGGGTACATGTCTCCCTGAACGATATCGCCATCTTTACCACCTGAAGCCATGAATTGTTTGGTCGACAAGTATTGGTGTCGCTCATCGTACCGAAAGCGCGTTTCGCCGGTCATTAAGTGAAGCGCCGACGAGCGGCGTACCCGGTCCGAAATGTTAGGCCCGCTTCCGTGTATTGTCAAGCTGTGATGGAAGCTGACTTGACCCGCTTTCATGACGATCGGCATAGTTCGAAACACTCGTCCCTCAGGTACGTTCATTCCATTCTTTTGATTGTCTAAATTTTGTTCGTAAAAGTCACTACCATTCAGAAGCCCCCATTGGTTGCTGCCCGGCACCATCATCATGCAGCCATTCTCTTCGTCAACGTCATCGTAAGCCACCCATGCCGTAAGCAGCGTCTCTGGGTTCTGAAAGCACTTCCAATACGTATAGTCCTGATGCCAACCCACGTTTGAAGCGTGTCCTCCGGATTGTTCAGGTTTATGCAACAGCTGATCGGCCCAGAAACGGATTGTATCCGCCTCCGTCAAAGCAGCGGCAATCTCGCCGATCACCGGATCGTGGGTGAGTGCACGGATCGTTAAGTCGGCATAGCTCGCCATATCTGTTTTGCGAAGCGTTTTCGGGTGACCTTTTTCGTAGCTCCAGATGGCTTCGGGAGGCGTTCCCGTTTCGAATTCGTTCCGGTAAACTCTCTCCATTCTTTCGCGCAGCCTGGACAGCCTTTCATCGTCGATAATTTTCGGAGACACCCAGTAGCCATTTTCTTTGAAAAATTTAACGTCATCTTGCGTCGGTATTCCATTTGCATTTGGCACTTCAGCTCATCCTCTCGTCGCGAGTTCACTATCGCTTATACCATCATTATGACTTGATTCGGGACAATCTGTCTTTGTCTGAAAATATTCATTTTATCCGATTGTATGATATTATGATAATAAAGGTTGGTGGTTACTTTTAATCCTATGATCGTTTGTCCATTTGTACGATTTGCGATCCGTGTCCCTCTGCTCGCGGGCGATCGGCATGGTCCTCGGATCTGTTATGTCCCCTCCCTGTATCTCATCGAGTCCGGCTGTGGCAGCATCATCTACGATGACCGTCCGAATATACGATTGCAGCCAGGGACTTTGTTATTTATCCAGCCTGGCGTATCCCACACTTGGGAGGTGGATGTGGATAGTCCACTCACGTTTCGTTGTGTATTCTTCGAATGGTCCTATCGACTGAAGACGGGGGTACGGATTCCAAATGATTTATTGTGTCAATGTTCCAAGAAATCAGATGACCGTTTGTTGGACGTGCAGCTCGACTATGGGATTCCTTACTCGCTAGTCGTGGATTCGATCAGCGTATGGAAAGGATTGTTCGAGACGGTAACGTCTGAGTTCGAGGCGGTATCTCCCGATTTATCGGTTCTCGATCACGAGGGTTATCCGAATTCGTTAGCCATCACTGGTCATTTCCACTTGCTGCTTCACCAAGTCTACCGGTTGGCTAGGCGTCAATCCGATATCACAGATCCGCGTATCACCAAACTGATAGCGTCGATGGAACAGCTGGCAGGCGGTGAATACGAAGACGTCGAAGGTTGGGCGGAGAAGCTTGGATTGAGCCGCAGCCACTTCCATGCGCTTTTCCGGACGCATACCGGCTTTACGCCCAAATGGTATTGGAATCGGTGCCGCATCAACAAAGCCAGGAACGACCTGCTAAGTACGAACGATACGGTAACGGTGATCGCCGAACGTTATGGTTTTTCATCGGTTCACGCCTTTACCAAATTGTTTCAAAAGATGGAAGGCGTAGCTCCGACGGTCTTCCGCCGTCAATATCGATTGATCTAATGAATATTCCATTATCCTGCCCATTACTTCAATGGAAAAGAGGAGCTTCCACGTAGCAAGCTCCTCCAATTGCCGTTCTTATCCACCCCTCTAAAAATAAATCATCTCGCGTCCTAGGGGCTTAATTCTTGATAGGACACCGTATAACCATTAATTACAGGTAATTCAATACATAGGGTTGAATTGCTTTTGATTTCGTCCAAATCACTGCATCGTTATTCGCTGTACACTTCAATCTCGTTAACTCGGATATATTGCGGCTGGATAACGGGACCGCTAGTACCGAGAATCCTGACCTTCGAGCCGGTGACTGCTGGGAACGTGTGAGTCCGATGATTGAACGCGTTGCCCGTGATCGCGGGCAGGCAATCCGCCCAGGCCGAGCCGTTCCAATATTGAACCCGGTAATCCTTGATGGCATAACCCGACGTCGTGTACAGCTCAACCCGGCTGAACGTCTTCGCCGAGCCGAAATCCAGCTGCACCCATTGCGGCAGCGCGGTACCGTCGGTAGCCCACCCGCTCCAATTCGTCGTCGCGGCTCCGTCATTGACTTTCTCGACGGCATAGCCGTTCGCCGTGTCTGTGTTTGAAGCTGAAGCCGTCGCGCCCTTCGCGAAATTCACCAGGGAAGACGTAACGAGTAGCTTTAAAATTTGTTGCGGCGTGAGCGCCTTATTGTAAATTTGGATTTCATCCATCATCGCTTTCGTATAATCGACATTGTTGGCCGATTTATAACCGATTCGGATCGGTTCATTCGTATCCAGCAGCGAGCCGGATATGTCGTTGCTCACGCCCTCTTCGTTTCCGTCAATGTAAATGCGCGCGTTTTGGCCGTCGTAAACAGCTACGAGATGGTACCATAGTCCGGGTTGCAGCGGCACCGTAAAATCAGCCCTCGTACTATACCACCCCGCGCTCGCCGTACTCATTACAAAATGACCTTTTCCGCTCGGCGTGACGATGATTCGGTACGAATTACTGCTCATGGCGCCCGTTATGGCTTCTTTCCCAATGATGGAATAGTTTTGCATCGGAAGGCTGGACAGATTCACCCATAACGAAATACTGAATTGATCCATGCCGTCCAGCAACGGATGATCGGCAATGGTGGCATAATCGTCTACGCCATCCAAAATAAGCGCATGACCGTTGACATCGCCGTTCCCTATATCTGCTCCTTGGACAAGTGTTGCCGAATTGCCGTTACCCGATAAATCGATAATGGAATTGCCCGACTTCTCCTCAAAGCTCCATTCGCCGACGGGTGAAGGCAGTTCTACGTTACCAGAGTCGTCCGGCAGCTCATAACAGCTACCGCTTGCGGATTCTGTTATCGCTTGTTGTATGGCTGGATCGAGATCCGCAGGGTTGCTTGGCTCCGTTTTGCGGTGGCCTGGCTTCTCCTTTTCGACGAGCAGCACCCAGTCCGCCGCGTTCGGTTTTAAGGGGATACACCAGGCTCCGGAGGAAGACGTAACCGGTTCGTTCAGCGGATAGTAGAGCCCTGTCAGCGGATCGAACCATTGCGCCTGATAAACGGAATCATCATCCATTTGCTTCAGCCTTCCAGTCTTCCGGTCGTTGTCGTAGAAATAAACAACATAACTCTCGTTGCCGTCTGATTTAAGCGATGTTTTCCCCGGTTTAACAAAATCCGCCCATGCGGTGTCACCGAATCTGGGGCCGAGCTTCCACCAATCCAGAGCGGTATAGAACCGCTTCATATAGCCCATTTGCGCACCGCCGGGCAAGTTCAATCCATCATACCACCCTAACCATTCGCCGTACTTCACCCCGTAATCGTCCTCGGTGTAAAGATCGTTCCAAATGCCCTGTGCTCCATATCCAAAGCCCAGGCTGCCGGATTGAAT
>NZ_BMHP01000004.1 GCF_014641075.1 Paenibacillus nasutitermitis
TTGTTCGAAGGCTTCCACATACCGTGATAGCAGCTCACGATCAGGTTCGACATCCATCATACTAAACTCGTTAGAATGAAGTTTCGCTCGCTTCATCGTTTCTCTGGCTCTTTGCAGGGCGCTGTTAACCGCTGCCGGAGATATTCCTAAAGTTTCTGCGATCTGTTTGGAGGACCATTCGAATACATCCTTCAAAATAAGAACCGCACGTTGACGGGGGGGTAAGGCCTGTAAGAGTGTAATAAAACAGAGTTCAAGGGTATCTTTGCGAATGAAGATATCTTCCGGACTCCCCGAGAAATCAGGGGCAGGCCAAATCCAAGCTGAGTCAGGAAGCTTTTCGCGGAGTTCGTCGACAGGTACCGCTGGGTCGGATAGGTCAACGGGACGCGTGCGGCGTTTGGCTTGTCTTAGCTTGTCCAGGCATAAGTTTGATGCAATCCGATAAACCCATGTTTTGAATGAGGAATCCTGCCTGAATGACTGCCAACTTTGCCAAACACGAATAAAGGTTTCCTGAACAGCATCGTCCGCGTCATCGATGGATCCTAACATTCTGTAACAGAACGATGTTAACTCAGGCTTTAAGTTCTCAAATAACTGAAGCTCTAATGTTGTTTCGTTCATCGTGGCCTCCTTTTGACGGGCGAAAAACCCTTTTCACACACGCCACAGAACCGATCGTCTCCATTTTATAAGCCACTTATTCGTCTTTAATAAAATGAGAAAGCACTACCTGAATAATGGCACGCATCTCTGAATATAACGGTAGCTTCGTCTACAGAGTAGCATAATTCGGTTCCCATCAACATTTTTAAGCGGATATTCCATCCGCTTTGTTTGCTGTAGAGGTATTACCAGCGTAGCTGATACCACCCGCAAACTAATGGATTGAAATGGAAATTTTCAAGAAATTAACTTCAACATCTCTTCTGCCTCTTTTTCATAAGGGGAGCAAAAAAAGAGCCTTTCAGTTAGTCATTCATAAATATTTTTTATCTTCTCTATCTTCCGCTTGATGAAATCAACTGCTTCTGCTGGCTCCAAGATTTCTGCATCCTCCCCTAAACCCCAAATCAAATTCACAAAGAATGAAAGATTATCGATTGGGACCAAAATATGAGCCGTACCACTTCCATCTTCCCGGTAATCGATGGAATCTCCGAACGAACTCGATTCAAAAGCTCGTACACCATTAGGCGTTAAATTGACGGTCAGAGCTGTTTTCTCCATTTTTAATAATTCCGGTGCATTCCAATCCTTCACGGATCTATTGTCTACTTCTTCCAGACACTCGATGGACAGGTTCAAGCTCGCGGAATTTATTCGATCCCCACGGAATAACCGGTAAGCTTTTCGTTGAAAGCAGTAAGCCGGACAATACCAGTAGCCTTGGCTCGAATAGAGGCCAACTGGCTGAATGTCTCTGACCGATATGCCATGACTAGATTTATACTCTATAGTCACGGCGCTCCGAATCATTACGGCCTGTAGGATTGTCCTTAGACAAGCCGAGGACATCGATCGATGTGGACTCCAGATCGCGACTTTATTTTTTAATCGATCAATTTGTTCCTTTACGTCGGCGGGCAAGTAATGATAAAACTTATGAAGAGCGGCTGCTGCTCCCTCGTCAAAAGGCAACGAACCGTAATACTGCAGAGACTGACAAGCGAAAAACATCGCGACCGCTTCGTGTTCCGAGAACGCAATTGGCGGAAGCATCCTCTCGCGCAAAAGCCTATAGCCCCCACCCCTTCCTTGTACGGAGTAAATCGGAATGCCCAATGCGCTCAATTCCTGCAAATCGCGGGTAATCGTACGAGTAGAGAGACCGAATTCCTCGGCAAGTTCCGGAACGGTAAATGATTTTTTGGCGTTGATCACCATTATGAGTTGGACGAGCCGTTGTGATTTTAACAATAGCATCCTTATCCTTTGTGTTATATTGTGCATCTATTAAACAAGTCATGATCTGTCTAGTTTAGATGATACGCTATATTTGCACTTAAAAAAATAGGAGGCTGAAACCAACATGAGCGAATATATAAACCAAAAGTTCGAGGCCCAGGAAGAAGAGTTTCGTAGTCACTTACCGGCAGAGTATCAAATTCTTCAAAAATCGATCGAATATCTACAAAGATCAGGAATCGCGGGTGGCTTGCAAGTCGGTGACATAGCTCCTGACTTTACGTTGATGGATGCGCTCGGTAGAGAGATTAATCTAACTGAAGAGATAGCCAAAGGACCCGTCATTTTGATTTTTTATCGCGGGGGCTGGTGCCCTTTCTGCAACCTTCAGCTGCGAGCTTTTCAAGAGGTGTTGCCGCAGTTCCAGGAACTTGGAGCTTCACTAATCGCGGTTTCACCCCAAAGTCCGGATAACACCTTAAGCCAACAAGAAAAAGAGGAACTTTCTTTCCTTGTAACGAGCGACACGGATGGGTGCGTGGCGAGTCAATATCATGTTTTGTACGAGGTTTCGGGTTCGCTCAAGGGTATGTACGAGAAATTAGAAATCAATTTGGCGGAATATAATGCAACGGACCGTTGGTTTTTGCCGGTATCGGCAACGTACGTGATCGACAGTAATGCCATGATTCGATACGCCCATGTCGATCCGAACTTTATGCGTATGTTGGAGCCTGAAAAAATTTTACAAGTACTGAGAACCCTAAGCTAGACGTAATCCCCAAATATTACGCAATCCGGATTCCTTAATTAGGGATCCGGATTATTTGCTTTACTATGGGACGATAGGGAAAAGCCTAGCGACACTAGAAGCGGCTTTCACAAGGCAATAAGAAATGATGAGCGGGTGATCAGTCGAGACGGATGACAATTTTGCCAAAACGCGGCTGTTCTTTTAAATATTTTAAGGCTGATTCAGCCTCGTCGAAATGAAATATACGATCAATGACAGGCCTCAACTGATTGTCGGCAATGAAGCGGTTCATAGCATCAAAGTGCACACGGTTGCCAACGGCAATGGACCATAAAGAGTATACATTAGAGACGAGGGAGTTGAAGTCAACCGTACTCACCGCATCGGCAAGGCCTCCGATCAAGCTGATCTGTCCCTCGAAGTCAGTTGACATGATCGATTTTTCGAGCGTGCCGGCGCCACCAACCTCCACTACGCGATCGACACCACGGCCATCCGTCAATTCACGTACGGCCATATGCCAATCCGGCACTTCATTGTAATTGATCACATCGTCGGCACCTAAATCTTTAAGCCTTTGCGCTTTCTCTTCACTTGAAGTCGTTGCGATTACGCGTGCGCCGAGTCGTTTGGCAAATTGAAGAGCGAAGAGAGATACGCCACCCGAGCCGAGAGTAAGTATCGTGTTCCCGGCTTCCGTCGGTCGGCCGCAATGGAGCGCATTCCATGCCGTAACGCCAGCGCAAGGCAATGTCGCAGCTTCCTCGAAGGAAAGATGGTCGGGAATATGGACAAGCGCGTCTTCACTAAGAACGACATACTCGGTCAACATACCGTTAATCGAGCCGCCGATCTGCGCAGCGTTTTCCAAACTGAAGGGACCATGGGTCCAGTTCGGAAAGATAGAAGCTGCAACTCGGTCACCTGGCTTCACTCGGGTCGTGCCTTCCCCAATCTGTACAACTTCGCCGGCTCCGTCCGAAACCGGAATAACGTCCGGTAGAACCGGTAGCGGGTAGAAGCCTTGGAAAATAATCATGATTTCCCGAAAATTGAGTGAGCAAGCTCGTACCCTAACAAGTACTTCTCCCGGACCGGGAACCGGTATATCATGTTCCTTAATGGTAAGTCCCGCAAGTCCCATACCCATATTGATATGATAGCTTTTCAAATAAACTCCTCCTTTATTTATAACTCGTCAGAAAATTGGTAGTCAGACAGGATACGGCCATCACCGCCTAATACGATAAAGACAGTTCCCAGAGCAGCTGCCTTACCGCCATCCTGCGGCAGCATAACCCACTGGAGTCTCATAACATTATGATGACTGGCAGCATTGTCAAGAGCCTTAAAAACATACTTACCCGTGCCGACAAATTCCCCGTACGCTTCGGTAATTCGGGTCTCAATCGCATCGTGTCCATGCGCTTCGAGTGTCTCCGTATAATGGCTAGCATCCTCTGACCAAAGTTCTGCGATTACCCTTCTACGGTGACCGACGTCCGTCTCGTTCCATACCTCGCTGTAGCGCTGCACGAATGTACTGATCTCATTCAAAATATCCACCAATCCTTCTCATATTTTGTTGGTTGCATGAGTAAATGTAGCATATTAACAAGACAAATCTTGTCTTGTTTTATCAACTCAACAATAAATACTAAAGCTATGCCTTGGGGCTTGGTTGTTAAGAAATTTCTGGAAACACCTCACAGAACGCAGATCCGGGAGTTCTTTGGGTTCAGAGAGGATACGATAGAGGACGCTCAGGAAGTGACAGAATGGCTATGCCAACATGTTCTGCATCACGATCATGAATTTGAGCATTTAAAGGAACGCGTTTACCGACGATTCCATGAATTAAAAATCGTACCTCCCACGCTGGACCGCATTGTATCATTAAAGATGTCCTGTACCCCGTTGTAAACGAACAAACGTTAAAAGATTTGGTCAAGGAATTTAAGCATACCGGACCCCTTTATGGCACATTCCGATTGGACATGAAGGAAAGACTTCCATTGGAGGGTGAGCTGGCATGATTGAAAAACGATTATCCGCAAAAAAAGAAAGCCCGGGAACTGGCGAAGTATCTTCGCGCAGAACGACCGGACTATGCTTCCTTAAAAAGTTTGTTTCAGCATCTAAGGAGCGAGCTTGAAATTGAGGTTCCAAAATCATCAAAGAAGCTACCTTACGTGCCGACAGAAGAAGAATTAAAAAGATACTATGAAGTGGTTTGGAAGGCCAAGAATTTTCAGGATATGATGATCGTGAAAACTCTAATGTATACAGGTGTCCGGGTCAGTGAGTTAATCAGCATTAAGCTGGTGGACATCGATTTTCATTACTGTCAGATCAGGATCAACAAAGGAAAAGGCAGCAAAGACCGCATTGTTCCATTTCCTCAGACTTTCAAAGAACTGCTGGCAATGCACGCTGATTCGATGAAAAAGAAGCAAGCGGCCTATTTGTTTGAGTCTTCATGGAAGAAATAGTACACGGACAGGGGAGTCCGCAGATTTTGGCTAAATATCTGGAGTGTTAATTCCCGCCTCGGTATTGGAAGTTTCATTATAATAAGGATTTACCCCGGAACCCATTGCCGCAATCTTTGCTCCTTAGATGGCAGTTGCGGGAAAGAGAACGTTTTATTGAAAAAACACATTCTACAATTAAATTTAGTTATAATAGAATCAACTTTATAATTAGGGAAAAATCAATTATGAAATGGATTCAATAATACAAACGCATTCTAAATCAGGTTGCAGAAGGGTTAGGATCATGCAGGAATTGGGCATTTTTGTAAAAACATTTTTTGCGAATATCAGTATCATGCTTCTGCTGATGTATTTAGCGAGTCTCGTATATAAATATCTGATCTACAAGCTCACGCCTGGTTGGAAAGAAGCCCTGTTTGTCGTACTGGTCATTCTCGGGGGCTGGGCATCGATGCAGTACGGCTTCCGGTTCAGCTCGGGTACCCTATTCGATCTCCGGTTTATGACCATTATTATCGCCCCGATGTTTGTCCGTCACCAGGCATCGATCATCGTTATCGGTGCAGGCGTAGCTCTCGCCCGGCTCACCTTTGGCCTGAACGAGGCTGCAGTGGTCGGCTCCATCAATATGCTGGTGATGAGCGCGGCCTGTTATTTTGTGGTAAGGGAAGCTGCACGCAGGCGTTTTGGATTCTACAAGAAGATGGTGACGGTCATTTTCTCTGTAAATACCATAAACGTCATTTTTATTGCCTTGTTCGGTGTCATCCCGATGGAGCATTATTTGTGGAGAATAGCCCCCGGCTCCTATATTTTAAGCGTGATCCTCAGTTTTATGTTTGTACTGATTCTCCGGGAGTTCATTATGGAGGCCAACCGCAAGCAGGAGCTGCTCTTATATAATGAGCGGCTGGAGGAGCAGCACCGCCTCGCCGAGAAGAGAACGGCGGAGCTTCAAGCAGCAAAAATTGAACTGGAGAGGAAAAATGAGCTGGTCATGCTGGCCTCCCGTTATAAATCGGAGTTTCTGGCCAATATGTCCCATGAGGTACGTACACCGCTTAATTCCATGCTGGTATTGGCCCAATTGCTGCAGGACAATTCGGACGGGAATCTCTCTGAGGGAGAGGTCAGGTACGCAAGCATTATCCACTCTTCCGGGGAGGATCTTCTGAAGCTGATCAGCGATGTGCTTGATATGTCCAAGATCGAAGCCGGTCATATGGAAGTGAACCGGGAGGAATTCAGCGTCAGTGAGCTGCTTCAGCATTTCAAGTATACGTTTGGACCGGTTGCACTGAAGAAAAATATCAATTTGACGGTGAAGCGGGAATTCGGGGTTCCGGAGTTTTTGTATACGGATGTGCAGCGGGTGCGGCAAATATTGAACAATATGTTGTCCAACGCCGTGAAATTTACAGCCTTCGGCAGTATTCAACTGGTCGTCTATAAGGCGGTGGAGGTTGAAGAGGCAGGCAGCGGGGAAGTCCGGCCGGGTGACTGGCTTGCTTTTTCTGTGCAGGATACCGGAATCGGCGTCCCCAAAGACAAACATTCCCTCATATTTGAAGCCTTTCAGCAGCTGGATGGATCGACAAGCCGAACCTACGGCGGAACGGGTCTGGGTCTGTCCATCTCCAAGCAGTTCGCGGAGCTGCTTGGGGGGGTTATCGGACTGGAAAGCGAGAAGGGACGCGGCAGCCGGTTTACGCTATATCTGCCCTGGAAGGAGGCAGCTGCGGTTTGAATCCAAGGTGGCTACCGGGGGCGGTGACGCTTGACACAAAAAGCTATACGCAAGTTTCCCGATGAAAAAAGCAGCCCTGAGTGAAATCAGACGCTGCTTTTTTTGCTGCTTGTCAGGGAACCGGAATTTCAACGGCAAACGAGTCCAGCGGTTTTTCCTGGTAAGTCTCATCGGTATCGGGCTGCGGAAAGACCATTAGGATGGGTACAATCTTGACGTTCCTGGCACCGTCGGGAAGGGGATCGGTAAATAGCCGGATATCCTCCTGGCTTGTCTGCTGATCCATCGGCAGGGAGCGGTCCTTGGCGCGGCTGCTGCTGATCGAGGTAATGACAGAAAGGTCGCTATCTGAGGCTGTGACCTTGTATTTTATGCCGTATCGGGTACGCGAATCAAGCGATGGACCGTATTTTTTCATGATCGCTGCAGGTATCTCCCAGTGGAAATTCCACTCCGAGGCAACGGGTGACAAACGGGACCGTACAACGCCAAAGCGGATATTCTCACGCTCTCTGGTATATTCCTTTCCGTAGGACTGGACGGCGACGGTTCCGGATTTGCGAATGTCGATCGCGAAGCTCCAGTCACCGGCCATTGTGGTTTGGCCGGCTGCATCCGGCGTGGAGATCGCGAGCTTAGGCACGCTGATGTTCAATGGGAACTGATCGGGAAGCGGCGAATCAAAGAAATAATTGACGATGCCGACCCTGTCTTCTCCCCATAGGCTGCTGGAATCGGACTTAAGCGTACCCGGGGCCATTTTTTTGATGGATGGGTCCAGCTGGAAAGCGGGCGTGATAAACGTCTGCTTCGGCACGCTGCCGTCCTGCTTCGCGAGGGAATAACTGAAGGATAACCGCAGGCCGTCGAAGCGCGCTTCGTGAATGCGGAGCGTGTAGCCGCTGCTTGTTTTCTCGGCGAGAACAGGAAGCTCTTCGGGCGTCTCAGTCTCAAGCTCCCTGGACAGTCCTTTGTCGCCCATCCAGGAGAATACGGAATGGATATAAGGTTTGACCGATTCGGCGAATGTACTGTCCTTCATAACGAACGCCGATGCCGTAAGCACGATGCAGCCGGCCAGGCATGACGCGATGATGCTGCGGGCCCTGTTTCTTCCTCTGCGCCTGTCCGGCTTGCCGGGCAAATTGGCAAGCGTCTGATCAATGCGGGTTCTTACTATCACCGGTATGCCTTCTCCCTGTAGACGCAGATGCTCCTTGATATGCTTGTCCAAATCAGAATGTGCGGGGTTCATCGCAATCCCTCCCATGCTTCCGTCTCTTTCATTAAAGCGGCGAGCTTCATTCGCGCCCGGTACAGGCGGGATTTGACGTTGCTTTCGGTTAAATCCAGCATCTGCGCAATATCCCTTACGGAGATGTCATCCATATAATAGAGCACCACCACCTCTTTGTGCTCCATATCCAATCCGCTGAGCAGGTCCTCCATTTCCAATTGCGCAGAAGGATTGACGTGCGGGTCTGCTAGCTCGACGCCATCCCTCATGGGGACATATTTGCTGTTATGCCGATTGATCTGCCTGCATGCGTTAATCAGAATCCGAACCAGCCAAGTCCGGAAGTAAGCGGGTTCCCGCAAGCTTCCGATTCCGTTATAGGCATTTAATATGGCTTCTTGAATAGCGTCGGCAGTGTCCGTTTCGGACTTTAACAAGTTCCTGGCTATCGCGTACATCATTGCTTCATTGTCTCGTATTAAGCCGATGAACGCTTCTCTTGATCCCTGCCGGGCCTCCCGGACGGCTGCGAATGCATCCAATGGCTGCATCTCCTTTCCTTCTTCGGCGTCCCGATAGGTATTAGATGGGGAGGGGGGCATTTAGGTTGCGGAGGAGTAAAATTATTTTGATGAACGGCCGGATGGGTAAGGCTTGTCTACACATAATCCTTTGGCAGCAGGCCGACCTTCTTTTTAAACATCTTAAGAAAGGCCGTATAATCGCGAAAGCCGGATTGGAAGCACGCTTCAGTAACATTGCATCCTTCGGATAAATAGCGTTTGGCGGCTGCGATGCGTTTGGAGATGATGTATTCATGAATGGTACTGCCCGTGTAGGTTTTAAACAGCTTCATGAGATAGAACTTATTGATGTAGAACTGCTTCGCCAGATGATCCAGCGACAAGTCTCCTGCGAGCTCAGCTTCAATATAATTCAGCACCGGCGACAGTTTTTCGTGCATAAAACGGTTGTCTTCGGCTGTATGGCCGCTGCTGAAAGCAGTATTGATGAACACAAGCAACTCCATAAGACAACTGAGCTTAAGGATCCCATTGCCTTGCGCCTGGAGCCGGCAGAGCTCGGCATATTTGGCGAAGAGGGTGCGCAGATAAGTCAGATCCATTGCGCCAAGCGGCACCTTGTTGTTTTCGCCATGGGGCCTGTTGTAGAAGCATTGTACGGGATCATAGGTGGCGGTTCGGAATGGGGACATTATCACAGGCATAAATTGCAGTGTGATCCGCTCATATACGGCATTGGACTGGAAAGCAGGCTTATGAATTTCATGCTCGTTGGTAATGATGAGATCCCCGTAAGCGACCGGATAGACCGATTTTTCCACGAAATATTGAACGTCCCCCTGAATGAGCAAATAGATCTCGCAGCCGCGATGCAGATGAAAATCAATATTATGCACTTGTTTCTGGATATGGTCGAAATGAATATGCTCATCGATGGAAGTTAAATAAGTATCGAGCATTTCTAGCTCCTCCTTCTTTGATTAAGCCAAGAAAAGCAAGATTTATAGCATAGAATGCAAGGAAATTGCTTTTTATCTATTCTACAATAAAACAGATAAAAAGAAGAATATCCTTTATTTTTGAAAAGGGAGGGGTAATCCTTCATGAGCATGACACCAAACAAGGTCAAAATCGGGCTGGTTGGGCTCGGCGGCATCGGCGGGCATCACCTCCACTATTTGCAGGCAATGGACAGCATTGAGCTGGTCGGCGTCTGCGATGTGGACCGGGCAAAGGCGGATAAAGCCGCGGCTGACGCCGGATCGACGGCTTATTACGATTACAGGGAGCTTTTTGAACGGTCCGGCCTGGAAGCCGTCATTATTGCGGTTCCGCATTATGATCATACGCCTATATCCGAGGCAGCCTTCAGGCAGGGGCTGCATGTCATGACGGAGAAGCCGCTGGCTGTTCATATCAACGATGCGCAGAAAACAATTGATGCTTACGAGGAGGCGAAGCGGAGAAATCCGGCGCTCGTCTTCGGCATCATGTTTCAGGAGCGGACTCTTCCGTTCTACGCCCGAATCAAGCAGATCGTCAGCAGCGGCGAGCTTGGCCGTTTAACCCGCACAACATGGATTCATACAAAGTGGTTCCGTTCCCAAGCGTATTACGATGGCGGCGGCTGGCGTGCGACCTGGGCGGGCGAAGGCGGAGGAATCTTGACAAATCAATGTCCGCATACGCTGGATATGTATCAATGGCTGGTCGGCGTTCCTTCGGTCATCAGCGGGCATGCGCATATCGGCAAGTATCGCCATATTGAAGTGGAAGACGAAGTCACGGCTTATTTTGAACATGACAACGGCATGATTGGCCATCTTATTGTGACGACTGCGGAGTCGCCGGGGACGAATCGGCTTGAGATTATAGGCGAGCTCGGGAAGCTGGTTTACGAGAATGAGAAGCTGATGCTTTATCGGAACCGCAAATCAATGCTGGAATACGGTCTTGAAACCAAAGAGCGTTTCGGAGGCGTTGAATATACAGAAGAGGAAATTCAGGTTAATACCGATGCGCCAAGCGGTCATCATGTCGTAACCGGATTGTTCGTCAAAGCCGTTCAAAACGGCGGAGGCGAGCTCATTGCCCATGGTACGGAGGGAATCAAGGGGCTGACCATAGCCAACGGGATCATGCTGTCCTCCTTTAACAAACAAACTATAGACGTGCCTTTCAGCGGAGATGAATTCGAAGCGAAGCTCAGAGAGCTGATTGCTTCATCCCGTTACGTGAAGAAGGTCGTCCAGGCGGATGAAGGGGATATCGCAGCGTCTTTCCCCGGCTAGCTGGGAGAAATAGGAGGAATGGGGACTTGCTGAATATGATGACGCTTACCTGTTTTGCTGATGAGATATCGATGGATTTGTCTGAGCAGTTGGAGGTCATGGCCGGTCTGGGGCTGCGCCATATTGAACTGCGCAATATATGGGGCAAGAATGTGCTGGCCTTAACCGATGAGGATAAAGCGCGGGCAAAGTCGATTCTGGATGAAAAAGGCTTTCGCATCTCATCCATCGGTTCGCCGATCGGCAAATATAACATTACGGATCCTTTTGAGCCTCAGATAGAAGCCATGCATGCCGCTGTGTCCGCTGCACACTATTTTGGAGCCATATATATACGTATTTTCTCGTATTTCATACCAGAAGGGGAACATGCGGCATACCGGGAAGAAGTGATCTTCCGGATGAAGGCATTGACGCGTATTGCCGAACAAGGGAATGTTGTCCTCATTATTGAGAATGAGAGCGGCGTTTATGGGGATCTTCCTGAGCATTGCCTGACGATCCTCCAGGCATGCAACTCCACGCACGCCATGCTGGCCTTGGATCCCGGGAATTTCGTCAACAACGATATCAGGCCTGCCAGTGAAGCTTATCCTAAGCTGTCGGCATACGTCGACTATATTCATATCAAGGATGCTTCCCGCAACCCGCGAATGTTCGTGCCGGCTGGGGCGGGCGAAGGAGAGTTCCCGGCGCTTCTCGCGGCATTGAAGCAAGACGGCTTCCAAGGGTTCCTGTCGGTTGAGCCGCATTTGCATGCCTATCTCCCTGAGGCGACTGATTCGGAGCGGGTAATTGCGGCTGTGTATGCGTTGACTGCCCTGCTGGAAGAGGCTGGAATCGCCTGGCAGTAGAAGGCTCTCTTAATCGTTATCCCCGTTAAATCTCGTGATGTATACTCACCCCCGCCAAGGGCGCTACACAAGACATGCCGGTCCAGAACGCTATTTTGCGCTCTGGACCGGCATTTTTTTCTCTGTCTCGGAGGTGCTGGGAGCCATACATAAGGCTCCGCCCATGTATGTTTGCCGACCGCCGGCCACTTAAGCCGGAAGGGAAACCAGCCGGCAGCCGGTCAATCAAGCCCGGTTGGTTTTCTCGTACAGCACCCGTTCCACCTTTGCGATATGAGACTCCATCCGCTGCGCGGCGAGGGGTTCGTCCTGATTGGCAATCGCTTCATAAATGCCGGTATGCTCGCCAAGCAGCCGCTCGGCCGAACGAAGCTCGGCATAGAACCACAAAGCCCGCGTGTCCTTCATGCTGTCATGCAGCTTCTCGGATAAGGAGCGGACCAGATCGGTCAACACCGGATTTTGCGCAGCTTCGGCGATCTGGAGATGAAACCGGACATCTGCCTGCTCGCTTGCCTGCTCGTCTCCCAGCGAAGTCCCCATCTCTTCGAGCGTATCCCGCAGCCGTTGAAGATGATCCTCCGAGCGGTGTTTGGCGGCGAGCGCAGCGCAGCCGGATTCCAGCACCTTGCGCACCTCCAGAATATGGCGCAGCGATTCGGCCCGGGACATCCACTCGGCATTGTCCAGCGGCTGTGCCTGCTCGGGAGCGTCTGCCTTGACATAGGTGCCGCCGCCCTGGCGGATATCCAGCATGCCCATTGCCTTCAGCGCACTGAGCGCTTCGCGGATCGTCGAGCGGCCCACTCCGAACTGCGCCGCCAGATCAACGACGGAGGGGAGCTTGTCCCCGGGCTTCCAGCTGCCGGAAGCAATTTGCGTCTTCAAATCATTCATGACCCATTCACTGCTTTTAAGCGGTCTTGTATTTGTCACGTGATAGCAATCCTTCCCGTAGCTTCTTGATAGAGGATATTTAAAGGGATGAAATGTAATCCTTTGGAATTTGAATATATAAATTATTGTACCCGTTTTTGAAAGGGTGTGATATACTTTTTCCTATAAAAGTCATCAGATGACCTGATCAATCGAATTCATTATATCATAATCCTTTAGCATATGCTTCCGATATGAGTTTTCTTGTAGCAGAGGAGCATATTCAAGGGAATACAAGAAAACGCTTAGGAGGTTGTACGTATATGTTACCTGAAGCAGTGAAGAAAGAACTGCAGGCCATTATGGGCGATCAGTGGGTACGGGATGATCAGGAAGCGCTTGTCACCCATTCATACGATGGAACGCCGATGCTGCAATCGCTTCCGGATGGCGTCATTTATCCGGCCAGCACGGAGCAGGTTTCGCAAACGCTGAAGGTACTGGGCCGCCACCGCATACCGGTGATCAGCCGCGGCTCGGGTTCCAATCTGTGCGGAGGTACGGTGCCTGTGAACGGCGGAGTCGTGATGGTCATGCACCGGATGAACAAGATTCTGGAGGTCGATCTGCAGAATCTGACGGCGACGGTGCAGACGGGACTGAATACCAAGCAGTTCAGCACTCATATTGAGGGGCTCGGGCTGTTCTACCCGCCGGATCCCAGCAGCATGGCGATTTCCACAATCGGCGGCAATATTGCCGAGAATTCCGGAGGATTGCGCGGTCTCAAATACGGCACGACCAAGGACTATGTGCTCGGACTGGAAGCGGTTCTGGCGAATGGCGAAATCATCCGCACCGGAGGCAAGCTGATGAAGGATGTCGCGGGCTACGATTTAACGAAGCTGCTTGTCGGCTCGGAGGGTACGCTTGCCGTCATTACCGAAGCGACGCTGAAGCTGATTCCGCCTCCGAAGTACAAGAAAACGATGCTGGCCATGTTCAAGGATATTTATGGCGCGGCCCGCACCGTGTCCAGTATTATCGAGAACCGGATTATTCCGGCTACGCTGGAGTTTTTGGACCGTCCCACAATACGGGTCGTCGATGATTTTGCCAAGCTGGGGCTGCCGCTCGATATGGAGGCGATTCTGTTGATCGAGCAGGATGGTGACGAGGAAACGGTTGAACGCGATATCCAGCGGATATCGGAGATCTGCAAAGCCGAGAATGCGGAACGTACGGAAATCGCGGCGAACGAGGAGCATGCACTCAAGCTGATGACAGCCAGAAGAAGCGCCTTTACGGCTCTTGCCCGGCTTCGCCCGACGACCATTCTCGAGGACGCAACCGTACCGCGCTCGAAGATTGCCGATATGGTGCTTGAAATTAACAAGATCGCTCTGAAGCATAATGTGCAGATATGCACCTTCGGTCATGCCGGGGACGGAAACCTGCATCCTACCGCGACGACCGATGCACGCGATCAGGAAGAAGTCCACCGCGTGGAGGCGGCTTTCGAGGATATTTTCGAAGCGGCGATCCGCCTTGGCGGGACGATTACCGGGGAGCATGGGGTAGGGCTCGTCAAGGCGCCGTTCCTGGAGTGGAAGGTCGGTCCCGCAGGCATTAGCGTCATGCAGGGAATCAAGCAGGCTTTCGATCCGGAGGGCCTCTTGAATCCGGGCAAAATATTCGCCAAAGCGGCGCGGAAACGGGTGGTGATTGAGCATGGCTAAGCAGCTGCAGGAACCGGGAATGACCGTGTCGCTTGTCGATTCGCTGCAAAAGAAGCTGGATTACGATGAGCTGATGAACTGTATGCGCTGCGGCTTCTGCCTTCCCGCTTGTCCGACTTTCCGGGAAACGGGACTTGAAGCAGAATCCCCTCGGGGTCGGATTGCCTTGATGAAAGCCGTGGTCGACGGCGTTATGCAGCCGGATGATGCTTTCGAGACGCAGATGGATCATTGTTTGGGTTGCCGCGCGTGCGAGCCGGCGTGTCCGGCAGGCGTGAAATACGGACAGCTGATCGAGCAGACGCGGGATGCCGTGGAGGACCATACGGTCCGTCACCGCTGGTGGGTCAAATCCGCGCGTAAGCTGGCGTTCGAAGGATTGTTCCCGCATCCCAAACGGATGAGATTGCTGGGCGGCGCTCTGAAGATGTACCAGAAATCCGGTCTGCAGACGCTGACGCGCAGCACCGGGATCATGAATATGTTCCCGGACCATATGAAGAACATGGAGAAGATCCTTCCGGAAACGTCGAGCGCCGGGGTCGTCAAGGAAATCGGCGTCCGCCATCCAGCCAAAGGCAAGCGGATCGCCACTGTCGGGCTTTTCCGCGGATGCATCATGGACATCATGTTTACGAAGACCAATGTCAACACCGTCAGGCTGCTGACGGAAGCCGGATTTGAAGTTATTATTCCGGATGAGCAAACCTGCTGCGGCGCGCTCCATGCCCACAGCGGGGAGGCCGATGGCGCGCAGAAGCTGGCCATGACCAATATCCGCGTGTTCCGTGAAGCGGGCGTGGAGTGGATTGTATCCAACGCCGGAGGCTGCGGGGCTCTGCTCTGCGAATACGACCATCTGCTGCATCATGATCCGCAGTGGAAGGAGGATGCAGCGTGGTTCGCTTCCCATGCGGTGGATGTCAGCCGCCTGATCGTCGAGCACGGCAGGCTGCCGAAATTCGAGGTCAAAGCAAGTGAATCCGCCCGCATCACTTATCAGGATTCCTGCCACATGCGCAATGTCATGAAATCCTCCGATGCTCCGCGCAGGTTAATGCGCAGCGTCGATGGTGCGCAATTTGTGGAAATGGTAGAGTCTGACCGCTGCTGCGGCTCTGCAGGCATATACAATTTGACGCAGCCGGACATGGCCAATCAAATTCTGGATCATAAGATGGAGAACGCAAAGAATACAAGCGCGGGCTATATGATCACCAGCAATCCCGGCTGTCTTCTGCAGATGAAGCTGGGCATCAACAAGAGCGGCATGGACAAGGATATGCAGGCTGTTCACCTGGTTGATTTTCTGTACGAGAATATGACGCCGGGCGAGAAAGGGTAACTTTGCCGCAACATTGCGTAATGGCTAGGGTAACGGAATGGTCCGTCGGCGCTTAGCCGCGTGATGGTAACGAAATAGACCACATGTTTGTGGAAGGGCGATGCCTCCTTAAACCGGTCAGTATTTTACGTTTCTGCTCAAACATAAAAGAACCTCCGATCCCATTGTCGTGCCGATGGTTGGAGGTTCTTTTTTAGGGGGCAGGCAGCAAAGGAGCAGACGGGAACAACTTCATGAGCTGCAAGAAGGAAAAACCTTCTTGGAGCGTGCAGAACGGTGTAGTGGGTGTACGCAAGAAGGAAAAACCGGCTTGCAGGCAGTGAAAGAGCCAGAGGGGACGGTAATACGAGCTGCAAGGAGGGTTGAAAAACGTGCCTCCTGCAAAATACAGGCACGTTATTCAGGACGGACGTATATCTACTTGGTGAAACAGAGCAGGTTATCGTCGCTTTCCAGATGCCGAAGAATCGCCTGCTGAATTTGATCGGGATCTTTGGTCCGGAAGGCGTCCAGCAGCACTTGGTGATCGCTCTCCATATGATTCAAATCATAATACGGGAGGTTTTTGGAAAAATGCAGACGGATCTGATTGACAATGCTCTGCCAGGTGAGCATAACGGTACGTTCTGTAGCCATATCCAGGATATTCTGGTGAAAAAGCAGATCCAGATCCACAAGCCGGGTCTTCTCGCCCTGCTCCACGGCAGCGCGCATCTCGTTGATGATCCCCTCCTGCTTCGCAAAGAAAGCATCATCCATTTTATCCAGGTAGCGCCGCACCACGAAATATTCAATGTGGAAGCGGATGGGATTCAAAATATTTTGAACCTCCTCGGCATCCAAATCGGCGACAACCGTTTCTTTATAAGGAAAAGAAATCAGAAGGCCTTCCCGCTCCAGCTGCCGGATCGCTTCGCGAATCGGGCCGCGGCTGACGCCCATTTGCTCGGCAATCTCCATCTCCTTGATTCTTGCTCTAGGCTGAAGGTGGCCGTTCAGGATCGCTTCCCGCAAATCATTGGTCACTTTCTCCCGTAAAGAGGTATTGGCTTGCTGTTTAAATGTGAATTCAGCCATGTCAGGAAATCTCCTTCTAGTGTAAACAATTGTTTGAATACGTTAAGTATACTGCTAAAAGAGAAAAAAATCACGAGGTTGATAATTGTAAACAATTTTCATAATACAAACCACTTTAATATTGTTGACAATATTAAAGTGGTGGAGGTAGAATAAAACCAGATTATGAAAGCGCTATGCACGGATTTTAAATCATCTGAGAGAATATTCACGCGCTCCATGGATCGTTGTATTACAAAATATCGGCAAGCCGATGATGGTACCGGCACGGTTACAAAGACGCTCTCCCAGCGGTCTCGAATGGAAGCTGCAGAGTCTTGAAGTACCGATGCAAGGAAATTTAACTTCCTGAATAGATAACGGTATTAAAGATTAATCCGCAGCAATACGGCACTCATAAATAAATAAGGAAAGAAAGCAGGAGGATCCATTCATGAAAATTACCGAAGTCGAATCCATCTATCTGAAAATCCCTGATCTGGATGCCAGCAAATGTGACGGCACCCAGGATACCCTAATGATCCGCATCCACACAGACGAAGGCATTACCGGTCTGGGCGAGGTTGATTCCGTTCCGCTCGTGGCCAAAGCGGCAATCGATGCGCCTCCATCCCATTCGATCGCTACGGGGCTAAGATCGCTGCTGATCGGGGAGAACCCGCTGGAAATCGACCGCCTCTGGGATAAAATGTACCGGGGCACGATTTATTTTGGACGCAGCGGTCCGGCCATTCATGCCATGAGCGGCATCGATATGGCGCTCTGGGATATTGCGGGCAAGCATGCCGGCCGTCCGGTTTCGGAAATGCTTGGGGGTACATACCGCTCGCAGCTGAGGGCTTATGCCAGCTCGCTTATGCCGGATACGGTCGAAGAAGCGGTCCGGCTTGCGGAGCAGTTTGTCTCCCAAGGGTATAAAGCGATGAAATTCGGCTGGGGGCCGATCGGCCGCGATGCCAAATTCGATGAACAGCAGATCCGCGCCATCCGCGAAGCAGTTGGCGATGACATTGACGTCATGATAGATGCCGGTCTTGCCTGGGACCTCAAAGGCGCCCTGAGAATGGCGGAGGTTTATGAGAAATACGGCGTGTATTGGCTCGAGGAACCGCTTCATCCGGATGATATCTCCGGCTACAGGGAGCTGTCGGACCGTACGAGCCTGAATATTGCCTGTGGCGAGCAGGAGAGCGGCGTGACCGCATTCCGCAGATTGATCGAAGATGGTCATGTGGATATCATTCAGCCTGATCTTGGACGCTGCGGCGGTCTGACAGAAGGCAAGCGGATTGCCTATATGGCTAATGAGCGCCACAAGAAAGTCGTTCCGCATGCCTTCAAGACAGGCATTCTGGTAGCAGCAAGCACCCATTTTGCCGCTTCGATCCCCAATGGTTTTATGATCGAGCATACGGTATCGACCTCGCCGCTGGCACGGGATCTGGTAGCGGAACCGATTGTGTTCAAGGACGGTTATGTTTCGGTGCCGAATCTGCCGGGCCTTGGAGTTACCGTAGATGAAGCGTTAGTGGAGAAATTCCGGGTGAAATAAGGGGGCATTGCGATGGCGGTTATACGCAGATTTGAGGGCCAGGTAGCGCTTGTGACCGGAGGAGCGACAGGGGTTGGTTATGCCACGGCTAGCCGGCTCGCCTCTGAAGGGGCGAAGGTTGTCATTACGGGCAGGCGGGCCGATGCGGGAGAAGCTGCCGCACGTATGTTAACGGAACAGGGGCTTGCAGTGGAATTCATTGCCGGCGATGTCTCTGACGAACAGTCGGTCAGAGGCATTTTCGCCCATATGGAGCGGACATATGGCCGACTGGACATTCTGGTCAACAATGCGGCGGCTTTTGAGCCCATCCGCTTTCTTGGCGCCGACCGCGCCGCCTGGCGCAAGGTGTTTGACATTATCGTCGACGGGACTTTTTTCTGCACGCAGGCGGCGGGCCAATTGATGAAGGCCAAAGGCATCCCGGGGCGTATCGTCAATGTTTCCTCCATTAATGGCACCCGGGCTCTTGAAGAGTCGTCGCATTATAATGCGGCCAAGGGGGCCATGGACCAGCTGACGCGCAACACGGCGCTTGAGCTGATGGACGAGGGTATACGGGTGAACGGAGTCGCGCTCGGTTTCATCGACACACCGATGTCGGTCGTCGATGGGGTCAAGGAGCATGAGACGGACTGGTTCCAGTCCATCTATGTCGCACGCGGCAAAATCATCCAAAGACGCTCCGGACAGCCGGAGGAAGTGGCAGGTGTGATCGCCTTTCTGGCATCGGAGGACGCTTCTTATATGTGTGGTGCAATTCTGCCCGTAGACGGCGGTTTGTCCATCACGTTTTAACACGAATATTTCACAGGGAAGAACCTGATATCGCTGATAATTTCTACTCATTCTGCCTCTGAGGATGGCGATAGCCGGTTCTTCCAGCGAAGGAGACTATGCATGCAGGCGCTTATATACGAAGGTCCCCGATTGATGAATATGAGAGAAACGGAAGAACCTGTCGCAGGGGAGGACGAAGTGGTCATACGGGTTGCGTACTCGGGTATTTGCGGCTCGGAGCTGAGCGGATATCTGGGAAAAAACGCGCTCCGCAAGCCGCCTATGATCTTCGGTCATGAATTCTCCGGCACCATCGCTTCGATGGGCAGCCGGATCGAAGCCGCCGGCCAATGGTCAATCGGCCAGCGCGTTACGGCCAATCCGCTTGTGACCTGCGGACATTGCGTGAAATGCCTGAGCGGCAGGCAGCAGCTGTGCGTAGCGCGCAAGCTGTTGTCCGCGGCTCTCCCGGGAAGCAATGCGGAATATGTGAAAATTCCGGCGGCATTTCTTCATGCGCTGCCTGAGGGGATGACTCTCCAGCAGGCTGCGATGGCGGAGCCTGCCGCATGCGCGGTCAGGGCAGCGGAGCTTGCGGCTGCGAAACCTTCGGATACGATGCTGATTCTGGGCATGGGGCCGATCGGCATGCTCACGCTGCAGGCGGTGCTACAATACGGAGTTAAGGAAATTATCGCTGTCGATATGAACGAGGACCGCCTTGCGATCGCCGGCAAGATGGGGGCCAGGCATCTGGTCTGCCCTTCGCAAGCCGATACGCTGGAAGAGGTGCTGCGGCTGACCGGCGGAGCAGGGGCCGATGTCGCGATTGATGCGGTTGGTGCCGGATTGACGCGCCGCCAATGCGTGCTGGCATGCACCTCCGGCGGACGCGTCGTCTTTACCGGACTGCATGAGGATGAATCCATGCTCCCGGTAAATGCCGCCATCCGCGGCGAAATTTCGCTGACGGGATCGTTCGCTTATTCGCAGCTTAATTTCCATACTGCGCTGAACTGGATCCACGAGGGTCGAATGGGACTTGCGGAAGGTGTTGTCGAAGCTCCTCTTCACGAAGGGGCGCAGTGGTATGAGACGTTGTTGAACCAGCCGGGCGAAGTGTCCAAAGTGCTGCTGATACCAGGAGGTGCAAGCCAATGACGGCTTTTGGAGAATGGCATTCGCCGGCGGCGGGGATCAGCCGCAAGATATTCCCGCCAGGCGGGAATATCATGAGTATGATGATCCGTTTCGATACCGGAGCCAAAGGGCCTGCGCATGCTCATCCGCATGAGCAGCTGACCTTCGTAATCAGCGGCAGGCTGGCGCTGACGATGAGCGGGCAGACCCATATCGTCGGGGCTGGCGAACAGATTTTTGTGCCAGGCGATGTGGAGCACGCCGTCGAGGCGCTGGAGGATTCCGTTGTGGTGGAAACCTTCACGCCGCTGCGGGAGGATTTGCTCGCTATTATAACGGAATAAGCCAAGGATGCGCTCCGGAAGGCCAGACCTTCAGCCAGGAGCGTAAGTCATACGGTGATCAGGAAGAATGCATGCTCGATTTGCCTGGAAAAGCAGGACTGGGAGTGTGAGGTTAGCGGTGACAGTAAAAGTCGATCTGAATTGGACCTATCAGGATATCCGGACGGTTATCCTGGAGAATGACGCTCTGCGCGTCGTCATTATGCCGGATCTTGGGGCGAAAATATGGCAAATCACCTATAAACCGCGCGGCCGGGATCTGCTCTGGCAGAACCCGAGAATCCAGCCGCGCAAGCTGCCGTTTCATTCCGTGTACGACGACCAGTTTTTCGGCGGCTGGGACGAGCTGTACCCGAACGATGAAGCGGAGATAATCGCAGGCGAGATGTATCCCGACCACGGGGAAATATGGACCCTGCCCTGGCAGTATGCCGTGGAACAAGCGGACCCGGAGCAGGCCGTACTGAGACTGTGGGTGGAAACGCCGATCAGCGGCAGCCTCCTGAGCAAAAGAATCACGCTCCGCGCCGGGGAAACGAAGCTGCGGTTCGAGCATACCATCACCAACACGGGCAGGAAACCTCAGCCTTACTTGTGGAAGCTGCATGCGGCCATGGCGGCGGACGAGCATTCGCGGATCGATTTGCCTGCGGGACGGATGCAGATGGAGAGCTTTGGCGCACCCCGGACCGGCCGTACCTCGTATAGTTACGATTGGCCGTATTCGCAAGACAGCAGCGGCAAGGAATACGATATGCGCCAGGTACTGCCTGAATCCTCCGGGGTCAGCGAATTCCAGTATGCGACCGGCATGCATGCGGGATGGTGCGCCTTGACCCACACCCGGGCGGGAATCGGATTTGGCTTAAGCTATGATGCCGCCGTTCTTCCGAGCTGCTGGCTGTTTGCCTCCTATGGCGGCTGGCGCGGCTTGCAAACGGTTGTGCTGGAGCCATGCACGGGATATCCCGTCAGCGTAAGCGGCGGCGTGGAACAGGGTACGCATCAAACGCTGCAGCCGGGGGAAACGGTAACCTGTGCCGTCATCGCGACTGTATTTGAAGGCCTTGCAGCCGTAGAGCATATCGACACGGACGGCGAGGTTACCGGAGTTTTGCCGGCGGGAAGGCATGAGGACAAGCTATCATCGGAATGAAGCATTATGATATACTTACAGGCAAAATCGGCACTGTAACCTGGAGGTTGTAACTATGCTTAGTTTTGAAGAAAAGCTTGCGATCATTGAGACATTTCCCCAGCTTGAGCGAAAAAACGTTTCGCTTGGACGGGTGAACTTTCATTACGATGAATCCGCTCATGATAAGAAAATCGTCGTGTTTCATTTGCATCCGGGGGGGAACGGATTTGTCTATGCGGGACTGCTCCGGGGTTATGAAACCGATGAGCGGGGATTTGTGAATATACGCGAAAGTTCTGCAGAGGAGCTGCGTGCGCTGATCGACGATTCGATCCGCTCGTTGTCCATCAAGGTGCCGGAAGCTCCCCAGCCCAAGAGCCGGAGGAAGCAGGCCGCGGCAGGCGCAAGAGATGGTATGGCCAGCATGTGGAGCGGTCCGGATGGACAATCCCTGGAACTGAGGCGTGAGGACGATCTATGGTACGTCTATGCGGGACTTAACCTCGAAATGGTATTCGAAACCTCCGATGAGGCGGAAGAATATCTGAACGAAGAAGGATTCAAGCCAGCCTGAGGAAGCGGGGCTGGTACCCCGGCCAACATAAAAGGCTTGAAACGGGAAACGGAAACGGGATATCTCGCAAATCCGGTATCCCGTGTTGGACCCAATGAAAACGATTGCATGATGACGTCTATACTGCTGAAATAGGGATCTTAATATTTCAGCATTTTTTTTCCTGTATTTCCGAAACGTTTCGGGGTGGAGTTGCGGACTGACCGCTATTCGCTCATGACGCTTTTGAAAAAACAATGGAGGTGAATGCTTATCATGAAACAAAAGAGCAAGTGGTTGACCCGGTCACGCCGGGAAGCGTTGGATGCGTATGTATTCATGAGTCCGGCTATTCTCGGTCTGCTCATTTTTATGCTCGGCCCCATTGCGGCGTCTCTTTATTTCAGCTTTACGGAATATGACATTCTGAGCACGCCCCAATGGATCGGGTTGGACAATTACAAGACGCTGGTTCAGGACGAGCTCTTCTGGCAGTCGCTTAAAGTTACCTTGACTTATTCGGTTACCAGCGTTCCGATGGTGCTGATTGTTTCTTTGGTTCTGGCTGTGCTGCTGAACCGCAATATTCGCGGCATCTACTTCTTCCGTACCATCTTCTATTTGCCAGCGGTAATGTCCGGCGTTGCCGTTGCATTGCTATGGAAATGGATTTTCAATCCCGATTTCGGCCTGATCAACTGGGCGCTTGGCACCATCGGCATCGAAGGACCGAAGTGGTTCATCGATGAACAATGGGCGCTGCCCCCGATCATTATGATGAGTCTTTGGGGAGTCGGCGGGAGCATGCTTATTTATTTGGCCGGATTGCAAGGCATTCCGACTGACTTGTACGAAGCTTCCGAAATCGACGGTGCGAACAAGCGGAAACAATTTTTTCACATCACTCTCCCCATGCTTTCGCCGGTCATTTTCTTTAATCTGATTACGGGCATTATCGGGGCACTGCAGGTGTTTACGGAAGGGTTTATCATGACAGCCGGTGGCCCGAACAACGCGACCCTGTTCAGCGTGCTGTATCTGTACCGCAATGCTTTCTCCTACCTGCAGATGGGATATGCTTCCGCGCTTGCCTGGGTGATCTTCCTTATTGTTCTGCTGTTTACACTGCTTGTCTTTAAATCGTCGCCGATGTGGGTCTTTTACGAAGGAAACAGGAGGTCGGGAAAATGAAGGTAAACACTCAATCTCGTCCTGTCAGTAAGCCGGCACCGGTCCGTAAAAGGAGTTCAAAAAGAGTTTCGGAGCTTTGGCACGACGCATTCAGCTATCTGGTGCTTTGTCTATTGTCCTTGATGATTCTGATTCCGTTTGCATGGATGGTCTCCACTTCGCTCAAAAGGAAGACGGATGTTTACATCTTCCCGCCGCAATGGATCCCGTCTCCGGTACAGTGGCACAACTACAAGGATGCGTTAACGACGTTTCCGTTTCCCTTGTATACGCTGAATTCCGCCATTATCGTCGTTTTTGTCCTTGCGGGTGTCTTGTTCTCCTGCTCCTTTGCGGCGTACGGGTTTTCCCGGCTGAACGCGCCGGGCCGGAATCTGATTTTCCTGGTGCTGCTGTCCACGATGATGCTGCCTGGTGCCGTGACGATGGTGCCGACGTATCTCTTTTTCAACAAAATGGGCTGGATCGATACCTTTCTGCCGCTCATTATTCCGGCATGGTTCGGCAGCGCGTTCTACATTTTTCTGATCCGGCAGTTTTATATGGGTATCCCCTATGAGCTGGAGGATTCGGCGCGCATCGATGGCTGCAACACCTACGGCATTTGGTATAAAATCATCGTTCCGCTGAGCAAGCCGGTATTGGTGACAGTTGGCGTGTTCACCTTTATGGGAACCTGGAACGATTTTATGGGTCCCTTGATTTATTTGACGGATGAGAACAAGAGGACGCTGGCTCTGGGGCTGTCCTATTTTCAGGGCTCGGCCCGGTCATCACCGGATTTGCATTTGCTGATGGCAGCCTCCTTGTATGCGATTACCCCTTGTGTTATCTTGTATTTCCTCAGTCAGAAGGTATTTGTCAAAGGCATGGTATTTACCGGTGTGAAAGGTTAGTCAAGCAAGCCAACATAATGAAAAGAGGGATTGGGCATGAAAAGAAAAGGGAAATTCGCTTTGGCCATCGTATCTGTAATGATCCTTACACTTCTGTTCGGCTGCTCCAGTGGAACAAACGGCAAGAACGACCCGGGCAACAAGAACAACCCGCCGGCGGATGAAGGCGGCAAAAAAGAAAAAGTAACGTTGAATTTTATCCGATGGTCCAACGGTCCGGCGCTGGATGATGAAGAGAAGGACAAGGTGAAGCGTTTTAACGAGTCGCATCCCAATATCGAAGTGAAAATGACGCTGCTGCCATGGGACGAAACGTTCAAGAAAATTGAGATGTCCCTGGCGTCCAACTCGCCGGTGGATCTGTTCTATTGGGATGTTCCCGCTTATGCATGGTACAAAAAAGGGCTGATGAAAAATCTGCAGCCGTATTTCGAACGCGATTTGAACATGGCTGATTTTAATGAGAATCTGTTTGAGCCATTAAAGTTTGATGGGGAAAACATGTATGTTGCTCCGGAAAACTATCAGACTCTTGTGCTTTATTACAATAAGGATCTGTTCGACAAAGCCAATGTATCTTACCCGACAGAGGATTGGGACTGGAATGATTTCCTCAGCGCGGCTCAGAAACTGACGATCAAATCGGGCGACAAAACGACACAATTCGGTACAACCATGTCGCTCGGCGCATGGTGGGGATGGATGGCGCTCAGCCAGGAGCAGGGCGGCAAGCTGACCGACAATATTCACGATCCGGAGAAGCTGACGTTTAATACGCCTGAAACGAAAAATGCGCTGCAATACTTGCAGGACCTGGTGTTTAAGCATGGCGTAGCGCCGAATGCCTCGCAGTCCAGCGCGCTGGGCGGAGACTTCCTGACGGGTAAAATCGGCATGTATGTCGGCGGAGACTGGGATATCGCCTCCATGAAAGCGGCAAAAGACCTCAAATGGGATTTGGCTCCGATGCCCAAATGGGATGGAAACCGTGCCGTGCCTTACTGGGTGGGCGGTTACGGGATGACGGAGAAATCCAAACATCCGGAAGAAGCGTGGGAATTCATGAAGTGGGCGATGACGGACAATCAAAAAACGATTGCCGAGCAGCAATCCTGGATTCCGGTAAACGAGACGGCGATCAAAGAAGTTGCGATGCCTTCATGGGCGCCGCAAGGTTATGAGGCAGCCCGATTCGATTGGAAGAAATATGGCATGATCGGGGATATTTATCACCTCAGATGGCGCGAAGCGCAAGACAAAGCACTCGCTCCAATCGGTGATCAAATATTCAACAACAAAATAACGGTGGATGAAGGCTTGAAGCAATTGGACGAACAGGTTAACGAAATTCTTTCGAAGTAACGAAAGAATAGAGGGCTGTGATAAGGGTTATGCCTTAGAGCAGTCCTTTGTTTTTCGGTCCTCCGGTCATCATATTAGGTAAGGAAGGTGCTGTTGCTAATGAATACGAACAGTCAGGGAAGCTTGACCAACGGGAAAATGGTTCTGCAATGGGATGTGCATAATGGCGGCGCGGCGAAGGGACTTTCGCTTGCCGGAGAGTCCGAGTGGCTCCATAATGGCGGCAGTCCGGAGTTTGCGGTCATCGCGGACGGCGAGCGCATCGATGCGTTAACCGAGGGCGTTATTTTCCTGGGGGATGAGGTTAACGAAGCCGGGCACGGCTCGCGGCTGCGGGAAAACCGTTGGCGTCTCGATCGGAAGAAACTAACCATCTGCAGCTTTACGAAGCTGTTTCCGGAAGCGGGGACCATAGAGAAGTGGCTGACGGTCACCAGCGACAGCGATCAGGACGTCGTGATCTCGCGAATGGATTCCATTTCGTACCGGCTGAAAGCTGCCGAATATGAGCTGATGTACTATACCAGCGATTGGGGCCAGGAATTTGAAAGCATCAGAGAGAAGCTGGAGCAGGATGTGGTAATCGAAACCCGCCACGGGCGTTCCTCCAAAGGGCAGCATCCCTGGTTCGCCTTGTACAGGGAGGATGGCGGCATTCTGGCAGGATCGGCGATGTGGTCAGGTAACTGGCAATTCCGGTTCGAAAGGCTTGCGGATGGCGGATATGCCGTCAGCGGCGGACTGAGCGAATGGGAGTTTGCGAAGGTGCTGCAGCCGGGCGAAACGGTGGAGAGCGTGCATGTTGCCCTGGGCCTTGGCACATCGGGCAATCTGAATACCGTTTCCGTCGATTTTGCCAAGGTAGGTCGGGCGTTCTGGTATCCCTCCAACCTGCTGTCCAAGCGGCTCCCGGTGGAATGGAACCATTGGTGGCCATACAATGATGTGCTGATTGATGAACAGGTATTCAAGGACAATGTGGATGCCGCAGCCGAACTGGGGGTGGAAGTGTGCACATTGGATGCAGGCTGGTTCGGGCCGTCAGATCCTTCAACGCACTGGTTCGATTACCGCGGGGATTGGGATCTGGTAAACACGGTACGGTTCCCTGGCGGAATCCGCGCTTTGTCGGACTATGTCCACGACAAGGGAATGATGTTCGGGCTCTGGTGCGAGATCGAGGCTCTTGGCCAACATGCGCGCCTGGCCGAGCGTCACCCGGAATTTGTGGCGAGCCGGGGAAGCGAACGACTGGGATACGTCTGCATGGGTAGTCCCGAGGCGCAGGAATGGGCGTATGAGGTGCTCGACCGGATCATTACCAGCTACAACTGCGATTGGATCAAGCTGGATTTCAACCTTGATCCGGGCGCAGGCTGCAGCCGTACCGATCACGGTCATGGCGCGGGCGACGGACTTTATGCCCACTACAGCGGCTATTACGCGGTGTTGGAGCGTATTCGTGCGACGCACCCGGAAGTCGTTCTGGAGAACTGCGCATCCGGAGGGCTGCGCATCGATCTTGGACTGATGAAACAGTCGCATAACGTGTTTCTGAGCGATCCCGATTGGCCGGAGCACAGCCTCCAGCTGTTCTGGGGCGCTTCCACGATGCTGGCTCCCGATGTTTGCCTGCACTGGGGGTACAGCGACTGGATGTCCGATGAGAATGGGAAGCATGCATTCCAGAATTTCGATCCCCTCGATCCGGACATGAAGGCGCATCAGCTGGATTATTACATCCGGACCGGGATGCTTGGCGGTTACGGAATGTCGCAGAAGCTTCCCGATCTTCCGCAATGGGTACGCGAGCGGTTTGCGTGGAATATCCGGCTGTACAAGGAACATATCAGGCGGTTTGTCGGAGCGGGGGATGTACGCCGTCTGACGGATCAGCCGAAACGGGAGGGGCGGGGCGACCGCTTTGCTGCTTTCCAATATTCGATTGCCTCTGGCGATGAGCACTTATTGCTTGTATTTCGGCTGCATGGGGCCGAGCCGAGCCGCCATATCCGGCTGGCGCAGTTGGATGCGGACCGCTTTTACCGGCTGGACTGGCTTTGCGAAAACCGGGATCTGACGGTGCAGGGGAGCGAGCTTATGGAGCGGGGGCTTTATTTCGACGGATTGGAAGAGGAAGACTCATCCGTGATCCGGATTCAACCGGTTGATTAAGGGTTGAGTGCTTGCGATTACGAAAGCGGGGCGGACAATAATGTCGGCTCTGCTTTTTTTTTCAGCGGTTCTATATTTTTGTCCACGATTTTGCTATTCTTAGAAAAACCATTCAAGCTCCCCTTCACATTATCGGAAAGAGAGAGGTATCAAGAGCATGATCAAACCCGTGACCGTTTACGATATTGCCAAAGAAGCCAATGTTTCGGTCGCCACAGTCTCGCGGGTCCTTAACAACAGCGCTCCCGTCAAGGAGTCCACCCGGGAGAAGATTGCCGGCATTATCGCCAAGCACCAGTTTCAGCCGAATGCCCTTGCAAGGAGTCTGTTCAAGAAAGAGACAGGCATGATCGGGATTATCCTGCCGGACATCACCAATCCTTTTTTTCCCGAAGTGCTGTCCGGATTGGATATTGAGGCAAGAAGCAAAGGCTATACGTTCTTCCTTTGCGATTCGGTATCCTCAAACCGCGACTTCACCGAGCAATACGACCGGGAAACCCGTTTTCTCAATATTCTTATGGAAAAGCAGGTCGACGGCATTGTTCTGATTGGCGGCCGTATTAATCTGGCCAAACCGTCCAAGGAAATGGTCCAGGAAGTGGTGGAAGCGGGCAAGCGGGTTCCCGTTCTGCTGATCAACGGCAATCTGCCGGGAGCCTCGCTTCACCGGGTTGCGGTGGACGAGAAGAAGGGCGCGGAGCTTGCTGCCCGCCATCTCGTGGAGCTGGGGCATCGTAATATCGCGTTCATCGGCGGATTTAAACAGATGTCCAATACGATTCAAAGGATTCAGGGATTCCGGAATGTGCTGCGCGAAAGCGGCATTAAAGAGCGGAGCGATTGGATCCGTACCGGAGGTTTTTCCGTAGCCCAAGGAATTGAGCTGGCCGAAGAACTGCTCCAACTGCCGATAGGGGAGCGGCCGACCGCGCTGCAATGCGCCAATGATCTGGTCGCTATCGGTGCACTTAAAGCGGCACGACGGGAAGGCATCTCCGTTCCGGAGCAGCTTTCGATTGTCGGATTTGACGATATTCCGTTTGCCGCCCACAGTATTCCGGAGCTGACGACGGTTTCCTTGAAGTGCCATGAAGTCGGCCGGACAGCCGCTGGCGTGATGGATAAGCTGATTACGCGGACGAAAGTCGCCAAGACGACGATCCTGTCTCCGGAGCTGGTTGTACGGGAATCGACTGCTCCTCCAGCCGTGTGACCAGCCAGGCAAGGCGGAATAGAAGAAGCGGGAAATAGCTAAAGAATAGGACGACGAGACGGTGGCGGCGAATGTGGATGCGAGCTTCGACCGGTATCCGGATAGCTGCCCGGCTGGGAACGATGTACCCGGTCAGCGAAAAAAATCGTTGACAGAATGGAAAGCACATACTAAAATCAAAAAAAAGAAAGCCCTTACATTGTGCCAGACAGTTTAGGCTGCATGGAATGATTCGAAAGACGCGATACACCAAATTGGACCGCTGACTTAATTAGAGAATTCCGTCCTGGACGCTCCGCTCTAAATAAAGCACACAACCGGTACAAGAAGTGTATTTATTTTTTGGTCATAATGTAACGGGTTTCATGAATCCGGTTACATTAATCGGGTGAAGTTGCGCGTAAGACGTTAACTTTGAGGAGGATCATAATTTGGACGTATCGATCAATAAGCTGCCTACTGTTTCCATGTCCGGTCATGCCTTGCATCTGAATGGATCTCCCGAAATTTTGCTCTGCGCTTCTTTGTTCTATTTCCGTATCCCGAAGGCCCATTGGGGGGAGCGGATGCAGCAGCTCAAGTCGATCGGATACCGTTCCATCGATGTCTACTTTCCTTGGAATCATCATGAACTCACGGAAGGCTGCTGGGATTTTGAAGGAGAGAAGGATGCCGCTTTCTTTCTGAAGCTCGCGGCGGAGGCAGGACTTTGGGTGGTTGCCCGGCCTGGTCCTTATATTTGCTCCGAGTGGGACGGGGGCGGACTTCCCGGCTATCTGCTGGCCGACACGACGCTGAAACTGCGCGACAACGATCCGACTTACTTGAAGGCCGTGGAACGCTGGTTTGACCGTATCCTTCCGATACTGGCTCCGTTTCAGGCGGACCGGGGAGGAACGATTATCGGCGTTCAGCTGGAGAATGAACTCGACTTCTACGGATGTCAGGATCCTGCCGGTTATATCGGCTCGCTGCGGGATATGGCGCGCGGCCACGGTATTACGGTCCCGCTGCTCGCCTGTGCAGGCCAAGGCGGACTCTGGGAAGCGTCGGGTTTTGCCGACGATGTTGTCGTGACCTGCAACTTTTATCCCAATGACTTGGACGCCCACTTCGAGGAGAAAGTGCTCCATTACCGCGAACAACTGGAAGCCCGCGGCATGCCGCTGCTCGTTACGGAAACGAACCGGTCGCATTTTCTGCTGCGGCGTCTGCTCTCGGCGGGCACCAAGCTGCTGGGTCCTTATCTGCAAGTATCGGGGACGGATTTTGGTTTCACGAACGCAACGAACAACTGGGGCAGCCCGCTTGCTTTTCTCACGTCCGATTATGATTTCGGCGGCATGATCTCTCCCGAAGGCCATCTTAGGGAGGAGGCCTATGAGGGCCGTATGCTCGCCCGTCTGCTTGCCGCATATGGTCCTTCTCTTGGCGGGGCTAAGGCGCAAGGACGAAGGGGAGTGCTGGAAGCCGGCGATGGTTTGGACCCGGAGGGGCTGATCGGACCTTTCAGTCTGCGGCTGGCAGAGGGCGGAGAGCTGCTGTTTCTGGCAAACGCAGGCTCCTCTGAAGCAGACGTGGCGGTGCGGCTGGAGGACACCGCGCTGCATGGGAAAACGCGGCTCGCCGCAGCAGGAGGCTCTGCTATTCTGCCGTACGAGGTGCCGCTTGCACACTGGCAGCTGCCCGGCAGACTTGCCTTCTCAACCGCTGAGCTCTATTGGGCTCAGCATGGAGGGAATACGACGGTCCTTTCCTTTCATGCGGAGGGAGAGTCGCACATTCTGCTGGAGCTGCCGGAAACCGCGGTGGTCCGGGTCCCGGAGGCGGCTGTCACCCGCGAAGGAAGCATCACCGTTCTGGTTTTTCCGCCACCCGGCGAAGATACGCTGCATGGCGAGGTCGGGTTTGACGACGGCCGCACACTGAAGCTGCTGCTGAGCGGCAGGCGCTCGGCGCTGGATATGGAATCGCTGGATGAGCGCTGCGAGCCGATCCTGCGTCAGCATTCGGCCACGCGAAGCGGCCCGAAAGAAACAAATCATGACGCAGCCGCGGCGGAAAACGTGGCCGGCGGGCAGCCGCAAGCCTGGACGCGCTCGATGATCTCCGGCACGGAAGCGCCGGCGCACACGGAGCGTATCAGCAGCGACAGAGCGCTCGTCCTGGAGGAGGCGGGAATCTATCGCGGCTATGCGTGGTATGGGGCGGCCGTTGAGCTGCCGCCGGGAAGGGCGGTCAAGGGCTGGCTGCTTCGGAAGGGCAGCGATGTCGTTTCCTTGTACGCCGACGGCCGCTATCTGGGTACTTCGGTCCCTGGTGGGAGCAGCCGTTACCTTGAGGAGACGGATCCCGCATCCGTCGCCGCCGCCCAGAGGATGGCCGCCCGCGTAGAAATCTGGGGCCATACCAATTTCCATGATCCGCGCCTGCCGGCGCTCAGACTCTTGTCCTTAAAGGGCATAGCCGGAATCGCCACCATTTGGGGCCGGTACGATCTGTCCGGCAACTGGGCAATAAGGTTGAAGAATGAAGCATCACCCGCCACGGCCGGCAGCGGCGATCGGCCGATCGTCGACTTTGGAGGCTGGCTGTCGGATGAGGAGCTGCAGCTCCATGAGTTTCGGAGAAGCTTCAAGGCTGCCGCGGACGCAAACAGCTGGACCTTGCATTTCCAGGGATTCGAAGCCTATGCCCGCGTTCTGGTTAACGGACGGGAGGCAGGGGAGATTCGATCAATCGATCCATACGTTGATATCAGCGCGTTTGTCACGCCGGGCGGGGAGACGGAGCTTACCTTGCGCTTGGAACGATTCCAGGGTGCTCCCGTCGGCCAGGTCTTTCTCTACGAAGGAACGGAAGCGGCCGATTGGTCCTTGGCCGGAGCCGGAGAGCAGGAGCTTGCCAGGCAGGCTTCAGAGCTTCGAAGCCAAGGGGCTTCGACTTCGGCTTGGGAGCAGCTGCCCTTGACACTCGATTCAGGCACGGTGGCCTGGCTGTTCGGGGAAATCGGGCTCTCGGCCGAAGGACGCGGCTACCGCGTTCATGTTCAGGGTAACGGCCTGAAGCTGACCGTCCTGTTGAATGACCGCATCGTCGGACGCTTGTGGCTGCCGGGCGGGGAAGAACGCCCTGTGATGACGGGAGGCAGCCCGGATTCCTTCTATCTGCCTGGACCTTGGATGGCGGAAAAGGGCTGCTGCCTGTCGGTCATGCTGGAAGCCGTCGACTCCGGAGCTCCCGGACAGCTGGATGCGTTCACCTTTTTACCTGTATAGCCTCATGCGGACTATTAATTATCCGGAAGGGAAGGAAGACCTATGGCTACTCTGATTAAACCCCGTACGGCCGCGAAAGCCGCAGCCGACAAGGGAGGCCGGTTCAGACGGTTTTGGAACAGCCGGGTATTGCTGCTGATGTGCCTGCCCGCCATTGTGTTCTTCATTATCTTCGCTTATCTGCCGATGCCCGGGCTGTATCTGGCGTTCATCAGGTACAACTATACGGACGGGATCTTTCATAGTCCGTTTATCGGCTTTGAGAACTTCCGCTTTCTGGTTATGACCGGCGACCTCTGGAGGCTGACCTTCAATACGGTCGCCTACAATATCGCGTTCATTCTGATCGGCAATGTGCTGCAAATATTCGTCGCTGTGCTGCTTAATGAAATCCGGCGCAAGTGGTTTAAAAAAGTGTCGCAGACCCTCATGTTTCTGCCTTATTTCATCTCGGCCGTCCTGATTGGACTCATTGCCTACAACATCCTCAGTTACGATTACGGGGTGTTGAACGGCATTCTGAAATCGTTTGGGATGGAGCCTGTCAAAACCTATTCCGATCCTACGCTCTGGCCGTTCATTATCGTATTCACCTACCTGTGGCAGTCAACGGGATACGGATCGATCATTTATTTCGCCGCTATTATGGGGCTGGATAAGGAGATTGTGGAAGCATCCGAGATCGACGGGGCCAATGCCTTTCAGCGGATTCGCCATATTACGCTGCCCTGGCTGAAGCCGACCTTCATTATCCTGCTGCTATTCTCGCTTGGCGGCATTCTGAAAGGCAATTTCGGATTATTCTACAACCTTGTCGGCGCCAACAATACCGCTTTGTATCCTACGACTGATATTATCGAGACGTTTGTGTTCCGGTCGTTGATGACCAATTTCAACTTCTCGATGGGAAGTGCCGTCAGTCTGTACCAATCGGTCTTCGGTTTTGCCGTCGTCTTGTCCGCCAATTGGTTCGTCCGCAAAACGTCGCCGGAGAATTCCTTGTTCTAGGGCGTATGGATGACAGGTGCAAAGAAAAGTCCACCCGGACAGACTTCAGGAGGAGGAAGCAATGGAAAAATCGCTAGCGCCGCCGGTCAAACGCATCCGGCGGGATGCCACGGAGTTTACCGTCCAGTTTGTCGGCTATGTGTTCATCGGCCTGTTTGCGCTTTGCTGCGTGCTGCCCTTTCTGCTTGTGCTGGGCACATCGTTTACGGCCGAGAGCTCCATCAAGCTCTCCGGCTTTAATTTCTGGCCCAAGGAGTTCAGTACCTTCGCCTACCGGATTGTATTCGAGAACCCCGGACTGATCATCGGCTCCTATGTCGTTACGATGGCGCTGACTATCGTGGGCACAGCCATCGGGTTGTTCCTCGTAGCCATGACAGGCTACTGTCTCCAGCGTCCCGATTTTCAGTACCGCAATGGAATTTCCTTCTTCATTTATTTCACCACGTTGTTCTCCGGCGGGCTGGTGCCTTTCTACCTGCTGATTACCCAGTATTTGAGTCTGAAGGACAACTATCTGGCCGTTCTTCTGCCAGGGCTGCTCACGCCATTTCTGATCATCATGATGAAAAGCTTCGTCCGTTCGATCCCGCATGCGATCACAGAGTCGGCCAAAATCGACGGGGCAGGAGACTTCACAATCTTTCTGAAGCTGATCCTTCCCATGACGACACCCGCTCTGGCTACAATCGGCCTGTTCATAGCACTGGGTTACTGGAACGAATGGTACAACTCCATGCTGTTTCTGTCCCCCGATGTCAAATACCGGCCTTTGCAGCTGTTTCTCTACAATGTCATCACGAGCGCCGATTTTATCAAAAACTCGTCCGCCGCTTCCAATGTGCAATTAAGGGACGTGCCGCTGGAGTCCATGAAGATGGCGACAGCTATCGTGGCTACGGGGCCGGTCATTCTTTTTTACCCGTTCGTGCAGCGGTATTTCATTAAAGGTATCACGGTAGGCGCCGTAAAAGGATGATGGGGACGGACGCCCGGTTAGAAGACGGGATTCCTTCGCATACATGTTCTAAATCAAGAAGAGAAGGGGAGGCAAGTGTATGTTTAATATGAAAAAAGCATTTCTGCTGATGACGGCGCTGGTGATGGTGTTCACTCTGACCGCATGCTCCGGGGAGAAAAAAGATAATGGGAGCAAGGACGGAAATACAGGCTCCGGCAAAGATGCGGGGGCGGAAGTAGATAACGGTTCAGACAAGGCCATTGACACTTCCAAGCTTGTGAAAATCAGCTATGTGGTGCTGGGCGACAAACCGAAGAACGGGCAGTTCGAGAAAGTGCTCGACAAAATCAATGAAAAAATGAAAGCCAAAATCAATGTGCAGCTGGAGTGGAAATGGGTGGAATGGGCGGATTGGCAAACCAAATACAATCTGCTGCTTGCTTCCGGCGAGCCTGTGGACCTGATCACGATCGGGACGGACTGGCTGGATACATGGGGAAATGCGCAGCGCGGCGCGTTCCTGCCGCTCGACGGCCTATTGGAGAAATATGCGCCGGAGACGTTTAATTCCATTCCGAAGGAGGATTGGGACGAAAGCAAAAACGACGGCAAAATCATCCTCATCCCGGAGAACGATTATACGCAATGGGTCAACCACGGCTTCTACTACCGCGGCGACTGGGCCAAGGAAGCGGGCATTACGGAGCCCGTCAAGGATTGGGAAACGATCGGCAAATACCTGCAATATGTGAAAGACAATAAAAAAGGCGTTGTTCCTTGGGACACTTCGGCTGGAACCAGCACTTTCGGCGGGTTCACGGCTTCGTACACCGATGAGCTGGAGCTTCCGATATCAACCGGATACCTGCCGGTATTCACGACCAAGTCGTATGATGAACGTTACACCGCAGCTAGTCCGGTTTTCGAGGATACGTTCCTGTCTTTCGCCACGATGATGAAGGAATGGGCAGACAAGGGGTATTGGCGCGAGGATGTGCTGAACAACAAAACGGACAACCGCGAAGCGCTCAAGGCGGGACTTTCGGGCCTTGATCAGCATCATACGCAGACATTCGGCGGTCTTCGCGTAGAGATGGACAAAAAACAGCCAGGCTCGGAGCTGCAGATGTTCCCGTTCAGCCGCACACGCGGCAATAACCTGCTGGAGCTGTCTATTACCCACGGCGGCACATCGGTTGGCGCGCATAGCAAAAATCCGGAGCGTGCGCTGATGGCTTATGATCTGCTTCGGAACGACGAAGAAATCTATCACCTGCTCAACTACGGCATTGAAGGCGTACAATATGAAGTCGTAGACGGCAAACGCCAACAGCCTGCTGGCTACAATGAAGCGAAGGACGCATTCTATTCCGACTTCTGGGGCGGCCGGGTCGACAAGTTTGAAATTCCGAGCGTCACCACTTGGGACCAACTGGAAAGCACGCTTTACGATGAATACAACCAAATCAAAAAACCTTATCCATACGGCCAGTTTGTCTTCGACAAATCGCCCGTTGAATCGGAGCTGACCGCTATTTCTCAAGTGACCGGAGAGCTCGGCCCGGCTATTACCTACGGCAAGGCCGGCGATCCGGCCAAAGCAGTGGAAGAATTCCGCAGCAAGCTGAAGACAGCCGGGTACGATAAAGTGCTCGCGGAGCTGCAGAAGCAGCTGGATGCGTTCAAAACAAAAATGGAAAGCCAAAGCTAATAACCGCCGGTGGCGGCAGCATCTGGAATGCAGTCCCGCAAGCGGCAAGAAGCCGATCTTCCGATAAAGGAAGGTCGGCTTTTTCATCTATTGCGTCAGTCGCGAAGCAGCTTGATGTTGTTCTGATGGCTGCGGGTCAGACTCAGCGAATAGCGGTAGCCCTGCCGCTCCAGGAAACGCTCGAACGGTGCCTGATTGCCGGATTCCGCTTCCGCCTCGGCCAGATTCAGATAATCGTGCGATACCCTCACGCGCCGTTCCATTTCCGACTGCTGCTCCGTTACAGAGCCGTGGCCGGGAATCATGACCCGGATAGAACCGCTTTTGATTAACCGCTGCATGGTGTTCAAGGTTTCGCGGTACTCGGGAAAACTGTAATAAACGAACGGGAACTCAATGTCGGAGGCGTAGTCGCCGGCGATCAGCAGCCCCAGCGGCTCAATCACGGTCAGGATGCCGTCGGGATTATGGCCATGGGCGATGTAGAAGGTTAATGCAGTATTGCCGATATGCAGCGTCTGGCCTTCTTCGCGGATCACGTAATCGACAGGCGGATACAGCAAATCGTAGGGCCGGTCCAAATAACCTTCGTCGTCATAAAGCTGAACCTCGCGGATGGCCTGTTCCTGATCGGTTTGCTCCGCAAAGGCTTGTCCGGCAATTGTGATCGCATCCGTGAATGCCCCATAGCCGGCAATATGGTCGAAGTCGGAATGGGTGAAAAGCAGATATAGCGGCCGTGAATCCCGGATCTCGTCAATATGATAGCGGATCGCCTGGATCTCGGAAGGCAGGTAGCCCGGATCCACCAGCAGCAGCAGATCCTCCGTTTCAATAATTGATGTATTCATGCGGTACATAAGACTGGATGTGACCCGTACAAAAGGACGGCTGTAAATAATATTCATTCGCCTACTCCTCTCTGATCTTCCAATTAGAACGCATTTTCTTCATTATCGCTTTATTTGTGCGAATCGTCATTCATTAATTGGCAGTCATTAAGAAAAAAGTCCGAAAGAATAATGAATATCGAAGAAAAAAGCCTCCTTCGAGGTCTGCGCGCTTCTAAACGCAGACTGTTGAAGGAGGCCTTTATTTGATGTTATTATAGCCTGATGTGGAGCTGCAACTGCAATTGCAGCGTCATTTTCCCCGCGGGGTAACGGGCGGAAAAAGGATTCACATCATTCACCGTTTAGGCGTTTGTCCGTTTGCGAAGCTGCTCCAGCTGCTCGTCGATCAGCGATTCCTTCGCCGATTGCTCAGCGGAATCCGTCGTGAATGTGCCAGCTGTTCCGGCAGCTCCGGCATGACCGTATGGCGTTTTTTTCACTTGCGCATAAGCTTCCCACTGATTGATTTTGTCTTCCATCCGCTGGAAACCGCGGGCAGCGCTGCCTTCTTCGAAGCCATAGCTGAAGCTTGGCGTGGACGAATGAGTTTTGGCTGCCGTTTGCTGCATGCGGGCCACCAATTCCTCGCGTTTTTTCTGCATGACCTTCAGTTCGGCTTTGGCATCTTCCAAGCGCTGGGTCAGCTCGGCGATACGGCTTTTTGCATTTTCCTGCCATACGGCAGCTTCATGCGCTTTCTCCGTATAATGCAGCTTGGCTGCGAGAGCTTCGCGGGCAGCCGCTTCAAGACCATTCGTTATGGCCTCCAGCGCCTTTGCCTCGTACATGTCCGCAATGCGGCCGGCTTCCTCCGCCTGCTGTCCATGAATGCGGACCGCGGCCTCCTGCTTGTGAAGCTCTGCCTGCATACCTTCGATTTCCGTCTGCATATTGCGTACATAGTGGTTGAGCATCATACCCGGTTCTTCCAGCTTATCCATCAGCTCGTTGGCCGCTGCTTTGGTCATATTGACTAGTCTGTTTAAAACTCCCATTGTTCATACACTCCTTTATGTTGGTTGTTCATTTTTGCAGTTATCTTGATGTGCCTGTTATTCCATTAGTTGTACGGGTTGTAATGAAAGTTATGCATGTCCATAATCGGATTCTCGGGCTCTTTGGGAATGATAAAGCTTGCGAGCAGGTAGATCAGGAAGATGCTGCCAGCGCTGAAGCATCCTACAGCGACCATGATAACCCTGAGGATTGTCGGGTCAATACCGAGATATTTGCCAAGGCCTCCGCATAATCCGGAGATTTTCCGATCTGTTCTGGAGAGATATAGTTTGTTCATAAGTGACAAACTCCTTTCTTATTTTCAAGGGTGATGGGATTCGGCTTCATTCGATAATCTTATTGTAGCTTTCCTGGGGAAGGTCTAAAACAGTCCCGCGGCGGTTTTTGATGCTGGCCTTAAGGCGGGGGACCTATCCGACTCAAGGGGCAGAAGTACCGAAAATAACCATTTACAGGGAACTGGCAATCTGGGATGATAGGGTCAATGTGTATATAAATCAACAGAAGAGAGGAGCATTTTAAAATGGAAGAAAGCCGTTTATACCGTTGTCTGGAGACCGTTAACGCGGAAGATGCCTGGGAACAGGCAGCGCGTATACAATTGTCTGAGGTCGTGACGGGCGCAGTACCCGAAGCGCTTACCTATGTTCAGGCTTATTGGAATAATGAGGGTCTGTACATACGCTTTACAAGCCAGGACGATTATATCGTCTCGGACTACACCAAGCATGACGAGCCTTTGTACGAGCAGGATGTGGTGGAAGTGTTTATCGATGAAACCGGTGACGGGCATGAGTATCTGGAGCTTCAAATCAGCCCGTATAACGTTATTTTCGATGCGTACATCACCAACGATCTCCAAGGGAGCATTGATGTCCGTACCGAATGGCATTTCGATGGTCTGCAAAGCATTGTTGAACCGGCTGAGAGCGGCTGGACACGGTATGATATCCATATCCCGATGCGGAATTTCAAACGCCCGATCTCGGCGGGGGACAAGTGGCGGATTAACTTTTACCGGATCGACGACAAGCGGGACGGTCGGCGTGAATATACCGCCTGGCAGCCGACAGGCATCGTGAATTATCATGTGCCGGCGAAATTCGGCCGGCTGGAATTTGTTTAAGCAGTTATAGACTTGAAGCGTGTATGCAGCAGTCTTGGAATCCTTTTGCAAGTGGAAGGGCTCCAAGGCTGTTTTTTTCTGCCCAGTGGATTCAGAATGTTTATTCCAAGTGCTCATTCCAGGTGCTCACTTGGCTCATGGGTCAGAATTTCCAGGGTTTACAATTTGCCGGCTGCAGTCGTATACTATGTACATAAGTTCTATTAATGAACAAATGTACATAATGAGATACGAAAGGTGCAAAGAACCCCTATGTCCGAGATGAATCATGAACGTTTCCGGCTGCTGGTGAAAATTTGCCGGCTCTATTACGAGGATGGCTTGAATCAGCAGGAAATCGCCAAGCGCCTGGGCATTTCGCGCCCGCATGTCAGCCGGATGCTTACGGCGGCCAAGAATGAAGGGATTGTGCGCATTTCCATTAACAATCCGTTCTCCACGGAACAGGAGCTGGAGCGGACGCTTATTGAAACATTCGGCATTCACGATGCGCTGATCGTGGATTCGCCGGAAGCTCGCGGGGATAAGCTGTATGAACAGCTGGGCCGTACAAGCGCAGCTTTGCTGGAGTCGGTGCTGAAGGACGGCGATATCGTGGGCGTGATGGCTGGCAGGACCGTTGCCAGTGTGGCGGACGAGATCTATTTCGCCAGGGAAGGGCTTCAGTTCGTGCCTTTGGTCGGAGGCTGGGGCTCCGCGGGCGCTGCCTGGCATGCCAGCTCCAACACCATGACCTTCGCCAGCAAGCTGAAAGCGAAATATTGGCTTATGCATGCGCCTGCCGTTGTAGCGAGTGAAGCGACCGGGGCGCTGCTGCGACAGGAACCGGAGATCGGAAAGGTGCTTGACCTTGCGCAGCGCAGCCGGGTAGCGATCGTCAGTATCGGCGAAGCGGGCGAGCAGGCGACGATGGTCACATCGGGAAGCTTCAGCGCGGAGGATATGGCTCAGCTGCGGGCACAGGGAGCTGCCGCGAATCTGTGCGGTTCTTTTCTGGACGGGGACGGACAGGAGATGGTCTATCCCGGGAGCGGCCGGTTCATCGGCCTGTCCGCGGGCGAGCTGCGGGGGATTCCCAATGTCATCGCGGTTGCCGGGGGCCTAAGCAAGGTAGAAGCCATAACAGCCGTTCTGCGCGGCAGATGGATCGACATTCTGGTGACGGATGCGGCGACAGCCAAGGCCGTTATGGCTTTTCATCATCAGCAATAAGGGAGAACAGGCAACAGGAAGGGGATCATTCCAATGACAAATCATGCGGCGGGCTCCATACCCGATGCAGCGAATACGCTGGTTTCTGAAAATGGTTATTACGGTGCTTACGGAGGGTCGTTTATCCCGGAAATACTGGTACCTGCCTTCGCGGAGATCAGCCGGCATTTTGAAGAAATCCGGCATGACGGGGATTTCTGGCAGCGATACTGCGCCCTGCTTGCCAATTACTCCGGGCGGCCCACGCCTCTGACCTACGCGGACCGGCTGACGGCACATTTCGATAGAGCGAAGATCTACATCAAACGGGAGGATCTGAATCATACCGGAGCGCATAAGCTCAATAATGCGCTGGGGCAGGCGCTGCTTGCCAAGCGGATGGGCAAGACGCGTATTATTGCCGAGACAGGCGCGGGCCAGCATGGGGTGGCGACAGCAACGGTTGCGGCCAAGCTCGGTTTATCCGCGACGATCTATATGGGACGCGAGGATATGGAGCGCCAGTATGCCAATGTGTTCTGGATGAAGCGGCTTGGAGCGGAGGTTGTCGGCGTCGATTATGGCTCCCAGACCCTGAAGGATGCCATTAATGAAACGCTGCGGGATTGGGTGTCGAGCTTTGAGACCACGCATTATGTGCTGGGAACAGCCTCGGGTGCGCATCCGTTTCCCGCTATCGTCGCTTTCTTTCAATCCATCATCGGCGTCGAGACAAAGGATCAGATTCTGCAGGCAGCTGGCCGTCTGCCGGATCGCGTATATGCCTGCGTCGGCGGGGGCTCCAATGCGCTGGGCGTATTTCAGGCGTTCTTCCCTCATGACGAGGTGGGTCTGGTCGGAGTGGAGGCAGGCGGCCAGGGCAGGGATTCGAGCAACCATGCCGCCCGGATTGCTTACGGGGAAGGGAAACCGGGCGTTGCCCAGGGCTACAGGACGATGTTCCTGCAAAACAGCGACGGCCAGATGAAGGATACGTACAGCATCGCCGCCGGCCTGGATTATGTCGGGGTATCCCCGATATTGGCTGACTTATCGGAGAAAGGCCGGGTGCGTTTTGCGGCTGCCACCGATGCGGAAGTGGTCGAAGCGCTGCAGCTTGTGATGAAGACGGAGGGGCTGATTCCGGCACTGGAGTCGACGCATGCTTTTGCTGGAGCGTTCCAGGATATTGCCGAATCTTCGAAATCGGACATTTTCATCATCAATATGTCCGGACGCGGCGACAAGGACATCTTTAACATAGCGGAGGGGTTGCAGGATGAAGAATGGAAAGGGTTTATCAAGCGGAAGAACAGCCAATTCGAAGATCAGTCTCGCTGAAGAGATAAGCAGCAGGCGCGGGGAAAAGCCGATTCAACTGATGACCCATCAGATTCTGGGTTACCCTGATTTCGATACCAATTACGAAATGATCCGCTTGTTCCACGAAAGCGGCGTAGACCTGGTGGAGCTTCAGCTTCCGTTCTCGGAGCCGATTGCCGATGGGCCGGTATTTCTAAAAGCTAATCAAGCGTCGCTGGCAAGCGGCACCACTACCCGGCAGTGTTTGGATTTTGCCCGGCGGGTAGCGGAGGATTTTCCCGGCATCTCGTTTCTGTTGATGACTTACTATAATGTCGTGCTGCAATACGGCACGGAAGCATTCACCCTGGAATGCGCGGATATGGGCATTCGCGGCCTGATTGTGCCCGATGCGTATCCGGAGGAGAGCGGAACGTTCCTGGAGGCATGCCGCGAATATGCCGTGGAGCCGATTCTGATCGCGACGCCGTATACGCCGGATGACCGTCTGGGTTACCTGGCCGGACAGACAGGAGGGTTTCTTTATTGTGCGGCGCGCAAAGGGGTTACCGGCTCGAAAACCTCCTTCGGCGGAGAAACAGATGCCTTCTTGTCCCGGGTCGCAGGCTATGCCAAGACGCCGGTCGCCGTCGGCTTCGGCATTCAGAGCGCCGAGGATGTCGCTTATCTTCGGGGGAAATGCGATATCGCCATTATTGGAACCCAGCTGCTGAAGGTACTGGAGCAGGAGGGGCTTGCAGGCGTTGAGCGGTTTCTGGGGTCGCTGAATGGGCTAATGGAATAATTGCCTCTTCATCTGTATGCGCCTGATTTTAAACGTGTCACATTTTCGAAACCTTTCACTGATTTCCATCTTTTAGCGATATCATGAACCCAATCGGAAAATCGACGATTTATTTTCGTGTCAGGTTTGAAATATATTGTTACCAGGTTGAACCAACGGAAAGGAGAAATGAATATGGAAAGTATCAGGCAGTTACATCAGGATGAGATGGCGGAAAGCCGCAAATTGATCAATTTCGCTTTTCAGCACGAAGAAATAGATAACAAGCCTCTCGTCCAAGCCCTGCCGGAACAAGTATGGGGATATTTTATGGATAAGGATCTGGCCTCCAATATCGTCATTCTCCCGGTAGAAACGTTTGTTCAGGGGAAGGGGCATAAAACCGGTCTGATAGCCGGAGTCGCTTCCTGGCCGGAATATCGTAACGGCGGTACGGTCGGCAAATTGATGGTTCACGGCATACAAGCCATGTATGAGAAGGGGTGCACCCTCTCGACGCTGGGGCCTTTCTCCTATCCTTTCTACCGGAAATACGGATGGGAAATGATGTACGATTACCGGAGGTACAAATTACGGGTAGACCGTGTCCCGGATTGGCAAGGGAGCGGGCAGGTCAGGCGGATTGAACCGGACATCTCCTTGCTTGATCCCGTGTATGAGCAGTATGCTTCCCGTTACAACGGTCCATTAAGGAGAGATGAGCGGCGCTGGACGTCTACCATTTTTGCACGCAAGAAAGGTTTAATTGCCCTATACACGAATGGCAGCGGCGAATCGACCGGGTACATCATCTACCAGATCAAGAGCCGGCTGCTTACCGTTCACGAGATGGTTTATCTGGATCGAGACAGCCAGAAGGGGCTGTGGGAATATATCAGAAAGCAGAACAGTATGTACGACTTTGTTCAGTTCACAGCCCCTTCAGATGACTGCTTCGCGTCCCTGATTGATAATCCAATCGGACTGGAAACAACGGTGGTTACTCACTTGATGGCAAGGATCGTAGATGTCGAGGGATTTCTGCGGAGCTACCGGTTCAGGGCTGGAGCATCGGCGGAATTCTCGCTTTTAGTCCATGACCGTTTCGCACCTTGGAACGATGGCGCATTTCTGCTGAAGATCGGAAGCGATGGCGCAGCTGTTATTGAACGCTCGGACGCCGTTAATAGGAAAGTTTCCTGTGACATTCAAACCTTAACCACGATGCTGCTCGGTTACCGGTCGCCTTCCTTTCTACACTGGGCAGAACGTTTGCAAGGCGATCCGGATACCATAAAGAAACTGGAAGAATTCATTCCAAAGCAGACAACGTATTATCTTGATTTCGGACATTAATCGGATTTGGCATGGGTTTGCCTGAATGCACTCGGGGTTGATCCCGCGTATTTCTTGAACATGCGGTTAAAGGAGTTCATGTTCTGGTAGCCCACTTTCAAGGCGACATCCTGAATCCTCATATTCGATTGCAGCAGGATTTCCTTTGCTTTCGTGATTCTGATCTCATTCAAATAATCAATGAAATTTTTGCCTGTTTTCTCTTTAAAGTAAGAGGATAAATAACCTCCGGTAATATTCATTTTGTCCGCAACGGTATCGAGTGAAATATCTTCCGCATAATTGTTCTCGATATATTCATAGACGAAGCTCGTGATTACATCACGCGCTTCTTTCTTTTGTCTGATCAAGCGGGCTGAATGGGATAGAAGCTGTTCGAGAAGCTGTGTGAGCTGATCCAGATTATGACAATCAGCCAGCCGATTGGACAATTGATCCGCGGCATAGTCAGGCCCAGGGTCCAGGTTCTTTTCAGTCAAGGCCCGGAACACCTTCCTGGACAACAGTTCGGCTATTTGATAGAAGTCAGAAGCGCTTGCGTCTTTCTTCTGCATCATGGCGAGTACCTTGTGAGTAAAGCGGATGAGCTCCAGCTCATTGCCGGATTGCATATAGATCTCGAATTCTCTCTCCAGGTTCAGATTAAGGCTATACGCGGGCGTCCGGTCTTCTTCCTCCCCTATGATTTGGGTTTCGTCCATTAGTTTTCGCTGCTGGATGCGTTTAATGACCTGCTCGTATGCCGAAGTGAACTCTGATGAATGTTGATGGACGGTGCTGACTGCAATCGTCAAATAGCAAAGGTCCCGGTCCAGATCGAATACTTTCTTCAATTGCTCCAAAATTTCCAACAATTGCGCATCGCCATCGTCGGCGAAAATCAGGGTCAGAATTTGATTGTTTTCAATTTGAAAAGCACTGGAATCCGCGTATTTTTCTAACAGGGCACGATTAATATATTCTCTGATGAAATTTATGGCCCGATCGCTATCGGCGCTGAATTCATCATAAAAACGATGCTTAAAGGTGAGCTGGAAAAGGATAAACAGGAAAGGCCTATTGCCTGTCAAAGGGTCCTTTAACTCATGAAAGTTACGATTGATCTTCTTTAGTTCATTCGAATACGCATAATATTTCAGCAACGAATTCTTATTGGCCAGAACCGTATGAATATCCTGAAATTCCTTGATCCGGCTGCGGACGGGATTTCGCGTGTTGAACTGTTGAAACGAACGAATGATTTGTTTGACCGGACTATGAATCTGCATGCTAAACAATATGGAAGCGATTAAACTGATCGCGACAGCAGCAATAAACAACGAGATAAGGGTGTAATTTAAGCGGGTGACTTGTGATGATATATTTTGGACAGGAATGATATTGACGTAGGTGAGTCCTGTGAAGCTCCCTGTTTTATAGAAATAATAAGAATCCCCATGCTTCTTGTAACTTGCGCTCCCATCCAGCTCAGACGCAGGATCGGGCAGTATTTTCCCGTCTGTCATGTTCGAGGAAAATAGAGCGGTTCCTTGATGGTCGAGGATATAAAAGTTGTCATTGATCGAACGATGATAGGCGTGAATCAGCTTGTCCGCATCAATAAAAGCGGTGATATAGAAATTTTGAATGAACTTGTTTTTAACAATAATGGGAAACAGCTTGCCTCTCGGGGATGAAGCGTTCTTGAAGATGATTTCTTTAAAATCGACAGCAGGATATATATGAAAGGCATCGTTATCTTTGAATTGATTCTTCCAGAAATCATAGGGATAAGCATCGCTTTGATAAAATTTGGAGAACATCGTTTCCGCTCTCGTGCTTCCGCTTTTGTCCAATATAAATGAGCTGTCTTTAAAGTAAAGGACAAGATTGTCTATATACAGGAGAGGGTTGGATACGACATTCTGCACATCCCGGGTCATTTGACGGGAAGGATAATAATTCATGTTCTTATTATTTAATAACAACCCCACTTGATCGTTCATATACAACCCCAGGACAAGATTATTCAACAACTGGAAATGCTTCTCGAAGCCTTCGGTCGTGTTCTTCAAATTGGACGTATTATACTGGATGATCTCATCCTGTATGTTATTGCGGAAAAAAGCAAACGAATAGAAGTTGAAGGAAACAAGCAGCCCGATAATAATCAGGAAGCTGATTAACAGTCGAATAAATAAAGAATCCGTTTTCAATTTAAGCTGCAGCACCTTTTGCATAAGTGAATCCCCCGGTATGTCACATTTTCGAATTCCTTCACTAATCTTCATTTATGCCCCGATTGATGAAGAAATCATAAAAGCGACAATGTAATTCTCTAATTTTATCTAATAATATAATACCATCCGCTAAATGCAAGGGGCACCCGCGAATTTCTAAGGACAGGAGAATGTGAATGGCTGAAACGCTATTGAGAAGATTTAACCAAAGTAAATATTTGCTGCTGTTGTTCCTGCCTTGTCTGATTTACTACATTTTATTCCGGTATCTGCCGATGTTCGGGGTCATCATCTCGTTCAAAGATTACAACTTGTTTAAAGGGGTATTCGACAGCCCATGGGTTGGTTTTAAATATTATGAGATGTTCTTCCACAGTCATGATTTCTTCAAACTAATGCGCAATACGCTTCTTCTCGGATTATATAAGCTCTTATTTGGATTTCCTGCGCCGATCCTATTGGCTCTTATCTTAAATGAAGTCAGACATCTGTTCTTCAAAAAGTTCGTACAGACAATCAGCTATCTACCTCATTTTATTTCCAATGTAGTCGTTGTAAGTATGGTTCTGATGTTTCTGTCGCCTTCTGGCGGGATTGTCAATCAGGTGATTGAAACACTCGGGATGGACCCCGTTAATTTTATGTCGAGACCGGAATTTTTCCGCGCCATATACGTGGCTTCAGAAATTTGGCAGCATACGGGATGGGAGACCATCTTATATTTGGCCGCCCTTTCGTCGATTGACCCGAGACTGTATGAAGCAGCGGGAATGGATGGGGCCAGCCGGTGGAAGCAAACGTTTCATATCACATTGCCGGGTATTACGCCCGTTATCGTCATTTTGTTTATCCTGAATATTGGAAGTGTGCTCGATATCAGCTTCGAAAAGGTGTTCCTGATGTATAACCCTGCTATTTACGAGACATCGGATATTCTCAGCACCTTTGTATATCGGACGGGTCTGGGACAGGGCAATTTCAGCTATGCGGCGGCTATCGATGTATTCACGGGGATCATCGGTCTGATCTTTATTTATTCTGCCAATTATATTAGCCGTAAGGCTGGAGAGACCAGCGTATGGTAGGGGGGAGTGAATCCGGTGAAAGCTAGATTTAGCTTGGGCAAAGTCGTGATGGTTTTAATTCTGCTTGGTGTAGTGGTTGCAACCTTATATCCCTTTGTTTATATGATTGCCGTTTCACTAAGCAAGGATATTTATGTGCTTTCAGGTCAAATCAGTTTATGGCCGAAAGGCATAAACTTCAAAGTCTATCGTCTTGTGCTGGAGGATCCGCGAATTTCAACCGGGTATCTGAACACTGTGATTTATGCCGTAGCGGGAACGGCTCTTTCGCTTATGGTCACATCCGCTGGCGCTTATGCGATATCCAAAAAAGAAATGCTTTTCCATCGGACATTCACGATGCTCATCGTGTTCACCCTATTTTTCGGCGGGGGTATGATCCCCACTTTCCTGGTGGTCAAAAGTCTCGGGCTGGTCGATACGAGATGGGCGATGATTTTGCCGACTGCGGTAGTCTCCTGGTATTTGATTATTATGCGGACGTTCTTTTCAAGCTTTCCGAAGGAACTGGAGGAATCCGCGAAGCTTGATGGATTGAATGATATCGGTATCTTCTTCCGTCTTGTCATCCCGCTCTCCAAATCTGTGCTGGCGACAATCGGTCTATTCTATGCCGTCGGGATATGGAACAACTTCTATTCCGCGCTGCTGTACCTGCGGGATGCGGATTTGTTTCCGCTGCAGGTTGTGCTCAGGAATATCGTTTTAGCCGGGCAAATCACTTCTGTTCAAGTCACTTCCATTGGGCAGGATGCGCTTATCGTGGACGAATCTTTGAAATATGCGACCATTATCATTTCTACGGTTCCCATTCTTTTGGTCTACCCGTTCTTGCAAAAGTATTTTGTTCAAGGCGCAATGATCGGGTCGGTCAAGGGTTAATATAGGATTTAAGGGAAGGCGAGAGGGAAAATACAAAAGGGAAAAGGAGAATTGGAATGAAGAAGTTATTCGTTATTATTTCGTTCGTACTCGCGATGGGATTGTTTGCAGGCTGTTCGAGCTCCAATAATGAAGGTTCGGCGGGGGAAAACACAAAAAAAGGTGAAAATGCGTCATCATCAGGAGAAGCAGCGGAACCGGCTGCGGGAGAAGCTGCACCAAAGGAATCCACGATATCGTTTCTTAATTATTCGCTTCCAAGCTGGCCGTATAACAAAGATTGGCTCGTATGGAAGCTGCTCAAGGAAAAAACAGGGGTCACGCTGGATGTTCAGGTTCCGTCCGGCGAATTAAGCGATGCGTTAAATCTTACCGTTGCCTCCGGAAATCTGCCTGATATGATGTTGACGCTGGACGGAGAACTCGCGAAGAAATTTGGGGACCAGGGAGCTTTGGCCAATATTTTTGATTATGTGGATAAAGATATGCCGAATTTTAAAAAGTTTATGGAAGCGTATCCGACCCTTATACAGAATACCATGTCTGCGGACGGAAAGTTGTATATGTTCCCCAGTGAAGGACTCGGTGTAACCAATGCCATGATGTATTTGTACCGGAAAGACATCTTTGATCAGAACCAGCTGAGCGAGCCGAAAACTTGGGATGAACTGCACACGGTTCTCAAGAAATTAAAAGAGAAATATCCTGAAAGCTATCCGCTTTCCTTCCGCAATGGTTTGGATAAAATTCTGAATATAGCACCGTCATTTGAAACGGGCAGTAAATATTATTATGATTTTGAGAAAAAAGAATGGCGGTATGCTCCCGTTGAGGATAATTACAAGAAAATCGTTGAATACCTGCATACATTTTTGAAGGAAGGATTAATCCCTCCCGATTTCCTGTCGATTGATACGAAGCAGTGGCAAGATATCATCTCCACGAACCGGGCGTTTGTCACCATCGACTTTATTGGAAGAATTGATTTCTTTAACAAGCCTATGCGTCAGGAGAATCCGGACTTCAACCTTACTTTCATGCCTCCTCCTGCCGGTTGGGAGAATGGTAAAGCTCTTAATGCAAATACGCAATTTGACCAGTCGGGGATTATGGTGTCTTCCACCTCGAAGCAAATCGATAATGTGATGACATACATCGATTATCTCTATTCTGAAGAGGGCAGAGATATTGTCAGCTGGGGAGAAGAGGGAAATTCGTACAAAGTAAATGGCGATGGCAAAAAAGAGTTTACCGGAGGCTATGCCGACCTTACCGATCTGCAGAAAAAAACGGGAATTGCAACTTACGGAGCAAACCTTTGGTATGACTCCGATACGATTATTGCTTTGGCTTCGGATGAGCTGAAATATGCATATGAACAAGCGCCGAAATATGTGGATAAGCAGCAGCCGAGACCTGCCTTTACGCCTGAGGAGGTTTTGGTTCTGACAACGAAGGGTCAGGAAATTGACAAGTTTCGCGAGGAGAATGTCGCCAAGTTCGTACTTGGAACCAAAAGTCTTGATACATGGAGCCAGTATGCGAGCGACCTGCAAAAACTCGGTGTAGATGAAATTCTGAATATTTACAAAACAGCATATGAACGGGGATTAAAGTCGGCAAAGTGAGAAATAAGGACAGAAGGGCAGCCGGAAACATGAATTCATGTTTCCGGCTGCCCTTCTTTTTGTGCCATATAGAGTCAAGAAAGCGGAGTGGTTAAGCCTGCTGCGTGGTATCGGCTACCGGTTCGGTAGTGATCATCCACGATATGCCGTATTTGTCTTCAAGCTGGCCGAACAAGGCTCCCCAGAAAGCCGGCGTTAGTGGATGCGTCACCTTGCCGCCTTCCGACAGATTGGCGAAAGCTTCGCGTGCTTCGGATTCCGTCGCAAACTCGAGAGACTGATGAACCGCGTTTCCGTGCCGGAGCTGGTCATAATCAGAATCGGAGATATAGAAATTCACCCCCGCTGCTTTAAAGCTCATGTTGATCACTTTGTCCTTCAGCTCTTCAGGGGCATCGGGGAGCTCGCCGTAGGTCGTAATGGAGTTTATTTTCCCGCCAAGCGACTGGATATAGAACTCAGCCTGAGCTCTCGCATCCTCCGACATGAAATAGGTTGTATGTTTAGCCATTTTGCAGCATCCTTTCATCCTTTGGTTTAGAGTTTATCCTTTGTTCAGCGTAACATGCCACAGATTCCGGTATTTCTTATGGATTGCTATATTTCAGGCCGGAAGCGAACCCTTATTCTCACACGCTTGAGGCGGATGGGGCAGCTGCTGAGCAGCCTGTTTGTAGCGAATAATTTCTTGCGATTTATCATTTATATATGGTATGTGGGTCGTTTGACATAAAAAAACTAGTCTATTCGACACGGTATTCTAAAATTCACTTAAAAATGGCAGGAAATGTGTTGAGAATTATCTCATACATGGTAATATTAACCTGATCTAATAGGCCTATAAATTTACCAGTTATTGTAAAGGAGTGATTATTGGATTCGAGTCGGGTGGGCAGGTAAGTCATCTTTGATGTACAACAAACCAGATGGATTAAAGGGAGAGAACGAATGTGGGCTTAAGACTGTTACATAAGAAAGTATCTTCATTATTAGTATTTGCAATGATCGTATCGATTCTTTCTTCGCATTATGTATTTGCGGCCAAGGAACCAGGCGTTTCCTTAAACGACATAAGCAAGTCCTATGCCAAAGATGAGATTACGGAATTAGTAAACAAGGGGATCATCTCCGGGTTCGGCGATGGAACCTTCAAGCCTGCTGAATCCGTTACCCGGGCGCAGCTGGCGAAAATTCTGGTGCTTTCCATGAATTTGGAGCAGGACGCAGCAGAGGCTGCCGCGTTCAAGGATGTATCGGCAGGCAAGTGGTTTGCCGGTTATGTGGGCGCGTTGGTGAAAGCGGGTATTACCCAGGGCACCTCCTCCACGACCTTTTCCCCGGACAAAACCGTTTCCCGAGAGGAACTGGCTGTGTTTTTCATTCGTGCTTTCGGTTGGGAAACAGATGCCAAATCCTTGAAGCTGGATGAGAGCCTTTCGGATATGGCTAAGGTATCAGCCTGGGCCAAACCGGCGGTATCCTTTGCATACCAGTTGGGATTCATTAAAGGCGTCGCCAGTAAGGAGGGTTCGTTCCGCTTTAATCCTGCGGGTATAGCTGACCGCCAGGCTTTGGCGCGTCTGGCCTACGAATTTATTGTCCATAAAGAGACTTATGCGGCGAAGGCGCTGCTTCTGTTGCCGGACAACGCCGGAGATGAAGAGACAGAAGAGCCCAAAGTCAAAGACGATCCGGGATTCAATGGCGGACCGATTGGCAGCACCGACGGTGATAAAGGCGAGGGCAACACCGGCGGCAATAACGGCAATGGTAATGGCAATGGTGGAAACGGCGGCGGAGAAACTCCCGTATCGAATACCATCACGGCTCCAGGAGAATATTCACTTGGCGATGTGACCGGCAATGTCACGATCAGCTCTCGCGATGTGGTCTTGAAGAACACGACCATTAATGGAAATCTTTCGCTTCTTGGTGGTATCGGCGATGGCGATGTAACGCTTGATCATGTTACCGTAACAGGCGAAACCAAAGTGTTCGGGGGCGGCGCCAACAGCATTCACGTGGCGGACTCGATTCTGGCCACGGTGATCGTCAACAAAGCGGATGGAAGCATCCGGCTTGTGCTGGAGAACGGAACGAATGTGGAGCAAATTCAGCTTCAATCCGGTGCGATTCTCGAAACAACGGGTTCTGTGGGCCGCATCGGTCCCGTAGACATCACTGAATCCGTACCGCAAAATGCGGCGATTACGTTTAACGGATCGTTTGATTCGGTCATGGTCCGTGCAGAGCAGGTTGCGGTTACGCTTGCTTCCGGCTCATCTATCGGGGATCTGAACGTATTCGCGCGGGCTTTGAACGCGTCTTTCCATCTGGCTGAAGGATCGACCGTATCGCGTTTAATCGCGGATGCGATTGTTACTTTTGCCGGACAGGGGACCATCCAGTCCGCACAAGTCAATGTGGAAGGCGTAGATTTCAGCGGATTAGCCGGAAAGCCTGTCATTGTTGCAGACCCTACGGTTATCAGCACCACGTACACGCCGCAGGAATTTACTCTGTCTGCAGTAGGGGCAACCTACCAAATCGTCTTTACAGGCATTAAAAGCGATGGAAGCAGAGATCTGACTTCCTTTGCGGCATGGAGCAGCAGCGATCTCTCTGTTGCACAGGTAGTCTACGGGAATGTCACTGCTGTCGGCGATGGCATGACGTATATCAATGCCAATTACGGTGACTTCCAAATTCAAGTGCCGGTAACGGTTTCCGTCTATAAACCAGGCGAGTCCTATCCGACCATTGGAAGCATTCGTGTGACGAACGGCGCAATTGATGTTGCGTTCAACGGGGATGTAACCGATGAGACATTGTCTGATTTCACAGTCAGCGCTACAGTGAATGGTGCTGCTTATGAACTGGCGAACCTGCAATACAGTGAAGGAAGGTTCACGTTTGATCCGGTTGACAGCTATGGTTCCACTCTGTATGTTACGGTAGAAGCCAATGCGGACAAAACCAAATTCGCAGGCAGCCAGAGCGGTTCGATCAGGCTGACGGGCTTCGGCGGACATATCAAGAATGTTTCCGGCAGTCCGGTAGCGGGACTGAAGATTACGTTCCGCAAGGGCTTTAACACCACTCAAGGCGACATCGCGGGCGAAGCGACGACGGATGCCAGAGGCAATTATTTCATTTATTTGCCGCCTGGGATCTATACGGGCGAGCTTGGCGGTGAAGGAACCGATTATATTACGACTTATTTAATCGCGGTATCTGCTGCAAATGTGAAAAATGAGGCGGAGAACCAAACCGCCATCGGAATTCCGAACGCGCTCGAGACAAGAATTGTTCTGACGTGGGGAAATGATCCGCGGGATTTGGATTCCCATCTTCTGGGGCCGAAATTTGACGGCGGGAAATTCCATACCTGGTATGCAGGCAAGAGCTATATGCATGAAGGGGAATTGATTGTCGATCTGGATCTGGATGATACCACCTCCTATGGACCGGAAACGACCACGATCCGCAAGGACGTCAACGGAACCTATACGTTCTATGTGCATCATTACTCCGGCCTGAGCACCCTGAGAATGTCCGGTGCCCGAATCGAAGTATACAGAGGCGCTGTAACGGAACCTACACAGGTATATACCGTACCGGAAGGCGCCGGGAATGAAATTTACTGGGTTGTGTTTGACATGACAATAGCGGAGAACGGCGAAGTTCAGTTCCGCGAGATCAATCAGTTGACCAGTACTGATCCGCTTTACAATTGATGAAGAACCAGTTCTATAGGTGAAAAAGCGTGTTATCCTAAGGGCTGACCCCTGTCTCACAAACAGAGGTTCGTCCCATGGGGGATAACACGCTTTTTTTTGCATATAAACGAAAGACTGGCATTCGCTAGGAGCCACCGGTTGGCTGCCCGGTCTGGTCCCGGATTTGGACAAAAGATCTGGCAGTCAGATCAAGCGTGAAAATCCGGTCCTGCGGTCCTTCCGCCGTCTCGCCCCCAGGCCCCTCGGTGGAAGGGAGAACAAGCCTGCCGTCATCGACACCCGGCGCTTGGTCCGGAGCATAGTAGGAGGTGTCGCTCTGCGTTCCGTCTGTGCTGAAGGTGAGCGGAAAAGCTTCCCCGCCGTCCTTGGCAACGGCATAGGCATAGAAGCTGATCCCGTGGCAGTCCCTATACTGTGGGATCAGCAGGAACACATCGGCTTCGGGAAACTGCAGCCGTGTCAAAGCTGCCGTTCCGGCGGAAGGCTGAATGAAATTCAGATCCGCAAGGGCGGCAATTGTGTTTTGTTTGCCGTGTGTTTCATAAACCACACGATAATTGCCCTTGAAGCTGATATCCGTTTCCAGCCCGTAGCAGCTGGGGGCTCCCAGCACGTCCTGCGTTTCTTCCCCGTCGGGGACAATCAAGAGCCGCCCATTATCCGCAGCGCCCTCCGCCCGGATGACCGGCTGAAGCTGCTGCTGCCCGTCCTGTCCACCGCCGCTCCCGATGGCGGATGAGTCAGTGGGGGAAGTGATGGGGCTTTTGTCCAGGAAAGAAATCCAAAGGCCTACAACGAGCAGCACGACAGCCGCAGCGGACAGCATATAGACAGGCATCCGCCGTTTTCCGGATGATATTTCATGACGCTTCTTAATCCGCTGCCGGACCTGCTGCCGCATACCGGCGTCGAAAGGCTCTCCCTCAAAGGGGCCATTGCGGCCGCGTTCATACCACTGCGGTTTGCTGCTCACAAGCGCACCTCCTTAAGCTTCTGCTCGACCTTGCCGCGGGCGCGGTGAAGCCTGGACTTTACGGTTCCCGCGGCTACTTTCAGCAGCTGTGCCATTTCATCCATGGATAAACCATAATGCATGTCCAATGTCAGCACCTCCCGGTATTTTTGCGGAAGGTCCATAATCACCTTCCAGATGTCATCGACGACCTGCTTGTCGAGACTTTCCTGCTCTGCTGATGGCATGGTTTTCCCGGAGGGTACATAGGCCAACAATTTTACCTTGCGCAGAAAAGCCGAGCGTTTGGAGCGGAAGGCCGTATTCCGCGTTATCGTAAGCAGCCAGGTTTTCAGAGTGGACTGACCCCGAAAGGTGTGGATGCTGTAATAGGCTTTAATAAATACCTCCTGGGCAATATCCTTGGCCAGCTCTCTGTCTTTGGTGAGGAAATAAGCGTAATTCCATATATCGTTTCCATATCGGTCCATCATGTCCTCCAGCATGGCGCTGTCCATGGAGAGAACATGTTTCCAATGATCGTGTTCCACCGCATTCACCCCACTAAATAGGACTCACCCCTGCAGCCAATAGTTCCACGAATATGCAAAATAACATTGAAATCGTCTGAGAAAGTGGACAATTCTCACTTTTTGCTTTAGAGATGAAGGATTTTCCCGGGTTTCGCTGAATATAGGTAATAAGAGGAAGAAGGAGGTAATGAGAATGGCAGATTCCCGTGATCGCGAATTTATATTTGTCTTTACTGGTCCGGACGGGTCGGGACGCAAAACAATAGCAGACAGCGTAGGTTCCACTCTGGGGCTGACCAAGGTGCTGTCGTACGCGACACGCAAGCCCAGACCCGGGGAAGTGAACGGTCAGGATTACCATTTCATTACTCCTGAGCTGTATGAAGAGCTGGATGCAAGCGGTGATTTTATTGAAAGCGTGACCATCAATTCAAATCAATACGGAATCCGGGACAACGACATCCGCCGCAGCTTCCGGAATAACGGCTGCATCTACCTGATTGTGAACGCGGAGGGCGCGGATATGCTGAAGCAGATCTACGGGACTCAGGTGGTCCGGCTGTTCATCTATGCCGACCGGGGGACCGTTGAAGAGCGCCAGCGTCAGGAGGGAATCAGCGGGGATGTCATCGAGGAGCGGCTAAGCCGTTACGAGACGGACATGGCGGCACATGCCAGATGCGAGCATGCGTTTGAGAACTATGATCTGGCGCATACGGTATTCGAAATCACCAATACGCTGGAGCAGTATTTGCAGCGTAACCTGGAGGAACGGGATTAAGAAACGTTTCATAGTGGAAGAGCAGGTACAAGCGGGCTCCTTAGGGTGCTCGTTGTTTTTGTTTCGGGATGATCCCGCATCTTTTTGGACTTTTGCAAAAAGGCCTCTTCTCCAGGCTGACCCTATTAATGAGTAAATATAAACCGGCTGCAAACAGCGTGCAGCCGGTTTTGATTTTTTCGGGATAAACAGGCGAGTATGGTTCCAACACCTTTTCAAGCTTGCAGAACCAGTTCGTCCAACCCACCAACTCACCGGTCGATTCCCTGTTGGTGCAATTCCAGAGAACCGGTCGATTTCCCGGGCACCAGCTTCGGCGGTACGATGATTTTCCGGTAGCCTTGAGCGCGATCCCCTTTTTGCAGCAGCTCGATCAGCACACGCGCGGCTTCGGTGCCTATTTGCTGTTCGGACTGCGCTATGTGGGTAAAAGAATCCAAGTCATCGCCGAATCGGGGGAAAGGGTTGTCGTAAGTCACGATGGAAATATCCTCAGGGATACGCAAGCCGATATGTTTGGCGATGCGGGTAATGTGTACGCCGAGCATAGCGTGCATAGCAAGGTAGGCTGTGGCGCTCCGGGCTTTGATATATCTGTATAGCGGATGATCTTGGTTGATTTCTTCCGCTGCGTCCACTTCGATGTCCGTTAGCATCAAAGCCGGATTGATCATCACTCCCCGATTCTTCAATTCTTCCATGTAGCCATCAATGCGGTCATTCACGGTAACGGTAGGCAGCTGCGTATTGCTGCATATGGCAATATCCCGGTGTCCCAGTTCCCATAAATAAGAAACGGCCTCCCGCGCACTCGACTTGTTGTCGGATCCGATATAATGCGTTTCCACCCCCGGCAAATAACGGTCGACCAGTACGAACGGAAATCGTTTGACTTTCAACGTCAACAGCTCGTCGTTATATATTTCCTGATCTCCCGTGAAAATGAGTAAGCCCGCTACGCCTTTGGAGATCAGTTCACGAATCGCTTTTTGCTCCTCTTCCCTGGAATTGTAAGTGACCATGATAACAAAGGAATATCCATTCTTTTTTAACACCTGCTCTATGCCGCGAAGCAAACGAATGGCAAAGAAGCTGTCGATATGCGGGATAATCAGACCGATCAACGATTGATTTCTCACCGACTCGAGGGGGGAGACCGGATCGTGTTGGCCCGGGACGTCGTCATGCAGAACCGGAACGGTTTCGGCAACGAAGCTACCGCGTCCCGGAATCCGGTGGATCCACCCTTCCTCTGCCAAGAGAGAAAGGGCTTTCGCAACCGTAATCCGGCTTACGTTAAATTGCTTCATCAACTCTTTTTCCGTCGGAATTCGATCGTTCGGCAGCAGCTCTTTCGAAATGATTTTTTGCTTAAAATATTCTTGTATCGTCAAATACAACGGCATTCTCATCTCTTTTGACATCGTATCTCACCTGAATTCGACTTTTTAATTATCATATCAAATATAGCATTTAAGTCAAGTCTGCATGCTCAATTAGTTGTACCTGGCTTGGCTGGGCGCGCGACGCAAAAAAACGCCCTCTTCGGCAGAAGAAGGCGAATTTGTTATCAGCGATCTATTGAAAGTCCGTTTGATCGCTTTTGTAACGTCTTATTTTTCAAAACGGACCCGCGATTCCAGTGACTGGAACTGCTTCTCTCTATCAGATTCTACAGCTTGTAGTGCTTTGGGCAGGAAGAAGCATTGTTATTCAGTGCAAACGGCCGACATTCGCCGTTCGGATTAAATATCGCCACTATTCCAATATCATGGAAGCCCAATGCTGTTGCCCATCCCCGTTGCCTACCCACATGATTTGACCCCAGTCGTTCGGATCGTCCCGATCTGTCGCGAGTAACGAAAAGCCCGCCTTGAAACCGGAAAGTGCCGACGGTGTCGTTTTGAGCAAACTCCATGGAATGGCGACCTCGAGCGTGTAGGAATTGGCTGCTAGCTTGGATCCCATCTTGATTTCTTCCGTCGCGTACTCGACTTTGCCCGAGTCCCTTCCTTCGCGTACGAACGCGTGAGGTTTAGAGTCCGGCCCGCTTGGCGTAAAGAACAGGGCGAAATCGCCGTTTTTGTAATCCGCCCCCGACTGCTCGCCGGAAAGATTGAGGAACATCATCGTTGCGTCCGACAAAAACATAAGCCCACCCGTTTCCGTAAACTGCAACACGTCGTCGCTCGTCCTCTCGTCAAGCAAGTACAAATAGTCGTCGTCCCATTTCACCCTGTATTTTGCGGTCAGATCTGCGGCATCGTCTACCGCGCCCCATACTTGGCCGAATGCTTTAACATCCGCAGAGTCGGTGGACACCGTTATTTCGCCTGCGTTATCCCATTCGCCTGCGCTTTTGACCCCGTCCGTTGTGACAGGCGTAGCCGCTTTATGCGACACGTAGGTTGGTCTTTCTTGCGGATTTCCCGGACCTTCCGGCGGAAGCTGGTTGTCCTTGACGATAGCGGATTCTCCGGAAGCCTGGTTCAGAATACCAAGACCGGGTTTGTCCGACAAATCGTTGCCCGTCACGATAAAATGATTCAGAACTTTGTTCGAGCCGTCGTACAAACCAATGCCGGACCGGTCGGTTGGAGAAAAAATCCGGTTGCCCTGAATCGTGACATTCTCGCCGCCGCGCACTTCGAGACTGTCCGCCTCCACGCCGCTCGTAACGTTGTCTTCGAAAATATTGTTCGAAATAATAACGTCGTTCCCTTGGCTCAAGACGCCGGCAGACTTCTGATGCCCGATCCGGTTGCCCAGTATCGTCACTTTGCTGGCTTTCGGATCGATAAGAACGCCACCGCGCTTGACGCCCTCCGAATCGCCGGCGCCGAGCCAGGAGTTGGCCAGCGTAAACCGCTGCGTCAATCCGGTAATGTAAATTTGCTGTTGTTTGGCGTTTTCGAGTATGGAATTTGTGATGTAGCGCGCAAACCCGGTGCCCGTGCTGACGACACCGTAATCGAAGGGACCACCGTTGACGACGGTCACATTATCGAGACTGAGCGCGTTCGAGTTGTCTTCCATCGACACCCCGACATGGGTCGGCTCAAGGAACGTGTTTGTCATTTTGTGATCGGCTCCCGACCAATAAACGACGTTCGCGCCAGGAAACGCGCTCGACCCGCGAACGCTGCCAGCCAACATTACGCGAGAATTCACGATGTTCGTGAATTGGTTGGGGATGCCTACGGCTCCTTTGACGCCGACTGCGATGCCGTAGCCGGCATTGTAGACGGTGACGCCATCAATGTCCGTAAACCGGGCACGTTCGACGAAGATGCCGTAGGAAGGATGATTTTCGAAATCCGGGTTCGGTGCGACGGCGCGGTCGATCGTCAAATTGACGACTTTATTGAACGTCGTCTTGTCTAAAACCGTCGGATTGCCGATTTTGACGACGGCCCCCGTATCTTTGGCCTGAACGAGCACGGAAGCTTTGCCGATCCCTTTCAGAATGACGTTGCTTCCCGTTACCGTCAGCGCTGAAGTGATCTTGTATTTGCCTTTCGGGAAATACACAACTCCCCCGCCGGAGCGTTGCGCGTCGTCGATCGCTTTTTGAATGTTCTTCGTATCGTCGGCTGTGCCGTTGCCCTTCGCCTTATAATCCGCTTTTACATCAAAAAGCGAATCGTCTTTTTGTCCGGCGAAAGCGGTTGCAACAGACGTACAGAGAAATAAGACAAACACCATTATGCCAATGGACACTTTTCGAATATGCTTGGATTTTTTCATTATTACCTACTCCTCGCCAATAATTGATAGATTCGTAAAGGGATTCGATCCTTGTTTATTGCAAGTTGTCGGATGTGACGAAAGTCGTCCCGGTAAAGCGTCATGAAGACCGGTTCCCTCTTGATGATTTCGATACCGAACGCTCCGAAGCATTGTTTTTCAATTTCACGTCGCATTTGATGTAGTCGCCTGATATGAACTTACAAGCATCGTTGGATCGGAGATGCGCAAGTAGTTGTAGTTGCAAAAAAACGAACAAGGTAAAGCGCTTACAAAAAAGTGATTGCAACTATCCGCAAATCTTTCTGCTCATATAATTCCTCCTTGTATTGGAATGTATTGTAACTCTTTTCCAACAATAACATATTGATTATATCATTACAATCATTTAGTGCATTTTATGATCTGCAAATGAAATTCCTTAAATTAATACAGGTACATAGCCATAAACTTTATCCTGAATCCGTGAAATGAAAAACTGAAAATGATAGAAATCGCACGTCTGAGGGAGTGAAATAGAGCAAAGTAATGATTTTCTCTATTGGCGCATTCACCCTGGAGGTGCAGCATGAAGCCTGTTCGCTTTAATCTGGATGAGTCCTTGGAAACGTTGACGGCCCATTCGGGCTTCGCACTCATCGGCCTACTCCTTTCCCATACACGTATAGCCAAAACGTCTGATTCGCTATAACCTGCCGGGCACCGATCGCCCGAGCGCGACGCACCCCGATGTGCTTTATGCGTACTTGGGATTGCTTTGTCAGAGCAAGAGCGAGTTCGATCAAATCGAGCCCTAATGGTTGGGCTATAGCCAATGGATTTCACGAAATATCCCGATATTATGAGCGCAATGATCATACCAATCGAGAACAGGAATTCATATAAAGTAAACATCGTGTAGATATCCGTAAAATTCAACATAAGTGGAAGTCCCTCCAAAATATTGGGCTTATGAGTTAATGATTAGTCATCTTCCTGTTTGTCGTAATCCTATGGAAGACATGATGATCCAACAAAGACAACTCAGGATATACAAGCGTTCTGTCAATCCGAAATAAAGCGGAGCTCCGTCCGATAGGAAAATGGATGATATAGATATCATGATCAATATGAGCGAAATGACAGTTAGGCTCGTGATGGGTATGATCCACTTCTTGACCGGGCTCCATCGCGAGTCTTTCGCAAGTACAGGCGCAAGAAATACGGAAGCTAGCATCAGGGAAATAAAGGACAGGTTGGCCGCTGTGAAATGAATCATCCCGCTCGTCGAAGGAGGCTGATTCCAGCTTCCCGGGGGATCTGTCGGATAAATGGCTGCAACTATCAAGGAGAGGCCCCAAATCGCAACGAACAATCCCCCCGCTTTAGCAAAACCGCCCCGCAGCGTGTGCCACATACCGATTGCAAGTGCGAGGGATCCAGCCCCTAGTCCAATAAGACTTGCCGGAAGCATCCAGCCTTGCTGACCGTAGACATAATAGCTCATCGCATCATATAGTATGGAAATTTCAGGCTGCATTGAGTGCAGCGCCAACATCAATACGGTAAAAATGATGACGCCGGCAAAGCTGATGTATCCATAAAGACTCATTCTTGTCATGTGGAATTCCTCCAAGTCATTATTTGGTTCTTACATCATTGTACAGATCAGATGTTTAGAACTTGTGGAGGAATCCTGTTTTTTGCATGGAACTTACCAAGAAACGCCAAATCGAGTGCTATAATACCATCAATAGACATGACATAAGGAAGGAACATAACATGAAAACGAAGGTTCTTATCGTTGAGGATGAGAAGCAAATGCTTGACTCGATGAAGCAGTATTTGGAGCAGGAAGGAATCCAGGTCCAGACTGCCATGGACGGTCTTGAAGCGATGCATATCGCTCAGACAGCTAATCCCGATGTCGTTGTGCTCGACTGGATGCTGCCGGGAAAAAGCGGAATAGAGGTATGCCGCGAATTGAGGCAGACCGTCAATTGTGGGATTATCATGGTCACGGCCAAATCCGAGGAAAGCGATAAAATCATCGGTCTGGAGCTCGGAGCCGACGATTATATGACGAAGCCGTTCAGTTTACGGGAGTTGACATCCCGCATTCACGCTGTTTTGCGCAGGGTTCAAACGAAGCATGATGAGAATGACGTCATGCAACGAGGGAATCTAATCATCGATCAGGCGAGATATCTGGTTACCCGAGAAGGGGAAATCATCACGCTTACTCCTACGGAGTTTAAGCTTTTAATCGCTCTTGCATCGCGACCTGGCGTGGTCTACAGTCGGTTGCAGCTGATGCGAGCGGCGATGGGCGAGGAATTGATCAATTATGAGAGAACGTTGGATTCGCATATTAGCAAGCTGAGGAAGAAACTGGAGCCTGACCCTGGCAACCCACAATACATACAAACGGTTTACGGGTTCGGTTATCGATTCGGTGATGCTTTATGACGGTCCGGTTTAAAATATTCAGCGGGATGGCTCTGCTGGTGATTCTGGTTAGTACGGCTTATATCGGAACGACTCAGGGGTATCTGGGGAGCCTGTTTGGCAGGTATTTTACAGAAGGTGTACCGAGGGATATTAATCCGGGGCAAATTGCGGGTTTCAAAGACTATGTCATGGATCAAATGGAGGTGAAAGCAGTCAATGTCACCCTGTTCACAGCCGGGCTAGCTCTTGTTATCTGCTATTGGCTATCCGGGCTGATGACAAGGCCGCTAGAAAGGCTGATTTCCGTGATGGAAAAAGTGGCGGATGAACAACTGGACACGGAAATCCCCATTCAACGAATGGACGAGTATGGTCAGGTAAGCAGTGCTTTCAACAAGATGACACGTCAGCTGCGCAAGACCAAAAACAGTCGCAAACGGCTGGTTGAGGATGTGGCGCATGAGCTTCGGACCCCGTTATCGATTGTATTAACCAAGCTCGAGCTGGTCCAGCAGAATACAACACCCGTTAACCCTGAGGCGCTGCTACCGCTCCACGATGAAGTGCTGCGCTTGATCCATTTGGTCGATGAGCTGCGTTTTCTAACATCGGCTGAGGCGGGAGAACTGCATTTACAAACGAAAAAAAGCGATCTGACAAGCCTGCTCACGGACTTGGTTGAACTTATCCAGCCTGAGGCCGAGGCTCACGGAATTCATTTATTCGGTCCGGACCGTGAGGCGGGAGTTGACGTAAACATTGATGTAAAGCGAATCAAGCAAGTCTTCTTGAATTTGGTAGGCAATTCCCTCCGCTATACACCTGCTGGAGGTGATATTTCCATTCGCATTTCCCCATCGGAGGATCCGGCATTTGTAGTCGTTATCGTCAAGGATACCGGACCGGGTATTCCGGAAAAAGAGATTCCGCATTTGTTCGATCGGTTCTACAAGGTCGATAAGTCGGAACGAAGCGGGGGCGTTGGACTTGGCCTTGCAATCACAAGGCAAATTGTAATCTTACATGGTGGATCAATCGAAGTGAAGAACAGCGCCGATGGAGGGGCGGAGTTTGCTGTACAGCTTCCATGTTGAGTCACAATCAGTATGGTAAGCCAATATTTTGTGCTTATCCAGTTGAATGGAGGGTCTGCTGTGGGCATTAGGAATTATCTGATTGAAGGCGTTTCCGGCACCGGCAAAACTACGGTCTGCAACGAATTGCAGCGACGCGGCTACCATGCCATTAATGGTGACCGTGAATTGGCTTATCAAGGCGATCCGGAAACCGGTACCCCGAGGGATGGCTTTAAACACGAACACCATATTTGGCATGTAGATAAAGTGAAAGCTTTGGTCGCCAATCAAGATGAGGCGGTAACATTTTTCTGCGGTGGTTCGCGGAATTTTCCCGAATTCATTGATCTCTTCGACAGCGTGTTTGTCCTTGAGGTCGACCTGGAAACCTGTCTCCGGCGGATTGATGAGCGAGTGGCGCTGGACCCAACTGACTGGGGTGGCAGAATAGAAGAACGGGAAATCATTCGGCGCTTGCACCAAACAAAAGTAGGCATTCCGAAAAACGGGATTATAATCGACGCCACCGCACCGATCGAGCACGTCGTTGACGAGATCGTCCATGGTCATTCTGCCATATGATCGGCTGCCGTTTCCATTGAATTAACTGGCAGTTATGCGTAACCCCCTAATTCGCCTGTACCTTAAATTGGAACTTTTACTTTTAAAACGCCAAAGTATGTGGTGCTTTAGAGAGGTGTAGAGATTTATGGATTCAATTGCCGGCTGGAAGAGGAGATATCAAAACAAGGAACGGTATGAGCGAGGGTGCTGAATTTGAAGTGAGTCTGACTATGCAGGACAAACTGCGAAAGCGAGAATCGGAATTCCTTGGATTCACGATCCGCGCGAATAAAAAGGGAAAGAAGCGAGTAGCCCACACAGGCATTAAAGCAAATAAGAAGCAGAAAATCAAGACTGAAGCCAAAAAACGCATTCAAAAAATAAAGGCCCCACCAACTGCTCTAGATGCAACTCTCTTCAACAGGTTTGTTTTGGGGATTCATAACTATTTCAATCGAGCAACACATGTTAGTGTGGCGTTCTCACGTCTTGCCTAAGATCTCCAAGCCTGTACAATCGTCTTAAACAGGTCGGGAAATATGAACATCCTGCTAACCCTCCGCCAACATACAGCAAATTTTACAGCATGGGTTACAGAACGTTCCGAATTGCAGATATATATTTATTCCCTCTGGCTAATGTGAAAACAAAGAACAGCATGGGCTTCAGCCGAAGCCTCTCGCTCTTCACAACGTCAGGAAGAGAACAGATATACAAAAAGCTTCGACCGGATCTACGTCAAGAAATATATCACTTGATGAACTCCAACATCCCGAACCAATTCGGTTGAGTCGTTACAGTATGAAATTGGGAAAGTGCGAAATTACAGGCATGTACCTGTTCGCCACCGATGTTCATTGTCACCACTTTACCCCATTGCATCTTGGAGGAAGCGACAAGTTCAGTAACTTACGCATTCTCCACAAAGAAGTACAACAGCTTATTCATCAAACACAAAAAGAGACAATTGACTTACTCATGCATAGACTTGGTATAACGGATTTGATGAAAATCAAAGCCAACCAGTACCGTGAAAGATACGGACTTGAACCAATCTAACTCACCCAAATCTATGAGTAACGAGGAACTTATGATCTAGTACATTCAGTTAGAGGGGACGCGGAGTGCTGGGAAACTGGCACGCTCCGTGTGGAGCAGGGGAAAAGCTGGAGATCACTTCAAATGCTTACCTATTTCAACCGATAGTGTGGAGCTGCCGCAAAGGGTAGCTCCACTTATACACTTATTGACGGGCAGATTTATGCAAAAACAGTTGCCCCAAAGTTCCCCTTAATTTCGCTGCAGATTTAGAGGGAACACTATTGATAGATGAGCTCACGTTCATTCTGCTTTTCATACATTTCCCAATAAGCATGGGCGATTCGATCAGGGTCGAAATTTGTGTTAACCGCAACTGTACCAGCGATTGTGATAGTACCCACATAGATGCCGTAAGGTTCCAATTCTTCACCCAATGTATAGACTAAGCTGCGTAGAGCGGCCTTTCCGATAGACAAAGAAGCCAATTCGTAAGAAGGATACAAGGCAAATCCGCCGCCTGTGAACAAGATCGTTCCGCTCTTCCGTTCGATGAAGTCGGGAATGACTTGTAAAGCGCTACTTAAAGCCCCTACCACATTCACATTTAGATCATCCAACAGCTCGGCCTCTTTTAGTTTCGATGCGGTACCTAGTTTAATTACTGCCGCATTGTAGACTAGCGCTTCTGGGATTCCGTAATCTCTTTTGATATGTTCGAATGCCATTTGAAGAGCAACGGGATCTGCGGCGTTCGCTGTAAATCCATATGCCTCAATATCTTGGGTTTCAAGGCTTCTCACTAGTTCTGCCAATACTTTTTCGTTTCGGGCAACAAGGATAACTTTGAACCCGTGTGAACCGAACTTCCTGGCTACGCTTGAACTCACACCGGTACCTGCCCCAACGATTACAATTACCTTTTTGCTCATGCTCATATGAACTCGCTCCTCGTTTCAATTTACTCCACAAATTATATTTGATAATATAGAGATGTTACATGGTGTAAACAAAGTGTTTTCATTGATTCGCTTAGATAATTAAGAAATAATGTACCGTTCGCTTATACAATATAAGGAAGTGGCTAACTTGGATCAGGTTGATAAGTATATTTTGTTAGCTCTGCAGGATAATGCAAGAATCTCGATGACGGAACTAGGCAAGATGGTCGGGCTAACCCAGCCTGCCGCGACGGAGAGAGTTCGGAGGATGGAGGAAAGGGGGATTATCAGAAACTATCGGACGGTAGTTGCAAGAGAAAAGATAGGTAAGCATGCGATGGCGGTCATCTGGCTGCGAGCAACGAATTGCGAATCTTTCTATGCTTTCTGCCGATCCGCCCAGGAAGTCATTGAGTGCCACAGAATAAGTGGTGGAGAGTACAATCACTTGCTGAAAGTAGTTACCGAGTCGCTGCCAGATTTAGAGATATTCGAAAATCAAATCGTAAAGTACGGGAAATTCGCGACGTCCATCGTACTTTCTTCTCCTATTGATAATAAATCTCTGACCCCGAACGTTCCGGAGCCTAGTTAACAAGTGGGTTAGATAAGCCTGGAGTAAGAGAGACAATTCGAATACAGAAGAAATACGGAGTTTGAAATATAAAAAGACTCCTTGGTATGATGTTTAGGGTCCCAGATGCTGGCCAGCGTCGGATCCAAAAACAAACCAAGGAGACTACAACATGCATTCTACTCAAAATGAAAGAATTAATCAAATCACTTCTTCAACCTTAATTGTCGGTGTAGACATCGCTAAATTCAAACATGTGGCTCGCGCGAAGACTACCGCGGAGTCGAGTACGGGAAGCCAATTGCGTTTGAAAATAATCGAGATGAATACTTCGTTAGCTGGTTCGAGAAACTGGGGGCGGAGCAAGGCTTCCAGGACGTCATTGTCGGCATGGAACCTACAGGCCACTACTGACTGAATCTTGCTCATTTCCTAAGAACACAGCAGGTCAAGTATGGCGTGGTAAATCCGCTACTCGTCAAGAAAAGTAAAGAGTTGGACGACAACTCGCCAACAAAGAATGACGTTAAGGATGCAAAAGTAATCGCTCAACTGGTCAAAGACGGAAGGTACGCTGTACCCAATCTCCCTCAGGGCATTTACGCTGAACGACGGGAAGCAATGAAAATTCGCGATCATCTGTCGACTGATCTGTGAGTGGTGCAAGGACGTGTCCATAATTGGCTAGATCGGTATTTTCCAGAGTTCCTTACGATATTTAAGGATTGGGAGTGTAAGTCAGCCATCCACTTATTAAGCCTTTATTTACTGCCGCATGAGCTTGTTTCTCTTTCAGACGAAACCTTGCTTCTACATCTAAGAGAAGTTGCAAAGCGTGGACTTACTGAAAATTGCAAATAGGGTATTAGGTTCTCGTTTTAACGGCTAACCCACTAAACGATATAGGCCCAACAACATCGGCTCTTGTATTTGCAGTACGGTTTTCTGCTGTGACTGTGTAAACATGGGCACCAGCTCTTACATTTCTATCTTCCGCCTGGAACGTAACTGCATAATTTTGTTCAGAACCAACAGATTCAATACCTTGTTGTGTGTTGAAAATCTCTCTTCCATCGCGGAAGATTCTAAAGAGTATTTGCGCAATGCCAGTGACACCTCGAACACCTACTGTTGCTACCAAATCTACCCGATTGGGTTGTGAATTGACTGGAATCCGTATAGTGATTGTTGCAAGGCGAGATCTTGCTGATCGGATAATAAATGAGTTCGCCAAGTTGAATCTACGGCGTGGCTGGACGGCAGCTTTATCGAGAATACGTACCAAAGTATCAACTCCTCTTGTTTGATATCTCTAGTGTATGTTGGTCAAAAAGAGAATGATTGGACTATCAATTTAATGAGGCCTCTATGGAGGAAATACCAGGATTACCCTTAGATCATTTCGATAAGTCCCTATCAATTTATGCCCTTGGATGGACAGTAAATTTGCAGAAGTCATTAACAAATATATATCGTAGTCTGAAGCCTGATGAAGTATTAGTTCTTAGTTGGGAGCATCCAATTCACAGCGTAGTCGAATACACAGAAGATGAATTGAAATTTAGATGCTCATATGTGAAGGAAGGAATCGAAAAACACGAATCATGGAGAAATACACCGATTGTGATGCATAATAGAAAAGCTAGCACCATTCTTAATTATAAAAAGCCACAAACCTTAAAGTTGTTGAACTAACGCAGAACGATAGCGAGCATTCGTGAGAAAACTAAATCGTACTGAGGGAGCTCTATGAAACCTGAGAAACGGCAGCCGGTCAAATGGCTGCCGTTTCTCAACTAATGGGCAGGATTGTTGAATTGGCTCGCGAAAATTTAGTGTAACGGAAATTACATTGGAGGACATGATGTTGAACCAATCCATATTGAGAGACGGATTAACGATCATCGCTTCATGCAAACAAGAAACAGGTGACATCTGGCAAGCTCATTATGGTGCTGCCGCGATCGGTAGTTACTTTTTCGTTTCAACGAATAATTTGAGACAAGAAATCACTGAACTCATAGCTTCGCAGGCGAGAGCGATGGTACAAAAGATTCTTGGGGTGAAAAGCACTCAACACCGTTCCGATTGTAACACACATACGGCTGAAGCTGACATACTTGAAGCACTTGATAAAACGATCGACGAGCTGCACTGGGTCGGTCATAATGTAATCTACAGCGCAGCAAGTTTGTTGGCTATTCATGAACTAAAAGGTTGGGGAAGTGCTGGGGAAATTGCAGGAATAACCGATCTCATTCTCTCGTTTGAGAGGACGATTCCGGGACGTTCATGGATTGGTTTTACTGCTTCCGAGGTGAAAAGGATGCAGATTACAGATGAAGACGGCTTTCCGACTATATCGAATCCCAAAGAGCTATCATTGCTTGTGCTGGAACAGCTGACCGAGTTCCCCGTCATTTATCGCGCGGAATCACATCATGATTTAATTGGACACATGCTGACTTTCTCACATGCGTTAAACATCTTGTTTGATCTAGGCCATGTCTCCTTTTTCGAAAGAGGATTACTTCCAATAATGAAGCTGATTAAAGTTCTACGCTATAGTCGTAACGTTAAACCTGGAGATTCAATCAAATTGGTTTCGCCTGTCGATCATTTGCCTCTGCAAGCGGCGGTGCGAGTAAACGCGCTGCCGACTGAAATTCAGTTTTGGCAAAAGGACTATAGCGAACAAGATTGGGATTTCGGTCACGTATTTAAATTTTCTCAAAGCTTTTATGACCATTTACGACGAGTGGAGCAAAAGAAAAATTCGTACAGTGAAAACTTTCGGTATATTATAACTCAATAGTCACAACTCGAATGACAATCGCGGGTTTCCGTGGAGAATGAATTAAGCTAAATCGTACTGAGGGAGTTGAATTAAATTCATTTGATGAGGATTAATATGAAAAGAATTGTACTTATAGGTTCTGGAGGTTCGGGTAAATCAACTTTGGCACGCGAGCTCGGTAGGATTTTATCAATTGATGTTCATCATCTGGATGCGATTTTTTGGAAACCCGGCTGGATTAGCACGCCCAAAAACGAGCAAAAAGATGTTCAAGAGAAGCTCGTAAGTCACACAAGTTGGATTATCGACGGCAATTATGGAGGCACAATTGACATTAGGCTGCAGGCGGCTGATACGATTATATTTTTTGATCTGTCGAGGTGGATCTGCTTGATCCGTGTGTTGAAGAGAAGATTCCAGTATCGAAACATGAAAAGAACGGATATGGCTGAAGGCTGCGAAGAAAGAATCAGTCTTAAAAAATCATCATTTTAAAGTCACCGCAGGAAGTTCGTAATTTTGTAGCGGAATTGTTGAAGTAACAGGTCACATGATGGTACGATAACGAATTATCGGATATTGCTTGGAGAAAAAGGATTGACCAGAAAAGATTTTCTCGGTGAGGCTGGGGTATATCGAATGTACGAGGTGGGTATTGTATGGAACTAATCAAGGTTTCCTTTGAGAAGAAAATGATACTACGTAACCTGATGGAATTATATCAGTATGATATGAGTCTATTTGAAGATAACAGTGAAAACGATGTGAACGAATATGGTCTTTTTGACTACAAGTACCTCGACCATTACTGGACAGAAGAAGGGCGTTTTCCCTTCTTTATTATGGAGTCAGGCAAGCTCGCTGGATTTGTTTTAGTTAGGGAAATCGCTGATAGTGAATCGCCTAAAGTTTCAGTTGCGGAGTTTTTCATATTAAGAAAGTATCGAGAACGTGGAATGGGTAAAGAAGTAGCGCATAAAGTGTTTGAGATGTTTAAAGGTAATTGGAGCGTTTCTTGGTTGGAGAAAAATTTGCCTGCGAAGGCATTCTGGACGAAGGTTATAATGGAATATTCGAACGGTAATTATTCAGAATCCTTACAGGCAGGAAACCCATCATTAGAATTCATCTCATAGGGGCTAGTATAAAGGAATTGAATAGGAGGTGCTGTGTCTAAGTGGAATTTATAGAAACTGGAATAAAACTATTTGTGCTTATAATATCTATTTCATTACTCTTTAGCCTGGTACGGTTCCTAGTCCGAAAATATCTAAGTGACTTCTTTCAAGGTTCTTTTAAAATAATAATAAAAATAATTAGTTTGCTCCAAGGAGTTTTTCGCAAAACAAGCTGACTCTTCGCTGGTACATAAAAATAGAGGGGTTGGCTGTGAAGTAAGCACTACCTTACATTAGACAGTAATTCATGTACGGGATTAAGGATTAACCCCGTTACATTTCATATGAAAGCTCAGCGGCACGAATGCCGCGGTCTTAGCGACTGCGGCATCCGTGCCGCTTTTTGCTGACTTGTGTGGAAACAAATCCGGCTGCCGACCCAAGCGAAGATAGCATTCATTCCATTATGGACCGTTAATTATGCTAAAATGAATAAAATCGTATTTCGCCAGATGATCAGAATGAGGCAGGTGAGTGATTCAGATGTTCCACCCTATCAAATGGCTGCCGGGACGGGTAACCGTCATGCTGGCAGCAGTAACTCTCTCCATGTTGGCCGGCTCCGCGGTATATGCACACGTGGATCCGCATACATCGTATGTGGGCAACAATCTCGATACCCCCGTTCAAGTGCCGGCTATCAAGGATTATTGGGCCATGGCCATGGACAAGCCGGCAGATGACGAGGCAATGAGCGGAGGCGCCGTAGCTGCAGGGGAAAACAAGCTGTTTCTGGTGCAGGGCGGCCAGCTGGTGGCTGTTCAGACCCGGACAGGCAAGAAGCTGTGGTCCTTCGGGAGCGGTATCAAGACAACTGTCGTATATGAGAACGGCCGCGTATATGCGGCTGCAAATAATGGTACGCTGTATGCCGTAGATGCCGCTAACGGCAAGAAGCTGTGGACCTCTTCTATACCTAGCAAAGGAGTCTCGCAGCTGTATGTAAATGGCGGGCGGTTGTATGCGCTGAATGGAGATATTCAGGCTTACCGGATTACGGACGGCTCCCTCTTATGGCGCGATGACTATAAAGAGTCTCTGCCGGGACCGCTGTTGTTTGCCGGCGAGCGTGTATTTGCCGCAAATATCGAGTCCGGCGCCTACTCCTACGAGGTGCTGCATGCATTCAATCTGCAGAACGGCAAGGAAGCCTGGAATAAAATGAACAAAGGTTTTCCCATTGCGGTTGAAGGCGATACGGTTATCGTGCAGCGGCAGCAGACCATCATCGACAAAGGGATGCTGACGACGCTGGATACGCTGGGCATCGAGACAGGCAAAGCGATCCAATCCGTTGAATATAATCCGGAGAAGATCGATCTGGATAAACAAGAATTCTATTCCCCGGGATCCGCCTGGATCAGCGGCGATCAGGTCTATATCGCCGTAGGGCTCAAAGTATACGCTTATCCCCGCAATGAGGATCCGGACAAGGCTGCGATGCAGACCTATCTGTCGCCGTCCGCCGGCGATGTCCGTTATGCGCTGGGTCCGTATGCCGGGCGGCTGATCTTCTCGGACAGCCAAAGTGTTTTTGGCGTCAAGCTGGTGAACAAGGGGCCGGTCTTCTACAATGGAGGCCTCTCCAATCCCGTCGCCCGCATCGATCTGATCGGCGGTGGCATGTATGTGGCCCAGACCGATGGCCGCCTGGTCGCCATCGATTTGGTTAAAGCCCAGCCAGTGTCGCAGCTTCTGACCTATGGCCGCGTATTTGGGCCAACCTTTAAAGCGGACGGAATGATTGTCGTACAAACCAAAGGAAAGCTGCTGGCTTTCCCGGAGCCGGCCAGTCTCAAGTAGCAGCCCCGCAATTGACGTCGACAGCCGGATTGCAGGGCTTCAGGCGCGATAGTAAACGTGCGTGCGGCAGCAGCTGCGGCCGTTCTTTAACTCAAACAGGATGGAGATATGTGCATGTCTGATGGACCAACAGCTGCCGCAGAGCAGGGTATCGCCATAGGGGTCATCGGCCCGGAAGTGCTTGTCCGCCAGGTGATGGATACGCTGCGCGCCTTTCCTTCCTTCCAACCTCTGCCAAGGCCTTACCTGGAAGAGGATGAGATTCTGGGGAAATGCCTGGAGCTCATGGATAAGGTGGAGGTGCTGCTGTTCACCGACCCGGTTTCCCACCAGCTTGTGAAGGACAAGCTTCATTTCTCCATTCCGGTTATTCATGTGCCTCTGACCGGAACTGGCCTATACCGGGCGTTGTTCCGGCTGGAGAAACAGGCCGGTCTGACCAGCTTTTCCGTAGATACCCTTTCACCGCAGATCGTGGAGAAAGCGTTCAAGGAGCTGAGCCTGCCCGCTTGTGAAGCGGTTTATTATAAGGATACCGCACATGCTTCGGATGAACAATTGATAGCCTTTCACCGCAAACAAGTGGAGCAGCTTCAGTACCGCGCTGTTTTGACCTGTGTCAGACAGGTGGCTGAGGCGCTGACGAAGCTTGGCATCCCCAATGAATGGGTCATTCCTACCGCGCAGGATACCGTTGTAACTCTAGAGAGAGCCTTGTTATCGACGGAGACGCGGCGAAGCAAGGAATCGCAAATCGTGGTTGGCCTGGTGAATGTCGACGACTTCAACCGGGTGGCCGTCAACAAAGCCTCCGAGCATGAGGTGCAGCGGCTAAAGCTGGATATTCACCGCATGGTGCTGGGTTATGTCGAGACGCTCGACGGCTATATGAGCCACATGGGCGGGGATGAATATCTGTTTATTACGACAAGGGGGATTTTTGAACGGGAAACAGGAGGGTACAAAACGATTCCTCTTGCCCGAGAGGCGGAGAAGCAGCATGGGCTTTCGCTCAGCATCGGCATTGGATTCGGCCGGTCGGCCAATGATGCCGGGACACATGCGAGGATAGCCTTGCGCCAATCGAAGAGTGCCGGGGGCAATATGTGTTTTATTGTCCGCGAGGATCAGAGCATGATCGGTCCGCTGGAAATGACGGAGCCGCTTGCTTATGATCTGTCGCTACTGGATGTTGACCTTTTGAAGCAGGCGGAGAATGCGGGCTTGACCTCGGTTTATCTGAGCAAGCTGATCGCTGCCGTTACCCGTACGGGCAGGACGGACTATATTGCGCAGCAGCTTGCGGCGATTCTGGGCGTCACCGTCAGAAGCACGCACCGGTTCCTGCTTTCCTGGCTGGATGCCGGAATGGTCGAAATTGTCGGCGAGGAGAAAGCTGGCGCCAAAGGGCGGCCCAAGCATATTTACCGGCTGACATTCCTTAAAAATCTAATACGCTAAGGACCGCTTGAGCCCGCACCGGCCATCCCGGCAATAGGCGATACTCTTGTTGAGTGAAACCGGATGGGATATACTCAATATATCCAATTTGCCTATTTCAACTATGAAGGAGCCGGCTTTTAAGAATGAGCACCAAACTAATCCCGTTGTATGCCCAGATACAGAATTATATTCTCGGTCAAATCGAGTCCGCCGCCTGGGGGCCGCATACCCAGATTCCTGCGGAGCGGCTGCTGGCCGAGCAGTTCCAGGTCAGCCGGATCACGGCCAAGAATGCCATCTTGGGCCTGGTCACGCAGGGGTACTTGTATCGGATGAGGGGGAAAGGCACCTTCGTTTCGGAAAGTGGCACCCCGACGAAGCAGGCGGCTTCCGTTGTGAAAGTTCTCCACGGGAAGCCCTCGCCTTCGCCTTCGTCGTCCTCGTCGTCCTCGTCGTCCTTGTCCTTGTCTGCTGGTGTTCCCTCATCCGCATCCAAAAGGCTGATCGGCGTCATCATGCCCTGGATGGAATTTCAATATGCCGCCCGCTTGATCTCCGGAGTGGAGTCCCAGTTGGGCAAGCAGGGGTACCACCTCGTGTTCAAACGCATTGGCGGATCTGAGGAGGAGGCTGCCGCAGCGCTGCGGGATTTGCTCGGACTTCCCGTTGACGGGCTCATTATTGTGGCCACAAGAGGGGGCTATTTTCACGATGATATGATCAGGCTGATTCTGCACAAATTCCCGCTCGTCTTTGTAGAGAAATATGTCAGCGACTATCAGGCAAGCCGTGTCTTTTGCGATACCGAGAAGGCCGGCCGCCTGATGGGGGATTATTTGGCGAGTCTGAATTACAGGCGTATCGGGCTGGTTACTTACCCGCAGACGTATACCGAAGGCGTGAAGGAAAGGTTGTTCGGCTTTCAATCCGCGCTGGTGGAACGGGGGATCCCGCCGGTATCCGGCAGCCGCTGCCTGACGGTTTCCTCCGGCATAGTCGAGGATTCGGAGCCGATTGTACCGGAGGATGTGCCTGCGGAGATAACCGAATTTCTGCGTGGCAATGCCGATCTTGAAGCGATTGCGGCGGTTGATGCGCATTTGATGCGTTATATCGGAAGAGCATTGCGCCAGCTTGGCAGAAGCGGGATAAACCTGATTTGCTTTGACGAGCCCGGATTCGTGCCGGGGGGAATGCTGCCCTCCGCTTATATTGACCAGTCCCCGTCCGAGATGGGGATCCATGCGGCGCAGCTGGTCGTGGACCAAATCGAGGGAACAGGAGAAACCCGCCACATCCGGCTGGATCCAAGGCTTGTGGAAATCAAACGGCTCGCGGAGGTTGGGGAGTAACCGTCAGCATGGTAGAGAATGAAAGTGAGCGGCGGAAGCCGCGCCTGGATACGCAGTGACTGCGCGTATCCGGGCGTGGCTTCTTTGTCTTTGCAGGAGAAAAACCTGGGAGTCATGGGGATGGCGACGGCTTCCCTCCTTGGTACCGCAGGTTCTAAATGCGATACCGCTTCAAGAAAGCCGCCCCGCTCGCCCGAACAACCGCTGATGGCTGATGGAAGGAAAGGGTAACTTCCTGGCTCAACGAATAAAGATAATAATCAGCTATAATGCCATTTCATATATAATTGGATATACATTTTTATTCATAATGGATATATTGACATATAACCAGAAAGTAAATAAGATTTACGAGAGGAAGTCAAGAACCGGAGGTGGCCAATGAGAGGATTGAAGGGCAAGGTGGCTGTTGTTACCGGAGGGGCCCAGGGTCTGGGAGAAGCGATCGCGCTCAGATTGAGCGAGGAGGGCTGTATCGTCTGGCTGCTGGATGTGCAGAACGAAGTTGTGCAGACGGCGGAGAACATTAGCCGCGCTACCGGGAATGCCGTCTTCAGCTCCCGGGTCGATATCGCCGATGAGACCCAGGTGAAGGACTTTTTCTCCAGAATCGCCTCGCAGCATGAGAACGTTCATATTCTGGTGAACAATGCTGCGGCTTTCCTGTTCAAGGGCGTTGAGGCTTCGCCGGAGGACTGGAACAAAATTCTCAGCGTCAATGTGATCGGAACCACGCTCGTCACGCAAAATTGTATTCCCCTGCTGAAGAGGTCCGGCAGCGGCGCTATTGTAAATATGTCATCTGTAAGCGGATTCATTGGGCAGTCCCAGTTTGCCACCTACAATGCCACGAAGTTTGCTATTCGGGGTCTGACCAAATGCTGGGCTGTGGATCTGGCCGACTTTGGAATCCGGGTGAACAGCGTCTGTCCGGGTTATATACGGACGCAGGCTTTCGAGAACAGCTGTATTGCGCTTGGCCTTGATATCGAGGGTGAGAATAAGCGGGTGTCTGACCTGCATATTCTCAAGCGGCAGGGCAGGCCCGAGGAAGTGGCGAGCGCGGTGGCGTTTCTGGCATCGGATGACGCCTCCTTCATTACAGGGGAGGATCTTATGGCGGACGGCGGATATTTGGCCAAATAGGAGGAGACCAGAACATGAGCGATATTAAAGTGATCCAACTGCGTACGGAATATATGGAGCAGCCATACGGGATAGATTCGCCGCGGCCGCGGCTGAGCTGGGTCATTCAATCCTCCGGGCGGGGATTCATGCAGTCCGCTTACCGGGTATTGGTTGCTTCTTCCCCAGAGCGGCTGGATAGCGGTGCCGGCGACCTGTGGGATTCGGGCAAAATGGATTCGGATCAATCCATATTCGTTGAATACGATGGAAACACGCTGGAATCCGGTTCTATTTGCTGCTGGAAGGTGATGGTCTGGGATGCCCAGGGGCATCCTTCTGACTGGAGTGAACCAGGTGTGTGGACAATGGGACTGCTGGCCCGCAGCGACTGGCAAGCAAAATGGGTCGGCTTGGGATACGGAACGGATGAGGTGGGCCGTCCGGCGACCTGCTACCGCAAGCCTTTTGAGATCGGCAAACCTCTGAAGAGGGCCGTTCTATATGCTTCTGCGCTTGGCGCAGCCGAGCTTCACCTGAACGGCGCGCGTCTGGGGGAGGATTGGTTTGCCCCGGAATGGACGGATTACAATATCCGCGTCAATTACCGGACCTATGAGATCACGCATCTGCTTCATGAAGGCGGCAACCTCCTTGGTGGCATCGTAGGAGACGGATGGTACAGCGGACATATAGCGTGGTATGGGCAGGAGCAATACGGCAAGACCCCCCTTCTCCTGCTGCAGTTGCAGCTTGAATATGCGGACGGGACGACCGAAGTCCTCGGCACGGATTCATCCTGGAAAGCAGCCCGGGGGCCCATTCTTTCTTCGGATTTTATGATGGGCGAACAGTATGACGCACGGCTGGAGCATGAAGGCTGGAACGAGCCGGATTTTGATGATTCCAACTGGCGCAGCGCCCGGCAGTTCGGCGATTACCGGGGATGGATCACGGCCTCCGCAAGTCCTCCGATTCAAATTACGGAGCAGCTGGAGCCCGCCCTGCAGACCGCTATGGAGTCGGGCGCGCTGATCGTGGACATGGGACAGAACATGGTCGGCTGGGCGCAGATCAGGCTTCAAGGGCAGCGGGACTCGACGGTTACGCTGAGGTATGCGGAAGTGCTGAATCCGGACGGCACGCTGTACACGGAAAATTTGCGTACGGCGAAGCAGACGGACAGCTATACGCTCAAAGGAGCGGCAGAGGAGGTCTATGAGCCTCATTTTACCTTCCACGGTTTTCGTTATATTGAAATCACCACTTCCCCGGACGTTAAACTGCTCGGACTCACGGGGAAGGTCATTCATAATGCGATGAAGCAGACGGGAAGGATTGCAACCTCGGATCCCGGCGTCAATCAGCTGTTCAGCAATATTATGTGGACGCAGCGGGCCAATTTCATCAGTGTGCCGACCGATTGCCCGCAGCGGGATGAACGGATGGGCTGGACCGGGGATGCGCAAATCTTCTCGCGGACGGCCTCCTATAACATGGATGTGTCCGGCTTTATGGCAAAATTCATGATGGATATTGTGGATGCGCAGCGCGGAACGGGAGCTTTTACGGATACCGTCCCATTTTTGAAAGGGATACCGGATGAGTGTACATTTTTCGCTTCGGCCGGTTGGGCGGACGCAGGCGTGATTATCCCCTGGACGATGTACCGGGTCTATGGAGACCGTCGAATCATCGAAGAGCATTACGGAGCGATGGCCGGATGGATCGCGTATATGAAACGCATGAGTCCGAAGCTGCTTCGCGAGGATTCGCAGAATTTCGGCGACTGGCTGTCGCTGAATGCCGATACGCCATTCGAAGTGTTCTCCACCGCATATTTCGCCTACTCGACCAGGCTGTTTGCGGAAATGGCCGCCATCATCGGCAAAACGGAAGATGCAGCCGCCTACGCCGCATTGTTCGGAGAGATCAAGACGCAGTTCAATGAAGCTTATGTGAGCGGCGATGGACGCATCAAAGGCGAGACCCAGACGGGTTATGCCATGGCATTGTTCATGGATCTGATTCCGGCGGACAAAAGATCCGCGGCTGCAGGCCATCTGGTCCGCGATATTGAAGAGCATGGCTGGCATATAACCACAGGCATTCATGGCATTAAATATTTATTGCCTGTCTTGTGTGATACCGGACATGAGGATGCCGCTTACCGTCTGCTGCTTCAGGATACGTATCCTTCCTGGCTGTACTCTATCCGTCACGGAGCTACGACGATCTGGGAAAGATGGGACGGCTGGACCGATGAGAAGGGCTTCCAGAACCCGGGAATGAACTCCTTTAACCATTATGCTCTAGGAGCGGTCGGGGAGTGGCTATACCGCTATATGGGCGGCATTGATCTGCCTGCTGAGGCAGCGGGCTACAAACATATTCATATCAAGCCTGTCATCAGCGGCCGGCTGGCGAAGGTGGAATGTGAATATGACAGTCTGTACGGCCGCATCAGCAGTCATTGGAGTACGGCGGACGGTTATGCGCATGTAGAAGTTACCATCCCGGCGAATACGCGGGCGGATATCTATCTTCCCGATGACGGGAAGGAACAGATTGAAGAGAGCGGCCTGGCTGTAGCGGATGCGGCTCACATTCTCGATCTGGGAATGAAGGATGGCAAAAGAGTGCTCCAGGCCGGTTCCGGCCATTACCGGTTCCGCATCCGCCTGAAAGAGGAGGCAAGCCAATGAGCGGGAGCACGCTGACCGTTGCCGTAACAGATTATGGCTTTCCCAATCTGGATCAGGAGGAAGCAATTTTGCAGCCGCTTGGCTTCGCTTTTCTTAAGGGGCAATGCAAGACGCCGGGGGAGGTTGCGGCATTGTGCGGGGAGGCCGACGCCATTCTGACGCAATGGGCGCCGCTGACCGCAGAAGCCATCTATGCGCTCAAACGCTGCCGCATTATTGTCCGGTATGGGATCGGTGTGGACAATGTGGACCTGGAGGCAGCGGCAGCGAAGAATATTCCGGTGGTGAATATTCCCGACTATGCGATCCAGGAAGTGGCTGATCATACGCTGGCCCTGATGCTAGGAGCGGTACGGAAGATCCCCCGGGTTGTAGAGCAGGTCCGTGCCGGGGAATGGCAGATTGCCCCCTGCCGCCCGATTATGGGACTCGCGGGAAAAACCATCGGCACAGCCGGCTTTGGCAATATTGCCAGAGCTGTGATCAGGCGAGCCCAGGCATTCGGCCTGAAGGCGATCGCCTATGACCCCTATGCGCCGGAGGAATTATTCCGCGAGCTGGGGGTAGAGCAGGTGGATTTCGAGACGCTGCTTCACACAAGCGATATTCTGTCGCTCCATCTGCCGCTTACCAACGAGACGCGGGGAATTATGTCATTGGCATCCTTCGGGAAGATGAAGCCGTCGGCCTTTCTTGTCAATACCTCACGCGGCGGCATCATCGCCACGGAAGATCTGGTCGAGGCGCTGCAGAAGGGGATGATTGCGGGCGCAGCGCTGGATGTGCTGGAGAAGGAGCCGATTGATCCGGCCCACCCCCTGCTCCAGCTGGAGCAATGCCTCATTACCAGTCACTGCGCCTGGTATTCCGAGGATTCGTTGCTGCGTCTCCAGGAATATGCCGCCCTGGAAATCAAGCGTCTGTTCAACGGGGAATCCCCGCTGCATATTGTTAACGGGGTGAAGGATGCGCCTTAAAGGCGGCAGCCGGTAAACGGACAACAGGCGGGTTTCCGAAGGCGTCCGGCAGTCCGACTGCCGGCGTCTAAACCGGTATCACTGTTGCCAGCCCCAATGTGCCTGTTGCCGGCCTCGGCAAGGACAATACACCATTTAATCATAAGTTCGACAGCTTGCTTCCCGGAAGCAAGTCAAGCTGCGCGGTATAACAGTATGCCGCGGCTGTTCCCGGCAGTTGGATCCGATAAGAGCAAAGGATGTGGTCGCCCATGGAGGCGTTGGTTTATCAAGGACCGGAGCATATCACGCTGGAGGAATTGGATATTCCGGTTCCCGGGGCGGATGAGGTTCTTATTGAAGTAAGATCGGTCGGTATTTGCGGCAGTGAGCTGGAAGGTTATATGGGACATAGCAGCATCAGGGTTGCACCTTTGGTCATGGGGCATGAATTCTGCGGCCATATTGTGAAGCTGGGAGCGAACACGGGCAGCTTGTCCATCGGCGCGAAAGTGGTGGTCAACCCGCTGATCGCCTGCGGCATCTGCGACCACTGTCTTGCCGGCAAACAAAATGTTTGCCGCAGCAGACGCATTATCGGCATTCATCGCCCCGGCGCTTTCGCCCGGTTCGTCACCGCGCCGGCAGCCAACGTGCTGCCGGTTCCGGAGGAACTGGACAGCTCGCTGGCTTCCCTGGCGGAGCCGCTTGCTGTATCCATTCACGCGGTGAAGCTGGGCGTACAGCCGCTGGAAGAGGTGCTGATCTTCGGCGCAGGACCCATCGGACTGCTGACTCTCCAGGCGGCCCGCCATATGGGAGCCGGGCGAATCACGCTGGTGGACCTTCAGGCCTCCCGGCTGGAGCATGCGGCCAAGCTGGGAGCGGCCGTCATCCACCCGGGCGAGCTGGAGAAACGGTGGTCCGGGCTGTTTCCACAGGGGATAGACGTCATCATCGATTGTGTCGGCGTCCAGCCGACGCGCGAGCAGGCGATGAGGCTCGTCAACCCCGGCGGCCGAATTATTATGGTTGGTCTGGGGCAGCAGGTAAGCAGCCTGCCGGTCAATGATCTGGTCAGGCAGGAGATCGCGCTGCTGGGCTCCTATACGTATTCGGACCAGGACTTCCGGCAGGCGCTGGAGCTGATCCAGTCGGGACGGATTACGACAGAGGGCTGGACCCGGAGCCGGAAACTGTCTGAAGGACCGGCCGCTTTCCGTGAGCTGGTAGACGGCAGAGCGGATGTGAGCAAAATTTTTCTGGTGCCATAAGCGGTTTTAAATCCATGCGGAAGGCGGTTGAAGCGTGATGAACACGTTTATCGATTTGTCATTGGATATTTATGAGGGCGCGCCTACGTTCGCCAATGATCCGGAATGCCATGTCACAGCCTATCACACCATTGATTCGCTGGGCTATAACATGACCCAGCTCTCCATGAGCACACACCAGGGAACCCATCTGGATGCCCCCTTTCATTTTGTGAGAGCGGGCAAAACAGTCGAGCAGCTGGATTTGCACAAATGCATCGGCGAGGCGCTGCTCGTTGATCTGTCCCACAAGCAGCCGAAGGAAGCGCTGCAGATTGCGGATTTTCTGCCCTATGAGGAAGGAATCGTCAAGGGGGCGAGGGTCATCTACCGGACCGACTGGGACCGGCAGTTTCCCCAGAAGCATTATTTCTCCGATTTTCCATATATGACGCTGGAGCTGGCCCAGTGGCTGGCCTCCCGGGAGATCGGCATGATCGGCATGGATGTGCCTACGCCGAATCCGGTGGACTTCGATCCTGTCCATCAGGCGCTGCTCGGCGCCGAGATTGTCATTGTGGAGGGACTGGCCAATCTGGCGCAGATTCAAGCCAGCCGCTTCTTCTTCATGGCGGCGCCGCTGAAGATTGTTGGAAGGGACGGATCGCCGGTGCGGGCACTGGCGATGCTGGATGATGGAAGCCGGTAAACCATCCGTGTTTTGCGAATAATGCCTTAAAGAAGGGTGCGGTTTGAAGCTGCCGATTTGGCGGCCTTGCCGGACCCTTTTTTAATTATCTCTGTTAAATTTTTTTGACTAAGAAGAGAGACGTATGAACTTAGATGTCCCTTAAAGTTTTATTTTAATTCCCCTATAAACCAAATTTCACCTTCATAGTGGTATCCAGCCTCATCAGTAATTACTTCTTTGAAACCTGATAGTTGCAAATCATCAGGAACAGATAATTTCCATTCCTTTTGAATGTTTCTGTTATCAGATAGATGAAGCCACCTTTGATATTCGTCATTCCTGTTAAAGAAATCTTTAAAATGGGAGTCACCTTTAAATATAATAATTTGCGAACCCCATAAGTCAGGTAAATCAACTGCGACTACAACACGATATTGTTCTTTGTCATTTGGCTTCAATCCAATTAGATGTTCAGCTCTATCCAAAAGTGTTTGAATGCAGAGTCGTTTGATTTTTTTTGGTGTTTTGTCGGAATTTATAAAGTCTTGAGCAACTGGTAGGTGCAGATGCCAGTATCCATTGTAAAATTCTGTTGGGAACTCTAATGTATTTTCTTCAATTCTTTCAATCATTTTATTAGACTTCCGTTTAATTCCTCGGACTTTTTTCTCTCGCATACTATTTTTCCTCATTTTTATTTATTTTAACTGAAGGTTCTAAGAAACCAGCTCAAAAAATGGTCGAGGTATATAGTTGCCACGCCCTTAAAACGGTCCATCCAGCCTTTGAGACGGCTCGTGCCTCGAGGCACGCATCTTCTAGCCGGCGGATGCCGTTCTGCAGAGGGCAATCACCTGCGTATCCAGCAGGGCGGAAGAATCGCCATCCTGCAACGGTTCTAATCATTTAATCCCTTTCCATTGAGAATCTGCTGCATATATTTTTGAACCCTGGACTCTCGGGTTTTGGGTTGTTTGGGTTCAGAGAAATAAAGCAAGTATGCTCTTTGCCGTCCCGGCGTCAATGCTTCAAAAGCCGTTTTCAAGGCAGGGATTTCAGCGAATTTATGTTGAAGTTCTTCAGCAATTTTGAATTCTGTATTCGTTTTAAAATTTACTTGCAAACCTGCTTTTTCAACTTCAATGGCTTCATAAATATAGGATCTCAAGATGGATTCCTTCTCAATAATTTCTTGCACATTGGTGAACCGAATCTGGCGCGCCGCCTGCACATTCTCCGTTTGCTGGATTAGAATCCCATGGGCATCCTGCAACAAGGCACCTTTGTGAAACAGAAGCGCACAATATTCTTTAAATCCATGGATGATAACGATGTTGTTGTTCTCAAACGTATAACAAGGATGCATCCACTTAAATTCTTCGGTCAGCTCACAGTCAAGAACGATCTTTCTTAGCTTCTCATATTCTTCCTTCCACTTTTTGGCCTTGCTAATAAATGCATCAACCTTAGGATTCATGCTGGTTGTCATCAAGGAACACCCTCTTCATCACATATTTCTGGATTGTCCCCATAATCTCTCCACAACCACCATTTGTCAACTCGGCGGCTAGCCCCAGTGCGCATTACCCGGCCGGGCTGATGCGGCGTTGAGACGTTGCGTCGCTGCATGCCGGTGATGGCTATAAGCGCGGTCGTATGGCAAAAAAAGCGGATCAAAGAAAAAGGTTGATTCCGCATTCCATTCCGACCTATAATAAGTTAAGCGCTTTACTTATTGATAATTATACCTGGTTAGTTGTTAATGATATTAAATGGAATAAGCGCTTAATCCAATTGCTGAGGAGGATCATATGAGTACTATCCGTTTGACGATGGCACAGGCTCTTTTGCGCTTTCTGGATAATCAATATCTTTCCATCGATGGCGAAGAAACGAAATTTGTTGCCGGTGTGATGGGGATTTTCGGTCATGGCAATGTGACGGGGATCGGTGAAGCACTGGAGCGGAGCGCCGGCAGCCTGCAGTATATACAAGGAAAAAGCGAGCAGGGCATGGCCCATGCCGCAACCGCGTATGCCAAACAGAAGAACCGCAGGCAGATTTTCGCCTGTACCTCATCTATCGGCCCGGGTGCTTTGAACATGGTGACGGCAGCCGGTACCGCTACGGTAAACCGTATCCCGCTGCTGCTGCTGCCCGGCGATAATTTTGCTTCCAGGCAGCCCGATCCGGTTCTGCAGCAGGTGGAAGTGGTCTGCGACTACACCGTTGCGGCTACGGACTGCTTCAAGCCGGTGAGCAAATATTGGGACCGGATCATCCGTCCCGAGCAGCTCATGAATGCAGCTCTGAATGCGATGAGGGTGCTGACGGATCCAGCCGAGACCGGCGCGGTTACGCTGGCGCTGCCGCAGGATGTCCAAGCGGAGGCTTATGATTATCCCGAGGCATTCTTTGGTAAGCGCATTCATTATATTGAAAGGCGCGTGCCGGACCGTGAATCGCTGGGACGTGCCGTGTCGTTGATCCGGTCCAAGCGGCGGCCACTCATTATTGCCGGGGGCGGAATCCGTTATGCTTCGGCTATGGAAGAGCTGCAAGCCTTCGCCGAATCGTTTGGCATCCCCGTCGCGGAGACGCAAGCGGGCAAAGGCGTTTTGTCGTGGAAGCATCCTCTGAATGTCGGAGGGATTGGCGTGACGGGAGGGCTGGCAGCAAACAAACTGGCCAAGACGGCGGATTTAATCATCGGCGTTGGAACCCGTTATTCGGACTTTACGACAGCATCGAAGTCTGCTTTCCATCCTGACGTGCAGGTTCTGAATATCAACATCAATGCGATGGACTCCGCTAAGCTTGGCGGGGCGGCGTTGACTGCGGATGCGAAGGAAGCCCTCTCGGTGCTGAAGGAACAACTGACGGCTGAGAGATATGCTGCCAATTACGGGGAAGAGATAACCATTCTGAGAACGGAATGGGAGAACGAGGTTGACAGACTGTACGGGCTCGAACGGGAAGACGGCCTTGCACAGACCCGCGCTCTGGGTGTAATCAATGAAACCGTCGGGGAAGATGCCGTTGTGGTGTGCGCCGCGGGCAGCCTGCCGGGCGATCTCCAGCGTCTGTGGCGCGTTGGCAGGCCGGGCGGCTACCACCTTGAATACGGGTTCTCCTGTATGGGGTATGAAGTCAGCGGGGCGTTCGGCGCCGCACTCGCGGAGAAGGACCGGGATGTCTACGCGCTTGTGGGAGACGGCAGTTATCTGATGCTGCACTCCGAGCTGGTTACAAGTCTCCAGGAAGGCCGGAAGCTTACGGTGCTGCTGTTCGACAATCATGGTTATCAGTGCATTCATAATTTGCAAAAGGGACATGGCAGTGACGGATTCGGCAATGAATTCCGCTACCGCGAGTCGCAAACAGGCCGTTATACGGGCGGATTCATGCCGATAGATTTTGCCGCTCATGCTCGCAGCCTGGGGGCCGCGGCCTACAAAGCGCAATCCGCGGAGGAGCTGCGCGAGGCGCTCCTTAAGGCGAAGGAAGAGACGGTCACGACGCTGATCGAAATCCCGGTTATTCCGGGAACGAATACCGACGGGTACGAGTCCTGGTGGAATGTGGGCATTCCGGCCGTTTCCGGGAGCGGCAAGGTGCTGGAAGCGCATGCGGAAATGCAGAAAATGCTGCGGACGGCAAAAGCTTATTGAGCGCTAAGTACAAGAAAACTCAGCTTATGCTTCCGATGCGAGTTTTCTTGTTGCAGAGGAGCATATTCAAGGAAGTACAAGAAAACTCAGCTTATGCTTCCGGTGTGAGTTTTCTTGTTGCAGAGGAGCATATTCAAGGAAGTGCAAGAAAACTCAGCTTATGCTTCCGATGCGAGTTTTCTTGTTGCAGAGGAGCGTATTCAAGGAAGTACAAGAAAACTTTTAGGAGGTTACGTCATGTCATTTCCTTTTCAATTAGGCGCCCATCCTATCAACTGGGTCGGCGAGGACGTGAAGGAGCATGGGGATGCAACGGGCTATGAGCAGATCCTGGACGATATTCAGTCGCTGGGTCTGACGGGTACGGAGATGGGGCGCAAATATCCCAAGGATATCGCACTCCTGAAGAAGGAGCTGTCCCGGCGGAATATCCGGCTGGTTTCCCAGTGGAAATCGGTCCTGTTCTCGGATCCCGCCTACCGCCAAAGCGAGCTGAAAGCCTTCCGGGAGCATGCCCAATTTCTGCAGGATATGGGCAGTACGGTCATCAGCACCTGCGAAATCGGCGGTTCCCAGCATTTTGACCCGAGACGCTCCTCCTCTGAGCGTGAGGTGCTCAGACTGGACGACGCCGGCTGGAGCAGTCTGGCGGAAGGATTGAACGCGGCCGGCCAAATCGCCCGGGAGTATGGGATGAAGCTGACTTATCACCATCATGGAGGCACCGTGGTCGAACGTCCGGAGGAAATCGACAAGCTGATGGAGCTGACCGATCCGGCCTCCGTCTATCTGCTTTTTGATACGGGCCATGCACTTTACGGCGGAGCCGATCCCCTGACGGTTCTGCGCAAGCATTATGACCGGATCGCTTACGTTCATCTCAAAGATGTCCGTATGGAGGAGCTTGAACGGGCCAGGGCCGGGCAATGCGATTTCATTACCTGTATCCGTAACGGGGTCTTTACGGTTCCTGGAGATGGCGTCATTGATTTCCGTCCGATTCTTGAAGAACTGGTAGTCAGAAACTACAGCGGCTGGGCGATGCTTGAAGGAGAGCAGGATCCTGCTATTCATCCTGCTCGCGAGTATGCGGCCAAGGCGATTGCGTATCTGCAATCCATCCTGCCGGACGGGGCGGGTGGCCGGCGATGAGCGACGTTACCTTTCCCGCAGGAAGAAGCTTTGATTTTACGGCGATCGGCCGTCTCTGCGTCGATTTGAACGCCAATGAGATCAACCGTCCGATGGAAGAGACGATGAGCTTTACCAAATACGTCGGCGGTTCGCCGGCCAACATCACTATCGGAATGAGCCGGCTGGGCCTTCGAACGGCTTTCATCGGCAAGATCGCCGATGACGCCATGGGGAGGTTCATCACCGGCTATCTGGAGAAGAACGGAATCGACACGGCCAACGTGGTCACGGACAAGACGGGTGCGGTAACGGGACTTGCTTTTACGGAAATCAAAAGTCCAACCGACTGCAGCATTCTGATGTACCGGGACAACGCGGCCGACCTGAAGCTCAGCCCCTCCGAGGTGAACGAGGAATTGATCGCGGGGAGCAGCGTGCTGCTTATCTCGGGAACGGCGCTTGCGGCAAGCCCTTCCCGCGAGGCTGTTTTTCTGGCGCTCGACTATGCGCGAAAGCACGGGACGACAGTCGTATTCGATATCGATTACCGTCCGTATACGTGGAAATCGGCAGAGGAAACCGCCGTCTACTATAATCTGGCGGCGGAGAAATGCGACATCATCATCGGCACGCGGGAAGAGTTCGACATGATGGAGCGGTTCGAGCCGAATCCGGAGCGAAGCGACCTGTTTACGGCCGCCAAATGGTTCAATTATTCCACCGGCATCGTCATTATTAAGCATGGCAAGGAAGGCTCCATCGCTTATACGCGGGATGGCGCGGAGCATCGGGCCAAGTCCTATCCGGCCAAAGTGGTGAAGACCTTCGGCGCAGGCGATTCCTATGCGGCGGGTTTCTTATACGGCATTCTGTCCGGCTGGAGTATCGAGCGGAGCATGGAATACGGCAGCGCTGCGGCATGCATCGTAATCTCCAGCCACAGCTGCTCGGACGCCATGCCTACCGCCGAGCAGGTCGATACCTATATCGAGCGCTGCAACCGCGGCGAAATTACGGCAAACTGACGAGAGCAGACCGCGGGCGATCTTCGAGGTCCTTCTGGATGCAACCTTGTTCAACATCATCTACGGAAATGGGGAGACATACATGACACAGACGCTTAAAAACTGGATCGGCGGCGAATGGATCGCCGCGACTGCCAAGGGAACCGAGGACGTCTATAATCCGGCCACGGAAGAAGTGCTGGTGAAGGTGCCGCTTTCCGTACAAGCGGATGTCGATTTGGCGGTTCAGGCGGCGAAGCAGGCTTTTCCCGCCTGGAGCCGCACGGCTGTACCGCGCCGTGCGCGCATATTGTTCAAATATCAGCAGCTTCTGGTGGACCATTGGGAAGAACTCGCGAAGCTGGTCACGCTGGAGAATGGTAAAAGCTACAGCGAGGCATACGGTGAAGTGCTCCGGGGCATCGAATGCGTCGAATTTGCCGCCGGTGCGCCATCCCTCATGATGGGCAAGCAGCTGCCGGACATCGCAACGAACCTGGAATCCGGCATGTACCGGTATCCGATCGGCGTTGTGGGCGGCATCACGCCATTTAACTTCCCGATGATGGTGCCCTGCTGGATGTTCCCGCTGGCTATTGCCTGCGGAAACACCTTTGTGCTGAAGCCGTCCGAGCGGACGCCGCAGCTGGCCTGCCGGCTGGCCGAGCTGTTCCATGAAGCGGGACTGCCCGGCGGCGTGCTCAATATTGTGCATGGTGCCCGCGATGTCGTGAACGGCATTCTGGAGCACAAGGACATTCAGGCTGTTTCTTTTGTCGGCTCGCAGCCTGTTGCCGAGTATGTGTATACGACGGCTTCGAAGCACGGCAAAAGAGTGCAGGCGCTGGCAGGCGCCAAAAATCATTCCATTGTGCTCCCCGACGCCGATCTTGACCTTGCTGTGAAGGAAATCGTCAACGCCGCTTTCGGCTCGGCGGGCGAGCGCTGCATGGCTTGCGCGGTCGTTGTCGCTGTCGGCGAAATCGGGGATGAGCTTGTCCGGAGACTGACGGATGCCGCAGACCGTCTGATTATTGGGAACGGTTTGAACGAAGGCACCTTCCTGGGACCGGTTATCCGGGCGCCGCATAAGGACCGGACCCTCCATTATATTGAATCCGGAGAATCCGAAGGTGGCATGCTGGTCCGGGATGGGCGCAAGGACGCAGCGGCAGACGGACAGGGATATTTTATCGGCCCTACCGTGTTCGACAAGGTCAGCTCGGAGATGAAAATCTGGAAGGACGAAATATTTGCCCCGGTTCTCTCGGTGATGAGAGCCGATACGCTGGAAGAGGCGATCGAAATAGCCAACCGCTCGGAGCTTGCCAACGGCGCCTGCCTGTTTACGCAGAACGGCAGCAGCGTACGCCAGTTCCGGGAGACGATTGATGCGGGCATGCTGGGCATTAATCTGGGCGTCCCGGCCCCGATGGCTTTCTTTCCTTTCTCGGGCTGGAAAAAATCGTTTTACGGGGATCTGCATGCCAATGGCAGCGATGGCGTTGAGTTTTATACACGCAAAAAAATGGTAACCGCCCGCTGGTAGCCAGCGAAATTCCCGGCGGAAGAAAGAATGAAGTGGTTGGAGCGGAGGACGATGAGCGTGAATAAAATTAAAATCGGTGTGATCGGCGCAGGGCGAATCGGAAAGATTCATGCCGACAATTTAAGAAGGATACCCCAGGCCGAAATAATCGCGGTCAGCGATCTTTATGGCGGGGAGGAGCTGCAGGCGTGGGCGGAGCAAAGAGGCATACCCACCGTCACGCAGGACAGCGAAGCGATACTGTCCAATCCGGAGATTGATGCGGTATTCATTTGTTCGTCTACAGATACGCATGTCGATTTGATCAAGAGGGCTGCGGCGCGGGGCAAGCATATCTTCTGCGAGAAGCCCGTCAGCATGGATATCCGCCAGACGGAGGAGGCGGTTGAAGCGGTCCGCAAGGCGGGCGTGCAGCTGCAAATCGGCTTTAACCGCAGGTTCGACCATAATTTCAAACGGCTCCGCGAGCATGTTCAGGCCGGAGAGATCGGCAGTCCCCATTTGATCAAAATCACTTCCCGCGATCCGGAGCCGCCGCCGGAGGCGTATCTCAAGGTGTCGGGCGGTATTTTTATGGACATGATGATCCATGATTTCGATATGGCGCGTTTCCTTTGCGGCAGCGAAGTAGATGAGGTTTTCGCCCAGGGCAGCGTTCTGGTGGATCCCGTATTCGCCCAATATGGCGATGTGGATACGGCTATTGTTACCCTGCGTTTTGCAAACGGTGCGTTAGGACTTATTGACGGCAGCCGCCGAGCGGTTTACGGCTACGATCAGCGAGCGGAAGTGTTCGGTTCCAAAGGCTCCGTATCCGTCGCCAATGACTTTCCCAGTACGGCGGTTATTACGACCGGGAACGGGACAAGGAGCGAGAAGCCGCTGCATTTCTTTCTGGAGCGGTACCAGGGCGCATACATCGATGAGACCGAGCAGTTCATAGATTGCTTGCTGCACGGGAAATCTGTGCCGGTCAATGGAAATGACGGCAGACAGGCGGAACGGATCGCCTGGGCGGCCAAGCTGTCCCATCAGGAGCGGCGGATTGTGAAGCTATCGGAGTTGAAGGAGTTCGAATAGCTTATGTTTCCAAGTGAGTTTCCAGCTCGCTTTGGGGTAATTCAGGAAGTTGCGCTAGAAACTCAGCATATGCTTCCGAAGTGAGTTTCCAGCTCGCTTAGGAGTGATTTCAGGAAGTTGCGCCAGAAACTCAGCATAATCTTCCGAAGTGAGTTTCCAGCTCGCTTTGGAGTGATTTCAGGAAGTTGCGCTAGAAACTCAGCATAACCTTCCGAAGTGAGTTTCCAGCTTGCTTTGGGGTAATTCAGGAAGTTGCTAGAAACTCTTAGGGGGATGAAGCATGCCGAATCTGATTGTACGTCCCGGCCAGCAGGCGGGCGAGGATGGTTTATTGATGTCGATTACGCCGGAATCCGCGGGATGGACTTACGTCGGGTTTGAGGTTTACCGGCTGGAGGCCGGCCAGACGTTAACGCGGGAGACCGCTGACAAGGAGATCTGCCTGGTTCTGCTCAGCGGGAGGGCAGACGTCAAGACGGCTGACGGGGAATGGCTGAATATCGGGCAGCGCATGAGTGTGTTCGAGCGGATCCCGCCTTATTCGGTATATGTGGCAGACCATAATCGTTATGAGGTGAAAGCTCTGACTACGCTGGAGCTGGCGGTATGCGCCGCACCCGGGCAGGGCAATCATCCGTCGCGTCTGATTGGTCCCGATGCCGTAGGCGTAGAAGTACGCGGACAAGGAAACATCGAGCGCCTCATTCATAATATACTGCCTGAACAGGAACCGGCGGACAGCCTGCTGGTGGTAGAGGTGTTCACACCGGAGGGACACTGGTCCAGCTACCCGCCCCACAAGCATGACCGGGATGCGCTCCCGGAAGAATCCTTATTGGAGGAAACCTACTATTTCCGCGTTCAGCCCGAGCAGGGTTTTGCCATGCAGCGGGTGTATACGGACGACCGCTCGCTGGATGAAACCTTGGCGGTCGGGGATGGGCAGGCGGTACTTGTTCCCAGGGGCTACCACCCGGTCTCGGCACCGCCGGGCTACGAGGTGTATTACCTGAATGTGATGGCGGGACCATCCCGCGTATGGAAGTTTCATAACGATCCGGCGCATGAGTGGATCATGAAGAAACCATCCGCGCCGCCTGAAGAGTAGCGTATATTGCATTGCTCCGGGAAACAGCGGATAATATACGAAAGATAAGGGCGTTTCTTCCAGGTCCGCCTTTGTCAATTCAAGTGCTAATGAGGTTTCGCCATGAAAGCTACCACGATCTATGATGTCGCCAAAGAGGCGGGCGTTTCCATCGCTTCCGTCTCCAATGCTATAAACGGCAAAGGCAAAATCGGCAAAAAGAAGCGGGATGAAATATTTAAGGTGATGGAGCGGCTGCAATATAAGCCCAGTGTGATCGCTTCGGCCTTAATGGGCAAAAAAACCTATACGCTGGGATTGCTGATTCCGGATGTATCCAATCCCTTCTTCTCGGAAATTGCGCGCTCGGTCGAGGATCTGGCTCATCAAGCGGGATACAGCGTGATTACATGCAGCACGGATAACAAGGATGAGCGGGTGGAGAAATACATCCGGCTGCTGGAGCAGAAAAGCATCGACGGCATCATTATCGGAACCGGGGTCGAGAATACGGATATGCTGATGCAGCTTGCCGGGAAATCGCTTCCGATTGTCATGTTTGCCAGGGAGGTCTCCGGCTTGTCGGTGCATAGCGTGCTGACGGATGATTTCAAGGGCGGCACGTTCGCCGCCGGGCATCTGCTTGCGCTTGGACACCGGCAGGTCGCTGTATTGTCGGAGAATTTCAAGGTGAGCAGCAGTGTCGAGCGGGTGAAAGGCTTCAAATTCGCGCTCTTCGAAGCGGGAGCGGCCATAGAAGAGGACTATATTCTTTCCTGCGAATCCAGTATCGCGGACGGCAAACGGGCAGCGGGCGAGCTTTTGCGCCGGGACAACCGTCCCACCGCATTGTTCTGCTGCAATGATCTGCTGGCGATCGGGGCGCTTCAAGCCGCGCGGGAAGCCGGAGTGGCGGTACCGGAGGAGCTTTCCGTCATCGGATTCGACAATACGATCCTCTCGACAGTGACCACGCCTGCGCTGACGACCATTGCCCAGCCGATGGAGCAGATGGTGAAGCTGGTTTTTGAACTGTTGATCGGCAATTTGGGAGACAGGGATTCCACGAAGCAGCGGATTGTCATGCAGCCGGAGCTGGTTCAGCGCGAATCGACCGCAAGGCCTCCAAAAGAGGTAACACAGAAAGTGAAATAACCTGATAGGGCATCAAAAAAAGCCTCTTGAGCGCCGATTTCTTTCATCGGATGCTTAAGAGGCTTTCCTGGATCAGCTCGGGGGTTGTCCGTATCCCAATTTCCGCGATATTTGGACCCCAGCCTCTTTGATCACATCGGCAATGGCCCCGATCTGCTCATCCGGAAGGCGGTGCAAAGCCCCGGATAAGCTGACCGCCCCTTGAATCCGGCCGAACATATCGAACAGCGGCACAGCGATACACCGGGCACCCTGGACAATCTCCTCATTATCCAAAGCAAAGCCCTGCTCCTTAATGCGGTTAAGCTCATTGATGAACGTCTGCTCGTCTGTAATCGTATTCGGCGTAAGCGGGGGCAGACCCTTGGCCTTTATCATGTCCTTCACCGTTTCCTCCGGAAGGAAGGCGGAGATCGCTTTGCCGGTAGCCGTCGCGTGAAAAGGCGATTTGGAGCCGACCTTGTCTGACATGCGCAGGGCATAAGTCCCTTCAATAATATCCACGTATAAAATCTCCTGCTCGAACAACACGCACAGGTTTACCGTATCTCCAAATTTGTCGACAAGACGGATCATTTCGGTTTGCGACGCATTCCGCAGGGAGCTCCGTTCTAAAAGGTTCTTTGTCATGACCAGTTGCTTATAGCCAAGGCAATATTTGCCGTCCTCTTCGCTTCGGCTGATAAATCCGCGTTTCTCCAGCGTCAATATGATGCGGTATAACGAGGACTTGGGCTGATTGACCAGCTCCGCCAGTTCGATCAGGCTCAGAGAATCATGGGTCGACAGCACTTCGATAACATCCATCGCTTTCTCGATCGATTGAATGGCGTAACGGTCCTGTTTTTCCTTTAATTGTGTTTCCGGTTCGGCTTTCCCTGGTTCCATAGCTCGAATCTCCTAATTATGAAATATGGATACATTTTAGGGTATTTGGCGCCATATGTAAAATCAGCTCCGCATCCGGGCCAGCGCGCGGTCCATGGCATCCAGCGTCTCCTCGATATCCCGCTTATGGTGCGCCGTGGAGATGTACCATAAGCCATTGGGGCGAAGCAGAACGCCTTCCTCCAGCATCAGCTCCGCAAAACGGGCATAACGGGCGGAATCCCGTTGGTTGAACGTATCGAAGTCGTTGACTTCAGCGGCATCGATAAACATCATATGCATCACAGGCCCGATCTGGTTGACGACACCGGCAATCCCATGCTTGCCTAGCAGAGAACGGATACCGTCGGCAAACCCGTTAAAAAGCTCCTCCATGCGGCCATAGACGGCGCCATTATCTTGAGCAAGGTGACTGATGGTGGCGATCGCCGCAGCCGTGGATATGCAGTTGCCGTTCAATGTTCCAAGATGGCTCACCTTGCCGTCATCCACCAGCTGCATGATTTCGGCCTTGCCGGCCACCGCGCTGATAGCGATCCCGCCGCCCATGGCTTTGCCGATCACCACCAGGTCCGGAAGGATGCCGAATCTTTCATGCGCGCCACCGAGTCCAAGCCGGAAGCCGGTGATGACCTCATCCATAATCATAACGATCTGCTGCTCCTCCGTCAGCTTGCGGATCAGCTCCAGATAGCCCGGCAGCGGTTGGATGCAGCCGGAATTGCACATGACCGGCTCGGTAATGACCGCCGCGATTTCATCGCCGCGGCTGCGCAGAAGAGACTCCAGCGCCGCAGGGTCGTTCCAGGGCAAGAGAATGATATCCTCCAGGCTGTTTGCGCTCTGTCCAAAGGTGCCCGGGGGGACCCTGGAAGCTTCGGCTTCGGATGCCTGCTGGCTCATGCCGGAGCTGGGGAAGGAGGTGAAGATGGAATCCGACCAGCCGTGGTAATGGCCGTGGAAGCGGACGATTTTGGTTTTCCCGGTGAAGGCGCGGGACAATCGCAGCGCCAGCATAACCGCTTCCGTGCCGGAGCCGCTCAGCGACACTTTGTCGGCGCATGGAAGCACCTGTGCCAGCAGGTTCGCAAGCTCGATCTCGCCATCATGCTGCAAGCCGAAGGCATATCCGCTGTGCATGGCCTGATTGACGCTCGCGTTCAATCCATCATGCGAATGTCCAAGAATCAATGGGCCGTAGGCCAGCAAATAGTCGATATATTCATTGCCATCCACATCCCGGATCCGGGCGCCCTTTGCCGATTCGGCATACAAGGGGACGGGCTTCATCGAAGCGCGCAATGAGCTCGCTACGCCGCCTGCCAGATGCTGTTTGGCAGCCTGCAGTCTGGAGATGGACTTATCATAGGTTTTCATCGGAAATCACTCTCCTATAGGTCGTCTCAGAATCAAGAGGATAAATGGGACGCTTGATTTGGGTGTAGTGAAAATGGGAAAGATTTTCACCGCAGCAGCCGGGCGTATCGACCGGTATGATTTTTTTGCATAGAGGACCAAAAGCGGTTTTCCATGCGACAGCGGATTTTACGACAATGACGTGGTAGTCCTCGGCACGCAGGCCTACTGATGTGACGTGGCCGATATCCCAGGGCGCTGTGCGTTTTTCGGTCAGGATAACGGTTAAATTTCCCGACTCGATGACAGCGGTTTGGCCCATATCGGCCCATTGCCCCGTCATATAGGGACCAATATGAGTGTATGGACCGTCAAACAGGAAGCGGACAACGCCTGCAATCAGGACGGGCTCCCCATGAAGGCCGCCGTTTTTGCCGCCGATTGCGGCCTGAAACGCCGTGCCGGTACCCTGCCGGTGAGCCAAGGCCGCCGCATCCGCATCGCGGATTACGATAAGCGATTTCTTCGGGGCGCCAATGAGCTCCTTCAATACATGTGTGGCGTCCGCTGGCGCTCCACCGCCCACATTATCCGATCCTTCGACGAGTATAACCGGGCCTTCCGGTTCCGCAAAAGCAAGCGCTGCGGCCTCGGCTGCCGCATATCCGGCGGATTTAAGCTGGTCCCGAAGCTCCCAGGCCATAAGACTAAGCTCCTCCGCATATTGCGCGGCAAGGCGTGCGTTATGATCCGCCGTCACCACAAATGCGACTCCCGCATCCGGCACATCGCTGTAGGGGAAGCCCCCCGCAACGGTGACATTGAGGATAGCCGGATCGCGTTCGATAGCGAACGCCCGCTCCATCAAAGCCTTCATCGGGCCATCCGTGTCAGTCAGCATCACCTGCGGGACGATAAGCAGGCGCGGCTGGGCCAGGGAGAGGACCGGCTTGATGTCGCCGCGAATCATGCGTGCCAGCAGTTGAACGGCTTCCACTGCGCGTTCGCAGGCGTCAATATGCGGATACGTGTCATAACCGACCAGGAGATCGGCATGGTCTGCCATTTGCCGGCTGATATTGGCATGCAGATCGAGCGTTATGGCGATGGGCATGGCGGGTCCTGTCAGCTCCCGGATCCGGCGAAGCAGCTCGCCTTCCACATCGGACATTCCCTCAGCGACCATTGCGCCATGCAGGATAAGGATAATGCCATCGGATGACAAATCGATAGAAGAGAGCACGGCATCCATTAAAGCCTCCGCCGCATTGCGGCTTACCATGGCGCTTGGCGTGGCCGCCGCGTACAGGCCGCAAGCAAGCTCCGCCTGCTCCAGCTGTGCGCCGTCAATAACGCCGCCCATTGATGTGCCGGTATGCTCATATCTTCTATAAAAAGCATCGTTGCCCTGAACCCATTCCCGGGCAAAATCATCCGATTCCGTTATTCCCGGGGCGAATGTATTCGTTTCATGGAAAATTCCTGCAACGGCCAGCTTCATACTTGTATTCCCTCACTTTCATGCAGTCCACATTAATCGGCGATAATCTGCGCGCACCAGCGGATGAGCTGCTCGTACGCGCTCAATTCAAGTAACTTATGAGGTCGGCCGCTATCCGCGCATCTTATGCTTACTGGCTTTCACCCCGTTTGGCGGGAGCGTAAGCGATCACGTCGATTTCAACCAAATAGGCGCCAAGATCAACAGGAGCTGTGGTTCTGGCCGGGTAAGGGGAAGAGAAAACTTCCGCATACGTCCGGTTGTAGCCCGGGAAATCCTCGCTGCGGCTGACAAACGCGTTTACCTTGATCACATGATCCAGCGTCAATCCTTCTTTCCCCAGAATGATTTCGAGGTTGGCCAGGCATTGTCGTGTCTGTTCTTCGATGGTATTGCCGACCACTTCGTTGTTGGCGGGGTTAACACCCACTTGCCCGGATACGTAGACGAAGTCTCCGGAACGGACAGCGTGCGAGAATGGCAGCGGAAATTGCGGGGCCTCTTCAACATGAATGGTTTTGGACATGGTTCATCGATCCTCTCGTTTTCAAATGGTAGAAACGGACTTTCCAGCGGGTATCGACATCGCTGCCAAATATAATGGAGCCTGCGTCGATAATGATAAGGTTTCATCTAATAAAACCAATGTTTCATAAATCGTATAATAACGGAAAAGGCAGGTTTTGTAAATACAGTTTCTCGAATGAGCGGACGGAGCCGTTCGAGTTAAGCGGAACCGTTATTATTGTGGTGTAGGGAAAACGCAGCCGCCGACGGGCTTTTTGGCAGACATGGAGGTTATAATAGAAGAAAAGTCGTTAGAAAGAGGTGATGGGCTTTGAATATGTATGATTTCAGCGTAAAGACCATGGATGGCGGACAGCAGTCGCTGGCGGATTACCGCGGTCAGGTTGTGCTGATTGTGAATACGGCGACCAAATGCGGCTTCGCCCCGCAGTTCGACGGGCTTCAAAAGCTGTATGAAACCTATAAGGAGCAGGGCTTCACGGTGCTGGGCTTCCCCTGCAATCAATTTCAGAATCAGGAGCCTGGCAGCGACAGCGAGGTTCAGGAAGCCTGCCGGATCAATTTCGGCGTGACATTCCCGCTGTTTGCCAAGATTCATGTGAACGGGCCGGATGCCGATCCGCTTTTTGACTACTTAAAGAAATCCACGCGCGGTCTGATGGGTTCGGCGATTAAATGGAATTTCACCAAATTTCTGGTCAACCGGAACGGGGAGGCCGTCAAACGCTTCTCGCCCATGACCGCGCCGCTCAAATTTGAGGACCGTATTGTCAGCCTGCTGAAATAAGGCACGGCAGGATATACCTAGCAGCAGTCAACTGCACCGCTCTGTGCTATAATGAAAAACGCTTCGCATGATGCGAAGCCGCGGTTCGGGACACTCCCGCGTTATCAAAACTAGGAGGGTAATTTGGCATGTTTAATTTTTATTGGGGCGTCTTGTTTGTCCTCGTCAACTTCTCGCTGTTTCTGTTATGCTACCGTATGTTTGGCAAGAATGGGCTATATGTATGGGTAGCGGTAGCAACGGTTCTCGCCAATATTCAGGTGGTGAAGACGATCGAGATGTTTGGGCTGACCATGACGCTCGGCAACACGATGTACGGCACGATTTACCTGACAACGGATTTGCTGAATGAGAGATACGGGCAGAAGGAAGCGAAGAAAGCGGTCTGGTTCGGCTTTTTCTTCATGCTCATGTCGATGATCGTGATGCAAATGGCGCTGGTCTTCAAGTCTCAGGAAGGAGACTTTGGCCAGGAACCGCTGGAGGTTATCTTCGGGCTGCTGCCCAAGATCGCGCTTGGCAGCTTATGCGCCTATTTCACCAGCCAGTTTCTCGATGTGCGGATATATTCCTTTCTCAAGCGGGTCTTCCCGAAGCCCGGCCAGTTGTGGATCCGCAATAACGGAAGCACAGGCATCAGCCAGTTAGTGGACTCGCTCATTTTCTGCGCGATTGCATTCGGCGGCGAATATCCGTTTGATGTGTGGCTGGAGATTTTTCTGACAACCTACATCATTAAATTCGTGATCTCCGCGGCCTCTACGCCGGTTATTTATATAGCGAGAAGTCTTAAGGTCCCTGAGACCTGAATAAAAAGCATTCCGGCGCCATCTGCATTTTTATGCGGACGGCGCTTTTTTTTGTCCCCATCCGCGGCCCTCGCAATCGTTCCATACTTCCATATCGAAGCGGGTATTTGTTGGACAGGCAGGTTTAGAATGGCGGGAATACAGTCATATTTATAGATGACGGCGGATTTATGGGAGGGCATGGGCATGGGCATGGCGGTCGAGCGAATGATATTGGCGGCAATCTGGATAATTTGTATCCCGGTTCTGCTGCTTTTCCCGCGGGAGCGCTATCGGGAGGTAGCCCTTCTGTTCCTGTTTAATCAAGCCATCACTTGGCTTTCCAGCCTGGTACTTGTCGAGCTCGGGTTGATGCGTAATCCGGTAAGGGAGTTCCCTCTGGCACTGGGGAGCAATTTCAGCCTCTACTTTATGTTGTATCCGGCTGTTTCGGTCTTTTTTGTTTTATTTTACCCACGGCGGGGAAAATGGAGAAAACTGCTTTACATGCTGCTATATATCGGCTCCCTGACCCTGGTTATTTCCCTTGTCGCCCGCCATACCTTGTTAATCCGTTACGAGCATTTCCATTGGATATGGAGGTCACTTGTCTACCTGGGCGGATTTTACGGGACACGTAAATATTATGAATGGTTTTACCAGCTTCGGGCAAAAGGGGACAACGTTAATGGCGATCAAAGCTGATCATTATATACTCATGGCGGTAAACACTCTTTGTATCATCGCGTTTCTGCTGGTACCCCCGGAACGCAGGCGGGAGGCGCATGTCATCGTGCTGTTCCATCAGCTGATTACATGGATACTGGGGATCTTCGCGGTGGAATGGGGATTGCTCGCTTATCCCGTGAGAATGTTCCATATAGGCAGCCATACCAGCATCACGTTCGAATATATCGCCTATCCGGTCATTGCCGTCTATTTCAACTTGATCTATCCGGCGGGAGTAAAGGCGCTCTGGCAAACTGTTTATTACATGCTCGTTGCGATGGCCATTGTCGTGCCGGAACTATGGTTTAAAAATCATACGGAGCTGATTATGTATCTGCATTGGTTCTGGTATTGGACTTGGCTGAGCGTGATGGGGACCTTGTGGATGACCCGGATGTTCTATACATGGTTTTTCCGGACAACGGATACGGGCAAGCACAGAATCGTTTTCATTGCGGAAGAGCCCGTCCTGCGGGGGTCTGACAAATAAAATGAACCGCCAAGGCTTGGAGCCTCGGCGGTTTATTTTTGTTAGCTGTCCGCTGCGGATTCGCGGGGAAGGGTAAAGGTTAAGGTGGATTCGTCGAAAGGTGCGAGAAGACTCCTGTGCTTGAAAGTGAACTGATCTCCTTTCCGGCCCGTCAGGGTGAGCTGGTCGCCCTGAAAACCATACCCGTAAGCGTTGCTGCTCTCGATCGCCTTCTGCTCTTCCTCGCTGAGCAGCTCCTGGCCGAGCAGGTACTTTTTCTTCGTGTTGAGGTCAATAAGCCGTAACGTGCGCGAGGAATAAGTGCGCAGCAGAAGCGCATCATCGTATAGGGCCTCTACCACATAATCCTCATCGGCGCCTCCCAGCTCCTGCATATTATATTCGGCGCTCACAAAGCCTTCCGGCGATACAACCGCCAGCTTGCGGCCATTGATCATAAGCAGATCCTCGCCTGCGCGTTCAATGCCGGGCACATACCACTTTTCCTTGTACTGAACCTTCGCTTCGTGTACCAGCTGGTTCTGGTTAACCAGCAGCTTCGTTATAATGTGCGGCTCGGCGTATCCATCCATCATGCGAAGCAGGTGCTTGTCGTTGCCCAGGATGTCGATCTGCAGCTCACTTGCATAACGCAAATCTTTGGTGGTGCGGGCAATCTTGACCGCATGCTGCTTCGGTTTTGCTTTATAGATATTCCCGTACAGCTTATCCACCCAAAACCAGGAATCGGCACCGCCCACAGATAAGACGCGGGTCTCGGTGCGAACGGTCAGACGGGATTGCTTCGTGTCCCACTGCACGCCCTGATTCATCAGCTTGGTAAGCACCTGTACAGGCAGATAAATGATGCCATGCTTGCGGAGTGGAGCGGCACTGAGGGAAATTTTGTTCCCATTGATATCGGCTGTTTTGCTGCCGACATGCAGCTCGATGCGCCGCCAGGGACTGGTAAAGATAACGGTGCCGGATTTATCGTCGACTTCACGTCTATAATCCTGTACCGCATCACCCAGATCGTAGACGCCCATCCATACCCGGCCGGGTGTAATCAGCAGCGGGTAGCTTAGCGTACGTTCAAACCCGTTGTACGTGATGTGCAGGACAAGCTGCTCCTGTTTCTGAGCCGCAGCCGCGGCGGGTGCGGCAAGGGCGGGCGCCGCTGTTGCCAACAGTGCAGCCGACAATAGCGCGATGGCTGTTTTTTTGATTTTGTGGAACGTCATCAGAATTCACCATGCTTTCATTATGTTAGTAGAAAGGAATGATCTGCTGCTTGCAGGCTATCATCTGTAAAACGTTGGATATCGCGGAAAGGTTGCGCCGGTCGCGTGCAATGCCTTTTTATATAAAAGCATAGACAACGAAAGAGGTTTATACTAATATAAAAGTTATAAAACAACATTATTTGTTACATTTAAACATTATAAGGAGTTGATCATGATGCCGGTAACCCCGCGTTTGAATCGAATGTTCAGTGAGCAAGGAAAATGTTTTGATGTTGCAATCGATCATGGTTTTTTTAACGAGTTTTCTTTTTTGGCAGGTATTGAAAACATGAAGCAGGCGATATCAACCATCGTGGAAGCCAATCCGGATTGTATCCAGCTCAGTACCGGCCAAGCGCGTCTTCTGCAGACCATCCCCGGCAAGAAGAAGCCTGGCCTTGTGCTGCGTACGGATGCGGCCAATATCTACGGCTCGGAGCTGCCGAAGTTCCTGTTCAGCGAGCTGGTTGACCGCGCCATCGAACAGGCTGTCCGCCTCGATGCGGTCGCTGTATGCGTGAATCTTCTGCTGCTCCCCAACCAGCCTGAACTTCACCACCAGTGTGTAAGAAACATTTCGGTGTTAAAGACCGAAAGCGAGAAGTACGGCATGCCGTTAATGGTAGAACCGCTGGTCATGCTGCCCAATGAGCAGAAGGGCGGCTACATGGTGGATGGCGATATCCGTAAGATTATGGCGCTGGTCCGCCAGGGCGTGGAGCTTGGCGCCGATGTGATCAAAGCCGATCCTTGCGATGATGTTTCTGAATACCACCGTGTCATCGAGGTGGCGTCCGGCATTCCTGTATTGGTGCGCGGCGGCGGCCGGGCAAGCGACGAGGAAATCGTCGACCGGACCGTGGAGCTGATGAACCAAGGCGCGTCGGGAATCGTGTATGGCCGCAACGTGATCCAGCACCTGAACCCGGCGGGAATGACCAATGCGCTGATGGCCATTGTGCATCATGGAGCATCTTCTGCAGAAGCGCTTGAATTGTTGAAGGGAGAAGGACAATAATGGAGAAAAAGCAAATACGTTTCGGCGTCATCGGATGCGGCTTGATGGGCAAGGAATTCGCAAGCGCCGCCGCGCGCTGGCTGCATCTGGCGGATGTTGATTTCCAGCCGAGCATCGTCGCGGTCTGCGATGCCAATCCTGCGGCGACACAGTGGTTCACCGAGCATGTGCCGAGCGTCCAAGCGGCATATTCCGACTACAAGGAGCTGCTCGCCGACGAGTCCGTCGATGCCGTCTACTGCGCAGTTCCGCATAATCTGCATGCGCAGATCTATGTGGACATTATCCAGGCCGGCAAGCATCTGTTAGGCGAGAAGCCGTTTGGCATCGACGCGCAGGCGAATGCCGTTATCGAGCAGGCGCTGCGGGACAATCCCGGCGTGATTGTCCGCTGCTCCTCCGAGTTTCCTTTCTTCCCGGGCGCTCAACAAATCGTGCAGTGGGTGAACGAGAACCGGTTTGGCCGGATCATCGAGGTCGAAGCGGGCTTCTGGCACTCCAGCGATCTTGATCCTACCAAGGTGATCAACTGGAAGCGGAGAATTGCGACGAATGGGGAGTACGGCTGTATGGGCGATCTCGGCATGCATGTGCTCCATCTGCCGATCCGTTTTGGCTGGAAGCCTGCCAATGTGCGGGCGCTGCTGTCCAAGATTGTAGAGGAGCGTCCTGACGGCAAAGGCGGCCAGGCCGCTTGCGAAACGTGGGATAATGCGATTCTGGCCTGCGAAGTCGAAACCGCAGATCAGAAGTTCCCGATGGTGCTGTCCACCAAGCGTATTGCACCGGGACACGCCAACACCTGGTTTATCCGCATACAAGGGACGGAATTCTCAGCTGAGTTCACAACCAAGAATCCGAAGCAGGTGGCTTCGCTTCCTTACGCGCCGGGTGGCGTGCAGGCCTGGCATGTCGCCGATGCGCCATATAAATCGGCTTACGGCACGATTACCGGCGGGATCTTCGAATTCGGTTTCTCCGATTCCATCCTGCAGATGTGGGCGGCTTTCTGCGACGAGCTGACAAGCGGCGGGCAGATGCAGCAGCCGTTCCGCTGCGCAACGCCGGAGGAAGCGGCGGGAAGCCACCGCGTGTTCACGGCTGCGCTGGAGTCGCAGCGTACCGGACAAACGGTAGCGATTGACTGGAGGGATTAAGTTGAGCGCTCAAGCGGCGGAGGTTATTGTTGCCGGGCATATTTGTTTGGACCTGATTCCTGCCCTGCATGCCAAGGAAAGCGGCATTCTGGTGCCCGGCAAGCTGGTCGATGTCGGACCGGCTGTCATCTCCACGGGTGGCGCGGTGTCCAACACGGGCCTTGCGCTGCACCGCCTGGGGATCCGTACCAGTCTGATGGGCAAGATCGGAGAGGACTGGTTCGGAAAAGCCATTCTGGAGGTGCTGGCCGGCTATGGCCCGGAGCTGACGGAAGGCATGATCCGCTCCGAGGGCGGACACAGCTCCTACTCCATCGTCATCAGCCCGCCGGGGGTGGACCGCACCTTCCTGCACTGCACGGGTACGAACGACACGTTCGAAGCGGCTGATGTGCAGGCGGAGGCGCTTGCGGGCGCCCGCCTGTTTCATTTCGGTTATCCGCCTCTCATGCGCAGCATGTACAGCAGCGGGGGCGTGCAGCTTGGCGAGCTGCTGTCCCGGGTGAAGGGGGAAGGGCTGACGGTCTCGCTCGATATGGCGAAGCCGGATCCGGACTCCGATGCCGGTAAAGCTGATTGGCGGGCTATCCTGCAGCTGGCCTTGCCCCATGTGGATGTGTTTCTTCCCAGCTTTGAAGAAATCCTGTATATGCTGCGCCGGGAGCTTTACGATCGGCTTGAAAGCGATAACAGCACAGGCGATCTGCTCGCTTATGCGGATGGCGCACTGCTTTCGTCGCTCGCTGACGAAATGCTGGAGATGGGCGCTGCCGTTGCCGCCATCAAGCTGGGCGAGCATGGGCTGTACGTCAAGACGACGGGAGATGCCGCGCGGCTTGCACGGATGGGCCAATGCGCGCCGGCCCCTGATGTTATGGAGGAATGGGAGGGACGCGAGCTTCTGGCACCCTGCTATTCGGTTGAAGTAGCGGGAACGACAGGGGCAGGCGATTGTACGATTGCCGGATTTCTCACCGCTATGGTCAAGGGGTTGTCTCTTGAGGAGGCGCTGCGCAGCGCCGTCGGCGTTGGCGCATGCAATGTGGAGCAACCCGATGCGACGAGCGGCATCCCGCTCTGGGAAGAGGTCCGCGGGCGCATTGGCGCTGGCTGGAAGCAGCGGGACGTGACCCTGTCGCTCCCCGGCTGGCGGTATGATGCCCAAAGCGGCGTATGGTCGGCCAAGTAGGCTTGCCTCAGGCGCTTTTGCGCAGGTCGCAGGGACCTGGATAAGAAGACAAGATGAAGCTGCCTGCTTTGCGGGCTTGCCTGGGGCTGTGGAATTGTACTCAGCCCCGGTGCCATTTGTAAGTCAGATAGCAGCAGGGCGCATAAGGAAGTCCCACAAACATAGGTCAATTGGTTAGCAGCCTTTATATTAAAGGAGGTCAATTCATTATGTTAAGAAGCGAAGTGAAGCAAGCGCAGCAGCGTGCGGCAGCAATGTTCGCGGAAGCGGGCATCACGATTACAGCTGAGGAGCAGGCGGGAATTGAAGTGGCAGGTTTTGGACTGGACCGGCTGGAAACGGAAGGCCTGGAGCTTATTACTTATGTGAATACAGACCGCTACTGCGCCAAGGAGCTTGTACTCTTTCCGCGGCAAACCTGCCCGGAGCATATCCATCCGCCGATTGCCGGAGAGCCAGGGAAGATGGAAACCTTCCGCTGCCGCTGGGGCAAGGTTTTCCTGTACGTGGAAGGGGCGCCGACCGAGCAAATAGCAGCCGTGGTTCCGGCGGCCAGCAGCGCCTATTATACGGTTTTTCATGAAGTTTCACTCAGCCCGGGCGAGCAGTATACGATTGCGCCTGGAACCAAGCACTGGTTCCAGGCGGGTGACGAAGGTTCCATTGTTTCCGAATTTTCCAGCACCAGCCGGGATGAATTTGATATTTTCACGGATCCGAATATTGAGCGGATGCCTGTCATTACAGAAGACGAAGCTTAATTATCGGAGAACAAGCGTTTAAGCAGTGGCTGAAGGGATTCTGACATCCTAAAATTAGGAGTGGATATGCGGATGCGATTATATGGTAGGGAGTGGACCCGCCGCGAGCTTGAGGCACATGTCGGCAGCATCGGTCAAATCGGCAGCGTGCGGCGTATGCAGCTGACGGAAGGCAAGGAGAAGGGCGTTGAGATGATCCAGGTGCGGACCGGCGCCGGACTGGCCTATAATGTCATCCCCTCCAAGGGACTTGATATTTCGCTTGCAGAGCTGGGCGGAACGCCGATCAGCTGGCAATCCCCGAATGGAGATGTCCACCCCGCTTACTATGAGGCGGAAGGGACCAACTGGCTTCGCACCGCATCCGGCGGATTGCTGATGACCTGCGGGCTGTCCCATGTGGGTTCACCAGCAGAGGACAGCACTGGACGATATGGGCTGCATGGGCGGGTTCATCATACACCGGCCCGGCAGGTGCATGCCGCCGAGGTATGGAACGGGGATGAGCTTACGCTCAGCGTATCCGGAGTTGTGGAAGAGACGGCCGTCTTCGGATCGAAGCTGCGGCTCATCCGCACCATCTCCAGCAAGCTGGGCGAGAACAGGATTATCATCGAAGACCGGGTGGAGAATGCCGGCTTCAAGTGTTGTCCGCATATGATGCTCTATCATTTTAATTTCGGTTTTCCGCTGCTTGGCGAGGGGACGCAGTTTACGTTTCCTGAAGCGGACGTCATTCCCATAACTGCCGGAGTGCCGCCAGAAGGTTACGACATCTGGGAACAGCCAGATCCTGCCGCTGCCGAGCGTGTGTATGAGCACTGCCTCGCGTCGGGCATTGCTGATGAGTGGGGAATGGCGGAAGCGGCGATCCATTGTCCTGCCTTCCCCGGCGGAGCCGGGCCGGCCCCGCTGTCCGTCAGTCTCCGCTGGTCGGCGGACACACTGCCCCGACTGCTGCAGTGGCGGATGCCTGGAGCAGGCGAGCATGTGATGGGACTGGAACCGGCTAACTGTACGGTGGACGGAGTGCGTGGATCCGGACATTACCGTGAGCTTGAGCCCGGCGAATCGGTCGATTACAAGCTGGAGTTGAACCTTGCTTGGAAATCGTGAATAATAGATACAATCACCGAAGAGCCGTTTTGGCGGGAGGACCGCATAGATGAATATCGTGCTTAATGAGCGACAGCAGCAAATATTGGAACGGCTGAACGCGGAAGGCGAAGTGAAAATCGCTGACCTTAAGGAAACGTTCGCCGTAACGGAAATGACCATACGCAGAGACTTGGAGAAGCTGGAAGCCGCCGGATATGCGAAGCGGACCTTTGGCGGTGCTATCGTGTTCGGCAACGATATTGCGCTTCAGGAGCGTTCCGGTTATATGACCGAAGAGAAGCGGCGGATCGGGAAAAGAGCTGCCGAGCGGGTGCTGCCCGGCGAATCGATTTTTATCGACGGTGGCTCTACGACGCTTCAGGTGGCCCGGTACCTGAAACCGGCCGCCCGCATCACCGTGGTGACCAACGCGCTTAATGTAGCTGCGGAGCTGACGGGCAAGCAAATTCCGGTCATCGTCACCGGCGGAACGCTGCTGGAAACGACAGGCTCTCTGGTCGGACCGATCGCCGCTGGGACGGTGGCCGGTATGGCGTTCGACCGTATTTTCCTGGGTGCAAGCGGCGTCAGCCTGCTTCACGGCTTCAGCAACTCCAATGTGTACGAGGCGGAAATCAAGAAGCTGGCCATCAGGCAGTCCTCGGAGGTGAATGTGGTGCTTGACCACAGCAAATTCGGAGAGAAGGAGCTGGTATCCTTCGCTTCCTTTGCCGATGTGCACCGCATTATTGCCGATGACCTGCCCGATGATGAGCTGGCCAGGGTTGTCCGCGAGGCCGGCGTGGAGATTGAGCTTGGCTGATCAGGCCGGAATAGCGTCAATGTGCGAAAGACCACCGAAGCGTAATCTTCGGTGGTCTTTTGGCTATTGTACATTCACCAACTTGCCTGGAATGAGGGGAGTGGCGGGAAGGATTTGCTTACCCCGTAACGAAAGAAAGATTAGCTGCTTGTCCAATCAGGTTGCAAATAACGGACAGGGTCACTCGGAGTTGCATCTTAGCGGAAAGTGGGAATTGGTAAAATGCTCAAAACATACCTGAATGAAATAAAAACGCTGCTACAGGACGCGTTTCCGGAGATTCTGAGCGCCCTGAATCCGGGTGCTTCGGAAGAACGGTTGGATGAGATCGAAGCGAGGCTGGGAACGGTGTTTCCGGAGGACTTGCGTAATCTGTACAGGCTTCATGACGGTGAGAGAGCGGATGGGCCGGGGCTGTTCTTCGGGCTTCGTTTTCTCACGCTTGATGAACTGATATCAGAGCGGGGGGTATGGGCTGGCCTGGAAGAGGATTATGGTGAGGAAGGCGAGCATTATTCTGTTCCGGCAGGCTGGATCAAGGAGCAATATATTAACCGGGGCTGGCTGCCGATCAGCGAGGATGGCGGCGGCAACCATCTGGGCGTGGATACGGATCCGGGTGATCTCGGAATTAGCGGGCAGATTATTAATTTCGGCCGCGATGAAGAGGTCAAGTATGTAGTAGCCCGAAGGCTGTCGGACTTGCTGCAGTTCATACGGGACAAGGTGCGGGAAGAAGCGTACAGTATCCACCGTGATGATGAATATGTTCATTGGACTTATGACCGCGAGGGTGAGGTTCACTTTCTCGATGCCCTGCGCAGCATGGAACTGCCGGTTCTTGAACCGGTCGCACAAAATCCGGAGAATGGCCATGAGTTTGCCGCGCTAGATGAACAATGGGAGAAGCTGCTGACAAAGCGAGGAAGCACGGCAGATGCTTTGCGCAAAGCCAAGCAGCTGCTTTTCATGCGCAGCGGCCTGACCGGAGTCGAACCGCTTCGCCACTGTCTGGAGGTCAGGGAGCTAGTCCTCAGCATGAACGAAATCCGTGATATCGAACCGCTGACAGGCTGCAAGCAATTGAAAGTATTGTATCTGGGAGGCAATCCGATCCAGGATCTGAAGCCGCTTCAGTCCTTGCCGGAGCTGCAGAAATTGATCCTGACCAGGACGGAGGTGCGCGATTTGTCGCCGCTTTGCGTTTTGCCGAAGCTGAAGGAACTAAACGTCGAGCATACGCAGCCGGATAGTCTGACTCCCCTGCAGTCGATCAAGAGCTTGCGGTCATTATCGGTCTCAAGTCCGGATTCAGGGCAAATCCGCGAAATCGCCGCTTTGCGGTCGTTGACCCATTTGTCGATATCCGGTTTTGAGGTTCTGCGGCAGCAGGATATGGAGCCTCTTGGCAATCTGGCCAAGCTGCTGTCGCTTGAACTGGAGAACGAAACGCTCGACAATTTGGATTTTTTGCGCTCCTGCGGGAAGCTGTCCCTGCTGAAGCTGAAGGCTGTGTCAGTGGAGGATATCCATGCATTGGCGGAGCTCACCGGCCTCAAGGAGCTGACGCTGGAAATGAGCCCGCAGATCGGAAGATTGGAATCCATCGCGGATTCCCCTTCACTGAGCCGATTCACCGGCTCATACCAGCAGTTTAATATCCTGAAGGATCTCGCCCATCGCCATGTGGATTTTTCCTCCATGATTGGAGAAATGACGGAGGAGGAGAGCGGGGTCTGGAGACAGTTTCTTAAAGATCGGCGTGCTTAAGCAAAATAAAAGTAAGTAACCGCTGGAGTTGCTGTTAAGCAGAAGGTGTCGGAATGGCCGCGTTTTCCTGAACTAAAAAACAACCCCATAAAATTAGTCGGCCCCCGCTGAATCATCAGCGGGGGCCATTTGTTTGTATGAATCGCGTGTGCTGCGCCGTCAAGCCGATTCAATCGGGTTGGCGGAGCGCTTATGCGATGTATATAATAGCGTAACATTTAGGTCTTCGATTCACTTGCACGAAAACAACGAAAGCCCATACCTCTCAGTCGTCCTTGCGGTTCCAATGACCGCGCCAGTTTGAATCCGTGTTCCTTAAAGCAGCCGTTGATAGAAGGAATGTGTTAACTGGATGGGAGGATAACCATCTTAACTAAAACTAAATCGGGGAAAACCATGAGGTTACACTACATATAGATCTATATCGTAACACAGATATATTTACTTTGTCAACAAAATCTTATTCTGTTCATGCCGCCGGATGACACTTGTCATACGCAACTCATTACATTCATGAATTCCCGATTGAAATGGGACTTGGTAAGATGGAATCAGCCAGTAAACAGCAAAAGCATCAACTTGATGCATGTGATGAGGAGTGAGCATAGATGACGGAAGCGATACAATTAGAACAGGTTACCAAGATTTATAAAGGTAAGAAAGCCGTGGACAGCTTGACCATGACGATCGAGAAGGGCAGCGTCACAGCGCTGCTCGGCCCCAATGGTGCCGGGAAAACAACAACGGTGTCGATGATACTCGGCCTGCATCAGCCAACCAGCGGGCGAGTCAGACTGCTCGGCGGAGATCCCCGCGAGACACGGATTCGCGACCGGATCGGAGCTATGCTCCAGGATGTCAGTGTGATCGATAATCTGAAGGTTCACGAGACCATTAATCTGTTCCGCCATTATTATGAGAAGCCGCTGGCGCTCGAGCAGTTGCTGCGCATTTCCGGCCTGGAAGAAGAGAAGAACAAAATGGCGACGGCGCTCTCCGGCGGCCAGCAGCGCAGACTCGGCTTTGCGCTGGCAGCAGCGGGCGATCCCGAGGTGTTGTTTCTCGATGAGCCGACAGTGGGCATGGATGTGACCTCGCGCCAGCTGTTCTGGGATACGATACGCGCCATGGCGGGTAAGGGACGGACTATTGTTCTGACGACCCATTACCTGGAGGAAGCGGACAGTGTGGCCGACCGGATTGTTGTCATTAATAATGGTCAGTTGATTGCCGACGGCACGCCAAGCGAAATCAAGTCGGAAACGGCGGGCCGTGTTATCTCCTTCACGGCGGGAGCTTCCGTTACGTCGGAAGCCCTTGCGGCCATGCCGGGTGTGACTGACATTCAGTGGAGCGGACGCAAGGTGCGGCTGTTCAGCGGCAATACGGACCGGTTGATTGCCGCCCTTATTGAGAAGCGGCTCGACATGCGGGATATTGAAATTCAGAGCGGCGGATTGGAAGATGCCTTTCAGGCGCTGGTCCAGCAAACTACCTCGAAATAGGAGTGATTCATATGAAAAATGCCAGTATGCGCGCGACATGGGCACAATGCAAGGCGGAAATGATAAGAACGGCACGGAATAAACGATTTGTTTTTTTCTCCATCATTATGCCGGTCGGTTTCTTCTTTATCTTCACCAGTACAATGGGAAATAATACGGTGGGGGAAACGGATTGGGCTTCCTACTATCTGATGTCGATGACGGCATACGGCGTAATTGGAGCCAGCTTGATGTCCTTTGCCCAACGAATTTCCAAGGAGCGTTCCCAAGGCTGGGTTAGAATGCTGCATATTACCCCTCTGCCTTCCTGGTCGTATCTTGTATCGAAGGTAGCCGCTCAGGCGGTCATTAATCTATTCATTATTGCCGCGATGTTCATTGTTGGCGGAATCGGCAAACAAATTGCGCTTTCCCCTGCAGTCTGGGTGGAAAGCGGGCTATGGATCTGGATCGGGGGCTTTTCCTTTATGGCGCTTGGCACGCTGCTCGGAACGATACGCAATGCGGATGTCGTTCAAGTGGTCACGATGATTATCTATATGGGGCTCTCCATACTCGGAGGCTTATGGATGCCGACTTCCACGATGTCTGAGACGCTGCAGAACATTGCCAAATTCACACCGACCTTCCGGCTTGGTCAGGGGGCATGGAACCTGGTTGGCGGCGGTTCGATCGACTGGAGCGGCGTTCTGATTCTGGGTGCTTATGTGCTGGTGTTTATGTTATTATCCTCTTATATCCTTAAAAAACGGGAAGCGGTGTAATATGGCGCAAACAGGCGTGCGGCCCCGGTCAGGGCCGCCCCGTTATTTTTCATTTATCTTTTTATTTTATTTGGCGTTTCCGCTCTATGAGCTGTGGCAGCGCCCGCTGAGCGAGCTATTGGCGGGCCTTTCCCTCATTGCAGTGTTTGCAGCCCTCTATCTGTACAGCTCGAGGGTGAATCGTGGAAGGCTTGTGTCAGCGTTGATCCAGCTGATCATTATCGCGTTGTTCTGCTTGCGTTATGGGGAGGGTTTCCTGTACATGGCTTTTTTTCCATCCCCTATCATCGGCATGGTATCGACTAAGAAACAGCTCAGCATCGGCATCGGTGCATTGCTGACGCTGTTTATCGGAATAGGCCTGTACGATAAAGTTTATCAACACGCTGATGAAATGATTCAGCTTGTACCGGCGATGCTCGTGATGCTTTTCATGCCGTTTGCCATGCGGCTGGGGCAAAAATCCCGGGAGCTTCGGGAGAAGCTCCATATGGCGAACGAAGAAATCGCACGCCTCTCCAAAAATGAGGAACGTCAAAGAATTTCCCGGGACCTGCATGATACGCTCGGCCATACCTTGTCTCTGATCACACTCAAGAGCGAGCTGGCGGAGAAGCTGATCGTCAAGAATCCACAGCGCGCAGTGCAGGAGGTAAAGGATATTCACGTTACCTCGCGTGCGGCTCTGAAGCAGGTACGGGAGCTGGTATCCGGAATGAATACCGTGACGGTCCGGGACGAGCTGGTTCACGCCAAGCAAATATTGGCGGCGGCCGATATTGTACTGGATGCTGCCAATGGCGAAGATGCCTCTACGGAGTCCCCGCTTGCAGACAATATACTAGGCATGTGCCTGCGCGAAGCGGTGACGAATATAGTGAAGCACAGCAGCGCAAAAGTATGCACAGTGGAATGGATGGAGGAAACAGACTTCTTCCGTCTAAGGGTTTCCGATGATGGCAGCGGGATCGATCCGGCCTCGGGCAGGGGGATAAGCGCAGGCAACGGCTTGAAAGGAATGAAGGAGCGTCTTAAGCTGGTCGAAGGCAATTTGAATATTGAATCTTTGGATGGCCGTGGAACGACTGTGACTTTCACGGTGCCGCGCGTAGCCAAAACGATCGGGTAAGGAAGCGGGGTTGAACATGAAAGTGATTGTCGCAGAAGATCAGGCGATGCTGCGGGGGGCGCTGAGCGCGCTGCTTGATCTGGAGGATGATATTGAAGTAATCGGTCAGGCGGAGGACGGAGAAGAGGCTCTTGCCATGATTGTTTCGCTTATGCCTGATTTGTGTATCATGGACATTGAAATGCCGAAGCTTAGCGGGCTGGATGTAGCGGAACGATTAAAGGAGCAGAAGAATCCCTGCAGCGTAGTGATTCTGACCACCTTCTCGCGGGCGGGTTATTTTCAGCGGGCGATGCGTGCCGGAGTGCGGGGGTTTCTGCTTAAGGATTCCCCGATCCATGAGCTTGGCGAGGCACTGCGAAGTGTAGATCGCGGTGGACGTGCAGTCAGCCCGGAGTTGGCCTTGACCTTCTGGGAGGCGGAGAATCCGCTCAGCGAGCGTGAACGCGAGGTGCTGAAGCTGGCAGCGGAAGGGCTGACAGCCGTCGATATTGCAGCCCGGCTTTTTTTGACATCGGGTACGGTACGGAATTATCTCTCGGAGGCGATCCAGAAGCTGGAGGCCAAGAACCGGATCGACGCCATTGGCATTGCCCGGAAGAATGGGTGGCTGGATTAACGAAGCCGCTCAAACAAAGCCCCGTTCGCAGGCAGGAACGGGGCTTTTTTAGTTCCGCTGGACAAAACCAAAGGCGGTCTCCAATTTGTGCTTGCATGCAAAACGATGGTTATGAATAGCAGGCAGAACGTGATGATTGCCATTATTATAGCCGCTATTACCCTTGCCTCTGTTTTCTCCGTTGTACTCTATTATAATGTGGCAACAGACAAGACATCGTTTGTTCATCTCGTTGGCGCAGAAACGTCGAATATATGGGTTCAGACCAAATCAGCTGTTATTTACTGTTATCCACAGACTTATCCACTTATCCATACCATTGAAATTAAGGCTGTGCATATGTTTCAGAAACCACATTCACATATCCACAGTTTCGGTTATCCACAGGGGGATAACCTTTCTCGTCAATAGCTGTATTCCACGCCGCTGGCTTGTTGCTGGTCCCAGTTCCACCAATCCGTCATGCCCACCAGCGGCACCGTGAATTCGGACTCCTGCTTAAGCTTGAGAAGCTCTTTGGTCGGACCCGTCACAACAGCCCCGTACAGCTTCACCCCGTTCTGCTTCATGTAGTTATAACGCTCCTCCATAGTCAGCTTCCTGACCTGCGGATCCCGGGCGTTGTTGCGCATAAGGGCCTCTGTCAATTTGCTGTGATCGATCAGATATTGGATTTCTCTCAGATAGGTCTCCGCCCGCCGCTCGCCCTCCCCATTCACTTCAATGGACGAGAAACCGGGATCATCGCCATACCGCAGCACCCCCGGAGCGTAACCGAATACGAGTCCTGTTCCAAGCAGATGATGGTTTGCGGAAAGAGAGCTCTCAACGCCGGTATCCACCGCAAACCAGGTGGTGTCGAGGTCATATTTATCGATAATCGCAAAATATTCATCATGCGTAAGCAGGTGCCGGAACGAGACTGCCAGCTGGGACACGGTGCCTTCCGGCAGTTTCGCAAGCGTCACCCAGCCATTCTGGCTTGATGGCTGCGAGGCCTGATCGGCAGCGGCTTTTGGATATTGAAAAAAGAAAGAAGTCGTATGCTGCCCTCCGGTCCAATCATAACGGCTGGATACTTTGGAAAAAAACAGGTTTTCCCGGAAATAGCCGACGCTCCTTTGATTTCTGCCAATCTGCTCGCGAAGCTCATAACGGCTTGTGAAGGTAAGTAGCGTGGTTCCGGTCGAGGAATTCCCGGCAATAACTCCCGGTTTGGTAAAGGAGATCACATCAGAGGTGACGCGTCTGATGGCTTCGGCTTCCGGACCGAACCAGCGGGTGGCAAAAAAGGTATTCGCATACGTATATAGGATCAGAACTACGAAAATGGCCGCCAGTGTCGTGAAGGTAGCTGAAACGACAGAGAACCGGCTTCGCCATTTGCCCCGGCGCATGATCCGGGTTTGCAGATCGACAGGCAGGCCGGAGCCGGCTTCAGGGTGCTGGTCGGAAGTGCCGGGAGAGTGCCCCAGCAGAAGCAGCTCCAGCTGCCCGGCAAAAGCTTCGTTCTGCTCCAGCTCGCTGCGCAGCAGCTGGATCTCCTCTTCGGAGAGCTCTCCCCGTAAATAAGCGTTCAGCTTGTTGTTTAATTGTTCATCGGTTGGTTGAGTCATCGTTATCTTTCCTCCATAATTGACGCAATTTTTGCCTGCCGCGATAGATTGAAATTTTTACGTCGGCCAGCGGGATATCCAGAATCCCGGCAATTTCGTCATAGGTAAGCTGATGGTAGTAGAGCAGCAGCAGCGACTGATGCTGCTTATGCGGCAGCTCTCCTGCAAGCGCCTCGAACTTCTCGTGCAGTTCCCGGTCGAGCAGGCTGTTCTCAGGTCCGCTGCTGAGGGAACTTGCCGTTTCCGGCTGTGTGTCAAGGGGGACCTCCCGGCGGCGGGCTTTCTTGCGCTGCCAGTCGATAAAAGCGTGATAGGCTACCTTGTACAGCCAGGGGCGGACTTTCCCGCCCTGATAGGTGTCCAGAAACCGGAAAGCGCGAAAGTAGGTTTCCTGGGTGAGGTCTTCAGCCGTGTGTCTGCTGCCGGATAGTTTATACAGATATAGGTATATGTCATTCATATGTTGGCGGTATAGTTCATCCAAACCCGCAGTCACAACCGCTTTCCCTCCTTCCGCCCTCGCATAGGTTACATCATACACCACGTTGGCAGGCTCGAAAAAGTTACAGGGGCGAATAGGTTTACTTCTCTTTGCGGGTGACATAATATTAGGTAATACCTAATAAAATTAATTATTACCTAATTTTTTCGCGAATAGGGAGTGGTGTTATGCTGGAATGGATGCTTCGACAAGTAATGGCGGAGCGGGGAATCTGGTCGGGAGTGGCGCTTGGCCGTCTGCTGATAGAAAGAACGGGGTACCGGCTGTCCGCGCCTTCCATCAGCGCCCTGCTGAAGGGAAATCCGAAGCAGATGAAAGCCGATACGCTCGATGCTTTATGTACGGCTTTGGACTGCAAGCCTAATGATCTCTGGGTGCATACGTCCGATCAGGTGAAAGGAGCATAAAGAGGATGAGTGTTAAAGAAATTTTGCCGTTCGGCGATCCTATCCTCCGCAAGAAAGCCAAGCCGGTCGATGCGATCACGCCCAGAATCATCAAGCTGCTGGACGATATGGCCGAGACGTTATATGCTTCCGATGGGCGGGCGGGTCTGGCGGCGCCGCAGGTGGGCATACTTCGCAGAGTCGTTGTGATGGATTGCGGCGAGGGGCTGATTGAGCTGATTAATCCGCAAATCATCCGTGCAAGCAGGCAGCAGATCGGGCCGGAGGCCTGTCTCTCTTTTCCCGGCTATGCGGGCATCGTTCAAAGGGCGCAGGAAGTCGCGGTGCGGACGCTGAACCGGGCGGGGGAGGAACGGGTGATCGAAGGAGAAGGTTTTCTCGCCCGATGCATTCAGCATGAGGTGGATCATCTGGACGGCATTCTGTTTATCGATCACGTGGAGGAAGATACGCTGTATCACGAGGTGACGAATCACCGCATCAGCCTGATGGAGGTCAGAAGAATTGCCGGTACTTCTCCTTAACGAGGTGAAATAGTAATGGCGTTAAAAGCGATATAAAAATCCCTGGGGCCTTAGGCTCCAGGGATTTTGGCTCGTATGTCCGATTCCCTTCACAGAGGGAGTCGCTGATTTTATAAAGAACTCAATCAACATCTTAACATTCGATCGCGAAACAGTCTATATTTTTACCTGTTTTTTGATTACGATAGTCCCGGATAAAGGCTAGGCTTGAGCGGGATTGCTTGAGCCTGCTGGTTGTTGCTGTTCGGGGTTTGGAGTCGGAATCTATTACAGAAAGGAGATGCGAAAGCCATGCAGGAGAACAGCAGCGGACACATCAATCATGCGGATTTGGAGGAGCATATCAGGGAGTTCGGAGGCAGCCGCTATCGTTTGAGGGATATTCGGCGAATCGGCGATGGGGGCGCGCAGAAAGCAGTCTATAAGCTGAATTGTACAGGCGGGCCGGACCTAATGCTGTTTGTTTGGGATCTTTCCGCCAATTATTTCGAACAGGACTGGCGGGAAGCGGGAGTAACCGAGGAGTCCTATGGCGCGCTACAGTTTGAGAGAAATACACATCTGTTAAGCGGGATGGGGGTTCGCGTGCCCGCAATCCGGTACATCAGCAGAGAGAGGAACCGTTATCCTTTCGATTATGCCATTGTCGAATATATTCACGGCCCGAATTTAATGATTTATGAAGAGGGCGATACGGCTGTGCGTGACCGCATTTATGAAGAGCTTGCGGGGATGCTGGGAAAGATGCATGCAAGCCGAAGTGCGGTATGGGGGGAAGCGGCAGAGGGCCGGATGAACCGGGAAACCGCAGCAGCGGCCCCTTGCCACTCGGGGATTTATGACAATGCCCTGCGTGAGCTTGCTTTTACGGTTGCCCGGATCGATCATGCGGACTGGGAGGAGAAGGAAATTCGGCTGCATTTGGATCGGCTGCTGGCCAATATCAGGCCGCGCGGACAATATGGGTTTATCCATGGCGAGCTGGGCCCGGACCATGTACTTGTCAATGAACGGCTGGAGCCCTATCTCATTGACATCGAGGGGTCAGAGTATTTTGATATTGAGCATGAACACAGCTTTCTGCAATTCCGCTTCGGGGCGCTGTATGACCGGTATCTACGGCGTGATGACCTGGATCCGGACCGGATGCTTTTCTACAAATTCCATCATCACCTGTCCTGCACGGCCGGAGGCTTGAAGCTGCTTGAGCGGGGTTTCCCGAATCGGAAGCTGGCAGGAGAAATCTACGAGCATAACCGCCAGAGCGTGCTGGATATGCTGAAATCGGGTCGATAGGGCACTGCCCATGATCCTAAGAAAATAGTTCTGGAAAAAGCCCCGTGAATCCGGTTCACGGGGCTCTTCAGGTTAACAAATTCCGCGCGTTCCCTTCCCGACACCTTTTCTATTTCTTATGCCCGTCCAAAAACCAGTCCGTAATCCGCTTGTATGCCGATTGCAACGACCTGCCGCTCGAAAGAAGCGTCCGGCTTAAAGGGCAACCACGAGCTCGAAATACAGCAGCTGGAGCAGCTTGCTCAATGGTCAGACAGGGTCTGCTGTATAAGACCCGTGGATAAGGTATTCTCCTACCACCCATACCGCTCGGGTCCCCATGCTTTGACGTCGTGCTCCTGCTTCAAACTGATGATCGTCCGGTTCGGGACGTCTTCCTGCAGGAGGACGCCTGGACCGACGATGCTGTTGATGCCGACCTTGACGCCGGGCATCAGGATCGCGTTGACGCCGGTGCGGACATAATCGCCCAGGTAGACGGCATTAGCATGTTCCCGGGGCGTTTCACGCCGGCCCCTGATCCGATGCGAAGTGTCGCCGTCGTCGAAGCGCAGCGTGCCGCAGACCGTCGCCGCTCCCAGATCTGTACCAGTACCGATAATGCCGTAGAACTCCATATAATGATACAAATAAACAGTATCCATAATGATCCCGTCCAGCTCCGCGCAATGATTGATGACGCAGCGGTTGCCCACTGTGGACCCGGCGGACAGATAGCAGTAGTTGCCGATATATGTTTCGTCGCCGATGACATGGTCGCCCTGCAGAATCGCCCCGTTCTCGATCACGGTATCACGGCCGACGATGATATTGCCATTGACGATGACATTCTTGCCAATGCGGCTGTTAGGGCCGAGACGGACAAAGCCGTTCACGGCAGCAGTGTCATCGATGCTCGCGCCTTCGGACAGCTCATGGCCGGTCAGCGACCGGCACAGCCGGCGCACCATCCAGTCATTGGCCTGCAGGATGTGCCACGGCTTGTCGATATCGAAGAAGCCGCCTTGGACCTCGACGGCCAACAGTGGGTGGCCGTCTGCCATCCAGTCGGCCAGCGACATCTCCAGATGGCCTTCGGACGGCGGCATCATGCCGACCTGTACGCTTGTGAACAAGCCCGAGTTGGACGCGCAATAGCGCAGGAACGGCTGGGCGAAGGCGAATGCACAGAAGCGGTGCGTATAGCCGCCGTCGCGCGGATGTCCCATAATGCCCGTGACCTCCAGATCAGCTGCCGTCGACGCCGGATCGGCTGCCGCACTCAGCTTGGAGCACAGCCAATCGCGGGAATTTTGCTCTCCGAGTGGAGAGACGAGCGCCGCCGCACTTCCCCCGCCCGCCGCGAACCTGTCCATGAGCCGCAAGACATCGGATTTCTCCAGCAGCGTATCGCCATACAAAACGAGGAAAGACTCGTCTCCGGTATGCTCCGCCACCGCATACAACGAGTAGGCCGTTCCCCTGGGCTCGGACGCTTGCGTTCGCACGACCGTGACCGGGAGGCGGATGCCGGTGGTTGCCGCGTGACGCTCGAAGGCATTCTTCAATTGCTCGCTCATCCGTCCGCCAGCGATAATTATCCGCTCGAAGCCAAGCTCATGCAGCAGTTCGGTCTGATGCACCGCAATGGGCTTGTTGGCGATCGGAACCATGGCCTTCGGCCGAATCTCCGCGTACGGCCATAGTTTGGACCCGTCGCCTGCAGCCAGTATAACGGCTGTTCTCATCTTCATCCCTCCGGGCTCGCATCGGTTATCCTGCAGACATTGTCTTCCCCGATTGCGTTTGTATATCCGTCTTGCCCCTCTACTATCTCTTAAGCCTGACTTTACTGAAAGTCCTTCGCTTCTGCATGCCTGCACAGCTTTACTTCAACGCGCCCTCCGTCAGACCGGCTACGATATACCGGTGAAAGAACACGTACAGGATGATCATCGGAATCGTAATGATCGCCAGCGCTGAGAACAGCAGCTTGTAATCCGTCATATACCGGCTGGAGAAGGCGATGAGCCCGACCGGGATCGTCTTCAGCTCGTCGCTCTGGATGTAGAGCATAGCGAGCAGCAGCTCGTTCCACGTATTCAGCGCCGAGAAAATGCCGACCGTCGCCATGCTGGGAATGAGCAGGGGGAAAATAATGCGCGTATACAGCACGAGGTCGCTGCAGCCGTCCATCCGCGCTGCCTCCATCAGCTCCTTCGGCACGGAATCGAGGTACGCTTTGAGCAGGAAGATCGCCAGCGGCAGCCCTACGCCGATGTAAGGCAGGATGAGGCCCAAATAGCTGTCTTTCAGATTCAATTGGTCGAAAATATAGCTTTGTGCGATAAAAAACGATTGAAGCGGCATAAACAGGCCGAAAACAAAGAGCAGCAGCAGCAGCTTGCTCCCTTTGAAATGCAGCTTGCTGAACGCGAATGCCGCGAGGCTGGCGAATAGCAGGATGCCTACGATTGTGACGGAGGTCACGATGAGGCTGTTCTTTGCATAGGTGCTCATATTGCCGACGTTCCAGGCATCGACCCAGTTCTGCAGGTTAATCCGGTCCGGCAGGGCGAACGGGGTCGTGAAGATTTCCCGGTTCTGGCGGAAGGACGAGAGTACGAGCCATAACATCGGGTAGAAGAATACGCAGGAGATGGCAATCATGAATAGGTAATACAAGAGACTGGAGAACCGCTTGCCTCGGAGGTTTCGCCCCTTGCCGTTCTTGCGGTCGTTTATGTTCCATGCTGCAGTCGCCATGGACGGCACCTCTTTTCTCTAAAATGCAAGCCAATCGCGAGCTAATACTCCAGCGTACCGGAATCTTTCCGCTGCAGCTTGTTGGCGATCAGGCCGATCAGGGCGATGACGAGAGTCATCAGGACAGCCAGGGCGGAACCGTAGCCGATGTTCGTATGGTTGAACACAACTTTAACCAGGTAAGTGGTGACGATTTCCGTAGAATTGTAAGGCCCGCCATTCGTCATGACGTAGAATAGATCGAAAGCCTGAAAACCGGTGAGCACGCACAGCATAATGCCGGTGTCCACGAGGCTGCGGATCATCGGAATTTTGATTTTCGTGAAAATTTGCCATTCGTTTGCGCCATCCAGGTAAGCCGATTCATAGACTTCCTTGGGGATGCGCTGAATGCCGGAGTAGAAAATGGTCATGTAAAAGCCGGCGTACACCCACCCGGACACGATGCAGATGGCGATAAGAGCCGTCTGCTGATCACCGAGCCATACCCGGGTCCAGCTCTCCAGCCCGATGGCGTTGAGCAAGGAGTTGATGAGTCCGAAATCCGAGTTGTAGACGAATTTCCACAGGTAGGAGACGACGATCATGGGCAGCATGACAGGCATGAAGAACGCGACCCGGAACAGTCCGCTGCCCCTGCGGCCCATCGTAATGAGACCTGCGAGGCCAAGTCCGACGAGTACCTCAAGGAACACCGTCGAGACGATGTAGATCAGAATATGCCAGTAGGAATTCAGATAAATCCGGTCTTGAAGCGCGCGTGCGTAGTTGTCGAACCCGACGAAGTTCATCTTGCCGAAGCCATTCCAGTCATAGAAGCTGAAAGCGAACGTCATGACGATCGGAACGAGAATCGTGAAGGCGAACAAGAGGACGGCGGGGGCGACAAATAAATAAGGAGAAAAGCTGAATCTGCGGGACATGTACCCACCTCCATAAAGCGTGTAACAAGGAGGCCGGCAGGCCTCCTTGGGCGTTTTCTATTTTTTAAGCGGAGCCAGCGTTTTGTCCAGCTCTTCCAGAGCAGCTTCCGGCGTCTTTACGCCGCCGAGCACCTGGGACGTGGCCATGTTCAGCGCATTGGCGATTTCGATGGCGTATCCCGTATCGGGAGGAGAGATGAGCGTCGGCGCATTCTGCATCAACTCGTTCAGGCTGAGTGACAGCGGGTGCATCGCGGTTTTGTCGATGCCGGTTTTCGTAATCGGTACGGCGCCGGCCGCAGTCAGTTTCTTGGACGATTCGTCCGAGCTGTACAGCTTCATGAACGCGATGGCTTCGTCGAGGAGCTTGGAATTTTTATTGACCACCATGCCGTTCAAAACGCCGATGACACTGTTCTGGTCGCCCTTGCCGCTAGCGATGGACGGAAGGTTGAAATAACCCAGCTCCAGCTCCGGCGCCTCTTCCACGGCGGTAGGCACGAGCCAGCTGCCGATCGGATGCATGGCCGCCTTGCCGTTGAAGAACAGCATGTCGCCCTCATTGTCTGCAATCGCATTGACACTGTCGTTCAAGTAGCCTTTGTCCCACAACTGTTTCACATAGCCGTAAGCGGTCACGAAATCCGGTGAATTAAACGGCTGCTTCAGTTGCAGCACTTCGCTGTAAGCCTGTTCGCCCACAACGCGGGAGAGCAGATGCGCGATCCAGTTGCCCGCCGGCCACAGATCTTTGTTGCCTGCCGCGATCGGCGTGATGTTGGCGGTCTTCAGCTTCTCGCAGAGGGCGAGAAACTCGTCCCAGGTCGTCGGAGGCTGAAGCCCCTGATCAGCGAAGATTTTCTTGTTGTAGAACATCACATTCGTCACGTCGCCCGCGGTCGGAATCATGTACGTCTTGCCGTCGATGACCATGCCGTTATAAGTGCCTTCTTCGAACATGTCTCCGAGTCCGGAACTCTTGAGCTTCTCCGTCAAGTCCGCGGCGAAACCGTCCTTAACTTTCGTCTTCAGCCGCTCGCCGGCCCATTCAAAGTACAGATCGGGGGCGTTCTTGCCGCTCAGCAGGTTCGGCAAGCCGATCGTTTGATACGTATCGTCGTCCTGGAAGTTAAACTCCACCTTCACGTTCCCGTGCTGGCTCTCGAATTGCTTGCCGATATCCTCCCACACCTTGATCAAGCCTTCGCCGGGCGAGCCCATGGCGATACGCAGCGTAACGGACTTATCCTTGCCTGAGGCAGCTTCATTTCCGGCACTGCCTGCGTTACCGCCATTGTCCGAGTTGCCGGAACAACCCGCTATTCCGCCGGCCAGTACGGTTGCCGCCAGTCCCATTATCCATTTCCCCATCGTGAATCGCTCCCTTAATTTTTACTTGTTCTATCTATAGTGCGTGTTCAAAAAGTAGACTTTTCAGGACCGAGAAGGTTGAAAGAAGCTAGGGAATGAGGAGCGTAGCGTAGGCAAAACCTACGTGAGCACCTGAGGGTTTTCGTAAGAAAACCAGCTTCGGAAGCATACACTTAGTCCCGGCTGAATTCAAGATTCGATGCGCATTACTTCCTGAATGACTTCGTCATCAAAAGCGGACTTTTTGAACAACCTCTTATAGGGTGTAGCCTTGTTCCGCCAGTTTAGTCAGGAATGCAATCAGAACATCGCCGAACACGCAGGTCCGATCCTGCCGGTAGGCGTCGTATCGTGCCAGAATGGAGGTCAGTCCCCGCTAATCCCCGCCGCCTCTCAGAGAGTCAATTCCATCCTTGAGTAGCGAGCAGCCTTCGGCGTACTTATCGAGCCAGCGTCCGAGCTCCTGCAGGAGGGCCGAGTCGTCCGCACTGTTTGCGCGCAGCGCTTCGGCGGCGGCGGCCATCTCGTCCGCGACTTGCGCCAGCTCAGCATCGCCTCGTCCCGGTCGCCGTAGCCATACTCGAAGTCGAAGCGGGTGAGCGCTTCCGCGAGCAGCGGTGCGTCGGTCGGATAGAGGCAGGAGTATGTCGGATTATAGCGTTTTCATTCCCGCCAGAAGCCTCTGGCTACAGAGTTACAGACATCGGACACCCCCCCTTGTACGTATCGATAAAACGCATTCCTCCGGTGATCCGGCAGCCCCCCGGGGCAAGAGTGCAACTTGTATATCGTTTCGACGATTTGTAGTAACAACTCATCTTAATATTATTAATGATACCAACATAATGTCAATGTATTTCTTTAAAGCTTATTGAAATTGCTGTGAAATATCGAACAGAGGGCTGCCGGTTTTTCCAGGAGCACGGATACACAGGGGCTGTGCCGGAAGGGGATGGAGGAATGGGAGAAACATACAGCGGAACGCGAGGAATAGGAAGAAAACTAACGGGGTTAGTGGTTAATGCCGTTCATTATTTTTCCTTCCTGCCAGACGCCGATCTGGCCTCTTTCTTGAAAATCCAGGCAGGTCAGGGCTGGCCGCGATTTTTCATTCTTAATGTTGTTATTATCAAATTAGCATATTGACAATTTGTTATTATTAAAAATACAATGTGATTGAAATGTTACTACAAAATGGATAATCGAATCCGGTAGGGAGGTGAGGGCAAGGACAGGCGGCTGAATGCGATGTAATCGCTTTCGGTATTGTAGAGCACAAGCAGGGGAAGGGCATGAAACGAATGAGGAAACCGGGAATCGCCAATTGCAGGCTTTGGAAGCAAATTTATTATGTCGATAGCCATGGAGACCAGCTTCACGAAACTTGAAGGAGGAAGACGCATGAAGTACAAATGGAAGCAAGGCATGACCGCAATCGCCTTGACATCGGTGATGACGCTATCGCTCGCATCCGTCTCGGCGGCGGCATCGGCGCCGAAGGCGCAAGAGCCTATTCCGGGATGGGCCAGCGCGGAGATTGCCGAATGGAAGGGGCTTGGTCTGCTTAAAGGGGATGAGAACGGTTATGTTCTGCCTAACAACGGCGTCCTGAAAACTGAATTCATCACCTTCATCAACCGGGTGTTTAATTTCACGGAGAAAAGCGATCGGACCTTCCCTGACGTGCCGGAGAACGCATGGTACGCTTCGGAGATCGCCAAGGCGGTGGCGTCGGGTGCTTTGGAAGGCGGCACCGACGGCAAAATATCTCCGCTCGAAACCTTGACGCGTGAGCAAGCCGCACTTATTCTCTACCGGGTATTCACCGTTTCTCCTGCAGTCAAGGAAGTAGAGCCATTCCAGGACGATACCAAGATCGCTTCCTGGAGCAAGGCAGCCGTATACGCAATGAAGGAAGCCGGCTATGTGACGGGGACGCCGGAGGGCGCGTTTCAGCCGAAGAAAGCGCTGACCCGAGCCGAAGCGGTTAAGATGATCAATAACGTAATGGGCAAGCTGGTCGCGGATACGGGCACCCATTCCGATCTTGCAGGCAAGAACCTCGTGGTGAATACTGCGGGCGGCACCTTATCGGGTGTAAAACTGTCCGGTCATCTGTATATTACGGCAGGCGTCGGAGAAGGCGATCTCACGATCGAGAATGCGGAGATCGGCGGTACGATCTACGTCAATGGCGGGGGAAGCCACAGCATTAAGCTGAAAAACGTCAAGGCGGGCAGAATCGCCGTGAACAAGCGCTCCGCTCCTGTGCGAGTCGCACTGAGCGGTAGCTCTTCGGTTCCAGCCGTGGATGTCATCTCCGGCGCCCAGGTAGACAACGGAACGGAGAACCCCATCGAGAGCTTCAACATTGAAGGCGCGAATGAAGTGGGTGTGTCCGGACCGGTGCAGCTATTGAACGTGAATGCGGCGGCTTCGTTGAACGTGGGGGAGTCGACCATTGCCGATCTGAGGGTCTCGAGCCGTGCAGGCGGCAGCCGCATCGCTCTTGGCGCAAAGGCAAAGGTTAAAAATTTCACGGCGAACGCCGGTGCCACCGTAACCGGCGAAGGTGAAATCGGGACGGCGACGGTCAATGCGCCCGGCGTCGCGCTGGCCAAGAAGCCCGGCAAGCTGAACTTGACGGCGGGTGAAGTTAAGATCGGCGGCGAAACAGTGACCAAAGGGAACGAAACGACGACGCCGCCAGGCACGGGAACGCCGGGCACGGGAACGCCAGGCACAGGGACGCCGGGCACGGAAACACCGGGCACGGAAACGCCGGGCACGGAAACGCCAGGCACGGAAACGCCAGGCACGGAAAATCCAGGCACGGAAACGCCAGGCACGGAAAATCCGGGCACGGGAACACCGGGTACGGAAACGCCGGGTACAAATCCGCCAATAGAGCAGCCGACACGGCTGTACAGTTACGACGAGGCGCTGAGCGCATTCGCGGAGACGGGAGCGGAAGGGCTGGTCAAGCAATACATCGCCTTCATTCAGGACCCGACCTATAAGCCTTCTACCGCGAATCCGAAGGTTGTCATGCCCGACATGACGAATGCGACCACCTTCGTCAACCATGATTTTGATATCAAACCGTCCATTTTCGCATCCTTGCGGGGCGTCAACACCTCCGTTCTGAACGGTGCGCGGACAACGCTTTGGATCGGCACGGACAACGGCGTGACGCGAATCAGCCTGGCGAATAATGCGATGAAGAGTTACACGACAGACAACAGTCAACTGACAGATAATAAGGTGCTGCTGCTCATTGCGGACGGAAGCACCGGCGTTTACGCCATAACCAAGAACGGTGTATCGCATATTTACCAGTAAGAGAAAGGGGATCTCTCAATGTTCATGATGAAGAAGCAAGGCAAACTGATTGCGGGCGTATTGGCGGCTTCCGTATTGTTCACGCTCCCCGTGATGCCGGCCTATGCGGCGAAGGACCCGGCCGCCGGATATTCCACCGTCCAACTGGAACCGGTGCAGATGAAGGAAATGACTTATTACAAGGCGGGCTCCTCTTCCATCCCTGCCACGATTCAATGGGTAACGGATACGAATGCCCTCGAATTTCTGCCACTTTCGGTGATCGGCGATGTCACGAGCGTAGTGAAGGATGCGGATGGCGTTTACTGGATTGGTACGAAGAACGGGCTGCAGCGGGTCAATTTCAAGGAAAAAGACGCGAAGGACATCGTGCAGTATATGGCAGGGCCGCGTTATTTATACGGCGGAGACGACCTCGTGACGGGATTGGCCAGCGACGGTGCTGGCGGGGTATGGGTCCGGACCGCCAGCGGCGTAACGCATATCGCCATGCCGAAGCGGACGTTGTACGACAAGTCGTTTACGTACGAGAAGCTGATCACGCCCGTCAATGACCGGCGTGGCATGATTACCGGGACGCCCTTTACCTTTACGGAAACGAACCCCGGTTTCGACGCGGTCGATTATAATTCATCGACAGGCGTGTTCAAAGGTACTCCGAAGACGGACGACAACGACGGGCTGTGGACGAGCATGTACGCCATCGGGGAGATTTTCAGGTACAAGGCGCTGCAGGAGCAGTACGGCGCCAGCCCCTCGCCGGAGCAGCTCCAGGAAATTGCGGATGCGAAGAAATCGGCGACGAGAGCGACGAAGGCGGTGCTGCTGCTGGATTATGTATCCGGACGGGGCAACGGATTCCCGGCGCGTTCGTACATGCTTACTTCCGAGGCGCATGCACAGACGACGGGCAATTCGATCTATGGCTTCCAAAGTCAGAATGGCTTCTGGTTCCAACACTTCGTGGGACCGGATGCGGTCAATCCGAATGGCATTATTCCGAGCATGAAGCGGACGGACAAAGCACCGATCGGCTATGCGATGGTACGCGTGACTGAAGATGCCATGAAGAAGAAAGGCGATACCCTCTTTCCGTCAGGCGGGACAGACGTCATGAACTACAACGGTCTCGGCTTGAGCCACGAGGCTATCGCAGAGCTGAACAAAACCCGCCCCGAAGGCCAGAAGCTTGGGGAGGATATTAAAACAATTGTTGGAGTAATCGAAAATGAGGGCCAGGAAGACGAAATGATATCTCAGGTTCTTCCTGTCATTACAGCAGCTACGAACAACGTGCTTGTCAAAGTTGACAAGACGACCGGCGTTGACAACAAGCCGTTGTTCCAACTGACGGTGCCGGTGTACGAGCAAATTCCGGCATTCTTCAACGATTTGTTCCCGGATACGGCGATATTGGATGGTCATATTGACATGAACCAGATCGTCTACAAGGCGGACACGTCTTCAGATGAAGTAATCGGACATTATGCGTTGTTCTACGCAGCTTACAAATACTTCATCGGCAACAGCAACGACCCGGAACTGGAGCAGCTGAAGGACTACGTCGAAGAAGCGACGCATCGCATGACGGAACTTATTCTGAAGGACGAACACTATTATATTGAAGATGCAACGGGTAAATCGACGCAGTGGTCGAAATGGTTTGGCAAATATTTCAACGACAACAGAGCGGTCATGGAGCAGCAGGAACAATGGAAATTCCATGTAGGCGTCGACGGAGCGGGCAATGACGCGCTTTCCTACGGCTACGAGGACGCTCCGCTGAACGCGCTGGAGGTCATGGCGGCGCTGAAGGCGGCCAACTTCATCACGGCGGCGAAATTCCCGGCGGATGCGGCGAAATACGAGGCCGCATACAATATGGCTTTCGACGGTGAATACAGCAAGGGAGAGCCCTATGTGAACGGTAAAGGCTATATCGGCATGGCCAACGAATATATCGAACGCAGGCTGGTCCGGCAAGCGACGAACGCCTATAACGACAACGACAACAAGGTCGTAAACCGGGACAATGTGACCGAGTATAACACGAACGCCAATGCTACGCTGCACAACGATTGGACGCAATATATCAACTATTCTGACGAGGAATTGGCTTGGTTCGCGCTCTTCATTCTGGTCACCCATGAGCAGGAGCCCGGCAAACGCCAGCAGATCGTGAGCGCCTTCGATCAATGGTTCGAGAACGAGAAGCGCGAGGAGAACCCGTTCTATACATTCCTGTATCAGCTGGCGCATCCGGAGCGGACGGATATCGATCTGCAGGCGGCCGTGCGCTACTTGTACCGGCTGCCGGAGTTTCAGGTTACGTTCCCGGTTCAGAATAACCGTCAGGACGTCTTCTACATCGAGCCTGGTGACCGCGATAAAGATCGGAAGCAGAGCAATTATGTGTTGGCGCCGGACGAGCGGCGCACAATGAAGAACAACGGCAACCCGTTCTCTGCGGACGAGCAAGCTGGTGCACCTAACCCGAACTACAATTACAATGGCGGCACGATGGAGGCCGGCTCGGTCTTCACGCTGCCATACTGGATGGGCCGCTACTTCGGCATCATCAAGGAATAGACGCGGGACTGGAAAGCGGCGGCGGGGGATGACCCAAGGGGTGATTCCCCCTCTTCCGAGGCGCGACAATAAAGAAGATCGCCGACGAAGGCGATCTTCTTTAGCTTCGGATTTATTCGGGCTGCTCAGTTGTCCAGCCCTTCGAGGATTAGAAATGCCTTTCGATAGTGTAGCTGGGGAAATCCCCGCGGAAGACGCCGAAGCTGTATTCGAGCGGCGTATTGTCCGCCAGGTAGGTGAAGGTTTTCACTTGCAGGCAGGGTGAGCCTTCTTTGATGCCGAGCAGCTTTTTGGCCGTCTTGTCGGCCAGGATCGGCTTCAGTTGCTCCACCGAGCGATGTGCCTTCAGGTTGTGCTTCGTCTCCAGGAAAGAGAACAGCGAGCCATCGGTATAATCGTTGACGAGGCCGGGAGCCAGGCTCCATGCGATATAAGTATGTTCGTAGAGAAGCGGCTCGTTGTCGGCGTAGCGCACCCGCAGCAGCTGGTTGACCGGAGCATCCTGCGGAACGTGAAGGAATTCGTTCAGCGGCATTTCGGCGGGGATAACTTTGGCCTCGACGATTCTGCTCGTCGGTTCCTTGCCCTGCATCAGCACGTCTTCGGTGAAGCTGCGCGTCTGGATGAGCTGAAGCTCCTTGCGCTTCACGAAGGTGCCTTTGCCCTGAATCCGTTCCAGAATGCCCTGCACTTCCAGCTCGCTGAGGGCAAGGCGGATCGTCGTCCGGCTGGCGCTGTATAATTCGCACAGGTCGGCTTCCGTCGGGAGCTTCTGACCGACCGAGTAGACGCCCGACTGGATTTGTTTGAGCAATTGCTCCTTAATATTAAAATACAAGGAATTGTTTTTTCTCTTTGTCATTACAAATTCCCTCCGCTAGTAGACTCGGTTCATTATAGCATAGACAATCGATGGAACAAAACAATAATATTGTAGTAACAAATTAGGCGGAGTTGTTTTGTTTTATTATTGAATTTTAAATAAATTCAAGTTGTGTGATAATCGTTATTTGCTCGTGTATCCGTTAATGAAAGTGAGATATTGATTTTATTGTAAAAGCGCAGAAACAAAAACCGGTGCTGGAAGGGGATTCATCGATAGTGCGGTCGATAACCGGCTCCAAAAAGAAATGATATTGACATTTATAGTGATGAATATTAGTATTCATTTATTGGTAGTAACAAATATGGGAGATTTGTTCCGTATGAAAACGTCGATTACGCCAAACGGTTGCGCGGCGTAGGCACAGTCACAATAGCAAAGGAGTCGGGCAGCATGTATTTAGCGGGTATAGACGGCGGCGGCAGCAAGACGTTCGCCATCGTAACGGATGAACGCGGCTCCGTACTGGGTTCAGGATTATCGGGCTGCGGCAATCATCAGATGATCGGCGCCTCCGCCGCGGTGGCGAATATGAGCGATGCGCTCCGCCAGGCGCTGCGGCAGGCAGGGATCCGCGAGGAGGAGCTGGAATTCGTCCAGTTCGGTCTAGCGGGCGCCGATCGTCCCTTCGATCTGGAGAAGCTTCAGCCGGAAATCGCCAAGCAGCTGGAGCTGCGCCAGTGGGCTATCGTGTGCGACACGATGGAAGGATTGCGCATCGGCAGTCCTGCCTACACGGGCGTCGTTCTCGTCTGCGGGAGCAACACGAACGCGGCAGGCCGGAACCGCGCAGGCGCGGTCGTCCAGGTCGGCGGCTTCGACGAGCTGTTCGGCGACCGGGCGGGCGGCTACTATTTGGCCCGGCAGGCTTTCGGCCGCACGATCCGGTCGTGGGAGGGCAGAGAGCCTTATAGCGAGCTGATCCGGAAGGTGCCAGAGGGGCTCGGCTTCACCGGCATGGAGGCGATGATTGAGCGTTATCTGGACGACAACATCGCCGAAGCTCCGCTGGAGCTGGCGCTGATCGTGCACGAGGCGGCCGCGGGGGGCGACTGGCTGTCCCGCGAGCTGCTGACAGAGATGGGCCTGGAGCTCGGCAAGTCCGCCGCAACCGTCATTCGGAAGCTAGGCGATTTTGATGGGGCGGCTATTCCGGTCGTTTTGACGGGGAGCATTTTGCAGAACGGCCGCAATCCGCTGCTGCTGCAAGCATTAATGAAGGAAGCGGGCACGGAGCACTCGAACTGCTCGTTCGTCATTCCGAAGATGGCCCCTGTCTTCGGCTCGGTCCTGCTGGCGATGGACCGGTTGGGCATTCCCGCAACGGATGAGATCATCGCGAACTATGAACAGTTTGGAGGACATTCGAAATGAAGAAAAAACAGCTGAAAATCGCGGTAATCGGAGGTGGTTCGTCGTATACGCCAGAACTTATCGAAGGACTGATCCGTTATCATGACGTATTTCCGGTCTCCGAGCTGTATTTGGCGGACGTGAAGCCGGGGGAGGAGAAGCTGCGCATTATCGGCGAGCTGGCGCAACGCATGATTGACGCGAGTGGCAAGCCGATCAAGCTGCACGTCACGCTTGACCGGCGGGAAGCGATCCGCGGGGCCGATTTCGTGTCCACGCAGATTCGCGTCGGCATGCTCGACGCCCGCTCCCGGGACGAGAAAATCCCGTTGGCCTATCAATTGATCGGTCAGGAAACGACGGGCGCAGGCGGCTTCGCCAAGGCGCTTCGCACGATTCCCGTCATTCTCGACATTTGCCGCGAGATGGAGGAGCTGGCGCCGGACGCGTTCCTGGTCAATTTCACCAACCCTGCGGGCATCGTCACGGAGGCCGTCTCCAAGTATTCGAAAATACGGAGCGTCGGGCTATGTAATCTCCCGATCAGTACGAAAATGCAGATCGCCGAGCTTTACGGGGTCGACGCGTCGGAGCTGTTCATTGAGATGGCCGGCATCAATCATCTGAACTGGACGATGCGGCTCGTCATTGACGGCAAGGACCAGACGGCGGACTTCCTGGAGCGGGTGGCGGGCGCCAGCGGCATCTCGATGAAGAACATTCCCGATCTGGAGTGGGATGCGGAGTTCATTCGTTCGTTGGGGGCGCTCCCGTGCGCGTATCACCGGTACTTCTATATGAAGGATGAAATGTACCGCGAGATGAGCGTCAAACACCGGGAGACGGGCAAGACGAGAGCGGATGACGTGAAGGAAGTGGAAGCCGAACTGTTCGAGCTCTACAAGCGGCCGGAGCTGACCTCAAAGCCGCCGCAGCTGGAGAAGCGCGGGGGTGCCTATTATTCGGAGGCGGCGGTGCAGCTGATGAAGTCGATCTACAACGATACCGGCGACATTCAGGTCGTGAACGTTCGCAACAACGGCATCATTGCCTGTCTGCCGGATGATGTGGCGATCGAGGTCAACTGCGTCATCAAGTCCGACGGACCGCATCCTTTGGCGCTGAGCAAGCCGCTGCCACCGCAAATCCGAGGGCTGCTGCAAGTGGTGAAAGCTTACGAGGAACTAACGATCGAAGCGGCGGTTCACGGCGACTACCGCTCCGCTCTGCAGGCGCTGACAGTGCATCCGCTGGTGGGCGACGAGCAGGTGGCGAAGGCGGTACTGGATGAAATCCTTCGCGCAAATGCGGACTATTTGCCGCAGTTTAGTAGGGTCGAGAGCAAGTAGAGGGAAGGATCGGCGCCCGGACAGCGTTGGATGATGGTACCTCCGGTTCAAGAGCTAAGGAGCCGGGTGGTTGGCGGGAGGGATATGAACCTGTCCGGATTTGGCTAAAATTGCTTCCCGCAAATCGCCAATGCTACAATGGTAAGAAAATAGTGGATGGAGTACGCATATGATTCGTACGTTAGTGGTTACGAAGGATCGGCAGCTGATCGAGCATACGCCTGTACAGGATATCGACCGGGAGCAGGCGAGATGGATCTGGGTGGATTTTTGCAAGCCGAGCGAAGAAGAAGTGGAACTGCTCGACTCCTATTTTCATTTTCACCCGCTTGCGATTGAAGACTGTCTGATTCATATGCAGCGCCCAAAGATGGATCACTATGAAGATATTCATTTCTTCGTTATGCATGCGATGAACGATAAAGCGCTGCGGCCGGTGGAGGTGGATATGTTCGTAGGTCCGGGCTTTGTCGTCACCTTCCATTGGAAACCGCTGCCGGAGATCGATGAAGCCTGGTCCAAGATGCTGCGCAAGCCCCAGTTTGAAGACCATGGCCCGCTGTATGCGGCTTATCTGGTTATGGATGAGCTGGTCGATCATTATTTTCCGGCTGTGGAAGCCATTGAGGACCAGCTGCTTGAATTCGAGGCGGAAGAAGATGATGTGGAGATTCAGGGAAAGCTCAGTGAAGTTTTTGATATCCGGAACAAGCTGCTGAAGCTGCGCAAAACGGTTTTGCCGATGCGGGATTTGCTGTACCGGGTAATCAACACGCAGCGGATTGATGGAATGGGTCATTATTTGATGTTTTTTACTGATATTCATGATCATCTGCTGAAGCTTTCGGAGATGGTGGATTCCAACCGCGATATGACATCCGATATGCGGGATCACTATATGTCGCTCAGTGCAAACCGGATGAATACTATTATGAAAACATTGACGGTCATTACGACGATCTTCATGCCGCTCACCTTCATTGCCGGCGTATACGGAATGAATTTTCACAACATGCCTGAATTGAATTGGAATGCCGGATATTTCGGGGTTCTTCTGATCATGCTCGCGCTTGGCGTCAGTATGTATCTCTGGTTCAAGAAAAAAGGATGGTTCGATTAAAAGGACTGTTCCAAAAGACGCATCCACTCCACATGCCTTAACCGGTGAAAGGGTGGATGTTTTTGCGTAGCCGCATGATTCCGCTGGACCGGGGAAAGCTAACCGAAGATCAACCCGGTAAAAGGAGTGGAGCCTAAATGGCCAGAAGAGGCAGAAGAAACCATGTTGTGCCCGGAGTAAGCCAGCAGATGAGCGCCTTTAAAGCGGAAGTGATGCGCAGGGAAGGCTATGCCGTCGACCCGAGCCGTCCGGACGATGTGAAATATGAGGTTGCCAAATCTCTCGGCGTTCCTCTTCAGCAGGGGGATAATGGCGAGCTGACTACGGAATCGGTGGGACATGTGGGGGGACGCATAGGCGGATCCATGGTCAGGGAACTGGTGCGGATGGCGCAGGAGAAGCTGGCCAAGGAGCCGCGGCAATAAGGGGAAATCCATTAATAAAGGATTTAACCCGCTGAATTATGCATCCTGTTAAATGGTTGATTCCGTAAAAGGCCGTTAGAATATTCTAACGGTTTTTTTGCCGGTTTTTGAGATCGATTCTTAGGGGCACTCAGTCCTTTTTTAGCCGATGTTCATGTCATTTTCATATTAAGGGGATATAATGTGCCTATTCCAGTAAGAGGACAGGGGCTATCGTTTATGCCGTCACAAATTCTCGTCATTGAAGACGATCAATATATTCAGGAGCTGATCGCAGAATTTCTGCGCTCGCAGCACTATGAAGTGGAGGTCGCCAGCGATGGCCGCGAAGGCTGGGACAAAATTCAGCAGCAGACTTATGATCTGGTCATTCTTGATATTATGATGCCTCATCTCGATGGTTATACCGTCTGCAGGATGATCCGGGAGAAGTCCGACATGCCGATTATTGTACTGACGGCGCTTGGCGAAGAGAAGGATCAGCTGCGGGCTTTTGAAATGCAGGCCGATGATTATGTCGTCAAACCATTTTCCTTCCAGGTGCTGATGAAGCGGGTCGAGGCCGTTCTTCGCCGCACCAAGAGCACATTGAAACAAAGCGAGCTGCTTTATGGCGGCAGGCTGCGAATGGACGCCGATGCCTATAAGGTTTACGTCGATGGACAGCTAATCGATACGACCACCAAAGAATTCGATATCCTGAATGTACTGTTGACCAATACCGGACGTATCATGACCCGTGATATGCTGCTCGACAAAATATGGGGCTACGATTATTTTGGGGATTCCCGAATTGTAGACGCTCACATCAAGAACATCCGCAAGAAGCTCGGTATTTCCGTTATACGGACGGTCAAAGGGGTCGGTTATGCATGGGAGAATACACCCGCAGAGGTGGAAGGATGAGGCGCGGGGGCGTTACGATCAAAATCTTCACCATTACCGCTGCGCTGCTTGTGGTGTCCGCACTGCTGATCTACCTGACGCTGTATTTTCTGCTGCCCGGTTATTATAAGTCCTTCAAGCAGTCACGGCTGGAGAGCGGCGTGAACGAACTTGTTCAGGACGTAGATGGCAAGGATTATGAGAATGCGATTCCGCTTATTCTGCAATTCGGACAGGAGCATAACGCGATGCTGCGGGTGCGGGATGCCAACGGACAGATGCTCTTGCCTTCCGATCTGATGCGGTTTATTGAAGGAGCGGGAACCGGGTTTGATTTTCCGGGCTTTCGCAAGCTGCGGCCGAACCAGGAGCGGTTTGGCCCGGAACGGGCCGCTGCTTCAGGCATGAATATGCTGACGGTCAGCCGGACGATTCATTTTGCCGAAAGCGACGAGTCTTTCACGTTGACGGTAAATTCACCGCTGCAGCCTATCGATGAAGCCTCGGATGTTATTTTGCGTTTTCTCCCTTACATGCTGATTGCCATTTTGCTTATTGCTGTCGGAGGAGCATCCATTTACTCCCGGCTGATTGCCCGTCCGCTGCTGGGTTTGAATAATGTGGCGCGCCGACTGGCGAAGCTCGATTTCTCCGCGGCTGCAAGTCCGTTGAAATCCAGCGACGAGATTGGGGAGCTGTCGCAGAGCCTGAGCAAGCTGGCGATCAATCTGCGCTCGACCATGGTGGAGCTGCAGGAAGCGAACGCCCAATTGAAGGATGATATTGAACAGGAGCGCGAGCAGGAGAAGAAGCGGCGTGAATTTGTCGCGACGATCTCGCATGAGCTGAAGACGCCCATCACCGCGGTCAGCGGCCAACTGGAAGCGATGATTGGCAATGTAGGGATTTACCGCGACCGTGATACCTATCTGAGGCAGTCCTATAAAATCATGCGCGATATGGATAAGCTGGTGCATGAGATACTGGATCTGTCCAAGCTGGAGAGCCGGGATTTCCTTCCGCAGATGCAGCAAATAGACCTGGCGGGACTGGTCCGCGAATCAGTGGACAACATCAGCTATCTGGCCGAGGTCAAGGACATGGAAATCGCCTGCGAGCTGCCTTCCGAAGCGATCATTGCCGCCGATGAACGGCTGATGGCCAAGGCCGTCGCCAATATTATCGGCAATGCGGTTCAATATTCCGGCGAGGGCGAGCGGATTTACGTACGCATTATAGAAGTGGCGGAGTCCGTAAAAGAGACGGGATCGCTGGATGCACCTGCCGGAATCGGAGGAAGCGCGCACTGCCTTGCAGACGGATCGAGGAGAGAGGGCCCCCGGGAGCGGCAGTACAGGCTGGAGGTTGTGAATACTGGCGCTCATCTGGATGAAGCCAAGCTGCCGAGGCTGTTCGAGCCATTCTACCGGACCGAAGAGTCGCGAAGCCGGGCAACGGGGGGCAGCGGACTGGGCCTGTATATTGTCAGTAAGGTACTTGATGCGCATGGCGCTGCCTATCTTATCGAGAATATTCCCCGCGGCGTCAGATTCAGCGTCATGCTGAAGGCAGCCTGATATACAGACGACCATCTATAGGAGATGTCTATAAAGATTGTATGTTTTAAATACTTCAATAGTAGCATCCTATCCCTCATAATAAAGGCATGACTTTCTGTAATGAGGTGATTGGCTATGGGAAAAGAATTTGAAGCTATGCTTCTGGAACATGAGGCCTTTATCCGCAAACAGCACTTATTTTTTGTAGGCTCTGCTCCGCTGCAGGAGGATGGGCATGTCAACATTTCGCCAAAAGGCTACGACGCGCTGCGTATCTTCTCGCCGAACGAGGTGGCGTATCTCGACCTGACCGGCAGTGGCAATGAAACAAGCGCGCATCTGCTGGAGAATGGCCGTATTACGCTGATGTTTATTGCGGTGGAGGGCCCGCCGATGATTCTCCGCTTGTACGGTAGAGGGCGAGTCGTTCTGCCTGGAACCGAGGAATGGCAGGCGTTAATCGGCAGCTTTCAGATGATGCCGGGCGCACGCCAGATCGTGCACGTATCTGTTGAAACCGTGAAGACCTCCTGCGGCTTCAGTGTGCCCTTCTTCTCCTACGAGGGCGAACGAAATACGCTGAAGCTGTGGGCGGATAAGCAGGGGGAAGAGGGCCTTGAAGCCTATCACCAGAAGAAAAACAGGATCAGCATGGACGGACTTGTGACTCCCATCGGACTGAAAGAGCGGCCCTGAACGAGGGAAACGCCAAAGGCCCCGCTTGTTTAAACGAGCGGGGCCTTTATTTAGCTGCGCCATGACCGCTTTAAGCTTAAGCCAGCTTGAGGCGAATGACATTCCATGAAGCTTTGCCGAGCAGGGCTTCGACGGTGCTGCCGGTTACAACTGCGCTGCCATTGGGGTGGGGAGCCACGCGGTCCGGCGTCTCCAGCGTGTTGGCAGCCTTCAGGTCGTCATGCTCCAGCACGATATGCTCGATGAGAGTGAAACTGCCGAAGCTGCGCAGATCAATATCCAGCGGCAGGGATTCCGTAAGATTGCGGTTGACCGCAAAAATCGTGACCTCGCTCTGCTCTTCATTATGAACGGCTACTGCTTCCAGGTAAGGAACATCTGTATAATCTTTGGCATCATATTTCGGTGAATGAATCAGCGGCACCAGTGCCGTCCCCCGGCCGAAGATGCTGGCATGCATATACGGATAATAGATGGTTTGTTTCCAGGCCGCGCCGCCGTTTGCTGTCATGATCGGGGCGATAACATTGACCAGTTGGGCAATACAGGCCATTTTGACCCGGTCGGCGCGCTTGAGTATGCTGATCAGCATACAGCCGACAAGCAGCGCATCCTCTAGATTGTAAATATCCTCAAGCTGCGGGGGCGCGACGGTCCACGGCTCGATTTGCCTGTCGGCGTCATTCGAGTGATACCAGACGTTCCACTCGTCAAAGGAGAGATTGATTTTCTTCTTGCCGCGTTTCTTGGCCTGGATATAGTCGGCTGTGGAAATGACCGTGTTGATGAAGGAATCCATGCCCATGGACTGCGCCAGGAAATTGGCGGAATCCTTGTCGCGGTTGCCGTAATAGGTGTGAAGTGAAATATAGTCGACATGGTCATAACACAGATCCAGCACGGTAGCTTCCCATTCCGGGAAGGTCGGCATGCCAAGATTGGAACTGCCGCAGGCCACAAGCTCAAGGGAGGGGTCGACCCATTTCATCACCTTCGCCGTTTCCGTTGCGATTCTGCCGTACTCGGCTGCTGTTTTGGCGCCGATTTGCCAAGGGCCGTCCATTTCATTGCCGAGGCACCAGGTTTTGATATGATGGGGCTCTTTATAGCCGTGCTGAGCGCGCAGGTCGCTCCAATAGGTGCCTGAGGGATGGTTGGCGTATTCCACCAGCTGCCGGGCTTCCTCTGGTCCGCGGGTGCCGAGGTTGACGGCCATCATCGCTTCGGTGCCCGCCTTGCGGCACCAATCCGCAAATTCGTTCAGTCCGAACAGATTGGGCTCCACGGTCCGCCAGGCCAGCTCCAGACGGCTTGGGCGGGATTCGACCGGTCCTACGCCGTCTTCCCAGTTGTAGCCGGAGACGAAGTTGCCTCCCGGATAACGGACAATCGGCACATCAATGCCTCTGATGAGCTCCAGCACATCGCCGCGGAAACCCTGTTCATCCGCGGACGAATGGCCCGGTTCATAAATACCGCCATAAACAGCTCTTCCCAAATGCTCGATAAACGATCCGTAGATTCGTTTGTCCACTTCACCGATTGTAAAATCCTTGTCCACGACCATTTTCGCTTTGTTTGACATGGTTATCACCTCATGTTAAATTAATAAATATATAAATCGGTTAATATAAATAAATATCTGCACCCCTATTAAACACGAAAATGAAAGCCGTTTCAAGCTTTTCTTTGGAAGTCATTTGAATTAATGATTTTGTTAATTAGACAGGTAGAGGGAGAATATGGAATGATACGCGCAAATACAGACCGCAAATGGCTGCCCTTATATGAGGCTTTGGCAAGCGAGGTCCGTCTGCATATTCTGGAGCTGCTGGCGGAGCAGCCCATGAATGTGAAGGAGCTGGCAGCCGCGCTTGGACTTAGCAGCGCGATCGTGACGATGCATACGAAGAAGCTGGAGAGGGGAGGGCTCATTAATACCCAACTGATCCGGCGCGGCGGAGGAACGCACAAGATATGTTCGCTGGCGGTGAGCCGGGTGGAGCTGAGTATTCCGCAAAAAGCAGACACGAAGCGTGAATATCAGGAGGTTTCCGTTCCCGTTGGCCATTATTCCGGCTTTGAGGTGCATCCGACCTGCGGGCTGGCAACGCTTGCGCACATCATCGGCCAGTACGATGATCCCCGATACTTTCATGAGCCGCAGCGGATGCATGCCCGCATTCTGTGGTTCGGCAAGGGATATGTGGAATACCGGATTCCGAACTATGTGCTGGGAGGCCAGCAGCTGGAGGAAATCGAGATTTCGCTGGAAATAGGGTCGGAAGCGCCGGGCGTCCTTGCGGACTGGCCTTCGGATATTCATTTTTATCTGAACGATACGCTGCTTGGAGTATGGACGAGCCCCGGCGATTCCGGCGACGGCAGGGGGAGACTGACCCCGGCCTGGTGGACGGTCAACCAGTATGGCTGGCTCAAGATCATACGGGTGACAGCGGATGGAACGTATCTGGACGGCCAGCGGCTGTCGGATGTCACCCTGGAGGATATCGTCAAGGTGCGCAATGAATGGATGCTGAAGCTGGCAGTGCCCGAGAGCGCTGTTCATGTTGGCGGCTTGACGATTTACGGGGAAGGATTCGGCAACTACGACCAGGATATTGTGTTCCGCACCTATCTTCAAGCAGGCGGAGACTAGAAGCGTGACCTCACGCACAGCCAGCATAAAGAGGAGCACAGCGCCAGCGCCGTGCTCCTTTTTTGGATATTCGGAAAATCGTGTTGAAATCGAAAGGGTGAAATCTGAATTAAAATCGGAATATCGTGTTGTTAGTACACGCAATCGTTATTTTATCCGCAAGTGTGGGTTCGTTTTTTAGTGATATGCATTAGCGTTTGTGGCATTATCGGTAGTCGGCCTCCAAACGGCCGTTCTTTGTATTCTGAACATAGACGTAATAATAGCAAGCCAAATGCACGAAATTGACAAGCGACCATACAACAAGCCATATGATTGGAGACGACAGGGTAGTCCAGATGCCGAACCAAGGCAGCACGCGTCCTCCGCCGATAAACGTCACCAATGGGGACAGGGACAAGAGAATTAGGATAGGGATCAGCCTTCCGACCGTTATCAAAATCAATTTGCTGATCGTTAGGCGTTTGTTCCTCCGACGGATGCGAAAATAGGCATACACGCCCCATACAAGCGTAGCGAGGATCAGCACAATCATGATCGTTTCCATGTTTCGGCCGTTCAGAAAAGAGGTTTCGGGCTTCTCCCCCCTCATAATATCCTCGATTCCATCGATAAAAGCCGAGTAATTTACAAAAGCGTTTAAACCGGAATTAAACATCACCGCGATGCCCATCTGCTCGTCCAAATAAACCATTTCTTCCGACTTGTACGTCCAGAAAATGCCGCTATGGGAGATCGTTCGGCCGCCGGATTCGTCTTGGTCTGCAAGCCAGCCCATGCCGTACGGACCGATGGCTCCGGCTGCATGATATTGTTTCATCAGCGCGGGGGAAAGGAGGCGGCCGTGATATTGGGAAAGCATCCACAGGGACATGTCCTCCGCGGTTGAAACGATGCCGGCGGGGCCGTCAATGAACCACAGCGGTTCCGATTGGCCTACGGAACGTCCCAAATTCAAGTAATGTCCTAGCGGAATAGTTTCATTCCCATAGAATTGCTGCGTCGTGCTGACACTGAAGGTATGGTTCATTCCTAGCGGTTCAAAAATATGGCTATTCAGGTAATCTGAAAAGCGCTCTCCGCTGACGCTTTCCACGAGGTTCGCCAGCAGCACGTAATTGGGATTATGATAGCTGTAGGCTGTTCCGGGGCTATGGTCAAGTTGAACCTCGGTTAATAACCGGTTCGCTTCATGCAAGGATTGGAATTGCGGAGTCCTCGTCATATCGGGATTTATTTTGTCATTGAGACCGCTGGTCTGATTCAATAAATGACGGACCGTGATGTCATGAACGCGGGGATCCCGTGGAGAAAGCTCGGGAAAATAGGAAGCGTAAGCCGCATCCAGGTCAATCCGGCCGTTGTCCGCCAGCTGTAGAACGGCCAAAGCGGTAAAGGACTTGCTTAACGAAGCAATGGGAAAAAGGGTGTTGCCCGTAACGCTTTGGCCATCTGCGAATGTTCCGTAGCCTTTTGCGTAGAAGACCTCATCGTTATTGGCAATTGCCAGTGACGCGGCCTTGATGTGATTGGCCTTCATGCTCCGATTCATATATTCATCGATGTCCCGCAGGACTTCTGTCCTGTCTCGGGCTTCCGTGGCGGACACGAGGTTCACCCACACGGAACATAACAACAGTAAGCAGCTGATTGCGATATACATTCTTTTTTTCAGTTTTAGCATCATAGCACTCCTTGAATTCAAGATAAGGAAATGCTATCAGATAATTTTCAACTATTTATCAACTTTGGTCCCGAAACTTGCCATCACGCTTCCGCCGCCGTAAGGTCCATTTTCGACCTGCAGTCTTCCTCCATGTTTTTCGCAAAAAACCTTGCAAACGTAAAGGCCCAGCCCGCGATGTTCGGTCGCATCCCACACCTCGCCGCGATAAAAAGGGAGCACAGCCTTGTGCAGGGCTTCGTCCGAGAAACCAGGCCCGTCGTCTGAGACGGTAATCTTCATAGAGCCTTCCTGAATGTCATAGCGAACGTTCACTTGACTTGCTGCGTATCGCGCCCCATTGGCCACCACATTCTCGAAAATCTGCATGACGATATAGGGATCCACGTTTATTGCGGCATTATCATATTCCATGGAAGAGACGAAGCGTTTGCCTAACTGCCTTGCGATTTGTTCGGCGCTGTCGTTCAGCAAAGCCGTCAATGAGATCGTATCCATCGACTGGCGATGCACCGGGACATCCTCCAGCTTCTGAATCGAGTTCATGGCCTCCGCATAGCTCTCCAGACGCACGATGTGAAGGTTCATGGTGTGAATCAGGTCCAGCACCTTTTCTTCCGACAATTTCTTCTCGGGCAGATAGGTGGCGAGAAGCTCGGCGTTTCCTTTCAACACCGACAGCGGCGTTCTCAGGTCATGGGCAAAAATCGCATTGATCTGCTTGCGCTCCTCAACCGAACGCCAGAGCGTCTTTACGTTTTTCTCCAATTGTGAGCGCATGTTTTCAAATGCCGCGATCAGCTCGCCCATCTCGTCCCGGCTGTCATAGGAGATGCGGAAGCCTAGATCGTTGGCCGAAATGTTCTCGGATGCTCGCTTTAATAGCTCCAGCGGGCGTTTTAGTTTCCATCTGTAAAATAGAACGGCCATGGTGACAATTCCGGCGGCCACGGTTAGCAACACCGCCGCGACAAGGGAGGGCAGCACCCAATCCGTTTCTCCGAAACGCAGCCGCAGGTTCTCCGCCCAGGTGAACTCCATGGTTATGACGGCCAGCACGACAATGAGCGTGACCACGCATAACAGGATAAAAGATTGCAGTAAGGTAAACCGCTTTAGCAGCAGCCCATTCATGAGCTTGGCCATTTGTATCCTACTCCCCAAACGGTCTCGATTCGGTTATCGCAACCGTATTCCTTCAATTTGGAGCGAATTCGCCGGATATGCTCCGCGATCACGCTGCTGTCGCCTTGATCGTCCAGGCCCCAAATATTTTCGTACATGCGTTCCTTTCCGAACACCATGCCGGGATGTGTGGACAGCAATTCGATAATGTCGAACTCTTTTTTGGCCAGAGGAATTCGCTTATCCCGGTAGTAGAGCTCCCGGGCCGTATAGTCAATGACCAAATCATCGTTAAACCTCACCGAGGATTTGGTTTGGATTCGCTGTTCCCTGCGCAAATGTGCTTCGACCCTGGCCCCCAGCTCGCGAATGCTGAAAGGTTTCAGGATATAGTCATCGCCTCCGGCCCGAAATCCGGCTATTTTATCGGCATCTTCGATTCGAGCCGTTAAAAATATGATCGGGCAAGAGACGAAGTCTCGGATTTTCTCGCATAATTGAAGGCCGTTCTGCTCAGGCATGTTGATATCTAGCAAAACGAGATCGGGTTGTTGTTCCACTTTCCGCAGGGCCTCCCCGCTGTCCTTGGCCGTCATGACGGAATACCCGTTGATTTCAAAATAATCGGTCAGCAGCTTTCGAAGATCCGCTTCATCGTCCACGATCAGTATTTTAGGCATCAATGCTCCGTCTCCCGTATCCAAATGTTTGAATTCAGCATAGCAAGAATGATCTGGCATACCTTCGATCATCCCGTCACAAACGCCTATACGGAGTCAACACATTAATCCGAATACCCCTTTTTTTGACCGCAAGGCATGCCGCTAACGTTTGCTGCGGTCGGCAAGCTCGGCGAGCTCGCCGATTTCCTCCTGGCTGAGGGTGAACCGCATTGCGTTGACGTTCTCCTGCGCATGATGCGGCTTCGATGCGCCGGGGATGGCAAATACGGTTTCGCCATGGGCGTGTATGAGCCAATTCAGCGACACCTGGCTGGGGGAAGCGCCGTATTTGTCAGCCAGCTCGTTCAAACGGTCAATCAGCGGACGGGTACGATTCAGAGCCTCCGGCTTAAAGCCGCTGGACCATTTGCGCGGACCGCTGATCTGCTTGACAAGCTCGGGATTGCTGTGAAATTTGCCGCTCAAAATTCCCTGCTCCAAGGGGGAGTAAGCGATAATCGCGACACCCAGCTCCTTGGCGGCCTCCATGATCCCATTGCGCTCGATGCGTCGGTCCAGCAGACTGTATTTGACCTGATTGGACACGAGGCGCAGTCCGTGCTCGCGAAGTGCTTTGTCCGCTTCGGCCATCTTGTCCGCCGTGAAATTGCTGACCCCTACATGCTTGATCCTGCCCTGCTGCACGAGCTTGGCCATCGCATGCATTTCACTTGCGGCTGAGGAGAAGGAATAAGGCTGATGGACTTGGTACAGATCAATCGGCCAGCCCTTCAGGCGCCGCAATCGCTCATCAATCGTTTTCCCGATATTGCCCGCCGTTCGCATAATCGGCCACCACTTGGTAGCGACATGCGCGCCTCTTCCTGCTTCCCCCAGCGCACTCAGGGCATCGGCCAGCATTTCTTCGGATTGGCCGCCGCCGTAGGCCTCGGCGGTGTCAAACCAGTTTATGCCGCCTTCCCAGCTTGTCCGCACGATATCGCGGATGACGCTGTCTTCAAGCACGGGCCAGAATTTCCCGACGAGGCCACGCCCCTTGCTGAACTGCCAGCACCCCAGACCAAGCGGCGAGAGGCGCAGATCGGAACTGCCAAGCGGCCGCAAGATACCTTCAGCCATATTCATCCCTGCCTTTCAACGTAGAACTATAATCAGCATGAAGCAGCACGGCAGCCTTTAATCGCGGCTATATCCAATGGAAAGCTGCGCATCGAGCGTGTCACCGGCGGGCAGCATGAACAGCTCATCCTTGCGGTTGAGCTCCTTATTAAGCGCCATCCAAGGCTCTACGCAAACAAAAGGTTTGTCGTCCACCTGCCACAACACCACGTACTTGAATACATCGCTGTAGGAAATGCGCACGAGCCCGCTGCCTTCAGGACCGGGGAAGGTGATTTCGCGCCTGGCGGCATCCAGCAGCGCGACGGATTCCTTGAGTCCGTCCAGATCGATGCTGCCATGGACAGGCTTGACCACATGGTCATTATAATCCAGATAACGCGCGGCATCCGTCCCGTAGACAAGGTTTTTGGAGACGGTCCTGAAATAAGGATGGAAGCCGGCGTAGAACGGCATGGCACTGTCCGACAGATTGCGGTAGCTTTGGCGGATCTGAAGTGTCCCGTCAACCAGAGCATAGGTAAACAGCAGCTCGAAATCGAATGGATATTCAACCCTCGTGCCTTCACCGCTTTGCAGGCGCAATGTCATCGAAGCTTCTCCCTCCGTCGAGGTAGATACAACCTCCCAGGCGCGGTTGCGTGCGACTCCATGATTACGCATTGAGTAGGTAACGCCGTCCCACTCATAGCTTCCTTCCGCAAGCTGCCCGCATATCGGAAACAACACCGGGTTGCCGCCGCGGATATTAGCCTCGGTGTCAATGAACGTATCCCGGTCCAGAAAGAAGAGCTCCTCGCCTTTGAGCCTGCAGCTGATGGCGATTCCGCCGCGCTCGGGGCAAACGGTCACCGACGAATCGGTGGCTGAATCCTGAAGGGTATACAGGGTGTATATATCTTCCCTTACATGTACTTGATAATTGCTGTTCATCATTCATGCCTCCACTTGCAAAAATTTTGTTGGTCCTGCCGATCCCATGGGCCAAGCATACCATATTGTGCCTGCTCTCTAAAGTAGTGCGGCAGTCTAGCCGATATTACCGTTACCGGTACTTGGATACCGGTAAGACAGTAAACCAAGAGTTTGGAGGATGATTATGAACATCGCAGGGATCGGAGCTTTGTTGACCGGACAGCCGTCAGGCGGGCCGCAGCAGCAGCAGGTGGAACTTGCTCTTCTGGACAGCACGCTGGATATGGTCCAGGAGAACGCCCAGCATCTCGTTCAGATGATGGAACGGAGCGTTCAGCCTCACTTGGGCTCCAGCATCGACATTCGTTTCTAGAGGTACATTTGCCGGCCAGGGGCCTTCCGTCTGGAGAATGCCCGCCTACGAGCGGACCCACGGCGGAAGGCCAAATGGGTGCTGGACAGCGGTAAGCTGATGCGGGTATGAATACAAAAGCACATGCCCGTGTGAAACTGAAAGATGTTAAAGATTGGGTAAAGTTGCTCAGCTATATTGCATAAGCGAATAGCAGATGTTATAGTATAGCAAAAGATCTTATTTTTTTGCCACGCTATTCTTTAATGATGAATACCAGACAATATGTGATAGGGAGCGCTGTGAATGAATGTTCAATTTAAAAAGGGCGTCCTGGATCTGTGCGTGCTCGCTTTGACCGCATGGGAAGACCGTTATGGCTATGAGCTCGCGGTAGCGATTTCCTCCAAATTCGAAGTGGCGGTGGGAAGCGTCTATCCGCTGCTCAGCAGGCTGACGCTTGAGGGGTATTTCTCCACCTATTTGAGAGAGTCATCAGAAGGTCCGCCGCGCAAATATTACAAGCTTACGCCCCATGGGCACAAGCATCTGATGGAGCTTATCAGGGAATGGCGTTCATTCTCCATATCTGTGGACCAATTGATTAAGGAAGGTGTCGAGCGATGATTAGAGAGCAATATTTGCGGCAGCTCTGGGAGCTGTTGACTCCGATTCCCGAACGGCTGCGCCGCGATTTGATGTTTGATTATGAAGAGCATTTCCGGCAGGCGGCAGAGCATGGAAAGTCCGAGGAGGAAGCAGCTCATGAACTGGGCGACCCGCGCATGATCGCCAAGGAAATGCTGCTGGGCTACCGTGTGGAGCAGGCTGAGATCAGGAATGGTGGCATTACCCATGTATCGCGTGCGGTGTTTGCGGCGGTAAGCCTTGGATTTTTCAATCTGGTTTTTGTACTCGGGCCTTTTATTGGTCTTCTTGGCATCTTGCTGGCGCTTTGGGCCACATCCATCGCAGTCGGACTATCTTCTTTGGCCGCCATCTATGAAGGGGTCTTCGGAGATGCCTGGTCCTCGACGCAAGGGATATTCGTGGCGATCGCCCTGCTGGCAGTGGGCATGCTCCTGGGTGCGTTGTCGCATTGGCTGACGCGCGCCGTATCGAGAGTAACATTGAAATATTTAAAATTCAATTTCAGAATGATGAGGGTGAAGAAGCAATGAGAAACTGGATCATAGTTGCGGCAATCCTACTCGTAATCGGGTTGATAGGTATGGGCAGCACCATGGGAAAAGGTATGTTTGATTTAGGAAGCGTGGAGATTGAGCAGCATGAGACGATTGACGGTACGGACGCAAAAAAAATTGCCCTGGCTTTGGACAGCGCTAATATAACGGTTGTGAAGGGAACTACAAATGAAATTAAAGCTTCCCTTACCGGCAAGGTAAGCAAGAAGTTTATTGACAAAACCCATCTGAAGCTAATTCGGGATGGCGATGAGGTCAAGGTTGCCGTGGAAACGAATAACGGCTTCACATTCGGAGTCAGTATTTTCAATGTTAAGCTCGATCTGGAGCTGCCTGCGCAGCAGTACGATTCCTTTGTTCTGGACATCGGCAGCGGCGATACCAGCTTAGCGGGTCTGTCTGTGCAGACCGTAGAAATTGATGCGGGCTCCGGCAATATTCAATTGGAGGATCTGGCATCGAGTAAGGTTTCTGTGGAAGTGGGGAGCGGCGATACCAAAGTTTCCGGGTTATCGGCAGATACAGCGGAACTGGGTGCCAGTTCTGGCAACATTACCATTGAGAAGCTGACGGCCAGGAAACTGTCGGTTGATACGGGCAGCGGCGATGTCAAGATGTACGATGTGGAAGCTGAGCTTGAAGTAGAGACGGCCAGCGGTAATGTTCGTACCGAGCAGCGCGCAATCAACTATCCCATGGAAATATCAACAGGGAGTGGCGACGTGACGATCAACACGGATGAGAAGCCGGATAATGTCCTGGTAACATTCAGCGCCGGATCTGGCAGCTTGCGCAATGAATGGAACGTGGGATCACAGTCCGGAGATGACGACGACAAAAAAATCATCTTCGGCGATGGCGGAAAACGGGTAATCGTCGATACCGGATCCGGCAATTTGAGACTAGGCGAGCGCTAGACTGCTAAAAGTAGTTGTCGGTCCATGGTTTCTTCGAAAGAAAAGCTTTTTGAAAATACAGCTGCATGTCTCCCGTCAGCGGGAAGAAGTGTGGCTGTTTTTTTATATGGGAAAGAAAGCGGGATATTAACATTTTATTACTCTTTTGTGAGACTATAGACCTAAATTATTGGGTACGGAAAACCGATATTTAATATACATCTACTAACCTGCTTACTACATTGTAAATATCCCGGCATTGCACTCTATCTGATATCAAGCACAAATCAGGAAATCAGGAGGAAGCTTCATGCAAGGTAAAGGGAAGTCGATCATCTGGCCGCTGAGCAGCATCATATTCCCATTTCTGATTTATGAGCTGCTTAAGGGATCCCAAAAGGCGGATATTTCCGTGCACACTCCTACGGGTCACTTTTACATTGTCAGCATCATCGCTGCGCTAGCCCTTGTCGTCGCGGTAGCGGTTGGCTACACCGGACAACGACTGCGTAACATCAAGGTTGGTTTTCTGTCCTTGTCTTATGTGTCCATGGCAGGAATATTCGTTCTGCATGGTCTGTCCACACCGGGATTTCTGATGCATGAACGGCATATTGCGGGCATCGCCGCACAGCTGAGTATTCTGCTTGCTGCGATGTGGCTCTGCCTGTCGGCAGCTTCCTCCGATCATCCCCTAGTCCGGCTGCTGGCCAAGTGGCGCAGCTGGCTGATTCCCGGCTGGGTGCTGCTGCTCGGGTCACTTGCCGCGTTTACGCTGGCCCGCCCCGATCTGATAGACAAAATCCCGCTCGCCCGCGAGCCCTATAATTGGATTGCAGCCTGTCTGACCGGAGCGGGGTGCTTATGGACGATGTACCGTTACTGGACTTCTTACCGGGTCGCGCAGTTTCCGCTCCAGAAAGCCATTGTATACAGCTCCGGCTGGCTGCTTGTTACGCAATATATCATCATTGACGGCAGTACGTGGAAGCTTAGCTGGTGGTTTTATCACGGGCTGCTGCTGGGGTCGATGATCATCATGATTAGCGGGCTGCTCCGGCAGTATTTCTCCCATGGCAATTTTGCCTCTTCCTTGAAAGTATTGTTCCAGTCCGATCCGCGCGCCTGGCTTGAAGCCTGTATAACACCGAGCGTACGCGCGCTGATTATGACAACTGAGGTCAGGGATGCTTATACCGCCGGCCATAATATGCGTGTCGCCCTCTATGCGCTGCGTCTGGCGGAGGAGATGAAGCTGACGTCGGAGCAGCTCCGGGCAATTGCCCAGGGAGGGGTTGTCCATGATGTCGGCAAAATCAAAGTCCCCGACTCAATTCTGAATAAGCCCGGCAAGCTGCTGCCCGAGGAGCGCAAGGTGATAGAGCTGCACCCTGTGTCGGGTTATGACATGTGCAAACGGCTGGGCTTTCTCCAGGATGAGCTCTCGGTCATCCGTTCGCATCACGAGAAATGGGATGGGACCGGGTATCCCGATCGCCTGGCTGGGGAGAATATTCCGCTCCTGGCCCGCATTACAGCCGTTGCCGATGTGTATGATGCGCTGACGTCATCCCGCTCGTACCGGACGGCTATGTCGCATGAAGATGCCATGGCCATCATTGTAAAGGACAGAGGCGTTCATTTTGATCCGCTCTGCGTCGACATATGGGTTCGGCTGTCGCAGGATGACGCATCCTTCTTCCTTGAGATCGCCGACAGTACCGGATCCATTAAGCTAGGTAAAAGCTCCTGAAGGAAAAGCGGCGGCCCTTTTCTACGCAGCCCAGAGCAAAGACCTCCATCCCGCTTGAAAAAAGGGAGATTGGAGGTTTTCTTTTTGTTTTCCCGGTATTTTCTCCGCCAGCGTTTCTTATAAATCAGCGGGAACGACAAAGTCGGTCATGACGCCTTGTACCCCTTGCTTCATCAAAGCATGGATCCGGTTCACGTCATTAATCGTATTGATGTACGTATAAATGCCTTTATCTTTCAAGCTTTGAACAAATTCCGGGGTGTAGCGGTTCTCATCCATCACGACTACCCCGATTCCTTTGGCGCTGGCGAAGTCCACCACATCCTTCATGGAATCGCCGTTCATATACAAGGTATAAATATACTGTTTAAATGGATAAACGCCGCTTAACGCCTCAAAATTATCCTGCTTGTAAAGCTGCGGAATCAATCGGCGCAGCACTTGCTCATCGACCTGCCTCGTCTCGCTGACAATCCGTTTGAATATATCGGCGGCTTTGGCCGAATTGGATTCCTTTGTATCGGTGACGAGCAGCATGTCCGGATGCTCCGACATAAAGGCCGCCAGCTCCTTGAAGGTCATCGGCGTATAGTGCTGCTGAATTTTTATCGATTTGAACTGCTCCAGGGTCATCGGCGTAAGAGGCAGGGAATCGGGAATCTTCTGGCCAAGCACATTATAGGTGCCGGCCTCCCAGTCATGACGAAGCGCAAGTTGGCCATCAGAGGTTACAGCGATATCCGTTTCAAAAATACGCAGCCCCTTATTGTAGGCATTCTCCAGTGCTTCGACGCTGTTGGTGCCGATATACTCGCCGATGCCTCCAAGTGCATGAGCGATGAGAGGCTCCCGCTCTGCCCAGTCATAGGACGTACTTTCAATGGCAGGCTCAAGCCGCGTCGAATCCGCTTTCTTGGCGGAAACAGCCGGGGATGATTCTTGTGCCCTTAACGGCAGCACCTGGGCAAAAACGAACGGCGAAACGAGCAGGGTCGTAAGAATAAAACCGACGATGCCGTAGGAGATAGCTCTTTTATTCATAACAGGTCCTCCTCTGGTATTGTTATCTACCATTGGACACATCCTCGGATAGACGAACCATACAAGAATAGGAAACTGCCGTATTTTCTTCTTCTGAACTCCCTATTCCCGCGGGTATTTCGGCATATGCCGCACTATGAAGCTTTTTCTGGGAAAGGTATAATAGCTTCATAAAAGTTGCTCCCGCGAAAGGGGAAACACCTGTTGAAGACGATATCGCTGCGTACTAAAATCCTGGTTCTCGTCGTGCTGATCACCTCCATTCCGCTGGCCATCGTCGGCTATAATAATTATGAGATGACCCGGCAAACCGTAATTTCGGGAGTCATTGACCAGGCTTCGGCCAAAGTCCAGAACAATGCGGACAGTCTGGGGGAATGGCTGAAGGCCAGGAGCGCGGAAGTGGAACTCATGAGCCGCACCGATATTGTCCGTTTCGGGTCGGATGCCGGGCGTTTGCATTATTTCCGCGAAGAGACAGTCCGGGAGGCGGCGGCATTTGTGACGATCGGTTTTGCGGATGCCGGCGGTCAGTTGACATTATCGAACGGCAAGCAGGTCAATATTGCAGAAGAGCCGTCTTTTAAAAGAGCGATGAAGGGGGAATCGGTTGTCACAGATCCCTTCTTCAGCGAAATTACCGATAACGGGGTTGTTGTTTTTCAATCGCCGGTTTTTGATGATGCGAACCGGGTGGTCGGTGTTACGGATGCCTCCATTCTGACGGAGCGGATGTACCGCGAGCATTTGAATTTTCATATAAGCCGGACGGATGCCATTTTTCTGTATAACGACTCAGGCGATATTCTCCACGCGCCAGACAATGTTTATCCTACCGCTTCATCTATTTATGCGAAGAATCTCCCGTTTGGCCCCGCAGCCAGTAGAATGCTGGGCAGCCGGGACGGATATATCCGCCTGGATGGTCCGGAGAAAGAGTCGTTTCTCTTCTATGCGAAGGTGCCTGGCACCACATGGCGGATTGCGCTGCAAGTGCCTCTGCATGAATTCGAGAAGCCGCTTTCCTCCATGCGGTGGAGGACGGTTCTGCTGATCGCGGCAGCCGAAGCGGTTATCATCCTGCTGCTCTTCATCATGATGAACCGGATTGTGCAGCGGATCAAAAAAGTCCTCAAAGCGACGGAAGCTGCAGCGGGAGGGGATTTCGACGTTCAGGCCTTTTCGGAGAAGGGCGGGGATGAGATCGCTCAGCTCTCCCAGTCGGTGAACGATATGCGGATTCATTTGCGGGACATGTTCGGGCGGCTGGAAGCGATCATCAATCAGAACCAATTCGCGTTTATTGTGCTTGATGACCAGTACCGGGTCACTTATTTCAGCCAAACTGCTGAAAAGATGCTGGGCTACACGGCTGAGGAAGTGCTGCACAAGGCAACAGCCCTCACATTCATCGATCCCGATGACCTGGAGGCTGAGGCCAAGCGTCTGAGCAAGAGGCTGCTGCGCACGGTTCCCGCCGATTTGTCCGTGTTCCGCGAGCTGAGAAGAGAGCAGTTCACGTATGAACGGGAATGGAATTATGTCCGCAAGGACGGTACCCGTTTCCCGGTTGCCCACAGCTCCAATGGCATTCGCGGCCGGGATGGCCGGTTCATTGGGGTGGCCGGCGTCGCCCGGGACATTTCGGCCCAGAAGCAGGCCGAGAAAGCCCGCAGTCAGCAGCTTGAGGTGATGGGAGCCGCCAAGGATTTAATTGCCACCTTTGATGAATTAGGCGGGCTGCTCTATATGAATAATGCCGGGAAGATGCTGCTGGGCATTGATTTTCGTTATGTCACCCCGCCTCAGGAGCTGATTTCGCAGCGGACGATCAAGGAGCTGCTGCATGGGCTTGCCATTGCCAAGGAGCTGGGCTTTCACGAGAGTGAGGCGCTTCTGACTACAATGGGTGGCAAGAGGGTGCCGGTCTCCAAAATCGTCGTGGCACACCGGGATAATCAGACAGGCGATACGTTCTACTCCTGTATTGCGCGGGACATTTCCGAGCAGAAGAAAGCGCAGGCCGAGCTTCTCCAGGCCAAACGTGAGGCAGAAGAGGCCAATACCGCAAAAGGCAATTTTCTGGCTCGTATGAGCCATGAGATCCGCACGCCCATTGCCGGCATTATCGGGCTTGCGGGCTTGCTTCACAAGACGGAGCTGAACGGTATCCAGCAGGATTATCTGGGCAAGGTCCGCGCTTCGTCGGAGGTACTGCTGCGCATTATTAACGATATTCTGGATTTCGCCAAGGTGGAGGCCGGGAAAATCCAATTGACGGACATGCCCTTTGACCCTTGGGAAATGATTCACCGGTTTTCGGCGCTGCTGGCCGTGTTTGTCGGGGGCAAGGAGCAGTTCGAGTTCATTATCGAGATCGACCCGGATATGCCGACGATGCTTGCAGGCGATTCCCAGAGGCTGGAGCAAATTCTGCTTAACCTGTGTATCAATGCCATCAAATTCACCGAACGCGGCCATGTCCGGCTGCAGCTGAAAGTTGAAGACATAACGGATGACGGCAGAGCAAGAATTTTGTTTCTTGTTGAGGATACGGGAATCGGTATGTCCAGCGAGCAGCTGGACATGCTGTTCGAGCCGTTTATGCAGGTGGATGGCGCGGCGAGCCGCAAATACGGGGGAACAGGGCTGGGACTTGTGATCGTCCAAAGCCTGGTGGGGATGATGGGCGGTACCGTAGTCGTCGACAGCCGGGAGTCGGAGGGCAGCCGGTTCTCCTTTTCCCTGGAGCTCCCCGTTAAGAATGGGGCGCAACCGGACCGGTACCGGATCAGCCAAAGCGGCGAGCTGATGGTATGGGTGATCGAGGACTATGCCGGAATGAGCGGGCATCTTTGCGCAGAGCTGGAAGCGATGGGGTTCTTGACCATGGAGCACCGTTCGTGGAAATCGGCTTATGAACGGCTTCAGCGGGCGGGTGCCGGTATTCTGCCAAACGCCTTGCTGCTGGATTTTGAAATGCCTGATATGTTCGGAGAGGATACCTGGCGCCTGCTCCACGATACGGCGAAACATGCGCAGGTTCCGACTATTGCGCTGACAACGGCCTTCGGCCGCGAGGAGCTGCTCAAGATGCCGCAGGCCGACCGTCCTGACGCTATTATTGTAAAGCCTGCCGACAGGATCAGTCTGTATCAGGCATTGCTTGCGGTATGCCAGCGCCCCTCCGATTCGGCCGCGGCGGACCAGACGGCTTCCGCCGTGGAAATGGCGAAACCGCCGGGGGGGTCCGTGCTGCTGGCCGAGGACAACAAGATCAACCAGTTGGTGGCGCTGGAGCAGCTGCGGGACTGGGGCTTTAAGGTGGAGGTTGCCGAGAGCGGACTGCAGGTACTCAATAAGCTGCAAGAGCAGCGTTGGGATCTCGTCCTGATGGATATCCATATGCCGGAGATGGACGGGGATGAGGCGGCCCGCATTATCCGCCAGGATTCCAAGTATGACCGGATGCCCATTATTGCACTTACTGCTAATATTATCCGGGAAGATCACGAGAGATACATCCGTCTGGGCATCAATGATGTCCTGACCAAGCCGATCCAGCCGGAGCTCATGCTTCAAATGATTGAGAAGTGGGTGCTGGCCGGCAGAGAAAACCGGTTGGGCTGGTCTTCCTCCAGCATTGAACAGCAGCGGGAGGTTTATGAACCGATTCTGGCACAGGAAGAGGAGCTGCCTCCGGAGGTGCCAGGAATGGATATAAGTGCGGCGCTTGCGCGTGTGAACGGAAAACGCGATATTCTCGTCCATATGCTTAAACTGTTCGCCCGCGATTATGCGGAATTTGAGGTGAGGCTGCGCGAAGCGCTGCAAAGCGGCGATTATACGCAGGCGAGACGGATGGCCCATACGCTGAAGGGGGTAGCAGGCAATTTATCCGCAGCGGAGCTTGCGGCTATGGCTGATCAGCTGGAAACACTGCTCAAATTGCCCGTGGAATCCCGCGATCCCATCGTTATCGCTTCGGCAGCCGCATGCGTACAGATTGTTCTCGGTCCGATGGTAGCTTTTCTAAATCGGGAGAAATAACGTATTCGACAAAATCTCCTAACATTTTTCTAACATTCTATTGTTGACGGGTCGAACCTTATTGTATATTGAATATAACGTTGTCGGAGAAGCCATCATCAAAAATGCTTTTCCATTCCGAGGTGAATTCATTGAATAAGGTACTCGTAATCGAAGATGACGTCATGATGAGCGACATGTTGGCGATGTATTTGTCGGAAGAAGGCTATGCGGTCAGGCAGTCGTCTACCGGCGACAGTGGATTGAAGCTGCTGGAGCTGTCTTCGCCCGATGTGGTGCTGCTCGATCTGATGCTGCCCGACTGGGACGGGACGAAGCTGTGCTCCACGATCAGACAATTTTCGAGCGTCCCGATCATGATTGTATCGATGAAATCGGAGGTATCTGAACGGGTTCAGGCCCTGCGGGCCGGAGCTGACGATTATCTGTGCAAGCCGTTCAGCATGCATGAGCTGACTGCGCGCGTGGAAGCGCTGATCCGCCGCACACGAATGATGCAGACAGTTCCCGCCACCGCTTCTTCCGTGGAAGGGCCAAGCGCCGAAGCGCCGCCTTCCGAGGCGATCCAGCTTGATGCGGAGCGCCGGCTGCTGATTGTCCGCGGGACTGGCGTGGATACGACCTTCTCCGAATTTGAGCTCATGAAGCTGTTTCTTTCTCATCCCGGAAAAGTATTCAGCCGAGAAGATTTAATTAATGCTATTCGCGGATTTGATTCCTTTGTAACCGAACGGGCCATTGACGTACATATCGTCAATCTCCGCCGCAAGGTGGAGAGAAATGCCAAAGAGCCCAAATTTATTCGGACAGTATGGGGAGTCGGCTATAAATATATGACAGAATCCGATGGTTGAGAAGGACGGGAAGGACATTGCGGCCTGTTTTCGCACATTTGCGAAGAAGGCCTTTTATTTTAAAATAAAAGAATACGCTCTTACCTATACGAGGCTTATATTTCTGAGGGAAGAAACTTACTGCGCCGCAAGGAGAGATGAAATGGGTGATCGAAAATACAGCATCGAAGAGGTAACGCAGCGTTTGGGCGTCACCGCAAGAACCTTGCATTATTATGAAGAAATCGGTCTGATCCGCGAAGTGGAGCGTACAGCGGGCGGTCACCGTCTTTATTCCGAGCAGGTGACGAAAGAGATGGAACATATTTTGCGGCTGAAAAATATTCTGGGCTGTTCGCTGCAGGAAATCAGGGCGATTCTGGATGCCGAGGAGCAGTTGACGGTCATTCGCGAATCCTACCATCAGGAAGATTCGGATTCGAGCCGCCACAGTCTGCTGGATCAGGCCGCGATTCTTCTGGGCCGGCAGGTTTCGCTCATCGAAGAGAAGGTCGCCGGCATGCTGGAGATGAAAGAGCGGTTCCAGGAACGGCTTGACCGGGTGGAGTCCAAACGCGAAGGCAAATGACAATCAGGGGAAGAGAATAAAGTCGCCTGCGTATAAGCGAAGGCAAAAGCAAATCGGCGCAATAAAGGACAGACTGCAAGTTTTCCCAAGTTTTCTGTAGGAAGGGAACGTGCGGGCTGTCCTTTTTTTTCTGCCAATCGGGATTCAGCAAACTTCCATATAAAGCTTCGTACCGTCATTATATTGTAAAATCGCCACATCGCGTATCATTTCCACGGACGATATACGTTTCCATTTTTTGCGGAAATCAAAGTTGTATTCCATCTCAAGCAGTTTTGTGTGAAGGAGGTCAATGTAGGTTACTTGCTCGGAAGGGTAGTGTACGGGAACGGAATGCTTCTTAAAGGTAATGATTTTGGTCATTGTGATACACCTCCGATCTTGAATTAAACTTAGTATACCCCAAATTATTTAATCTCTTGTAAAAGAGGCATGAGGTATATGTTTATTTTGCTAATACGGGCCTAACATTTATTACTTACCCTTAATATGTCGGTTTGGCTCTGAATTTGCGATAATTTTTGGCGATTAATAGTTTTTGCAGAAATTAATTGGCGAATAAAACGAAGAAGGAATAATTCTTTGAACGGAAAGGTCAGCACAAAGAACGCCAGCTCATAACGTACGGCCGCCGCTTGCCTTTAGCGCCTGTTGTGTCACGGGATATGAAGAAGGGTAATGACCAGAAGTTCGTATCTTTTCATATCTGAACACAGGTTTGGATTTTAATAAAAGCGTCCATTCTGCAAAGGTAAGTGCTGTTGGCGGCGCAAGCGAACTCCTGTAAGGATATTCTATCCAAAATGTATGCGGGACGATTGTTCAAAAAGAACGCTTTGTGTGCGGGTTTGCGACGGAAGGAAGCGGTAGAGCTCACTAATGCAGGAGGAATGGCGCATGATGTTTGCCAAGGTTTTTTTTGCTAATTTCAGCCTTCTGATTGCGCTGGCTTACCTGTTCAATCTGGGCTATAAATATATATTTCAACATGCGTCGGTGAAAATTAAATATGTCCTGACCGTTTCCGTCTTTATTATAGCCGGCTGGCTGGTCATGGTATTCGGCAATAAAATGGCGGGGACCGCGCTGCTTGATTTGCGTTTCGTTCCTCTCATAATCGCCGTTCTGATGATGCCCAATCCCTATTGGATTGCGGTTATTGGCGTAGGGATCGGAGCAGGGCGGCTGTTTATCGACTATGATGCCAACAGCTGGCTGGCCGCCTTGAATATGGGGGTGCTTGGGCTGTTAGGTACGGCCCTTAATATTTGGCTGAGACAGGTGCGCTGGCGTTTTATTTGGAAAAGCGCGCTGGCTGTAGGCAGTCTCAATGTCATCTACCCCATATTCTCAACGGTAGTCCTCTATGTTACCAACACGATGAGCCCTTATGATTATTGGATAGACATTGGTGTGTATGCGCTGCCGATCCGTATTGTTTTCAGCAGCCTGCTGGTGTTTATTATTCGTGATTTTCAGAAGGAACAGATTCGTGTGGACGAGCTGCGCACGATGAATATGCTCCTGAGGCGGCAAACGCGCGAGCTGCGCCAGGCCAAGCGGGAGGTCGAGGAGAAAGCGCGCGAGCTGCTGCTTGCTTCGAAATATAAATCGGAGTTTCTTGCCAACATGTCTCATGAATTGAAAACGCCCCTGAACAGCATTATCCTGCTCTCACAACTTATCCGGGATAACGATGATGAACGCTACGAAGGAGAAGAGGTCCGCTACGCCGACTTGATCCATGGAGCCGGCAATGATCTGCTTCAGCTCATTAACGATATACTGGACCTATCCAAGGTAGAAGCCGGCAAAATGGATATCGTATTTGAGCCGGTATCCTCGCATGATTTGGCGCAGATGCTGCAGCAGCAGTTTATGCCGGTTGCCGATCAGAAGAAAATCGCCTTCGAAACGGTCATCGCGCCTAATGTGCCGGCCAGCCTGCATACCGATGCCCTGCGGGTTAACCAGATTCTTCGCAACCTGCTTGTCAATGCCTTTAAATTTACCGAAAAAGGTTCTGTCCGCCTGAGCGTCCGAATGGAGGGCGGCGCTCCTGCCATTGAGCCCGGCCCGCAGGGCAGGCGGCGTATCGTCAACTGGAATCCGGCTACCTGGATGCGGCCTCCGGCGCGGCATATAAGCCCGCAGCGGGTGGTCTTCACCGTCCATGACACAGGAATTGGCATCGACCCCGATAAGCAGCAGGTTATCTTCGAAGCGTTCCAGCAGGAGGACGGGGCCATTAACCGCCAATTTGGCGGAACGGGGCTGGGGCTCTCCATCAGCCTGCAGCTGGCCCATCTGCTGGGCGGCACGCTTACGCTGAAAAGCGAGAAGGGCAAAGGCAGCTCTTTCATGCTGCATTTGCCCTTACGCCCGCCCAAACAGGGCGGACATTCCCCGCAAGAGCAGGGGACTTGACGGTTTTTTTCATCCGTCAGTTGTTGGATTTGTTGTATTCTTTATTATTTAATGATCTAAGCCTTCTTCCAAAGGGAAGGCTTGGGGCGGGTTTGCGTTGATGCGCAGATGCCGCGCGGCACGACGGATGCGCCTATTCAACGTTTAGTAAAAGAACGGAGCATTCCAACCGATAAGTAGACAGAAGAGGTTACGATTATCGGAGTGGAGTGATGGGAATGAAAGGGTTGAAATTGGGTTTGGCGATGATCGTTGCCGCAGGCATAGCGGTGGGAGTGCCGCACCCGGGGCATGCTGCCGCTCAAAGCATTCGGTTGCAGGAGAAGCAGCAGGTGAGCCTGACCATTAACGGCGAGCCCGTTGAGATTTCGGGTATATCGGTTGTATGGGGTGCGGGGAATCGGCTTTATGCACCGCTCGAGCTGTTTAACCATCCGGACATTCAAGCGGAATTCTCGATTTGGGAGGACGATAAGGGGAATCGCGATCTGGCTATCTACAACTATCGGACATCCCTTTCGCTGCGTGTTGGTGAAAGCTTCTATAGCAGCACAGGCACGGATAGCGATACTCCAGAGTCGGGGGACTTAGGAGACACGGTCCCATTCGAGCAGAACCGTAACGTGCTCGTGCCGCTGCGTTTCGTTGCGGAACGGCTCGGCTTGTCTGTAAACTGGAATGTGAGCACGAATGCCGTAAATCTGCGCACGAACGACGAATACCGCAGCAATCTTGAATCGGCCGAAGAATGGGCGGCCTGGCTGAGCGAATACCCGCTTCCGGATGACGACCTTTCCGGGAATGCAATTACGGAAGAAGAGATTGATACGTATATCGCGCAGCGCAATACGTCGATCGTCGACTATGCGGTCATTTCGAAATACTCGGCAGTGGTTCTGCAGATAACCGATTTGGACGTGTCGATGTTCTTGATTCAGCGGCTCAAGAACGGTGGGTTCGGCGAAGAGAGCGTTCGTTACGGGGTGGACATGCCCGAGGACGGCTTGACGGTCAGCTCGTATGGCGATTATCTGGGCATCGGCATTCACGACAATGCGGCTAAAGCGAACATCGACTCAGTAGAAGTCATCTATCGCGGGGAACAAGGCAAGTTGAGTGATTCGACCTATCCGGTCGGAAATAAACCCGGATTCCTGATTCCGATGCCAAGCGAAGCGATTCTTGTGAGCGTGGTGTTCTATCATGAGGATGAACTCGTGAATGAAATCAAGTTCAATGGGTATTGAGTCACAAGCCAGTTATTCTAGCCGCAAAAGGGTATTGAACATATATGCTTTTAGCTGGTGCACTTAGCCTTGGCGCTAATCAAGAGGTTGCGGATGAAAGGCCGAAGAAGCCGCGACAACAGCGGCACAATCTGCGCTGTCCGGCATTTATTTTTTTGCTAAGATACGTTATTTTATAGACAGCTTAGCGATAAGCAAGTTCCTGGCACGAAGGGAGATGTGTTTTAATGGCAACTACTTATATGGTGGTTTGGTCTTAAAACTGAATAGCAGGCATACGCAAAAAAGGCGTGAAAACGCCCTTATTATTTGCTATGCCATCCAAAGTAACCTTTCGTGAATATTGCTGTTGCAGGATACGATGAAGATCTTATCTTTTTTGCGTTTTGATGCCGCGCGACTGCAGCTTCTTTTGAGGCTGCTTGTCCGTGGCATTTTTGCGTCCAAAAAATGACTATGAAAACCTATGGCTACATAGAAATAGAAGCAATTCCCGACGAATTATTGCTCGACAGCGTGACGGAGCTTCGGGGCTGTGCCGTTCTCGCCGCGCTTATCAACGGTTCGCTGCCGCGTGAACGATTGGAGCATTATGTTGCCCAGCAGCATGAGAACAAAGTATGTCCAGGATATAACGAGCTACCTAAATGAAAAAAATGGAGGATGGAAGAAATGAAAATTAAACTCGAAATGTTGCTCTATGCTTTAAGACAACGGTTCAAGAAGGATATCATCTCCGCCGACTGCCAAACCTTGCCGTTACAGGGCGGAACTGTGGGAAAGGTGTACCTGGTAACGGGGATCGCCGAAACCGCGGATGGCGAAAAATTGCCGTACCGTATCGTGCTGAAAATCCAGAAGAAATGGGAGCGTTACGGCGATCCTGGTTCATGGCGTCGGGAATATGATCTCTATGTATCTGACTTGGGAGCGACGTTTTCGGATGCCTTCCGCTGGCCGACATGTTATCACGCCGAGATCAATGCCGCAGAAAATGAATTCCAGCTGTGGCTGGAATATATCGATGGCGTAACCGGTTTAGACTTGACCGGTGATATGTATGAACAGGCCGCACTGGAGTTAGGACGCTATCAAGGCAAGCTGTATGCGGAGCAGCCCGCTGTGCTGCAGAGCCTGACCAACCTGAGCCATGCGGATTTCATGAAGAATAGGTATCTGCATTACCGGTCATGGCCGGTCGTCTACGATTATATACGCTCGGAGGACTGTGAATTCCCGCAGCACGTGCGGCAAATGCTCATCGACATCGATGAGCACGCAGACGAGATACTCGCCCGCATCGAGAAATTGCCCCTCGTGCTATGCCACAGGGACTTCTGGGTGACCAACCTGATCTATGTAGACGGGAAAATCACGCTTATCGACTGGGATACCAGCGGATGGGGCTACCTTGGCGAGGATCTCGCAAGCCTGATAGCGGATGAAGCGGATATCGATCACATGGTCGAATACTACCAGGGATGCGTCCCCGCGTATTACAAAGGCTTTTCGGAGTATGCGGATGTATCCCCTATCGCCGATCATTGCATCTACGAACTGATCCTTCTCGTATTCGGCTACAGGCTTGTGGAGTGGTATCTCCACACAGAGGACGATGACGAGAAGACGAAGCCTCTCCAAACGCTCCTAAAAATCTATGAAATAAAGACCAGCCCTGCATTGGGTTGACTCTAAAAAGAACTCCGAAAACCCTTGAATGTAACCGGTTTTCGGAGTTATATTGCTGGAGTTTGTCCTTGCTGCCGCAATCTTGTCAAACTCTTCATCCCTGTTGATATTTATTCCCCATATGATCCAGGTGAGTGGCCCCCCATTGATGGAGCATTAATAAAACTTGCTTTAAGGAATGGCCATACTCGGTAATGGAGTATTCGACCCGGGGCGGGATTTCTGGATAGACCACTCGCTGAATAATCTGTTGTTCCTCCAATTCACGTAACTGACTGGTTAACATCTTTGGAGTAATGGAAGGGACAAGCCTTTTCAACTCACTGAATCGTTTGGTCCCTCCGTAGAGTAAATGCAGAACAATGATGGCTTTCCACTTGCCATTTATTATAGAAAGGGTATCCTCGACATTGCAAAGGGACGGCTGAATTTCCACTAAACCCACACTCCTTGGTATCTTTTATGATACTGAATATCCTAAAAGTGCATTCTTCCATCAATTTCTATTCTGTATCATAATAGCACATGTAACAGAACAACAGAAACGGAGGAATGATCATGCTTGGAAATAAATCGGCAGGAATTCTGGCAGTAATGGGGCTGTTTATAGCTGCTTTAAATCTTCGTCCCGCGATAAATTCGATCGCTCCTATCCTCGAATCCATTCGTTTAGATCTTGGAATGAACGCATCCGCAGCGAGCCTGCTGACTGCGATTCCTGTTCTTTGTATGGGGGTATTCTCCCCGCTTGCAGCTAAGCTCGGAACGCGATGGGGAATTGAAAAAACGATTATGTGGTCTTTGGTATTAATAGGAGCAGGATTAGTACTGAGATGGTTTACAGACTCGCCATTCTTTTTAATCTTAACGGCCGTCCTCGCGGGTATTGGAATCGCCTCTATAGGGCCGCTGCTATCTGGCTTTATAAAACGCTATTTTCCTTCGAATGTACCTTCCATGATTGCGGTTTATACGATGGCTCTAACCATTGGCGCTGCACTTGCTTCCGTATTATCCGTTCCATTACAAACGAAAACCGATTCCTGGCAAATCGGACTTGCCGCTTGGGGGGCCCTTGCCATCCTTGCGTTACCAGTGTGGCTGCGAATAGTTGGAAAATACGGTGTTCACCACACCAGATCAACCAGCTCATCTCAGATGACCAGGCTCCCGTGGAAAAATAAAAATGCTTGGCTATTAACGTTGCATTTCGGGTTGATGGCGATGGGGTTTTACTCAATTACGGCGTGGCTGCCGCCAATCATGCAAAGCATGGGATATTCAAAACTCTATGCGGGAACGTTGCTTACCATCTTTGCGGTTGTCCAGATTCCCGCCGGCTTGGTTTTGAAAACATTGCTCAAACGATTTCCGTCCCGGCTCATTTGGCTTCTGGCTGCTTCTACCCTTGAATTCATTGGATTAATACTTGTTTTATTGAATCTGCTGCCTTGGTTAGCCGCCGCTTTAATAGGTTTCGGAGCGGGGATGCTATTCGCACTTAGCTTGCTGCTTCCTATCGATGCAACTTCAAATGCAGAGGACGCTGCATCTTGGGCGGCCATGACACAATCTGGCGGTTATATCATAGGTTCAGCCGGACCGATCCTGATTGGTTGGGTTAACGATGCTACGCAAAGCTTCTCCCTTGCCGTTATCGGACTCATTGTAATAACCGTAATCATGAGTGTACTGCAGGTAATAATTGTTCCGAAGAAGGCATGGAAAAACAAGGAGCTTGCCGCTGTAAAAATACAATAAAGCTGTGAGTCTCGATATATACTCTCGCACCTCAGCATTCTGCGCTGCCATAGCTTGCTCTCCTCCAAGGATGGCTGGCATCTCTCGAAGGCTTGACTAATTATTTGATTTTACGATATATTATAAAAGTCGCGTCGCTAAGACGGTGATTACGCTGATGTAGCTCAGGGGTAGAGCAACGCACTCGTAATGCGTAGGCCGGGGGTTCAATTCCCTTCATCAGCACCATACACGTAAAAAGCCCGTATGATGAACGTTTTCTTGATGAAAAAACGGATGAACGTTGGCGCTGAAATACGGATAAATATGAAGCCTCCTGCGATTACTTAGCGGGAGGTTTTTTTTGTTATACGGCAAGGAAAAACGCTCATGCGGAAGCGGACAGAAGAGGCGAAATGAAATTTATAACGGATGTTCGTCGATGCTCTATTTGCTGTTTACCGTGATTTTCTCGATCAAGTTCACGCCGGAATTTTTCACATTGCCAACGTCCTTAGAGACGGCATAACACGCCATCTTATCGGCAGGATACGGAACGAGCAGCGATTGCAGCGTCTCTTTATCCGAGATTTCCGGATCCAGCCACGTATCGACGGCATCACTTGGCAGGATGACCGGCATACGGTCATGCACGTCTTTTACGAGGTCATTCGGCGTCGTCGTAATGATCGTACAACTCCGTAGCAGTTCCCCGTCAGGCTGTGTCCATTCGTCCCATAAGCCGGCATATCCGTAAGGAGATTCATCCTTCAACGTAAATCGATACGGTTGTTTCTCCGCGCCTTCCTTTTTCCACTCGTAGAATCCGTCGGCCGGTATAATGACGCGGCGGCTCTTCAGCAATCTTCCATAAGCTGGCTTTTCCGCGACTGTTTCCGCACGCGCATTAATCATTTTAAATCCGATTTTTACGTCTTTCGCCCAAAATGGTACAAGCCCCCAACGGAATCCATCGACTACACGTCGGCCGTCTTCGTTTAAAATAACCGGCACCGTATGCGTTGGAGCCACGTTATAATTCGGTTTGTATTCGTACCGGATATCGGCATCATCAATTGCGAATAATGTTATCAGTTCATCGATACCTACGTAAATCGTATACCTTCCGCACATACGCGTCACCTCCATGATATCTATACCCGGTCATTATGCGAGTTGACCCCGAATCACACTGGAAATTATTTTCTAAGAGAGCGTGCAAGGGGAGCAATCGCTGCTGCAACATTGTCGTCATCAATTCCGTTAATGCTGTATCCGCTTACACCACCAATGGATATTAATGAGGTCAACAATCTATCCAAACTAAGGGGGCCAAGTTGATTACACGCTTGAAAAACAAAAAGGTTGTTTTGTCCGTTGGCATCCTTTGTGCAGCTGCACTATTACTCTTCTACTTTATGTCAGAGAATACTTCAGAAAATACTGCTGCAAATGCTGTACAGCCGAATACTCCCCGGCATAACTACACTGAAATCACTGCTGACCGGGCTACATTTGGGGATTTGAAGGGACTAGTCGGGATTTCAGACTTTGTTGTTACTGGACATTATGAAAATCAGATTCAAACGATTAAAAACACAAATGGAAGCGGTACTTACTATTCAGAAGCGGATACCTACCGATTCGTAGTTGAAGATCATCTTCTAGGTTCCACTCCTGCTGAAATCGAAGTATATATGCCCCATTTCTCTCGGAAAACGGCGACTGTTAATGGAATTAAATTTCAAGCAGACATAGAGGAGCCGCATTATTTAAAGCCTGATCAACATAAACTATACATCTTGTTTTTGAAGGGAGTCCCTGGGATGAACATTTATTCACCATCATCAGCTCCGTTCCAAATTGAGATTGACGCAGATAAAAGCGCTCAGCTCATGTATAACAAGACAGACTTGAACAAAACGGTTACTGCTAATAATGGCGATATTATGGAATTCGTTGCCGAACCACTTGATATTCATGATCAGATTAGCGGAAAGAAATTGAATGATGTTCTGAAACAAATCAAAACAGAAATTGTATCCAACCGCAAAGGTTAAGATATAGCTGGAACTGTGCGCGGTGCGAAAAGACAGGGTTGGCTGAACGGGCGGACAATCGGTAAGTAGCCCGTAATCCGGGGTTATTGGCCATCTCTGACAAATGCCTCGATCCGGGTTTTGATCGCATCACGTACAGAGCGGAATTGGTCCATAATTTCTTCTTCCGTGCCGGTCGCTTTAGCGGGATCGTCGAAACCCCAGTGCCATTTGATGACATCAGGGTTGGAGATCGCAGGACAATGCTCATCGGCATGCCCGCATAGAGTGATTATATAGGCCGCGCGGTTTAAAGTATCAGGGTCGATGGTTTCGGATAGGTTAGCTGAAATGTCAACGCCAGTCTCGGCCATGACGGCCACAGCCCTCGGATTCAAGCCATGAGCCTCCAATCCCGCGCTTCTCACCTCATACCGATGTCCCCCGAACGCATTCATAAATCCATCTGCCATCTGGCTCCGGCAGGAATTGCCTGTGCACAGGAAATAGATTAGTTCTTTCTCCATATCGAAATCACTCCTTATATCGCAGCTTCATTTAGCTGATTATGGTTAACCAGACATAGAGACTGGCAAGTGTAATGAACAGGACGGGAACCGTGAGCACGATACCGATTTTGAAGTAATAACCCCACGAAATTTTAACGCCTTTCGAGGATAGGACATGAAGCCAGAGCAGTGTAGCCAAAGAGCCGATTGGCGTAATCTTCGGTCCCAAATCAGATCCGATGACATTGGCATAAATAAAGGCTTCGCGAACAGCACCGGTTGAGTCCGTGCCTTGAATAGCCAGCGCGTCAATCATGACCGTAGGCATATTGTTCATGACGGAGGAGAGTATAGCCGCGATAAAACCAGCGCCAACCGTCGCCACGAAGAGCCCCTGATTGCCTGCCCACTTGAATAAAGCCCCCAGCTCATCGGTTAGTCCGACATTGCGAAGGCCGTAGACAACGACATACATACCGATCGAGAAAGCGACAACCGCCCATGGCGCTCCTTTTACAAGCTTCCACGTATGAATGGCTTTGCTTTGTCTGGCAAGGAGAAGAAAGACAAGGGCTGCAATTCCCGCCATAATGGACACCGGAACATGGATAAATTCGCTGCTCAGGTAAGCGATCAGAAGTAACGACAGGATAACCCAGGAAATGCGGAACAATCGCCTGTCTTTAATGGCATCGCTTGGTTTATTTAACTGACCGGGATCATAGTGCCTGGGAATATCCTTGCCGAACATGAGGTATAGAACCAGTATGCTGGACCCGATGGCGAAGAAGGTGGGAACAATCATCCGGCTGGCATATTCCACAAATCCGATGCCGAAAAAGTCCGCTGATACAATATTGACCAGATTGCTCACGACAAGAGGCAGGGAAGCCGTATCGGAAATGAATCCGCTCGCCATGACGAAGGGCAGGATCATCCGCTGATCAAATTTTAAGGCCCTCACCATAGCCAGGACGATCGGCGTTAAAATGAGTGCAGCTCCGTCATTGGCGAAGAATGCTGATACCGCCGCCCCAAGCAGAATGACGTAAACAAACATAAGCCTGCCGTTTCCTTTGGCAAAACGCGCCATATGGAATGCTGCCCATTCAAAAAAACCAATTTCATCCAGGATGAGCGAGATCAAGATGATGGCTACAAAGGCAAGCGTAGCATTCCAGACGATTTGGGTGACATCCCAAACATCCTGGAAACTGACGACGCCAACAAGAAGGGCGATCATGGCGCCCCCGCATGCAGACCAGCCAATACTAAGTCCTTTCGGCTGCCAAATAACAAAGACAAGCGTTACGAAAAAAAGGAGACAAGCGATGGGTAACATAAATCCTCCGGGTTCAGTCGCAGCTTTGCGGACGTAATGCGTTTATTTTCTCTTTCATGGGAGGCAGTTGGGCCAGTAGCTCCTGCAAATAAGGCTTGTCATCCAAATTCAATGAATAATAAACCCACTGCCGGCGTCTGGTTTCGTTAATAAGGCCGCCCTTTTTTAATTTCTTGAGATGCTGGCTGACGTTTGACTGCGTGGTTTCGAGAATGTGGACGATATCGCAGACACACATTTCACGTTCTGTAAGGAGAGCGAGGATGGTCAATCTGCTTTTGTCGGCAAGCAGCTTGAGGGATTCGGACATCTCCTGGACGTTGATCATTTCGGGAACTCCTTTCGTTGCTGGCATCATTCGTCGGCGATTAATTTTATTATACATCGACCTACATATAAGTAAATACTAATATTATTGGACACTAATATCACACATCCATCAATAAGGCTCGTAACGGATCATCACTTCGATGTCGTGGGGGTAGTTGCCGAATTGCCTCCCGAATAGACTGACCCCTCCGGGGTGCGAGGCCGCCTCGGAAGAGGTGATCCGAAAGTTTATTTCTCCGCCCGGTTGGATACCCAGATCAGAAATACAGACGTTCGAAATCATCACGCCGTCGATAAAAGCGCCTTCCTCCGCCACCAGAAGCGTCTTCTGGGAGCCGTGCTGGGAATCGCCCTTGCCCCACCAAGGGGGGTTCAAGAGTCCTTTGGAACTGCCGAAATCGCCTGGACTCGTCCATTTGCCGACCGGAATACCGTTCACCGAGAATTCGATATCCGAAGGCCATTCCTCATTGAAACCGGGAGCTTCGGAGCCGATTTCCAGCGTGACACGGAGAGAAACCGGTTTTGTTTTGGAGATTAAATAATTCGGAATCCGATATTCGATGAAGCCGCTCGCAAACCAGAGGTGCTGTGCATCCACATGCTCCGGATCGGCAAAATACCTCGGATCGTCGACCATGCCGATAAGTTTGTTCGAAGAAGCGAGTCCGCAGGTCGGCTTTACCTGAAAGTTGGAGTAATGACCAACCGGGATAGAGACGCCGTAGACGTTCTCTTCGTCGATCGGGCCAACATCCAGGGCTACTTCAGCAGATTGGCGGAATACGATGGTTATGCGATCATGCAGCAAACGGCAGATCTTCTGACGGCCGCGCTCACCGGGAGCCGAATCCGAGGCTAGAAGTCCGGCCAGCTCCAGCTGCTGTACATGCCGGGATATGATTGCTGTTGAAATGCCAAGCTTGTCCGCCAGTTCTCTCAAATTCATCGGTTTATCTCTTAATAGCTCGATCATCCGCACCCGGGTTGATGAGGAGAGACATTCCCATAATTTCATATGCTTGGTACTGAACTCGATTTCCAAGACGCATCATCCTTTTATGGTTTCTATTAGTTAACTAATAGGTTAACGTATAACGTTATAGTTGACAATAGGAGAAAATCGCTCTACTATACAGGTAATCGCTTTCAATAGCGGAAATCATCATACCTATCAACTCAGAAAATTGACGGAAAATGAGGTGCATAGCATGCAGAAGAGTCTCAGACCACCGGCCGTGCCGCTGGTGACCATCGATCCCTACTTCAGCGTATGGTCAATGGCAGACCGGCTGACGGACGATTTCACCAGGCACTGGACAGGAAAGCGGAATGCCATGACGGGACTGATCCGGATCGACAACGTAACATGGCGTTTTGCCGGACTTGTGGAACCGAATCCCGAAAATTATTATACAGAACCACAGGCAATGAGTCAGAAGCAATTTGAACTGTCCCCGTTGACCACGACGTACGTGTACGAACAATCAGGCGTGGTTCTGACGGTCAAGTTCACGAGCCCGCTGCTGGTGGACGACTTGAATCTGCTCTCCCGGCCGGTCTCCTATGTATCCCTATCCGTCCGATCTGTGGATGGAAAGCCGCACCAAGTCCAGGTTTACTTCGACGTTACGGGCGAATGGTGCGTGGATACAAGCGATCAGAAGGTCGTATGGCAGCGGGAACAGAAGGGGGATTTATCCCTTTTGAAAATGAGCAATGAGGAGCAGCGACACCTGAATCGGTCAGGGGACGATGTGCGCATTGATTGGGGGGATTTTTACCTTGCAGCCAGCAGCCCGCTGATCCGTGCAGGGATAGGTCCGGCGTCCATCCGCAAGGAATTCGTCAGGCATGGGATGTTCAAAGAGGATGCGAAATGGTCTATGCCGCAAACCGTGCGGGAATCGATGCCGGTGATGGCCTGCGTCTGGGAACCGGAAACGGTGGAATCGGAGGAACAGTCCGAGCTGCTGGTACTAGCCTATGACGATGTGTACGCGATTGAATATTTCGGCGAGCCTCTGCAGGCCTTTTGGAAATCATCTGGCGTCTCGACGCATCGGATGATTGAGGATGCCTTCGCGGAATACCCGGATATTCTGGAGCGCTGCGAGGCGTTCGACCGGCAGCTGACCGAGGAAGCGACCCGCGCCGGGGGAGAGAAATATGCGGAACTGCTGACTTTGTCCTACCGGCAAGCTATTGCCGCCCACAAACTGGTGTTGGACCGGGACGGCAAGCTGCTGTTCCTTTCCAAGGAATGCTACAGCAACGGCTGCATCGCGACGGTCGACGTGAGCTACCCTTCGATTCCGCTGTTCTTGCTCTACAATCCCGAGCTGGTCAAGGCGATCATGCGTCCGATTTTCAAGTATGCGGCAAGTGATGCCTGGATCTACCCGTTCGCCCCGCATGATGTCGGTCAATATCCGCTGGCCAATGGTCAGGTATACGGAGAGAATCGGCTGGAGGAGCAAATGCCGATCGAAGAGTGCGGCAATATGCTGATCATGACGGCGGCAGTCTCCCTCGCGGACGGTCACACGGAATTTGCAGAAGAGAATAGGGAATTGCTTGCCCTGTGGGCCAGTTATCTGATGGACAATGGACTCGACCCTGCCGAACAACTATGTACAGACGATTTCGCCGGCCACCAGGCACGAAATGCTAACTTGTCGATCAAAGCCATCATGGGAATCGCAGGCTACGCCATTGTATTGGATTTGATGGGTCATGCGAAGGAAGCGGAGTCATTCTGGTCTTCTGCCAAGACCATGGCTGTGGAATGGGAGCGGCTGGCGCAGGACGAGAACCGCTATCAGCTCGCCTTCGGATCCACCGGTACCTGGAGCCTTAAATATAATCTGGTTTGGGACGTACTCTGGCAAACACATATCTTTTCCGAAGGAATCGCGGAGCAGGAGGTTGCCTGGTACTTGAGCAAAAGCGGGACATATGGTGTTCCTCTGGACAGCCGGGCGACGTATACGAAATCCGACTGGCTGGTCTGGGCCGCTGCTATGGCATCCCGGCGCGAGGATTTCATCCGCCTGATCGAACCGCTGTGGGATTTCGCGAATGAAACGCCGGATCGGGTACCCTTTTCGGATTGGTATGACACCGGGTCAGCCAGGCAGCTCAATTTTCAGCATCGCAGCGTAGTTGGCGGCCTGTTCATCAAGCTTTTGAAAGAAAGGGGATTTCCGGGAGCACAAATCCTTCAACTATGAACGCAAGCCCCGATTCTTTAATGGAATCGGGGCTTGTATTTCTTTCATTCACCTCGTAAACGATGCCCGATCGTAGGATAGACAGTCTGAATGCGCTGCAAAGTAAAAGGGCCAATTATTTCCTGTTTACGAACACGTGTTCTTGTATATAATAAGAATATACGTTCGTACGGGAGGGGATTATGGGTGGACTTCAAAAAATACGTGGGGCGATATGCGCAGATCATTTACCAGGATGCCAAAAATCAAATATCGCAGCGTCGGGTATTCGTCTATTCGCTGGATGGCGCGCATGTACGCATATTTTGCCTGAAGGCCGGAGCCTATCGAATCTTGAAACGCGAGCAGATATTGGCTATCGTTCCGGAGCCGGCGAGACGTCATGCCATCTAGATAATGAACAGTTTTTCTGGCGCTTCTGTTTCGCAGGTGATGCCGGGCATGCATGCAGGTGAGCGCCCTAGACGCTGCCGATTGTCATACACGCCGCCTCGGTAATGCCTGCCGGTCAGGCAGCCGATCGGGCCGGCAAGATTGGCGGCCATTACAAATAGGGAGGGCGGTTAGCGATGAGCAAAACAAAAAAACGAATGGCTGGCGGCAACTGGATGTGGGAAGACAGCCGGATGAGGCTTCCCGAGCATGAGCACGGGCATAACCGGCATCAGCAGGAGCTGAAGCTCCGGGAGCAGAAGGTGACTGGCGAGCCACAGTGGAGCGAAATCGCCCCGTTTTTTAGCGGGTCGCTGCATGAGCACCGGGAGATTCGCATCAAGCTGTTCGACGCCCTGGAGGAGCTGTCCGTGATCGGCATTGTGGAACGGATCGACCCCTGGGAAAGCCGGTTTATGGTCAATGGGGATTGGTTCCGAATCGCCGATGTCGAAGCTGCCGAATGGGAAGCGGGAGAGCGGCCTGATTGACGCCAGAGCGCTTGGAATGTACGGATACATGAAACGAACCGTTAGGCTGACTGCTGCATAAGCTAAGGTGAAACGCCATGCGCGGCAGGAGGAGACGGTAATGCCTTTTATCCCGAATTTCCCGGCGTCGTTCCTGGAGGAGCACCGCCGGTGGCATCATGTAAACCACCACAACAACCCCGCAAGCCTGCCCATAGGCTACGGGGCAAATTTCCTGGATTTTCACCGGCAGTATCTTGCCAAGGTTCTGCCCTGGTATCAACAGCAGGGTTATGATATGCGACTTGTTGCGCCGTGGCAGGAAGTGCCGGAGCAGATCCGCAGCGCGCCTTGCTATGACCGGGCCGCGGAAATGCGGATCCGCAACAATCCCGAATCCTTTGCCACCGCCGACGAGCTCGGCCGGTTTCTGGAGGCTTCCAATCTGCATGGCTGTATCCATGAGATCGGGGCCGCGCTTTACGGGGAACCGGATTTGAACGATTTCGATGTTGCTCCGCATAGCACGATATTCTATAACATACACGGCATGATTGAGCAATGGTATCAGAATTGGGAACGCGCCAAGGGCTTGCGGCTGAACAGTGTGCGTGGCGCGAAAAAGCGCGATAGCGGGTTAACCGGACGCAGGACAGGCGGTTTGCGAGGTGCGGCACGCCGCAAGAGCAAGCTCCTGCGGCGCTCCGGAGCGGGAAAGCTGCGGCGCAGAGTGGGCGGCAAGCCGGGACAGACAACCGGAAACCGGAAGCCAGGCAAGGTGAAGGGGAATTTGTGGATGCGGCCTGCAGCCAGGCCCCAGCTCCGAATAAAAGGAGGGGAAGGGAAGACAGCCTCTGCCGCAAAACGACCGCTCACGGCAAGAAGATTGGCCGGCAGAGGCAGACGGACAATTCCTTAAGACCCGGTCCAGGGCACCGGGCTCTCCCTTGTGGTTACGGGCAGGACGGAGCCGGGAACTTCCCCGCGGATACCGGCAGGTCATAGTCATGCAGGGCAGCGCGTTAGAAGCGGGAGAGCAGCGCCCGGAACACATCGGCATAATAAGGCGCCGGCCGCGGTACGAAATGCTCCGCCCTGATCACAACGGAAGAGCGCCGATTCCGGCCATCGCGTCCTGTCATTACGCCTTGTGCGGTCAAGCTGCCCTGGCGCCCCTCGAACAGCTCAATCATCTGTTCGAGCTCCGCCTCATACACGCCGGCCACCTCTTCGCCCTGGAGACGCAAGGAATCCGGCGGGGCATCGTACAGAAGCCCGAACACCTCGCTGATTTCCCGGTCGATGAAGGGGATGCCCTGCGCGGTTCCTTCCGCTTCCTTGCGGGCGGTACCGAGCGGGATAAGTGAAGAGAACGGAGCATGCACGCCAAGCTCCTCTTCCAGCTCCCGGGCGGCTTCTTCCATGGTTTCGCCGGCTGTCAGATGTCCAGCCGCCGTAATGTCCAGGAAGCCGGGATAGGTGTCTTTGCTTACCTGCCGCTGCTGAAACAGCACAAGACGCCGGGCACCCTCCCGGCGTGCCAGCCAGCAATGGAACGAGCGATGCCAGTAGCCCGCCGAATGCACCTCGCTCCGTGTGGCCGTGCCGACCGGCGTTCCCGATTCATCGTAAATGTCGAAGCGTTCCTCCGGCGCCGCGGGCTGCCGGTTTTCATTTGACGTCATATCAGGACAGGCCTTCCTGTACGCCGTCCTGCTCTTCATGCTCCAAATGGGAGGTGCAGTGGCCGCACCGGGTTGCTTTGATCGGGATTTTGGACAAGCAGTAAGGACATACCTTTTCCGTCGGCTCTACAATCACCTCAGGATCTCCCGCATGCAGCCGGCGGAGCGAGTTGGCGCCTTTCACCATCAGGAAAATACAAAATGCGACAATGGTGAAATCAAGGATCACATTAATAAAATTACCGTAAGCGATAACAGGTGCGGAATTGGCCTGGGCATCGGCTAATGTGCTGTATTTCGGATCCAGCGACAGTTCTATGAACTTGTCCTTGAAATTAACGCCGCCAAGGATCTTGCTGATGGGCGGCATAATGATATCATTAACCATCGAGGTGACGATTTTGCCAAAGGCGGCACCGATAATGACACCGACAGCAAGATCGAGCACATTGCCGCGAACCGCAAATTCTTTAAACTCTTTTAAAATCTTCATCATGGACATGTCCTCTCCTTAAGCTGTAAATCTCTCTATGTATTCTATTCTATTATATACGCTCCCGACAAAAAAGCATGCTCAAAATCCTAATTCCTACATTTAATGTCACAGAAAAAAGGATTATCTGGAAAAATGTCGAATTGTCACATGAATATAACAGAATTTTGGGTAATCGAGGACAGGTATGAGCGAATTGATCGTTTCGGACAAATGGATGTTCCTGCTTCTGGCATTGGCTATTAATCTATTTGCCTCCTTTACAATGTATAATATGATCGGCCCCTTCAAGCTGGTTAGGAAACTCCGGCATTATTGGCTGCTGAGCGGGGCTGCCGTTTACGCGCTTGGGCTGTGGGTATGCCACTTCATCGTTCTGATTGCAACCGACAATATGATCGTAATCGATTGGACATCCGTCATTAACCTGTTCGGTGTTATGTTGTGTGCCTATTTCTCCTTATGGCTGCTCGGATCGGAACGCCCCTTCGTGATGAAACTGCTTCTAAGCAGCTTGATTATGGCTTCAGGCACTGTATTTTTGGATTATACCAGCCTGTTGAGCGATCAGGTCGAAGAATACAGTGTCAAGACCGGGCTTGTTTGCTTTGCTTACATTCTAAGCTTCATGGGAACGGCTTACTCGTTTTTCCTCTTCCAGCAAAAGAACGGCACCTATCGGATGCTGCCGGGATTGCTCCTTGGCTTGTCGGGGTTTGCCACGCATCTGCTTGGCCTGCTTGCGATTACCGTCCTCTATTCCATTGTGCTGACAACCGACCGGTTAAATGAGTATATGCGTCTGCTTGCGGTCATTCTAGGCATTACGACTCTGGTTATCTTCGCCTTCAGCCTGCTTGCAAGCTTCGTGGAGCGTCGTTACAACGCCATGAATGAGCGTTACAAGCAGCTGGTGGAGAACTCCATGGATATGATCGCCATCATCCGCGAAGACTCCTGGGAGTATATCAACGGCTCAGGGCTGCGCATGTTCGAAGCGGACGAGGAAGCCGATATGCTGGGCAAGCCGATTTATACGCATCTGCAGACCAAATGCCATATGGATATGAAGCGGATGCTAGAGGTAACGGCGCAAGGGACGGAGCAAGGTCCGGTGGAGCTGGAATGGAACACGGTAAAAGGCAAGCCGTTGTACACGGAAGTCGTCCAGACCCGTACGAGAATGTCGGGCGAAACAGTCTTTCAGGTGATTGTCCGCGATATCTCCGAGCGCAAGAAGAACGAAGAGCTGCTCATCAACTCGGAGAAGCTCTATGTGGCGGGCCAGCTTGCCGCAGGCATCGCGCACGAGATCCGCAATCCTCTGACCTCCTTGAAGGGCTTTCTGCAGCTGCTCGCGTCAGGCAGGCAAAACAATAAAAATTATTTCGATATTATGAAATCGGAGCTCAGCCGCATCGAGTCGATCGTCAGTGAGCTGCTCATGCTGTCGAAGCCGCAGATCTACGAGCTTTCCCACAAGGATATCCGCCATATTATGAACGAAACGGTAACCCTGCTGGAAGCCCAGGCGCTGCTGCACAATATTGAAATGGAATTAAATACCGGCGAGGAGCCGCTGTGGATCCGCGGCGTTGAGAACCAATTGAAGCAGGTATTTATTAATGTGGTCAAAAATGCCATCGAAGCCATGATTGATGGCGGCAGAATTCGTATTCAATGTTTCCGGCAGGGCGATCAGATTACCGTGCGGATTGAGGATTGCGGGCCGGGCATTCCCGATGAGCAGATGGCCAAGATCGGGCAGCCATTCTATACCACGAAGGAAAAGGGAACGGGACTTGGGCTGATGGTCAGCTACAAGATCGTGGACAATCATCAAGGGAGCATTCATGTGACCAGCAGTCTGGGGGAGGGTACGACCTTTGAGATCGTGCTCCCTTATTGTGAACCGGCAGCGGAAGCAGGCGGCGGCTCCGGCAAAGTAACCCGGATTCATCGCAACCGGCAGGACGAGGGAGATCTCTAGCTGCCAGCAAGTATCCGTTCAAAGGTGGGTTAAACGGGAGCCGGGGGCTTCCGTTTTTCTTTCATGCTGCTAAGAAAAGCATCCACAGCGGTGCTTCTTCTTAAGAGTGGGGTATTTAAGATATAATAACGTAAGGAGGAGATAAGAGAAATGGCAGAACCTTTGAAAAATATGTTTGACCTGCCGTTCCTGCGGCAATTTGGAGTGCTTGTCCATTCCGGGTGGTCCTCCTTCGAAGAGGAGCGTTTTGTCCGCCTTGTGACCCGGGACGACTGGGACAAGCTCGAGCTGAAGGGCCGGATCCGGCGGATAACCGAATCGCTAGGAGCCACGCTGCCTCCGGATTTTGCCGCCGCGCTGGATGTTCTTTACCGGATCGATGAACAATGCGTCGGCTTTCCGTACCTGTTTTTTCCCGATTTTGTGGAAGTGTATGGAATGGATCATTGGGAGCTGTCGATGGAGGCGCTGGAGAGATTCACGTCCAAATCCTCGGCGGAGTTTGCCATCCGGCCGTTTCTGCTCGCGCAGACGGATCGGACGATGGAACGCATGCGGCAGTGGGCAGAACATGAGAGCGAGCATGTAAGGCGCCTGGCCAGCGAAGGCTGCCGTCCGCGTCTGCCCTGGGCTTCAGCGCTTGGCATGTTCAAGCTTGATCCGTCGCCGATTCTGCCGATTCTGGAGAAGCTGAAATGCGACGATTCACTTTATGTGCGCAAAAGCGTAGCGAACAACCTTAATGATATCGCCAAGGACCATCCGGACCTTGTGCGCCGTATAGCATCGCAGTGGAGCGGCAGGCATCCGCTAACGGATTGGATCGTGCGCCGCGGCTGCAGGACGCTCCTGCGCGCGGATGATGAAGCTACCATGGCGCTGCTGGGATATGACGGCGCTGCGGCAGCTGAAGCTATAAGCGGCGCCCGTCTGACGCCAAGGGAGTCCTCGGCCAGGATGGGAGGTTTCTCGGAGCTGGATTATGAACTGCAGCTTCAGATCCGTACGCCTCTGCGGCTGCGCATCGAGCTGGGAGTGGACTATGTGAAGGCCGGCGGTAAAATATCGCAAAAACGCTTCCTGGTCGCAGACCGGGCTGTCTCCGCAGACACGAGGATAACGGGAATGAAAAAGCTGGATTGGAAGGAACTCACTACACGCAAGCATTATCCTGGAGTTCATAAACTTCATTTGCTGGTAGGCGGCAGGCCGGTGGCCACGGCTCAGATTACTCTTGTGGAGGAAGATAACCGCACCCCGGCAGAAGAGGGCGCGACATGACAATCGGCGCGCGCGTTATGAAGACAGGCCTTGCGGTTGCTCTCGCCGTATACATAAGCGGCTTGTTTGGATTTCCTTCGCCCATCCTTGCCGCAGTCTCTTCTATTTTCACGATCCAGCCTTCGATTTCACGTTCCTGGCGGCAAGTACTGGATCAGCTTCAGACGAATGTGCTCGGCGCCGTAATCGCTCTTGCCGCAGTCAGGCTGTTCGGTAATACGCCAATCTCACTTGGACTTGTTTGTATTATCGTTATTTTATGCTGTATCCGGCTGCGGATGGAGACGACAATCGGGCTTACACTGGTGACAGTCGTGGCTATCATGGAGGCAAACGGACAGGGCTGGCTGTACGCAGTGGAGCGTTTCTCGATGGTCCTCACCGGTATGGGGGCGGCTTTTGTCGTGAATGTGATCGTATTCCCGCCAAGACCGCGCCGGCAGTTTGTCATCCAGGTTCATGACGCCTTCGGCCAGCTCTCGCTGCTGCTGCGTATGGCGATCTCCAATGAAATGAAGGAGGATATTCACCGGCAGGAGAAAGAGAAACTGCATGGCACGCTGCGCAAGCTCGAAGAGCGTTACAAGCTGTTCGAGGAAGAGCGCTCGCTGCTTCCCAAGCGCAAGCAGGCGCGGATCAGGCAGCTGCTGCTGTCCAAGCAGATGATCAGGGCACTGCAGCAGGGTGCGGATCTGCTTGAGGTTGTGGAGGAGCATTATTTTGCTACGCCGGGATCACGAGAGTGGGCGCAGCGGTTTGACGAGCAGATCGAAGAGCTGACCAAATACCATGAGCAGCTTCTCCTCAAGCTGGAAGGAAAGATGAAGCCGCATGCCGATATCGAGCCGGAAGAGGAGCGGGAGGCGCGTTTGGTGAAGCAGCTGACGGATTATTTCAGCGACGATCTGAATGAACATAAGCGGCTCGTATTTGTCGCCTCATCCCTCTTCGAATACGCTTATCATCTGCGCCGGCTGGACCGGCTGGCGGAGCAGGTGATTGAGCGGGAGGAGCAGGAGAAGCCCGCCGCGGAGCTTTCATAAAGGCGCATAAATGCAAAATAAGCCCATACCGGACGATCAGATAACAGCGTCTGCACGGTATGGGCGTTTGTTTTCTTCATCAATCTTTATTTGTATCGGGATGGCGGCGGGGATGCTGCAGATGCGCTTCTTTTTGGGTGATTTCCTTCTTCGGCACAAGCCTGGGATCGGTACGCCCTTCATGATGGTTGTCAAAGGCAAACTCGACCAGCTCCCACTCCGATGTGCCCAGCTGCGGATCGGCGGGAAACAGGTCGCCGCGCGCAAGCTTCTCCTCGCGTCCCCATTGGTTGCGGTATACGCCCTCGGTTTCTACCCGTTCACCCGACATCGGGTCCATTTCATGATGACGCTCATCGCTCATTTTCGTTTCCTCCTGGAATCATCATAGTTTGGCTGCTTGCTTACAATGTTCATAAAAAAGACAGCGCGGCTGCCGGCGGATTCCTTTGTTAGCTTGCCGCTTGCAAAGGAAAACTATGTAGGCGAAGGCAAAGTTTACAGCAGATTAATTAGAAGCGAAGCATGCAAAAAGAAGCCCCGAATGATCTCGATGACCAATCGGAACTTAAACGGCGCCTTGGCTGTTGAAAGGCCTGGCAGTAGGGAAGGACTCTTACAGAAGGCGCAATCCGCATGCAGGGCACTGGGCATTCTCATGCGTGACGGGCTCCTCGCAAGCGGGACAGAGATCGCTGAAGGGCTTCTGTAATAAAGCCGGCATGCCGTCATCCTTCTCTTGGGCCGTCTCATCCTCTGAGCTGCGCAGATGGGCAGGCGTGCCGAAGATGGTCTCCATGTAGGCCTTCACTTCCTTGAATTTGTCCGAATCATCACTCATAAGCCGGATGATGAAGACCATCCCTCCGACCATTGCCCCGACAACCAGCAGCACGATCCCGGTGGCTATACTGCCCATCAGGCTTACTAGCGGAAAGAAGCCTCTGCTCAAATCCCATTCCCCGCCTTCTTGTCACGTATTCCTACTTCAAATGATAGCGGGCTTCGACCTTTTTGCCGCCCAGCCACATTCCGAGAATCAGTAAAACGGTCAATACGGGGCGCCAGGGCTCCTCGGCGATGCTGCTGATATCAAAGCTCAGGAGCGAGACGCTGAGAATCATGACCGCCTTCCCCAGCATGATGGCCAGCATGAAAGAGCGGAAGGATACGTTGCTGAGCCCGGATACAATATTAATGAGTGCGGAAGGGGAAAAAGGGAAGCAGGCCAGAAAGAAAATAGGCGTGAAGCCTTTGTGTTCAATCCATTCGAAAAACCGGATGCTTTTTGGAAAACGCCTCCGGATCCAGCTGCCAAACCGCCTTCCCGGCTTGCGGGCAAGCCAGAACAGCAGGAAGGCGCCGGCGCATACGCCGATCCATGAATAAAGCGAACCCAGCCAGAAACCGTAAATATTGGCGTTGGCCGCCACGAAGACGAGCAGCGGCAGAATGGGAAGAAACGATTCCAGAAACGGCAGGAAAATGCCCGGTAGCGGTCCATAAGAAGAGTAGCTTCTCAATGTGCGTTGAAGATGCTCCAGATCGATCTGCTTCAACTGGTGAATCCATTCATGTAGTTGACCCATAAACCCATTCCTCCTGCTATTTCACACGGGTGCCATTATCCGCGAACGCACGGAACGGGAACCATATATAGAAAAATCCGATAACCACAAACATGACTGCGCTCGCCCAGATGACGAGCGATTCACCGTGCCAGGAGGCCAGCGTTCCGCCCACGACAGGTCCCAGCATTCCTCCGACCCCTTCGACCGTGGAGAAGATGCCCCAGCCAAGACCCTGCTGCATGGGAGGCACATAGTTAGCCAGCAGCGCGTTCCAGGCGGGCAGCAGCGTGGCATAAGAAAAGCCGAGCACGCAGGCCAGCAGAATGCTTTCCCACAACGGAGGTGCCATGCCGATCAAGTACAGCGCGATTCCAATGCCGCCGAACCCGAGCACTAGGAACCACTTCTTGCCGCCAAGCTTGTCCGACAAGCGCCCGAGCGGAATCAGACTAAGCACCGTGAAGGCTCCCCCTGCCAGCAGCAGCATGGAATACTGCGTACCGCTCATCCCCAGGTGCTTCTCGGCAAAGCTGGGCAGAATCGGTACCAGCATGCCGGCTCCCATCGTCTGAAGCACCATGCCGGGAAGAAGCAGGCGCATATGGCCAAGTCTTTCCTTGAGGATAGCGAACTGTTCACGCAGAGGCAGCGACGTGACCGCATTATTCTGCCGGTTGCTGATGAATAAGGAGAGAATCCAGGCGGCAAAGGAGAGTCCCAGAAGCAAGTAGTAGGGAAACTTCGTGCTGTAATCCAGCAAAATATTGCAAACGACAGGTCCGGAGCCAAGTCCGATAAACCAGATCGTATACAGGAAACCCATTTGTGTGGCCCGCTGTTCCTCGGAGACCTTTGTCAGGCATACGATCCATATCGGGGAAATGCCTACGCCATAGACGCCTGCCGCTACAATGAAAATCCACGGCTGGGAGGCAAATTGGAATAGCAGCACGCCGGCCAAAGAGAATAACAGACCGGTATGGACGATGAAGCGGATGGAGAAACGGTCCAGCAAATACCCGATGGCCATTTTCAGCATCGTATCAATCAGGTAGTGGGCGGTAATTGCCACACCTATTATATCAAGTGTGAGGCCAAGCGTTTTTTCCCCGAATATAGGCAGAAAGCTGATCAACATGGCGCCACGCACAAATTCTACCAGAAATAAAATCACCGAAAATAAAATGATTTCCGGTCCAAACCATCGTTTGCGTATCGTACTCACTCCTAAAAGGTCCGAATCAGCGCCGGTGCTTATAGAGGTATCGGAATTTTCAGCCGATTACCCGCTCTTTGCAGGAAGGGCGCTTCTACCATTATATGCAAGTCGGGGCAAAAGTCCAAGAAAGAGCATCCCCGAAGCAATGGAGTGATTATATATTAAACGAAAGAAAAGGAAAATAAGCTTCATTTTTTATTAAAAATTCATTCACCGTTGAAAATTTACCGGAACGCCGAAAACAATAGCGATTTAGAGCAGGAGCGCCGCATGTTGAAGTGGAATAGTTCATTATAGAATAGACCAATCTGACAAGGGGCGAATGTAAATGGATCTTTATCGGCCGATTTATCATTTTATGCCGGAGCGGAACTGGATGAACGATCCCAACGGTCCGCTTTTTTACAAAGGCGACTATCATCTGTTCTACCAGCATAATCCGTATTCCGATCAATGGGACACGATGCACTGGGGGCATGCGAGGAGCAGGGACCTCATCCATTGGGAGCATCTGCCTGTTGCGCTAGCGCCTTCAAATGATCGTGGGGAGCATCATTGTTTCTCCGGCTGTGCCGTTATCGGCGACGATGGACTTCCTGTCATTTTTTATACCAGTATCGGAATCGGCGAGCGGAATGCTGCCACAGGCGCGGAGCAGTGGATGGCGGTCAGCCATGACGATATGCTCACTTGGGAGAAACCGGCTGCAAACCCAGTCATGACGGCCGACATTCATGGGGGAATGGTTGTAACAGAATGGCGGGACCCTTATGTCTGGAAGGAGAACGGGGTATGGCTGATGGTCGTCGGAGGCAGTCATGAAGGCCGGGGATGCGCGTTATTATATCGTTCGGATAATTTGAGGGACTGGACCTTCCTGCATATTTTACATGAAGGGGCGGAGCAGATCTGGGAGTGCCCCAATTTCTTCCCTCTTGGAGATAAGCATGTACTGATTTATTCCCCGAACGGTCCGGTGCAGTATAGTATCGGCAGCTTCAATGAGGATATGACCTTTACCCCGGAGCAAAGCGGGATAATCGATTTCAGCGGCTGGGAGGGCTATTATGCCCCGAACGGTCTGCTGGATGATAAAGGCAGGCGGGTGCTGTGGGGGTGGCTGCCAGAAGCTTCGCGCGGCGAGTTCAAGGGGGCTGCAGGCTGGTCGGGCGCGCAGTCGCTGCCGCGTATTCTCTCCCTGGACGGTGAAGGCGGGCTGCGCATGGAGCCGGCCCCCGAGCTTGCCGTGCTGCGCGGGACTCCGGTATCGCTTCGGGACCTGAGGTTAAGTGGACCCGATTGGGATACGGGCGTGAGAGGAAGAGCCTTTGAAATCGCCGCAGAGTTCGAGCTGTTGTCGGGACCGATTGGTATCAGTGTGCTGCGTTCCCCGGACGGACAGGAAGAGACCGTCTTCTCGATCGATCCCGTTGACGGCGTCTTTACAATCTCGCGTACCAGGTCCAGCCTATCGTCCGAGCCCCATAAGACGGATGTAACAGGGCGGATCGATCTGGAGGGAAGCAGCAGGGTATCGCTGCGGTTATTCGTGGATCATTCTGTCGTGGAGGTATTTGTAAACGGCAGACAATGTATAACGGCTCGGGTTTATCCTGTACTGGAGAGCAGCGAAGGTGTGTACATAGGAGTTCCCCGGGGAGCCGAGGCGCTCATCCATTCCATGGATATCTGGCCGATGCGGCCGATCGGGCAGCAAACAGAACGCTAGGAAAAATGGACAAGAGGGTCCCCCTGCTGGCACTTCGGGGGACCCTCTTTGTTTGGCGGCATGCCGTAAGACGGCTTCCCGCATTATTGGCATCATGGGCTCTTTCATCCCGCAGGCAGCTGCCAGTAACGCTTGCGCTTCGTACGAATGAAGGAGGTCTAACGCGGGACGCCATGCTGCGCCTCCTATTCAAATCAACAAATTAAAGAGCAGCGGATCCTTGTTCAGCTCCAGGAACTGCAGGTCTTTCTTGCGCATCCGCTCGACCAGCGGTTCGTAGTCCTCCCGGTGCTTGAGCTCGATGCCCACCAGCGCGGGGCCGTTGTCCTTGTTGTGTTTTTTTGTATATTCGAATCTTGCAATATCGTCCTCCGGCCCGAGCACCTCGTCGAGAAACTCGCGCAGCGCTCCTGCCCGTTGCGGGAAATTAACCATGAAGTAGTGCTTCAATCCTTCGAACATCATGGAGCGTTCCTTGATTTCCTGCATCCGGTCCACATCGTTGTTGCCGCCACTGATGATGCAAACAACCGTTTTGCCGGCTATCTGATCACGGTACAGGTCGAGCGCGGCGATCGGGAGCGCTCCGGCTGGCTCGGCTACAATGGCATTCTCATTGTACAGGTCCAGCATTGCCGTACACGCTTTGCCTTCCGGTACAAGCAGCACATCGTCGAGCGTATCGCGGCACATGCGGAAGGTCATATTGCCGACCCGCTTGACCGCGGCACCGTCTACGAACTTGTCGATGGTCTCAAGCGTCCGCACCTCGCCCGCGTCCAGCGATACCCGCATGGATGGCGCTCCTTCCGGCTCGACCCCGATCAGGCGCGTGCCCGGCGAAACCGCCTTGACGTAAGCGCCGACTCCTGCCGCAAGACCTCCTCCTCCGACCGTCAGGAAGATAAAATCCGGCGCTGTCTCCACCGACTCCATAATTTCTTTGCCGATCGTCCCGTTCCCCGCTATGATCTTCGGGTCGTCGAAGGGATGGATGAAGGCCAGATCATCCTTGCGGCTGGCTTCGATTGCTTCATTGAAGGCATCGTCGAAGGTATCTCCGGTCAGAATGATCTCGACATCGGGACCGCCGAAGAATGCCACCTGATTGACTTTCTGCCGCGGCGTGGTGCTGGGCATGTAGATTTTGCCCGGAATTCCAAGTGCCTGGCAGGAGTACGCCACTCCTTGCGCGTGATTGCCGGCGCTGGCGCAGACTACGCCGCGGGCCAGCCGTTCGGCCGGCAGCGACTTCATCATATGATAGGCGCCTCGCAGCTTGAAGGATCGTACAACCTGCAGATCCTCGCGCTTGAGCAGCACGGTGCACCCGTAACGGGCGGAAAGCACGCGGTTGTGGAGGAGGGGAGTCCTGGCAGCCACCTCCTTGATATGCATCTGTGCCTGCGCAATTTCGGTAAGGCCGACGGTATAGTTATTGGTTTGAAGGGGTTCGTTCGTCATATTGCCTCTCGCCTCGCTTTCTTATTCCTGCAGTCGGTTTTCCTCTATAAAAAACAAAAAAACCCGCCCCATAAGGGACGAGATGCATCTCGTGTTACCACCCTAGTTCCGCTTGCCACCCCACCAGGGAGCGCGCAAGGACGGCGCTTAGTCGCGTACCAACATACGCGCTCCGTATAACGGCGGATTCCGTCCAGGCTTAGTGTTTCCCTCAGCCCTTGCGAAAGGACGGAAAGGCGCATCAGCGCATGTGGGAAATGTTCAGCACGGCTTCTTCGGGAGGATGTGTCAATTGACGGCAAACGTTGGCTTGCAGCGGTATGCCAACTCTCTGTGGATTGCCCGGTTCAAATGCACGTGTTCCCATCAGCGAATTTCTATGAAAATCAGTTATTATTGTTATACTCCGGCAGCTGTGAATTGTCAACCGGTAATTGCCGCTAATCGAGGCGTTCTTCCAGCAAGAAACGGCGGTCGCCGTCCATTTTATTTATTCTTGCATATCCTTCAAGCAGAATTCATAGATTACTTAAATGCCCATACCAGAAACAGAAATATATATAAATATCAGGAATTTGTTTATTCTCGCCGTTTACGGAAGACGGGTATTCATATCCGGATGGAGAGGGGATTGTTTATGGAGGATTCATCAAAGCACCTGCCGGGCGAAGTCAAGAACAATATGCCGGAGCCGATACGCAGCGATGGAGCCGGGGCGACAGACAGGGGACCGCGCGATGGGATGCGCGATCTTGAGAATCCGGATATGCTGGTACCTCCGGAGACGGATGCAGGGCTCTTGCCCAACCTGAAGTTCTCGTTCTCCGATACCCATATGCAGCTGAATCACGGAGGGTGGTCACGGGAAATTACAGTCCGGGATTTTCCTGTCTCCACCACGCTTGCGGGAGTGAATATGAGGCTGACTCCGGGAGGGGTGCGCGAGCTGCACTGGCATCAGCAGGCGGAATGGGCGTATATGCTTCTGGGACGGGCCCGTGTCACCTCCGTTGATCAGGAAGGGCGTAATTTCATTGCTGACGTCGGTCCCGGAGACCTCTGGTATTTTCCGGCAGGGATCCCCCATTCCATCCAGGGTCTTGAAGATGGCTGCGAATTCCTGCTGGTCTTCGATGACGGGAGCTTCTCCGATCTGAATACCCTCTCAATTTCCGATTGGTTCGCCCACACGCCCAAGGATGTGCTGTCGGCTAATTTCGGCGTGCCGGAAAGTGCCTTTGACGCCATCCCCTCCGGGCAGATCTATATCTATCAGGATGTCGTTCCCGGCCCGCTGGAGAGCCAGAAGGTTCAGTCGCCTTATGGAACGGTACCGCAGAGCTTTACCCATAGCCTCCTTGCCCAGACACCGGTCAAGACGCCAGGCGGCAGCGTGCGGATTGTGGATTCCTCGAACTTTCCAATCTCCAGGACAATTGCGGCCGCGCTGGTTGAGATCGAGCCCGGCGCAATGAGAGAGCTGCATTGGCATCCCAATAATGATGAATGGCAGTATTACCTTACCGGGAAGGGACGTATGACCGTATTTGCCGGCAACGGGATAGCGCGCACCTTCGACTATCGGGCAGGGGATGTAGGCTACGTCCCGTTTGCTTACGGCCATTATATCCAGAACACAGGCAGTCAAACGTTATGGTTCCTGGAGATGTTCAAGAGCGACCGCTTTGCCGATGTATCTCTCAACCAATGGATGGCGCTGACACCACGCGAACTCGTGGGAGATAATGTGCGCGTAGGATCGGAAGTGCTGGATGCGCTGCGCAAGGAGAAGTGGCCGGTCGTCAAATATCCGGGCTTCCCTATCTTTCCAGATAAATAAGGATGGCAATTTTAATTCAAACAGGTTAAGTTGGAATTAATGAAAAGAACGGGGTGATGAGAGTGAAAGAAGTACCGATGCCCTATATTAAAGCCAATCAAGCGGGGATTGTCATTCTGGTGCTTGCCGCATTGGCATTTCGCGAGCCATGGATATTGGCAGCGTTATGGGTGATCCAGACTGCAGGCCTGCTGCTTGGCGGACAATGGAATTTATTCGTACGGATCGCCAAACCCTACCTTGCCGTGTCAGGCCGCCAGACACAGGCTTTGGAGCTGCAACGGTTCAACAATACGCTGGCGGTCCTGTTCCTGACGCTGTCGCTCATCGCCTTTGCCCTGGGCTGGACGATTGCGGGTTATGTGTTTGCATTGATGCTACTTGCTGCCGCAGGCGCCGCCCTCATGGGAGTCTGCATCGGCTGCGTCGTTTATTTTCAGTACAAACAATTTATCGCCAGAAGACGGCTGCGGACCTAAGAAGAAGGTATTGATGATTCTGGCTAATAACATGATGAGACAAGGCGCCCTGCCGGGGTGTCTTATTTCAGTTTTTAATAAGCATAATCGGCCCTTTTGGCAGCCGCTTGGGCTCATTCCCGGAATTACAATATCTTCGCGGGGACGTGATATGATACGATAATTGCAGGTGATGAAAATGAAAAAAATATTATACATAGAAGACGACCTGGAAATCGGAAAATGGGTTAAGGAAGAGCTGGAGCAAAGGGGATATACGGTAACATGGCTGCTCTCGGGAGATGGGGCGGAAATGGAAGTGCGCCGCCATGATCTTGTTATCCTCGATGTCATGCTGCCGGGTTTGGATGGTTTCACGGTTGGACAACGCTTGAAAAAAGAATTTCCGAAAACGCCTGTTATCATGCTGTCAGCCCGAACGGCTGTAGACGATAAGCTTCAGGGATTGCAGTTTGCAGACGATTATTTGACCAAACCGTTCTATCCTGACGAGCTAGCTGCAAGAATGGACATCCTGCTGAGAAGGTACGCTTCCCATTCGTCGAATACGGTGACGCTCAGGCATATTTGCATTAATCTGTCCGAGAACACAATCCGGGATGAACGGACAGGGGAAGAAGTCATATTGACAGGCAAGCAGCATCAAATATTGATGTATTTCCTGCGCCATCCGAATCAAATTCTAATGAAAGAGCAGATTTATGAGGCGGTTTGGGGAGAGCCGTTTATAGAAGGCGATAAAACCTTGCTGGTCCATATCCGTCATCTCAGAGAAAAGCTGGAATTGAATCCCGGCTCACCGGAAATTGTGGAAACCATCCGCGGTCTCGGTTACAGGGTGAAGCAATGAAGCCGAAAAAATCATTATTGAATCAATATTTATTGTTTAACTTTTTGACGGTAACCATTCTGCCCTTTTCTGTTCTGATTGTAATGACCGGCATTTCTCCAACGGCGCTGGAAGAAGGAGGCGCCACGCAATATCATAGTTCCATCATCCTTATCGGATCTATTTTGGGAACCTTTATACTGATCTCTTGGCTATTTTTTTATCGAATAAGAAAGAGGCTGCTGCGTTTGCAGGGAGCAATGGCACGACAGTCCGATAACGGGATTCCTCACCCGGTCTCTATCGAGAAGAGGGATGAGATTGGTCAGCTGGAGGTCTCATTCAACAATATGATCCAGGAACTTGAGACCAGCCGGCACCGAGAAAAAGAGGAAGAAGGCCTCAGAAGACAGCTGATTGCGAACTTGTCGCATGATTTACGAACGCCTATTACCGCCATCAGAGGTCATGCCTATCGTTTGAAGAAAGAACCGTTAAGTGTGAAGGGTCAGGAGTCGCTGGACTCCATAGATACGAAAATAACCCATCTCGGGCAATTGATTGAAAATCTTCTCTCTTATACGTTATTGACTTCGGGGAAGTATCCTTACCGCCCGGTAGAGAGCGATATCGTACGATTGGTGAGAACATCCTTTGCCGCGTGGTATCCCGTCTTTGAGAATATGGGTTTTTGCATCGAGCTGGAATTACCGGAAACCACATTTAAATGGAAAGTTGACCCCCAATGGATGGAACGGATGCTGGACAATCTGTTTCAGAATATTCTCCGGCATGCGAAAGACGGAAAATATATAGGAATACAAGTTGAAACGAAATTGCAGCGGATTATTATCGAAGACCGAGGGCCGGGAATGAACGGTGAATCGGCTGAAAAAGGAGCCGGAATCGGTCTTTCGATAGCGGATTTGATGCGTCAGGAAATGAAGCTCCACTGGGAATTTGAAACGAATGCAGGCGGAACGAAGATTCTTATTGGCAAACGAATACAGGAAAATGGGGGCTGAAGCTGGTTTTCAGCCTCTTTTTCTTATGCAAAAGAATTATGAAATTGATGCAAAATTAAACCAAATTTAACCGTATCGCCCTTTGTTCTTAACCTGTACAAGCTATTATGGATGCTGGGAAGAAGAACAGGAGTCAAGGCATGGACGCCGTGACACGAGAGGAGATGACGTCAGAGTGAGCATCTGCGTTCTTAGAACGAATCAGTTATCCAAGGAATACGGGGAGCACAGCGCCCTGGACCGTGTTGATCTGTCCATTCACAAGGGCAGTATTTATGGTTTTATCGGGCAGAATGGAGCGGGCAAATCTACGCTAATGCGGATTGTAACCGGGCTCGCCTTTCCGACATCCGGCTCGATCGAGCTGTTTGGGGAAAGTGATGCCAAGAGAATCGTTCGAGCGAGGGTACGCATAGGTACGACCATTGAAAGCCCGGCATTGTTTCCGTCCATGTCGGCCTATGAGAACATGGAAGTGCAGCGGCTGCAGAAAGGAATCAGGGAAAAAGAGGCTATTTATCAAACCCTTGAAATCGTCGGTCTGCAGGGGACCGGCAAAAAACCGGCGGGAGATTTCTCCCTGGGAATGAAACAGCGTCTTGATCTTGCAATCGCTTTGCTGGGGCAACCGGAACTTCTTATCCTCGATGAGCCTACGAACGGATTGGACCCCATGAGTGTCATGGGTCTGAGAGAACTGTTAAAGAAGCTCAACCGCGAATGCGGGATGACCATTTTGATCTCCAGCCATATTCTGAGCGAGCTTCATCTGCTGGCTACCCATTACGGAATCATTCACCAGGGGAAACTGCTGGAGCAGTTGACGGTGGAGGAGTTGAACAAGAAATGCCGCCAGTATCTGCACATCAAGGTGAACGAACCCGTTCATGCGGCAGAGGTGATTGGGCGAGAGCTTCCGGCAGCCGAAATCGAAGCGATGCCAGATGGCATCATCCGTTTATTCCGCTATACGGAGCACCCGGGCAAAATTTCTTCAATGCTTGCGGCTGCGGGTCTTGAAATTGAACAATTCATGCCGATGGGCGAGCATCTGGAGAGTTATTTTGTCCGGCGGATCGGGGGTATGGGGCATGATCAATCTAATAGCGTCTGAATGGTATAAGCTGCGGAAAAACGACCTGTTCCGGATTCTCTGTTATTTTATGATTGCCGTGGCATTCCTTTTCCCGTTGTTCATTTATTGGAGCTTTCCGAAGGATGGAGACGGCCAAATCACGCTCACCGGAATGAAGCTGTATGTCAATAGTCTAACGATGAATGATTTCTTTCTCAAAATCTCTCTTGGCCTACTGGCCGGATTTTTCATCTCTGGTGAATATTCATCCGGTGTGCTGAAGAGGACGGTATCCGTTGGAAACCACAGATGGCAAATCTATATGTCAAAACTTGCGATATACTCGCTCGGCGTAGCCATTATATCCATACTGGTCCCCGTTCTCAACATCTTCATCGGAAGTGTGATGAACGGGGCTGGTCTGCTGTCCGAATTCGGACAGCCTGAAGGGAATTCCGTGCCGGAGTATGTGCTAAGGACACTTGGATTCACGGTTCTGTTCGCGGCCGCTTTCGCTTCCATCGCTGCTTATGTCGCCGTTATACTGGCCGATAATGGCAAAACGATCGGATTCTCCATCGTGTTTTTTCTTTTCGTTGACCAGGTTCTCGCTTCTCTTGGGAATTATGTTCCTCTCCTCAAGATGCTATATGACATTTCGCTTTTCAAGCTGTTCCGGACGGCGATGGAATACAGGGTGGATCATGGCGATCTGATTTGGTCTGCCGTTATGCCGATCGCAACCTTCGCTGTTTTTGCGGTATTGGGTCTGAATGCATTTCGCCGGAAAGAAATTAAATAATGTAAAAATCCGTTTGCGAGAAAAGGGGAAGAGAGATGAAAAGAAGCGTATTCATTATCATTGGTGTCATTATAGTGGCGGTTGTGTTATTGATGCTTGTAATGCCGGTCCCAAATGCTTAACGCAGCCGGAATGGCATGAAATCCACATCCCGACAATGATACCTGTCGCTTTTTCGCAGGCTAATTTGATAAGATGGAGGAAGTATCGTTCGAACGATGAACAGGATGTGCGCATAATGGATATTTCCTCTTGGTTTACGGAAGATAAACTGTATGAACTGATGGATAGATACCGGTCTTTCGGACCGCTTCCCGGTATTCTCCTGACCTTTTTAAAATCCTTTATTCCTCCGCTCCCGACGCTTGTTATTGTAGGTATCAACGCAGCCGCTTATGGCCTGTGGCTTGGATTTCTTTACTCTTGGCTGGGTCTTGTGCTGGGCTGTACGGTGACCTTTCTGATTGTGGGACGGATCGCCCGGCACCCTTATATGCTTCGTTTCTCGGGCAAACACAAGGTGAAACGCAGCATGGAATGGGTTCGCCGGAACGCGTTCAGCTATGTGATGCTGCTCAGTCTGTTTCCGCTTGGCCCTTTTGTTGTCATTAACATCGCGGCCGCTCTGGCAGGCATGCGCCTGCGCTCTTTTGTCACAGCGATTGCGATTGGCAAGGCTATTATGGTGTTTGCCGTTTCCTATATCGGGTACGACCTCTCGCGTTATACGGAGCATCCGGTACAGATCCTTTATGTGATTGTCTTTATTGTGGTTTCAATCCTACTGAGCAAAAGAATCGAAGCCTGGTTCGCCCGGAACTCAGACAAACCGGACGGGCAGCAAGGCTGATGGGGCTGCTTCCAGGCAGCTCTTGCAGGGGTAGTAGTAGATAGACCCACTGAAGGCGGCAAAGCCGCGAGAGAGGAGCGTTCGGTGCTATGAGCAGTCAAGATGAAATTCAGCCCGCCATGCAAGGCGGGGAAGTGAAGGTGGTTGTGCTGCCGGAATTGAAGCTGGTCGGGATCCGCGTCGTGGCCGGAGATGCGAAAGGGTATGAGGAACAGATTCCGCTGGCTTTCGAGCGGCTTCAGGGACGCCTGAGTGAAATTGCTGTCCGGGTGGAACCGTTAAGGCTGTACGGCGCTTATTATGCCAGCGATGAATCCGGGCAGGAGGATGGATATTGGGCCTGTGCGGAGGTGGAGGAAAGCCTGGTTGTTCCCGAAGGGATGGAGTCGGTGACGGTGCCGCCACAGTCCTATGCCGTCATTGAACATCGGGGACCGATCCGGCAGGTCTATCAAACCTACGAACAGCTGCACCGCTGGATTGCGGATAAAGGCTACAAACGCATTCTGCGCGCGTGGCATCTGGAGCGGTACGAAGTGGCGGAAGACAACACAATGATTATCCATTTGCATGATACGATTACCGTGGATTAGGGAGGTATGCCGATGATCCGATTAGGAGGCCCTATACCGGAGACGGGCAGTGATCCCCTGCTGCTGGCGCGGGCGTGCCGCGAATTTGGATATCGTGCTGCGGTCTGCCCGGAGATTGACAGCAAGGACTCCGGCGTTATCCACAGCGTGCGGGAAGCTTTTGACCGGGAAGACGTTCTGATCGCCGAGGTGGGCTGCTGGTCCAACCTGGTGGATCCGGATGAAGCGGGCAGGCGCAGAAGCCTGAATTATGCCTATGAGCGGCTGAATCTGGCAGAGGAAGTGGGCGCATTATGCAGCGTTACTTATATCGGCTCGGCTGCGGCCAACTCGCAGTATGATCCGCATCCGTTCAATCTGTCTCCCGAAGGCTTCGAGCTTGCGGTCGATACGATACGGAATGTGCTCGATACGGTAAAGCCGAAGCGCGCAAAATTTGCCCTGGAATTTATGCAGTGGGTGCTGCCGGACAGTCCTGAGGCCTGCCTGGATCTGATTAAGGCCGTTGACCGGCCGCAGTTTGCCGCGCATCTGGACCCGGTGAATATTATTCTGACGCCGCGTCAATATTTCAATAACGGGGAATTGATCAAGCGCTGCTTCGACCTGCTGGGTCCTTATATCGTCAGCTGCCATGCCAAGGATATCAGGTTGGACAACCGGCTGTCCCTTCACCTGGATGAAACGCTGCCGGGAACGGGGAACCTCGATTACAGATCCTATCTGCGGGAGCTGGACAAGCTTCCCGGCGATGTTCCGCTGCTGCTGGAGCACCTGGAAACAACGGCTCAGTATGGACAGGCCCGTGATTATTTGACTGCCGTGTTGACGGCTTTCAGCCGCGCCTTTGCACATGACTCTTGCGTAAGCGGGGAGCCGTGCATGGAGAAAAAATAAAGGGTTTATGCAGGGCGAGCCCGGTCAGGCTTGCGGCCGCATAAACCCTTTTTGCATATGGACAAGAGCGGCCAGAAGGCCTGTAGAGTGAGAGCAGTAGGCGTATCGCTCCTCTCGGCAAGGACTGGCTTCTAACATTCCGCTTTAGTCATTTCGTTGGTAAAGATCCGTTTGTATTCCTGCGGTCTGAGCTTGACCGCCGACTCCGGAGCGTAATGGAACTGGAGCGCGCGCCGGCGTTTGTCCGAGAAGTTATACGGCGTACCATGGTAAATCAGTCCATGGAAGAATAGAACCCCACCGGACTTCAGCGGTACGGCAGCATCACGTTCGACGGGAACACTGGTGTCGCAGATCTGCCAGTCGCGGACGGCATAATGGGGCGTTGCGCCGATCATATGCGAACGGGGAATGACATGCATGCAGCCATTATCGATTCCGGCATCGTCCAATGCAATCCACACGCCGATGACCGGCTTGTCGAAGGCCAGCGGGCCGTAAGCCATATCCTGGTGCCAGGGCTTCTCCCCGCCGCCTTGGGGGGGCTTCAGCAGGGCCATGTCCTGCGTGAGCTTCGGCGTTTCGCCAAGCAGCTGCTCCATAATCGCCAGGATGGCAGGATGCTGGGCCAGAATCCCCAGCCGCGGGTCCACATCGACAAAGTTATACACCTTGCGTACGGAAAGCTCCATGTCCATGCCGGGCGTAAGCTCGCTCCGAGGTTTGACAAATTCCACCTGCGCCTTCGTCTCCGGGTCTTGGATAATATCGGAGATCGCCTGCTTGGCGGATTGGATTTCCGCAGCATGGAGTATGTTTCCGATAGCCAGGAACCCCTGCTCATTGAACTGCCGGATCTGTTCACTGCTGAATTCAGCGGCTGAAGAAAGCGGTGTATGCACGCTATGGATCGGATACAGGCGTTCATTAATTTCTTGCGGGTTGACGGACTGCTTTCTCATGGGCTACAACTCCCCTTGGCTAATTGTGGTTCATCTATTTATAATTTAACTCATCGGGTAGATGTTCCATATGGCGGGAAGGGATTTCTTTTTGTAGGAAACGGCATGAGAGTGAGAAATGAGGGATACTGGATGGCGGATCTGACAGAGGGCATTACAGAGGATGTGAATACCTGGTACTTCAGCAATCCGGGCGTTTGCGGCAAAGCGGTGTGTGAACCGGAATGGAGATGGGACCCTCCGGGTCCCATGGAGGATTACGACATTTGGTATGTGATGGAGGGGCAGGGTGCCATCACGATCAACGGAACCGGTTATGACGTCAAACGGGGTACCCTTGTGCTTCTCTACCCCGGAGATGTCATTAAAGCGCGCCACGATCCGGAAGACCGGTTGATGGTCATATATATTCATTTCCTGTTGGAGGGGACCGGCGGACTTGCAGCCGCAGAAGCCGGGATGCCCCGCTATATGCGCCTGGAGGAGCCGCAGTGGCTGGAAATGTACCTGCTTCGGGTGCTGGAGGTGGATCGTTGGGAGACCAAATGGAAGGAAGAGGAGTTCAATCTGCTGCTCAAGCTGATTATGATCCGTCTGATGAGGGAAATGGAGCTGCAACAGCAGGAAACGCCGGTCTCCCGGATGAACCGGCAGCGGATTCAGAAGGTGACCGACTATATGCGCCAACATATCCGCGGGCGGCTGACTCCCAGCCAAATAGGGGAGGAATTTCAATGCTCTCCCCGCTATTTAAGCAGACTGTTCAAGCAGTATACGGGTATTTCGCTGAAGGAATATATAACCCGGGTCCGTATGGAACGGGCGACCGTGCTGCTCTGTGAAACCTCCATGACTATCACGCAGATTGCAGAAGCTGTCGGCTATTCGGAGCTATTCTATTTCTCCAAGCTGTTCAAGCATATCCACGGCGTATCGCCCCAGCATTTCCGCTACCGCGGCGTTCTGTCGGAAAAGCATAGCAGCAGCGGAGAGCCGGAACGGAGTTGAGGCGATTAATCGCGCATGCCTCCGCCGCCAGCTTGGGGTTGTTCCCGTTTTTCCGCCAGTGGGACATCTCTTGGTCAGCCTTTCAAAGATCCGGAAGCGAGACCATCGATTAAATAACGCTGAAAGAATAAGGAAAGCACAATTGGAGGCAGGCAGCCGATGACGCCTGCGGCAGCCATCAGGCTGAAGTCGGCTGTGTACCTTCCGGCAAAAAAGTTGATAACGACCGGGATCGTCTGTGATTGGATGGAGTTTGACAGCGTAAGGGCTGTTGTGAATTCGTTCCATGAATTCAGGAAGACGAACACGCCGGTGGCGAACAGGCCGGGTGTCGAAATCGGCAGCACGACCCGGAACAAGGCGCCAAGCCGGCCGGTGCCGTCAATAAACGCCGCATCCTCCAGCTCCCTCGGAATGGAGAAAAAATATCCCCGCATGACCCAAATCACAAAAGGCAGCGTATAGGTGATGTTCGTCAGCACAATCGCCATTTTCGTATCGAGCATGCCAATGTTTTTGAATATCGTATAAATGGGAATGAGTACGGCGACGCCGGGAATCATTTGAGTAAACAGCACGAACAGAACAAGCCGTTCACGGAACGGAAACGTTAATCGGGCGAATGCGTAAGCGCCGAGCGAACCGAACACCAGTGAAACAACAACCGTTGTGGTCGAAATCGTCAGACTATTGAGCACCGAACGGAAAAAATCGGAAACGCCGGCTGAACCGAAAAGCACATCGACATAGTAATGCAGGTTGATTTCCGGCGGAATCCACTGAAGAGGAACCGTGTTGATATATTTCATGGGTGTGATGCTGACCATCACAAGCCATAAGAACGGAGCAGCCGCAACGAACATCGTCAACAGGACGAGCAAATAGATGGCGGCTGTGAATATCCGGTTGTTTCCGTATGTCTTAGTCATCGTATCCCCGCCCTAATACAAGTCTTTTTCGCGCAGCAGTTTCATATAGAGAATCACCAGCAGAAGGATAAAGAAGGTGATGATATAGCTGCTTGCTGCGCCATAACCGAATTTGGTGAACTGAAAGCTTTGCGTATAAATATGGAGCCCGATTACTTGCGTCGCATTGGCCGGGCCGCCTTTGGTAAGACCGTAAATGAGATCAAATGCCTGGAATGCTCCGATCGTCTGAAGGACGAGCAGCACAAGCGTAGTCGGCATAAGCAGCGGCCATGTCACATGACGGAATCCGCTCCATCTTCCCGATCCGTCTACCCTCGCGGCCTCATACAGATCCTTCGATATGGACTGGAGGGCTGCCAGGTACAGCAGGGTAACGAAAGGGAACGACTTCCAGATCTGGGCCAGGGTTAGCATGATAAAAGCCCATTTCGGATCGGCCAGCCACCCGATGTACTGATCAATGACGCCAAGCTGGGACAAAGCGGCATTCATGACGCCAGTGTTGGGGTTCAGCATTATTTTCCAAATCATCCCGATAATAATGGTCGGTATCGCCCAAGGGATAAGCAGGAATGAACGGGCGACACCCCGGCCTGCGAATTTATTGTTCAGAAGCAGGGCGGCTGTAAGTCCGATGAAGAAGGTGCCGAGTACACTGGCCAGGGAAAAATAAGAGGTGGTGCGCAGGCTGGTCCAGAATTCGGGATTTCTCAATACCTCGCCAAAGAATTGCAAGCCGACAAATTCAGGTCCAAGCTGCGGCCGCATCAGGTTCAGTTCGACAAAGCTCAGGTAAATGGAATACAGGAACGGATAAAGGATCAAAGCGCATGACAGGATGATAATAGGGAGTAAAAGATAAAAGGCAAATTTCCCTTCCGATATCATCTTGCGCGGCTTCTTGTTCGCACCGGCAGCGGAACTCATCTGTTGTCCTCCTCAGGTATCGGGAAGCGGCGACATTCCGCAAGGAAAAATCGCCGTTTTCCACTGATCGTTGACTCTTAGTCCTTATATTTCTCTATCATCTTGCGCGTCTCGGCATCCGCGTCCTTGAGCGCTTGCTCGGCCGTCTTGCTCCCGGTTAACGCGGTTTGCAGCTGTACCTGCATCATCGCGGACCACTCCTGATACCAAGGCACCTGCGGACGGACAACCGCATTCTCGGCCTGCTTCAGCACGACATCGTAGCCCGGCATATTCTCCTTCAGCTCCGGTTTGTCAAAGACGCTTTGGTAGCCGGGGAAGGTACCGACATAATTGGTCTCGACCATCAGATTCATCGTGCCCTCAGGTCCGCTCATAAATTTGATGAATTCCCATGCCGCTCCTTTGTTTTTGGAGCCGTAAGAAATCCCTTGCACCCAGGATCCGATGGTCGTGGCGCTTTTCTCGTTCGTACTTCTGACAGGCAGCAGCGACATTTCGCTTTGCCCGATGATTTTGGATTTTTCCTTGTCGTTCAAGGAAGGAAGCGGGACGCCCCACTGGAATTCGAATGCGGTGTTGGCTGTCTGCATAGCTTCCTCGACATCGCCTTCCGAGTATTGCAGTGAGGAAGGATCGACGATTTTATGCGTTTTGAGCATGTCGACCATCATTTGAAGCGAAGCTACGGTTTTCTCGTCGGTAAGTTTGACATTTCCCTGGTCATCAAAAATCTGGCCGCCCATCGAAGCGACGATGGCATAGAAATCGACCATGAGCGCTTCGTGCTGCATCCAGCTCCAGGAAGAACCGTATTTGACGATTCCCTTCTCCTGCAGGTCACGGCTGACTTGAATGAATTCGTCCCATGTAACCGGTGGCTTCTCATAGCCGGCTTTGCTGAGCATCTCCTTGTTATAGGCGAACGACTTCCAGGAGGATTCCATCGGAAGCCCGTAATAGTGGTCTTTGTATTTGATCAGCTTGTCGGCGAAGGGCATAATATCGTTTTTTAGCGCAGGGTCAGCTTCCAGGAATTCGTCGACCGGCAGCATCCATCCGGCTTCGACGAATTTGGCCAGATAGATATCGTCCACGAAAACGACGTCGTAGGCTGTTCCGCCGCTCAGCATGGAGTTCGTCGTCTTCGATTCAATGTCGCCATATCCCATGGTTTCCCCATTCACGATAATACCGGTTTTGTCCTCAAACTCCTTCCGGCGTTTCTCGAAAGAAGCTGCCATGTTGGAATGGAAAATCGTCCTTATCTCCGTTCCTGCATAAGGTTTGTCCTTGTCAACGGCTGTTGTATCCGGATCGGTTGTTTGTGTCTTGGCCGAGCATGCTGTCGTAACGAACGTAACCGCGGCCAGCGCCAGTGCTATCATCTTTGTCTTTTTCATTTTGAAAACCCTCCCGTTATCGTATCATCGTTGCATCGCCTGTGGCATTGCTTGAGAAACCATTCAATAATCAGGGAAAACAGCTGTTCTTTGAAGCGGACACCGCTGAATAGATGATCGGCCTCATCTATCGTCTTGCGCTGCGCGCCCAGGGCCTCATAGGCGTAAGCGTTTTCAGGCGCAACCTCTTGATCGCCGGTTCCGTGAATCACCAGCGCAGGGATGGCTGCGCTGCGGAAGGCAACGAGCGGATCAAGGTTGTTCAGGCTGTCCATGAAGCCGGCCCCTACCGGCCATCCCAGCCAATCCATCCAGCCGTACCTGACAAGCTGGGCACGATGCTCCGCCTGGAAGAAGGTCGGGAAGACAAGGTGGGGGAAAGCGACCGGAGCCAGCAGCGCCAGCGTACTGATGTCCGGATGTGCTGCGGCAAGAGCCGCCGCATAAGCGCCGCCCAAACTGAATCCGGCAATTCCGATCCGGCGCCGGTCAACCTGATCGAGGCTGCGCAGCAGGTCCAGGGCGGAAGCGGCGTCATCCAGGCCGCTGCCTATCGTGAAGTCGCGGAAATCGCCTTCACTCTCCCCGAGCCCGCGATAATCGAAGCGGACAACCGCGAAGCCCGCATGCGCAAGGCGGGTTGCCAGCTGCACATGCATATTATGCGGGCCTGTCGCCGTATCCGCGAAGCCCGGAACAAGGAGGATGCCCGGCAGGGAATGGAAGGCGTTCCTGCCGGAGTCCGGGAGATGGATCCGGCAGGATAGCGCCGAATTACCGATTAGTCTTTCCGATGTGCGAACCTCCATGGAATTTGCCATCGGTTCAGGCTTTCCCGGCGCTGCCCCAGATACGGATTTTGTTCTCAGCCGCTTGGCGGACTGCCTGCCGCATACCGCCAAGCAGATGTGTAATGTTATCCGAATCGGGTTTCTGACGCAGACGCTCCCGGATGGAATCTGCTGCGGTCCTGGACAGCTCCGCATAGAAATTGATTTTGCACATGCCGCTCTCCACCAGCTGCCCGTAAGTCTCTTGCGATAATCCCGAGCCTCCGTGTATGACCAGCGGTACCGGTGTGGCTTCGCGGATTTCCTTCAGTCGGCTGAAATCGATGCGCGGCTCGCCTTTCAATAAACCGTGCACGGTCCCGACGGAAACCGCCAGACAATCGATACCTGTTGCTTCAGTGAAAACAGCCGCCACATCCGGCTCCGTGTAGATCGGCTCGTCGCCGATCTCGCGGTGCCCATGATCGCCTTCATGGCCGGCTACGTACCCGAGCTCGCCTTCGACGGACACGTCGAAAGCCCGGGCAAGCTTGACGACTTCGCGGGTCACCGCGATATTATCGGCAAGAGGCAGATGCGCCGTATCGACCTGCACGCCGGTGAAGCCGAGGCGTATCGCCTGCGCGGCCATTGCAAGGTCTGTCCCGTGGTCAAGATGCAGGGCGACGGGCACGGAAGCCTCCTCAGCCAGGCGGACCAGGCTGGGAGCAAGCGCCTTCATGTTCACGTAGTCGAAATGGACGGCTGCGGTGCTCAGAATAACGGGTGCGCGCTGCGCTTCTGCCGCAGCGAGTATGGCTTCGGCAAATTCCAGATTGATCAGATCAAAGGCTCCAACGGCGTAATGGCCTTGTCTGGCTTGGCTCAGCATATCGTTCATATTGACGAGTGCCATTTTGTGTTTTCCTCCTTATGGCTTCAGACGCTCCTCCAGCTCGCAGAAACGTGCGAAATGGGAAGCGTAAATGGTTTGTTTGGACAGATCGGGATTATATTCGATTCTGTTCCCAGCTACTCGCATCGGTTCGCTATTTCTATAACGGTACGCTGTCATGGCAGCCCCGAGCGCAGTCGAGTCCGGTTCGGCCAAGGCTGACAGTCGAAGGCCAAACACATCGGACTTGATCTGGTTCCACAGTCCGCTGCGCGCGCCTCCGCCGCTAACGACGACGGTGTGCACAGGGTAGCCGGAACGCTCCAGCAGCGTTATTCGCTGACGCAATGCCAGCGCCACGCCCTCCAGCACCGCACGGGCCAGATGCCCCGGCGTATGTCCCATATGCAGGCCGACGAACGCCCCGGGCCTGCCCGGATCATCCCGTTCTCCTCCGGCCAGATGGGGCAGGAACAGCAGATTGTCCGCACCCGCGGGTATGCCCGAAGCTTCGTCCAGCAGTTGCCGGTGCGTCCTTCCGAACAGCCCGGCGACCCAATTCAGGGCGGCTCCCGTTGTGTTAATGCCCACCTCTGCGATCCATGCTCCCTCTTCCACATGAGGATAGGTATTGATGGCATAGTCAGAGACGGGATGGGGAATTGCCATATGCAGGCAAGTCGATGTTCCGCTGACATCGAAGAGGACGCCTGCTTCCGCAGCCTGCGCGCCGTAAACGGCGCACAGGCTGTCGGCGGCTCCATTGACAACGGGAATGCCGGCCGGGAAGCCCGTTGCCGCTGCAGCTTCTGCCGTCAACATGCCCAGCGATTCGCATGATGGCACGATGTTTGGCCAATGGAGCTCCTTCAGGCCGAGCCGCTCCAGCCAGTCCCATGCCCATTCGCCGGCGTGAATATCGAAAGCCAGCGTGCAGGCGGCGTGTGTGGGATCCGTCGCGATCGTACCGGTCAAATGCCAGCCGACCGCATCCCGGGGTTGAAGGATGGCACTGCCAGGAGCGAGTGATTCTGGGTCATGCTCCAGCAGCCAGAGCAGCTTCGGCAGCACATAGAAGGGGCTGGGCGCTTCCCCGGTCCGGCGGTGAATCTCCGCCGCGCCGAATGTGTCGATCAACAGCTCGCTTTCGCGGATGGCGCGGTTATCCTGATAGATATAGCCGGTATGAAACAGCTGACCATCCGGACGCAGAAGCGTGAACGAGGGGCATTGCCCTGTGAGGCCGATTGCGCGAACGCTACCAATGCGTTCGCCCAATTGATCCGCGAGAGCCCTCATCGCAGCGACCGCTCCGTCCAGCCATTCGGTGGGCCGCTGCTGCGCCTGCGCGCCTTCTGAATATTCCGTGTGCAGCGCGCAGCGCCCTTCGGCAATCGTTTCTCCGCGATCGCTGAAGGCGACCGCCCGCACGCCCGAGGTCCCAATATCCACGCCTACGTAGATCGACATCCGTTGTTATCCCTGCCTTTCGGACGAAACAAGCAGCTTCGCGGCTTCCTTGTCGGCAAGCACGGTCAAATTTCCGGCCTCCTGCAGAAATGAAGCGGGCACAGCTGACGTAACAGGTCCATGCAGCGCTTTCAACAGCGATTCTGCTTTCGCGGAACCGGAAGCCATCAGCAATATCCGCTTCGCGGATAAAATATTGGCCATGCCGATTGTCATGCCATACTGCGGTACCGCGTCACTCCAGTATTCGTAATTATGATCCAGCGTTTCATTTGTCAGTGCCACAATCCGGGACCGGGTTGCAGGCAGCGAGCCGGGTTCATTAAAGCCGATATGGCCATTGCGCCCGATGCCTTCCACAATCAAATCCATGCCTCCTGAGGTCTGGAGCAGCCGGTCGAACCGCTCGCAGGCGAGCTGAGGCTCGGGATCCTCGCCGCTCATTCGAAATACCCGATCCTGCCCGATACCGCAAGGCTCAAGCAGCTCGCGTTTGAGCCAGGCGTACAGGCTGCGGCGGTCATCTGGAGGCACCCCGAGATATTCTTCGGTCGAGAATACCCGTATATCTTGTAAAGGCAACCGGCCTTCGCGATAACGCGCGCACAGCCGCTTGTATAAGCCCATCGGCGTGTTGCCTGTCGTTAAACCAAGCGCCGCAGATGGTTTATCGGCAATGACGGAAGCGACGATATCCGCCGCCGCATCGCTCATTTCCTCGTATCCATCAACAATGATCAGCTTCATATGCAACCTCAATCTTCCAGTCTGTAATCGATTGTAATGCGGTCTGTCGCAAGGGGCCGGAAATAATCGTCCGCATAAGCGACATGGATGGGGTGATGCTTATAAAGCTCGATTACGCTTTCATCCTGAAAATCCACGGCCAGGTTGTAACGGTAACGTGCGTCGTCCTTGACGGCTGTTCCAAAGGAGAACCGGGTGACACCGGGAATTTGCAACAGCTGCTCCCGGCCTCTTGCGATAACAGCCAAACATTCCTCGTTGGTCGCGTCTTCGCGAATATTGAACACAATAAGATGCCGAATCATTGTCATTGCTCCTTCTTCGATCGTCTGAGGGCTTCGGTCCATTGCGCAAGCACATAATTCCGTGAGGATGCGATCCGATCTTCCTTCAGATGTTCCAGGATTACGGGTCCTTCATAACCGCAGCCGACTAATAAATCCATAAACAGCGGATAGTCGATTGCCCCTTCGCCAGCGCCAAGCCAACTGAAATGACCTTGCGGATCGGGCCGGCAATCTTCGGCATGCACCAGGCCGATATACGGCGCAATGCGGCGGAACATATCGGCAAGCACCAGTTCCTGCTCATTGAGGGTGACTCGGGTCAGCATGCCCACCGGATCGGCGATCAGTTTGACATTGCTTTGGCCAATCCGCTCCATCAGCTCAACTGCCCGCGCGGGCGAATAGGCCACGTTCATGACATAAGGCTCCAGCGCCAGCTCGATTCCCTGATCGCGCGCTTCTTGGGCAAACGGTTTCAAAGTGTCCACCAGCAATGCCATTGCCTGCTCGGTGGAATTGGAGGGGTCCCATTCCCATTCGCTCTGGGGATGAAATGTGCCTGTTTCCGTACAGAGCATCGGGACTCCCGTCTGCTGGCAGAGCCGAATGAGACCGGAGAACTGGCGGTGAATGGCGCTCCGCTGCCTGTCGTCGGGATGAAGCAAATTGCTGTATCCCGATACGGCTGTAATGACCACCCCGGCTTGGCTGAATGCGTTGGCAATGCGTTTGCAAACAGCAGGCGAGGGATTCTCGAAGTCGATATCCAAGCCCGGATAAGAGCTCAATACGACACTGTTCAAGTTAAGCCCGGCGATTTTGAAGGCCAGCTCCTCAATGGTATCGGCCGCAACATATTCCGTAAAAACACCCAGGTTCAAGTTGTTCACTTCCTTTCGCGGGTAAAGGGCTCACCGGTCGAACTTGCGAGTCGGAGGCTTAGAGATCAAGCGGCTTGGGAAATACGGATTCCACGCCGACTTTTCTGCCGGTCAGAGCGGAACGGTGTGTAGCCTCCATAATTTCCAGCACATGTACCGCATGCTCGCCCGACATGAGCGGCTTCTTGCCAGTGGCCAGGCATTCGGCGATGTAACTGCCGCCGCCATCCCAGGCATAACTTCCCTGATCCTGGCACTGTCTTTCCCATTGACCCGGTGCGCCGCCCATAACACGGACTCCGCGAGGTTCCCAATCGAAGCCTTCCAGAGCCAGCGCGCCTTTCGTGCCGATGATCTGCACAGACCAGTCCTCCATTTGGTTACCGTAAACAAAACCGGTTTGCACAACGGAAAAGACGGCATTTCCATGGTCAAGTATGAGTGCTGTGTTGTCATCAGCTTCGACGGTGATCGCTTCGCCTTCGACGACACGTTCGGGAATGGCGATGCCTGACATGGCTACGACCGATTTGGCCGGGCCCAGCAGTCCCGTCAGGGTGGTGATGTTATAAACGCCAAGATCGAACAATGACCCGCCGCCTTTTTTGTAAAACCATTGGCCCCATGAAGGACCCCCGGTTCCATAAATTCCTTGAGCGGTAAATGGTTTGCCGATTGCTCCCGATTCGATCATCTCCGACATATATCGGAATGCAGGGGATGCCGGCGTATTCGGAGCCGACCACAGTCCCAGTCCCTGCTGCTTTGCATAAGCGACAAGCTCATGCGCCGACTTCAGTTCGGTTGAGATCGGTTTCTCGACCCAGACATGCTTGCCTGCTTCCAGCGCGAGCCGGCTGTATGGCTCGTGAAACGGCATGGAAGTCAAATTGACAAGCAAATCAAAAGCTTCTTCTCTAAGCATCTGTTCGAAATCTCCGTAATAACGCTCGATCTCGTAAGTGGCCGCAAGTTCCTTGGCTCGTTCAATCCGGCTGTCGCACACGGCGACGACTTCGGCATACTGATTATTTTTCTTCATGTTCGGGATGTAGCAGGTTGCAACATTTCCACAGCCCACCACAGCCACACGCACTTTGCTCATTGTTGTCCCTCCGTTATCGATCCGATGCCCGCTGCAGACGGGTTAAAATTGATACGTACGTTTCATTAGGTCATCCGTACAAAAATATTATACATCTGTACCTATAAGTTGGCTAGTCCCGTTTTGAAAAAATGTTTAATCTGCGCAAAAAAGCCTCCGAATCCGGCTCAACATCGGCTGGATACAAAGGCTTTAGCAGGTGAAAAAAGGGGGGCAGGTTATACGCGGAACAGCTCCACGAAGTAACGGCACCGGTCCCCGCGTACGATAGATTGGGAAAGCTCCACGCGGCTGTTATTGTTCAAATAACCGATCCTTTCGATATACAGAGCCGGCGCACCTACCGGAACGTCCAGCATCCGCGAAGCGAAATCATCCACAAGCACAGGCTCGAAATAATCGACGACATGGTCCATCTTAATCTCATATTTCTCTTCGAATAACGAATACAAGGACTTGGTTTGCTGCACTTCCTCCTGCGTGAGGCGGCCGAAGTGGCGCTGCGGCAAAAAGGTTGTCTCCAGCATGATCAGCTCCCCGTCAACCAGACGCAGACGTACAAGCTTGATGACAGGCTCGCCTTCGTCCAGATCCAGCTTTTCTTGAATGGCGGGCTTTGGCAGCACCCATTCAAATTCGATGATCCGATGCTCGGGATTCAGTCCGCGTTCGATCATATCCTGCGAGAAGCTGTACAAATTACGCAGCTTCGTTTCGATTTTCGGTTTGTTCACAAAGGTCCCCCGCCCTTGCTGGCGGACGAGCAGGCCCTGGTGCACAAGCTCTGTGACTGCCTGCCGGACTGTAGCGCGGCTGACCGAATAACGGTCAGACAGGACGGTTTCGGTCGGTATGGCTTGTCCCGGCTTTAAATCGCCGTTGCGGATATCCTCTGCGATAATCTGTTGAATTTGAACGTAAAGCGGAATTTTCTGTCCTGAACGTAATTTGTTCATACAAATTTAATCCATCCTTTCTCTCTCTAATATAGGTACGAATGTCCGGTTCTTTAATTGTAGCATGTACGCATGAAAAAGAAAACAGCTGCTAAAGGGAACGAAAAGACTGGATGTAAGGAGCCATGGTGTTATCTGATGAGGGGCAAATGAGGCTTGGAAAACGAGATTGCTGATTTTGATAGCGATTGATAACGTGATGATCGGTATGTCGTACTATGTTATAATGGGCATAATTTTGTATATTTGAGGTGTGGTTTTGACAAAAAAAGCAAAAATAATCGCATTTATCCTAATGATTGTTTCGGTAATCGGCTGCTTGCCGCTGCTTGCGGAGCGTTGGCAGGCCGAGCACAGCGACAATAAAGTGGAGTTCGCCGTTCCGGGAGCCTGGATTCTGGGGCCGGACGGTAAAGTTGACATCAATCAGGCGAAGCGCTGGAAACAGGGGGGAGCGACAACCGTCATGCTGGACAACTCCTCGCTGCCGGCGGATTCGCGAGGCCTGGATGGCCAGCTGCCGGAGACTTACCGGGCAGCCGCCGCCGCTTTGCGTCAGGAAGGACTGCAGGTGACGGCTTATGTCCGCCCGGAGGCTGTTCCAGTGAATGAGCCGCAACTGGACGAAATGTTCCAGGGGCTCTTCGAAGCAGGCATTGACCGCGTTCAATTCGCAGGGATGGAAATTCCGGGATACCCGGATCAACTGAAGCCTCTTGGCCTCGCTATTTCCGGACATGGGCTGCATTCCGTTCTGGTGAAGAGCCAGAAGGGGGCTTTGGAGCTTTCGCGTCAAAGCGATTATATGTCCATCCGCAGCTTGTTCTTTGATAGGCCAAAGCTCAGCGCCATGAACGTCAGAGAGGCGGCGGATGCCTTTGAGCTTGGCGTGCGCGAACGCGGGATTAGGCTTATTACCTTCATGCCTGGAAGCTCCGGCGAGGGAAACGCACCGGATGGCGATGGCGGCGTATCTTCCGCCGCGTATGAAGAACATGCGGGGAACATCATAAAAGCTCTGCGCACGGAGCTTGGCGAAAATTACAGATTTGGCGGTGCAGCGCCCATATCGACACTTATGGAAACGCCAGGAAAGCTTGCGCGGATCCTCCCGGTTATGGGGATCGGCGCTTTATTTCTGCTGCTGGGCAGCTGCCTGTTCGGCTTTTTGTCCAGAACGATGCAGGGTGCCGTTATCATCGCGGTAACGGCTGCCACGGTTCTCTTAACGGCAGCCTGGTTGTTCGCTCCCGATCCCTGGGCAGGACGGACCCAGAGCGTTATCGCCCTTTGGGGTGCCATATCGGCCCCAACAGCCGCAGTGCTGTGGCTGCGCGAGCGGTTGAAGCGCCGCCATGACTCCCGGTTATCAGACGGGCAAAGTGGTATGGGGCTCCTTTCGGCCATTGCGGCTTATATCGGTGCATTGGCGATCACTTCAGCTGGTATCGTCTACGTGACCTCGCTGCTAAGCGATATTTCCTATTTGGCATATGTGGATCTGTTCCGCGGCGTCAAGCTGCTCTATGTCGGTCCAATCGCGTTGATTACCGCTTGTCTGCTGCTTGACGGCGGTTGGCAGGGCATGCGTTCCAAACCAAGACCATCCTTCCCGGCTGCAGGCGGAGCATCCGGCCGCCGGAGGATTTGGCTGGGCGGAACGGTACTGCTTGCCGTCGCTGCGCTGCTGGTCTTCCTGCTGGTCCGTACAGGCAACAGCGACCTGGTGCTTCCTTATGAAGGAGAGCTGCGGCAGCTGCTGACAGACTGGTTCGGCATTCGGCCGCGGACGAAAGAATGGCTGATCGGCCATCCGCTGCTCATGGCTGCCGCCTGCCTGCTGGCTTGCCGGAATAGAGGTGCTGTTATTCTTCCTGTTGCGGCCATCGGATTGTGCTCGATGATGAATACCTTTACGCATCTGCATTCCCCGCTTGCCGTGTCCTTGACCCGTTCATGGACCGGCGCTCTGTTCGGCGGCCTTATCGGGCTTACGATTTATCTCCTTTTATTCAGACGGAGCGACAAACCATACAGATACTAGTAGGGGGATAAACTGTGATAGAAATAAATATCAAGCGCCGTAGAAGATCGGTCTGGCTGTGGATTCTGTGCGGAGTGGTCATGCTGATCCAGTTGGCGATGTTCGGTTATGTCGGGTACAACCAGTACCGTGTCGTTGACAAGCAGGACTGGACCATTCATACCCGGCTCAGTGGTTATCCGCTGGCTAAGGCCGAGCCGGTCGAGGGCGTTTATTTGGGCGGTTATGTGCTGCAGAACCCATCCATCGATTTCAGCATGAAGACGTTTAATGAACGGACAGGACGGCCTCATGCCAGCTTTTTCAAATATGTCGGGTATGGCAAGCCGTTTCCGGCCAAATGGGTGGAACAGGTGAAATCCGTCGGGGCCGTGCCGCATATTGCTTTTGAGCCCAATGGAGGGCTTGACGAGGTCCAGGATAATGCGTATCTGCAGCAATTCGCCGATGAGGCAGGCAAAGCCGGCGTGCCGGTCTTTATGCGCTTCGCCTCTGAAATGAACGGGACCTGGACAGCTTACAGCGGCGATCCCGTCAAGTATATCGAGAAATGGAAACTGGTGCATGGCATATTCGAGGAACGGGCGCCCAATATCGTCATGACCTGGGCGGTGCTGTCCGTTCCCGAGGAAACCGTCGAGAGCTTCTATCCCGGCGACGACTACGTCGACTGGGTCGGAGTGAACGTGTACAGCGTTAAATACCATAACGACAGCCGGCTCCACGCCGCGGATTTTGAAGATCCGCTCGATTTGCTTAATTTTGTTTATGACCGCTTCAGCCGCACCAAGCCGATCATGGTGTCGGAGTATGGCGCGACCCATTATACGGTTACGGACGAGAAGACGGACAACGGGTTTGCGGCGGACAAAATCAGCCGTTTCTATCAGGGGCTGCCGGACAAATACCCGCGCGTGAAGGCTGTCTTTTATTTCGATGTCAATAATACGGCCGAGTACAACGCAAAGCGGAGGATCAATGATTATTCCGTCACGACGGAGAAGGAAGTGCTGGCCGCATACAGCGGGGCGATAAGCCGTCCGGAATATCTGGAAAAGGTAGAGCCTGCGAGCGTTCAGGGCACCAGCGCGGACCAGACCTTCACCTACAGAGGCCTGATCTACGGGAAGGACGGCGAGATTTTTGCCGATGAAGCCTTCTATACCCGGACGCTTGGTCTAAAGCTTGAGAAGGATGGCGGTTCTGTTAAGGCCGGCAAGGACGGACAATCCGTTCAAGTAAAGTCCAGCAAGAAAAGAATCTGGGCAGGCTATCATTATATCAATTATCTTCCACGCTACCGCAGCGTGACGGCGCTGCCGCTTAAAGAGACCCTGGAGCCGCTTGGCTATCGGGTGGAAATCACAGATCTGGATGTATACGTCGAGCCGCCTGCGAGCTGAATGTCTCCGGGATGATGGCGGCTATACATAACTAGGGTGTGAAATAAGGGCATGGAACCTGATTGGGTTTCATGTCTTTGTTGTTTAATGGGGAAGCAGGGAAAGTTCCGGTTCAGCAGCTCCGCCGCCGGGGTATAGGATGCTAAAGAAACCGGAAATGGAGAAACGCGATGGATTATATCTATATTGCGGTAAAGCTGATCACTGCCTTTGCAGGACTATGGATCATGACCAGACTGCTGGGAAAAAAAGAAATTTCACAACTGACGCCGTTTGATTTTATTTCGTCGCTGATGCTGAGCGAGCTGGTCGGAAACACCATTTATGACCGGGAGGTTCATTACGGTCAACTCCTGTTTGCGCTTGCCCTTTGGATGGTCTTGTCTTTGTCTCTTGAAAAAATGGTGGAGTTGTTCCCGCGGCTGTCCACAACCTTGAGCGGCAGACCGGACATTATTATCCGGGGCGGCAGGATCGATGAGAAAGCGATGAAACGCAACAACCTGGATGTGCATCAGATAGGCATGCTGCTGCGGGAGCAGGAGGTATTCAGCTTGCGGGATGTGGCGTATGCCATCTTTGAAACAAACGGCAACTTGAGCGTATTAAAGACGTCTGCAGCCGAGAGTGTTACCCGGGGGGACCTGAAGCTTCCGCCCGAGCCGGTGTATCTGAGCCGGATTCTCATCGATAAAGGCTTCATCGAGAAGGATGAGCTCCATGAAATCGGACGGGATGAAGGCTGGCTGATAGGAGAGCTCCAGGCACAGGGCATCAACAGGGTGGCGGATGTCTTATATGCCGAATGGTCCGAGGACGGCGGCTTGTATGTACAGCGGAAATAAGTTCAATTCTGCTGTTCTTCTGCGCTAAACAGGCTTGTGGCCTCGATATCGGCCTTGGGGTAAGAGAGGTTCATGTCGCGCATCGCCTTGACGATAATTTTCAGCACCAGGTAATCGCGGAACCAGCGGTTATTGGACGGCACGATATGCCAGGGGCATTCTTTGGTTCCCGTCGCGGCAAAAACATCCTCGTAGGCCTGCTGATAATCGTTCCAATAGCGCCTTTCTTCCAGGTCGGCGGGATCGAATTTCCACAGCTTCTCGGGATTTTTCAAACGGTCTTTAATCTTGTTCAGCTGGAACTCGCGGGAGATATGCAGGAAAATCTTGATGACGCTCACGCCACTGTCCTGCAGAAGATCCTCGAAATGGCGGATATGCTTCAGCCTCGACTTGACTTCTTTCCCGCCTATCTTGCCGTGGACGCGGGTAATCAGAACATCCTCGTAATAGGAACGGTTGAATGAGGTCAAATAGCCTTTAGCCGGCGTAACCTTGTGCGTGCGCCAGAGGAAATCATGCGCGGCTTCGTCCGCGGTCGGCGTCTTGAAGCTTTCTGCGCGGAAGCCTTGGGGATTCAGATTCGCCAGCACCTTTTTGATGACCCCATCCTTGCCGCTGCAGTCCATGCCCTGGAACAGGACCAGAACGCCGTTCGTTTTGCTTGCGAACAGCTTTTCCTGCTCCTCCTGCAATTCTTCCTTTAAGCGCTCAAATTCTTCCTGGATGTCTTCTTTGCTGCCGATTGACGCGGTATCCCCGGGGTCATAGCCGATCAGCTTGACCTTCTCCCGCTTGCTTAACCGATAATGACTCAGCATGACTTTTGAACAACCCCTTCTATTGCCAACATACTGGCGGACATGAATTGAAATTACCTCAGACAGGATAGATGAATCAGGTATGAAATTGAAATTTGAATCGATGCTCTCCTCTTCTTGTAGTTACCTTTTACATTATAATGGATTATAATTGATGGCAAATAGATGTATCGGAAAGGGCGTGCGAATATGGAACAATTGCGGTATCCTATCGGGGAATTCAAGCGTGAAGGCAAGCTGGATGAGTTGGCGAGGGCAAGTCTGATCGGCATGCTGTCCCAGGCTCCGGCGCTGCTGTCCCAGGCGGTATCAGGACTGACGGAGCAGCAGCAGGACAGCCCCTACCGGCCCGATGGCTGGACAGTGAGACAGGTTGTCCATCATCTGGCAGACGCCAGCATGAACGGCTACATCCGGACCAAGCTTCTTCTGACGGAAGAGCAGCCTATGGTCAAGCCGTTCGATGAAGACAGCTGGGCACAGCTTCCGGATACGAAGAATGCGCCGATCGAGCTCTCATTGACCCTGCATGACCGGCTGCACCGGCGCTGGGTGATGCTGCTCAAATCGATACCGGCGGGAAGCTTCGAGCGGTCATATAATCATCCAGCTAATGGCTTGTGGTCGCTTGATGATGCCTTAGCTTTCTTTGCCTGGCATAACCGCCATCATACGACGCATATTACTTCGCTGCGTAAGCGGATGGACTGGTAGCCGCGATTTTTAAGAAAAAGAAAAAACAGCAGGATGGGGGCAGATGATGACGACGGCGGAAATCATGAACAAACTGGAGCAGATGGGAACCGAACAAACCAGACGAACCTTTCAGAATCATGGTGCAAGTCAACCGCTATTCGGCGTGAAAATCGGCGACTTGAAGAAGCTGGTCAAGGAGGTCCGCAAGGATCAGCAATTGGCGGCCGCCCTGTATGCTACGGGTAACAGCGATGCTATGTACCTGGCGGGACTTGCGATAGATCCGGCTTCTATAAAGAAAGAGCTGCTGCAGACTTGGGTGAAGCAGGCCAATTGGTATATGCTTTCCGAATATACGGTGGCCGGCGTAGCGGCGGAGAGTCCTTACGCGCTGGAGCTGGCCCGTGAATGGATGGATTCGGACGAGGAGCTGATCGCTGCCTGCGGGTGGAGCACCTACGCAAATTATATATCCGTAACGCCCGATGCCGATTTGGATTTGAATGAAATACGGTCCCTGTTGGATAAAGCGGAGCAGACAATTCATAGCGAGCGGAACCGCGTTCGTTATACGATGAACGGATTTGTTATTATAGCGGGCTCGGCAGTTGCCTCTCTGCATGAAGAGGCATTAGCGGCTGCGGGCCGGATAGGCAAGGTCCAGGTGAATATGGGACAGACCGCCTGCAAGGTGCCGCCGGCTGATGCATACATTCAGAAAGTTAAAGCGCGGGGGAAAATAGGGGTCAAGAAAAAAACCTGCATTTGCTAGAAATGGTCATTCCATCATCCATGAAGTCAGGTGGTCGGCTGATGAAAATAACGGTATGTGTCGCGTCAGATCTGAACGAGTATGATCTGACCGCTCTGCTGCATCAGAGCATGGCGGAGGGGTATCGGCATATAAGCCGGTTGGTGAACGATTACGCGGATGACAGCAACCGTTTTGACCGGTTGGGAGAAGCTTTGTTTGTCGCAATTCGCAGTGGAAGCGTTATCGCAGTCGGAGGCCTGAATATGGAGGTTGAAGGGGATATCCGCACCGGGCGCGTACGTCGCGTTTATGTGGCACGCGATTGCAGAAGACTTGGCGCTGGAAGGCTGCTCATGGAGGCCATCATAGATTTTGCCCGGTTAAACACCCGGATCCTCACGCTACGCACCTCGAACCCGGCAGCGGATTTATTCTACCGCTCCCTCGGTTTTGAACCGGAATCCACAGGCGAGCGGATTACGCACCGGCTGCTGTTATAGAAAAGGAGTATCTATGGTGAACCTGAAACCGAAAGTTTTTATCGGCTCGTCTCGCGAAGCGATCGCTTATGTCGAAGCGATTCATGAACGTCTATCGTACACCGCGGAAGTCACACCTTGGCATGCGGGCGTTTTTCAAGGAAATGATTATCCGATGGAGGCGCTGGAACGCCAGCTGGATTCCAATGATTTTGCCGTTTTTGTATTATCTCCCGATGATGTCGTCCGTATGAGGGGAAAAACCTATTTTGCCGCGCGGGACAATACGATGTTTGAAATGGGGTTGTTCTGGGGCAAGCTCCGCCGGGGGCGCGTGTTCTTCGTTATTCCCGACCAGGTTCCCGCCGCACGGGACGGGGAGGTTGTGGACGACTATCGTCTGGCGAGCGATCTGGACGGGCTGACGGTGTTGAAATACGAAGCGGGCCGGACCGATTCCAACCGCATCGCTGCTCTCAGCCAAGCATGCTCGTTCATGTTGGGGCGTATGAATGAGCTTGGTATCTTCCCCTCACCGGAGAAGGCGCTCGAAACGGCAAGACAGGAGCTCGCGATGTTTCGTTCAGTGGTCCATTTCTACCGGGATTTCAACAAAGGGATTCTGGGCAGAAACGGACACGAGAACCAGTTGATCGATGCGGTGCGGAACGCTTTTGAGGCCGGATGTATCCATTATAAAGTGAAGGGTGCGGCGCTATGGGCGGCCAGCTCTGATGAAATCCGGCAAACTGCGGGTAATGTAGGGAAAGACCGCATATACTCTATACAAGCCAATAACAAGCTGGGAGCGGGAGAGCCGCGGAAACTGGTGGTGGATGCCTATCTCAACAGCAAAATTGAGTTCATCCAGATCGGCCAGGACATTGTAAATGAATATTTGCTGTGCTATCCTATAAGCAACACGCATGTGATCAGCATTCATATTACCGGTCATTCTCCTGTTGGGCCCAAAGAGTTTGAAGAGCTGTTTGAACGCAATCAGGGACTGATGGGAATGATACATCATTTATTTGGAGGGGATTGGGCATGAACAGAGCATTCGACCGCAAGCATGGCACGAAGGACATCCCTGTTTATACCGCCCGTGATTCCAATCTACCGGCAAGGCGGGAGAAACCGGCTGTCGTTTCGGTTCCCACTACGGATGGCGACAAGGAAGGCATCGTCGTTTTTTCCAGAAAAGCCGCCTATATGAAGCCCTCATTTCTATAATTGACACATCCTTCCGGCTGGTCCGGAAGGTTTTTATTTTATCTTCGTACTATTTCCGCACAACCCGGAATAAGCTAAGCAGGTGTGACAGCATATTACAATGTTACAATATTGTAGCAAGCTTGCGCATTGGATTGAAAGCGTTCTCTCTTTCCCCTATACTTAGCCTAGATACCGAAATGGTTCATACTAAATGATTAGGGAGGGCGAAAGGTGGTTAAAGAATGGGTAACCGTGAGTGTTATTGCATTTGGTGTAATTATTGCCATCGTTGGTGTGGTTGCCTATTTGCGCATGTACAAAAAAGTCGCCTGGTCGTCCTCCCAGGCCCCGGAAGCCGCGGAGCAGCCGATTGAGTCCGTTACCGATTCCCCGGCCCTGTTGGAGCCGGAATTAGAATCCGCCAAGGATAGAACCGACAAGAGCTAAAGACAAGCCTGATACGACATGCTTAAACAACATTAAAAATTCTTAACAGAAAATGTATGGAGTGTTCGCTTTCTTAACGAATTCAGAAATGTTATAATTAACTGATAAATCAATCTTTTTCTCAGTCTATGAGCTCGCCGCCTCAAATCAACCGGAACGTTCGATACAGATGGAGTGCCAGCCGCGGGTATTTCATTGAACCGTGTGCGCATTCGTACATGAAGTGTTAGGACCACCAACCGATGATAGGGAGGGGATTTCATGGCTAAACGCAGCCACAATGAAGTCAAAGAAAGTTTGCAGGAACTGACCAGAATTTTTCAACCCAAGGACTCACGGAAATTCGTGAAGGATTATATCCGCAAGTATCGGATTATGGGCGGATATGAGGACGAGCTGACTAAGGTGGTCGATCACGAGATGGGACGGCTCCGGTCCTCAGTTAGCTAAATAGGTCAATTATCTGCCTTGCCCGTAAACGGGTCAAGGCTTTTTTGTTTGCCGATTTTTCTAACCCGTCGAGGGCTCGCATTACCGAATGCTAAAATTTTTGCAAATGTGTAAAAAAGAGATAGAAAACGATTCAAGCGGGGTAATAAACAAATGGAGCATTTCCAAAACCCGACAGGTAATGCAAATTTACATGAGACCAAACATTAAATGAATATAAATTCTTGTCGAATCATGTGAAATCTGTTGTAATTTGCGGTACTATTAAGAATGTCGGATATTATTTTTTTGATGAGACGAGGAGGAACAGCATGAGTAATTTTAAAAATTGGTTGAACAATTCCAAAAAAAACCTGGGCGATCAGGTGAAAAAATTCAAAAATAAGGATTTTATGGATGCTGTCGTGGCAGGTTGTGCGGTTGTGGCTTACGCGGATGGCAAGGTAGACGCGGAAGAGAAAAACAAAATGGCCGGCTATATCAATCTCAGCGAAGAGTTGAAAGTATTTGATATGGGTGATGTGATTAACCGCTTTAACTTTTATATCGGCAATTATGAATTCTCCCGCGAGATCGGCAAGCAGGAAGCTTTGAAAGCCATTGCCAAATTCAAGTCCAAGCCTGAGGTTGGACGGGTTATTGTCGGCGTTTGCTGCGCAATCGGAGCGGCAGACGGCGATTTCGATATGCAGGAGCAAGCGGTTGTGCGCGACATCTGCAATGTGCTGAGCCTGAATCCTGGTGAATTTAGTCTGTAAATAATTAAGCTGTTAAAATATTCTATCAATCACTTGAAACTCTTGAACTGTATCTTGCGTACAAGTCTAGTATCCGGTCGAATCTACTTCGGCCAGGTTTCAAATTTGAAAGGGAGGTTGATGGCAAACAATGGCTTCCATAAATCTGGTTAAGGGCCAAAAAATTGACTTAACCAAAGGTAATGCCGGCTTGACGAAAGTTGTCGTCGGATTGGGCTGGGATCCCGTTAAATCCAAAGGATTTTTCGGAGGCAAAAAGAAGAATGTCGATTGCGATGCATCCGCGCTTCTTTTGAACAGCGAAGGCAAGCTCTCCAAAGATACACATGTCATTTGTTTCCATAACCTGAAAAGCCCGTGCGGTTCCGTCGTCCATACCGGAGACAACATTACGGGTGAAGGCGATGGCGACGATGAGCAAATCATGATCGATTTGTTGAAAATCCCATCCGATGTGCACAAAGTACTTGTAGTAGTCAACATTTACGACTGTGTGAACCGCAAGCAGGATTTCGGCATGATTGAATCGGCTTATATCCGTGTTCTGGATGGGTCCGGCAATAACGAATTAATCAAATTCAACCTGTCCGACAATTATTCCGGATTAACCGCTCTGGTTTGCGGCGAGCTTTACCGCAACGGAACGGAATGGAAGTTCGCTGCAATCGGTGAAGGCGCGCAAGCCCCTCATATCAATGATCTGGCAGCACGCTACAGGTAATACGGATTTACCCTATAACTCAAAATGACGAAAGCGGGTGTTTGTTCGATGGCAATTAACTTATCCAAAGGCCAAAAGATCGATCTTACGAAATCCAATCCAGGTCTCTCCAAAATTACAGTAGGACTGGGCTGGGATACCAACAAATACGATGGCGGCAAAGATTTTGACCTTGATGTATCCGTATTTCTGACCAATGCAGAGGGGAAAGTCAGCAGCGATAAGAACTTTATTTTCTTTAACAATAAGCAGAACGAAAACGGCTCGGTCGTACACACGGGCGATAACCTTACCGGCGAGGGCGAAGGCGACGATGAGCAGGTTAAAGTGGACTTGAGCTCCGTACCGGCCGATGTTGAAAAAATTGCTTTTACTATCACGATTTATGAAGCATCCGAGCGCAGCCAGAATTTCGGACAAGTCTCCCGTGCCTATGCGCGTATCGTCAATGACGCCAATCAAGAGGAACTGGTCCGCTTTGATCTGGGCGAAGACTTCTCTATTGAAACGGGTGTCGTGGTCGGTGAGTTGTACCGCAATGGCGCAGAATGGAAGTTTAATGCAATCGGCAGCGGTTATAAAGACGGGCTTGCCGGCCTGACGCGCGACTACGGACTTGCCTAAGAAAAGGTGAATTGCGGGCCGCCTTCCCGGGCGGTCTTGTTTATTCCACTAGTTTGTTAAATACGAATGGAGCTAATAACCAGGAAGGAGAATACCATGTCAATCAATCTTTCAAAAGGACAACGTATTGATCTTACGAAAACGAACCCGGGGCTTACCAAGGTTATTGTCGGCCTTGGCTGGGATACGAATAAATACAGCGGTGGTCAGGATTTCGACCTGGATGCATCGGCATTCCTGTTATATGAGGATGGGAAAGCCAGAGGCGGGGACGATTTCATTTTCTACAACAATATGAGCGGGGGCAATAACTCCGTTATTCATACGGGTGACAACCGTACGGGCGAGGGCGATGGAGACGACGAGCAGATTAAAGTGGACTTAAGCCTGGTACCGGCTTCCATCCATCGTATCGGCATCACGGTAACCATTCACGATAGTGAGGCTCGTGCCCAGAATTTCGGACAAGTGACCAATGCTTTTGTACGGGTTATGGATGAGTCTTCTAACCGCGAAGTTCTGCGTTTTGATCTGGGCGAGGATTTCTCAACGGAAACCGCGGTAGTCTTCTGTGAATTTTACCGTCATGGAGCCGAGTGGAAATTTCAGGCGATTGGCAGCGGATTCGCCGGAGGGCTTGCGGCTCTTTGCAGAAACTATGGGCTTGACGTTTAATAATTCCAGTATTTTAGGGTGGCGAGTCAAACTGACTGTGCCATCCTTTCTTCTTCAATCTATCAACGAGAGGCAAGGAGGACGCTTAATGGGAAGCAATGTAATCAGGGGGCAGAAGGCGGATTTGACTGCTGCGGTGCCAGGCTTGAATGACATCACGGTGGGCATTGGCTGGAGTTCGCAAGCCTCGCTTGAGCTCGACACTTCCGCTTTCTTGCTTGGCGCAGGCGGTAAGGTTTCCAGCGATGATGATCTTATTTTCTATAACAATCCTTCAACGCCATTTATCGATTATCAGGAAGGACAGGCTGCGCCAGTCCAGAAGCAGTTTAAACTCAATCTGAATCGGGTACCAGAGAACATATCGAAAATTGCGTTCACGTTAACGATCTACGAGGGGGAAAAGCGGAGGCAGAATTTTGGACAAACAAGCCAGCTTTTCATTCAATTCCTGAATAATCAGAACGGCAGCGAGGTATTGCGGTATGATCTGGCCAATGATTTTACGGTTGAAACGGCTATTGTAGTCGGGGAACTCTACCGCCACAACGGCCAATGGAAATTCAATGCCATTGGGGCGGGCTTCTCCGGCGGCTTGAATGCGCTGTGCGGAAATTTCGGCATTGAAGTCAGTGAAGAGGCTCCACAGCCGGCACCGGTTCCTGTGCCTCCGCCGGCACCTCCAACCCCGCCAACTCCGCCGGCTCCCGCACCAACGCCAACCCCGGCACCGACTCCCGCACCACCGCCGATTCCGGCGCCTGCTCCCACTCCGCTTAATCTGAGCAAGATTGAGCTGAAGAAGAAAGGCGATACCATTAATCTCAAGAAATCGGCAGGCGGTCTGGGCGAAATTCTGATCAATCTGAACTGGAATCAGAAGAAAAGCGGGGGCGGGTTTTTCAGCCGCAGCAAAGGGATTGATCTGGATCTCGCTTGTTTGTATGAGCTCAAGAACGGCCAGAAGGGTGTCGTTCAGGCACTTGGCAACTCTTTCGGTTCCCTGGACAGGCCTCCCTTTATCGCCCTGGATGGCGACGATCGCACCGGTACGGTATCGACAGGGGAGAACCTGAGAATCAATGGGGCCCGGATTACAGATATCGAGCGTATTGTAGTCTTCACGTTTATATATGAAGGGGTCAAGAACTGGTCTGACGCCGATGGCGTTGTCTCTATCAAACAGAGCGGCGGTCCGGAGATTGTAGTTCATATGAACGAGCATGACAATAGCAAGGGAATGTGCGCGATTGCCATGATTACCAATGTCAATAACGAAACCTTCAGTATCGAACGGCTCGTCCAATTTTTCAACGGGCACAAGGAACTGGATGCGGCTTATTCCTGGGGCCTGAGATGGGTTGCAGGGAATAAATAATAACGATTGAGAGGCGGCATCACATGGATTGGTTTACGAATTTTTTCAATAGTATTGTTGATAATTTTGGGCAGTTTTTCTCGTGGGATGCCATTTCTACAACGCTTTCTGACCCTGTAAGCTGGGGGATTATTGCCAGCCTTGTGCTGCTGGAGGGACTCCTGTCCGCAGATAACGCGTTGGTACTCGCGGTTATGGTCAAGCATTTGCCCAAAGAGCAACAGAAGAGGGCGCTGTTCTACGGCCTCCTGGGCGCCTATATTTTCCGCTTTATTGCGATCGGATTGGGGACTTTCCTCGTCTCCTTTACGTTGGTCAAAGTGCTTGGTGCACTCTATCTGTTGTACATTGCCTACACCGGGATTTTCAAGAAATCGCATGGCGAAGAGGAAACGGTCAACAAGGGCTACTCCTTCTGGAAAACCGTCCTGTTTGTGGAGCTTATGGATATCGCCTTCAGTATCGACAGCGTCGTAGCTGCATTCGGTATCAGCACCGAGGTATGGGTATTGTACGTCGGCGGAATTCTTGGCATCCTGATGATGCGTGGCATTGCCCAGGTGTTTCTCAAGCTTATCGACAAATTTCCCGAGCTGGAAAGAGCCGCTTTCTTCCTGATTGCAATCATTGCCGCGAAAATGCTGGCAGGTGCGTTCGGTTTTCATATGTCGCATTACTGGTTCTTTGCTATTATTATTGCGGTATTTGGCGGGACGATCGTTTACAGCTTAAGTCGTCAAAAGAAAGAAGCAGCAAAGAAATCCTGATGACAGGCAGGCCTTCGGCATGAGCGGGTCGCTCTGCCGATAGGACCGGCTATCGCCGCATCGAATGAGATTAGAGGCAAGAAGGAGGAGATCAGGCTGAGATACTTTAATTATTTGTCCCGGGAAGAAGAGAAATCGCTGTTTTTCAGCCCGCCGATTTCGTTTAGTCACTCCTCCGATAAGGAATTGTTAGCCCATGCGGTAGGGGCTGCTTTGTATATGCCGGCGACCAGGCCGAATATCGCGGATGATGTTATTTCCGGCAAACATGAAGGATTGGTTAGCGTTGTGCTTGATTTGGAAGATGCCATTGGCGATCAGCAGGTGGAGCTGGCGGAAGAATCATTGATGCAGCAGCTTTTTTTGATTGCTTCCTATATGAAGATTGGTACGCTGGCAGAATCGGATGTCCCATTGCTTTTTATAAGAATCCGCTCCGCCGTTCAGCTCAAACGTCTTCTGGTCCGAATGGCCGACACCCTCCCATTGATTACAGGCTTCGTACTCCCCAAATTTACGGAGGAGAACGGGGAGGATTATTTACAGCTGATTGCGGCTTATAACGGAAACCGGGCATCCGGAACGCCAGTCTTGTACGGTCTGCCCATACTGGAAAGCGCCTCGATCATTTACCGTGAAAGCCGGTTGGATTCGCTGCTTGCCATTAAAGCCATTCTCGATCATTTTCACGACTACGTACTCAACGTCCGGATCGGTTCCACAGATTTCTCCAGTTTGTTTGGCTTGCGCCGAAGTTCCGACAGGACGATTTATGAGCTTGCGCCGATCCGGGACTGTATCGCGGATATTATTAATCTGTTCGGCAGGGTGGAAGCCGGGTACGTGATCTCCGGCTCCGTGTGGGAGTATTTTCCCAAGAAGGAGCGGACGATGAAGCCGCAGCTGCGGGTTGCCCCTGTTGAGGAGTCCTTCGGAAGTCCAGGTCTGGAGTTAATGTCCAGATCGGGCAAGGATGCCATGGAAGGACTGATCCGCGAGGTCATGATGGACAAGGAGAACGGCATCATCGGCAAAACGATTATCCACCCCGCTCATATCAAGCCGGTGCAGGCGCTGTATGCCGTCACACATGAGGAATATGCCGACGCGGCCAGTATTATTGCCCATAATGATGGTCATCATGGCGTGCTCAAAAGCCAGTATGCCAATAAAATGAATGAGATGAAGCCGCATCAGAACTGGGCAAAACGAATCTTATTGCGATCTCAAGTATACGGGGTGTTACATGAACAACAGCATTTCATCACCTTGCTCCATCGGAACGAACGCGCATACGTATAAGCTCTTCGAAGACTTGCAGGTGAGCATTACAGAAACGGACAACCCATTCGGGCTTCCTGTGGCGTGTTTGTTCTCCATGGCGGCGCGGGTGAATAAGAAGCGGTCCTTTCTATTTGTAAGCAAACTGCTAGGCAAGCATATTCCGGTCAATCCTTATACTTCCCTTCTAAGCGGTGCGGCGCTTGCGCTGCTTATCCAGAAGCGGCTGTTTCCGCAATTCGGGGAAACCTCGGAAGCTCTTCTGGAGCAGGTGCTCAGCGGCCTGCGGACTCCGGATCAGGCGAAGGAAGCTTATTTATTTCTTGCGGCGCACAAGCCGCGGCTGCCTGAACCGCTCCTGTGCATAGGTTTTGCCGAAACGGCGACTGCTTTGGGGCACAGTGTATTCAACACGTTCGCGGGCGGTGCCTCCTATATGCATACCACACGAGAACATATTCCTCAGCGGTCTTCCCTGATCAATTTCGACGAAGAGCATTCCCATGCGGTTTCACATCGCTGTTACGCTCTGGATCCTGCTTTCTTCTCGGGCGGGGAGACCGTTGTGCTTGTGGATGATGAAATGACAACCGGTAAAACGGCGCTCAACATTATCCGGGACATTCAGTCCAAATTCCCACGAAAACAATATGTGATTGCTTCGCTGCTGGATTGGCGTAATGCCGATAACGAACAGCAGGTGCGGCAGCTGCGGCAGGAGCTTGACATCGACATTCAGTCCGTCCATCTGCTGAAGGGTCTGATGGGGGTTGCTGGTTCGCCGCAGCTTGAAGCCGGGAATGCTCTTGCATTGACTTCTAATAGAACGGCTGCCGAGCTGGTTGTATTGCATCATGCCGAAGCCGCTGAACAAATCAAGGCTGTATCCGTATCCTCCGGCGGTGAATGTAATTCCGCCCCCTATTTGAAGCATACAGGCCGTTTTGGGATGCAATCGGCGGAACTTGAAGCTGCCGATGCCGGAATCCATCTTCTTGCCGACTGGTTAAAGGCATATCGCGGGGGCTCCCGAGCACTCGTTATGGGCACAGGTGAATTCATGTATATGCCCATGCGGATTGCCGCCGGGATGGGGGAAGGCATCTCTTACCAATCCACCACAAGAAGTCCCATCTATGCTGCCAATCTCCCGGAATACGCGGTTACCAGCGGTTATCGGTATCCTTCGCCGGAAGACGAGGCAGTGAGCCATTTTATTTATAACGTAACACCCGGACAATACGACGAAATCTTTGTCTTGTTCGAGCGGGACATGCCGCCCGCTCGTGTGAAGCCGATGCTGGATATCCTGAAGCAGCTGGCAGGGAAAAAGGTTTTTGCCGTATTTTTAACGGAAAATGTTCATGGATGGGAGACGTTCGACAGATGAAGAAGACGGTAACCAGTGACATGAATCAGACGCGTATCGCTCCCCCGGAGCCTATGGGCAGCTATTCGCTGTCGGATGTGATCTTCCTGCTCAAGGATCTGAGCGGCGTCCAGCTGGAGCGGCCGACCGAGGACCGGGAAGAGGCGATTCAGTCCGGGGTGCATTATTCGGAAATGCTGCCGGTCGAATACCAGCCATCGGCTGAGTATATCGCATTGTTTCACAGCACGCTGCAGGAGTCGGCGGAGAAGGTTGCGCTTGCGGCAGCCGTCGCCGCCGAACGGATTGTGCATAAACGCGGACTGAAGGGCGTGCTTGTATCTCTGGCGCGCGCGGGAACGCCGATCGGTATTCTGATCAAGCGGTACATTGCTTTGCGCTACGGAGCGGATCTGCCCCACTACAGCATTTCCATCATCCGCGGCAAAGGCATTGACGAGAATGCCGTGCTTTATATGCTGCAGCAGCACGGACTGGATTCGTATCTGCAGTTTGTGGACGGCTGGACAGGCAAGGGCGCTATTCGTCAGGTGCTTGTCCAGGCTTCCGAGGATTTTCAGCGGAAGTACGGTTACCGGCTGGACGATGATCTGGCTGTGCTTGCCGATCCGGGCTTCTGCAGTGAAACCTATGGCACACGCGAGGATTTTCTGATCCCCAGCGCGTGCCTGAATTCCACCGTGTCCGGCTTAATGAGCCGCACGGTGCTGCGGGACGACCTGATCGGCGAGGGCGAATTTCATGGTGCCAAGTTTTACCGCGAATGGCTGGCGGACGACCTGTCCAATCTGTTCGTGGACACGGTATCGGCGTTCTTCCCTGCCGTCGCGGAAGCCGCCTTCCGGAAGGCGGCTTCGACGGCAGAGCAGCCACCGGAGGCATCCTGGAAAGGGATTGCCGATATCCGGGCGATCCAGCAGAGCTTCGGCATTGAAGATGTGAATCTGGTTAAGCCGGGTGTTGGCGAAACGACAAGGGTGCTGCTGCGCCGGGTCCCCTGGAAGATCCTTGTGGACCGGATGGACAACCCCAACCTGCGGCATATCATGCTGCTGGCTGAGGACCGGGGCGTACCGGTTGAAGTCTACCCGGGGCTGACTTATTCCTGCTGCGGCATCATCAAGCCGCTGAAAGGAGGACAGGAATGATCTATGCCAGCGATTTGGACCAGACCCTGATCTATTCGACCCGCTCTATGGGCGCGCCGCTGGATTCCCATGATATCCTGCCTGCAGAGTCGGTGAACGGGAAGATCGTTTCGTATATGTCACGCCGCACGTTGTCCTTGCTGCAGTCGCTTCCACCCGGGATGGGGTTTGTTCCGGTTACGACGCGTACGATTGCGCAATATGAGCGGATTCATCTGTTTCGCGATCATGTCGTGCCTGCTTATGCCGTAACCAGCAATGGCGGCAATATTTTGCTGCATGGCCAGGTGGATGAGGAGTGGCGGGCGATGATCCGCGAGAAGGTATCCGCTCTGGCAGCCGATGCGGTTGAGGCGAGAAGTTATTTTGAACCGCTCATGAATGACCAGTGGGTTGTGGGGGAGCGGTTCTGCGACGAGCTGTTCTACGCATTTGTCATCCAACGCGACCTCATGCCGCTTGAGGCGGTTATGGAGAAGGCGGAGCAGGTCAAGGCACTGGGGTGGGAGGTTTCCATCCAGGGGAGAAAAATTTATCTTGTCCCCTCGGTCGTCAACAAGGCGGACGCCGTGAATGAGGTGCGCAGACGGCTGGGCATTAACGAACTGATCGCGTCCGGCGATTCCATTCTGGACCAATGCCTGCTTGAGCTTGCCGATTATGCGATTGCCCCGAGCCACGGGGAGTTGTTCCGCGAGAAGCAGCGTAATCCCGGGGCGGTCACGGGGCGCTTCACAGCGGGATCGGGAATTTTTGCGGCCGATGAAATTCTGGATTATGTTCACAGCGTTTATCAGACCAAGGAAGCGGTGAAAGGTTCACTATGAAAAAGAACGTTCATATTTATTTCAATCGCTGGTTTTCCACGGCTTATCATTATATGAACCTCATACGCAATAATCCTGACGGTCTGGAGGTCAAGATCTTCGGCACCCATCCCGATCCCCGGCATATGTCGCTTCAGGCCTGCGATTATGCGGAAATGGAACCGGCGCTCAAAGGCATGGAATATGTGCAGTTCTGTCTGGACTTCTGCCGGAAGCACGAGATCGATGTCTTTATTCCGCGACTGAATATGCTCGATATCGCCCGCCATATCCATCTCTTCGAGGAAATGGGCACGCGCGTTGTGGTCTGCCGGGACACGGAACTGCTGGAGATGCTGATGGAGAAGGATCAGTTCTATCAATCGGTCAAAGCGACCGGCGTGATGGTGATTCCCGATTATGAGGTGGTCCGCGATGCCGAAGGCTTCAAGCAGGCGTACGAAAAGCTGCTTGCGCTTGGTCACCGCGTCTGCTTCAAGCCGACCAATTCAGAAGGCGGATTGGGCTTCCGCGTTATTGACGATACCCGGGACCCGCTTGCGGAGCTGTTCGGACTCTCGACCAGACTGGTCTCCTTCCGCGATGCATACCAGGCGCTCAGCAGCGTAAGCGAGTTCCCGAACCTGATGGTGATGGAGCAGCTTACAGGTCTGGAGTACAGTATTGACTGCCTGGCAAGCCGGGAGGGTGAATTGCTCGCAGCCGTGCCCCGGCGCAAGGCAGGAGGGCGCCTGCGCCTTCTGGAGCGCAATGAAGAGCTGCTGGCCATTGCCGAAGAGGTTGCCCGGACCTACCGCATTCCCTATAATTTCAATATTCAGATGAAATATAACGGAGATATTCCCAAACTGCTGGAAATCAACCCGCGCATGTCGGGCGGACTGCATGTCACCTGCCTGTCGGGTATTAACTTTCCCTACCTCGCTGTGAAGGAAGCTCTCGACGGGGATGCAGGACCGCTCACGCCGGATTATGATATCCTGGCAAGCCATATCGAACAGCCGATGCTTATGACGGACTGGTCGTAACATACTGCTATAATTCTCGATAAGCAGTCCGCTGCCTGCACGCTGCAGGCAGCGGTTTTTTTGACCTTATAGAATTGACAAGTTTTACGCTTATAAATTTCTATAAGGTCTAAAGGGAGAAACTAACTTTGCCGCCAGAGGACGGCGCAGCCGTTTATTCTTGCATAGGGGCCGGCGGTCCGGCCTTTAGCTTTCATCGACTGGTTAATGGAAAAGGGGCGAAGCGGTCTGCTTTGTTGACAGGGTTCCTGCGAGTTCCTACAATATAGGTAAGCCAGTCCTTAAATAAAGGGGGTGCAGGCTCATGCCTGTCAAATCCAATATGCTTATTGCTGCAGCAATCGGTTACGTCGCAGCTGTTGTAACCAGTCCTCTCCTGCCGGAGCTCTTCTCGCTGCTCATTCCTGTTATAGCCGCGATAATCGGCAGCTTGATCCCCTCTGGAAAGAAGCGGAATCCGGTACCGGCTATTACTCCGGAATTTCTGCCAGCCACTTCCCGTTCATCCGGCGGGAACCTTGGAGCGGGCAATGAAGCTTCTTCGGCCTCACAGCCGGGCGGCCCGCCTCTTCCCGAACATTCTTCGTCACAGGGAGGCCAAAGGCGGGAGATCAGTCCTGAATTTGCCCCCGTTCTTGAATACCTGGAAGTTCTGGAGGATATGGTTATATCCGAAGGGCAGAAGAACACGCTCGATGATGAAATCGTGCAGAAATCGCTGGCTCTGTTCGCCAGGCTGCAGCGGGTTATTCCTCTCCTGCAGGAGCTCCGGGACAGCAACGTGAATCACACTGTAAGGCGGTTGATTCTTAAGGATCTGAACGGTATTTTGAATCCTTTTCTCCGTTTGAGCGGAGAAGCGAAGACACGCAACCGCCGAATGCTGCTTAACGGCATTAAGGATGTGGATACGAAGATATCGGATATTGTGTCTACGGTCGAACACAAGGATTTGCTTGAACTTCAGGCTAAAGCGGACCTTATTCATAAACGGTACAGCAGTTCCGAATTATAAGTGGAGGAGATGGCCAGATGGCAGCTCAACTTGTTGAACTCAAAAAAGAAGACCAGCAGAAGGTGTCGGAGGAAGCGTCAATGCTCATTCAGAAGGTTGCGCATACGGACACCATGGAGCTCGACTCCCTTATGGACGAGATTGGCAAGCTGGGAGCCAAGACGCAGGAGAAAGCCGGCCAGACGCTGAAAATGCTGGACCGTCCGGTCAATGACCTGATGTCCGGCGATCGCGCCGAAGTGTCCAATATGATCCTGAAGCTGCGCAGCGAATGCGAAAGCCTGCAGCAGAGCAAGAACGTCAGCTTCTTCGGCAAGATACTGCGCAAAAGTCCGCTCAAAAATTATGTTTACAAATACCAGAGTGTCCGCACCAATGTCGATGTCATCGTCGCCGGCCTGCGCGACGGGAAGGATTCGCTGGAAGAAAATATTATCAATATGCGGCAGCTGAAGAAATCCGCGATCGCGGAAATCTACAATCTGCAGACCAAGATCGCTTTCGGCAATAAGCTGAAGCATTTGTTTGAAGCAGAAATCGCAAATCCCGCCCGCGAATCGCGCAAGCCTCAGTTGGAGCGCGGCCTGCGCAAAGTGGTGACCCGCATTCAATCGATGACCGAGATGATTATGCTCTATAACCAGGCGATTGCCGCCACGGATATTATTAATGACAATAATGACAAGCTGATCGATTCCGTCAGCAACGCCATTGACAAAACCGTCAATCTGATTACGGTGTCGGCCATGATTGCACTGGCCCTGAGCGACCAGGAGAAGGTGATTGCGGCAGTGGACGCAACCAACCGGACGATTGAGGAGCAGTTCAAGGATAATGCAAGGCTGCTGCGGACCACGACGGAGAAAACAACCGAGCTGTTGTCCAAGCCCGCGATGTCGATGGAATCGGTCAATCAGGCGATTGGCGATCTGATGGCTGCTATTGATGCTTCGGAGCAATCCAACCGCCGCATTATTGACAGCTGCAACGATTATACAAACCGTATGACCACCATTAACGGCCAGCTTAGCGACCGTCTGGGCTTGAACCAGGGGGAAACTTCCCAGGGCAATCGGGAAATTGCCGTATCCAAGGATGTCAGCAGCTTCCTTGAATAGGACTTGCTTCCATGAAAGGCGAACGGACAAGCCGGAACTGCGCCAGAAGGCAGCATTCCGGCTTGTGCACGTTGGCGGATGGAAGGTCATTAAGGCGGGGATTCTGCTGTATTTGTGTGGATCATTTTGGTAGAATAAGTGAACGGGTTACCACGCAAATAAAGGGGGAGAAGTCCGGTGCTGGATTTTTCTTTTGAGTTGATTGACGATTCCATGATAAATATTCATTATCAATATGGGAGCACGGTATTTATTTTTACGTTATTTGTGCGTGACGAGGAATGGACGCTGCACCCGTTTGACGGTATACTGCTGCAAAATAAGGAAATGTGCGCTATTGTAGTCACTGAACTGCTGAAAAACAAGGATTTTCACGTTCTGTTGGCCAGGGAGAATATTACGTTGTCCTCGCTGCGGACATCCATTGATCTCAGACCGGATAGCGCCGAGGATAATCGTCCCTCATCCAGCCGGCAGGCCCGCGATGAGAAAACCGATTTTATCGAGGAGCACAGCTTTGAGGATATACTGGAGCTGGAGAAGGAATTGGTGCAGGAGCGTCTGGCTTTTTATCAGGATATTATTCAGCGGATGTATATGGACGGCTATGGGCCGGAGGATACCGAATTCAACAAGGTGCAGAGCCTGATCCGGATCTACAAGGATACCTATGAGCGGCTCGGAAGTCTGGACGATTTTGATCTCAAAGGCAAATCGGGCAAACGCTGGTAGCGCCTCACGTATATTTAAGCTATGAATGGTGAAACTACTCATATAACTAGACTCGCTTACATAGGATAGAGCATCCAATGTGTAGAGGAGAGGTCCTATGGGGATGTCACTTATTATTGGCTGCCTGATCGCCGTATTGATTGTGGTGGCCAGCAGCGAGAAGGCCGAAGCGATTGCGGAGTTGAATGATTGAGGGTGTGTTATACAAATGAAGGGACTGTATGCGTAAAGTCATGGGAATGACTTTACGCATACAGTCCCTTTTTGCGGGAAACGGGAGTCTGGTGTATCCGCAGCTCAATAGGAGGATTGATCGTCGGATTTTCGTTTGAGCATGAGCAGCAGGCCGCCGATGACAAGCGCGATCGCCGCAGTGGTCTGTCCGATAAAATGAAAGCTGAAGATCGTTCCGAGCGTAAACGCGATGAAGAAAATGATGGAGGCGCTGCCGAGTATAAAGATCGGGACAAGCATCCAACGGTTGCGTTTGCCGAACCAGTAGAATTCGAACAGGCCGAATGCCACCGCGAGCGGAAATCCCGGCCACATATAAGCCCAGGCATCGAACAGCATCGAGATCTGGCAGACGATGCCGGCGCCGAACAAAATGCCTCCGGGGATCAATAATCCGATGCCGCGGCGCTCCGTGGCATAAAAGTACATCCAGTGAAACAGCAGGCCAAGCGGGATGACGAATAAACTTGGCCAGAAAATCGTAATCACCTTACCGGGTCCCATCACATTATCCCGGCTTGTGAACAAGAATATCCCGACCATAATCAGCAATATGCCAAGCGGTGCTTTTTTATTCATAACTTATCTCCTCCGTTCGTCTCATGATTATTTAAATCTTACCATATCTATGAAGGTTTGAAAGTATGCTTCAGGATGATTTTTTCTCGGTCTGCAGACCGAGGGGCAGCAGCAGCCCAGCCCCAAATCGGCGCCCAGTTTTTTAAAAATATCAGAACGTATAAAATGTTGGCTTATTCTTTTCTGATATTCCTGTGGGAAGAAACGTATGGCGCCAGCAAGCGTCAGCCGTTTCTTCTTGGGTTGGCTTATGGCAAATGGCTGCTGAATGAATGTTGTTGACTGTTTTGTAACCATCGGTTATATTATAACCATTGGTTACAACTGCGTGCGGAAGAAAGAAGGAAATGCTGATGATTATGATTCAATCTGTTTTGCTGCTTGTACTGTTTCTAGTGGAACTGGGCTCACTGGCGGCTTTTGGTTACTGGGGGTTCCATATGGACAAAGGGATGCTGATGAAAATCCTCTTGGGCATCGGCACACCACTTGTGGTTGCCATCATCTGGGGAACCTTCATTGCGCCTAAAGCGTCCATTCCGGTCTCTTTGCCGCTTCGTGCGTTGCTTCAGCTGATTGTTTTTACGCTTGCCGCAGCGGCCTTGTATGCAGCAGGGCAGAAGCAGCTTGCTGTTGGTTTCCTGGCAGTGGCTTTGCTGGATTGGACGCTGGTGCATGCGATGAAGCTGTGAAGATACGGTCAAGCTACATAAATGCAGGCCGGCTGGAGCAGATCCAGCCGGTTTTTTTTATGATCAAGCCGCCTTGTCATTTCCGGAATGTCAGGGTGATCGTAACCAGGACATCGGTTTTGGAAGGGCTGCGTGCAAAGCTGGAATACTGGTAGCTGTATGCCGACAACGTGGAGAAGCCGCTGGCTGCCTTCTTGAGATCCGCTGCGAGGGTGCTTTTGGCCGTGTAGCGGATGGTGAAGGAGGGTTGGCGTATTTTGACCGCACGCTCGATAAGTCGCGTCAGGCCCACTGCATCGCCTGCCGTATGCGCGGCTTCCAGATAGTGGAGCCCCAGCGCTTTTTTCAGGTTTTGATAAAATCCGGCATTGCCGGGATCGGATTTTTCCTTCAACATCAGCGTGGTATCGAACGGCACGGTGGCTTCCGAATAGGATGGCGACTTTTTCCATGTATGGGTGGAGCGGATCTGGTCATCAGTCAGATTGAAATAATCATAGGCTGCTTTTCCCGCCACATCGGGAACGGGATCGTCCCAGGTCGTGTCCAGATGGTACCACTTGCCTTCCAGCTTGACGAGATTCCAGGTATGCAGCCGGCCCCCGGCGGTTCCCTCGATGATCCGGTTCTCCAGCCCGGCCCGGGATAACATTTTGTAAGCGAGCAGCGCATAACCCTGGCACACCGTCTTTTTGCGGTCAAAAAGGCCGGCGTAGGCAGAATGCTCCTTCAGCGACGTGTCATAAGCCAGATTGATTTCGATCCAGTCGTGGACCGCCTTTTCCTTCTGATAGTCATTCATGCCGCGGGTGATGATCTTCCCGAGAACCTCGTCGACTTTCGAGCTCACCTGCTTGGACTGGGCTTGCGTTTCCCAATAAGTGAAAGTATATTTGACGGTTGTCCGCTTGCCGTCGGTGGATGTGGCGATCCGGTACTCCCTGGTACTGTAATGAAGATAATCGTCATTCTTATAAATGTCCTTCAGCATGTTCTCCAGCACATTCATGGCCAGTGTTCCGCCTGTGTATACAATCGTACAGGAGGCAGGTTTGTTCTTCAGGGCCGCTTCAAGCTTCTTCTGAAAATCGCCAGGCTTGGCAGCGGTAGCGTCAGCTGCCCGGACCATGTCGGACCGCCATATAAACAGCATCAGGCTTAAACCCAGCAGGCTCAGAAACGCAGATCCCCTTCTGTTGCCGAACGCAATCATCAAGCTTCCCTCCCCCCGCTGAAATTGCACGTGATTTGCGATAGTTGTACCTATTATATCGACGGACCTTTGGAATAATGAAGAATAAGGTGAAGTTGAAGCGAACATGCAAATTTTTATTCTCGTACATGGAATGGGCGAAACAGGCAAATACTATTTTTCAAACATGAAGAGGTAGGTGATTTGCGTGTGCCAGTCCATTTCTATTATGGCGGAAGCGCCTGAATTGACGGATCGCTTTCAAATCGAACACGTGTTGTTTCATACGGCAAACCGCCGTGAAATCAAACCGACGGAATCGTTGTCCGCTATTTTCGAGCATAAAGAAAAAAGGGTACTGGATGAATGCCGATGGGGGCTGATGCCTTTCTGGGCGAAGGATTCCTTATGGATGGACAGCCGGACGATGCTGTGGAAACCTATCTTTGACCGGGTCGTGAAGAAACAGCGTTGTGTGATTCCATGCAATGGCTTCTACCTGAGCCGGACAGAAGGCAAAGAAACGGAGCGGGTTAAAATCACGATGCGCAGCGGGACGTTCGGGATTGCGGGCCTTTACGATGTGTTCCGTTCGGCGTCGGGAGGAGAGATGCGCACCTGCACGCTCCTTATGACAAGGGCCAATGGACTTGTTTCTCCTTTTCAGGAGCTGATGCCCGCTATTCTCGAGGAGGAGGACATCGACAATTGGCTGAAAAAGGACGGCGTTGAGCTCTCTCCGCTGCATCCGATGCTGCGCTCGATGGATGTCATGCGCATGCTGAGCATCCCGCTCTCTGCCTCAGGCTCGGATAAAGTGGAATTCGAGTCCCCTCGTCCCGAGGTTATCTAGGGCGCTTGTTCTTGCATAGTTGAAACTAAAGCCCGGCGCCGCAATGGTTGCCGGGCTTGCCGTGTTTTGTTAATGAATCCATCGGGGAAGGACTCATTAACAGGGAAAGAGGTGGGTAAAGGAATGGAAACAGCCTGGAATAGTGATCCCCGAAACCAAACGAATCGGAAAACGCGGCTGGTATGGCGTTTGCCGGTTCGTTTTTTGGTGCGAATTGGAATATTCATAAAAAAGTGCGAACTTGAAGGAAAAAATTAGCGAAAATGGTCGATATAAATAGTAAGATATAGGACATACGATCTATTTATCTCTCATAAAGGGGAGTAATCCATCATGGTCATGGTTCCAACCAAGAAAAAAAAGAAAGTAACGATTCGTTTCAAGCTGCTCCTTGTTTCTCTGCTGCTTCTGATGACGCCTGTTCTGACGCTCGGAATTATCAGCTACCAGGTCACGTATAAGGAAACCGACAGGCTGATCCGAAAAAATTTGACTAACAGTGTCCGAATGGCTATTGAGATGACCGCATCGCTTGAGCAGCAAGTGAAGGAGGGCACAATAACGAACGATGAAGCGCAGGAGCATATGAAGCAGCTGCTGCTTGGACCCAAGCAAGGCGATAAACGGGAAATCAATTCCTATCTCGATTTGGGGGAAAGCGGTTATTTCTACGTGCTTGATAAGACGGGGGATTTGCTGGCGCATCCTCAGATGGAAGGGCAGAACATCGCTGAGAAACAGACAAGCGACGGATTTTTCTACATCAAGGATGTTATTGAAAAGGGGTTGAGCGGCGGTGGTTTTACCTTCTATGACTGGCCGCTGCCGGGTTCGACCAAAGAAGCGGAGAAAATCGTTTATGCCGAAGCCAGTCCCAATTGGGGCTGGATTATAGCGGCGGGATCCTATATGCAGGATTATAATACAGGACAGAAGAATATTCGCGATACCATTATTATTACGCTGATCTGCTGCTGGGTGGCGGGTTCTGTTCTCATGACGCTTTTTGCCCGCCATATCTCCATGCCGGTCCGCAAGCTGGCCGGTCAAGCCAAACTGTTCTCTACGGGCGATCTGCGGACAGCCGATCTGCACGTGGGCAATAAAGACGAGCTGGGCGATCTTGCCGCTTCCTTTCAGGAGATGTACGGCAGTCTCCGAAACCTGGCTTCCGGATTGCTGAAGGGATCAGACTCGCTGGCTGTATCTGCCCGCGAATTAAGCGGGGCGATTGAGCAGACGACACAGGCGACCGATCATATCGCCGAGTCGGTGCAGGAGAGCGCATCAAGCAGCGAAGTGCAGGCCCGCAGCATCAGGGAAAGCTCCAAAGCGATGGAGGAGATGGCGACAGGCATTCAGCGCGTGGCCGCGACATCCGCAGCGGCCTTCGAATCTTCGGCAATGACGCTCGAGGAAGCCCGGCAGGGCAGCCTGTTGCTTGCGCAAAGCTCGGAGCAAATGGCCTCGGTGAACATAACAGTCGATGAACTGGCTGCCATGGTGACCAAGCTAGGGGAGCGCTCCCAGCAGATCGGTGAGATTGTCGAGGTCATCACAGACTTGTCAACGCAGACTAATCTGCTCTCGCTGAACGCTTCGATCGAAGCGGCGCGGGCAGGCGAGCATGGCAAAGGGTTTGCTGTCGTGGCAGGCGAAGTGAAGAAGCTGGCTGAGCGTTCCAGAGAGTCGGCGGAGCAGGTTGCCGAATTGATCCAGACTATTCAGGCGGACATCGGCCATGCCGGTGCCGCCATGGAGAAAGGCGAGCACGAGGTGCGGGAAGGCACGAGGTCCATCCAGTTAACAAGCGAAGCATTAACCCGGATTCTGGATGCGACGCGAAGCGTGGTGGACCAGGTCCAGGAATCCTCTGCGGCTGCGCAGCAGATGTCCGCCAGCTCGCAGGAAATTGCCGCTTCGCTTCAAGAAATTGACCGTTTATCCGAGAAAAGCAATGATTTGGCGCAGAGCATCTCTGCTTCCGCCGAGGAACAACTGGCTTCGATGGAGGAGCTCGGCGCTTCTGCCGAAACGTTGAGCGATATGTCCAAGGAGATGCAGGCACTGGCCCATCGCTTCAAGCTGTAACCAACCGATAAGCAAATTCCTCTATCAAGGGGGATTTGCTTTTTTTATTCACCATATAGAATGTATATCGCTCACTCTTATCCATTTCTATAATTTCTAAGGGAAGAAACTAACTTTGCCTCCAGAGGACGGCACAGCCGTTTCTTCTTGCACAAGCCGTAATCCAGGATGATAAAGCTTGACGAACCTCTTGATCGTTATTATTGTTTAGATCATATATCTTAAAAAGATGGGAGGGACAAGCGGATATGCATATTGATTTTCACTTTCATTTGGAAGAAGGCCCGTATTCGCTGGATTGGCTGAAACGAACGGCCCAGGCGATTGAACGTTTGGAAGAGGGCAAGCAAGGTACAAATACGAGACGTTATTCACGGGAATGGATCGAGGTCCTTCAGCGAAAGCTGGCGCTGCGTATGGAGCAAGGATGCTTCTCCCAGGAATGGCTGCACGCTTATTTGGAAACGGGCAAGTCACGGGGCATCGAACGATTCGGGATCGTTGATCATCTATACCGGTTTACCGAATTCCGCAGCTACTACGAGAACCATATGCTCATGGATGATAGCGATCTGGGCCGGCTGCAGCAATATTGGCTGGACCGAGTTTGCATCGGCTCCATTGAGCCGTACCTGCAGCAGATCCGGCTGGCTCAGGCACAAGGGCAGCCGATATCGCTTGGGGTGGAAGCAGATTATTTTCCAGGCGGGGAGGATGAATTGGGAAGACTGCTGAACGGTTACGATCTGGACTATGTGATTGGATCGGTTCATTTTCTGGATGGCTGGGGCTTCGATAATCCGCAAACGAAGGATATATTTGAAGGCCAGGACCTCGTGAAGCTGTACGCCAAGCTGTTTGCTTATGTGAAGGGCGCGATTGCGAGCGGATTATTCGATATTATTGCACATCCCGACAATTTGAAGGTGTTTGATTATCGTCCCGAGGAGGAACTGCTTCTCCCCATGTATGAGGAGGTGGCGGCTGCCATGAAAGAAGCGGATGTGGCAACTGAAATCAATACAGGTCTGGCTTATCGTTACCCGGTCAAAGAAATGTGTCCAAGCCCGGCGTTCCTGAACATTCTCCACAAGCACGGTGTGCCGATTACATTAAGCTCCGATTCGCATTTTCCCGATGATATCGGCATGCTGCTGGATCAGGCGCAGGAGCTGGCACTGCTGACAGGTTATGAGGAGTTTGTATATTTTGAGAAACGGGTTCGCAAGACGATACGGGCCGGCAAGTAGAACGCGCCTTACGATCCACCCCTTGACGCACTTGAAGCATAGAGAAGATGGAGGTAATGATAATGAACCGGAATGTAAAGTTTCGCGGGGACGGCTCTTTTAAGATCTTGCAGCTGACGGATATGCATATTGGCGGGGACAGCAATAATGCAAAGGATTTGAAAACGATCGCCTTGACCGAGCGTTTAATTGCCGGGGAGAAGCCGGATTTGATTGTGTTTACCGGCGATTTGATCTCGAGCCTCGGCGTGCAGGATCCTGCGGCTGCGCTGCGCAGGGCGATCGCCCCTGCTGTCCGGTCGGGAATTCCCTGGGCGCATATATTTGGGAATCATGATTCCGAAGAGAACGTGACGCGCGAGGAGCTGATGGAAGTATCCCGGGAGCAAAGCGGGTGTTTGTCGGAAGCTGGGCCGGAGGACATAAACGGAACCGGGAACTACATCCTGACGATCGAGAGCGGGAAGTCCTCTTCGGCAGCGGCGGTCCTTTATTTTCTCGATTCTGGCGCGATGGCGCCGGAATCGATCGGCGGTTACGAATGGATTCATACCGATCAGGTAAATTGGTACAACGAGCAGTCTCTGAGGCTGCAAAACGAGCATGGAAGCCTGCCGGCTCTGGCATTCTTTCATATTCCGCTTCCGGAATATGATGACGTGTGGCAGCATGGACAGGTGAGCGGCAATAAGTATGAAGAGGTATGCTGTCCGAAGCTCAACAGCGGCCTGTTTGCCGCTATGGCGGAGAGAGGCGATGTGGCGGGGACTTTTGCGGGGCATGATCATGACAATGATTATTGCGGAACGCTTCACGGCATCCGTCTTTGCTTCGGTCGCGTCACCGGATACAATACCTATGGCAGCCTTGAACGAGGAGCCCGTATTATCCGCCTGCAGGAGGGCGAGCGACACTTCGATACCTGGATCAGCCTTGGATAGAGGGAGCCATTATGCTTACCTGACCTTCATATTCATAGCCCTGTGATTCCATTGGGGTTTAGAAAACAATAGCGGGACATCCCCTTTATCGGAAATTGTGATATGTGGTGCACAACAATTTCCCTATTAAGGTCCGATGTCCTCTTTCTATTTACCGGCGAACAAAGTGTATGCGTTACGCTCCTCGCGCAAAAGCCGCCTGTCTTATGCGGGGTGATGTCTTACCCGTATGCAACCAAGACCAGCTCGGATCGGATATTCCAAACAGGTCTTTCCCTTTTTCGCTCTCCTCCTAACAATATTGAACATAAACAAAACAAAATGAACCTTGTGAACAGCCTCAGTCGGCTAAGTTTAAGATGTACGGGAACAGAAAAGCTAAGATAACAGAAGAAAAGAGGGGATGAATGAAAATGTCAAAAAGTCGGTGCTCTCTGTATGCGGTACTCTCATTTTCATGGGTTCCGTGTCTACGACCAGCAATCTGAGGGGGGCATGACGATGTACACCCATTGATCGGAGGCCATACGGTACCGGAATATTTGTCCAGTACCGGACGGAGATATACAGGTATCTTTCGCGCTGTAAAGCCTCCTACAGGGCTGTGTCCGGATTGTCCCGAGCATGACGGCGGAATTCCTGCGGGGTCGTGCCTCGAAGTTCCTTGAACACCCGGGAGAAAGTGCGGAAATTGTCGAACCCGATCTCCAGGGCGATGTCGGAGATGTTCAGATTCGTTGTCAACAACATGCTCGTTGCGCGACCCACCCGGAGATGATGCAGGTATTCGACGAACGATTTTCCAACGTAGCGCTTGAACGCGCTGCTTAGGTACTTCTGATTGCGCTCCAGCCGTTCGGAGAGCAGGGGCAGGTTCAGCTCTTCATTGTAATGCAGGTGAATGTACTTCAACATTTCCATGACGGCGCTGGTCTTGTCCAAGTTCAATGCCGAGTCCTGTTCTTCGTGTTCCTGGGTCATGCGCAGCAGGAACACGATCGCTTCCGACAGCTTGGACTGGATAATCGTCTTCGTGCCGAACCGCTTGGAATGGTACTCCCTGAACATTTCTTCAACTAATGACGTGAAATAGTCGAGGTGCTCTGGAGGTACATCATAATGGGAAGGCAGCTCGCTGCCGATTTTCAGGATTTTATAGCGAAATTGGGGATCAAGCGTATTGGACAGGAGTAGATCGATGTCGAACATGCAGCAATATTTGGTCAGCTTCGAGCCGGTCGGCATCCGGATTTCATGAATGTGGTTGGGGAGCAGGAGGGAGGCGCTCCCGCATTTCAGGGCATGGCGCTTGCCGTTCAGGATTTCTTCGCCCGAGCCTTCGATGACGAAGCTCAGCTCGGCGAAATTGTGGTAATGCAGCGGGTAGTTCTTCGTCAAGCGGCTGATGATCACATAGAAGGGCAGATCGTTCCTGCCGAACATGTTGAACGTGAACGCATCTTGGTATTCTGGAAAACGGGACATACTCTTCCCCCCCTGATAACATGTGTGACAGATGTATTAAACCTGTGTGATTATTATAAGGAACTGACATTGGAAGCGCAATCACTTAAGCAAGATCAGTACGGAACTTTCGATCGGAGGCATGAATATGAGCGAATTACCGAACCCTTTGATGAGCCGGAGAGCTATGCTGGCTTCCCTGGGACTGACGGGAGCCGCGGTAGTTGCCGATAATATGATTCCCGGTAGTGTGCGCCGAGTCATGGCCGCAGGGGAGAACGAGATAGAGGGCAAGAAGGTTAAGAAAAAAGGCTGGGAGCTGGACGAAGTCTCGAATGTGCGAAAGTACGGCGCTGTCGGTGACGGAGTCGCGGATGATACGGTCGCCGTCCAAGCTGCACTGGACGCGCTTCCGGAGGGGGGCACGGTGTTGTTCCCGATTGGAACTTACCGAATCACGCGGAGCCTGAGTGTCCGTTACGATGCTACGACGATCCTCGGCCAAGGCGGACATTCCAATATCGTCTACTCCTATGAGCAAATGGAGGGAGACCTTCACTCCGTTGCCAGCCTGCTTGTGTTCCGGAGCGGAATTCGCTACGTTACTGTTCGCGATCTGCGGCTGACTTATACCGGAAGCTTCTTCCCGGAGGTAGGGAAGAGCAATTTTGGCCGAGTGGCAGGTCTTCGGTTCGAACAGTGCTACGATGTGTTGATTGAGAATGTGGAAGCTTCGGGGTTCAACGCGAGCGGGATTATGCAGAGCACAGGCAACTCGGCCCAATACGCCGAACGGTTTAAAGTCCACCAGTGCAACCTGCATCATAATCGGATCGCCGGGATCGTATTCGGGAATGTGAATCATATCAGCATCACGGATTGTGATCTGGATTATAACGGCTCCGTTCCGGATGGGGGGACCGGTTATGGATGCGCGGGATCAAGCAGTGAGCTGCCGAACCACATTCAGATTCTTGGCAATCGGGCTTCCTACAACTACCGGAAGGGGATCGACCTTCACGCGGGGAACGATGCCGTGATCGAAGGGAACATCTGTCATGCGAACCGGTTGTACGGGATTTATTCGGTAGGGAACAAATCGGGGAATATCATCATTCGCGGCAACATCATCTCCGGGATGAACCGTGAGACGATCGGAATCCCCGCGCCGTACACATGGATTACCGGGATCGATATCGGTCCGCATCCTGCTTCCGCGCAGCCTGTAGATAACCGCAATTACATCATTGAAGGAAACATCTTCTCCGACTTCGGGATCGGGGCCGGGGACGCATATGCGATTCATGTGTACTTCCGCAGCAACCGTGGAAATCTGCAGATTAGAAATAATATCGTGCACGGGAAACGAATCTCCAATATAATCATGCTCCGGGCGGAGGCGTCCGGAGCACGGGAAGTAAACGTGGATATTTCCGGCAATCAGGCCTTCATTGAACAATCGACGGATTACACCATGCGGCTGCCGCATTGCAGCCAGATGACGATCGCGAACAACCAGATCACGACTAACCAGCCGAACCAGCACGATGGGATGATCCTGATCGATCCCGGCAGCCTAAAGTCGCTCGTATATACAGGCAATCAGATGAACGATCCGCAGAACAGCTATCCCCATGCGTTGAAGGGGGTTGCCGGCCAGGCGCTGCAGCAGAAATTGTACCGGCAGGGCAACTTCATGAACGGCGTGCTGGAAATTCAGTAACCGAATCGGAAAGCTCACCACGCATCTGCAGCTTAATACTTCTATGAGCCGATGCCAGGGGACTCATCCCCTGGCATCTTTGTGTCGCCCAAACGATGCGTTCTCCCCTAACTAAAGTTACTCGAAATAACCTCCATAAAATGCTCATCCGTAGATTCCGCTCTCATTTTCAATAGAAATTGGGCATCTTCTCCGACTACGTATCGAAAACGATCCGATGAATCGATAGCGGCTTCGTAGATCGTCTCAGCAATCAATTCCGGCGAGGAGATGTTCGTTTGAAAGCTCTCCATTTGCTTCTTCACTACTGTTTCTGTATAAGTTCGATAAGAATCCAAGTCATCGTCCGTTAGTATCTCCATGGATCGGCCTGTAAAGTCCGTAGTGACATTTCCGGGTTCTACCACTTTCACTTTAATATTTTGGGTCGCGAGTTCGTAGAAAAGCGATTCCGAAAACCCTTCGACAGCAAATTTGCTCGCATGATAAAGGGTTAAAAGCGGAAAGGCGATTCTCCCCCCTACGGATGAAATGTTAATGACCGTACCTCCTTTATTTTTTCTGAAGTGAGGCAGGATGCTTTGAGTTGTATGGAAAGTACCGAACACATTGACATCAAATTGCCTTTTTACCTGAAGATCAGTTGCGGCTTCAAATGCACCAATTGCAGCATAACCGGCATTGTTCAGCAAAACGTCGATTTTGCCGAAATGCTCGATACCTTTTGCGATAGCATGATGAATCGTTTCTTTTTCGAGGACATCAAGTCTTGTAACCAATACGCGATCCAACCGGCTCAGCTCGGTCTCCTTCTCCGGAGAACGCATTGTTGCGACCACATTCCATCCTTGCCTCCAAAAATATTGTGCTGCAGCTCTTCCTATCCCGGATGAAGAACCTGTGATTAATATGGTTTTCATTGTTTTTCCTCCCTCGTTTTAGCAGGTACAGGAAAAGCATACAACGAAAAGAAAACAAAGTAAACTAAATTAATAAAAATAGTTAATTTAATTATTTTTGTTAAAATAGTTTGTATTGGCCGAGATTACGATGTAAGATGATTTATAAACAGCAAAGGAGGCTCATTTGGTGAGAAAAGCGGTTAGCGCAGAAATATACATTGATAAAATTAAACCGATTCTTAGAAAAATGAAATTTAGCCAACTTAAGATAGATGATATCGCGAGGCATATGGATATCAGTAAAGTGACGCTTTATAAGCATTTTTCCTCCAGGGATGACGTGATCCAGGTGGTTGTCGAGCATTATATCAACTACTTGCTTGAGGCTGATATCCTTGTGAAGGACGATTCCGTCTCTTATATCGAACGGTTTCAGAAAACATATGAGCAATCTTTGAAATGCGTGATTTATGTTTCTGATCTGTTTTTACAAGATCTCAAAGAATCCTATCCAGGCTTGTTTGAAAAACTTGCTGCCGCCGAGCAAATTCGCAATAAAAATTTACAAGTGTTTTTTGAATCCGGTATGGAGCAGGGGATTTTCAACAGAATGAACGCCGTGCTGTTTATGATTCAAGATGATGCTGTGCTGCGGCGGATCATTGAATCATCCTTTTCCATACATTATGACCTTACGTTGAAACAAGCGCTTATGGATTTTTACAGGTTGAAGAAATACCAATTGTTAAAGCCGCAGTATCTGGATGCATCGGACGATTCCATTATTGATAGAAAAATCAGTCAAATCATACAATCCATTTAGCGTGTTCCAATATACATCTTGAACCTTATTCTTCTACGACGCCCATATGAAGCAAAGGGAACAGGATTACACAGCAGACTGACAAGGGTCGCCTTCGCGGCTCCTTGCCGGTCTTTTTTTTATTCCCTGCCCGTCGATTCCCGCTCGTCCAGCAGTTCGGAGGGCAGCTTGCCGACGATCCGCTTGAACACCCGGTTGAAATAGGAGGGGTCGCTGTAGCCCAGATGCTCGGATATATCCTGCACGGACAGCTGCGAGTGGCGGAGCATATACTGGGCGGTCTTCATCCGCTTGAGATGGACGTATTCGCTTATTGTAAGTCCAGTCACTTTGCGGAACAGCGAAGCCGCATAATTGGGGCTCACTCCGATGCATGCACCCAGCTCCGTCTTGGTAACGCGGCTGCGGTACTGCTCTTCAATATAATGCTTCATCCGCTCAATATGACGGATGGAGGAAGGAGCCTGCTCCCCTTCATCGACCTCGCGGTTGACGGTCACGATCAGCTCCGTCAATAAAGCCCCGCACATGACGGTGAAATAGGGATCGCGTTCGGTCCAATGCTCAGCAAGCTGGAGGAGCTTATCCAGAAGGAGCTCCGGCATGTGGGTGATCCAGCGCAAGGGCTCTCTTCGCGCGAGCAGGGGAAGCAGGCTGGCGGCCTCGCTGCCTGCCGGACTGAAGCGGACCGTGATGCTCTCGCGGATCCCGCCGGCTCCGCGGAGCTCGGCGGCGGGAACGCCTGCCGGGATGAGGAGCAATTCATTCTTGCGGCAGAGCGCAATGCTGCCCCGGTATTCAAAGTTGCATTGCCCAAAGCGTACCCAGACGAGCGTATAGCAGTCGCTGCCGAGCGGTCTTCTTTCTCTTGCGGGTATGCCGCGGTCCTGTGAGATTTCAAAAATGTGAAACATGAGCCACCGCCGGATTCTGTCATACTATAATACAATTACTGTACTATAGTGAATCGCTCTTGGACAAGGGTTCTTTTACAATGAAAGAACAGAGATATACAAGGAGAGAGAGTGACACGGATGAAAAAAACAACAATTGTATGTACAATGGGACCGGCTTGCAACAACAATGCGATTTTGGAAGAAATGATTCAGGCGGGCATGAACGTTGCCCGGTTGAACCTGGCGCATGGGGAGCTCAGCGATCACCGTGAAAGGATTCAAAACGTGCGCGCCGTTGCCGCAAAATTGAAAACGCCGGTTACGATGATGCTGGATATCAAAGGGCCTGAGATCCGCACCGGCCTGCTGCAGGAGCCATCGTATCTGCTGCAGAGCGGAGAATCGCTGACCTTGACGACAGAGCCGATTATCGGCACGGACAAACGAATCTCGGTATCCTATGATTTGACGCAGGATGTCGCGCCGGGCTCGCGGATCATGATCGATGACGGTCTGATTGAGCTTCGGGTCGTCTCGGTCTCAGGCACGGAAGTCGAATGCGTCATCAAGAACGGTGGCGTGATCAAATCCCGCAAAGGCGTGAATCTGCCAGGCATCCGCACCAGCCTGCCTGGCGTGACGGAGCGGGACAAGCAGCATATCCGGTTCGGTATTGAAATGAACGTGGAGATGATCGCGATGTCCTTCGTGCGCCGCGCCGAGGATGTGCTTGAAGTGAAGCGCATGCTGGCCGAGCAGGGAGCCGGACATATCCGGATCGTCTCCAAGATTGAGAACCAGGAAGGGCTTGAGGAGCTGGAGGCGATTATCGAGGCTTCGGACGGCATCATGGTCGCACGGGGGGATCTGGGTGTAGAGATTCCGCTGGAAGATGTTCCGATCGCCCAGAAGCAAATGATTGCCGCCTGCAACAAAGCGGGCAAATTCGTCGTCACCGCCACGCAAATGCTGGAGTCGATGCAGAGCCAGCCACGTCCGACACGGGCGGAAGCAAGCGACGTCGCGAATGCCGTATGGGACGGATCGGATGCGGTCATGCTCTCCGGGGAGACCGCTTCAGGCAGTTATCCGGTAGAAGCGGTCCGCACAATGGCTGCCATTGCCTTCAAAGCGCAGCAGTCCGCAGGGGCTTATTCAAAGAAAGATTTGATTGAAGCTTAGCTTATCGTTTAAAGTGGATAGAGGACAGAATATGCAGCAGCTTGCATTTTCTGTGATTGACTTCACGTTAGGCGGGATTATGGATGCACGTATTAACGATTGATCACATTGCCAAAAGCTATGGTGAGAAGATATTGTTTGAAGATGTGTCGTTCGGTGTTGAAACGGGCGACAAGATCGGAATTATCGGTGTGAACGGCACCGGCAAATCGACCTTTCTGAATGTTGTTGCAGGCCTAGAGCCCCCTGATTCGGGCTCTATTCTTGTTGCTGGCGGGGCAACGGTACAGATGCTCTCGCAGAATCCGGTTTTTGACCCGGAGCTTACAGTGCTGGAGCATGTGCTGAGCGGCGATTCCGAGCAGATGCGTGCCGTGCGCGCCTCCATGCAGGCACTCCAGGCGCTGGAGAGGATGCCTGGAGACAGCGACCTGCAGCAGCAGCTGGTACGGGCCAACCAGCGGATGGATGAGCTGGATGCCTGGACGCTGGAGAGCGATGCGAAGACGGCGCTGACCAAGCTTGGCATAGCCAGGTTCGATGCGCAGCTGGGCACCTTGTCCGGCGGCCAGCGCAAACGTGTCGCCATGGCGGCCGCGCTCGTACAGCCTGCGGATGTGCTGCTGCTGGACGAGCCGACCAACCATATCGACAACGAATCGGTTGCCTGGCTGGAGGGCATGCTCCAGAAGCGCAAAGGCGCGCTGCTGATGATAACCCATGACCGGTATTTCCTCGACCGCGTCAGCAATCGGATGCTGGAGCTGGACCGGGGTAAGGCGTATTTCTACACTGCCAATTATAGTCAGTTTCTGGAACTGAAGCTGGACCGCGAGGAGCGGGAGGCAGCATCGGAAGCCAAACGGAAAAACCTTCTCAGGAACGAGCTGGCCTGGATGCGCCGCGGCGCAAAAGCCCGCTCCACCAAGCAGCAGGCACGTATCCAGCGTTTTGAAGCGCTGCAGGATGCCGCGCCCGAGAAAGCGGGCGGCAAGCTGGAAGTGTCCGTCGCCTCATCGCGGCTTGGCAAGAAAATTATTGAGCTTGCGTCGCTCCATAAAGCGTTTGAGGGCAGGACGGTTATCCGCGACTTCAGTTATATTGCCGTACCGGAGGACAGAGTGGGCATAGTAGGCCGCAACGGGCTCGGCAAGTCGACGCTGCTGAAGCTGATTGCCGGTAAGCTCGAACCGGACTCAGGCGACGTGTCGCTCGGAGGGACAGTGCGGCTGGGCGTATTCTCGCAGGAGCGGGAAGAGATGAACGACCAGCTGCGCGTAATCGAATATATCCGCGAAAGCGCGGAACGCGTAACGACCGCAGATGGTTCAACGGTGAGCGCCTCTCAGATGCTGGAGCGGTTTCTGTTTCCCCCCGCACAGCAATGGACGCCGATCGCCAAGCTCTCAGGTGGTGAGAAGAGACGACTGCAGCTGCTGCGCGTGCTGATGGAAGCGCCCAATGTGCTGCTGCTGGATGAGCCAACCAACGATCTGGATATCAGTACACTGACTGTACTGGAGGACTATTTGGACGATTTCCCGGGCGTTGTTTTTGTAGTATCCCATGACCGGTACTTTCTGGACCGGACGGTGGACCGCATCTTTGCCTTTGAAGGCGAGGGTGTCATCACCCAGCATGTCGGCAATTTCTCCGATTACGAACAGGTCCAGGCCGCAGCCGGAGTTTCCGGGGCTGGCCGCAGCGGCGGATTATCGACTGAGGGTGGCGCAAGACGCCAGGCCGATCCGGATGCACCGGGTTCGGGAAACGCAGGCCAGCAGACGCCGGATGGCGGCGGTGCAGGCAGCGGAGCGGAGTCTCCGCAAGGCGGCAGTGCGGGACGGCCGTTGAAGATGACGTTCAAGGAACAGCGCGAGTTCGAGACGATCGACGAGGATATAGCCAAAGCGGAGCAGGAACTGGAAGACATCACGAACCGTATGGAGGCTGCTTCCAGCGATTCCGCCCAGCTTCAGCTTCTTATCGCCCAGCGGGGGGAGCAGGAAGCGCGCCTGGAGCAGCTGATGGACCGGTGGACGTATTTGAACGAATTGGAGGAGCGGATCGCGCAGAGTAAGAAAAAATAAGGCCTGAGCGGCTGTTAAGGGCAATCAGCCTGCCGGACCATGTGATTCCTTTTTCTTGATCCTCCCTTTGAGTGAATAGAAAAAAAGCGCCAGTCTTCCAAATGAGGAAGTTGGCGCTTTTATGTTTACCTGCCGCATCGGGCTGGCCTGTCCGGTCTTCTAACGCGAGGGTCAATCCGCAATTATTTTCCGTTAAAGGCTTTGAGCATCCACAGATGCTTCTCCAGCGATTTGTGAACCGCAAGGAGCATATCGCCGGTTGTTTCATCGCCTTTTTTCTCGGCTTCTTCCATGCCTTCTTTCAGCTCGGCTGCGACAAGGGTGAAGTCGCTGATCAGGGATTCAACCATTTGCGTCGCTTCTTCTTTGCCGGTAGCTTCTTTGACGCTGGAGAGCTTCAAGTGCTCCGTCATCGTAGCGACAGGCTTGCCTTCCAGTGCAAGCAGACGTTCTGCGAAATCGTCAACGACGAGTGTCGCTTCCTCGTACAGCTCCTGAAATTTCACATGTAGGGTGAAAAACTGGTTGCCTTTGACGTACCAGTGGAAGTTGTGCAGCTTGACATAAAGAACGCTCCAGGTAGAAATTTGCTTGTTTAAAATATCATGCAGCTTCGTCATTGAAAACACGCTCCTTAATTTTTATTATCTATTTGATGAATCTCCAGCCATGCCGGAAAATTATCAACGAAACGTTTTCTCCTCAATCTCCGAAAGCTACTTCTTGAGTAACGAGCAGCGGGTCTGCATTCATTGCGGCCGCATCGGCGTCTTCCAGGAACCGTTCGCAATCCAGAGCTGCCATACAACCGCTGCCCGCAGCCGTAATAGCTTGACGGTAATGGCGGTCCTGCACATCGCCGCATGCGAACACGCCAGGGAGATTGGTTCTTGACGTTCCAGGCTGGACCACGATATAGCCTTGATCGTCCGTTGTCACTTGACCGCCGAGAAAGGCGGTATTCGGTGTATGCCCGATCGCGACGAATACGCCGTCCGCTTCAAGCAGCATGTCCTCGCCAGTCGCATTGTCCCGTACACGAAGTCCTTGAAGACCGGATTCTCCAGCAACAACCTCCTGCGGGGTTGCGTTCAGGCTCCAGACAATTTTGTCATTGGCTCTTGCCCGGTCCTGCATGATTTTCGAAGCGCGGAGCTCATCGCGTCTGTGCACCAGTCTGACCTCGGTTGCGAACCGGGTAAGGAAAGAGGCTTCTTCCATGGCGGAATCGCCGCCTCCGACGACAATGATTTTTTTTCCGCGGAAGAAAAATCCGTCACATGTTGCACAAGTGCTTACTCCGCGGCCGATATTGTCACGCTCTCCAGGCACTCCCATATATTTTGCCGAAGCACCGGTAGAAATAACCACAGATTTCGTAATAATTTCGCTGCCGTTGTCCAGCTTCAACTTATAGGGACGTTCGGATAAGTCCGTTTCATCGACCCAACCGGTCTGAAAACGTGCACCGAATCGTTGTGCCTGCTTGCGCATGTTGGACATCAGCTCGGAACCGAGAATGCCATCCTGGAAACCAGGGTAATTCTCCACCTCGGTCGTCGTCGTCAACTGGCCGCCTGGCTGCGGCCCCTCCAGAACAAGCGGATTAAAGCCCGCTCTCGCCAGATAGATGGCAGCTGTCAGCCCGGCTGGTCCGGTGCCTACAATAACGATATTCTCCATATCGCTCTCTCCTCTCTTAACCAAGCTATTTTAGTTTTGAAACCATATCGATAATAATTTCTATATTAAAATTATTATAATTAAGAGAGGATGTCAATACTCATTTGAAAAGATAAGGGCACGTTCAGCCGCTCTCGTGCATAATCAAATTGCACGCTGAGAGCTTATCCGCGATGCGATGGGGGAAGGGGTTCTTAACGGGCAGTCTTTAAGGACAAAGCATTGCTGCGGGACTGGCAGAAGGGTGGAGACGAAACGGCCCATGCTGAAAAAACGCATTCTCAAAGAGGCGTCTGTCCCTGCTTGCGCAAGAAGGATCGTGCCAACTGAGAATGCGTTTATAAAGTCTCTTATTTAGGGATGAAAAAGCGATCTTCACCTTTCATGCCAGCCGCTTTATTCCTTAATTAGCTTGATGTAATATTCGCGTGACCGCGGTCCATCGAACTCGCAGAAATAAATGCCCTGCCATCGGCCCAGGAGCAGGCGGCCTTGATCAATAATGACCGTTTGCGAGGTACCGGTAGTGATCGCTTTCAGATGGGAAGCAGTATTGCCCTCCGCATGACGGTATTTCGGATGCTCCCATGGATAGACCTCATCCAGACGCATCAGCACATCGTGCTTTACATCGGGATCGGCGTTCTCCTGGATTGTAATGCCTGCGGTTGTATGCGGGCAATAAATGACGGCCAGGCCGCTTTGAACGCCTTCTTTGCTGACAATCGCCGTGATTTCACGGGTGATATCAATCATTTCATCGTGCCGGGATGTGCGCAATGACCGGTTAATAAGCATGATTAGCCCTCCTTGTCGGCTAGGTTTGAAGGCGATGTCTCTTGTTTTAGTGTGGCATGAAGGCAAGCTTGGTGTCAAACGCGATTGAACTGGTTATTTGGGCATGGTACGATTGTCCGATAGAAGGTATGATGGAAGAAAGTATGGAATGATACAACGGTTATGGGAGGAAGGACACTCATGTCGGAAAAACGCGTGCGAAAAGCCATTATACCCGCAGGAGGACTTGGGACAAGGTTTCTGCCGGCCACTAAAGCGCAGCCCAAGGAAATGCTGCCGCTGATCGATAAGCCTGCCATTCAATATATTGTAGAGGAGGCAGTCGCCTCCGGCATTGAAAATATTATGATTGTAACCGGACGAAATAAACGGGCGATTGAGGATCATTTTGACAAGTCCGTTGAACTTGAGACCGAGCTTGAAGCGCATGGCAAAGCAGAAATGCTGGAACTGGTCAGGAGCATCTCCCATATGGCGGATATTTGCTATATGCGGCAGCGGGAGCCGCTTGGGCTTGGACATGCGGTGTTATGTGCGCGCAGCTTTGTTGCGGACGAGCCTTTTGCAGTGCTGCTTGGAGATGATATTCTTCTGTCCGAGCCACCTTGCCTCAAGCAGATGATAGATGTCTACGAAGCCCGCAGCTCCTCTGTCGTAGCCGTCATGGAGGTCCCTTGGGATCAGACGCATAAGTACGGTATTGTTGAGCTGGACGCAGAGGCGGCGCATGGCCGAGTCCGCAGTCTGGTGGAGAAGCCCTTGCCCGGCGAAGCTCCCTCCAATCTGGCAGTGGTCGGCCGTTATGTGCTGGACCCGGCTATTTTCCCATTGCTTGCGCATGCGGAGCCCGGCAAGGGCGGCGAGATCCAGCTTACGGACAGTTTGCAGCGTCTGAATGAACAATCGCCGCTCACCGCCTTCCGCTTCAATGGCCGCAGATACGATGTCGGGGACAAGCTTGGTTTTGTCCAGGCGACGATTGATCTTGCGTTGGAAAGAGAAGATTTATCCGATGAGATCAGAAGGTATATGATCCAGCGTCTTGGCACGGGAGTTCGTTAACTCAAATCCAGCGCAGGATTCTCAAAAGCAAGGGGAGAATAAGAAAGCCATTCATCCGGTTGAATCCCCCGGATAATGGCTTTTTGTACCTTATAGAATTTAAAAGTTTCACCTATAATGGAGTTCCCTGATCATACCCGGCCTTTTCGCCAATCGGTGAAAGCCTGCCTGGTGCAAATGATGGAGATCCAGAACAACAACAATGCCAGCACGGGGTGCAGTGCGGCCAGCATGGGCATATGATCACCCATATAAGCAGTGACGTACTGGAGGATGATCAGTATAAACATCCCGAGGCTCTGATAGCGGGTCACTTTGCCGGTGCGGCCGACAAAGGTCAGAACGAGCATAGCCAAAGGCAGCGGGGTGAAATAATAAGCGAATGAGCGGTGATCCCGCCAATGCGCCGGATCGGCGAAAGAGGCCATTCCCGCAAGAAATACCTGCATAACCACAGAGAGAGCAAAAAGAGCCGCTAATAGAAAGATAGCGAGCCTAATATAACTTGTCCCGATTTGCTTGGCTCTCATTTCCGCTTCCGTCAAATGATCCGCACCAGCCTGATTTATTGGCATCGCATAGGCCCCTCTCCCTTTGGCGATTCTTTATGTTCCATATGTTAGGGATAAACGGGTTTATTGTCAAAAGTTTATTGCGGGGCGATCCGGAAGAAGGGCAATGAGATGCTATTATGTACGTACAAGTTAATCCCGTGATATAATATATACATACAAGTTAAGCAATGGAATTGAGGTGCCGCATGAATGGACAGCTTCCACCCAAATATATACAACTGAAAGAAGAAATTTTGTCCTGGATTACGACTGATCAATTCAAGGCACATGACAAGCTGCCGTCGGAGAACGAAATTGCTGCGCGGTACGGCTTCAGCCGTCAGACCGTAAGGCAGGCGCTAGGCGAGCTTGAAGCGGAAGGCTGGCTCTACCGCTCGCAGGGGAAAGGGACTTTTGTTGCGGAGTCATCAGGGGCTGCTGCCACTCATCCATCCAAACACGGCCTGACCATCGGCTTAATGACCACGCATATCTCCGATTACATTTTTCCCACGATAGTAAGGGGCGTAGAGTCGGCGCTTCGAACGGAGGGAGCAAGGCTCTTGCTGGCCAGCACGGACAATGAGAAGAACAAGGAGCGGGAAAGCCTGGAATCGATGCTCCGGCAGCAGCCCGATGGCCTGATTATCGAGCCCACCAAAAGTGCGGAGGGAAACCCGAATCTGGACTATTATCTGTCGTTGGAGTCGCGCGGCATTCCTTTTGTCATGCTTAATGAACGCTACAGCGATCTGGATGCGCCATGTCTGAAGGTCGATGACGAGCTTGGCGGCTATCGTGCTGCCGAACACCTGATCAAGCTTGGACATCACCGGATAGCCGGATTGTTCAAGACGGATGATTTTCAGGGCATCTATCGGATGCGCGGTTTTCTCCGTGCACTGCGCGAGTCCCATTTGGCGCTTCATGCCGAGTATCTGATCCGTTATACGACAGAGGAAAAGCATGGCAGACCCGCGGGTGCTCTTGCAGCTTTGCTGGACAAAAGCACCGATGAACGTCCCACAGCCATTGTCTGCTATAACGATGAGCTGGCCGTAAGACTGCTCGATGTGGTGCGGAGCAAGGGGCTGGCTGTCCCCGGGGACCTGTCCCTGGTAGGCTTCGATGATGCTACTCTGGCAACGGCCACAGAGGTCAAGCTGACCACGCTGGAGCACCCGAAGACACGGATGGGCGAGGATGCCGTCAAGCTTCTGATGCGTCTGATGGCAAAGAAAGGCAGGAAAAAACCGGAAGCGGATATCGTATATGATCCAAGGCTGATTATCCGGGAGTCTACCGCTCCTTCAAAGGAAACAATATAAATTATCGTGACACACTTGTACGTACAAGTTATAATGAGAGCAGTGACCAGGTATAACTCGGAGCTTTGGAAGCGGTTGAAGGGAGAGTCTGTGATGCTGGATGATTTAAAACAAGCCGTATGGGAAGCGAATATGGAATTGCCCAAGTATGGTCTTGTTACGTTTACCTGGGGTAATGTCAGCGGTATTGACCGTGAGCGGGGCCTCGTGGCCATTAAGCCAAGCGGTGTTCCCTACGAGGAGCTGACGCCGGAGCATATCGTCATTGTCGATTTGGAAGGCAAGGTTGTCGAAGGCAAGCTTCGCCCATCCTCGGATACACCTACTCATGCTGCCTTGTATCGCGCATTTGAGGGGATTGGCGGCATCGTGCACACCCACTCCCCATGGGCGACTAGTTGGGCTCAAGCAGGACGGGCCATTCCCGCACTCGGAACGACGCATGCCGATTATTTTTACGGGGAAATCCCCTGTACCCGGCCCATGACCCAAGCCGAGATTCAAGGCGAGTATGAGCTGGAAACAGGCCATGTTATTATCGATACCTTCATTAAAGGCGGAATTGATCCCAACCAGGTGCCGGCTGCTCTGGTATACAGCCATGCTCCCTTCTGTTGGGGAAAAGATGCGCATAATGCGGTGCACAATGCAGTCGTCGTGGAAGAAGCGGCCAAAATGGCACTCCATACCCTGCAATTAAATCCCAATGCTCAGCCGATGGATCAGCATTTACTGGACCGTCACTACTTGCGCAAACATGGTAAAAATGCTTATTATGGACAGAAGTAATCGTTTGCATGGACTATTTTAAAAGGGGGATCCCTCAGATCATGATTAGCAAGTACGCTATTGGAGTGGATTATGGAACGGAATCCGGGCGCGCGGTCCTCGTGCGTCTGAGCGATGGTGCGGAAATTGCCGAGCATGTGACGCCTTACCGCCACAATGTGATTGATGAGAAACTACCGGAATCTGGCCTTAAGCTGGAGCATGACTGGGCGCTGCAGCATCCAGCTGACTATATCGAGGTGCTGACTCAGTCGGTGCCTGCCGTTATGAAGGAATCGGGCGTAGATGCCAGCGAAGTTATTGGACTGGGCATCGATTTCACGGCTTGTACGATGCTGCCTGTTGATGAGGCAGGGCAGCCGCTTTGTTTCAATGCGGCGTACAAAGCCAATCCGCATAGCTGGGTAAAGTTGTGGAAGCATCATGCGGCACAGGAAGAAGCGAACCTGATTAATGAAATTGCGGCGAAACGCGGTGAGACCTTCCTCCCTCGCTACGGCGGAAAAATCTCCTCCGAATGGATGCTGGCCAAGTCCTGGCAAATCCTGAATGAGGCGCCGGATATTTATGAAGTGGCGGATAAATTCGTGGAAGCGACGGATTGGGTCGTGGGCCAGATGACAGGCAACATCGTGCGCAACAGCTGTACCGCCGGCTATAAGTCCATTTGGCATAAGCAGGACGGCTATCCGAGCCGTGAATTTTACAAAGCGCTGGATCCGAAGCTTGAACATCTCGCCGACACGAAGCTGCGTGGCGACGTTCTGCCGCTCGGCTCCAAAGCGGGCGAGCTGACGGCTGATATGGCCGCGCAAATGGGCCTTGCGCCAGGCATAGCGGTTGCGGTCGGGAATGTGGACGCGCATGCCGCCGTTCCGGCTGTAGGCGTAGTCACGCCTGGGAAGCTTGTTATGGCGATGGGGACTTCCCTCTGTCACATGCTGCTGGGCTCGGAAGAGAAGCAGGTCGAAGGCATGTGCGGCGTTGTCGAAGACGGCATCATTCCCGGCTATTACGGATACGAGGCCGGACAATCCGCTGTTGGCGATATTTTCGCCTGGTATGTGGAAGAGGCTGTCCCGGCCTATGTTGTTGAAGCGGCAAAGCAGGAAGGCATCAGCACTCATGAGTGGCTGGAGAAAAAAGCTTCCGAGCTAAACGTTGGTGAGTCCGGCGTCCTTGCGCTCGACTGGTGGAACGGCAATCGTTCCGTGCTTGTGGATACCGATCTGACGGGGGTGCTGGTCGGTCTAACCCTGCTCACAAAACCTTATGAGATCTACCGGGCTTTGCTGGAAGCGACCGCATTCGGAACGCGTAAAATTGTCGAGGCTTTTCACAGCAATGGTGTAGCCGTCGATGAGCTGTATGCCTGCGGAGGACTTCCGCAGAAGAACCGGCTGCTCATGCAGATTTATGCGGATGTCACGAATCGCGAAATCAAGATTGCGGCGTCTAAGCAAACGCCTGCGCTGGGAGCGGCTATGTTTGGCGCTGTGGCTGCTGGAGCGGCGGCAGGCGGTTATGATAACGTCGTGGACGCAGCAGCCGCTATGGCCCGTATACGGGAGGAGACGTTCAAGCCCATTCCGGCGAATGTCGCCGTATATGATAAGCTGTACGCCGAATATAACCAGCTTCATGATTATTTTGGCCGTGGTGCCAATGATGTGATGAAACGGTTGAAAGCGATTAAAGAAGAAGCCAGCGTTCATTAAGCGGTTGGAGCTAATTGAAGAGCCCGGTAAGCGTCCATTGACGGCTTATCGGGCTCTTGGTGTTTTTGTAGTTTGTTTACCTGGCTAAAGATAATTAAATATACAGGGAAGTTGGGGAGGGAATTATTTATTGATCTTGTGGATCGTCGGTTATGTGATCATAATTATTAACGATCTCCAAGTTGTAGGGCAATGCATATGGCGTGTCCGGAAGGGTACGCGGAATCACAGTGCCGGAGCCGGTCAGGATCAGGTCAAGACCGACAGAGTCGCCTGCCTGAACGGGAAGATAGAACAAAGAAGGGGGGATCCGGCGGCCATTGAGGCTCACGATAGTACCTACATCTCCGGCTACTGCCACACCATTTACAAAAGCAATCTGGCCATTGCGGTTGAATTGGACAACCCCGGTTGCAGCTAAAGCCTGATAAACAGACATTCCCGGGAAATGGCGCACTCTATAGGCCTGCGTAACCCATGGGAAGAAACGCCCTCCGTTAATGACCACCGTTACAAAGTTAGGCAAAGGCACAGGAAATGGAGGAAATGGTATCGGGAATGGCGGTATAGGCCCTGGACCAGGTGGAAATGGGCCTGGAGGAAAAGGTCCCGGACCTGGAGGGAAGGGGCCAGGTCCGGGTGGGAAGGGTCCTGGACCCGGTCCCGGGGGAAAGGTTCCCGGGCCGCCTCCACCGGGAACAGGCTGAAGCATGCCGCCCTGTCCGCCCATCATCCCTCGGGGACCGCCGCAGCCACAGCCCCGGCCAGCAGGCGCAGGGGGAATATAGGCAATGGTGTATCCAGGTTGCACGGGAACCGGACTGTTAAAGTTATTCCACATGTACATTCGTCTCCTTCTCAGAGCGTATAGGCATTTATCATGTTAAAGCTTATGCGGCAATCGCCTATTCGGTGAGAAAGATCAGATGCACAAAAAAACAGGACGAAGGCTTTAAGCCATCGTCCTGTTCTCTCATGGATCACTTATTTCGCTGCTTCGTAACGTTTGCCAACTTCAGACCAGTTCACAACATTCCAGAACGCTGCGATATAGTCAGGGCGTTTATTTTGGTAGTTCAGGTAATAGGCATGCTCCCAGACATCAAGACCAAGGAGAGGCGTATCGCCTTCCGAAATGGGGCTATCCTGGTTAGGCAGGCTGTATACTTTCAGCTTGCCGGCTTTGTCAGCCGCGAGCCAAGCCCAGCCGCTGCCGAAGCGAGTAGCTGCCGCTTTGGCAAAATCTTCTTTGAACTTGTCAAAACCGCCAAGCTCATTATTGATTGCGTCAGCCAGGGCACCCGTAGGAGCTCCGCCTGCATTAGGTCCAATCGTTTCCCAAAAGAGGGTATGGTTCGCATGGCCGCCGCCATTGTTGCGTACAGCGGTGCGAATGGATTCAGGTACACTATTCAAGTCACTCAGAAGGTCTTCAATCGATTTGTTTTGCAGTTCCGGAGCGGACTCAAGAGCGGCATTCAAATTTGTCACATAAGCATTATGATGACGATCGTGGTGAATCATCATCGTTGTTTCATCAATATGGGGCTCAAGTGCATTGTTGGGATACGGTAAAGCGGGTAGTTGATGTGCCATGTTCAAAAAACCTCCTATTTATGTATTGTCTCTATTCATTACCCATTATCCATCTTCTCTAATAATAAATCAACAAAAATGTTTAGAAAGTCTGTAATCAAAGGTTCTCTTCTTCGACAGGTATAGGATGAACATGCTGGAAGAAACTATGCAGACATAACAAAAAAACGACCTCGAGAGGTCGTTTTTAAGTCACCGGATTAGTTGTTGATAAATCCAGCATTACCGAGCAAACGGATTACCATTGTAGCAGATTCAGCACGGGTTGCGCTGGCGTTACCTACCACTTTCGTGCTAGTTTGGCCAAGAACAATACCGGACTTAACTGCTGCAGCGACTTCACCTTTCGCCCAGCCGAGACTGCCTGCATCAGTGAAGGCGGCCAAAGCTGCAGTTGCTTCCGCATCTGTCAGTTTAACTTCCTTACCAGCATAAGCCAGGGCGCGAACGACCATAGCCGACAGCTCTTTACGGGTGATGTTAGCGTTCGGGTTGAATTTACCTTTTTCATCACCTTGTACGATACCAGCTTCTGCAGCCGTAGCTACAACGCCAGCGTACCATTTGCTCGAGCTTACGTCCGAGAATTTAGATGATGTTGCAGTAGCATCAAGACCGAGTGAACGAACGATCAGAGCCGCGAACTCAGCGCGAGTAATGTTGCGTTTTGGTTCGAACATGTTTTTGCCCGTTCCTTCAACAACCAACTTAGCTGCGAGAGTTTCAATATCTTCCTGTGCCCAGTGGTTAGCGAGATCCTTGAAGGATACGTTATCCAATTGGATGACAGTGTAGATACTTACACTGTTGCGGAGCAAGGTAGCGATTGTTTTGTCGTTCTCAGTTCCGAATGTAGCTGGCACGAAGCTCAGCTCTTTCGTAGCTGGGTCAAACACAACACCAGTCACCTTTTTAGAGTCAACAGCGCCATTCACTGGAAGTGTACGATTAAAGTAAACACCCAGATTGTGGTACTGCTCCTCTTTACCGCCGCCAACAGCGATGATTTTGAAATCAACTGGCGTTGCCAGTGGTTTCGCACCAATTCCGTATACAGCATCCGTTACTTGCTTCTCCGCATCGCCAGTAAGCTTCTTAAGTTCAACTTTGATTTCCAGAGCGCTCAGCTCAATCCCGAGGGATTTTGCTTTCTCTTCCAGTTTCAAAGCAGCGATCGGCAGGGTGATGGAAGTACCATCTTCCAGTTTGATCGTAAGAGTTTCACCTTTGATAAGTGCAGAAGCAGGAATCGTAACTACATCGGAAGTGGATGTAATAGTAGCATTCTTGTTCGTTTCGAAGAGAGCGATCAGTGCTGCGCTGTCTACTTTGCCGTTAGCATCGATAATGTTACCAGTACCCGGGAACCAAGGGAAACCACCACCACCACCGCAATAGGAACTATTTGGTGTGATTTGGTCACCATACACTTGTCCTGTAACAGAGTACAGAGTTTGGTATGTAACACATGGTACAGATGATGTATTATACTTGAACTCATAATATCCATTTCCTACATACACAGCTTCGGCAACATAAGTAGCTTCTACTGCGTTAGGCCCATAAACGTAAACGGGAACCATGGTCTTATCATTTAGTTCAGAATAAACGTCATCCGATACATACACTGAACCTGTAACATCTCCAGTGTTTGTGTCATGATTAACATTCTCGATTCTAGCATCAGCAAAAGCAAGGACAGGCACTAGCATTGATATAATCATCAACGAAGCGACAAGTGCTGAAATTTTGCTTGCAAAAATCTTTTTCATTATTTTGTTTTCACCTCCTTTCAATGAAGGATGAGTAAACCTATCGAAAAACAATTATATCTTATGATTGATAGGAAAGAAAGCATCATTTTTGGAAAATAGTATTTCAAATAAGTGAAATACTGGGTTATAATATCAGGTTATCTATTGGCTGTCAACAAGCTGCTGTACCGCTGTACTTTCATTTTCGTCAGCTTCTACCAATTTGCGTAATAATTCCTCATTTTTTTGCCCTAAGGCGTGCAAAGAGGCCAAGTAGAATCTGACATTAACCCGTATACTATCATTGGTTAAATCGCCTGCAATATCTTCTTTCAAAAGGTTATACGCAGCTTCATAGTTTTTGTTGCGGTAATTTATTTGACCAATTGCTTGGCGCATTAAAGGAGTGACGATAAACTCTCTTCCTTGCAGCTGCCCTTCAGGTAGAGACTTCAAATGTTCAATGCGGTCGAGAACTTGCTGGTACAGTTCGAGAGAGTGATTCCACTTCGAATCTTTATCTTCTGAAGAGGTTAAACCTTCTTGTTGTCCGGCAATAAAATATTCCATGATGGCGGCTTCGTAGAAGCTCATGTTCCATGGGAAACTGGCAACACTGGTGTCGAGAACCTGAAGCACCGTATTCGTTTCGCCCATATTTTTGTAATATTTATATTCCTCCAACAATAATGAACGATCAAAAGGGGCAAAAGGTTTCAACTGATCGATTAATCTTTTCGTTTCCTGTCTATATGCAGGATCTTGGGTCGAATTAAAGGCCTGCTCCATCCAATTTATTTTTCGCATGGTGTATTCCGGATGATCAGGAGCGACTGAAATGGCATGATCGATTGAAGGCAGCAGCTCATTGAGTGGTTTCTTCTGCTCAATCGCGAGTGACAAGGATTGTCGGTAGCTGAGATTGGCATCATATTCTCTATAAACCAGAGCGAAAAGGATAATGCCCGATAAAGAGATCGCGATGGGATAGACGAAGCGCCATGGTTTATCTTTATAGGTCTCCAGAGCAGGAATCACGAGCACCTTATGGAAAGGAGCGAGCATAGCTCCAAGGCATAAGAAGACAAGTATGGACAAATACCCGTAGCTCATATCAAAATCGACGGCACTATGTGCCAGAATAGCCAAGGAAAGGATGAAAAATAAAAGAGAGTTGCCTCTTAAATCAGGATTTTTAATATAAGCCCGGATAAACAGATAATAGACCCACACAAAAAATCCAACAACAATCAGCAAGCCCAGCCAGCCGACCTCAATCAAGGTTTGAAAAAAATAACTGTGTGCCTGGTTGCTGGTGTAGGGGTTATTCTGGTATTTCTCATAGATTACGGCCCACGCACCGCCGCCTGCGCCGATTAGCGGATAGTCCGCCGATACCTTCATAGCATCTCTATAGAAAGTTTCCCGCTCCAGAACGCTATGCTGTTGCAGATTAATATTCTCGAAACGCTCCGCAATACTTGGAGGAAGCAGACTACGAACGCCGCTGCTGGATAATATCAGAGCAGCTGCAAGACCGCCAACAACAATAAATAGGATCGGCACCATGACTAATGAACGTTTTGTGTCTGAAATTTTAGTTGTTTTAGCTTCAAGCCAATTGGAGAGTTTATCGTGGAGTAGGGTGAAGAGCAGCGAAATAATAACAGAAGCCGCCAACAAGATCCCCCATCCGCCCAGTGGGACTGGCTCCCATAACGATATGGTTTTGCCCATCTGAGAGCCAGGATCTAAAAGGGCAGATATTTTGTCCGCAGCTACTTTTACCTTACTCAGAATAGCGAAAGATGAAACAACAGCCAAAAACATGTATATTAGATAAGAAATTTGTTTATTGATTTTCATGAAAGGAAGAATGATGAGCACCAAGAATGGGATGAAAACGAGAGCCGCCCTTGAATAGGTGAGCATAAGCGAGATCCATATCGGAACAAGCATTAAACTGTGAGCGGCACGCCAATACCACTGTTTGACGTGGACGGCAGAGAAAAGAGCAGCAAGAAATATAGCAACTAGGAAAGCTGCGTAAGAATTGGAATATTGAAAAACAGAAGTCAGCCGGTAGCCATTGTCCGCTGCCCACAGAGCATTATTATAATAGGTCTGGCCGAACAAATTCATAAATCCGAAAATGACAACGCCATAAGCAGACAATTGGATCGATAATCCGACGATTTCCTGATGCAGCTGCTTTACAGCTATGTATAAGCCTATGATGAAGAAAGAGGCATACATAAACTCGAGCTGCAGCATGATTTTGGCATTGTAGGAAGCGACAGCATTGATTGACGAGAGCATATACATGATTGGAATAAGCAACACAACAATCGACAGTATCGATCTGTAATCAGTCAACTGCCAGGTTCGCAGCAATCGTATGCCAACAATTACGAGTAGAATAAATACGTAAATCATAGCTTCCAGTAAGCTGCCCTCGAAAGAGAATTGAAAACCGTTAAACAAAGCAACCTGGTAGGGGAATATAAAGAGAAACAAACAGGTGCCGAGTAGAATTGCCCATTGGAGTAAGGAAAATTCGGAATTGCTGCTGGATATTGACGAATCTTGCTTTTTCATGAAAGTGCTCCTTTGTATGGAAATGCTGGGATCCTTAATTGTGCAGGTATTATTTTAGCAAATAGTATTATGTAAAGCTACTCGAGGGAGTAAATGAATGGAAGGTCCGAGTTTTAGAAGAACTTTTTGGAGGTTTGGAAGTCTAATTACTAGCAAATGATGAAAACGTCATTTACCTCTCTTATGAGCAAGTGTATACATATTACAATTCTGTTGATTCTTTGGTAAGATAAGCAGTAGAAATTTGACGAAAGTTCGGAGGTTTGTTGAATTAATGAAAATAAGAAAGGCAATTATACCTGCAGCGGGACTAGGTACTCGGTTTTTGCCCGCTACCAAAGCTATGCCTAAGGAAATGTTGCCTATCGTTGATAAACCGACTATTCAGTACATTGTCGAGGAAGCAGTGGCTTCCGGCATAGAGGATATTATTATTGTAACGGGAAAAGGTAAACGGGCAATTGAAGATCATTTTGATAATAGTTTTGAGCTAGAGTTTAATTTGCGAGAAAATGGTAAGTTTGATTTGCTAAATGAGGTTCAAAAATCCTCGACTATGGCTGATATTCATTATATTCGTCAGAAGGAACCTAAAGGTCTGGGGCATGCAATTTGGTGTGCTAGAAAATTTATTGGGAATGAACCCTTTGCGGTATTACTGGGAGATGATATTGTTCAGGCAGAAAGACCGTGCTTGAAACAACTAATAGAACTGTTTGAAAAATATCAAGCCCCGGTTATTGGGGTGAAACCGGTCGAAAGAACAGAAGTTTGTCGTTATGGAATCATTGATGCCGAGAAAATCTCTGATCGATTTTATAAGGTGAATAATTTGATTGAAAAACCTTTAATTAATGAAGCTCCATCAAATATCGCAATTATGGGGAGATATATATTAACTCCAGAAATTTTTGAAATTCTATCACGGCAGGATAGTGGAGTGGGTGGGGAAATTCAATTAACGGATGCTATTCGAGAATTGAATAGGTTATGTGATGTGTATGCATATCATTTCCTCGGAGAACGATACGATGTTGGTGAAAAATTAGGATTTATAAAAACAACTATTGAAATGGCTCTATCAAGAACAGATTTGAGAGAAGATTTGTTGATTTTTTTAAATAAAGCCCTTCAGAAAGAAGAGAGTAATATTATATGACAACCAATATTAAGGACCTTTACCATTATCGAGACCTTCTATTTAATCTTACAATGAAAGAATTAAAACTAAAATACAAAAACTCTGTCATTGGCTTTTTATGGTCTTTTTTACATCCCATTTTGTTACTTATTGTTTATACTTTTGCTTTTAAAATAATAATTAGAATGCAGATTGAGAACTTTGCCATTTTTGTTTTCACTGCCCTTCTACCTTGGATGTTCGTATCTGGAGCAGTAACCATGAGTGCTAATTCAATTATTAACAATCAAAACTTAGTGAAAAAAGTATATTTCCCCAGGATTATTATCCCGCTTTCAATAGTCCTTTCGAATTTTATTACCATGCTTATAAATTTTGTTATTTTATTTCTTGGTTTGTTTTTCTTTAAAATCCCATTTACAACAGCGCTGTTTTTTTTGCCGCTGGTGTTAATTCCAACATTACTCCTAACTATTGGATTAGGCTTATTTTTCTCAACCGTTACAGTTAAATTTAGAGATCTATCACATCTCATTGAGATATTCTTCATGGTGTGGTTCTATTTAACTCCAATCATCTATAATGCTGCTATGATACCGGAGCCTTATCATCGTTATATAATGTTAAACCCTCTTACGTTAATAGTTGAAATGTTTCGATCTATTGTTTTAGATGGAGTGGTTCCAAGTGGAGACCTTTTCTGGGGAGCGTTATTGTATAGTCTTTGTTTTCTATTGCTTGGTTATTTTATCTTTAATAAGCGGGAGAGTCGTTTAGCAGAAGAACTATAAAGTAGGAGATGTAGTGATGTCTAATTATGCCATATCATTTAGTGGAGTATCCAAATCCTATAAAATTTACAAAAACAGGCCTTCAACTTTAAAGGAGCAGTTCATAAATAAAATATTGAAGCGAAATCGTATGGAAATAATTGAGCATAGGGTATTGGAAAAAGCTTCATTTGATATTCAACCAGGACAAACAGTTGGAATCATTGGCAGAAATGGTGCTGGTAAAAGTACCACGCTTAAACTCATTGCAAATATAATTCCACCGGATGAAGGCAGCATTGAAGTTAATGGGACTGTTTCTTCTTTATTAGAAATAGGAGCAGGATTTCAACCTGATCTGACCGGGAAAGAAAATGTTTATCTTTATGGCACTATACTAGGCCTAACAAAAAAATATATTGAAAATCACTATGATAAAATTGTTGAGTTTTCAGAACTTGAAGATTTTATGGAGACAGCAGTTAAAAACTATTCATCAGGTATGTACATGAGACTTGCATTTTCAGTAGCAATTCATGTCAATCCCGATATTCTAATTATTGATGAAGTTTTAGCTGTTGGAGATGCAAACTTTCAGAAAAAATGCTTTGATAAAATTAGAGAGTTCAAAAACAAAGGAAAAACTATTGTCTTTGTATCGCATGATATGTCATCAGTCAGGGATTTGTGTGACAGTGTAGTTTTCGTTGATAAAAATGGAAAAACAACTTTTGGTGAAACGGACACTTTAGTAAATTTGTACTACACAAAAATTTATGGTGGGGAAGCTGCTCTTAATACAAACGACCTAAAAGATATTGATATCTTGGAAATAGATGAATTTAAAAAACATGTAAATTACGAAGCGTATAACGATTCGAATAATAGATGGGGAAATCAACGCCTTGTAATCAACAAAGTTTATTTCTCTGACACGCAGGGTATTGTTCAAAGCGTATTCAATACAGGGTCAGACATTAGTATAAATATAGAACTCCAAAGCAAAATGAAAGAAGAAAATGTAGTTATAGGCTTAGCACTATATGATGAGAAGGGGGTCCATTTAAGCGGACCGAACTCAAAACAAGATGGATCAATAATAAACATTATTGAAGATACTAAAAATTTGCGTGTAATACTAAGAGAACCAGCTTTGCTGCAAGGGACTTATTACTTAACCGTTTCTGCGTATGATTATGAATGCAAAGAACCCTATGACTACAGGGATAAACAATTTAAATTTTCAATTGTTAACAATAGAGAAGAATATGGAATAGTAAAATTAAACTGTGATTGGTTATTTTAATGTAGAGGATTTGATGTTGTGAAAAATCTATACGAGATTCCATTTGATCAATATCAGCGCTATGAGATATGCTCGAGACTTATTCGCGATTATTGTAATCAAGTTCAGAACAAGAACAAAAAATTAAAAATTTTAGATGTTGGTGGGTTCTTTTTTAACGAAGATGGCAGTCCGTGGTTACCAGCTGTCCACTTTTTGAAGAATCACGAGGTTTTAGTGATCGATACTTTCGAAGCGGTAACTGAAAATTATATGAAATCGGATGGTAGAGATCTTCCTTTTAAGGATGATCATTTTGATTTTGTTATATCCAACGATGTATTTGAACATATTCCTCCTGCTGATAGAGCTACTTTCTTAATTGAACTTATTCGAGTAAGTAATGACTATGTCATCTTAAACAATCCACATTATACAACTAAAACAGTGTCAGCTGAAAAAATGTTGTATGAGTTTTTAGTTACTGCATTAAATCATGAGCATGAAATGCTGGGAGAACATATTAAATACGGTTTGCCTTCTATTAATGAAGTTGAGAATATTCTTGCGGATCATCCATTTAAATACAAATATTATTTTTCAGGGAGTATTGATAACTGGATCTATTTGATGATGCTCAGGCATGAGCTTTACAGCAGGGGTGTAGATCATGAAACAGTAAGATTGTTTGACTCATATACAAATGAGTTTCATTTTGACGATGAAATGAACTTGGTAGAAGGTTATCGATCAACATTCATTATTTCAAAAAAACAAAATAATGAATTATTACAAAGAAATTTTCTTGAAAACTCCGAGAAGAAAAAATCACTTAAGATAGAATTGCCCTTTGCATCGGTTTTTAATCTCTATCAACTAAAAAAAGATAATGAACATAAAAGTAAACTTGATTTGTTTTATTCTAATCCGGAGCATACTCTTGACAGAATGTCAAGAAATACGAAAATTAAACAAACCTTTTTTTGTAACAGCAATAGTATGCATAGAATTGGTGTTTTATGTGCTACCTATCAAGAGAAAATATCTGGAACCTTAAAGGTAAACATTAACGAAACTAAATCAATGAAAGAAATATATAATCGAACGATCCAGCTTGGTCATGTAGTAGACAACGAATGGCTGTATTTTGATTTCGTTCCTTTATTCGATTCAAATAATAGTGAGTACATTATTACAATAGAGCAGTTAAGTGAAACTCCAGGAGTATCGTTATATTATTCACAAAAGAATAGATATGGCCAATTATATATGAATGAAGATCAAATTACTGGAGCATTGTGTTTGCAAGTATATGTTCGAGAAATGAAGTTAGGTGAGGCTTATTATGCTGTTCAAGAAGAGAATAGTAATATACAGTCTGTTTTAAATGAGTTAAAACTTGAACAAATGGAAATAAAACAGAAAAGTAACCTTTTAAAACTTGAAAATGAAAATTATAAAAAGTTGCTTGAAAAAGAAGGATCCATTATAGAATTAATTAATAATGAAAAGTATGGACTAGATGAAAAGATTAAGAATCTGGAGAATACAATTGAGCAACATAACATCAAACTCAACGAGCAAGGTGTTGCTATTCAATTAAAAAACGAAGAACTCAGTTGGAAAGATACTTTAATACATGAGAAAAATAATGAGTTGGTAACTGTCTTTAATACAACGTCATGGAAAGTTACCCGAGTTCTAAGGTGGATGTCCGCTCAAAAAAGAACATCATCAAATAAAATGAGACTTATAAAGCATTTATTAAAGAAAAATGGTGGAATCGTGAAAGGTCCTTTTGTCCTTTCTTATAAAACCGTCAATGCGGTTCGTAAAGAAGGATTTGTTGGAATAAAAAATAGAATTTTAATAAATAAAGCCGTTACAGATAATATTGCTATCAGTCCCATGGTAGATTCTAAAGAGAAAAGACCTGACTATTTCAAAGTAGGAAGTTTCTCGCACGGGGGGCTCGTTCTAAAAGAACGATCACAAGTTGTAGAAATAATTATTTGTGTTCATAACGCTCTAGAGGATATAAGAAGATGTATCTACTCTATTATTCAATATACACATCAACCATACTCAATCATTGTGGTGGATGATGGGAGTGAATCGGAAACAAAACAGTTCTTGGAAAAAATGTTATCCTCTCAAAATATTTCCTCATTGATTCGTAATGACAAAGCTAAAGGGTATACTTTTGCAGCAAACCAAGGCTTGAAAGCTTCAAAAGCAAATTATGTGATTTTATTAAATAGTGACACTATAGTTACCGAGTATTGGATTGATAAAATGGTAATGTGTGCAGAATCTGATTCGAGTATTGGAATGGTAGGACCTCTTTCAAACACAGCCTCTTGGCAGTCTGTTCCAAAAATTGAACAAGATGAAGATTGGTCGGATAATGAATTGCCCCCAGAGATTTCGATATCAGAGATGGGAACATTAATAGAAAGATATTCTGCACATACTTACCCAAGAATTTCTTTTTTAAATGGGTTTTGTTTAATGATAAAACGTGAGGTAATTGACCGAATAGGTTATTTTGATGAGGAAACATTTGGAAGAGGGTACGGAGAAGAAAACGATTATTGTATCCGTGTTCGCAAGCAAGGTTGGGAGCTCGCAATTGCAGATGATGTCTATATTTTCCATGCTCAATCTAAAAGTTACTCACATGAAAAAAGAAAAATACTTGCTCAACAAGCTGATGCTGCACTAATAAATAAACATGGGCATTCTGTTATTCTTGAGGGTGTTCATAAATGCCACCATGACCGGGTTCTTGAAGGAATAAGAGCTAGAGTATTGCAAATGTTTGAAAGAGAGCAGATTATTAGTAAAGGTAAAGAGAAATGGGAAGGGCTTAGCATTGCGATTGTGCTACCTATTATTGAAGTAAGTGGCGGGGCCAATGTAATCATTCAGGAATCCAAGGCAATGCTTGAAATGGGGATCGACGTAAGGATAATAAATCTGACCAGACATCAGGATACGTTCTCTAAAAGTTACAATATGCTACTTAATAAGGTACCTATTATATTTGCCGATGAAGAGTCAGACATAAAGTCAATTGTTGAGAAGTTTGATGTCGTTGTGGCTACATCTTATAATTCTGTCAAATGGCTTGATGGTGTTGAATCCACGAGAGCTTATTACATTCAGGATTTTGAACCATATTTTTTTGAAATTAATTCTCCACCTTATAAAGAAGCATGGGACTCCTATCAATTATTCCCTGATCTTCAACGTGTCACTAAAACAGAATGGAATATGAAAGAAATAAATAAGCAAATTGGTGTTGGTGCTTCTGTGATTGGTGCCAGCGTAAATTTAGATCTGTTTAGGCCAAGAACACGGGTGGGTTCGGAATGGCCTAATAGACCATTAAGAATAGCTGCCATGATAAGACCTAGTACACCACGGAGAAACCCCAAACTAACCATGGAAGTATTGGAAAATATTACAGAATTACACGGTGATAAGATTGAAGTAATCTTGTTCGGATGTGATACAGATGATCATGGTTTTCAGCAACTACCCCATAATTTCAAATGGATTAATGCTGGAGTACTAGCAAGTGAGGAACTAGCGTGGCTTCTGAACGAGATAGATATCTTTATAGATCTATCTTCATTCCAAGCAATGGGGTTAACTGCAATGGAAGCTATGGCTTGTGGTGCTGCTGTCATTACTCCCCAGAATGGTGGTACTAACAGTTTTGTTGAAGATCAAGTAAATGGACTAATAGTAAATACTGAATCTAAAGAAGAGTGTTTAAAGGCATTGAAGAAACTTGTTGATGATTATGATTTTAGAACAAAACTGCAACAGAATGCCATTAAAGACATATGTCAGTTTTCGGTAGAAAAAGTTGTTAACAAATTTTTAGAAACAATCACTTAGACCCTGGGGGGGCAAATTTTGAAGGCGCATATTATGTATGAATACGGATTAGACTTAGTTCCTTACGGCACTAGTTATATAAGACTTTTGTTGCCCTTTAAACACAAATCAAATGAATTAATCACAGTTACGTCAGGGACAGACATCGATGATCTTGCTTCTGATGTTTATATTGTTGAAAGACTGTGGCGACCAGATATTAACCTGAATATGGCTGAAAATCTGATAAAAAGAATTAAAAGGGCTAGAAAAAAATTGATTTATACTTTAGATGATAACCTTTTGGACTTGGCATTTAACCGAGGAGGAGCGATTTGGCCCACGAATGAGCAAAAAAATATCATTCGCTTATTTGCAAAAGAAGCGGATGGAGTAATAGTATCAACAGTACCACTTAAAGAAAGATTTGATAAATTCAATAAAAAAGTTATAGTTGTAGAGAATGCGATTGATGATAAACTGCAAGGTGTCGAAATGGTTAGGAAAGACCAGCCTTCTGATGAGGTTGTTTTTGGATATATGGGAACTCCATCTCATGAAGCTGACCTTAAGATGATTTTGCCAGCTATCAGAGAAGTATTAACAAAGAATGATAATGTCAGATTTGAAATTATTGGTGTTATGGAACAACAATATATAAATAAAGTGTTTGGTAATTTAAACGTGAAACTTTTAAATACCACCGGAAATGTTGAATATCCTAAATTTAGAAAATGGATGGGGAATACTGTGAATTGGGATTTTGCACTTGCCCCACTGGAAGAAAATCGTTTCTCTAAATGTAAATCCGATATTAAAGTGCTGGATTATGGAATTCTCAAGATCCCTGGGATTTATAGTGATGTAAGTATCTATAGAGAGAATGTGAGGCATCTCCAGAATGGTTATTTAACTAATAATGATAATGAACATTGGTTTGAGGCTGTTGAGTTTATGATTAGGAATAAGGATGTTCGAGATAGACTAGCAGACAATGTATATAAGTATACCAAAACAAACAGAACATTAGATGTATCTGCACACCGATGGGGTGAAGCAGTAAGACAAATCGTAAATTAGATTAGGTGTGGTTATTCTGGAAAAAAAGAAGATAATAATTGTTTCCTCAGATGTTATTGGAGAAAATATGGCAGGTCCAGGCATAAGGTACTGGAACTTTGCTAAGGTGTTGTCTCAATATTTTGAAGTAGTATTGTTCACCCCCAATCATTGTGAATTGGAAGCAGATTTCGTAATTAAAAACATTAATAAAAGTCAATTGATAGAAGAACTTAATAATTCTACTTGTATAATCGTACAAGGAATGACACTTTGGAATCATTCCTATATTAGAAATTATAATGCATCCATTATTGTTGATTTATACGATCCTTTTATTTTTGAAAATATCGAGATATTTAATGATGATATTCAAGCCCATCGCGCCTCTCTCTCTATATTGATGGATCAATTGTATTTTGGAGACTACTTTATCTGTGCATCTGAGAAACAAAAGGATTTTTGGTTAGGTATGTTGGCTGCTATTAATCGTATCAATCCCATTGAATATAAATTGGATAAGACGTTTAATCATCTGATTGGGGTTGTCCCCTTTGGAATGGAGTCTATTAAACCTAATAAAAACAGGTTGGTATTAAAGGGGATAGTTCCAGGTATTGAAAAAAATGATAAAGTGATTATTTGGGGAGGGGGGATATGGGATTGGCTTGATCCTTTGACTGCAATTAGAGGAATGGATATTTTAAGTAAGAGACGTGTTGATATCAAGCTATTCTTCATGGGTATTAATCCACCTAATTCAAATTTAATTATAATGGAGAATGTAAAAAAAACGCTTGATTTAAGTGATTCCTTAGGACTTACAAATAACATTGTTTTTTTTAACAAATGGACGGAATACAACGATAGGCATAATTATTTACTTGAATCAGATATTGGGTTGAATTTGCACTACAATCATATTGAAACAAGGTTTTCTTATAGGACAAGAATGTTGGATTACATATGGTGTGGTCTCCCAATTATTACAACTAAGGGCGATGTACTATCTGAGTTTGTTCACAGTAATAATCTAGGGAGGGTAATATCTCCGGAGGATCCATATGAATTTGCGACAGCTGTGGAAGAAGTGTTTTCACAAAACGATATATTTATTAAGGGTGGTTCTGAACTAGTAAATAGAATGAGTTGGGAAAATTCAATATTACCATTAATTGATTATTGTGAACATCCAAGAAAATCGATTGGAAAATCTAGAACCTACAAACTTAATAACTTACTTAAAGGAAGAACACATCACTTAGCAATTAAGGCGATATCCTATATAAAAGGTGGTAGGAGTAATGAATTGATGAGGAAATTATATGCAAGACTACTTAATAAAAGCTAAAGAATTTAATATTAGGAATGGATGGAGACCCTTATAACATGAATGAGTCAAATAAAACGGAGTATCTTTTTCTTAAATTATCTCTTCTTTTTGGGTTATTATATATCTTTATTATCCCTCCTATTCAAGTCGCTGACGAAGGAAACCATTTTAAAAAAGCCTATTTGGTATCGAATTTAAAATTACTACCAGAAATGAAGGACGGACAATTTGGAAGTTATTATCCATCTTCACTGCTGGAATTTGAAGATAGTAATACATATCTTATAAGAAGCGTGGATAATAAATATAATTATAGTAAATTTTTATCTGACTTTTCCGCACCGAAGTCATATAGTGATAAGACCTTTATTACTTATAGTACCTCAAAGACCCACCCATTATTATATTTACCTCAATCATTGATGATGGGAATAATAAAGGTCCTCACAATATATGATCATAATCTTATGACTCCAGGTATGTACTTATATGCAGGTAGATTAGGAAATTTACTTTTTTTCATTGCTTGTATTTACTTCGCGATTCGTATATCTCCAATTTATAAGAACTTAATACTATTGTTAGGAATTATGCCGATGACACTAACACTTGCTGCTTCAGTAAGTTATGATGGTATGGTAATTGGCATTTCAATTCTACTTATTGCAACATTTTTTAAATTTGCATATGATAACAATCTTAAAGTAATTGGTCGAAAAGAAATAATAATTTTATGTCTTTTTGCAGTTGCATTAATTGAGTTGAAAAGTATTTATTATCCAATTTTATTTTTATTTTTTTTGATTCCAAAAAATAAATTTAGCACAAAAAAAGATTACATCCTTAAGTTTGTTTATATGTTTTTTTCTGGAATCGTATCTCATTTATTATGGATTATGACTACCAATTTATATGTAGCAGCAGTAGGAGATTCATCAAAGTATATATCAGATCAGTTGCATTACATTATAACTAATCCATTTGATTTTATTTTAGTGATACTTAGAACTTTCAAACATTTATACTCATTTTATTTAAATAGTTTCATAGGTAATCTTGGATGGCTAGATACGCCATTTCCATATATCTTTATTTTATTATTTGCACTTTTATTGATAGTTATCGCTGTAATTGATGTAGATAAAGATATTAGAATTTTGTATAAATCCAAGTTACTGTTTTTGGCCATCATGATAACTATTGTAGTTCTACTTGAGACATCACTCTACTTGATATGGACATCAATTCCGAGTAACGGTGGAATCGGAAATTCAATTGTGATAGGTGTTCAAGGCCGTTACTTTATTCCTTTTGCAATAATTGGTTTAGTATGTTTATATTCAAATAAGTTAATTCATTTGAAGATTGTAAATGCAATCAGAGATAAATTGCTTAAACTTATCCCAACAATTGCTATATACACGTGTCTATTAACAACGTTTATATTGGTTATTCGATATTGGATTTCTAATGCACCAATTCAATAGTTTTTTTAAATTATTAAACGTTTGTGAAAGGATGAGGGCTTGATGAACAAGATCCTGATAATTATTCCGGCTTTTAACGAAGAATATAATATTGAAAATCTGGTGAAAGAAATTAAGTTGGTAGCAGATATTAATTTAGATATACTAGTAATAAATGATTGTTCGACCGATAACACTGAACTTGTCTGTAAAAATTCAGGAGTAAGAACAATTAATTTGCCAAGTAATTTAGGAATTGGTGGAGCGGTACAAACTGGCTACAAATTTGCTTTGAAAAATAAGTATGAGATTGCAATTCAAGTTGATGGTGATGGGCAACATAGGCCAGAGTATATAAAAGAGCTTATCCGGCCTATACTTGACAATGAAGCAGATATGGTAATTGGATCAAGATATATTAACAAAGAAGGCTTTCAATCTACCAAACTTAGACGTATAGGCATTATTTACTTTTCCAAGTTGTTGCATCTATTAACGAACCAGGTGATAACAGATCCAACATCTGGTTTCAGAGCATGCAACGATAAAGTGATACAGTTATTCTCTAAAAGATATCCTGTTGACTATCCAGAACCAGAGTCAATCATGTTTTTAAAAAGAAATAAATATATTATCAAGGAAATTCCTGTCCAAATGAAAGCCCGAATGGGGGGAGTTTCATCCATAAGTTCTTTAAAATCTGTTTATTACATGACTAAAGTTTCACTAGCTATATTAATAGATAAGATGCGTAAACAAATCGTATAGGAGAAAATAAATGATAACATTGAAGCTTCAAATACTTTTGTTTTCAGGATCTATCGTTTGCTTCTTTGTACTCGTTAATTTAATTAGAAAGTACAGACTTGAATTAAAGTACTCCATGCTCTGGCTTTTCATAATGCTAGTTGTACTTATTCTATCTGTCTTCCCAAATGCTTTTGTTCTTATCTCAAATGTTATGGGAATCGAAATGCCAGTTAATGCATTATTTTTATTAGTTTCATTTATTTTGATTTTAATTATGTTCTCGCTAACCGCTACTGTGTCTCGTTCTACTATAAAAATAAAAGAAATGTCACAGGAGATAGGCTTACTAAAATATCAAATTGAACAATTAGAAAGTAAGAACAATGATTTTGTTCGTTAGGAGTTTGTATAAATGAATTACTTGCTGCTGTTAATCAATATTTTGTTTCTTGCATGTGGGCAAGTGTTTTTTAAATTAGGGCTGGAACAAATGGGTGGTGTTAACATAAGTAATGCGTGGAAGGCATTATTTGTACCGCAGGTTATTATAGGTTTGGTTATGTATGTAATAGCTACACTACTCTGGTTTATTATTTTGTCGAGAATGCCATTGAGTTTAGCATATCCTATTCAAAGTTTTGCTTATGTTTTAGGGATTCTTGCGGCGCTATTTATATTTAATGAAGAAGTTTCCCTGGCTAAATGGATGGGCATGGGTATTATAATGATTGGAGTTGTATTTATAGCAGCGGATTGAGATTTTAACGTTGAATTTTATATCAATTAATAAAATTGGAGGTTGACATGAAAGGCATAATCCTAGCAGGCGGTACAGGCTCACGTCTTTATCCCCTAACAAAAGTAACCAACAAACACTTATTGCCAGTCGGCAAATACCCAATGATCTTTCACTCTATCGCCAAACTCAAAGAAGCAGATATTCAGGATGTACTTATTGTCACGGGGAAAGATCATATGGGCGATGTTGTGAATTTATTAGGCAGTGGACATGAGTTCGGTATGACCTTCACCTACAAAGTCCAGGACGAAGCCGGCGGTATCGCCCAAGCATTGGGTCTGGCTGAGCAATTCGTCAACGGTGACCAAATGGTTGTCATCTTAGGAGACAATGTATTCAATGATAGTATCGCAACCTTTGCTGATAACTTTCGTCAACAAAACAAGGGCGCAAAGATTCTTATTCAAGAGGTTCATGATCCGCAGCGTTATGGTGTGGCGGAATTGGACGGGGACAGAATTCTCTCAATTGAAGAAAAACCGCAGAAACCTAAAAGCAGTTATGCAGTAACGGGAATATATATGTATGATAGCCGTGTGTTTGAAATCGTGCGGACGTTGAAGCCATCTGGACGTGGAGAATTGGAAATTACTGATGTGAATAATGCTTATATCGAAAGCAACGAACTCTCCTACGACATTCTGCAAGGATGGTGGACGGATGCGGGTACGCATGCTTCACTGACCAAAGCTAACGAACTAGCGAAAGATATCATATTTGGAGAAGAATTTGGAAAACTAAAATTGTAGAAAAAAAGCAGGTGAGATGCATATGAAAATCATAGATACAAAGCTTCCTGGTGTGAAACTGATTGAACCGGCTGTATTCGGCGATCACCGGGGCTTTTTCACGGAAAGTTATAATGAAGCCACCTTCAGAGCCAATGGAATTAGCCAAGCTTTCGTTCAAGATAACCACTCCTTGTCCGTAGAGACAGGCGTGCTGCGCGGTCTGCACTATCAACTAAATCCCAAAGCACAGACAAAGCTTGTCCGTGTAACAGCAGGAGCAATCTATGATGTTATCGTTGACATACGCAAAGGTTCTCCGACATTCGGTCAATGGCAAGGCTTCGTCCTCACCGCAGCGAACAAACGGCAGCTTCTTGTTCCCCAAGGCTTTGCCCACGGTTTCTGCACCATCGTTCCCAACAGCGAAGTACAATACAAGGTAGATGCCCTCTATTCCCCTGAACATGACCGCGGCATCGCCTGGAATGATCCTGCGCTAGGAATCGATTGGCCAACGTCCAATCCGATTTTGTCAGATAAAGACACCAAGCATCCGCTGCTGGCGGATGCCGAGATGAATTTTGTTTATGAAGGGTGAGTCATAACGCGATGAAACTGTTAATCACCGGCGGTGCCGGCTTTATTGGAAGCAACTTTGTCCTGTACATGGCAAAGAACTACCCCGATTACCAACTTATTAACGTCGATGCGCTCACTTATGCGGGGAACCTGGAAAATCTGCGCAGTGTTGAGCAGCATCCGAACTACCGCTTTGTCAAAGCGGACATTGCGGACCGCGCGGCGATGGAACCGCTGCTTGCGGACGGTGTCGATATTGTGGTGAATTTTGCCGCTGAATCGCATGTGGACCGCAGCATCCTGGAACCGGAAATCTTCGTCCGCACGAATATTATGGGGACCCAGACGCTGCTGGATCTCGCCAAGAAGTATAACATCTCCAAGTTTGTTCAAGTGTCCACCGATGAAGTATACGGTACACTCGGCGATACGGGGCTCTTCACGGAAGAGACGCCGCTTGCGGCGAACAGTCCGTATTCCGCCAGCAAGGCAGGGGCGGATCTGCTGGTTCGCGCGTATCACGAAACGTTCGGCCTGAACGTCAATATTACGCGCTGCTCCAACAACTATGGACCGTACCAGTTCCCGGAGAAACTGATTCCGCTGATGATTCAGAACGCCCTTAACGACAAGCCGCTTCCGGTATACGGCGACGGCCTGAATGTCCGTGACTGGCTGTACGTCGAAGACCACTGCAGTGCGATCGACCTGGTACTCCATAAGGGACGTTCCGGAGAAGTCTACAATGTCGGCGGACGCAACGAACGCAATAATCTTCAAGTGGTTCGTACCATTCTTGCAGAGCTGGGCAAACCGGAATCGCTCATCACATATGTAACCGACCGTCTTGGCCATGACCGGCGTTATGCGATCGATGCCGACAAGATCCGCAATGAGCTTGGCTGGCAGCCCAAATATGATTACGAGAACGGCATCAAGGAAACGGTGCGCTGGTATCTGGAGCACAGCGAGTGGATGGAGCAGATCCTTTCTGGTGCATACCAGGATTATTTCAAGACGCAGTATGGCGACCGGCTGGGAACAAACTCATGACAGCAGGCAGCGCGAACCTGAAAATCCTCGTCACCGGCGCAAATGGTCAATTGGGAGCTGAACTCGTTCATCTCTCTGCAGATGGTTATACGATTCAAGGATACGGCCGTGATGCGCTGGACATCACGGACCTCGGGCAGTGCCGGCAGGTCATGGCACAGTTCAGTCCGGATGCTGTGATCCACTGTGCCGCTTATACTGCCGTTGACAAGGCCGAGTCCGAACGGGACGAGGCTTTTCGCGTTAATGCGGCCGGAACGCGGAATCTGGCGATCGTTTCAAGGGAAGTGGGAGCCAAGCTTTGTTATATCAGCACCGACTATGTGTTTGACGGCACAAGTGAGATCCCCTACAATGAAATCGACCGCACGAACCCGCAGACGGTATATGGCAAGTCCAAGCTTGCGGGCGAACAGGCGGTAACGTCTCTGCATGACCGTTATTTTATTGTCCGTACCTCTTGGGTATACGGTAAATACGGCCAAAATTTTGTGAAAACGATGCTGAAGCTCGGCCGCGAGAAGGATGAGCTTAAGGTCGTGCATGATCAGATCGGCTCCCCAACCTATACGCTTGATCTTGCTCTTTTCCTGCTAGAGCTTGTCCGGACAGAATGTTACGGCATTTATCATGCCTCGAATACAGGTGTCTGCTCCTGGTATGAATTCGCCGTGGCGATCTTCGAGGAGAGCGGCATCGCCATCAAGCTTGAACCTTGTGCAACCAGTGACTTCCCGCGCCCGGCTCCAAGACCCGCCTTCTCGGTGATGGATCATTCATCCATCCGCGTGAACGGTTTAACGGACTTAAGGCCATGGCGGGAGGCGCTCAATCATTATTTAGAGGATGATCAGTAATGAAAAAAGCTGCGACTGCCAGCGTGTGCATCGTGACTTACAACAGCGGTTCCGATATTGAGCGATGCATTCAGGCAGTCCTGCAGCAGACGCTTCCGGCTGCGCGTATTGTGGTGGTGGATAATGCCTCTACTGACGATACATGCAAGATCGTGAGCGGAATTCAGGAACCAACGGTTATGCTTGTCGCTAACCGTGTGAATGTCGGCTTCGCGGCCGGCCAGAACCAGGCGATTCGGCTGACGGATTCCGATTATGCACTGGTGTTGAATCCCGATGTTGAGCTGGGAGAGGATTATCTGGCCCGCATTGTGGATTTCATGGAGCAGCATCCCGACGTTGGCAGCGTGACCGGACAGCTTGTGCTCGCTTCGAATCAGGACATCATGGACAGTGCGGGCATCGAAATGGGTAGTACGCGCAAAGCCTGGGATCTGGGTGGAGGCGAACCGGCTTCCCAATGGGAACAATCCCGCTATATTTTTGGTGTTTCTGGAGCCGCTTCCGTTTACAGACGGAGGATGGTTGAGGACATCAGCATGGACGGTCAATTCTACGACGAATCTTACTTTGCCTACAAAGAGGATGTCGATGTGGCTTGGCGCGCCCAACTGCTGGGGTGGAAGTCCTATTATCTGGCAGAAGCCAAGGCTCTTCATGAGCGGGGCTGGAAGTATGAGGGACGCCGCAGCCGCAAGCAAATCCCGTTGTTCTTAAGACGTCATTCCTACCAGAACCGGATCTATACGATCATCAAGAATGAACCGGCCAGTTGGAAAATGATCTTGTCGATCCCGCGCCTTGCAGGCCTCGAGATTCTGCAGATCGGGTACATAGTTGTATTCGAGCGGGGATTATTGCGCTGCTGGTCGAACATTTTCCGCCGGCTTCCAGTGCTGCTGAGGCAGCGTGCCGCTCTCAAGCACCGAATTGCTGAGAGAAAAGGGAAAAGATAAAAAACGAGAGGGTTGGTTCCCTCTCGTTTTTTTGATACAATACTGGTAGATTCGCCATTCGAATACTAGATCGTAAGGAATGAGAGACTATGATCCGACAGAACCAACGTTTTTTGACTCAAATCTATGTATTATCGGATCTATTATGCACCCTGCTTATGTTCTTGGCCGCGTATTGGCTCAAGTTCAACAGCGGGCTATTGGCGCATTATAATAATCTTCCACTCAAAAGCTATCTCCTCTGGGGAACCATATATTCGTTTGCTGCGATTCTTGTCGGCTTCTATGTGCGTTTCTACGCGCCCAGACGGCGCAAGAGCTTCTCCTATGACATTCTGAAAATCTTCCAGGTGCACGGATTAAGTTTCCTTGGCCTGCTGAGCATGCTGTTTATAGCCAAAGAAGTACATATTTCCCGTGAGTTTCTGGCGATCTTCATTGCGGCCAATGTCGTAGGCATGATCGCTTACCGCTATACGGTGAAGACCATCCTCACCCGGCTCCGCCGCAAAGGCTTCAACAAACGGTACGTGCTTATTCTCGGGGCAGGATCGGTTGGACGCAGCTTCTACGACAGTCTGCAGCTGCATCCTGAGCTGGGCTATGAGGTCCTCGGCTTTCTGGATGACTTCCAGACAGAGCATGCGGCAGCAAACAGCGGATTCAAGCCCATTATCGGGACGACGGAGCAGCTGGATGAAATGCTCAGCAAATTTATGATCGACGAGGTCATTATTGCCCTGCCGCTCAAAGCGCATAAGAAATACGCGAATATCATCGATCAATGCGAGAAGACGGGCGTGAAGACCTTGATCATACCCGATTTCTTCGATATGCTGCCCGCAAGGCCGTTCTTCGATAATTTTGCAGGGATTCCGCTGATTAATGTGAGGGACATTCCGCTGGACGAGCTTAGCAACCGCCTGCTGAAGCGGGCGTTTGATATTGCTTTCTCGCTGCTGGCCATCATTATCGTTTCGCCGATCATGCTGGGGGTGTATATCGGGATCAAGCTTACTTCTCCAGGACCTGTTCTGTTCAAGCAAGAGCGCATGGGTCTTGACCGGCGCACGTTTAATATGTACAAATTCCGCTCGATGCATATCTCTGACCCCGGCACATCGGACACGCAGTGGACGGTGGAGAATGATCCGCGGCGAACGCGTTTTGGCAGCTTTATCCGCAGAACCAGCCTGGACGAGCTGCCGCAATTCTTCAATGTGCTCGTGGGGCATATGAGCGTCGTGGGTCCAAGGCCGGAGCGTCCGTTCTTTGTGGAGCAGTTCAAGGAGGAAATCCCGAAATATATGGTGAAGCATCATATCCGCCCCGGCATTACCGGATGGGCACAAACCAACGGGCTGCGCGGCGATACCTCCATTCACGACCGTATTATGCACGATCTGTTCTACATCGAAAACTGGACCTTTTTCTTCGATCTCAAAATCATCGTGAAGACGATAACGAAAGGTCTTGTTAATAAAAATGCTTATTGATTCCCAACCTGCAATAGTTGTACCTCGTGTCTCTGTCATCATCCCTACCTACAACGCCGGGTCGGATTTTGGCGGGCTGCTGGAACGGTTGCAGCAACAGACGCTGGCGCCGCATGAGATTATAGTGGTGGACTCCTCGTCGACGGACGGGACGGCCGAACGCTCCCAGCGTGCCGGTGTACGGGTTTTCTCCATACTCCAAAGCGAATTCGATCACGGCGGGACCCGTAATTATGCGGCGGGTCTCGCGGAGGGCGATGTACTGGTTTTCATGACCCAGGACGCGATTCCCGATAACGACTTTATGCTGGAGGAGCTCGTGAAGCCGTTTCAGGACGGGAAGATCTCATGCGTGTACGGAAGGCAGCTTGCAAGGCCCGATGCGAATGTGCTGGAGCGGCTGTCGCGTGGCTTTAATTATCCGGAGCAGTCTTCCGTCAAGGATCAAGGCGATATCCCACGCATGGGAATCAAGACCTTCTTCTGCTCCAATGTATGCGCGGCTGTGCGCAAGGATATTTTCCTGGAGCTGGGTCGTTTCCCGGAGCCGGTCATCTTTAATGAGGACCTGTTCTTCGCGGCGAAATGCATCCTTCAGGGCTACACGGTGGCCTATGCGGCTGAAGCCCGTGTTGTGCATTCCCATGATTACACGCTCATCCAGCAATTCCGGCGCTTCTTCGACAATGGGGTTTCGATGCGCAACAATGACTGGGTGTTCCAGTATTCGGCCGTCGGCAAAGAAGGCTCGCGTCTTGTTAAGACGCAACTGAACGCTCTGCACCGGCAGCGCAAATGGCATTGGATGCCCCGTTTGTTTGCGGAATCGGCAGCGAAGCTGTTCGGTTACCAGCTGGGCAAACGATACCGCAGCCTGCCGCAAGGACTCTGCATCCGGTTCAGCATGCACCGCAAAATATGGGACAAGCTGAATGCGACAGCTGCGGCTAAAGGTAAAGGCATGTCGATTTAGCGAAGCGAAGGAATGGTATAGGAAAGCTCTGGAGATGATCCGGAGCTTTTTTTACATGTGGCAACTAGGGGACAATTTGACCTCAGGCATTAGGAACTGCCGCCTAGCGGGCGACGGCCTTTCATGCAGCACAATACCTCACCTCGTGAGGAGGCTGATGATTATCTTCCAGCCTATTAACGACTCATATTGAAACAAGAAATGGAATATAAATGTTGTAAACGCTTACTATAAAGCGCTTTCAACAGGAAAACAGAGATTTCGTGAATTTTTTAAGGTTATTTTAAGTTTTTAGAAGGAATTCCGCTGAATTTGTCGTATTATTAACTTTACCTACATTTTATATACTGCGTATAGAGGGGTTTTAGTTATGGACGTTCGTGCTTTCCAATTATCTGACTATCGGTCTGTTACCCAACTGCTAGAAACGGTATTGTCGGCTGAATGCTACGAATTGACGATGGAAGCCTTTGGTCGTCAGCTATCGTGGGACAGCGAATTGGTGCTGGTGGCTGCGATTAATGATGAAGTAGCCGGCATTGTAATTGGAACAATCGATAATAATAATGGTTATTATTACCGAATTGCGGTTCACCCGGATTACCAGCGTCAAGGAATTGGAAAGTCGTTGATTCGAGGGCTTAAACAGCGTTTCGAGCAGCGCAATGTATCTAAGATTATGATTTCGGCCGACGAGCATAATGAGCCGATCCTCTCGCTTTACGAATCGCTTGGTTACGCGGCATCGGATTTCTTCCGGTCGTTCCAGAAACTGAGTATTGTCGCAGGTTAATACGCACTCTTTATGAAATTAATAACCATGAAGGACAAGCATATTTCGAACGCCATTGATTTTGGCACTCGGATATGCTTTTTTTTATCATCAGATGCTCGTTCAACATGCCCGGTCAATGTTATAATAGTGCTGCGAACATAAAAGCAGGCGGCTAAAGTTCAAGATATGCATAAATAGGCGGGCGAGGTGCAGGAAGTATGGACAATTATTCGGATACACTTCAAGAAGCGGAGCAAGCCTCCGTCGGTTCCCGCAAACGATCCAAATCCTCATCAATCGACACAGGGAAGCCCGTCAAGCCGCAAAAGCCTTCCCGGGAAAAATCAGGCTGGGTCAAAGAAGTGTGGGATTGGTCCCGCACGCTTATCGCAGCGGTCGCTATCGTATTGCTTTTCCATTTCTTTGTGTTTAACTTATCCACTGTTGAAGGCCAATCCATGGAACCGACGCTTTACGAGAAGGAATGGCTGTTCGTGAACAAATATTCCTACCGGTTCGGATCGCCTCAGCTCGGAGATGTGATTATTTTGAAAGATCCTGCCGAAGGTTCGGAGAAGAAAGAGTATCTGGTGAAACGGATAGTTGGGGTACCGGGGGACAAGATCGAAATTCGTACCGGGCAGCTGTACCGCAACGGAGAATTGGTCGTGGAGCGATTTACGGATACGGTCATTGAAGATATTGATTATGGGCCGTTCGTTGTGGAGAAGGACCGGTATTTTGTGATGGGAGACAACCGCCATGCGCGGGCGAGCCGAGACAGCCGTTCATTCGGTACGGTACCTGAAACCATGATTCGGGGCCGCGCCGATTATATTTTGTGGCCCATCACGAAATTAAATAGTCTCTAAATGCTGATTGAAAGTCAAGTTCGAAGGAGGGCTGCGCAGTGGACAATATAACATCCTGGGAAAAGCTGAAGCATGAATTGAAAGCTGCGGCAGCGGACCTGGGGATCGATAAGATCGGAATAGCCTCGGCGGGTCCCTTCCTGGAGCTGAAACAGCGCCTGATCCGCCACCGTGAGCTGGGATATGAGTCTGGCTTTGAGGAGCCGGATCTGGACAAGCGGACGCACCCGGAGCTGCTGCTGGAGAATCCGCAGTCCATTATTGCTATAGCAGTCGCCTATCCGGCGAAGCTGAAGAATCCTCCCAAGTCCGAGCCTGGTAAGCGGCGCGGCATCATGTCGCGTTCGGCCTGGGGAGAAGATTATCATAGGGTGCTGCGAGACCGGATGCACAAGCTGGAATCCTGGCTGAAAGGACGTGTACCGACTCTGCTGGCGGAGAGCATGGTCGATACCGGCGCTCTGTCCGACAGGGCAGTCGCCGAACGCGCCGGTATCGGCTGGAGCGCCAAGAACTGTTCGATCATTACACCGGAATGGGGCTCATGGGTGTATTTGGGTGAAATGATCACCAACCTGCCGCTGCCGCCGGATGAACCCATAACAGAGAGCTGCGGCGAATGCACCGCCTGCATCGATGCATGCCCGACGGACGCGCTGGTTGCGCCGGGGCAGCTGAATGCACAGCGGTGTATTTCATTTGTAACGCAGACCAAGGGGCTTGTCTCGGACGAGCTTATGCGGAAGATCGGCAACCGCCTTTACGGATGCGATACCTGTCAGACCGTCTGTCCCAAAAACCGGGGCAAAAACTGGACCCATCAGCCGGAGCTTCAGCCGGACAACGAAAAGGCCAAGCCGCTGCTGGTTCCGCTCTTGTCGATGGGCAACCGCGAATTCAAGGAAGCCTACGGGGCTACTGCCTCGGCATGGCGCGGCCGTAAACCGATCCAGCGCAATGCAGTCATCGCGCTGGGCAATTTCAAGGATCCAAGCGGAGTTCCGCCACTAATTGACGTCCTCCAAAGCGATCCCCGGTTTGAGCTGAGGGCGACAGCAGCCTGGTCGCTTGGCCGTATTGGCGGCAATGCCGCCCGCGAAGCGCTTGCCGCGGCTTTGGAGCAGGAACGTGATGAGGTTGTCCTTGATGCGATATATGCAGCTCTGGATGTTCTGAATGCGAGTGGAGATCCGGAAGGCACTGGAGAGCTTTTGGAGGATAAGACAGCTCAACCGCATAAATCTACTGATGAGATCGTTACGAGGCCTATAGACGGCTTGTAGAGCGTTAAACGATAAATAAAAGCTTCATTTCTTTCCGTCAAGCTACGGACCATTTGGAGTTTGCAGCAGGGAGGCCGCCATTTAAAGGAGGACGTAAATGATGCATCCGACGATCTATTGGACTGAAATGTCATCTCCGATCGGGCCGCTTGTTCTGATGGCAACGGATTCCGGGCTTTGCAAGATTGAATTCGGCGGGTTCGCGCAGCGGGAGGATAAGCTGCGGAACTGGATCAATTCCTGGTTTCCGAAAGGAACCGGAATCGCGCAGGATCAGCCTGCGGAGCATGTGATTCTCAAAGAGGCAGAAGCACAGCTGAAGCGTTATTTTGCCGGAGAGCTTCAAATATTTACGGTCAAGCTGGACATGCGGGGAACGCCTTTCCAGACGAGGGTGTGGCAGGCGCTGCTGGAAGTCCCCTACGGAGAAAGCCGGTCGTACAAGCACATCGCCGGGGCCATTGAACAGCCGAAGGCAGTCCGTGCGGTTGGAGGGGCGAATAACCGCAATCCCGTACCGCTCATTGTTCCTTGCCACCGGATAATCGGAGCGGGAGGCGCAATGGTCGGCTATGGGGGCGGGCTGGACATCAAAACCTCTCTGTTGGAGCTTGAACGGCAGTAGGGATCGGGGGAGCACATGAGATATATCCATATGGATTCGGTTGAGCCCGGCCATTTGCTGGGGAAAACGATCTACGCATCAAACGGAACTATTCTGCTGACGGCTGGCGTTCAGATTACCGTATTTATGATCAGTACGCTCAAACGAATCGGGGTGACCAATTTATATATTACGGATCCGAAGTTTCAGGATATCGAGATCGAGGAAGAACTGCTTTCGGAGGAGACCAAGCGCTCGCTGATCAGAAGCATGTCGGAGACGTTAGATGCGATCCGTTCGGGAAAGGACTTCAATTCGCGCTCGGTCAGCCTGTCGGTCGAGGATATGCTGGAGGATGTGTTGCGGAACAAGGATGTGCTTCTTCATCTGAATGATATCCGCACGCGCGACAACGCGGCTTTTGTCCATGCGATGAATGTCTGTATGATATCAGCTCTTCTTGGCATTCATATGAATCTCAATCAGGTTCAGCAGAAGGAGCTGGCGATCGGCGCGCTGCTGCATGATCTGGGCAAGCCGCAGGATGAGCCCGAGTTCGACTTCGAGCCGGTTGACGACGAAGCCGCGAAGAATAAACAGCAGGCCAAGCATCACACTTGGAGGGGCTTCCAGCTGTTGAAGGCCAAACGGGAATTCAGCCTGCTCATTGCGCATGTGGCGCTGCAGCATCATGAGCATATCGATGGCAGCGGAGAGCCGCGGGGCCTTGCCGGAGAGCAGATTCATCTGTATTCGCGGATTGTGGCCGTAGCCAATACCTACGACAACCTGCTGCAGGAAGTTCATAACGGCAAACCCGTGCTTCCGCATATTGCCTGCGAGCGGCTGCTGGCGATGTCGGGTAAAGAGCTGGACCATGAGGTCGTCGTCCAGTTTATGCGGGTTGTGTCGGTTTACCCCAACGGGGTATCGGTGCGCCTTTCCACCCGGGAATCCGGTGTGGTGGTCGGACAGCATCGAGGTCTGCCGGGAAGGCCTGTCGTACGGCTCCTGGAGCGCGAGGGCGACGATTCCATCGGCAGTCGGGAAATCGACCTGGCCAAGGAGAATACTGTGTTTATCGAGCAGGTCATGGGATAATTGCAGGACGAAAACAAGGGTTTGCGGTGGGCACTAGTACATGCTATGATAAGTTGCAATATGTATATCAATATCGAATAACAAAGGTTGGGTGATTGGCAAAGATGTGGAATATCATCATTCCGATTCTGACGCTTCTGGCGGGCGCGGTCGGCGGATTTTTTATCGGTGTTTTCTATCTGCGCAAGCAGCTTGAGAAGATGCAGAGCGATCCGGAAATGCTGCAGAAGATGGCCAAGCAGATGGGTTATAATATGAACAAATCGCAGCTCCAAAAAGCACAGAGCATGATGAAAAATCAACGTCCGGGCGGCGGACGCCGATAATCAGCACGCCGCTTGCAGGGAAGGGGGAACGATCGGGAATGGCGGGTAAAAAAGATTACGTCAATTCTGTCGTTTCGGGTAACCGTGAACAGATTGAATATCATATCAAGCAAATATTGGGCCTTTTAGGCGAGGATGTCGAGCGGGAAGGACTGCTCGAAACACCTGCGCGGGTAACCCGCATGTACGAGGAAGTTTTCTCAGGCTACGAGGTCGATCCGCGTGAAGTCCTGGGGGTAACCTTCGATGAGCAGCATGAAGAGCTTGTTATTGTAAAGGATATCGTGTATTACAGCCATTGTGAGCACCATATGGCCCCTTTCTTCGGTAAAGCGCATATCGGATATATTCCGAGTGGCAAGATTGCCGGTCTGAGCAAGCTCGCGCGGCTCGTAGATGCCATTACACAGCGTCTGCAGGTGCAGGAGCGGGTTACTTCCCAGATCGCGGATATTATGGAGGAAGTTCTCCAACCCCACGGAGTGATGGTCGTCGTGGAGGGCGAGCATATGTGCATGTGCGCGCGCGGTATCAAAAAGACCGGAAGCACCACTGTAACATCTGCCGTGCGCGGGGAGTTTCGTACAAGCGCGGCACTGCGTTCCGAATTTCTATCGCTGCTAAAGCAATAGAAACGAAAAATGGATGTACATGGAAGCGGATGCCTCGATACGCTTAACGCAAACAAAAAAGATTGCTGTTCCTTCAAAGGGGGCGGCAATCTTTTTTTCGTTTATGAGCTGTTCCCTTGTTCCCGAAACAATCATCAAAAGGTTATCGGTCTGCCTTGCGGTATGGAGCATTCTCAAAAAGGCTCCCAGACCAGCTTTCTGGCTTCGGAGAAACGGCCGCTGGCATAAGGCCAATTCACAACGTTCCACCAAGCCTGGATGTACTCCGGGCGTTTGTTCTGGTGTTTAAGGTAGTAAGCATGCTCCCACACATCGAGAGGAAGAACGGGCACAACATCCCATTGGGACAAATTCTGGTGCTTCTCGGCAGTCAGAATTTCCAGCCTTCTGCTGCGGGGACTCCAGACCAGAATCGCCCAGCCCCCGCCTTCTACTTTCTCGGCTGCAGCGCTGAAATGGTTCTTAAAGGCGTCATAGCTGCCGAAATCCCTGCGGATTTGCCGGGCGAGCGAACCGGTAGGTTCCCCGCCGCCGCGGGGAGACATGACGTTCCAGTACAAGGTGTGGAGATAATGCCCAGCCCCGTTAAACGCAAGCTCCCGCTCCCAATGCTTCACAAGCTCAAAATCATTCTTCTCCCGGGCATCCTTTAGCTCATTCTCTGCTTTATTCAGACCGTCCACATAGCTTTGGTGATGGATATCATGATGAATCTGCATCGTTGCTTGATCGATATGAGGCTCCAGGGCATCATATCCATACGGAAGCGGGGGAAGCGTGTGGCCGCCTGGAGGAACCGTAGAGGCTCCACGTGTGTCGCTCCAGTCATGCAGATGTGCCTTTTCCGCAAGGTGTTTGACGGAGGCGGAGCTGCTGTTCTTCTTGCTGTGCAGCTCTTCATGCTGCGGGATCGTCACAATGAGGTCCTGTTCGTTCTCCATGACAGATTGACCAGAATGATCCGGGTGATGCCCCTCCTCCTTCTGCACGGATAGCGGCTCAAGCAGCGATTCCAGAACGCATAGAAAATAATCCGATTCCCGTATGATATGACGGATGACCGTCCGTACAAACGGGCTGGCCGCAACGGCCGGACTCCTCTCCAGCAAGGCGGTTAGCTGGGAAACGAATTTGCGCGACTGTACGGCAGATACCTTCAGCAGCTCCTCGGTCGCCTTGACCAGATCGGGAGGGATGGCCTCCGGATCTTCCAACGCCTTAAGAAGCAGCTTCTCGGCCATCGTTTCCGTGCGGGCAAAAACCGGCTCCCATGCCTGAAGCAGCTGTACATAAGCCGGCTCCAAAAGGGGAGTGATTTCCCGGATGACGACCGTATGCTCCTTCTCCTGCGTTTTCCAAAACTGAATTTCCTCGAGCACTCTTAGCGGCATATAATTCCTGTAAACAAACAGCACAGCATCCGTCCCTCCTTTAATCATCCGATGGACTAGCGGCATGCCAGCGTTGAATATACGGAAGCGATAATCACGCTCTCATGCTTGGCGCAAAATAAAGAGCCGCCCGGGAAGCCGGACGGCTCTTCATGACTGCCATAACCGAATGCATCCATAATCTAGATGTATTCCGCTGCGGCTTATCCTATGTCGCATCAGCCGTTAAGGTGGGCTGATTGCTGTTCCAATCCGCGTCCACCTGGCTGAGAAACAAGGCGGCACGTTGAATATATTCTTTCGGGCGGGTTTGGAACAACAGCTCATGTTTGCCTCCCTGGACGATCCATTCCCGGGAGAGAGGATTAGCCTGACTGGATGCGATATGTTCCGCGGTTGCAATCGGCGCCTTCAGATCCTCCGTGCCGTGCATAATAAACGTTGGGATCGTATACGAGGTCTGCATTACCTGCTGAGCCGGAATCTGGTTGAAGCTGGTCCCTGTCCAGAAGGGCAGCATCATCTGCACCAGCGGCAGGGAAGGGAAGCGGGGCAGGTCCAGATACTGCCTGACATTATTGAATAAGGATTCCGGACTGGGCAGAAACAGGCTGTCAAGGATCAGCGCATCGATTTTATCCGAATCATCGGTTTGCAGGGCTGCCTGCAAGGCGGTTCCGGCTCCCATCGAGAAGCCCCATACCACCACTTGCTCGGCCCCTTGCTCGCGGGCGTACTGGACGGCAGCGAGCAGCTGCTGCGCTTCCTCAATGCCGCCGGTCGCCGGCGAACGGTCCTGCTCGGACGCATAACCATAATCGAACATCAGAACATTATAATGCAGACGGTGCAGCAGAGCGGCAAGCTCATACATCGGCACCCACGTTTCTTCGCGGTTCGCCCCGTAGCCGTGGCTGAAGATCACGGTTCGTTTGGAGGCGGCTGGCGACGCGGCGTCTACCTGGCCATTCTGGTCGGTGGAAGCAGCAGCGGTCTTATAAACAGGCGGCGCTGCGGCGGCGTTAGCGCCGATGTACCAGCCGTGAACGGTAGTGCGGCCGCTCTTGCTGGGAAAATTCGCATCTTTATAATCAAGCCCTTTGGCGATTTGAGGATTAGAGGTCAGCGGCGCGACATAGGGATGGGCGATGATCCAGGCCACATAGCCATGGAAAGCAACAATAGCGACAAGCAGCAGAGCCATAAATGCGGATACGACAGCAATCGCGGCATGCCGGCGGCGCGCCCTGCTGATAGTCTTGCCTGCAGGCTGAAGCGAATGCCGAGGGGATGGGAGTGAGCCTTCCGGCGTAAATCCGGCAGGCAGCATCGGAATAGCAGATGTGCTCATGATGAAGTCCCCCTTAGAAGTATAAAATGAAAACGCTTAATAATTGATATTCAAGGTTCCTATCGCCCGATTGGACGCAGGCGTCCGATGTCGAATCCTCAGCTGAGCAAGCTGAGCAGCTGGAATCAAATTGCATGTTTGAAGCACCGGGTTGTGGTCCTTTAATCCTATGATAGGGGTGGGAACAAGTGCCTGTCAATGATTATCGGCGTATTGTTAGTAACTTGTAATCTGACTGTAAAAATAGATAGAAAATATCTCCTCCCGCTTTCGCTTAAGCCAGTCATGAGTTATACTAGTTGTAACTTAGTTTCATTGAATGAAACTGATAAAGAGGTGGAAGCTTTATGCCCGAGGATGGCAAATCGACCGTTCGCGCCGTAGAACGGGCGCTTGATATATTGCTTTGTTTCACAGTCAAAAACGAGTGGCCGATGACGGAAATTGCGGATCGTGTCGGCCTGCACAAGAGTACGGTTCACCGGATGCTCGCAACGCTGGAGGATAAAGGGTTTGTTATCCGCGACCTGGCATCCGAGCGCTACAGGCTGGGCTTGCGTATCTGGGAGCTTTCCGCCAATATGTCTGGTACGGACGACCCGGCAGTGCTGGGATTGCCCGAGATGGAGCGCCTTCGGGATATGCTTGGCGAGACCGTAAGCCTGTATTTGCGCGATGGCAATGAGCGGATCCGGATTCAGGCTGTCCAGAGCAATCAGGCGGTGCGCAGAGTAGCTCCAGTAGGCGTGCGTCTGCCACTATATGTGGGAGCCTCCAGCAAGGTGCTCATCGCATTTGAGGACCAGCTGATGCGGGAGGAGCTGCTGCATGATCCGTCCTGGCCGGGGTTCTTCGATACGGTGCAGTTCCGCAAGCAGATCGAGAACATCCGCAAGCTGGGATACGCGACAAGCATAGAAGAGCGGGAGCAGGGCGCCGCGGCGGTCTCCTCGCCGATCTTCAACCGCGCAGGCAAGCTTGTGGCTGCGTTATCCGTCTCGGGGCCCGCCAACCGGCTGACCCCTGAGATTATGCGTCAGCAGGCGTCAGCGATTATTGAAGCCGCTAACCATATCGGATCTATGCTGAAGTAATGCCGACCAGGAGCTGAAAACGCTGCTGCCTTATTGGAAAGGGCGTCCTTGCCTGACCCCAGGTAAACCAGAAATTTTATTCTAAACCGTTTCTCAGTAAAATGGAGGCATCGCCCAGCCATTTAAAAGGAGACGGTTTTTTGTGCATTCCATTAGCATGAACTTCCTTTACTCGCCAATGAATTCTTGATCCTCATCTGGTAGGTCTGGTGAATGACGCCGTAAATTGTATGGATGATCACATATGCTCAATCGGCCCTTATGGGAGCCGTCCGAGATCAACTGCTGAAGCGGCGAAGGGAGCAGCCGGTAAGTCGATTCGACTGCCAACACGTATCGCCCCGCTACCCGATGGAAGCTGTGCGCCGGTGCAGGAAGCTCAACAACTTCTGCAGTAAGGTTTTTCCTTCTTGGAACACGGAAGACAGATAAGGGAGAGGCTCCAGCAAGGTTTTTCCTTGCTGGAGCGGAGAGGGGATTGGACGGAGGGCGTCCGGATCTGTTTCTTTTTCGTCATATAGAGAAAGGGCCGTGTCAGCAGTAAAAACTGCTCTGACACGGCCCTTTTGACATCCGGCTGCCGGGAAAGCAGCCGGTTGTCATTTCTTATTGATTGGCAATCATTTGACGCAGAACAGCTTGCAGAATACCGCCATTGCGGTAGTAATCCACATCTACCATGGAATCCAGACGAACGATCGCCGGGAATTCAAACGTAGTACCATCTTCGCGGGTAACGACGACATGAATTTCCTGTCCCGGTTTCACATCATTGTTCACACCGACAATATCGAAGGTCTCGCGGCCTGTGATTCCGAGCGTGCTCCAGCCATGACCGGCCTGGAATTGCAGCGGCAGAACGCCCATTCCGACCAAGTTCGAACGGTGAATACGCTCGAAGCTCTCGGCGATAACAGCTTTCACGCCCAGCAGCATTGTGCCTTTGGCTGCCCAGTCGCGCGAGCTGCCTGTTCCGTATTCTTTACCTGCGATAACGACCAGGTTTTTATTTTTCTTCTGATACAGCATCGAAGCGTCATAAATGGACATAACCTCGTCTGTCGGCAGATAAGTGGTAACTCCGCCTTCCGTTCCCGGAGCAACCTGGTTGCGGATCCGGATGTTGGCGAACGTTCCGCGCATCATGACTTCATGGTTTCCGCGACGGGAGCCATACGAGTTGAAGTCGATTTTGTCGACGCCATGCTTGACCAGGTATTCGCCTGCAGGGCTGTCCGTCTTGATGTTGCCGGCAGGAGAGATATGGTCGGTCGTAACCGAATCGCCAAGCAGGGCAAGGACGCTTGCGCCTTTGATGTCGGTAATGTCGTTTATTTCAGGACCCAGATTCTCGAAGAACGGCGGGTTTTGAATATAAGTCGATTTGTCATCCCACTCGTAGCTTTCGCCTTGCGGCACATCGATTTGATTCCAGCGCTCGTTCTGCGTGAAGACATTGGCGTACTTATCGCGGAAGGCTTCCGGGCTCATGGCTACGCCAATGGCATCGGAAATTTCTTTGGAAGACGGCCAGATATCCTTCAGGTAGACAGGCTGGTTCTTGCCGTCATAACCGATCGGGTCATTAGCCAAATCGATATTAACCGTCCCTGCAATCGCGTAAGCCACAACAAGCGGAGGTGATGCCAGGTAGTTGGCTTTAACCTGGGCATGAACGCGTCCTTCAAAGTTGCGGTTACCGGAAAGTACGGCAGCAACCGTCATGTCATTGTCCGTAATGGCCTGACTGACTTCGTCCGGCAGCGGGCCGGAGTTACCGATACAGGTCGCGCAGCCATACCCTGCCACATAGAATCCGAGTGCTTCAAGCGGCGCAAGCAGATTGGCTTTCTCCAGGTAATCGGTCACGACGAGCGAGCCTGGTGTCAGCGAGCTTTTGACGTAAGCCGGCTTTGTGAGGCCAAGCTCCACCGCTTTTTTGGCGACCAGACCGGCGGCCATCATAACGCTCGGGTTGGACGTATTCGTACAGCTGGTAATAGCGGCAATAACGACGGCGCCTGTTCCCATTTTGCTGACAGAACCGTTCGCATGTTTGACTTCAACCATTTCCTCGATCTTGCTGTCGGAAAGGCCGTAACCGCCTTTGTCGATCGGCGTACGGATAATGCCGTTGAAGGATTCTTTCATAGCTGTCAGCTCGACGCGGTCCTGAGGACGCTTAGGGCCGGCAAGCGATGGAACGATCGTCGACAGATCCAGCTCCACGATATCGGAGAATACCGGCTCCGGCGTATCGTCGGTGCGGAACATGCCTTGTGCTTTGTAATAAGCCTCTACCAGCTCGATTTGCTCCTCGGTGCGCCCGGTATTGCGCAGGAAGCGCAGCGTTTCAGTGTCGACCGGGAAGAAACCGATGGTTGCGCCATACTCGGGAGCCATATTGGCAACTGTCGCACGGTCTTCCAGTCCGATATTGGACAAGCCCGGGCCGAAGAACTCGACAAACTTGCCGACAACGCCTTTTTTACGGAGCACTTGCGTTACGGTGAGCGCAAGGTCGGTTGCGGTCGCGCCTTCGGACAGGCTGCCCGTCAGACGGAAGCCGATGACTTCAGGAGTGACAAAATAAAGCGGTTGTCCCAGCATGCCGGCTTCCGCCTCGATGCCGCCAACGCCCCAGCCAACAACGCCAAGTCCGTTGATCATTGTCGTATGGGAATCCGTTCCGACCAGGGAATCCGGATAAACGACAGTTTCGCCGTCTTTGGTTTTGGTTGCGGCTACCGATGCCAGATACTCCAGGTTGACCTGGTGGACGATACCGGTTCCCGGTGGCACCGCACGGAAGTTGTCAAAAGCGGTTTGGGCCCAGCGGAGGAAGCGGTAACGCTCTTCGTTGCGCTCAAACTCAATGTTCATGTTATACTCAAGGGCTTCCGGCGAACCGAAAGCATCCACCATTACAGAGTGGTCGATAACCAGATCGACGGGCACAAGCGGGTTGATCTGCTTTGGATCGCCGCCGGATTTCTTAACGGTGTCACGCATGGCAGCCAGGTCAACAACAACCGGTACCCCGGTAAAATCCTGAAGCACAATACGTGCCGGGATGAAAGGAATCTCTTTATCCTCGCGTCCGTCCGCCCAGGTTGCCAGCTGCTTGACATGCTCAGGCGTAATGGCGCGTCCGTCAAACTGTCTTACGGCCGCTTCCAGGAGCACTTTAATGGAGAAAGGCAGCTTGGAGATATCTCCGAGTCCTTGCTCTTGAAGACCCTGCAAACGGTAATAAACGTAAGGTTTACCTCCGACTTCAAGCGACTCGCGAACCGAATAATCGTTCTTTAATGTCATTCAATGACGCCTCCTTGTGAGATAAGTTGAAGAATAATGGGCGATTTTCCAAGAAGAATGGTCCGTAACGCTCTCTTGGGCTGTGAAAACAAGTTTTCTGAGAATCATGCCGTTCTCTTCAAGCGCGCAAGGCGCCTCCCCCTCAAAAATATCAAATAATGGCATTAGCATGACCGTGTGATATTTAAAGGAAAATCCGGTTTCTTGTTTCACTCTATAAAACACAATTTCAAAATCGCTTCTTTTCTTAAGTATACCGTTTTTCTGTCCGTTTAGAAAGTATAATCTCTCCCGAAGCCGCTGGAATTTATCTGCATTCTGTTTTTTTGGCTTCGGATGTTTCGCTTCCTCACATGAAATCGTCCCGGGTCTCATATAATGAACCAACTTTGCCAGCCAAATCATGCAAGGAGGGAATCATGATGCCGCAAGCAAGATCGCGGACGGGTGCACGAAAACGCAAGGGGGGGCAAGCGCCCGGCAAGGCAGCGGTCCGCAGCGAACGGATGGCACAGAGACCGCAGGATGCTCCGAGGCCCTTAAAGTCCGAACCAGGCGGATGGAAGGCATCCGTGCATCGTTATGTCCAATGGTTGAACCAGGCGGAGATTGACCGTTTCGATCCGGACGCGGATGGAATTGTGACCGATCTGGATCATATGTCCCGATACCGCCGCAGGCTTTCCCGTCTTCGCGAGCAAGAGCTGCGGCGGGGCGTTCTCCCGCTGCGCAGTGAAACGAGCGCGGAGCTGCTTCGGATGAGCGCATCCGAATCGATGGCGGAAGCCACAGCGATGATTGAGCTGAAGATCAAGCGCACGGTTCAGCAGCTTGGCCGCACCTACACAGAGGACAGGCGGGAGCGGGAGAGGCTGTGGCTGGCGCAAGATGGCGGCAGTTACCGGATTATACGCATTGAACCGCTTGTCATGGAGCGGCGTCCCAAATACAGTATGTCCGATTCATTTGTTTCTCAGCTGACCGCCGGGCAGCTGTCGGAAGATGAAGAAAAGCCGAAATCCATGCCTTATATAAATTATGAAGTTATGCCTCAGTTCAAACAAGGGCGTACTGGAATTCGTTACCGGCGTGATTTGGCGGCGGCTTATGCCGACCAGTGGTGGAATGAACCGAATCCGGCTTACGAAACCTTTGAGGTGAATTGCACGAATTATGTGTCCCAGTGCCTCTTTGCAGGCCACGCGCCGATGAACTATACTGGTAAAAGGGAAGCGGGCTGGTGGTATCGGGAGCGGAACGCCGGTCGTGAAAATTGGAGCTACAGCTGGGCTGTTGCCGGCGCGCTGCAGCTGTTCCTGTCGGGAGTCCGCCAAAGCGGCCTGCGGGCAACGGTTGTGGATTCGGCCGATCAGCTGGAGCTGGGAGATGTCATCATTTATGACTGGAGCGGGGATAACCGTTACCAGCACAGCACGATCGTAACGGCCTTCGATGCCGCCGGAATGCCGCTGGTTAATGCCAATACCGTACCCAGCCGCCACCGCTACTGGGATTACAGGGATTCATATGCCTGGACAGAACAAACGAAATACCGCTTTTTTCATATTTCCGATGAGCTTTGAGTCTAACGCCGTCGCAAATACAACCTTTAATGTATGATAATGCTTCTGAAATGGGAAATTATTTGTAACCGGAGGATTAGCTATGGCGAAGAAAGTGCGCGTCGGACTCGTTTACGGGGGCCGCTCGGGCGAACATGAGGTATCGTTGCAGACTGCGCTGGCAGTCATGAAAGCTTTTGATTATACCCGTTACGAAATTATTCCCTTCTATATTACAAAAGAGGGCAAATGGCGGGCGGGACAGAAGCTCCAGTCCCCGCCCGAAGAGCTGGAGCCGCTTCGTCTTGCCGGCGCCGGGGCCGCTTCCGGTACGGAAGCACTAATGCCGGTATTCGGCGGATTGTCGGCCGGCACGGAAGCGAGTGTCGTCACTTCTGTGGATTCCAGTGAGGGGGAGGGTCCCTTTATGGATGTGGTTTTTCCGCTCCTGCATGGAACCTTCGGCGAAGACGGCACCATTCAAGGGCTGCTGGAGATGGCCGACATCCCTTACGTGGGCGCGGGCGTATTGGCATCGGCCGTTGGCATGGACAAGATAACGATGAAGAAAATATTTGCCCAGGACGGCCTTCCGCAATGTGTGTACCGTTATTTCAACCGGACCCAATGGGAGAAGGATCATGGCTTTTTTATTATGGAAATCGAGGTCGCGCTGGGCTATCCTTGCTTCATTAAACCGGCCAATCTGGGCTCCAGCGTAGGCATTTCCAAGGCCCGCAACCGCGAGGAACTGATCACCGCCGTCAATTATGCCCTGCGCTTCGACCGCAAGGTCATCGTCGAGGAATTTGTCGATGCCCGCGAGATTGAAGTGAGCGTGCTCGGCAATGACGAACCCCGCGCATCCGTGGTAGGAGAGATCACCTCCTCCAGTGAATTTTATGACTATAAGGCGAAATATATCGACGGCAAATCGATGATGCATATTCCCGCCAATATCCCGGCGGAAACGGCGGAGGCCGTCCGGGAAATGGCCGTGCGCGCTTTTCTGTCGATCGACGGCTCGGGCCTCGCCCGTGCGGACTTCTTCCTGCGTAAAAGCGACGGCCAGATTTTTATCAACGAGGTCAATACAATGCCGGGCTTCACGCCTTTCAGCATGTACCCCCTGATGTGGAAGGAAAGCGGCGTTCCCTATTCGGAGCTGCTGGATACCCTGATTGGACTTGCGATAGCGCGCCATGCGGAGAAGCAGCGTATTGAGTACGGGGGAGCGGACCCGGTCTGATTATCGCCGGATCGGGTGGCTTGGCCCCTGGATGAAGCGTCATTTATGGATTCAGCTACAAATAATCGGGAGGGGGAAACTGGATATGGGATTCCAGTCGGAGTTTAATTCGGTCTGCAAGTTCAAAAATGACAATGAGCTGAACGAACTGCTTGAATACGGCCGCAGCAAAATGGTTAAGAGCGGATTTCGCGTTTATCCGACCGGCCAGAAGGTGATTGCGTACACGCCTAATAATCAAGCTATTGCCATAGTACGCATTCTGGTTTCGATTGCGGAAATTAATTTTCAGGGCGAAGAAATAACGCAGGTGGAAATGGAACTGATCCGCAAGCTGACAGATGAGGAAGCACGGGTGCAAACGGCTTTAGCTTATGAGATGTTTTTTGGAGAGCATGCATGATTGTCCGCTTTGGCTTTGTCGCGATGAGTCTGCAGCTTGAGAACGCCTCACCTTCCCGCACGATGACCTACGCCAATTTCTCGAAACTGCCGGATCGTGAGGCCGCTCTGCGCAGACTGGAGCGCATCGCCGAAGAGAATATTAGAACTACGCTGCGTCTGCTGCGTCACAGTTATGCCCATGATATTATGGTTTACCGCATGTCCTCGAAGCTTATCCCGTTAGCTACGCATGAACAGCTGCAGGACTGGTCTCCATGGCCGGCGCTTGCGGAGGCGTTCGCGGCTGTGGGGACTTTCGTGAAGGAGAAAGGAATGCGCGTGTCGCTCCATCCGGATCATTTCTGTGTCCTGAGCACTCCGCGTGCCGAGGTGCTGGCGAAGTCTGAAGCGGATTTACTTTATCATCTGCAGATGCTGGAAGCGATGGGACTGGGCGAAGAAGCCAAATGCAATATTCATGTGGGCGGTGCCTACGGGGACAAGCTGGCATCTGCCGAGCGTTTCGTGAAACAATTCGGCGGTCTTCCAGGAAAGATCCGAAGCCGGATTACGCTTGAGAATGATGATAAAACCTTTACCGTCCGCGAAACGCTTGAAGCGGCAGAAGCGGTCGGCGCCCCCATGGTGCTGGATATCCACCATCATGCCGTCAATGACGGGAATGAGAGTGAAGCTTCGGTGTATGGAGAGCTGTGGCCCCGTGTATTGCGGACATGGAATCGTATGGCCGATGTGCTGCCTGAGTCCGGAGGAGTGCCTGCAGGGCAGGCGGGCATGGCGTCTGAAGGCGGACAAGCTGTTGTTGCTGTGCTCCCGCCGAAGATCCACGCCTCCAGTCCCAGAAGCGCGAACGATCCGCGCAGTCATGCAGACTTCATTGAGGCGGGGCCTCTGCTGAGGTTTCTGCAGGAGACAGCAGGCTCGACAGCAAGGCTGGACGTTATGTTGGAGGCCAAAGGCAAAGACACCGCTTTATTCAAGCTGATGGAGGATCTTAGCCAGTTGGCTTTGCAGGAACCGGGCATCCGGATTATCGACGGTGCGAGCATTGAAGTGAATTGACTGCATGCTCTTCCCTACCACTAAATTCATGAAGAACCAAAGGATCCCTGCTGCTCGAGCAGGGATCCTTTTGGTTCTTTTGTTATGGGATAGGAGTCAACCGGCAAGAAAACGCACTGTTTTGCAAGGCCCTCTACTGATTCTGGCAGCAGCCTTCACACTTCGGGCAGCATTAGCCTTCATTAACGGATTTATAAGCCTTGCGGTAGTCGCTAGGCGATTGCCCGTGCACCTCGCGGAATACACGAGAGAAGCTGCGGTACGATTCAAAGCCGGCTTCAGCAGCGATATCGATAAGAGGCATATTGGTGGACAGCAGCATGCTTACGACGCTTTCCACCCGCAGCGTATGCAGATATTCGAGAAAGCTGCGGCCAAGATGCTTCTTAAAGGAGCGGCTGATGTAGGGGGTGCTGGCGCGGAAATGACGGGACAGCCAATCTAGCGTAAGTTTTTCGGCATAATGAACATGAATGTACTGCACGATTTTCCAGAAGTTTATTTTTTCATCAGGCTCAACCTCCTGAAGCGCAAGCGGCTGGCTGGCATCTGAAGCCCGGATAAACATCAGCATGGCCTCTGTCAGCTTGGCGCGGATCAGGCTGCTTCGTCCAATTCCGTCCTGACGGTTGTATTCTTCCAGCAAAAGCTCAAAAATGCTGCTCATACGCTGGGCCATAGCCGGAGAAAAATCAACAAAGGAAGGGATTGCAGAGCCAACCTGGAAAATGAGACTGGCCAGCTCGGATTCGTAGGACGAACCTAGCAGGATGTTGATATCGAACATACAGCAATATTTCACGATCGGCCGGTCAGGCTCACTTTTAATTTCATGGATATGATGGGGAAGCAGGAAGGAGGCCGTGCCGGGCTGCAATTGATGGCTGACGCCGTTGATCGTTTCTGTCCCTCTATTTTCTATGACATAAGAGAGCTCGACAAAACCATGATGATGGAGAGTAGTTCTGCGGACGGTATGTACGGCTATATACAGAGGAAGGTTCCCTTTTTTGGATTCCATGATGGCTTTGACATCCTCATAGCGTGGAGAAACGATCATTCTCTTGGCCTCCGGTTATAAAATGACTGGTTGAATTTCGGTTTTGGCAAGCTGATTGCCTGATTGTATTATACCATAAATGGCAGAGAGCTCTAGCGAAAATCGGAGAGGATGAGCAAGATGAAGAGTACTCAACTGGCATTGTTAGGCGGAGAAAAAGCAGTTACGACAGATCCGGGGGATCTGTTTGCCTGGCCCATTATTACGAAGGAAGACGAGGACGCCGCATTGGATGTGCTGCGAAAAGGGGCAATGTCCGGAACGGACGTGACGGAGAAGTTCGAGACGGATTTTCGCCATTGGCTTGGTGTGGACTATGCGCTGGGCTTCAATAACGGAACGAATGCATTGCTTGCTGCTATGTTTGGCTGCGGGGTGGGAGTCGGCGATGAAATTATCTGTCCGAGCATCACCTTCTGGGCTTCATGCACGTCCGCTTATACACTTGGAGCCACTGTGGTCTTCGCGGATATCGACCCTGATACCTTGTGCCTGGACCCGAAGGATCTGGAACGCTGCATCAGCGAGCGGACGAAAGCGATCGTTGTTGTCCATTATTTTGGTTATCCTGCCGATATGGATGCCATCATGGCTATTGCCGCCAAATATAATGTGAAAGTCATCGAAGATGTTTCGCATGCGCATGGCGGCATCTACAAAGGCCGGAAGCTTGGGACGATCGGTCATGTCGGCGGAATGTCGCTTATGTCGGGCAAGGCGCTAGCGGTCGGGGAAGCCGGAATGCTGGTCAGCAATGACCGGGAGATTTATGAGCGTGCTGTCGCGATGGGGCATTACGAGCGCTACACCGGCGATATCCAGACGGCAGACTTGCAGCCCTATGCGGGCCTGCCGCTGGGAGGATATAAATTCCGCATGCATCAGATCAGCGCGGCTGTAGGCCGTGTTCAACTCCGGCATTACGAGGCGCGGCAAGAGCAGATCGGCCTGGCAATGAACTATTTCTGGGATCTGCTGGAGGGTGTGCCGGGGCTGCGTGCGCATCGTCCGGAACAGGACTCCGGAAGCCGTATGGGAGGCTGGTACGCAGCGCGAGGCCATTATCGGCCGGAGGAGCTTGGCGGACTGTCGGTGACCCGGTTTGCCGAAGCCGTCCGCGCGGAAGGGGTGACGATGTGTTCGCCTGGCTGCAATATCCCGCTCCATAACCATCCATTATTTCAAGATGCCGATGTCTACCATCACGGCAGACCTACACGCATAGCCAACAGCTCGCGTGATGTCAGGCTGCTCGATGCTGACCTGCCCGTAACAAACGCGGTTTCCGCACGTTTGTACGTCATCCCTTGGTTCAAGCATTTCCGCAAGGATGAGATCGAGCAATATGCGAAAGCTTTCCGCAAAGTGGCAGAGAACTACGAGGAGCTGCTGGCTGGGGATCAAGGAAATCCTCCGGTTCTTGGCGGATGGAGCATGTTCCAGAAAAAGGCGCTGTGATGCGGGGTTAAACGATTGGTTTGGGGGAGAAACAACAGTGACGAGAATGTGGAACTTTGGCATTATAGGCTGTGGAGGGATTGCGGCATTTCACCGCGACGCCATCCGGGAAATCGCGAACGCCCGGCTGGTATGCGTCTCCAGCAGGACGGAACAACAGGCGAAATCATTTGCGCAGGCATCGGATTGTGAATGGACCACCGATTATCATGAGTTAATCAACCGTGCAGATCTGGATCTAGTTTGTGTGACGACAAGCAGCGGCAGTCATTTCCATATTGGCGAGGCGGTTCTTCGTGCCGGGAAAAATCTGGTCATGGAAAAACCGATTGCGTTGCAGGCCGCTCAAGCGCAGAAATTGATTGATTTGGCGGAGGCTTCAGGATTGTGTTTATCGGTTATTTCCCAGCGCAGATTTGAACCGCCTATCGTCCATCTCAAGCAGATCATGCTTGAAGGGAAGCTGGGTAAGATTCTGTTGATTGAAGCAGGAACCCCTTACTTTCGTACCCAGGACTATTATGATTCAGCGGATTGGCGGGGAACGCATGCCGGCGATGGGGGAGCTTTCATGAATCAGGGTATCCATCAAATTGATTTGCTGCTGTGGCTCGGCGGACCGGTGCATTCCGTTTATGGGAAAACGGCAACGATGACACATGTGATGGAGGCGGAGGACATGGGTGTAGCCATCGTGAAGTTCGCAAGCGGCGCATTAGGCACGATCATGTCCTCGACCAGTATCCGGCCCGGATTCCCTCCTTTTATTCATATTTATGGGGAGAGGGGCACCGTTAAGATTCAGGGGCAATCGATTGTGCACTGGTCTGTGGAGGGAGCTGAGGCACCTGCGGACACGGAAGGTTTGCAGAGTGACGGTTCCGCAAGTCCGCTCGATATTTCCCACCTGTATCATAAGATGCAGCTCGAAGAGATTGTGCAGAGTCTGGAACAGAATCGTCCGATGAGAGTCACCGGCCGGGATGGCAAACAAGCGGTCGAGCTTATTCAAGGAATAGGCGCTTCTGCGGCGGCAGGCAAGGAAATTATTTTGTAACAGGGAGCAGATGCCAGAGATGCTTGACCGATTAGGAATTATAACCGACGAGGTTTCGCCTGATTTCAACGAAGCCCTGCAATGGATACAGGAAAAAGGTCTTCGTCATGTAGAAATCCGCATGGTGGACGGGAAGAACATCATGAGCCTGACGGATGAAGAGGCTATCAGCGTGCGAAGGCGTGTGGAGGCTCACGATTTGTATGTTTCCGCCATTGCTTCGCCTGTGTTTAAGTGTCCGCTGGACCGGAACCGTCCAACTGCCAGTGGGGATACATTCGGGCAATCGGCAGAGGAGGATGCAGACGCTCACTTGCGTCTGCTCGAGCGGGCCTTTGAGCTTGCCGATCTGCTGGATACGTCACGTATTCGGATATTTTCATTCTGGCGCGAGGAAATGCCGGAACAGTTTGAGGATAGCATTGTCCATTATTTGAAGAAGGCAGCCGGAGCGGCCGATAAGCAGGGCAAGCTTCTGCTGCTGGAGAATGAACCGTCCTGCAACGGAGGCTGTGCGGAGGAAGTAGGCCGTTTAGCGAAAAAAACGGCTTCTCCAGCGCTCAAAGTGTTATGGGATCCCGGAAACGAAGTCTATTTGGGCCGTAAAGCATTTCCCGATGGTTATGAAGCAGTAAAGCATCAATTGGCTCATGTGCATCTGAAAGACGCGGTCTTCCGCGGACCCGGAGAAGCTTCGTGTGTCCCGGTCGGACGGGGACAGGTGGATTATATCGGGCAATTGCAGGCGTTGGAACAGGATGGTTATGAAGGCCTGTTCACTATTGAGACCCACTACGTGCCTCCGGGCGGCACAGCGGCAGAAGGTTCAGCTTTAACTTTACAGGGGATACGGAAATTGCTCGCCAAAGAAAAATAGCGAACAGAGCATGATCGCAGATTAACCAAAGCGTCTAAAAAAGGAGAACTCATCATGTCAAAAACATTAAAACTCGGAATGATCGGCTTGGATACCTCCCATGTTTCCGCATTTGCGGCTCTATTGAATGATCCGGATCATCCTTACCATGTTGCAGGCGGCAGAATCGAAGTGGCGTATCCCGGGATTCCCTCGCAGGATTTTGAGTTAAGCTATTCCCGGATAGGAAAGTATACCGAGGAGTTAAGCGGCAAATATGGTGTGGCCATTCTCGAATCGGCTGAAGCGGTTGCAGAGCAGAGTGATGCGGTGCTGCTTGTTTCCGTGGACGGCAGAGTACATCTGGATTTGTTCAAGAGGATCGTATCGTTCGGCAAGCCTGTTTTCATTGATAAACCGCTGGCAGTCAGCAGCAGGGAGGCGGAAGAAATATTTGCTTTGGCCAGGCAGTACAAGGTTCCCCTCATGAGCTGTTCTTCGCTTCGTTATGCGGAAGCCTTGACAGAAGAACTTTCGGGAGCGAAGGATGACGATAAAATCCTTGGAGCCGATTGTTACGGTCCCATGACGATTGAATCGGCACTTCCGGATTTTTTCTGGTATGGTATTCATTCGGTGGAAATCCTGTATCGGATTATGGGCAAGGGCTGTGTTTCTCTTTCCGTTACGACCAATGAAGATTATGATGTGATTACAGGGACTTGGGAGGATGGACGAATTGGCGTTGTCCGCGGGAACAGGAAAGGCAACAACCAGTTTGGAGCACTGATTCACCGCTCTAAAACAAATCGTCTTGTGGAGGCCGGTGCGCATCCAAAGCCAACCTACGCAGGGATGCTGGAGCGCATCATGTCTATGTTTCATTCTGGACAGTCTGATATCGACCCGGCAGAAACATTGGAGATCATCCGTTTCCTGGAATGCGCGAATCAAAGCCGCCGCAGCGGAGCCACAGTGAAATTATAGGTCATCCGAGCGGATTGCGGACATTTCATAGCCTAATTCATCCAACCTCCCTCTGCCTACTCTGTTTTTAAGACATCGAAAGGGGGAAGTATATGTTGGGAAGAAGTCAGTTTGTAAAGATTGTGAGAATGACAGGCGTTTCATTCAAGAGAAAGCTGCTTCTTTACTCTATTGTTCTGAGTATATTTCCGGTTCTGTCAGTAGGGCTTTTCTCTTCCTACACAGCCTCGCGAAGTATCCAGACGGAAGTCGACAAACATAACCGGTATATGCTGAGTCAAATTCAGGTGCAATTGAATCAGTTCACGAACAGCTTGAACATGGCCTCGATCTATATTGCGACGAACCTCAATGTAGAGAAATCCGTCAAGAATGGACCAGGCATCGAGAATTTGGCGGAGACGCTGGAGCTGAATGAGACAATCCGGCGTATCCGCAGCACTTCGCCTGTCAAGTATCACATTTCCATCTTGTATAAGCGGTTTAATAATTTTATCTTTTCCGATGAATACGATCCGACTTCCTACGCTCAAACCGGGCTCTACAACATTTTGGACAAAATGAAGCCCTCATCGAATCAATCCTTTTTTGTTCCCGCCCATACCTTTCATGACCAAGCCAATTTGCTTCATTTTCGGCCGATACCCATATCGTCTTATTACACCGAAGGGGTGCTTGTTCTGCAAGTCGCTCCTGAAAATATTCTTGAGTTCGTAGGTTCGTTGGAGCAAAACCAAGGCACACGCATTCTGGTAGCCGATAACAACAATCAAATTATCATCAGCTCAAAGCTTGATGAAATGGGCAAAACGCTGGATGCAATCGTACCACAGTCCTTGCTGCTCGATAACAAACGAAACAACTCGAAAACGTTGAAGATTAATGAGGTATCCTATAAAGTTCATGCGCAGAAGTCATCGCACAATGACTGGACGTTCATTGCAATGACACCTATGGCGGAGCTTACTTCGAAATCCGAACACATCAAGCTTACAACCTGGATTGTGGCTGGTCTTCTGGCTGTTTTCTGGACTTTGGCTGCCGCAATCGGAAGCGGATGGATGTATGTCCCGATCCAGCGGCTGTCGGATAAGGTGATGCCTCCCTTTCAAGGTGAAAAGCTGCGCAGAGACGACGGATTAGCTGCTCTCGACAACTATATGGTGGAACTGGCGGAAGCGAACAGCAAGCTTCTTGACCGGCTGAATGAACAGTTCCCTTATTTGAAGCAAGGCGTGTTTCAGATGCTGCTTAGCGGAGAACTGACGGAGCAGAAATTTCTGCGTGCTGCGGACAAAGCGAATATGCGGCTTCAGGGCTCCCAGGTATTTGTATGCGTTGCCGAAGCTGACGATATCCCTGCCTTTCTTCGTACATACCGGGAGAATGACCGGGCAGTCATTCATTACGGGATGCTTAAAATGATGGAGGAAACCTTTCATTCTTTTCCCGGATGCACAGGGTTTGCATCCAAGATTGGACAAATTGTGCTGATTGTCGGCTGCGACGAGGACAATCCGGAAACGCGGGAGCGGCTGCGTCAATGTGCGGATGAGATGCGCGGCAACGCGCGGCAATATTTACGGATTCCGCTCAGCATTGCCATCAGCAATTCCCAGCCGGGCTTCTCCTCGATCAGCAAAGGATTTGAGGAGGCTGTCGGTTTATTAAGTTATCGCCTCGTGATGGGAGACGATATTACGATTGTCGCGGGTTATGCGGATGAAAGGCTGCTCCGTTCAAGCCGCCAGATGGTGGAGCTGCAAAAGCAGATCGTTTTCAATGTTGTGCATGGCAATTTGGATGAATCCGCCTCTTTGCTCTCCCAATTGGTAGCAGAGCTCCAGCGGGTTCAGCTCAAGCCGGAAACAGTCCGCGGTCTATTTTCCTACATGCTTGGGGAGCTGGACTTTCTGCTTCAGCAGGCTGGTTGCGACCTTCAGCAGGCGACCGGGGAAGATGTCCATGAACGGCTGTACCGGCTTCGGTCGCTGCCCGAACTGGAACATTGGTTGAACGATGAGCTGTTCCGGGATGTGAAGATGCAGCTGGAGAAGGAAGCGGTCTCGAAGCAGGCCCGTACAGTGAAACAGGTAGTTCAATTTGTACAGGAGCGCATGCAGGATGAGCTTTCGCTGCAAATGGTTGCAGACCATTTCAATCTCTCTGTGTCTTATCTAAGTAAAATATTCAAAGGAGAGACCGGTCAAACCTATAGCGAGTTTATATTGGACCTGAAAATGGCAAAAGCAAAACAATGGTTGGAGCATACGGATATTCCGATCAAAGAAATTTCCAGCAAGCTGGGTTATTCGAGCGTGCAAAATTTTACCCGGACGTTCAAGCAATGGTTTGACGTTCCGCCAGGCGAATTTCGCAAATGGAGACGCGATTAGACCTGAAAAGTTTATATCTGTCGCATTCCCCTCCCATGTTCGTTATCTTCACCAGTATTTTTCTTTATCATTATATGCTGTCAGCCACCCAAACAAATGACAATAGCCCGCAAAAACGAGAAAACGTAAAGTTATGGCAGGGAAGGGGATACCCTTTCAACCGGATTAGAGGAGCGTGCTTCGATGAATAAGTCCAAGAGAACAATGGCTGGTGTATTTGCTGTTATTATTGCAGCAACAAGTGTACTGGCGGGCTGCGGCAAGAGCAATGAAGAGAATACCGCGGCTGGAAGCGAGGCGCAGGGCGCAGAAAGCTTGAGCATTCTGTTATCCCATTCCAATGGCAAATATGCGATGCAGGCAAAAGAAAATGATCCATATTTGAAAGAGTTGTCCCGATTATCGGGGACCAAACTTGATGTCGAGTTCCTTGGACATTCCAATGACTTCACCCAGCAAATGACCGTTCGATTCGCTTCAGCGGATTTGGCTGATATGATTCGGACCGACAGCATTATATCAACCATGCACCCGGGAGCAGTCGATCAAGGTGTATTTGAAGATTTGACCCCGCTAATTGAGAAATACGGGCCTAACCTGAAGAAGAAAATTCCGGCCGAAGCATGGAAAAGCCCAAAGGTCAGCAAAGACGGTAAAATATTCGGCATTCCTGCGCTTTCCGCACTTCCCTCTTCGCGGGTGGTGTACATCCGCCAAGACTGGCTGGACAAGCTTGGCATGCAGCAGCCCAAGACGCTGGACGATTATCTGAACTATTTTGAAGCGGTGAAGAAAGAAGATATGAATGGCAACGGAGATAAGGACGATGAGTATGGTCTTTATGTCCGGGAGAACCTGACCTACTCCGCCCTGTTCTTCAACGAATTTGGCGCGGATCCAAATATATGGTATCTGAAAGACGGAAATTTGGAGCCGGGAATGATTCAGCCGGAAATCAAGGACGCTTTGAAGTTCTGGAAGAACTTATACGATAAAGGTTACATCAACCCCAATCTGTTCACGAATAAATCGGCCGATTGGGAAGCCGGGATCAAGCAGGGGAAAGGAGGAACCTGGCTCCATGATGTTGCGAACTTCAGCTCAAACTGGAACCCGGACCTTTTTGCCAATGAGAAGAATGTCAAAATATCGATGATTGAATCTCCGCAAGGACCTAAAGGAAAGGGTCTCGTGGCGCAAGGCGATCAAATTTACTTTGTTTGGGTCATGCCGGCCCGGAACAATCATGCCGTGGAAGCCATCAAGTTCCTGAATTGGGCCTGGTCGGATGAAGCCGACGATTTCTTCGCAATGGGCATCAAGGACTACAATTACACCATAGCCGACAATAAAGCCAAGTGGGATGCCAGTGCTCCTGAGAACAAAGATAATGATGCAGCCGTATTCTATCAGCTGTCGATTAACCCGCGCGGAGACGGCCGAATGATGGACAGAGTGCTGGATGTGGCACCATACTCCGAAATTTTGAGAGGAGGCATCCAGACAGCTGCTAAAAATGTCGTCAAAAACGACGCGCTGCATATGCCGATCCTGGAAAGTATGAAAACCAAGCCCGAGCTGGTTCCGGGGACAAATGCAGGTACTTTGTTTCTGGATATGTTCGCCAAAGTCATCACCGGCAAAGAAGAAATTGATCCCGCTTTCGATAACTTTGTAGCCGAGTGGAAACGGCGCGGCGGCACCGAAATGATTCAGGAAGCGACAGCCTGGTATAATGACTTTCACCAAGAATAAAGGCACGGGGGGAGTTCAATCATGCTGAACAAAATCAAATCAAACGACCTGCTGCTGCTCTGGTTGATTGCTCTGCCCGGTATTATCCATTTTGTCCTCTTCCGCTATGTTCCGATGTTTGGCAATGTGATCGCTTTTCAGGACTACAACATTTTCTCCGGAATCAAGGACAGCCCCTGGGTAGGATGGAAGCATTTCGAGAACATGTTCACCTACGCGGAATTCTATCGAATTATTGTAAACACGCTGCTCCTCGGCTTATATTCGCTCCTGTTTGGTTTCCCTGCACCGCTCATTCTTGCGTTGCTGTTGAATGAGATTGCCAAAACATGGTTCAAACGCTGGGTGCAGACTTTGCTGTATTTGCCACATTTCCTGTCATGGGTTATTGTGGGGAGCATTTTCATCAATTTGCTGACGCAGGACGGATTCCTTCACATGCTTTTTGGATGGACAGGACTTCCCAATACCGACTATGTGACGCAGACGGAATACTTCCGGAGCATCATTGTCGGAATGGGAATCTGGAAGGAGATGGGGTGGGGCATGATCATTTATTTGGCGGCCTTATCCGGCATTAACCCAAGCTTATATGAAGCGGCCAAGGTTGATGGTGCCGGCCGTCTCCGTCAGATGTGGTCCATTACGCTGCCTTCCCTCATGCCGGCAATCGTAGTCCTGCTGCTGCTGCGCGTCGGTCATGTGCTCGATTCCAATGTGGAGCAGGTGCTTATTATGTTGAATCCGCTGGTTGGCGACGTTGGGGAAGTCATCGATACCTACGTTTACCGGGTAGGGCTGCTCAGCTCGCAATTCAGTCTGACTACGGCAATCGGGATATTCAAATCGCTTGTCGGTCTGATTCTGGTTGTCGGACTGAATGCCTTGAGCCGCAAAACGACGGGGGAGAGCATTTACTAAATTCCATATTCCAACCCCAGGAAGGAGCGGTCTTATGCCCGGCAGAAAGAAAATAGAGTTGTTCCCTGCAGTCAATGGGATATTCTTCATCATTTTGTGCTTGAGCATGATTGCCCCGATCGTGCATCTGCTCGCTGTCTCGCTCAGTTCGCCTGTTTATGCGAATGCAAAGCTGGTGAGCTTCTGGCCCAAAGGCTTCAATGTGGAAGTGTATAAAACCATCTTCGGCATGGGAAATATGTGGAATGCGATGGGTGTAAGCATTACGATAACGGTTCTGGGTACGTTATTCGCCCTGGTTTTTACCGCAACCTTGGCTTATGCCGTGTCGCGGCCGAAGATGAAAGGCCGCAGATGGGTGCAGCGGGGAATTGTGCTGACCTTTATTTTCTCGGCGCCGTTAATTCCGAACTATCTGCTGATTCGCTCGCTGGGGATGATGGATACGTTATGGGCGCTTATGATTCCCAGCGCTTTGAACGCTTTTAATGTCATCATTATGAAAACCTTCTTTCAGGGCATTGCCAGCGAAATGTTCGAGGCAGCCAAGATTGACGGCTGCTCCGAGCTCGGTATTCTATGGCGGGTAGCCGTTCCGTTGTCCGGTCCGGTATTCGCAACAATTGCGTTGTTCCATGCCGTTGGACAGTGGAATTCTTACTTTAGCGCCTTAATGTTTATTCGCGATAAAGATCTTCTGCCGCTGCAGGTGCTGCTGCGCAATCTGATTATGGAAGAACAGGCCAACCAGATGGCAACGACGACAGAGCTGGTCAGCTTGCTGACACCGGAAATGCTGAAGGCCGGGATTACCTTGTTCGCCACAGCTCCGATTCTGATGGTGTATCCGTTTCTTCAGAAATACTTCATCAAAGGGGCCATGGTCGGCTCCTTGAAGGAGTAGCCATCCAATACCTGAACTTGTAAGTAAAGAGACACACGCAGTGAACAAAGCCGGCCGGGATACGATTGAGGATCATTGCAGTATCGATCCTCTTACGTACCCGGCTATTCGTTATGCCCCCCTCCATGATCGAAACTGACGGGCAGCAAACAGCCGAAGTCTTGACGTGAAAAAATTAGGGTATAATATATACATAATTGAATCCATTTCATAATTAGGGAAAATCGCTTAAGCTTCACGGCGTGTCGTTTAGTTGGATGTATACAATCAACCTATTGTGAAAGATTAAGCTGAAAATGCAATGATGAAATTGATTCGAATGATAGGGGAAAATGGGGTGGATCGGGCATGCTTGAGATTGGGCTGCTCCTGCTTCTGGGACTGATCGCCGCGATGTTCGGCAGTATTGTCGGACTGGGCGGAGGGATCATTATCGTTCCTGCCCTTGTACTCCTTGGCCCGCAGCTCACCGGGGCGCAGATCGACCATACGACGGCAGTCGGCACATCCTTGTGCGCCCTGATTGTGACAGCGCTTGCTTCAACACTGGCGTACGCGAAGAAGGGCAGAGTCGATTTCCGAAGCGGGTGGCTGCTGTTTATGACGAGCGGACCCGCGGCGATGATCGGCTCGGCATTGACCGGTTATTTGAAGGATGGCAGCTTTCAGCTTGTATTCGGCTTGTTTATGCTGTTAATGGCTGCACTCCTGGTAGCCAGGGATTTCCTGAAGCCGGTCTCGCGCAAATGGCCGGTGGAGCGCAGCTACATCGATCAGGAAGGGATGGAGCACACCTACGGGTATGCGGTTGCGCCCGCTTTGATCATCGGTTTTTTTGTGGGACTGATTTCGGGTCTGTTCGGGATTGGCGGAGGTTCCTTGTTTGTCCCGGTTATGGTGCTGCTGTTCCGGTTTCCGCCTCATCTGGCCGCGGCGACCTCGATGTTTGTCATCTTTCTGTCCTCCCTCCTGGGCAGCGGCGTTCATCTGTGGTTGGGGGAAGTGGATCTATGGATCGTGCTCGCGCTAGTACCCGGAGCGTGGATCGGTGGGAAGCTTGGAGCGCATGTTGCCAGCCGCATGAGCGGCAGAGGGCTGATGTGGCTGCTGCGGATCACACTCCTACTGTTGTCGGTTGAATTAATGGTCGAGGGAGCGGCAAAGCTGTAGCCCTGCACGCAGAGAACTTAGGCGAAACTTTGAAGTTATGGTAACGTATACTTATAGAGTATACAAATAGAGGAACTCATAGGAAAGTAGTGTGATAGACCGTGAGCGATGAGTATAACAGGCCTGTAATCGGGGGCAAAAGCTTTACCGCCGTGGCCATTAATTGCGCGTCCAAAGCGGGCGAATGGATCAAAACCAAAATTGGAAATTATACGAGCTTGTCGTTAAAATACTCTCCCACCGACCTTGTGACCGAGGTGGATAAAGGCTCGGAAATGATGATACGCAATCTGGTGCTGACTCATTTTCCCCACCATTCGTTTCTCGGCGAGGAAGGCGTGGAGCCAGGTCCGGAGGCTTCAGCCAAAGCGCTCAACAGTTTTCGCGATGCCGAATATTTATGGGTGGTTGATCCCATCGACGGAACCACAAATTTCGTGCACGGATTCCCGTTCTTTTCCGTCTCCATTGCGCTTTCGTACAGGGGGGAAGTGATCGTCGGGGTTGTGTATGATCCCATGCGGGACGAGTTGTTTGTGGCCGAAAAAGGCAAAGGCGCTTATGTCCATGGCAAGCCGATGCGGACATCAACGGAAAGCACGCTCAGCGAAAGTCTCCTGGCAACGGGCTTCCCGGCCGATCAGAAGGTTGCGCTGCCGCTCAATATGAAGGGGCTGCAGGCGTTGGCCCCTCAGGTGCGCAATATCCGCTCCGGTGGGTCGGCTGCGCTGCATATGGCATATGTGGCGTGCGGGCGGCTTACCGGCTTCTGGGAAATTGGCCTGAATTCCTGGGATTTGGCAGCAGGGTCCCTGCTTGTCTCGGAATCGGGCGGACGCGTGACCGATTATAAAGGCGATCCTTACAACCTGGGTGTGCGCAATGTGATCGCGACAAATGGAGCGATTCATGAGCAGCTTGTAGACGAGCTGGCCAAAGTGTAAGACAGCCGCGTAATGATCATTTAGTAAGCGCATAAAAGTGTGTTCCCCGACAGATTGACGATGTTCGGGGAATACACTTTTTTGTTTTTTTATCGGGCTTCTTGCGTGATTGAATGTCATCTGTTATAGTTGTTGTATAACAGATGTTGGAGTGAATGTTCTTTTTCGTTTTTATAGAGAGGCAGGCTAACCATGATGTTCATTGAGTTGGATTTGCAATCGGAAACGCCAATCTACACGCAAATTGCGGAGCAGCTCATTGAAGGCATCGCTAGGGGGCAGTTGAAGCCGGGTGAACCGCTACCGTCTGTGCGAAGTTTGGCGTCAGACCTTGGAATCAATTTGCATACCGTGAATAAAGCGTATCAAACCTTGAAGCAGGACGGTTTTCTCCAGGTTCACCGCAAGCAGGGCGTTGTCGTGCAGCCCGATACGATGCCCGGCGTAACCGCCGAGTTTACTGCAAAGCTGCGGCAGCAATTTCGGGCCTTGTCCGCCGAAGCCATCGTCCGGGGAATGACCGAATCGGAATTCCTGAAGCTTGCTCAAGAGGTTTACCGAAGCAATAACTTACAACAAAAAGGGGAATAAGGCATATGGATCAAATGTGGGGGATCTGGATCTTTTCGATTGTGATGTTTTTAACCATGGGTGCTGTGTTTATTTTCATACCGCTTGCAAGCTCCCGTTCATTGCTGTTTGGTGTCTATGTTCCCGAACAATACCGCGAAGACCAAGCGGTTCGAGAAGCGCGCGGCAGTTATTTGGCCATGGCGGCTATCGTTATGCTGTGTGCGGCTGCAGTCGGCGGGATCGTCGGCTGGTGGCGGGGAGAGATGTCGGAAACCGTCCTGCTTGCCGCAACGCTTGTGCAAATCATCGGTTTTGTTCTGGCTCATGCAGCAGGATACCGCAAGGCACTGCGCTTCAAGCAGGAGAAAGGCTGGGAGGCTCAGCTGCCGCAATCGAAGCGCGTGGCCAACCTGAACTTCCGCAAGCAGCCCTTGACGATCAGCAACCGCTGGTATCTGATCCCGCTGTTGATCGTCGTCATCTCCGTAGTTGCTGCGGTTATCCGCTGGGACAGTATTCCCGATATCATAACCACTCATTATAATGCCCGTTTTGAAGCGGATGGATTCTCTGAAAAAGGTTTCGGATCCGTGTTTATGCTGAATATGATCCAACTGCTGATGATTGGTTTATTTCTCTTTACAAGTTTCACGATTCGTACCGCCAAACAGCAGCTGGATCCTGCCAAGCCGGACGAATCCATGATGAAGCAGCAGAAGTTCAGACGCTCGAACTCCCAGTTTCTCTACTTTCTTTGTTTGTTTATAATTGTTCTTTTCAGTTATATCCAGGCATCTATGTTTTATGGCTGGTCGGAGGATATGCTTAATAAAATAACGGTCTTTCTGCCAATTGTACTGATTGGCTCCTGCATCGGGTTTATGGTGGTCCTTAGAAAAAAAGGTCTCGATCAGCAATCGTCGGCTGCTGTGAGCGAAGATCATCATTGGAAGGGCGGGGGCATTATCTATTATAATCCCGACGATCCGTCCATAATGGTTGATAAACGTCTGGGAGTAGGATGGACCATGAATATGGCGCATCCGGTCAGTTGGGTTGTGCTGGGCGGCATTCTGCTGCTTCCTGTTATCATCATTACGATTTCCGCCATTTTCGGATAACAACATTTGAATTGTCCCCGTAAAAAAGCCTTCCGCTGCCGGAAGGCTTTTTTCACCTATATATTGCCTCACCGCAGACGGAGATTGCCGCTTTGCCTTGGCAGGCAGGTCATGCACATTAGAAGAGTGAACCTGCTACGAATCCCGGCTCATAGCCTGGAAGGCAATCCGCGCTGCGGCAAGGGTCTGGTCGATATCCGCTTCAGTATGGGCCGTGGTCAGAAACCAGGCTTCATACTTGGAGGGGGCCAGGCAGATCCCCTGCTCCAGCATCAGCCGGAAGAACCGGGCGAACTGTTCGCCGTCGGCAAGCTGGGACTCTTCATAGTTCGTCACCGGACTCGGGCAGAAGTGGGTGGAAAGCGACCCGCGGATCCGGTTGATGGTAAGCGGGATGCCATGCTCATCGGCCAGCCGCTTGAGGCCAGCACCGAGCTTTACGGCAAGCTTGTCCATCTGCTCATAGATACCCGCTGTCTGAAGAACCTCCAGACACGCAATTCCGGCCGAGATGGATGCCGGGTTGCCCGCCATTGTCCCCGCCTGATAGGCCGGCCCAAGCGGCGCCACCTGGGCCATCACTTCCTTGCGGCCCCCATAAGCGCCAATGGGCAGGCCGCCGCCGATGATTTTGCCGAGCGCCGTAAGATCGGGCTCAATCGCCTGCGGATCGGGGAATGCGTCGTAAGTCTGCGCGCTGCCGTAATGGAAGCGGAAGCCGCTGATCACCTCATCATAAATAACCAGTGCGCCTGCTTCCCGCGTCATCCGGCACAAGCCATCCAGAAAACCCGGAACCGGCATCACCATGCCGAAATTGCCGACAATCGGCTCCACCATTACCGCAGCGACATCATCGCCCCAGCGCGCCAATGCCTGCTGCAGTCCGTCCAGATCATTAAAAGGAACCGTAATAACCTCGCTGGCGATGCTGGGAGGAATTCCTGCGCTGTCGGGAATACCGAGCGTGGAAGGGCCGGATCCGGCGGCCACAAGCACCAGATCGGAATGGCCGTGATAGCAGCCGGCGAACTTGATGATTTTATTGCGTTTTGTATACGCGCGCGCCACCCGGATGGTCGTCATGACCGCTTCCGTGCCGGAATTGACAAAACGCACCTTGTCCATCGAAGGAATGGCAGCCTTCAGCATACGCGCGAGCTGGATTTCCAGCTCGGTCGGTGTGCCGTATAAGGTGCCGCTGCGCGCAGCGCGAATGATCGCTTCCGTAATATGGGGATGGGCATGGCCCGTAATGATGGGTCCGTATGCGCATAGATAATCGATGTAGCGGTTGCCGTCGACATCCCAGAAATAAGCCCCTTCGGCCCGTTCCATAAATACGGGCGCGCCGCCGCCAACCGCCTTGAATGAGCGCGACGGGCTGTTCACCCCGCCTACAATATGTTCCAGTGCATCGCTATAAAGCGCCTCGGAACGGCTATGATTCAATGTCATGGGTTCATACCTCCTGCGTTTCTAATAGGATCACACAACAAAAGGGCGATCCGCTCGCGAATTCACCCTTTTGTGTATAAGCCGTGTTACTTATTTGCTTTCGCTGTTGCCTCTGAATCGCTATTGTTTGCTGCAGGGCTGCCGGAGTCGGGCTCGCCTGCCGGATCCGCAGCTTTATTATCCTCGGTCAAAACTTGCTGCACATAGCTCAGGAGCTCCTCTTCATTGCGGATCGAAAGAACGGAAGCGCCTGAAACCTTCCGGTCTCCGATATTATCCATCGGAGGTACCTGGGCCTGGCCGGCCAAATGGGTCTTGACGCCGAGCTGGGCCAGCTTCATCATATCGGATACTTCCAGATTCGTTTCGATATAGGGGTTCACGCTGTCCAGAATCTCTTTCATCCGCAGCAAATTCCAGCCGTTCTTCAGCTTGTCAGCTACCGTATCAAGGAAATTGCGCTGGCGCTCCGTGCGTGTAAAATCGCTCATGGCATCGTGGCGGAAACGGACATACATAAGCGCATGTTCGCCGTCCAGATGCTGGAAGCCTTTTTTGAGATGGATATCGTAGCGGTTGCCATCGGCATTATCAACATAGTTCATATTCTTCTCGACATCAAAATCAATGCCGCCGATCGCATCGATCAACGATTTGAAGCCTTCAAAGTCCGTATAAACATAATATTGTATATCAAGGCCGAGCATCTCGCCAATCGTCTTCATGGCCAGATTCGGCCCTCCCAGCGCAAGCGCCGTATTCACCCGGCCCTCGCCGTGTCCCTCGATCGGCACGTAGGTATCACGCAGGACAGAAAATAAATGGGCTTTCTTCGTAACAGGGTCAATCGAAGCGACAAGCATGGAATCTGACCGTGCCGCCTCATTCTTCTCCAGGCCGCGGTTGTCGCCGCCCATCAGCAGAATGTTGACGCGCTCCGTTCCTTCCCACTCCGCCGGTTTCTCGGCTTCCTTCTCCTCAAACTGGCCAAACCGGGATTCTTCCTTCGGTTTTTGAAGCGTATCCAATGAATTATATATACCATATCCCTGATAAGCAGCGTAGGCGCCCACGCCTCCCACGACAACAAATAGGACGGACAAGACGATAATGAGTGGTTTTAACCATGGTCTTTTCTTTTTTTCCTTCAGCCGCGGCATCCTTGTTAGTTCCTCCTTATTTATTAGAATTGCTTAGATTGGTCTGCAACCGGCCGCATCTGATCGAAGAAGATTGCGCGCATCGCCGAAAAGAACGTATCCTGGCAGTTCTTCCCTGGTAACGGGAAATCGGTTGTAGCTGCTCTTCATCATAAAATTATAAAATGTTTTATCGTATAGACGCAAGTTTTATCTTCTAAATCGGATTCTCAGCTCTTTATCCGTTAATTTCGTGCTGGAAACAGGCGTGAAAGCTTGCAACGGCGGACAATTCCTTCTTTTCCTGCCCTACATTTTACCTCATCATCCCGCTTAGATATAGGAAATATTTGGGTGAAAAGGATTAAGGTTTTTTCAGAATAGGTGGAAAGCTGCATCATTTCCCGCCAAAAAAAACGGGCAGGAAGAAGAATCATTGATTTTCCTGCTTGAACGGATAGGCTGGTGAGCGTATAAATAGATAGAGAAATCGAAAATAATGCCGAACATTTCCCAGGAAATGTCGAAGAGAAAAGGGGAAGCTGCTGCAATGCTAGCGATTGATGTCAAAGATTTGCGCAAGCAGTTCAGTGTGCAGAAAAACCGTGAAGGGCTTGGAGGAGCGCTGAAGGATCTGTTCAAGCGTGAATATAACGAAATTACAGCGGTCAAAGATATCTCATTCTCTATTCCGCAGGGTGAAATTTGCGGGTATATCGGAGAGAATGGCGCCGGCAAATCCACAACGATCAAGATGCTGACCGGTATTCTTGTGCCCACATCCGGGCATATTCAGGTCAATGGCTTCGTTCCCTTTAAGGAGCGGGAGAAATTTGTCAATGGCATCGGAGTCGTATTCGGCCAGAGAAGCCAGCTGTGGTGGGACATCGGAGTGATTGAATCCTTCCAGCTGCTGCGCAAAGTATACCGGGTTCCGGAGGCGGAATTCAAACAGCGGCTGAATGAGCTGGTGGAGCGTCTGCAATTGGGTGAGCTGCTGAACCGTCCCGTGCGCAAGCTCAGCCTTGGCCAGCGGATGCGCTGCGAGCTGGTGGCTTCGCTGCTTCATAATCCTTCCATCCTTTTTCTGGACGAGCCAACCATTGGCCTTGATATTGTCGTGAAGACCGAAATCAGGGATTTTCTGAAGAAAATCAACCGTGAGCAGGGCACGACAATTCTCCTCACCACCCATGACCTGCAGGATATTGAAGCGCTTTGTACCCGGGTGATCATGCTCGATGATGGAAGAATTATCTATGACGGCGGACTGGATGAGCTGAAGTCGCGCTGGAGCAAAGGACGGGAAATCCAGTTCCAGTTTGGCGAGCAGCCGGATGTCCATACGCTTAAGAAGCTGACGGAGGATTTGCAGGGGGTAAGCTGGTCGGTCGCGAGCGATTTGACGGCAACGATGTTTCTTCCCCATGAAATCAATGTGTCCGATGCGCTCTCCCGTGTGGTCGGCGGGGCTGCCGATATCCGCGATATTAAAATCATGGAAACCAACACGGATGAGATCGTCCGCGAAATTTATAAATCCGGTTCGGCTTCGCAAGAGGCGGCGGACAAGCTGAGCTCCTATACGCCAGCCGATAAGTCGCAGGAAAGCATCGAAGGCAAAGACGGGCAAGCTGCGGCAGATGCAAAAGCCGGCGAGAAGGAGCCGGTGCAATCATGACTAGCGCCTATCTGGATCTGATTCGGATCCGTTTTCTGATGATGCTTGCTTACCGGGTTAACTATTACAGCGGTATCGTTATTTATGCCATTAATATCGGAGCGTATTACTTTCTCTGGGAAGCGATTTTTGGCGATCAAGAGGTGCTGGGCGGATTTACGCTGGGGCAGATGACGACTTATGTAGCGGTATCGTGGATGGCCAGAGCCTTTTATTTCAACAATCTGGATAATGAAATCGCAAACGAAATCCGGGACGGCAGCGTAGCAATCCAGTTTATCCGTCCTTATAATTATTTGATCGTCAAGCTGATGCAGGGCTTCGGCGAAGGGATCTTCCGGCTGCTGCTGTTTATGGTTCCGGGGCTTATGATCGCCTGCTTCCTGTTCCCGGTTCAGCTGCCCAAGGATCCTGGCGTGTGGGCGATCTACTTTGTTATGCTGGTGCTGAGCTTTCTGATTAATACCCAGATCAATATGCTGACTGGACTGTTTGCTTTTTTTGTGGAAAATAACCAGGGAATGCTGCGGATGAAACGCGTCCTGGTGGATTTGTTCTCGGGCGTTATCGTACCGATCTCCTTCTTCCCCGGCTGGCTTGCGGTCACGATGAAATGGCTGCCTTTCCAGGCGATTACCTATCTTCCAAGCTCGGTATTTACCGGCAGAGTGGCAGGGACTGAAATTATCCGGGTACTGGGTGTCCAATTAATCTGGTTTCTCGTGCTGATCCTTCCGATCGCATGGGTATGGCGGCAGGCGCGTTACCGGCTGTTCGTCCAGGGAGGGTGAAGCAAATGCGATTCTATTGGTCCTTATGCGCGGAATATATGAAGAACTATGCCAAGACCAGGCTCACCTACCGGATGGACTTCTGGGTCGAGGTGCTGTCGGATTTGTTGTTTCAGGCCGTGAACCTGATTTTCATACTGGTCGTGTTCCAGCATACCGCATCCCTGGGCGGCTGGTCTGAGGCTGAAGTGGTGTTTGTGTACGGATTCTTTATGGTGCCTTCGGGCATTTTCGGGATTTTCTTTAATTTATGGGGATTTAGCGAACGTTATATTGTTAAAGGCGAGATGGACCGCATTCTGACGCGGCCAGCCTATAATTTGTACCAGGTGCTGCTGGAAAATATGGATCCGCCTTCCGTGTTCGGATCTTTGGTCGGCGCTATTATTATGGCGATTAGCTGGTCGCAGCTGGGTCTTCCGTTCGAGCTGCTGGATGTGCTGATGCTGGTGGTGTTTACGCTGGGGGCCGTGCTCATCTATGCCGGAATCTATATCTCGCTCACGGCGATAGCGTTCTTCTCGGATGCGCCGACCGGGATCTTGCCGCTTATGTACAATCTTCAGAACTATGGACGTTACCCTGTCAGCATCTATAATAAAACCATCCGGTTTCTTCTGACCTGGCTGCTGCCCTTCGCCTTTGTCGGCGTGATCCCGGCTTCCTATTTCCTCGACCGCAAGGAGGACGGGTTGTCCGCGCTGTCGCTGCTGACGCCGGTTATGGGCGTGATTTTCCTGGGGATTGGACTGACAGTTTGGAACGTCGGTGTCAAACGTTACCGCGGGGCGGGCTCCTAGCCCAAATGCCAGCTTTGGCACCTATACCATGCTTATATTTCTAAGGGAAGAAACTTGCCTCGCCGCAAAGGACGGCATTAGCCGTTTCTTCCTGGAAAGGAGAGAAAGAGTATGCCGGCAAAAAAAACGCCTTTGCGCCCAGGCAAACTAGCTCCGGATTTCACTTTAATGGCGGCTCAGGGTCGCCAGGTGAAGCTGAGCGATTATATCGGCCACAAGGTGGTGCTGTTCTTTTATCCCAAGGATATGACGCCCGCCTGCACGCAGGAAGCCTGCGATTATCGAGATCATTATGCCGAATTCGGCAGGAGCGGGACAGTCGTGCTGGGGATCAGCCTGGATACGGCGGAGCAGCATGAGAAGTTTGCCGCTAAATACGAGCTGCCTTTTGAGCTGCTTGCCGATACCGGGCATGAAGTCTGCGAGCTATATGGCGTCTGGCAGCTGAAGAAGCTGTACGGCCGGGAATATATGGGATTGGTCCGCTCCACCTTTCTCATTGATGAGAAGGGAAAGCTGTCCCGGGAATGGCGCAATGTGCGGGTGAAGGGCCATGTGCAGCAGGTGCTGGAAGCTGCGCGGAATCTCTAAGTGCTCACGGGGTGCAGCTTCCGGCGGTCGACTGCATACGGGGATAGGTTTGGAAGAAATGCCGATTTGCCGATTCTGGCAGAGCGGCATTTCTTTTTATTTTAAGGACGGGAATAAGCCTCACACTCAGATAAAGAACACCGCTCGCTGATTCTTATTGAACATGAGATCTTTCGTTCCTAGCAGGCGATCCGGCTTTGAGCAGCAGCACGGCTACTGGCAGCAAGGCAATCAGGAAACAGCCAAAGGCAAGAAGAGGCAGGACGGATAGTTCCAGAATAGAAGATCCGATATACGTTTGCCAGCCGAGAGCGGCCAATCCGAGAAAATATCCGATTCCAGCGGTATGGATCATTCTTCTGCGCTGGATCTCCGTTAACGATGAGCGCCCGGTTAGCCAGGCTGTGAACGGCAATGCCTGAAGAGCATGGAAGCCAAGACCGTGAAGCCAGATAATATTGCCGGCCATGCCGGTAAACCGGCCCTGATTGACAGAAATCCAGATGCCGGCGGCAAACGAGAGTAGGACAGCCAGCATCGCATAGCGGATGCCAAGCACCAGTTCCGGATGGAGCCTGCGGGTTTTGCGGCGGAAATATTGAATGGCCAGGAAGAGATAGAACAGGACGAGCAGCAGCGCGACGAAAGCAAAAACGGAGCCTACCGTTACATCGAATTGCGAACCGCCCTTGACGAATCTCGGATTGACGCCGCGGAAGTTTTGCACCGTTTCCGCAAAGTAAGAGAACAGCGCAAGTGCGATGTAGCACCATCGGAAGACCGCTCTGCCAGCCGCCCCCATCCCGGATAAAGGGATGACCGCTGCCGTGGACAATAAAAAAATCCCCAATGCCGCATCAAAGGAAATCGCTTTGGAGACATCCCCCTCGGGAGACGTATGGCCTCCGTAAATCAAGACCCAGACCGCGCATATCCCCGCAAGTCCAAAACCCAGCAGTCCGGTTAACACAAGCCACTTCTCTCCCACAAATAAACGGGCTGACGGACTCGTTCCTCTTATTTGACTCATTCATGAAACACCCTTTCCGTTTGAGTATGATTACTCTCATCTTAAGGGAAGGGCCAAGCAGAACGTGATGGGCCGGGGGCTGAAATCCCTATGGACCGCGGTCTGATTTTTTGCTCTGTCTGCGGTCTTGGTACAGCTGCTCCTTTTGCATAAGGAGCGGTGGGGATAGCTATGAAGTTTATGCTGCCCTCGCAAACTATGAGATTAAACAGGAGAGGATGTGGAAATGATAGTTACTAGACAAATCGCGGCGATAAAGCGATGAAAGGAACGTGATCGGTGATGATTCCCAATCAAACGACCCATGAGCAGAATACTTCTGTATTCCAGTCCCCCGGTGATGCACAGAGCTGGCCGGAGACCGCAAGCGGCCTTCTGAGACTGATGATAACGAGAATCAACAGTGTGTTTGTTGGCAAGAACGAGGTTGTCGTGCAAGTGATGGCAGCACTGCTTGCCGGAGGCCATATCCTTCTGGAGGATGTGCCTGGCGTTGGCAAGACTTTGCTCGTCAAGGCGCTGGCGCGTGTCATGGGCGGGGATTTCCGCCGGATTCAGTTCACCTCCGATATGATGCCTGCTGACGTGGTAGGGGGTATGGTATGGGATGGGAAACGCGGAGAGCTTGTTTTCCGGCGGGGGCCGCTGATGGCCAATATCGTGCTGGCCGATGAAATCAACCGCACGCCGCCCCGTACCCAATCGGCGCTGCTTGAAGCGATGGAGGAACGCAGCGTGACGGCCGATGGGGAAACCATGCGGCTGCCAAAGCCGTTTATGCTGCTGGCGACGCAGAATCCGCTTGGTGATGATGGCACCTATCCGCTTCCGGAAGCGCAGTTGGACCGGTTCATGATGAGGCTGTCGGTCGGTTATCCGTCTGCGGAAGACGAGCTGTTCATGCTGGAATGCGGAGAAGGAAAGCTGCAGGCAGAGGAGCTCAGACCGGTTATTATTCCGGAAGAATGGCTGCGCATGCAGAAGGATGCGCAATCCGTTCATATCCACACCGCATTGCTGACCTATGCGGTGATGGTCATTCATGCCACAAGATCCACACCGGAGCTGCTGCTGGGAGCAAGTCCCCGGGCAACCCGCGACTGGATGCGTGCCGCGCGTGCGACAGCTTATGTGGCGGGGCGGCGTTTTGTCATACCGGAGGATATTAAAGCGACTGCCGGACCTGTCCTCGCCCATCGGCTTATTGTAAAGGATGAGGCGCTGGCGCAAGGACATTCCGCTGCCAGCCTGCTGTCACGGATTCTGGATGAGGCCGCTGTCCCGGCTCCCACCTCGCAAGGAGGCCGAAACGGATGAACCGGGCAGGTGCAGGTTCCGGTGTCCCGGATGAAGCCGGGGTCTGGGATATCCAGCCGGGAGAATCGGGACTGGGCAGCGGCTCGCAGCGGAATGTGAAGCGGCCTCCGGAAGCTCGAAACGGAGACGAGCATCACGCTGTCAAACCGGGTGCACGCCCTGTTGCACGGGTGATGCTCTTGATGCTGCCGCTGCTCTGCCTGCTTGCCCTGCAGTCCCGGAGCAGCTCTGCTGAGTGGCTGCTGGTTTGTGTGATGGGTGCTGTTGCTGTCTGGTGCCTTATCCTTCCCTATGCTGCTATTGGCCGTATAACGGCGGTGCGGCACATTCAGGAGGACGGCCCTCTTGTCGACGGTGGCGCAATACAGATAAAACTGACCGTGAATACTTCAAAACCGCTGCCGCTGATGTGGATCACGGTATCCGAGGAACTGTTGAATATATCCGGCGTAAACAAAAGCGATAGCCAGACATCGGTGAAACGGCGGATAATGGAAATTCCCTGGTTCAGGCGCAGCCATACGTTCACTTATTCCATCAGTGGACTGCAGAGGGGTGAATGGAAATTTCTCCCGGTACAAATCAGCGCAGGAGATTTGCTTGGTGTTAATGTACGCAGCTTTACGCTCCCTGTGCAAGGAGGAGTAAAGGTGAAAGCGGAAGCGCCTCAGGGAGAGAAGATCGGGAGCATGCCGGTATCGCTTGAGGGGAGAATGGCTAATCAGCACCGTCCGGCAGACTCGGCGGGGAAAACCGGAAGCGCTGTCCGGGCACGCTCCGGGTCGGGGGCAGTATCGCGCGGTTATATTCCCGGCGATCCGCTGTGGCGTATTGATTGGCGTGCCATGGCAAGAGGCCTTGGCATGCAAACGCGGCTGGATGAGAATGATGTCCCCAGCGGACTTATCGTTATTCTTGATGGCTGCGCGGGCGCTTATGCGGGTGATGGGCGCTTGTTTGACGCCAACTGCGGACGGGCGTCGCTGGCGATGCGCCATGCGGTCTATGAAGGCAACAGCGTAACCTTGTTATTCACCGGTCAAGACACGGTGGCGATCCATGTTCCTGCCCAGAACCGGAAGAGACTGCAGGCGGCAGAAGAACAGCTGCTTGGCATGCGGCCGGATGGCAGAAAGCCGCTTGCAGGACAGCTTGCGGGCATAATGTCCAAGGTCCCCCGGGGATCTGGCGTTGTCTGTATCACCGCTGCTGATCGGAGCAAGAGTCTGAATGGGAGCGCTGCTCCGGCTAATCGCGGTGCGAAGCTTGCAGACAGAACGGCGGCTGCCCGAGCCTATGGCAGACGCGGAAAAGCGGCTGAATCCGGCACAGCCGGTCCCGGTGGCAGCGCTACGGATAATGGGGAAGAAACGTCCTGGGCGGCCTATGCTGCCCGGCTTGCCGCCGCCCGCCGGGGGAGATTAACGGTGCTGCTCGCATCAGCGACGAGCATTGCGCCAGACCATGAGCTGCAGCAGCAGGCAAAGCTGATTCAAAGCGGCTGCCGGGCTGTACTGCTGCCGCTTCCGCCAGAATACCGGAAGCTGCCCGAAATCCGGGAAGGGGGAATTGACGATGCCGGTACCCGGATCTGATTCATCTGCCAATCGCATAGACAGCAAGGGGGATGCCGCGAAGGAGGCCGGTTTTTTTGCCGGCGGCCCGCGCAGACTGGTGACCAGCCTGCTGTTGTTTGGTCTGTTCACGGAGTGGCTGCTTCCGCTGAGGCAGTTGACGGCCTATACCGAGCTTTACCGGATCAGTCCGGTTATTGCGGCGATCGGCTGTTTTTTGGCAGTGGGACTTTTGGTGCCGCCTCTTTGGATTTCCCTGCTGCTGAACTCGGCGGTATGCCTGGTGACCGTTCTGCTGCTGTTCGGCGTCCAGACGCCATCGCTGGCAGATGCTTTCGTTCAGCTTGTTGCGGCGCTGCGGGACGATGCGGCCGGGGTGCTTGAAGGGACGCTGAGCCTTAGCGGCGAAACGCGCACCCTGATGCTGATCACGGGGATCGGCATGATGGCGGCCGCGATCCAGTCCCTCGTCTGGCTGCGTCAATGGGGACCAGGACTTGCGCTGCTGACGGGAATGTATTTGCTGGCTTTATCCGCAATATTCGGCATTGACGTCCTGCCAGGGCTGATTCGCACCAGTGTGGAGGGTCTGGTGCTGGGGATGCTGCTGACCGTACCGCGGGTGGAGCGGCTGCTTGGCCCCATCGACAGCTTTAAAGGGCGGGGAAGGCAGCTGGCAGGCTGGCCGTCCGGCTGGTGGAGCGCTGCTGCCTGGGCAGTCGTTCTGCTGATGGCCGGCGGATTGTGGACCGCTTACCGGGCCGAGCCATCCGACAAGCAGGCACCTTGGGCGGTGGATGCCATAGATTGGGGAACAAACCGGCTGCTTGACAGGAATACGGAGACAGCCATGAACAGCCGGGAAGAAGGAACCCCGGAGGCAGGCTCGGGGCTAGGTGGAAGCGGGCTGACCGGATATAGCTTCGACGACCGCTACCTGGGCGAGTCGATCCGTCCGGATCGCACGGAGCTGTTTAAGGTGCTCGCGACCCGGAGCGCTTATTTGCGTGGAGAAAGCAAGGATACCTATGAGGGTCAGGGCTGGACGCAAAGCAGGGAGCGGCTGGAATGGCTGCCTCTCCCTCTGATTGCGGCTGCTGGCAGCGCTGTCCGGGCTGCCGGTATAACAGATGATGGCGCTGAAGACAGCGGCCCGGTGCTGCGTCAGACGGTCACCGCCTTATATCCTTCCCCGGGCTGGCCGCTGTTCAGCGCAGGCGCCGACGCCAGAGTAATCTCGCTGCAGCCAGTTGGGTCTGATGCGCCGGCGGCTCGGGGTTACCGGGCAGACGAGGCTGCCGGGGCTCTTTACCCTGAAACGGACAATCAGCGGATCGGCCAATATACCGTGGAAACGAAGCTGCCGAATTTACGGGCCGAATCGGCAGGGGCCAGTGGATCCGTCCTGCTTGACCCGGAGGATATTGTGCGCGACTATACACAGCTGCCGGCATCCCTGCCCGCGCGCGTCGGCGAACTGGCAGGTAGGATCGCAGCTACAGCCGACGGCGAAAGATATGAGATTGTCCAGGCAGTCGAGGCGTATTTGCGCAGTCATTACCGTTATACCCTGCAAGATACGAAGACTCCCCCCGCAGGAGAGGATTTCGTCGATCATTTCCTGTTTGAACAAAAGCAGGGATACTGCGTTCATTTTGCTACGGCGATGGCGGTGCTCCTGCGCACGCAGGGCATCCCCGCGCGTTATGTGAAAGGTTTTGCCGCCTCTTCAGAGCAGGAATTGGAGGCGGGGCAGAGGGCGGATGAGCAGGCAGAGCGGGAAGCGGACGGCGGGGCTGCTGGCGCGGAGGGGATTGGTACGGGAAATTCGGCTGGAGCAGGAAGCGGTAATCACGGCGGAAACGGGGATGCAGCGGCAGCTGGCATCGAGAGTGGAACCGGTGCGCAGCTGAAGAGCTACACCGTACTTGCGAGCGATGCGCACGCTTGGGTGGAGGTCTACTTCCCGGGGGTCGGCTGGGTGGCTTTTGAGCCGACCCCGGGTTTCACGGGGCCGGCGGGCGAACCCGGCCCCGGGGGCGGAGGGGCAGCGGCGGCCGATTCTGCAGCTGCCCTGAAGCAGGGCATGACCGCGACGGCAGGCGAAGCCGCCGCAGCGGACAGCGGCGCGCGCGCACCCGGCCGCGTCATGCGCGCGGCAGCACAGCTGCAGGCGGCCGCGATGCGGGCCGCCGATACCGCGGCGCGCGAGGCGGCTGCCCTCGCGCAAGCGGTCCGCAGCGCAGCGGCGGGGCGGCTATGGGCCACAGCCGCGCTGGCCGCTGGCGCCATTGCCGCTGCCGCGGTGCTGGCGGCGGCGTGGCGCAGGCGCGAACGCTATGCGCTGGCCGCCGCGCTGCGCAAGTACGGCCGCGCGCAGGAAGCGGGCCGGCGCATAGCGGCCCGCGCGTATTTCCTCGCGCTCGCGGACGCCTGCTGGCGCGAGCTGCAGGCCGGCTGCGGCGCCAGAGAAGCCGGCCGCACGGCACGCGAGTATGCGGCGGCGCTGAATCTGCCGCCGCATTCGGAAGAGGCGCGGCTAGTCGCCGATTTCGTTTCTTGGGATGAAGAGGCCAGGTATAACGACGACTGGATAAAGCCGCCTTCTGTGGACCAGCTTGAGCAGCTGATCAGCATTGTGCAGCAAGGTTCGCTCGTTAAAGCCATACAGGCGCAAGAGGGGCTGCAGCGAAGACTGGCTCCGGAATCAGCCGCCAAGCCGCAGAAGCCATGAGAGCGCCAAATGTTTCACAGCCGTGGCTGGAAAATGCCTCGCAATAAGGAATTTATTGACACGCAAGCCTCAAGGCGTATACTGGAAATATCTATTTATGAAGGGAGTGAGAACCCGTAATGATGAATGCAGCCAGCCTGAGTTTACATGGATGTACCCTTTGTTGCCTCTCACTTCTACGGTCGGAGCTTTTGTGATGCGAAGAATAGTTGAGCCCGGGCGATAATCGCCCGGGCTTTTAATATGAGCACGTATAAGTTTTCCGGCTTACACGATGTTTATATTATTGGAAAAAAAGCGCGTATCACCTTCCTTAGGACGGCTATAGCCTTCTCTACTGGTTATACAGGATATTATCTTTGATAAGTCCACGGGGGATGTTTGGTGGAATAGGGGGAGTACTGGCACAACATGGAGGGGGCGGGACCGCGGAGGGTGTGTCGGCTCCAGCAAGGAATTTCCTTCATACAGACGGGAAACCGGAAAGGGAGCGCATGCAAGCGGGATTTTCCTTGTTGCAGAGGCGGAATTCATGAAGAGGCAGCCCCGATAGCACTCCAGCAAGGCATTTCCTTCTTACAGACAGAAATCCGTGGAAAAGCGAATGCAAGCAGGATTTTCCTTGCTGCAGCAACAAGATGGGGGAATTATGGACCTGTTGTGAGGCTGGATCGAATAACGAGGGGGGGGCGAGAGCGAGAGGAGCTTTTCTTAACGAAAACAGCCTTGCCCCTGAGTTTGCCCACGCTTCATGGCTTGTATCGCTGTTAAAGCCAAAGCCTTCTCTTCCCGAAGCCGCATTAAGGGCTGCGTTTGCCGCTCAGTACCCTATCATGCACCAGTATATGTTTTGCCCTCCATCATGAAACGTGACATTTCACGCGCCGCGAATCGCTTATATTGCGAGCCCTTTGACAATCCAGCCCCAAGGATAACCAGGTTGAGCGCCTATTCGCCTTGTCATTAAATCCGTACGCAGAAGTGACGGCAGCAACACTTTCCTGATGGAGGTTTTGCTGAAGATGATGAAATTAAGCACAATGAAAGCTGTAATGGATACGGTCAATGATCAATGGTGGAGCCCGGTAGCCGAGCAAATCGCCGAGCCATGGAACTGCGATCCTGGAACGGTGCTCTGTCTGCGAAACAGCGCTAATTTTGTATTTGTTTGCCGCCGGGGCGGCGTGCTTCATTATTTGCGGTTTAATGAAGACGGGGAGCGCTCTGTCGAGCAGATTGAATCCGAAATCGCCATATTGCGGCATCTGGACAATGGGTCTCTGCGGATTGCCCAGCCCGTACTCTCCATAAACGGCAACTTTGTCGAGACGGCATCGACTGCCATCGGCATGTACCATGCGGTTGTTTTTGAAGCGCTGCCGGGTGAGCATCCCGACATCAGCGAAATGGATGAAACGCATTTCCGGATGTGGGGCTGCGCTGTCGGACGGCTGCATGCCGGCTTTCACAAGATGCCGGAATCCCTGCGGGATAACCGTCCCGGTTGGGAAGACCGCATGAATGCCGCGGCAGTCAACCTGCCCCCTCATGAACAAGCAGCCTTGCGAGAGCTGGCCCGTGTAACGGCCTGGGCCCGGCAGCTTCCTGACGGCAATGACCAATATGGCCTTGTCCATTATGATTTGGAGCCGGACAATTACCGCTGGGATGGTACTGCCATCGGAATTTTGGACTTCGATGATTGCTGCCGGCACTGGTATGCAGCGGATATTGCCAATGCGCTGGGCGGGTTATCCGAGAACGAGGACGATCTTGACCTCCGGCATCCGGGTGTGCAAGCGTTCCTCGCCGGCTATGAGTCCGAGAAGAGACTCGATCCTGAGCTGCTGAAAGAGCTGGAATGGTTCAGGAGGATGGATCAGATCTACTGCTTTGCGGAGCTGCTCCAGGTACTGGACGTGGAGGAGCATAATGGTGAACCTATCTGGTTGACGACGCTCAGAAACAAGCTGGCTCGCGTTGTCCATCAGCAGAGGGAGCGCTTTGCGCGATTGGATGCCTTGGAAGGATAATCAGGCAATAAAAAAAGGACAGCGTGTTCCGGAAGCCGCCCGGAGGCAGGCGTTCCCGTTCCATTTCCATGAGGTGCCGGGGGAATCGCCTGCCCCACGCCTTGACTGTCCCAAACGACGTTATATATAATGATCACAATTGATTTTCCCGTATATGCTTCCGAAGCGGGATGTTTTTTTGGCCCGCAGGATCAGATATCTGAAGTATAGCAATACATCCTATAGGAGGCTCGGCAATGGACAAGCCAAATGAAATGATCATTGTTCTCGATTTCGGGGGACAATACAACCAGTTAATCGCAAGGCGTATTCGGGATCTGGGCGTTTACAGCGAACTGCTCCCTTATAACACACCGGTGGAGCGGATCCGCGAACTGCAGCCGAAAGGCATCGTGTTCTCGGGAGGACCGGCCAGTGTCTATGAGGAAAAATCACCGCTTGTGGACCCCGCCATTTATGAGCTGGGGCTGCCGATCTTCGGCATCTGCTACGGCATGCAGCTGATGTCCCATCAACTGAACGGCAAGGTTGAACGCGCGGGCAAACGCGAGTACGGCAAAGCCGATGTGGATTTTGTGATGGATGCCGGCCTGATCCAGGGTCTCGAAAGCCGGCAAACGGTATGGATGAGCCACGGCGACCATGTCGTGCAGCTGCCTGAAGGCTTCCGCGTGGATGCCAGTACGGAGCATGCTCCCATCGCAGCGATGAGCAACGCGGAGCGCAAGCTGTTTGCGGTTCAGTTCCATCCGGAAGTCCGCCACTCTGTTTACGGCAATGAAATGATCCGCAACTTCCTTTATAACGTCTGCGAATGTGAAGGCACATGGAGCATGGAAACCTTTATTGAGGATACGATCCGCGATATTCGCGCCCAAGTGGGCACCGGCAAGGTGCTGTGCGCCTTATCAGGTGGCGTCGATTCCTCGGTAGTGGCGATTCTGCTGCATAAGGCGATTGGCGATCAGCTGACGTGTATGTTCATCGATCACGGGCTGCTGCGCAAAGGCGAAGCGGACGGCGTCATGGAGACCTTCGTGGGCAAATTCGATATGAAGGTTGTCAAAATCGATGCCCGTGAACGTTTCCTCGGCAAGCTGGCGGGCGTTGACGATCCGGAGCGGAAACGCAAAATCATCGGCAACGAGTTCATTTATGTGTTCCAGGAGGAATCCGATAAATTCGAGAATTTTGAATTTCTTGCACAAGGCACGCTCTATACGGATATTGTGGAGAGCGGTACGGCGACGGCCCAAACCATTAAATCGCATCATAATGTCGGCGGCCTGCCGGAAGATATCAAATTCAAGCTGGTCGAGCCGCTGAAGGCGCTGTTCAAGGACGAAGTGCGCAAAGTAGGCGAAGAATGCGGCCTGCCGGATGCAATCGTATGGCGCCAGCCGTTCCCGGGACCAGGCCTTGCGATCCGCGTGCTTGGCGAGGTAACGGAAGAGAAGCTGACGATCGTGCGCGAATCCGATGCGATCCTCCGCGATGAAATCGCCAAGGCGGGTCTGGACCGCGAGATTTGGCAGTATTTTACGGCATTGCCGAATATGAAGAGCGTTGGCGTTATGGGCGATATGCGTACGTATTCCTATACCGTAGGCATCCGCGCCGTTACCTCCATTGATGGCATGACAGCCGATTGGGCCCGCATCCCCTGGGATGTGCTTGAGAAGATCTCGGTACGTATCGTCAACGAAGTTGATAACGTTAACCGTATCGTCTACGATATCACATCGAAGCCGCCAGCGACGATTGAGTGGGAATAAGATATAATCATGCAGCCTTCTCCTTAGGGAGACAGGCTGTTTTTTCATTTAATAACCTGAATCAAAGAGGGTTGGCCTCGCAGGGACTTCACCGCTCGGTTAAACGGCGGACAGGCAATCCTGTAAAATGTTGTTTATCATTTCTTGTTGACAGGTTTGTCCCACCCTCTATAGAATAATGGAGAACTGCATACATTTTCGTATAATCTCAGGAATCGGCCTGGGAGTCTCTACGAGGTCACCGTAAATGATCTGGCTACGAAAAGCAGGAAGAGGAAGCAAGGTTATCGGTCCACCTTGCCTAAACTACGCGGCGTTGTCTCAATGGGACAGCCCGTAAGTCCTTTTTTCCTGTTTTGCGCGGAACCTGGGAGAACATGCCGATCAAAGGCATATTTTTTCAGGTTTCTTGCTGTTCTGCACACATTTTTTGGGGAGGGTTATTAAAAAATGGATGGTTTCTTTCGTCTGAAGGAAAACGGAACAAATGTACGGACAGAGATTATGGCAGGCCTCACGACTTTCATGACGATGGCTTATATTTTGGCTGTCAACCCGGGAATTCTCGGCGGAGCAGGGCTTAATGCTTATTCCGTTTTCCTGGCCACAGCGCTTGCGGGCGGTATTTTTACGATTGCGATGGGCTTGTTTGTCAATTTCCCGGTCGCTCTGGCTCCAGGGATGGGACTCAATGCTTATTTTGCAACCGTGGTACTGGCATCCGCAGCTACGGACTCGCCGATCACCCCGGAAATGGCCCTTACGGCCGTATTCATCTCCGGTCTTATTTTTCTCCTGCTGACGCTGACGCAAATCCGGCAAATGCTGATCACTGCTGTTCCCGACAGCCTCAAGCATGCGATTACGGTCGGAATCGGGTTGTTTATTACCATCATCGGGCTCAAGAACAGCGGACTTCTGACAATCGGTGTCGAGAATGCGGTTACGGATATTCCAAAAGGCGTATTCACGGACGTTCTCAGCTTCGAAACGGTCATTCATATGGGGAACCTGGGAAATCCAGTCGTATACTTGACGCTGATTGGTCTTGCTCTGATCGCCGTAATGATGGTCCTTCGCGTCCCGGGAGCGATCCTGTGGGGAATCCTGGCCACCACGCTCATCGCAATCATTACCGGCGATGTGAACGTGAGTGCAACGCTTGAAGGACAATCGTGGGCACCGAACTTCAGCGAACTGAATTTCTGGAATTTTGACTTCGCAGGCGTATGGGAAACCGGTTTGATTTCCGTTATCGCCACCTTTACGTTTGTAGAATTGTTTGACACTTTCGGAACGCTTGTGGGTACGGCGAACCGCGCAGGCATTATGAAAGATCCGGTAGAAGGCAAGAAGCGCGTCGGTAAAGCGATGTTCGTCGATGCAATCGGCGTAAGCGGCGGCGCAATGCTTGGAACAAGCACGGTAACAGCCTTTGTCGAAAGTTCCGCAGGGATTGCCCAAGGCGGACGGACAGGCCTTACGGCCGTAACGACCGGCGTTGGTTTCCTGGTTGCGTTGTTCCTGTGGCCGATTATCTCGCTCATTCCAGGCTCGGCAACAGCGGCAGCGCTGATCATTGTCGGAGTGCTGATGGTGCAGTCTGTGAAGGATATCGACTTCAAGGATATGGTCTATGCCATCCCGGCATTCCTGACCATTGCGATGATGCCTTTTACCTACAACATCGCAAACGGGGTTTCGTTCGGTATCGTTTCGTATGTGCTGCTTGCGACGGTAGCCAACCTGTCCGGCAAAGGTGAAAGCAAATACAAAGTCCACTGGCTGATGTGGGTTTTAGCGATCCTTATTATTGCCCGCTATGCTTTCTTCGGTAGCGCAGGCTAAAGGGGAGCAAAAAAGGAAGACAACGCTGGACCGGCGCTGTCTTCTTTTTTTTTTGCCCGTTTCCGGTTCGCGCAGGCAGCTGGTGTTTCCTGATGAGGCTCATTTTATCGGTGCTGTTCGTTCTGTAATTGACTCGGGAACAGATGAGTGTCATCGGGGTGAAGAATGGCCTTAAAACCAATCGGTCTTTATGGGTTAAATACGAACTATTTAGTTCAATTGAAGTTTAATGTTCGTGTTTTTACGTTGACAATCTGACATGGGATTGTTACACTAGAAGAGGTTTGAAAGTGATTTGTCGATTAATGATGAAGACTCGTATATCCTTGGGAATATGGCCCAAGAGTACCTACCCGGAAACCGATAATTTTCGGACTATGAGCCCACGGAATTAAAGAAGCAGGTTGCCGCCTATCAGGGGCAGCCTGATGTTGTCTTTATCCTGTCCTATCCCTGCTGCTTTTCTTGCCCTTAATGGCCGTGCAGGGGGTTGGAATTACACAAAGGAAAGACAAATTTCTTCATTCATGGATGTTCATGTCCCGAAGCGTTCCTCCAAATTGGAACAAGTGCTGAGGGGCTTTTTTTCTTCTTCCAGGCTTTTAGAAAGTACATTTCATATAAAAGGTGGTTATCAATCGTATGTCAGCGAAGGTAGGCGTCATTATGGGCAGTAAGTCCGATTGGGAGACGATGAAACTGGCCTGTGACGTTCTGGACGAACTTCAAATCGCTTACGAGAAAAAAGTCGTATCGGCGCACCGTACGCCGGATCTCATGTTCGAATATGCGGAAACTGCCGCATCCCGGGGACTCAAAGTCATTATTGCCGGGGCTGGCGGTGCCGCACATCTGCCCGGTATGGTCGCTGCCAAGACGATTCTTCCGGTTATTGGCGTGCCCGTTAAGTCTTCGACCTTGAACGGCCTGGATTCCCTTCTGTCCATCGTGCAGATGCCTGGCGGCATCCCTGTCGCCACGGTTGCGATTGGTCCAGCAGGCGGCACCAATGCGGGGCTTTTGGCCGCGCAGATTCTGGGGGCGTTTGAGCCGGATGTGCAGGATCGTGTCCAGGCAAGGCGTGAGCGTATCCAGCGTGAAGTGCTGGAAAGCAGTGAGAGCTTATGAGTGAACAGGAGAAGCAGCCACCCGCATTGCAGCCTTTGGACCTTGCGGAATTAGAAGGCGCCCTTGGCACCTGCGGGGTGGATGGATGCGGACCGGAGAACCTTGAAGAAGCCACTGCCGGTTCACCGAAGCACCAGGTCATTCTGCCTGGATCAACGATCGGAATTCTCGGGGGCGGCCAATTGGGCCGTATGATGGCGGGTGCAGGCAGCGCGATGGGCTACCGGTTTGTTGCGCTTGACCCCACGCCAGATGCGCCTTGCGGCCAGGTAGCCGAGCAGATCGTAGCCGCCTATGACGACCATGCGGCAGCGGCGGAGCTTGCGCAGCGCGCTGATGTGATCACGTACGAGTTCGAAAATGTGGATGCAGATGTAGCGGCGATGCTTGCGAAAACCTCGTATGTGCCCCAAGGCAGCGAACTGCTGTATACAACGCAGCACCGTCTTCGCGAGAAGCGGGCGATTGAAGCGGCCGGGGTGCGTGTCGCGCCTTACTCCGAGATTGGAAGCGTGGATGAACTGAGAGCGGCAGTGGGCAGATTCGGTCTGCCATGCGTGCTGAAGACGGCAACGGGCGGCTACGACGGTAAAGGCCAGTGGGTGATCCGCAGCGAATCGGAAGTGGAAGAAGCCTACGAGACCCTCAGTCTGGCGCGGACCGAGCTTGTTTTGGAGAAATTCATCGCATTCGACAAAGAGCTGTCCGTCATTGCCGCAAGAAGCCCGCAGGGTGAAATCCGAACGTTCCCGATATCCGAGAATGTTCATGTGGACAACATTTTGCATCTGTCAATCGTTCCGGCAAGAGTGGATGAGGCTGTCGGCCGGAAGGCGCAGGAGCTGGCGTCGCGGATAGCCGAAGGGCTCGGCGTTGTCGGACTGGTTGCTGTAGAGCTGTTTCTCACCGCGGAAGGTGAATTGTTCGTTAATGAGCTCGCTCCGCGGCCGCACAATAGCGGCCACTACACAATGGAGGCTTGCCGGACCTCGCAATTCGAGCAGCATGTCCGGGCGGTATGCGGTTTGCCCTTGGGCGATCCCGCGTTATTGACTCCGGTTGTCATGGTCAATGTGCTCGGCGAGCATATGGAGCCGCTATTGGAACGTATGGCCCGGCCTGATGACGCCGCAGAGCGGCTGAATGTCGCGCCGAAGGTGCACTTGTATGGAAAGCATGAAGCCAAGCATAAACGGAAGATGGGGCATGTTAACGTGTTGGCGAAAGACGTCGATACGGCGCTTGCCTGGATCGCCGAAACAAACATTTGGAGGTTTTGAAATTCATGTTAGAACGTTACAGCAGACCGGAAATGAGAGCCATTTGGACCGAGGAAAATAAATTTAAAGCCTGGCTGGAAGTGGAGCTTTGCGCTTGCGAAGCCTGGGTGGAGCTTGGAGTTATTCCCCGCGGTGACGTGGAGGCGCTCCGCAAGGGAGCAACCTTCAATATTGACCGGATCAACGAAATCGAGCTGGAAACGCGCCATGATGTCATTGCCTTCACACGGGCGGTATCCGAGACAGTCGGTCCGGAGCGCAAATGGGTTCATTATGGTCTGACCTCCACGGATGTCGTGGATACCGCGATGGGCTATCTGCTGCTTCAAGCCAACACTGTATTGGAGCGCGACATTACGAATTTTATTGAAATCCTCCGCGGACAAGCGGTTGCTTATAAAGATACCCCGATGATGGGGCGTACGCACGGCGTTCATGCCGAGCCGACCACATTCGGTCTGAAGGTAGCGCTTTGGTACGAGGAAATGAAACGGAATCTGGAACGCTTTCGCCATGCGGCAAACGGCGTGCAGTTCGGTAAAATCTCTGGAGCTGTGGGCACCTATGCGAATATCGATCCCTTCGTAGAGGAATTCACCTGCCGCAAACTCGGCATCTCGCCGGCGCCGATCTCCACGCAGACGCTGCAGCGCGACCGCCATGCCGAATATATGGCAACCTTGGCGCTTATCGCCACCTCACTGGACAAGTTCGCGACGGAAATCCGCGCCTTGCAGAAGAGCGAGGTCCGCGAAGTGGAAGAGGCATTTGCCAAAGGCCAAAAAGGCTCCTCGGCTATGCCGCATAAACGCAATCCGATCGGCTGCGAAAATATTTCCGGCCTGGCCCGCGTTATCCGCGGCCATATGATTTCCGCGTACGAGAACGTTACGCTGTGGCATGAACGCGACATCAGCCACTCCTCCGTCGAACGGGTTATTATACCGGACGCGACGATGCTGCTGAACTATATGCTTAATCGACTGGGCAACATTATCAAAAACTTGACCGTATTCCCTGAGAATATGAAACGCAATATGCAGCGCACTTATGGCGTGCCGTTCTCCGGCCGCGTAATGACGAAGCTGATCGATAATGGCTTCAGCCGCGAACAGGCTTACGACACGGTACAGCCCCGGGCCATGCAGGCTTGGGAAGAGCAGCGTCAGTTCCGCGAAATTATCGAAGCTACACCGGAAATCACAGCGGTACTTGGACCCGAAGATATCGAAGACGCGTTCAATCCAACCTGGCATCTGAAGCATGTGGATACTATCTTCAAGCGGCTCGAACTGATCTAAAACGGCAGCCCGATGCTACCGTATCACGGAGGTGCGGTTTCGCAGCTGCCGCCTCCCAACGGGCAGCGCAAATCGCCAGCTAACGGCAGCAGTATTACCGCCAGCCGATCCGCACAAATCGCAGCTAACACTGCCAACCGAGCTGCGCACCCAGCAGCTGACGGTAGCAGTACGATTGCAGTATTACTGCCAACCGAGCTGCAGAATTGGCAGCTGACGGTTGCAGTAGATAAGGAGAGATAAACAATGACTTCACCTGCATTGTCCACCGCTGTGGATTACGTTAAAGCTCCGCTGGTTTATAAAGGAAAAGTGCGGGAGCTTTATGATTTGGGCGAGCATTATCTGATCGTTGTAACAGACCGAATCAGCGCGTTCGATTATGTACTGGACCCAGCCGTTCCGGAGAAGGGAAATGTGCTGAATCGGCTGTCCGCCTTCTGGTTTGAGCAGACGGCATCAATCCAGAACAACCATGTGGTGCACACCGATGTGTATAAGCTTGGCGACATCATAACGGAGCCGGAGCTTCTGAAAAACCGGATCATGGTCACCCGCAAAGCGGAGCGTATCGATATTGAATGTGTGGTGCGCGGCTATATCACAGGCGGCGGTTGGAGACAATATGTTCAAACGTCCGCGATTAACGGAATTGAGCTGCGCGAAGGCTTGCGCAAGAATGAACGGCTGGAGCAGCCGTTGTTCACACCGGCGGCGAAGAACGACGTTGGCCACGACGAGGATATTCCTTTTGCGCGTATGCAGGAGATGATTGGCGCTGAGCTTGCCGACGAGCTTCGCGACCGCAGTATCCGGCTGTATGAATTCGCACGCGCGTACTGTGAAGAGCGGAGTATTATTCTTGCCGACTGCAAATTTGAATTCGGATTGATTGATGGCGAGATCATCCTTATCGATGAAATTTTCACGCCCGACGCTTCCCGATTTTGGGCTAAAGAAAGCTATGAATACGATACTGAAATCGACAGCATGGACAAGGAACCGGTCCGCAAGTATCTGCTTGATTCCGACTGGGATAAGAACAGTAAGCCTGCCCCGCTTCCGCAGCATGTCGTCGATGAAACGACGCGCCGTTATCTGAACATCTACCATCGTCTAACAGGCTCTTATCTGACTGAATAAGGTCCATTCTTGATCTTGAACTTAATCTTAAAATACCCGCGGGGCAAGCAAAGATGCCCCGCACCCTATACATCAACGCGAGCGGCGAATGGCAAGCGATCGGTAATACCAGGCATCACAAAATGAGGCCGTGTGAAATGGGAGTAGGGCGGAGCGGGCGGAAACAGTATGGAGAAGCGAAGCGTTCGCCTTTGTACCCTGAATTTACCAGGTATTCAAGTTAAAAAAATTCAGAGGTACAACAGCAATCTCGACAAGTGACAAGCGGCATTTCGCTTGTAACACTTGCGAGTATCGAAAGACGTTTCCGCATGCGCAGCCTATCTTTTACACTAAGGCCGACCCACAAGTTCAGGAGGCGAATCATCCACATGAAAGCAAAGGTTTATGTGACCATTAAGCAAAACGTACTGGATCCGCAAGGAAGCGCCGTACAAGGCGCGCTTCATTCTATGGGTTTTGAAGAAGTCGATAAGGTACGCATTGGCAAGTATTTGGAATTTGATCTGGATACAAACGATCGCGCCCAAGCGGAAGCCCGTTTGAAGGACATGTGCGAGAAGCTGCTGGCGAATACGGTAGTCGAAGATTACCGCTTTGAATTGGAGGGATAAACGATGAAATTCGCGGTACTCGTTTTTCCGGGATCGAACTGTGACATTGACTGCTTCAAGGCGGTGGAGGACTCGATCGGCCAGAAGGTTGAATATGTGTGGCATACGGCTACGGATTTATCCAGCTTTGACGCCATTCTGGTGCCGGGCGGTTTCTCCTATGGCGATTACCTGCGCTGCGGCGCAATCGCGCAGTTTGCCCCTGTCATGAATGAAGTGAAAAAAGCAGCCGATGCCGGCAAGTATATTCTGGGCATTTGCAACGGGTTTCAAATCCTGACGGAAGCCGGTCTGCTTCCGGGAGCGCTGCTGCGCAACAGCGGCATGAAATTCCGCTGTCACTCGACACTGCTTGAAGTGGTGAACAACGAGACGGCGTTTACCAATCAATATTCCAAAGGCGAGATCATCGATATTCCGATCGCTCACGGCGAAGGCAACTATTACTGTGACGAAGCGACGCTCGCCCAGCTCAAAGCAAACAACCAGATCGTATTCCGCTATAAAGCGGGAGCGAATCCGAATGGTTCCACAGAAGATATTGCAGGCGTGAGAAATTTGCGCGGCAATGTGGTCGGCATGATGCCGCATCCGGAGCGCGCGGTGGATCAGCTGCTCGGTTCGGAGGACGGCAAACGGATGTTTACATCGATTTTGAACGCATGGAGGGAACAGCATGGCGCAGCAGTTAACAGCTAAAGAACCGACAGCGGAGCAAATTGCGGAGCAGCGGATTTATACGCAATTCGGCGTGACGGACGAGGAATACGGGCTGATTTGCGGCTTTCTTGGACGCAAACCCAACTACACCGAGATCGGCGTTTTCAGCGTAATGTGGTCCGAGCACTGCTCCTACAAGAACTCCAAGCCGATTCTGAAGAAATTCCCGATTACCGGCCCCCGCGTTCTGATGGGACCTGGCGAAGGAGCAGGGATTGTCGATATTGGCGATAATCAGGCTGTCGTATTCAAGATTGAATCGCATAACCATCCATCGGCAGTGGAGCCTTATCAGGGCGCGGCAACAGGCGTGGGCGGCATTATCCGTGATATTTTCTCCATGGGCGCCCGCCCGATTGCGATTCTGAACAGCCTGCGTTTTGGCAAGCTGGAGAATCCGCGCGCGAAATATTTGTTTGAGCATGTAGTCAGCGGCATCGCCGGCTATGGCAACTGCATCGGTATTCCAACGGTCGGCGGAGAAGTGGTGTTCGACGACAGCTATGAAGGCAATCCGCTGGTTAACGCGATGTGCGTCGGTTTGATCGACCATGACAAAATCCAGCGCGGCGTCGCCAAAGGCGTCGGCAATCCGGTCTTTTATGTAGGCCCGGCTACAGGGCGCGACGGTATTCACGGCGCGACCTTCGCTTCCGTTGAATTGTCCGAGGAGTCTGAAGAGAAGCGTACCGCGGTTCAGGTCGGCGATCCGTTCATGGAGAAGCTGGTCATGGAAGCGACGCTCGAGCTGATTGATTCAGGCATCGTGCTCGGTATTCAGGACATGGGAGCGGCAGGCTTGACCTGCTCCAGCGCCGAGATGGCATCCAAGGCTGGCAACGGCCTGGAGCTGTACCTGGATGAGGTGCCTCAGCGGGAATCCGGCATGACCCCTTATGAAATGATGCTGTCGGAATCGCAGGAACGGATGCTGTTCGTCGTTGAGCCGCAGCATGAAGCGCAGGCGAGAGAGATTTTCGAGCGCTGGGGCATTATTTGCGCCAAGGTCGGAAAAGTAACCGATGATGGCCGCCTTCGTCTATTCCATCAAGGGCAGGAAGTCGCGGACATGCCGGTTACGGCGCTCGTAGACGAATGTCCGGTGTACAACAAACCTTCAAAGGAGCCGGCTTATTACGGAGAGAATGCGTCCGTGGATACCACGGCTTATCCGGAAGTAACGGATCTGGCGGGAGCGCTCAAGCAAGTTTTGGCTTCGCCGACTGTCGCCAGCAAAGAATGGGTATATAACCAGTATGACTATATGGTTCGTACCAGCACGGCGGTACAGCCTGGCTCCGATGCGGCGGTTGTGACCATCCGCGGAACCCGCAAAGGACTTGCCATGACAACAGACTGCAACGGTCGTTATGTTTACCTTGATCCTGAAGTTGGCGGACAGATTGCTGTGTCGGAAGCGGCGCGCAATATCGTATGCTCCGGCGCTGAGCCGCTCGCCATCACGGATAATTTGAATTTCGGCAATCCTGAGAAACCAGAAGTGTTCTGGCAAATTGAGAAAGCGGCTGACGGGATTTCGGAAGCCTGCCGGATTTTGGATACGCCTGTCATTGGCGGCAATGTCAGCTTGTACAATGAGAATGCCAAAGGCGCGATTTATCCGACTCCGGTAATCGGCATGGTCGGTCTCATCCATGATGTGGACCATATTACGACGCAAGGGTTCAAACAAGCCGGCGACTCGATCATTTTGCTTGGCGAAACCAAGAATGAGCTTGGCGGAAGTGAGCTTCAGCATGTGCTGCATGGCAAAGCCGAAGGCCGTCCGCCACAGATCGATTTGGCGGTCGAGAAGAAGCTGCAAGGCGCTGTACTTGGCGCCATCCAGCAGGGACTTGTCGCTTCGGCGCATGACCTGTCAGAAGGCGGTCTTGCAGTCGCGCTGGCGGAATCCTGCATCAGCGGCAAGCTTGGCGCTGAAGTTAACCTGACAACGGACCTTCGCCCGGATGTGGCCTTGTTCAGCGAAACCCAGTCGCGTATTCTGCTTTCCGCAAGCGCGGAGCAGGCGGCGAAACTGACGGCCTATCTGACGGAGCAAGGCGTACCTAACGCTGCAATCGGCGTTGTCCGTGGCAGCGGACTGACCCTGAACATCAATGGCAAACCGGGCATCGATGAGCCGGTTGAGCAACTGGAGAAGGTCTGGAAGGATGCGATTCCATGTCTGATGAAGTAATGCAGCTTTCACAGCTGTGGACGGGCTCTCATTATAATGAGGGCATAGGACGGGACGACATTTTTGATAAATTGCGCGAGGAATGCGGCGTGTTCGGGGCTTTCAATATCCCCGACGCTTCGTCTCTTGGCTATTACGGCCTGCATGCCCTGCAGCACAGAGGCGAAGAAAGCTCCGGGATGTGCACGGTGGACTCCAGGAACGGCGGATCATTCAATTACTACCGCGGCATGGGGCTGGTCAAGGAAGTATTCAATCAGGAGCGCCTTGACGGGCTGCCTGGGGACCGCGTCATCGGGCATGTCCGGTATTCGACTGCGGGTGAGAGCAAGTTGGGCAATGCGCAGCCGCTTATCTTCAAATACCGGGACGGCGATCTGGCCGTTGCGACGAATGGCAATATTGTCAATGCTCCCTCCATCCGCGAGGAATTGGAGCAGCAGGGCTCCATCTTTCAGACAACGAGCGATACGGAAGTGATCGCGCATCTGATTGCCCGCTCCAGCAAGGATTTTGTTTCGGCTGCCAAGGATGCGCTGCAGCGTCTTATCGGCGGTTTCGCTTTTCTGATTATGACTAACGGCAAGCTGCTTGTGGCATCTGATGCGCATGGACTGCGACCGCTGGTGATGGGCAAGCTTGGCGAAGGGTATGTGTTCGCTTCCGAGACCTGCGCGCTGGAGACCTGCGGAGCTGTTTATGAGCGGGATGTGCAGCCGGGAGAGCTGATCATACTGGACAGCGACGGCATTCGTTTCGATCGTTTCGAGAAGCTGGAGCGCCGCGCGACCTGCGCGATGGAATATATTTATTTTGCCCGGCCGGACAGCGATATTAACGGGATTAACCTTCATTCCGCCCGCAAACGGATGGGGCAGAAGCTGGCGCTTGAATCCTTTGTCGATGCGGATGTGGTTACGGGGGTACCGGATTCCAGTATTTCCGCCGCGATCGGCTACGCCGAGCAGACCGGCATCCCGTATGAGCTTGGCCTGATCAAAAATAAATATACCGGCCGCACGTTCATCCAGCCTTCCCAGGAGCTTCGCGAGAAAGGCGTCAAGATGAAGCTGTCGGCTGTTCGCAAGGTGGTCGAAGGCAAGCGAGTAGTCATGATCGACGATTCCATAGTGCGCGGCACCACCTCGCTGCGGATCGTCAACCTGCTTCGCGAAGCGGGGGCAACAGAAGTGCATGTGCGGATTACGTCGCCGCCTTTTATGAATCCTTGTTATTACGGGATTGATACGCCTGACCGCAAGGAGCTGATCGCTTCACAGAAAACGGTCGAGGAGATCCGGCAGGCCATCAATGCGGATTCGATTACCTTTTTGAGTCATGAAGGCTTTATTGAGGCTGTGGGCGGGAATGACGGAGAATTTAACCGCGGCATGTGCATGGCTTGCTTCGACAATGATTATCCGACGCCTGTCGATCCAACCTCGGAGAAAAGCTGCAGCTGCTAAACCGGCGAATGAATGAATTTGACGGTTCACGAGGCTTTGATAAGTTTGGTTATGGACGGGATGTATAATAAATGGAATTAACCCTAAGCGGGATTAATTGACTAAGCGTAAGGAGTGACTCTGGTGGCAGAAGCGTACAAAGAAGCCGGCGTTGACATTGCGGCGGGCAACGAAGCGGTCGAACGGATGAAGAAGCATGTAAAGAAAACGTTTCGCCCGGAAGTCCTGACGGAGCTTGGCGGCTTCGGAGGCCTGTTCGGACTGGATAAAGACAAGTACGAGGAACCGGTACTGGTCTCGGGAACCGACGGTGTCGGCACTAAGCTGAAAATCGCCTTTGCCATGGATAAGCATGATACGATCGGTATCGATGCGGTCGCGATGTGCGTAAATGACATTGTGGTTCAAGGGGCGGAGCCTCTGTTCTTCCTGGATTATCTGGCCTGCGGCAAAGTGGAGCCGGAGAAGATCGAAGCGATTGTCAAAGGCATCGCCGATGGCTGCGTGCAGTCCGGCTGTGCGCTGATCGGCGGCGAGACAGCCGAAATGCCGGGCATGTACCAAGGGGAAGAATATGATATCGCCGGGTTTACCGTTGGTATCGTCGACAAGAAGAAAATCATCGACGGATCGACGATTGCGCCCGGGGATGTTGTAATTGGCCTGGCATCCAGCGGTATCCACAGCAACGGGTTCTCTCTGGTGCGCAAGCTGCTGCTTGAGAAGAGCGGCTATTCGCTTGACCAGGAGCTGCCGGAGCTGGAAGGACGCAAGCTCGGCGATGTTATTATTGAGCCGACGCGAATCTATGTGAAATCGGCGCTTGAGCTGATTAAACGCGTGAGCGTTAAAGGCATGGCGCATATTACCGGCGGAGGATTTATCGAGAATATTCCCCGGGTGCTGCCGCAAGGCGTGAATGTGGAAGTGGAATACGGATCATGGCCGATCCAGCCGATCTTCAACCTGATGCAGGAGAAAGGCAATATCACCAACCGCGATATGTTTACCACGTTTAATATGGGCGTCGGAATGATTGTGGTCGTCTCTGCGGATCAGGCAGAAGAAGCGCTGCGTGCGGCGAATGAGCTTGGCGAGCAGGCTTACCGCATTGGACGCGTTACGGAAGGAAGCCGCATCGTGACCTTTACAGGAGCGGATGTCTAATGGCTGAGTTGCGGATGGCCGTATTTGCCTCGGGGCAGGGAACGAACTTCCAGGCGCTCGCGGATGCGGCCAAACAAGGAAGGCTCGAGGGCGCAAGCCTCGAGCTTCTTGTTTGTGATAAGCCCCAGGCGCCGGTTGTAGGCCGGGCGCGGCGCGCGGGCATTCAGACGCATCTGTTTGAACCGCGGAATTATTCTTCGCGTGAAGCTTATGAGCAGGAAATCCATGACGAGCTGCAGCGGCGCGGAATTGAGCTTGTGGTGCTGGCCGGGTATATGCGTATTATTACACCCGTGCTTGTGGAGCCCTATTATGGACGGATGATCAACGTGCATCCGGCGCTGCTGCCGGCTTTTCCCGGCGTAAACGGGATCAGGCAGGCGCTGGACTACGGCGTGAAGGTGACGGGGGTCACGGTTCATTATGTAGACGGCGGCATGGACAGCGGACCGATTATTGCCCAGCGGACAGTAGCGGTGCACGATGACGATACGGAAGCAACGCTTGCCCCGCGAATTCACGCGGCGGAGCAAGAGCTGCTCCCTTGGGTGGTCGGACGTATTGCCGCGGGAGCGGTTTCGCTTGATGGCAGGCATGTTGCGGTTAAAGGACTGCAGGGGAGTTAATTTTATAAGCAGCCTTTATGGAGGCTTTTTGAAGGATTAAGGAAGGCATCGCAGGCGTCTAAGGCTTCTACGGAAGAGAAGCAGGATTTAGTATATCGCGTCGCAATTATACTTTTGGGAGGGTACCCTATTGGCTATTCGCAGAGCGTTAATTAGTGTATCGGATAAAACGGGCATTGTGGAGTTTTCGCGGGCATTGGCGGGACTTGGCGTGCAAATCATTTCAACTGGTGGCACCGCCAGCCTGCTGGAGAAGGAAGGCGTTCCGGTTGTCGGGATCTCCGACGTGACGGGGTTTCCGGAAATTCTCGACGGACGTGTCAAAACGCTGCACCCCGCTGTCCACAGCGGATTGCTTGCTGTCCGTGACGATGAAGAACACCAGAAGGCGATGAAAGACCTGGGATTGGATTATATCGATATGGTCGTAGTCAATCTTTATCCGTTCGCGGCTACGATTGCCAAGCCCGATGTTACGTATGAGGATGCTATCGAGAACATCGATATCGGCGGACCGACGATGCTCCGCTCGGCTGCGAAGAACCACGCATTTGTGACCGTCATCGTGGATGCTGCCGATTATGCAGGCGTGCTGGAGGAAATCAAGACGGCAAGCGACACCACGCTTGAAACACGCAAACGCCTCGCGGCCAAAGTATTCCGCCACACCGGCGCTTATGACGCGCTGATCGGCGATTATCTCTCCAAGCTGGGCGGCGAGCCGCTTCCGGAGCGTTATACCGTGACGTACGAGAAAGTTCAGGACCTCCGCTACGGGGAAAATCCGCATCAGCAGGCTGCGTTCTACCGCAAGCCGCTGGCCGCTGAAGGCAATATTACGACAGCCCGGCAGCTGCATGGCAAGGAGCTGTCCTACAACAACATTAACGATGCCAACGCAGCGCTTGCCATTGTCAAGGAATTCAATGAGCCGGCCGTAGTGGCCGTCAAGCACATGAATCCTTGCGGCGTGGGCATCGGCAGCGATATTCACGAAGCCTATCAAAAAGCATATTCGGCCGATCCGACCTCCATCTTCGGCGGCATCGTCGCGGCAAACCGCACGATCGGGGTGGAAACCGCACAGCTGCTCAGCGAGATTTTTCTGGAGATTGTTATCGCTCCGGACTTTACGCCTGAGGCGCTGGACGTGCTGACCAAGAAGAAGAATATCCGCCTGATGAAGCTCGGTGAGCTGCAGGCGGCCGCGGAGCGCAAGCCGGAATGGCTGGTCACCAGCGTAGATGGCGGCATGCTCGTTCAGGAGAGCGATGTGCACAGCCTGACGCCGGAGGATATCAAGGTCGTTACCAACCGCAAGCCGACGGATGAAGAGCTGAAGCAGCTGCTGTTTGGCTGGAAAGTCGTGAAACACGTCAAGTCCAATGCCATCCTGCTAGCAGCCGATAACATGACGGTTGGCGTAGGCGCGGGTCAGATGAACCGGGTAGGTGCTGCTCGCATTGCTATTGAACAGGCAGGCGAAAAAGCGCAGGGAGCGGTGCTGGCATCGGATGCGTTTTTCCCGATGGGCGATACCGTTGAACTGGCTGCCAAAGCGGGCATCACGGCTATTATCCAGCCGGGCGGCTCGATCAAAGACGAAGAATCCATCGCAGCGGCAAATGCCCATAATATCGCGATGGTCGTGACGGGCGTCCGTCATTTTAAACATTAAGAAGAGGTCTGGATTGGGTTTAACTTTGGGGGAGGGTTATCTGTGCGGATTATGGTTATCGGCGGCGGCGGGCGAGAGCATGCCATCGTTTGGGCGCTGAATAAAAGCGATAAAGTGAAGAAGATCTATTGCGCTCCGGGTAATGCCGGAATTGCAGAACTGGCGGAATGTGTTCCAATCACGGTTAACCGGTTTGCAGATTTGATCCAGTTCGCCTGCGACAATGAGGTGGATCTGGTTGTTGTCGGACCGGATGACCCGCTTGCGGACGGGATCGTCGATGCCTTCGAGGAGCGGAATATTCCGATCTACGGTCCGCGCAAGAACGCGGCGGCCATTGAAGGCAGCAAAATCTTCATGAAAAACCTGCTGAAGAAGTACAACATCCCGACAGCTAAATACGAGACGTTCACCGATCATGCAGCTGCGCTTGCTTATCTTCGCGAGCAGACGGCACCTATTGTGGTCAAAGCGGATGGGCTTGCGGCCGGTAAAGGCGTTACGGTCGCTTATACGCTAGCGGAAGCGGAGCAGGCTCTGCATGATATGATGGTCGGCAAGGTGTTCGGCGAATCAGGCGGACGTGTCGTGATCGAGGAGTTCCTGGAGGGGCAGGAAATGTCCATTTTGGCTTTTGTGGATGGGGAGAATGTCCGCGCCATGGTGCCGGCCCAGGATCACAAGCCGGTCTTCGACGGGGACAAAGGTCCGAATACCGGGGGAATGGGAACGTATACCCCACTTCCTCATATCGACCGGGCGCTTGTCGAGGATGCCATTGAGAACATCATCAAGCCGACTGCCAAAGCGATGGTCAGCGAAGGCTGCCCGTTCCGCGGTGTCTTGTTCGCCGGTCTGATGATCACCAAGGGCGGCGTCAAAACAATCGAGTTCAACGCGCGCATGGGCGATCCGGAGACGCAGGTCGTGCTGCCGCGTCTGGAAACGGATCTGCTGGATATTATTCTGGCCTCGCTGAACGGCCGCCTGGACCAAATTAACATCACCTGGAGTGATGAGGCGGTCGTCTGTGTAATCGCCGCATCCGAGGGTTATCCGGCCGCTTATCCAAAAGGCCGCGTCATTACGGGACTGGATGCCGCCAAAGCACAAGGAGCACTTGTTTTCCACGCCGGCACCGCTGAGCGTGACGGCGAGATTGTGACCAATGGCGGCCGCGTGCTTGGCATCGTCGGGCGCGGCAAGGATATTGCCGAAGCCCGCGCCCATGCCTATGAGGCGGCATCCGCCATTCATTTCGACGGCATGCACAGCCGCACGGATATTGCGGCCAAAGCGCTAAAAGGCTAGCAAAAAGCGATATGGATCATCCTGTGACTGATATCTCAGAATAGGATATCGAGATTGCAGGATCCGCTTATAAAGCCGAATTGGTTTGGCTTTACTTTATGAATCGCTGACTGATTTGCGTAATTACACACCATGTTAAATTTTTAGCCGCTCATGGCTCACCTGACACCGCTTCGTAACCGGAAGCGGTGTTTTTTTATTGGGGGAAGAGACTATTGTGAAAGGATAATATTGAGGGGATTGCGTACACGGTGACGGCGGCCCATGGGGCTGTAAGCCGGAAAAACCTTGCTGCAGCATACGCGAGGGAAGATGAAGCACTGTAAGCCGGGGATTCCTTGCTGCAGCAGGTGGAAGCGGCGGAACAGGCGGCCCATGGGGCTATAAGCCGGAAAAACCTTGCTGCAGCAAGCGTATTGGAAGAAGAGGCGCTGTAAGCCGGAAATTCCTTGCTGCAGCAAGCGTGAGGGAAGATAAAGCGCTATAAGCAGGAAAAACCTTGCTGCAGCATGCGTGATAGAAGATGAATCGCTGTAAGCGGGAAAAACCTTGCTGCAGCCGAGGGAAGCAGGGAAACGGGCGGGACGTGGGAGTGTGAGCTGGAAGAACCAATTTGCTGCAGGCAGTCTGCGTCCGCCAGGCCTATACTAAAAAACTCAAAGCCCTTGCGTCACGAGAAAATATCTCGGCAGACCGGGGCTTCGAGTTTTATTGGTTTCCATTCATCATCAACAGGTCCCGTACATCCTGCTCGGTCAGCGTGGACAGCGCCTCCTGGCCGGGCTGGATGACTTCATCAATGAGATTCTTTTTCTTCTGCTGAAGCTCAAACATCTTGTCCTCGACGGTGCCCTGCGCAACAAGACGAATGACCTGAACGACCTTCTTCTGCCCGATCCGGTGGGCGCGGTCGGCAGCCTGCTGTTCCACAGCCGGATTCCACCAGAGATCATAGAGAATGACCGTATCGGCCCCTGTCAGGTTCAGGCCGGTTCCCCCCGCTTTCAGCGAGATCAGAAACAGATCCCGCTCCCCTTCGTTAAACCGGCTGCACAGGTCGACGCGTTCGGATGACGGGGTCTGGCCATCCAGGTAGAAGAAGGGCACTCCCTGATAGCCGAGCTCCCGGCCGATCAGCTCCAGCATCTTGGTGAACTGCGAGAAAACCAGCATCCGTTTCCCGGAGCTGCGGCATTCCTCGATAATGTCCAACAGCTGCTCGAACTTGGCTGAGCTCCCCTTATAATCTTCGACGAAAAGGGCAGGATGGCAGCACAGCTGGCGCAGCCTTGTCAGACCGGCCAGGATTTTGATGCGGTGCTTCTGAAAGCTGTCATCGTTCAGATGCTTCAAAGTCTCCTCCTGCAGCTGTGCCAGGTAAGCGGCATACAGCTTTTTCTGCTCCGGCAGCAGCTTGGAGGCCTGCACAGACTCGATTTTCTCCGGCAGCTCCTTAAGCACATCCGACTTCAGCCGCCGCAGCAGGAAAGGTCTGACCCGCTTGGCGACCGTATCCCTAGATAGATCCTGGAAAGTCCGAAGTCCCTTGAACAGCCCGGGAAACACGACATCGAAGATTGACCACAGCTCCTCCAGGTGATTCTCTATCGGCGTTCCCGTTAAGGCGAACCGATACTGGGCGGCAAGCCCTTTTACGGCCTGTGCCGTCTGCGTGAAATGATTCTTGAAGGTCTGCGCCTCATCCAGAATAAGCGTGTGAAAGGACTGGGCGGCATAGACCTCGATATCCCGGCGAAGGAGCGGATAGGAGGTGATAAGGACATCCGTGCGGGAAGCTTTCTTCAGCGCCGCGAAGCGCCCTGCCTGGGGACCGTCGGCTATGATGCTGCGAATCTCGGGCGCAAATTTCTTCAGCTCGTTCTGCCAGTTATAGACAAGGGAAGAGGGGCAGACGATGATTGCCGGCTGCTTTCCGCTGCGGATCTCCGGCAGAACAGAGACAAGAAATGCGATGCTCTGCAAGGTTTTGCCCAGCCCCATATCGTCGGCAAGAATACCGCCGAAATGATAATATGCCAGTGTTTTCATCCATTGGAATCCATATTTCTGGTAATCGCGAAGGACAGGCTCCAATCGTTCCGGCACCGGGAAATCCAGATGATCGGGATTTCTCATATTTTCCAGAAGACGGCGGAAGGACCTGCCCAGCTTGACGGCTTGTCCAGCTGCATCAGGATCCATCATATAGAGGCCGTGGACGACCGGAACGCGGAATGTGTAGCCTGTAAGATCCTGCTTGATGAGCCCGGTTTCGTTAATGAAGCGTCGGATCTCCTCGAATTCCGCAGTCTCCAGCGGCATAAGCGCTCCGCCCGGCAGCCTGTAGTATCGGCTTTTCTCCTCGAGCGCCTTCACCAGACTGCGAATTTCCGCTTCGGCAATGCCATCCATCTCGAAGGTAAAGGCCAACCAGTCCGTCCGCTCCTCCAGTTCCACCTTGATTCGGGGAGGCGTTCCCTGGTGAAGCCTGGTTTTGACGGCCGTGGTCGCATAGATCTGCAGCAGCTTCTCCAGCTGTGGCACGATGTGGTACAGAAATTCATATTCCCCTTCTTCATCCTCCATGAAATAACCGGCTTCCGTTGGAACGAAGGAGCTTTGTTCCATCAGCTCCAGGATCTGTCCTTCCCGTTCGCCGTCCCTCATAAGAATGCGGCCTTCGCCGCGCTGCTGGCCGGCTGTTTCCAGGGCATTCATCACAATATCCCCGTATTGAAACTCCAACCCGGCAAGCAGGCGGTGTTTGACACGGTCCAGGTACAGCCTCGCTTTCAAAGGAGAGTGCACCATACGCTCGGAAACGGCTTGCGAAATATGCACGGTACCGAGCTTTATTAAGCCGGGGATAACCTTCTCCATGAAGGGCTCCATCTGCTGCGGCAGAATCTGCATCTGTGTTGTACCCTTGGCATCAAGCATCCGCTTCAGCTCGGACAGACGTTTGCATTGCTCGGCGGGGAGCTTGAGCAGCCGGCCCTCCAGAAGTACGATCCCATAAGCTTCCATCACGATAAGCGGATCCAACCCGTCTACCTTCAGCTGGTACCCGGCTGTCCCGGCTTCGTCGAATTGGAAGACGAGGGGAAGCTTATCGTCCGAGAGGCTGATCCCGGATACGCTAAACCCCTCCTGCTCGACCTGTACGGCTGGCGCGGCTTCCAGAAGCGGATGAAGCGGCTCCCAGGAGGATGGGGGGATCAACAGCATGCGATCACCGCCTGCAGGGCGGGTAGGGCTGGAATAAGCATCCGACGATTCGCGGTAGAGCTGCTCTTGATGAAGAAGCCCAATGAGCTGCTGGAGAACGGCATCATCCGCCGGTTGAAAGCAGTGAACAAGCGGATCATACGTGAAATTTCCGGAGAACACATAGGTTTCCCTGCGGTCGATACACTCCAGAAATCCTCTTATATGCTGTACAATATATAGCCGCTTGGTGCCTGTTCTGATTTCGATGCCCGGCATATGCTTGCCGTAGCCATAGGCGTAAGGCTTGAAGATAAAGGTTACCTGCAGTACGGTCCGGGTGTCGAATAGAGGCCTGGTGCCCGTGGGACGCACCGGACGGTCTCCGAACAGCCCCAGCATGCTGCTGACGAGCTTGCTGTCTTCTGCCGTGGAACGGGAGGCGGATCCATCGTACCGCGGAAGAAGATGGCCGGGTTTATCGGGGAACCCGTTCTCGGATTGCTGAATCCTGGCCATTGATGCCGGAACGGAAATCCGTCCATCCTGCTGCAAATCGTGAATGTTCAGCAGAACGGCTGCGACATGGCGGCAGTATTTGTCATAGGAAGGCAGAGCGGGACAGGTGCAGGCGGCGTGGACAACGCCTTCCTCATCGATACGGATGTGAACGTGGCAGCTGCCGCCGTCCTTGACGGTAGCCTCATAAACGGGCTCTTCGGGATTGAAGGTATGAAGGACTACTTTTCCTGACCGGTAGCAGGCCTTACCTCTATCGTAAGAAATCTGGCCGCACAACAACTTGATGACCCTGTGGGTCAGAGAAACGCTCATGGTTCGTGAAATCCTTTCCTGGTGGATATGTGAGTGTGATCCGCTTGACATGTAGTTTATGATAACAGATTTCCTGAATGGACGGGAGCCGAACGGAGTCGTCAGAGGCAGCCAGCAGTCGGAATCCGTCAGGTATCAGCAGACAAACGACAGAGGGAGCCGCAAGCCGACAGGCCGACAACTGTCAGGATAAGGCAGGGCACAGAAGTGAATACTGGGGAAGGAAAACCTTATTTTAGACAGGATTCCTTTAATCTCTACCTATTTTAATGCCGCCAATCACGTTATGATGGAGGGATGCGGACAGGGTGCTGCTTTTATAAAAAGTGGCTGGGAGGAGGACGTTCATGCGGCTGGGTAAGATTTATCGCAACTACATCAGCAATAATCTGTTCGTGAAGATGATCCTGATCTTCTCGGTCATTGCTGTCTTTACGATTGCCACGCTCTCCTATTTTACCTTTTATTTCATGTCCCGCTCGATTATACAGAACGAGCTGAATAACCAGAAGGATGCCATGGAACGCGTCAACCGCTATATCATCGCCAAGCATGAAGGGGTCCAGCTGATGGTTCAGAACATGTACCGGGACCAGCAGCTGTCGGATAATGTAACCTACCTGCTCAAGCATTCCTTTCAGGAATATATCAACCGCCGCCTCGACCAGTTTTTGGGCAATCGGATCGGTTCGACGGATGCCATTGTCTATTTTAAAAACAGGGTTGAGGATGACCAGGATATCGAGAATCTTCTGCTCTACAGCACGGAGAAACAATTTCTCTATGTGCAAAGCCAGCGGAATTTATCGCGGTTGATTACGACCAACCCTTCGAGATCCTTTATTCCCGATGCCATGTCGCAGCTCAACGGCAATATTTCGGTGCCCAATGAATGGGTGCGCAAAACCATCGCCCAGCCTAATCCGAGGCTGTATTCGGTTCATAGCCCCATCAGCGACCTCGGGACGCTGAAAGCGGTCGGGCAATTAGTCGTTTATTTCAATTCCGACAGCATCTCGAATGCACTCTCCGGATACGAGAATGATATTGGCGGATATATTCTGGTGCTGGCATCCGGTGGTGGAGTTATTTTTGACTCATCGGGCACCTATTACGGGTCAGCCTATCCGTATGCGGACAAGCTGAATACGCTGGCGGGGCAGGGCGAGCTGGAGCAGGAATCATACATTTCCACCCTGACGCCAAACAATCTGGGTTATATGGTCGTCGGCGTCGCGCCCAAAGCGGAGGTGGCCAAGTCCTACCGGACGCTCAGGAATCTGATCCTGCTGATCAGCATGGCGTGTATTCTCGTTGCTATCATCGTGCCTTCGCTGGTCGTGGCCAACGTTGCCAAACGTACCAACCTGATTATCCGCTCCATGCGCAAAGTCGAGACCGGCGACACCTCCGTCCGGATTCAGGATGTCAAAGGGGATGAGCTGGGACAAATCTCGCGCAGCTTCGACCAGATGCTGGGGGAGCTGACGCGTCATATTGACCGAGTTTATAAGGCGGAAATCAAACAGAAGCATACGGAGCTTTCGGCGCTGCAGGCCCGGATTAATCCGCATTTTCTCTACAATACGCTGGAGGTCATCCGGATGCGGGCCATTTCGCAGGGAGTCACGGATGTAAGCGAGATGATCTACAGCCTGGCGGTGCTGTTCAAAAGCTTCGTGCAGCAGGAAACTATGGTTACACTTCAGGAGGAAATGGAGAACTGCCGCCGCTATCTGGAATTGTTCCGCATTCGTTACAAGGATAAATTCAGTTATACCATTGACTATGAGCCGGAGCTGGCAGGGCGGAAAATGATCAAAATGTCGCTGCAGCCCATCGTGGAAAATTATATTGTCCATGGCATACGTCCTGACGACATGGATAATGTGCTGACGGTCCGTGCAGCCGAAAGGGACGGAATCATTCACATTATGATCAAAGATAATGGAACCGGCATTCCTTCGGAGAAGCTCGAGCAGATTCGGGAATCGTTTCAGCTTCCGGAGAATGAGGAGACCAGCGGCTTCGGTCTGAGAAGCGTGAGGGAGCGCCTTAAGCTGGTGTATGGCGCAGACTGCGGCGTAGAGCTTGCAAGCGGTCCGGATACGGGGACGGCTGTCCATATCTGGTTTCCAAATTCGCCAAGGGAGGATAGCTGAAATGTATAAGGTGTTTCTGGTTGATGACGAGCCTTTTATCCTGGATGGACTTTATGACGCGGTAGACTGGTCCTCTTATGGACTGGAGCTGACCGGCCGGGCCGGCAACGGCAAGCAGGCGCTGGAGTGGATGAAAGAGGTGCCGGTGGATATTCTGATCACCGATATTACGATGCCCGTGATGAATGGACTTGAGCTGATCGCCGCCGCCCGGCAGCAGTATCCGGAGCTGAAGATTATCATTCTGAGCGGCTACAATGAATTTGATTACTTGAAGCAAGGGATGAAGCTGGGCATTGAAAATTATTTGCTCAAGCCGATTAATTTTACCGAATTAACGGAGACGCTCCGGAACACCGTGGAGAAACTGGACGCGGAAACCCCGGCGACCCGCGGTCCCGTCTTCACCGACGATGAGATCGGCATCCTGAAGGACAATATTCTCTACCGCTGGATGACCGGCCAGATTGCTCCCGACGAACTGGCGGAAAGGGCGCGGATGCTGGGGATCGTCTTCGAATGGCCTTTTTTGCTGGCCTCTCTTGTCAGGCCTGATGATGAGGACGAGAAGCGGGTGCTGGAGCTGCGCCGCGAGATCAAGCAGCGTGTTGCCGCGGAGCGCTCGACGATTTGTTTTACGAATCTGGAGGGGGATATCGTCATTGTGTTTATGGGCGACAGCCCGGAAGCCTGCAAGCTGGCGTCGCTTGATCTGCTGACCCGGCTGCGCAGCGAGCTGGGCGAATCTTACCGGTCACGGATTTCACTGGGAATGGTGAAGCGCATCGGCGACGAGCATGAGCAGAGCTACGAGCAGGCGCGGCGCGCGCAGGAGTATTTTCTGATGCTGGGCCGCACGGATATTGCCGAATACGAGACACTGATTCCAGACCGGAGCGCACAGCTGCCGCAAATTCCCGTGGACTGGTCCGATCTCGGAAGGCTGATGGTCGCCAAAGATAAAGAGCAGTTGTTTACGCGGATTGAGGAAGAGTTCCACCACGCCCAGAAGCAGGAAGGGATAACCCCGGCGCTGCTCCGCAGTCTGGCCATTGAGATGATGCTGCGTTTGAAGATGGAGCTGAATGATCTGAAGTCGGCACAGGCTATGGTAAGCGGACTATATAAAGATGTGATTGGCAAAGCGTCCCATGCCTCGGATGTTGCGGAGCTGATCGCACTGGTGCAGGAAGCGGCCGAGATGATGATTGATATCCTGGGGCAGGACGATAGAAGTCCTATTGTCAAACAGGTGCTCAGCCATATCCATGAGTTCTATATGGAGGAGATGTCCTTGAAATCGCTTGGCCGCCAGTACAATATTCATCCGGGTTATCTCGGCAAGCTGTTCCATAAGGAAACCAATGAGACCTTTACGGACTATATGAACAAATACCGGATCCAGCAGGCCAAGGAAATGCTCAAGAACACCACGATGAAGGTGCATGAAATCGCGCGCGCAGTCGGCTACTGGGAAACGGGTTATTTTCACAAGCAGTTCAAGAAATATGTGGGTATCTCGCCAACGGATTACAAAGGCCTGCTCTAACAGCCCGGATGGATCTCCGGTTTGCGGGGCAACATCCTCTATACGGTTCAGGAAGGATTTGGAACGCTTCCAACACAAGGAGCAGCTGCCGGCAGACTGCTTCTTCCGTTAGGGGCTGGAAGTCCTTTTTTGTTTATTTTGAACACGATATGTCTAGTTTGTTCTCTATTTGTAACGGTTTTCATCAGGTAATCTAAATAAGAGCCTAAGAGGCGTACTTAAGCCTTAACTACACGGGAGGGTTATCTAACATGACAAGAACGAGAAAAAGCGTCGGGCTGGCGCTTGCGCTGATGCTGGCGGTTGCATTGGTCCTGAGCGGCTGCGGCAGCAAAAACAACGACAACACAGCTGCAGGCAATAGCGGCGGCGACAGCGGCGGCAGCAAGGATAAGCCGGTAGAGCTGGTCTGGTACACGATCGGGACACCGCAAAAAGACGTAGACAAAGTCATGGCGGAAGTCAGCAAGTATACAGCAGAAAAAATTGGCGTCACCATCAAAATGAAAATGCTCGACTGGGGCGACTATGACCAGAAGATGAAAGTTCTTACCGCTTCCGGCACGCCGATGGATATTATGTTCACCAGCTCATGGGCGTTTGATTATGTCCAAAATGCCCGTAAAGGCGCGTTCGCACCAATTGACGAGCTGCTCACCAAATACGGCGACGGCATTGTGAAGGAACTGGATCCGGCTTTCCTGGAAGGCTCCAAGATCGATGGCCACAACTATGGGGTCCCGGCTAACAAAGAGCTTCCCGCACAGGAAGTATGGCGCTTCAACAAGAACCTCCTCGATAAATACAATCTGGATATTTCCAATGTGAAATCGCTGGAGTCTCTGGAGCCGCTGCTCAAAACCATCAAGGAAAAAGAGCCGCAGGTTGCAACATTCGCAATCAACAAAGACCACGGGCCGCTAGTGCCTTACGACTACATCATCCAAAGCCTGCCAATGGCGGTGAAACTGGACACAACGGATTACAAAGTGGTCAATGTGCTTGAAACACCTGAAATGAAGCAAGCGCTGAAAACGATGCACAGCTATTACAAAGCCGGTTATATCTCGCCGGAAGCCGCAACGGTCAGCTCGCTGGACGATCTGCAGAAATCCGGCAAATGGTTCGTTGACCGCGCGTCGACCCAGCCGTTTGCGGACAACCTCTGGTCGAAAGGCTACGGGTATCCGGTCGTATCGACACCTGCTTCCGATTCCATTGTGTTCAACTGGTCGGTAATGGGCTCCATGCAGGCGATCTCGGCAAACTCCAAACACCCGGACAAAGCGATGCAGTTCCTGAATTTGGTTAACAGCGATCCTGTTCTGCGCAACATGGTAGATTCCGGCATCGAAGGCGTTCATTTCAATAAAGTCGATGACACGCATATGGAGAACCTGCCTGATGCCAAAAACTATGATATGCCGACCTTTGCAATGGGCAATATCATGCTGACCTATTTGACAGAAGGAGACCCGGAAGACAAATGGGCGCAGTTCAAAACCTTCAATGACGCAGGTGAAACTGCGCCAACGCTCGGCTTCAACTTCGACAGCTCCAAGGTTGTGAATGAGCTGGCTGCCGTACAAAACGTAAAAGGCGAGTTCTGGCCGGCACTGATGACTGGAACCGTTGATCCGGACAAATACCTGCCGCAAGCGATTGAGAAATTCAAAGCGGCCGGACTGGACAAAATTATTGCGGAAGCCCAAGCCCAATTGGACGAGTGGAGAAAAACGCAAAAGTAAACTGCTTATTGAATCACATGGGAGGGGCGGATGCATGCGTCCGCCCCTCCTTCATTACCGGAGCTTATGCTTCCGATGTGAGTCTTCTTGTTGCAGAGGAGCATAATCAAGGAAGTACAAGAAAACTCTCAAGGAGGAGGTTGTGATGAATACGCTGGGAAGAATTCTTAAGGATATTAGCAAAAACAAAGCGATGCTATTCATGGTGCTTCCGGGTACGATTTGGTTTTTCTTCTTCTCGTATCTGCCGATGGCCGGTACAGTTATTGCGTTCAAGGAATACCGTATGAGCCAGGACGGTTTTCTGGCCAGCATTCTAAACAGCAAATGGGTAGGGCTGGACAACTTCAAGTTTCTGTTCAGCACCGAAGATGCGTATGTCATTACGCGCAATACCATCTTGTATAATGTCGTTTTTATTATTCTGGGTCTTGTGTTGGCCGTCGGCCTTGCGATTGTGCTGGTGGAAATTGTTAACAAACGCTTGTCTAAAATATATCAGACGGCTATTTTCCTGCCTTATTTTCTTTCCTGGGTTATTGTCGGTTATTTCGTATTCAGCTTTCTTAGCGCGGACAAAGGGCTCGTAAACCAGTTTCTGACTTATATAGGCATGGAACGGATTAATTGGTACGCCGATCCGCAGAAATGGCCTTATCTGCTTGTTATTATCAACATGTGGAAAACAGTTGGCTACAGCAGCGTCGTTTATTTGGCGGCTATCATCGGGATCGACAAATCCCTGTATGAAGCGGCCATGATCGATGGGGCGAGCAAATGGGATCAGATCAAAAACATCACGATTCCCATGCTCAAGCCGCTTATGACCATATTGACTTTGCTTGCAATCGGACGCGTATTCTATGCTGATTTTGGTTTGTTCTATCAAATCACACGCGATTCCGGCATGCTTTACTCCACTACGAATGTTATCGATACGTATGTGTATCGTGGACTTAAATTGACCGGCGAGATCGGAATGAGCACAGCAGCAGGCCTGTACCAATCGGCAATCGGCTTTATACTGGTTATGACATCCAACTGGGTTGTGCGCAAATTCAACAAAGACAACGCCTTGTTCTAGGCTAAAGGTTCAGCACGTCCGGTCAAGTCATGAGACTTGCTGAACAACTTCTTGACGGAAAGGAGAAACGGTTATGTCGAAAACTCAGAGCAAGACCCGCGATTTTCAAAGGCTGTCCCCCGGAGCCAATATACTGTTCAATATTATTGCCGCCTTGTTCGCGTTTGCCTGCGTATTTCCTTTCTTGTTCGTGCTGATTATTTCCTTCACGGATGAGAATGCGCTGGCCAGTAACGGTTATGCCATTATTCCGGATGCCTGGAGTCTGGAAGCGTACCGTTATTTGTTCAAAACCGGCGATTCCCTGCTTCATGCTTATGGAGTAACCATCTTTATCACCGTAGTGGGGACGCTGATCAGTCTGATTTTCGTGACTCTGTACGCTTATGCGATTTCCCGCAAAAGCTTTAAATACCGTCATTTCTTCAGCTTTTTGGCGTTCTTCACCATGCTGTTCAACGGAGGACTGGTCCCGACTTATATTGTCGTGACCCAGCTTCTGCACCTGGGTGACAATATCTGGGCGCTGATACTTCCGATGGCGGTGAATGCCTTCTACATTATGATTATGCGGACATTCTTCAGCACTATGGTTCCCGATGCGATCATCGAGTCGGGACGGATTGACGGGGCAGGAGAACTGCAGACATTCCTCCGTCTGGTTCTACCGCTTTCGCTTCCGGGACTTGCCACCATCGGGCTGTTCAGTACACTCGGCTACTGGAATGACTGGTTCAACGCCCTGCTCTATATCGACAGCGCGAACCTGGTTCCGCTGCAGTCGATGCTGATGCGGATCGAGACCAGCATGCAGTTTATTATGCAGAACTCCGCCAACTCATCGCTCAATACCGGCATTCTGCAAAATATGCCGCAGGAGACAGCGCGGATGGCGATGGTTGTTCTGGCGACCGGACCGATTATTCTTGCTTATCCGTTCTTCCAGCGTTATTTTATACAAGGACTGACGATCGGCGCAGTCAAAGAATAATCATTCATGGAGGTTAAGAACAGATGAAGCAATTCCGGTTACCCAAAATCGACATGCCAAAGCTTCCGCTTCCTGTCGCCGTTCAGGCTGTACTGGATGAGGCGGAGGAGAAGCTGGCCCATCGACCCAAGCTGCTCCAGCTGTTCCACAACTGCTTTCCCAACACGCTTGAGACGGCAACCAAATGGATGGAAGACGATACGACATTCATTCTGACCGGAGATATTCCGGCGATGTGGCTGCGCGATTCAGTCGAGCAGGTGATTCATTATGTGCCGCTTGCTGCGGAAGATGCGGACCTGCAGCGGATTCTCGCTGGTCTGATCAAACGGCATATGGCAAGTATTATCATCGATCCGTACGCCAACGCCTTCAATGAGTCGGCTAACGACTGGCATTGGAATGCAGGCGACGAGACGGAGATGGGACCATGGGTCTGGGAGCGCAAATTTGAGCTGGACTCGATCTGCTTCTCGATCCGCCTTGCCCATATGTATTGGAAAGCGACCGGCAAAAGCGATATTTTCGATGCGAACTTCAAGACGGCAATGAAGGCCATAATCGGGCTGTGGAAGACCGAGCAGCGCCATGATCAGCTCTCTGCTTACCGCTTCACGCGCGATAACGGTATTGCAACCGATACGATCCGCAATCATGGCGCGGGGATGCCGGTGAATTATACGGGGATGATCTGGTCGGGTTTCCGTCCAAGCGACGATGTATGCGATTTTCATTACAATGTCCCTGCCAATATGTTCGCCGCTGTCTCGCTGGCGCAGCTTGGCGAAATCGCCGAGTGGGTCTATCGCGATTCGGCGATGGTGAAGGAGCTTGCCGGGCTTGAAGCGGATGTCCGCCATGGCATTGAGTTGTACGGAATTTACCGGCATCCGGAATTCGGCTCCATTTATGCCTATGAAACGGATGGCTTCGGCAATTACTGCTTGGCGGACGATGCCGGAACCCCGGGTCTGATGTCGATTCCATACCTCGGTTATACGGCCGTGGACCATCCCGTTTATCAGAATACCCGCCGGTTCGCCTTGAGCCGGAGCAACCCTTATTATTACGAGGGCAGCGCGGCCAAAGGAATCGGAAGCCCGCATACGCCTCCGGGATATATCTGGCATATGGCCCTCTCGATGCAGGGTCTTACCGCCTCTACGAACGAGGAGAGACTCGCCATGATCGCTATGCTGGAAGCTACCGATGCGGACACCGGATATATGCATGAAGGTTTCCATGCCGATGACCCCTCCATATTTACAAGGGACTGGTTCGTCTGGTCGAACAGCCTGTTCGCCCAGCTCGTTTACAAAGCAATGAAAGACGGCATCTTATAAGCCGGATGCGCGTATACAGGCATGGATTCAAGCCGGAACGGTTCTTCGTTCCGGCTTTTTGTCTATGGGCAGCTTTTCCGTATCCCCTTAAGGGGATGGCGTTAGCCCGGCAGCAGCCTTTTTCACAATCGACACAAGCTATATGAAATTACTCGAATGATGTTACACTTTTGTAACGACTTATCGTGATGCCTCCTTTACCATAAAGGTATAGCGGAATGGGAGAGAGAGCGATATGATACCTAGAGAGTTGTTTACAGACAGGAGAAAGAAGAAAAGGCGGCGCCGCTTGGTGCTGCTGGTCATTGCCGCAGCCATCCTTTTATTTGTGGGCAGCTACAATACGCAGTCTGCCTGGGATCTGTGGGCGGATGATAACATTATCGGAAGCGCAGAAGGTGTCGAAGCATTAAGCGGAGGATCGGCGCCGGGCGATTCGCCTCGTGAAGGGCAGAATATCGCTTCGGCGGCTGGAGCTGAAGAAAACGGAGATCTGAATTTGTCGGGAAAGGTCGAGAAGCAGCCTGCCGGAACCGGCGGTCAGACGGGCCAGAAGCAGGATAAGGGAGGCAATTCAACTTTAAAGCTGGATAAACCGACCTCTCCGGTTGTACAATATGAAGCAAAAGCCGGAAGCAAGCTGGTGGCCCTTACGTTTGATGACGGGCCGGATACTTCGTACACGCCCGCTATTCTGGATATATTAAAGCAGTACAATGCAAAAGCCACTTTCTTTACCGTAGGCACGCAAATCAAGAAATACCCGGACATGATGAAGCGCATTGTCAAGGAAGGTCATGAAATCGGCAATCATACCTATCACCATAAAGATCTGTCGAAGCTCGACAGCGATCATATCGCAAACGAAATCATGTGGACGGATACACTGATCCAGCAAGCCGTCGGATATGTACCCCGTCTGGTGCGAGCGCCGTACGGAGCGACGAACAGCACCTTAAACGAAATGATCGGGGCTAACGGACGCGATCTCGTCGGCTGGACGGTTGACACCAGAGACTGGGCGGGCGAATCGGCTGCAAGCATCAAAGCTAATGTGAACAAAAACACGAAACCCGGCGGCATTATTCTGATGCATTCTTTTGGCAGCAAGCATATTAAGAATACGGTTTCCGCTCTACCTGGCGTGATCAAGGAACTGCAGAAGAAAGGGTATACCTTCGTGACTGTCGATGAATTACTGGCTGCGAAGAAGCATTGATAATACAAGCGTGAGAGCGAAAGGTCAAACCTATGACAGCGGATTTCGCTGTTGTCAGGAGCGCCAAAGAAGAAGCGGATACGGTATCTTCTTTGCGGCAGTAAGGATGACCGGAAGGGGACAAGGGCAAGAAAGATGAAGCGACGATATAAAGGGGGGCGCTCTGGCAGGATGATAGGGCTGATGGTAATCGGCATGCTCATCCTGACAGGCTGTCAATATACCACCACGCCGGCTGATCTTCTGCTCAGTCCGCAATCTACGCCGGAGAATGCCAAGCTGGCTTCGGCCGTGCGCGACGCGCTTCCTGTCCGGGCCAAGCTGGCGCTGCCCGTTCAGGAAGCCTCCAATGCGGCCGTCAACAAAACGGATATTGACGGCGATGGAGAACAGGAAGCAATCGTGACTTTCGTCAATGAGAACGATACGGAGCAAGTGATGGTGCTCAAGCAGGATGGCAGCGGCCGTTGGAAGAAATGGTTCACATTCGATGAGTCCTCCAGTTACGGCATTGATCTGCTGCGCGTAGTCGATCTGGACCAGGATGGGCAGCCCGAGCTGCTTATTGGTTGGAACCAATACGGCGAGCCTCAGCATAACCTTGCAGTCTATCATATTAATGACCTTTACAACGGGGATAAGCTGCCGGGTCCCATTGCCGAGCTGCCTTATGATTCGCTGGGCATTGGTGATGTGGACGGCAATGGCGAGCTTGAGCTTGTGCTCATCCAGCTGAATCGCGAGCAGATGAAGGCTTCCGTGCATGTTCATGCCATTCATGAGGGGAGTATAGAGGAAATTGCTTCTGCTCCTCTGAATGGAAACGTGAATAGTTATTATAATTTGGCAATCGGCAAAATTGCCAATGGCCGTACGGGCATACTGGCCGATGCGAGTCTCGGAGCCCATTCCTCCAGTACAGTCATGCTGGCCTGGGTTGACGGCCGGCTCAGTAAAATCTATCCCCAGCCCAGGGCGAGCGGCGAGGTCGTGGAGAATAATGCCCGCCAGACCGTCGGAGGCGACGGGAATGGAGACGGGATTCTTGATATTAATGTGACACTGGAGGCGCCTGGACAAGCAGCTGATCTGCCATACAGCGAGCTGCTCTGGCTGGAGCAATACAAGCAGTGGGATGGAGCTGGAGAGTTCCAGGTGGTACAGGAGCGGTACATCGACAGCACGGACGGATACGAGCTCCGTTTTCCGGCGGAATGGCGCAATAACTATACGGTTCGACTGACGATCCTGCGGGAAGTCAGGCAGCTTGGGGTCGATTATTACAATCAGCAGACAGGAGACCGGGCGGAGCTCTTTGCCATCGAGCCGGTGCCGCTTTCGAATTGGAACGAAGAGGAGCAGGAACTGCAGGATGGTTCGAGAACCATGACCGTGCTGGCGAAGGCGGGCGGATTCGTATATGCCGCTGTCTGGTCGGAGGCGCCGGACAACTGGACGGAAGAAAGTAAAAAAGATTATGATAAACTTCAGTTGGACGAAGCGAAACTCAAGCAAGTCTTCAAGCTGCTTCCCCAGCATTGAATGTGTTGAATATATGTTACCGGTGAATGCAGGGCAGGTCGGCTCGATCTCCTTGTGGTCATTTGTCAGGAGGTTGGAGCCAGCTATGCGCATATTGCTGCTTGAAGATGAGGAAGCGATTCGCGGGTTTATCCGCATCAATTTAAAACGCAACGGGATGGATGTTACGGAAGCCGGGGATGGAGAGACAGCATTGGCGCTTGCCTATGCGGCCTCTCCTCCTTTTGATGTAGCGCTGCTGGACGTGATGCTTCCGACGATCAGCGGCTTTGAGGTATGCGGCGAGCTGCGGGAGAGGTTTCCGCGGATGGGGATTATTATGCTTACCGCAAAAGCTCAGGAAGAGGACAAAATCCGCGGCCTTGAACTGGGGGCGGATGATTATGTGCAAAAGCCCTTCAGTCCCGGCGAGCTGATTGCCAGGCTTAATGCGCTGCACAGAAGGATGATGCCGGGCGGCTTGACTTCGCAGGAGAGCGGCTCGGCTGATGGCGGGGACTCTTCGGCCGCTGGAGGCGCTTTGGGTATGGAGATGGAAGAGGGCCGCCCCGAAGAAGGGCCTGCGGCAGAAGCGGGACATGCAGGAGATGCAGGCGCAGAGCCGGGCAGCAGCGCAGCCCAGGGAACCGGGGAGGGATCTCCCGCCGCATCGCCCGTTATTCCTTCCCGTGATGGTTGGGCGGCGTCCGCGGGTCAATCGCCCGGCGTCCGCTCAGGCGAGCTGAGCTCGGGGCCTTTCAGGCTGTCTTCGACGGAGCGGCGCTTATGGAAGGGCGGCGTGGAGATCGTATTGACGCCGACGGAATGGACGCTCGTCATGCTGCTGATGGAGCGCGAAGGCGAAGGGCTCAGCCGCGATGATATTTTGGATGCGGTTTGGGGAAGGCATTTTATCGGCGATTTAAAAATTGTTGATGTGAATATTCGGCGAATCCGGCAGAAGCTGGAGGACAAGCCGTCCGATCCCCGGTACATCGAGACGCTCTGGGGATTCGGTTACCGCTGGAAACGGGGCGGACATTAAATGGGCAGCCTGAGGACACGCATGGTGTGGAGCTACGGAGTGCTCATTACGCTCGTTGTGGTTCTGCTCGGCGCCATGTTCGTCACCCTTGTATGGAATTATTATTACGGCAGCGCAGTCGGATCGGTTATCCAGCGGGCTGAGACGGAAGCGGCCCTTCATAACCGCAATATCTCCTATCAGCCAATGAAAGATAAAGCAAGCTATATGCTGCAAAATATGTCCGAGGGCACCGCGCATCTGCAGCTGCTGGATTACACGGGTTATCTGATCGTGGATAGCGACGGTCTTGCGGGAAATGGCCAGACTGTCGGTACACCCGATGTGCTTGAAGCGATGGAAGGCAAACGGGGGGTCTGGCGGGGCATCGATCCGCTCACGCATGAGCGGATCGCCGCGGTAACGCTTCCTGTCAAACAGGATAAGCATATCGTGGCGATGTTCCGTTACACCGCTTCGTTGATAAGCGTCGACGAGACGGTGCGCAATATGCTGTGGATCACAGTGCTGGTAGGATTCACCGTCGTATTGCTGTTCTTCGCCATGAGCGTGCTGCTGGCCAACCGGATAGCCATGCCGATCCGCAATCTGACGCGCGTGGCCGAGCAGATGGCCGAAGGGGACTGGTCCCGCCGGGCGACGCCACATGAGCGGGATGAGATCGGCCGTTTGGCGGAGACGCTTAACACGATGGCTTCCGAACTGACACGGAGGGAGAAGTTGAAGACTGATTTCATCTCTTCCATCTCCCATGAGCTGCGAACGCCTCTGACCTCGATAAAAGGCTGGAGCGAGACGCTTGCAGGCGACCCCTCCGACGCCGAGGAGCTGAAAATGGGCTTGACGATCATTGACCGGGAGACGGACCGGTTGTCCGGGCTTGTTGAGGATCTGCTGGATTTCTCCAAGCTTTATGCCAAAAGCATCATCTTGCATCCGGAACCTCTGGATCTTCTGAAACCGGTCAAGGAAACGATGCTCCAGTTCGATGCGCGTGTTCAGCGGGAAGGCATCCTGCTCTCAGCCAGCCTTGGCAGCAGCCATCCTCTGATGGTGGAGGCAGACGCCAACCGGATGAAGCAGGTGCTCATTAATGTGCTCGACAATGCTTTTAAGTTCACCCCAAGCGGAGGGAGCGTTGTTGTAACCGCGGAAGAGGAATCAGGCTGGGCGCGTATCGCTATCCGCGATTCGGGCTGCGGGATATCGCCGGATGATCTGCCGCATGTGCTGGACAAGTTCTATAAGGGCGGCAGCCAGAAGATGGGGAGCGGGCTCGGCCTTGCCATCTGCAAGGAGATCGTGGAGATTCACGGAGGCGCTTTTCGTGTAGATAGCGTGTTGGGGGAAGGGACCATGGTGACCATCCGGCTGCCGCTTATCCGGCAGGAAGAGCCACATCCTCCCGATCAGACAGGTGCCTGATGCAAACACGCCAATGTTATTCTTTATAAAAAAGGGACTTGCGGTGGATGAAAACGAATGTTAAAGCCGCGGCGGCTCCCAGTATCAAAATGGTGCTGAGCCAATGACGGGTTATCCATTCAATCAGATGGGACATCAGCAGCTCAGCTCCTTTAGCGCCGTAAATTACCTTGCCAAGTAGTATGGATTTTTCGTCTGGAAGTTAGTCATGGGTTCGGTTGGATGGATATGGCTGCCCCATATAAGGGTAATAATTAATAATGAGGACATGTTAAGGGAGTCACGTCAGGTGGCTCTTTTTTTTATGCCTATCGTCTTGATCAAACACCCATATAACATGAAAAGTTAGCTATATGTCTATAATTAAAAACTGGAAATAAATATACTATGAATACCAGTTAATGCAATCATTTATAATAACAATTAAAGGAAATAAGTGAAAATATAATTAAACTATTACCTTAAATTCAAAATTTCATTTTATTTCCTTCATGATATTTTAAAAAAAACGATAGATATCATAAAATTGTTAGGTTATAATACTAACGTTGAGGTTAATTATTTCGCTGATAATTGGAAATTATTTGCGATAAAACCCTGGCAAAATTATATTTGGGGGTCTATTCATGAAGTTGAAGCCATTCATGTCAGGTATTGTGATTTTAACCCTGCTTGGATCTATATTGGCTGCCTGCGGCAATAACGATGCAGGTTCGAATACAGGTACCAACGGAAATGCGGGAAACACCGGTTCCAGCAAGAAAGAGCTGGTAATGAATTACCGGGCTGATCCTCCAGCACTGGATGTTTCGATTGCGGATACCTCTGCAGCTTTTACAATTCTTGGCGCGATCAGCGAAGGTCTCTACCGTCTGGACAAAGATTTGAAGCCGCAGCCGGCAATCGCGGAATCGCTGCCGGAAATCTCCGAAGACGGACTGACATATACCATAAAATTGCGTTCCGGTCTTACCTGGGAAGATGGAAGCCCGCTGACTGCGAATGATTTCGTATATTCCTACCGCAGGACGCTTGACCCGGCAACTAAAGCCACTTATGCGTTCATGGTTGCGTGGATCAAGGGCGGCAATGACATTCTGAATGCAAAATCGCCTGAAGCTGTCGAAGCAGCCAAAGAAAAACTGGGCGTCGAAGCGAAAGATGACACGACCTTGGTCATTACGCTGGATCATCCGGTGCCGTTCTTCACGGATCAGCTGGCTTTCCTGAACTTCTATCCGCAGAATGAGAAATTTGTGGAGGCTCAGGGGGATAGCAGCGGTGCGGATGCGGACAAGGTGCTGGGAGCAGGCCCGTTCAAGCTTGTCACCTGGAACCATGAGCAATCTCTTGTGCTTGAGAAGAATGACAAGTACTGGGATGCCGCTAATGTCCAGCTGGAGAAAGTAACGCTTAACATCGTGAAAGATACAAACACCGGTCTTAATCTGTATGAAACCGGCGAAACGGATTACACCGACGTCAAAGGCGACCAGATGAAAGATTATGATGGCAAGCCTGACTTGCAGATGAAGAATGAACTGGTTACCGGTTATATCAATTTTCAACAAAAGAAAGTTCCCGCTTTTGCAAACGCCAAAGTCCGTCAGGCATTCAGCATGGCTGTTGACCGTAAAGGGCTGGCTGATCTGGTATTGATGAATGGCTCCGTGCCTTCCACCGGTTATGTGCCAAACGGCAACCAGGACGGCAATGGCAAGGAGTTCCGCGCTGTTGTCGGCGATACGGAAGTAGCTTTCGACGCGGCCAAAGCCAAGGCCCTGCTTGAAGAAGGGCTGAAAGAATCCGGTGCGACGCTGCCGAAGCTCTCCATTATCGGCGATGACACGGAAACCGGCAAGAAACTGCTCGAATATATTGTGCAGCAATGGAAAACAAATCTTGGCGTCGATGTAGCGGCTGAACCGCTGCCGCACGCGAATCGCGTGGATCGTGAAACAAGCAAGAACTACACGATCGTCTCTTCGCTATGGGGCGCGGATTATAATGATCCGATGACTTGGCTTGACCTGTACGTGAGCGGCGGTCCGTTCAATACGCAGGACTGGTCGAACGCTGAATACGACAAGCTGATCAAGGATGCTCAGACGCAAACGGATCTGGCTAAACGTGCGGAAGAGATGGCTCAGGCTGAGAAAATTCTGATGGAAGAAGCGGCTGTATTCCCACTCTTCTTCCGCTCTTCGCCTTTTGTTATCAATCCTGCATTGAAAGACCTGATCTTGCCTCCGTATGGTCCTGATTTCGAATTGAAATGGGCGCATTACTAAACCTTATCGCGTTTTACTCTTATAAATTTCTATAAGGTCTAAGGGAAGAAATTCACTCTGCCGCCATAGGACGGCGCAGCCGTTTCTTCTTGACAACAAGGCATAGACAGCGATCATAAAACGCCAGGCATGGAAGGTCACAAAGGGGAAGCCGTTCAAGTTGCAGACTCGAACGGCTTCCTTCATGTTAAATGGTGATTGCTAATTTATGGAAGGGGGGATATTTATGCTCAAATACGTGCTGCGCAGATTCTTCTATATGCTCGTGACCTTATGGGTTATCGTCACGATTACCTTTTTCCTGATGAAGTTTCTGCCGGGCAATCCTTTCGGTGAAGCTGCGGCGAAGCTTACGCCGGAGAATCTTCAAATCCTGCGCGAACAATACGGTTTGGACAAGCCGCTGTGGCAGCAATATCTGAAATATATGGGTCAAGTTGTGCAAGGCGATCTCGGGGTTTCTTACCAGTTTCCAACCCGTTCGGTCGTCAGTGTCATTAAGTCGGCTTACCCGGCATCCTTTGAGCTCGGTCTTGAAGCACTTATTTTTTCGGTGATCATCGGCTTGTTTCTGGGAATTTTTGCAGCGCTCCGCCATAACAAAATCGGCGACTACTCCGCAATGTTCATTGCGATTGTCGGTGTTTCGATTCCATCCTTCGTTATCGGGCCGCTATTGTCTTATTTCGTGGGTGTGAAATTAAAGTGGCTCCCGCCTGGATTGTGGACCACGCCTGAGCACCGCATTCTGCCTGCTCTGGCATTGGCGCTTGGCACCATAGCCATATTGGCGCGGATGATGCGTGCCTCGATGCTGGAGGTCGCCGGGCAGGACTACATCAAGACGGCAAGAGCCAAGGGGCTTGCGACGGTATCCATTGTCGGCACGCATATGATCCGCAATGCCATATTGCCGGTCGTGACTATCCTGGGGCCGATTGCGGTCAACGTGCTTACCGGTACGCTGGTTATCGAGAAAATATTCTCTGTACCCGGGATCGGCTATCAATTTGTGAGTGCGATTTTAACCAACGACTATACCATGATTACGGGACTGACTATATTTTACGCCGCCATTTTGGTGGTCATGATGTTTTTGACCGATGTCATTTACGGTTTTGTTGATCCGCGCATTCGTCTGGGAAGGGGGAGATAAAGGATGGAAGTTATCGCCAAGGATCAGTTTGAACCGGCACCACAGTCCACAAACAAAGAAGCGATTCTGCGTCCTTCTCTCAACTATTGGCAGGATGCGTGGAGGCGTCTGAAGAAGAACAAGCTGGCTATGGCCGGACTGGTTGTCCTCGTCATCATTACGTTGCTGGCTATCCTGGCGCCGTTCTTCAGCGGCTACGATTACGAGACCCAGAATGCGGAAGGCGTTAATTTAAGACCGTCAGGCGACCATTTTTTCGGCACGGATGACTTTGGACGGGATTTATGGACCCGCATATGGTGGGGGGCGCGCATCTCCTTGACCATCGGAATTGTCGCAGCCCTGCTCGATTTGGTAATCGGGGTTCTATACGGCGGCATCTCCGCTTATTTCGGCGGCAAAGTCGATACGATTATGCAGCGTTTTATTGAAGTGGTGTATTCCATCCCGTACCTGTTGATGGCGATTCTGCTGCTCATGGTTATGGGTCCGGGCATGAAGTCGATTATTTTTGCCTACGTCATTACCGGATGGGTGTCCATGGCGCGGCTCGTTCGCGGGCAGCTTCTTGTGCTCAAGGAGCAGGAATTTGTTCTTGCGGCCCGGACATTGGGCGCCAATCCGTTCCGTATTATTCTGAAGCATCTCATTCCGAACGCACTTGGCGTGATTGTCGTACAAATTACATTCGTTGTGCCGGCGGCTATTTTTGCCGAGGCGTTTCTCAGCTTTATCGGGCTCGGTATTCGGCCGCCGCTTGCCTCGCTGGGCAATCTGCTTAGCGATGGCGCGCAGGTGATGAGATATCATCCGCACCGTCTGCTGTTCCCGACTGTGGTATTCAGTTTGATTCTGCTCAGCTTCAATCTGCTGGGCGACGGTCTTCGTGATGCTCTTGATCCGAAAATGAGAAAATAAGGAGGGGAGTCGAATGAGCGCACCTTTATTGAAAGTGAACGATCTGCAGGTTTCATTCAAAATGTTCGCGGGCGAGGTTCAGGCGGTTCGCGGCATCTCCTTTACGTTAAATAAAGGCGAGGTTCTCGCCATCGTCGGGGAATCCGGCAGCGGCAAGTCGGTGACGGCCCAGACCATTATGCGTCTTACGCCATCTCCGCCGAGCTATATCAAAGCAGGTTCCATTCTGTTTGATGGAAAAACCGAGGTCACCAAGCTCACCGAGAAACAAATGCAAAAAGTGCGCGGAGAGGAAATGGGGATGATTTTCCAGGATCCCATGACCTCGCTTAATCCGACCATGACGATCGGCAAGCAAATTGCCGAAGGACTACGCAAGCATCAGGGACTCGGGAAGTCCGAAGCGCTTGAACGGGCAGTCGAGCTGTTGAAGCTGGTTGGGATGTCCAACCCGGAAGAGCGGATTGGCCAATATCCGCATGAGCTGTCCGGCGGGATGCGCCAGCGTGTCATGATTGCCATCTCGCTGGCTTGCAATCCGAGACTTCTTATTGCGGACGAGCCGACGACAGCGCTGGACGTCACGATCCAGGCGCAAATTATGGATCTGCTCCGGGACATTCAGCAGAAGACGGGAACGGCTATTATTCTGATCACCCATGACCTGGGAGTGGTCGCCGAAATGGCGCAGCGCGTCCTGGTCATGTATGCGGGCAAGGTAGTCGAGCAGGGCGAGCTGAATGATATTTTCTATCATTCGCGGCATCCCTATACCTGGGGGCTCTTGAGCTCCACGCCCCGTCTGGACAGTGACCGCAGCGGTGAGCTTTATTCCATTCCCGGCACTCCGCCCGATTTGTACGCGCCGCCCAAAGGCTGTGCATTCGCTGCTAGATGCCCGCATGCCATGAAAATTTGCAGAGAGCGGGACCCGGAGCACTTCAGCATATCCGATACGCATAGCTCGGCCTGCTGGCTCAATCATCCCGATGCGCCGAAAGTAACGCCTCCCATGGCGGCAGGGGGTGTATCGCATGTCTGATCAGCCTATTCTGGAAGTGAAGAATTTACGCAAACATTTTCAACTGAAGGACAACCGGGTACTCAAAGCGGTCGATGGCCTTAATTTCTCCATCCGCCGCGGGGAAACCTTCGGTCTGGTAGGAGAATCCGGATGCGGCAAGTCAACGGCGGGCCGCACTATCATCCGTCTTTATGAGGCAACAGAAGGACAAGTGCTTTTCAACGGCAAGGATATTGGAAAGCTGAATGGAGCAGAACGGCTGAAGTTCAACCGCGAGATGCAGATGGTGTTTCAGGATCCTTATGCCTCGCTCAATCCGCGGATGACCGTAGGCAAGATCATTGCCGAAGGCATGGATATTCACAAGCTCTATACCGGGAAGAAGAAAACCGAACGCGTCCATCAGCTGCTGGATGCCGTCGGACTTAATGAAGAACATGCCGGGCGTTTCCCACACGAGTTCTCCGGCGGACAGCGCCAGAGAATCGGAATCGCGAGGGCGCTTGCGATCGAGCCCCAATTTATTATCGCCGATGAGCCGATCTCCGCGCTTGATGTGTCGGTTCAGGCGCAGGTCGTGAATCTGCTCAAAAAACTTCAGCGCGAGCATGGCTTAACCTATCTGTTCATCGCCCATGATCTGGCGATGGTCAAGCATATCTCCGACCGGATCGGCGTTATGTATTTGGGCAAGCTGGTCGAGGTGGCGGAATCGGGTGCGCTCAATGCCAACCCGCTTCATCCGTACACCCAGTCGCTTCTGTCGGCGATTCCGATTGCCGATCCACAAATCCAGAAATCGCGGGAACGGATTATCCTGCAGGGGGAGATTCCAAGCCCTGTCAGCCCGCCGAGCGGCTGCCCTTTCCGCACCCGCTGCCCGCAAGCGATGCCGCAGTGCGCGGAATCAATGCCGCCCTTCAAGGAAATTGAGCCGGGTCATTTTGCGGCTTGCCATTTATATTAATTCAGGAATGAGGATCTTTTACGATCCTCATTTTTTTGTGCCCGGAATGCCCGTCAAAACTTCAAAAGCCGCATGGTAATCTTCGATGAAAGCAAGACAATGCCCCCCTGCTTATGGTTTAATAATGGAATAAGATGAAGCACTCATAACAGGTAAAAGGTGGTTTACGCATGATTGATAAAGGCCGCATCAAACGGGCGGGAGGCATTGTGCTGCTCGCTGTGCTGCTGCTGCTGGTGGGGAGCATCGCCGGCTGCGGCGGAGCCGACAAGCTGGATCCTGAACCGGCGCCGCCCATTGAGGAGAAGACGCTTCCCGACCCGGAGCCTGTTCCCATTCCGGAGCCTGAGCCTGCTCCTGCTTTCACGGCGCCGCTTACAGGTTTGCCGCTAGAGAAGGAAGCGGCTGAACGGCCGATCGCCGTCATGATCAATAATATGGGGCAAGCCCGGCCGCAGTCGGGTCTGCCGCATGCCGATATGGTATGGGAGGTGCTGGCGGAAGGCGGAATAACGCGCCTGGTGGCGATTTTCCAGAGCGATGGCTTCAAGGACCCCATTGGCCCGATCCGCAGCAATCGCCCTTATTTAATTGAAATCGGGGACACGTTCAACGCTATCCTTGCCCATGCCGGAGCGAGTACAGAAGGCTATGATATTTTGCAGCATCAGGGCAAAGCCTACCTCGACGAGATTTCCAATGCGGGGAGCTATTTCTGGCGGGAGAAGTTCCGCAAAGCGCCGCATAACTTGTATTCCAGCATCGAGAAGCTGCGCGCCGGTGCGGCCCGTAAGAAATACAAGGACGTCGTTGCGATCCCGGCTTACCCGTTCTCCGATGTAGGGGCGACAATAGGCGGGATAACAGCGACGAAGGTGGATATTCATTTTCTGCTGAAGAATTACAAGGTGTCTTATGTATTCGATGAGGTGAAGAAGCTGTATTTCCGTTCGATCAATGACAAGCCCCATACCGATTTGACTACAGAAGAACAGCTTGCGGCGGCCAATCTGGCCGTTATCGGGACCAAGCACCGCACGTACGACGATTATGGCAGATTGGAAGTGGACTTGAAGTCCGGCGGTCCGGCAGTGCTGATCCAGCTTGGCCAGGCCGTTGAATGCAGCTGGGTGCGTGCGGATGACGGGGCGATCCGGCTGATGAAGGACGGGCGCGAGCTGCCTTTTGTTCCAGGGAAGACGTTCTACCATATTGTGCCCCTGACACCGTCGTTCGGAGACCATCTGAGCTACAGCTAAAAATGTCCGGGATGTGGAAGAGCAGAAAGGCTGATGCCGGTCTGCTCTTTTGGAATGTAAGAACATATAAGTTTTCATACTAGGCTTATATTTCTAAGGAAAGGAACCTGCTCGCCTGCAGAGGACGGCTTTAGCCGTTTCTTCTTGGCTGGTAATTATAGTCTATCGCCCGTTTGATGCCAGTCGCTCATTTGTTCATTTTTCCCGAAATTTGATTAAAATCAGGCGAAAGAGAAGAGAATAGCGGAAAGAGGAGCAGATAAAAAATTGCTGTATGTGCAAAAAAAATGAAAAAAGTCATAATTCCTTTACAATCCCTTAACAATTACAAGGTATACTGTGATAAGCTATTCACTGTTTCATAGTGGTTACATGAACGACAAGTAAATTATGCTTAAAGGCGAAGGGGATACCGATGTTTAAGAAAAAAGACATTTTTTTTACAACCTTGGAAGCAATGGCGGATACGATTCTCGAAGCTGCTCAATATTTTGAAGAGAATGTTTCGAAGATCAGGGATGTCACCCAGTTCGCGAAAAGTATGAAGGAGTACGAATCCAAATGCGACAGCTATGTTCATACCATTCTGACAGAGCTGAACAAAACCTTCATCACACCCATTGAGCGTGAAGACATCATGTCGCTGACCACGTCACTTGATGACGTTCTGGATGGTATCGAAGCTTCCGCCTCGCGTTTTGAAATGTATAATGTAACCGAGCCTGATGAGTACATTACCCTATTTGCGGATATCTTGCTCCGCTGCGCCCAGCAGATCAAGAAAGCGATCTACCTGCTGTCCGAGAAGAAGCTGCTGGCGATCCGCGAGCCGGCCATCTCTATTAATGAGCTGGAGAATCAGGCCGACGATCTGATGCGGGTATGCATCAAAAGCCTGTTCGCCAACGTCAAGGATCCCATTGAGCTGATCAAGCGCAAGGAAATTTATGAGCGGCTGGAGCAAACGACCGATTGCTGCGAGGATGTTGCCAATACACTCGAAACCATCATCATGCGCAATAGCTAAGGAGTAGGTGACGAGCTTAAATGGATATGATGTACATCTGGGTAGGAGCTGTCATTTTTCTGGCCTTGGCTTTTGATTTTATAAATGGTTTTCACGATACGGCGAACGCTATCGCGACATCCGTATCGACAAGGGCGCTCTCGCCGCGTGTGGCGATTGTGCTCGCGTCCGTCATGAACTTCACGGGCGCGATGTTATTCACCGGCGTAGCCAAAAAAATCGGCAGCGGCATTGCCGATCCCGCCACCCTTGAGAATGGCGTCCAGGTCATTGTCGCCACGCTCATATCCGCGATCATCTGGAATTTGATCACCTGGTGGCTGGGTATTCCGTCTTCCTCCTCGCATGCCCTGGTCGGTTCTTTGGCCGGCGCAGTCGTGAGCGCGGACGGATTTGCCGGAATCAACGGCGGAGGCTTTATCGATATTGTAAAAGCACTCATTTTCTCGCCTTTAATCGCGTTCGCGGGCGGATTTATTGTGATGTGGATTTTGAAGAAGATCTTCGCCAAATCCAGCCCCCATCAGATCAACAAGGGGTTCCGGACCGGGCAGATCATTACGGCCGCGTTCCAGTCGTTCACACATGGGACGAACGACGCGCAGAAAGCGATGGGAATCATGACCTTCGCCCTTGTGGCAGCTGAGCTGCAGGAAGATGTGTCTGTCATTCCGCTATGGGTTAAAATATCCGCAGCAACCGCGATGGCGCTCGGTACTTCCGTAGGCGGATGGAAAATCATCAAGACGATGGGAACGAAAATTTTCAAAATCGAGCCGATCAACGGCTTTGCGGCAGATATTACCTCGGCTACCGTTATTCTGACGGCTACCCTGACGCATATGCCTGTCAGCACGACGCATGTCATCACCTCATCGATTCTCGGTGTCGGCAGCGCGAAGCGTTTCTCCGCTGTCAAGTGGGGCCTCGCAGGCCGGATCGTCATTTCCTGGATCATTACCATTCCGATTACGGTGCTGCTTGCTGCGCTTATCTATCAAATCATGAGGATATTTATGTAGACCCGGGATCGGGGCAAGGCTGGATCTATGGGCAGCAGGGGCTTGAAGCGCCTGCTGCCCATGGTATCCAGCCTTTGCTTTCGTTCCATTACCGCCTGCGTTTCTTGACGGGGCGGCGTTTGCGGCCAGCGGATGAGCCGGGCCGGCGGCCAGTCCCGCGGCGTTTTCTCCGGCGCGGAGGCGCCAGGCCGTCGCCATCTTCGTCAGCGGCTGCCCCTTTCTTGCCGAAGGACCCTGCCAGCACCTTGATAAGCGGGGCCATCTGGGTAATGCTGCCTACAACCTTCTGCATTTTGGTCATGGTGCTGACAATGCCGTCAATGCCGCCCATCCGGTCAACAAAACCTTTCAGATCGCTGAGGCTGCTTGGGAGCGAGAAACCGCCGGCTTTGGCCGGCGCTGCTGCAGAGCCTTCGTTTATTATCTCCGCAGCCGGCGGGACGGGAACCGGCATGGGGTTCTGAAACTGTCCGGGATCAAATGGAACCATAGCATTATTACTGCCGCCGAAGAAGGGATCGGAGATGCCGGGAAAGGGGCTTTGACCTTGTCCTTGCCCTCCGAGTGGCTGCTGAAAGCTTCTGCCGGACGGATCGTAGCGATATTTCACGCTGATCACAACCTTTTCCGTTTTGTTAATAGTCTATGGCATAGGCAAACATAAGGATTGGACGAATGCCCGTTTTTTTCGTAAAAATTCCGCGGATGCGGGTATGCTGCACATAAAAGGTAGGGGACAGCGCTCCTTCTGTCCGGTAATGCGTGAATACGGTAATGCTTGATAAGTAACCTTGAAACCGATACAATGAGAATATTAGTTCGGGTAAGGGGGAGACAACCGATGCAGCTTAAGAAACTTAACGATAAAACGGTCGATCAGCTGTTTGAGGCCGTATTGACGCTCAAGACGGTTGAAGAATGCTACGTGTTTTTCGATGATTTATGTACGGTGAATGAAATTCAATCCTTATCGCAGCGTCTGGAAGTAGCGCGTATGCTGGGCAAGGGTTCCACATATAATCAAATAGAAGCCGAGACCGGCGCCAGTACGGCCACCATTTCGCGTGTGAAGCGTTGTCTGAATTACGGCAATGACGGCTACAAAATGGCGCTGGAGCGCGCAGGACGCTAACCCCGATGAGGCCGGGTGTGCTCGTAATCAGTCACGGTTCCAGGGAAGCGCAGTGGGTACAGCTGGTGGATGATGCCGTGAATTCGGCATCATCCCGGGTGAGATGGCGGCCTGAAGGCATCCAGGGGCGGCAGCAGGCGGAGGGTTCCGGTGCCGCCTGGGAAGCATTATCGCCTGCAAGAGCTGCCGGAGAGAAGCGGCTGGAGCTGTCTGTCGCCCGCGGCGGGCAGGCTGTTCCGGTCATTTCGTCCTTTCTGGAGATTGTGGGTGGACGGCTCATTCAAGATGGCATTGATCAGCTGGAAGCGGAAGGTGTGACGCATATTTACGTCCTTCCGCTCTTTGTTTCGTCCGGCAGTACCCATGTGGATGATATTGCGCAGGCCTTTGGCCTGCCGCCGGTATCCTCCAGGCGTCCGGGCGAACTTGCTCGGTTCCGCTGGAAGGAAGAGACCCGGATCCGGTTCGGACTGCCGATCGACGATGACCCGCAGATTGCCGGGATGCTGCTCGCTAATATCCGCGGGCTGTCGGAAGCCCCGGAGCGGGAGAGGCTGCTGCTCGTGGCGCATGGCTCCCGCGAAGCTGTCTTTCATGGCCGTTGGCGGAGCGGCCTGCAGCAGCTGCTGCAGCGGCTGCTGCAGCTTGGCGGATTTGCCGGCGGAGATACCGCCATGCTGCTGCCGAATCAGGCGGCATGCAGGCTGGGCGCGATGCGGCGGAAGGAGCCGCAGCAGGCAGTGATTGTCGTTCCGCTGTTTCTGAGCGAGGGATATTTCACGCGCACGGTAATCCCATCCAGGCTCGGAGATCTGGCTTACCGGTATAATGGACGCGCGCTGCTGCCAAGTCCCGGAATTGCCGGCTGGATGGAAGAACAGATAAACGGCTGGCTGGCCGGATTCGGGGAGAACGCGCCTGCTGTCCGCGATTCGGATCCGCAGAGATTTGTTTAATCGATAGAAGCACAGATATATGATAGGGGAAGGGTAGCGGGCTAATGTTTCACCTGTAAGCGGAGTGCGCGAAAGATGCGGCTTCATAAAGCGGTTGAAACGTGCCGGAGGTGGCCACAATGTCAATTAAACGGGCAAGATTAATTTACAACCCGACCTCGGGACGAGAAGAAATCAAGCGGCGGCTGCCGGATATTCTGCAGCGGTTGGAGCGGGGCGGAATCGAGACGAGCTGCCATGCGACAGAGAGCGAAGGCGACGCCACGATCGCAGCGGTGGAAGCGGTCGACCGCGGCTTTGATATGATTATTGCGGCGGGCGGAGACGGCACGCTGTATGAGGTGATCAATGGCCTTGCGACCAAGGAAGCCAGACCGCCGCTCGGAATTTTGCCACTCGGCACGACCAATGATTTTGCCCGCGGGCTAGGTATTCCCAAGCAGTGGGAAGCCGCCTGCGATCTGATTACCCAGCAGTACAAGCGCCCGATCGATCTCGGGAAAGCGAATGAGAAGTATTTTATCAATATTGCGGGCGGGGGCTCCTTGACGGAGCTGACCTATGAGGTTCCCAGCAAGCTGAAGACGATGATCGGGCAGCTGGCTTATTATATGAAGGGTCTTGAGAAAATGACCCGTCTGCGTCCTACCGAGCTGATTCTTCAGGCGGATGAGATCGGCGAGATGCATGAGGAAATCATGCTGTTTCTCATCTGCAACAGCAATTCGGTCGGAGGCTTCGAGAAGCTGGCTCCGGATGCGTCGATTGACGACGGACTTCTGGATGTGATCGTGCTGAAGAAATGCAATCTCGGCGAATTTATCCGGATTGCGTCCCTGGCGCTGCGCGGCGAGCATCTGAATGATCCGCATGTGGTCCATTTCCAGACCCGTGCGCTCCAGGTGACGACGCCGGATTACATTCAGCTTAATCTGGATGGCGAATATGGGGGGACGCTGCCCTGCACCTTTAATATACTGCCATCGCATCTGGATATCTTTGTAGATGAGGAAGGCAACACGACCTATAAGTAAAACTTGAGAATAACGGAGCGATAGAAGGCAAATGAATGTGCCAGTCAACAAAAATGATGAAGTCGTCGTCGATATCATCGGCTTGACGCATGAAGGCGAAGGGGTAGGCCGTGCTGACGGCTTTACCCTTTTTATACAGGGGGCGCTTCCCGGCGAGCGTGTGCGCGCCAAAGTGCTGAAGGTAAAGAAGCAGTACGGCTATGCCAAGCTGCAGGAGCTGCTCGCGGTCAGCCCTGACCGCGTGGAAGCGCCGTGCCCGATCTATAAGCAGTGCGGCGGCTGCCAGCTGCAGCACATGGACTACGCCGCCCAGCTGCGCTGGAAGCGGCAGCATGTGGTGGACAATCTGGAGCGGATCGGCAAGCTGCGCGTCGCTGCGGGTGAAGCCGGCGATGGCGGCGTGGTTGTGCATCCTGCTCTGGGGATGGACAACCCCTGGCATTACCGCAACAAGGCGCAGGTGCCGATCGGCATGGTGCCGGAAGCGGGAGGGTCGGGCAAAGGCGGGGATATGCGGCTTGTGGCCGGGTTCTATGCCAGAGGCAGCCATCGTATCATCGATATGGATCAGTGCCTGATCCAGCATTCGGTGAATGATGAGATCGTAGCCCAGGTGAAGGCCATCGGCCGGGAGCTTGGCATTACGGCCTATAACGAGGAGACAGGCCGCGGACTGCTGCGCCATGTGATGGCGCGGGTCGGCGTTGTTTCCGGTGAAGCCATGGTGGTGTTGGTCACAAGCGGACCGCGGATTCCGCAGGTCGAGCGCTGGGTCGAGAGGATCCGCAAGGCTCTTCCGGGTGTGACGAGCATTGTCCAGAACATCAATCCGCGCCGGACGAATGTGATCTTCGGTGACGAGACACGTACCCTGTGGGGGAGCGATGTCATCTATGATGAGCTGGACGGCATCCGCTTTGCCATCTCGGCGCGTTCCTTCTATCAGGTGAACCCTGTGCAGACGGTAGAGCTCTACCGCAAGGCGGTGGAATATGCCGGGCTTACTGGAACGGAGACCGTGATCGACGCGTATTGCGGAATCGGCACGATCTCGCTGTTCCTGGCCCGCCAGGCGGGACGGGTGTACGGGGTGGAGGTCGTCCCGGAGGCGATTGAAGATGCCAAGCGCAATGCGGCGCTGAACGGGGTGGACAACGCCGTGTTCGAAGCGGGCTTGTCCGAGGTGGTTATCCCCCGATGGCGCAAAGAAGGCATAGTGCCTGATGTGATCGTCGTCGATCCGCCGCGCAAAGGCTGCGACGAAGCGCTGCTGGAGACCATTCTGGCCATGAAGCCGGAGCGTGTGGTGTACGTGTCCTGCAATCCGTCTACACTTGCGAGGGATCTGCGCGTACTGGAGGACGGCGGCTACCGGACCGTTGAGGTTCAGCCGGTGGATATGTTTCCGTGGACGGTTCATGTGGAGTGCGTAGCTTGGTTGGAATCAGTATAATGTAAAAAGAACGAATTTCTGATTGGGGAATTCGTTCTTTTTCATAAACAAGATAGAAATTACCTGTATAATTTAATATAAATAATGGTCAGTAAGGTTGGATGTACAAAATTATTAAGCATGATCTAGCGGTGCCGAATACCTTAATCTTTTAAGATTACAGCTTGATCTCCATGATCAGTATTTCCAAGAATCAGAAACCCGTCCATTCAAAGCCCTTCATCGCTTTTTCAAGATTTATGTTAAAGGGTTCAGAGGGGCAAGCGAACTAAGAAATCAATTGATGAGCACGGCGTCTACAGATGAAGTACGTGCGCTTCTGGACGAATTTGCACAGCATATGGATGAGGCTGCAGACAGTTAAGTAAGGTAGCGGAGTAACTCCGTCCCTTAGGGGATGGAGTTTTTTGCGGTGTGTTATGGAGGTATTTGTCCTTATTGGCTGCGGTTGTGTTGTACTGAAGGGCAGATTATTATAATTGTACGATATTCATGATACATGGAGTGATGACCTTGAGATACACCGATTATATCCGCCTGAAAACAGGTAGCAACCAATCTGTAGGAAAGTTTGGCGACGATATCTACGCGTATGAGGTCTTAACGGGGATCGCCGACAGCCCGGAGTACCACCAAATTTCTAAGAAAGAATTCGAATCGTTTGAAACTTGGAGCCAGGAGTACATTACGGATCTTAAAAAGGTATATGAAATCATTAACCGCCCTGTCATCTGCAGCGGTTACCTAGGAAGAGCGGAGTTGAATACTTCCCTGCTTCGGGATATTTAGTCCAGGAATGGACAAGAAATGGCCGATTCGATGGTCTATGAATGTTAATCGGCTTTCTGCGGCCATTATGTTTTGACCAGAAATCATGTTTTATTCGTCTTTACGCCAGTGGATAGGGATATAAAATAGAGAAAAGAAGCAATGACAAGAAACCCTTCTAGCGAAGGGTTTTTGTTTCATTTATACTTATAAAGCCAATTTACTTTCTAGGAGTTGTCTGACGAACTATGAACAAGAAAGAAGTCGCACACATACGCAAGCAGTTTAAGCTGGATAATGAATTGATGAGTATTTACGATATTCTTAACGTGTACATTATGAAGGAAACGAACGAAATTTATCACCGGGAGCGGAATCCCTTTGAGTTAGTGGACCGGGAGAAGCAGGAGCTGTACATGGGCAATTTCAAAAAGCTGCTGACCGGTGAATTGGATCATAAGCTGTTCGAGTTGAAGTTCCAGGAGGAAGCGGAAGACCCTTCGCGGGTCCTGCTTCACCAAGCTCTGGTGACTGGAGATCCGGAGGAGTGGCAGGATCTGATGTTGCTATTGGTGGACAAAATTATGGCGGACACGACGTATGAACGGGATACGGTAATCACGTTCGTACGCGGACAATACTACCGGCCGACCAAGGCGAGGAATGAGGAAGCCGAGGAGACAGGGAAAGACGAAGTGTTCGGACATCCGTTCATTCTATGCAGTGTGAACTCTACGGAGAAGCAGCGGAAGGCCCTCTTGTTCGACTATGTGGAGAGAGAGTTTAAGTACAATATCATTGTAGATCCGATTATCAAGCTCAGTACACCGGAGCAAGGATTCTTTTTTCCCAGTGTGACTGATGGTTATTCGGACGTGAACCGGGTTCTATATTGTACGGGGAAATCGAATGATCCGAATCCACATTTCATCTCTGAGGTTTTGAATGCGGAACGGTCTATGACGGCACTGGAAGAGAGAGAGATCTTTGAAGACATCGTGAAGGAAGTGACGGGTGAACAGCTGGATGCAGCCACGCTCGCACATGTGTACGAGGAGATCCATCAAGTGATTGAATCCCACGAGGATGAGGAAGAACCTCCGAAGCTGGATTATACCGATTTGGAACGCGTGCTGACAGCAAGCGGCGTAGATCATGTGACAAAAGAAGCCGTGGAACGGGCGTTTGAGACCATCGTTGACGATAAGAACTATGAACTGAAGGCGAAAAGTGTTATCCCGAAATTCACGTCAAAATCGATAAAGATCGATACCAAGGTAGCCACGATTACAATCAGTCCACAGGATTTAAGGTATATTAAACAGGTGAGTTTTCAAGGCAAACGCTGCATTATGATTGAGGTTGACGAAGACGCCGTCATCGAGGGCTTTACGCTGAGCACAGAGACGTTACTGGAAAAAGCGGATTGAAGGGAAAACAGCCTTTGAATTGGATTTCGCATACGTCACACCAGTAGCTTAATGAGCACCCCTTACGATGTGGTATTATCCCCTTCAAGTAGACACTCAAAAAACCCTTCATGTTATCATGGAGGTTTGAGTGACAACGTGGAGGGGATATTTTTATGGCTAACAGGGACAAACATTCCAGACGTATACAGAAGAATTCAAATTGAGGACGGTCAGAGCCTATCTGGTCGCCCAGCATGTACGTCATCACGCAGTATCCGCAGGACATGAATGACTTTCCAGCATGTCGCCCAGCAGCGTGTTTCGTTTGCTTAACGCAAATGAACTCCAGCCGCTGTCTTTCGACGAAAAGCCCGGCATCAAGCCATTGTCAATACAGCGGAAGACTTGCCCGGTGCCGGGTGAGCACCCCACGATCAGTCGGGACTCCGAGTATAAAAGAAACGGCACATTAAGTTTGCTGGCCGGCATTGACCTGGTCACAGGAGAAGTAATCGGCTCAATTGAAGAGCGGCACCGTAGCCGTGAGTTCGTTGATTTTCTAAAGAAGTTGGATGCGCATTGAAGCGATAACACGTCATGAACGTTATATCAGGAGCATTCTACTAGCTGTTTTCGCCAAACGAAAATAGCCAATTACTGACGGGCCACATCGTTGCGTTCCGACAACTGCCAAGCGACAATTTCGTTGTTGAATAGATCTTGAATGACGGATAAATAATGGAATTTTGTTCCCTCAGAGATATAGGTAATATCCGTCACCATTTTTTGCTGCGGGGCTGTGGCATGGAATTGACGTTTTAAGCGATTCATAGACAACAGAAGGTGTGTAACTGGACTGCTTCCGCTTCTCTCGAATGATCAATTGGATCAATAGCTCTTTCATGATTCGCCGCACTCCCCATTCTTCCATTTTTTTACCCACACCTTCAGTTGGGAACAGTTACGAATTCCTTCTCGTTCAGCTACCACTTTGTAGCTCAAAGAACCTTCTAAATACGTTGCGTCCAGACTTCATAAGAGTAGCCCAATTCTTTGGGTTTCTGGCAAGCCAGTGAAATCACCCAAGCTTTAGCTTCTGGCGTTACGACAGCGGGTCTGCCAGAGCGTTGTTCATCACCTAAGGCGGCCTCAGGCCCGAGCGCCAGCGCTTTTTCTACACATCGATTGACCTTGGGAACGGTTGTGCCCAAGCTTCAGCAATTTTAGGCACACTTAAGCCATCTGCATACTGAAGAAGCTTGTACAAAGCAGGCTGCGGCAAGCAAAACGCCTCTGTCGTCCTCTGGACAGAGAATGGCGTTATTGTCGGAGACATTTCAGCAAGGTATAGAGATTTCTATACTTTCTAAAATGTCAAAAAACGGCCTATTCCAAATAGGAAATGTCCTAATTTTCAAATCCGAATCGCTATCATTAATTTGTGGAACCGCTTACGTTGGCGGTTCCTGCCACCATCAACCGATCGGCAAAGGAGGAATTATGCACATCAGGCTACGTCATCGATTACCGCGCTGGACGGGAAATTGCAACATTAAGCGAAAAGGAGAGTTGAGCTTATGTACAAAGGGAAAAGAGTTTGGGGCATTTTTCTGGCATTCATAATCGGTCTCGGCACGATGTTCTCGGGAGGATCCGCGGCCCATGCAAACTATGTCGAGGTATGGACAGAGTCGTCATACGTCAATGTCTTCCGCCATACGATCCGAATGCCGGATTCCGGCGCTTCGATCAAGCTCTCAGCCGCCAAGAACGAATACGAAGCGGCGCAAATTCTCATCCGGAGGGATTCGGCGTTCACCGTCAACGGAGTATCGTTCACCAATCTGACAAGCGGCGGGAATACGATCGCTTCCAGCAATCTCAAGTTCCAGTACGTCGAGTACGAGTATTTGAACGCCAACTCCGATCAAATGCTCAATGTCGTCAGGCGAGGCCCGGGCCATTACCCGGAATCTCTGTCGAACAATGCGACGATCGCCGTGGCCGCCAATGCGACACAACCGATCTGGATCAGGGCTTATATTCCCAAGAATGCGGCGGCCGGCGTATATACAGGCACCGCTATCGTGCAGACGTCCCAGGGAAACCATACTGTCGGCATTACGGTCGACGTCAGGAACGTCACGATGCCGGATACCGATGACGGAGCATTCACGAGCGCGCAATGGATGCAGTTCTACGGTCCGGACTCCACCGACGTTATCAATGGGGACAATCTTCAAAACGCTTACGGTTATCCGCGTCTGTCCGCCGATTGGTGGACGCTGATGGATAACTTCGCCGAGAACGCGAAAATCTTCCGGACAAACAGCATTCCGGTCAACTACGTGTATATGCTGCTTGACGGAGGTTCCACCGTCGATGCCAACGGAACCTATACGTTCAATTGGAGCGTATTCGACCAGGTGATCCAGTATTTCATCGATAAAGGCGTGGTCAAGCGGCTGGAAGGCTTTACGACGGGCGTCATCATCGACAGGGACGCGAACGGCAATCCGTATCGGAACTGGATTCTGAATACGCCGAACGATCCCAAGCTCGTTAACTGGATCAATCAGTTTTTCCCGGCCCTGAAGGCTCATCTGGAGAGCAAGACGCTTCCGGACGGCAGAACCTGGGCCGATATCTGGTGGCAGCACGTCCGGGATGAGCCCAGCAGCCAAGCGATCGTCGACGAGTATGTGAACCTCGCGGACAAGGTCAGGGTCCATTGGCCGGATATCAAATTCGGAGATGCCATCAACAGATCTTATCACACGCAATTGGCGGGTTACGTCAGCGTCTGGGTGCCCCAATCCGATCTTTTCGACAACAACCAGGCGTTCTTCGAAGCAAGAAAGGCGGCGCCGTACAACGAGGAAGTATGGACCTATACGTGCGCAGAGCCAAGGGGCATGTACCTGAACCGGACGATCGACCAGCCCGTATGGATGAACAGGGCTATGTCCTGGTATGCCTACAACACGGGGACTACCGGCTACCTGCATTACGGCTACAATCATTGGGATTTGGCGATGAATAACCAGTTTATTAAAGGAGATCTGCATCTCGTCCAGCCTGACGCGCCGAACAAGAAGCTGAAAAATTCGATTCGGCTTGAGGCGCAGCGCGACGGCATCGAGGATTACGAGCTGCTCAAAATACTGGAGCAGACGAATCCGGAGATGGCCAAGGGCATCGCTTCCAGCCTTGTCACGAACGGCACGGTCTACTCCCGGGACATCGGCAAGATGATCCGGATGCGGGAACTGCTGCTGAGCGCGGCGGCTGGAGAACCAATCTTCAGCATCGCGGCAGGCAAGACAGCCACGGCTTCCTCCCAGCAGACGGGAAGCGAAGCTTCCAAAGCGGTGGACGGGAACGCAGCCACCAAGTGGCAGAGCGGCGCGGCGGGCTCGCAGTGGATCAGCGTGGATCTCGGCGCGCAATACCAGATCGACGCCGTCAAGATCAAATGGGGTATGCCTTCTGCGACGAGTTACAAAATCCAAACCTCCTATAACGGCACCAATTGGGCCGATGCGGCGACGATCTCCGGAGGCAACGGAGGGGACGATTTCAGCGCGCTAAACACCAAAGGCCGATACCTGCGGATCAGCGCCACCGCCGGCAGCGGGAGCAGCTACGCCATGTTCAGTCTGGAGGCGGCGGGTCGAGCGCTGCCGAAAGCCAATCTGGCGGGCGGGAAGGCTTATGCGAAATCGGAGGCGCCGTATGCGACATACTCCGACCTGAATAACGGCGAATCGACGGACGGCGTCTTCTCGACGAATTATATGGACTTCCACAACTACGGCTACACCGGAACGAACGACCAGACCAAATCCGTGGACGTCACGGTGGATCTGGGAGCCGTGCAGTGGGTGAACGAAGTGAAGATCCGCAGGCTTGAGGAATCCAATATCCGCTATTCGCCCGATAGCGTGGAAATCTTCACCAGCAAGGACAACGTCAATTTTACGCCCGCTGGTAAGCTCACCTACGCGACCAGCACCGACGGACTATGGTACGAATTTACGTTTCTCGACGCTTCGGCGAAATACGTCAAGGTCAATTTCAAGAAGACGCTCAATACGGCTGCATTCGCGGACTGGATGTTCATAGGCGAAATTGAAGTGTACGGAGCCACCTCGTCGCCGCTGGCGAATCTGGCGCTGGGCAAGACGTACGTCAAATCGGAACAGCCGCTGGTAGCTTACCCGGACACGAACGGCACAGAATCGACCGATGGCATCCTCTCGGGCGATTACGGTGACGGCAAATCCTACGGCTTCTTCGTTCCCGTCGGCACAACCAAGACGGTCACTATCACGATCGACCTGGGAAGCGACAAGACGGTCAATCTGGTCAAGCTCAGACGATTCGAATCGGGGGGGAGCGGATACGGACCTGACAACATCGTAGTGTCCACCAGCACAAACGCGGCTCCGAACACGTTCGTGACCCGGGGCGAAACCTCCTGGTACAACGGATGGTGGTATGACATCTCTTTCTCCAATGACACGGCGCGCTACGTGAAGCTGGCCATTACCAAAACGGGCGTTTCCGGCGCCGACCACTTGTTTCTGGACGAGATCGGCGTATTCGGCACCGAACCTGCCGCATCCAACCTGGCGGCCGGACTGACGTATACCAAGTCGGCGGCTCCGGACGCCGTTTATCCGGACACAGGCAATCTGGAAGCGACAAACGGCGTTCTGGCGGGGATGTATACGGACGGAAAGTCCTTCGGTTACCCGCTGACAAGTGGCCAGATCCGAACCGTCAGCTTCGTCTTCGACCTGGGCTCGGCCAAAATCGTGAATCTGGTGAAGCTGCTGGCTTACAGCGGCTCCGTGCACAACTATAAGCCGGACAGCGTCACGGTAGCGACGAGTTTGGACAATATCGCTTATACGACGAAAGGTATAGTTTCGACCCCCGTCAACAACTGGTTCGCCTCAAGCTTCGCCAACACAAGCGCAAGATATGTCAAATTGACAGTCTCGAAGACTTACGGAACGACTTTTGCCGACTGGCTCTTCCTCGACGAGATGGAGATCTACGGTTTCTAAAGGAGTGTTCTTGCCAAGAAGGCCGCCCCCGTCATCTAAGATGACGGAGGCGGCCTTTTGTCGTACACCGTATGTAAACGGTATGGCGCTATATTTCTTCTTCAGGACGGACTCAGCGCGAAAGCAGCGTTTGCTCGAGCGCCTGAAGTACGATCGATTCGGTACGGATGTCGAATGGGGCGGGCAACCCGAAATAAGGAACGGATTCGACTGGCTCGTAGCCACCTTCCGAAAGCTGCTCGGCCGTCGTCACATAGCCAATCATTCCGTTGGTGTAAGCGACCGGCAGAGTTGCGCCTCCCGATAATTCCTTGACGAACAGCCCGTAACGGACGACCATTTCGCCGTTCATTAAGAGCAGCGAAAGTCCCTCTCCGAGGATGAGCAGAGTCATATCGAAAGTAGCCGTGGGCTCCAGCGGCTCCGGCCGCTGAAGCAGATAATCGGCCGTTAGGAATGCGTCCTACATTGCAAATAGACCAGGCTTTCTCATACAGCTCTTGATTGTCGGTGAGAATTACGCCGCCTTCCCAGCAATTCAGGTTTTTGCTCGACTGAAGACTGAAGGTGGCGATGTCTCCAAGCGTGCCTACCCTTTTGCCGTCCCATTTTGCGCCTACGGCTTGCGCCGCGTCTTCGATCAGAAACAGGTTGTGTCTTCGGGCGATTTCGGAAAGCCTCCGCATATCTGCCGGCGCTCCCCCGATATGAACGGCGATAATGGCTTTCGTTTTGTCGTTGATTAGCTTTTCCACTTTGTCGGGATCGATCGCCAGCGTATCAGGATCGATATCGGCGAATCTCGGGATTACCCCATATGCCAAGGCCGCCGAAGCTGTGGCGATGAAAGTATAGGGAGGAACGATGACCTCGTCGCCGGATTTAATTCCGAGCGCCTGCAGCGCTACGGTAATCGCGACCGTGCCGTTCACGACGCTTGCGGCATATTTAGCGTCGTGCAGGTCGGCGAACCGCCGCTCCATCTCCAACAGCTTGGGCGAGTAGGACGCGGAGAATGCCTCTCCGGCGCCGCCCCACTTGCCGGATTCAAGCACCTCCCGCAACAGACGCATCTCAAGTTCGCCGTACTCCGGCCATTGGGCAAATGTCAATTCCCTCTCCGCCCAATCGGCGCTTCCGGCCTTACTTTCCTTCATCGAGGCAAACCTCTCTTCCTGCATGTAATTGTCGTTACATGAGTCATTTTAATACGCGGAAGGAGGGCGAATATGTCATATATCGATATTCATATATCAAATCTACTGGCCGAGCCGATTGGAGGAACGGAACTGCTTCGGCGTTACCCCTTTAAGTTGTTTAAACACGCGAGAGAAGCTGCGATAGGATTCAAACCCGACGTTCGCGACAACATCGGTAATGGGCATGCGGCTGGACGCCAGAAGATGGCATGCGCTCTGGACGCGCAGTTTGTGCAGGTAATCAAGGAAGCTCTGGCCGAGATGCTCCTTAAACAAACGACAAATATAGGGCACGCTTAGCACCAAATGAATGGAGATGTCTTCGAGGGAAATACGCTCGGCATAATTGGAGTGGATGTACTGAAGAATTTTCCGGACATGGAGACTGGTCGCCGCTAAGTGCCCGGGAGCGGCGAGTCTCAGGCTGCGGACGTACAGAAGCAAGGCCTCGATCAGCTTGGCGCGAACGAAGCTGCTTCTGCCGGGCAAGCGCGTGTGATTCTCGGCGATGATATCGTCGAAGATCCCGCGAAGCTTGAGCGTCTGATCTTCCGTGAGATCGCTGAAGGAGGAGTACGACTCGCCGGAGCCGAGCAGCAGGCGCACCAGCTCGGAATCGATCTCAGAATCATATAGCATGTTCATGTCGAACATGCAGCAGTAGATCTTCATCTGCCCGCCAGGCAAATTACGGAGTTCATGGAGATGATGGGGGAGCAGAAAGGATACGGTTCCGGGCTTCAGTTCGTGGGAGACACCGTTCAGCACCTCGCTGCCGTGACCTTCGACGACCAGCGCAAGCTCGGCGAAGTCGTGATGATGCAGTAAATGGAGGGTGCTAATCGAATGAACGGACAAGTAAAACGGTATATCGCCTCTCTCATAGCGGTGCGACACGTCCTGGTACTCGGGGAAAACGGACATCGGTCTGCTCCTTTACGGTTTTATGATCCGGCGTATTCTCAATTTAGCATAGAACCGACCATTGCGAAATCGTTACCAAGCTAATTATTTGACTAATATGCCCCGAGCAGCGCCTCGGAGCCAACTCGCAGTAGCGCATCCGAAAGTCCTGCGCCAACGAAGCAGCCGCAGTTCGAGAACATGACGCTGAACGTCGCGGCTTTCGACGGCGGCTTCGGTACGGCCTATTGGGAAGAGGTCGTCAAGAAATTCGAGGCGCTGATGGGGCGCTTGGCCGGAAGCTGTCATCCTGATAGCCAACAACGATATTCGATGCAACGGCTGCGGTGACGGCTTCGTGCGCCCATTTGCCAATCTTGTCAAGATCGGAGAACTTCAGGGAATCCCCTGTGCTCTTCAGTTGGAATGCTTTAACCAGCATGTTGATAAATTCGGCGCGTGTAACCGGATTATTCGGTTTAAACGTCCCATCTGTATAGCCATTGATGATCCCAAGCAAGTTGGCAGCATGCAGGACGGCGTTCTCCGCCCAATGTCCGGTAATATCCGGCATGGATGGCACTGCCGTGCTTGGTTTACATGGAGGTTGAGGCTCAGACTTTAGCTGCCCAAGTTCAGGATTCATACTGCCAATATTATGGTAGACCAGCTAACGAACCTGAATTGTTGTTTCGGCTATTGTTTATTCAGATTCTATATAATCTCTCCGACGAGCGTGTCATTCTAGATACACAGGTAAATCTTGCGTACAAATGGTTTGTAGGCTTGAACCCGGGAGACGACTAGTGGAACAAAGAAATTACGCCGGAAATAGCCCATCTTGTTCTCGACGTTCCCATTTTCGTAACCCGCATAGGGGTTGCAGAAAGTAACTTCAAAGCCATGATGCGCCTTGAAGCGCAGGAATAATTCTGCCATGCGTTCTCGCTCACCCGCCGACCCACGCCGCTCGCGTTGTCGAAGACGAGCCGGCTGGGTACACCGCCGATCCTTTGAAAGATGTCCTGCAAACCATGTGTCACACATTCCGCGGTCTCTCCGCCGAAGAGCTGCGTGTACCCCGCATTGCTGTAGGGAAAGGTGATGCACAAATACTTGTACATCGTCTTCTCGCCATTGCCATCGTAGAAGTCCGCTTCTCCAAAGTCGACTTGCGCTTCGCCTGGCGGCCATTCCAACTCCAACGTACCTTCTTGATGGTGGTAGTCCCGGAGGCTTTTCACATAGCGTTGCACGAGTGGGTAGCTCTACACTACACACCCAGAGTGGTCGGGCAAAGAGATCGTCGTTCGGATCGCGGCTATACGGTCGAACCGCGTGCACCAAACGGCGAGGCGATCAGTATCCACCACCGGAAGTTTGGCAGTCAGCGCACGGACAGTGTAGATGTGCGAACCACACTAAGTCGTTTGTTGCGCAATTCCGTTACTATGTATACAATTTTATCAACAAATGGTATATATATTATGAGTAAAATTATAAGAAAGCGAGGCGGTCAAGTGAAAAAAGGTAATATGCTAATTTTACGCCGGAATATCGGCCTGTAACAGAATTTCTTAAAGGCCGAAGAAGCAGATATATGATGAATTTCATGGAAAAGGCGTATTTTATTTAGAGTGTTGCAGATCTTCTGCACGGTGACTTCAAACAGAGCGAAATAAGAAAAATGAAAGCGTGTACAAAGTATTAGCCATCGGTCCAGCTGCAAAGTGGCGGCCATACCCGTAGTATATTTGTCAAAGTTATGATCATATCCCTTGGTACCGATATCACAAGCCAATGAATGGCAAATCTTAACAAGAACCTCCATCGAAACCAATTCGTTGTTCGAGAGCCTCGTCAAGGTATTGGGACTGATTCCCTCCGTAATTCTGTTCTCTTCATTCCTTTATCGTTCAACAACTTGAAAAGCTTGTTGTAACATCCATCCATCCATCCATTAAACACCCTCTAATCCATACTTAAGAGCCTAGAAGTTACAGAATACCATATGCTATAGATTCTTAATAGTTATGTAAGTACAGGATATCATTGAGGTTACTTTTCCAAAGAGCATGGAAGTAAACCATGAATGGAATGAAATCCTGCAAGGTACATCACCAATATAGGATGTAGTGTATCTTGTGGCCTATTTGCTGAGCATCCAATTAGCTTAAGAGGTGAGGTGTAGAATATAAATATGGACAAAGAGTACCGGGCTAATAGGAATGAAACGTTCCTTAAGGATTTATTCTCATACTTCTTAATTATCTTTATAAGTATCATAATTAGTACTGCTGCTTATTTTATTTCTGTGCAGATCATCCAGGATGAGATAGATAAAGCACACTATAATTCATTAAATCAAGTTAAGCGAATTGTGGATGACAGACTAAGCGAAGTCAGCAAACTTTTTCTTCAGATGGGTTTGGATCAAAGAATCCAGATAGCCATGAATTATGGAGCCAGCCTTAAGCCCGGCGAAATCTTCAACTTGGCACAGATACAAAAGGATTTACTAAAATATAAACTAACAAATCCCATAATAAAAGAGATATATATTTATTTTAGCAATAACGAAATAATATTATACGATAATGGGAAAATTCCATTGGATGCACTGGATAAAGCTCAATTGTCCAGTAATCCTATTTTAACCAGACAATGGTTGGGAGGAAAGGAAGCTGGGTTTATACCCTATAAGGATAATAACTTACAAAATGAAATTGTTTTTATGGAGTCTCTGCCCAGTCCCAGAAAAAAGAGTATGTCAGGAAAATTAATTGTTGTTTTCGATGAGAAGATAATCAATCCTTTGATCGAGGGATTAAAATGGATTGATGAAAATGAAATTTTGATTGTTGATAAATATAATAGAGCTTTTCTGTTTGGAGAAAAATACGACTCTTTTGGTTTAATACGTGAGGAAAACTTCGATAATCTTACATCGACTAATAATAAAGAATACGTCACTTCACATGTCTCATCAAATATTACCAAATGGAAATATATATCGGTTATACCACGGCATATATATTTCGGAAGGGTACAACAAGTAAAGAGTGTAATATATGTATCCCTGTTTTTGTGTTTGCTATTTGGAGGCGTTGTTGCCTATTTCTTTGCGTATAGAAATTATAAACCAATGAATAAATTAATCCAATTTATCAGGAGTGATATAAAGCATTCTTATACTAGAGAAGAAAACGAATATGATTTTATAAAAAATGTTTTGGAAAAAGTATTCAAAGAAAAAGAAGTGATTAATGTACAAATCTCAAAACAGCGGGACAAGTTAAGAAACCAGTTTATGACTAAGATGGTTAAGGGGAAGCTTCACTTTGACGGGGTTGAGGAAATGCTTGTATTATATGACATTCAGATCTCCAATGATAACTTTTATGTGGTAATGGTATTTTTTGATATCAGTAATCTTTTATTTGAAAATGGTGAAGATGATGATATGGACAACTTGGATATGGCTAATTTTATTGTGCAAAATATTGCGGAAGAATTAGTAAACGAAAAATTTCGAGGTTTTTATCTACAAGATGATGACTACAGTATTTGTTTGGTTGATATTGGGAAAGAAGATTTACATGGTTCGGAAAGAGATATAAAAGCCATTGTACAACAGATTAAAAAATTCACTCAGGAGAAGTTCGGAATTTCCCTTTCTGTTGCTATTAGTCAATATGAAAAAGGTTTTTCTGGCATATCCCAAGCTTATAAAGAAGCTGTAGAGGTTATGGAATATCATATTTTGATGGGCCGAAGTGAAGTTTTATCGTATAGTGATTTGCAGCGATATAATAATACGATTCATCATAATCATTTACTTCATGATGAGCATCAGTTTATCAACTTTGTTTTAGTTATGGATTACGATAACGCTAAAAGGGTATTTAATACCATCATACAGGAATGGTTCATTAATGATATGCCTTCATTACAACTAGCCAAATGCAGAATGTATAGCCTTATTAATTCTCTTATAATTGCCCTGAAAGAACTGAAGAAATCGTATGGGGAAGAGTTTATTGAGAATGTTCAGCTTATCGATAGTTTACTACAATGTGAATCTTTAAGTGAGTTGAAACATGAAATCGTTGAAATGATGGAGCGAATCGAGCTGTATTTTAAGAGGGATGATCCTTATAAGAGGGAAGAAATTCATAAAAAGGTTATGTCTTATATCAAAGAGCATTATAGTGTGCAGGAGCTTAATGTTTCCAAGATTGCTGATGAATTTCAAATAGACGTACCCTATTTATCAAAGTCTTTTAAGAAAGGAACTGGAATTGGACCTTTAAAGTTTTTACAGATGATAAGAATTGATAAGGCTAAGGAGTTATTGGTAAATACGAATACGAACATAGGGGATATTTCTACAGAGGTAGGATATATAAGTACGGTAAGTTTTACAAGAGTATTTAAACAATATGAAGGTATTACACCAGGAGCATATAGGAATATCATGAAGTAATAGAGATAATCTCAATGCTTGTGCAGAGGACAAAAATTGTATGTTAGCAAGAAATGAATCTTTCTTTTGAGGACATTTGTCACTATAAATGTAAATTGGATATATAGAGAGCATTACAAATAATGAAAACCCGTAAAAAGTGTTTGTTTACCGTTTTATAAAATGAATCGTATAGTTTGATTAAAGGCGCGCTTCAACGTTTTAAAAGTGGTTCGAGAGTTCGGTTTGAAAGCGGTTCCAAATTAATATTCTTAAAGGAGGAAGAAGAATGTACAAACGTGTACTTGGTATTGTATTGACAATTGCCCTTTTAATATCAGTGGCAGCATGTTCAAGCTCTGCCCCTACCACCGAGGAACCTAAGGATACTACGAACCAAGAACCCAAGGATAATACGAAACAAGAACCCATCAAGGTTAGAGTGGGACTTCCTGAGATTGTAAACGCTAAGTTCGCACAAGGCGAGGATTACTCCAATAATCTATGGACCAAATTGTTCAAGGAGAAAATCAATGTTGATGTGGTAGTGGATTGGATAACGACTGAGTACGACACAAAGCTCAACCTTGCGATTGCATCCGGCGAATTGCCAGATATGTTCACGGTAAATATAGTACAACTCAACCAGCTTATGGAAGCTGATATGCTTGAGGATTTAACGAGTTCTTACGAGAAATATGCCTCACCATCTCTTATAAAGATGATTGAACCAAACCGGGACATCGTTGAAACTGCCATGCGTGATGGTAAGCTATTGGCTATACCCAGACTACACTATGGTGATGAAACTTCCACTTCGTTCCTATGGGCAAGAAAAGACTGGTTAGAGGGAAACGGCATTAAAGAAGTCAAAACTATTGAGGATTTTGAGAAAATGATGGAGGCGTTTAAAACGAACAATGGCGCTAAATTTGGTACCATGCTCGATAAAACCCTCAGTGCATTCTTCGAAATGGCTAGTTCATTCCACGCTTATCCCAAGATCTGGGTGGATGGCCCCGACGGTAAAATCGTCCATGGTGCAACCTTGCCCGAGACTAAAAATGCTCTTGCCAAATGGGCTGAATGGTATAAAAAAGGCTATATCAAGAAGGACTTTGCCACAATGGACAGCGCTGCCATGCTGCGGGATGCATATAATGGAGAAGTCGGGACATATGCACAGCAAAACTGGGCTGGCTGGCAAGTTGGTGCAGACATGGTTAAGAATAAAGGAGAAGGCACCTACTTTGTGTCCATGAACCTGCCCAGTGTAGATGAGAATAAAATCCTTTATCCAAGACAATTCAGCAACAGCGTATACAGTGTTGTCCGTAAGGGCTATAAACACCCAGAGGTGCTTGTCGAGCTGATAAACACATACATTGATGTTCTGAATGACTCCATTGGCAATAAAACCATGACCCTTGAGGAAGTCCTGCCCTTTAACACCAATGACATGCACCATATCACCGGTCCGTTCAAGGTTGAGTTCGCCCATTATCAAGATATCAAGGATGTATCTTCTTCGGTCATTACAGGTAATGAGCATCTTGGATCAGGAAATGCGGTGTTGTTCTACAACGAAATCATGAAGTGGAAGAATGAGGGTGATTTGGTTGGTTTAGGCCGTTATCTTCAGATGGGTCATGAAACAGCATCTCTCGTCCTAGGAATCTCTCATGTTGACAATGAACAGATCAACAAAACCAAGGTATGGGGTGCAATGCCACAGGCCATGCTTGATTACGGTACCACACTCGATGACCTGCTGACTGAGGGTTATACAAAAATTATCATGGGTCTTGCAGATATCAGCTATTACGACACCTTGATTGAAGCTTGGAGACACGCTGGCGGTGACGAAGTAACGGCAGCCGTCAACAAGATGTACGGAAAATAATGAAATAATTAAACTGTCAGAGATCTCCTTGCGTCATATGAAGCAAGGAGATCTCTGACAATGTAAAGTCCGTATTCTAGGAGGATTCAGCGATGAAATCATTACTGTTTACGTTACGTAAGCAATGGCAATTTCATGTTTTGTTAATCCCCGCAGTTGTCGTGATATTTATATTCAATTACATCCCTCTATATGGACTTGTCATTGCATTTCAAAGATACAATCCGTCCATGGGCTTTAAGTCTCCTTGGGTCGGTCTCGACAATTTTATACGTGTGTTTAGCCAGCCCAACTTTGTACAGACAATTTGGAACACTTTATTCATAGCAGGGTTCCAAATTATAGGTGGTATTATTGTGCCTGTTGTGTTTTCACTCCTGCTCAACGAGGTGCGTAAAGTTTCGGCAAAGCGTGTTTTTCAAACCGTTATCTATTTGCCTTATTTTTTGTCTTGGGTTATCCTGGCAGGCGTTATGATTGATATTCTAAGTCGAGGGGGGATCATGAATACGTTCCTGTCTTTATTTGACATAGGGCCTATTTCATTTTTAGGTGACCCGAAAACATTTCGATGGACGATGATTGTCTCAGAGATATGGAAAAGCTTTGGTTTCGGAACTGTTATTTTTCTGGCAGCGCTGACCAGTATAGACCCCGGTCTGTATGAATCAGCTATCGTGGACGGGGCAAAACGATGGAAGCAGACATGGTACATCACCATTCCTTCGATCATGCCCATAATTGTTCTGATGACCATTCTATCACTGGGAAACGTATTGAACGCTGGTTTTGATCAGATTTACAACCTATACTCACCGATCGTTTATTCTACTGGCGATATCATTGACACCTATGTGTACCGTTTGGGTATCCAGCAGGCTCAGTATTCAGTCGGTACGGCGGTTGGAATGTTCAAGGCCTTGATTGCAGCCTTTATGATTTTGATGTCCTATTATCTTGCTGACAGGTTTGCCGGTTACAGGGTATTATAGTTGTTTGTCTATTCATAGGATTTTGAAAATGGAGGGATTTAAGTCATGGTGTATTTTCGATCACCGGCTCGTACAGCTTTTGTTGTGTTTAATACGATCTTTTTATCTCTTACAGCTATTGCATGTATTATACCTTTCATTCATCTTTTGGCCATATCATTCAGTGGATCTTCCGCTGTTGCAGCTGGCAGGGTTGTTTTCTGGCCTGTTGAATTTACGACCGTATCGTATGAATTCGCCTTCCGGGGTGGTAAGTTTTTACCAGCTTTGTGGGTAAGCATTTGGCGGGTGTTGCTTGGTGTGATCGTAAACCTTGTGCTGATTGTTATAACCGCCTATCCTCTCTCAAAGAATAAGGACAAGGTTTTCGGACGCAATATATATATGATGTACTTTGTCGTAACAATAATTATAAATGGGGGCTTGATCCCTACATATATAGTAGTCACAAAACTTGGGCTTTTGAATAGTATATGGGCGTTGGTTCTGCCTGGAGCGCTGCCAATATTCAGCATGATCATAATGATGAACTTTATGAGAGGCCTGCCGGAAGAAATAGAGCAGGCTGCGATGATCGATGGTGCCGGAGTGTTTGCTACCTTGTTCCGTGTTATGCTGCCACTGTTGACTCCAGCGCTTGCGACAGTAGGTCTGTTTTCAGTCGTTAATCACTGGAACGATTGGTTTAGTGGATTGATTTACATGCAAGACAGCAAAAATTATCCTTTGCAGACTTATTTGCATACGCTGATCATTAATTTTGAAGAAGTCATACGTATGGCTCAGGGCGACACTGCTAAGATTCTTGCTTACATGAATGTCCGCACAGGCCGGGCGGCTCAGTTGTTCCTTGCAACAATACCTATCTTGATGGTTTACCCATTCATCCAGAAATATTTCACTACAGGATTAGTCCTTGGAAGTGTTAAGGGCTAAATTGTGTAAACTGGTACTAGTGATACAAAGATTTACGGACAATGATATGGTATTAGAGAATGGGACTGTATCGGATATAGTTACCGTGACCTCGGCGACGTATCAGGCTACCGTAAGCCGTGGGATATTGAACAAGGGCAAATGACTTTCTTTGCTGATGATGCCGATATTCCGAACGGGGCAAAAGGATACATCTATACCGCTGCTCACCGAGGGTTGTTGAACGGACGTCAAGGGAATCAATTTAGCCCATCTCAGCCAGCAACAAGGGCAGAAGCCGCTACGACACTATTGCGACTGTGGCATGTTATTGACGATATTCCAAGCAAATCAAGGGATTAGTAATCGCCAATGCAAACGATAAGGTGTTGATTCAGGCCGATCCGGCACGTCATTCTTTATGGCGGAACGGATCGGTCTTTTTTGTCCTTATCCTGCTTGAGTATGCTCTAAGCCAGCCTTCATCGTTCGGAAACACTTCACACACTATCGCAACAAGATAGCATGTCGAAAGACGAAGCAGTGGAACTCAACACTTGACTGTTGCAAAAATTTTGTTGTCTACAAACCTAAGTCAATGCCAAGATACGCATGTACGGTGGTGTGAGAGGACGGGGGGGGAGCCGCCCCCTCCTACTCGATGATCATTAGAAGGGGGTATATGGGATGTCGGTAGCAAATGCGTTATTGAATCAAATAAAGTCATTCCTAGACGGATCAACCGATCCATGGGAGTTTTCATTTGATTTTCCTTCCGAGTTGGTAGAGACTCATGAAGAGTTGGAGAAGGAGAACTCGAGGCTTTGCAATTTGCTAAACGATGACATGCCGGAAATCTGTTCCTATTTCGAGCCGGAGGAGAATGCTCGGTCTCAAATGCCCGAATATTTGGATGAAGATCAATTCAAAGCAAAGGTTACGGAAGTTTATATGGAAGCATTGAGGCTGGTATAGTGAAAAGGTATGCTTTTCGAGAATTTCAAATCGAAAGGTGCTTTGAACCCTTGCCCTGTTCCTATGGGCGTGGCGGTGCTTCTTTACGACCTGGCTTTGCCTGTTTGTTCTCTTGCGGAGCGCGAGCACAGCACAAAGACATAATAGCTAATTAGATTTCTAATTAGCTATTGACAGTGAAATTAAAATGGTTTATTGTTATGACAGTCATTACTGACAGTCATGGATGAAAGTGAGGTGCTCAGACATAGACATCAACAAGCTGGGAACTGGCGACAGACTTTTGCTGGCTGCAATTGATCTTATCTCGGAGAGAGGCTACAACAGCGTAACTACGCAAGAGATCGCCGAGGCTGCCGGCTTGAGCGAGAAGACATTGTTCCGGCATTTCGGCAGCAAGCTGAAGCTGCTTGAGGCTGCCTTCGACCGATATCATTATGCCGAAGAGATGAGGAAGTTTTTCGCGGAGAAGTTGGTGTGGGAGCTGGAGGAGGATCTCCTTGCAATCAGTAATTTGTACCACGGGATTATGAACCGCAATCGCAAATTTGTCCAGATCAGCATCAAGGAAGAAGCTCAGATGCCGGGTTTTAAAGAACGGTTACAGCAGCATCCACTGCAATTGCTCGAGTTACTAACGAATTACTTCAACGCCATGAGCGAGAAGGGCAAGCTGCGGTTAACGGATTCGAGGCTGCAAGCTTTCACATTCATGATGTCACAGTACGGGGCGTTCGTGAACGATTTGGAAGCGGGAAAGAATTACCCGGGTATTGCGCTAGAATCTTTCATCGAGGAAAGTGTCAAACTATTCGCTAGGGCTTTAACTGCCTAGCTATTTTTACAAATATAATGTCAGTTAGTGCTGACGGACAAAGGAGAGGTTGAAAATGGCAGGACTAGAAAACAGGTATGATGTTGCAGTGATTGGCGGAGGACTGACAGGTCTTACGGCTGCTGTTTATCTGGCAAGATCGGGGAAGTCGGTTGTATTGCTTGAGAAGGATAGCCGATTGGGCGGGCTGGCCCAAACGGAACAGATGAATGGCGCATTATTCAATCTGGGGCCACATGCGATGTACGAAGGGGGTGCCGCGCTTCGCATTCTAAGAGAACTGGATTGCCTGCCCGACGGGGGATACGCATCCAAGAGCGGCATGATTGGCATTTGGCAAGGGAAGATTGTAAGAGTTCCTGTCGATTTAACGCCGGAAGAGAATGAGGAATGGAGCAAGCTGATGGGCGGACTGGGCCAGATCGACACCCATTCGATTCGTGCAATCAGCATTCGAGATTGGGTGGATCGATACGTCCGGCATGAACGGGTACGCCTCTTCTTCTATGCGATGTGCCGACAATGGTCCTATTGCGACAATATGAGCGAGTTAAGCGCTGGTTATGTGATTGAACAGGGTCAGCTTGCCGGTCAAGGGGTCCGTTATGTGGATGGCGGGTGGCAGACCGTTGTGGAAGCCTTGCGCCAAGCGGCTATTGAGGCCGGTACCACGATCGCGACTGGTCGCAGCGTCGAGCAAATTGTGTTGGAAGACGATAGAGTTCGTACGTTGTTGCTATCGGATGGGACGGAATTCAAGGTGAGTGCCGTTATCGCAGCAAACGGTCCGAATGAGGTATGCCGACTCATCCAGGGTGCGGAAAGAATGTCGATTGGAAGATGGAAGAATGAATCGCGTCCTCTGTATGCCGCATGCCTTGACATCGCACTTCAAGAACTGCCTTATCCGGAGCGTGTTTTTGCACTGGGGCTGGATCAACCTTTGTATTTTTCCAAACATTCGGGTGCCGTCCGATTGAGCGACAACGGCGCGCATGTCCTCCATGTCATGAGATATAACGACAACGAGGCGTCAAGAGACAGCAAGGCAGATGAAGCGGAGCTTATCCGTCTCCTTGATCTTCTGGAGCCTGGCTGGGAGCGGGAAGTTGTGGCCAGTCGTTTTACACCAAACGTCCTTGTCGCTCATGATTCACGCACGATCCGCCATCAAGGAGCGGGGCCGGCTCCCGGACCGATCGTGCCGGAAGTCCGCGGTTTGTATGTTGCCGGCGACTGGGTCGGTGCGGATGGTCGGCTTGCCGATGCGGGCATGGCAAGCGCAAAGCAAGCTGCTTTGGAGGTGATGCGGTATGTCTAGCTCCGCTTCGGCGATCTTGCCAAAAGGGGTGAAGCTCGCTTACTCGCTAGCTGTTGTCAATGCTGTCGTAATCGGGATAACCTACATGTTCGTCAAACTATCATTGGACTACACGAACCCGCTCGACACCCTTACGCTCCGTTTTGCTGCAGCGTTCGCTATCTTATCCATTATGGCAACATCTGGTCTTGTCAAGCTGAACTATCGAGGCAAACCGTTAAGTAAATTGTTGATGCTGTCCTGTATGTTTCCGCTTGGATATTTTACCTTGCAAACTTATGGCCTGCAGTTTGCTACTTCAGCAGAAGGAGGCATTATCAATGCTCTGGCACCCCTCGCAACACTGTTTCTGGCATCCGTGTTTTTGAAGGAGGCAACATCCAGGCTGCAGAAACTATCCATTATCCTGTCGGTGTTCGGAGTTGTCTTTATTTTCATTATGAAAGGAAACGGAGTTGGCCTCACCCATATGAAAGGCATACTGCTGTTGCTGCTAGCTTGCGTGGCTTTTGCCGGATACAGTGTGCTAGCCCGTTCCGTCTCGAAATATTTCAGCACGGCAGAAATCAGTTTCTTCATGGTAGGGATTGGATTTGCAGTATCGCTAGTCTTCTCTCTTGCACTCCATTTGGCGAACGGCTCGCTGGGCAGCCTGACGGCGCCTCTTACGAACATGACATTCTTGCTGCTGATCGTTTACCTCGGGCTGGTTCAAGTCGTCACCGCCCTGATGGGTAACTACATCCTGTCCCGCATCGAAGCCTCACGAATGAGCGCATTTATCAATTTGTCGACCGTCGTCTCCATCGCTGCGGGCGCATGGATCCTCAGCGAACCCATTGCTTGGTATCATCTTGTCGGATCGGCACTCATTATTGTCGGAGTCATTGGAACAAATCTGCGTATACGGAAAGAAGGAGTGGTTTTATGAGTACTGTACTGTTTGTTAAAGCGAATGATCGGGGTGCGGATCAAGCTGTGAGTGTAATGTTGTATCAAGCCTTTCTGGATAGCTATAAAGAAAGTCATCCTGCCGATACGATCATGGAACTTGATTTATTCAGGGAAGAGCTGCCTTATCTAAACGCTGAAATGATTAATGGCAATTTCAAAGCGGCTCGCGGTATGCAGCTGACAATATCCGAACAACGAGCTGTCAATGTGGCTAGCAAATACTTGGAACAATTTCTTGTCGCAGACAAAGTAATCTTCGGATTTCCGATGTGGAACATGTCGTTACCTGCCGTGTTGCACACTTATCTTGATTACTTGAATCAAGCAGGGAAAACATTCAAGTATACACCGGAAGGCCCAGTCGGGCTCATACCGAACAAGAAGATAGCTCTTCTTCATGCGCGTGGCGGGGTTTATTCCGAAGGCAAAATGGTCGCTGCAGAAATGGCATTTGCCTACATCCAAAATATAATGGCATTTTTTGGTGTAACTGATTTCACGAATGTTATTGTCGAAGGGCATCACCAATATCGGGATCAGGCTGATGCGCTTATTGCCGATGGAATCGCAAAAGCCAGGAAAGCGGCTGTTGGCTATTAGGGGAAGTTGAAACATCCTCATGTAGTGCCGTGGCTTTGTCGTTGCTCAGCAAAGGTTAGGATAGGGGGTGATATGCGGAACCGATCTACCGAGTTTTGCGTCAACGGGCCACGATAGCATTCGTGAGAAAACTGAATCGTACTGAGGGAGTTGAACAAAGCGAGAAAACATAATAGGGCCATCCCGCAAAAGGATGGCCCTTGCCCTGTAGCTTGCCATTAAAAACAGCGCGTAAAACCAAACCGTTGGAACGAACAAATAACCCACCTCAAAGGAGCGGGCGAATTACTTCCATTCTAAATAATGAATGAAATTCTAAGTCAGCATTTTCTAGGTTTGTTCTGTCTGCTTCTTCTCTTCGATCATGTCCATTCCTTCTGCGAGTTTGCACGTTCCATACTCTTTTGCCTTTTTTCTTACGAATACGACTGGTATCCCTGTCTTTAACGACAAGGCCGTTGCTAGTGGAATGCCGCTCTGCCAACAAGGTTGGGTTCATCAACAAAGACCTCGAAGAACGAAAAGAAGCCTTTAAGAAGAAGAAAGTTGAAGCAAATCTTCTTCTAAAGGCTTGTCCAAGGTGTGGGGTCCCGACTGATCCACTGATCGGAATGGTTTATTAAAACACACTATGTACTAATCCTCCATCTATTCTTAATGCGGAACCATTAATGGCCGATGAAAGAGGACTACTTAAGTACGTGACAAAATGCGCAATTTCTTCTGGTCGAATAAGCCTTTGAATAATAGAAGTTGGTCGATTCTCTTTCATAAACCGCTCCTCAGCCTTTTCCATTGTTAATTTCTCATTAGGATAAAGGCTATTTAGCATGGTTTCCACCCCTTCTGTTAAAGTGGAACCAGGCATCACAGTATTGACAGTCACATGGGCGCGAACATAGCGAGTCACCCTGGTTAAAGAATGCATGAAAAAATAGCGGCGCAGGGATTACCTCCCGTGCGCCGCTATTTTTCTAGGGTAAGTTATACGGTTAAGAAAAGATCAACAACGTCCTGAATATCTTGTTTCGTAGACATCGGCGTTCCAAAAGGATCCCATTGGGCCTCCTGATAGGCAAAACTTAGTTCATTTAAGATCGCTTCCAAATTTAAAGCATCTACTCCGGTAATACCAGCGCGAGCGAACACTTCTACGGTAGGGGCAGATCCTCCACCGAAAGGCTTTAAATAATCATAGATTGCAGCTATATTAATAATCTCGTCTACAATCGCTTGAATGTCGAGCAATGTTTTTGGAAGTGCTGGTGAAGGGTAATCGTAGTCTTGCAATATACCCTGGATGCCGTATAGGTTCACTGATGTGACACCCGTAACTCCCGCATTGGCAAAAGTCGTCTCATCAACACCATCCCATACACCCGAAGCCGATGCTTCATTGATCAAATCTAGTGGCGTTTTGGAAAATGCAGGCGTGATATTACCCGTATATTGCATGGTAGCTGTTGCCGGAGGCGTTGCCGAATCCGTCGCGCTGATCGTAAAGTGATACGCATCGCTCACGCTTGGAGTTCCGGTAATCGCTCCGCTGCTTGGATCTAAAGCCAGTCCCGTAGGCAGAGCTCCATTCGTCACTGCATATGTAACGGCGCCCGTTCCTCCAGACAGCTTCGCCGCGCTGCCAGTATAGGGTTGTCCTTCAGTGAAGGGCGAAATCGTGTCTGGCAAAACGATTGGCATCGCGACCGTATATTCAAATATCGCAACCGAGCTATTCTTCGAGTCAGGCTTAACGGCGATGGCTTTGATCGTCGTACTGCTCGTAAGGATTATCGGTCCCGTATACGGCGTGCTGGAAGTGGTCGGTTCGCTGAGATCCGTCGTATAGTATACCGCCGCAGATAGGGTTGCCGAAGTCAAAGTAACATGCGTCCCCGAAGTCACAGCGCCGCCTGCAGGAAGTGCCGTAGGAGTCTCAACGGTAGCCTGTACTGGCTGAGGAGCTGGAAACCAAATCTGCTCTTCCTGCTTTTTCTTTGCGTCTTCCGTTTTCTTCAGTTCTTCTTCCTGCTTTTTCTTTTCTTCTTCTGCTTTCTTCAGTTCTTCTTCCTTCCTCTGTTCTACTTGCCCCTTGGCTTCGTATGCACCTGTAAGGAGCAGATCGCGGGTTGCATTGGCTTGACCGCCGAACTTTCCGTCCGTGCCATCTGGCAATAATTTTAGTTCCAACGCCAGAGTGACATAACCCTGCGCCCAGTCGGATACCGTACTATCTGTGCCTGTCTTCGCTTTTGCATCCGCGTCCTTGCCTAACACTCGGACCAAGAACGTGGCCAACTGCTGTTTGGTTACTTTGCCGGCCGGATTATATATACCTTCGCCATAGCCATCCGTAATTCCGGCAGTTTTGAGTGCTTCAATGTAGGGCAACGCATAACCGTTGGCGCCATCCGACTTGACGTCGCTGAAACTGGATGTCTTCAGATCATTATTGACTTCAAGGCCCGTAATCAATGCCGCAACCTTTGCGAACTGGGCTCGGTTCATCTCATCTTTGAGTCCGAACGTCGTTTCGCTGACGCCATTGAAAATCCCAGCGCTAATCATCGCGTCGAACTTGGCTTTCGTTGCGGCATCCAGATCCTTCAAGTCCGTAAAATCGGCTGAAGTTTTCGTTGCGCCTGCTGCAAAGCTGACGGGAAAATGAAAGCACATTAGCACCGCCATCAATAATCCGACCATTTTTTTCCTCATCGTTTGTCCCCCTGAAGTATGATATCTATTTTCCTCCGTCAATTCTATCATGGTAAATTAGTCCATCTATGAAACGTAAAGAAAACTTTAAGATTGCGCTTGAGTTAAGCATGCCAAAGAAACAGATTACAAAGATAATTGGCTGTAAGAACGTTGATTCGAAGCGATATGAAGCGACTTTAACAGATGCCGCGGCACAGCGGTCGCTTCCCGTGCAGAAAGGAATACAATAAAGATCAACTTGATGCCAATTATATCACGTGATATATTAGGATTTGGTGAATGAGAGTAATGGTCAGTGTCTGCGTGTTGTCCTTCGGAGGCCTGAAGAGATATGGACTTGAATGGGTTATCGAAATGAGAGATAGTTGATTATTTATGGAGGCCGGTGTAATGGGAAAGAAGTTAATGCGATTACCTAAAATACGACTGCGTGCCAAGATGACATCTCTGCTTGTATTGGCAGGCACGGTTATGCTGGCGATAAAAGCAGCAAAAATTGGTATTACCATAATACATAAATAAAAGGATATTGCTTGTATATTAGATGCTAGAGTGACAAGAATAAGTTACAATAACAATAATTAGATTATCGATTTACTCTAACAGGGGGCTATAGAATATAGAAGATGAAAATCTATCATCGATGGCTGCTGTCTTATTTACCTGCGTTTCTGGCTATTGTCTCTATTCTGATCTTTCTTTTTTTCACTGCGATGGGAAATTACTCGAAGCAGCAGGCTGTCAAAGCCAATGAGGTATTTGCTCAGAATATATTGCAGACCTTGGATTCGCTGTTGCAGTATTCGGAAAAGATGATTATCAAAGAAGTATTGACCAATGAAAGAATACGGCTGTTTTATGATGGGGGTCAATGGAGCGATCCCTATGAAAACTATGAAATATCGCAGCGAGTACGCGATTTATCAACTTATTTGTTATCCATTGATTCCATCTATTTATATCGGGCATCTGATCAGGTTGTATTGACTCCGAATACGATGATTCAACTTGATCAATTTGCTGATCATTCATTCGTCGAATATGCGAATGAGGCTAAAAGTACACGAGCTTGGTCAGAGATTCGTACATTCAGAGAATTTCAGGGGGATGGAAGCTCGCAGAAGAAAGTTGTTTCACTTTGGAAGAGGATTCCACTTGGCACCGGTGTCCAGGGTCTTATTGTTGCGAATGTACAGATAAGCAAGCTGGAAGAAACGATCAGGGATCTTCTCGATTCGGATTTGAACTTCCTTGCGCTCTCGGATGCCAAGGGGATGCCAATCTTAGGGGAAGTTGATGATTCTAACAAGGTTTTATCGGAGGTGACTTCTGCCTACACGGGATGGACGATTCAATCCGGATTTAAACAAACGAATACTTATGGTTATTTCGCCTCTATATCGAAAGCTTGGTATGCAGCTGTCCTGCTGTCGGTGCTTGCAGGGATTGTATGGCTGTTCCTTGCCACACGTAAGCATTATCGTCCGATACAATTGATCGAATCCAGTATCCGGTTGTATACGGAAAGGAATTTGAATGAGACCTCATCTGGAGAACGTCAGGATGAATATCATTTTATCCGTAAAGCGGTTGATGATCTCGTGCAGTATTCCCATGATTATGAGAAAAAGGTTGAGGAAAGTGTGGTCTTCCGCAGGAAGCTGTTATTTAAACGGATCATGGAAGATACAGAACCGCTCCTTGCAGAAGAGTGGGATCAGGAGATGAAACGATTCGAGTTAACGGATCGGATCAGCCATTTCGCTGTAATCGTATTTGAGATTGATCGGTATGATGCCGTGTTTGATGCTTATTCAGGCCGAGATCAAAATCTGCTTAAGTTCGTAGTTTCTGCAGCAGTTGGGGAAACGGGTCAGCAGAAGAACACGCAAGTCTGGTGTGAGTGGATGAGTCAGAAGCAACTGGGTGTAATGATTATGGCTGAAGACGGACAAGTGGGAGGGGAAGACGGGCTGCAATCTTTCTGTAAGAGTATTAGGCAGTGGATTGAGCAGAACATGCCATTTACGGTTTCGTGCGGTATTGGGTCCGTGATAGACAACCATCAATATATATCCAGATCCTATTTAGAGGCTCTTGAAGCATTGCAATACACTTCCATATACGGCTGCAATGCGACGATTTCATTCAAGGAGATAACAACTCCGCCTCAGGGTCATGCACTTCAATATGCGGAACAGATTCGATTGACGGCACAAGCCTTTCGGGCGGGGGACAATAAATGGGAAGATCAACTGCACGACTTATTTGCGATATTTATTTCGGCGGCTTTGAGACGCGAGGATGCAATTAACTGTATCAACTACTTCATCTTTGCATTGGATAAGGAGTGTAAGTCGCTTCCGCTTGGGCTGTGCATGATTTGGGAACAAGAGGCATTGCCAGGAATAAGAGATAAGGTTAAAGGGTTTGTTAAAATAGAAGAGGTTGAGAAACCGATCGCCCAAATCCTACGGAATTTAACGGAACAATTCCAATTGCAGAAGCAGAAACGGATAAGTCACAAGCTGATTCTGCAGATCAAAGAGTACATTGAAACGCATTATTACAATCCCGACTTGTCGCTCGTTCATGTGAGTGAGATCTTTCAGCTTCATATGAAGAGCGTTAGCAGATTGTTTAAAGAAGAATTTGGAGAAAATTTCGTGGATTATGTTGCGAAAGTACGATTGGAGCAGGCCAAGAAATATTTAACGGAAGAGAATTCGGATTCCGTACAGGAAATTGCCCGTAAGGTAGGTTATTCCCATGCTATAACCTTTATACGTATCTTTAAGAAGTCGGTCGGTACAACACCAGGAGATTATCGTAAATCGAATCGCAATTGAACATAACTGAAGATAGAAAATCATCCATAGAGAATTTTATCTATCATGAGTGCTGAATGGAGTGCTCACGATTATCGCAATCTGCTGAGATCCGCTTCATTGGAAGCGGTTTTTTTCGTTCCAATAGATTTTGGTCTATACGAGAGAATCTTATCTATTGAGCATAGACCGCACGATCCCTATAGTTTGTCATGTAAACGATAGCCATCGCATCACAGAGAGGAGAACTACAAAGGTGGGATTAAGACTACGCAGGAACATTCCAATATTCATCATGTTTGCACCCGTTATTTTATTTTATTTAATTTTTAAGTATTTGCCGATGCTTGGTGTTGTAATTGCGTTTAAGGACTACAACTTTATCCAGGGGATTATGAATAGCCCTTGGGTAGGATGGAAGCATTTCCGAGTGCTGTTCGACAATCCGCAATCGCTCGAAATTATCCGCAATACGTTTGTGTTAGGGCTGTTGACCGTTCTCATCGGATTTCCTTTCCCCATTATTCTAGCCATCTTATTAAATGAGGTCAGGAGGATGTGGTTCAAGAGGATCGTCCAAACACTCGTGTATTTACCCCATTTCTTCTCCTGGGTCATTGTGGGCGGTGTTGTGTTGACGCTCTTCTCGCAAGAATCAGGAATTGTTAATCATCTGCTGATGAGGGTGACGGGAGAGGCCTATCCGTTTCTGTATAAATCGGGTTCATGGATCGTTATTTTCCTTGGGTCTGGCATATGGAAAGAAACGGGTTTCGCGGCGATTATATATTTGGCAGCGCTCAGTTCCATCGATACCAGTCTATATGAGGCTGCTGGAATAGACGGCGCTAACAAGTGGAAACAGATTATTCATATCACGATACCGGGCATTGCCTCGACCATTATTATCATGTTTATATTATCCATTGGAAATGTGCTGGAGGTTGGCTTTGACAAAGTATTCGTCTTGCAAAATCCGGTTGTTTCGAGTGTATCGGAAGTAATCAGCACCTACATTTACCGGATCGGCATCGAAGGGGCGCAATTCAGCTTCACCTCTGCGCTCGGCTTGTTCGAATCGGTAGTAGGACTTGTTTTAGTGCTGCTTGCTAATAGAACGGCAAGAAAATTCGGACAAGGTCTTTGGTAGTGTCCTTACTAGAGGAAGGTGGAGAAAATGAGCGCTTCATTGGGAGATAAATTGTTTTACCAAATCAATGCCCTGATCCTTGGATTGATTGCATTGAGCTGCTTGCTGCCAATTATTCATGTGGCTGCTCTTAGCTTAAGCGACCCCCATTATATCGTGTCTGGAAGTGTCTCATTCTGGCCGCGCGGCTTGAGCTTTGATTCCTACAATCTGCTGATGAACGGGACAAGAATTATTCAATCGTTCGTGAACAGTGTGGTCATAACGGTTGTTGGAGTTGCACTTAGTCTAGCTTTTACTGTTCTCGCTGCTTATCCATTATCGCGTTCTTATATGTACGGAAGACGATTCTTTACATTGGCGATCGTATTTACGATGCTGTTCAGCGGCGGCATGATTCCAACCTATCTCGTAGTCAAGTCCTTAGGGCTGATGAACACTTACGGAGCCATTTGGCTGCCGGCGTTGATCAGCACCTACTACATGCTGATCATGCGCAGCTTCTTCGTGAATATTCCCGGTGAGCTGGAGGAGGCCGCTCGTATTGATGGCTGCGGGGAATTTCGTTATATGATGCGGATCGTCCTTCCGTTGTCGCTCCCTGTTATTGCAACCGTTTCCCTGTTTTACGCTGTTGGATATTGGAATTCGTTCATAAGTGTGCTCCTGTATATACAGGATATTGAGAAATATAATCTGGCAGTGCTTGTTCAACGGATGATCAGGAGCCAATCCCTGCTTCAGGAAATTAACAATTTGCCTGTGCAGGAGCAGACGGCAGTAACGCCAGAGGGAATTAAATCAGCCGGCATTATCGTGATGGTCATACCCATGCTGATTATATACCCTTTTTTGCAAAAATATTTTATCAAGGGAGTTATGATTGGGGCAATCAAAGGCTGATCAAGCAAAGAGCCGCACAAGCTTATTGTCATGTTGGAAAGGGAGGTGGTGCGAGATCTATGTATTGCAGCAGGAAGGCTGTTATCGTTTGAGATGAATACTAATCGGGAGGGTTTCGGGAAAATGATCGTATCAAACAAACGCAAATATCTTAAGAGCTTCATATTAGGAATGGCTATGGTGCTGTCTGCAGGCCTATTATTGGTTGCGTGCAGCAAGACGAATGATCCCGCAGACAATTCAGCGGCTACACAAAAGGCGTCTTCAGAACAACCAGCGTCTTCAGAGCAGCCTGCACCAACAGAGGTGAAACGCGGATCCATAACGGCATCCATCTATGACAGAGGAAACATTCCGGCTGAAGAAGGAACGCCTGTCAAGAACCGATGGACAGAATGGCTTAATGAGAACGGACCGACAGATGTCAAATTTATCTCTGTACCTCGTGCCGAATCGGAGAAGCAGTTGAACGTCCTGTTAGCTTCCGGCGGGGCTCCCGATCTCATGTTTGAATATAGTGCCGGATTCAAGAATCAGTTATATTCGCAAAAACAATTAATGCCGCTTGATGAGGTTATCGACAAATACAGCACGGAATACAAGAAGCTGCTGGAGCAATACCCGGCATTGAAGAAGCTTGGATTGAAAGACGATGGCAAATTGTACGGACTTGGCTACGTCACCAATCTGGACACCAATGTGGCGCTCTATGTGCGCGGCGATTGGTTGAAGAAGCTGAATCTGGAGGTTCCAAAGACGACGGAGGAAATGTATAACGTCATCAAAGCCTTTACCGAGCAAGATCCGGACGGTAACGGGAAGAAGGATACCTTCGGTATGCAGCTAAGCAGCGTAGGAGGTCAAATCATCGGTTCCATGTTCGGTTACTCCGAGTTTGGCATCAATGACGGCAACTATATCCATCAATGGGATAGGGCTGCTGCCAGCAATGCATTCAAGAAACGACTGTACGACGATGGACTTGTCGATAAGGATTTCTTGACAGACAACAATGGTGAAAAAGCGCAACAGGATTTTGTTAATGGCAAGCTCGGTTTCTTTGGTGCCAATGGTGGAGCTAATGTATTAGGCTACAAAGTTTTTGAGTCGTTCAAGAAGAACAATCCAGACGGTGAAATCATTGCTATTCCATTGCCCGAAAGCCAATTTGGACAGTTCAGTCCGGCCATTAATCCGCCTCTCTTCATAACGACAGTTGTGAATGCAACTGCGAAGGATCCGGAAGCCATTATTAAATACGTTGACTTTCTTGTGAAGGAATCGACAGGCAAAACGTTGAAATACGGGATTGAGGGCACTCACTTTAAGGTCGGTGCCAATGGATGTTCTGCACCGATTCAACCGATATCGACCAACGAGGTTTCCTGGACGGCGGATTATCGAATGTTATCCTCCCCGATCTCAGAGGGCGATTGTGCCAAGTATATCTCCCAGCTTGATATGTCTAAACCGCTTGATAAAGAATTCGCCGAGATTGTTAAAGAGGCAGATGAGGCCTATTTAAGCCTGGAACGACCGATTTTCTATGATATCGATCAAAACTCCTTGCCACCTTTACCTCAGGATTTGCTCCTGAACAATTCTAACGGGTCAAAAGCCATACTTGATATTTGGTCGAAGGCCGTCGTAGGAGGCGCTTCTTATCCCATAGATAAAGCACTCTCAGATGTTAAGTCAGCATGGGAAAAGGCCGGTGGAGGAAAGGTGGATGAATTCTACCAGAAGTGGTACGCGGATAATAAGGATACCGTTGTTCATACCAGCGACTGGTATACGCCGGGAAAATAAGTTTAGTTGCCTTATGCGAGCATATCGCGACATATGTCACTGATATGCTCGCATGGGGCATGCACAGAAACGATGCTCGCCAAGAAGGAAATTGAATGTTGAAGGGAACGGACACATGACACGGAATAGCAACAAAGTAGGATTCGCAGTCGTTGGATGCGGAGCGATATCTGCCAGCCACTTCATAGCAATCGAGAGGGCCGATGAAGCTGAGCTCATAGCCGTTTGCGATGCCAATGCTGAATTAGCCGGAAAACATGCCGACAAATATGGCGTCGATGCCTACAACGACTATAAGGAATTACTCGCTAGAGACGATATTGATGTCGTCTGCATCTGTACCCCAAGCGGATTCCATCCGGAACAGACGATACTGGCTGCCGAAGCAGGTAAACACGTCGTATGCGAGAAACCGTTAGCGATCCGCCTCTCGGATGTCGATGCTATGATACAAGCTTGTGCCAAACATGAGGTCAAGCTTGCCACTATCTTTCCGCGACGGATGTCTCCGGCCGCCAGTTATGTCAAACGAATAATAGAGGAAGGGCGTCTTGGACGTCTAAGCCTTTGCTCGGGTTATGTGAAATTTTACCGCGATCAGAAGTATTACGACAGTGCGGGCTGGAGAGGGACCTGGGCGATGGACGGCGGGGGAGCGATGATGAATCAGGGCATTCATACGGTTGACCTGCTGCAATGGCTGGCCGGGCCTGTTGAATCGCTGCAAGGCTATGCTCGAAATGTGCTGCGCCAGATTGAAGTGGAGGATACGGCTGTTACCGCTCTGCAATTCAAGAGCGGAGCGCTCGGTTCGATTGAAGCGACGACAACGGCGTACAAGCAGCCGGATCATCGTATCGTCATTCACGGTGAGTATGGGACGGTTATCTTGACAGGGGATGAAATTACAACCTTGGATGTTATGGGATCCTCAATTGAAATGCCGGCATTGTCACCCTTTAATATTTTTCCCGACGGTCATTGTATTCAGATTCGCGATATGGCATTGGCTGTACGAGATCAGCTTCGTCCTATCGTGACCGGGGAAGATGGAAGGCACTCCTTGGCCATTATTCTTGGAACGTATGAATCACAGCGCAGCGGCAAGCAAGTTATTATGTAAGCCAATTATAATCATATTTATTCTTCTGGAGGGAATTAATTATGAGTATGAAAGGGTTGCGGTCATCAAGAATATGTAAGCTGACTTTAGCGATCTTGGTATCTCTGATAGGGATCAGTCCCAACATGATGCTACAAGCTCATGCCCGCATCGTACCTAGTGACGTCGTGCAGGAGTATGTACTGAACAAGACATATAACGGGACAAGTGATTTCACGGACAAGTCAGGCGATCTAGGCTCTGTTTCAAGCTTATCGCAAGGTTCGGTGCTGGTACGCTTTAAATCCGGGGATTTAAGCGCGACGAGCAAGACGTTGATTAGCGCATCCGATACATCAGTTGACTCAAGTCATATTCGGTTATCCTTGGAAACCGGCACATTACGTTTCGAGGTGGTTCAGAACGGGAATGAATTAACGTCCATTGCCTCGACGGGATCCTATAATGACGGTTATTGGCATGTTGCCGTCATTACGGTAGACAGTTCCGGAACAAATCTGTACGTGGACGGAGTACTGAATCATTCCGACGCCTCATCCGCTTACTTCGCAGATGTTACTGCCTTAAATGGAATGTGGATTGGGAAACATGTAGATGATTCGGGATCAGAGTCGTACTACTCCGGAGGGATTGAGAGGGTTGCGCTTTATAACCGGGCGCTGTCAGAGGAAGAAGTTCAGGATGTTTCGGACATTTCTCTGCTGACCAATATTGCGGATCAGTCTACGATAACGCAAGATGAAATTCATTTAGAAGAGTTGAATGCTGTAGTCGGTTATTTGAATGGGGATACAAGTCCCGAGAGCGGAGCGATCGGCAACTGGGGATTCAGTTCGCCAGTCGCATTGGATTACCAGAACAGGAGTGTGGGAATCGATCTGCAAAGCTCTATCCGCATAAACAAGATTTCCCTGCGGGATACAGACAACAGCGGGAGGGGCTCGGCAACGACTTATGCGTTGTATGAAAGCGATGATAATATTACTTACACGCCTATATCCGATTTCCTGTTCAGCGCCAGCACCGAAGACGGCAAGCTTGTCCACCACTTAAGCTTCAACGATGTAACTGCCCGATATATAAAGATCCATACCTTTTACAGCGATGCCGCCTATACCTTCCTTCTTCATCCCCTTCAACAAAGCGTTACAGCACTTGGGAAAATCTACAGCAGATTTACAAATCTCAGAACAACGGTAGGCTATTTGAACAATGATACGAGCCCGGCAAGCGGGGCGATTGGCAACTGGGGCTTCAGTTCCCCCGTGGCGTTCGATTACCAGAATAGAAGCGTGGGTATTGATCTGCAGAGCTCAACACTCATAAGCGAAGTTGCCCTGCAGGACACCGACAATAGCGGGAGGGGCTCGGCTGAGACATATGCATTATATAAAAGCAATGATAATATCACTTACACGCCAATATCGGACTTCCTGTTCAGTACCAGTATACAAAACGGTAAGCTTGTCCATCATTTTAGCTTCAACAATGTAACCGCCCGATATATAAAGATCCATACCTTATACTGCGATGCCGCCTATACCTTTCTTCTCCACCCGCTTGCGCAAAGTGTCAAGGCGCTAAGAAGCAATGATAAGGGCTGGCTAGGTTTGAAGGCGACAGTTGGTTATTTAAATGAGGATACAAGCCCAACTACCGGTGTAATTGGCAATTGGGGTTTCAATTCAGCTTTAGCGTTTGATTATAAGTATAGAAGCGTCGGTATTGATTTTCACAGCTCCAGAAGGGTGAACGAAGTCGATCTGTGGGATTATGATAATAACGCGAGAGGCTCCGGTGCTAATTATGAATTATACATGAGTAATGATAATATCACGTATACTTTAATCCCGAACGTCACCTTCAGTTCCAATACGGAAAATGGAAAGCTTGTGCATCATTTTAGTTTCAATGGAGTAACTGCGCGCTATATCAAGATTCACACGTTATACAGCGATCTTAGCTATTCCATGCTTCTCAGCCCCTTGCAACAAAGTGTGAAGGCCCATGAGCAGGCTTACAGCAATTGGACAGATGCGGGGAATTTGTGGGACGGCAACACAGCTTCCGAAGCGGTAGACCTGGATAATCCGGAGAGCTATGTTGAATATGATTTCGGTTCGGTCAGGACAATTAAGCAGGCTCGTTTCTATGAAAGCAACAGCGGAGACAGGCAGGCCACCGACTGGAAGGTTCAGCAATGGGATGGATCCGCATTTGTTGATCTATTTCCTTACGTAAACTCGGATACAACTCGCGGGCAGCTTCAAACCTTTGATGTGTCGACGAATAAAATTCGTCTGTATGTCCGAAATACGAATCCAGGAGGACATCCTGCAGCTACGGAGTTTCAAGTAATGGCGCCTATTCCGCAGAAGAATATAGCCGATGGAGCAACGAAATCTGCGGACAGCGGCTGGACGAATATCAACGCATTATGGGAAGGGAATTCGGTAACGAGCGAAGCATACACCTCGAATTCGGAAGGGTATGTTGAATATGATTTCGGAGTTGAACGAGCACTGACTGAAGCGCGGTTTCTGGAAGACAACGCCGGAGACAGTCAAGCAACAGAGTGGAAGGTGCAGCAATGGAACGGTACGGCATTTGTTGATATGTTTCCCTATATAAATTCGGAAACGGCTCAATGGCAAATACAATCTATTAATGGATCCACTTCAAAAATTCGGCTGTTCGTCCGTAACACCAATGCGGCAGGCTATGCGGCTGCATCAGGGTTTAAAATCATGACAGCGGATACTTCGATAGACAATAAGTTGGTCTGGTCAGCAGAGAGCAAGGAGAAATGGGTCACGAATGGAATCGTTGCAATTCCGAACGGCACATCGGTACCTGATCTCATTCTTGTATCTGATTTAATGGATAAGAGCGACAGCGTATTTGCCTTGGCGTATTCTGTCAGCGACGATCTGGGAGATACCTGGTCAGAGAGAACCATGCTCCCGTATCAAAGGCGGATGATGCCGAATGGATTTCCCGGAATACTAGTCAACCCGATACCGGTATATCATGAGGCGAGCGGCAAGGTGATTATACTCGGTGTCATTGCAACCTATGACAGCGACACACAGATGGGTCAGTATCCAGGGTATGCCTACTACGATCCGGCAACGGATACGTTCAGCAGCGACTTTTATATCATGGACTATCCGGCTACCTTTGCCGTATCCGGAGGAGCTATCCCTTATATCGCCGACAATGGAGATATTTATTGGCCAATCAGAGCGGCCCAGGATGCGCCTAACGAAACGTATAACAGTATCCGGATCGCCAAGCTCACGTTTGACGGGACAACGCTAACGTATGTGAGTCAGAGTGAGGAGATTTACGGAACCGGATTATTAGACGGCGACGGTGGACGAGGCGGTGGAGAGGCCCACTTAACGAAATCCGGCAATACTTATTATCTGGCAATCAGAGATAATCCGGGTTACCCGAATAAGACGGCTATAAGTACCGATTTATCTAATTGGAGCACGCCTGTGGATTTGGCATGGGACGATGGCACGCCGGTGACAGGTGCGAGCAACACCCAAATCAGATGGATCACACACAGCAATGATTTATACCTGACCTATACGAGGCATAGCACCGATCCTGACAACACTGCGGTGTATCGGAATCGCGCGCCGATCTGGATAGCGAAGTTTGACACTGCCACTCAGAGAATTATTAGAGGTACAGAGCGTATTTTAATTAATATGAACGGCGACGGTCAACCTATGGGCTCAGGTTTTTCTGTGACCAATGCAACTCAGGAGACTTCATTTTTGGCTACCGCCGAGCTTTATTCCGGGAGAACGATGGTTGCAAGATTGAATTGGGACACGCCGAATGCTCTGGCAACCGTAAGTGCTGCCGCCTATGTGCTGGATGAACCCTGGGACAGCTTGACAGGCTGGACCAAATCGTCCAACCCAGTCATTACGCCATCAGGTCAAGTCAACATTTACTCTACAGACGGTCTCTCGCAATACGTGTATAGGACCGACAAGAGTATTCCTGGCGTATACACGCTGAAATGGAGAGTGAAAGTAAATCACTATACACCGACCTATGGTACCAGTGTTCTGAGAGTATATGACGGTGCCCATTTGCTTCAACTGGGCATGGAGAAGAACGGGATTGACGCCTTGGACAATACGAATGCATGGGGTAACCAAAAAGTCATCATAAACGACTATAAATGGCATGAAATTCAGGTCTATGTCGTGAATGGGAAGGCTGAGGTTTTCCTCGACGGGACGTCTCAGTTTACTTACATGCTGCCCGCTAATACGGACGCGGATAGAATCACACTTTATTCCATCCATGGAGATTTCAACACGGACGAATTGAAGATCTGGTAAGCAAGTATGTTTCTATGTGAGGTGCGAGGTTAATGAAGCTTGGAATTAGCTCCTATTGTTTATCCCGGTTGATTAGAGCAAAGGAAATGACTTTGCCGGATGTGGTTGAATGGGCTGCCAAGCAAGGTGCCCGGCATGTAGAAATTGTTCCCGACGGTAATGAGCTGATCGATCATCCTGAGAGGGTTGAGGCGATTCGCTCCCAAGCACAGCAATCGGGCATTGAGATTTCCAATTATGCTATTACGGCCAATTTTATAACAGAAGATCATGCAGGTCGTGATAGGGAAATTACGAGGGTTATGAGAGAGGTCGATATCGCCAATCAATTAGGCGCGAAGCGTATGCGGCACGATGTGGCTGTACGACCGATCGGCGAATCGTCTATTGTTCAATTCTACAAGGATTTGCCCGGTTTGGCAGATGCATGTGCGATAATTGCCGATTATGCCGCTCAATACGGGATAACGACTAGCGTAGAGAATCACGGTTATTATGTGCAGGGAAGCGAAAGAGTGCAGAGCTTGGTTGCAGCGACGAATCGCCCCAATTTCAGAACAACGCTTGATATAGGCAATTTCATGTGCGCCGATGAGAACTCGGCGACAGCGGTCAAACGGAATATCGGTCTGGCTTCGATGATTCATCTCAAGGATTTTTACCTCAGACCCTCGTATCGGAATCCTGGGGAAGGTTGGTTTAAGACGATTGCGGGAAATTATCTGCGGGGAGCGATCGTTGGGCAGGGGGACATTGATATGTGGGAGGTGCTTCGTATTATTAAAGCATCGAAATATGACGGTTATATTTCGATTGAGTTTGAAGGATTGGAAGAATGTCGCAGTGGAACGAAGATCGCGTTCGAGAACGCACTTCGCATTTGGAATGAAATTTAATTAAACTCAACTGTTGTTTAAATGGAGGAATATACATGTCGAATCTACAATTCGTTGTTGCGGGTACCGGCTGGGTAGCTGGGGAGTATTTAAAAGCGATTGATGCTCGTTTAGATGCAGATGTATACGGAGTTGTGAGCCAAGATACGGAGCATGCGAAGAAGAGGTTGAGCGAATTGTCAATCGATGCCCGAGTCTTCAGCCGTTATGAAGACGTTGTACAGGATCCGAATGTTGATGCCGTCGTGCTATGCTCCAAACCGGACGTTCGAGCGGAGCAGACGGTGTTGGCCGCACGTCATGGGAAGCATATCGTGCTCGAGAAGCCTATGGCTATGGACCGTGAAGCGCTGTGGACGATGGCGGAAGCCATTCACTCCAATCCAGTTCATACGGTCGTTGGGTTTGTCTTGCGCTGGAATCCGTCGTTCCGAAATACGAAGGCACTTATCGAAGACAATGCCATCGGTCGTGTGTTCATGGCTCAGGTCGATTATTGGCACCATATCGGCCCGCAATATCTGCAGTACAGTTGGAGCAAGAGCAGCAAACTCGGTGGCAGCAGTATGTTGTCGGCAGGATGCCATGCGGTGGATGCCGTTCGGTATTTTGCAGGCGATATCGAGGAGGTATCGGCATACAGCTGCCGCACTTGGGCAGATTCCGAATACGAGTTCGATCCTAATGCCATTGCCATCTTCAAGCTTAAGAACGGTGGCATCGGGAAGGTGTCTTCCTCCCTGGAGTGTAGAACGCCATATAAGTTTAATGTGCACCTGCTTGGTGAAAAAGGGACGATTCTGAACAATCAGATTTACAGCCATAAGCTTCCGGGACAGACCGAGTATGCAACGATACCGACACTTTTACCGGACAGTGGAGATGTATCTCATCATCCGTTTGCTGACGAGATAGATAATTTCATGGTGTCCATGCGCCTTAAGACCAAATCGGACTGCGATTTTTTTGATGCCTTGCAATCGATGGAAACCTGTTTTGCAATTGACGAGGCTATTGCAAGCGGTCGAAGCATTAAAGTTCAACAGCGGGGGTTCTGACATGAGCGTAAAAATCGGGTTCATCGGTGTCGGGGGAATTGCCCAATACCATATTAAGGGATTGCAGCAAATCGAAGGTGTTGAGATCGTTTGCGTCTACGACGTCAATCGGGAGAATGCTGCGAGAGTCGCGGAAAGCACTGGAGCCGCAGTGTTGAACAGCGCGGAAGAAGTATTGGATCCTGATGTTATTGATGCCGTAATTATCTGTACTCCGCAATTCGCCAGAGAGGATCTGGATGAAATCGCTGCCCGTCGCGGCATACATTTGTTAGTCGAGAAACCGCTGGGTTTGGATATGGAGACCGTTCGAAGGAAGGAGGGGATCATCCGTGAATCAGGTGTCATTCACTCCGTCGGTTACTGCCTCCGATATCTTGATACGGTGCAGGAAGCCAGAAACTATTTGTTAGGGCGGCAAGCGCATCTCATTCAAGCGTATCGCTTTGGCGGGTCCCATCCCGCCAAATGGTGGCACCAGTTGAATATGTCGGGCGGGCATCTGGTTGATGCCGTCACGCACCAGGTGGATATGATCCGTTATATTGCCGGAGAATTCTTAGAGGTCCATGCCAAATTCGGACGTATGTCCTTTGATCGGGTAAATCCGGAAGGGACGATCTACGATGCCGGCGCTATCTCTTTCATAATGGAGCAAGGAACAATCGGCAGTATTACCGAGTCATGCCAATCCCCTTATCATTCAGCATCAGATGTTAAACTGTTTGGACACGATTTCTTCGTCCATCTCAGCAACAATGGCGCAACTTTGCAGATTATGGATGAACGGCAGAATGTGACCCGAACATCCAAGATGGATGTCTATTACGAACAGAGCAAATCATTTATTGAGGCAGTGGCATCCGGCTCCCAATCCTTGATTTTAAGTAATTACAATGAGGGGATGCACACCCTTGCGGTTACACTTGCGGCAAATCGGTCAGCAGAAGAACGTATTGCGGTGCAGGTGCAACAGCCAAGGTGCGGCTGAGATCGGTTGGTCCGTCGAAAAGTTATAAAACTCATCCCCTTCCCAAAAGGAGCGAATCTGTTCATGAACGGTCATTTTTCTATCATCGGCTGTGAGCATCCCCATATCCAAATGTTCATCCTCGACATGATTAAATTAGGTCATACGTGTACCGGGATCTATGAACCCCGAAATCATGAGCTTGCCGGCAGCATTTCAAAAGAATTTTCAATTCCACTAGTCACCGATATTGAAGCTTGTCTGGGGCCATCAGTTGAATTCGTCGGCTCTGCTGCCATCAATAATGAAAAAATCGACATTATTGAAAAGTGTGAACAAAGAGGAAAGCATATTCTCATCGATAAACCCGCGGTAACCGACCCTATCGGTCTAGAACGACTGGAGAAGGTGATCCGCCGGGAAAAAATCCAAATCGGGATGATGCTTACCTCGCGCTTTAGCCGGTCCCTGCAAAGCCTCAAAGATAAAATAGAAAGCGGAGAACTAGGGGAGATTGTTCATATAGCCATTCAAAAACCACATCGATTAAACCCGCTAACAAGACCTCAATGGCATTTTTCAAGAAAGCAATGCGGCAGTATCATTATCGATTTGTTGGTTCACGATTTTGATTTGCTCCGATGGTTGACCGGGAAAGAACTGAAGACTTGCCAAGGTTTCGCGGTCAAACGTATCCTGCCTGAATATCCGGATTTTTTTGACATGGCAAGTATTCAAGTCCTTATGGAGGGCAACATCGTCGGGAATTTGTATGCCGACTGGCACACACCCGACAAAAGTTGGTCTTGGGGGGACTCCCGTATTTTTGTAGTCGGTACCAAAGGAAAAGCTGAAGTCAGGCAGTCCGGAGATCCGCTAGTATCTCGGGATGAACTGCTTCTTGTTGTTTCCCATAACAAAAAGCTGGAATCCTGCACTCTGAAACTGGTTCAAGGCAACCTGACCGAGGATTTTATTGCAAGAGCGCGTGGAACAAGCAGCATCTCAATGATTAGCCACAAAGATATACTCAAGGCCAGCGCTGCGACAATAGAGGCGGATCGCTCAGCACTTTATCTCGTTGAATCATAAGAAGGTTGGACTTGAACTCCTGACAAACTTAGACCAGCCGATTGCCGAATGAATAAGACATAAACAGCATACGTCAAGCCCGCTCCCGCCGTTAGGTGGGGGCTATTCCGTATGTTTAGGTCAGGAAGATATATATGCCCCATTCACCTGTTCCAGTAAAGAAAGAGCGGCTTGAAACAAGAAGAAGTTTCAAGTTATCTCTTAATCGGGTCAGTTGACCATGCAAATTCACATAGGCTGATCCCTTGACAAAACCCATAGTACAAGCTACTCTTTATATAAGCGTTAACTTGTATAACAATAGACTTGTATAACGCTAATTTGTGAATGGAGGTGAGCCAATGTTCAATCTAGAATCTTGCTTGGGAGAGGTAACCCGCACAGTGTCGAATCTCGAACGAGAGGGGAAGCCCGCTCGCAACGTTACGCTGGAGCGCTCTTACGACACGACGCCGGACGACCTTTGGGATGCGATGACCAATCCGGAGCGCTTGCCTCGCTGGTTTGCGCCTGTCAGCGGTGAATTGAAGCTCGGAGGCCGGTATCAGATCCAGAATAACGCAGGCGGCGTAATTACCGAATGTGAGCCGCCGCATTATTTCTCCGTGACCTGGGAATTCGGAGGCGGCATGAGCTGGGTCGAGCTGCGCTTGGCCGCCGAAGGGGAAGACCGATCACGCCTGACGTTGTCCCACATTTGCCCGATCGACGACCACTGGAAGACGTTTGGGCCTGGCGCGGTTGGTGTCGGCTGGGATCTAAGCTTGGTGGGGCTGGCGTTCCACTTCTCGGCGGGCGATACGGAACGTATAGATGAGAACGCTTTTAGCGCCTCCAGCGAAGGAAAGTCTTTCATGGCCGACTCCAGCGAGGCTTGGCGGCGTGCGGCTGTTGCAGCCGGTGAGAATTCATCCCATGCTGAGGAGGCGGCGAAGCGGGTTACGGCCTTCTACACGGGCAGCGGATCGCAGGAGGCGGAATGAACGCCTTCGACGTTCTTGGCGATCCGGTACGGCGCCGCATCTTGGTGCTGCTCGCCGAGAGCGAGCGGCGTTCCGGCGATATTGTCGAGGTCATCCAGCACGAGTTCGGCATTACCCAAGCCGCCGTTTCCCAGCATCTCCGGGTTCTGCGGGAGAACGGGTTCGCCCGCGTAATGGTCGATGAGCAGCGCCGCATCTATTCGCTGGACGCCCAGCCGATGCAGGAGGTCGACGAGTGGCTCAATCGTTTTCGCTCCTTCTGGGAACCAAAGCTCAGCGCACTCGAAACCGAGATCGCAAGGGGCAAAAAGATGCGGAAAAGTTGAAGGCGCGTCGTCTTTCGGACGAAAGGTCTACAAGTCCGGAATCACAAGGCAGCTCAACTACGACTGCGGCAAAACGACCGGAACCTGAATCGGTTCCAGTAGTCGAGTGTAAGAGGAGATGTAGCTAATGACCCTGAACAAAAGGTTACTAGTGTGCGCCGTCATTGCCGGGCCGATTTATATCATCGTCGGCTTGGCCCAGATCTTGTTCCGAGAAGGCTTCGATATGACCCGACATCCACTCAGTCTTATGAGCACAGGCGATCTTGGGTGGATCCAAATAACCAATTTCATTTTGACCGGTTTCTTAGTGGTTCTTGGCGCGATTGGGCTGAGTCGGACGGTCAAGGGGGACAAGCGTTGGAGACGCGGTGCGCTGTTCATTGGTATCTATGGGGTTTGCGTGATCGGCGGCGGTGTATTCGCCACCGACCCGTCGTTAGGATTTCCGCCTGGCACTCCTGATGTATATCCGGAGACGATAAGCTGGCACAGCATGCTCCACTTTATTTTTGGACAGTTTGGCTTCTTGGCTTTGATCATTGCTAGCTTCATGTGTGCTTGGTATTTTGCGGCCGCCAAGCTTCGCGGATGGGCTGCCTTTTCGGCCTGTACAGGCGGCTACTTTTTTGTTGCGATTGTTGCAAGCATTGCGGACATGGGTGCAGCGTGGAGTTCAATAGCATTATATGTAGCGGTGGCATTGGGCTGGATATGGCTTACGGCGCTGGCTGCCCGGAGCATGTGACTGATAGGCTCTCGATCATTAAACGAAAAGCTGGTGTATTTGTGGAATCGATGCAATTTTGAATCGAAATTATAAGGAGGAAGATTTACTATGGAAAAGGTGATACCTTTCTTAATGTTTCAAGATGGCAAGGCAGAAGAAGCAATGAACTTTTACACATCACTCATCGAGGATTCTAAAATTACAAGCATTATTCGTTATGGTGCGAATGAAGCCGGTAAAGAAGGGACCGTGATGCAGGCTACTTTTACACTAAAAGGGCAGGAATTTATGTGCATTGACAGTAATGTGAAACATAATTTTACCTTTACACCTTCGTTCTCCATCTATGCTGCTTGCAGTACGGAGGAAGAAATCAATGTGCTCTTTGAGAAACTCAAAGAAGATAGACCGGCTCTTATGCCGCTGGGCAATTATGGGTTCAGCAAAAAATTCGGTTGGCTGAATGACCGTTACGGCGTTTCATGGCAGCTTAACCTGATCTAATTAGCGGTTGTGTCGAACATCTCAAGTTCAGAGAGGGTCAGGGCATTCTGCGCGCCGAAACGATGAGTATACCCACGCTCCGGCGCGCAGCCGAACAAACAGACGCGGGGTCGCGGCGGGACCTTGTCTTCTCAGGTCTTGTTGCAGGAATGATTAGACCGTTTGTTTCTTGATTTATAATGGTTTTGAGTGAGTGGTTAGGGGAGTTGGGGACCAAAATGGGGACGCGAGTCATTTCGCGTCCCCATTTTAGTCGTAATTATGGAAGCCGGATACATTTCCATACGTTGAAGATCAATGACCATTTGCCAACAATATATCGATGACAAAATCTTCTTGGCCGGTATGATAGACGATGTTATTATCCCTTTTTGACAGCTTAGCTGTTAACTTTCCTCAACTCAAGTTATAGTTCACGTTGCAGAAATCTCGAAGCGAAAAATTATGGTTGACGATTACCACAAATTGAAATAAAATGAATGAACGGTTCATTCACAAAACATAAAAAAGAAAGAGGTAAATATCATGAAGAGAAATCAAACAATCGCAAATTGGTCTATTCAAGGCAAATACGTTGTAATTACCGGGGCAACCAGCGGCATTGGGCTGGCAGCGGCGAAAGCACTCGCCATAAGAGGCGCAAATCTGGGAATCGTTGCGCGGAATCCAGTCAAAGCGAATGAAGTCGCGAATCAAATCGTAGCCCTAACCCAAGGCAAAACTACGGTGGATATTTTTCTGGCGGATATGTCATCCCAGCTGTCCGTCCGTCAAGTGGCTGCCGACATTCTGGCCCGTTGTCCGAGAATCGACATCTTAATCAACAATGCAGGCGCCTTGTACGTAACCCGGCAGCTCACAGTCGATGGTTTGGAAATGACCTGGGCCGTGAATCATTTGGCTCCGTTCTTGCTAACAACGCTACTGCTGGACCGCCTGAAAGAAAGCGAACATGCCCGCATCATTACCACCGCATCCCACGGCCACAAGTTGGCCAAGAAAGGGATCAACTTTGACGATCCGAGCGCCAAGCGCCTTTATAGCTTCCCTATGGTTGTCATGGGCGGCAACCAATTCCGATACGCCGAGACGAAGCTTGCCAACGTGTTGTTTACTGCGGAATTAGCGGACAGATTGAAGGGAACCGGAGTTGCGGCTTACTGTTATGATCCAGGGCTGGTGGCCACCAACTTTAACCAACACAACGGCGCGATAGCCCGTGCGCAGATGGCCGTGATGAATTTGTTCTCGCGCACCCCGGAGAAAGGTGCCGAAACGTTAGTATGGTTGGCCGACTCGGCAGAAGTATCAAGCCAGAATGGCCTTTACTATAAAGATATGCGAATCGAAACCCCGTCAGAGTCTGCCAGAAACAATGATATGGCGAATCGATTATGGCGGATAAGCGAAGAGCAGGTCCGGCCTTCGGAGACATCCCCGTTGAACAATCATCAGGAGAGCAAGCATGTCCATGCAGGCAAAACACCGGTCATGTAAATGCTTACTATGCTCGTTAAGCCCACCAAGGTCGAGATTTGTCAGCGATCCGGAAAATCGAATATCAGGATATTATCTAACACGCTGTTTATTGAGGAAGATAAGTGTACAATGTAGAAAGTCATTGGAATAGATCTGAAATTTGGAGAGTGGTCTTTCGTTGAAGCGAGAAAAAGGACGTCAAATCGAACATGTACACGACGAACGCAGAGAACAAATCAAGCGCGCGGCGCTTACAGTATTCGCCCGCCAAGGAATCGACGGAACGAAAATGAGCATGATTGCGGAAGAAGCCGGCATTAGCCAAGGGCTTTCCTACCGTTATTTCAGTTCCAAAGAAGAGATTTTCACGGAACTTGTCCGAGAAGCGATGGAAGAATCCCAGAAAGCCATTGAAGAAGTACAGAATCTCCCGGGTACGCCGGCAGAACTCATGAGAACATTTACGAAAAAAATGCTCGATGCCAGTCACAAACCTTACTTTTTGCTCCTTCAGCATGCACAGAAATCGGAAGGTGTTCCCGAAAGCGCGAAGCGGATAATGGAGCAATACAACCCCAAGGATACAATCGATCGGCTTATCCCTATATTTATCAAAGGGCAGCAAATAGGCGAGTTTAGCGAAGGAGATCCCTACAGGCTGTTGTTTCTTTATTTTACCGTTATTATTGGCCTGATGTTGCAAGACGTGCCTATGGATGAGGGATATTGGCTGCAAGAGGTTGATCAATTAATGAAGATTATTACGGTATAAATTCCCAAGTATATGGCTGCCACCAGGCTAGAAGAACTGCAGTGTAACGCGAGCTTCATCGTAGAAGAAGTGATCAAGCTTAAGCGGGAAACGGATCATCAATTTGTTTGATGGAGCGCAATCTGATCGACGAAATCTCCGATGACGATAACATTTACGAAGGAGTGCTTAATATTGATAGTTCTGAACCACTAGAATGATAATCGTTCTATTAGGAAAGAACTCTGTAGAATTTATCCAGGACTTTCTTGACTGCTTTAAGTTTAGTTGCTAAACTAAAAACTGTACGAGTGACAATAACTTTCTTTTATAAAGGATGGGATTCTAAATGACTAAAACAAGCGCTCTTCTGGGCCGTTTAGTTCACCAGATCAGAAAAAGAGAACGCCAGCCGCGCATGTTCGGATCAGCAGGCGCTTTGACGCCAAGTGAAATTCATACGATTGATGCCATAGGCTGCGGGAATGGGGTTCTGATGAGCGAACTGGCTGATCGGCTTGGAGTGACCAAAGGAGCGGTGACTCAGATTGTAGAACGTCTGGAATCGAAGAAACTGGTCCGCCGTGATCCACATCCTCAAGATTCAAGAAGTGTAACGGTCACATTAATGGAGAAGGGGGAAGTCGCTTTTTTGGAACATGAAGAAGTGAATGTACGACGGTTTGATGAGTGGATCAGCGCCGAACTGAATAAGGAGGAACTTCGGTCTTTTGAAAAAGGACTTACAAAACTGATTGATTTTATGAACGACTAAGTTTTGTGTCTGCCATTTAGTTTAGCATATAAACTATATACTATTATGCGAATTAGTTTAGATTCTAAACTATAAAATAGTCGAGATTAATTAATCCCTGGAAAGGAAATGAAGAATATGGAGAAAACGAACAGTAAGTTGGGTTTTGTTGTCGCTGGATTATTGCTAAGTGTGTTAATGTCAGGCATGGATAATACGATTGTTGCCACCGCGATGGGAACCATCGTATCCGACCTCGGAGGTTTCGAACAGTTTGTTTGGCTTACCTCAGCTTATATTGTCGCAGAAATGGCTGGAATGCCGCTGTTCGGCAAGTTTTCGGATATGTATGGGAGGAAACGTTTTTTTCAATTGGGATTGATTTTGTTTATTGTTGGTTCCGCTTTGTGCGGTATGGCGGGCTCTATTATCGAGCTTAGTATCTATCGCGCGATACAAGGAATTGGCGCCAGTGCGATGATTCCAATAGCTCATACGATCATCTTTGATGTATTTCCATCGGAGAAGCGGGGGAAGATAGTCGGTCTTTTTGGTTCAGTTTTTGGATTGGCTACGCTGGCTGGACCCCTGTTAGGGGGATATATTACCGAGTACTTCGGTTGGGAAGGTATTTTCTACATTAATCTCCCCATTGGCATCATTGCTTTTGTATTTATTGCATGGTTTTATCGAGAGTCAAAAATATATGAGAAGAAAAAAATCGATTGGCTGGGTACCTTCACACTTATTCCAGCGATTGTGTGCTTGATGTTAGTCCTGGAACTGGGAGGGCATAAGTTTTTATGGAATTCAGGTGTGATTGTCGGATTGTTTGCCGTATTTGTGGTTTTGTTTATTGCGTTTCTGTTCGCAGAGGCAAAGGCGGAAGAACCCATTATTCCATTTCGTATGTTCAAGAACCGTTTGTTTGCCGGTAGTACATTTGTCGCGTTCTTTTACAGCGGTACTTTCATTATTTGTACGATATATCTGCCTATTTTTGTTCAAGGTGTGCTGGGAGCAACCGCATCAAATTCTGGCTTAATTCTAATGCCACTGATGTTGGGTGCTGTTGTGGCGGCTTTACTCGGAGGGCATTTAACTTCGCAATTCAGTTATCGGACAATTATGATCGCTTCGGGGATCGTATTTGTAATCGGCATCGCTTTATTGAGCTCTTTATCTCCTAACTCAACGAAAGTCGCGTTGACTGCTTTTATGATTGTGACCGGGCTGGGGATGGGTTCCTCTTTCTCTGTTCTGACCATTGCAGCGCTTCATCCCTTCGAACATCACCAGAGAGGTGTGGCCAGCTCGACAGTTTCTTTTTTACGTTCGCTTGGCATGACACTTGGTATTAGCTTCTTTGGCATATTACAAAGAAACTTGTTCGAGAATCAACTTCAATCGTTATCCGTGCAAGAAGTCCAAGCGATATCGGGCGATTTGTTACGGGACCCGGCTGCTGTGTTGGCTGCGGAAACACGCACAGCAATACCTGACGCAATGTTGCATCAACTTTCCGAATCACTTTCCAATTCTATCACGGGTACCTTCATGTGGGCCATCATCCCGGCGATATGCACATTCTTGTTTGCCTTTTGGATAAGCCGTGAGCGTCCGGACGAATCCCAAAAAATCAGTTTTCATTAATGGACGTTTCCGTATAAATTGATTCAACGGATAAGGTCATGGACGTGGCGAGGTACTAGGTACTTATATTGACAGGAATTATTTAGAAACGATATACTGGGTTAAAACAATTATACGTTAAACGCAATGATTGGGAGTATTAAGGATTTCTTTTGTTCAGAGAACTGTCGTTCCAGTGCGAGACAGTCAATAGACTCCCCAACTCACCCATGAGCGGTAAGGCAGAATCCAGTAGGCCTTAACGGTTAACCTCCGTAATTAGGTTCTAAGGTGATTCGTTTATTTACCGAAACAAACGAATCAAAAAGAGTGGTACCGCGAAGGAAAACCTGTCGCCTCTTTGTAGGCAATAGGTTTTTTTATTTTACTTTTGAACAAAACAATACATTTTAAGGCAGGTGTTATCAGATGGAAAACGTTATTGATTATTATTCCCGTTTTGACGAGTGGGGCAGGCTGGACAGGGAACCGTTAGAGTTTATCATTAACTGTCATTACATTAAAAAATATTTACCTCCCCATGGTTATGTATTAGACAATGGGGCAGGACCCGGGAAGTATTCAATGGAGTTAGCGAAGCTGGGATTTAATGTAACTCTTTCTGATTTAACACCTAGACTAGTTGAAATGGCTAAGGAGAAGGCAAGCGAACTGGGCTTATCGGAACACTTCAATGGCTTTCATGTGCTAAATGCTATAAATTTGGACGGATTACCCAATGAGGTGTTTGATGCTACTTTGATGTTAGGACCTCTTTATCACTTACAAAGGGATGAAGAACGGATAAATGCCGTTAGAGAGTTGTTCCGCGTTACAAAAAAGGGTGGCATCATTTTTGTCGCTTTTCAAAGTAAGATGAGAATGACAATAACTTCCTTGCAATATCCAAAGCACTGGAAGCCCAATGACACTATGGATTCAATAAAAGAGTTTCGCGATACTGGGATTTTCAATCACGTAGATAAGGGACGATTTACAGGAGCATATTACTTCAACATCAATGATATTAAGCCCTTTATGGAAAGCCAAGGGTTTGAAACAGTTGATTTGATTGGTTCGTCTAGTATTGGTGGATTGATAAGTAATGAACAAAGGCAGTCTTGGGAAGAAAAAGGCGAGTCGCAGAGTCTGATGAACTTACTTATTGAACTCGCTAAGGACCCCTCCGTCTTGGGAATATCGTCTCATTTGCTGTATATCGGCAGAAGGAAATAATCGAACCCGAAACGTACATCGACTCCGTAAAGGGATATGGCAGGAGAATCGAATGGCTGGCTGGGACAATTGTGACGCCTTCAATTAAATCTAAAATTGGCTGATCTCGATCACTTCATACTCAGTTCCTGCCTAATTTGATCTCTGCCATGCAGTTTGAAGATGGCCAGACCGAGAGCTAGAGCACTGTAACCACAGAGCACAGCTAAGCCGACCCATGGTGCTAACGGATAATAACCCGAATTCGGTATATAAGGACCGATAACATGCAGGTACTCCGGAATGCTCTGCTGGATCGCGAATCCGGCAGCCGGGGTAAGCCGCAAGAGCCACTGAGACAAGTCCACAGTGATGACGTTGGTAAACGTGAGGATCAGGGGGAGCACAACCAGCGAAAAGCTAACAATTACCGCCGGAACACGACGCCGGAACAAGACAACAAGAGCGAGTGCAAATACAGCAGCAGCGGCGAGCAATGCAGCGGTACCCACTATTACACGCAACTCGGTTAACAGCGTTACGGGCAGGGTTTGGATACCGTTTGAGAGGAGAACTGGCTTGCACAGTAGAACGGTAACGATGGCGGCAGCCAGCCCCGCGATAAAAGTGACCGTACCTGTCACGACAGCCTTTGCTACAAGCACCCGGACTTGGTCTCGGCGATATTCAGCGGCAGCAAACCGTACCGCTACAATAATCACTACGATCAGCCCAAACAACACACCAGTAAGGGAGCGCTCAATTCGCCAGCTACCATCATCACCTGTCTGCGGTGCAATGTCACCAACTCCAGTCACTGTGAACCGTCCATCGGACTCCTCCACCCCGCCAGGATGATGCGGAGTCTTGCCATCGGGTTCCATAGTGACGCCCACATCGTCGCGGCTCCAAGGACCTTGGAGGTTGACCTGATCGAAGACTGCCGAAACCTCACTAAAGCGGACTGCATATCCGTTGCCGTTGAACCTGAGATCACCAGGTGAAGCGGCAAACATCCCGATCTGGATGGTGTCCGGCAGATCCATCTGAACCGTGCCGACCTTGATCCACTGTTTGCCATCAGAAGACTCGTAGCCGATCATCGTGTCCCCCTCTCGGGTGAGGCGCAGCCAGCGGGGAGAATTCTCCATAACGCCACTCGGCTGTCCATCTATGTCATGGGTGAAGTTGTGCTGCATTCGTACACCATGCTCGGCAGTGCTCATCACCGCCGCATAAGGCGCGCCTTGGCGAATACCGTCTTTGATCATGACACCGGCCTTCGCCCATGGAACCATCCCAGGCACGGGCTCGGGGCCAGGCCCGATCGTTCCGGGAGCCGGAGGTTCCTTGATCCGGCCTGTCATCGAAGTCAGGCGTACCGTGATGCTGCCATCTCCTGTCAGCGGCTGATGCACAAAATAGAATTTATCGGTCACCGCTTCACCATTTGGCCCCTCCAGAACGGGAGGAGGGTCACCCCCATTCGAACTGGTAATCGAGGGCAGCAGCCCAAACAAAATGATGAGTAATGCCGCAGCAACCATACCGATCTTCAAGCCGCGTTTTTTTCGGAATATAGTCCACTCTGCAAGCAATAACTGCGCAAAACTGTTGACTTTAGTAGGTGCCTCATTTTTTATAACCATCGTTAACCTCCGTTGATTTTTGATATGATCATATAATATCTCGCGGGAGGTTAAATGCCGGTTATTTTTTTGGCAGTACAACAGTTATTTTTGAAAAAATTCCAAATTCACTCTTAACGAAAATTTTCCCGCTGTGTTTGTCGATGATGGTTTTTACAATGGATAATCCAAGTCCGCTGCCTCCCAATTCCCTTGAACGGGAGTTGTCAATTCTATAGAAGGGTTCGAAAATATTTTCATGTTCTTCCTCCGCAATTCCTATGCCGGTATCCTCGATTTGGACGATCACGGAATCATCGTTCATAACTGCCGTAATCAAGACTTCTCCATCCATTTTATTATATTTCACAGCATTCTGAACGAGATTAAAGAACGCTCTTTGCAAAAGCGCCTTATCACCTGAAAGCATAATGCCTGAGATGTTGTTTTCAATGAGGATGTTTTTTTCGCTGCTGCTTTCCGATACAGCCTCAATAATATCGTCAAACATCGCTTTCGCTTCAAACCGTTCATAATGGTCCGCATTCAACGTACTGTTCATCTTCAACAGGTCATATACCAGGAGACTCATTCTCTGCGCTTCTGCCAAGGTATCTTCCATAACCTCTTTGTACTCCAGAACGGCAGGATATTCCTCCATCTGCAAGACCTCAATGTTGGCAATGATGCTAGCGAGCGGCGTGTTGAGCTCATGGGCGGCATTGGCCGCGAACCGCTTCTGATGATTGAATGATTTTTCCAATTTCATTATCATATGGTTGAAAGATGTTGCGAGCTGTGCCACTTCGTCATTCGTATCAAAGCCTGTCAGCGGCTGAAACAGCTTGTTTTCGTCGATATTCTTGATGCTTTCGCTTAAATGAGCAACCGGTTTTAACGCTCTGCCGGACATGTAATAGGAGGCGCCTGTACCTAGTGCAATCATGGCGACCATGTAAACGAAACTGGCAGCAATGAAATTATTTTGTTTTTCAGAAATAGGTTGTTCCGGCGCAACCTGTACTCGGGAATTTACATCGGCATTCAAAAGGGGAGCCGGCACAGATTCAGAGTAGGTGATCACTTGAGATAGCGTCAACAGAAAACAAACGCCTGCGAGAGTAAGGGTGGTTAATATCGTCAGCCTTAATCGCAGCGTAATCTTATTGAACCGTTTCATCTGCATACTCCTTCGCGAGCGAGTACCCGAAACCTCTCGTGTTTTTAATCAGTTCCTTATCACCGGTATAGGGTACAAGCTTTTTTTTCAAAGAATTAAGTTGTACCTTGAAGGAATTGGAAAAAAGATCTGCCTTGTTTTCGTCCCATATATGCTCAATAAGTTCCTCGGTACCGACGATCCTGTCTTTATGCATAAAGAGGTATTCCAGAATGGAATATTCCTTCTTGGTTAGCTCAATCTTGTGATTTCTTACCGTGACGCTCCTAAGAGCAGTATCGATTTTGATATCGCCATATGTAAGAATGGTATCTTTTTGAATAAAATCTCTTCGCAACAGCGAACGGAGACGGGCATCCAGTTCTTTGAAATGAAATGGCTTTGCCAGATAATCATTGGACCCGGTATCCAATCCCATAATTTTGTCTTCCACTGCCGCTCTTGCCGATAAAATCAAAATACGAAGCTCAAGGTTCATGGATCGGATTCCCTTGAGAACCTCGATCCCGTCTATTTTCGGCAAATTCAAGTCGAGTATAACCGCATCATATGTATTTATTTCGACAAGTTCCAAAGCTTTTTCGCCATCAACAGCAGCGTCAACCGCATAACCATATTTTTTTAATCCATTGCACAGGGCTTTTCGCATGCGCGCTTCATCCTCTACAACTAAAATTCTCATGCCCCCCACATCCTTTCGTTTTACTAGTATTACGAATTATTATACACATGAAGAAGTTAAATAAAGGTTAAATGATTGTAACAGAAGGAGATGGAGTCGATGGAAAAACCATTTTGGAAGAGCCTTCTCAGAGGTGACATCTAAGGATATATAAGGTTGTTTTGGTTGTTTGAAATGGTAAAGCGGAGAATTCAATCGGTGGATTTATTAATTTTGGTTTTGAATCCTGACATACATGATGTCAGGATTCAAATGTTATGCTTTGAAACAGATAGGCCGATAAATCGTGGAAGGAGAGGAGTGAAAAGATGAAACTGGATCGCATGCTCGGAATTACGATGGAGCTGCTAACAAGAAGAAGAGTGACGGCAACGGAATTAGCAGCCAGATTCGAGGTTTCCAATCGTACGATTTATCGTGATGTAGATCTGATCAATCAAGCGGGCATACCCGTTGCTTCATTTACGGGTACTGACGGCGGTTTTGAACTGATGAACGGTTTCTTCTTAACGAAACAGCACTTCTCTGTTGATGATTTTTCGGTCATCTACAATCTCCTTAAGGGCATGGAAGGAGCCATGGGAGGCCAGTCCGTCTTATTAATGCAGAAGCTTTCCAGTCTGCAGCCTGCTCTATTGAATGGGGGATATCACGATAAAATCATATTTGATATGAGTACATCTGAACACGAGAAGGAGATTGTTCATCCGCTCCTTCATGCGATCAATCGGAACCGAGTCGTTGCATTTTCTTACACAAGCGCAACAGGCACCTTATCTCAAAGAAAGGTGGAGCCAATTAAGTTGTATTGGGAGCGTGGGGCATGGTATTTGGAGGGATATTGCTTATCGCATCAAGCGAAACGCTTCTTTCGGGTGTCTAGGATCAACAAACTGGAAGTGTTAGACGACCATTTTCAACTTAGAGAAATATACTCTCCTCCGGTTGAGGAAGAGACTCAAGGCGTACATGCCCATCTTCGTTTTGATTTAACGGCCCAGCCTCGAGTGTTCGAGCAGTTTCAGGGAGCGTGTACGGATCATGGGGATTATATTGACGTGCACACGGTTTTCTACTCACAAGAATATGCGATTTCCATTATTCTAAGTTACGGTTCAAAGGTGACTATCATTTCACCTGACGAGTTGAAGCATGATTTATTAGAAAAAATCAAAGAAATACAAAAGCTATATACGCAAATGGGAGGCGGAATAATCAAATGACAATACTAGTAACAGGTGCTACAGGAACGGTAGGAAGACATGTTGTGGATCAACTTGTGCAAAAAGGGGAACAGGTGAGAGCAGTGTCGCGCAATCCGGCAAAAGCGAATTTACCGGAGGGTGTTGAGGTCGTGGCAGGGGATCTGAATGAGCCAGACACGCTGCAAACCGCATTGGAAGGCGTTAACGGGTTGTTCTTAATCGTTTCCAGCGATGAGGCTAATGCGACACTCCAAACTCAGCCCAAAGTGGTTGAATTGGCGGAGCAAGCCGGTGTTAAACGGGTCGCCGTATTGGTTGGTTATGAAGAGGGACCTGTTGAGGAAGCGCTTAAAAATAGCGGGATGGAATGGACACTTGTAAAACCGGGAGAATTTATGGCCAATATCCTTATCGACTGGCGGGATTCGATTCGTTCGGAGGGGATTGTTCGAGAAGCTTTCGGAGACGCGCCGAGTGCCAGGGTTCACGAGGGAGACATTGCCGCCGTCGCTGTCACGGCTCTAACGGAGAATGGTCATCACGGACAAAGTTATATTCTTACAGGTCCGCAGTCTTTATCGCGTAGAGAAGCGGTCCGGACGATTAGTGAAGGGATCGGCAAGGAGGTTCAATTTGATGAACTGACGGAGGAGCAAGCGAGACAAAGCTGGAGAGATCAGGGCTACGAAGAAGGGGATATCGACTTTTTTGTCCTTATGGGCAAAAATCCACCCGAAATCGGACACACGGTCGTCCCCACTGTGGAGCAAGTGACAGGACGTCCTGCAAGAACACTCGCGGAATGGGTATTTGAACATAAAAATGAGTTTTTATAAGGCTTAAAATTTCACACAAGGTGCCTTGGTTCTAACCAGGGCATTCTTTTATCAAGGGGATAAGGGGATGTCAAAAAATGTCTTATGCGATTGAAATCAATGGCCTCCGAAAATCGTTTAATGATCAAGAGGTGGTCAAAGGTATTCATTTGAAAGTCAAAAAAGGAGAACTATTTGCCCTGCTTGGCCCTAACGGCGCTGGAAAAACAACAACTATAGACATGCTGTCCACACTTCTTAAGCCTGATGGAGGAACAGCGCTTGTAGCTGGTTATGATGTGGTGAAACATCCCAAAGAAGTGAGAAAGAGAATAAGCCTGACCGGGCAGTTCGCTGCCCTTGATGAAGGGTTGTCAGGGATTCAAAATTTAATTCTGATTGCCAGGCTGTATGGCTTTTCTCCGAAAGAAGCACGTTCTATAGCGGAACAACTGATTCAATCGTTCGGGCTCTCGGATGCTAAAGATCGTATGGTTCAGAACTATTCCGGAGGCATGCGCAGACGCTTGGATATTGCCGCCAGCATGGTTACACAGCCAGATATTATTTTTCTGGATGAACCTACAACCGGTTTGGACCCTCAAAGTCGTATGGGGGTATGGGAAGTGGTTCGAACGCTTTTGAAGCAGGGAACGACGGTGTTGTTGACAACCCAATACCTGGAGGAAGCCGATCAGTTGGCTGACAGAATCGCTGTCATCGATAAAGGAAACATTGTTTCCGAAGGGACGCCCTCTCAATTGAAGGCATCCATTGGTGGCAAGACTTTGGCGATTCGATTGGCAGAACAGACAAATGAAGCAACCATCAACCGCTTGTTAGCCGATCATCATCAATTGACCGGATTTCAAGGACATGATCCGCTTGATTTTAATATACCTGTGCAAGAAGCCATCCTCGCAAGCCAAGCCATTCATACGCTCGTGAGCAATAAAGTTCCGATTGACTACTTTTCGCTAAGTGAGCCAAGCTTGGACGAAGTATTCTTGGCTATAACTGCCTCTAAACAGAAGAAGGAGGTCGTTCAATGAACAGCAGCCCTATCCTAAATCAATCGATGTTGTTACAAGGGTCCGCGCCACGCAGTCCAAATTCCTTGACATCGACAACCATCTTCATATGGAGAACATGGCAAAATACGAGAAACAATCTTTTTGGATTTGCAATGGATGCCATTCTTACACCTGTCATGATGCTGCTTATTTTTAATTTTTTGTTCGGTGGTGCCATTGCGGGTTCCCCCGAGGCATACATTCAATTTCTGCTGCCGGGCATCCTCGTTCTTACGGTTGTTCCTATGACCGTCTATAGCGGGACAACTCTATGCCAGGACATTTCGAAAGGGGTATACAACCGTTTTCGAACGATGCCTTTTTGGCAGCCGGCCTCCGTGCTCGGGCCATTATTGACTGATGGATTAAGATATATAATCGCCTTGCTCGTAGCTAGTGGAACAGGGTTGTTACTCGGTTTCAGTCCGGAGGATGGGATCAAGGGCACGATAATAGCCATCTTGTTTATTATTTTTTTCGCCTTTAGTGTGAGCTGGATTTTTTCAATGATTGGTATCTTGGCCAAACGACCTGAGACGGTATCGGGATCAAGCATGATGTTGGTGTATCCTCTCATGTTTGCGAGCAATATTCTGGTAGACTCATCTACGATGCCCAAATGGATTGGGTTCATCGTGGATATCAATCCAATCAGTATTGCGGTTACGACTGTACGAGGACTCATGAATGGTACGGCAAGTACAACAGACATTGCTGCAGGGCTGGGTGTTTGCCTGCTGTTGATCGTCGTTTTTGCCCCATTAACGTTGTATTTGTATCTGACTAAAAATAATCGTTAACTTTACAAACGAATGATTTTAATTCATTTGATCGTTCCATCAAATTGGAGGATTAAAATTAGCTTGAGGACATCGGCTCAGAAGGGTGGACCTCGCTCGAATACGAAGCCACAAGGCGCAGCGACTGGCTGGCAGTAAACGCGTCCTGCCGAAGTTTCCCTCGCCGCTGGCAAAAATGCTCACCCAAGCTGACTGGACTTATCATTCCATTGTGTCTAGAAATAATTGATTATATAATTTAAAGATAAGTAGTGAATTTATTGGAGGATTGAAAAGATGTCACTATATGAAAAGATGCATGCTGGTGAATTATATAACTGCGCCGATAAAGAACTGATGATTGAGCAGGGCAAATGCCTTGAGAGACTATATGATTTTAACGCAACCCGCCCGTCCGAGGTCGAAAAACGTAATAAGCTTATGAAGGAAATGTTCGCTGAAATTGGTGATAACTGCTATATCGAGCCGCCGTTTCATGCAAACTGGGGCGGCAAGCATGTACATTTCGGTAGTGGTATTTATGCTAACTTTAATCTGACAATGGTTGATGACACCCACATTTATGTCGGAGACCACACGATGTTTGGTCCAAATGTAACGGTCGCGACCGCAGGCCATCCCATTGTTCCCGATCTTCGCGAAATAGTGATGCAATTCAATCTACCAGTTCATATAGGTAGAAATGTTTGGATTGGTGCAGGGGTTATTATTGTTCCAGGAGTTAAAATTGGTGAGAATACCGTTATCGGCGCAGGCAGCGTCGTAACGAAGGATGTTCCTGCCAATGTGGTTGCTGTTGGAAATCCCTGCCGTGTATTACGGGAAATTAACGATCATGACAAGGAATACTATTACAAAGACAGAAGAATTAATTTTAAGTAAGAGTGTCAGCACGCAACCGTAACGTTTCATCTGTACGATCAATCGCAAGCAAGCTGACGAGAGCCGAGGCTGAAACCATCGTGCAACGCCTGCTTCAGCTTCCCGATCTAATCTGATATTCGCTAACTTGAGGTTATCCCGCACATGCTTATCGGTGCGCAGGATAACCTTATTTACTATCTAAGAATTGATGATCCAGACTATGAGGGGGAGGGGTAAATGAAGTATTGGGGTCACTCCGTATACCTCCTCATTTTCCCCTTTTCGAGACTCAATTACTTTCGCTTACTACTGAACCGGAAGCCCCTCCTGCTGCAACATTTGCAACATGTACTGAACGGGAATCGCTGCGAACTTCAAGCTATTTGCGGTTGATCGGCGCTTCGTCAATTCTTGTTAGTGCACTCAAAAAAGGTTTATATACATGCCAGGACCGCCGTGGTTAAATGAATGTGACTCGGCTGGCCAGCCGCAATATAAAGTCCAAATAAATATTCGAGGTGGGACACACTTGAAAAAGAAATTGTTAACCCTAAGCTTAGCCGCCATGATAATCTTGGCAGGCTGTAGCTCCGCGAACGTTAAGAACAACGCGCAGAACAGTAACGCCACCACGCCATCGAACGCAGAAGCAGAAGCTTCCTCAACACCGGATAAACCGAGCAAGCTGGTGCTATGGATGCCTCCTTTCGGAACTGGAGATACGCTGGATAAAGAATTCTGGACGACAGCAACAGCTTCTTTCGCCAAAGAGAACAATGTGGACCTCCAGATCGAGATCGTTCCTTGGGAGAAATATGAGGAGAAATACCTCACGGGTATTTCATCCGGCAACGGCCCCGATGTCGGTTATATGTATAACGAAATGATCTACGATTATGTCAATATGGGCGCCCTTGAGCCCCTCGACAGGATGATAACGGATGCGGAGCGTGACAATTTCTATTACCTCAATCATGGAGTCATGACGGGTAAACAGTATGGACTGCCGATTGTCGTAGGCAATGCTCGGGTTCTGTATTACAACAAAGATATTCTGGATGCAAAAGGCGTCCAAGTACCGAAGACCTGGGAGGAATTCCGCACTGCCGCGAAAACGCTTACTGACGGTGACAAATACGGCTATGTCATGCCATGGGGCGATCAAGCGTCGCGCGCTCTTAATATTGGGTTCTTCCCTTATCTATGGCAGGCAGGCGGAGAGATTATATCCAGCGATGGGAAATCCGTCGCCTTCAACAGCGAAGCCGGCATTAAAGCGCTCAAATTCATTAACGACATGAAGAACGTCGACAAATCCATGCCTGATTCCGTCACTTCCATGAACCACGATGATGCTGACCAATATTTCCTAAGCGGCAAAAGTGCGTTTATTATGGAAGGTACTTCGTTCGCCAGCCAGATCGAGAAGCAGGGCATCAAATGGGGTTTTATTACAAGCCTGACCGATCAAGCAGCAGGCACCTTTATCGCAACGGATATGCTCATCCTTACAAAATCCTCGAAGAACAAGGAATTGGCTTATAAGCTTATGCTGCACATGCTGAAGGGCGATACCATGACGGAGTTTCACAAGATGGCTTCTTTCCCGCCGATAGCCAAGGATGAAGAGTTCCATGACAACCCGCTCTTCAAATCCCTGTACGAGAATGACAAGTCGGCGTTTAGAACACTGCCTGTTGCGAGGATGACCTCCAAGATTTACGACTATTTATTGAAAAATATTCAGTTGGTCATGATTGGCCAATCTACTCCCGAGAAGGCTCTTAAAGATACGGAAGCTTACGCGAACTCCCTTCTCAATGAATAGACACGGAAAGAATAGAGGTTTGATCTATGGAAAAAACATCATGGGGGCTTCAATCCGGAAGCCGTAATACGGCGTATACGGGATACCTGTTTATCTTGCCGAGCTTCTTGCTCATCTTGACCTTCTATGTCCTGCCAATCCTGATGACGGCATTCTTCAGCTTTACGGAGTTTAACTTGCTCCAGCCTTACCATTTTGTAGGCATGGCTAATTTTACGAGAATGTTCTCCGATCCTTTCGTGAAGGCATCTATTATGAACACGATCGTCTATACGCTCATCACGGTGCCTGTCCAGACCTTCCTTGCGCTGCTCATTGCCGCCGTTTTCGCTGGACATACGAAGGGCCGATGGAAAAATTTCGTGAAGAGCTCCACTTTTATTCCCGTCATTTCATCTATGATTATCGTCGGCGTTCTATGGAGAATGATGTTTAACGCTGAAATAGGTTTTATCAACACATTCTTATCCATATTCGGGGTTTCACCCATCAACTGGCTGGGCGGCAAATCCACCTCCCTGATCAGCGTCTGCATCGTCACAATCTGGAAGAACGTCGGTTACTTCCTCATCATTTATTACGCAGGGCTTATGGATATCCCCAGAAGCCATTACGAGGCTGCGGAAGTCGACGGAGCGAATCGTATTCAGAAATTTTTCTATATCACGATACCGAGCCTTCGCAATATTACTTATCTCGTCGTCACCCTGGGTACGATCTGGTCCTTCCAGGTGTTTGACCTCGTATATGTCATGACTGGCGGAGGCCCAGGCACCTCTACGGTTACCCTTGTGATGACGATATACAACACCGCTTTCAGACAATATAACATGGGATACGCATCCGCCATTTCCTTCCTGCTCTTTGCTATCGTCATCTTGGTTTCCGTCATCCAGAAGCGTCTGCTTAACGAAAGGGCTTAGGAGGTGTATCAATTATGACTAATAGGATTTCCGTCACATCCATTAACGCTTTGTTCGCGGGCCTGGTTCTCGTAAGCGTCGCGCCATTCATCTACATGCTGCTCACCTCTTTCCGTCATACCTACGTGCTGGACTTCTCCTTTGACTTCAAGGAGATGGACTTTCAGAATTATATAACGATCTTCAGAAATTACAGCTTCCTCGACTATTTCTGGAACAGCCTCTTTGTTGTTACGGCTGCTTGTGTCTTCAATACGATCATCAGCTCGCTCGCGGGATATGCTTTCGCGAAGAAATCATTCCCTGGGAAGGAAGCGATATTCTGGGTGTATATTGCCACGATGATCGTTCCTGCGCAGGTGACTTTGATTCCGACGTTTATGATCATGAGGGAGCTTCATCTGCTTAACAACTTGATCGCCTTGTTCCTGCCTGTTATCAATGCTTTCGGCGTCTTTCTATGCCGGCAATTCATGAAAGACGGAATACCTGACGAATTAATAGAAGCTGCCAAAATCGACGGCTGCAAGGAACTGAAGATCTTCACCACCATCGTAATTCCGCTTGCGAAGCCGGTGCTTGTATCACTTGCTGTCTTTACTTTTATTACCACATGGAACGATTTCATCTGGCCGCTTATTATCATCACCGATTCTGCGAAGCAGACGCTAACGCTTGCCCTCTCGACGCTGCAAGGCAGCTATGCGACGAACTACGGCCTTGTCACTGCGGGCGCAACGCTGACCTTTCTCCCGCCATTCATATTCTACATGTTCATGCAGAAGCAATTCGTTGAAGGAATCGCATTCAGCGGTATCAAAGGATAGCCACCTATACGAACGGGGATTAGTTCTGACGCCAATCCCCGCTTCGGATCATATAGAACCTTTTATCGCCGCGCGAATTGAAAATCTATGGGCTTATTATTATTATTATTATTATTGCGGCAGCAATTAAAAGGTTATAAATACGACATTATATTGCGGAGATTGCATCCCGACTCCGCTAAGTACTTTTTGAGTAAGGAGCCATGATGGTGGAAATCCCAAAACCCGGCCGCAAATTAAGCGTAGTCTACACGTGGTTTTTTTCGATTCTTTCTGTGCTTGCCGTTATTCTCCTGATTAACCTGGGCTTTAATACCCTCTCTTTCAACTACCTGGAGAAGGAAACGTTGAACTATTACAAAGGATCAACAAACCTGTTGCAAGCGACCGTGGACATGCGGCTGAGCGAAGTGGAGAATATCGTAAATCAACTGGGCGTCAATTCCAATCATATCCATCTCATGAATCTTTCGGCTCCGGGCAACACCCACCGCAAATTTGCTTATCCATTAACGCGGGAATTACAAACCTACAAGATCGCGAATCCGTTGATCAAGGACGTGTTCATCAGCTATCCTGATTTGGGGTGTATCGTCAGCAGCAGCGGATTGTTCGATGCGCAGCCCTATTATTATTTGTCCGACTTCAAAGGTAAAATATCGCTGCAGGAATGGACCTCGCTCATATCAGATGCGGGCAACCGGCAGTTTGATATGATAAGAAGTTCCAATGACGGACTAATGCTGCTGAAGCATACTTCGCCTATTGGCATTGGAGGGAAACCTAAGGCGACCCTGTTCGTGGTGATCAATGAAGCAGAAATTGAGAAAATTCTCGCCTCCGTCAAAATAAGCGTAAGCCCGAAGCTGACAGCACTGGCCCGTATAGGCGAGCCTGTTTTCTCCTCCTTTGGGGAAGAAGATATTTTATCAGCAATTAATAACTTTAGCTTGGGCGGGGAGATTCCGGGCAGCTTCAATGACTATCTGGTGACCCAAACCCCGTCGAGATTCGGGCATATTACATATATGGTTGTGAATATGAAGAACGAAGTGTTAACGTCGTCGGCGATTTTCCGTGCCATCAGCCTGATCGGCTTGCTGATTTGCCTGATTCTCGGCGGGTTTCTGTCTTATTTCATCAGCAAGAAGAACAATTATTCTATCCTTGAAGCGGTCAAGTCGATCAGTAAGGGTGCCAAGAGAAATACCGATGAGTACACCTACGTCACTTCTTACCTCAAATCGATGATCAGCGAAAAGAGCGAAATCGTTGACGAATTGGAGAAGCAGAAGCGATTGGTGAAACAATCCCTCCTGATTAAGGTACTGAAGGGAGAAGAGCTAGAAGACGACGCCAAGACGATGTTTAGAGCCTTATTCATTCATAAACTCCCTTTGCCTTTCTTTGCCGTTATTATCATCGACATAGAGACCGTCGATCGTTCGCAGGGAGCCACATGGCAGATTGAAAGCTTGACATCCATCGTTGAGGAAGCCATACCGCAGGCTGCCGACCTTCAGTTCGATGTATGCGCGATACACGGTAATATTGTAATCGTTCTCAATCTGCCGTGCGAGCTGGATGCCGATAGGGATTTGCCTGCTGAAATTCGCAGCGTGTTGGATCGTTTGCCCGAGAAATTTAAAGAGGGATCGAAAGCCGGCATCGGCAGCATTTATGACTATGATCGATTGACGTTATCCTACCACGAAGCAGTAGAGGCTCTTGAGCATGCATTCGACAATGACGAATCACAAATTTGCCGCTACTCCGACATTGAGAAGCAACGAGTTGGTGCGCTTCGTCCCTATACGTCCGTTCTTACGAAGCTGGATCAGCTCCTTAGAGCCAAAGACTATAATCGTGCGGAGGAGCACATAAAGGAAATATTCGCCGAATATTTCAATTCCTCGGACCAGCCCGAATGGGTCAATAGCCGTAAACATGCCTTCATCTATTTCATGGCAGATGCACTTGAAGAGCTGCAGCAGCGCGGCAAATCTATTCCTGAGGACATCGGGATCGAGACACTGCTGGCGGCTAAATCCTTGAAAAAACTAAAAGCGGAATCTATAAATATTGTTAATACGCTGAGGGCGGCGGAATCTTCTGAGACATCCGATTCGGAGAAGCTTATCATCTCCCTGAAGGAATTCATCATCGCGAATTATTCCGACCCCGATCTCAGTCTGTATCTCATGGCGGAACAAATCCATATGAATCATACCCAATTATCAAGGCTCTTCAAGAAGCACGCCGGTTACGGTCTATCCGAATACATTAACAAAGTCCGGATTGAAGCAGCGAAGAAGCTGCTCCATAACCCGCAGCTCACGCTTAAGGAGATTGCCGGAAGCGTAGGCTACTCCAGCGACATTAATTTTATCCGGGTGTTCAAAAAATATGAGAACGTGACCCCGCGCAACTTCGGGAAGTAAGGTTGCTCCGTAAGCGTCAAACAGCCCCCACCATGTTGCCATGATGAGGGCTGTTTGCTTACGGCGAAAATAACCCAACGTCTTTTTTACTGCGCTTTATCGTTTGAAGCAACAGACACAATGTCGAAATTTCACGAATTATATTGCAAAAGGGATTGGCCTGGACTATAATAACATTTATTCCGAGTAAATAGATGCGATTAATAGTTATATAGGAGAGATGAGAAGTGGCATACTTTGCGGTATTAGTAACTGAGTTGGACAATTCAAAAAAAGATCAATATTTTTCGGATCATATGAAATATCTGGATGATTTACGTGATCAAGGAACCGTTATCGCAAACGGCAAATTCGCGGATGGTTCCTTAGGATTGATTATATTCCGTGGCGAGTCTCAAGCTGAGGTTGAAGACATTTTATCTCGTTCTCCTTTTGCCATACATGGTGTTCGTGAATTTAACGTTCATGAATGGGTAGCGAAATGGGGACCTGAAATTTAGGAGAGCGATAAACATGATCGAATCTTTTACGTATAATCGTTTTTTACAAAGTTCCAGAACAATGGGTGGCACGAAAAATGATAATCCGGATCAAGTCCATTTATCCTTTGGGTATCCCTATTCAGATCTGTTTCCGATTCAAGAGCTCGCCGAGGCGGCAAGACAAGCTACTTTCGAGCAAGGAAGGAGCGCACTTCATTATTTCGGTGGCCCGGCAATTTCATATTTGCCAAGCTGGGTAAGCGGGCGCCTTGAAAAAATCGGGATCCAGGTGCCCGTTGAACAAATCAAAATTACGATTGGTGCTGCGCATGCGATTGAAGTTATGGCACGTATTCTATGTAACGTAGAGGATGAAGTTTGGGTAGAAGACCCCAGTTTCTTTGGTGCCATTCGTATGTTTAATCTTGCGGGCGCCTCTACAATTCGACCATTTGAAATCGATTCGAACGGTATATTGATCGAACCTTTGCAAGTGGAATTGGAGAGAAGAGTGCAAGCAGGCGAGGCATTGCCTAAATTGTTGTATGTGATGCCGAACTATCAGAATCCAACAGGAGTTTCCTTGTCTGTTGAACGCAGAAAACAATTGGCCGCTTTGGCGAAAAAATATGGATTTTATATATTGGAAGACGATGCGTATCTTGAGTTGAATTATACCAACAAGTTTGTCCCTGCCATTCATACATTTGCTCCAGATCATGTGATTCATATTGGTACGTTCTCTAAAATAATCGGTCCTGGCGTTCGTCTGGGATGGGCGGTCGTTCCTCCGGCATTACTGAAATTTGTGCAGCAGTTTATGAGTGGATCGCAAACGAATCCTTACATGCAAGAGATCGTATCCACCTATTTGCAGAACAACGATTTCCAATCGTATTTGGATGGTGTTAATGCGCATTACAAGGATCAGCGAGATACGATGGTGCATGCCCTTGTAAACACATTTGGAGATCTTATAGAAGTCGAAATACCACAGGGCGGATTTTTCTTGAGTGTTCGTTTCACACAACCGACGGATGTCGTTCAACTGACTCAGATTGCAGAACAGCATGGTGTTAGTGTGTTGAATGGCAGTGCTTTTTATGCGAATCGCGAAGGAAGAAATACCATTCGATTGTGTTTCACTTATTGCTCCAAGGAAAGAATTGTAGTGGGAATCCAGCGTCTATATGAAGCGTACCAACAATTAAACTAGTGACTACGATTGGAGGCGGAGGATATTATGAGCCATTATACGTTGCATCCTCATGGGATTTATCAAATTCGTCTCCCAATGGGCAACCCTCCTTGGATGAACAGTTATTTGCTGCCGGATGGGGATGGATACACATTAATCGATCCTGGATTTAATACAGAAGCAATTATTGCTTTATGGCATGAACTTAGCGAGGAGATCGGATTTACATTCGATCAAATTCGTAAAATACTTGTAACGCATCATCATCCGGATCATTATGGTCTTGCTGGCTGGTTTCAACAACAATCCGATGCGCCTGTCTATGTATCGACCATTGCGAAAAAACAAATTGAAGGGTTATGGGGAGAAGGCAGACCGCTTGTTTCTTATTTCCTGGAAACCTATCAGAAGAACGGACTTCCAGAAGTCTTGTTAGAGCAGTTGGCAGAACATTTGAAAGGCAATATGCAGCAGGTCCTTCCACAGGCGGCTCTGACTACATTGGATGAAGGTGAAACGATTCGAATCGGAGACACAACGTTCGAGGTGCTGAGTATTCCGGGTCATGCTGCCGGTCACAATGCATTTTACAGTAAAGATTTAGAAGTGATCTTTGTCGGCGATCAAGTGATGCCGGACAGCTTGCCAGATACATGTTATGTGTCAGACGAGTTTGATCCTAGTCCCATTCATAGTTTTATTCAATCGTTAGATAAATTAAAGCCGTATTCCGTACAATTCGCGTACCCTGGTCATCATCAACCATTTGCACATTTCAGTGAGCGGTTAGAGCAGCTTGAGCAATTAAATGCGGAGCGTCAACAAAAAGTGGCAGATCAATTTACAACGGATGAATGGAAAACAGCATACGAAGCTTATTACGGCGTATTTGAACCTATATCTGCATTGATTCAAAAACGATTCCATTTTACAGAAACCATATCCCGGGTTCGTTATGCATGGTCTGAAGGATTGATCGAACAAACGGAACAAAATGGAATTGTGAAATATAGAGGCGTGCAATTGTGATGTGAAGGATGGAGGATTAAACATGGCTAATAAACGTAATAAACAAATGAAGTTAGGTGCCCGTGTATTCGGTATCGGACATTATCGTACATCTTGGCGACATCCCGACGTACCGTCGGACGGCAATGTAAATTTTGCAGAACATATCCGTCAAGTTCAAGAAGCAGAAGCAGCCAAATTTGATTTCGTATTCTTCTCGGACCGCTTGTACTTTGATGAGCACAGTGCCCCAAAGTCAGTGAATCAATTTGAGCCATTAACTTTGCTTGCTGCACTGGCTTCCATTACAAAAAATATCGGTCTGGTCGCAACACTATCGACTTCCTATTCAGAGCCATTCAACGCTGCGCGCCAATTTATGTCCATCGATAAAATTAGTGGTGGACGTGCGGGTTGGAACGTTGTATCTACAGCATTAAGCGGAGCATCATTAAATTATAGCCGTGATGCACACTACGGTCATGCGGAACGATATCAACGTGCTCAAGAATATCTGGATGTTGTACAAGGGTTATGGGATTCATGGGAAGATGATGCGTTCGTGTATGACAAAGAAAACAATGTCTTTTACGATAAAGATAAATTACACACGTTGAACTATGAAGGCGAGTTTTTCAAGGTTCGTGGTCCACTAAACATCAATCGTTCTCCACAAGGACAACCCGTGATTTTTCAGGCAGGTCAGTCTGAAGCAGGCAAGAAATTTGCGGCCGAGTATGCGGAAGGTGTATATACCATTCCAATTTCGTACGAAGAAGCAAATACATTTTTTGAAGATTTAAAGGCGCGTGTTGTAAAAGTGGGCCGGGATGAAGACGATATTCTCATCTTTGCCGGCTTGAATCCGGTAATCGGCCGAACAGAAGAAGAGGCTCAGGCGAAATTTGAAGAAGTTCTTTCTTATATCACCTATGAAGAGGCGTTAACGGAGATTAAGTTGTTCTTTAAAAATGTGGATCTGTTTAAATTCGATCCAGATGCGCCGTTCCCTGACTTGCAGGATGAAGGAAATGAAGGATACAGCTATATGGCCAATCGGATTAAAAAAGCAGCAAAGGAATATGGCCTGACACTTCGGCAAGCTGCTTTCCGTTATGGCACGCCAAAATCCGAGTTTGTAGGGACGCCTGAACAAATCGCAGACCGCATGCAGAAATGGTTTGAGGGCAGAGCATGTGACGGTTTCTTCGTATGGCCTCCATATAGTGAAGGAACGCGTGAGTTCATTGACCTTGTATTACCGATCCTGCGTGAGCGGGGATTGTTTAGAGAAGAGTATGAATCTACAACATTGCGTGGGAACCTGGGACTGGATTTTGTTCCAAATCGTTATGCGAAATCTTGATAGGATCGCTGATATCGATTGAGCATCGAGAGAATGGGGGGTGAGAAGAAATGCTTCAGTTAGAAAATATCCATAAAAAGTTCGGTTCGGAGGAAGTGTTGAAAGGAATTTCGCTACAGGTCAATCGCGGTGATGTCATTTCCATTCTCGGTCCAAGCGGATCAGGGAAAACAACACTGTTAAGATGTATTAATTTGTTGGAGAGACCCAATCAGGGAACGATTAGAATCGGGGATTTATCGGTCAATACCGAGAAGTTACTCCGTAAAGATATTTTGCGGCTGCGTAGAAAAACAGCGATGGTATTTCAGTCGTATAACTTATTTGCCAACAAAAACACACTGGAAAATGTGATGGAAGGTTTGCTTGTTGTTAAGAAAATGAAAAAAGAGGAAGCAAAAGCAAAAAGCTTGGCTCTGCTTGAAAAGGTTGGATTGGCAAACAAAGCAGATCATTATCCATCTCAATTATCCGGCGGACAACAACAACGTGTCGGTATCGCGAGAGCACTCGCTTTAGATCCGGAAGTTATTTTGTTTGATGAACCCACGTCTGCATTAGACCCGGAATTAGTTGGAGAAGTGCTGAATGTGATTCGGAAAATAGCTCAAGAAGGTGTAACGATGATTATCGTTACGCACGAATTGAGTTTCGCCCGGGATATTTCCACCCATGTGGTTTTCATGGAAAAAGGGCATATTGTAGAACAAGCTGAACCGAAGGAGCTTTTCTCTAACCCTCAGCAGCAGCGAACAAAAGAGTTTATTAGCAGTCGCATATCAGGATGGTCTTATGATATCTAATTCAACAGTAGAAAAGGGAGTAGAGAGATGAAAAAGCTATCTATGGCAGCAATTATTTTAGCATCGGTTATGGCGTTAACGGCATGCGGCTCGAACGCGAACAACGACAATGGCGGTGCGCCTTCAACAGGCGGCGGCGAAGCTGATGCCGCAAAGGTAACTGTGCTTAAAGTAGCGCGTAATGCAGTGCCAAATCCACCATTTAGTTATTTGAATGACAAGAATGAGATGGAAGGATACACGGTGGAGTATTTGAAATTATTGGATGAGCGGTTGGAAGAATATCAGTTCGAATATGAAGAAATCGCCCGTGAAGCGATGCTTGTTGGTGTTGAGTCCGGTAAATACGATTTCGCAGCAAACTTCTACTACCGCAACCCGGAGCGCGAAGCAAAATATTTGTTCAGTGATGTAGAATACGGTTATTCATTGAACGCTCTGATTGTGAAGGATGATCGTGATGATATTCATAGCCTGGATGATATGAAAGGGAAGAAATTAACGCCGATGAGCCCATCCACTGGATTGCGCACATTGGTCGTCGATTACAACACTAAAAATGCCGACAATCCCATTATTGTTGAAGATATCGATGCCGTAACAGATGCAGAGTCTGTACAATGGGTGGCTAGCGGTAAATATGATGCATTTTTAACAAACACAACCGTATTTGACAATGTAAATGCGCAATTGAAATTACCTTTGAAAAGTGCCGCTTATATAACAAAAGAACCGATTTGGGTCTTATATAACAAAGAGAAAAAAGATCTGGCAGCACGGTTTGACGAAGTAACAAAAGCAATGGTTGAAGACGGTACATTGCCGGCACTTTCTGAAAAATATTTCAAGGTGAACATGTTCCAATCTCTTGAAGACGTAAATTCGCAATATCAATTTAAATAATTTTTAGAAGCGGAGGGGCAACCAGTTGTTTAATTTGGCAGCATTCATAGATGCGTTTTGGAATCTCCTTCCCAAACTGCCCCTCACGTTATCCTTTACGGGATTGGCATTAGTTGGGGGTACTTTACTGGGATTTGTTTTAGCCCTGATTCGAATTTTTCGGATCCCGGTGCTCTCTCAATTGATAGTGGTGTATATTTCCTTTATGCGCTGTACACCTGGTATTGTCCAATTATTTTTAATTTTTTACGGATTACCCAAGCTATTGCAGCAAGTTGGCATTCAAACGGACTCATGGAGTAATTTTACGTTTGCGGTGATCGCCTTTGGATTGCATTGTGGAGCTGTTATGTCAGAAGTGGTTCGTTCTGCCTATTTAGCCATACCGAAATCGCAGTATGAGGCAGCGAGTGCAGTCGGAATGTCGTATTTCCAGTCGTTGCGGCGAATCATCATTCCACAAATGCTGCGCATTTCCATTCCGGTTATTGGAAATAATGCGATTACGATTTTTAAAGAATCGTCTTTGGTGTTTACAGTCGGTGTTGTTGATCTAATGGGTCAGGCTCAAATATTAACCCAACGTAATTATGGAATAACCCTGATTGAAACCTATATAGCTGTATCGTTTATCTATTGGTTCTGTTCGATGTTATTTGGCCGATTGCTTGCGTTTTATCAAGATCGTACGGAACGGAAATATAAGATTATGGCTAGAAGGGCATAGGGGTGATTTAATATCTTACTAGACTGGGATTATATGCTGAGCAAGCTGCCTTTAATTATTGATGCAATACCAAGAACGCTGCTGTTAGTGTTGGTATCGGCAGTCATTGGGTTTATTCTTGGCTTTTTTCTATCGATTGTTCGTTCTTATCAAATACCTGTATTATCACAATTAGCGACAGCGTACATTTCGATTTTCCGTGGCGTTCCACTGCTTGTTCAAATGTACCTCGTTTATTTTGGATTACCCGAAATATTCGCGTATTTAAATGAGGCGTTTGCAGTTACATTCTTTCCTGTCGAGTTTAACAAGATGTTTATCGCGCTTCTTATTTTTTCACTGTATACAGCAGCCTATCAGGCAGAGGTATGGTATGCTGCACTTCGTACAGTGGACTATAATCAAATGGAAGCTGCCTTATCGGTTGGAATGACATTGCCGCAAGCGCTGATTCGTATTTTTATTCCTCAAGCATTAGTAAGTGCAATTCCGAATTTTGCAAATTTGTTTATTGCTTTGTTTAAGCAAACGTCACTTGCTTTCACGATAAAAGTAATTGATATTATGGCCGTTGCAAAGATGGAAGCCGGTTCTACTTACCGTTACTTGGAGATGTATGTGCTCATCGCGATTGTCTATTGGATATTGATCTTAGCATTTGAACAGTTATTTGCCTATTTAGAAAAGGTTTATTCTAATCAGAAGAAACGCAGCGCTGTTTCCAAAGGGTAGTGTGTATTGCTCTTGAACAGATTGTGTAAATCAAAAAAACTCCTATATTTGGTTATACCTGTCAAGTAGACAGATGAAAAAAGCTAAGCAGCCAATGCGCACCGATATTCGGTGCGCATGGTTTCATTTTCGCTTGAAAGCGGTGGTAGTTACAGTGGTAAATGTACGTCACTCGCGAGAATGGCTGCCAAAAACGGCGCTGCACCGGTACGAATACCGGAAGCGGCGCCGTCGCTTCCGCCGTTACTTGCCCGCTGCTTTAATGCCGTCGTTGATTTCCTTGATCAGCTGTTGGCCGCCGCGGTCCTTCCACTCCTGTACCATTTTATCCCACTCGGCGATCGGGCGATGACCGGAAATCATCTTCGTTTGCTCCCCAAGCAAATACTTGTTGAGCTCCGTGCCCTTGGACGCCTGCGTTTCCGAATAGACGAGGTAGGAGGGGTCATCGTAAGGTGTCTTGTTATACTGCTTTTCCATTTCCTCAATGGTGGCGATGAAGGCCTGCATCTCTTTCGAATTGTACGAAGCGATCGAGTATTGGTTCGCTTCGTCACTCGGCGCCCAAGGCTTCCAGAACTCATGGCGTTGAAGCATATACTGAATGGGCGTGCTCGATTCCTGTCCCGCTTTCGGTACGGCTTTGCCGTCCGCCATATCATAGCCTACGCCTTTGCCGCCCATGATCCAATCGAATTGCTCGTTCTTGTCGGTGCGTTCGTTAACCGGAATGAATTGCCGCCCATAGTCCAGAATTTCAAGGATCTTATTGACTTTGTCCGGATCGTCCTTCAGCTTGGCGGACAGCGTCGTCAGACCGAAGAAGCCTCTACCCTTCAGATTGCCCTGGGAGCCGTCGGGCGCTATGAAGAACGGGATCGGCGCGACTTTAGCGGTCGGATTGACCTGAAGCAGACCAAGATAATAATCCTCTACCATCCCGGTCGGCGTGCCGATAAAGATGCCGGCTTTGCCCGAATAGAATTCTTTATTGGTCTGCGCCCAGTTGAGCACGGCGAAGTCTTTGGTGACGGCTCCCTGCTTGTAGGCTGCAGCCAGGGTTTCGATGACTTCCTTGCGTCCGGGGCCGATCATACCCGGAATGTAATTGCCGTCCTTGTCTTTGTGATACCAGCCGGTGTTCCAATATGCGCCTTGGGCGTGGGTCGGAGAAATATCCTGGCCGAGAGCGAAGCCGTACGTGTCGTTTTTGCCGTTTTTGTCGGGATCCCCGGTTGTAAAAGCGGCCGCCACCTCCAGCAGCTCTTTGTAGCTGGTCGGCATTTTAAGTCCCAGGTTATCCAGCCAGTCCTGCCTGATCGTTCCCGAGAAGGTGTAAGTCGGCGAATACATCGGTACGCTGTAGATTTTACCGTTTATGCGGAATTGGTCGTAAATCGTTGTGGGAACCGCCTTCAGCGTCGGGTACTTGTCGATATATTCGTCAAGAGGGAGGAAAGCGCCTTGTTTGGCCCACTTGTAGTAATTGGCGTCAAGGTCCTTGATAGCGACAACGTCCGGCATATCGCCTGAAGCCATGATTACATTCAATTTTTCGTTAAAATCTGATTGAAGGACAAATTGCGGCTTAATGTTGGCGTTGAATTTTTGCTTGATAGCCTCGACCCCTTTGCTGTTCGGATCGGGGAAGATGGTATAGGCGAAGTTGAGGAAGCTGATGTCTTGCGTCTTCGCCGGCGTGGATGTCCCACCTGTTTCCGCCGGCTGCGTTGTACCTTTCGCTTCATCGCCTCCGGAATCGGAGCAGGCGACTGCGGACACTGCTAATACGGGAATAGCGAGCAGACTGATGAATGATTTCCCTTTCATTTTCGAACACCTCCGCATAATAATTGCAACCACCCTCTTTCCTGCAGCACCTTCGAGCTAAAATCATGTTTGGCCGGATGCTTTGAAGAGCCCTCAGCCCTTAACCGAACCGATCATCACTCCCTTCGCAAAATGCTTTTGCAGAAACGGATATACGATCAGAATAGGAATGGTTGCAAGCAGAATCGCGGCCATTTGGATCGTTTCCGCCGGAGGAGGCTGGACATTCACCATTTGTTCCACTTGAAGCGTAGATGTGTCATTTACCACTACGATTTGTCGCAGCAGCACTTGAATCGGCCACAAATTCGGGTTGCTGATATACAAGATACCGGTAAAGTAGGAATTCCAGTGGCTGACGGCATAAAATAAGCCGAATGTAGCCAGAGCAGGTTTGGACAGAGGCAGGATAATTTTATTAAATACCGTGAATTCGCTCGCTCCGTCGATGAGGGCTGCTTCATTCAACTCCTCGGGAATGCTTTTGAAAAATTGAGAAAAGACGATCAGGTTCCAAGGGCTTATAAGCACTGGAATGATCAGCGACCAGATCGAGTTGAGGAGGCCGGTTTCCTTCACGATCAGGTAAGTGGGGATAATGCCCGCACTGAACAAAAAAGTGAACAGAACCATGAACAAAAAGATCCGCTGGCCGTAAAATTTTTTGGACAGTCCGTACGCCATCGTCGAGGTGAAGGCCAGGTTCAGCAGCGTACCGAGGACTGTGATAAGCACCGTTATCAGGATAGACTTCACAAACTTGTCGTTTGCAAGAATGTACGTATAGGCGTCCGTGACCCAGCGGTCCGGCCAAAAGATAAAGTCTTTACGTAGAAACTCCTCCATGGAGGAGAACGAAACCGAGAAGATGTACAGGAACGGGACGATCATAGCCGCCGAGACGAGCAAAAGTAGGGTGACGTTCAGCCAGTCGGACGCACGGTCGAGCCAATTTCGATGGTGCATGGGGAGAGCCTCCTTTCACATTTGTCCCGGAGCTAAAGAGCTTAATAAATGCCGTCCTCGCCGAACTTCTTCGCCAGCCGATTCGCCGAGATGACAAGGATCAGACCGACTACAGATTTAAACAAGCCGACGGCGGTGGCGAAGCTGAAGTCCGACTGCAAAATCCCCTTATCGTACACATACGTATCCAACACATTTCCGACTTCCATCACATACGGATTGAGCATGAGGAAAATTTGCTCGAAGCCATTGTCAAGCACGATCCCAAGTCTCAATATAAGCAGGATGATAACCGTGCTTCTGATGCCGGGCAATGTGATATGCCAGATGCGGCGCCAGCGGCTCGCTCCATCGACGATCGCCGCTTCATACAGCTCGGGGCTGACCCCGGCAAGCGCAGCCAGAAAGACGATCGTTCCCCAGCCCGATTCCTTCCAAATGATCTCCAACACGATAATTGGCTTGAACAAGACAGGCTGCTGCAGGAACTGGATGGGCTGGGAACCGATAATATGCTGCAGAAAGCTGTTCACGACGCCGTCGCTGCGAAGGAAGATGGTGACGATCCCGATGACGACGACCCAGGATAAAAAGTGCGGGAGATAGACGAGGGATTGAATGAAGCGCTTTAACCAGTCTTGCCTCACTTCGTTGAGCATAAGGGCCAAAACGATCGGCACCGGAAAAGCGAAGGCGATCTGCAGTAACGAAAGCGTAAGCGTATTAATCAGCACCTGCACGACTTCAGGGTTGTCAAAAATTTTTTTGAAATTACTGAATCCTATCCAATCGCTGTGCAGAAATCCCTGAAACGGGCTGTAATCCTGAAAGGCGATGACCGATCCCAGAAGAGGTACGTATTTGTAAAGAATGAAGTAAATGGTACCGGGCAGGACAAACAGGTACATGGTCCGGCTTTTCCACAGCTTGCGGCGAATGGCCATCCACCGGGAACCCGTCAGAGCGGATGACGGACCCGCAAGCGGCTTTGTAATCGTTCTCAAAAGTGAATACCTCCTTTTACTGGGTTGCCGAAAGCTCGTGGCATTCGATTGAACCCATCATAGGAGAATAAAAGTGGGCTTGTAAACGATCTATTATTTCAAACCCTCATGCAAAAAAAGATACCGGATTGCAAAAGATGAAACTTGTCCGGGAGGAGGATGGTGGGATGCGGGCAAAGAGAGAAAAACATAAAAAAAGCCGGTCCCGCAGACCGACTTATGGATTGGATTGTCTGACGGCATCCCGATATTGGCCGGGAGACTGGCCTGTCGTTTGCTTGAATGCTCGGGAAAAATTTTGCGTTGTCGTATACTTTAGCCTGGAGGCGATGTCCTTAATCGGCAGATCGGAATGGACCAGCCATTCCTTAGCCTTAGACATTCTCGTTTCCATGATGAAATCCATAAAGTTTATTTGCATTTCTCCCTTGAACATGCGGCTCAGCTGTGAGGAAGACAACCCGAAGCGGGAAGCCGCCTCCTGCAGCGAAACTTCGCTTTCCACGCCATTTTGAATGAATTCAACTACCTGCTGCACGATTTTTGTCTGGTTTGAAACGGTGAGCCGTTCAAAATGAAGGCGGAAGGCCGGGAAGAACTGGGACGTAAACCATTCGCTTAGCTGATCAAGCGATTCGGCATCGTGGATGCTGGTGTACACGTTTTCAGGAAACAGCTGCTCCAGCTCGAAGCCGAGTTGCTCAAGCAGATGATCAATTTCTCCGACTAAATTCGTGAAGATTCCTATCACGGGCTTAAAGCTCGGCAGCTGCGAGGGAACTTCCCGCACCATCTCATGAAATTCCGCTTGTGCCAATTCCAGGTTCCCCTCCGAGATCCATTTGACGATTGACTTCTGTCGCTTGATCAGGATACGAGTCGACTGTTTGACGGAGTCGAACGACTCGGCGGAACGGAAGCTGACCGTCAAGTCGCGGCCAAGCAGCAGTCGGAAGCTCAGCAGATCGATCGCTTCCTCATAGCTTTCGTGGATGGTTCTCATATGGGGGCGGGGCCGGCTTACGCCCGCTGACAGTGTAAAACGGAACAGCTCCTTAGCTTTCTGTCTGATTCGGCCGCAAAGCTCCTCCACTTTTTCGATAAACGGGTCTCCCGTGTTTTCTGTTCCGATGATAAGTGAGACTTGACCGAGAGAAGACGCGACGGAAACGGAAGAGAACAAGGTCTCAGCCATTTCGCTGGCCAGCTTGGTCAGGGCGTACATCATTAGAGAGCGGTCTTTCCCGAAGTAGCTCTTGCGGAATTCCAAATAAACGTCGACCTCGAATACGCAAACGGTGAAGATGGCGCCGTTCAGCGGAAGGGAGAGATGCCGGGTTTTATCACGGTATTCGTTTTCGTTCATCCCACCGTGCAACAGCTTCAGCAGCATGTTGTCCCTAAGCTCGGGTAGCTTTTCCCGAAGTTCGCTGTCAAGACGTCGGTTCGTTTCCATGACCTGCTGCATGAAGGCGTCCAGTTGCTGAAGTCCGTCCCTCGTCGTCAGGGTCCGGTTCGGCAGCTTATGCAGCAAAGCGCGTATCGGGTTATACAGCTGTTTGGAGGCAAGCAGGGCAATGCATCCCCAAAAAAGCGCTAAACAGCCTGCCATGAACCAGGTCACTTTCCGGATCAAGCTTGATTTTGCGGTCAATTGCCCCTCAGGTGAAATCATCACGTAAGTCCAGTCGTTATACCCTGAACGATGTATGGAAACTTGGAATCGCTCGTCTCCGTAAGGAACCGGATCCGCGGATGAGTTGCGTTTACCATCCTCAAGCCGCTCGGCGAAAGGACGGGCGAGAGCCGTTCCGATTTCCTCGGGGTTTTGGCTAAGTACAATACGACCCAACTGGCTGACCGCAACCATCCTGCTTCCGGCCTCAGGCTCGAACGAGTCAAGGAGCTCATAGAACCCGGACGGATCGATTTCCAAAAAGAGGATTCCGTCCACAGTCGAAGAACTGCCGACGGGGCGGATGATCAAAAAAGCGGGCTGGTTCGGATAGGTATGGGAGGGAAGCAGCGTAGAGCCCGTAAACCTGGGTTCATACTTGCGCAAAGCATCGTAATAGGGAAATTCCGTCTTATTGATTAAACCGAGATTATTGGAATAGACCGTGTTGGAACGGTTATAGACGAGATAAGCGTTAAAGGAAAATTCGGACAACGACCGATACTTTCGGATCGTCTCTACCATATCGAGCGTGGCTTCCAATGTCTCGCGGTCATCCATCGAGATTCCGAGTCTTGCCGATTTCTCTATCGCGAGGTCTCCTGCAACTTGTATCGATAAATAATCGATCCGCTTCAGAAGAGCGTCAACCTGAAACTCGATTTGACGCAGCGTCGTCTCGTGCTTCTCGTCCACCTCGCGCTGCAGAGCGGAGGAAGCGACAAATGAGGCAGCGCTGCCGAGCAGCAGCACCGGCAGAACACTGAGAAGAAGGGAGTAAAGCAAAAGCTTTTTCTGAAAAGGGAGCTTAGCGAACTTCACCCGGATGTCCAAGTCGGAAAACCACCTTTCCGCATTTTTGGATAAAAAAGCATAAAGTGAAGTTTAAAAGTGCTTAAAGATTATCATACCTTGTTTTTATAAAGATTAATTGAGTGTCTACGTATAAGGGGTAATACCAGAATAATACCATATTGGAGTTTTTTTTGATAAGCAGTGTCAGCACGTGAATGGTTCTAATGCAGAAAGGGTGGAATAAAGAATGAAACTCAATCACCTTAATCTGACGGTGACAGATGTTCCGGCTGCTCGCAGGTTTTTGGAAATCTATTTTAATATGGTATGTGCAGGAAGCCGAAAGGATAACTTTGCGGCTATGTTCGATGATGATGATTATGTTAAGGCGCCTGGAGGATTTACTGTCGAAGTGCTCTGTTAGGCAAAGGGAAGAAAAACTTTTCATATGGATGGAATGATCACTAATTTGACGGATGAAAGAAATATACATGGCCTATAAACTGTTGCTCGTGCAGAAGGGAAGGGGGAATATGAAGGCGTTGATTGTGTCTGATATCCATGCCAATATCGTTGCATTGGAGGAGATATGGAAGCGGGAAAAGGGAGGCGGGGTTCCTTCAAATTGCCCTACAAGTTGCCGGGTCGGCAGCATGCTAGGGCAATTTTTATTGTGGCCGCTGTCCTTCGTATAACATCGCAAGGTCCGGGATGCCAGCGTAAATATCATACTATTAAGCAGCATTGATTATCTAAGAATTGATGATCCAGACTATGAGGGTGGGGCAGATGAAGTATCTTTAAGACAAGAGCAGAATGGAAAAGTGTTCTATTGGAGACCGGCCCTAAAAATAGCATGGAACTGTTGGTGCGGGTATCGGTGGAAGTTTGGCTTTTGATTAGTAGGGCAAAGATGGACGGGAAAATGGATGCTCTACTGATGGCAGAAATAGAAAAAGTAGATGAAGCGTATTTTTGGTTGCAACCGCGTATGGAGGAAGTGGACTACGTTGCAAAGCGCGATTAATGGTAATTCATCGCTCCAGAAGACCGTTAACAGGGGACATACCCTCACTTGTAACCTGCTTCAGCAATTCTTGCTTTTTCGCTTTGAAAGCATCGCTTTTCAACAGGTCCGCCACGATCTTGTTCTTCTCCGCACCTACTACTTGGCCGCACCCGCAGTCATCGTTAGCGCTGACCCTACTGGTAAGGGAAAAAACAACACCATTGCCATCATTCCTACAACAAAAACCATTAAACACGCACTTCATCATTGGAACCCTCCTCAAAATCAAAATCTCATATTTATTTCATACGAATCTCCTAAATCCTTCTAAAGCTTTTGTAAACGGAATTCTTGCCGCCTTTCCGTTCCGTCTAGCCTAGATTATCTAACGGGGCGCCGGGCGACGCCACCCAAAATACCACAAACTAAAACCCTCTGGACCCATGTCTAGAGGGCTTTGCGTACCGGAAGCCTTAATCCTTGTAGCTCAACGTGGCGTCATCAAGATACGCCGTCATCCTGGCCCCGGAGGTGGAATACGCCATCAGGTTGACCAGCGTCGTCCCCGCCGGAGCGACGCCTGAGATGACGACCGGCGTCCATTCGATCAGTGGGTTCGCACCCACATAGGCAACGCCGACCCGCGTCCCGGCATTGTTGTAGAACTGCAGGTAGATCTGCAGCCCGGCCGATGGCTCTTTGTTGTACATCAGGAACGACGCCTGGTACGTCTTGCCGGCAATACCGGATGCATTCACCGTCTGAATCGCGTTGGTGGCCGAGGCGTTGTCGTCGATGAATTTCAGGCTACGCTCTCCACTATAGGTAACGGCATGGGCAGTCATGACATTACGTGCGGTTGTGGACCAGGCGGTCCATCCCGGGACGGTGCCGTCGTTCGCCTGCGGTTGTTCAAACCCGGGATTGAGCAACGGAACCGCATTAGGATATGTCGAGACCAGCAGCAGGTCGTTCTGGGCGATTACCTGGCCGTCCGCGGTCAGTAGCTTCCAGTGGATTTTATATGCGCCGGGCTGGTCGGCCTGGATGGTCCAAGGCATCGTCTCCCTGTATTGAGGCGACAGGTTGAATCCAGCCGGGCGGATCTGCGCGGCATTCGTGAAGGCATAGCTGGTCGCGCCGTCCTGTAGTTGGAATTTCAGATTGCCGGTCGAGGCGGACAAGTTTTCAATCACGATTTTCGCGCCCTTGTATCCCTCCAAGCTGACGATAGAGGAGTCGAGCGTAACCGGGAAGCTGGTGTACACATTGTACGTTACGCTTGTGACTGTGGAAGAGAACCGGTACACCGAGCGGGCCGGCTTCGCCTGGACCGTGAAGCTGCGGCTAGCCTCGGCCAGCGTACTCCCTAGGGCATCCTTCAGCTTCACTGCGACCGAGTAGCTGCCAGCCGCCGAGAATGTGAGCCGCCAGTTTTTCTCTTCAAGCGCCTGGACCGGGAGGGTTAAGCCAGGCTTCCCATAATCGCCTTGATTCACGAAGGTGGTCTCGACGCCCTCGCCGTCCGTGTACTGGAACGCAACAGTCCCAGGTCCGCCGGTCCTCTCCAGCGTATAGTACGCGCCGGTCAGCGGCTCCTTGCCGGACTTCTGCGTCTTGATCAGGACCGGCAGCGCCGTCGGCACGGTTTCGGTGACGGCGTCGATTGGAGTATCGATCGACAATTCATAGGTGGACTGTGTCCGCTCCTTCACGTGCACGAGCACGGAGGAGGAGAATTTGCCGTCCGCGGTCGTCGCGGTGATCGTCGCCGTTCCCAATGCGATCGGCGTGATCAATCCGGAGGCGTTCACCGCGGCGACAGAGTTGTTGCTCGTGGACCAGGTGAACGATTTTCGTGTCGCGAACGTCGGGTAGACGGTGGCCGTGACGGTCAGCGTGTCACCCATGTACAAATCGGTTTCCTGCTTGTCGAGCGTCAGATAATTGGCGGCGATAGTCCGGTCTTCGATCGTATATCGCCACAGGCTGGCCTCGTCTTCTTTTTTCTTGAAATAGAAATTCCCGTAGTTGTCCTGGGTGAGCAGGGTGGCTCCTTTGGCCAGCAGGGTGATGGCCGGCTTCCCGTTCACGATGTCGATCCGGAAGAAGTTGTCTCCCGCGCTCGTGCCGTACACACGGCCGTCGGCCGCGCTCGTCTCCAGCTCCGCATCCCGCCAAGTGCCGACGGATTCCGGGAAAGCGTCCAGGGTGTACTCGCGCAGGACTTGCTTGGTTGCCGGATCGAAGACGAAGAAGGTCCCTTGGGCGAAGCCCCAGATGTTCCCGTCGGGTCCGACGATCAGCTGGTTCACCGCGCCTTTGCCCGGAATGGGCACCGTCACTAATTCTATCGTCTTGGTGGCGATGTCGAACACGAACAGCTTGCCGTCGGCATACGGCCATTCCGTACCCAGCCCGCCGGCGTAGGACGTGCCGCCATAAACCTTGCCATCCTTGTAGGCGAGCGAGACAACGCTCTGATCCGGCACGATGTTCCTGTGCACCTCATAGGTGTTGGCGGCCGGGTCGTAGAGGGTCAAGGCGCCGCCGCTGATCGCATAGTCCGGCACGGTCCCGATCAACACTTTGTCGAGCTCGGGAACACCCAACATGGCGTAAGGCCGGTCCTGCTGGTAATTCGTTTTGAGCTCGAACTTGTTCACGACGCTGGTGTTCAGCTTCCACGCTTGGGATGTGTCGTATTCGTAGATTTTCGCGCCCGGGTAGACCCCGAAATACATCTTGGAGCCGAGCGCCGTCATGCCTTCCACTTGTCCGATCGCATTATTACTGGACGTGCCGTCGACCGGGTTGAAGATGCCCATGCCGCCCGGAAGGAAGCCGGCCGAATAGATTTTGCCGTCCGTGGCGCGCCCGAGCGTATGCAGCTTGATCGCGACTTTGGGCAAGGGGACGTTCGTGATCCGCAGCGCTTTGTTCTGCAGGTTGTATTTGAAGAACCCGCCGCCCGTATTGCCGTTGAAGCCGACGAGCGTGTAGCCGGGGTAGTTCGGATCGTCCAGCTGCAGGATGCCCCAGCCGATCGTATTCGCCTTGAAGTCGATCTTGCTGGCCGCCGTCGTCAAGTCGGTGATCGTGTTCGTCTGCAGGTCATACGCTTTCAGAATACCGCCGAAGGTCAAGTAGACGATATCGCCGTAAGGCGACTTCTCGGAAATCCCCCGAGAATGGATCGCCAGCGTGCCGAAATCCTTCACGACCAATCCGGTGTTCTTGTCGAGCACGATAAGCCCGAAGTTCGAGTCCATCTTCAGGAACAGCTTGTTCCCGACCAGGTTCATATCATACGTGAGTTTGTATTGATTGCGGATAGAGTCCGGCAGCATCTCCGTTTTGTTGCCGGTGGCGAGATCGTATTTGATCAAGGAAGCTTTGCTGCCGCCGACACCGACGAAGAGGGCGTTCTGCTCCGCGTCGTACGCGATGCTGCGCGAGTAGGGCTGGTCGGCGACCATTGAGCCCAGGTCGGTCGTTTGCTTGGTGACGGGATCGAATTTGTACAACTTGCTGTCCGGATAAGTGCCGTAATAGAGGTTCCCGTCCTTGTCCTCCGCCATCTCATACAGGAGGGCGCCGGGGATCGTGGATTGAGGGCTGCCCATATCCTCGACGCGGTCCGTGACAGGATCATATTGGAACAACGTGGCTTTCGTGTACGTGCCGATATAGACTTTGCCGTCGGACGCGGTCTTGATGCCCCAAGCGCCTTCGGCCTCAGGCAGGTCGAACACCTTCAGGACGCGTTCGGTCGTCACGTCCAGGACGACGAACTTGGCGTCCGGCTTGCCGGTGACGATGGTGTACCCGACCGCGCGGCCGTTCTCTACCCCAAACGCTCCGCGATAGATGCCGTCCTGGAACACCTGATGGCCGAGATTCATGACGGACGGCGTGACGGACAGCTGCTTCTCCCAGCTGGACAACGGCTGCCCCTGGGCACCGACGAGGCGGATGGAGAGTAAGTAGTCGCCTATCTTGGAGAATTTCACGGTCCATTCCGTACTGTGGACGGCGCCGGCGGCCAACGGGAAGCCTTCGGCCAAGTAGCTGCCGCTATTCAGAATACTGAAGGGCATCCCGTTCGCGTCCAATGCCGACAGGAAAACGTCGCCAGGCCCCGACAGCTTCTCCACGACATAGTGCACGGGGCCGGCGGCCGTCGCGGCGGAGCCGATCGCTGTCATGGGAACCGTCATGTATGTACCGACGCCCGGTGTGGCTGGGAAATCGATGCGCAATTGCGCGTTCGCGGGAGCCACTACGGTGACGAGGGCTTGGTCTGATTTCTTGGCTCTATCGGCCGAGGTTGCCGTAATCGTCGCCGTTCCTGGAGCGATCCCGGTGACGAGCCCGGACTCGCTAACGGTTGCGATAGAAGGGGCGCTGCTCGACCAAATAATCTCCGAATTGGTAGCCTGGGACGGCTTCACCGTTGCCGTCAATTGGCCGGATTCGCTTACGACCAGGGAAAGCTTGTCCTTATCGAGCTTCACATTGCCGACCGGAATCGATGGCTGGCCGGACGGACTGTCCGTAGCCGCCATTCCAATTCCGCTCACGAGCGCTTGAAGCAGCAACAAGAGAGCCATAAGAACACTTATCCTAATAAAACGCGGTCTGAAAGCCTGCATGGTCATGGTTTTCCTCCATTCGAATAGGTGTTAGCCGTTCTGCGGACTGACCTCCTTTCACTTGATGAAAACGATTACAATAATATTAAAAATAGGAACAACTATGGTACTTATACTCGTAGTTTAGATTTCCTTTCCGCCATCTGTCAATAAAAAAAATAAAAGCCGGCGGCACAACGGGCCGGTCGGCTTTTCGGTACTTAGATTCATTGGAACAAGCGGTTCACCAACTGTTCAGAGCTTTCCAGACCGGCCCAGAACTTCTTCATGCTCCGCTCCATTTCCTGAGGCTTCCCCAGGTTCGGGAACAAATCGAAGATGAAGTGGGATTCCTCGAGGTGATCCGCATGAATCCCGAGCGCGTTTCGCTCATAGGGGGACCAGACCGCACGATTCACGCTGTCGTAGATCGAGAGGAACCCGGTCTCCCGGGCCATGCGCTTCTGGAATTCGATATCCGCCGCGAACCGGAGAAAGCGCTTGGCCAAGTCCATGTTGGGGCTTAATCTGGAGATCATCAGTCCGTTGGCGATCAGCAAGCTTCCTTTCGAGCCGCCGGAACGCTTGGGCAGCGGGAGCATTCGAACCGGGAATTGCTGCCGCTTCATGTTGGTGGCGAGCGTCGTGGTGAGAATCATCGCGAGTTGGCCGTCTTCGAACAGCTCGTTCAGGAAAGCCCAATCGCCCACTTCCGTTACAGGGCAGATGCGTTCCTTGTAGATTAAATTCCGCATGAAATCTAGGGCATCCCTAAGGCCATCCGCCGGCAAATAGACTGAGCGGTTCGCATGGGACCGCTTGTTGTAGCTGTATTTCATCGCGAGTACCGGCCACCGGATAATCGAGCTGGACAACCCGAACCCATACGTTTCGTTCATCCCATCCCGGTCGTCATCGCGGGTCAACTCCTTGGCCGCTTGGACGAACTGCTCCAGGCTCCAGCCCTCAATCGGCATATGGATGCCGGCCGACTCGAAGAGCCTCGGGTTGCAGGCCAGGAAGATGGGGGAGTAGGTGGCGGGTACGGCATAGAGCTGCTCATTCTTACGGAAGGTTCCGATCAATTTCTCGGGAATGTCGCTTAGCTCGGAGATCAGATCGTCCACAGGCACGAAATCCCGCGATTCAAACTCGGCGAAATGCCGATCCCAGGCGAGCACGATATCCGGCTTCAGTCCCAATCCGGTTAGGTCATGCATGATGTTTTCGATCAAGTAGCCGGTATACAGCAATTTCACTTCTACTTTCGGGAATTGTTGCTTGAACAGGGAGATCAGGATCGGCAGGGCGTCCTCGGCAAAGGCAGAGCGGTAGGGACTCAACACCACCAACGTATTCGTCCCATACGGTTCGGCAGGGAGCTGATCCGCCACCTTATTGCCGCGCCCCCTCATTTTTACCAACAGCCCTTCCTCGGTCAGCAGCTCGAGCGCTTGCCTCAGGGAATTGCGGCTGATGGCGTATTTCTGGCACAGCTCCTTCTCCGGAAGCAAATACTGACCAGGTCGCAGATACCCCGACATAATTTCGGTTCTCAGCAACCCAGCCATCTCCACGTAACGGAAATCGTCTCTTTTCATATTCCCATCCCCCTGCGGCTTAAACCAAGTTCTGCTAATCAATCAAATTATAACGTGATACACGGATTTAGCCAATCGGGGTATTGGAGCGGGACAGGGGGACGGCTTATGTCTTTATCGAATGTTGCCTATGGAATTTTTGGCTGTATCGTGCCTAGCTGTCGATGATTCGGCTTGGGAAGCTCCGACAAATGGCACCCGGCAGGTTCAGGCTGCTACACCCAGTTGTAGTAAGAACTACAAAAAGCGGCACCTGATCGGGAAAATCCGGATCAGGTGCCGCTTTTTTTGTATGGGCTTGCCCAGAGGCACGCATCTTCTAGCCGGTGGAAATCCGGTCGCGGGAGGGGCCAAGCCCCCGCGTAGCTAGGATACTTGCGTATGGCGAAATCTGTGCGCAAAAGCGTATCGACAAAAGTACCTGTCAGAGACAGGGCGAGCAACATGCCAGGCCGTAACATGAAGTGAATCCTGCCGCGTCGTCAAAAAGGCCTCGCAAGAAGGAAAAGAGGAAGCCGAGTCTCGCTAAACTGGACGAAGGCCATGGAAGCTGTTAGGAACTTGGAGCGACAGCGAGGAATCCTCCGGCGTATGGGGATCGGCATGGCATGAAAGAGGATGCAGTGAACTGGGGAGACCCTCCCCTGCACGGTTTTTTTTGAACCCGTAAAGAGGCGCTCTATAAGCCCGGAAGGTGAAGTGAGCCGTCTGCAGGAAGGGAGTCCGAGGGGCTCATACTACCAAAGAATCGCAGGACAACACAACCTGCGGGAGGGAAGGAGCCCAACAATGGCTGGCTCGGAAAGCGGAAGATCGAATCCGGGAGGCAGTAAAAGAACGTCTGGCTCCGCCGAACATGAGGCATAAATCATTTCTCGAACAGGTAGAATGGCTGAATCCCAAGATTCAGGGGTGGAGGAACTATTACTACACGGCCTACAGCCAATTAAAGCTGGCAAAGTTGGACGGGTACATTTTGCAGAGGCTTACGAGATGGTATGCCAGGAAGAGGCAACGCGCAAGGTGGATGGGTTCGTTTCAAGAAGTGAAGCACATGGCCAAACATTATGGACTCGAGACGCTCTTGTAATCTGCATGCACATGAATGACGAACATCGGAAAGCCGTATGAGGGAAAACCTCACGTACGGTTTGATGAGGAGGGGCAGATTTCTCTGCCCTTTACTCTAGAGTACATGCATCACGTATTCCTTCACTCCAAAGATTTAACTAAAACCTTAAAGCTATATGACGGATGATTAAGTTTTTGTGAATACATATCAATCCAATTATTCCAGAACCTTCTCACTTGCATAAATGTTATATAATGAGTATGAACAGTTTTTTTTAATCAATAACAAATGCAGAAAGGGTGGAATAAAGAATGAAACTCAATCACCTTAATCTGACGGTGACAGATGTTCCGGCTGCTCGCAGGTTTTTGGAAATCTATTTTAATATGGTATGTGCAGGAAGCCGAAAGGATAACTTTGCGGCAATGTTCGATGATGATGGATTCATACTTACATTAATGAAGGGGAGCGAGGTCCATTATCCAAAAACCTTCCATATCGGGTTTCCTCAGGAAAATGAAGAGCAGGTGGACAAAATCAATCAACAACTAAAAGAAGATGGCTATGATGTTAAGCCTCCGCAACACGCCCATGGCTATACGTTTTATGTTATAGCGCCTGGAGGATTTACTGTCGAAGTGCTCTGTTAGGGAAAGGGAAGAAAAAACTTTTCATAAGGATGGAATGATCATTAATTTGACGGATGCACGAAATATACGTGGACTATAAACTGCTGCTCGTGCAGAAGGGAAGGGGTAATATGAAGGCGTTGATTGTGTCTATCCGCAACGGACGGCAGCGTCTATGGCAAGTTGAGTTGCGGCAAATGAAATAGCTCAAGCTGGAACTGAAGTGCACCCCTTAGAATGGACATTGGTTTAAACCCTAACCAATGAGATTCTAGAGGGTGCACTTTTTGTGCCAGAAAAAGGACGGAAGTTTAAACGCTCCAAGTAAGATGCGTCTGAAACCATGGCGCATCTATGCAATATCCTCCATATTTAGGGCAATCGCTTGCCTTAATGTTAAAAGTCGATTCCTAGCGGTTTATTTCATGAAATTTGCATTAAATTTGTTATTGACTTCTAAAAAAAATGATTATATAATCTGTTTGTGCAAGCGCTTGCCTTAATTATGAGTGATATCGTACCAATAAACAGTGAAAGGTAAAAAAATGGTGGCATATGTATACTTTAGATGAAATCGCTAAAATTGCCGGAGTAAGCGCTTCAACAGTATCGAGAGCTTTGTCGAATAACAAGAAGATCAGTTCGAAGACCATTGAGCGGATACAGGCAATTGCAAAAGAATTGAATTACACACCTAATTTATCCGCCAGGGCGTTGACTGGTAAAGGTACCAAGTTAATTGGCTTAATCATTCCTGAAATTAAGAGCAATTACTTTGCGCAGGTCATTAATCATGTGGAGAGCAGGCTTAATGCTAAAGGGTATGCGCTAATTGTAGTCACTTCTGATTTTGATCCGTCTAAGGCGATTGGAAACCTAGAACTACTAATCGGAAGAGCAGTGGACGGAGTCATATATGGTGACGGATTTGACTATGAAGGTGTGAATGTCAGTAAATATAATCAAAAATTAAAAAACGTGATTAACAAAAGAAATGAAACAAATGATATTCCGATTGTTTTTCTTAGCAGCGCAGGTGAAGACATCGGGCAAGAATGTATTATGTTCGATGATGAACATGGTATTACATTAATGGTCGCTTATCTTGCAGAGCTTGGACATAAGTCAATTGGATTCGTTGGCGAGAGTCTGTCGAAGAAAGCCAGACTATTTCCCTTTCAAAGGGCGCTTGCTAAATATGGAATCGAGTATAACGAGAATTTCGTTAAAACGGATGGAAAGGAGAGATTTGAAGAAGGCGGTTATTTGAGGATGAAGGAGCTTATTGCGGAAGGGGAACTGCCCACTGCGATCTTTGCTACATATGATAATATCGCGATTGGGGTAATGAAGGCACTGTCTGAAGAGGGTCTGAAGGTTCCTGAGGATATATCCATTGTCGGATTTGATAACATTAGAGAATCTCAGTATCTAACACCGTCGCTTACGACAATCTTTCCACCGGTTATGGAGATTACACGCAGAGCAGTGGATTTGTTGATAGAAAAAATCGAGAATAATGAAAGTAATGCGAATGTGAAGCAGCATACAGCGGCAAAAACTATTTTGTACCCGGAGCTTGTGATTAGACAATCAACAGGTGCTCCCAGGAAATAATGAGACGATCAAATTTATAATAAAGGAGAGAATAGCATGAGTAAAAAAACAAAAATTGGAATCTTGGGCGGCGGAGGAATTTTGAATGCACATGCACCAGGATATACGCGTCTTAAGGATATATGCGAAGTTATTGTAGCAGAACCGGACTCGAACCGTCATGACCATATCCGCAAGTTACTGGGAGATAATGTTGAAATCGTTGGGGATTATACGGAGCTATTGGAACGGGAAGATGTCGATGCCGTCGACATTATTCTTCCCCACTATCTACATATAACAGCGACATTGGCTGCTGCAAGTGCAGGTAAGCCGGTATTGACGGAAAAAGTAATGGCAAGGAACGTGCAAGAGTGCGATCAAATGATAGAAGCCTGTGCCAAAGCTGGCGTTTCTCTGACCGTCTGCCACGACAGACGTTACGACAAGGATTGGCAAGCGCTTAAAAATGTAATTGATTCCGGTGAGCTTGGAGAGATTTTGTTCTGGAAGCTGGAGCATAACCAAAATGTTATATTTCCTGAGAATAGCTGGGTAAGGTCTAGAGATAACCTTGGCGGCGGAGCGATTATGAGCTGCCTTACGCATCAGATTGATTCCCTCAGATGGTACGGCGGAGAAGTTGAAAGCGTTACCTCGATGTCTAAAGTGGAAGAGAGTCGAATGGAAGGCGAAAGTATTGGAGCGGTTATTGCACGCATGAAATCAGGAGCTTTGGCACTGCTTTCAATCAACTGGTATACACAATCCCATGAGGCTCCTAATGGATTATGGTATGAATTTAACCATGTCACCGGGACCAAGGGGGAAGCCTACTTCATGAGTGGTAAAGGCACATTTGTGAAAATTCATGACAATCAGCCTAAAGTATTCGAGTATGACATGAGGGGCGAGGGAGGTTTCGCAAAAGTAGAAACCGACAATTCTATTACAGGTCACCAACAGTGCATCGAGGAGTGGGTCAAGAGCTTAAGAGGAGAAAAGGCGGAAATTGTGACAGATGGCACGGATAGCCGTAAGACGGTTGAAGTTGCTGAAGCTGCATACAGATCAGAGGAAACAGGAAAAGTGATTCATCTTCCTATCGAACCTTTGCCTTGGAAATAACCATTGATAAATGGTGAATGGAAAGTGAGGATTGTAAATTATGGTCGATAGTGGAGCAGAAGCTAAGATTCTCAAACAAAAAAATAATAAAACAGGCTTGAAATATACGATTTACAAGCAGCGCCAACTTCTGCTTATGTTATTGCCAACCCTTATTGTGCTTGCGGTGTTTACGTACAAACCGATCCTTAGTTGGGTTATTGCCTTTAAAGATTATCGTATAGGAAAAAGTGTATGGAAAGCTGAGTGGACCGGTTTTGCATCCTTTAGGGAATTCTTCATGGATTCCACAGACGCAGTGGATGTTCTAAGAAATACACTTGTAATCAATATCGGAGCGCTTGTTATTAATTTAACTTGCGCTTTGGTATTCGCCATCTTATTGAATGAATTGAAAAACAAGTATTTCAAATCACTTGTGCAAACGTTTTCATTGTTCCCGTTCTTCATATCATGGGTAATTGGTTACTCCTTAATTTTGATTTTCTTCTCCGTTAATTCAGGCTTTGTCAATATGATGCTCGTTAAATATGAATTTATTGAAGAAGGAATTAATTTACTAGGAGATCCTAAATATTCTTGGGTATTAATGTTCGGTGTCAACTTATGGAAATCACTAGGGTATAACGCAATTATTTTCCTGGCTGCGATTGCGGGTATTGATGGTCAACAATACGAAGCTGCTGAAATTGATGGAGCAGGCAGATTTGCTAAGATTCGTCATATTACACTCCCATCCATTGTACCAACGCTTGTCGTGCTGCTCATTCTCAACAGTGGGATGCTACTTAACTCTAATTTTGAACAGTTTTATTTATTTACGAATCCCACCAATGTAGCAACAATGCAAGTATTCGATATGTATATCTATGAGTTTGGCTTGAAATTAGCAAGATTTCCGTATGCTACTGCGGTGAGTATTGTCAAAACGATTGTTAGCATCCTTATGCTGATTATTGTAAATACGCTTTGCAAGAGGCTGGCCGGCCGATCTCTATTTTAATGCAATAGGGCAAGCGGTGATGTGGAAAGGTGTGAAACCGTAATAATGTCTATAACAAGTAAAAAAATTAGAAAAGTAAGTTTGAATGATATTGTATTTATCACATGTAACACAATTTTGATGTTACTTGTTATACTGGCTACCTTCTATCCCTTTGTATACATGATCATGCTTTCAGTGAGCTCCGAAAATACATTTGCCAAATTTCTGGTCGTGCCTTTGGGGTTTTCCCTTGAAGCATATCGGTCCATTCTCACGGAATTAAATTTTCTGGATGGTTTGAAGATATCCGTCGCCCGCAGTATCATCGGTCCAATCTGCACGATAGTGGTTGTTTTTATGAGTGCCTATGTTTTATCGAGAGATGAGCTTGTCTTTCGGAAGTTTTTCTCCAGATATGTCATCTTTGCCATGTATTTCACAGCCGGAATTCTCCCAGTGTATGTGAACATTTCGGATCTGCATCTCACGGGTTCCTTCTGGGTATATATTCTGCCGAATCTAGTAAGTGTATTTGGATTAATACTGATACGTGCCTTTATTCAGGAGTTACCCAAAAGCCTGGAGGAATCTGCATTCATCGATGGGGCAAGCGATTTCCAGGTGGCATTCAAGATTGTTTTTCCATTATGTGTACCCGTTCTTGCGGCCATCACGTTATTCGAATTTATAAATCAGTGGAACGCATTTGGCGATACGCTTCTATATAACTCTACAAGAAGCGAGTTATTTACACTGCAATATATATTATCGAACTACTTGAAGAATGGCACAATCTCTAGTGCGACAGACATGACGGCCTTAAATCAAGGCGGCAAAAACTTCACCCTGGAATCCGTGAAGATGGCAATGACGGTCACGGTATGTATTCCGATCCTTTTAGTCTATCCGTTTCTACAAAAATATTTTATTAAGGGTCTATTGCTGGGTGCCGTTAAAGAGTAGAACATATCCAGAGATTCGAGCAGAAGCTGCTGGTATGTATATTGCATGGAGATTTATTAATTAGGAGGGTTGATATGTCAAAAAGATTGAACAGAACGGTATTACTGATAGTGATTATGGTAGTGGCAACAACGATGCTGTATGGGTGTACGAGTTCAAGCGATAAGGGGGAGAAAGATTCTACCGCTACTGCAACGACTGGCGCAGAAAATGGCAAGCCGCTCATTACTTACAAGGTTTTGGCCAGAGGAATTGATAAACCGAGAAGCAGTACAGAGGATGAGGTTGGCAAGATCATTCAAGAGAAATTCAATGTGGTATTTGAGTATGTCCCGTACAATGAAACGGCGTCAGACAAAGCTCTTTTGATGCTTGCGGCAAATGACTGGGGGGACCTGGACATAGTAACGACAGGAATTGATGCCGTTACTAAAAAATATATTGAAGCCGATGCTTTTCTTAAATTAGATGATTATAAAGATATCATCCCAAATTTCTTCGAGTATGAGAAGGACCTCATTCCATATTGGAGAAACCTCGATGCAAAAAATGGTGATTTGTATATCTGGCAATCTGGTCCGGATCAATTGCAGATGACCTCAGAACCTCTGGATATGAATGTAAGGGTCGATGTACTGGAGGAATTGGGCTGGCCGAAGCTGGATACAACGGACGATTATATTAACTTCCTAAGAGAAGCGGTTAAGAAATTCCCAACAAGCCTGGATCAGAAGTCGATTGGCATGATTAATTTCTGGGGAGAGGCCTATGGACCGCTGCTTGCAACCTATCTTCCTAGACACAGCGGATACCAGCATTTCTATAAAACGACCGGTTTTGTGGATGTTGAAGCTAAGAAGATCATTCCATTGGCAAGCCATCCTTATTTGAAGGAAACGTTGAAATTCTGGAACGTCCTATCCCGTGAGGGCATTATGGACCGGGAAGCATGGACGGATAAGTCTCCGGAGTTTGTTAAGAAATGGGAGTCAGGCGTAGCTCTATCAGCGAACTTTGCCAAATGGAATATTCCATCGATAAATGCCAAGCTTGCTCTAATTGGCCATCCGGAAATGCAGTATATTGTAACTCCTATTCGCCTCTCTATTGCTAAGGAAGAGGGTAAGAATGTTCGCTATGAGCTGTTCAATGGTGTGAGACCGGATGAAACGACGGGTATTCTTAAGACGGCGAAAGAGCCGGAAAGATTGTTGGAAGTTCTTAACTTTATGTCCAGTGAAGAAATGACGATTCGATTAGGCTGGGGTATTGAAGGTAGAGATTATACCATTAATGAGGAAGGGCTCAGGATTCCGACTCCCGAGTTGCTAGAAATTGTTAAAAGCGGAGATCCTGACAAACAAATGCTAAAACGATTTGGCAGCTACGTGACTGTGTTCCCTACACGTACAAATGCTACAGGGCCGAACGGTCAAGCGAACTATTTTGCAAATGATACGCAGTATCTGATGGCAGCTGCAACGGATACACAGAAGAAAGCTTATGCAGCTTATGGTTGGGATACGATGTTGGAAGCATGGCATAACAATTCGGAATTTAAATTTGTTCCTTTTGATATTACTCCGTATGCCTCATCAACAAACCTTGATCCTGAATTGAAAGAAGCCAAGATGGAAGAAAAAATTATGCAGTATATGGATAAGCAAATTCCCTTGGTTATTAATGCCAATGACGATGCGCAATTCGAGAAGCTTTACAACGATATGGTTAAGAAGGTTGACGAGCTCGGACAGCAGCAAGTAGTTGATAAGTATAATGAGCAATTGGTGGGCTTTCAAGTGCGGATTCAAGAATTAACAAAGAAGTAATAAGTTTGTTCGAATACAAGGATAGCAATTCCTGGTGCATCTATGAAAAGAAACTAGGAATTGCTATTCAACATTTTAATTTTCGTTAGGAGGAAATGGGATGAGAGTAGGAATAGATAGTTTTACGATTAGGGAATTGAAGCTGGATGCGTATCAGTCTCTTGATTATGTTAAGAAGCTGGGATTGGAAGGAATCCAGTTCGGTGAGCTCCAGGAACTTAGTAAAGAGCTTGATGTAGGCAAGCTTAAGGATATACAGAATTATGCGGACTCGCAGGATATGTATATTTATTTAGGGGTAGACACCTGCAATCCATTACTGGTTTCAGGGTCGCTGGACGAACACCGTGAGAAAATCATCTCGCATATTCAAGCCTTTTCCCAAGTAGGATGGCACGAGCTCAGAAGCGTCATATGCAATTCGGATGAAAATTATAACCACCCCCTCCCTTGGAAAACCCACATCGAACAAAGTATAGATTTCATTAAAAGCCTAAGACCTGCGCTTGAAAAGTATGGGTGCAGAGTTAACTTGGAAAATCACGGTGACAGCACTTTTGGCCTCTTGAGGGTGGTTGAAGCGGTTGGTGCAGATATTTGCGGAATCTGTCTGGATACAGCCAATACCCTTGTGAATGGCGAAGATCCTGTTCTTGCGGCCAAGCGAGTGGCACCCTATACACATTTAACTCACGCAAAAGATGGAATAACTTTTTTCAGTGACAACGGGGTGAAACGACAAGGCAAGGCACCTGGTCAGGGCGTTGTTGACTTTGCTCAAATCATCCCTATTCTTCGTGAATATAACCCTAATTTGCCATTATCAATAGAAGACCACAAATGGATATTTGAATTCAGCATCTTTAATAAGGAATGGATAGATAACAATCCCGAACTGACATCTTTTGAACTTGGGCAATTTGTTAAATTGGCGTGGCAGACAGAGAAAAAATTGGCCAGTGGTGTGATTCCAAACGTCGAGGAGTACGAAGCGATTCCTTATTTGGAGCAGATGGAAGAAAGACTTACGTTTGGCTTGCATCATTTAAAAGGAATTATTAATAAGCAATAAAGTAGCCTTGTACACCCCTTGCAGGTGTTGTCCATGCTCTTCAGCTGCGATATCTTCATAGGGGCTTAGGGATTTCTTTACATGCAAATAATACGGATGTTACAAAACATTATTATACTTGAGTTAATGAATTTCAAACTGACGATGAAGGTGGTGCAGTCTACTCTGTATTAAAGCGCTTTAACCATGTTAAATATACTCGAAAAAGGAGATTATCATGCCGAAAAGAATAAAGAAATGGGCAAATCCGTTGCGCAATTTAATACTATTAATTTCCATTATTGTAAATATTATTCCACCCATTACGGCATCGGCTGCCGAGGCCGTAACAAGCCTTGCCGGCAACGGCACAATGGGTGACCCCTTTAAAATCAGCAACGAGGCGGAATTGTTATTCGCCGTCGGAAAAATGAATGCCAGCGACGCAATCTATAGCAATTCGAAAACGTATGCCTTGACCGCAGACATCGCTCTGACCAGCAACTTCCCCATGATAAACACTTTTACCGGCACATTTGACGGTCAAGGGCACAAAATTACGGGGCTAATCATTGAGGTCGATAACATGGGGGGTAATGTTGGCTTTATCAAGAACGCCAGCGGCTCTGCCTTAATAAAAGACCTGATTATTGAGAATGCTTCGGTTACTCGTAACTTCACGTCAGTGATACGAACACAAGATGGGATCCTCGTTGGCTATATGACCGGTACAGGCTATATATCCGGCGTTCAGGTAACCGGTTCGATTACCGTATCGGTTACCGGAGCCCCGGCGGGGGACCACGATCACGCTGTCGGCGGCATCGTAGGCTCAAGTTACACGCCCACAGTCAACGGCACAGTCATAGAGGACTCTTTCTTTAAGGGAACGGTTAAGCTAGAAAGTGATGTGGGTTTTAAAGTCGCTCAGGTAGGCGGCATTGTTGGTTTTACAACGAATTCAATTTTGCGTCGCAACATAGCGATGGGCGATATCTATAACAATGTCCCCCTCAACGATAACGCCACTTACTTCAATGCGTCGCTGATTGCAGGTGTCCTACCCAACAACTCGACTATTGAAAACGCTGTTGCTTACGATGGAACGATTCATTACAAGTGGGATGTGTTAGCGGGGCGCACCACTAATAGAGACATTGGAAGTCTCTTTGCCAATATACCATCGCCCTTAAAGGGCAGCAATAACCTGGCTAGCGAAGAGATTATGATGCAGCGGGATGAGGGTTCCGATCAGAATCCGTACCGGATTACGACTAAGCCCAACACAGACACTGTGGTGAATTCGATTATTAAGACAAAGACGCCGTCAGATCTTCAACAACAAGCCACCTATGAAGCGATTAACTGGGATTTCGACACCCGGTGGAAGATGGATGCCGTAAACGGGTATCCCGTCTTGTCGTATGAGGAAAACCCGGATGCGTATCAACTCTTCGGCGACGGTACCGCAGCCGACCCTTTTCAAATCAGCAATGAAGAAGAGTTGCTGTTTGCTGTCGAAAGAATGAATGACAGCGATGCAACCTACAGAAGCTCGAAAGCTTACGCCTTGACCTCCGATATCGCGCTGACTCAGAAATTCCCTATGATAGACTCTTTCAGCGGCGTTCTTGACGGCCGGGGACACAAAATTACCGGGTTGACGATTGTAGCCGGTGATACAGGGGGGAATGTCGGTTTTATCCGAACCAGCACCGGCAGCGCCTTAATAAAAGACCTGATTATTGAGGGTGCCTCGGTTACGCGTAATTTCACGTCGGTGATGCGAACGCAAGACGGGATCCTTGTCGGTTATTTAGGCCAGACAAGCCGTGTATCCGGCGTTCAGGTCACCGGTTCGATTACCGTGTCGGTTACCGGAGCTTCGGGGGACCACGATCACGTTGTCGGCGGCATCGTAGGCTCGGCCTATACCGCTACAGTCGATGGAACCACTATAGAGGATAGTCTCTTCAACGGGACCGTTAAGATCGACGGCGACGTGGCATTTAAAGTCGCTCAGGCAGGCGGTATTGTCGGGAATACCACCAATAGCATCGTGCGTCGCAATATAGCGATGGGCGATATCTATAACGATGTCACTCCCACCGCTACCGCCACGTACTTCAACGCGTCGCTGATCGCGGGTGTCCTAACCAATAACTCGACCCTTGAAAACAACGTTGCTTACGATGGAACGATTCACTACAAATGGGATGTCTTAACGGGACGCACCATTAGTAGAGACATTGGAAGTCTCTATGGCAATACACCCTCGCCCGTAAAGGGCAGCAATAACCTGGCTAGCGAAGAGATTATGATGCAGCGGGATGAGGGTTCCGATCAGAATCCGTACCGGATTACGACTAAGCCCAACATCGAGAATGTGGTGAATTCGATTATTATGACAAAGACACCGTCAGATCTTCAACTGCAAGCCACCTATGAAGCGATGAACTGGGATTTTGACACCCGCTGGAAAATGGATGCCGTAAACGGGTATCCCGTCTTGAAATTTACCAGTGACATCTCTGAGCATGAAGAGCCCCTATACACCATCGCGGCTTTTAGCGATATGCATATCGACTATGGCCTGCAAAATAATGCGGACACCGTTCGGGCACAAACCCGTGTGGCGATGGCCAAGATCAAAGAAGAAGAGAATCCGGATGTTGTGGTGATTTCAGGCGATTCCATTAGTACCCACGGATCACCCGTATGGGACGATGAGACCTTCGACAAAGTGACTTCTCAAATGACGGAAGCGTTCCGACAAACAAGTAAAGACGGCAAAGTGCTCTATACCAATGGCAACCATGATTATGAGGTCGGCCTTACACAATACAATTCGGGCGCATACATCGACGCGGTGATGCAGGCCGACGTTGGAGAGTATGCGGATGTTTTGTACGAAGATGCCGCCCGGAAGTCCAATCTTATGGCTTATCACTATGAGATCAACGGCATTCATTTTATCGGAATCAACACACCTTATAATGGCGACGGGGCCATAACCGACTCGATTTACACGCCTGAATCGGTTACATGGGTGGAAAATATTCTAGCCCAAATCGGACAAGAGCAACCCGTGATCGTGATGGGGCATTACGGGTTCCTTGATTCCCGCGGGTTGACCCCAAACTATGGTCTTCATAACAGTAACGGTATGGAAACCAAACTGAGAAATATCCTGCTGAATTATCCTAATTTGCTTTACATCTACGGACATGACCACGGTGGTCCGGAGCAGTTTATTGAAAGGGATACCTATGAACGTGTTACGTCCTACAATGCCGATGGCAGCATTGAGCCTATCCGCAACACCCGCTCCAGCGGTTTTGTCTCCAGCTTTGCGGGTTCATTGAGCTATTATAACAACCGCTTTAATGCAGGATGGCTTTCGGCTGCACAGCCGCTGGTCGTGCAGTCGCTGATGATCTATGTCTATGCCGACCATTATGAACTGCAAATGAAGAACTACGGCCAGCAGACAGGACCGGTGGCGACCCCGCGATCTTACAAGATTCCGTTAAAGTCGCTCATCCATTCTCCGGTGTACACGATTGACAGAGGCCGCAGCATCGTTACTAACATTGCCCATAAGACCACGATCAGCGATTTCATCCAAGGATTTGACAATGCTGATGAAATCAAAGTTTTTGACGTTGCGGGTACCGGGATCACCGATACCAGCCGCTATATCCGATCGGATATGACGGTCAAGCGCATCGTGAATGGCGCAGAAGGCGATTCCCTGCGCGTGTTGGTCAACAAAGCCGCTCCAGACGCCAATGGTCCGTATCCACTCGATACCGTTCCATCGTCCGCGGACACGGAGATGGTGGTAGGTACTGACCAGAAGGACAACAAGATTGTTGTATACAAGCAGAACAGTGCCGATTGGAACGACAGCAGCTCTGTTGTATGGAGCTGGAAGCCTACTGCTGCAGAGGGATTTAGAAATATAGAAAAATATACGAACGTAAGCGACGCTAAATTGCGTTACAGTGATTTTTACGGTGGGTATGTGGTGATTACTACGGCCTCCGGCGGTTTTGTGGGCGTTATCGACTATGAAACGGGAGAGAGTCTGTATTCTCGAAATATTGTAGTAGAAAACAATCCCCATTCCATCGAGCTGCTGCCGGATGGCAATATGGTGGTCGCGAGCAGCACCGGCAATACGGTCACCCTATACGCGGCTTCTCAAGGCGACAGCAGCGGTTATTATTCCCGCTTGACCCTGCCCGGCGCGCACGGCGTGACCTGGGATCCGAAACGGAATGTGCTCTGGGCAATCGGCGATTATCAGGTGGTTGGGTATGAGATCACCGGTACGATGGAGCAGCCTATTTTAACGCCGCGAGAGGATTTAGCGTGTGATCTTCCTTTCGTCCAAGGAGATATTGGAGCCTGGGGTCATGATCTGTACCCGGTTTACGGGAATAGCGACCTGTTTTGGGTTGTCACGGGGGATAATGTTTTCCAGTTCAACGCAGCCACCCTGTCGGTCACCTCAGACTTTGAAGGATACGATGATATTTACAGCGCGAACATCAAATCTATCGGCAACCAGCCATTCTCTGGCACGATTATTCGCGCAGTGCCTAACGGGATACTGAATCCCAACTGGAACACCGATAAGGTAGATCTCTACCAGCCGGACGGTCAGGGCGGATATACACATGAACAGCGGATCCAAAGCTGGGAGACATTTTACAAGGCACGGGTCTGGTATTATGCCTATCAGAAGACAAGTGAAAATCCGGACTTTGTTCCAGTGGGCAGCATGACTAACGTTCCCATGACGACAACGGCAGGCGTGGATCTAACGCTTACCGGCACGGTGAACCCGTTAACCTCTACGAACAAAACCGTGGTTTGGAGCGTTAAGAACGCTGGAACCACGGGTGCAACAATCAGTGGAAGCATCCTATCGACTACAACTGCTGGTGTCGTAACCGTCACCGCCACAGTTGTGAACGGCGCGACGGCGAGCACAAACTATACCCAGGACTTCGACATCATGGTGATCGCTGCCCCATCCGTCACGAATGTGTCCGTTTCCCCTGCGATGGTCGAGGTGCAGAAGGGCGGAACGCAGAACTTTAACGCGATCGTCACAGCACAAGGCGGTGCGCCAGAGAGCGTCATCTGGTCGGTTTATGGTAACCATGCAGCAACTACAGCCATTACCAATGACGGCACCCTGACCATTGCGTCCGACGAGACCGCGACACCCCTGACCGTGACCGCGACATCCGTCTTTGACGGCACGAAGTACGGCACGGGCACGGTGACCGTTACGGAAACAGCTGTTCAGCAGAAAGTCATTAGCGTAACGGTATCTCCGTCAACAACGAGTGTTCAGAATGGCCAGACGAAACTATTCACGGCAGTCGTCGCCGTGCAGGGGGGCGCAGCGCAGACCGTCACATGGGAGGTTTCAGGCAATAATTCCGGAAGCACGACGATAACAGACGGCCTGCTGACTGTAGGCGCGGACGAGACAGCCGAGACGCTGACTGTAACTGCGAGATCTGACTTTGACGGCACAAGATTTGGCACGGCTACGGTGACCGTGACGCTTGCCAACAAGATTCTGCAAAGTATTGTGCAGCCCGCGAATATCACAGGGCTGACTAACGGCACGCCAAAAATGGCGGAGGCGTTCGGACTGCCCTCGTCGGTCACCTTGGTAACGTATGATGGTAATGTGTCGGCAGCTGTTAATTGGGACGTGGCTTCCAGCTCCTATAACCAGTTCTCTGCCTCCGCTCAGACCTTCACAGTAAACGGTACGGTGACGCTGCCAAGCGGAGTGACCAACCCGGAAAACGTAGGGCTTTCGGTCACCGTCACCGTGTCAATTAATGCCCGTAGCGATACACCAGCCCAGGTGACCCCGGTGACCTATACGGTTACTGCTTCTGCGGGTGCGAACGGCAGCATCTCTCCTTCCGGCGCTGTCAAAGTGACAAGTGGTGCGAGTCAAACCTTTACAATCAAAGCAAACGACGGGTACAAGATTGCCGGTGTGACCGCAGACGGACAAAATATCGGCATCGTGTCAACCTTTACGTTCCATAATGTGACCGACAGCCACAGCATTAGCGCATCCTTCGTCAAAGATGAGATCGTCATAACCGACCCTGGCGCACCTACGGGAGAGCCATCTCCATTCGACGATGTCAATGAAAGTGCGTGGTATTACGATGATGTGGCGTATGTCTTTGCACACGGATTGATGAAAGGAACGGGCGAAAATACATTCAGTCCAAACATGGAGTTGACACGGGGAATGATCGCTACCACTCTCGGACAGCATTACGGCGTGGACGTGAGCAAGTACGCCGAGACTTCCTTTGATGATGTGAAGAGTGACAAGTATTATGCCCCTTATGTGGGGTGGGTGCGTGAGGCCGGAATTGCCAACGGTATGGGCAACAACAAGTTTGATCCCGATGCACCAATTACACGGCAGGACTTGGCTGTTATTCTCATGAGATATGCTGATTTTACCGGATTAAGTTTCCCTGTTGTCAGGGGATATACAGACTTCAAGGATGACGCCGACATCTCGAGCTATGCGAGAGATGCAATTGAAACGTTCTTTAAGGCGGAGATCTTCAGCGGCAAGCCAGGAGAAGTATTCGATCCGAAAGGCGTAGCTACCCGAGCTGAGGTTGCAGTTATTCTGCATCGGTTCCTTGAGACAGCAATAAAGGAATAATTGAAATAGGCAAGCTACCAGCTTCATAATCCCCCAGCAAATGGGCGACAAACACAAAATGGCGGCAAAGGGATAAATCACCCTGTAGCCGCCATTTTCATAAATCCTGCAAGCGAGCTGTCGAAGAGGTGTCTTCTCTATGATTATGATGCAGGGACGAACCTTCTCGCCGAAACTGAGCCAAAGTTCCCATAATCACCCAAGCAAGCAGGAAAAAAGACCGCTGCCTTCTTCATCGCTGGAAGCTATAATATTAATGAGCGTTACCGGGACTGAAAGCAGTATCCAAGGAGCCTGTACAAAGTTTGGGAGAAGGCTTCCCCAAGGAGGAGTGCCATGAATATTACCCAGGATTTCATAGATGAACGTTTCAAAGCCTATGTGCGGGAACAGTTTTGCGAGAATCGTGAATGGATTGAGAAGAGCGATGTGGAACGGATCGTAACGCTGCAGCTTGCGAATCACCGGTACTCAAGTCTGAAAGGGATTGAACATTTCAAGTCCTTGGAGGAACTGGATTGCTCGTTCAATAATTTGACGGAGCTCGACATCAGCAACAATATAAGCCTGAAAACGCTGGATTGCGGGGGGAACAAATTAACTTTTCTGGACACGGGTAATCATCCGAATTTGGAAAAGCTGTCTTGCAGATACAATGAGCTGACCCGTCTGGATATCCGCAGCAATCCGTCACTGAAAGATCTTAACTGTAACAAAAACGAGATTCATGCGCTGGATTTGACGGGCAATGTCAGGTTGGAAACGGTGGATTGCGGTTTTAACCGAATCCGGAAACTGGATGTCAGTCATAACACGATGCTCGCCAAGCTGGATTGTTATTGGAACATCATATCGGAATTGCATTTGCAGCAGAACAAGCATTTAAAAGAACTGAACTGCGGTTACAATTCCTTGTTTGATCTACAATTGGATTCCAACACACAGCTGACATACCTCGATTGCGGAAACAATTATTTGATCAGCTTAAACATAGAAGGCTGTCCAGATTTGATTGAAATCCGCTGCAATAATAACCATCTTACGAATGTGGATGTAACCGGTAATCCAGCTTTGCAAAGTTTAAGATGTTTCAATAATCACCTCACTAGCTTGGAGCTTGGCTATAATACGCATTTAGTCGAGCTTTATTGCTCGGAAAATAAGATCTTGAAGCTGGATACCAGTCATCATCCCATGCTTGAGCGGCTGGATTATGCCAACAACCTCATTACCGAGCCGGATCATACGGTTAAGGGGGTAGGAATGTTTCGATACACTGTCCCACTGTCCTCCTATTCATCCACGCTTCGTTATAAAGGCAAAGAGCTCTCCGTTAAAGCGGCTGTCTCCTCCAAAGCGGATATGAAGCGGCTGTCGCCCCTTATCAGGAAAGCATGGGAGCACTTTGGCGAGCTGACCGATAAAGCGCTGGACCTGATTGCCAGAACGCATCCAGACGAAGATGCGACCGATTTGGTGCTATCCGAGCTTGAATTCGATACAGACCATACATTTCGATTGGGCTACGATGCAGGCGATACCCCGGCCGGACAACTATACATTTACGTGGTGTTTAATAAAAAGCTGGAAATGAATAGCGAACTTGTTTATGAAACCTATTAATAACCCGGACGGGCTTGCCTTGACAGCCTAAACTCTTTCTCCTTCAAGAGCATGGTATGTGGGTTAATCACGGCTCATGCATTCAGCATTCATGGGAGATTGGGGCGCCGAAGCTTGTGACGATAGTCGCGGGTTGTTGACGTGTTTGCGAAAGCCGAATAAATAATTTCATATTAGTCAAGAACCGCGAAAGCCTGACGCTGCGCGGTTTTTTCCTGTTTTCAGGTCGATTTTTTCATTATTCTTTTATTGGGCCCAAGTAGACTTAAGGGGTGGGTTTAATAACTCGATCAAGCATGTCACATAGGTGATGGACAGAACGGGAGGAGCAAGAAAATGAAAAAGCGAACACATCAAGGTATCATTGTATTTTTGGTAATGATGATCGGGTTTGGCGCTATACCCGGAGGGATCTTCGGTTCCGGAAAAGCTTTTGCGGCCAATGAATTTTCAGGAAACGGCACATCCGGCAGTCCTTATCTGATCGGAACGGCCCAGGAGCTAAATTTGGTCAGAGGTCAATACTTAAACGCGAACCTTTATTTCAAGCTGAAACGAAATATCGATTTGAGTATTTATGCAGCTTCAGGCTGGGTTCCGATCGGCACCTGGGATCAACCCTTCAATGGTCATATCGACGGAAATGGATATAAAATAACGGGGTTGAAGATAGCGGATAGCGCCCAAGATTATGCCGGATTATTCGGCTATATGGAAAGCGGCAGCTCGATAGAGAATATGAAGTTGGAAAATGTGAACATCCAAGGAGGACGATTTGTAGGCAGCCTCGCTGCATTGAACAACGGAGGAACGATCACCAATAGTTATGCTTCGGGGACTGTAAGCGGTACATATGGCATAGGTGGTTTGATTGGCAGCAACATTGGAACAATCAGCGGCAGCCAAGCTGAAAGTCATGTGAGCGGATCTGAGAGTATAGGCGGCTTGGCGGGCATCAATAGGGGAGTCATCGTCGGCAGTTTTGCAGCAGGAGATACAGTCGGGACTTTGAATACTGGAGGTTTGGTTGGTTGGAATAACTATGACGGATCGATCCAAAATAGCCACGCTGCTGGGAGCACGACCGGGTCGGAGAGCACAGGAGGACTGGTTGGCTGGAATTACAATGGCGAAATCGTTAGCGGCAGCTATGCCACGGGGGATGTAATTGGCAGCAACGCAGGGAAAGATGTCGGCGGTTTGGCGGGTTACAACCAATACGGCACAATTAGCAACAGCCATGCCTCAGGGAATGTGAGCGGAACTGTTGAAGTTGGAGGTTTGGTTGGCAACAACAGCATGGGACAGATCAGTAATAGCTACAGCCTGGGGAATGCAACCGGCAGTAGTACCGATATAGGCGGCTTGGTTGGCCACAACTATATCGGATCAATCCGTTACAGCTACTCCACAGGGAAGGTAAGTACGGGTACGGTTTCCAAAGATTACGCAGGCGGCTTGGTTGGCTACAATCTTGGCGGAACGGTCAGCAACAGCTTTGCAACCGGGGAGGTAAGCGGATATAGCGCAGGCGGCTTGATAGGCAGCAATGACAGCGGAGAGACCATCAGCAGCTATGCCACAGGGAAAGTAAGCGGTACGGAGAATGTGGGTGGTTTGGTAGGCTGGAACGGTCTTGGACCAGACACCATAATCAGCAATAGCTATGCTTCGGGGGAAGTCGGAGGAGTAGAAAATGTAGGCGGCTTGGTGGGCTGGAACGTTAATGGGCCGATCAGCAACAGCTATGCCTCAGGGAAAGTGACCGGAACCATAGAGGTAGGCGGCCTGATTGGTTTTAAAACGCTGGAAGCAGTCGTCAATAGCTTCTACGATAATATAACAACCGGACAGTCTGTTTCACAAGGAGGAACGGGCAAGCCAACTTCAGATATGCAGACAGCAGGCACTTATGCAGCAGATGCTGCTCATAGCTGGGACTTTTCGAATATATGGGATATGGATTCCAGACGAAATGGCGGCTATCCTTTTTTGCGGGAAATCCAGGTTTATTTGGACTATGACGGGAATGGAAACACGGGTGGGACGGTTCCGGACAGTGTGTCTTACATGCCGGGAACCCGCATCGGCATCAATACGGCGTCATCCCAGTTGACCCGAACAGGCTACATCCTCGACGGCTGGAACACGGAAGCGGATGGCAGCGGCAGTCTTTATAAATCCGGCGATGTCTATACCTTAACGTCTACGGCTGCTTTATTCGCCCATTGGGTAATACCAAGCGCAATCGCATCGCTGACCTCTACAATCGGTACGGTAAGCACAGGCGGAACGGCTAGCGAGACGATTACCGATATTCCATTCGGAACAACTTTAGCCGCGTTAAAGGCGGCCATTGCGCCGGCGGCTGGTGCGACATTCGAAGTGTACGACGCGGACGGAACCACCATAGCGGCTGCATTGACGACCGGCAAAAAAATCATCGTAACGACGTATGACGGTTTGACGAAGGCTGCGTATACCGTGTATGTCGACGCGGGATCCAGCGATGCCACCCTTACCTCTTCAATCGGAACGGTAAGCCAGGGCGGAACAGCCGACGAAACGATTTCGGCTATTCCGTATGGGACGACGATAGCTGCATTGGAAAGGGCTATTACGCCAGCGGCTGGCGCAGCGTTTGATATTTTCGATGCAGATGGCGTCACAGTGGCGACCGTTCTGGCTACGGGGAAGAAGGTTATCGTTACCTCTGAGAATGGAACTGTGGCGACTTATACCGTGAGCGTCATCACGAATACGGAAGCGACGTTGACCTCTGCGATCGGAACGGTAAGCGCAGGCGGAACGGCGAATGAAACGATTACTGTTCCGTACGGAACAACTTTAGCGGCCTTGAAGGCAGCCATTACACCAGCCGGAGGCGCAGCCTTTGAAGTGTACAATGCTGACGGAACAACAGTGGCCACCGCACTTGCGACAGGCGGCAAGATTATCGTTACGGCAGAGAATGGAACCAACCGGGTTACCTATGCGATAACGGTATCGAAGAACACGGATGCCACGCTTACCTCCACGCTTGGGAACGTGAGTACAGGCGGAACGGCTAATGAATTCATCAGGGATATTCCCTTCGGAACAACATTAGCGGCGTTGAAGGCGGCGATCACGACGGCGGCAGGTGCGACTTTCGAAATTTATAATAATAATGGAACTACTGTAGCGACTTCGCTGCAGTCAGGAAGGAAGGCAATCGTTACCGCGCAGGATGGCGTTACTAAGGTCACTTATTTTCTGGTCATTGAATTGAACTCGGATGCGAGAATGACCTCCACGGTTGGAACCGTCAGTACCGGGGGGACGCCCAACGAGACGATAACAGTGCCATATGGAACAACCTATGACACATTAAGCTACGCTATTAAGCCGGCAGTAGGCGCGCAGGCAGCATTCTATGAAGCAGATGGAACCACCGTAACAACAACATTAACAACAGGCACCAAAATCGTGATTACCTCGCAGAACGCCTTAAATCAGGTTACCTATACCGTAACCATCGCCGCGAACAACGCGAAAGATATAACGGCATTCAGCTTTGCTGAGCAATCTGGAACGGCAACCATTAATAAGACAAATCGTACGGTTGCGATTAAAGTGGTTAACGGTACGAATCCGACGGGGCTGGTGGCCACATTCGCGTTATCCGCAGGGGCCACGGCGAAGGTCTCTGGAACGAATCAAGTGAGCGGTACAACTGCTAACGATTTCACGAATCCGGTGATTTATGCGGTAACGGCAGCAGACGGCAGCACGCAGAACTGGACGGTCACCGTGACCGTGGTGGCCAGCAGCGCGAAAGCGATCACGTCTTTCAGCTTTGCGGAGCAAACCGGTCCAGCCGTAATTAATGCGGCTGCACGTACAGTGGCAATTGAAGTTGCGGACGGCACAAACAGGAACGGCTTGGTTGCCGCGTTCGCGTTATCCGCAGGAGCCACGGCAAAGGTCTCGGGAACGAGTCAAGTAAGTGGTGCGACTGCAAACAATTTCACAAGCCCGGTCACTTACGCGGTAATAGCAGCGGATGGCAGCTCGCAGAATTGGAAAGTCACCGTGACGGTGGCGGCGAGCAATGCGAAAGCAATCACGTCATTCAGCTTGGCGGAGCAAACCGGAGCGGCGACGATTGATCCAGCCGCGCATACGGTGGCGATTGAAGTGGCAAACGGCACGACGGTGAGCAGCTTGGTAGCCACGTTCGCGTTATCCGCAGGAGCTACGGCGAAGGTGGGCACTGTCGGTCAAGTGAGCGGAGTGACCGCGAATGATTTCACCAGTCCGGTCATTTATGAAATAACGGCTGCGGATGGCAGCACGCAGAACTGGACGGTCACCGTGACGGTAGCGGCGAGCAATGCGAAAGCGATCATGTCATTCAGCTTCGCCGAGCAAGCCGTTCCAGCTGTGATTGATCCAGCCGCGCATACGGTGGCGATTGAAGCGGCAAACGGCACGGCCGTGAACAGCTTGGTGGCTGCGTTCACGTTATCCGCAGGAGCCACGGCAAAGGTGGGCACCGTCGGTCAAGTGAGCGGAGTGACCGCGAATGATTTCACCAGTCCGGTCATTTATGAAGTAACGGCTGCGGATGGCAGCACGCAGAACTGGACGGTCACCGTGACGGTAGCGTCGAGCACTGCGAAAGCGATCACGTCATTCAGCTTTGTGGAGCAAAGCGGAGCGGCGACGATTGATCCAGCCGCGCATACGGTGGCGATTGAAGTAGCAAACGGCACGGCCGTAAATAGCTTGGTGGCTGCGTTCACGTTATCCTCAGGAGCTACGGCGAAGGTGGGCACTGTCGGTCAAGTAAGCGGAGTGACCACGAATGATTTCACCAGTCCGTTCATTTATGAAGTAACGGCTGCGGATGGCAGCACGCAGAACTGGACGGTCACCGTGACGGTAGCGGCGAGCAATGCGAAAGCAATTACGTCATTCAGCTTGGCGGAGCAAGCCGGACCTGCTGTGATTGATCCAGCCGCTCATACGGTGGCGATTGAAGTGGCAAACGGCACGGCGGTGAACAGCTTGGTGGCTGCGTTCACGTTATCCGCAGGAGCCACGGCAAAGGTGGGCCATGTGGGGCAAGTCAGCGGAGTGACCACGAATGATTTCACCAGCCCAGTCATTTATGAGGTAACGGCTGCGGATGGCAGTACGCAGAACTGGACGGTCACCGTCACTGTATCGGTGAGCAATGCGAAAGCGATCACGTCATTCAGCTTTGTGGAGCAAAGCGGAGTGGCGACGATTGATCCAGCCTCGCATTCGGTGGCGATTGAAGTGGCAAACGGCACGACGGTGAGCAGCTTGGTAGCCACGTTTGCGTTATCCGCAGGAGCCACGGCAAAGGTGGGCCATGTGGGGCAAGTAAGTGGAGTGACCGCGAATGATTTCACCAGCCCAGTCATTTATGAGGTAACGGCTGCGGATGGCAGCACGCAGAACTGGACGGTCACCGTGACGGTAGCGGCGAGTAATGCAAAAGCAATTACGTCATTCAGCTTCGCCGAGCAAGCCGGACCTCCTGTGATTGATCCCGCCGCGCATACGGTGGCGATTGAAGTAGCAAACGGCACGGCGGTGAACAGCATGGTGGCCACGTTTGCTCTCTCCGCAGGAGCCACGGCGAAGGTAGGCACCGTCGGTCAAGTAAGCGGAGTGACCACGAATGATTTCACAAGCCCAGTCATTTATGAGGTAACAGCGGTGGATGGCAGCACACAGAACTGGACGGTCACCGTCACTGTTAAACCGGCCTTGAGCAGCGCAGCGACACTGACCTCGACGATCGGAACCGCAAGCACAGGCGGAACAGCGAGTGAAACGCTTACGAATATTCCTTATGGCATAACATTGGCTGCATTGAAGGCGGCAATAACGCCAGCGGCGAATGCCAGCTTCGAAGTCTACGATGCAGACGGAATAACGGTAGCATCGACATTGGAGACGGGTGCGAAGGTTATCGTAACCGCACAGGACGGAACGACCAAGGTCACGTACACTGTGACGGTGAACGGATTACCGTCTGGCGGTGGCGGTTGGGTAATGCCTACATCCCCGAACAGTACGAAAATAAGCTCGACGGATGGGAAGCTGACGCTTCCAGCCGGTAAAGAGGGCGAGGTTAGCTTGGACAATGAGGTCGTCGTTTCCATTCCGGCCAATGCGTCAGACAAAGAAATCATAATCACCATCGACAAGATGACGGATTCGAAGAATCTCCTCACGAATAATGAGGTTCTGGTTACTGCCGTTTATGAAATTTTGAAGAATTTTCCGGAGAACTTCCTGAACCCGGTCACGCTTACCTTCACGTTTGATCCCGCAAGCTTGAAGAGCAATCAAACGGTTGCGGTCTTCTATTATGATGAAATAAAGAAAAGCTGGGTAGAAGTGACGGGAGGCAGGATAAACGGAAATAAGATTTCCGTAACGGTCAGTCACTTTACGAAGTATACGGTATTTGCAGTAAGCAAATCGGTGGATGTGCCAGGCCAGGAACCTCCGGCAAATCCCAAAAATATCAGCGACATTGTTGGACATTGGGCCGAAAGTGCAATCAAGCAAGCGGTGGATCTCGGAATCGTTACCGGCTATCCGGATGGGTCGTTCAAACCGAATCACACTGTGACGCGCGCGGAGTTTACGGTGATGCTGATGAACACGTTAAAATTGCAAGAAACAGAACCAGCGCTGACATTCACCGATACGGCTAAAATCGGAGCATGGGCAAGGAGCGCGGTGGCGCAAGCGGTGCAAGCCGGCTATGTTAAAGGCTATCAGGACGGGACTTTCCGGCCGGATGCGGCGATCACCCGGGCAGAGATGGCCATGATGGTAACCAAAGCATCCGGATTAACGACGCAGGAGAATACATCAACCGGATTCGCGGATGACAAGGATATTCCAGCGTGGGCGAAAGGCGCAGTTGCAGCTATGAAGCAGCTTGGCCTGATAACAGGTAAAGGCGGGAATGCGTTCGCGCCGGCAGCGAATACGACAAGAGCGGAAGCCGTAGCCGTCCTGTTGAATATGTTGGCATACAAGGATAAGTAAAAATAGTGGAAGCATAAACAGAAGGAGCCGGTTTGGCAGAGGCCGCTGAAAAAGTCTGAGACTAAAGAAAGGTACAGTTCCTCAAAAATATTGAGGAGGCTGTACCTTTTTTCGGTCGAACGTGCGGGGATTCCAATAATATCAGACCAACAAACCCTGATCCTTAGTCCATCTAGAGTTCTACTTTCAGAAGGAAATCGAGATTAATTGAAGCGATTCTCATCGGGATTTACCCGCCGCCCGTGAGCATTCCAGTATATTGCTCGTCCGGAATCCAACCTGCAAGAAGGGTGGCAGTTATCGTTTCTCGTGCTATTCTAGTAGCATATGGAAAAAATATGTATTTTGTTGGGAGGTTAAACAAACATGGCTTATGGAAATCCGATCTTCGGCACGGTAAAGGAATCCAACCCGGTAGTTGATACCATCCATGGCAAGGTACAGGGTGAAAACCGCAATGGTATAGCTATTTTCAGAGGTATTCCCTATGGTGGAAATTGCGACGGCAAGAGCCGTTTCCTTCCTTCCGTACCTGCTGCAGATTGGACTGGAGTTCTGGACTGTACAAAGAACGGCTACTACGCTATGCAGTTCGGAACCAGTATCTCAGGTGCGGAGGGTCTGGGCCCATACTTCAGCGGCGGCAAGCCGGAGCTTTTCGGTGTTGCAGATGAGAAGCAGCACGAAAATTGCCTTGTGCTGAATGTCGTTACCCCCGGTATTGACCATAAGAAGCGCCCCGTGCTGGTTTACCTTCATGGCGGCGGTTTTTCTTCCGGCTCCGGCACACTTGTGCTGGGCTCCGACCCTCTCGCCCGTGAAGAGGATCTCGTCATTGTCGGCGTCAACCACCGTCTCAACGTATTTGGATACTTGTATCTCGGGGCCTTTGACAAGAAGTACGCTGACTCCGGAATGGCCGGCATGCTCGATCTGGTGCTTGCTCTTGAGTGGGTTCGTGACAACATTGGCGCTTTCGGTGGCGACCCTGAGAAAGTAACCATTATGGGCGAGTCGGGAGGGGGCATGAAGGTAAGCGTCCTGCTTGCGATGGAAAAGGCAAAAGGCTTATTCCGTGCGGCTATCGTAGAGAGCGGTTCATTTGTTGTGGGCAGAGCCAGCGCCGAGCAGGGGGCCGAAATCGCGAAGAAGCTTCTGGATAAGCTGGGTATTTCTCCTGATGAGCTTGACAAGTTGACCGACCTCTCTGCAAAGGACATTCTGGAGGCTGCCCATGGTGACGCAGAAATGGATTTCGGTCCGGTCGCGGACGGCATTAATCTGAACTATAACCCGACAGATGAATTCTTTGCTTCTGAAGTCTCTGCTTTCATTCCGTTATTGGTTGGCTCGTCCGAGGACGAGATGGCGGTGTTCACGCCGTCCTCTACCTTTGACATTACGTGGGCTTCTCTTAGGGATGCGCTCGCCGGAGCCAATGAAGGATTATTGGAGGATTTAAGCGCAGAAGAAAAAATAGACCGAATGATTAACGTGTTCAAGGAAACGGACCGGAAAAACAACTCGGCTGACCATCTTTATCTCAAGATCGTCTCTCTCTCCAGCTTCCTCGGAGGCGGCGCTTTCTATCAAGCCCAGGCCAAGGCGAAGCAGGGGACAGCTTCGGTATACCACTACCTCGTATCTTTTGATGCGCCTCTCCCGGCAAAAGAGGACAGGAAGTTCGCTTGGCACACTGCTGATCTGCCGCTCCAGATGCGTATTATTCTCCATCCGGAGTGCGAGGAAATTTCGAAGGTGATGGCTCGTGCATGGGCGGCATTCGTTCGGACAGGCAGCCCATCCACCGAGGAGCTTGTATGGCCCGAATTCACCCTTGAAGAGAAAAAAGTGATGGTATTCGATGACGTCTGCAGAGTGGAGGCTGATCCCCTCAAGGAAATGCGCGAGGTTATTGAGGGGCTGTAAATGAAGGTGTTTCTGCTCCCCCCCCCCCTAAAAAAGTGTCCCCCGCTTGAGAGCTTGCCTCCGATATTGCCCGGGAGTCACGCCAGTCTTGCGCTTGAACAGCTCATAATAGTGATCCGCATCCTCAAAGCCGATCCGGCTCATAATTTCTTTGACAGTGGACGAGGATTGTTCCAGCAATTTCATGCTTTCTTGCAGCCGATATTCCTGCATATAAGAAACGAAGCTCATCTCGAAATGCTGCTGAAACAATCGTGAAAGCTGCCGCTCGCTCCGGTTGATCCTTTGTGCGACTTCCTTTAAGGAAACCGCGCCCAACGGCATCGCCTGCAGCGCCTCCAGGATCAGGGCTTTCATGGGATGCATATCCGGTTCAGGCGGCCATTCGGCCTGCTGGAGCCTGCCTCCATTGGTCGCCAGGCACAACAATGAAAGAAGATCGAGAACGCTCGATGTCAGCCGGGTCTGGAAGAGTGGAGGCTGCTGCTCGACAAGCGCCTTCATTCGTTCGGTTTGTGCGCGGATCCCTGCCTGTTTATCCGTGATTTGAAGCCAGAAGGGTTGTGGTCCCGATTCGATGGAGACCGGCCTGCCCAGTAGCCAATCAGTCAAATTCTTGACTTCCGGATCCATTAAGATACCGTTCAAATCCTCCAGCCATTCCGTCCGGAAGATGACGTTTCTGACCCTGAGCGAGTTTACAGAAGTGGCATTGACGGTTGGGCGAAAAACATGCGTCGTTCCGATAGGGATGAGATAGACATCCCCTTCCTTCGCTTTGATGTCTATGCCATTGATATACTGCGTCCCGCTCCCGCTTAGCACATAGATCATTTCCGGAAAATCATGCGTATGCTCCAGAAGCCACTGATGCTCGTATACATCCTGGATGGTCAGAAAATGACCGGGTTCCAAAACTTCTTTTGTCAGATAATGTTTTCTTGTTCGACCAGCGGACATCTTTTCATCCCCTATCAAGCATGTCTTATAAACCCGGTAAATGTCTTGTATCCCTGTAAAGCCATGGCATAGGTCCATTATACAATAATGGGGAGTCGAAGTTGATAGACGCATGGAATTCTTGAATCTATTGGAGGGGACACGCATGACGAAGTATGATGTAGCTGCATTCATCTGGCCGTCTTATACGGGAGACGAACCGCGAACAACGATGTTTTGGCCGGAGGGATACGGGGAATGGCAGACTGTCAAAAATGCTGTTCGGAAATTTCCCGAACATAATTGGCCGCGCAAACCGCTTTGGGGTTATGTGAATGAAGCAGACCCTTATGTGATGGAAATGCAGATCAATGCGGCGGCGGAACACGGTGTGAACGTATTTATTTATGACTGGTATTGGTACGATGGCAGGCCGTTCCTGGAGCAGTGCTTGAATAATGGATACCTGAAAGCCAAAAACAACGATAAAGTGAAATTTTATCTGATGTGGGCTAATCACAATGTCAACAATGTATGGGATATCCGGATCTCGCATCAGGAAGACAATATCATTTGGGATGCTGCGGTGGATCGGCCGGAATTCGAAAAAATCGCAGACCGACTGATTGAGAACTATTTCAAGCATCCGTCCTATTATAAGCTCGATGGCAAGCCGGTCTTTATGATTTATGATTTGGCCAATTTGATGAAGGGATTGGGGGGAGCGGATGCAACACAAGAAGCGCTGGCCTGGTTCAGAGAACGTGCGGTCCAGGCTGGTTTCCCTGGACTTCACCTGCAGCTGACCATATGGGGAGAGCAGAGCTTCAATATGAGCGGCGTGGACGGAGAAAGAACCGCTACGACCAGCGAGATCGTAAAGGTTCTTGATTTTGACAGCATCTCTCATTATCAATTCGTTCATTTTGTGGATATCGACCGCGATTACAATGCGATTATGGAGGATGTCACCAAGGAATGGGAGCGCATTGACCAGGCGTATGACATCCCTTATTATCCCCACATCTCTATTGGCTGGGACAACAATCCGAGATTCCAGGGACTTCGTCCGGGCATTGTGAAGAACAACACGCCGGATAATGTGAAGAAAGCCTTTCAGAAGGCGAAAGCCTATGCTGATTCACACCCGGACCAGCAGCCGCTTATCGTCATCAACAGCTGGAACGAATGGACGGAGACCAGCTACCTGCAGCCCGATGACCTGTACGGTTACGGGTATCTGGAAGCTGTCAAAGAAGTATTCGGTTCAGAGGATTGAATAAATAGGAAACTGCCTCCGCATAGAGGCAGTTTTTTTGTGGAGATAAACACAAGCCCTTTAGAGCGGCTTTTTTTGAATCCTGGGGTTCGGGTACGTTCACATTGTGATTGTTGTATCTAATCATTCGGACATTCGTGACCGTTAGCGTCGTTTATTCGAAATTCTGGCTTTATTACGGACATTAGTGTCCTTAAGCGAGGAATTTATCGTAGAAAAGTGTGAAATTTTCTTCTAATGGTCATTAGTGTCCCTAAATAAAGTGTATTTACTTTATTTTTGCTCTAACGGTCATGATTGACCAAGGGTTAGAACTGTCTTTCAAATGTGTTTTAAACAAGGTTAACGACATGAAGGAAGTCCTGAATCCATATAAGGGTGAAGCGTGCTTCGAACGTGTAACCATTGAAAAAGCAATGGACAACGGCAAAGACAAGGAAGCAGGTGATTTTGTACTCACCCTATACTCTAAAATAATCCGTTGTTAAGTGTTCCCTTTCACGCCGCCCTCAGGCCTTGAGGCCAAAAAAGAACCGGATCGGTTTAATTCTGCGGATAATCTCATAGGTGGCGATACTCATGCCGAACGATAAAAAGGCAATAAGCACAAACGGTATAAAGCCGTGATGGATCTCCTTCAGAACATAATAGCCGATGATAATCAGATAAGTCTGATGCAAAATATAGACCGGGAAAGCGGCCGGATTAAAGTAGGTCATAAATGCGGATTTCCGGTTCAAATACCTTTTCCCGTACCCGAGCACCGCAAGCAGAGCTGCCCAATTTAAGAGCAGATGCAGAGAGGTAAAAGCAAAACCAGACTGGCTTCCAATCATGTAGATTTCCCAAAAAAGAAGGGCTGTTCCCAATAGTGCCGCTGCAAGATAGAGCTTGCGGTGTTTCGCAATCAGGTCGATGATCGTATCGCGGGTTGCCATGAAGAAGCCTAATATAAAATACCCGGCGTAGAGAAAAATGTTCTTGCCGCTCACATCCGGCAGGGCGGCAAGAATGGTCAATCCTGCAAATGGCAGGAGAATGAGAAGGGGGTGCTGCATCCAGGACGGTGAATATTGGTTTTTAATAACGTTAAGCATCAGTGGTAAAAGACCAATCGAGATGAGAAAAAGAAACAGGATAAACCATAGATGCGCCGGGGAAATGCCGCCGGCATATTCGGACCAATTGGAAATATCGGTAAAGTAGCTTTTCAGAAAGGAGAGGTAGCTTTCCTGTTCGTTCAGATGAAACCTTTTTGCATAATAACCCTGTGGAGGGACGATAACCAGAACGCCAATAAAAAGCGGGATCAGCAGCCTTAAGAACCGCTCTCTGACAAAATTTCTTGCCGTTCTCCGCTGAAGCGCATATAAGCTGGACATGCCGGCCAGAAGAAAAAGCAGCGGCATAAACCAGAAGGAGGAATGAACCACAATGGATGAAAAAACATTCGTTTCCCCTTTAATATAGAACGGGCTGATGTCATCAAAAATTCTTGCCGTATGATAAAGGAACAAATACAGAATGCCTATATTTCTTAGCCAATCCATGTAATCTTTGCGCATGGTGCATCCTCTCCCTACTTTCTGTTGACGGACATGTTACCCGAATCGGATTCCATAACAATTTTATTGGGGGAGGTGTCATCGCTTTTGAGATTGCTGTCCCATTTGCCTTTCCATTTGAGGTCAAGCGCAATATCATTTTGAAGAATATAGGCGATGCTTCCGGATGAGCTTGTGGAACTTGCGTTTAATTTCTCCAGCTTGTCACTGAACACGATATGGCTGCTGCCGTTATCCGCTTTCGTTTCCAGCTTTGCTGTTATTATCTCCTCCAAACGAATGGCCCCGGACGTAGAATGTGCCGAAAGCTCGTCGCTTGTGATTTCTTTCAAGTTGATTGCCCCGTTCTCGGATTGAACAACGATAGCCCGGCTATTCATATGTTCAACCACTATTTTGCCATTTTGGCTGGAAACAAAGGTTTGATCAAGTCGAGGTTCTGTCCCTGTCGTTTGAACCTTCACATAGACGTCCAAGCTGTTGTTAAAGTTAAAATTCAGGGGCTTATGAAATCCGGTTTGCTTAATGACAAGAGAATTATTATTGGAATCGATGCTGATCTGGCTGCTGTCATACTTGCCTTTGGCAACGACTTCAACTTCTGTTTTGTTTTCCCGGCCTTCTACCGACTCGATATGGACTTTGGCATTCTCGACGTCGACCTGAATGTTTTGGATATCGGTTGCCGTATAACTTTTATTGCTCGTGGCTGCGGTCAGGGATTTTATGAACATATACCCAAGACAGGCAGCGGCAATAACGATTAGTAAAAGGATAGTTGAGACTTTTCTGTTGATGTTCATTCTGTTCGATCCCCCCATGAAGCTTCCATTTGTTTGATAACGGAGTTAAGTCCCGCAGAATAGATGTTCAGCAACTGATCCACAAGCTTGTTGTACGTCTCTCCTTCCTCGTTATCCCTAAGAATGAGGCACAGCCCTTCCACGAGCGAAGTGGATAACATCCGTGCCAACGCTGTTTCATAATCGGTCAGACGCTCATTTTCCCTGGCCTTCAAAATCATACTTTCGATAACGGAATGCGATAGTTTGATCAAGTCTGGCTTTGCGTGCTCGTACCTGGTGCCTTCGCTCCGGTTAAACACGATGGTCATTTCAGCGGTGAAGGTCTTGAACAAATCGATAAGCGTTGATTCGATTTTACTGTAATACTTAAGCACGTCAGGGGTATCATTTCTGTAACTGAAGTTGATCTTTTGACGCATTTCAGCCATATTGGCCTCATATTTCTCATAGACGGGCTGAACAAGCTCATCGAATAATTCATCCTTATTCTTGTAGTAACGATAAACATTGCCGATCGCGACTCCGGCGGCCCCGGCAATATTGCGCATCGAGGCCTTCACGTAACCCTCCTTGTTGAATTCGGCCAATGCCGCCTTCCGTATTCTGCTGCGAATCTCTTCCTTTAGAGTTTGCATGAACTATCACCTGCTACCTTAAGAGTTCAAAAGAGAACGAGTGGTTCGCTATTGATAATATGAATTATAGCATCTCCTGTACCGAGTGAAATCCGTCTTAGGTCTAGTTGGGATGATTCCAAAATCATCTCGGAATCCAGGCAGAAAAAATTGAAAGGGAGATAATTAGAAACACTATACTTATTGAAGAATGGCAGAATGAATTAAATCAATTGGAAAATAAGATTACAAAATTTAATGTGACCAAAGAAAAAGAGGACGTTGAGGCAAGGCTGAGCTTTTCTGGAAAAGTAGCAGAGGCATTAACCGAATAAGGTCATGACGCAGAAGCAAGTGTTGCACCTGACGGTAGACAACAGCAGGCTATATCGCTCGCTTCTGAAAACCGTGCTGCCATACTTGACCGTGGTCTGGGTGGCGGGGATCTCTTTGCATTGTAAATTGCATTTGCATTTGACATGATAAATACAATATGGGTATGATATTTGTATCAATTTTTGCGGGGGATAATTATGGAGCAAGAGTCAAGAACGCCATTGTACCACACTGTTCAAGAATATATACGCGGCAAAATCCATAGCGGGGAGTTCAAGCCGGGCGACAAAGTTCCGACCGAGCACGAGTTGAAAAGCCAATTTAACGTCAGCAGAATGACGATTTCGACCGCGATGATTCATTTGGCCAAAGATGGGTTGATCCGTCGCATTCCCGGTCGGGGCACCTTCGTGACCGGACCCGACGAACGGGCGGCCGGGCTGGAAAGGAGCAGCAGCGATTCTGCGCAAGAGGGCGAATCCGCCTTGAACGTGAAGAAGGAGGAGCCGTCGCGTCGAATCGGTCTGATCATGCCCACCATCGACAGCATGTTCGCCATGCGGATCGTAAACAGCGTGCAGTACGCGCTCAATGATTCGGGATACAGTCTTGTTGTCGGCATGACCAACAATTCCAAGAAGCAGGAGAGGGATGTCATCCGTTCATTCATCGAATCGGGAGTCGATGGGCAGATTATTTTTCCGGTGGACGAGCATACGTATAACGAAGAAATCTTGTCGCTCAAGCTCCAAGGATATCCCTTCGTGCTGATCGACCGTTACTTGCCCGGCGTCGAGACTAATTTTGTCGGCTCGGACAACCAGGCCGGAGCGCAGCTGGCCGTCTCCCATTTGTGGGAGCTCGGCCATCGGGAGATTGCTGTCTGTTCGGGAATCGACTTTCCCGCCGTGACGATTCGGGACCGGCTTGACGGGTATGTGAAAGAGCTGACGGCGCGGGGCGCGCTTATCAACCCTTCTCTTATGCTGTCGGATATTGATATCAAAAATCTTCCCTTCGACAGCGACCATCCCTTATTCCGGTACATCAAGGCACGTCACGCAACCGGCTATCTGGCGCTGCATTCATCGATCGCACTGCTGATTTATCAGGCGGCCAAAGCATGTGGCCTGCGCATTCCCGAAGATATTTCAATCGTTTCGTTCGATAATCCGACCTCGCTCCAGGACGAGTTCGCTTACTTTACTTACGTGGATCAGTCGGAAGAAGCAAGCGGACGCAGAGCGGCGGAAATGATCGTGAAGCTTCTGCAGAAGGGATCCCGGAACAAGGACCGGGAGGCTGACCCCTATGCCAGAACAATCATTGCTCCGACATTGAAAATAAATCATTCGACAGGCGTTCGCTGAACGTCCTCTCGAACCCGACCATAGCGGCGAAACCCATGATAACAAATCATGGGTTTCGCTATTTGTTTTTTATTGACAATTATTAGTCATATACTTATAATTGCAATAAGACAAACATGATATATAAATACATGTTTGATTAATTGAAGGGTGAGGAGATTTGACATGGGAATTAAGCAGCGCATGGGGAGTATGCTTATCAGCATTGGACTGGTCAGCGGTTTGTTGACGGGGTGCACCGGTTCTTCAAACGATCCTTCCGGCAATCCGGGGAATACGGGAGGGACAGCGACCGATTCGGCTTCGAATGAAAGCGCAACCAAAGGGGCGTTGAAAAGGACTTTGCGAGTCGTCACCTTTATGGAGGAAGACTGGGGAGACCAACTGCGGGTGGCGATCGAGAATTACAAGGCCGTTCAGCCCAATGCAAAAATTGAACTGGAGTCGATGCCCTATCAGAATTATGCTGAAGCGATCAAAGCGCAGATGGTCGGCGGCATTTCCGCCGACCTGATTCAGGCCGAGCCGGCGATGACAAGCGCTTTCGAAAGCGCGGACGGCATGCTGGCGCTGGACGAATACCTCGACCAACCCAATCCTTATTCGAACACGGGCAAGTCGTGGAAGGAAGATTTTATCGCGCCTTTCCTCGATTCGTCCCGTAATGCCGCAGGGCAAGCCAAGATCGTTCCATGGTCTCTCGTTTGGGTCGGATTGGTGTACAACAAGGATGCCTATGCCAAAGCCGGTATCGCTGAGCCGCCGGCAACGTGGAACGATTTTCTGACGGCCAATGAGAAGTTGAAGACAGCCGGATACCAACCGTTCTATACAGCCATCAAAAACAACGACGCGCAAACGTGGTGGATGTTCCAGACGATGCTCAATGCGCTGTTCCGGCCGAAAACCGAACAGATCAACTTGCGCCATGCGGAAGGGTGGAAGTACGCCTACGACGATCCAAACAGCACGAATGGAGAGATACTTACGGTCGACGAGCTGTACGTGGCATTCAAGAAAGGGTTGATCGACCCGGCCAAGGCTCCGGAATATCGCAAGGCATTGGAGTTGATGCTGCAGATGGAACCGCATTTTAACGACAATCTGCTTACAGCGGACGGCTCGGAGATCGATCCCAAGTTTCTGTCGCAGACTACCGCGCAGAAGTACACCGGCACATTCGGCTTCGGCAGCCTCGACAGCGAGTTGGCCAAGCTGGAGCAAGAAGGTAAAAGCGATAACGTGTTCAAGTGGGATGCCGTCAATTTCCCTTCGATTACGTCAGACAATGCCGCCGAATTGACGGCAGGCGGGTTAAATCCGTTGTCAGGTTTGCGTAACGGCTGGGTCGTCAGCGGAAAGTCCGAACAATCCGAGCTCGCTATCGATTTCCTGCGATTTTTGACCGCTGCGGACCAAGTCAGCAAGCTTTATGAAGTGAAGCGGGAGAAAAGAGATAACAGCTTGCAGCCGGACGCTTCGGCCGTTGCGGACGTCAAGTATGCCGGTGAAGCCAAAAAAGTCGATGCCGCACTGAAGTACGCCGAACTGCCGATATACGGCTTCGGTTCACCGCCCGTGTTTGATACGGGCAAGGACTTTGAGGAGTTTCTGTCGCAATGGCAAGGATTGTGGTCCAAAAAGTTGACGATCGACGAGTTCTTAAAGAAGCGGAGCGACTCAAATTTAGCGGCGCTCGAACGCAATATGAAGCAATTCGCCGATCAGGTCGACCAAGCGTTCATCGACAGCGAGCTTAACTAAAGACGAGCCGGGAGAGGGGCTTCCCTCTTCCGGCTTCGAAAAACGGTGGGAGGCAACCATGCAAGACACTTTGAAGGCTGTGTACAAGGCCAGGTATTTGTATCTGTTTCTGGTTATCCCTTTTGCTTTTATTGGGTTATTTATTCTGTACCCGTTTATCCGCGGCTTCCAGGTCTCCCTGCTCGAATGGAGTGGAGGGGCGAAGTCGACGTTCGTCGGATTGGACAATTATAAAAAATTGTTTATGAACGAGCCGCTGCTCGGGAGAGCGGTGAAGAACATTCTGATCCTGACAGCCGCGAGCGTGGCGCAGGCGGTAGGCGTCTCCTTCGTATTGGCCTGGACGATTCATCATATCCGCAATGCCCGCAGCAAGTACGCGTTCCGAATTCTCGTCATTGTACCCTCGCTTATTCCCGCGGTGGTCGGCTATCTGCTCTGGAAGAAGTTTTACGATCCGGACGGGCTTGTCAACCGGCTGCTGGGCGTGGTCGGACTGGACAATCTGCAGCAGGCATGGCTCGGGGATACAGCCGTCGTCGTAACCGCCATCGCTCTGGCCGGATTCCCTTGGGTCAACGGGGCTAACACGCTGATTTATTTGGCCGGATTTCTGCAAATCCCGAAAGAAATGTACGAAGCTGCCAAAATGGATGGCGCCACGGTATGGAGAACGCTGCTGCACGTGGAAATCCCGATGATCGCCGGGCAGACGCGCATCCTGTTTCTGCTATCGCTCATTTTCTCGCTGCAAAATTACGACAACGTGTTTCTGCTGACGCAAGGTGGGCCGATGGACGCTTCGGTCGTACCGGGCATTCTGTTGTACAAAAACGCATTTGTGTTCGGAGACTACGGCTATGCATCGGCGATCGGTGTCTTTATTTTCTCCTTCGTCTTTCTGCTCACCTTGATTAGCATGCGCATGTCGAAAAAAGACGGGGAGATGGCGGGATGAGAAGCAATCGAACGGCCGAGTTTCTGCGTTACGCGATCGTCATTGCGCTGCTTGCAGCGACCTTTTATCCGATTTTGTTCATGCTCTTCACGTCGGTGAAGTCGACCGGCAGCTTCGCGCTGAACTTCTTCCTGCCGGACTTGACGGCCATTCACTTCGACAATTACATGAAAGCGGCGCCGAACGTGCTGCCTTACATCTGGAACAGTGTCAAGGTATCCGTGCTGAGTGTGGCCGGAATTCTGTTCGTCGGTTCGGGATCCGCCTACATTTTCGCCAGATTTCGGTTTCCGGGCAAAGAAATACTGTATCAGATTCTGATCTCGATGATGATGATCCCGAGCATTCTGACGTTCGTGCCTTCGTATCTGCTGATGAGGGATCTGGGATTGCTGAATACGCACTATGCGTTGATTCTGCCAGGCATTGCGCTCGGTTTGGCTTTTGCGGTGCTGCTGCTTCGCACGTTTTTTGAGAGCATCGATCAGGGCTTGATCGAAGCGGCGCGGATCGACGGCGCAAAGGAATTCCGCATTTTGATCCAACTCGTGCTTCCTCTGACGATTCCGATGATTTCGACGGTAGGCATTTTGAGCATTCTGCGTACGTGGAACGATTTTCTGTGGCCGCTCGTGACGCTCAGCAAGGATAGTTTGCGGACGCTGCCGGTCGGACTGGCGTTCATGGTCGACAAGCCGGGCGTCAGCCAGTTCACCGTTATGATGGCGGGCTATACGATCGCTTCCGTCCCTCTGATCATACTGTTTCTGTTTGCGATGAAGCCTTTTATGGATGGCATTAATGCAGGTGCGATAAAAGGATAACATACCATGAAAGGTTTGATGGATATGGGCAGTTTAGAGAAAATTCATGTTGTTTCGCATACGCATTGGGACCGGGAGTGGTACCGCGATTTCCAGGGCTTTCGAAAGCGGCTCGTATATCTGGTTGACGAGCTGCTGGACGTCATGGAGCGCGATCCGGAATACCGTTACTTCACGATGGACGGCCACACGGTGCTCATCGACGACTATCTTGAAATCCGTCCGGAAAATAAAGACCGCCTGTTCGCGCTGATCCGATGCGGCCGAATCGTTGTCGGTCCCTGGTATGTGATGCCGGACGAATTTCTCGTCAGCGGGGAGTCGCTGATCCGCAACCTGCTGACCGGGTTCCGCCGGTCGCGCGAATACGGAGCCCAGCCGATGCGCAGCGGCTACGTGCCGGATATCTTCGGGCATAACAGCCAGCTTCCGCAGCTGCTGCAGGGCTTCGGGATCGACAACGCCGTCCTCTTCCGGGGCTTTAAAGGCAAGGATCAGGCGGCGGAGCTGCGGTGGCGGGGAGCGGACGGCTCGAGCGTTCTCGCTCTTCGTCTTGACGAGGATCGATCGTATGGCGATTTTTATTTCTTTATCCGCTGGCCGTTTGCGCCGGACGGATTCCGGTACGACAACGAACGATTGGCCAGGCAAGCGATGGAGATGAAGCATTACAAAAGCGCGCGGGCCACGACTACGGTCGGTCTCGGCCTGGACGGTGTTGATCATGTGGAAATCGAGCCCGATATGGCACGGCTGCTGCAGACGCTGAATAAGGCGGACAAGGTCGGTTTGACGTTTGTCCACTCCACATTGGAGAAATATTTGGACGAGCTGCGTCCGCTGCTGGGCGATCTGGAGCTGCGCGAAGGCGAACAGCGTTCTCCCGGTCAGGCGGGGCTGAACAATATGGTGCTCGCCAACGTGCTGTCCTCGCGCTCGCCCTTGAAGCGCGATAATTGGCAGAACGAGCAGCGGCTCGAAACGTGGGCGGAGCCCTGGAGCGTATTCGCTTATCTTTCGGCAGGCAAAGCTTACCCGAAACGGTTTCTGGCGCAATCTTGGGAATGGCTGCTGCAAAATCATGCACATGATTCGATCTGCGGTTGTTCGATCCGTCAGGTTCACAAGGATATGGAATACCGGTTCGATCAAAGCCGTCTGCTGTCCGAGGGCGTGATCGAGGAGCAGCTGCGTTTTATCTCCAACCATATCAACGTCTCCTCCATACGGGGGGAGCGGACGGTTACCGTATTCAATCCAATGAGATTCGAGCGCAGGGGCGTTGTCCTGTTCGATTTTTTCGTTCCCGCGGACAACCTTTCGAAGCTGCCCGGACCTTCGGTCGGAGCGGGAGGCTTCCGGATTTACGACGACAGCGGCGAGGAGCTGAGCTATCAGATTGTGGACGTTGCCCGCAACAAGACGCGAAGCTGGCGGCCTTACCGCGACATCCCGTATGCGGATCAGGCCGATTGGTACCGGGTCGCCGTTGATACAACCATACCGTCTTACGGATATCGCACGTTCGGCGTGGAAACCGTTAAGTCCCGCACACCCGGTCCCGGCGAATATACGGGCGCAGCACTCGTCGCGCCGATCAGACATCCGGGTTCGCTGCGGACGGGCGAACTGACTTGGGATAACGGTCGGGTCGGATTAACAGTTCATCGCAACGGCTCCGTTACGATCGAAGACCATCACACGGGGGCGAGCTACGCGGGCCTGCACCTCTTCGAAAGCGACGGCGATGTCGGAGAAGGCTGGAACCGCATCGCTCCCGAGCTCGACGCCGTTTACGGATCGTGGAGCGGCGAAGCGGTCGTTTCCATCCAAGCGGACGGTCCGCATGTGGCAGTGATCGCGGTGGAAATAAAGCTGCCTGTTCCGGTCAGCGCGGTTCCAGGAGAGACGCGCCGCAGCGCCGACCTGATCACGCTTGCCATCCGGACGACGATTGAGCTGCGGAAGGCCGATCCGCTCGTACGCTTCCACACAAGCATCGTCAATACGGCCAGAGATCATCGCGTCAGACTGCGGTTTCCGACCGGCCGGAAAGCGGACCATTACTATACGAGTACGCCTTTCGATTTGGTCCGGAGGGAGCGCCGAAGTCCGGATTACCGGGATTACATGGAAACTGACGCAAAGGTTGTTCCGCATAACGGGATTGTGGCGATCCATGACGACAAGGCGGGGCTGGCGATTGTGAGCAAAGGACTTTATGAGGCGGCGATGACCGAAGAGGACGCGGCAACGGCATTGTTGACGCTGTATCGTTCCACGCGCAAGGAAGTGCTTACCGATGGAGACGACAGCGGCCAATTGCTGCAGGAGCTGACATTCGACTACGCGGTTATGCCTTATGCGCCTGGTCCGGCTGTCGCGGAAAGCCTGTTGAGCGGCTGGCAAGCTTATGTGCAAGAGATTCGTTATCTGGATCGGGACAAGGACAAGGTCGTTCGGGAAGATCCATTCCGCTCGACATTCGTGTTTCCCCCATCGTTCTCGTTCCTGACGCTTGAAGCTTCGGAAGGCGTTCAACTGACCGCGCTGAAGGCTGCGGAGGATCGGGGGGGCAGCATCGTCACAAGATTGTTTAATGCGACGCTGACCGATCAGGAGATTACGCTCCGTCTGTGCAACCGGCCTCTGCGTGCCTATCGTGTCAATCTGGACGAGCAGCGGATCGGAGAGCTTCGGCTTTCCGAAGAAGGCTTGCGGTTTGCCGTCGGGGCGAAGAAGCTGGAGACGATCGAGCTTGTTTTTGCGGAAGAAGAGGGATGCGGGTAAGCTGCTCCAGACGGAGCCAAATACATGGGGACTTAGGATCCCGCAAGGAGAAACGTAGAATGCTGCCATTGACTGTCGCGTTGGAAGCGAAAGATTGTTGTCGGGAAATTCGGATTGATGAAACGGGCACGCTGCGAACGGCGTCGCTGCGGTATCGGGAAACCGAATTGCTGCAGGAGGGCGGAGACGAATTCATATTCGCCGGCCGCCTGAACGAGTCGATGCGTTTGTTCAGGAGCGAGCATTTCCGTTACGTCTCGCATGAACGCATTGCCCAGTCCGATATGGACAAGTGGATTTTTCGCCTGGAGTTGAAGCCGCAGGCGGAGCAGCAATTCGTGCCCTTTGGCCCTCAGTCGTGGGATTTGCCGGGTGGCGGTCTACACATCGAACTGACGTATGCCGCGTATCACGATGTTCCGGTCATTCGCAAGTGGCTCGCCATTCGCAGTCAATATCCTTCACCTTTTCGATTGGAATACATGACGTGGGAAGATATCAAGCTTATACCTGGCGACGGCCGCCAGGTATACCACCGCTTTTTCACTGCAGCGTCCGCTTGGGCCGAAGACACCATGGACGAAAGCGCGATGGCGGCATTTTGGCCGGAGCGCGGCGTCGGCGTCATTGTGGCGACCGAAGCGCCGGGCGCGATGAAGCGTCTTGAATTGTTCAAGGACGGCGACCGCGCCCGGGTATCTTATAACTTTGACGAAGAAACGGTCTTCGAATGGGCGCTGAGGGAAGGAGAAACGTTTGAGACGGACGCCTCGTTCCTGCTTCCCTTCGGCGGATCGGTTCAGGATGCGGTGGACGGGCCGTTCCGGGCGTTCGTAGCCGGGAAGCTGGCGATTGTCAAAGCGGCGGATGTTCCGACTTTTACCGTCAATACGTGGGAAACGTTTCAGATCGAGATTACGGAATCAATCGTCCTGGACAACATCGCCGTCGCAGCGGAGCTTGGCATCGACGCTTATCAGCTGGATTTCGGCTGGCATGTGGATCATGGCGACTACCGCCCGCATCCCGTCAAATTTCCAAACGGACTCGAGCCGATCGTCGACGCTTGCCGCAAGCATGGGATGAAGCTGGGGCTGTGGATGTCCGTGCCAAATGTGCATCTGGAATCGGAAGTGGCCAGGCTCCATCCCGAATGGATACAGCGCGACGAAAACGGCGGCCGCAGCCATATGATCGGCTGGACGGATACGGCCATCATGTGTCTGCAATCTTCTTACAGCGATTGGATCATCGAGCAGATCGACGCGGTCGTCAAACGATATGGCGTGTCCTTGCTGAAGCTTGATCTGGCGTCGGTACGGGACCCTTACAATCCGGGCAAAATGATCGGCTGTCACGCACGCGATCATGATCACGAGACCGTCAAATCTACACATCTGGGTCTCTATCGGAGCATGTTCCGGATTATGGACGAGGTGCGGCGAAGAAACCCGGATTGTTTGATCGATTTGAGCTTCGAGCTGTACGGCGTTCTGCATGGAACCGATCTGGCGCATATCCAGCATGCCCACCAGAACTGGATTACGAATCAGGATACGGCGTGGCTGGAGCCTTTCCGGCGGCTCATTCATACCCGCAGCCGGATCGTACCGAGCTATACGCTCAACTTCGGCGCATGTCATCTGACGGATCCTCTGGCAAAAACGTACGGCTTTTGGTCGGTGCTCCTTGCGCACGGTCTCTACTACGGGGACTTGCGGAAGCTGTCCGAAGAGGATAAGCAATATTATCGCCACTGGTTCGATTGGGTCAAAGCTTACCGGCAGCGCTGCGACTTCTACGCTTGGTTCAAAGTATCCGACGCGCTGCGCGCCCCGGATTGCCCCGAGCATGCGGACCGGCGGTTCCACCCTTATGTCACGGTCGGCGGACGTATTCACACGCAGTCGGCTATATGGGACGGAGCGGCCAAGCTGTCTCCTGAGGGGGAAGGTCTTGTGCTGCTGTTTCGTCCGGAGGCTTGCGGCGACGAGGAGGAGACAGTTCGTTTTCCGTGGATGGATGCGGACGGAGCGTACCGGCTGTACGATGTGCTGGGCGATACGCAGATCGGACAATACCGTGGTGAGGAGCTGCGGGAAGGCATTCGGCTGCGTATTGCCGAGGCGCCTGGAACACTGGTTGTCGATTGCCGGCGTGCCTGATCAGGCGGATCTGAAGGGAGGTGACAGAAGCCTTAACCACTCGGGGCCATTCAAATCCATGCGTCACAGCGGTCCGCCATCGTCGGACGGACCGTTCTTAAGCACGGGCAATTATCAAGCTGGCTTTTAAATCGAAGAGGAGGCAATAAGATGATGAGGCTGTTGAAAAGTAGCAAGAAATCAGTAAGCGTTTGGCTGGCGTTTGTTTTGTTAGTTGGGATCGCCGTGATTGCTCCGGGAGGAGTTCAGGCGGCGGGCACGAGCGACATTAACGTGAAGGCCGCTCCCTACAGCGCGGTCGGAGACGGTGTCGCGGACGATACGACGGCTATTCAGAATGCCATTAATGCCGCTCAGAGCGCGGGCGGCGGCGTTGTCTTTTTTCCGAAAGGAACCTACAAGATCAGTTCGACCCTCCGTGTAACCGCACATAACGTGCAATTGGAGGGAACGGGCAAAGGATCGGTCGTTTTCCTGAACAAAAGCACGGACGCGGTCATTCATATCGGCGACACGACCGATATGCACAATACGACGCACAATAAAGTGAAAAATTTGACCATCGACCGTTCTGTCGCTCCGAACAGCAACGTTACGACATCGCCGTCCTACGGCATTCGCATCGACCGTGCGCGCTTCACAACACTTGAGGGAGTCACGGTTTACAATGCCGCATACGGAATTTCCGTCGGCGTGAAGAACGATTCGGGTCTGAACACGCAGTTCGTAACGATCCAGAACAGCCTCGTCATGACCACGGGCAGTATGCGGACAACTTCGGTATTACCGGGGGCCAACATCGTGTTTTGGTCCGGCGCCGACTACAAGCTGACGTCGACATTCCTTGAGCCGACGAACGTCGGCATCATGATGGATGGGAACTCCAATGGGATCAATATCGACAAAACAACCGTCATCAACGGCGCAGCTTACAACTATGGAATTGTCAGCGGGGGTACCGGATTTGCGCGTTATATCGTCAACTGTATAGTCGAGAACGCCCATCATCAGCAAATTTACATCGCTGGCGGCTCGAGCCGCGTGACGGTGGCCGATTCGTGGATCGGCGCGGGAGACGAGGAGGGGACATCGACCCGAAAGGGCATCCTGATCGAGGAAGGCACCAACAAGATTACGATTGCAGACAACCGCATCGGCGACCAGCAGCTGCAAGCCATATACTCCAAGGGCGACAACGTCACAATTACAGGCAACATCCTCGAACGCAATGTGGTGTACAACCGGACGAACCCGGCCAACTGCACGACTTGCGACAGCCTGCAGATCGAAGGCGGCAAGCACGTCATTGTTAGCAATAACCGCGTGTTCAGCGATTACGACCGCAACGGCATTGGACTGTTCGACGACGGGGCGCGAACGCTGAATTATTACATCATCACCTCGAACGATACGTCCGAATCCGGCAGCGGCATTCAAGACAGCGCGACGGGAACGAACAAAGTCGTCGCCAATAATTTATAACGATCTTCCGGGCAAGCCATAGGTCTATTCGAAAAGACACCGAGCGAATCGGTGTCTTTTTTCAACCTATAAGAGAGTCAGTGGTTGTCAGTTTCAGCATTGGCAGGAAAATATAGCTCGACCGTTGTCCCTTTCTGATATTCGCTTGTCAGACGCAGATCGTATGGCTCGCCATAGGTCAGCACCAGTCGTTCCCTTACGTTGCTCAGTCCGAATCCGTGAATGGAATCGGGCTCTGTTTTGTTATGGAGCAAACTGTCCAGCCGTTCCGGAGGTATTCCGATTCCGTCATCGGCGATTGTCAGTCGTATGGTCTTGTCCGTTAGCGTGCCGGAAATCCGTATGGTCCCATTCTGATTCGGCTTCTCCCGCAGGCCGTGCAGAATGGCGTTTTCCACCAAAGGCTGCAGCGTCAATTTCAGAACGGGATAAGTCATCAGCTGCTGCGGAATGTCGAGAACAAGCGCGATCCCTCCATCGAAGCGCATATTCTGAATATCAACATAAGCTTTGACGTGTTTAAGCTCATCCTGCAGGGGTACAAATTCCTTGCCTTTGTTTAATCCGAGCTTATAAAAGTCGGTAAGTGAAACGATCATTTTCGATATTTCCGGAACTTGGCGGTCGATGGCCAGACAATTGATAAGATCCAGCGAATTATATAGAAAATGGGGATTGATTTGCGCCTGAAGCGTTTTTAGTTCCGCCTGCTTCAACGCTTTTCCGGACTCGAACTGGTCATCGACGAGGCGGGATATTTTCCCGATCATAAAGTTGAAGCTGTTCATCAGCTGTCCAATTTCGTCGTTTCCTTGATGAGTGACTGTAAGGGGCTCCAGATCCCCCGATTGCACATTCCGCATTTTCCGGGACAGCCGGTGAATGCTTTTTGTGCTGAGCTTCGCCAAATAATAGGCAAGGAAATAGGCGATCGTCGCAATGGCGAACATGACCAACAGCATCTGGTCTCTTTGATTGTGAACCGCTGTGAAGACACTGCTCAGCGGAACAACGGAAACGAGATTCCAATCTGTCCTGGCAATGGGCTGCCTGCTTACGAGGAGATCCTGTTTGTCCACATTTATGGTTGACCATTGTTGTTCAGGAATATCGGCTGCTAATCGCTCTTGGGAAATCCGGATACGAGGATCATCGGAGCCGGAGCTCGCAATAATATCGCCGTTACCATTTTGCAAATAAACGGAGCTGCGTGTCGAGATTTTGGCACTGGTCAGAATGCGGTCCAGTGAGCTTTGCGGAATGTCGATTCTGCAAATGCCTGACTTCTGCGAGAGACTCCGCAAGTTCCAAACAAATCTCGCGACGGATACAAGCCGGTCCTCTTCACGGTCCGAACGTATTTCCCCCAAGGGAGGGTTGAACCAGACCGTCGTCGAGCTGGAATGGTTGAGATCCTTGAACCACGCTTCTTTTTTGATTGATTCCATACTGAACAAATTGATCCGCTCATCCGTGTAAATCGCCTCATTATTGAAATACAGACGGATATGATACAGCTCTTTGTTTCGTTCCAAATTGTTCAGAAAAAGCTCAAGGTTCTGGTAATCCCGCAGCTGTTCATTGATATTGTAGTTGTCGGTGCGGCTGCTGATAATTTCGTTAATCATGCTGTCCATCGATACGATATCCAGCGTGTTCACCATTTGAGCGACTTTGTTCGATACGGCGGAAGCGGCTTCTTCGAACAGTTGATTGGCGGAAATCATCGTTTGTTTTTTTACCAGAGATGAGATTTGCATGTACGAGAACATGGTATAGGAGCTGAGAGGCAAAATAATGAGAATGCCATAGGTTAAAAACAGTTTTTGCTTGAGGGACAGATTACCAAACCAGCCGTAGAAGAAGGCCATCACATACGGTTCCTTGCTCTGAACTCCGCCAGGGTCATTCCCAATTCTTTTTTGAACACTCTGGCGAAATATTTGGGGTCCGAGTACCCGATTTTCAAAGCGATCTCAGTTTGTTTGTATTTATGCTGCATCAGCAGCGATTTGGCCCGTTCCAGTCTGGACTTCGTAATGAACTGGCTGATGGTCGTCCGGCTCTCTTTCTTGAACAGGAACGAGATATAATTGGGTGACAGAAAAAAATGCCTGGCGACAGCATGGACGGACAGCTCCCGGTCCTGCAGATGGTCCAGAATGAACTGTTTGATCTCCAAGGCAAGCTGCGGCATTTCATGATCGCTGCGCAATTGGGCAAAGGCGGCGGTCATCCATTTCTTGACGAGTTGTCCAAGCTCCGGAAGCGTTGAAGTGGCGAACAATGGCTCCCAAATGAATGTCCGCTCTTGCGGCAAGTCTGCTGCAGACCGCTCGGAAGATACCCGCAGCTCCTCCAACACCCCGTTCATTCCGGCAATGAGCCGATACAAGCCGTTCTTCACATAACGGACCGGAGTTGATGGGGATGATGCAATTCCATTCAATATGAAATCGATGGTGCGGAGCGCTTCTTCCATCTGGTTTTGTTTCAGGCAGCGGATGAAGAAATCAATAACGCCTTCCTCGAACACATAGGAATCCCCCGGAACTTCAGCATGCGCGACCACGGACCCGTAACCGGCATAGAACAGGCTGTCGAGCAGCACGAGAGCGGATTCATAGGAACGGTAGAGATTCTCTACGCCTTGCACCTGGTTGCCGACAGCCATAAACACTTCCTCTGTCTCAGCCGCATCGCCGATGCAAAAGGCACGAAGACCGGACATCAGGTTCGTCTCTTCACCAGGTGCCGCCAGACTGAAATGAAGAACGACAAGATGGTGGTCAATCGGGCCGGACAGCACCATAAAGCCGTAGCCGGAAAAGTGGTCCGCAAGCCGCCTCATAATAGCCGTCCGACGGGCCAGCTTCTCTTCCATGCCGCTGACATGATCCAGATTAAACTCGGCCAGCACGGTCCGGTACGTTCCATCTGCCGCCAAGCCAAACGGCTGGAGGGATGTGCTCCAACTGGTGTCCGCCGATCCGGGACTGCATAAATCCAGGGCAAGCTTCTGCTTGAGAAGGGCGGACATTTCCTGTTTCCTCCGGTGTTCTTCCAGGCAGGAATTTGCCGCCTTTTGCACCACTCTAATAATATCTTCCAGAACGAGAGGTTTCTCGATAAAGTCAACCGCAGATAATTGAATCGCTGATTTAAAATATTCCTTATCCGTGTAAGCGCTTAAATAAATGAGTTTGCATTCCGGATGCAGGTCGTGTACGCGTTTGCCCAATTCGATTCCGTCCATCACCGGCATCCGGATATCGCTCAAAATCAGGTCCGGCGCCGTCCGGCTTACCAGCTCCAACGCATGCGCCCCGTTATGGGCTTGCTCCACACTGTCGAACCCTAATGATTTCCAAGGCACATGCGTGCAGAGAGTCTCTCGTGTCATCCGTTCGTCATCCACTACGATGGCTCTGAGCATTCCTTTTCCTCCCGATTGTCCAATCTATCACCATCGTAAGGGATAGACCGATTGTTTGGCAATTGCTGATAAACGGAATGAAAAAAAGAGCATAGAATTTTGCTCCTTTCGTTGTTTTTTCAGCCTGTCGCCGGCTGCGGAACCGGCTTAAAATACGGGTAGACCGAGGAGGAGCTGAACAAATGATACTTTCTTACGACAATTATTTGGACAAGGTATATGGAGCGTGGCTGGGGAAAAGCATCTCCGGAACGATAGGCGCCCCATTTGAGGGGCGGAAAGAACTGTTCGACTACAGCTATGATGTCAAAGCATTAAAGGAGATGCTGCCGAACGACGATCTTGATTTGCAGGTCATATGGCTGCATGCGCTTGAGGAGAAAGGAATCCATCTCACGTCTGTTGATCTGGCGGAAGCGTTCTACTCGCTGTACCCTTTTGTGCCTGGTGAATATGCCTATTTCAAGAAGAATTATGCCCGGGGCATCATGCCTCCGTTATCGGGGGCGTTTAACAACCGGTATTATATCAACGGTATGGGATGCCCGATCCGCTCGGAGATTTGGGCCTGCATCTGCCCGGGCAATCCGGAGCTTGCAGCGGAATATGCCGGGAAGGATGGCGTGCTCGATCACGCGGGAGATTCGGTTCACGCCGAGCGTTTTTGGGCGGCGATGGAAGCCGCTGCTTTCTTCGAGAACGACCTTGGGACTTTGATCCGGACCGGAATGAAATATCTGCCCCAAACCTCGAAAATTGAAAGACTCGTCAAGCATACGCTGCAGTGGTCGCAGACGGAGCCGGACTGGAGAGTGGTGCGATCGTGGATCCTGCGCGACTACGGTCATCCGGATTGCACCAACTTGTATCAGAATATCGGATTTACGCTGCTCGCGCTTCTATATGGGCATAACGATTTTCTGGAGACGACCATGATTGCGCTGAACTGCGGGTTCGATACCGACTGCAGCTGCGCAACGGCGGGCGCTCTGCTCGGCATTATTTCGGGAGCGCATCATCTCATTGAAACCTATCAATTCTATGATACAAGCTACAAATTGGATGCCCGCGTAAAGAGAAGAAGCAATCTGCTGAAGGACCTTGCGGAGGATACCTGCCGCATCGGATTGACTGTTGCGTCTGAGCTGAACCGGGAGATTGAAATTGCCGATGCTCCTCAGCTAACGCCGGTATCCGCCGGGCGGCCTGCTCCGGCCGTCCGGCTGGCTGTCGATTATGAGGGCGATCCGGTGATCGGCTGGAACGAAAGCAAGATGCTGTCGCTCTTGGTCACAAATGGAACGGAAGCCTCCGTCGACGGTAAAATCGCCATCAAGGTTCCAGCCGGCTGGAACCTTGAGATATCGGAAACGGAAGTGGCGATTCCGGCCGGACAGTCTGCCAGAATCGGCTTGCGGCTGTGCATTCCGGACACAGTTGAGCAGATGTGTGAGAAAAATATTTTGCGAGCCGAATTCGCTGGCGCTTCGCTTGAATTCGGGCTGAACGGGGCGCAGGTATGGAAGGTGTTCGGGCCATTCTGGGAAAATTATGCGGAAGTTCCCAGAACGGAGCTCGGGGAGTTTTATTACAGCCATATCAAGGGCGAGACGCCCGACCGGACAGCCGATCTTGTCAGACAATACCATCTCAACACGAAGGTGCAGCCGGACTATCCGTATATCGCCGATATCGGAAGGATCGGCCTCAGGCAGGATTATGTCGTTGCGAACATCAAGGAGGATCTGTTCGAGCTATCCGATCTGATCGGATTTCAAGGACCATGCGTGGTATACGCCATCCGGCGTATCCGTCTGGATGAAGAGCGGGAGGTGAATCTTCTCATCGGCCATTCGGATGCTTATACGTTGTGGCTGAACGGGGAGAAAATCAGCGAGGTGGAACATGCCGATTGGTGGACGGCGGAGAATCGTCATCTCTCCAGCATTCATTTGCCCAAAGGAGACAGCGAGATCGTTCTCAAATGTGTCCGTCGCAGCAGACTCGCCGAATTCAGTCTCATTTTCACGGAAACCGGCTCTTTCTTTCCCCATCATATCCCGGATCTGGTTTCGGTTATCGAACCGAGGGCAAACCATGATTGATCCGGCACAGCTGAAGAATCCACCCAAGGGGGATATGAAGCAGCGGCTTCGCCGATCCAGGGCGGACCTGCAGTGACTCCCCTCTCAAGGTTATGGCAAATGCGTTGGAATTTCGTCTTTTCGTTGTTTTTTCAATCTACCGGACAAAAATAAAAGCGTTTACAATTAAGGCATATCCAAGAGAAGACGCGAGAAAACAGGAGCGATAAAGATGACGAAGCGCGGTATTATCGCAGAATTGAAAAAAAACAGGGTGCTGTATGGAATGCTGCTGCCCGCCATTTTGTTTTATTTGGTGCTCTCTTACCTGCCGATGACCGGGCTTGTCGTTGCTTTCAAGCAGTTCCGCTATGATAAGGGACTGTTCATGAGCCCGTGGATCGGCACCCGCAATTTCGACTTTTTCTTCCTCTCCGGGAAAGCCTGGATCATTGTGAAAAACACGGTGTTGTACAATGCGGCATTTATTATAACCGGGATTGTCCTGCAGATCCTGATCGCCGTCATCCTGGCGGAGCTCGGAGGGAAATATGTCAAAAAGCTGATCCAGACGACCCTGCTGTTTCCTTATTTCATCTCATGGGTCATTGTCGGCATTATGGCTTACAATCTGCTGAATTTTGAATTCGGCTCCGTCAACACGCTGCTGAAAGCGCTCGGGCTGGAACCCGTGGACTTCTATAACCGTGAAGGGTTCTGGAAATATATTCTGGTCTTCTTTAACAACTGGAAATCGGTTGGCTTCGGATCCCTTGTTTATTTCTCGGTTATCGTAGGCATCGATCCCAGCATCAAGGAAGCGGCGGAGATCGACGGCGCAAATATTTTTCAGCGGATACGCCGGATTACGCTGCCTTCCCTGACTCCGGCGACGATCATATTGACACTACTCGCAATTGGAAATATTTTCAGGGGAAACTTTGACCTGTTCTATCAACTGATCGGCAATAACGGTATTCTGTTTGATGCAACGGATGTCATCGATACCTACGTGTTCAGATCCTTGATTAAATCATCCGATATCGGCATGTCCGCAGCCGCAGGCTTGTTCCAATCCGTCATGTGTTTTGTGGTCATCATGGTGACTAATTATTTCGTAAAAAAAACAAATCCGGATTATTCCCTTTTTTGAGGAGAGTGGCTCATGAAGCATCTAGGCTCCGACAGGTTCTGGTTTCACGTTCTGGGGTATTCGATCATCGGTTTCTGTTCCCTGCTCTGCATCATCCCCGTGCTGTTCATTGTAGCGGGGTCGTTCACCAATGAAGAGGAGGTCATCCGCACCGGGTACAGCCTGCTTCCCCGGGAATGGTCGGTTGCGGCCTACCGGCTGGTGTTCGAGGTGCCGGGCGAGCTGCTACATGCAGGGCTGATCTCGGTATCGCTCACCGTTATCGGTACGACCGTCGGGCTGTTTCTTACCGCCATGACGGCATATGCGCTGCAAAGAAAAACGTTGAAATACCGGAACGTCATTTCCTTCTACATTTATTTTACTTCCGTCTTCAGCGGCGGTCTGGTTCCCTATTATATCGTGATGGTGTCGTACCTGCACATGAAAAACAATTATTTGGCGCTGCTGATTCCCCTGCTCTTGAATGTGTTCAATATCCTGGTTATGAAAGGTTTTTTTGCTTCCCTTCCGGAGGAAATTGTGGAGTCAGGAAAAATCGACGGAGCTGGCGAATTCACCGTATTCCGCCGGCTCATGATTCCGATTGCCAAGCCGGGGCTGGCCACGATCGGATTGTTCATCGCGCTGGCATACTGGAATGATTTTTTCAGCTCGATTCTGTTCATTACGAATCAGAATCTGATCACGCTGCAGTATTATTTGTACAATCTATTGAATAAAGCCGATTCCATTCAGCAAATGACGCAGATGAGCGGCATTGCAGTGGCGGATTTTCCGAAAGAAACGGTAAAGCTTGCCGTCACGTCGCTGGTCATTGCGCCGATCCTGATCGTTTTCCCGATCGCACAGCGGTTTATTGTCAACGGCGTTACGCTTGGAGCTGTAAAGGGATAATATCAGGCGACTGATTTTATATAGCTTCATTACAAAACAAGGAGGGTGTCAGAATTGAAGCGTAACAGATTGATTGGCATAATTGTGGCCGTATGGGTGGTAATAGCTCTGGTATCGGGTTGTTCGTCGTCAGAGAAAGAGGCTCCATCAGCGCCGTCGAATGCACCATCTTCCGAAACAGACGGCTCAGCGGGTTCTCCTGAAGCGGGCAAACCGGATATATCCAAAGAGGTCAAGCTCAAGATGATCATGATCGGGAATCATCCGCCGGACACGGGGCTTGTCTATGAAGAAGTAAACAGAAAGCTGAAACAGGACATTAACGCGACGGTGGAACTGGAATTTATTCCGTGGGCCGACGTGCATACGAAAATACCGCTTATTCTCTCATCCGGAGAAGAGTTCGATGTGATTCAGACAGCGAACTGGGACGGGTATTTCGAGAATGCGAGAAATGGGGCGTTTCACGAAATTACCCAGGAAGATCTGAAACAGTACGCTCCCCAAACGTTCGAAAAGACGGAGCAGGATGTGTTTGATTCCGCTTTGGTGGACGGCAAACTGTACGCGCTTCCGATGAACGCCCATGAAACGACGATCAATGGTTACGGCGTGCGCGGTGATTTGCTGAAGAAATACGGGCTGCCTGGCATTCAATCGCTCGATGACTTCGAGAACTACTTGGACGCCGTCAAGACGAATGAGAAAGACATGATCCCCTGGGATACGGTCGGTCTGGAAAACTTCGTACAGGAAGAGCTGACCCGCCCCAATGATATTTACAGCCTCAATTTTTCCATTCTGGGGGTCAATATCAACGATAATAAACCCCAGATCATGACAATCTTCGACACGCCTCAAGCGATCGACCTGTTCAAGAGGCTGCAGAAATGGAATCAGAAAGGGTATTGGGCAAAAGGAGCGATCGTCGACAAAGTGAAGGATACGTTCAAGAACGGCAAAAGCGCCACCTTGTACACGAATCTGATCAACAGCACGGCGACTTACCAGGCGCTGCAGCCCACCCATCCGCAATGGGATCTGCAGTTCTTTACCACCAACCCGGACAAACCGTTTCTGGCCAACCCGTTCATCAACAACGGCAATGCAATCAGCGCCAAATCCAAAAACTACGAGCGTGCGTTGATGATGCTTGATCTGTTCCGCAACGACGAAGAATACAACAATCTGACGACTTACGGAATCAAAGGCAAGCATTTCGACCTGACGGCGGACAAGAAGCTCGTTTCGCTGCCGGACAGCAAAAGCTTCCCGCCAAACGATGCTTCGCCATGGGGCTGGAGGAATGACCTCTTCTTCTATTCGCCGTCCAACGGGCTTCCGAATTACGATGAAGTGCTGGACCTCGTGAACTCGCATTTGATGAAGACGAATATCCGCAATTTCACGCCGAATTACGAAAGTGTCAAAAGCTATGATGCAGCCATTAAAGATATTACGAATCAATATTTGACACCGCTGTATTACGGGATCGTGAAAGTCGACGTTGAAGCGGATATTCAGGTCGTCAAGGAAAAGATGATGGCAGCCGGCTTGGACAAAATCATTCAGGAGCTGCAGCGGCAGCTGGACAGCTTCCAGGTCGTCATTCGATAATACCGCCAGCCGCCTGATCACAGGGCTTTCGTACAAAGAAGACGTCTATTGTTGTCGCTTCCTTGCCGATGCCCTGTTTTTTTTGAACCGATTTCCGTACAAGGAGGAGTTTAGGATGGGTTTGAAATACGGACGGACTTTCTATGTTTACGGGGTAATCTGCGCCGGCTTGGTAGCGTGGCTCACGTTATCCGGCACGGCCAGCGCGGCGACCGTGACGAACGACACGGCCAACAAGAAGGTGACCATGGCGGGTACAAGGTACAGCGCAACGCTGGATTATAACGGCAAAGCGGTTGTGTCTTCCTTCAAAATCGACAACAAAGAGCTGTTGGAGCAAGGTGAGGGCATTTTTTCGGCGGTTCGAAAAAATCTGGCGCTCGGAAAAAGCGTTACTTCCTCAAGCTCGCTCGAAACGGCTGCCTGGGGAGCTGCCAAGGCGACGGATGGGAAAATAGCATCCGGTCCCCTCGGCTGGAGCAGCAATTCCAATGTGAATGCCAATCATACGGAATGGGTATCGGTCGATCTCGGAGCCGTATACAGCGTTGCCCGTATCGACCTGCATCCCCGTTACGACAGCAGCAAAGGATTTCCGGCTGACTTCACCATCGAGTTATCCGACAACGGCTCCACATGGAGTACAGTTGTCTCCCGGACCGCTTATCCGCAGCCGGAGGGAAGCAGCAAACAATCGTTTTCTTTTGCAGCCGCGAACGCCAGGTATATCAAGGTGACCGGCACCAGTCTCCGGGCCGATCCGAACGAGTCCAATGCGTATCGCATGCAGCTGGCCGAAATCGAAGCCTATCAGACGGATGGAGGCTGGAATACATCGAAAGCGCTATCGGTAAATCCATCTGTCACGGTCAGTGGCAACGTGGTGACCGCTTCCTTCGCAACCGCTGTGGCCAGCGAGACGTGGACGTTCACCGTCAGCGATGCCAATCTTCAATACAAGCTCAGCCGTACATATGGTTCTGCCTATACGGCCCAGGAGCAGGGGACGCCGACACTCGTGTTTAAGCAGGACGCCGTACAGAGCATCAGATGGCCGGCCAGCGGCGCCCAGTGGTGGGTAGGCGGCGAGGCATCCGCGCAGAAATGGTCGCTGGCCGGGGGAACCGGATATTCGGCCGAGAATAATGTGCGCAAATCGTCCGAGGATACCAGCTTCGTTCTGCTCTCCACGCAGGCGGACAATTGGGCGCTGAAGGTTGACGGGACGACGAACCGAAGCGGGCTTGCGCGCGGTGCGGCGACGGAAGTGGACCGGCTGGATGCGGGGTCGACGAAGCCGCTCAGCATGAACCTGGTGGCTTCGAGCACCGGTTCAGGGCTGCTCTATGCAAGCGGGCCGCAGAGCCCGAAGCCCGATGGTTGGGGGTATTATACGGGGCAGGTCAGGCATACGGGCAACAGAATCTTCGGTGACGTTAACGCGGCGGCGAACGAGAACGTGCAGACGACGTTGACCTTTACGCCGGACTCTTTTGACAGCTATTACGATCTGGGAACGTTGAACGGCATGAATGAGTACCAACTGTCCCAGGCCTTGAATGATTATGGCCGGATGGGCATTATGGGCAGGAATCATGGAGTTACGATTGAAGGGCCGACCTATTTTTATGAGAATCCTCCACTTGAGCAGCATTGGAATGTCAACAGCATCGGCTTGCTGGGAGACTCGAACGCACTGGTTACGATGAAGAACGGTCTCAACAATATTAGGGACTGGGTCCAGGACGTGAACGGACATGTCATTTCCCCGTTTCCCTGGGAGGATCAGAGTAAGGACTTATGGGGCAAAGTGTACCATGATATGCAGTTCGGGTATGTTATCGCCATCTCCAACTTGTATGCGCTGAACGGTGATACGAACTGGCTGAACGGGATGAAGTTATCCGGCGAGAAAGCCCTGGATTTTGCGATAGCCAACTACGTCGATCCCACAACGTATGTTGTCAAGAACCATTCACCTACGAACCCGGGACTGATGCTCGGCTATAACGACTATTGGGAGAAATCCGTCGGTACCTACAATGCCTATATGTCGGCGATGTTCTACGAGTCGCTCGTAAAATGGGCGGAGCTTGAGAGAAATGTATTGGCGGATACGGCCAAAGCGCAGACTTACGAGAATATTGCCGCCACCTTGAAGACCAACATGAACCGCAATCTGGGAGACGGCACCGGTCTGTGGTCTCCGGCCACGAAATCTTTCGCCTACGGCTCGGACAGCGGGGATGTCCGTTATGTCCCTTCCAATGCAGCCGCTTTGCGGGCAGGGGTGATGTCCAAAGACAGGATGAAGCAAGTGGTTGAATCGGTTGAGAGGGACCAACAGAATTTCGATCTCGGGTTTCATGTCACGACGGTTAGGGATTTGCGGAACGCATGGGCTCCTGCACCTCAGGGAGACGACTACGCGGGACTGTTCATAGGTGAGAACGGAGGCTGGTATGGTGCCGTCGACGGAGATTTCTACGCAGGTTATCCCGCATATGGCGACCGGAACAAAATTCCCTACTATATCAACAGGTTCCTGTCTTATTTCCAGCAGACCCATTTCTTCGGCAGTTCCTGGAAGAGGGACGGAGTAACGCGGGCGGATTTGGTGGGAGGAGACAGCTTTAACGGTTTCCCGTCGCATATAATGCCGATATGGGGCTTGTACACCTACGGGTACGGATTTCAGCCGCAATACAACCGTCTTGTTCTCGCGCCCTTTATCAACGACAGCATGGCAGGCTCGGTTGTGAAATACAAGTGGCGCGGACAGCATATGCAGGTGACCTATACGACCAAATACAAATTTTCGGTTCAGGCATCGGCGCTGCCCACGAATATCGCGGTTCGGTTTATCAATCAGACTCCGAACGCCGTCTATACGGTGAAAGTGGACGGCGTCAATCAGAGCGCTGCCGCCGATGCGGATGGGAATGTGGAGGCGATCATGTCAACAGCCGGGACGCATTCGTTCGAGCTTGTTAACCCGGACGCCGCGGTTATTCCGTCAGCTACGTCCAACATCGCGATGGGGAAACCGACGGCCGCTTCCAGCGTCAACGGCGGGGACAGCCAGACCGATTATTGGCCGGAGGTGGCTACCGACGGAGACGCAGCCTCATCGAATCATTGGGTAACGTCAGGCAGCGTGTTCCCGGCATGGCTCCGCGTCGATTTCGGCAATGCCTATCCGCTGAAGCGGGTCGTCATGACGTTCGATGTCGCAGATACCTATAAATATCGGATCGAAGGAACAAACAGTCTCGTGGACCCGGTCTGGACGACCTTGATCGACCGTACGGCAAGCGGGGTTACGGGTTCCTCCACAGCACCGGTCACGGAAACCGTCACCGGTACCTATCAGTATTTGAGAGTTTATTTCACGGGCACGATCGGTGGGAATTGGGCGAATCTGAGAGAGCTGGAGGTGTACCCCGACACCTCTCCGGGAATCAATCTGGCTCTGAACAAGCCGGTGGAAACATCTTCGTCCCTGACGGGAAATTGGGACCGCACGAAAGCGGTGGATGGACTCCGCAATTCCGGCCCGCTGTCGGGGGGCTGGTCCAGTGACAACGGCGCGGAGAACCGCACGGAGTATTTGACGGTAGACTTGAGGACGGTTCACAATATCGGCGCCGTTCAGCTATTCCCCCGCAATGACGCGGGCAATCTGGGGGAAAGCTTTCCGGTCGATTTCACGATCAGCGTATCGGTTGACGGAAACTCATGGAGCACGGTTGTGAGCAAAACCGGTTATCCGAAACCGCTGGGCGGGCAGCATTTCAGCTTTGCCGCCGTGAACGCCAGGTATGTGAAGCTGACTTCCACCAGGCAGCGCTATCATGCGGCCGAGAACAATTACTTAAGTCAGATCGCCGAATTGGAGGTCTACGCGGCACCGCAATTATTATCCCAAAGCAAGACCGCCACCTCATCCACCAATAACAATGCCTCCAATGCCGTGGATGGCAACGACAATACGTATTGGTGGGCTTCCGATGCGTCCATGCCCCAGTGGTTCAAGGTGGATTTGGGAGCCAATTATACGCTTTTGGGCGCATTGACCAAATTTTATGCCAATGAAAACTGGAAATACAAGATCGAGGGATCAACCGATAACAGCACATGGACAACGCTGTTGGATTATACACCGGGCGGTGTGGATTCCCAGGATGTGAATGACGCCCTCGGTGGAAGTTACCGATACGTAAAGGTCACAATAACGGGAAGCGGAGGAGATTGGGCTTCCATCCGGGAATTCAAAGTATACGGATACTAACGAATCAAATTTCCTGACAAAAAAGACGCTTCCATCCCCACTTACATAGTGGTTTTGGAAGCGTCTTTGTACATAGATTGGGACTGACTCATTCGCTGACATCCTTTAGGGACAGCCCCTACACGATCACCCTCGGCCAATCAGGCCTGCCTATCTTTTCTGCGGGGGGACGACCGATTTGCGGATGATCAGGTCGGGATGCACAAGGATTTTGCGGCAGGGCGCCTGAGGGTTCTGCTTCCGCCAGAACAACAGATCAACCGCAGTCTGGGCGATATGCTCGCGCGGGAAGTTGATGGTCGTGAGCGGCGGGTACTGCCATTGGGACGAATCCAGGTTGTCGAAGCCGACGACGGACACCTCTTCAGGCGTCTTGACGCCCCGCGCATTCAAGCCGTTGTTCAGCACTTGAGCGATCGGATCATTAGCGCAGAAGAAGGCGGTAGGCAAACGGGACGTATCCAAATGCTCGATTAACGGACTGAAATCGACTTTACCATAGACGTCTTTAAGCCGCAGGTCGTAAATGTAATCGGGGACGGCAACGAGCCCCCAATATTCAAGCGCATCGATAAAGCCGTTGTAGCGATCGTGAAACCCGGGCGACAGCTTGCGGTCGCCGATGTAGCCGATCTGCTGATGACCGGCGCGTACCAGATGCTGCACGGCGGTGAATGCCCCCTGATAATCATTGGGCATGACGACGTCGAAATTCAAGGATGGATAATCGTAATCGATGACGATAATGATGATGCCGGTCGCCTTCAGCTCCTCCGCGAATTTTGGCGAAAAGCGCCCGAACAGCAGCAGCCCGAGCGGCCGTTCCCGCTCAATCAGCGAGAAGATGGCGCGGTCGTCCCCGTCGATCGGTACACCGTGAATGGACACTTCCAGGCCTTGTGCCTTCAGCGCATTGTCGATAAAAAAATAGGTGGACATCGTATGCGGTTCCTTCAACTCTCTGTGGTCCACAATAATATAAATGTTGTCCGTCTGCTTATCCTCCGCCTTCGCTTCGGAGATGCCCTTGTATTGCATGGACCTCGCCATCTCCATTACCAGCTTGCGAGTGGCCTCGCTTACCCCCTCATGGCCGCGAAGCGCTTTGGACACGGCGGCTGTCGATAACCCCAGCTTTTCGGACAAATCGCGTAATGTCACTTTTTTCTCCATAATAAACTCCTTCATAAGCACAGCTTATTTTATCATAATATTTATTTGAAAATTAATCAACAATTGTCGGCTTATCGCGAAATATTTACATTGACATAAATAAAAATTGTAGATAATATTAATTTACATTTTAAGAAATATTAACTTAATAATTAATCAAATCGAGAGGAGGATAGGTCGAAATCGGATCGACGATCCGAGACTTGCCGCATAAGAACGCTTAGCCGTTTTATCCAATTGCAGGGAGGTTTTGGTATGAAGAAACGTATTTCGCTTATTTTAATGTCCGTTCTCGTTATGATGTGCCTGTTCCAGAACGCAGGCTTTGCACAGGAAACGGGCGGGGAGCAGCAGCTTGGCTTGCAGGTGAATGACGACGGGATGCTGATGAAAGACGGAATACCTTATAGGGGAATCGGAGTTAATTATTACAGCGGTTTTGTCAGGACACTTGAAGATCCGGCGAATAGCGACACGTCTTACCGGGACGGATTTCAAGTGCTGGGAGAGCACCATATCCCGTTCGCCCGTTTTTCCGTAGCGCCTTACTACCCGAGCCAGTGGCAGTTGTATAAAGAAGACAAGGAGAAATATTTCGAAATTCTTGACGATTTCGTTCATTCGGCGGAACAAAACCATGTCGGACTCATTCCGTCTTTCTTCTGGACGTCGTTCTCCGTCGCCGATATGGTAGGGGAGCCGATAAACCGCTGGGGGTCGCTTGACAGCGAGGTGCAGCAGTTCATGAAGCAGTATGTCAGCGAGGTGGTGTCGCGCTACAAGGACTCTCCGGCGATTTGGGGCTGGGAATTTGGAAACGAATACAATTTGTCCTCGGATTTGCCGAATGCCAGTGAATGGCGGCCGCCGGTCATCCCGGAGTTAGGCACGCCGACATTCCGCACGGCAGACGACGAGCTTACGCATGCAATGATCCGTTCGGCGTTTACGGTATTCGCCACGGAAGTACGCAAATACGATCCGGATCGGATCATTATTTCCGGCAATTCTCTTCCCCGCTCTTCCGAGTGGCATCAGGAGCAATATTTATCTTGGGATCAGGACACGGAGCAGCAGTTCGCGGATATGCTGAACAAGGACAATCCCGATCCGATGGATACAATCAGCGTGCATATCTACGATATGCAAGAGCAGCGGTTCTCAAGGACGGTCCCGGTGGAGGAATTGCTGGGCAAGCTGATGCAGATTTCGACGGAAGCGAACAAACCGTTGTTTGTCGGCGAATTCGGAACGAGCGAAAGCATCGGTCACGAGCCGGCACGGCAAAATTTCGAACGGCTCATTACCGCCGTCCATGACGCAGGCGTTCCGTTTGCGGCCGTATGGGTGTTCGATCTGCCGAATCAGCCGGAGAATACGATTACTGATACGAATGCCAAAGCCTATCAACTGGACCGGATTCGCGAGGTTAACGAATCGTATGTCAATGTAGATGCGATCAAGCAGATTGTCACCCTTTATGAAGGAGACGGACAAATCACGGGAACGTTGGCCACCCAGCTGCAGTACAGACTCGGAATCATTCAAATTCTGATCGCTCAGGGGGATACCCCGAATGCGATTGCGTACCTGACGGATTTTCTAAATTACATCAACGATGCGTCTGTGCAGCAGCAGCAGCTTCTGTCCCCCGCCGCGACGGGAGCGTTGAACAGGGGAGCGGGCGAACTGATTCGGATATGGTCGCAGTAAAGACCGCCGTAAAAGCGAGTGTACGGTCGAAATCCATCATAACGGTAAAGGGGAAAGAACATGAGCGCTCACGGTGGGGTTAAGAAATTCACGGCAGCCAGCTTATGCATCATGGTTGTCATGGTGTTGCTGTTGTCCGCATGTTCGGGAGGAAACAACGGACAGAATGCGGGCACGGGCAATAAGGAGCAAAGCGGCAACGGCCAGGATCAGAGCCCGGCAAGCCCGTCGACGGACAGCGGCAGCGGGGCCAAAGACAATCAGGGCGGAAATGAAAGCGCAACCACGAATAACGGCGGGGCCGCCGCTCAGGGCGATCAGAAGCCGGTCACGATTAAAGTGCTGGCCCAGGCGCTGACGCCTACCGACGACAAGACGCCGACGGAGAAGACGCCGGTGCCGCGCGTCGCGCTCGATAAGATCGTCGAGGATTTTCAGAAGCAGTATCCTTACATTACGGTGGAAATTATGACCAGCGCGCCGAAGGAAGCCGACGAATTGCTGCCTTGGTTTACAACCCGCGTGGCGTCGGGAGACGCCCCCGATATCGCCTGGTCATCCAACACGAAGGCGGAATGGTACAACCAGGGCTGGCTCCAGCCGCTTGACGACTATTACAACAAGCCGAATCCGTTCATCGAAGGCAATGACAAATGGATTAACGCTTTCACGAATGTCGAGATCGTCCCCAAGGAGGCGGACGGCACGCATGACCAGGTGCCGCTCATCCAGGCTGCGGGTGGACAGGTCGGAATTTTCTACAACATCGATATATTCAAGAAATTGAACCTGCAGGTGCCGAAAACATGGAAGGAGTTTGTCGACGTGGCGAAGAAGGCGAAGGACGGGGGCTATATCGCTTCCGTACCGTGGGTCGCCAATCATCAGCCGTCGTTGTGGGAGCTGGAGCCGATCAGCAAGCCGCTGATGAGCGGCCTGGTCGATCCGTTCAATTATACCGGGGCGGCGAAGGCGGCCGATTTGAAAGGCGACGAGTCTGTGCGCGCCATTAAGAAAGGGGTTATTTCCGCAGATAAGCCCGAAGTTCGGCAGACCTGGACCCTCTATAAGGAGTGGGCAAAGCTATGGCCGGAAGGCTGGGCGACGCAGGATTTCCTGCCGCAATGGAACGCGGGCAAGGTGGCGATGCGCGAAGGCGGCATGTGGGAGCTGCAGCAGGAGCTTAGCGATACGAAACGGACGTTCAAATGGGGACTGTTCCCAATTCCGTCCGCCGGTCCCGATTCCGGCCAATATGCGCCCGAGCTTCCGCGCGTAAAAGGGTTCCCGAAAAACACGCAGCCGAGCTTCAGCATGTCGATCATCAAACCTTCAGTGGAAAAGCACGGCACGCTGGACGCATCCGTTCTCTTCCTGCAATATTTGACCTCGCCGCAGGTGAACGAATATTTGATCAATGAAATTCCGATGGGACGCCCGACTGTAAACGGGGCCGAAACGCTGCCGTTGTTCGATGCGCTGAAAAATATGGAATACCCGCAATTCCCGGAAATATCGATCGCGTTCCCTTACACGATCACCGGCGAAACGGCCGATACGATCTCGAAGAACGCAGCGTTGTGGTTCCGTGACGAAATCAAGGACGACAAGTTCTTCGGAGAAGTGCAGAAGGCGCTCGAGACCGGCGCGGACGAGAGCATCAAAACGCAAAAGCTCGATACGTCGAAATGGTGACCGGATAGCCTTGAATAACATGGGGAGGGGCGAGCGCTCCTCCCCCGGGAGGTCGCGAATTGAGGCAGAAACTGTATATTCTGGGGATTATGCTGCTGGTTGGGCTGGCTGGGTTCTTCATTTGGAAAATGGAAACCAATCGCCAGATCGTGGTCGAAGTCGACAAGTCGCCCGAACAACTGGAAGCAAACGGGAAAGACGTGATGACGATCCGCTTCACAATCCGCAATCCCGACGGAACTCCCCGCAAAGGAGACAATGTGCTTGTTTTCAAATCGAAGGGCTACGGCTCAACGAAGGTAACCCGGGTCAAAACGGACGACAACGGGCAGGCCAGCTTCGAATATTACGCTTACAAGGAAAATTCGTTCCAGCCTGCAGGAATGAATCAAATCCAGTTATCGGATGTTTCGGTCGGCCGAATCATCGGCGTCTATAAAAGGTATTGGATCGATATTCCGGTCGTCAGCCCGCAGGCAGGAACTGACGGTGATGGCCAATCCCCGGGAAAGGGCTCGTCCGACAGTCAGGAAGACGACGACGGGGACGGCTATGTGCAATTTAATTAAGGGGGAGGGGTACGAATGAGCAGGATGATGAAGGACAGTTTGAGCGCCTACCTCCTTTTGTCCCCCATTGTGATCGGCCTGTTGATCTTCTGCTATTATCCGCCTATCCGCGGGCTGATCATGTCGGTGTTCGAATGGAATGCGGCGGGCGACCGGTGGACCTTCGTGGGCATGGACAATTTTCGCAGAATGGCGCATGACGACGTGCTGATCGCGTCGGTGCCGAATATGCTGTTTCTGCTCGTAGGCGGCTTGATCATCAGTGTAACGGTGCCGCTCATCATGGCAGAATTGATCTATTCCATCAGCAATCCGAAATGGAAGTATGCCTACCGGGTGCTTATTCTCGTGCCGATGGTGATTCCAGGCGTGGTCGGGGCGCTCGTATGGCAGTTCGTTTTCGATCCGAACATCGGGCTCATCAACGCGATTCTGGATGGGGTAGGGCTCGGAGGCTGGAAACATGCCTGGCTGGGCGATTCGCATACGGTGCTGTGGGCGTTCTTGTTTATGGGCTTTCCGTGGGCGACCGGGATCGGACCGCTTATTTATTTGTCTGGGCTGAGCGGCATCCCGACCGAGATCAACGAAAGCGCGCGGTTGGACGGCATCACCTGGTTCAGACGGGTCATCTCCATCGATATCCCGCTTATTACGGGACAGATCAAGTTTTTCCTGATTACGGGCTTGATCGGCGGCTTGCAGGCTTTTCAAAATCAATACTTGCTGACGAACGGAGGACCGGGCTACTCCTCGATGGTTCCCGGCTATCATATGTATTTGCAGGCTTTCACGTACAACCGGCTCGGGTACGCCAGCGCGATCGGTCTCGTACTGTTTGCCGCAGCACTGATTCTGACCATCATCAATATGAAGTTCATCAAGTCGAAAGGGGAGGGGTGATGGCATGCTGTTTCTGAAAAAACAGGCCGGACAATGGACCCTTCATCTGATCATCATCCTGCTGATCGTGATGTCGCTCTATCCGATCACGATCCTTCTGTTCGGCTTTACGAAGGATTCGCTCACCTGGGAGTACAACAAATGGGGGCCGGCCCTCCCGTTTTGGTTTATCAATATGCAGTATGCCTGGGAGGAAGTGGGCCGGGCATTCTGGAACACGATTTTCGTCGCGGTCGTGTCCACGGCCGGAGGGGTGTTTCTGTCCTCGCTCGGCGGCTTCGTTTTTGCCCGGATACGTTTTTACGGCAAGGAAGTGATTTTCTATTTCATCATTGCCTTAATGATGGTTCCCGGCATATTGGGGCTTGTCCCCTGGTATTTGCTGATCAAGCAGCTCGGGCTGGACAATTCGCTGTGGGGAATCATTTGGCCGAGCATATTCAGCACACCGATCTTCGGCATATTTCTGTTGCGCGGCTTCTTCGCTTCGATACCGGAGGATTTGTTCGAGGCGGGGAGGATGGACGGCTGCGGCAATTTCAAGCTGTATTATAAAATTGCCGTCCCGCTCTCCTATGCAATTCTGGCTACCTTGGCCGTTATGCATATTGTGGGGGTATGGAATGATCTGATCGGGCCGTCGATCATCTTGACCGATCCGAAGAAATATGTCATTACGCTGGCCTTGCGCAATTTCTCCGTTCAATTGGGCGGTGGCGGCGTGCTGATCAATTATCCGGCGCTGTTCGCGGCCTACTTTATTGCGTCCATACCGCTTATTCTACTGTTTACGTTCGCCAGCAAATATTATGTCGAGGGGCTCGCTTCCTCAGGGTTGAAATTATAATTCGTGATTCAAGGAGATGAGGCAGAGGATGAAAAACATTCAGGTGACGCCAGGCGGCGCAGGATTCGCGGAGCAGGGCACGGGGCGGGCATACACGCCGCTAGGCTGCAATTATTTCGATCCGCTGACAGGCTGGGCGCCGCATATTTGGCAGCAATTCGACGCCGGGCGGGTGAAGCGTCATTTTGCGCAAATGGAAGAGCTTGGGGTGAATACGGTTCGCGTGTTTCTGACGGCGGCTTCGTTTATGGACGAATCGGGAGAGCTGCCGGAGGAGGGGATGGTCAAGGCGGACCGGATGCTTGCGATCGCCAGGGAGCATGGCATCCGGGTTGAATTTACCGGTCCCGACCTGTGGGAGGGCGTTCCGGACTGGGCGTCCGCGTATTTCGACGGCGAAGCGAACGCGTTCTTCCTGCATGACGAATGGATGGATCGGCTGCAGCGGTTCTGGCGGCAATTCGCGGCGCATTACCGCGGCGAGCCGGCGCTCTTCAGCTTCGATCTGCTCAATGAGCCGTGGCTGAAATGGGACAGTCCGCTGCTAAGGAAGCACTGGGGCGGCGAGCCCCCGGCGATGGAAGAAAACGCGGCGGCGGACGGCTCGGCGCATGAACGCTATCAATTGCTGCGGGAGCAGCTTGTCGAAACGTGGACAGCGGCTATGACCGGGGCCATCCGCGAGAGCGACCCGCAGCGGCTGATTACGATCGGTTTTCACCAGCTTTCGCTGCCGCACGGGGCCGGGCAGCGCCATACGCTGCCCGGCTTCCATGCTGCCAAGCTGGCCCATTTGCTGGATTATATCGCGCTGCATTGGTACCCTTATTCTTCTACGGAGCATGTACAGCCGCGGAAGGACGGCGATCCTGTCGAGCGCAATATCGCGATGATCCGTTCCTCCCTGAGCAACGCGCGGGCAGGCAAGCCGCTCGTGATCGAGGAATTCGGCTGGTACGGCGGCGGGGAAGTGTTTTCGTGGGGAGAGCAGCTGCCTTTTGTCACGGAAGAGGTGCAGACGGAGTGGCTGCGCATGGTTGTCGAGGGGACGCAGGACCTGGCCTGTGGCTGGCTGACCTGGGGCTATGCCGACGTGCCGACGGCGATGGACGCTACGAGAAGAAGCGGACTTGTGGACGAGGCGGGCAAGATCAAGCTGTGGGGCAGCATGTTCCGCAGGCTCTCCGAACGGATAAGATCGCAATGACGGCAAGCAGGAACGGACATCACTGGGCGAACGGGGGCTGACTATACGATGAAATCGCGGATACAATTAAACGACAACTGGACCATAACGGGATTCGGAGAGAATGGAGAGATCGTCGGTCCGATCAACGGCACGGTACCGGGCCACGTGCATACCGATCTGCTTCGGGAGGGACTGATCCCCGATCCGTTATGGCGGGATCAGGCGCTGCAGACGCAGTGGGTCGAATCGTTCGACTGGCTGTACGAGACCGAGTTTATCTGGCCAGAGGGGCGGGATCGGGATCATGCCGTACTCACCTTCGAAGGACTGGATACGGTCGCCTCCATCAGCTTGAACGGCATAACGCTCGGTACAGCCGCGAATATGTTTATTGCGCACTCTTTCGCCGCCAAGGAAGCGCTGCTGGACGGCAGCAATCGGCTGGAGGTGCGCTTCACATCCATCCCGGCCTATATGAAGGATAAAGACGTCGGTCGCTACATGTCGCTTTTCTCTGAAGACCGGGTGTTCGTGCGCAGAATGCAGTGCTCTTTTGGCTGGGATTGGGTGCATCGGCTTGTCAGCTACGGCATTTGGCGGCCGGTCTATGCGGAGACGGCGCCGGAAGGTGTGATTGAAGACGTATGTATGCGCACGGTCGGGCTTGAAGCGGGTGCGGCATCGCTTCGCTCCGGTGGCGGGACGGCCAGGCTGGAATGGGAAGCTGCGGTGCTGCCGCGCGCGCGCGGCAGCCGGCTGCAGTTGGAACTGATCGCCCCTGATGGGCGGATCGTATGGGAGAACAGTCGGTCATGCGACGAATGGCTTGCGGAACAGGAGAGCGGCAAGCCGGACGACGAGGGAAAAGGGAGTAGGGGAGAAGGGGACGGAGACAGTGAAGGCGAGGTTGTCATGCTCCGCGGCAGCTTCGAGCTTGAAAGTCCCCGTCTCTGGTGGCCGGCCGGATACGGTCTTCCGGAGCTGTATACGCTGCGGACCGCGCTGCTCTCTGCGGACGGCAAGAGAGCCGACGAGCGCAGCGACGAAATCGGCATACGCATGGTCGAGGTGGAGCAGCTTGCCGATGCGCAAGGCAGATCGTTTACAATCGTCATCAACGGTGAGCGAATCTTCGCCAAGGGCGGCAATTGGGTGCCAGCCGATCCGTTCCCGTCAGCTGTCTCGCCGGAGCGCTACGACCATTTGCTGCAGATGCTCGTCGACGGAAATATGAACATGCTGCGGGTATGGGGCGGGGGGACGTACGAGCTGCCGGCGTTCTGGGCGGCATGCAACCGGCTCGGCATTATGGTTTCGCTTGATTTCATGATGGCATGCGCGCATTATCCCGAGCGCGAGCAGTGGTTCCTGGATGAAATGAATGCGGAAGTGGCCCAGGTCGTCAGGAGCTTGCGCAATCATCCGAGCCTTGTGTTCTTTTGCGGGGACAATGAACTCGCCATGCACAACAACGCCGAGGACGATTATGCCGGCAAGTATATATGCGCGCAGGTGACGGCGCCATTATGCGCCGAGCTGGATCCGACCCGGCCGTTCTTTCCGACCTCGCCTTATGGGGGAAAGCCTTTCAACAGCGAGGATGAAGGCGATTGCCATTATTCCACTTGGTACGACCCGCAATTTATTCTTGGCGACATGACGGATTACCGCGAACGGATCTGCGAGGGGCGCGGGCGCTTCTTAAGCGAAAGCGTCGTGGTCGGCGCTCCTCCGCTTGCTTCGCTGCTGAAGATGATGACGATGGAGGATGTGACGGACGAAGCGGCGGCGATGTGGGAGTTCCGGACGAAGGACAATCCTTATAACGGCCAGGATGAGCTGACGCATTACCGGATGCTGGAGAAGACCGCCCATGATTTGTTCGGCGCTGACGGCAATCCGCTTGCCCGGGTGAAGAAGCTGGAGTACGTGCAGTATGAGTTCGCACGGCTGATGGGCGAGCATTACCGTCGGCGCAAATATGCGACCAGCGGGCTGCTGTTCTGGATGTACGGCGATTGCTGGCCTGCCAGCGGCTGCGCGATGGTCGATTATTACGGCTTGCCCAAGGCCGGCTATTACGGGGCGAAGAAGGCGTTCAAGCCGTTTATGGTATCGCTGGAAAATCGCGGGGAAGAGCTGGGCGTATGGATATCGAACGACACACGGTACGATCAATCCGGCGCGATTATCGTCCGTGCTGCCAGGACGAATGGCGAATCCCTCAGCGAACGGAACTTCCGGCTTGTGGCGCCGGCCAACGCTTCGCTTATGATCGGAAAGGTGAGCAAAGCCGAGGCGGGCTTGCTTCCCGGCGTGAGCGACGTTGTCGTCGAAGCGTTCTGGCAGCCGGATGAACGGTCAACTCCGGGATCCGCCGCGAATAACGACCGCACTATTTATTTCGATGTGCTGCCGAAAGATCTGACGCTGCCCGAGGCGACTCTCAGGGTAAACTGTGTGCCGCATGATGACCGTACCGGGGTGATCGAGATTGCAACGAATACGTATGCGCGGGTAGTTGCGATCGAAGAGGAATTGCTGCTGTCCGACAATTATTTCGATCTGATGCCGGGCGAATGCCGCCGGATCGAATACCGTGCGTTACAACCGGTCGCATGGAGAGATTTGCCTAAAGTTTCGTGCTGGAACGGCAGGTAAGAGAAGCGCGGTGTTTCCTGCCGGGACCTCTTCAAAGCGGGGAAGCGAGAGAGAATCGGACTTCCCCTGATTTTTACCTGCCGCTTTAATTCCTCGAATGCACCACGCCGATCGGATCGCCTATTCTTCCCCCATGCAACTGGTATCAATCGAAATAATCGTTCTTCAAAGCATCCCAAACCCATCCCTCCTGTTCCGGTTGCACCGGTTCCCCGCTTTGGGGCCGCAAGAACGACTTTGTTCCGACGTCCTTGAAAGGCAATTCCCGCCAGCTAGTTCCGTTTCTTTACGGGTACCCACACTTCAACCTGGGCATCGGACGGATTCCCATTCAGAAGAATTTCTGCAACAGGAGCGCCAGTATATTCCCATTCGTATTCATTCGTCAAGATTTCATGGAAGGCCTGATCCTCCAGCTTGTCGAAGGCCAGGCGCGACAGACCACCGTTTCCCGTAAGGACCAAATAGTCACTATCCGGAAATAGGACCTCTCCTGTTTGATCCGGTGCAGGTTGTGAGGTTTGAACGCCTGCATAATAGAATACACTCCCTTGTTCCAACGCGACTGCCGCATAGCCGTAAGAGGTTTCAGCAAGCGGGCGAAGGAGTGCCATCTGCCCGTTTTGAAGGACCCCTTTAAAGAATTCGGTTTTCTGATTCGTGTATTGAGGCGAATGGACGTTGCCCCCCTCTAAAACCGTTTTAAAGCCTAGTAGACGAAAACCTTCCTTTTTTTCAACTCTGAAGTTGCTCATTTTCATTTCCTCCTCTGCTTTTTTCAGATACAACTACAGCGTAGCATGCCATATATGACAACGTTATGGCATACTTAAGATTGAGGTGAATGTGATGAAAATAGAGCGGCTAGTCTCCATGATCATGATTCTTCTGGAGAAAGAAGTGATGAGTGCCGGTGAGCTTGCCAAAAAGTTCGAGGTAAGCAGAAGAACGATCTACCGGGATATCGACACGCTAACGATGGCTGGCCTGCCGGTCTTCACTACTCAGGGAGCAACGGGCGGGGTTGGCCTAATGAAATCGTATAAAATAGATAAAAAACTGTTCACGCCCAAGGATGTTCAAACACTGGCGTCAAGCGTGAGCAGCTACAAACAACTGTACGATCATAAAGACATTGTGCATATTCTGGAGAAGCTGAACAGTATGAGCCGTGAGGGAGGCGGACAGTCGGAACAAGAAAGCAGATTCACGGTCGATTTATCCTTAAATCAAGGAAATCATTCCTTGCGCAAGCTGTTGAGCAGCATCGAAACCGGCATCAACGAAAATCGGTATTTGGCTTTCGATTATATCGATAAGGACGGCCGCGTGACCACCAGGAAAGTCGAGCCGTACCGGGTTGTTTTTAAAGAAAGCAGTTGGTATTTGCAAGCTTTTTGCATCCATAAAGTGGATTACCGGATATTTAAATTGGCTCGGATGAGCGGGCTTGATGTGCGGCCGGACCTGTTTGTTCCCCGTGATTTTTCTCCTCTTGTCATGGACGGAGCAGATTGGATGAACCGGGATTGGGTGCCGGTCACGATACGGGTAGCCTTATCGGTCAAAGACAAGGTGATTGAAAGATACGGCGAGGACCATATTATAAGCGCGGAGGGGGATAGCTGTCTGGCGACATTCCCCATTATCAATAATGAATTCGGTTATGATGTGCTTTTGAGGTTTGGAGACAAATGCGAGGTCATCGAGCCGCCCGAAGTTCGGGAAGCTTTTAGAACCTATATCCACAAAATATTGGCGAAATACGAAGGGGTTTAGTCGGGGAGGAGCAGCATCCGTGAAATTTATTACAAGAAGAGACCCGTGGTTATCGATCGTGATTTGGGCGTGTGTCATTTTAATGGTATTCGCGGGACTATCGCCTTTCTTCAACGAGGGTATAGGGCCGATTGGCGGAATGATTTTACTTATACTTTGCCTGGCATGCGCTGGTTTTATCGCCTGGTTATGGGTTGCCACATCCTACGTGATCAATGATTCCGAATTGTTTATTCGGACCGGACCGTTTAAAAAGTCCATTTCCTTCGACAGTGTAAAGAAAGCGAAGCCAATCCGATCATGGATGTCAAGTATGGCCACCTCCAGCCGCAGAGTTGAAATTCATTACGGCAGCTATGATTTTGTTCATGTGTCTCCGCTCGATCAAGAGGCTTTTCTTATGGAATTACGTATGCGTTGTCCCCATGTAATCGTAGAAACAGGTTCTTAAGCAATAGGGATGAGCGCACATTTTTTTCGGGATGGTTACGATGAGCAAAAGCAGCTTCAATGGCAGTATCAGGGAATCGAGCCAATAAGTTGTAACACAAGCATTGAAGCGGCACTTGAAAACTAATCTATGCAAGCCCGATAGCTATAAAATATAATGAAGGGTGACCGGATTCAATAATCAAGCTATTGTGGGGCATGCCCGAAACGCCCGGTTCGATTTTTTATTTCATGCAGGGGAGCCGCGGCCTTGGACACTAGACTATGGATGTCGGTATTGCTTTTTATCGCAACGGCTTTGATGATATTCGTCACTGTTTTATCGTACCGGAAACGCCATCTGCCCGTCGCCAGGACAATGATTCTGATCATGCTGGCTGCGATTTTTTATTCCGTGGGATATGCATTCGAGGTATTGAGTCTGAGTCTGTATGATGTGAAGCTGGCGCTGCAAATCGAATACCTGGGCATCCCATTCATCTCCACGCTCTGGCTGTTTCAAGTCATACAATTTACCGGAACGGCTGTCCGGTACCGCAAGCGTCTCGCTCTCGTGTTGTTTATTGTCCCCTTTGTTATCTTTTTCCTCCATTTAACCAATGATTGGCATCATCTTGTTTACGAGCGATATATGCGGAATGCCGATGCTTCCGTTCCCTTGTATTTAACGGTCAAAGGGCCAGGATATATGCTGCATACCGCCTATAATTATTTTGTTCTGCTTTGCGGGATTCTGTTATTTATACCGATGTATTGGCAGGCTTTGCCGATCGTGCGCAAACAAATTATCATCCTCCTTCTGGGCGCGATCGCACCCATGCTGCTCAATCTGCTTTTATGGTCCGGAATGAACGTCGATTTGACCCCGTTCGGGTTCGCCGTGTCGGGTCTGGCTTACGCGTGGGGGATTTTAAGATTCAATCTTCTTCGTTTGACTCCGCTGGCGCTCGCAAAAGTGTTCCAAACGATCCGCGACGGGGTCCTCCTGCTCGATTATGAGAACGAGATCGTCAGCTACAACAGAGCAGCCGAAGAGGTGCTCCCCGAACTTCTTCGGACGAAACGTTATCCCGCCGATATGGGCGCAGTGTTGTCAGACTGCCCGGAACTGATCGAGCGCATTCGCGCGGCATCTGACGGGGACGAACGTTTCGCGTTCCACCGGTTTGATGGCAGCCGGAATAAGCATTACAATTGCAGCTTATCGTTCATCTACGATTCGGGCGAGGTGCCGATCGGCAAAATGCTGATGTTCAATGATATTACGGAGCTGAAGGAAAACGAGGCCCGGCTGCGCGAGAACGCCAGGCAGCTATCCGAGCTGAACGCCTTCAAGGACAAGCTGTTCACGGTCGTGGCGCATGACATTCGCGATCCGATCGCGCTTCTGGTCAGCTTGACCGAGTTGCTCGGAGAGGAGCTGACCGCGGCTGATTACGAACATGCCGAACTTGTCCGGGAGCTTCAGGGACAGGTGCAGAGCACCTTTCATCTTGTGGAGAATTTGCTGGATTGGTACCGCGGTCAAAAGGGGAAGGTCGTATTTCGCCCGTCAGGCTGGAATTTGCAGCAGGTCGTCCGTCAGGCGTTGTCGCTTGCCGCGGCGAAGGCTGGAATGAAGCAGATCCGGATGACCGAGCGGATCGACGATATGCTTACGGTCAGCGCCGATAAAGAGATGCTGGATCTTATCTTGCGGAATTTGATATCGAATGCCATCAAGTTTACCGGAATTGGCGGTGTGATTGAGATCGGGGCTGCCCTGGAAGGCGACCGGGTCATGGTGAGCGTACGCGACAATGGATCCGGAATTGACGAGAAGACGTCGGAAATGCTCCGACTGGAGGAGCCCTTCTTCAAGTTCCAGTCAACCGGGGATGATTCGGGTGATACACGATTTGGACTGGTACTCACCCGTGAGTTCATTCGCATTCATGGTGGGAGCCTGTGGTTTGACAGCTTGCCGGGGATCGGCACGACCTTCTTCTTCACGCTTCCCGGATCGGCTGGCGGCCGGATCGCATTCGACTATGGGGAAGCGGAGGCGGGAATAGGATGAAGGTCATTTTGATAGACGATGAGCCGACAATGCATTTGATTTTGCGCAAAATGTTGGTCAAGCTGCCGGGGATCCAAGTGGCGGGCGCTTTCACGGACACGAAGTCCGCCTCCTCGTTTCTGAAAGAGAATGCAGACATCGGACTGGTTTTCGTGGATATTTCCATGCCGGGCGAGAGTGGCATGGAGTTCGCCGCCAAACTGGACGCTTCGGGTTCGCCGATCCAGGTTGTTTTCGTCACGTCGCATAAGGAATTTGCCTTGAACGCATACGATTTGTCCGTGCTGGACTATGTGGTCAAACCCGTCTCCCGGGAACGGCTGCAGCGGTCAGTCGATCGTGCATTGGCGAACAGGCGGAGTCTTCATACACCGTCGTTTCCGGCTCCGGCATCCGCAGATCCCGGCAAGATTGTCCTGACGATGCTCGGCGATGTCGTCGTGAGCAGCGGGGCTGGCCGCGTCAAGTGGATCTCGCGCAAATGTGCAGAGCTGTTCGCTTATTTGCTGCTTTACCGCGGCAAACGCATTCCCCGTTCGCGGCTCGTGTCGGATATTTTCGGAGGGATGCACCAGGCCAATGCGGAGAAATATCTCAATACCACCGTCTATCAATTGCGCAAGTCTTTGGCGCCTCTTGGCCTGCGCGAGGCCGTATGCTCGGAGAACGATGGGTATGCGCTCGAATTGAAGGATGCCGTTATCGATTACGCGGAATTCGAAAGCCAGGCGGGATCGCTTCCGTCCATCGATGCCGGGAACGTAGAGAAAGCGCAGCAGATTGAGCGGCTGTACACAGGCGATCTGTTCGGGGACAAGGCCTATGTGTGGGCGATTCAAGAGACGGAGCATTATGCGCAATTGTATGCTTCGTTCGTCAAACGGTTGGCCGCCGCGCTGATCTCGCTGGAGGATACAACCTCCGCATCAAAGCTGCTGATGAAGCTGAACGAGCGCAATCCGCTTGACGAAACGGTCATGCGCCAACTGATGACGATCCGGGAGATGGCCGGAGACAAAAAAGGATTAACGGCCCTGTATACCGGCTATGTGCGGCTTCTCAGCCGGGAGCTCGGCATCCGTCCGTCTGAAGAACTGATCGCGCATTACGATTTGCTGATCAGCCGGATCCGGATCTCCGACAAAAATAAGTAAACTAATTCATCGAAACAACCGCGAAGGCTTCAGGACGTCCGCGGAGCTGAAGACAGGATTCACCTCACTCAGATTTCCCATATTTTGCAGCAGCAGCCCGATTAGGCATCACAAGTTGCCATGACACGATGATTTATGTTATTTTGAAGTGACTAGTGAGCTTGGAGGTGAGGGCGTTGAATCACGAATGGGTTAACAATCGTATTAGCCAGCTGCCGATTGCTACGGCTGGCATTGTTCATGCATTTCCCGCGAACGGGATCAGTCTGTCCAATGACGCTAATACGTTTCAACCATTCGCGAGAAGACGCCTACCTTAATCACACGGATCGCTTGACCATCCGTAAGGGCCGCGGGCTTGTTGCCGCGGCTCTTTTTGTGCCTTGAAGTTAGGGTCTTCTGCCACCAGGAGGCTTTTAATATGATCATTGTCAATGTTCAGCAGATAAAAAAATACCATGCGGCAAACCTTGTTTTGGACGGGGTAACGCTGCAGGTTCAAGAAAATGAGAAGGTCGGCCTGATCGGCTGCAACGGCAGCGGAAAATCAACGCTGCTCCGCTTAATATCCGGCCACGAGCAAGCGGACGGGGGGATGCTGACGATCCGGAAGGATTTGCAAATCGGGTATATGCCGCAAATTCCTGCCGAATTTGAGGAGCTGACCGTTTATGAGGTGTTGGCCTACGGTTATCGGGAGCTGATGGCCGTCAAGCAGGAAATGTCGGCTCTGGAGCAGCGGATGTCCGGTCATGAAGCGGCGGCTGCTCCCGCTATGATGGAGCAGCTGCTGGGATCGTATGCACGTCTCCAGGAGCGTTTCGAGCAATCCGGAGGCTACGAGATGGATACGGTTATCGATCAGGTAGCCAGCGGCCTGCAAATTGACCGCAGCCGCGATCAGCGGGTATTCGGGGGCTTGTCCGGGGGAGAGAAGACGCGTATCGTGCTGGCGTCCCAGCTGGTTGTCCGCCCGGCTCTGCTGCTGCTCGATGAGCCGACGAATCACCTGGATCTGGCGGGGATCGAGTGGCTGGAACAGTTTCTGCAGCGGTATGACGGGGCATATGTCATCGTGTCGCATGACCGTTATTTTCTGGATGCCGTCTGCACCAAAATGATCGAGCTGGAGGATGGCGAAGCCCATACCTATTTGACCAATTACGGCGGGTATATGAAAGAGAAGGAGATGCTTCTTCTGCAGCAGTTTGCGCAGTACCAGGAGCAGCAGAAGCTGATAAAGAAAATGAAAGAGACGATCCGCAAGCTGGAGGAATGGGGGCGGATCGGAGACAACGAGAAATTTTTCAAACGGGCTGCCTCGATTCGAAGAGCTCTGGAGAAGATGGAGAAAATCAAACGTCCCGTCCTGGAACGCAATTCGGTAGACTTCGAGCTGTCCCCTCGTGAGCGTTCGGGCCGCAGAGTGGTCGCATTCGAGGGTGTAGTCAAGAAATTCGCGGACCGGGTGATCTTGAACGGGGCCGGTGGGAGCCTGCTGTACGGTGAGAAAGTCGTGCTGCTCGGCGACAACGGATCCGGGAAAACAACGCTTTTCAAGCTGCTATTGGGCGAGATAGAACCGGAAGCAGGCGAAGTGGAGCGCGGAGCTCGTGTGGAAATCGGTTATTTGGCACAGCAGGAGCCGGTGAAAGACAACAAGCAGAGCGTGCTGGAGTTTTTCCGTACGGAAGGCGGCTTGGAGGAAGGTGAAGCGCGGCATGTGCTGGCGCGCTACCTGTTCTATGGCGCCGACGTGTTCAAACCGCTGAATAAACTCTCTGGCGGTGAATGGTCGCGTTTGCGGCTGGCCCTGCTTGTAAGGAGGAAGCCGAACCTGCTTCTGCTGGATGAGCCGACCAACCATCTTGATGTCGCGTCAAGGGAAGCCTTGGAGGAAGCGCTGGAGGAATTCCCGGGGACGGTGCTGGCCATTTCCCATGACCGGTATTTCATTAACCGGCTGGCGAAACGCGTATGGGAACTGAAGCAGGGCAGGATTGCCGCATATCTTGGCAATTATGAGGATTACAAGGAGAAATGCGGCATACCATCCTTGCAGGTAGAGGAGCCGCTGCGCGCAGCCGGGAAGGAAACCAAGGCTGCGCCGCGCAGGCGCCAGCCGGAAACGGCGGCTGATGCAAGCGACGCAGCGGCGGCACAGGTAACCGTCCACCGGCGCGAACAGCTGGAGCTTGAGATTGCTGAGCTTGAAGCGAAGCTTGCCCGGCTCGATGAAGAGCTGCAGCGTTTGGAGCTGGAGGGCGTTCACGATCAGCTTCTCATCAGATGGGGCGAGCGGGAAGTGGAACAAGCGCAGCATCATAAGCTTATGGAGTTGTGGATGGAGCAGCAAGATTGACCATTCGCTCGTCACGATTGGGAAGAGACCAACGGTCTGGAACTGCCCCGGAATCCGCTTCAGGATTCCGGGGTTTTTCCTGTGGGCAAGGATACGAAATCACAAAGCCCATAGCAAAGGAAGGTGATTATATGAATTGACAAACAGTAGGGAGGGGATTACTCTTGCTTTATCCAGTCAGGGTCTATCAACAAGCAGGGTGAACTTCTCTATCAAATGCCCTATTTCCCCGGACCTGACGAATAACCAACAGAAAAGGGAGCTGCCAATGAGACTTTCAATATGCTTGGATGCCGTTTATCGTGGATATAACTTGGAGGAGGCGCTTACTTCCATCAAGCAATCAGGCTTTGATACGTTTGAGTTTTGGAGCTGGTGGGATAAAGATCTGAACCTTTTATCCGAGCTCAAGAATACGCTCGGGCTGACCATCAGCTGCTTCTGTACCAAATCCGAAAGCCTGGTGGACGAATCGAAGCGTGAGGAATATATAGAGGGCTTGCGCGAGTCGATCGCCGTTGCCGGGCAGCTGGGCTGCTCCAAGCTGATTACACAGGTAGGCAGCGAGCTTGAGGGTGTAAGCAGAGAACGCCAGAGCCAATCGCTTATTGACGGGCTGAAGGCGTGCGTTCCCCTGCTGTCTGAGGCGGGTATTACGCTGCTGGTGGAGCCGCTCAACCTCAAGGTCGATCATGCCGGTTATTTCCTGGCGCGTTCGGATGAGGCATTTGCTATTATCGATGCCGTCGGAAGCCGGCATGTCCAGGTGCTTTTTGATATTTATCATCAACAAGTTACCGAAGGCGATCTGATCCGTACTATTACGGCAAATGCCGGCTCAATCGGGCATTTTCATGCTGCGGGACATCCGGGGCGTCATGAGCTGGATACGGGGGAGATTCGTTATGAAGCCGTATTCGCTGCCATTTCGGCCAGCGGTTATGATGGTGATGTGGGTCTTGAATATTTTCCCCTGGAAGCGCCGGCGGCGGGGCTTCAGTCCATTTTGAACCAGTACGGTTCGATTATGAAATAAGGAAGACTAGCAATTGATGCTGCATTACCACTAGTGATACAGTATGGCAAGGAAAGAAGTTTCCAAGCTATAAAGTCAAAGTGGGCGTAAGCAGAGCTTACCGATTGAATGTCCAACTATATGCGCCCGGAGGACTTTTTACGGTTTCACTCCTGGCGCTTCTTCTGCGTATATGTCTTTCCCCGCATATTCTCCAATAGAAGACCTGCCGTCCATTGGCGGTTTGTCCGAATTTGTCGTTTTATCAGGAAAATTCTATTTCCGTTGCCTCTTATTTGTAATACAATTCACATATTAACCCAGACATATCTCACATATGCAGAAATTAGGAGAAACCATGACCCGACAACAGTCAACGCTTCTTTTAATGAACGGCATCTTCACGGCCCTAATGCTTGTTCTGATACTCAGCTGGCTCACGCCGCAGGCCGATTATCCCGAAGCGAGGCAAGGGGTGCTTAACGCAAAAGGGTGGGATTTCGCCCGGCAGGGCCCTATCCCGCTTAGCGGGGAATGGGAATTTTACGAGGGTAAGCTGCTTGGTCCCGAAGCTTTCGGCAGCGACCGTTCGCCGGGAGTCCCAACCTACATCAAGGTTCCCGGCAGCTTCGCCCGGGACGGCGGGGCCGACTTCGGTACCTACCGCTTGAAGGTTGGGGTGAGCGCATCGGATTTGTACAGTATCCGGGCGAAGAAGGTACGTCTGTCCAGCCATGTCTATGTAAATGGTGAGGACCTCGGCGGCAATGGCAGGTCATCCCGGTCGGCCGCAGACTTCATCCCAAGCAATTTGCCTTTTTTGGGCACAGTTTCTGCTGCAGTCGGATCTGTGGAGATTCTGATTCAGGTTGCAAGCTTTGACAATCTTGCTGGTGGATTGGTGCAGGTACCTGAATTCGGGAGGGCAGAGGATATCCTGGAACAAAGGGACCACGCACGCCTGTCCGACATGATCCTGGTCACGGCTCTTCTTGTATTCGGTCTTTATTATGCAGGAATGTTCCGGCATTGGCGGAGGGAACCCCATCTGATGTATTTCAGCTTGTTTTGTCTGACATTAGGGGTGTTTTTCAGCATCGACAATGAGATTCTGCTCGCCGCGATGTTTCCGTCCTTACCGTTCTTATGGCTGCAGAAGCTGCTGTGGATTCTTCCGACGATTTGTTTCTTTTTTTTCATGCTGTATATCTACCAATATATAGGCAAGATGGGTAATCGCTTGGTAAAGTTCACTACTATGCTGATGTGTGCCTATATGCTTCTCATATTATTCATGCCCAACCGTTATTACGGCAATATCTTTGGAATTAACGCACTGCTGCCAACTTTCTATTTCGCTACCATTTTTACCGTTATCATCAAAAGCCGCAGGCGGGGGATTCAGGGCACAGGATTTTTACTGCTCGGCGTATTCTCCCTTCTAACGATGTGGATTTACGCACAGCTGCGTTATCTTTTCGCGTTGGACACGCCTTATTATATGGTTTTCTCGCCACTGATGATTGTTATTTCCCAAGCGCTTCTGATGACCGACCGGCTGCATGACGCTTATATGAAGAATGAGAAGCTGAATAAGCAGCTGATCGCATACGACCGCCAGAAAGATGAGTTTCTGGCCAAGACGTCGCATGAGCTGAGGACGCCGCTGCACGGCATCATTAATCTGTCCCAGATGCTGCTGGATGACGGGGACCGCCCCTTGCACCCGGCGCACAGGGACAATATCCTTCTTCTCCACCAGGTCGGACGGCGTCTGGCCGGTCTTGTCCACGATATTCTTGATATGAACAAGATTCGATATGGCCAGCTCTCCATTCATTACAATCCTGTGGACATCGGCATGTCGGTTCGTTTCGTTATCGAGACGCTTTCTCTGGTTAAGGACAAGCCAAACGTCCGGCTTGTCAACGGGATACCAGGCGGGCTCCCTTATGTTTGGGCGGACGAGAACCGAATCCGGCAGATTCTGCATAACCTCATGGAGAATGCAATCAAGTTCACATCACACGGCACGGTCAGCGTTTCGGCTGCAGTCCGGGGCAGAGAGATTGCGGTATCCGTAACGGATACAGGCAGTGGAATTCCTCCGGACATGCTGGAGACGCTATTTCGGCCCTTCTCCAGCTGGGGCGAAGAGGGGGAAGGCTGGCGCAGCGGACTTGGCCTCGGACTCAGTATTTCGAGAAAGCTGGTGGAGCTGCAGAACGGCAGAATGGAAGTGGATACCAAGGTTGGCGGCGGCTCTACATTTACCTTTACACTGCCGATTGCAGCGGACATGGACGTCGTATACAAGGACGAAGCTGCCGCAGCTGCGGTCCCCGAGCGCAAGGTCGAACCTCATGCGGAATCTGCGAGGGAATCGAACAGGATGGGGGGCTGCCACTTGCTGATCGTAGACGACGAGCTTTCCAACCGCAAAATCTTGACGGACACCGCCGAGGCGCTTAAATATGGCTATACTGCGGTAGCCAGTGGAGAAGAGGCACTGGCGGCCCTGCGCCGGTCTCAGCGTCCCGACGTAGTGCTGCTTGATGTGATGATGCCCGGCGTCTCCGGTCTGGATGTCTGCCGCGAGATCAGGAAGCTGCACAGCCTGGCAGAGATGCCCGTCCTGATGCTCACAGCATCGGGACAGACGGGAGATTTGATTGCAGCCTTTGCAGCAGGCGCCAATGATATCCTCCAGAAGCCGTTCGAGCTGGCGGAGCTTCGGGCGAGGCTGCATTCGCTGCTGGCGATGAAGGTATCCTCGGCAAATGCGGTACAAAGAGAGATGGACTACCTGCAGGCGCAGATTACCCCCCACTTCCTCTATAACAGCCTGAATGCGCTGATCGGACTGAGCTACAAGGATACAGACAAGCTGCGGGATACCATCGAGCATCTGAGCACTTACTTGAGAGCCAAGTTCACCTTTGTGTTCGATAGCGAGCTGGTGACGTTCGGGCGCGAACTGGAGCTGGTCAAGGCATATCTGGCGATCGAGCAGCTTCGCTTCGGCGAACGGCTGCAGGTGAGCTACCGGATTGAAGACAATTTCGATTGTCTGCTGCCGCCTCTGATTCTGCAGCCGATTGTCGAGAACGCAGTACGTCATGGCGTCGGACCGAAGTCTGGGATGGGCGTCGTGGAGATTGCTGCCCGGCTCATCGATGGCGGAGCCGAGATCACAGTCACGGACGATGGGATGGGTATTGACGGCGAGAGGCTGCAGGCGCTGGAAGAAGGCAAGGCCGGTGGTGTGGGAATAGACAATGTCAACCGTCGGCTCCTGATGCTGTACGGCCGCAAACTGGAGATTCAAAGCGAAACGGGGGCAGGGACCCGGGTGAGGCTCTATTTAACGGAGGAAGATCATAATGATTGAGACAATCTTAGTTGATGATGAGGAAATGGCCCTGGAGGCCCTGGAGAACCGCCTTCTGGAGATCGGGGGCGTATCGGTAATCGGCAAATTTCAGCAGGTGTCCGAGGCGCTCGCAGAAGCTTCCTCGCTCCGTCCCGGCCTGATTTTCCTGGATATTGAGATGCCGGGCGTAAATGGTCTGGCCGCAGCGGAGACATTCAAGTCCAGCTGTCCGGGCGCGGAGATCGTATTTGTGACCGCTCATGCGCAATATGCCATAGATGCATTTGACAGGCAGGCACTGGGTTATTTGCTCAAACCGGTTAACAAGGAGCGACTTATTAAAGCTCTGGAGCGATATGTCGGACTGCAGGCCAGGAAGGAAAATACTCACAGCATACCGGACGAGGCAGATCAGGTTCAGCGGAAGGGCAGCCGTGCGGCCGGAGACCGGCTGCGCCTGCAGATACTTGGAAGTCTTGAGCTGTATACGGCCGACGGAAGATTGCTCACCTGGCGCACCAAGAAAACGAAGGAGCTGTTCGCCTATCTATGGCATCACCGCGGCCAACCCATATACCGTTATCATATTCTAGATCATTTATGGCCGGACCATCTACCTGAGCGGGCCCAAGGACTCCTTCACACAAGTCTCTATTATTTGCGCAGCATGCTGAAGCTTGCGGGTTTCCCGGATATGGTCACCTTCGGGGACGAACGCTACTGGATGCAGGTTGACGGATTGGCAAGCGATATGGAACGTCTTGAAGAGCTGATGGAAGATCCATCCGTCCATACCGGCGAGGCGGTCCTGCTGTACAGGGGAGATTATCTGGACAGGGAGCATTATGATTGGGCCGTGCCCAGAAGGTATGAGTTCCGCTCCCGGTTTTTGCGTTATTTGGACAGGGCCCTTGAGAAAGCGGATGGTTCAGAGCAGGAGCCGCTGCTGCGGAAGCGGGTCGAGCTTGAGCCTGACAAGGTAGAATATTATGATCAATGGATTGCTTTCCTGGAGCAAATGGGCGATAAAGAGTCCGTCAAGCGGGTACAGGCCATGAAGGCGGATGCAGAGGAACAAGCTCACGTACGGGGTGAAATCAATTCATAAACGAGATTTTTCGATGATTTTCGACAATGTTTGGAAAATGTTTAGAACCGCTCTGCTATGCTTGGACCACATGTTTTTAATCATTATTTGAAGAGGTGGGCCAAGCTATGTCAGTCATCGTCAAACCGAATTCCTTCACACGGAAGATCACAGCCGCTGCTCTCAGTCTGTTATTGTTGTTGTGCGTCTTTCAGCCTTCAGCGGCAAAAGCTGATGGACCGTCGGCGCCAATGTGGAAGCTGACGTCCGGGCAAGATGGGCTTAATGTGGATCCGGGCCAGGGTGCAAGAAGTCCCAAGACGGCCGTTTGGAACAATCAGGTATATGCCATATGGGCGGAAAGTGTGCCGGACAGTAATAATATGTTTGAGTACATCATGCAAATCAGGGTCAAAGTGCTGGACGGCGAGAACTGGGTTCCAGCAGATGGTGGAAATGGGCTAAATGTATTCCCGGACAAGAACGCGAATAATCCGGCACTTGCGGTATACAACGGTTCACTCTATGCCATCTGGGAAGAGGAAACAGCATTTGAATTCAAATACGCTATTCGAGTCAAGAAGTACGATGGAACCAATTGGATCACTGCTGATGGAGATGTTCCGCTGAACGGAAGCGGAGGCAATACCACCGGCCAGTTCCCCGTTCTTATCGCCTACAAGGATTATCTGTATGCGGCATGGATGGGCAACAGTAACGGAAGCGGGGAAAGAAAAATCCAGGTTAAGAAATTTGACGGCAGCGTCTGGACAACGGATGCCTCGGATTTAACGTTCGCCCCAAACGGATCCGTTTACGCACCCCAATTCGCTCTCTATAATGATAATCTCTATCTCACATGGAGCGAAAACACCACATCCAGTCCTTATCTCAGTTATATTCCCGTATTTCAGAAATCAGGCAATACGCCTTGGGAGAACATCTCCGGGGCTTCGGGATTGGGTGAACCGACGATAACATCGGCAAGTCCCACTCTGCAAGCGTATAAGGGTTCGCTGTATGCGGTCTGGCGGAATAGCAATACAGCCCAGCTGCTTATCAAAAAATATGACGGCAGCGCCTGGAGTCCGGTCGGAAGCGGGATCCTTACGACTGAAGGCAGTGCCCAGCAGCCTCATATGGCAGTGTTCAATGGAAAGTTATTTCTATCATGGGTAGAGGTTAATAATTACCAAATGAACCCCCGCGTACAGAAATACGACGGCTTTGGATGGACGGCGACGGATGACGGATTAATCACAGGTTCTGATGGATCGGTGGATTCCCTGGCCGCCACTGCAGATGCGCTGCATATTCTTTGGTCCGATGGCATTGCCGTTCGGTCTGCCTTCTATCAGGAGCCGCCTGCTGCTCCGACGGGGCTCAAGGCGGTTGCTGGAGACCAGGAGATATCGCTGAGCTGGGATAGCGACAGCAGCGGATCGGACTACAAGATCTACAAGGGATCTGCGCCAGGCGTTTATGATCCCATACCCGTTGCGACTGTCAGCGGAGCAATTGGCAGCTATAAGGTAATGGATCTCGTGAACGGGAGCAGTTATTATTTTGCGGTCAAGGCGAGCAATGCCATAGGGGAAAGCCCTTATTCCAATGAGGTTGGCGCGACGGCAGGCGTGCTGAAGGCCACTTTGCTGAATGGCTGCGTATATAATTGGACAGTAAGTCCGGAGCAGGCTTTAGAGCAATGCGGTGGAAACCCTCTTCAGGCGGGTACGTTTGTGAACTATGATTACGTCAATAGCGTTTATCTGCCGCGCAGTACATTGGAGTCGGTACTGAAATTTAACTTGCCCGTTACGAACGCTTCAATCGCATCGGCTAAATTAAAGTTATTTGCAACCGTGAAGCAAGTGTCTATTGGAGCAGATGACATTTCGCTTATCCTTCACAAAGCGGATCCGGCCTGGCAGCCGCAAAATGCCGGCGTTGGGATACCCGTGGCGATGCCTCAGCTGAGTAATCTGTCCACTCCCAAGTCTACCGTAAACCAGTTTCCGGATTGGAATGAATTTGATGTGACCTCTCTGGTGCTGGACAGCCTGGACCAGAATGAAACCTCGCTGACAATGGTTCTGGAAGGGACAAGAACGACAGACGATGCGCTAATGTCGTATTTTGATTTTCTGTATAGCGTACCTGGGCTCGAGCCCGTGCTGGAGCTGACGGTGGGGTCGCGGCCGCAGCCAGATCCGGCTGAGCTGCTGACGGGATTAACCTGGTCGCCGGGCAGCACGGCTGGCACAACCCAACTGACGGATGTAAGCGGCGATCCGATCCTGAGATATGTCGTTGGCGCACCCGGCCAGTATACGCGGCCGGTGGCAGGGGCGGATGCAGCGCAGCTAGGCTACACGCAGCTGCTGAACCTGAATGCCGACATTGCTGTGACAAGCGGCCAGCATCTCTATGTTGTCGCTGTAGACAGCCTGGGCAAGATTGTGAAATGGGCAGATAAAGAGGTTGGGGCAGCGGATATTAATCCCGGCCAAGAGCCGCAGACAGATCCGGCTGAGCTGCTGACGGGATTAACCTGGTCGCCGGGCAGCACGGCTGGCACAACCAAGCTGACGGGCGTAAGCGGCGATCCGATCCTGATGTATGCCGTTGGCGCACCCGGCGAGTTTACTCGGCCGGTGGCGGGAGCGGATGCAGCGCAGTTGGGTTATACGCAGCTGCTCAACCTGAATGCCGACATTGCTGTGACAAGCGGCCAGCACCTGTTTATCGTCGCATTAGACAGCCTGGGCAAGATTGTGAAATGGGCGGATAAAGAGGTTGGGGCAGCGGATATTAATCCCGGCCAAGAGCCGCAGCCAGATCCGGCTGAGCTGCTGACGGGATTGACCTGGTCGCCGGGCAGCACGGCTGGCACAACCAAGCTGACGGGCGTAAGCGGCGATCCGATCCTGATGTATGCCGTTGGCGCACCCGGCGAGTTTACGCGGCCGGTGGCGGGAGCGGATGCAGCGCAGTTGGGTTATACGCAGCTGCTGGACCTGAATGCCGACATTGCTGTGACAAACGGCCAGCATCTGTTTATCGTCACAGTGGACAGCCTGGGCAAGGTTGTGAAATGGGCGGATGCGGCAATCGCGGCAGCCGATATTGCAGCAAATACGCCTATCTATCCATCAGTACCTCCTGTGGTTGAGAAACCCCAGGATGACGGCTTTGCCATCCAGTTCAACGGCGGTGAAGTGAAAGACCAGACGGCGACTGGCAAAGTCGTTGAGACGGGCGGCAAGAAGACGACGATTGTCTCGATCGACCCGCAGAAACTGAGCGATAAGCTGGCCAGTTCTCCCGAAGGGGCAGTCATCTTCATCCCCGTACGCAACGGATCGGATAGCGTCATCGGCGAACTGAGCGCGCAGACGGTGAAAGCAATGGAGAGCAAAAACGCAGTATTGAAAATCGAGACGGAGCAAGGCGGGTATACGCTTCCGGCCAGCCTCATCGATGTCCCCGCACTCTTGTCGCAATTGGGGACGAATATCGACTTGAGCGAGATTACAATCCGGATTGCCATCACCAATGTGCCTGAACAGAAAGCCTCGTTCCTGACTAAGGATGGCCAGAATGTCCAGGTGATCGCCCCGGCCGTAGACTTCAGCATTACGGCGGTCTATCAGGGACGTGAAGTGAAGGTGGATACGTTCAATGCCTATGTTGAACGAACCATTGCCATTCCGGATGGAGTTGATCCAAGCAAGATCACTACAGGCGTCGTTGTTCTTGCCGACGGGAGCATCCTTCATGTGCCAACGAAGGTAACGCAAGCGAATGGCACCTATTATGCAGTCATTAACAGCTTGACAAACAGCGTCTATTCGGTCATCTACAATGTGAAGACGTTTGAGGATATCTCCAGCCATTGGTCCAAAGCGAGTATTGAAGATATGGCGTCGCGGCTTATTCTGAACGGCACCGGTAATCAGTTCCTGCCTGACGATGCCATTACCAGGGCCGAGTTTGCGGCAATTATGGTCAGGGCGCTTGGCCTGAGCACAGTGCAGCAGTCTGCTGTCTTCAGTGATGTCAGCAAGAGCGACTGGTTCTATGAAGCAGTATCCATGGCTTCATCCTACGGATTGCTGCAAGGTTATCCGGACGACTCGTTCCGTCCGGACCGCAGTATCTCCAGACAGGAGGCCATGGCAATAACCGCCAAAGCGATGGCTATAGCCGGCATGGAAACGGCTATGACGCCGGCACAGCAGGCCGAACTGCTATCGTCCTTCCGTGATGCCGGCCAATTCGGCGGATGGGCCCAAACTGCTGCGGCGCTGAACATCCGTTATGGCGTGATCAGCGGCAGTGGAGCACAGGCTCGTCCTCTGGACGAGGTAACCCGGGCGGAAACGGCCGCAATGATTCAGCGGCTGCTCCGGCAAGCCGGCCTGATTTAAGGCCGGAACAGCCTGGCGCCGATAGGAGTCACTACAAGGGCCGACTGGAGTCTGCCCGCCCTTTATAAACAAAGAAGCTGCCCCAAGGGTCTGATGCCCGAAGGGACAGCTTCTTTTTCATTTTCATCCGGGAATGGGTCTTGCAGGTGTTCTTCCCAAAAACAAGGAAAAACAAGAATATTGTCGAATTTATAGAAGACAGAGGGTGTTGATTGTCACGGCAGTGATTCATTTGGAGTGTGATTGTACATGCTTGCGTGTCAAGGATATGAACCTATAGAGAATATCGGAAGCACAGATGACATCCGGTTATACCGGATGCTGCGCCTTGCTGATCGCCAAGTGGTGATTGCCAAGACTACCTGTGAGGAATATCCCTCCTCCGCCGTTATAAATTCTTTCCGGCAAGAGTATAACATCCTGCAGAATCTGAACGGCAATGGAGCGGCCAAGGCGTATCAATTGGAGCTGACGGCATCGCGACCGATCCTGTTCATGGAAGATATCGGGGGCACTACGCTGGACAAGCTTATGCGGAATCGTACAGATTTCCGGGAGCTTGCCAGCTTATTGACCATTGCAGCAGCTGTGGCGGATAGTCTGCGGCAGCTGCATGACGGGCAGATTATGCTCAATGGGCTGACTCCGTTTCATATGATGGTGAATCCCGATCGCGGTGAAGCCAAGCTTATCGATATCCGCATGTGCACCGTGGGTGGAAGCCCGGCTCCGCAGGAAGGATCCGCAGGAAGGCTGGATGCCGCGCTTGCTTATATCTCTCCGGAGCAGACCGGCAGAACGGGGTTGAAGCCGGATTACCGCTCTAATCTTTATTCGCTGGGTATCATTCTGTATGAGTGGTTTGCGGGACAGCTGCCCTTTGCTTCCGGGAATGCACTGGATTTGGTTTACCAGCATCTCGCCAGCAAGCCGCTTCCTCTGCATGAATGCGCCCCGTCCATTCCGCAGGCGGTATCTGACATTGTTGCCAAATGCATGGAGAAGATGCCGCAGTCACGGTACGCAACGGCGTATGGAATCAAGAACGATCTGGAATTATGCCTGACCCGGCTTCGTTTGACGGGAACGATAGAGCCCTTCCTGCTTGCGGATGACGATCAATCGGATCAATGGCAAATTCCCGCGGGTTTCTCCGGCCGGCAGGCCGAACAGGAATGTCTGCGACAGGTCCTGCGCCAGGCTGCGGGCGGGCCGGCGGAGATCATATGGATAACGGGGAGCGGAGGCATCGGGAAAACAAGCTTCGTCGAAGAAACCTTCCGCACGGAAACTTCATCAGTGGGCTTCTTCGCCCGCGGCAAGTCGGACTCCAGCGGTCTGTCACAGACGTATGAGCTTTGGATTCAAGCCATCGACCAGTTGGTCGGCCAATTGCTCACGGTCAGCATGCTGCAACTGGAGGTTTGGAAGCTGCGCATCACCAACGCACTTGGCGATTATGGACAACTGTTGACAGGTCTCGTTCCGAGACTGGAGCTGCTGATCGGCGAGCAGCCGCCTGTCAGGCCGCTGCCGCCGCTTGAAGCCCAGCATCAATTGCATCAGCTTCTAAGCCGTTTTCTCCAGCTATTTCTGGACAAGACCGGTCAGCCGCTCGTTCTGTTCTTCGACGATCTGCAATGGGCGGATGAAGCTTCGCTGCAATATCTTGCTTACCTGCTGGGAGACTGGGAAACCAAGCATCTGCTTGTGATAGGGGCTTTTCGGGATGAGGATTTAACACCGCAGCATCCGCTGTCCATACTGAAGCATGAATTTGACAAGCGCAGCCGCAAGGTTGGGAGCATTCATTTGGAAGGTGTGACAAGCGATGATTTCAAGCAGCTTGTGGGCAACGCGCTTCATGGTGAAGGAGCGGGGATTGACGAGCTTGCGGCGGCACTATACCACAAGACGGAGGGCCACCCGCTCTTCTTCAAACGTTTTCTGCAGGATTTAATTGATGAGAAACACGTGTTCTTCGATAAAGAACGGCGTACCTGGAATTGGGACCTGCTTCAAATCAGGGAAATGGACATCCCGGACAATGTAGCCGATTACATTCTCGCCAAGCTGACGGATTTGCCGTCGAATGCGGTTTACGCTCTGGGATGTGCCGCTCTTTTGGGCAACAGCTTCGATTTTGATGTGCTGGTCACTCTAACGGGCTATTCCCGGCAGGAACTATCGGAGGTGCTGGATCTTGCTGTGCGGGAGCGTTTTCTGTTCACGGTCGATAAAGACAATCCCTTCTACAAGTTCCAGCATGACCGCATCCTGCAGGCAGCCTATCTACTTGTGCCCGCCGATGACCGTTCCAGTCTTCACTGGACCATCGGGTCCTTGCTGGCGGACCGTCGGGATGACGGTGAGGGCATCTCGGTGTTCGAGGTGGTGAGGCACTTCAATCAGATGCCGCATATGCTGCTTGACCAAGAGCAGAAGCTGATACTGGCGGACTTCAACCTGCAAGCCGGACTATCGGCTAAACAGGCAACCGCCTATGAAACGGCAAGGAGCTACCTGCAGCTTGCGGCTGCATTGCTCCAGGATTCGGACTGGGAAACCCATTATGATCTGACTTTCCGCTGTTACCAGGAGCTTGCGGCAGCCGAATATCAATGCGCCAGCTTCGCGGCGGCCAATGAATGGTTCGAGCTGACGCTGAGCAAGGCGTCTACCCGCATGGACAAGGCACTCGTCTGCATACTCAAGATTCAGCTGGAAGCAAGCAAGGACAACCATCAAGAAGTCCTCGCATGGGGGAAGAAAGCGTTGGAATGGCTGGGTATTCGTCATAATTTCAACCCGGGCTCGGTACATCTGGCTCTGCAGTGGTTTAAATTGCGCAAACGGCTGGCCAGGCATTCGGCTGACTCGATCGGCAGTTTACCGCCTATGACCGATGACATGCGCATGACGGCAATGTCTGTGTTTCTGCTAATCAGCAATTCCTGTATATTTATTGACCATAAGACTTGGGCGAGCAATGTATTTGCTATGCTGGAACTCACGCTGGATTATGGGATGACCCCGGAGGCGTCGATCGGATTTGCCGGGCTCGCGCTTATGCAGTACTACACGTTCAAGGATGACAAAGAGAGCTATAAATGGGCCAAGGTGGCCTGCCAGCTATCCCGGCCCTATCCGCTGCTCTATGTGAAGTCGTTAACCGTGTTCTCGCTTTGTTACACGAGCTGGAGGCGTTACGAGCCTGATTTTATGACAACCTTCAGTGAATATGCGGGCAAGGTGGGTCTGGAGTCGGGGGATCTGTGGCAATCCAACCAGAGCGTGCTGTTCAACTGCGGCATGCTTGTGCAATGCGGGTATCCCCTGGACTTTATTTATGAACGGCTGTTGGCTCATGCTTCGAATTTTCAAAAGAATGATAACATCGCCCACTGGAAAATGGCGGTTATCCTCACCGAAATGATTGTCCGTTTAAGCGGAAACCGGGCAGCTGAGGACCCTTATGCGGCGGAGGATGTGGTTTCGGCGGATTTTGTCCACTCTGTGCACGGGGATGAGTTCCATACGGCACAGGAGCTCCTATATACGATGCTGTATACAACCAACTATCTATTTGGCGACTATCATGCGGCTGCGCACGCTGTTTCCGAAATGCGCGCTCTGATCAGCAAACGCAAATCCGATGATGAGCATTTCGGACATAATGTGTACGCATCGCTGGTGTGGGCCCGGCTTTATGAGGACGCAGGCGCCAAGGACCGCAGCCGGTATTTAGTGGACATCCGCCGGAATCTGAAAAGCATGAAGCCATTGGTAAATGGCAGATCTAGCATAAATATTGATAAATATTTCCTTGTGCAGGCGGAATACGCGCGAATCCGTGGCAAACACAGGCAGGCGGGGGACTTTTACGAGAAAGCCATCGATGAGGCCCGCAAAAGCGGCCATACTCATGACGGCGCCATCGCTGCCGAATGTTACGGCAGGTATGGGCTGCAGCAGGGCAAGATCCGTCTCGCGCAGATTTATATGACAGAAGCCTACGAGTCCTATATGAAATGGGGAGCCGCCGCCAAGGCCGATGAGCTTAAGAAACAATACGGCCATCTCCTGCAGCTGCAGCCGGTTGCAGAGATTGACCGCGTGGATTATCTCTCCGTAGCCCAGTCCTCGCAGATCCTGTCGGGGGAAATAGAAATGGGACGGTTGCTGCATACTTCGCTGCGGTTAATGCTGCAGAACGCAGGGGCGGAGTATGGCGCGCTGGTTTTTGCCGATCAGGAGAAGTGGACCGTTGAAATTTACGGGACAACCTCAGAGCTTCACCTGCAATCCATAGCGTTGGAGGTTGCGGGTCAGCTGGTGTCTACCGCTATTATCGCTTATGCAGCACGGACGCAAGAGGAAGTCGTGCTGTTCGATGCCGCAGCAGGCGGGATGTTCGCGATGAACCCTTATGTCAAGGACAATCGGCTGAAATCAGTTCTCTGCCTGCCGATCATGCATCAGAACAAACTGATCTGTCTGCTGTATATGGAGAACAAGCTGTCGGCGGGTATTTTTTCATCCGAACGATTGGATGTGCTGAGGATGATCGGTACGCAGTGCGCGATCTCTATTGAAAATGCCAGACTTTATTCCGGTATCCAGGAGCTGAAGAACAGTCTGGAGGATCAGGTGGAGGAGCGGACGCAGCGTTTGCAGCGGTCGATGCAGGAAACCTCGGCAGCCCTTGCCGAAATGTCCATCTATGCGGAGCGCAACCGCATTGCTCAGGAGATTCACGATATCGTCGGCCATACGCTTACCTCTACGATTCTTCAGATCGAGGCGGGCAAGCGTCTATTGAGTAAGGATATGCCGGAAGCGGTGAAACGGCTCCAGGAAGCGCAGCATCTGGTCCGGAACAGTCTGAACGAAATTCGCGGTTCCGTCCATATGATGAAGGAGGACAGGTTTTTCCACCTCAAGCTGGCGCTGGAGCAGCTGATCGATAAAACGGTACAAAACATGGATGTAGACGTTGCGGCGGATATTCAGGAGCTGCCGCCCCTTTCGGGTGCGTATAAGAAAGCGATCTATTTTGCGCTTCAGGAGGGCCTGACGAACGGCATCCGGCATGGGGAGTGTACGGCATTCCGGTTCAGTCTGGAAAATACAGAGAATTACTTGCGTTTCAGACTCGAAAATAATGGGAAAAGTGGAGATGAGATTATTAAGGGCTTTGGGTTGAAAGCGATGGAGGAACGCGTACTTCTTCTGGGAGGAAATCTGTCTATTCATTCGGGTGCGGAGCATGGTTACCTGCTGAAGATTGATCTGCCTTATACTGTGCAGTTGCAGGAGGCTGGGGAATGAATGCCATAAGGCTTGTTATTGCCGATGATCAGATGCTGACCCGGGAAGGCCTTAGAACTATTCTTGACCTGGAAGACGATATGAATGTTGTCGGAACGGCTTCTAATGGGCTGGAGGCTTGCGAGCTTGCGGAAGCGCTCCGGCCGGATCTGGTTCTGATGGATGTGCAAATGCCGAAGATGGATGGCATTGAGGCGCTGAAACGGATCAAGCAAAGCAGTCCGGGAACGGCCGTCCTGATTTTGACCACCTTTATGGATGATGATTATATTATAGAAGGACTCGCAGGGGGTGCGAGCGGCTATATGCTGAAGGATATGGACCCCGACAGAATGATCGCATTAATTAGAGATGCCGCGCATGATCAATTTGTTCTTCCGAATGCTGTAGCGGCCAGGTTGGCGGCAAGGGTAAGCCGCACAAGCGAGTCCTATGATGCCGGACATCAGCCAAGTCTCGGACGGATGAAGCTGACGGAGCGGGAGAAGGAAATAGCCCGGTTGATTGTGAGAGGACTGAATAATCGTGAAATCGCGGAGGCCTTATACATCGGCGAAGGCACGGTCCGCAACTATATCAGTAATCTGTACAGGAAATTAGATGTCGTCGACCGGGCGCAGGCTATCCTTCGTCTTCAATCGCTAATTTGAGGGCGACGGGGTTCTCCGGGTGCCGGATCGGTTAATAAATGCCATACAATAAGAGTGGAGTGGTCGAATGGCTAAAGGCAAGGGCGGAACAGGCCGAGGAACGGACCGCAAGGGCTGGACCCGGTGGGATAAAAGCGCCAAGGCGAAAAACGCCACCAAGGTTTTTGGAAAAGGCAAAGGGAAAACGACGGATGCGAAAGGCACAAGCAGCACAGATGGAGCAAAAGAAAAGAATTAAGATTTGCCTGTCTGAAACGAACATGCGGCACTTGTTTGACTTGAAACCAAACCTGATGAGTCGGAGGGGGGATCAGCGATGCCTTCAAATTCAAATGCAGCTAAGCCGGCAGTCGGATTTATCGGAATCGGCGTGATGGGGAAAAGCATCGTGCGCAATCTGATGAAAGCCGGTTATTCGCTTCATGTGTCCAGCCGGACCAAATCCAAGGCGGAGGATATTCTGCAGGAGGGCGCATGCTGGCATGATCAACCGGCGGAAGTGGCAAAGCATGCCGATGTGGTCATGACGATGCTGGGTTATCCGCATGATGTCGAGGACGTTTATTATGGCGAACAGGGGCTGCTGAAGCATGCCGCTCCAGATAGTGTGTTTGTGGATTTGACCACTTCCAGCCCGGAGCTGGCCGTGCGGCTGGAGCAATCCGCCCGGGAGCGGGATTGCTTCAGTCTGGATGCGCCCGTATCAGGGGGCGATATCGGTGCCCGTGAAGCGAAGCTGTCGATTATGGTCGGCGGCTCCGAAGAAGTCTTCCAGCGGATACGCCCGATCTTCGAGGCGATCGGCACGAATATTGTGTACCAGGGACCCGCTGGCGCCGGTCAGCATACGAAGATGTGCAATCAGATCGCGATTGCCGCAAACATGCTGGGGGTGTGCGAAGCGCTCCGTTACGCGGAGAAGGCGGGGCTGGACCCGGATACTGTATTGAAAAGCATAGGAAGCGGAGCGGCGGGCAGCTGGTCCCTGAACAATCTGGCGCCGCGAATGATTGCAGGCGATTTCGAACCTGGCTTTTATGTGAAGCATTTTATCAAGGATATGGGGATAGCTCTGGAATCAGCGGAGGCCATGGGACTGGAAGCGCATGGACTCAGCCTGGCCAAGTCGCTGTATGAGCGTCTGGCGCAAGCAGGCGAGGCAGACAGCGGGACCCAGGCGCTCTACAAGCTGTATAAATGATGCACATCGGAATGTTTAAGGACTGCAGGATAGGGACCCGAAAGGCCGATAGGATGGACCTGAACCACGACCGGATTAATAATCCAGGGCTGTGGTTCTTTTTTTCCCTCTCCTACTGTGCCATGATAGCTATGGGGGCGATGAACCGTGTTTAAAGATTTTCAACTTATCGGAGAACATCCGGCATCCATTCAGGTGAAGGATTATATCAAGCGTCTGATTCTCAAAGGCGCCCTGCAGGCAGGGCAGAAGCTTCCGTCTACGCGTGAGCTTGGCGGGCTGCTGAATGTCAGCCGCAATACAGTGATTGCCGCCTACGCAGATCTGGAAGCGGATGGATTTGTTTATGTGCTGAAGGGAAAAGGCAGCTATGTGGCTGCATTATCCGGTTCTGTCAGCCAGGCAGCCCCTTCCTGGCAGATGGACTGGACAGCCAGGCTGAACGGGCACGCGCGCATGGCCGAGCAGCTGGATCTGATGAAGCACGGGATCCGGGCAGACCGGGGAACGATTTCCTTCACCAGTATTGCGCCCGATGAGAAGCTGTTTGATCTGGATAATGTGAAACGCGCCTTTCTGGACCGGATGTCGGTGGAAGGAAATGTTCTGCTGAACTACGGCTACGCCAAAGGCTATAAGCCACTGATGGATTATCTGCTCCGCTATATGGACCACAAGGGCGTCGATCTTCAGGGCAAGGATATTCTGATTACGAACGGATTCACGGAAGGTTTCGATCTCGTCTTGTCGGCTTTGAGCAGGCCAGGGGGCACCGTTATCTGTGAGAATCCGACCCATCATACCGCGCTGAAGAACCTGAAGCTGCATGGGTTTAACATTACCGGCATTGCGATGGAGCAGGGCGGGATTAATCTGCGGAAGCTGGAGGAAGCCTTGGAGCAGCGCGCATATGACTGCGGATATTTTGTTCCTTCCTACCATAATCCGACGGGTATGGTTATGTCGCCGGAGAAGAGGCTTGCGCTAATGAAGCTGATGAAACGTTATCAGGTTCCCATTATAGAAGACGGCTTCAACGAGGAGCTGCGTTATTCGGGCTCCCATGTGTCGCCGCTGATTGCGGCGGCGGGACCGGGCAACCATGTAATTTATATCGGCAGCTTCTCCAAGGTGCTGTTCCCGGGACTGCGCGTTGGCTGGGTGCTGGCAGACCGGAAGCTGATTTATTATCTGGAGAGCATCAAAAGGGCGCGCACCATTCATACATCCACACTGGATCAGTCGATCCTGTATCAATATCTGGTTAACGGGAATCTGGAAAAATATTTGAAGAAAGCCAAAACCGAATATAAACGCAAATACGAATGGACGCTTCAATGCTGCGAAGAGCATATCCCTTACACCCGGTTGACCGGGGATGGCGGGCTGCATCTGTTTGTTACCTTCCCGGATGACTTTGATTCACGGGAGCTGCTGGAAGCGTGCCAGAAGCAGGGAGTTATTTTTACGCCGGGGGATATATTCTTCACGGATGGAAGAGGCCGCAATACGATGCGGATCGGCTTCTCCCGGGTGTCTGACGAAGACATCGGCAGAGGAATCCGGATTATTGGCGAGACGGCCAAACAAATGATAGGGAGTGTTGGCAATGGAAACGGGCAGCATGAGGATGAGTGATTTTATTGCGCCGCATGTGCGGAATATAGCGGCTTCGGGAATCCGGAAGTTTTTTGAACTGGAGGCAGGCAGCGATACGATCTCGCTGGGAGTAGGGGAACCGGATTTTGTAACGCCTGCACATGTCAGAGAGGCTTGTATACGAGCGCTTGGCGAAGGCAAAACGATGTACACCCCCAATGCCGGACTGATGGAGCTGCGGGAGGAAATCGCCGGATATCTGCACAGCGGGTTTAACCTGCAATTTGAACCGCAGAGCGAGGTGCTTGTAACAGTTGGAAGCAGCGAAGCGGTGGATTTGGCACTGCGGACGCTGATTTCGGCAGGCGATGAAATTCTCCTCTGCACGCCAAGCTATATCGCGTATTCGCCAGTCGCCAGCCTCCAGGGCGGAGTCATCGTAGAGGTGGAGACATCCGCAGAGGAGCAGTTCAAGCTGACGGCGCAGGCGCTGCAAGGTAAAATCACGCCGCGCTCGAAGGTACTGATCGTAAACTTTCCGAACAATCCCACAGGCGCCGTCATGACCCGGGAGGATTGGCTGCCTATTGCCAGGCTTGCCGCAGCGCATAATCTGATCGTTATTTCCGATGAAATTTATGCCGAGCTTGCCTACGACGGGAGACATTGCAGCCTTGCATCGCTTCCGGGCATGAAGGACCGCACGATTGTGATCGGCGGGTTCTCCAAAGCATTTGCGATGACCGGCTGGCGTGTCGGTTATGTTTGCGGGAACCGGGAGCTTATTGCCGCGATGCTGAAGATCCATCAATATACCGCCATGTGCGCGCCTGTACTGGGACAGATCGCGGCCATTGAATCGCTGCGCAGCGGTCTGGAGGAGAAAGACCGGATGATCCGTTCATTCAAGGAACGCCGGGATCTGTTTATCCAGGGGCTGCGGGCGATCGGTCTGCCCTGCCATGAACCTCCCGGTGCGTTCTACGCGTTCCCCTCCATCCGGCATACCGGCCTCACCTCGGAGCAGTTTGCCCTCAGGCTGCTGAAAGAGGCCGGAGTCGCAGCGGTTGCCGGCAGCGTGTTCGGCGCGGGCGGGGAAGGGTTTATCCGCTGCTCCTACTCGGTGTCCCAACTCAAGCTGGACGCAGCACTGGAGCGGATGGAACGCTTCCTGCGGACACTTGCGCCAGCTGCTGCTGAGCGGGCCGTTTAGCTTCCCCGACCTCAATGTTGTTTGCACTATAAACGATCCATGGATGAACGCTTTCTTGAACATGCGGTTTGAACAGCATGTTCATAAGCGGCTTCCAGAGGTCTTTTTTTAGTTCTCCCCCTAAATCCCCCAGAGGGGGACCCCAAAGGGTTCCGACCCTCTGGACACCCGGAAAGGTATAACGTTGGTGCTGCCGTCAGCGTGTGAGCTAGCAGCGAGCAAGGCACGTTTACGTCCCATTCGGGACCCACTTGTACGGTTTGCGCACCCGAGCTGGCGAATGTCCCTTCGGGACAGGGGCAGGGAAGAGAAATATATTGAAGTAGACTTTCTCCTCGAACAATAGCAAAACGCGACTCTTGGGCAACAACGTTATGAAGGACGAAGTCAGGTGGCACGGGAGCAGAAATAAGGAAGTGTGTCCCGTAGGGACGAAAACGATCCTAGCACGAAAGTAACTCACAACCGATTCTCTGTAGACGCCAACGTTTTTCCATTTCTGGGTGTCCAGAGGGTCGGAGACCCTTGGGGTCCCTCCTATGGAGGGATTTAGGGAGGGATTTCATATTGAAGTAGACTTTCTCCTCGAACAATAGCTAAACGCGACTCTTGGGCAACAACGTTATCATGGACGAAGTCAGGTGGCACGGGAGCAGAAATAAGGAAGTGTGTCCCGTAGGGACGAAAACGATCCTAGCACGAAAGTAACTCACAACCGATTCTCTGTAGACGCCAACGTTTCTCCATTTCTGGGTGTCCAGAGGGTCGGAGACCCTTGGGGTCCCTCCTATGGAGGGATTTAGGGAGGGGATTTCATATTGAAGTAGACTTTCTCCTCGGACAATAGCTAAACGCGACTCTTTGGCAACAACGTTATCATGGACGAAGTCAGGTGGCACGGGAGCAGAAATAAGGAAGTGTGTCCCGTAGGGACGAAAACGATCCTAGCACGAAAGTAACTCACAACCGATTCTCTGTAATCGCCAACGTTATTCCATTTCTGGGTGTCCAGAGGGTCGGAGAGCCTTGGGGTCCCTCCTATGGAGGGATTTAGGGAGGGGCCGTTTCCGACTATCTCCGAGTTTTTCCGTTTGAAGATATCAAATAAATATTGAAAATGTCCCAAAAGACTAAAAATGTGTCCGAGTTGACGATGTAGGATCCGATTTAACCCACTATTCTAAAATAGTAAAAAGTAAACGTTTACATTATGATGCTGTTTTGCGGCGGGAGGAGGAAGGCGGATCAACCTGTTCATCTGTCGGTTTAAATGACCTGCGTAATTGTGGGAACAAGCTTGGCTGCACAGACATACTCAAACATTTTCAAACATATGGAGGGGTAAAAGATGAAGAAAATGAGTGCAATCATCCTCTCAATCCTACTCGCTGCGGTTGTTTTATTAGCCGGTTGTGAGGATTCGGCAAAGAATGTCAATACTCCCGCGGCCGAAGACAACAAGTCCCCCGCAAACAATAAAGAGCCGGTAAAGGACAACGCCGAGCCGGAAAAAACGCCTGATGCGGCAGACCCCGCATCAACGGAAGTCAAAGAGATCTCTGAATTCAAACAGTCCCCCTACCTGGATGATAAATCCCTCCCCGCCGTTAAAGACAGACTCCCTAAGGATTATAAAATTACCAATGAAATGCCGGCAAGCCAGCTGGAATATGAGAACGGCACCTATGGAGGCACGTTAAGAACCATCACGGCGGCTGTTGACTGGGATGCCGATGTGTTCGTAATGAACAATGAGCCGCTCATCAATACCCCGGGCATTCTGGGCGACGAAATAACGGGTAACGTCGTGAAGGAATTCAGCATGAGCGAAGATGAGAAAACCTTCTCCTTTGTCATGCGTGAAGGACTGAAATGGTCAGACGGCGAACCGGTCACGACGGACGATGTCAAATTCACCGTCGAGGATGTCCTGATGAACAAGGAGATCACGCCGATCTTCCCGGTCTGGCTTCGCGGTGGTGGCGTGATCGATGGCGCGCCGTTCAAGCTTGAAATCGCCGATAAATATAACTTCAAGCTTATCTTTGACAGGCCTTACGGAGGGCTCACGATCCGCCTTGCTATCCAAGGTTGGAGAGGATACTCCGAACTGCTGCAGCCTGCGCATTATTTGAAGCAGTTCCACAAGAAATACACGCCGCTTGCGACGCTTGAGCCCTTAATCAAAAAAGCCGGTTTCCGCCCTGGTGAGTGGGTGAACCTCTTTAATGACAAGGACATTATCAACTCGAAGCTGACCAGCAAGAAAGCGATCGGATTCCCTGTTCTGTATCCCTGGATGATCGTGAAGAGTACGGAAACGACGGCTACTTTCGAAAGAAATCCCTATTATTTCAAAGTCGACTCTGCAGGAAACCAGCTCCCTTATATTGATAAAATTCAGAGCACGTTCGTTCAGGATATAGAAATGGTCGCTCTGAAAACCATTGCCGGCGAGGTGGATTTCTCCCGTGAATCGGCGGCATTGATTAAAATGCCCCTGTATCGGGAAAACGAGAAAAACGGCTACAAAGCCTTGCTTGCCAACATGCATGTCACGCCGACGGATATTTTCCTCAACATGAACTTTGATAATAAAACCTGGCAAAGTGTGGTCCAGGATAAACGTTTCCGCAAGGCGCTCAATATGGCGCTGAACCGGGATGAAATCATCGATGCCATCTATTTCGGTTTTGCGAAACCATCCGAGATGGAAGACTCGACCTTCGACCTCGACGGTGCAAATCAGCTGCTCGACGAGATGGGGATGAAAAAAGGAGCGGACGGAATCCGTACCACACCGGACGGCAAGAAATTTACCATTCCGTTTGAAATCGGGGCACAAGCTCCGGATATCGTTCCGATGACCCAGCTGGTTGTGGAAATGTGGAAAGAGCTGGGATTGAATGTGACAATGAAGACGATCGATCAGGCGCTCTGGACTACCCGCAATACCGCAAATCAGCTCCAGGCTTCTGTGGTTTGGACGCATACCCCTCTATGGTACATGGGGGATTGGGGAACGGGATTATGGGCTCCGGCCTGGGACAGATGGCATATAACAGGAGGCAAGGAAGGTAAAGCACCGCCGGAAGATATCAAAGCCTTTTTCGCCCAAATGGACAAAGCGGCAGCAGCGGCGCCGGAAGATGCCAAAAATATTTTTGCCCAAATCAAGGATGGCTTTAAGGAAAACAACTGGTATTTCGTTCCGATCGAAGAAGTGAAGCAGCCATTGATTGTCAATGCCAAGCTGCATAATATTCCAAATGACGCGTCTTTTGCGATCGCGGCAAATTTCAGCGGAGAACAGTTCTGGTTCGGTAATTAGGCAGCAGCTTGAAAAAGTGAGAGAGCCCGGTGGGTGAGGAGAATGAGAAACCGGGCTCCCTTAATGAAGGAACAGGATAAAGCAGGCATGCTTGGCATGAAGGAGGAAAGCGCTTGTTAAATTATATCGGTTACCGGGTACTTCAGCTCATTCCGCTGCTGATCGCCATCAGCATTATTGTGTTCGTCATTATTCAATTGCCGCCTGGCGATTTCTTGACCACGTACATTGCCAATTTGAAGCTGTCCGGTACGGAAGTGAATGATAGTGCCATTCTTAATTTGAAGATGCAATATGGACTCGATAAGCCTATGTACATGCAGTATTTGGTGTGGATGAAAAATATCATTGTGCACGGTGATTTAGGGCGATCCTTTCAATGGAATTTGCCAGTAACCCAGGTAATCGGAGAACGCTTGGCGTTGACGATGACCATATCGATTATTTCGCTTATTGTAGTGTGGATCATTGCCATCCCGATCGGCATTTATTCGGCGACGAACCAATATTCGGTCATGGATTATATCTTTACGTTCATCGGCTTTATAGGCCTTGCCGTTCCCGGATTTCTGATCGCCTTAATTATTATCTATGTGATTTTTACCCAGACGGGCATGTCCATAACCGGGCTGTTCTCGCCTGAATATCAGGATGCGCCCTGGAGTATGGATAAAATAATCAATATGCTTCCCCGCTTGGCGCTCCCCGTTGTCGTAATCGGGATGAGCGGTACGGCCGGACTTATCCGGATAACCCGGGGGATGCTGCTGGATGAGCTCAGCAAGCAATATGTGATCACGGCCAGGGCAAAAGGGGTTTCCGAGCGCAAGCTGCTATTCAAGTATCCCGTCCGCATGGCGATCAATCCTTTAATCAGTACCATAGGATGGACGCTCCCCGCTCTGATTTCCGGAGAAGCGATCGTTTCCATAGTACTCAATATGCCGACAACAGGCCCCATGCTGCTCAAGGCGCTTATGTTCCAGGATATGTATCTGGCAGGCAGCTTCCTGCTCATCATTAGTGTATTGACGGTCATCGGCACGCTGCTGTCCGATATTCTTCTGGCGGCATTGGATCCGAGGATCAGATATGGGGGGGCCAGTGAATGAGTGCGATGACGAATATTGCAAGCCGGCTTCGGAGAACCAGAAAAACCAAACCGGAACGCAAGGAAAAGAGCAAGCTTGAAAATGTTGAAGTAGCCTCCCAATGGCAGCTGATGTGGTGGAAATTCAAGAAACATAAACTTGCCGTTGTTGCTGCCATTGTTCTGCTGCTCTTTTATTTGGCGGCCGCCTTCTGTGAATTTTTGTCGCCTACTGTTCCGGCCATGCGCTATCCCGAATATAAAAATGCTCCGCCGCAAAAAATTCATTTCGTCGACAAGCAGGACGGTTTCAGCCTGCGTCCCTTTGTCTACGGATTCAAAGAGGAAATCAATAAAGAAACCTTCTTGCGCACTTTCGTTGAGGATACCAGCAAGAAATATCCGATCGCTTTTTTCACCAAAGGCGAGCCCTATAAACTATGGGGACTGTTTCAATCCGAGACTCATCTAATCGGCCTTAAGGACTCCGAGGAGGCCCTTGTCCTTCTGGGTACGGATAAGCTCGGCCGGGATATGCTATCGCGCATTATTTACGGATCGCGGATTTCCCTTTCCTTCGGCCTGCTGGGCATTGTATTTACACTCATTCTGGGGCTGATTCTGGGTGGATTCTCCGGTTATTTGGGCGGGGTTACCGATACCGTCATTCAGCGGACAATCGACTTGCTGATCTGTATTCCCACCATTCCCTTATGGATGACACTTGCAGCTGCGCTGCCGAGGGATTGGACGGCGCTGCAAATTTATTTTGGCATGATTCTCATTTTTTCCATCATCGGCTGGACGGGGCTCGCCCGGGTCGTACGGGGGAAAATTTTATCCCTGCGTGAAGAGGATTTCACCATGGCGGCACGCCTGTCCGGTGCCACGGACATGCGGATCATCCGCAAGCATCTGCTTCCCTCCTTTGCCAGTTACATTATTGTCAGCACCACCTTGTCGATACCGGCTACGATTATCGGGGAAACCTCGCTTAGCTTTCTGGGACTGGGACTCCAGGCGCCGGTTGTCAGTTGGGGCGTCCTGCTGCAGGATTCCCAGAACCTGGAGACGCTGGCGCATCATCCTTGGCTGCTGATCCCTGCTCTTTTCATTGTAGTTGCCGTACTGATGTTCAATTTTTTGGGAGACGGACTGCGTGATGCGGCAGATCCTTACAAGTAGAGGAGGGGCTTTCCATGGCCGCAACAGGTGATATCGTTCTGGAAGTAAAGGATCTGACCACACATTTTCATCTGGATGAAGGTATTCTTAAAGCAGTGGATGGCGTGGATTTAACGATTAAGCGGGGCAAAACACTTGGCATCGTAGGGGAAAGCGGCTGCGGAAAAAGCGTAACTTCCCAGGCGCTGCTGCGCATTGTTCCCAAGCCGGGAAAAGTCGAGGGACAAATTCTGCTCAACCGGAAAAAAGACCGCGATCAGGCCAAAGTGACAGACTTGGTCAAGCTGGATGCATTGGGAAAAGAAATCCGCGATATCCGTGGCGGCGAAATCGCGATGATTTTCCAGGAACCGATGAAAGCATTCTCGCCCATCCATACGATCGGGAATCAAATTATGGAAGCGATCCTTCTTCATAGCACCGACAATGAGGAGAAAGCCAGGGAAATCGCCATTCAGACCTTGAAAAGTGTCGGGATGTCCAATGTGGAGCAGCGGATGAATGAATATCCGCATCAGTTGTCAGGCGGTATGCGGCAGCGGGCCATGATTGCAATGGCCTTATCCTGCAAGCCCTCGATATTGATCGCGGATGAGCCAACAACGGCGCTGGATGTAACTGTTCAGGCGCAGGTGCTTTATTTGATCAACGAGCTTAAAGCCCAAAACGATATGTCAGTGGTCTTCATCACCCATGACCTTGGCGTGATTGCCGAAATGTCCGATGATGTGGCCGTCATGTATCTGGGCAAGGTTGTGGAATACACGGATGTGGATACGTTATTCCACGGAGCCCAGCATCCCTATACGAAAGCCTTGCTGAACTCCATTCCGGCCATTAACAAAGAAAACCAAAGGCTGGAGTCCATCGAAGGGACGGTTCCATTTCCGATGAATCTCCCCAAGGGATGCGGATTTTATTCCCGGTGCAAGCATGCGGTCGATGGCGTATGCAACAAGGAGGACATTCCCTTGATCAAGGTCAAGGAAGGACATCGCGTCAGATGTGTGCTGGCTGAAACCAACCTGGAATAGAGGAGAAGAGGCAGCTATGGAAACGGTAGAGCAGATTCTTGAGGTCAAGGCGATGAAGAAATATTTTCCGATTACGAAAGGTTTCTTTCAGCGTACGGTCGGTTATGTCAAAGCGGTTGACGATGTGAGTATCCATATCGGCCCCGGGGAAACCTTAGGTCTGGTCGGCGAATCCGGCTGCGGGAAAACATCTTTGGGCCGCTGTATTCTGCGGGCTATTGAGCCAACCTCGGGGGAAACGAAATTCCGGCAGCATGACGGAACAATGGTCGATATTACCAGGCTGGATTCCAAGAGTCTGCGCGCGATACGAAGAGACATGCAGCTTATTTTCCAGGATCCCTATTCTTCGCTCAACCCCAGGATGACCGTGCTGAATATCGTAGGAGAGCCTCTGGTATGCAATAATTTGGCCAGCGGGGATGCGCTGAAGGAGCGTGTCCGCGAGTTGATGGAGCTTGTCGGACTCAACAGCCGCCATATGGAAAGATATCCCCATGCCTTCAGCGGAGGGCAAAGACAGCGGATCGGGATCGCCCGCGCATTGGCGACGAACCCGAAGTTTATTGTGTGTGACGAAGCGGTATCGGCCCTGGATGTATCCGTGCAGGCACAGATCATTAATCTGCTGCAGGACCTGCAGGCCAAGCTGAATCTGAGTTATTTGTTTATTTCCCATGATCTTGGCGTCATTCAGCATATTTCCAACCGGGTCGGGGTCATGTATGTCGGCAAGATGGTGGAAACGGCCACTACCAAGGAGCTGTTCAACCGCCCCATGCATCCGTATACGGAAGCGCTTTTGTCGGCCAAACCAATACCGGATCCCCGGAAGAAATCCAACCGGATTATTCTTGCCGGCGAAGTCGCCAATCCCGCCAATCCGCCATCCGGCTGTTATTTTCATCCGCGCTGCCCTTATGCACAGGATGTCTGCAAGAAGGAAAGTCCGCCTATGGTCAAGGTGGAGGAAGGCCATTATGCTGCTTGTCATTTCGCCGGCGAACTCAGCCTGCGGGGGGTGGATCAATTATGACGCTGATTCTGGTCACGATCCTGGCTTTTCTGTTTCTGCTGGGACTGATTATGGTGGGTTTTCTATGGTACATGAAAGCGGTAGCCGGCATTCTCATCGTCAGGAAACATGAGGAGCTGGAGCGGATCACCGCGAGCAACGATATTCCGGAGCAGTGGACGGCCCGGCATAATGAGCGGATCATCAAGCTGCACCAGCAGGGGAATCTGGAGAAGTCCCGGAAGCTGCAGGAGGCGGCAAGAAGGAGCTATGTAAGGAAGCTGAAGCGGCTTGCCCATTATTTAAGAAGAACACGTCTGGTCGACAGTGAAGAAACAAGAACCTATACGCTGATGCAGCTCGATTCGGTCAGAATGAAGTGGGAGGAACAGTCCTCCCATGGATGATTACATGAAAATGAGCAGCAGGAAAGCAAAAGCGGGCATCTATTCCTATTTGCTTTCCTTTGTGACGAGTGGTCTGGGCATCTATCTGTGGTTCGAAATGCGCGATTTGATTTCGAATTTGCTGATCGTCCTTCATATTAATCCTTCCGCATGGCGGGCTTTTGACAACTTTTCCTTCCTATTGCTGGGTGTTCTCTGGCTTGCATTCGTGTTTATTACCCAGCATGCCTATCAAAAAAGCTACTTGGCAGGCACCTTGTTCCGCCGTGTTTGTTTGGTGATCGGCATTCAGATGCTGATCTGGTTTGCCATGCGGCTGATCGCGGTCCTTATTCAGGCTATTACCCTGCATGCATGGGGCTGGATCCTCTTTATCTGCGCGGGAGGCGCCGGCATGGTTCTGATCCTTTACGCCAGAAAAGGGCGGACGATCATATATGCAGAGGAGTTCAAGGGGTGATTGAATCATGCTTGCTGCTGCGAGATACCAGCGAATTGTCGATCTGGTCAATGAACGCGGAAGCGTTCGGGTGACGGAGCTCAGCCAACTATGCCAGGTAACGGAGGAAACCATTCGCAGGGATTTAGGCAAGCTGGAAAGCGAAGGCAGACTTTGTCGCAGCTTCGGAGGAGCGCATGGCATTAAACGCAATACGCCGGAAATTCCCTATAAGGAACGCGAGATCACCAACATCAGGGAGAAAGGAAAAATTGCCGAAGCGGCTATCCAGCACATTGCCCCCCATGACCGGATTGTACTGGATGCGAGCACGACTGCCTGGTATATGGCTTCCAAGCTGCCTGATATTCCGCTCACTGTCATTACCAATTCCCTTAAGGTCAGTCTGGAGCTCAGCGTGAAGAAGAATATTCAGGTCTTCAATACAGGGGGAAATATGCTTTCGAATTCCTTGTCTTTTATCGGTCCGATCGCTGAGAAAACAGTGGATGATTTCCATGTGGATAAAGCTTTTATTTCCTGCAAGGGCGTGCATTTGGAGCGTGGGATCAGCGAATCGAACGAAATGCAGGCGAGGATCAAAAAAAAAATGATGCAGATGGCAGAGGAGGTATACGTACTGGCAGATTACAGCAAATTCGACATTCAGTCCTTTGTATCTGTAAACGATTGGCGAGGGATTCATCATCTGATTACCGATTCCAAAACCAGTCCGGATATTATCCATCAAATCAGAGGCAAGCAGGTTCAAGTCATACAATTAACCGAGTGATCGTATAACCGGATGAGTGTTCACTACTCTTGACTACAGCATATTGGTGCAAAGGGGAGTTGGCATGCTCAATTTTTGTTCAAATCATTCCTGTTTGAATGAGGAAAAAATTCCGTTCTCGATCTCCCGCGTCTTGCTTGAACAACATCAAAACCATTTTATACAGGAGCATGATTATGTCGAGCTGGTTTATATTGTACGGGGCGATGCCAGATACATTGGCGAGGGGAATTGCTGCGATATACACACGCATGATATCATCATCTTCAATTCGGGCGAAAATCACTATTACGAGGTGAGGCAGGACGAACCGCTTGAAATGATCCAATGCCGGTTCAATTCTGATTTTATTCATGAAAGTTTATTGCGACAGTTGGGAATTACAGCCTTGATGGATGATTCCCATTCCTACATCCTGCCAGATAAAGGGGGGCATTGCTGCAACCGGTTGAATTTAAAAAACCAGGACAACATACGCGCCGTATCCTTGCTCAACGGTATTCAGCTGGAATGGCGGTTCAAGCAAGCGAACCATCACGCCTTGATCAAAATTCTGGTACTGAAGCTTCTCGTGCTGATATCCCGCTACAAAAGCCAGAATTCATCTTGCCAGCCGGAGCTCAAAAGCATACGAAACAGCCGGAGCCGGATCTTGACGCGCAGGGTGAATGGTTTTCTAGAGAGCCATTATGCCGAAAAACTGTCCATATCCGCCATAAGTGAACTTTTTAATATAAGCACGCGCCAGATGAACCGCATTTTCAAGAAAGAAACAGGGCTTACGCTCACGGAGCGTGTCCATGAAATCCGCATCAAACGGGCCAAACAATATTTGGTGGAGAGCGACGAGAAGGTCATCCAGATTGCGATTCTAGTGGGGTATGAGGACCCTACCTTCTTTTCCAATTTGTTTCGCCGCCAAGTCGGCTGTCCTCCAGGTAAATTCCGCAAGGTTCATCAGGAGATGGCGGAGAAGCACATATCCATATCCTGAAGGACTGCCAGCCAAAGAGGGACCATCCGCTTCCATTCCGGGCGTAATTGACAGTCGATGGAGACTACATTATAATTTACTAACTAATCGATCGGTCGGTAAAAGGAAGGGACGATGGAGATGCCCCTGCAGCTTTATGAAAGAGATAAGATCCTGGAAGCTTGTCTTGCTGTGTTTGCTCGTCGTGGTTATAAAAATACTTCAACAGGAATGTTGGGGGAAGCGGCCGGTATCTCCAAGGCATTGATCTTCCATCATTTCAAGAGTAAAAAAAATTTGTATTTTAGCTTATTGGAACACTGTTATGAAAAAGGTGGGAAGGTATTCCAAACGAATTCTGTTTTGGAATATGATGATTTTTTTGAGGCGATAAGTATTTCGATGCGTAACAAATTTGAATACTATCGGAAAAATCGAGATGAGTCAAAATTGCTGTACGAAGCGTTTTATATAACTCCTGAGGAATTAAAAACAGAACTAGAAGAGGAATATGCAGATGTGATTCAAAATTTTGAACGAGGAATAAAAAATCAGGTGTGGGAGCAGCTATTTGAGCAAGTTGACCTGCAAAGTGGGATAGACCGTAGCGAAGCGATGGAGTTCATCATGCTTACTTTAGGGCACTTTGAGAGACAATTTTTAAATGAGCTTACAGATCAGAATAACATGGATGATGAATTTGCCAGGCGCATATACGATAAGATGGATCGTTTTTGCAAGATGATTCGCAGTGGAATTCTAAAAACTCCATAGACTAAATATGAGGATACGTTTCATAGACCCCCGATTTTCACCAAAATGGTGTAAATCGGGGTTTTTTGTGTATTTCATTTTAATGATTGGTTTAAAAAAATATATTGACCTTTCGGTTAGCAAAATGTATATTTAACTGACCGATCGGTCCATAAAATTTAAAGCTTATTTTTTGAAAACGAAACAAATCTAAAATTTCGAAAAAACATCTTGAGAAGGAGATAAAACAATGACAAAATTCAATCCAGCTCATTGGCAAGAAAGACTTGATCGCTTGCGTGCTGCTAATCACGTTCCAGGTGCATCTTTAGCAGTACTTATTAACGGGGAAATTTATGAGTTGGCAAGTGGTGTTTTGCATCGTGGAACAGGTGTGAGTGTCACGACAGACTCCGTGTTTCAAGTTGGTTCGATAACCAAAATTTATACTGCAACTCTAGTGATGCAATTGGCCGAATCAGGTGAATTGGACTTAGATGCACCTGTCATTGATGTGTTACCAGAGTTTGAAACTCCTGATAAAAGAGCTACCGAAACAATTACCATTCGGCAATTGCTCAGTCACACGAGTGGTTTAACATGCGATTTTACGCATGACACAGGTCGAGGCGATGACTGTCTAGCACGTTATGTGGAGGCGAGTAAAGATATAGCTTTGGATTGTCCGCCAGGGATGGCAATTTCCTACAGCAGTGTTGGATACAACGTTTTGGGACGTATTATCGAGGTTGTAACCGGACAAACGTGGGACGATGCACTTAAGGATAGATTGTGTACTCCACTTGGACTAAACAGTACAGTGACATTACCCGAAGATGTATTGCGTTTTCAATCGGCAATGGGCCATTTAGGATTACCAGGACAAGATCCAGAGCCGTGTCCCACTTGGAATTCATTACCTCGCTCAGCTGGTCCTTATGGTGGTGTTCTCTGTGCTACTTCTGCTGATGTTGTTCGATTAGCAAAAATGCATATAGACGGAGGAACCGCTCTTAATGGAACACGTGTATTGGATTCCGAGACGGTAACTGCTATGCAGACACGCGAGGTTAATTGCATGGATAAATGGTCGTTTAGCTCCGACGGTTGGGGATTAGGATGGTCATTGTACGATTGGGAAGGTGTTTTTGGATTTGGCCATGATGGCGCTACTATAGGACAGTATAGTTATTTGCGTGTAGTACCGGAAGCAGGTATTGCGATTGTCTTGTTGACGAATGGTGGAGGAGCATACCAGCTTTATACTTCGTTATTTCAAGAACTTCTAAATGAGCTAGCCGGTGTGAAGATACCTGATTCTTTTAGACCGCCAGAAAAACCTGTCTCGGTGAATGTTAAACCATTCCTTGGTACCTACAAGCGAGAAGGCAGTGCTATTACGATTACTGAGCGTGGCGGAGAACCACACCTGGTGTGGGAATTAGTTGATGGAAATGAAGGTTTTGCACCCCCACTGGAAACGAATCTCGTACCAGTATCTGATACGGTATTCGCTGCATTCTTCGGTGAAAATTGGATACCTGTGTTGTTTTCTGTACTTCCGGATGGAACCGAATATGTCTTACTTGGTATGCGAGTCGCTCAAAAGATTGCGTAATACAGCGTTTCTATGGGGAAATGTTGTGGTAATGGTGATCCTGCACACGTCGAGCAGGATCATCGCCGCCGCGATCGCAACCCGGCTTGGACGTCGGGGCTTTTATTTGGTTTCCCTCTCTTTACTTTCTTCACAATCTCACCTACTTTTTTATACACCCTCATCTCAACGCAATAGGCCACGAGCAAAATCCCGACTCACCCCGCAAGCGCGACCCATATATCATTACCCACACGGCGGACCTGACAGCAGCGCACGGATGGCTTCCATGATCGAGCATACCGGCTGGGCGCTTGCGCCATCCACCCATGACAATATCCCCGCCGACGAACGAAGCCGTGTGGTTGGCTCGTCGAGGAGAATGATCTTCGGATTTCCCACAAGGCTAAATTGAGACATCCAGCCGGGCATGCTAAACTGGAGGGAACATAGACACAGATAGTTCCGCACCAGGGCGATAGCCGAGAGCGGCTGCCCCCATTATTCCAATCAGGGAGGTTGACCGATTGAAAGCAATTCTTGTTAAGAAACCTGGAGGGATCGACCAGTTAATTGCAGGTGATTATCCCGCACCGGTTCCGGCCGACAATGAATTATTGGTTAAAGTGAAGGCAGCGGCGGTCAATCGTGCCGATATTGCCAAACGAAGAGGGCGGCCGCTATTCCGGAAGTGTTTCTTACGGCCTATCAGACGCTGTTCTGGCAGGGGCAGCTGGAAGCAGACCAGTGGGTGCTGATCCACGCCGGGGCGAGCGGTGTAGGAACGGCGGCCATACAATTAGCCAAGCTTATAGGGGCCAAGGTCATCGTGACGGCGGGAAGCGACGAGAAGCTTGCGGTTTGCAGGAGCCTTGGAGCTGATATTGCCGTCAACTACAAGAAGGCGTCCTTCGATGAGGAAGCAAGCAAAGCTACGGGCGGACAAGGCGTCCAGGTTATTCTCGATTTTGTCGGCGCTTCGTACTGGGAGCGGAATATCGCCAGTCTCGCTGTTGACGGCAGGATGGTACTGATCAGCTCGCTCGGCGGCTCCAAAGTGGAGCAGGTGAACCTGGCTGCCATTTATGCCAAGCGGATCACGATTATCGGTACGCTTCTTTCCCCGCGAAGCGTGGACTATAAGGTGCGGTTGACCCGGGAGTTTACGCGGGCGGCTCTGCCTGCTCTCACAGATGGACGCCTGAAGCCGGTTATTGACCGCGTTTATCCGCTGGAAGAGGTCGGAGAAGCACACCGACGCATGGAAGAAAATTTGAATACCGGCAAGCTTATTCTGAGGGTATAAGCCGCTTAGGGCACTTGTTAAGTAAGGCTATACCTGCCGGAAGAGTAGATATACCTAGTATTGGAATCGCTTTCATAGTAAGGGGCGGCATAATCATGAAGAGCAAGTTTTCCAAAACATTCCGAAGATTTCTGTTATCCTATCTCGTGATTCTGATTATTCCGAATATCGCGGGCTATATTACGTACCAGACTTCAATTAACGCTGCCGAGAAGAACTCGATCGATACCAGTCTGCTATTGCTGAAACAGAGTAAGGATGTTCTGGAGCAGCGCATGGCTGAAGTGAAGAATTTTACGCGGCAGCTTGCAATCAATCAGGATATCACGCTAATAATGAATGAAAGCGTAAAGAAAGATTCCTACAATATATACGGATTGTGGAAGACCTGGCGGGATGTGTCCTATTACGATAAAACGAATGACTTCCTGCAAAATTATTATATTTATCTGAATAATTATGACGTTATCCTGACTCCGGCTACGATTTATTACCGTCCGGTTCATTATTATGAGCTGAACCAATACAGCGATTTGACGTTCGAGGAATGGAAGAAAACGGTCATTCAGGCCAGTCATCAGGATACAGTCCTGCCGCTGCGCTCGTATATCCGCAACAAGACGGAATCCTTTGTCATGACTTATATCCAGTCCCTCCCGCTGAACAGCTTTGGCAAACCAAGAGGGACGGTCGTTATCCTGATCGATGAGTCCAAAATCAGCAGCATGCTGATGAGCTTCTCCAGCCAATACGGCGGCTGGGCCTATATCACGGACAAGGATGGGAAGCCCCTGGCTTCCGCAGGCATCGACAATGACCAAATCGCTCAGATAGGCTTGAAGTCGGCTCCCCAGGAGATGGAGACCCGGCAATTCGTCGATGACACGCTGCAGATCACGGTCCGCTCGGCAAGCAATGGCTGGCTTTACGTGGCCGGCATTCCCAAGGCCGCTCTGATGGAGCAGGCGACTAAAATTCAGCATTTCACGTGGACGGTGACGGCCGTCGCACTTGTTATCGGTCTTCTGATCTGCCTGCTGCTGGCTTACCGCAACAGTACGCCCATTAACCGGCTTGTCCGCATCGTGCGCGAGCAGATCGGTCAGGATTCCTATGCCGCACGTAACGATTATGATTTCCTGCATGGCAATATCGCCGGTCTGATCAGCGACAACCGGCTGCTGGAGACGGAATTGAGCCGCCAGATACCGCTTGTCCGGGACGCTTTCATTAAGCGCATTCTGCGGGGGGAGTTCCACTCGCTGCATGAAATCAGGGCAGCCGCCGCCCAATCGGGAACCGAATTTCAAGGTGATTACGGTTTTGTGGGAATCATCCGGATTAACGGCTACAGTGGCATGAACTCGGAAGAAATCCTCAACGAGCTGCAGGCTGCGCGCCTGCTGATTAAACAAACGGTCCTCGCGCTTGATGCCACAGCGGCCATTACCGATCTGGATTCCGACAAAATCGCCATGGTTAGTTCGCTTGCTTCCGAGCCCCGCGAGCTGCAGCGGATGGTTATCGAGGAGCGGATGATGGAGCTCAAAGCCATTCTTGATGCGGATTACCGCATATCCGTCACGATTTCCTTCGGATCGTCATTTAACAGTCTCTCCGATACCAGCCGTTCCTTTGAGGAAGCAAGGCGGGCAATGGATTATGCCGCCGCCTCCGGCAGCGATGGAAACATCATCTGGTATCAGGAGATATGGAAGGAAACCACGACTTATTATTATCCCCTCGATCAGGAAATGCGGCTGCTGAGCGCGTTGAAGGTTGGAGAAACCACGGAGGCCAAGCGGATTGCCGATCAGATTTTCGTGCAAAACTTTGCCGAACGCGGTTTGTCTGCCGAGATGGCACAGCAGCTCATCGGGGAAATCAAAGGAACCATCCTGAAGCTGATCGATCAGAAGGCGATTCCAGATCCGGATGAATCCGAGCTGCTCAAGAACCGGACCGTCCAGATGGTGCTGTCGGAGGGCATCGACCAGGTTCGCAGTGAGCTGGAGGAGATCATAGAGCAGATCGGCGACCTGATCGTGAGGAAGAAGAACGAGAAAGAAAACGAAACGGTCAGCGCCATACGCCAAGCTGTAGAAGCCCGGTTCGGAGACGCCAATCTGTCCATGTACCAGATCGCCGAATCGGTAGGCCGGCCGGAAAAATACATTTCCCAGCTTTTTAAGGAACAAACCGGCGAGCATGTATCGGATTTTCTGGAGAAAATCCGCATCAAGCACGCGTCCGCGCTGTTATTCGATTCCGTTATGACGATTGACGAGATTGCTTTGCAGGTCGGCTACAACAGCTCTCATTCTTTCCGCAGGGCATTCAAGCGCGTGCAGGGGGTTTCGCCCAGTCTCTACCGTAAATCCACAAATGAATAACTGCCTGTCCGCGACTCCCGGCCCTTTCTGGCCGGGAGTTTCACGTCTATCGTACGGTGGAAATTGAAGGGTACACCCCGTAATTGTACCCCGATTTCCCAAGTGTACCTTTACGAAGCTGCCTGTGTACCCGTAATATTTGCGTAAAGAAAGCGCTACCAAATTGTAGCAGCCACCATTGCCAAACCAATAAAGGAGGGAACCTATGGAAACGGTCAGAGCCGTACAGCCAACAAAGAAAACCAACGCCTTAAGAGGGGCGAGGCTTCGGGCTGACGCCAGAAGAAGCTTCAGAAGACATTGGCAGTTTTACCTGCTCATTATTCCCCCCGTACTTTTCTTTCTTATATTTAAGTATATCCCCATGCTGAATGCCGTCATTGCCTTCAAGGATTACAGCATTGTAAAAGGGATATGGGGCAGCCCGTGGGCCGGGCTCAAGCATTTCAGATTGTTTTTTGAAAATCCGGTCTTCTGGGTGCTGATGAAAAACACGCTGATTATCAGCCTCTATCACCTGGTTGTCGCTTTTCCGATTCCGATCCTGCTGGCGCTTGGACTCAATGAGATCCGCCATGGCTTCTTCAAGCGGGCCGTGCAGCTGGTAACGTATGCGCCATATTTTATTTCCACCGTCGTAATGGTTTCCATCATTATGCTCCTGATGTCGCCGAGGCTCGGGATCATGAACACGCTGATGCAGCAATTGGGAATGGAGCCGGTCAACTTCCTCGGCGATCCCGGTATTTTCCGCTCCGTCTATGTATGGTCTGATGTATGGCAGACGATGGGGTATTCCGCTGTCATTTATTTGGCCGCCCTGGCCGGCGTAGACCCCGCTCTCTATGAGGCCGCCCGGGTCGACGGAGCGTCCAGGGTGCAGAAGATTTTTCACATCGATATTCCGGGGCTGCTTCCGGCAGCCATTATTATTCTGATCTTGTCCGTAGGCAATATTATGGCGATCGGCTTCGAGAAGATTTATTTGCTGCAAAATCCGCTTAACACAAGTACCTCCGAGATTATTGCCACTTATGTGTACAAGATCGGACTGCTCAATGCCAATTTCAGCTTCGCTACGGCCGTCGGATTGTTTAATTCCGTGATCAATCTCATCCTGCTCATGCTCGTCAACGCGTTGGCAAGACGAATATCCAACAACAGTCTCTGGTAAGAGAGGTGAAGAGAGGAGTGTCCAAGATGCAAACCAGCCGAACCCGCATCCGCGAATCATTTGGCGACCGGATCTTCCTGACGGGGATCTACATCCTGCTGACGGCCGTGCTGCTCGCCGTGTTGTATCCGCTTGTCTATATTTTCAGCTCGTCCTTCAGCAGCCCGGCGGCCGTGTCGTCGGGGAAAGTATGGCTGTTTCCGATTGATTTTTCATTAGCCGGTTATCAGGCGGTCTTCAAAAACACCCAGGTGCTGACGGGATACGGGAATTCCTTGTTCTATGTCATTGCCGGGACGCTCATCAGCGTGACGCTGACCGTTATTCTTGCTTACCCGCTGTCCAGGAAATCGTTTTTCGGCCGCAACGCGCTGATGATGTTCATTGTGTTTACGATGCTGTTCTCCGGTGGCCTGATCCCGATGTATCTGGTGGTCAAGCAGCTCGGGATGATCGATACGCGCTTGGCGCTGCTGATTCCGCAGGCTATCTGGGTATGGCAGGTCATTATTACCCGGACCTTCTTCCAATCGTCGATTCCCGACGAGCTGGTGGAAGCGAGCGAAATGGACGGCTGCAGCGACCTGAGATTCATGTGGAGCATCGTTGTTCCCCTGTCCAAGCCCATCATTGCCGTGCTTGTGCTGATGTATGCCGTCGGCCAGTGGAATGCCTATTTCGATGCCCTGATTTATTTGAAATCGCAGGCGCTCCATCCGCTGCAGCTGGTACTGCGCAATATTCTGATTCTCAATACGGCGACCGGCAATATCGAAGCGTCGGAAATGGTCAAGCGCCAGCAGATGGCGGACCTGATGAAATACTCGCTGATTGTGGTCGCCAGTCTCCCCGTACTGATCATCTACCCGTTCGTCCAGCGCTATTTTGTCCAGGGGATGCTGATCGGTTCTGTGAAAGGATAGTGAAGAAAACAGGCAAACACGGTCGCGGTATTGCCTTGAGAGGGGGAGTCCTTATGTAAGTGTAAGTGAGCCATATTACTATACAAAATAACGGGAGGGATTAGATTGAAAAAGACGATGACCTTATTGATCTCGCTTATGCTTGTTTTCTCGCTGGTAGCAGCCGCTTGTTCCAAGGATAAAGGCGGCACGGCTGCCAGTACCGGTAACGGCGGCAAGAAAGCGGCGGCAGAAGGGGAGGGGAATACCGGCCAATCGGAGGCTCCGGTGAAAATTTCGATTTTCGCCCAGCAAAATGCCGACACGGACCTTAAAACCAATTCCTTTACCAAGGAAGCGGAAAAAATGTTCAACATCCAGTTCGATTGGCAGACGATTCCGTATGACGGCGCAGCCGAAAAAAGACAGATCTCGCTCGCCAGCGGCGATTATCCGGATCTGTATATGCTGATTCCCTGGGTAGACCGCTTCTCGCAAACGGATCTGCTTCGTTTCTCCCAGCAAGGCGTCGTCCTCCCGCTAAATGATCTGATCGACAAATATGCGCCGAATATTAAAGCAGCTCTGGATCAATATCCGTACTACAAAGCGATGAATACCGCTCCGGACGGCTATATTTACGGTCTGTCCCAGCTGGTGGAATGTTACCACTGCTCGTACCCGAACAAAATGTGGCTGAACACCAAATGGCTGGATAAGCTGGATCTGAAAATGCCGACAACAACGGATGAGTTCAAAGCTGTGCTGAAAGCATTCAAAACCAAGGATCCCAACGGCAACGGCAAAGCGGACGAGGTACCGCTGAGCGGCTCTACGGAAGATTACGGCGTGCATATTATTCCTTATTTTATGAACGGATTTATTTATGACGATGACAGAACCTACCTGATGCTTGATGGCGATAAAGTGGACATTGCGGCCAATAAGCCCGAATGGAAGGAAGGACTGGACTTTGTCAAATCGTTGTACGACGAAGGGCTGATTGATCCGGGCGCCTTCACGCAGAATGCCGAAGCCTACAAGAAAATCGGCGACAATGCGGAAACCCAGATCCTGGGCGCCGGCGTCGGTATGCACCCTGCAATTTTCGTAAGCACGGGCGACGATACGCCTTACGGTGCAGATTATAACCCGGTGGCTCCCCTGCAAGGGCCCAAAGCATCCTACGCGACCTATAACTATCCGAGTGACCCGGGCGCTTCGTTCGTATTGACGAACAAAGCAAGCGAAGAAGCTCAGATCGCTGCCATCAAATTAGTGGATTATATGATGACGCCGGAAGGCAATCTTCGCGCCAACTTTGGCGAAGAAGGACTGGATTGGAGAAAGCCGGCAGAAGGTGAAAAAGCCATTAATGACGCGACTGCGCCTTTCTTTACCACTATCCAGATGAAGAAGGACGAAAAACCGCATAATAGCAGCTGGGGTGCGATGGCCCAATACTACAATCCCAAGGAGTACCGGGACAGCTGGGTAGCGGCCGATGATATCTACTCCTCCGCCGGTTATGAGCGCAGATTGCAGCAGGCGACGGAGCTGTACGACGGCAAGCAGCCGGAGAATGTCTTCCCGCATTGGGCCATCTGGGTCGATCCGGCTACAGCCGATGAAGCGGCCATGATGAAAACAAACATCAAGGATTATATCGATCAGAACGCGCTGCAGTTTGTCACAGGCGCCAAGGATCTGAACAAGGATTGGGACGCTTATGTAAAAGGCCTGGATAACCTGAACCTGAAACGTTATCTCGAAATTATGCAGGCTGCATATGACGGTACCAAAGGCGATGATTGAATCGTGGAGGCGGATTGCATTTGCAAAATCCACCTCAGTGGGTTAATGCGGAAAAGCTTTGTACCTAAACGTTTAAACTGCATAATAATTAACCGGATTTGCATATTTTAAACTACCATTACGAAACTTGGGTTTGATCAATCACTCTGCCGCGCATATGCGGCAGAGGCATAGAATGAAGGAGGCTAGTTCACGTTATGACCAATGAAAGACAACAGTTGTTGATTCTTCATTTAGCTTTGCCCGATCTGGAATCCCATACGGTTGCCTGGGCCCTGTATGACGGCGCGCTGCCGGAGGACCGGCTGCAGATGAACACGGGAGACCAGAATGAACCTCCCTACCAGTCGGTTATCGATGCGATGAGGGACGGCTGGTTTGTGATTCAATTAGCGCCTATGCCTACCTATCTAAGGGGAACCGAGCATGAGAGCGGCCATTTGCCGTATGAATATGTACTGGAGAGGAGAGTGGCGGTCTCATGATGATTATGGGGACGGAAAACCGCGTGCAGAAGCAATCTCAGCCTATCGGCATGGAGCATCTGCTGACGGCCAGGCAAATGGCTTCATTCATCACCGACGGATATTTGCACGTCGAGAATCTCGTGCCGGATGAGCTGAACAAGCTGGTCGACGAGGAGCAGCGCAGCGGACGCGTCAAGCAGCGCGGATACTGGCAGCAATCGGAGTACATTCAGCAGGTGTTCGATCTGCCGCAGGTCAAAGGCATTATCCGCAGTCTGGTTGGCGATTACCCGGTATACGATCATTCCGCCCTGCATATTGTGCAGCCGAAGCATTTGAAAGCCCAGGAATGGCATGCCGATTCGATCATCAACACGCGCAAATACGGCTTTGATATCCAGGCGTTTTATTTTGCCCATGATGCCCCGGACGAGATGGGGCCGACGCTGGTGCTGCCGGGGTCCCATCTGCGGCGGGTCAATACCTCCAGCATCGGGCGCTACAAGAACATCATCGGGCAGAAGCGGATGGTATCCAGAGCGGGCACCATGTTCTTCGTTCACGAGGGCATATGGCACTGCGCCCAGCCAAATCATACGGATCATACGCGGTATGTATTCAAGCTGCGGCTGCGGCCGAGCCAGGAACAGCGGGGCCTGTTCAACACGGAAGGCTACCGCGACGAGGAAGTCGCGAATATTATTTATCGAGGCTATGAGCTGTGGCAGGGCAATGAAGGGCGTCTTGACCATGTGGCACGGGCGAAGCTGTGGCGTTATGTCACAGGCGATGACACGATTGATGTATCATTCGAAGGAGCGCTGTCGCGGATGAATATTCCGCTTTAAATGAGGAAGAAGCTTGCTGTCGCTGACTGAACAGTGAAAGCAAGCTTCTTTTTTGTGCATAGAGGAGCCGTCAGGCCGTTAGGTTAGCCATTCTCATTGGATGAAGAATCCTCGTAGCTTTCTTCATTTGCGATATCCTGAATCTCTTCCGAGCTGATGTTGATGTAACGGTAATCCCCGTCCTGCTGCTTCTTGAGCGCCCGCTCCTTGTAGAAACGGGGACTGCCTTCGCTGGCATCCTCGTCATAGACGAGCAGGATGCCGTCCGTCTTGCGGAATAACAGATCGTCCCGGGCGGCGAACTGCCAAGTGCCGCTGTAAGGCTGATTGCTGACGCTGGCGTAATGGTCCACGCCTTTACGCATCTCTTCATAATATTCCTTCTTGGCTTCATTCCACTTTTCCTCGGGATGCTGGAAGGCCGCGATAATGGATAATTTCAAATGCGGATAGCTTCGTTTCAGCGCGATCACCACTTCACAAGCCCAGAGGTCCACACCGTACTGGCCGGGTGTAATGACCCATTCCAGCCCTTCCTCGATGAGCGGAACGAGGCGCCGGGCGAGCGCTTTTTGGATGTAAGGGATGCCTGCGTGTTTCTGGTTGAAAATGTTCAACTCATGCGCGCGGTAGCCGGTCACCAGCAGATTTTTCAATGCTTTACGCCCTCTCGGTTTATTAGCCTTATTATAATAAACGTTTCAGGCGCAGACAAACATTGTCTGCAGCGCGGCCGGCTCGCGACTCCTAACGGGGTGGACCATTTCGTTGCGCACGGTCACTTCTGACCGGATAGTTGTTCATTTTAAGGCTTCTGAGCTTTTATAACTGTGAAAGAACTGGTTCCTATACTCTATTGGAGTGAGCTCCGTCAGTTTCTTGAACATTTTGTCGAAATAATTAATATTACAAAACCCGGTACGCTCCGCAATTTCCGTGATGGAGATATCCTGTTCGAGAAGCAGCCGTTTGGCCATATCCACGCGATACTGATTAATGTACTGGACCGGCGTCACGCCGGTTATTTTTTTGAAATAGCGGGTGAAATGGTAGGGACTCATATTAATGGAGCTGCAAATCGCGCCGGTGTATATTTTCCGTCCGTAGTTAACTTCAATATAATCAAGGGCCGGCTTTAAACGCAGTGAGCTCTCAATCGTTCTCCTGAGATCAAGCTCCCGGAAGGTTTCTTGCTTATATTGGCGGAAGATCGGCGTTATCATCCGGTAGAGGCATGCTTTGATTGACAATTCATAACCGATTACTTGATGTGTATATTCCTCGTAGGCTTCTGTCAGCGCGTTATCTAATACTCTCCGGTGGAGGGTTGAAAGGGTGAGTGGATTCCAGATGCGGCGGGAGTTCATGAAGTGTGAGAAAATATAGCGGGATTCCGGGTCCTCGAATGCTCCGCTTAATAGGAATTTATCGAAGATCATGCCTTGAATGGCACAGTCTTCTCCGGATAAACATCGAATGGAATGAATTTGACAGCTATTAATGAAGATAATATCGGACTCTTCCGCTATAAATACATGGTTGTCGATGTAAACCTGAACGCGGCCGCTGAGCACCTTCACAAACTCCAAGTGCTCATGCCAATGCGGCTTTACCAGATCGGGGTAACTCTTCTGAATGATCATGCGAAAAGGGAAGCGTTTTCCTTCAAAAGGTTCGTTCTTTTTCGATGCTTCCAAAGGCCGACCACCTCCCGAAAAGTTACGCTCAGTATATCACATATGCAAAACCGTTTCATTACAATAAAAAGAGCAAAATTTTACAACGATTCAGCAGAATGTTATATAGGAAAAAAGATTGAAATAATAAACAATTAACCTATCACATACGAAAATGTATAAGCATCATGAAGCCGTTCTTTATCTATCATTCCTTGAGGAGGAATAGACAATGAAAGACACGGATCTTCAAACATCCGAACCAGAGAAGGTGAAGCAGCGGGGAGTAAACGAAAAAATCAGTAGAAGAAAGATGCTGTCCATTCTCAGTGTAGCAGGAGTAACATTGGCCGGTGGATCCACTTTCATGCGGACCATTGCTTCAGGCACGTCAGTTACGGACAGTGTATACGGAGGAGGAAAGGAGAAGCCGGACCTCCCATTGTGCGTTGCGGCTACAATAGAATCGTTAAGGGCAGGAACGCAGACCAGGCTGGATTACTTATATTATGTAACCAACCCCGGACAAGAAGGCATCTTTCGCTATGACCCGAGTGATACGGTGTCCGGGGACAACACAGGCACGATTTTGGTAGCTGCCAATGGCAACCGGTTTAAGCGGATATACGCAAATTCGCTGCTCGCCTCCTGGTTTGGTACGAAAGCTGACGGGGTAACTGTCGATACTGCTGCCCTGCAGTCGGCTCTTCAAGCAGCGGCTGGCAAGAAATTGATCATTCCGAAGCAGCAGGCAAACTACTATTTAACAGGTCAATTGTATATCCCAAGCAATATCGTTCTTGAGTTCGAATCCGGGACCGTCTTACAGGCCATCGATACCCTTCGGATCACTGCTCCTTATGAACGTTTGATACGTATCCTCGATGCGAAGAATGTAGTGGTCATTGGCAATGGAGCTACGCTGCGGATGAATAAGCTGGCCTATCCGAATAACGAGCAGGCGCATATCTTCGACATCAGCGGTTCAGAGAATGTGGTGATCGGGAACATTCAAGCAAACGACAGCGGGGGCGACGGCTTCTACATTGGCGCATTTGAATCGGTCAATACGTACTGCAAAAATATCGTGCTCAGAAACTGTAAAGCCAATAATAATCGAAGACAGGGATTATCGGTCATTTCTGTTGCTGGTCTGCTCGTAGAGAACTGCCGGTTTACCAGTACGAATGGAACAGCCCCGCAGAGCGGGGTAGACATAGAGCCTAATAAAAGTACGGAGAAGCTGAGCAATATCCGGTTCCTGAACTGCGTGGCGGAAGGGAATACAGGGCGGGGATATCTGGTTAATCTGGTGAAGCTTAATTCGCTAAGCGGCAAGGTGGACATTGTATTCCAAAACTGCCGTACCGGCGCCAATTCTTTTGGCTATTCCATGAATTATGGCCTGGATGTTAAAGGTGATATTAAGCTTATTGACTGTCGGGCGGAAAACGAGCAGTATGCTGGCTTCTCCGATCTGTCCTTCTCCCCGGGAGGGGTACGCAGAACCTATGTCAGATGCATTGCTTATAACTGCAATACCGCGAATCTCCCGGAGGACCCTTATGGGTACGGTTCCTCCTTTATCGTGACAACCGTTCCGCAGCAGGTCAGGACATCGATTGGAAACGTTTATTACTATGACTGCGAGGCAATAGATGACCGACAACCTCCGCTTATGGCCCGCGGCTTCTCAACCAAACAGAACAATAATGAAATCATTCAGGACGTTCGATACTACAATTGCAGCGCCAGCGGCGTCACTTCAAGCGAATTTTCTATCACCCCTGCATCTACTCTGGTGACGGTCAGTCATATACCTCAGAAATCAGTCCCGTTCACATCCTCTGGAACTCTCAACCTCAATTATTCGGGATACAAAATAACAAATCGTGGTTCCTCCGGAACTGTCGAACTTATCCTGCCGAAAGCGACAGCCAACTGCAGCTTCACTTTTCTGGTGGAAGCTGCCTATGCCTTACAAATCAACACCCAACAGGGTGAATCCATTTGGACGCCAATTGGCGGGATTACCAATGTGATGTCGGAATCAATCGGCGCATCCATTTCTCTGCTTGGACGTGATGACGGAATATGGGAAGTCACTACCTTGAACTGGAGCTGGTTTGGTTAGTTATTTCATGCTGATTACAGCAGCGGAAAGAAGGAGAGAATGGTCGATTTCAGCCAGTTATTTTATTACAAGCCGCAGATTGCCCGGGAAAATTCACTAATCATCGATACGGATCTGTGCATATATGGCGGCACTCCGGCAGGAATTGCAGCTGCCCTGCAGGCGTCCCGCATGGGCGTAAAGGTTGTCATTGCCGAATTCGGCCGGCATATCGGGGGTATGACCTCGAGCGGCCTGGGAAGAACCGATATCGGCAATAAAGAAGCAATCGGGGGAATAGCCAGACAATTCTACCGCGCTCTAGGGCAGCATTATGGCAGCCAGGAGCCTGATGGTTCGGCTTGGGCCTTCGAGCCTCATACTGCCGCGGACATTTATCATGAATGGTTGAATAAGGCGGAGGTTCCGGTTTATTTGGACCAGCATCTGGCGCATGTGGAGAAAACGGGTGAACGGATTACACAGCTAAAGATGCAAAACGGCAGCATATTCAGGGCTTCTATATTCATAGATGCCACTTATGAAGGCGACTTGCTCGCACGGGCGGGTGTCTCGTATCATGTTGGCCGTGAATCCAACTCTGTCTACCGGGAAACGCTCAATGGCATTCATTTCGGACATCCGAAACATAACTTCATGGCTTGGGTCGATCCGTATAGGGTAGAAGGTAAACCGGGCAGCGGGCTGCTGCCGGGCATCATGGATGTTGATCCTGGTTTGCAGGGGCAGGGAGACCGCTCTGTACAGGCATATAACTTCCGGATTTGCCTGACAAAGATGCCGAATAACCGGATTCCCTACCCCGCACCACCGGATTATGATCCCGCAAGGTTCGAGCTGCTTGCCCGCTACATCCGGGCCGGAGCTTGGGATGTCATGCATCTTAACAAAGAGATGCCCGGCGGTAAAAGCGATCTGAACAATTGGGGGGGCTTCGGCACAGACCATATTGGACAGAACTATGACTGGCCGGATGGTGATTATCTGACCCGCGAGCGGATCTTTCAAGATCATGTTAATTATAATCAGGGTCTCCTTTATTTCTTAGCCAACGATGATAGCCTACCCGCTGTTGTCCGCGAGCAAATGAAGGAGTGGGGACTGCCGGCCGATGAATTTCAGGAAACGGGAGGCTGGCCTCATCAGCTTTACGTACGGGAAGCAAGGCGCATGATCGCGGATGTCGTGATGACCGAGCAGCATTGTCGGCGGTACCAAACGGTCTCTGATTCGGTGGGATTGGCCGCTTACACGATGGATTCCCATAATTGCCGCAGACTCGTAGTGGAAGGACGCGTTATCAATGAAGGCAATGTCGAAGTCAGTCCGACGGGCCCGTACCCCATCTCCTACCGTTCAATCGTTCCGAAGGGGGAAGAATGTTCGAACCTGATCGTACCCGTTTGTCTGTCCGCTTCCCATATTGCCTATGGATCGATTCGAATGGAACCGGTCTTTATGATTCTCGGCCAATCAGCATCAGCAGCTGCGGCATTGGCGCTGGAGGGCGGTTGCGCAGTGCAGGACATCGCTTATGAGGAATTGAGAAAGCTGCTGTTGCGGGACGGTCAGGTGCTTGATGCTTGATTGGCATTAGGAGGGATAACATGGAGCAGCAATCGCCGAAGGTCAAGTCTGCAGACCGTGTGCTTGATATACTTGAGCTGTTTACCGAGGAAAAGGATAGTTATAACTTGACGGAAATCGCAAAGATTCTAAGTATGCCGCCCAGCAGCACGTATCTGCTGCTGCAAAACATGCTCAGCCGGGGATATCTGGAAACCGATCGAACAGGAAAGCAGTTCAGTATCGGATATAAATTATTTGAAATACGGAATCAATATATGAAAAGTACAAGTCTGACCCGCGAGTTTTTCCGCGTGGCCGAGAAAATGGTAGACGATTTGAATGAGACCATTTTTCTGGGTATACGCAGCGGCGATAAAGTGATTTATATTGCCGAGAAGCAAAATTCTCAGCCCCTGCGATTTTCTAGTAATGTCGGCTCCGTCCTTCCGCTGCATGGATCGGCCTCCGGCAAAATTCTCATCTCGCGTATATCGGAGGAAGAATTACACGGCATTTACCCGGAGGAGCGGCTGCTCGCTTTTACGAACGAAACCATCTCTACCCTCACGTTATTAAAGGGCGAGCTTGAGAAGGTGAGAGAGGAAGAAATTGCTTATAACCTGGGGGAATCCGTGAAAGGGGTTCATTGTATTGCAGGTCCGGTATGGGATAGGGAGGGTGGGATTGTTGCTTCTGTAAGCATTTCCATTCCATCCATTAGAATAACGGACGATCTATGGGAAAATTCCCATTATTGGGTGAAACGGGCAGGCAGGGAAATTAGTAATAAAGTCTATCTGCAAAATAGGGAGGATTAAGAATGAAGAAAGCAATCCATACAGCTCTAGCATTAATCATTGCCTTTTCTCTGTCCGCATGCAGCTCTAGTAATGGCAATGGAGATAATAACAAGGGTGACACGGAGGCGGCCTCAGCCATTAAAGAAGGGACTGTGAAGCCATCGGAAACGTCGACGGATGTAAAGGACGTGAAGCTGAAGATTGGACTGCCTGGAGGCTATGATATTACCAAGAAGGAAATAATCGATGGTTTCATAGCCAAGTATCCTCATATTAAGCTGGAGATCGACGAATCTCCGTGGACGGATTTTGTAACGAAAATCACGGCACAGATTGCCGGAGGGAATCCGCCGGATGTCTGGCTGCAGGAAAATGCGGCCGTACTCGGATATGGGAAAAGAGGCGTTGCCGAGGATCTGACACCTTACATCGAACGGGATCTAAAGCTTGATGATTATAATCAGGCACTATTGTCATCCAAATCCACGGACGGGAAAGTGTATGGCATTCCCCATGGCTTGAATCCTGTGGCACTCGCTTATAACAAGAAAGTGTTTGCGGATGCCAACGTTCCTCTGCCGACGGCGGATTGGACGTATCAAGATATGATTGACACTGCGAAGAAGCTTACAAGGGATACGAATGGTGACGGGAAGCCTGATGTATACGGCCTTGCTGTCGCCAGTAACATTACTGTCGGCTGGTTTCCCTGGTCACGGGCGGCTGGAGGAGCTGTTCTGGACGCTGCGAAGACGAAAGCGACCGTAACCGATCCGAAGACGGTAGAAGGACTCAAGCTGTGGGTGAGTGTCATCAAGGACGGAACAGCGCCTACATTAGATGTGATGAAGGCGGGCGGAGGCGATCATCAGATGTTTGGGAACAATCAGCTTGGGATGTACTTCCTGCAGTATAACCGGCAGGTCGGACTCAATGATAATTATCCGGACTTGGATTGGGACACAGTCGTAATGCCCAAAGGATTAGATGGTAAGCGAGTCGTGCCTGTCGTAACAAACTCCTGGGTCGTCTACTCCAGAGCCTCTCAGGAAGTGAAGGATGCCGCTTGGGAATTTCTGAAGTACTATTTGGGCGAGGAATCGCAGGCTGTTCTTGCAGCCAGCGGCGTTTCACTCCCTGTGAAGAAGTCCGCCGAAGCGAAGCTCGATAATACTAAGAAGCCATTGAATAAGAAAGCGTATGTCGATGGCGTCGCCGAAGCGGGTATGACCCTGGACGAGAATCCATCATGGAACGAGTGGAGATCGGCTGCGCAACCCGTGTTTGAAGAGATCATTTCGCTGACCAAGCCGGTTGAAGACGCAGTGAAAGAAATCCAAGACAAAATCCAGGCTGTACTTGATGAGAACCAGTAAATATATTCCATTGTCTTTAGGGAGAGGGCCGCATTGCATAAATATAATCATTGGGGATATATTCTAACGCTGCCATTTGTCATCGGTTTTATTATCTTTTCGGCATATCCCTTTTTGTATTCGATCTATTTGACTTTTACAACATGGGATATGTTTAATCCGCCCAAGTGGGTTGGTCTTAAAAACTGGTCCAATCTTTTCCACGAGTATCCGTTCTGGTACTCCTTGCGCAATCTTCTTTATTTCGCTCTCCTATTCGTGCCGCTGCAAACATTCGGTGCATTAGTCGTGGCGTATATGCTCAACCAATCCATTCGTGCCAAAGGATTGTTCCGCGTCCTCTACTTTCTGCCAGTCGTTACGCCCTGGATTGCGGGAGGCCTGCTGTGGAAATGGATACTGGATTCTAATTTCGGTCTTGTTAATTTATTTCTCGGTTATGTGGGTCTTGGTCCATTCAAGCTGCTCGATCATCCGAACTGGTGGGTCGTCATTGGCACCATTGCTGTCGTCAACGTCTGGAAAGGCATCGGATCCTCTATGGTCATCCTGCTTGCGGGCATGCAGAATATTTCGAAGGAAATGCTGGAAGCAGCGGCCATTGACGGTGCGGGCAGGTGGACGCTGTTCAGCAGAATTACGGTACCGCTGGTCTCGCCAATGGTGTTTATGGTACTCATTTTGTCGTCCATCTCTGCTTTCCATGCATTCGATGTGTTTCTGGTCATGCTGGAAGCCCCCAATATCGTCAAAGACCAACTGCTGACCACGAACATTCTTATTTACCGCGATGCGTTCCTGACCTTCAAAATGGGATCGGCTTCGGCCATGTCATGGATGCTCTTCCTTATCATTCTGGCCTTCACGATGGTCCAGAAAAAGTTCGAGAAGAGGTGGGTCCATTATGAATAAATCGTCGATCATTGGGAAATGTACTTTTTATTTCATACTTGGACTAGGGGCACTCGTCATGTTTGTCCCGTTCTACTGGATGATAGCGACATCTTTTAAGACGGGGGCCAAAGTGCTGGAGCTTCCTCCCAAATGGATTCCTGATCCCTTGACCTGGAGCCATTACAAGGAAGCTTGGACAAAAGTCGATTTTGCCCGCTATACGCTTAACAGCACTTTTCTGGTTATTGTTGAGGTGACAGGCATCCTACTGTCCTGCTCCGTCGTGGCATTTGGTCTGGCCATGTTTCAATTCAAGCTGAAACAGCCGATCTATTGGGCGATGCTGTCCACGCTCATACTGCCGACGCAAGTAACCATTATTCCAACCTATTTTATTTGGAAAAACCTGCATGCCTTCGATACCTATTATCCGCTTATCGTACCGAGCTTCTTCGGTGGAGCGTTTGGCATTTTCCTTATCCACCAGTTTTTCAAGAGCCTGCCGAAGGAACTGTTCGAAGCAGCGCTTATTGACGGGTTTGGACCGTGGGGAGTGCTGTGGCGTATTTATATGCCTTTGTCCAAACCTGCGCTCTCCGCGCTTGCTATATTTACTTTCATATCGACTTGGAGCAATACGTTCGGGCCGCTCATCTACATTCAGAAGAGGGAGATGTATACGCTCCCTCTGGGTCTTCTCTTTCTTAAGTCTGACCTCAGTACATTTCAGACGCCTCTTATTATGGCCGGGGCTTGCGTTGTAACGCTGCCGGTTATCATTGTATTTCTGTTCGCTCAGAAGCAGTTCGTTCAGGGAATGGCGACGACCGGCTTAAAAGGGTGAACGTATGGAAGGAAGGGCACGCGATGAACATGCTTCAGGATAAAGTGATATGGATAACAGGAGCAATGGGGAAGCTTGGACAATCGGCGGTAAAAATGTTTCTGCAGCGTGGAGCAATCGTAGTCGCGCACGATATTCTGGCCTTGGAAGGATTACCGGATCTGGTACAGATCCAAAAACAATACGGATCCCGTTTCTTGTCAATCGTCTCTGACGCTGCGTCGGAGGAGGGGGTAGAGAACGCTGCAGCCAGGATCAAGGCAAAAGTCGGCAGGCTGCACGGGCTTTACCATAATGTATACACGCAGCATAAGAAGCCTGTACTGGAATTGACCCTGGATGAATGGGAGAACGTGCTCAGGGGTTCTTTAACGAGTGCTTTCCTTACAGCCAAGTATGCCATTCCACTTATGATCGAATCAGGCGGGGGCGTTATTGTGAATACGTCCTCCGTACTCGGCCATCGTCCGACCAGAGGGTGCCCTGCTTACAGCGCAGCGAAGGCCGGATTAAACCAGTTCACGAAAGTACTTGCCGTAGACTATGCGGAGCACGGCATCCGCGCCAATGCCATCGTTCCTGGCGATATCAAAACAGAGGAGAATCTGCGGGCACTCGGTACGGAGTTTTCTTCCTACGTACGCGAACGTACGCTGCTTGGACGCAGTGGAACGCCGGATGAGGTATCGGAATTGGCAGCTTACCTGCTGTCCGATGCTGCCTCCTACACGACGGGGGCCCTATACTCCATCGATGGGGGATTTCAATTATGAGCGCAATTTACTTTCATCGGCTGACTCGGGAGGATATTGCCCGGATGTCCAAAGCCGGATGTATAGGAGCGGCAGGCGTATTAGCAGGAAGACATGTTGTATTGACTGGGAAGGATGGTTATATCGACCCGGGTCAGCTGCCATGAGTCGCATAGGAGCAGGAGGCAGCAGGAAAGTGGCGGCAATTGTGACGGAATACCGGCACAATTCTCATGCGGAGATGATTATCGGCCGACTTCTTGGAGAGTTCGGCTATATCCCGCAGTTAGAAGTCGTCTCCTTGTATACGGACCAGATGCCTGATAATGACAGGAGCCGGGCGGAGGCTGACAGATGCGGAATTGGTATTTTCACTTCAATAAGAGAGACGATTATGGCGGGAGGGCAGCCAATCGACGGCGTGATCATCATTGGGGAGCACGGGGAATATCCGATCAACGACAAGGGGCAGAAAATGTATCCGCGCCGCTGGATGATGGAGCAGGTTCTGCAAGCGATCGATGATCAGGGCTTACACATTCCGATTTTTCTGGATAAACATATGGCCTACGATTTTGAAGATGCGATGTGGATATACCGTGAGGTTACGAAGCGGGGTCTTCCTTTTCTTGGCGGATCATCCATCCCGCTTGCCCCGGTCGTACCTGCGTTAGATTTATCCTGTCTGAGAGATGTTAAGGAAATCTTCGTCACCAGCTGGCTGGGTACGGAATCTTACGGCTTCCATGGTATGGAGGTGCTGCAAAGTTTGGCGGAACGCCGAAGTGGCGGTGAAACGGGTGTATCCTCCATCGAGGTACTGGAAGGCGATGACGTCTGGAAGGCAATGAACAGGGGCGAGTGGCCGGATTCGATGATGCATCAGGCGCTCTCCACCTACCCTTCACATAAAGAAGGGCATCCTTGGGAGCTAGTCGAGCATCCTGTATTATTCTTATTTAACTATATTGATGGCCTGAAGGGATATGTCCTGCAGTTGGGCAATTACATTAACCAATGGGCCTTCTCGCTTCGTACACTCGGAGGACAATCGTATGCTGCCAGGCATAATTCGGATTTGGCTCGTCCTTATAACCATTTCGGCACTTTGACCCGGCTTATTGAAGAGATGGTCATAACCGGCCGGTCTTCCGTAGCCATTGAACGTACGCTGCTGACGACTGGAATGATCGATATCGGAATGGATTGTTTATATCGCAAGCGGGGAAGACTGACGCCGGAACTGGCGATTTGCTACAACAGTAAGAGTCGATGAGGCGGAGTCTGTGACAACAGGGCAGAAGGATGGAAAGTTGATGGGCTGACGAGTTGATTGAAGAAGCTTCCCATTAGAAAGGATGATGTCCTATGCTAAGCAGTATAGGAATACCCGGATTAATCTTAATTTTTCTATTAGCTCTACTCCTATTCGGCCCAAGTAAGCTTCCCGAGCTTGGCCGGTCTTTTGGCACCACATTAAGAGAATTCAAGAAATCCACAAAGGAATTAACCGCAATCGAAGGTGAAGAAGGCAAGAAGGAGTCTTAATCTTTATAATTGCATGAATCGTACCTCTCCTACTTAAGAGAACAGGTCCATGTCATCCCAGATGACATGAACCTGTTCTCTTATTTTTCATATAGAATGATTAGGGGAAGAAACCCACTCCGGCGCCAATAGGGCTGTATACGCAGGAAGGAATGCCTCCAACGTTTATTTGTGTTTCCGCCAATCCAGACTGCTGTTGTTCAGCAAATGGCCGAAATCATTCTCCAGCCGTTTCTTCTCGGCATTTACGGCTTCTTCCGCCCGCAGCCGCTGCTTTTCTTTTGCCTCGGCCTCGTCAGCCTTCAGCGCATCGCTTTGCGCCTTTAACCGTTCGAGCACATCGGGACGCAGAAGATCCTTCAGCGTTGCCGGTTTGTCTCCGGCATCCGCCTTGGGTGCAGGTTTTGCTCTGTTTTTTTTGGCCAAGTGGAACCACCTCGATTTTTTATTCTATCCTACCAGATTAGCGGCAGCGAAAGCCAGTTCTGCAGGGGCCTTGGTCAAACATTGCAAAAAATTAACTTTATGGATTGGGAAAAAGCAAATATAATAAGCATTTACCCGAATCAATTTCATAATTGCATATTCAGCTTAATCTTCACAATAGGTTGATTGTATAAAACCAACCAAACGACACGTCGTGTAGCGATTTTCCCTCATTATGAAATTGATTCACCACAAACAAAAAAAGGTGATGAATATGAAAAATTGTGCCATATACAGCACTTCAATTAATGTGGATCAGATTATGGACAGGCTCCGGCGTCTTTACCCGAAAGCTTCCATCAAGTCAAACGGGGACGGGACTGAAATCAATGTTATTCATAAAAAATGGTTGAGCAAGACGGTAAATACCTTTACGGTCATGACCAGCGGGACCGATCCGGAGACATTTGTTGAGATGATTGACGGCATGGGCCATTTTTTCAGCAGGGTCCCGGCCCGGAATACAGACATTCAGGAGAAGCTGCTGCTTCAGATTTCCACGTTTAATATGGTGATCGGCGTGCAAACCGAAAAAGACATCGCAGAGCCGTTCTATTCGGAGCTGCTCCAGCTGACCGGGCAATTAAACGGCTTGATTCTGATGGGTGGGAAAAGGCTGTTGAATGACAAAGGCGAGCTGGTGATGGATGCTGACGGCGTTTCGCGGGTCGAGGATCTGGTAGTCACCGCCCATACCAGCTACCTGCATAAGGATTTGCGCGAGACGGTACCGGCGCTGCTGCGCAAGGAACGTTCGGAGGCTTTGCTTACGGAGAGGGGCATCCCTTTCAATAAAACGCTTCCTGTTCTGGCTGCGGAAGAAGCGGTTGCGATCCGCAGCAGGGAAGAGATTGCGGGACGAGCCATCGCTTTATGTATTGCCGCCTTGAAAGGCGAATGCTGCGCCACCGACTATAAGCCGGAAGAGACAAAAGCGCTGATTGGCCAGGTGATGCAGCAGTATGGTGCGGAACCACTCCTGTCTCCCCGGGAGAGCGCGTTTATCGCAAATGATCATCCGGACGATGCGCAGGCGATACAGTTCGCCTGGTGCTATGAAGGGTATTGGGTGTTGCTGTGGGCATTGGGTTATGTGGAGCGGCTGGATGCCCCTGTACAAGTATGCGATGTGGAGGCTGCCGTATCGATTTTACACCGGTACGACACGTATGAGGCGTTTCTTGCCGATGCGCGGGTAAGGACGAAAAGCGAGATTTTGGATGAGGCCGATCTAATCTACCGTTATCATTGGGCTTGCGTCGATGCCCGTCTTCATAATCAGCCCGTTCCCGGGGGACTGGAAAGCGGGGTTGTTTTTGAGAGGCACCGCGCCCTGAACTGGCTCACGACCTCGATGAATCAGGAATGGGATGAGGTTGCCACCCATACCTGACAGACGAACGAGTAAAGCTCTTCCGAAGCTTGTTTAGTTTTGGTTGAATTCCGTTCTGTGCGTCCTGACACATGTGATTCATTTATTTAATTACAACTTTTCGCGCGCCTCTCCCGGCGTGCGTTTATTGCACCAATGTCGCCTTGCGTCAAAGCGCAGCAGAATGGCGATCGCACACCACCTGCCTGGAAAAGCCAAGAACGCGGCCTTATGTACGATCAGGCGCAGCATTCTTGGCTTTTGGCTCTTGCTGGGTTATTCATTAATATTCCCGGCTGCCTTAAGTCTTTTTGCAATTGCTTTAAACTCTTCCGCAATAGACGGAGCCTGGCTGCCGATAGGAATTGGCAGCCTGGTCTTGGCTTACTATTTATGGAAAGGTGGTTTTTACCATCTCCAGCGGTACCTATCCTTTGAAGCAATCAGCGGAGAGAAGCAATCAGCCCTTTGAGCTTATCGGCAGATTGGGCGAGCAGCTTCTGTTCGTCAGCCGTCAGGCGGATGGGCATGATTTCACGAACGCCCTGGCGGTCGACGATGCAGGGCACGCCAAGATACACATCGGACACCCCGTGGTATTGATTCAGAAGCGTCGAGACATTCAATACGGCTCCTTCATCGCCAAGGATTGCGGTGCAGATCCGGTCGAGGGCAAGTGCGATCGCGTAATAGGTTGCGCCCTTCGCATTAATGATCTGATAGGCGGCATCGCGGGTGTTGACGAAGATTTCTTCCTTCTCTTCTCCGCTTATTTGAAGCTCCGTTCCCGCCACATTGGCCAGGCTCCAGACCGGGAGCTCGGAGTCGCCGTGCTCTCCGATGATGTGAGCGTGTACGCTGCGCGAGTCGATCTTCAACTGCTCACCGATTAAATAACGGAAACGGGCGCTGTCGAGAAGCGTGCCGGAGCCAATGATACGGTTTGCCGGCCAGCCTGATTTTTTCCAGGTGAAGTAGCTCATAATATCGACGGGGTTGGAAGCAACCAGGATAATCCCATGGGTGTTGTGGTGCAGCACCTCTGTAATGATACTCTCAAAAATAGCGACATTTCGTTTCAGCAGATCAGTGCGTGACTCTCCCTCCCGTTGGGCAGCCCCAGCCGTAATGACGATAATGTCCGCCTTCCGGCAGTCCTCATAAGTACCGGCCCACACCTTGGCCCCCTCCAGAAAAGGCATGCCGTGATTCATATCCAGCGCATCGCCGACTGCTTTATTGTGGTTGGCGTCGATTAATACCAGTTCATCCACCCGGTTCCGCAGCAGCAGTGTATAGGCTGTTGTAGATCCTACGGCACCCGTGCCGATAATGACAATCCGTGTTTTCTTCATAAGCCGCCATCTCCTTCCCAAGTACCGTTTTCGTATGAATAATGTAACATATTTCCGACTTGAAGCTGTGCTAACCATCACGATAGCTAAGAAAAAGATGAAATGAGCAGGAAAAGGATTCACAAAGCGGTTCGAATAGGTAATGATTAACAGTGTTAAGGAGGTAATGATTAACAGGATGAAAGAAGCAGAATAACAGTCTGGAAGAATAAGATGATCCCGATGAAAGAGGTAGATGATCCATGTGAAAGAGATCGTAACTAGCAGTATGAAAAAAGAATAATGACTACCATTAAGACAGAGGCAGATTAGCAGTATGAAAGATTGTCATCGCATCAGATCCGACAATTATGAGCAGGTACTATAAAAAGATGGTACTTCTGCCAACCAGGTATTCTTTGTAAGATTAAGACATCAAGAACAACCAGTTACCAAAACGGGAGGGCTTCATAAATGGAAACCATGCAGCAACAGCAGCCACAATCACAACCACAATCACAACCACAACCACGGAAAACAATGAACTTTTACCGCAGACGCAACACACCTACATATACCTTCATGGCCTGGGCGGCATTTCTGCTGGCATGCGGTTTTGAATTTGTCGGCATCTACACCTTAAAACAGCCGCTGTCCGTTCAAGGCTATTATGCGGTTACCGGATTTCTGATCATCATCACCTCATTCCTGCTGCAAAAAGTAGCCCGGGATAACGATGAAGATAAATTTCTGAAAGACCAGTCGCCGAGCTACAGAGCCCGCAACACATCTGCCTTTAGCTTCATGGCCTGGGCCGGTTTCATAATCGCCGTTCTGGCTGAATATGTCGGGTTGTATACGCTGGAAGAACCATTCCATGTAAAAGGCTACTATGCCATCGCCGGTGCGTTTCTGATCGTATCCTGTCTGGTACTCCAAAAAACCATCCGCGACAACGAAGAGGATAATGCATATTTAAAAAGTGATGAAGAGTAGGAAGATTTGGGGGCAGCTCGATAGCAGGTGAGCAGGGGGAATCAGTAGAGGGAAAAGCGGCAGCGTGGCCCCGTCCCGGCATGGCCGGCAGGCCGCAGCAAGGAAAAACCGTCTTGCAGCCGCCTCGGCCACCGGTTCGGGCGCAGTAAGCCGGAAAAACCTTGCTGCATGGCAGCTCGGCCCCGTCCGGCCCGGCCCGGCAGTCAGCAGCAAGGAAAAACCGTCTTGCAGCCGCCCGGGCCACCGGTTCGGGCGCTGTAAGCCGGAAAAACCTTGCTGCATGGCAGCATGGCTCAGTTCGGACCCGCCAATCAGCACCGCTTGGGCCTGACCTCGGGGGATTGCAGCAGTGGCAGCTGCCCGACCACAAACCGGGAAGCTCATTGTGCTCCATAATTTTTTTTTGGAAAAGGGCTTGTCAAAATAACATCGTGCATGTTATATTCTTGTTCTAGGCCCTAAATAATTTCGCCTTAACAACCATGCCGTTGTAGCTCAACTGGTAGAGCAACTGACTTGTAATCAGTAGGTTGGGGGTTCAAGTCCTCTCGACGGCACCATGATTGTTTTTGAAGCAAGACAAGGGATGCACACTCTGCGTTTTTTTTTCGCATATTGTCCGCATCAATCCGGATGCGCCCTTAGCTCAGCTGGATAGAGCGTTTGACTTCGAATCAAAAGGCCGGGAGTTCGAATCTCTCAGGGCGCGCCATAATAACGGGATGTAGCTCAGCTTGGTAGAGCACCTGGTTTGGGACCAGGGGGTCGCATGTTCAAATCGTGTCATCCCGACCATACGTAAATCAACGAAATCTCTTGCCGCTCAGGCAAGGGATTTTTTTAAATGTAAGAAAGGTTAAGTTTTCACCTATACCAGGCTTATGAAACTTGGCTAAGCCGCAAAGGACGGCGTTAGCCGTTTCCTCTTGTATGGCTCGATGGGGCAGAGAGGGAGAACGGAAATACTCCCAGCAATCAAGCGGGCGGAGTTTGAAAGTGCCTTACTGGGTTGTGATATGATAAAGGGGATAGGGACATCTCATATAGAGGAGAATCGGCCAAATGGCGTTGGAAATAGAGAGAAAATTTCTGTTGAAGGAATTCCCGTACGAATTGGTTGAAAGCGGGGACCTTGTGGTACGGTCCCGTCAGCGGATCGAACAGACTTACCTGGCGATTGATGAGACACAGGAACTAAGGGTCCGCAGAATTACCGATTTGGGCTCTGGCAATGTGGAATATACCCATACATTCAAACGGGGAAACGGCCTTAGCCGGGAGGAAATTGAATATTCCATCTCACAGTCTTTGTATGATCAGATTGTACAGGCTTTCCGCCTGATCCCGCTTACAAAAGAACGGACAACCGCCGATTGGGGTTCAACGGTTATTGAAATTGACCAGTATGATCAGCTGGAGCTGCTTGTTGTGGAGGTCGAATTCGCCTCCCTCGACGAAGCGCTTGGGTTCACCGCCCCGGACTGGTTCGGCCAGGATATCAGCAAGAACAGGAGTTACAGCAACAAAACGGTATGGCGGGAGCTGCAGCAGCAATCAGCCGGAGATTGATAATATTTGTTACCGCACCATAATAACGGCGAGCGCGGTGTAAGCGTGTTTGAGCTATGGATGTTCTCCCCCAGTCATGGTAACAGTGCTTGAGACGTGGGATTTTCCATTGTGTTCAGGCTGATTTTAAACGATATAATGCGCATTCAAAGAAACGCCTGGCTTCCTGAAAGAGGATGCTGGGCGTTTTTTGTGCAGGCTACAGCTGTTTCAAGTGATGGTTAAAATCGAATGTTGACAATAACATTGATAAAGATTATCATTATCAATGTTATTGTCAACATGAAGGACAAACGTTAGAAGTCTAAAGGATTAACACCGTAAAATAGTTAAAGAGACAGAAGAAAACGGAGATGGCGAAAGCCGAATTGGCCGCTTATTGAACGGTCCTACAAGGGGGAAATAAAGGTGCATGCAGGAAAGAAGAACCGGTTTATCATTTTATTGATTAGTTTGATGATGTTGACCTTGATTGCCGCGGCATGCGGAAACGGAAACGACAATAAATCCGGCAGCAATAATACTGGCGGCAGCACGAGCGATAACGCTGGCAGTACCGCCGGCAATACCGCTGACGCAAATAGCTCAGGAACGGAGCCGTCGACTGCAGAAAGAACAATGACGGACGGCCTTGGGCACGAGGTTAACATTCCGGCGAATCCCGAGCGGATCATTGCTTCCTATCTGGAAGATTATCTGGTTACGCTGGGCGTGAAGCCGGCGGCACAATGGACGGTAGCGAACGGGATTCAGGAATACCTGCAGGACACTTTGAAAGGCATTCCTACCATTCCCTACGACTTGCCTTACGAGGCTGTTACAAGCTTTAATCCGGATCTGATCATTATTGGCGGAAACGGTGCGGTAGAAGGGGATAAATACACACAATACAACAAAATTGCTCCTACATTTGTCCTTGGAGACGAAGTTAACGGCGACTGGCGCAAAGCGCTGCTGAAGGTGGGGGAAGTCCTCGGCAAAAGCGAGGAGGCTCAGAAGGCGCTCGATGAATACAATGCCAAAGCTGCGGATGCCAAGGCAAAGATTCAGGAAGCGACCGGTGGAACCAAATCGGCGGCGGCCATTTGGCTGGTCAACAAGCAATTTTTTGTAGTCAGCGATAAATTGTCCAGCGGAGCGGTTCTGTATCAGGATCTTGGCGTGGCTGTACCTGAAGCGGTGAAGAAGCTTTCCGAGTCCGCCGCGGCGAGCTGGAACCCGATCTCGCTGGAGGCGCTGGCACAGATGGATACGGATTATATCTTCCTCGTGAACAGCGACGAAGAAACGGGGTCTGAAGCGCTCAAGGATCCGCTCTGGAAGAATATCCCCGCTGTAGCAAGCGGTAACGTCTTCCAATTCAACAGGAACAGCACCTGGTTGTATTATGGAGCCACTGCCAACTCCAAGACAATTGATCATGTATTGGAAAGTATTGTGAAATAAGACATAGCATTCAAAGGATGTCCTTATGCCAAATATGGCTGGGGCATCTTTTTTTAGTTATCCACTTGTGGATAGAAAGAAACAGGTTGTTGATTATACCGGTGTTCATTACAATAAGCGTTGAAGCCGCAAAGGAAAGACAACTGGCGGCAGGATGGAAACGAGCGGCTGAAGCATTGCAAATCAGATTGCTTAGGGGGAATGAATGGAATGAAGCAGCCCAATATTCTGCTCATAATGTGCGACCAGCTGCGGGCAGACAGCATCGGCGCACTTGGGAACGGCATCGTCAGGACGCCGAATATGGACCGGTTGGTGCAGCGCGGACTCACCTATAACAAAGCGTACTCCACCTGCCCGGTGTGCGTGCCGGCCAGGTATACGATCCGAACGGGAAGAGAACCCTACACGACGGGATATTACGAAAACGGCGGACCTCATCTTTCAGAAGAGCAGCCGTTGGACCCCGAGGAGCGGTGCGGGGACTACTTGCCGCGGACAATGAGAGCCATGGGTTACAGAACGTTCGGCGTGGGGAAGTTTCATACGAATCCATGGAACGAGGAACTGGGGTATGACGTTCAACTGCGAAGCGAAGAGCTGATGGATACCAAGGAACAGTGGCGTGGGGATGATTACGCGAGATTCATTGCCGATCACCATCCGGAATACAGTCATATCGAACAGCTGCATGGTGAGCGCACGGACATGTATTACATGCCCCAGACCAGTCCGCTTCCGGCAGCGCTTACCGTGGAAGCATGGGCGGCGGACCGGGCGGTCGAGCAGATTCGGGCGGGCGGGGACGGGCGCCCCTACTTCGGATTCGTTTCGTTTATCGGACCCCATCCGCCGCTTGCTCCACCCGTTCCGTTCAATCGGATGTACAATCCCGATGCAATGCCGAATCCCGTCCGGGGCGATCTGGAGACGGACTTCATGGATGAACAGCTGGCCTGGATGAATTATCTCATCTGGGCGGAGGATATTGACGATCCCCGTGCACGTGCGCTGAAAGCCCGTTATTATGGCGAAATCTCATACATTGACCAATGTCTCGGGAAGATCCTTGATGCTGTAGAGAGCGCTCCCGATGCGGATAACACGCTGATCGTTTTTGTGAGCGACCATGGGGATCATATGGGGGATCATCGTGCCTGGCAGAAGGAAAGCTTCTTCGAAGCGTCTGCCCGCGTGCCGTTTCTGGTGAGCTGGCCTGCCCGGCTGCCCGCAGGGGAAAGCAGGGATGATCTCGTCTGCCTGACCGATCTGTTCGCTATCTTCACCCATGCGGCCGGAAGCACACAGACCAGAGATGGGGTAGACGTGCTCGCAGGCGTGGCGAAACAGGCGGCTCCCAGAGAATTCTTGTTCGGCTGGTATGGCAGACCGGGGACACCGGCCTTTAAGGTCATGGTCAGAGACAAGGATTGGAAGTATATTTACTTGTCCAATGGCGGCCGCGAGCAGCTGTTCCATCTTAAGGAAGACCAGAACGAGCTTGTCCAGCTGGCGGAGCTTCAACCAGAGACCTTGTCAAGACTCAGACAAGCCGCTGTCGATGAAATCAACCGGCATGAAGCGATGGCTGAGGCCCTTGCAGTCGGCAGGTTAAGGAGCTTTCCCTTTGAGGCGAGACCGCTGGTCAGAGTCAGACAATTTAACGCAGCAAGAGGCGTGGATGACTTTATGGTTAACTAACCCCAGTTCAGCGGGGAAAAGGTGGCACACCAAGAATCTGGCTCAGGGCGAGAGTGGACGGTTGGTCTGTCTCTTCCAACGGATTCTTGCCAATACGCCGACGCCGGTCAATTTGAACCCCGCCCTGAGTAAATCAGGAAGACGCTTCGCCTGCAGGGGAGAAGCGTCTTCCTGGTTGATCGGGATGTTGTCACTACAGAGCCATCCGCAATATTCAAGCGATGTTGCGTTCAAGCAGCGGTATGACCACATCTGCACATGGGGTCTATGCCTCGCCTACAGCTGCGGGGGCACCGCAAGACCCAGTCCTTCCGCAACGCGCCGTCCGTATTCGGGGTCTGCTTTGTAGAAGTGGCCGATCTGGCGCAGCTTGATTTCATCCTTCTCCACTGGCGCCATGGCACCGACAATGTTCTGGATTAAACGGGTCCGTTCCTCTTCGCTCATTAGGCGGTACAGATCGCCGGGCTGCGTATAATGATCATGCTCGTCGTACGCTACGCTTGCCGCCAGGCCGGATACCGGGTAAGCGGCCGGCTTGCTATCAGGCGACTCGGTTGGTCCCCCGTAGCTGTTGGGCTCGTAATAGACGGAGCCGCCGCCATTATGGTCAAAGCGCATTTGGCCATCGCGCTGATAATGGTTCACTTCATTACGCGGACGGTTAACCGGCAGCGCCTGGTGGTTGGCTCCGACGCGATAACGGTGCGCATCGGCATAGGCGAACAAGCGGCCCTGGAGCATTTTGTCAGGTGATACTTCGATGCCCGGTACAAGGGTGCCCGGCGAGAAGGTAGCCTGCTCCACCTCGGCGAAATAATTGTCCGGATTACGGTCGAGCACCATGCGCCCGACTTCGATTAGCGGATAATCCTTCTGTGACCATACTTTCGTTACATCGAAAGGATCAAAGCGGTACGTATCGGCATCCTCAAGCGGCATAATCTGTACGTACAGCTTCCATGCGGGGAAATCCCCGTTCTTGATGGCGTTAAACAAATCCTCGGTATGATGATCGGGATTTTCGCCCGCAAGCCGGGTGCCCACTTCCTCAGTCAGATTGCTGATTCCCTGTTCGGTCTTGAAGTGGTATTTCACCCATACGGCGTTTCCTTCATGATTCACCCATTTGAAGGTGTGGCTGGAGAAACCGTGCATATGGCGGAAGGTGGCGGGAATGCCGCGGTCTGACATGAGAATGGTAACCTGATGGAGAGATTCCGGCGACAGCGACCAGAAATCCCAAACGGCAGTAGGATTCTTCAAATGAGTGGCAGGATGGCGTTTCTGCGTATGGATAAAGTCCGGAAATTTGATGGCATCTCGGATAAAGAACACCGGGGTATTATTGCCAACCAGATCGTAATTGCCTTCCTCAGTATAAAATTTAAGAGCAAAGCCGCGCGGATCGCGGACGGAATCGGCCGAGCCGCTCTCGCCGGCTACGGTAGAGAAACGGGCGAACATGGGGGTGCGTTTGCCCACCCCGGAAAGAAAGCTTGCTTTGGTATAGCTCGAAACATCAGCCGTCACTTCAAAGTATCCATGCGCCCCGGCGCCTTTGGCATGAACAACCCGCTCGGGAACCCGTTCCCGGTTGAAATGGGCCAGTTTATCCAATAGGTGAACATCCTGAATCAGCGTGGGCCCGCGCGAGCCTGCCGTCATGGAATTCTGATTATCTCCTACTGGTGCTCCCCAGCTTGTGGTAAGCTTATTATTGCCTTGGTTCATAAATCCAATCACCTCTTTCGTATAATAAATCTACTATAGTCTATTTGATAATTATTATCAATAAGAAACAAATATTAATTTATAATTATTATAATTAAATATTGGTAATGCAGCGGTAATAAAAGAAAAAGACTGGAGCACGCGCAATATCTCTGCGTGTTCCAGTCTATTTTTTTTGAGACGGGTTTAACCCCGGAGATGAATCAGCAATTGCTGCAGCCAGTTGATGTCGCATTTTATGGACTGGTAAGCATGCTCTGTGATTAGCCGGACCGGATCTCTTTGTTCTGGCGGAATACCCGGGAATTCCGGATTTGCCTGTTCAATCCTGTGAATGTCTTTTTCCCGTTTGGCAATCGCTTCTTCAATAAGGTAAGCAAGCTTGCTTTTGTCTATTTTATCCAGGAACAGCAGGGACGAATATAAGGATTGAATTGTTGTGAAGTTTTGGAATATCGCGTAGATCTCTTCTTCGAGCGCTTTACGGCCTGCATCCGTGATCCCGTAGGTTGTTTTCTCGGGACGGTTTTCGGACTGGATGACTTTGATTTTCTGGATTAATCCTTTTTTGGCCAGGATATCAAAATGATAATATAGCGTTCCATCATTGATGGCGATGTTGTTATCCAGAGGTTTGAGAACCATCTTCTTGATGTCATAGGGATGATGCTCCCCTTCGCTCAAGGTTCCAAGGATGAAGATTTGAAGCGACATGCGACCCCTCCTACAAGTTCTAAGGGAGCGGACAGGACTTGCAACTTGCCTGTCAGCCCCATTAGTCCTATTTTACATGAAAAGAGGCTGCGGTGCAGATTTGCTGGCCCCTTTGAATTGATGGATCACCACATTCAAGATCAAGGCCGCGGCGCCGACAAGACCGAGCCCGAGCAGCAGCTCCGCTGTACGGCCTCCGCCGAAGAGCAGATTATAATCCAGCTGGACGGTATAGTACATGACGGAGATATGACTGAGCCCCTTGAAGAAACCGGGCATCATCACTTGCGGCAGAACGGCGCCGCTGCTGATCGTTTGAGCCAGCAGGAGCGGCAGGTTCAGCAGCATGCCGCCTTGGCCGAGCAGCAGGCAGAAGACGCTAGTAAATTGGATGGCGGCGAACAATTCCAGTGCATGCACCAGCCACATTTTAACAAAAACTTCCCCTCCATAACCGTGGATAGCGAAATAGATGGTCAGTCCGACAAGAGGTGCGATTAAAGCCAGCAGGACATGGACTCCCTGCAAAGCGAAGAAGGCCTTCCATTTCCCCAGTTTGCCTTTAAGCTGGTTTAACGCGCCGACAGCCATCATGGAATAGATCATGGCGCCGACGTAGGTGGCCATGGTCAGAAACATCGGGGCCATCTGATTATGCATGCCGTCAGGCTGCGGATTGGAAATGATCATATCGGGCGCCACTTTGGTCATGACGCCTTCTGCCATCTGCTCCGACTGGTCCTTGGGCACCTGCATAGTTTGCAGAATTCCCTGGATACTTTGACTCTGCACTTGTGCGCTGATTTTAGCCGTGATCTGGTCAGCCACGCTTTGTACGGTACTGTTGGTTGCGGCCGGATTGGACTGGTTCAGGTAGAAATCAAGCTTAACCTGCTCCCCCTGGCTGGACAGCTTCTGAGTGAAGTCAGCGGGGATATGCATAATAAAATGAATGCTGCGATCCTCCAGCTGCTGCCGGGCATCCTCCAGCGATTGACCGGTAATGACATGAAAAGGAAGCTCTTTCTGAATTTGTTTCGCGATTTCCATTCCCTGCTGCTGATCGTCGTTCACGATAGCGACCGAAATATCCGGGATGTTCCTGGGAATTGCACTGTACCCGGACATGAATATGCCGATCATAATGACTTGGTAAAAAACGATCATAAAGATACCGCTGATGATGCCTTTATGTGCTAAAAATGATTTCATATCTCCACTCCATCTCTCTATACTTTGTTTTAAATACTTTAATTAGAGTAATTTATTTTATGGTTATTGTCAATGTTCCATTCTCGTTTCAAAAAAAAGCGTTCGGGTATTTCCCGGTTCGAATTGGAGTGCCAGGTCATGCAAAAAAATCCGTTACCCTTTGGGAAACAAGGTTTACGGATTGAACGCAGACCGTGCAAAATGGCCGGGATTTCGCCCAAGGTGGCTCGTAGTTGGTACATGCCCGCCCTATAAGAGAGTGTTTCTGGAACGGTTTATGATATGGCGCCGCGCCCTCCGAGAACATTAAATCGGATTCCGGCGGCTTAACGCGCTGGCGACCGGCGCCGCCCCGCTGCTCCGCGGGATCCGGGTGCCTGGCCCTTTTCGCCGGGGCGGATGGCGATTAAGGTAATGAAGGCGGCCACCAGAGCTGTTGACGCAAGAACCATGAACAGCAGCATCACCGATTTGTCCATGAGCAGCGCAATGATTGGCGGACCGACCGCGACCCCGATAAACCGCATGCTGCTGTACAAAGAGGTCACCGTGCCCCGCTGCTCTTTTTCAATCCCCTCCGTAATGAGGGCATCCAGACTGGGCAGCGCGGAACCGATTCCCGCCGAAGCGGCAGCCAGCATCGCGACCATCCACCATGTATGGCTCCACTGTACCCACCCTAATATGAAAAGGCCGGCAGCTGCGACAAGCAATCCGGTGAAACATGTCCATTTCATGACCACTTTATTTTCGCCGATCCATTTGCCGCTCAGATAGGAGGCCAGGCAGAGGCAGGCAAGCGGTACTGCCAGCACAAGCCCCTTCATGATCGAACTCATTCCGCGTGTTTCCAGCGTCTCGGACAAATAAAACAGACTTCCGAAAATGACAAACATACAAATGCCGCCCATGGCAAAAATGCCGTACAGCCATTTTTTTTCCTTCAGAATGGAGCCGATGGACCGCAAAAACGTACGGATTCCCGTATCCGCTGTTTGCTGCTCTTCTTTGGAAGGGGCTTTCACCAGGAAAAGGACCAGCCCAAAGGAGAGCATGCTGAATATAGGAATGGCGAAGAACGGGATATACCATGCCCATATTGCCAGAGCCGCGCCCAGAATGGGACTTAGCACCTTGCCGAAGGTGTTGGACGTCTCCACGATGCCCAGACCGCTGCTGACATCCTCATTCTTCTTGAATAAATCCCCGACCAGGGGAATGACAACGGGGAAGCAGCCTGCCGATCCAAGCCCTTGGATTAACCGTGCCGTAATAATAAGACCATAGGCATGATCGGCCCAGACCGCTGCGAGTCCCGCGCCTGCCCCGGCCGCCGAAACCAGAATAAGTCCGGGAAGAATGACGGCTTTGCGGCTGAATCTGTCCGATAAATAGCCGGCCAGTGGAATGAACAGAATCGCCACTGCGGCGTAAACGGTAATAATCAGGCTGGCCTTGAAGGGACTGATGCCAAGCGCCTTCTGCATCGCTGGCAGAACAGGGATCAGCATGGAGTTTGCCAGCGTCATGGTTAAGGGTATGGAAGCGATTGAAAGTAAATCCCACTTTTTTTTGGCTTCCATGTCGTTCTCCTTCTCCAGTGAGTTTATGGGTTTAGTCGACAATAAAAGCGGCTCATGCGTTCGTACAAGCTTAACCGGAACAAGAGAGGTTTATGCACATGGAGCGGCAATTTCAATTGGCATTAGCTTGAGGTGAATGGCGGGCAATGCAGGGATAAGTTAATGTTCAGACCCGGAGCCCATGCTCCGGGATATTGACGTTTGCGGAAGATGGCAAGCATAATGAAAGACAAAGCGCTGCATCCTGACGCAGGGCTTGCCAATGGAATGGAGGAGAAGCGAGTCATGCGCAAACTGGTTTTTTTTATCGGCGGAGCCGGCGCGGGAAAAACAACCGTCGCCAAGGCGTTGGCTGCCAGGCGGCATGCCGCCTTGTTTGATATGGACACGCTGTCCAGACCGGCGTCGGAGGCGATTATGAGGCTTGCCGGGCTTGATCCGAATGACCGCGATTCTCCGGTCTACAAGGCATATTGCCGGGATTTGGGGTACAGGCTGACAATGGACGCGGCTTTGGAAAATGTGGAAATCGGCAGCGATGCTTATGTTATCGGGCCATTCACCAAGGAAACGGAGGACCCGCATTGGCTGGAGCGGGAGCTTGCCGCTATCGGAGCGTCGCTTGCGGATGTGGAGGTCAAGGTTATCTTCGTAACGCTCGAAGGGGAAGGGCTTTACCGTCAGCGGATTCAGGAGAGAGGCTCCGTCCTGGATGGCTGGAAGCTTGAGAACTGGGGCTCATTCCGTAAGTCGCTTGTTCCGCGGGACACACGCTGGAATCTGCCGTCGTCATCCGTCCTTCATTATGACAATTCCGCTTCATGGAACGAAGGCCGGATAACGCAGCTTGAGCATTTTATATATGGAGAAGGTAGTTGAGAACAAGCCATTACAGGTCTTATTGAAATAAAATGATTACCCAAGGGGCGGCGAATAAGGTGACGAAGGCGGTGAAAATCATGGCGATTCCGGCAACCGCGCCGGACACCGCGCCGTATTCCAGCGCTTTGCTGATCCCCGCCGAATGTGCGCTAATGCCCAGCAGCAGACCTCTTGCGACAGGGTGCTTGATACGGAACCATTTGACGATCTGCGGTCCCATTATCATCCCCATTAAGCCGGTCACGATCGTCGCGGCTGCCGTTATGGTCGGAACGCCGCCTATAATGGAAGAGATCGAAACGGCAATGGGGGTCGTCGAAGAGCGCGGAGCCAGGCTGCTTGAGATCTCGTCGGATAAACCCAGCAGATGGGCGATCCCGACTGACGTGGCAATCGCGGCAAGAGCGCCGCATCCGACGCTTGCGAGGATGACGGTGGCGTTTTTTTTGAGCAGGTTGAAATTCCGGTACAGAATAACGGCAAGCGCAATGGTAGCAGGCTCCACCATATCGGACAAGAGGCCCGCGCCCTGATCGTAAACTTCATATGAGACTCCGCTCAGCCCGACTGCGGCAATCACGATGACCGGTGTGAGGAGCAGCGGCGTCAGATACGCTTTATTGAATTTGCGGTAGAGCCGTTTGGCCATCCAATAGATCAAGATCGTGCAGCCAAGCCAGAAGAATGCTTCCATCAGCTGATCCCCTTTTCTTTCCGCCCGGATACCCATTGGCCAACGAGCCCGCTGCACAGCATGACGGCAACTGTGCTGAAGGCAATTGTAGCTGTGATTATCAGACCGCTGTGGGCAATCAGGCTGGTGTAATTCATGATGCCGACTGTGGCGGGAATGAAGAACAGCAGCATTTCCGCAAGCAGCCACTTGGAGCCGCGTTCGATCCACCTTAAGCGGACAATACCCAGTTTGAGCAGGGCGAACAGAAGCGCAATGCCGACAATGCTTCCAGGGACAGGCAGATGGAACCATATCACCAGGTGGTCGGCCAGCCGTGCTATAAGAATGAAGAAGAGAATTTGCAGGGTCAAGGGAAGCAATGTTCGCATGGGTAACCACTCCTAACGTATCTATTGCCAGTATACGAATTCCTTCATCATGAGTAAAATGAATATATGGAATGGTTTTCATTCCATTTGTCTATGTGACGGGAGTGGGTTAACAATGGATATCCGGCATTTGCAGGTGGTGGCCGAAATTGTGCGTCAAAACAGCTTTACGAAAGCCGCGGACAGCCTCCATCTCACACAGCCTACAATCAGCAAGACGATCCGGAACCTGGAGAACGAGCTTAATGTGGAGGTTTTCATCCGGGATGGAAAAACCTTGAAGCTGACGGATGCAGGGACGGCGATTATGAGCTATGCCGGTCCGATTCTTCAGCTGTTCGACAAGCTGCAATCGGAGATTCACGATCTGACTTATCTGAATAAAGGCCGTATATCCATCGGTCTGCCGCCCATGGCAGGGGCGCGGTTCTTTCCGGGGGTAATCAAAAGCTTCCAGGAGCGTTATCCGGGCATCGCCATTCAGATGGTGGAGGAAGGCTCCAATAAAATAGAAGAAAGCATCGCGACAGGCGAGCTTGATGTGGGGGTTGTACTGGGACCGGTTGACGGGGGAGTATTTGATTCATTCCCCGTTATCGATGAGGTATTGAAGGTGATTCTACATCCCTCCAATGCGCTTGCCGGCAAGGCGCAGATCAGATTGTCGGAGCTTGCACAGGAGAAGTTTATTCTGTTCAGCAGCGATTTTGCCCTGCATGACCGCATCATTACGGAATGCCGCGCTGTCGGTTACTCGCCGCGGATTGAATATGAAAGCACGCAGTGGGATTTTATCGGGGAGATGGTGGCATCGGATCTGGGCATTGCCATGCTGCCGGCAACGATCTGCCGCTCCTTCAATCCGGCGAAGGTGCGCTCGGTACCTTTAATCGAACCTTCAATTCCCTGGAGTCTGGACATGGTATGGAAACGCGAAGGTTATTTGTCCCTGGCGGCGCGGGAATGGATTGCGTTTACCAGGCATTTATTTGCGTGATCCGAGTAAGCGATCGTTACCGTAGGACGCCGGGGCTACGGGGTGCCACGTGCGTTGAAGAATGCTCCGTTGGCGGTGGAGATGGAAGCTCGGGGGCGATTTTCGTTGGCTTTAGTTTCCGATTAGTGGGTAATATAGTAGAGGAATGAGGCATGGACTGCCAGGAATGGACTTCAAGACCATCAAAAGTGAGGTGTTCAAATCATGACATTAACCCCGGAACAGGTCATTACGCTGCATGGTTTCAACAATCTGACCAAATCCCTGAGCTTTAATATGTATGATGTTTGTTATACCAAGACTAAAGAAGAACGGGAAGCATATATTGAATATATAGACGAGCAGTACAATTCGGACCGGTTGACAGGGATACTGCAGTCGGTTACCGATATTATAGGAGCGCATGTGCTTAATATCGCCAAACAGGATTATGTGCCTCAAGGGGCAAGCGTTACGTTTCTGATCTCCGAAGGGCCTGTGGAGGCGGCTTCGACGGACTCGTTCGAGCAGTCGCCCGGTCCGCTCCCTGAATCGGTTGTGATGCATCTGAACAAAAGCCATATTACGGTACATACGTATCCCGAATATCATCCGGACGAAGGCATCAGCACCTTCCGGGCCGATGTCGATGTATCCACCTGCGGCGAGATTTCCCCGCTTAAGGCGCTGAATTATTTGATTCATTCCTTTGATACCGACATCATGACCATCGATTACCGTGTCCGCGGATTTACCCGCGATATTCACGGACATAAATTATTTATCGACCATGATATCAGCTCCATTCAAAATTATATTCCGGACGGGGTCAAAAGCATGTATGATATGATTGATGTCAATGTGTACCAGGAGAACATCTTCCATACCAAATGCAAGCTCAAGCAGTTCGATCTCAACAACTATTTGTTCGGCTACACGAAAGATAAGCTGGCGCCAGGCGAAGAGAAAGTGATTACGGAACAGTTGAAAATGGAGATGGATGAAATCTTTTACGGGAAAAATATGAGTACGGCGCCATCTGGCATGGCTGATGAAAGGGTGAAGGAAACGCAAGATGAACAATAGCATTCTGGATAAATATTGTATCGTCACGATCGGTTATGCCGTCTCGAGGATCGGGCAGGTCAAGAAAGTAACGCCCCGGACGGTGCATGTGGATTGGGGCGCCAAGACGATGATTTATATGAATAAGGATTTCAAGTGGATCCCTCTTGACAAAGAAGAGGTCGAAGCCAAATACCGGAAAAGCAAATTCACGCCCGAATCGCTTAAACGCGCGGAGGATCTTGGTATGGAGATCCGGTAGTTGGCAGAAGGCAAGGGCCGCAAGAAGCAGGCATACGAGATAGATAAAGGAAGGAATGATGTCAATGGGATGGTTAATCGCGCTCGGAATCGTCGTTATCTTGGTGATTTATGTGATTGTCTCGTACAACGGACTTGTCAAACTGCGCAACTGGGTCAAGGAATCGTGGAGCCAGATCGATGTACAGCTGAAGCGCCGCCATGATCTGATCCCCAATCTGGTAGAAACCGTCAAAGGCTATGCCAAACATGAGCAAGAAACGCTCGCCCAGGTGATCGCCGCCCGCAATCAGCTGCTTAATGGATCGCCCGCCGAGCGGATCGAAGCGGACAACCAGCTGCAGGGCGCCTTGAAATCCATCTTCGCGCTCAGCGAAGCCTACCCGGATCTGAAGGCGAACCAGAACTTCCAGAATCTGCAGGAGGAGCTGGCGAATTCCGAGAACAAGGTTGCTTATTCCCGCCAACTGTACAACAAGACGGTTGCCGAATACAATATCAAGCGCGAAAGCTTCCCGTCGAATATCATTGCGGGCATGTTCAGCTTCAAGGAAGAGCAGCTGCTGGTCACCCCGGAAGCGGAGAAGGAAGTTCCCACCATTAAATTTTAATGCCCTTCACGCCTGATCCGTTAACGCAAAGGATGACGATAAATGCTGTATAAACAAATTGAGCGCAATAAACGCAAAACCTTTCTGCTCATTCTGCTGTTTAGCGCAATCGTGGCAGGAGTCGGGAGCGCCATAGGCTACTTGGGTTATGGAGAGGCATGGGGAGGACTTATTTTGGCTGCGGTTGTACTGGCCTTCTATATTCCGATCAGCCTCATGTCCGCGAATAAGCAGGTACTTCGAATGTCCGGAGCACGTCCGGTTTCCCAGGAGGAATATCCGCAGCTGTATAATATTATTGAGGGCTTATGTATTCCCGCCCGCATTCCGATGCCCAGGATTTATGTCGTGAACGATCCGGCTCCCAATGCTTTCGCTACGGGAACCAAGCCGGAGAAAGGGGCGGTCGCTTTCACTACCGGCCTGCTCCAGCAGCTGAACCGGGAGGAGCTGGAGGCGGTAGCTGCTCATGAGATCGGCCATATCCGCAATTATGACATCCGTCTGATGACCATCAGCATCGCCTTGATAGGTGTTATTGCCCTTCTCGCGGATATGGGATCGCGGATGCTGTTCTTCCAGCGGGGAGGCAACCGGGATAACAAGAAGACCCACCCCGCTGTGATGATTATCGCACTTATTTTCGTCGTGTTGTCGCCTATTGCGGCGAGATTTGTTCATCTTGCCGTCTCCCGCAACCGGGAATATCTCGCGGATGCTACGGCTGTGGAGCTCACGCGCAATGCCACGGGGCTCAAGCAGGCGCTGATCAAGATCAGCGGCAGCAATCTGGATGTCCGGGAGGCCAAGCCGTCAACGGCTGCCATGTATATTTCCAATCCCTTCGGCAAAGCAGCCCGGAAGAAGCGGTCAAGCTGGTTCAGCACGCATCCGTCGATGGAATCGAGGATTGAGAGACTGGATCAGATGTAGGAAGACTGAGCGGGCTTAAAAGAATCCAAGATGGTCTAATATGAATTATAAGAAAATCAAGCCATGAATTTCTGCCGAAAGGACAGGGATTCATGGTTTTTTTATTCTACGATACCGCCATATTACCCGCAGGTGAACGAACCGGACACCAGAGCCGACTATTTGCAACGATTTGCCCTATGCTTCATTTTGGCGGACACCGGAAGCTCCATTTGCTAGATATTAGTTAGAAATGACAATGAAAAGGGCAAATAACGTCTTCTCAGTCCGCGAGCTTCGGTAAACGATACTTCTGGAACCTATTCACGGCCTTAAGGTCCGTTTCACCGATTTGGGCAAGCACTGATTTTGGTTTAGAGCCATTCTACTTTTTTCATAAAAGTTTTCGATTATATGGTGTTTTTTGACAGGAAATTCATAAAAATTGTCGAATCCATGTAGTGGATGGAAGAAAAAAGAAATTATTCGACATGAGAACGGAGGATATGACAAAATTTATTGAAAAACATGAATCCCGCGAGTGTTATGTTCAGAAAGGTCTATTTTTCTGGAAAGGAGAATGCCATGAAAGTCAGCATTATTGTGATGGCACGGCATGTAAGCGAATTGAAGCAGTGTATTGCCAGCATTGAGCTGTATACACCATCACCATTTGAACTAGTCGTTGTGAATGGCGGGGCGGACCGGGATGTCGCGCAATGGCTGGAGAAAAGAAGCCATCTGCAGGTGGTGGCAGCGGATCCGAAAGGCAGCGCTACCCGGGGGTTCAACCTGGGGGCTGCGCAGACAAGCGGGGATCTGCTTGTGTTTATACAGGATCATGTACTGGTCGCCGAGCATTGGCTGAAGTGTCTGGCCGGATGTCTTGACAATCATCCTGAGGCGGCTATGGTAGGCCCCATAAGCAATCATGGGCGCGGCCGGCAGCGGCTCTCCCTGCAATGCGAAACGATACAGCAGTTCGATACGATGGCCCGCGCTTATGTGACATCCCATGCCGGGGAAGCTGTACCGGTGATCTCTCTCTATACCCATCTTCTGGTGGTACGCCGGGATGTCTTCCGCCAGCTGGGAGGTTTTGATGAGCAGTTGGGCCTCTTGTCTCAAGAGGAAGACTATGATTTCTGTTACCGGGCGTTCGAAGCGGGACATGTCTTGTATGTAGCCCAGGATTGTTACGTCCGCTGCCTGGAGCCTCCTGAGCGGGTCTCCGGGAATGAGAAGCAGTCAGCGACCGAACGTCAGATGGATCAAGCCAGGCTGATGGGTAAATGGGGGTTTGACATTACTGCGGAGCTCATGCGCTGGGAGCAGCCGGTTACGGTGAGTCTGTGCATGATTGTCAGAAACGAAGAACAATCCCTTGGACGCTGCTTGTCCAGTATAGGCAAGTTGGTGGATGAGATTATTATCGTCGACACAGGCTCAGCGGATCAGACCATAGAAATCGCTAAGGAGTACACCGAACACGTATACGATTTCCCGTGGGTCAATGACTTCTCCAAGGCGAGGAATTATGCCTTCAGCCTGGCTTCCAAGGAATATATCCTGTGGCTGGATGCGGACGATGTCTTGCTGCCCCGCGATGCGGAAGCGTTCAGCAAGCTGGTCGGCACGCTCGGGCGCGACACCGATGCCGTCTCTATGCCTTATCATCTGGGCTTCGATACGGATGGAAATGTAACCGCAAGCTTGCGGAGAAACCGTCTGGTGAAACGGGAGAGAAGCTTCCGGTGGATTGGCGCCGTTCATGAGTATTTGGAGGTTGACGGGAAAATCGCGGAGTCCGACATTGCCGTCACGCATGACCGGAAGCATTCAGACTCCTCCCGCAATTTGCATATTTACGAACAACGGGAAGAAAAGGGAGAGCTCTTCAACGCACGAGACTTGTACTATTATGCCAATGAGCTGGCGGATCATGATTTGCATGAGCGCGCAATCCTGAAGTATGAACAGTTTCTGCAGCATCCCGAGGGGGTTCGGGAGAATAAAATCAATGCTTGCGGCCGGGCCGGGGATGCGCTTCATGCTTTGGGGCGTACAGATGAAGCGAAAAAAAAGGTCATGCAGTCTTTTGCTTATTCGCTGCCGAGGGCGGAGAACTGCTGCAGGCTGGGATTCTACCATATAGCCGAGGAAAATTTCGAAGAAGCCATCGTATGGTACAAGCAGGCAACCCAACTGCCAAAACCGACCGATCCGGGAGCGCTGCTGCTGCATGCCAGCTGGACCTGGCTGCCTCATCTTCAGCTGTGCGTATGCTACGACCGGCTGGGACAGCCGGAATTGGCTCGCGGGCACAATGAAATCGCTGCAGGCTATGTACCCAATAACAGCCGAATATTGGCCAACCGGCAGTATTTTGCAAGCTTGAATTTGAGCGGGACGGCTGCAGATTAAAGGGGTCACCGTGGTTTTCGTTTGACGGAACCGTTGCGATAGCAAGTGGGCAAGAGTGAACTACATTTATTTTATGGAGGATGAAATCGGACATGAGAAACGTAGCAGAGCAGGCGGTACGGAAAGCAATGAAGCAAGGCAGCAAAGAAAGCCGGAAAAAAGGAATGAAGCAGACGCTGGCCAAAACCTCGCTCGCGGCGCTGGTCGTGGGCCAGGTTGCGGGCAATATTCCTCATCTTGATTTTATGAAAAATGGTGTCGCGAATGCCGCATCGCTTGATATCACATTCACCGATGTCAGTGCCTCTGCATGGTCCTTCAAATACATTACGAAGCTTGCCGCTCTCGGTGTGACCGTCGGAGACGCAAATGGAAAATTCAATCCCAATAATCCTGTCAGTCATCAGGAAGCGGTTATTATGGCATTGCGCTTTCTGGGAGTGGAGCAACCGCCTGCCAACGCCGGAGAGCTTTCACTGAATGCTGATGATTGGGCCCATGACTGGGTGCTACACGCGATCGATAAAGGGCTGCTGATCGCTGGAGAAGAGACGAAAATAGCGGGTCAATCGTGGGGGAAAGCAGCAGCAAGCCGCGAGTGGACAACAAAATTGCTCATTCGCGCACTGGGCAAACAGGAGGAAGCCGACGCCCTTGTGGATCAGAAGTCTTCGTTCGCTGACGCATCTGCCATTACGGCGTCCGAGCTCGGTTATGTAAACGAGGCGGTTCAATTGAAAATTATCAGCGGTTATCTGGACAACTCGTTTAAGCCGAAGGGTTTGATCACCAGGGCTGAGATAGCGAGCTTGCTAAGCAATGTCGAGAGTATTTTCAATGATCAACCGGATAAGGTTGTGCGCGGCAGTGTCGTTAAGCTGGCAAATGACGGTATCGAAATATCGGTCACCAATGAAGGGAACCGAATATTTACCTTGGATCCCAAAGCGGTTGTTTTTGGCGAGAGTGGACTTAGTTCCTCTATTCAGGCGGGTCAACCGGTCACGATTGTTCACAATGGCAATGAAGCCTATTATGTGGAATGGACCGGCGTACCAAAGCCTCCCAAAGACGGCGAAAAAGGAGAATCGGGTCCGCGCGGCAATGACGGTGCACCTGGGGCATCGGGGCCGGCGGGATCTTCGGGAGCAAATGGCAAAGACGGTGCAGCGGGGCCAGCAGGAACGGCAGGAGCAAAAGGAGATGCAGGAGCAGCCGGGCCAAAAGGTGATTCAGGAGCGAATGGTGTAAATGGGGCTAAAGGCGATCCAGGAGCTCAAGGAATCCAAGGACCTCAAGGAATCCAGGGCGATCAAGGACCAACTGGAGCTACTGGAGCTACGGGTGCAACAGGAGCAACCGGACCAACAGGACCTCAAGGAATCCAAGGTGATCCAGGACCGGCAGGAGCAACAGGAGCAACAGGAGCAACAGGAGCAACAGGAGCAACAGGAGCAATAGGTCTAGCAGGAGCAACAGGAGCAACGGGAGAAACCGGACCAACAGGACCTCAAGGAATCCAAGGTGACCCAGGACCGGCAGGAGCAACAGGAGCCGCAGGTGCAGGTGCGATTATTCCTTTCGCATCCGGAGAACCTGTCGTTATGACTACGCTTTTGGGGGGACTGATGGGGACTGGAAGCATTATGGGCTTCGGATCTTCGGTTCCTGGCGTTCAAGTCCTAGGTGGAAACATAGATCTTACAGGAGCACATAACACCAATTTAAACTATGCTTTTTCCGTTCCCCGCGCAGGTACGATTACGTCGATGTCCGCTTATTTTAGCACGACATTACCGTTATCTCTTGTCGGTTCAACGGTGACGGTAACCGCCCAATTATACCAATCCACCACACCTAATAATATCTTCTCTCCCGTTCCAGGTGCAACAGTTACGCTTGCTCCTGGTTTGACGGGGGCTCTCAGCCTCGGTACTGTGAGTAATGGATCGACTACTGGACTAGCCATACCGGTGATAGCAGGGACCCGTTTATTAATGGTTTATACGGCCACTGCTGCGGGTATCAACCTGATTAACACGGTATCGGGTTACGCAAGTGCAGGCTTGTCAATCAATTAAGCAGGGATTTGCAGAAAATCAACAATACATCCAAAAAGGGTTGAGCAGAGAGATTCTGCCCAACCCTTTTTGTCACTTCCAGGTAATACAAGAAGCCGGCAATGGCGGCCATGCAGATTCCGTACACTAGGATTGCTTGGCAATGACCGGAATCCATACCTCGCAGCGGTAATCCGCAGCTGTCGTGTCACCCGGCCCATAGACCTCGATGTCTGGTGCTTGAGCGTGCTCGTAGCCTGTAGAAGAGAACCATTCTCCGAAGATATGCTGCCATACCTGCTGGATCGCTCCGGGAAGCGGACCTACCGAGGGGAATACCGCCCAGGATGCGGACGGAATCGTCATTGAGATATATCCCTCAGACGGAGCGCTGTCACTTTCTACCGCGATGATATAGGTGAGAAGTTCGTCGCCAGGGAGCATACTGCAGATGCCGAGCAGATCCTTGCCGGGGCTTACGGCCTCCAGGGCGCTGACGGTACCGTCTTCATCGCTTTGTTTCCAGAACTCGGGTATCCTCCGGTTGTTCTCCCCGTTCTCCATGCTGACCTGAATTGATTTTCCTACAATGCGGAAGGCTTTCTTTTCCTCCATACGATATTCCATGTCCTCGTCTCCCTTCATAATGTTGTCGTAAGGGTGCCTAGTCGTAATCTCTTTATAATACAATCAACGGAGGGATACAAGCATCCAAAGAAATAGGCAGACGGGCGGTTTTACGATTTTAGAATCCGCAGCCATCTGATAGAATAAATGTATGTCGTGACTGGATTCATACACAAACCATGATATGCGTCATATAAGAGGAGTCCTGCAACTATGCTTCAGCAGTTTAACCACCGGCTTGAGCGCATTCTGCCGCTCATAACGCCAGCAAGCGTCCTTATTGGGGTGCTGCTGGGCCAGCATTTGGCCGGGTTTACCTTTCTGACCACCTGGGTTTTTGCATTTATGACGTTCTCGGGCAGCATAAGCTCAAGCTTCAGGGAATTTATCAAAGTATTGACCCAGCCGGTCCCCTTGTTCATGACCTTGCTCATTTTGCATGTCATCATGCCCCTGATCGCATTGGGAACGGGGCATCTGTTCTATGCCGGGGACCCCTACACCATGACCGGCTTCATTCTGGCGATGGCGATTCCAACCGGGATCACCAGCTTCGTATGGGTAGCGATTTACAAAGGCAATACCGCGCTCACGCTGTCGATTATTCTGATTGACACCATTCTGTCGCCGCTGGTTGTGCCCTACACCTTATCTGTGCTTGTCGGCGCGCAGGTGGAAATGGACATCTATGCCATGATGAGGGGGCTGCTGATGATGATTGTGCTGCCGTCGCTGTTGGGGATGGGGCTGAATCAATGGACCAAAGGCGGCATCCGCGACCACTGGGGTCCGCGTCTGAGTCCGTTTTCCAAGATCGGCATGGGTATCGTCGTGGCGATCAACAGCTCGGTCGTATCCCCTTATCTGCGGCATTTCGATGCCCGGCTCCTGCGCATTGCCTTAACTACGCTGCTGCTCGCGAGCCTCGGGTATATCCTCGGCTGGCTGATTGCCAAGCTGATGCGCTGGGAGAAGGATCTGGTCATTGCGCTCACCTTTAATGGCGGCATGCGCAATATCAGCGCGGGCGCCGTGCTTGCGGTCTCGTATTTTGCCCCACCGGTTGCGCTTCCGGTTGTGCTCGGCATGCTGTTTCAGCAGTCGCTGGCTTCCCTGTTCGGCTATTTGATTCATCGGCGGACGATCCAGGAGCAGAAGCGGGAGTCCGGAATTGCAGTATGACCAGCCCCTTCGCCACAGTCTCTTTACAAAATCTCATTCTCTGCTTGACCGCAAATGAACAATTGACCTATAAGATAGGGGAAGTTGCCACCATTTTGTAAGCCAGAAGGAGAAGATATGATGAGATTAGTGTTGATGGGCGATTTGCATTATCACGAGATCGACGCGGCCATTCCGGGACTTGCGGAGGCGCGCAGCGTATTCTATAACACCTTGCTGGAACGTTTTCTGGATGTCGAGGGCGATTTGCATGTATCGATTGGAGATCTTACTAATTTCGGTACATCCGTGGAGCTGCAAGAGGTTTATGAGCTGCTTCGCCGCGACGAACGCACTTTTATCCATGTATTGGGCAATCATGATCTCTATTCGCAGACCAGAGAGCAGGTGCTGGCCATTACGGGACAGCGGCGTTATTTTGCCATGGATACCGAATCGGCGCTGCTGGTTTTCCTGGATACTGCCCGGGAGATGGACCTGACCGATTGGGGCGGCTGGCTTGACGAGGAACAGCTGCAGTGGCTGGAGCAAATGGTTGAAGCATCGGGGACGAAGCCGCTGCTTGTGTTTGGCCATCATCCGGTCTACAAGACGACAAGACGGTCGGAAGGGGAGAAAAGCTCGATCCATCCTGACATCGACATGCGCCGCATTTTGAACCGCAAACAAGGCGTCGGCGTCTACTTTAACGGACATACGCATGTGGACTCCATCATCGTTGAAGGCAGCTGGACGTTCGTACAGCTATCCTCTTGTATGGACCAGCACGCCTTCCGGATCGTGGAGCTCGCCGATCAGGACATTCGTATCTCAACCATGGATATTGCGGACGCAGCCGTTCATGATCATGCTCCGATTCTGCATCAGCATATGAAGCATTTCCGTCCTACCCTCGAAGCCCGAGGAACTGATGCGGACCGCGAGCATGTGATTTCCCTGCTTGCCGGCTCGCAGACGTTATAAATCGCAACCGGGAGGTGATCGAAGGTGAAGGATGCCAACGCAGCAAACCGCGACGTTTTTCTGACGGGCCTTGCAAGGAACAGGATGATTGCTTCCATTAAGGATCCCAGGCATATCGAGACTGCGCTGGCGCTGCGCGGCCGATTAGGCGGCATTTTCCTGCTTACCGGCCATATCGGCGTCATCAAAGGGTATGTGGATGTGTTCAAGGAGCATCAGCTTCCGGTTTTCCTCCATCTGGAGAAGATCGGCGGCCTCAGCACGGATCATTACGGTCTGGATTATCTGGCGAAAGCCATTAAACCGACCGGCATTATCTCGACGAAAACGAATGTGGTGAAAACAGCGAAGAAAATGGGACTGGTCACCATTCAGCGTTTCTTCCTCGTCGATTCCGAGGGGCTGGACAATATCGCCAAAAGCCTCTCGCAGAGCGAGCCGGATATCGTGGAAGTGATGCCTGCGCGGATTCCCGATATGATCGGCAGAGTGAAAGCCCTCACCGGCCTGCCCATTATTACGGGAGGTTTATTGTATGAGCGCAGCCAGGCGGAGGCGTGTTTGAAATATGGCACAGTAGCGGTGTCATCGTCGAAGCCGGAGCTGTGGAAATGCCTGGAGCCAAGCATGGCTGATTCCAGAGCTTCAACCGCTATTGGATCACACACTTGAGAAATGATAGCTGCTTCTAATAATGTCCAGGCAGAACGGCCGCATTCAGCTGCGGCTGTTTTGTTTTGAGCTCTCACTTATATATTTGTTTTCTAACATCAATCCCTCACAGCCTGATCACTCTGCGATAAAAGGTATAATCTCCCCCGATATCCGCTTTATAAGCTTCCAACGTCGATTCATCCCATGAATGCCCGCGAAAATAAGTGGCCACCGGCAAGTAGCCCAGAGCAATCCCGAGTCCGCCGCAAATATTGCTGCCGCCGTCACCGCCCTTAAACAGGCATGGCGAATCCACAACCTCAAATCGATAAGGGTCATATGCGATGCTGATTCCAAAGTGATTGGGCAATTCCAAATCATAGGGCTTGCCCACATGATCAGGGTCTTCAAAGTGCTTGATGCGCATGTCATAGTGGAAGCTATCCCCCCAGCGCCATAACAATCGGGAGCCTCCGCCGCACAAATACTCCCATTCATCCTCGGAAGGAAGGGTGAAGCCTTTCAATTGGAGCTGTTGCAAGAACGTTTCATAGGATACCGCTTCGTACAGTTCGACAACCGTCCCTGCTTCAGATCTGCTTAGCCGGAGCGTTTTGTAAATGGTCAGCATCCGGGACGAGGACATTTCGAATTTGCGGATTTCTTCCTTCGAGTTTTCTGTCAGCTCCTCACTGTCGGGATCCACCGTGCGCCAACCAATTTCCCGCAGCTTGCACTCCACCAGCATAGACCCCACAGCAGCCGTGCGGACAGGCGACATCAGGCTGCGGATAAACGTTTCACTGTCGGGAATTTCGTACTCTTCCAGAGTCTCTTCAACGTCTTGCCTGGTAGATTCGTCAAATCCACTCGTAAACGATTCCCAGCCCAGTGTTACCGTATCGCCCGGAACAAACACAAATTCGCTGCCAGCAAGCTCATAGACCGCCGTGTGCGTATGCATCCCGAATCGTTCGAACCGGGCAAATCGTTTCAATACCAGCTCCGGATACCGGTCTGTCAGCGATTCCAGCAGCGCCTGCCGTTCGGTTTCCTCAAGCTTCTCATACCGTTCTCTAAGATAAGCAGTCATGTTCATTCCTCGCAATCTCCAGCAATATTCCGCTATTTTTTACGTGCTTTGGCTGCCTCATATAATGGCAAGTATAAGTCTTTCCGGTATATTTTGCATATCCTAATCTTCGCGGCATGCAACCTTTTTCCATATTAAAGTGTCAGTAAGCTTGAATGAAGGGGGTTTTAGATATGAGGAAATGTCTTATAATTATGATGGCCTTGATATTAATTGCGCTATTCGGATGTGAAAGCAGAGGAATTGATGACAAGGGGCCAGGACAGATTGAAGCAAGAAATATCGCTTCGATCACACTAACAGAAAAGGACAGCGAATCGGTCACCCTTACAGAAACTTCGTCCTTTGAACGATTCGTTCAAGCCACTACAGGTGCTGAATATGACGAGTCAAAGCTCGATATCGCTGCACCTGATTACGGGGCCACAGTGGAAATGAAGGATGGCACAAACCATCAATACTCATTCTGGATCGTTGGAGACAACACCGGATTATTCACTAAATCGGGACAAAATGGATACTATCGGATGGCGGATGCCTCCAAGAAAGATTTGTTGGACTTGTTCAAAGTAAATCTGAATCCGCCAACAATGTCAGAACTGCAAGTGGATGGCATTCAACAAATTACAATAATGGAGTCCAATAATGGGAATGCGGAACTACAAACGAAGGCGCTTGCCGTTCTCGTCGATAAAAATGAATTTCATGCTTTCTCCGATGCGATTAAGCATGCTAAACTAGCTACCGGGAATATCATTGCGATTGGAGCGGACTATGACTTTATTGTTGAATTTGCCTCCTCGCAACAGCGATTGAGCTATTGGAACGGGAAACATTTAAAGATGATATCCGACAATGACGACAAGAACTATTTTTTAAGCGATGATGCTGTCAAACAAATCGATTTGTTAATCCGTGAGGCAGAGCAAGCGAACTAGCGGGACGCATGAGTTGAACAAATAAAGAGTAGTTTGCCGCGGCAGCCTGCTCATAGTGTTTGGGAGGCGAAGGGGACGTGTCGAACGTGGACGAGGAGAAAAGTGCTGTGGAAAAAGCGGAAACGGTGTTTATAACAACCGAAGTCATAACGTCGAAAGTGTACAAGGTCAGTCCGGAGCAGAAAGAGGAGCTCGATCGTCTGGCGGAGGAGAGAATGAAAAAGGCTCGCGAGGAGGCAATACCGAAGATCCGCAAATTGTACGAGCAGCGGGTTAAGGAGCTCCGGCTGCAACAGAAGCCGAAGGCCGACGGAGAAGGAAACTGATACGACCTATTTTTATTATCTGATTGCAGGCAGATGTTTTCGGCACTTACGGATACGCAAGGATGTAAACCACGGGATCTTCTTCGTAATATAAAGGGAGAGAGACACAACATGAACAAACAACTGCTTGCCATACTTAAAAAAATGTACAAACACGACAACACCTATTATGATGCGGAGCGAGGCATTGCGCTTTATAAAACAGATATGTTGAAGCCCCAGGAAACAGAGCTGCTGCAGCAAAATAAGTGGGCGCCCAATGAAATAGAGCTTATCCGGCATGATGAATTAAATCGCAAGCTGATTGGCATGCAGTCCGAAGAACAGTTGTCCTGGCATGTTGTCGCCAGAATATTTATTGCAGGCGTTGGAGGCAGTTTTCCTGCCGGAATTTCCACACTGATGAATTATCATCAAATGATTCATATGCGGGAGCATGACTATCAGGAGGCCGAGCGGTTTATGAGCTGCAAGCGATGCGGCTTTCATAAGGATCAATGGGAGCATTTGTCATGGATTCGCTATGCGGTTCATTTGGGCAATGCTTATGGCAGCACTATTGGAGCCTACGCTCACTTGACTGAGCTGTTACAGCTGCTTCAGTCTGGCTCAATTGAACCAACGGATGAGGATAAGTCTAAGTTTAAGCAGCTGCTCCAATTGCTTGATGCAGCTGACGACAGTGAAACGCCTGGCCAGTTTGAGAAGAGACTGACGGCCGCGAAGCTATTAAAGGGCACAGCCGGCATGAGACGGAGTATCCTTCAATCGCTTGCGATGGTTGGCGTTATCCCTAATCGGATTCTTTCCATTTCGCCAGATTCCCGGGTGGATAATGAACAAATATTGAATGGTGAGCTGCTGCTAAACAACACCAAGGGAAGATCGGATATGGAGATGCCGTGGGCTGGCTGGCAAGGCGGACTTGGTGTCGACTGGGACAAAACACTGCAATTGTTCGGAACATGTTACGGAGAAGATGCTTTACGCCCTACATACTAAATGACGAATTGAATCAACATCCATGAAGAGGCTGCCGGCTGGATCGGCAGCTTCGTTGCGTTAACGGGAGATATAACTCGCAAAAATCCCTCCCGAAATTCCATGTGAAACTAAAGTAGCGGCTGTCGGGTTTTACTTATAAAAAAATACCATTTTTTTGCTGAAAAATGTAGTTCGACTTATATGCAGTCCTACTAAAATATTATATAATCATGAAGTTGAAGCAGTTTTTGTCGTAGTAGCAGTATTAAAGTCCTGGGTGTGAGGGGGAGTAAAGGGCCGCGGAATCACGTTCACTACGAATCGGGTAAAAAATCATCTTGAGAATGAGAATCATTATTCTAGTCAAATTTTTTATGGAGGGAAGATGTTGCAAGTATGAGAGAAGTAATAGTAGGAAAGAAATCGCGAAAATTGAGGCGCGCCTCTACAATGCTGCTGGTATGTTTGGCTATGATCGTTTCTCTGGTGGGGGATTTAGGTTCCAGAGCCATTGCTGCCTCAGATCCACCCTCGATTACCGGTCAACCGACCAATGCAACCATTGCTGCAGGAGGGAATACAAGCTTTACAGTCATAGCAAGCAATACAAACTCCTATCAATGGCAAGTGGATGAAGGTCCAGGCTTCATAAATATTAGCGATGCAGTTCCGTACAGCGGGGCGACAACATCAACGCTATCCATTACCGGAGCAACAATGGATATGGACGGATATTCATACCGCGTTATTGCAACCGGTGATAAATCGCCGGCTGCAACTTCGAACAGCGCAAGCTTGACAGTGAACACACTGACGCATGCGCCAGAGCCCACGATCAACGTGCAGCCCGTGTTGGAACAAGAGGTGGATGAAAAGCAGCCCCCGATCATTCTGAGCGTAGGGGCAACTGGCACAGGTACGTTAAGCTACCAGTGGTACCGGTATGATGACGCCAGCTTATCGAATGGCTTCGTGATTCCGAATGCAACCAGTGATTCCTTTACGGTGTCTACAGTCAATCCTCTGGAATACTATTATCGTGTGGTCGTTACGAATACGGACAATACCGCAACAGTAACCCAGACCGCATCGGTGACGAGCGACTTAGTCCATGTAAAGGTGAAAGCGCTGGCGAATGCATTGCCGCCAACTATTAACACACCGCCGGTCGGTCAAACGGTGACTGTGGGAGATCCGACCGTCACCCTGAGCGTAGCAGCAACTGCGACCCCACCAGGTACGTTAAGCTACCAGTGGCGCCGTTTTAATGACAACAGCTATTCGGGCGGCATAGCGTTCCCGGAGACAACCAGTGCCTCCTTTACGGTGCCTACAACCCATGCTTTGGAATACTATTATGATGTTATAGTAACGAATACGGATGAAACGGTACCAGGCAACACTAAAGCATCCGTAACGAGCAGTCTCGCCCATGTAGTGGTAGAAGAGCTCCCGAATCTTGTCCATGCTGCAGCGCCGATTATTGACGAGCAGCCAGACAACGAAATGGTGGATCAGCGGGAACCCGTCACCCTGATCGTAGAGGCCAGCATCACCGGCAGCGGCCTTGGAACATTAACTTACCAGTGGTACCGGATTACGGACGATGGCAGCGTACCGATGAATGGTGCAACCGGGACCTCCTTTAATGTACCGACAGCAGGTGCCGGGGTTGAAAATTATTATGTAGTAGTTACGAATACCGATGATGACGCAACGGGCAACAAGACTGCATCGGTAACGAGCAGAACAGTCACAGTAACAGTCAATGCACTGGCGAATGCAGCGCAGCCCGTTATCGACACTCAGCCAGTCAGCGATACGGTGGTGAATCAGCGGGAGCCCGTCACCCTGATTGTAGCGGCCAGTATCCCCGTCAACGGCAATGGTGATTTGAGCTACCAATGGTACCGGAGTGAAGACAACAGCTTCATTGGCGGATTTGCAATGAATAATGCAACCGGCGATTCGTTGACCGTGCCGACAGCAGGTGCCGGAGAATTCTATTATTATGTAATCGTCTCGAATAACGATGAATTGGCACCAGGCATCACGACCGCATCGGTAACGAGCAGCATAGTCAAAGTAACGGTCAATCCACTGGAGGATGCAGTGCAACCCGTTATTGACCTGCAGCCAGTCGGTCTGACAGTTAATGAGGACGACAGCGCTATTCTGAGCATTGAGGCAAGCGTAAGCGGCGAAGGAACATTAAGCTATCAGTGGTACCGGAATGATGTGAACGATATCAATCACTCCTCAGCCGTCATGAATGCTACAGGTTCCACATTTGCGGTACCTACATCCACTGCGCATGAATCCTATTATTATGCGGTGGTGACGAATACCAATCCGAACGTGCCAGGTTATACAACCGCAAGAGCGACAAGCGGCATCGTCAAAGTAAAAGTGAATGCGAATGCGCCGAAGCCTGTTTTCATTACACAGCCGCACAATCAGACGGTTTACGAGGGCAGCAGCCTTACTCTGAGCGTAGAGGCCAATGTGATCGGCGAAGGTACGTTAAGCTACCAATGGTACCAAAATTCGACGAACAGCACCGTGGGCGGAACAGCTATCGAAGGTGCGACGAGCGCCTCGCATACGATGACGGCATCCAGTGCCGGAATATTCTACTACTATGTGGTCGTCACGAATACCGATCCATCGGCACCGGGCTACAAGACATCCGTGTCAACCAGCTACGTGGCCAAAGTAAAAGTAAACCTGCATACCTACACCATCGAAGCCATAGCAGACCAAACGGCAAAAGCCTTGGTTCAAGGCTACGAATCGGGCACGCAGGAAACAAAAACAATCCTTGTAGCCAATACGGGTACAGGCAATCTGCTTAACCTTTCTGCATCTCTTAGCGGCGCGAATGCCGATGATTTTGTACTTACGCAGCCCGCTGCGACATTGAACAGCGGTTCGCCTGCGGCAAGCTTTACAGTGAAAGCGAAAGACGGACTGGCTGCAGGAACATATACGGCCACGGTGACGGTTTCCGCTGATCACCTGACGAGTGTGACCTTTACCGTCACACAAGTGGTGGACGCCCCTGAGGTTCCTGTTTATCCAGACTACCCGACTGATGGGGGAAATACGCAGCCAAACACGACTGGTGTTGATGTGTTGGTTAATGGTAAAGCAGAATCTGCAGGCACAGCGACAACAACCCAGGTCGATGGCCAAACGATCACAACCGTCGTCATGGACGCCAAGAAATTGAATGACCGGCTTGCGGCGGAAGGTCAGGGAGCCGTCATTACGATTCCTGTCTCGAGCCAATCCGATCGTGTAATCGCAGAGCTGGACGGCCAAATGATCCGGAATTTGGAGCAGAAGCAGGCGGTCGTGGTATTTAAAGCGAAGGACGCAACCTATACGTTGCCTGCCGGACAACTTAATATTGGCTCCATCGCCGAGAAGTTTGGCAAGGATGTACAGCTTCAAGACATCAAGATACAGATTGAAATCTCTACACCTGAAGCGGACATGGTGAAGGTTGTTGAGAATTCGGCAGCCAAAGGGGAACTTACGATTGTAATCCCTCCGCTTGAATTTACGGTCAAAGCCACATATGGCGGTACGACTGTTGAAGTAACAAATTTCAACGCTTATGTGGAGCGTACGATTGCCGTACCTGACGGTGTCGATCACAACAAGATTACAACAGGCGTTGTTGTGGATCCGGACGGAACGGTTCGTCATGTGCCGACCAAAGTTGTACAGATTGAAGGCAAGTATTATGTTGTGATCAACAGTTTGACCAACAGCACGTACACTGTCGTATGGCATCCGCTCGAATTCTCGGATGTCGCTGGCCATTGGGCTAAAACTATCATCAATGATATGGGTTCGCGCATGGTCATCGAAAGTACGGACAAAGGCATCTTTAACCCTGATCAGGACATTACCCGCGCAGAGTTTGCAGCGATTATCGTCCGGGGGTTGGGAATCAAGGCGGAATCGGGAACGACTCCATTCAAAGACACGGAATCATCAGCTTGGTACAGCAGTGTGGTTAACACGGCTTATGCGAATCAGTTGATTAATGGTTTTGAAGATGGCACATTCCGTCCGAATGACAAAATTACCCGTGAACAGGCCATGGTCATAATCGCTAAGGCGATGACGATAACCGGTCTGAAAACAACAGCGGCAGAAAATGCATTGCAATCATTCACAGATGCATCGGACGCTTCCGCTTGGGCTGCAGACAGCATAGCAGGCAGTATCCAGGCGGGTATTGTTAACGGAAGAAGCAGCGCGCAGCTGGCACCTAAAGCGTTTATTACAAGAGCTGAGGTTGCCGCAATTGTGCAAAGACTGCTTCAAAAATCCGATCTGATCTAGTTTCATACAAGAAGACGGGGGCTACTTCCGCCAAACAGTCAGGAGCTGTTTGGCGAAGGTAGCCCCTTTGCTATGGAAATGGGTGTCTTTAAATTTCGCCTTGCAGATGATACGCTAATCATACTGGTCATTCATTAATGGAGGTTTATCATGGGTATAGAAGCATCGATCTATAAGCAGGCGAGGAAATTAAAGCTCGGCAAGGCGGCGCTTGAACCGGAATTCAGCGAGCTTGCGAGAGTGCTGAAGGACAAGCTTGGGATTGAGATGATCCATGCCGTCTATGACCTGATGGACACAACACCCAGACTTCATATAATCGTAAACACAACTGAGCAATACGTGAATATGCATCAGAAAGGCCGGGGCCGATTTGGGTACAACAAAAATATTCAAAAGCTAATCGTGCGGGAATTCAGCCGGATCACCAGAGAAATAGAAACCGTGAAAAACTACGAGACAGACAATCTGTTTGTCTGTTATACCGACTTTGAGCACGAGGCCAAAACCGCGGCCAATAGCGAAATATCGATAGAGATCAGGGAAAAGCTATTCGCCAGGCACAAGGAGATCTGGCAGGTGGTCAGCCTGTTCACCACTATCACAGTATTTTATTTAACGGATGTGGATCTGGAACAAAACGCTGCCAGCGGAGTTAACGAGGAAATAAAAGCTTTTTGTTATGAAGCACTCAAACGGGCGGATGAATTTGACTATTACACAGAGTCGAATTTGGTCATTAGCTTTGACACCAAAGAAAACGTAGACAATAACTATGAGGGGAACCTGTATTATTATTTTAAATAGGGGAAGCAAGGTGATACCAAAATGAGTCCTACAACAATCGGCATGTTCGCGCATGTGGATGCAGGCAAGACCACTTTTGCCGAACAGCTGCTTTACCATACGCAAAGTATCCGGGAACGGGGGAGAGTCGATCATCAGGACGCTACCCTAGACAGCCATGACATTGAACGGGCAAGGGGCATCACCGTGTTTGCGGACCAGGCCGTCATGTCTTATAAGGAATCGACTTATTATTTGATCGATACGCCGGGGCACGTCGATTTCTCGCCGGAGATGGAACGGGCCGTCCAGGTGATGGATGCTGCGATTCTGATCGTCAGTGCGGTGGAAGGGGTTCAGGGCCATACGGAAACGGTCTGGCAGCTGCTTCACAAGCACCGGATTCCGACGTTCTTTTTTATCAACAAAACAGACCGGACCGGCGCGGATGTAGACCGGGTCATCGGGGAAATCCGCATGCATTTGACTGAGGATGTGTGTATGCTGACCGGGCACTTCGCGGATGGCGAAGTCGGAGAACCCCTGATGGAAAGCATGGCGGAGCGGGATGAATCGCTATTGGATACGTTTATCGCTGGAAACGTAGACCAGGCCTTCTGGCTGCGGACGCTGCAGGAGAAGATTCGCGGTCATCAGCTTTTTCCTTGCGCAAGCGGTTCTGCACTACAGGATATTGGCGTGACCGAATTTCTGGATCAGCTGCATCAGCTTACGATCACCGATTATGAAAGGCAGGCTCCTTTTGGGGGACGTGTCTACAAGATCCGCCATGACCGCAGCGGTGTGCGTTTGACCTACATCAAGGCGTTAAGCGGTACGCTAAAGGTTCGCGATGAACTGTGTTATACGAACGGGGATGATCAAGTTTGCGAGAAGGTGACGCGGCTGCTCATGGTGAACGGAAGCAAATCTCATCCGGTTGATCAGGCAACGGCGGGCGATCTGTTCGCGGTAACTGGACTCTCGGCAGCCGAAGCTGGACAAGGCCTCGGCAGCTGCACCGACAAGCTGGCATACGAGATGGTGCCGACGCTTACGTCGAAGGTTATTTTTGCCGAATCCTTGAATGCCAAGGATGTGCTGAAAGCTTTTCAGATCCTGAATGCGGAGGACCCTTCCTTGAATGTGATCTGGGAGGAGACCCTCCAGGAAATTCACATCCATGTGATGGGACTTATTCAGCTTGAAGTGCTGCAGCAGCTGGCGGGCGAACGATTCCAGTTCGATATCGCCTTCGGCAGCCCTGAAATTCTGTACAAAGAAACAATAGGCTCAACGGTTATCGGATATGGCCACTTCGAGCCGCTTAAGCATTATGCAGAGGTACATCTGCGGCTGGAGCCAGGGGAGCGGGGCAGCGGCATTACGTTTACGAGCGAATGCCATGTGAATGAATTAAGCACAGGCAATCAGAATCTGATCAGAACCCATCTGTATGAGCGGGATCACCATGGCTTATTGACGGGGATGGCAGTGACCGATATCCGGGTTACGCTGCTGAAGGGCGCCGCGCATAATGAGCATACGCATGGCGGCGATTTTCGCGAAGCGGCTTTCCGGGCATTGAGGCAAGGGCTGGAGAAAGCGGAGAATATCCTGCTGGAGCCTTATTATGATTTTAAGATTAAAGTAGAAGCGGACGATATGGGCAGAGTGTTATCGGATATTCAGCGGGCTTATGGACAGTTTGATCCGCCGCAAACGACAACCACCCATGCGGTCATTACGGGCAGAGTCCCTGTAGCCAATTTCATGAACTACAGCACGGAGCTTGCTTCCTTCACCCATGGCAGAGGCCATCTTCATCTCGTCTTCGGCGGTTATGACCGCTGTCATAACGAGCAAGAGGTGATCGAACGCAAAGGCTACCGGAAGGACGCAGATCCGCTGTACAGCTCCTCGTCGATTTTCTGCGCCAAGGGACATGGGTATACGGTGGCCTGGGATGAGGCGGAGGCGAAGATGCATTTGTTGTGAGACCGGCAGGGTTGAAATGCAAGGCAAATACAGATTTGAGACCGCTCTCGATGAGGGTGGTATTTTTTTTGAAACGGGAGATGTATTGACATTGACATGATGTTATCGTTTAGAGTATTTACAGGGAAGATGTTTAAGGGAGCTGGTCACCATGCGAATAAGTGAATTGTCCCAAAAGACGGGTGTAAGTCTGCGGTCGCTGCGTTATTACGAGGGACAGGGTCTTTTAAAGCCGGCGCGTTTAGAAAATGGGTACCGCGAATATGACGAATCCGATGTAGAGTGGATCAAGACCATCCAATTGTATCTAAGTTTCGGTACGTCGACTGAAGAACTCTCGAACTTTCTTGATTGTCAGAGCCGATCGACGCGTCAAGGGCTAAATCGGCAAACCGTGATTGACTTCTATGCAACGAAATTAGTCGAGATACGAAAGCAATTAGCGAAGCTGCACAATGCCGAGAAGCTGGTGGAACAGCAATTATCTAAATGGCGGGACCACATGGACTCAGCCACAGAGGATACGGAAGATCGTCCGGATAGAGGAATACAAATACTCCAGGGGGAGATGGACGTATGGAACAAATAAAAGATCGCGTTGCACTGGTTACCGGGGCTAACCGGGGAATCGGCAAGGAGATTTCGCGTCAATTAGCTTTAATGGGGTTGAGGGTCATTATAGCCTGCAGAGATGAGTGGAAAGGGAAACAGGTTGTGGACGAGATGCGGGCCGATGGCATTCAACTAGATTTACTCACCGTGGATATTAGTGATAAGGACAGCGTTCAGAACCTTATTCAGGCTGTACGGGGAAAATACGGGCGTTTGGACGTATTGGTCAATAACGCAGGAGTTCTTCTGGATCATGGAACTTCATTATTGGAATTGGAGGAAGCGGTATTAAGACAGACGCTTGAAACAAATTTTTATGGAGCGCTGCGTCTGAGCCAAGGATTCTATCCTATGATGGTGAAGCAGGGGTATGGCCGAATCGTTAATGTTTCATCGGGTGTAGGCGCCTTTGACATTCTTCAGGGAAAAGGGGGACTGCGGAGTTCATCATCGGCCTATCGGATGTCAAAGACCATGCTCAATGCTTTAACATGTTTATTGGCAGCAGAAACGATGGGAGCGGATATTAAAGTAAATGCGATGTGCCCAGGCAGAGTAAAGACGGATATGGGCGGCGCGGATGCCCCAAGTTCAGTAGCGGAAGGCGCAGATACGGCTGTTTGGTTAGCTGCGCTTGATCAAGCTGGACCCAATGGTCAATTTTTCCGAAGCCGTCAGCCTATTTCGTGGTGATGTCCCGTATAGCTTGATGTTTTATCGTCATCCGGCCACACGGCGAGCCGTGCCGCAAGCAGCGGCACAGCTCGCCGTGTTTTTACAATACCGGGGTTCTCCATGGGATTCTCGACGGCAATGTGATCGAATTTTACAAACCCCCGCTTTAAAAGTTGGTACTAGGGGAGCCTTCACATGAAGACGAAATGCCCCGACGGTGCTTCTTTATGCGGAAAACGTTAGCAGTCATGTCGTCGATCTTTGAGACAGCGATACGGGTATAACAAGATGCTCGAAGTTTTGCGATTCGTTCGTTGCCATGTCCAGCAGCTGGACGGCCTGTAGACCGATCTCCTCAACATTCTGCTCCACCGCTGAGAAGTAAAGGTTATTGTCCATATCCCTGATATCAGGGCTGTCGTAAGAAAGAATGGCTAATTGTTCGGGAATTTTTTTGCCCAATGACCGGGCGACCTGTAAGACATAAACAGCCATAATACTGTTGAAGGCGAAAACAGCGGTTATGTCAGGATTGTTCGTCAGCCAATCGGAAATATACGTTTTGGAAATGTCTTCTTGCTGATAGGTAAGTTCATCCGTCCGAGTCAGCCAGTAAGAAGGATTGGTTAGCAGCTGATGTTTTTTCATCGTGTCAATATGGCCGAGAAAACGGTCCTCGGAGCTGGCCGTCGTCGATTTGGTGCTCGAAATAATTCCGATTTGGGTGTGGCCTTTGTTTATTAAATGCTCGGTTCCAAGGACGCCGCCTTGATAGTTGTCGGAGTAAATGGCGTTCGTCTTGATTCCCGGCAAATAACGATCCACAAGAACAAATGGGTAGTTCCGAGTTTTCAGGCTAATAATGTCTTCGCTGTAAGCTTCGCCATCCACGGGGAAAATAATCAATCCCTCCGCGCCGCAGCGAATCATGTCATGTATGGCATCGCGTTCTTCCGATTGGAGATGGACTTGACGGATCATCAGCATGAAGCCCGCTTCCTTGCAGCCCTCCTCCACCCCTTGAAACAGCTTCATCGAAAATCTGTCGGTTACCATCGGTGACAAAAATCCGATCTTTTTAATATCTGCGATGCCCTCGATTTGCTGTTCCTTGGGAGACACGAAGCTTCCCTTACCGGCAATACGAAAGATGATGCCCTCATCAACAAGCAGCTTATAAGCATTTTTGACGGTGACCCGACTCACCTGGTATTGTTCGATCATTTCAGCTTCCGTTGGAACACGGTCTCCGGGCTTTAATTCCCCACGCTCGATCATGGTACTGATCATTTCTTTGATTTGCAAATATAACGGCGTACTTTTGCTCTGATCCAACACTTGGAAAGCCCCTCCACCATTCAATGCCTTATAATTTCTGCTAAGTCTCTATTTTATTGTATACAAATAATAAAGGCAAATCCGATGATTTAGCTATTGTCTCTATTAAAATGAAATGTATCATATTATATCATACAATAACCTGAATACGTGACGCCTGATCGGTTTAAAGGTTTCCAGTTCCAGTAATTCAACCCGATATGGATGCAAGGCTGTTGAGATAGCTGGTCATGGATTCAGGAATAATGTAATAAATATTCATGGAGATACTATAAGCCCGATTTTAAGGAGGATAAAAAAATTGTCATTTTGTTTTATTATATTTGACTGATACAATATGATATAATACAATACAAATGAGAATTACGCATTTGTTGCAACTGCAAGATGCGGTGCTAAATCGCAGCGCATTCAACGTGAACACGAAAGGCTTATTGCACTCATATCACTCGGTTGAAATCAGGTTTATCCAACATTGCCAAGGAGAGTGTTCTCATGATTATCAATGAAAGTAAGCCGCAGGAAACCGAGCTGCGCTCAGGCCAAGTTTCATTAATGTCGAATAATCCCGAAGATTGGTTCCAAATCGCGCTTCCGCAGAAAGGCTCTCCTTCATTCCGATTGACTGCAGGAGACTTTCAAACGATCGTCTGCGAAGAAATGAACGACGGGATGATTATCCATTACCGGAATGCACAGAAAGCCGGCCGCAATTTCGATATGGAGGCTGCCGTACATATCGCGCCAACGAATGGAGGCGGCATCAGAGTTCGGATGACTTTGGATAATCGCGAGTCCTGCACGGTTCCGCAAATTCAGTTTCCGTGCTTGCGCAGGGTAGCCGAAGGGCTCGATCACAATAAGACAAGGTTTGTTCTGGCGCGCAACTCGTTTGACTTGTTCAAGGAACTGTCAGTACCGGCGGGAGATACGACCTTTTATGATTTGAAGCTCAAGAAGTTTATGACCTATCCGTTCAGCTTCGATTTCAGTATGAAATGGTTCGACATCAATGACGGAGACAACGGAATCAGCGTTTATTCCGAGGATGCTTCCGCCGATATTCAAGGCGTTCATCTGGAGCGTCCGGCGCGCGACAGCCTGCACGTTAACGCGGAATGGTGCCATTTTCCTTATTCGGAACCCGGCCGGAAGTGGGAAAGTCCTGCTTTTGTCGTTACCCCTCATCGGGATGGCTGGCTCGAGGGTATCAAGCCTTACAAGACTTTTGCCAACCAGCAATTCCCCGAACTGGAAACAAGCAAGCTGCTGACTTCGGGAATCGGTTATTTGACTTTATGGATGCGGGAGCCTTTTGACGACAGCAAAATTTACAAGATGTACCGCGATATTCCGGCTGCCGCCAAGGAAGCCAAACGCTGCGGTCTGAACGAGCTTGTTCTTTGGTTTACCATTGACAAAAACTTTGGATTGCCTCTTGCTTTCTCGGATATGCACGGATCGCTCGAGGAATGGAAGGAAGCCGTCAGAGAAACGCGGGAAATTGGAGTTAACGTATCCGTGTTCATTTCCTGTAATCTAATCCCTCCGCATATAGGCGACAAAGAATGGTACGTATTGAATCCGTCCGGCTGTTCAAGGGGAGACAACTGGACATACGATTGGGATTTTACCCCCAGCTTTCAACCGATGATCGATTCGTCGGGATACGCCATTTACAGCTGTCCGGCATCGAAAAGCTGGCGTGCCGGCTATGAACAGACAGTGCGCAATTTCCGGGAAGCCGGCATTCATTCCATTTGCTACGACCAGTTATTCGTCGTTGATCCTTGCTTTAATCCCGAACACGATCATAAGCCGGGCGAAACGCACAATTTGCTTTACGACATTATGCGCAGTTACAAGGAAGAGGATCGGGCAGCGGACCCTCACGCTACTTTCAGCTCGGAGTTTATTTCCGATGTCAGCTCCTCGTTCCAGGATTATACATGGGAATGGCACACGAGCGAGCCGCATCCTTTCAAATACGTATTCCCGCGCAATTATTGCAATATTATGATCGACCGCGATACCGGACGTGCGGTTCAAGGGGTTATCGAAGGGTACATGCTGAACGTATATCCGGATTTCGGCCGCGGACTGCTTGGCGATCATCCGGAAGTTATGAGCTTTCTTCAGAAGCTGCACAGCTTTAAGGGACATTGGGATCGTTTCTTTAACAGCGGCGAGTACAAGTATAACGAGGGCCTCGACCTATTGGCCGCTCCGCATGGAAGAGTATGGACTTATGAAGAAGAGACCGTCGTATTCCTGTTTAATTCACAAAGCGAAGTTCTAACGGTGCGGCTTATACCCAGTCTTCAGCGACTGTTGCCTGGCAAGGCGGACGGGGAATGGCGTATCGAGATTTATGATTTAGACAATGTATTACAACATTCGTTCATCTATTCCGCAGCGGACACCGCGGAGTTGAAGCTGGACGGACAAGAGCTCCGTGCGATTCGCATTTATCCGGTCTAGGGCGTACGGTTACAACGACGATGAAGCGATGGTCTTGTGGGCGGGTAGGTAAATAGTGAAAGACTTGCGCTTACGAGTGCTTGCACGCTCAAGGGGAGAAAGAGAGGGGACGTAAGATGCGAACACTTTCATTAAACGGCAGCGACTGGACATTGACCGGCTGGTACCGGAATCAATGGAGATTTACGGAGTCGATGGAGCTGGGAACCGCCTTTCCACCCGCGATCGGTCCGCTGCCTGCGAAAGTCCCTGGAGCGGTTCAGGCAGATTTACTGAGATCAGGCCGAATCTCCGATCCGAATATCGGGCTCAGGAGCATGGAATCTGAGTGGGTAGAAAACCGCGAATGGGCATTTGAAAAAACGTTCGTGCTGCCGGACGGCTGGGTTGAAGATCGTTGCGAGCTTGTGCTCGAGGGGCTGGACTTCGCGGGTGAAATGATATTGAACGGGACGAATATCGCATCCTTCGAGGGGATGTTCACGCCGTATGTCATCGATGTCACTTCTTGCGTCAAAACGGCGAAGGACGGACCTAACCACTTGTACATCCTGTTTCGCCAAGTACCGGAAGTAGACGGGCAATACGGATATACCGATCGCGTCGAACTGCTCAAGTCGAGGTTCAATTACGTGTGGGACTGGTGTCCGCGCATCGTGCCTGTCGGCATCTGGAAAGGCGTTTGCGTGCGTACGTACAGTCACGCGAAAATCATAGATTTTTACCCGCAAGCCGCTCCGTCGGAAGACCTTGCGTCGGGCCGCATCGATTTCTCTGTGACACTCGACGCCCTGTATGCCGGGAGCCTGCAGGCGGAATACGAAGTCGTTGACGACGCCGGACGATGCGTAGCCAGCGAACGCACGTCCTTGGCGGTTGCCAGGGGAACGGCCCTGTATCGTCATACGATCGGTCTTCACAAGGTTGATCTTTGGTGGCCGGCCGGGTACGGGGAGCCGTACCTGTATACGGCCAAAGTGCGGATAACCGACGAAAAGGGCTGCTTGCATGCGGAAGCGGAGAAGAAGATCGGCTTCCGGCGGGTCGAGATGGTAAGCAACGCAAATGCGCCTGCCGGAGCCCTTCCCTATACGGTGGTCGTGAACGGACGGAGCGTCTTTCTCAAAGGCGTGAATTGGGTTCCGATTTCACCCCTCCTGGGTACGATAGAGCGGCGGCATTACGAGGCCGAATTGAGCACCTTCCAAAGGATGAACATCAACTTGCTGCGGGTATGGGGCGGCGCCATTTTCGAACAGGAACCTTTTTACGATTATTGCGACGCGAACGGACTCTTCGTTTGGCAGGATTTTCTGCAATCCTCCAGCGGCATCGTAAACTGTCCTTCAAGCGGACAGGCATTCATGGACCGTTTGATGGAGGCTGGAACGCATGCCATCCGGGAGAAACGGACGCATCCGAGCCTGCTTCTCTGGTGCGGCGGCAACGAGCTGATGTGGGAAGGTTTTGTGCCTGTCGATGAGCGGCATGCCAATATCGCCATGCTGAAACGGCTGGTCGGCGAGCTAGATCCCGGACGTCCCTTCTTGCCGACGAGCGCTTCCGGGCCGAGATTCACAGCGGATGAGCGGGATTTCGGACAAGGCGTTCACCATGACGTGCACGGACCTTGGAATTACCTGGGCGAAACGGCGCACTATGACTATTTCAATCGGGACGACGCCTTGTTCCGCTCGGAAACAGGCGCGCCCGGTATGGCTGGCGTAGATGCGCTTCACAAGTGGAAGGGAGGTCATTCGGTCTGGCCGCCAACGAAGATGAATCCGTATTGGGTACACCGCGGCGCGTGGTGGATTCAATGGGATCAGCTCGGAGAGCTGTCCGGACCATGGTCCGAGGACAAGGATGAACTGGTGATCTATGCGCAAATGAGCCGGTTTCTGCAATGGGAGTCGCTCCGTTACGCTGCGGAGGCGGTGAGACGCCGGGAACCGGCAGCGTCCGGCTTCATCGTCTGGATGGGCAATGAACCGTTTGCGAACTGCGCAAACACTTCGCTTGTGGAGTACGGCGGTATGCCGAAGCCGGCTTATTATGGGATTAAGAAAGCATTCTCGTCGCGGTTCGTCTCCGCGCGCTATGAGAGGCTCGCTTACAGGGCTGGGGAGCGGTTTGTCTGCGAGCTGTATCTTCACGAAGAGCGCGACCCATCGAAGATTGCCGGCAGTGAAGCGAGTGTGACGGCGTCGATCTACGGACTCGGCGGTCAATTGTTGGCGAATCGGCAATTCGAGATGACAGAACGCGGTAGGATCAGTTTGGTCGGGCAGTTCGAATGGGACGTCCAGGATGTCGCAGGCGCATTCCTGCTGCGGGTGGAGCTGGCTTGCATTGGCATGGAGCCGGTATGCGACGATTATCTGTTCGCGGTTGCGGAGAGCGGGGCTGCTCCTCTTTTTTCGTTGCGCAGCCTGCCGCCTTCCGAGATTGTCATCAGGCAGTCAGGCGAAAGGATCGAGGTTGAGAATGTATCGACGGCCGCCGCGATTGGCGTATTCCTGAAGCCCAAGGGCGAAGCCGGTCCAATCGTGCTGGATCGCAACTATTTGATGCTGCTGCCGGGGCAGCGGGTGTCCGTGACCGGTTTGAACCGGCGCGTCTCAACGGATGAACTGGCTTGGGAAGGCTTTAACGTAAGCGGATGCGGTCCTACGCAAAGCTAGGGTTTACAGTCTCCTGATGAAGCAGTTCTTGACCAATTGGCATTACCGGATAGCCTATGAACAGAAGAGGCCGAAGGGGGATATACAGCGGCAAGTTTTTCGTGTTATTACAATACAAGCTTCTATGATTTTGTTACATTAAGCAGAGGAACCTTTGGACAAACGGGTTGCCTACAATCTGCATAGAAGGGTAGTGGAACCATGAACTTGTCGCAAATCAGACTGTTGGTAGAAGATTTTCATAGAAGTGTAGCGTTTTACAGAGATGTGTTGGAGCTTCCGCTCGGATTCTCATCAGAGGAGATGTTGTTCGCATCCTTTCATACAGGTGAAACCAAAATCGAAATATTTTCCCGTCAAAATATAGCTGAAGTGATCGGCGAATACAATCTCCCGTCCGGCAAACAACCGCATTCGAAATTCCTGCTCGCATTTTCCGTGGATGACATCGATGAGAGGTACACCGTTTTGAAGGATAAAGGGGCGGTGTTCTTGAGCGAACCTCATGATCGGAAGGCCTGGAATGCGAGGGTTGCCCATTTGCGTGATCCGGATGGCAATGTGATCGAATTATACAGACACCCGCTTTAACGGTCTTCGCCCGGCTGCTGTTCGCTCAACAATCTGGTGTAGGCTTCCGGGGATTTGCCTACGATCGATTTGAAATCTTTAATGAAATGAGCTTGATCGTAATAGCCGAGATCCACAGCAAGTCTGGACCAGTCGGGGATATCCCCGTCGGCCATTGTTTCTACCGCCTCGTGAAGCCGGTAGCGCTGAATCAGCCATTTGGGACTGACCCCCACATACTGACGGAATAATTGCTGTATCTGCCTCGTGTGAATAGGAAAGCGGCGCACAATGTCGTCAACCTTAACGATGCTTCTGTCGGAGATCATACTTTGAACGAGGTTATGAATGAAATCGATATTGGGATCCGGTTCAGGGAGCCGTTCCCGGATAAAAGATTCTGCAAGAGAAATCATCTGCTCAGCGGTTTTCTGTGAGAAAAGCTGCTGCTCCAGCGTCTGGCTGCTCATGCCGAAGATTTCCTGAAAAGGCACCGTGCGGCCCGTCAGGGTGGACACGGGTTTACCGAGAAAGGGATAAAAGGCTCCAGGCCGGAATTTAATGCCGAAGACGGCTCCCTGTTCCTGAAGAAGGACAGAGAATCTCCCTTTAAACACGCCTACAATCCGTGAATGGTCCCGTTCAAACACAAGATGAACGGAAGGATGAGGCAGAGTTTCCTGAAGATGCGGTTCCTGCCCCCGAAGATCCCAGCGGACAATCCAGTAATGCTCAATGAAAGGCTGGAGATCGGCGGAGGGAAGATGCCGGGATACGGAAAATTTGGGATTTTCCTTATTCACATTCAACAGGCCAACGGGTTTTCCGGGTTTCAATGGCATCCGTGATCTCTCCCCTATCGAACAGTTTAGGCGGTGCGTATCGTTACAAAAAAAGTATAACATAGCCTGCTGCAAGAGGCCTCTGCTATTGCCACCTGCGAGCTTCATATAATCTTAGCAGCACGATAACATAGATTTAATAAACCTCCCGTATCATTCAAGGTGAAAAGTAAATAGCAAACGGTTGGAGCAATGGAGAAACCTTATCCGCTGGCGGACGTGAATGTCGCCGGCAGGATTAAGGTTTCTTTTTTTACGCCCCGGCCGATTCCAGGAAAAGAAAAGGTGGAGGATCAGACAATGGTTAAGAAGTTTACGGCGCTCTCGCTCGCGATTCTGATGGTGGTTGTATTGGCGGCATGCGGTTCAGGCGGCACGAAGGAGAACACAGGCAATGTGGTCAGCGGCGCCAAAGCGGACGGTGCGGCACCCGCCCCATCCACCCCATCCAAGAAGATCGTTATCAAGTACTGGTATGCGTTCGGTGACAAGATTGAGGAAGCGAAGCAGCATATGGTTAAGGAATTCAATGAATCGCAGGATAAAATCGAAGTCATTGCCGAGCATCAGGGCAACTATGAGGACCTCCACGCCAAAGTGCAGGCGGCGTTCGCCGCGGGAGACGCTCCTGCGGTCAGCGACCTCGAGATTGCTTCCACCGGCGTGTTCGCCCGCTCCGGGATGCTTGAAGAGCTGACTTCGTATGCAGAGCGGGACAAGGAACAGCTTCAGTTGGACGATTTCAATCCCGGGCTGATGGGGAATGCGTATGTGGATGAGAAGCTGTTCGGTCTTCCTTTCATGCGCAGCACCCCGATTCTGTACAAGAACGTAACGATGCTCAAGGACGCTGGCCTCGATCCGGCGGGTCCCAAGTCATGGGATGAACTGGAGCAGTACTCCAAAGTTCTGAAGGAGAAAGGAAAGATCGGCATGGCCCTGCCTGCAGATATCTGGTTCTATGAGGGGCTTGTTGCCCAAAGCGGCGGCCAAATGCTGAGCGAAGACGGCAAATCCGCCGCATTCAATACGGCTGCAGGCGTGGCGCCGGTTGAATTCTGGAAGAAGCTGTCCGATGCCGGGCTGATCAAAATCACGGTCGGTGACGGAGCGGGCGCGAATGCGGATAAAGAATGGGCCAATCAAGCGGTAGCCTTCAAATTCGGCTCCACCGCAGGCGTAACCGGAAGCCTTGAGATCGCCAAGGGCAATGGCTTTGAACTGGAAACGGCGTTTATGCCCGCAAACGTCAGCTACGGCGTTCCGACCGGCGGCTGCCAACTGGTTATGACATCGAAGAGCAGTCAGGAAGAGAAGGAAGCGGCATGGGAGTTTATCAAGTGGATGACGAGCAAGGAAAACACGATCTACCAGCATAAGCATGTCGGTTACCTGCCGACCCGGATGTCCGCAGTCGAGAGCGAAGAGCTGAAGGCACATTTTATCGAGTTCCCGCAGTTTAAGGTTGCTGTGGACCAGCTGGAATTCGCCAGACCGCGTCCGATGGAGAGCGCCTATCCGGAAGTAGCCAAGATCATTAAGGATTCCATCGAGAAAGCGATTCTCGATCCGAAAACTTCCCCTCAGGATACGCTCAATCAAGCGGCGGAGAAAGCCAACAAGCTGCTGGGCAAATAAGAAGAAGACAGTCTGTTGTTTCCAAAGTTCCATTGTTTCACCACGGAGAGCCCTCTGCATAAAGGCAGGGGTTCTCTCCTACCAATATAAGGGCGGAGAGGTACCATGATGTACAACGAGAATTGGTTGTCCGCAATTAAAGTGATTATTTTCGATATGGACGGTACGCTCTATCAGGATCATACCTATCTGGCACGTTATATCCGTTATCTGCTGGAAGGCACAAAGCACGAAGGCGACACGCAGACGGTTCTCCGCGCGGCGGCAGCCATCCTGGCTGGCGAGCATGGAATTAAATTTGGCCATTTCTACCATACCCTTCATGATGTCGGGCTTGTCCGTCAAGGGGATGGTTTCATACAAGGGGTTACCTGGGAAGGGGCGGCGGTGGAGGAAGGCCATGAGGCATATGGGCAGTGGCCGGTGCTTGCACCCCATCTCATTCCGATCGGCGATCCGTGGGGAATCGCCACCGTTGTCCGTCATCGATACAAACTTCCGGAAACGAAGCTGCATGAGGCTTTCACCCGTGTCCGCAAGGAGATGCTGCTTGCGCCTCATCAATTCGAGCTCCGAAGCGATGTTTTCCAGGCGATTGAAGAGCTTACGGGCGTTGGGCGGAAAATCCTCATGACCAATACCCATCTGGAATCCGGGAGTGAATTTCTGGATTATATGGGGATCCGCCATTTGTTCGATGAGGTGCATTGCGGAGCGGGGAAACCGTTGGGACTGGGTGGATATATCTCGACCCTGCTGGAGCAGGGGATTCAGCCCCATGAAATTCTGTCGATTGGCGACAATCCGTGGAACGATCTGCATCCGGTCAGGCAGATGGGGGGCAGAACATGTTTTATCTCCCCGTATCCGAGCGGCGATCCGGAAGCCTGGGATCTGCGGCTGAGTACACTGGATGAGCTGGAACAGCTTATGCGCGGGATTCAGGAATCGATATCAAGGAGGAGAATAACCGATGGCGAGGATCGAGCTGAAGCATATCACCAAGAAGTTCAAGGATGAGACGATCATTGAGGATTTGAACCTGACGATCAAGGACGGTTCGTTCACCGTGCTCGTCGGGCCGTCCGGCTGCGGCAAATCCACGACCCTGCGTATGGTGGCGGGGCTGGAGAAGCAGAGCGGCGGCGAGATCTGGATCGATGACAAATGCGTAAACGATACAGCGCCGGGACTGCGCGATGTTGCGATGGTGTTCCAGAATTATGCCCTGTACCCGACCATGACCGTCCGCGGCAATATCGAATTCGGGCTCAAGAACCGCGGCATCACCAAGAATGAGCGCGAGAAGCTGATCAACGACATCTCCGAGATCGTCGGACTTGCGCCGCATCTGAACAAGAAACCCCAGAACCTCTCCGGCGGGCAGCGCCAGCGGGTCGCTCTGGCTCGGGCGATGGTGAAGAAGCCGAAGGTGTTCATCCTTGATGAGCCCTTGTCCAATCTCGACGCCAAGCTGCGCAATCAGATGCGGACGGAGCTGATCCAGCTGCACAAGCGGCTTGGCACCACCTTTGTCTACGTCACCCATGATCAGGTGGAAGCCATGTCGATGGGCGACGAGATTGTTGTCATGAACAAAGGCGTCATTCAGCAGGCGGATTCTCCCCTGAAGCTGTATCACGATCCGGCCAATTTATTTACGGCGGAATTTATCGGGACCCCGGCCATGAACATGATGGATATCCGGGATGTGCAGGGTCTGGACCTGGAGTCGTCCGCGGGCATCGGCCATGTCGGATTCCGTCCGGAGCAGGCGATCCTTAGCACAAGCGGGGACAGCGGCGGTTATGTGATCGACGGCGAGATTCTGACCCGCGAGAGCCTTGGGGCGGAAAATATTTACCAGATCCAGTCGCGGACCGGCGTCTTCTTCGTCAAGACATTCCTGACTCCAATCGTGACTGCTGAACGCGTGAAGGTCACCGTGCCTTATGAGCAATTGTATTATTTCGGGCTTGACGGCAAAAGGCTGCGCGGCATCGAGGCAGGTACGAAGCGCCTCGTGGCGGCCGGAGGCATCTGATATGACCGTATGGGAAAAGCTTCGTCCGTACAGCATGGTTGCCCCTGCCATTGTCATTTTCTCGTTATTTTTCATCTATCCGATCTTCTACATGATTTATTTGAGCTTCTTCGACTGGAATTTCATCAGCCCGACCAAGACGTTCGTCGGCTTCCAGAATTTCAAGGACCTGCTGATGGAGCCGGATTTCCGGCAGGTGCTGACCAATACGACCATCTATACCGTACTGACGGTCAGCCTCACGACCAGCATCGCCCTGCTGCTTGCGCTGTGGCTGAACAAAAAAAGCTTCTTCCACGGCTTCGTGCAGGGAGCGATCTTCAGTCCCCATATTATCTCGCTTGTGTCCATTTCGCTCCTGTGGAGCTGGCTGATGGATCCCGAATACGGGTTGCTGAACTGGGTGATCGGCCTGTTCGGCTTCGGCAAGCTGGACTGGCTGTCCCATCCCAGCACCTCTCTGGTGTCGCTGGTTATCGTGGCCGTGTGGAAGGGGCTTGGCTATAACGCGCTGGTGTTTATCGCGGGGCTGCAGAGCATTCCGCAAGACATCTATGAGGCGGCTTCCCTGGACCGTTCCAAGCCGTGGACGACCTTCACGAAGCTGATCCTGCCCATGCTGTCGCCTTCGATCTTCTTCCTGGTGATCATCAACATGATCGGCTCGTTCCAGGTATTCGAGACCATTGCCATCATGACCCAGGGCGGGCCAGTCAATTCCACCAACACCCTGGTGTATTACATCTATGAATACGGCTTCCGGTTCTTCAAGATCGGCTATGCCTCCGCGGCAGGCGTGATTCTGCTGTTCATTGTAGGTATTCTAACGATCATATATTTCAAACTGCTGTCCAGCCGCGTTCATTACCGTTAAGGAGGGAGTGAAGCTTCATGAAAGCTGCAAATGACATGATCAGCCGCGCGCCGATCGGGACCGCTGCTGCCGGCAGCAAGCTGTCTGCTGTCAGGTCCCGTAAGGCGATGCTGAGGAAAATAGTACTGGTGCTGCTGCGCGTTATCAACATCATCGGCCTGCTGCTGCTGGTGATGATCTTCGCCCTGCCGTTCATCTGGATGATCTCCACCTCGCTGAAGACGATGCCGGAGACCATGATTTTCCCACCGGTATGGATACCGCAGAACCCCGTCTGGAGCAATTTCGCCACGGCATGGAACACGGGGCCGTTCCTGAGTTATTTCATGAACAGCGTCATTATTGCCGTTGGCATTCTCGTTCTGCAGATGCTGACCATTATCCCGGCTTCGTATGCTTTTGCCAGATACACGTTCCGGGGGTCGGGTTTCCTGTTCGGTATCGTTATGGTCACCCTGATGATCCCGGCGCAGCTGATCTTCCTGCCCGTCTATCTGGAGCTGAGCGCCTTCAAGCTGCTCAATACGCATCTGGGGCTCATTCTTCCCTTTGCGTCCAGCGCCTTCGGGATCTTCCTGCTGAGGCAGGCATTCATGCAGATCTCGGATGAGCTGCTGGAAGCGGCCAGGCTTGACCAGGCGGCCGAGTGGAAAATCATCCTGCGGATCATGGTTCCGCTTGTCAAGCCGGTGCTCGTCACCTTCGCCCTGTTCAGCTTCATTGCCCATTGGAACGACTATTTCTGGCCGCTGGTTATGACCACGAACGAGACAGCCAGAACGCTGCCGCTCGGGATCGCGAAGATCCGGGAAGTGGAAGGCGTTGCCACCTGGAATATTCTGATGGCCGGCAACCTGATTCTCGTCGCCCCGATCCTGCTCGTCTTCTTCCTGTCGCAGCGGCATATTATTAAGGCTTTTGTTTATAACGGTGTTAAATAAAATTCAGGAAGGATGTAGAAACTATGACCACCATTGTGGCACACCGCGGATGTTCGGGAGACGCGCCCGAGAATACGATAGCAGCCTTCAAGCTGGCACTGGCCCAACCGGAGATTAGCAATATTGAGCTTGACGTTCACCTGTCCAAGGATGGTGTACCGGTCGTTATTCACGATCATACGCTGGACCGGACAACGAACGGAAAGGGGCCAGTGCAGGCATATACCCTGGAGGAATTGCGCAAGCTGGATGCGGGCGGCTGGTTCGCTGCCGAATTCACGGGGGAGCAGATTCCGACGCTTGAGGAAGTGCTGGAGCTTGTGAAGGGACGCTGCAGGCTGCATGTCGAGCTGAAGACGATGGGCAATGAATATGTAGGCCTCGAAGCAAAGGTCATCGATTGCATTCACAGGCATGGGATGCAGGAGGAGGTCGTGCTGTCCTCCTTCGATCATGATTCCATGGTACGTGCGAATGAGATCGATCCCGCGATCCGCACCGCGCTGATCTTCCTCGGCAAGCCGACGCTGCTGATGGATCAGCTTCGTTACACGGGAGCAACGGGCGTATCGATACATTATGCTTTTGTAACGCAGGAGCTGGTGAAGGAGATGGCCTGGCAGGACATTGATCTGGGCGTATGGACCGTGGATGAGCCGGAAATACTGGCACGCATTATGGAGCAGTATCCCGATGTGCGGATTACGACGAATTATCCGGACCGGATTATCCGTATCATGGGGGAGAAGAGCGTTAAGGCTTAAATGTGCAGAGTGTGGGAGAGAATGGAGTTATAGGGATTGAGTGTGAGGAATGGGTATCGGGATGGAGTGTAGGGACGGAGTATAGGAACGGAATATAGGGAATAGCCAAGGCAGATGATCATTGGGCGGTTAGGAGGAGGGGAAGGGATGGTTGGCGGAATAGGATCATTTGTTGGGCGATTCGTGCGGCGCAGGGGCGGTTCGGTATTGGTAGCGGTGTGCTGTGCGGTATTGACCGTGGCGGCCACTCTTCCCTATGCGAACGAGGGGCCGCTCATCGTCGCGCACCGCGGAGCCTCCGGCAATGCGCCCGAGAACACGATGGCCGCCTTCGAGCTGGCCGCTCGGCTCGGTGCGGACTATATTGAATTCGATGTGCAGCTCAGCAAGGATGGCGAGCTCGTCGTGATCCACGACCGGAAGGTGGACCGGACGACGGCTTATAAGGGTTTTGTACGGGATTATACGCTCCAGGAGTTGCAGGCGATGGATGCGGGGAGCTTTTATGATAAAGATTATGCGGAGGAAACGATTCATTCGTTCGATGAAGTGATGAACCGTTTTGCCGGCAGACTCGGCATCTTGATTGAAATCAAGGACCCGGAGCTGTATCCGGGGATTGAGGAGAAGCTGGCGGAGAAGCTGCGGCGGTATGAAGGCATGGCGAATGGCAGAGGACTGAAAGCGAATGAAGGGATTATGGTGCAGTCCTTCGACTTTGAGTCCATGCGGCACATGCACGACCTGCTACCGGGTGTTCCCGTTGCGGTGCTGGTGCATAAGGATCAGCATCCATTGTCCGATAAAAAGCTGGATGACCTCGCGTCATATGTGACTTACATTAACTACAATCAGAAGCTGCTCGATGAGCAGATGGTGTGGAGCATCCACGGGAGGAACATGAAGGTGATGGCCTGGACCATCAAGAAGGGGAGGGATATGAAGAGGATGAAAAGGCTTAGGGTGGATGGGGTGATTGGGAATTATGTGGGGTTGGGGTAGGGGATGACAGACTATCTCGCGGTGATTGCGATTTTAAGTTAAGTATTTTCTAGTGACCTATTTCCGGGATCTCGGCTGTCCTTGAGACAATGGAAATTATTGAATTGGATATTCCACTTGTGAACATGGAGCTAAATTAAGCAAGGCCGGCTCCTCTACTATTAGTTGGTGAGCCGAGAGTGTGGCTTGATCAGATAAGGAAGCGGGCTTCGTGGAAAGGAGAAATTCCCAGCCAAACGAAACTCGCTCCTCCAAAAATAGCTTGATCTCTTAGAACTACAGAAAAGGCAGGACAGTTGCGGTTTGTTTGCCCGTAATCTACCCTGCCTTATGTTGAACGCGTTGGAGGTTGCGATATTATGCCTTCGCGAGCAGTGGAAACAGCGGTCCGCGAATCGGCTCGCCAACAACCAGACCCTGATCGTTCGTCATCACATGGCTGGCGCCGTTGTATGTCGTACCGTCTTTCATGTAAATAGTGGCCAGTACCCGGCGCGGCTTATCGGTCTGATTGGCGTGAGCGTAGTGAAACGTCAATCCGTCGTGAAACGTGCAGCTTCCCGCTTTGAGCGGCACGACGACAGGCCTTTGATTCTCCAGTTCCGTTCCTTTGACATACTCGAAGATGTCGACGGGATTCACCAGGCTTATATTTTTCAGCTTGCCGGCCGTATGCGATTTCGGTATGAACATCATGCAGCCGTTTCGCTCGTCAACGTCGTCAAGGGTTACCCATATCGAGAGCGCTCCTGTCTCGTTCATCGGCCATTTGACCGTATCCTGATGCCAAGGAGTAGGCTTGGAATCGCCCGGCATTTTCCAAAGCAAATGATCGTGGAACAAACGGATTCCACTCGCCTCGGTCAAACGCATCGCTATCGACGCAAGCCGCGGGTGGAGTGAATATTTGGCCATTCCGCCGTGGTCTCGCCATACGTTTACTTTTTGGTTCAATACTTTATAGTAAGCGCCCCCATCCTGATCCGTCTTGACGGAATGCCTCGAATTCGAGGCCATTGCTTCATTTGCGCAATCCCGCAGCTCCTCCAGTTCCTCCGCCGTTAGTACGTTGTCGATCTGCACAAAGCCGTTTTCCTTGTAAAATTCCACTTTTTCCTGTGTTACCCACTGCTCCATCTTTTCCCCCAATATCATCGCATCCTTTCATAAAGCAAGTTTGGTTTCCAAATCAAACATATCATGCGGCGAAGCGGGCGGCTTGGCGAATTTGCTGCAAAACATGGGATATTTTCTTCACCATTCCGCGATGCAAGGTGCTACAATAGGAATAAAATTGTTTGAACGGTGCGCTGCCGGAGGGATCGCGATGATCTACTATACGAAAGAGCATTTTCTGGAAAGTCCGGATTTTCCGTTTCATATTGCGCCTTACAAGTTCCGCACGAACGCAATTGCGCCCCATAAGCATGAATTTATTGAATGCGTATTCGTTGCCGAGGGCGAGGGCGAGCATATTTACCGGGGGGAAACATATCCGATTGCCAGAGGCGATTTTTTCGTCATCGAGCCGCAGGCGGAACACGGTTACCGGGTAACGGGCAGTGTGCCGATGGTGGTATACAACATACTGTTTCTGCCGGAGCTGCTCGAAACGGAGCTTCGCCAACTGTCGCAGGTCACTCCGTTTATCCGTTTTTTCTATCTGGAGCCGATGATTCGCGTTTCTTCAGAATTTCAGTATCACTTGAAGCTGACGGTGAATGAAGGGCTGGAGACCACGTTTTTGCTCGACAGGATCGTGGGCGAGTATAGAAAAAAAGATCTGGGTTACCGGTTGTGCGTCAAAGCGATGCTGATGGAGTTGTTCATCTCCTTAAGCCGATGGTACGAGAAACGGGTGTCTGAGCCTCTGTCTGCTGTACGGGACGAAAAATCGGTGATGGCATGGGTGTGCGAGTTCGCGAAGCTTCATTATGCGCAGCCGATTATGATGGAGCAAATATATCAGATGTGCGGCATGAGCGCGGCGGCTTTTACCGCCAAGTTCAAGCAGTATGCCGGGAAAACGTTCATGGAATACCGCAACGAGGTGCGAATCGGGATGGCGTGCGAGCTGCTTTGCAATTCCAGCGATAAAATCATCCATATCTCGCAGGAGGTCGGCTTTAACGATCTGAGCCATTTTAATAAAGCGTTCAAGCAATTGACGGGCAAGACACCGGGGCAGTTCCGCTCGGGCGGCTCCGACCTCCGGGAACAAGTCTTCCCACCACAACTATTAATTGCTCCTTCTCATCAAAAGATGTAAATGTGCCGTCGGGCAGATTGAGATAGCAGTCAAAACGGTTGAGACAAAAATCTAAATAAAACCGTGTACAATCAAGGGCTGTTTCAAAAATATTGAGACAGTCCTTTTCTTGTCGCATTTCCGTTCGGGCTATATCGTATATAAACAGAGATGTAAATCTAATCATTCGGACATTCGCGACCGTTAGCGTCGATTAATCGAAATTCCGGCTTTATTACCGACATTAGTGTCCTTAAGCGAGGAATTTATCGTAGAAAAGCGTGAAGTTTTCTTTTAATGGTCATTAGTGTCCGTAAATAAAGTGAATTCACTTTATTTTTGCTCTAACGGTCATGATTGACCACCTGATTGGTTGGAGCTTCAACGTCTTGTCTCGCAATCTGTTCAGCGAAATGAAGACCACAGTTTCCGATACTGCAGCGGCGTCAATTGTTCGTGTTTTTTGAACATTACAAGGCTCGCCGAGTTCGGCATCGAGGAAGTGGTCAAATGAGCGGCGGGAGTCAAGCGGGACACTTAGGTACAAGTTTCGCTGCTTAACCCAGGCGAAAAAGGCGGCTATTATGTGAAATAGCGCTTGATCATTTTTTTAAGCTACCCGGACAGAAGAGTGTGGTGGAACAGCTATTTATTATTGCTCTTTATTTTGCCAGAGTAACATATCCGCTTCACCTGGTGAGCGGATTTGATAGTTTTTGGAGAAAGGGTCATCCGTTAAAGGGTGGCCTTAAAACTTGTTATGTCAGAGGCGGATCTGGTGCAATACTCTACGGATCCTTTTTTGTACAGCTTAATCGGACAATAGTCGGGTCCGGTCATGTCCGCTGCGGTTTTTTGTAATACTACGCTGATTTTTATTTGTATAGTTAATTTAGAAGTCCGGTGATTAAATCAGGCTGCGCATGCGGAAACGTCTTTCGATCGCTTTTTGTACCCCTGAATTTTTGAATTTGGATATCTTTGGTGCAAAGCAGTTCACTGGTTGTATTGAGCCGCTTTGCATCTTTATGGGTAAAATTCGGGATACAAAGGTCGTAAGCGGGTGCTTCCGAAGCAGCTTTCCTTCTGAAAGCTTGTAGCTAAAGCTTCTCCAGATCGTTTTTCGCCTGCTCCGCCTCTTATTCACCAGACTTTTAGGAAGAGGAAAACAAAGGAAGTATGAAAGGAGAGATTGCAGAGTGGGGATCCGATCCATTAGAATTTATCGATATTACAGAAGCAACGGACTGGGAATCGTGGCTCGAGAGTCATTATGAACGACGAGAAGGAGTGTGGCTTAGAATAGCTAAGAAGGATTCGGGCATTCATTCGATTTCAATTTCGGATGCGCTTGATGTTGCCTTGTGTTATGGGTGGATCGATAGTCATCGTAAAGGATTCAACAAGCGAATTACCTGCAGCGCTATTCGCCAAGGCGATCGAAAAGCCCTTGGTCCATGATCAACGTGCGAAAAGCAGAAGAGCTAATCGAGACAAGACGAATGACCCCCCCCCCCCGGTTTTGCTGAAATTCGCCGAGCGCAGAAGGACGGAAGATGGGACGCAGCCTATGAACCGCAGAATAGCGCAACAATTCCGCTGGATTTCACAGTAGCGTTAGAGCAGCATGAACAGGCCTATAAAACCTTTAGCCTGCTCGACAAAACCTCTCAATATGCAATCCTATTGCCGTTCTTGAAGGCAACATCGGCAAAGAGTAGAGCCACGCAACTGCAAAAAGCGATAACCAAATTGGAAGTCAACCCATGACTATAATGCGGAGGTAAGCAGGACATGTTGTGTTATTCGGATGTTTGAAAGCTTAGTTCTTTCTTGTATTGCAACGGTGTCTTGCCGAGTACATGTTTGAAGTTTGTAATGAAATGTTGTTGACTGCTGTAGCCAAGTTCATAGGCCATATCCGCCCAATCGGGGTGGTCGGATTCACGGATGCAACCAGCTGCCTCCAACAGTTTATTCCTTTGGAGCTGCCACTTAATCCCGATCCCAATATATTCATGGAAAAGTTGTTGGAGCCAACGATCGCTTTTGCCAACCCATTGAGCGACGTCTCCGACGGTTTGTAACCGATTAGTCTCAATTGCAGCAATGATTCGGTTTATGATTTCGATGTTAGGGTCATATTGCGGGTTTTGCGCATCATGAAGAATAAGCAGAAAACAAAACAAGTCCGAAACGTCCAAAGGGCAAAAGAACGAAGAGAAGAGTACACTCTCCAGAACGTATGCCCAGCAATTAGCAACAGATTGATCTCAAGTTGAATCACGTTGGTGAGCCGTATGCTTTAGTAGGGCACGTGCGGTTCGATAAGGGGGAGCCATAAGAATGGTTCCCCTACTTTATTGTGTGCCACGCATGGCGATTAACTAGGTGGTGAAAGTCCGCTGTGGGGATTTGTAGTTACCAACCACTAGCCAAGAGCAAGGGTTGTCTATCGCGATGTGGAATCTGAAGGAAGCTAGAGGCAAAATTCCGACCCGAGGAACACGAATATCATCAGGCATAAGGCATGGGAGGAGTTTACAAAATAAAACGAAGTCCAATCAACTACACGGACGTGCCAATGTAAATGATGCGGGTGCAAGGAAGCAAAGTAAATCGTCTTACCGTGGAAGGTCTCATGAACGTGAGGAGATGCACTTCAAATCACGGTTGAAACAAGATTTATCATGAGAAGTCAGCAGACGCCTTAGTACCTTAGGTAGTCGACAACCTTAGGGAAGGGCTGAACCTAAAGAGGTGTCGGTCAATGAAAGTTACTAAAACAGGAGCAAAGTACAGCCAACTTCCGGAAGTGGAGGATTTCGCACCTGGATGCTTTAAAGTTGAGCTTATTGATAGGAAGGGGACCGTGTCAACTCAAAATAATTCTAACCGAAGAGGGTAACTTGACTGTCCATGTGAGGCAATATAAAGTATATTTATTTATAGTAAATAATCAACCTTGCGTTCCTATGCTTGTTAATATCGCTATATTCTAAGAAAGTCGAGGGATGATGATGGATCAAATTAAGGCTGGAAGACCCGCTTCAATGAGGGATTTGAACAAAAGAATCGTACTAAACACGATCAGGAAAGAGAAGGAAATCTCGAGAATTCAATTATGCAGAATTATCGGCTTAAAACCTCCCACAGTTTCCAACATCATTAACGAATTATTACAGGATAATCTGATCGTGTTTTGCGGCAAGGGACCGACAAGCAGAAACGGTGGGCCTAGTCCGGACCTCTATAAATTAAATTCGACCAGCAAGCACTTTATCGGAATCGATGTTAGCGTAGATGGAATCCAAGGGTTAATACTGAACTTGGATGGCGAAATTGTCGCCAAGATTTTTAGTGAACCAGATTATACGACCCAAGAAGAGTTCGCAAACAAATTGAAATCCGCCATCCAAACTTTAATGAAAAACAGTAAGGTAGATTCTTCAACGATACAGGGAATAGGCGTGGGGGTTTCCGCTTTGATTGACGCCAATCAAGGAACCATCAAAGGGGCATCCCGAATGAGGCTGCTGAAAGGCTTTCGCATTGCCGATACAATAAAGTCGGAATTTCTGATCGATACCTTCGTGGATAACGATATCAACTTGCTGGCGTTGGGACAAGATCCGTCCAGAGAAGACGTGAATGAAGCCAAGAATGTTTTATGTTTGGGAATCAGATCCGGCATCGGGCTTGGGATCATTATCGATGGGAAACTTTATCGGGGCAGCGAGGGCATGTCTGGTAATATTGAATGCTTCGAGAATGCGGAAAGCGAAAATAGTATTGTAGAGAAAGTGAAGGAGCTTGTTCGCAGAAATCCCGGTTCAGGGCTTCTGAACGATCTGGGAGTCGAACAGATTCAAGAAATCGATATCGGTAAAGTTTACGACGCATTGCAAAAGAGAAATCTGCAAATCATGGAAATCGCGAAAGAATCTTGCCGCAAACTTGGCGTCATGGCAGGACAGTTAGTGCAGTTGTTCAATCCGGACTGTTTCATGGTCAGCGGCCGAATGTTTAACGATAACCATGATCTATTTGAGTACCTGGTAGGCGTGTCCAGGGAATTTTGCAATAACTTAAAGTACGATACTGTGGAGTATAGAAGATTGCGCCTGGACGATACTTCGGTAGCCTACTGCGCGGCGTACCGCATCTTGCACAATTTCTTTGCCGTTCAATAACCTGTTCGGCGCATGAATGGGAAATTTCCGAAAACTGTCGAACCAAAAGGACCTGAGGCAAGCCTCCGGTTTTTTTGATCGATCAGTGGAAGAGCATAGACGAGAGGCTGTTGACAAATGGAGAATGGTAAGAGTATACTTTATTTAATTATTAATGATTAATAAATAACTACTAAAGATTATTCAATAATGCTAGAGAGGATCTGTACTATGGAGAAAAACATTGCGAAATCAAAGAAATACGCGTATCCGATCACTTGGCAAAAATTAAAGGCGCAGGCGTCCGTACAGTTGGTTGCGATTCTGGGGATCTTGTTTTTTCTGGTTTTCAGCTACATACCAATGCTCGGAATTGTGATCGCTTTCAAGAACTATCAACTTGCACCGGGTATCATGGGCATCATTAATAGCGAATGGGTAGGATTGAAGTACTTTAACGAATTTTTCAATGATCCGATGTTCTGGCCGGTCGTTAAGAATACGTTGTTGCTTAGTTCGTTGAAAATTATTATATCGTTTCCGATCCCGATCCTCCTTGCCATCATCTTAAATGAAGTAAAGAATCAAAAATTAAAAAGATTCTCCCAAACCGTCAGTTACTTACCCTACTTTATCTCATGGGTGGTCGTGTCGGGAATGCTGTTCGCCTTCTTGAATGTACAGGACGGCTTGCTTAATCAATTGCTTTTTTTTGTAGGCGTGATCGATCAGCCCATTGCTTTTTTGTCCGAACCCCGATACTTTCGGACGATCCTTGTGCTTAGCGATGTTTGGAAAAACGCAGGCTGGTGGACTATCTTGTTTTTGGCCAGCATTGCGGGCATTGATCCAACTTTGCACGAAGCGGCCACTGTCGACGGTGCGGGCCGGATTCGCAGAATTTGGCACATTACGCTACCGGCCATGAAAGGAACAACGGTCGTCGTTTTGATTCTATGTTTGGGCAACATGCTCGGCGGAGGGTTGGGAGGCTCTAACTTTGAGCAGTCCTATTTGCTAGGAGGCTCTAACAATAGAATGGTATACGATGTCTCCGTCATTTTACAAACTTACACGTTGGAGATGGGATTAAAGGCCGGGAGGTTTTCCTATGCTGCGGCAATCGGATTATTGGAATCACTTTTCTCACTGATCTTGGTATACACGAGCAATTATCTCGCAAAAAGATCTAGCGGGACCGGCTTATTTTAATCGATACTTCCAAGAATTCGAAGGTGGGATATAGACATGGTTAGGAGAAAGATGGGTCTTGAGGATATTTTCGTGGATGGTCTTGTCTATTCGGTATTGCTCGTATTATGCGTGGCGACGATTTATCCCTTTTACTATTCGTTGATCATTTCCTTTAATGAAGGAATTGATGCAACCAAAGGCGCGATCTATTTGGCGCCGCGCAAATTCTCTTTGGAAAACTACGAAGTTGTATTCGCGAACGATCAATTGATGAGGGGATTTATCGTTACGATCGCGAGAACGATTATAGGCACGATCGTCTCCGTTTTTTGCACAGGTTTGTTTGCGTACAGTCTGACCTATAAAAATTTATACTTCAAGAAGTTTTATATGGCCGTCATTATCGTATCGATGTATTTTTCGGGAGGACTTATCCCATTCTTCTTTTTATTGAAAAGCTTGTACCTCATCAATACCTTTTGGGTGTACATCATTCCAGGGTTGATCGGTTCCTTTAATGTACTTCTAATGATGTCATTTTTCCGCGAGATCCCGGAATCATTGATCGAATCTGCGCGCATTGACGGAGCCGCGCACTTGAGGATCTTTTACAAGCTGGTGCTCCCCTTATCTGCGCCGATATTTGCAACGATAGCATTATTTACTGCTGTGGGACATTGGAATTCTTGGTTTGACGCTGCTTACTATACTTCGGATAAGAGTCTAAAAACCATCTCCTTCTGGTTGATGGATCTGAACAACAAGGTGAATTTCACTTCGGGCGGTGGTTCCGGCCAAATGGACGGTGGAAGATCCGCCACCTATGCAACTTATTCTTATACGGCCCAAACGATCCGGATGGCTGCGATGGTGATCGTAATTGTACCGATTGTTTGTGTATACCCTTTCTTGCAAAAATATTTCGTGAAAGGGATCATGCTTGGTTCCGTAAAAGAATGAATCTCCAATTATGGAAGGAGGGGAGTCTATAGAGAAGGAAGTTGCCTTTAATCGCGTCATCATTTATGTAATCGCAACCATAATCAATCATTAAAAGGGAGGATTTATATGAGACAAAAAAAGACATTGGTACTGGCAATGTTTTTGATCGTGTCCTTAATGCTTGCAGCCTGCACTCAATCGAACAACAATACGGAAGCTTCCGGCAGTGGTGAAGCGAGCGGAACTTCCGAAACTGTCGGTTCTAGCTCGCAGCCCATTGACGAAAATGTCACGTGGGACTCTCCGAACCTGTCGTGGAAAAAAGATACGACACCAACTTCCATGACCGCATATATGGATTACACTTGGTGGCCTATGGACAGTTGGGGAAATGATGAGGTGTCCCAGGAGATCACGAAACGGACAGGCATGACTCTCGATATCACGAAAGCCTCGGACGAAAATCAATTGCAAGTTATGATCGCTTCGAATGAACTGCCATGTTTGGTATATACCGCAAATCCGGCTTTCGAAAAGTATTTTGAAGATCCTAAAGTTTCGTTTGCTTACGATGAACTGATCGAAAAATATGCGCCTGAATTCATGCAACTGCTAGACCCGGAACAGGTATTTCTCAATACGTCCGAGGATGGACATTTTTATCGGATAAGATCGCATTACACCAGTGAAGCGGAATTTAACGATCCTAAAAATGTCCCGGGGCCTGGAATGGCGACGCTTCATTTCAGACAGGACATCTATAATGAATTGGGAAATCCACCGATGAAAACATTGGACGATATTATTAACGTATTCAAGATGGTGAAAGAAAAATATCCGGACATGATTCCTTACCTTCCCAATTGGATACCTTTTATGGAGTACATGGGATTCCAATCTACGCCCAAATCGATTGGGGATAAAGTCACGATAGGTCTTGCTGAGCCGGGGGCAGTGGCGTACTACGAATATATGAATGAGTTGTACAGAAACGGTTTAATTCCTAAAGAATATATGTCCTATAAGTACGAACAATTTTTGGAAGTAGTCAGAAGCGGGAAAGTATTTGCGGCATCATACAACGCCTCATTCTCCGACGAGCAGAATAAATTTTTCGATACGAATAATATCAAAGGGAAATGGACTCCATTGAACACCCCTCCGACGGTTAACGGCGAGATGAAGATGAAGCGGATCGTTCCCTCTGGTGGATGGTCTAATCTGTATATCACCAAAAGTTGCCCCGATCCTGCAAGAGCAATCAAATATTTTGAATTTCTGAAAAGTCCCGAAGGCGACTCTTTGGCACAATGGGGAATTGAAGGTGTCCATTACACACTGACCGAGGATGGCCTTCTCAAACGCCCTGAATCTTTCCAGCAAAAAACCATTCAACAGGCAGGCGTAGGGCCTAACTACGGATTGTGGAATTTTGGAGCATCAGGATATAGAGAGGGGATTGTGAATGCATCCATAGCGAACTCCGATCCGAAATACGCCACATCTGTCACCTTTCTTAAAGCGATGAAACCTTACATTTCGCAGGACATGTTTATCAACTTCACCAATCCAAAGAGCGGATCGGATGAGGGGGTTATCCAAACAAAGATAAATCAAATCATATTGCGGTACGAGCCCAAAATGATTACAGCCAAAACAAAAGAGCAAGTGGATGAAGTGTATAACGAAATGCTGGAAGACATGAAAAAAACGGGACTACCCAAGTTAGAGGAATATATGACCGCAGAGTACAACAAAGCCAAACAAAAATACAGCGAATTTGTCCAAAAGACCACAAATTCATAAGATGTAAGCCCTAAAGGTTTTTGAAAGCCCGGCAACCGCGAATATTGAATCTTCATAACGTACCGTTGCCGGGCATTTCTCCATGTTGAAATGCCTGGATCGTCCTAAGAAAGAAGTAGAAGGAAACAAGTAAGTCGAATACCAGACTATGGACTAGGTTTTTTGAGGACGCTTCCCACAACTTTAGGCATTTTCGCTTTCATGAGCAATTAGAACGGTCTGTTGGGACCGTTGATTCTGCTCAAAGATAAAGATCTTTTTAAGATTCCCCTGGGGTTGCTGGAGTTTAAGTGGACTTACATCGTGGTTTAAAACTATATGTTTGCCGCTATCTTGATCATTTCCATTCCGCTCGTTTTACTTTACCTACGATTTCAGAAATATTTTGTCGAGGCGCTGACAGATGGTGTGAATGGTTAGCGATTATCCGAATCTCCCAAATTAACCCAAAGGGGAAATGAAAACATGTTGAAAAGAAAATGGCAGTTAATTATTTGTGTGTGTACTGCGCTTCTCATGTTTTTTCCGCCGATGTACGGCACGTTGCCGGTGGCTCATGCCGATTTCGGAGCCGTGGTCAATAACGATGGACAGAAGGGAGAAGTATTGAAGTTTGTCGTACAGAATGACGGGAATGCAGGGAATCACTATTCATACCAGCAATTTTCGAATGCTTCCTATACTTTTCAGGCCGGTGACTTTATCGAGTACGATGTGAAGATCGATCAGCGGCTTTTCGGCATTGGCGGAATTGATATTATAACGAGTGATGGATTGAATTTTCGGGACACTCAATCGCCGGATCAGAATGGGATCTCGATGCACCCTGGCTCCAATCTATCGCCGATAGCTTATCAAAACTGGTACCATCGGAAGATACCCGTTCCGTCTTCAAGGGTCGGGAAAGTCGCTTCGCAATGGCTGATTGCGAGCGAGAACGATAATGCTCTTACAACAACTGTCGCTTCTTACGACAATATCCTGATTACAGATGGAAACGGAACGACGAGAAAGGTCGTATTTAAAAACAGCTCGGACATGCTCTTGAATACCAATGCGTTCAATGCGCTGACATCGTATTACAAAATGGTAACCTTGCCCATAAATAACGAGATCAGTGACAACAAAGAAGGCATCCGATTAATGGCCACCAATGACGGTAGTTCTGGCAACCACCTCGTGGCGATGCGTTTTTCAAATACGGCTTACACCTTTCAATCCGGCGATTATATTGAGTTCGACATTAAACAGGATACATTTGCCACTTCCAGCGGGGGGCTTGATTTGTATGCAAGCGACGGTTCTTGGTTCAAAGATACCGCAGCAGTGGATCAAAACGGGGTTTCTATCCATCCAGCCGCGGATGTTGTAGCTTATGCATACAAGAACTGGTATCATCGAAAAATTGCAGTCCCGTCCGGTTGGGTGGGAAAGAGTCTTTCGCGTTCCTATATATTTGGTGAGAGCGATGTACCGAACGAGTCTTATATTGTATGGATTTCGAATGTTGTCGTTACGGATGGCAGCGGAAATGTGAGAAAGACGATCTACAAGACGTCATCGGATGTCAATCAAAACGTGAATGACGGAAGCAGTATGGTGTCGTATCAAAATATGTCGTCCGTGGATACGCAAAACTATTATTTGAGTAACTCAGTATGGTATGCAGGAGGTTCGAATCCGAACTATATTTCGGACGGAGATATTTCTGACAGTTGGTATCAGGATTCTGGGGATTTAACCGCGGGAGGACCGCTGCGTGGTTCCATGACCATCAAGAGATGGGTTGTATATCATGCTTCGTCATCAGGAGGACTCTCGGCGAACTATAATACAAAAGATTTTACGTTACAGGTTAGCAGTGATGGAGTGAATTATACTGATGTGGATTCAGTCACGGAAAATACTGCGGGTATAACAGATAGAACTGTTAATGTGCAAGCCAAATATGCGAGAATTCATATTACGCATGGAACTCAAACCGGCTTCGGGGATGCGGCGAGAATAAAGGAATTTGAAATATACGGTACTCAGAACAATAGTGTGCAAGACAACCCTATATCCTTATACAAGCCTGCCACCGCCGATTCTTACGATAATTTGTCATCCGGACCGGATAAAGCGGTTAATGGTCTGACAAATGAATATTGGTATACGACAGCGTCATCTCCGAATTGGTTGCGAATCGATCTTGGAGATACCTATCAAGTAAACAGATGGGTGGTCAAGCATGCTTCATCAGACGGAGATTCCGCAGTTTATAATACCCGGGATTTCAAGCTGCAGGTGAGTAATGACGGGACAAACTTTACAGATGTTGACAACGTAACCGGAAATACAGTTGGGTCGACGGATCGGAATATAAGCGCTAAAGGCAGGTATTTCAGACTCTATATTACAAACGCCGGTCAGCCGGGGGGCGACGGCGACGTAAGAATACGGGAAATCCAGTTGTACGGTGACTTGAGCGAAACGCAAGTGCCGATATCCCTCAGTAAAACGACTTCCTCCAGTTCCAATGATACCGGAAGAGACGCAAGCAAAGCGGCGGATAATAATATCGGTTCCCAATGGCGTTCTTTGGGGACGGGAACACAGTGGATGAAGGTCGATTTAGGGTCAAAGCATGTCATCAATCGCATAGTTGTTCAGCATGCCGGTACCAATTGGGAATCAAGCGTAAACAATACAAAGGACTTTAAAATTCAAATCAGCGATGATGATTCGACTTATACGGATCTCAGTACAATAACGGGCAATACCGATCCAGCTACTGATCTCAGCTATGCAACCTATCCTACTGCGAGGTATGTCAAGGTAAACGTAACTGCAGGGACCCAAAGCGGCGGAGACAATGAGGCAAGAATAAACGAACTGAAAGTGTATGGCAGGCCTTTCAACAAAGCGCCTAATCCAAGAGTGATCAGTCCCGTTTATTCGACGAGTGATGTTGTAATCGCTTCATACGATGTGACTGAATCTCCCTACAGTGCCGATAATACGGGTACGAACGATGCCACTTACGCGATTCAAAAGGCGCTGGATGATTGCTATGCCTTCGGAGGCGGGGTGGTATGGCTTCCAAGCGGAACTTATCGCATATCGGACACGATCACGATACCCAATCACGTTACCTTGAGAGGCGATTGGCAAGATCCCGACACAGGGACGAACTATGGGACAGTATTGAAAGCTTATGTGGAAAGCAATGCACAGGACGTACCCGGGTTAATCCGATTGAACAGCAATTCCGGATTGATGGGGGTCACCGTTTATTATCCCAGCCAATCGGCTTCAAGCCCGGTGCCGTATCCTTACACGATTGAGGCTCCAGGCGCCAATTACAGTGGAGCTCCTTATTCCGAAGGCTTCTCTCATCCGAATATTATGAACGTAACCTTATTAAATTCGTACAAAGGCATCAGCATTTTCCGTTCAACCGATCCCCGAACCTCGATCGGGGAAAGCTACTATATTCGAAATGTAAAAGGCACAGCGCTTCATACGGCCATGCGTATTTATAATTCTGCCGATGTCGGAAGAGTAACGGATGTGAAGTTTATAAATTCTTATTGGTCCGGAGCGCCAGCAGGCTTTAATCCGCCAAGCAGAAGCACACTGGATACATATACTAGAGCCAATGGGACAGGGGTTGAAATTGGCGACACCGACCTGGCAACCTTTTATAATATGACTTTCTATGATTATAACGTGGGCATGATTTTAACGAGTGGAGTCCGTGGGACGTTCGGAGGGTCACTTTTTGGGATTGATATTCAAAATAGCAACATCGCATTAAAAGTAGATTCAGTTCAAGCAGAAAATGGTGCTCATTTTTCTAATAGTACATTTAAAGCGAATCAAGGAAAAAACCCGATTGCCATACAAATTAACACTAATAACTCGGAGCCGGTTTACTTCATGGACAGCATTATTGGCGGAGGAGCAAGCAAAGCTGTAGATATGCCGAACAATGCTCAGGCTAATTTTCAGAACTGTACGTTCGATGACTGGAGCGGCACGTATGCCGTCACGGCCAACAATGGATCGTTGATCGTTGAAGGTTCTACCTTCAGTCCAGTGCTGACATCCACCAAGAAAGGCATAAACTTGACGGGATCGGTAAAGAGCGCGGCATTGTTAGGCAATACGATCAACGGCAGTTCAAGCTTTTTCCTTACGAATACAAGCAGCGGCGATGTCAAAAGGCAGGATACCGGCTATAGCTTTGAGAACCATGGCGTAACAGGTCATACGTTTAAAAGCGCCATGCCGAAACCTCCAAACAATAACTTTTATAATGTGAAGGCATCTTACGGAGCTAAAGCGGATGGCGTGACAGATGATACCGCTGCTATTCAAAATGCATTGAATGCAGCCGGATCCGCAGGAGGAGGTACGGTATATCTTCCCGGGGGCAAATACAAGGTGGCTACGCATTTGACGGTTCCTGCTAATGTGGAATTGAGAGGCAGCGATCAATTTTCACATATGGTAGAAGCAATGGGGACCGTACTTTATGCGTACGAAGGACATAACACTTCCACACCCGATATGGATACCGCATTTGTTACATTAAATGGAGCCAACTCAGGCATAAATGGGGTTACCTTTTATTATCCCAATCAACCATCACACATTATAACGCCGTATATTCCATACCCATGGACGATAAGGGGAAATTCCTCCGGCGTTTATGTCATGAATACATCTTTCGTCAATGCTTATAAGGGAATCGATTTCGGTTATGGAACCAATCGGACCAATAATCATTATATCGGGAACGTCTACGGTACTGTTCTAGAAAATGCAATCGCTGTAGGAAACAGCACCGAAGGATGGATAGAGGACACGCTATTTAACGGAACCGCATGGCTCAGGACGACATTGCCCGGTGTTGCAGCCTGGTTCAACGAATGTTGGTATCTCCTCTACACTTACATGCAAAATAATACAACGCAATACTGGATTGGCGATGTAGGCAATGAGCATATATTGGGCGCATTCGCCTATTCCGGAAGATACGGTTTTTATTTTGCGTCCCAGAATGGTGATGGGGCTAATGCCGTGCTTATTAATAGTACATCCGACAACGGAACCGCTGGTTTCAAATTTGCGGCAACGGGAACGAATGGTGTAAAGGTAATTAATGCTGTTACGGCTAACGGATGGCCGGATAATGCACAACCAGATATTGAGATTAATAGCGGCACCGTTAAATTATTTAATGTTGCTGCGGGTTTTTCATCCCTTAAAGGAGTTAAAATTACAGGCGGGCACTCCGTATTAAGGGGAGTTAAAATAAAAAACGCACCGAGTGAAGTGACCGGCGGTACGACAGCTTGGAACGGTGTATATATGTCTTACCCTGGAGGTTCTGGTCCGCAATTGACAATTTCGTCGGGGGTAACAGGATCAAGCATAACGGGCAGCATGGGGAACGGTTCCGTGAATATTGTCAATAACGCAGGAGCCGGGGCTGTTCTTAGCAACAATATCAACTATTGAACGGTCACATAGGGACTGTCGCCGTTCACTTCCGTCAACGGAGGCTGAACGGCGATTGTAAAGGGAGCGGGCGAGAATAACATGAGGAATCAAGCCGTTGGAGGAGCATAGGCAAAAGTTCGACAGAGACGGATATGCCACCTTCCGGAATGTTTGGACACGGACTTGATGAGGGAAGCCAAAGAACATATCAAATGGATGATGAAGAAATACCCGAACAAACGTCCGAAACAAATGCCCCACGACCTTGTTGCGATCGACCCGTTCTGGGTTCGTTTCATCAGCGATGACCGGCTGCTCGATATTGTCAAACAGTTCATCGGACCGAACACTTTGCTTTTTGCTTCACATTACATCAGCAAGTCGCCTTACAACGGACAGCCCGTACTCTGGCATCAGGACGGAAGTTCGGCCGCTGGAAACCAATGAACGTCGTCATGCTTGGCTATCGGTGGACGAATAGCTTTCCAAGAATGGATGCCTGCGCGTCATCCCGGGTACGCACACGTGGGAGCAGCAGGAGATGAAGGCCAATACACAAGTCCAAAACGTACTCGTGTCGGAAGTGGATCCGGCATTGGTCGATGAGTCGAAAGCGGTGGATTTGATTTTAAAGTCCGGCGATGTCTCGGTGCACCATCGGAATGTCATTCATGGATCCAAAGCGAACCATTCTCCGCTGCGCCGATGCGGGTTGACGATTCGATATATTCCGATCAGCACCCGCATTAAAGCGCCGAACTGGCCTTGCACTTTCCTGTTAAGAGGCGATGCCGTTCCGGGGATCAACCATTACGTGGAAGTTGATCATATGTTTTTCAATGGAAAAGGGAATTGGATATGACTGGTGGAAGCATACGAATCCATGTATGTCAATATGCTGAGAAAATGTCGATTTAGTGATAGTCCAATCCACTGTCAGGCGGCTTGGACCTTTGAGGTCTGTGGATTCTATAAGGAAATTATCACAGAACAACGACATAGGCAACTCCGATGTATTGACATACCCAACGGCTCATTATACACTCCTAATAGTTATTAATCATAAATAAATAATATAAACAAAGAGACGGAAACACGACTATGGACGGAGGCTGGAATACAAATGGATATTGTCAGTAATGGAAACGCGGCGGTTTCGCTTGTTGTCGAGCAGGAGGAAACAGCCCTGTTCGCCGCAGCTGAACTGCAGAAGTATATATTCAAAATGACGGGCAGCAAGCTCCCGATTAAAGCCGAACGCGGCGAAGAGCCGACCATATGGATCGGATGCGTACCTTGGTGCGAGGAAAAAAACGCTGTTGATTTGCATGGCGATCAACTCCGCTATGATGGTTTTGCCCATCGTTTCCTTGGTCGCGATCTTGTCCTGACTGGCAATCTTCCAAGAGGCGTGTTATACGCGGTGTATGCCTTGCTGGAGCAGTTCGGCTGCAGATGGTTTTGTGCGGGGGAGGCGGGGGAAAACATTCCGTCCGTCCAACATATTGTCATGGAAACAAGAGACATTATCGAGAATCCTGATTTTGAATTCCGGACCTTTACGGAAGATACGCGCAAAAAACCAGCTGTGCTCTGGAAGAATGAAATGATTGAGACGATTGAATGGTGCGGCAAGAATCGCATAAATTCATTACATGTTCATGAGGCTCCTGCTACTGTGTTGGATGAAGAAGTCTACGTTATTGAAGAATTAAAAAGGCGGGGGATGCGGTACGAATTCGGCGGTCACGGCGTAGAGCACTTTGTGGATCGCGGATTGTTCGATCAAAAGCCTCATTTGTTCAGAGAGAGTGGCGGTCAGCGCTTGCCGACGGGGAATGTGTGCGGCGCCAGCGATGAGGCCGTCGCCATGTTGACCAGCGGCGTTCAGGAGCTTATCGCGAACAATCCCCAGGTGGATTTGTACCATCTTTGGTTTGCGGATGTGAACGGCGGAAGTTGGTGCGACTGTCCGCAGTGCAAGGATATTCATCCGTCCACCCAACAATTAAGCGTCATCAACCGCATTGCCGCAGGTGTGCGGGAGTGGAAGCCCAGCATGAGCATCGATATGCTGTTGTATCACGATACCATGGATGTTAACAACATTGCCGTTGAACCTGGCATCAATGTTTGCGGCTTTTTTGCACCTCGGGAAAGATGCTATGCCCACAGTCTCAGCGATGAAAGCTGTGAATTGAACAGACATTATAATCGGATGCTTCGGGAAACAAAGCGGAAATTCGGAGAGAACACTTATGTATTTGATTATTATGCGGACATGATTTTGTTTAACAAAATGAAATTCAGTATCCCAAAGGTGATCGTCGAAGACTTGCGGCATTATAAATCGATGGGGATTACCAAATCCGCAGCTCTAATGTTCGGCCAGTACAGTTGGTGGGCATATTCAACGAATTTGTATGTGTATGCTAAAGCCGCGTGGAACACTGCGTATGAGGTCGAGGATAGTTTGACCGCGTTTTATGAGCATTGTTACCTTGGGCTTCATGCCCTCATGCCCGATTACCACGCGCGAATCAAACAGGCTTCTTATGGCATGCTAACCTTCTGCGGCTACACCGGGTTAGAAGACGGGCTAAGGAATATTCCACCCCAGTGGCAGTCCTTCCAATTAAAGCATATTAGGCAAATCGAAGAAAGCGTGGACATTTATGCGTCTTGTCTGGCGATTCTGGAAGAGGCAGTCGGGATAGCTTCCGAGAGGGAAAAGCAATGGCTCGCGGATGAAATTTTGCTGTTGCGCATATCGCAATTCGAAGCTGAATCTATCTATTACCAAATGCTTGGCAGGTATGCTTATGTTCTCGAGGAGAACAAGGACCCGGCATTGTACGAAAATTACATGAATAGGGCGATTGCGCGAAAGCAGGAACAGAAACCGTTGCTTCGAAGCCTGTCTGCCGGGATCGGCGGCACAAGCGAAGACGACATCTTTCTCTCCCATTTGTGCGACGATCAAATTCATTTTATAAACGATTTGAAGAAGATTACGAATGCTTAGGGATAGGGGAGCTAGGGGGAAATGTCGAAACCGAATTTGATTGATCAGAGACTTGAGCAATTAGGAATTAAGCTCTCCCACAAGAACGGATTGCAGGGCAGAGCCCTGATTCCCATACAACAACATGGTAGATTGATCTATACTTCCGGATTCGGTCCAACAGACGAAAAGGGAGTACCGTTGTGGACCGGGAGGGTCGGAAGCGATTTGACGCTCGAAGAAGGATATCAGGCAGCCAGAGTATGCGGAATTGTAATCTTGGGTCAGTTACAGGCGTTTCTCGGGAGCTTGGACAGAATCGATGGTATCGTTAAAGTATTGGGGCTAGTATCGAGTGCGCCGGATTTTTACCAACAACCCCAGGTCATGCATGGATTCTCGGATTTGATGATAGATTTGTTCGGAGAGCATGGGAAGCATACAAGATCCGCGATGGGCACCTTTGTTCTTCCCAATAATATTCCGGTAGAGATCGAAGCGATCTTTAGCCTGAAGCAGGAAGAGGAATGAATCTCATGTACGATATTGTCATCAGAAACGGCACTATTATGGACGGCACTGGAAACATGGCGTATGTCGCGGATCTTGCGATAAAGGATGGTATCATTTCCGGAATCGGAAAATTCGATGAGGACAGCGCTAAGGAATGTATCGATGCGACCGGACATATCGTTTGTCCGGGTTTCATCGATACACATGTACATTCCGATCTTGATTTGCTTTGGGATCGCCAGCACGCGGCCGGATTGCTTCAGGGAGTGACAACGGAAATTCTCGGACAGGACGGATTGTCCTACGCTCCGCTTTCCGCGGATAATCTGCGAATGTATCATCTCTATTTGGCAGGGTTAAATGGAGCTCCCCCAATTCCGTTAGATTGGTCCAGTGTGAAAGAGTACCGCAGTAAATTCGATGGGAAGGTATCCGTAAACACGGTGTATCAAGTCCCTCATGGAGCACTTCGCTTGGAAACGGTCGGCTTTCAGAACGTTCCCCTGTCCGATGCAATGCTCGACAAAGCTAAGGAAATACTGGCCATCTCGCTTGATGAAGGCGCGGTAGCCCTTTCAACCGGACTGAGTTATTATCCCGGTTCTTACTCGGACACGACAGAACTCGTGGAGCTGTCGAAAGTTGTTGCCGAGAAGAATAAAGTTTATGTTACTCACTTAAGGACGGTTTTTCAAGGCGAACGGTTTGATCCGGTTCAGGAGGCGCTGGAAATCGGAAGAAGGGCGGAATGCAAAGTTCATTTCTCGCATTTTCGCACTAATGCTCGAAACGCCGGTCGTGCGGACGAACTGCTGGCGCCAATCGATGAAGCTTATCGCAACGGGCTCGATCTGTCTCTGGAATTGTACCCTTATCCGTTCTTCAGCAGCACAGGAGTTATTTACTTGCCCCCTTGGGCGGTCGAGGGAGGGTACGATCGCGTACTTGAGCGGTTGGCGACGCCCGAACTACTAGAAGCGTTATCTTCAGCGATTGAGCATGAACAACATTTCTTGCTAGGTGGAACATTCTCGTATCTTCCCTCAGGGAAAAACGACGATCTACTGGGGAAAACATTTGGAGAAGGCGCACGCATTAGAGGGATTAAACCTTCCCGTCTGCTGTGCGAACTTCTACTGGAAGAGAAGTTGGCCGTGGGGATATGCGGGCAGGCCCCTTCGGAGCCCCGTGTTGTCGAAAGGCTAGAAGCGGATTATTTGGAGCTTCTGTCACGACCGTACTATATGGTGGGAAGCGATGCGATTTACTTGGGAGAGACACCGCATCCGCGTGCATACGGAACCTTCCCCAAGCTGTTGCGGTTGTCCCGGGAAAAGGGGTTTTCATTGGAAACAATGATTAATCGCATGACCAAAGTGCCGGCCGACCGCTTCGGACTGCCGGATCGCGGCGTACTCGCACCGGGAAAGGCAGCCGACATTGTCATATTTAATCCTCGGACCGTTACCGATACGGCGACGATTTCATGCGCGAGATCTGCTCCCAAGGGCATTTCTTATGTTTTCGTCAACGGCGTGACGGCGGTAAGGGAAGAAAAGCCGACGGGTCTCTTTGCCGGAAGAGCCGTTCCGGCCATCAGGAAATAGGGAGTGAACGACATGAGTACCTTGTATGACCGTATGGGCATCACCAAAGTCATTAACGCCCGGGGGCCGGCTACCACACTAGGTTCCTCCAGAGTGCATGAACGAGTAAGAACGGATATTGAAGAAATGCTCGGTCTATCCGTGGAGATGTGGGAGCTGCAAAAAAAAGCAAGCGAAGCCATTTCTCGTTTAACCGGAGCTGAAGCCGGCTGTGTCGTTGGCTGTTCAGCGGCGGGAATTGCCATTGCGGTAGCAGCGTCGATGACCGGGGACGATATGGCGCACATAAAAGAGCTTCCAACGGTACGAGGCGGAAAGAATAAAATCGTGATTCAGAAGGGCCATATCATCGGAGTGGGAGACGCGCCGATCCATCAAGTTATCCGGATGACCGGCGCAGAGGTCGTCGAGATCGGGGAATCGATAGATTGCGCGACCTATCATCTCGAAGCGAGTCTTACCGACGAGGTAGCCGCCGCAGTGTACGTTACCTATCTGTTCGGAGACTCGTTTCCGCCGAACTTATTGTCCCTGGAGAGCTTCATTGAAATATGCAAAAAGAAGCGCATTCCCGTTATTGTAGATGCCGCCTACGGTACCGACTATAAGTCTCTGATTAGCCAGGGGGCGGACATTGTCATATACAGCGGGCAAAAATGGCTTGGCGGCGCAACCGCCGGGCTGATCTGCGGGAGTAAAGATCTGGTGTATGCATGCTACTTGCAGGAAAATGGCATAGGAAGACCGATGAAGGTAGGAAAAGAAGGGATTGCAGGTGTTATTTCCGCCATCGAATATCATCTGTCCGCAAATCCGGATCATGCGCTGCAAGTCCAACTGAAGCAAGCGACCAAATTTGTTGAACGGATTCAAGCAATCGACGGGCTAAGCGCTCAAATAGGAAGGAAGCCCCATTCTCCTTCCATTCAAGTGGAGTTGAGAGTCGCAGCGGACGATAACCTTCCAACAGCATGGGCACTTAATCAAGGACTTGCTGCCGGCAACCCGGTTATCAAGGTAAATGATTATTTTGTTCAACTCGGGGTACTGATGTTCGACTTTTCTTTTCTCGATGAAGGAGACGAAGAGCTCATCGTTCAGCGCATTCGCTATTTCATTAAACAGCTAGGGCAGTCCGAAGGCGGTAAAAGCTACTCCAAGGCGCAAACACGACTGGACGCTATGTATGATACGTACAAAAAGTGGATGAATTAATTAACCGATTAGGGGACTGGAGACGAAATAGATGCAAATCGGATTTATCGGATGCGGGGACATTGCCAGAATACATGCGCAATGCTTGCTAAATTCCGGATCGATTATCAGGGGCGCTTTCGATATCGTGTCGACTTCGGCGTTACGATTCGTCGAGGCTTACGGAGGTCGCGTTTATGCTACTGCGGCGGACTTGTGCGCCGATCCGGATATTCAAGCAGTTTATATATGCACCAGACATGATTCGCATGTTCAATATATCGACTTGGCATCCTTGCATAACAAGCCTATTTATTGCGAGAAACCGCTCGGGCTTAACGCGGTTGAGGCTCGCAGGGCCGCAGAATTGGTAGATCAGCGGAATACGAAATTGATGATAGGATTCAACCATCGATATTCATCGGGCGTGATGGCATTAAAGGGGTTTTTGAAGAAACAAACCAAGAAGTTTAATGTGATGAACATTATTTTCGTCTCCGAGCCTTTTCTAGAGGGATGGCCGGGTACCGCGGATGAAGGGGGCGGTGTTATCGTCTGTCTGGGAAGCCATGTATTTGATCTCGTTAATTACCTTTGCGGAGAAGAGATCGTGGATATCAAAGTGACGGCTTTGCGGAATAGAGCGAATGAAAGCTTGCTTGAGGATACATTCGGAGCCATTTTTAAGACAAAACACAATCAATTGATTACAATCAGTAGTCATGATCTCGCAACCAGCAGTTTCGCAGACACCCCGGGTCATAATCTGAACACGATCCATGTGGCCATCGATGATCTCATGGTAACGGCTCAAACATCAAAAATCAATATATATGGATCGGATTATATTGAAACTCACGAATATCCAACCGACAAGCTTGATTCCTGGGGATATCAAGAAATTAATAATGCATTCCTGAGATATGTAAACGGAAGTCAAGAGGAGATTCCGGATGTTCATCAAGGCGTAAAGGCTGCTGAAATTGTCGAGCAGTGCGAGCGTCAAATCAGAGGATTGCGGTTCGAAAGGATGTAATTCCGATGAAGAAATCTATGTTTATGTATCCTTGGGACATTTTAGATGAAGGTATCGGAAGCACACTGGAAAATATAAAGTCGATGGGCATCGATGAAATAAACCTTGCCGTTGCGTATCACAGCGGCAAATTCCTGCTCCCGCATAATCCGAAGAAAAAAATCTATTATCATGAAGGCGGCAGTGTATATTTTCGAGCCAGGATGGAAAAATACCCGATTTTGAGGCCCGTTGCTGGTGAGGCATATTTGGCGTTTCAAAACAGTAATGGTTTCATAGAGCGGGAGGATATGCTATCGGGTATCATTCGGGATGGTAGGAGATTGGGAATCGGCATTAACGCTTGGGTGGTCGGATTTCACAATACGCGATTGGGAAAACTTCATCCGGAATACACGATACGAAATGCATTTAACGAAAATTATTCTCACGGACTATGTCCGGCACATGAAGCAAACCAGCAATATGTGCTGCAAATGATCAGCGATCTAGCTGATCAATACGATCTAAATGGAATCATTCTCGAATCGTTTGACTATATGGGCTGTCTGCACGGCGATCATCACGAGATCATTGGAACATATGATCGCCAGAGCCTGGAACAGATGCTAGGTCTTTGTTTTTGTCCTGTCTGTGAAGAATTGGCCGCAAGGCAGGGCGTGGATGTCCCAGAACTCAAGCATCAGATAAAGATCGGTGTGGATCGCATTCTGAATCAAGAGTCGGCCGGTAATTGTTGGCCGCCTGACGAGCTGGACGGCTACCTTAAGATGAGGGCCGGCGTTGTTAATGATATCGTGCAAAAAATCGGACAGATTATTAAGCGAAAAAATAATGCCATGCGATTATATAGTATTCTTTGGTTAACGGATGGAGCCAATCCCGCTTATTACGGGACGGTTCCTGGAGATCTGAAACTGTCCATTGATGGCTGGATTGCTTGTTACCCGGCCACTGTCGATGAAATCAGAGCATTCATCAAGCATGTAAAGTCGCTTGTTTCCGAAGAAAAGCTGCATGCGGGATTAAGGATGTTGGCGCCGCAAACCATTAACAGCCGACAAGTTCCCTTATATCTGCAAGCATATCATGAAATCGGCATAGAGCATGTTCATTTATATAATTACGGCCTTATGTCGAAGTCTTCATTAGAGAAGATTAAACAATTTAATGGTGAAATGTAAATTAAATCTGGTTTATTTTATGTTTGTGAATTGTTTTAATGGTTCAACATATTCAGAATATAGATATACGGCAAACGGGCTGAGGTTTGTAGCCTGTATTGGCCCTAAAGCTTGCCATTACAGACACCGTGCTGAACCTTATCACAAGTAGGGCGAAATTTTGCTGGGATTCCTGAGGAACCAGTGGGGAACAAAACGGAGAAAATGAAAAGACGTCCTTTGCGGAGGAGCTTCTGCTTTAACAGTGTCTTCTCCAGGGCGTCTTCCTTCATGGTCCTACCACACACATCCATCTGTAGCGGCAGCGGCAGCGGCAGGGAGGGGAAGTAACTTTGACGAGGAGCCGAACCTCTGCGGACATCATCAAGGCGGAACTATCCGAGGAGGCCATTCTGGCCATCGGATATCGCTAGGGAGCGGGATGAGACCGCATGAAGGTTTATGTTATATTTCTGGCAACGATAGAATCATCGATTGGCGCCTGACTAAAGGGCTTTTTTCAAAGAGCGGATGACCTTGCACGGATTGCCGACAGCCAAACTATCTGGAGGAATGTCCTTCGTAACGACACTGCCGGCCCCAATTACGCTGTTCGCTCCGATTGTCACGCCTGGCAGGACGATAGCGCCTGCACAGATCCATACATTATCACCAATATGGACTGGATGTGTGTATTCCAATCCCGCTAACCGTTGCTCTACATCCATAGCATGTTCTTCCGTTATAAGGCAGACGTTGGGCGCAATAAATACGTTGTTACCAATTGAAATTTTCCCGCTGTCCATGAGCTTGCAGTTAACATTGAGAAAAAAATTGTCTCCTACCGTGGTATTGTACCCATAAGTGCAAAAAAGCGGCTGCTCTACAACGCAATTATCTCCGGTCTTTCCCAGCAGCCCACGAATGGCGACCAGTCGTGCTTCGCGGTCCAGCGGGTGTATATTGTTATATTCGTATAGCTTTTTCACGGTATCAGCACGGTCTGCGACAAGCTCAGGATCGCCAGGTTGGTATAACAGACCAGCATGTGATTTTTCTTTTTCGTTCATAACAATCAACTCCTCGTATTCATATCAGCGAAGGTATTTTAATATAAGGGATGATAAGATTCAACTATAAAATTGCGCCATTGGCATTATCGGGATCGTGAGACAGTGATGGCCTGAGGGATACGGACAAATCCTTTTTATTTCAGGAGATATTATGAGTAACGACCTGGGGGAACAACCAGTTCAGGCTTTAAGCTTACGGGGCAGACTAGCTTCAACCCTAACTCTCAGCGTTCACAGAGATGGGAATTTTGACCCAATCTACTCCTATTGACCTCACGCCCTTTTGCGTATCGGAACCTATGGTAACCATAATGTTGAAGATTTCCGATGGTAAAATTGCTTTTCGATCAGAAACTAAATCAATCGATATCGTTCCGGTTCCCCCTCCTGAAGGTGATGTATTTAGCCGACGGCTTCAGATTGATCCCTCCAATAAAATTTTTACATTTTTACCAACAAGTATATCATGAATCATTCTTTAATCTGGAGGTAAAACATTCATCTAACAACTTGCCCTCCTAGAGATACGTACATAATTGATGTGTTTTCGACTATTCCGTTCAACTATCGGATACGACATGTTGAAAAAATCGCCTTATCATAGGCGATTTTTTTATTGGGTTTGTTATCGTATTATGATTTTGAACAAAAAATGACCGCCATTTAGGATTTAGGCGATCACGTGATTATTACAATAACGTTTGCAGTTATCGTGACTGGAATAATTTGTTGTTACTAGAATCTCAAACAATAAAGAGGTTCAACTTCGTTAAGAATAGACCTCTTTGCATGGCAACTTTTCCATTGCTTGTAATTAAGGGATGAGAGCTTTCCAATAATCCCATGCCTTTAAGTAATCCTTCAAATCATGTGGATGGACTTTAACGCAGATTCCAATTCTGCAATAAAGTTGAAGAATAACTTCCTCAATAAGCCTTGATTTTTCCATTGGCTCATGATTGAGTAATTCGAATGTAGCAAATAATGTTTCTAGGTTCAGGTCATCAGGGGAGGAACAAAATGCATAAGTAAAATCATAAATAACAGGTCCAACCATTGGCGATGGGTCGATAACACCGGCTAGGGTAGATTCATGAAATACGAAATTATGGACACCAGTATCACCATGTAATAAGTATTTCTTATTAACCTTTGAAGTGCTCTCTATTAGAGATTTTACTTTATTATAATCCTCAATTGGCAGCAGATTTCCCAAATTATTTCGAGCACCTTCCACACTTCGCTCATTAAACTCACGCCAAGAATCACGCTGTGCTAACAACCGTCCCCATTTTAATCGTTATTAAGGTGAGCCGGATAAATTTCCATTCGATACAGGTCAACAATCATGTTGCCGTTTTTTAAAATATCTAGACCTATTAGGCCATTAATGTAATTAATATCGTCATGGAAGATACCGAAATCAATAGGGATGTCCGTCATAACCAAATCGCCTAATTGGATTTGATCTACCTGTTTTCGGAAAGAATACTCATCTCCGCCGATCCCGAAGCTTCTTACGAGCTTATCTCCGTTTTCGAATTTAATGCCGATCTCTGAGACGGTATCGGAGGATAGAAGGGAATGCGCGGCGCCGGTATCAATAATGAGCTTGTCAATTGTTAATGATTGTCCTTTATAGCAGATTGTCATGGAAGCTTGCAGCAAACCATCGATGAATTGAATCTGCATTCTACCGGCTCCTGTAGAAAGGATTTTTTCTAAGTTCAATTGCTATTTTTTCCTGACCTGTATGATAGACGATATTGTTGTTTCTGCACTTAAATAGTTCCTTGGTTGCTTCGTCAGGATCTTGGATTGCTTTGATTAGGGCAACTTCGTCAACATATTGCACACTGTCTTCTGTATGAGAGTCCAAAATTTCGAGCAGGACATATTGATCAGGGTAAATGCTCCGAACTTCTTGCCATTGCATGATAAACACCTCGCTAATGGGTATTTGATATTTAATTATATCATAATTTTTCGAGTGAAAAGTTGAGTGAGCGTGAGTTATTCACGTCATTTGTTTATTTATCAGGATGTGTCAGCAGCGGCGACTTATCAGCGGATCGAAGTGTGGAGTATCCACGGGAGGAACATGAAGGTGATGGCCTGGATGATTGGGAATTATGTGGGGTTGGGGTAGGGAGTGAACGAAACAAACATTAAACCGCGCAGAAGTGTTATTGCGGGATTGAGCCCCGCTTAAAACAAGGTCCAATAGCCAGTCGCCGGAAATTTAACGGCGGCTAATATTGTGATTGTGATGGTGCATTTCATTGATTGAGCTTACTCATTTGCCTTCTTACCAATTGTTAATTCTCCCTCGTGATAATTCTCAATAATTATACCTTCATCAAAATTAATAACCCACGTGTCAAACCCAACAGCAACAATGTCTTCAAAATTCTTAATTACATCTCCAATTGTCGTTTCTATAACCGGCAGGTTATATTCATTCCAGATAATAAAGTAATTTTGGTTTAAATCAAGGTTATACATGTTTAACTCCAAAGCATTTTTTATAAATAATTTATGGGAAATAGAGTTCCAATCAACTCGGCCCCATTTAGTGAATCTAAATTCGTTAACCATCTTTTCTGCAAATTCTTGTGATTTTTCAAGACTATAAACGCGTGAGTTTATATCTAGAACTGCGATACATTCGTTGAATAATTCTCCATACGATGTAATTCTTTTTATGTTCTTCTTAAGCTGTTCAATTCTAAACCTACGAGCGTTCCTGTCTTTCATATAATCATCATCCTTAATAATCTTAGTGTTCTGTTTGATTGGCCCTTATGGAGTTCTCCATACTGCTCTTCTAACGAATTACGAAGATAATTCTTCATCAGCTGGGATAACCCCGTAGCGCTCCAAAGCCTTCGTCGATGATTCGAGCATCCGCTTTTTTAAATAATCGCCCTCGACCACTCGAACCCGCTTCCCCAGAAAACGAATCTTGGAAAGTAAATACTCCATTTCATCCCCAAGCAGAGTAACCCTGACTCGATAGGTATCGTTCTCCGTATCGTACTCCACATTTTTTTCGAAGCTGGAGAAGGCATAAAGGATGCGGGACAACTCAGCGTTATACACACGGACAATTTCAATGACCACTTCACATTTACGGGATTCAAGAATCTTTCCGATCTTCTTTAGAATGCTTTCCGCTGCTGACGGCTCGATAGATTCTACTGAGACGGAATGGATCTTCTTCAGCCTAGTGCTCATGAAGGCGTGTTGCCTGGTGTGATACCAGAGCAAATACCATTCTCTTTTGACCAAGGAGTATTCCAGTTTATATGGAAAGCCCGAATGGTCCTTGTTAACACGCCCACCCTTAATCTCGTAGGTTATACGGATGCCCGTCTTATTCATCATGTGCCGGCGCAAAGATCGCAGGAGCGGGTGGTAGACCTGCTTTTCCATCGTACGGGCTTTTTCAATCAAGTGGAGGGAAATATCCATAACCTGCTCCGGCTCGAGGGCTGCACGCAGCTTGTCCAAAGTAACCGCAGTGAAAGCATCGGCCGCAGCGGGAAGTTCGAGCAACGTCTTCAGCCATGCCCGTTCGTGTGAGGTGACCATAAAAGTACCGGAATCCTCCAACCGGGAGATGATCTGGTGATTAAATATTTTCTCAAACAGATTCATAGTAAGACTGAATCTCCTTCCATTCGGCAATTAATTCCCGGCGAAACGAAGCGGGCTCCAGAACCTCGCAGCTGGAACCGAAACTACGCAGCCACGGCTTGATTTCGGTGATCCCGTTTACTGTGATTTCGTAAATAAAAGAATCTTCATCTTCGAATACAATTTGTCCCCACTGCCCCTGCAACAGTACGCGTTCTTTGACGAAATTCGGTTCAGAACCTTCCGGATTATAAAATCGGGCACGCACAGTCAATGGCCGACCAGTATCAATCAGCCAACTGTACCGTATTTTTTCGGCAAGCTCGTTTTTCTTTTCCTCATACCAAACCTCGTCAACGGATTCTTCCTCTTCAATTTGCGTGATACCTTCCATGCGGTATTTCCGAACCCCTTCTCGGCCGTGGGAAAGCAAATACCATCTTCCATATTGATGATCGTAGACGATCTTAAGCGGTAGTGTCTTTTCGGCTTTGCCTTCCGTATCCCGTTCAAACAGGGGATTGGTGTTTTTGGAGGCGTAGCTTTTTTCAGACTTCGGTGAGAAGTACAGAAAACGGACTTTACGGCGGTGACGGATGGCATTAAGAAGTGTAAACAGATGCGCCTCATCCAAAATCCTCGAGTAATAGTGATACTTATATAAAAATGGTTCTACGGCATGCTGCTCGACTTGATTGCGCAGAAGATGTTTTTTCAATCCATCACGCAGCAGATAGCCGTGTACGGAAGGGACCTGCGTGTTCGCCATCACATCCACAAAATCATACAAATCGATAAGCTCTTCATCCGATAAGCTCCGGACCAAGTCGTCTTGGATGTGATACCGGTAGGGGCGAGGTCCGGGCTCCCTCCTGATCACTCCGACCTCTTCTAGGTATTTGAGGTCCGACCGAATGGTCTTCTCATCAGGCATAGGAAGATCGGAAGGCAGACTGCTGCAGCAAATATCCAAGATTTCCATCGCAGTCAAAGCCCGTTCATTCATCGCAGCCAAAAGCAGCGAGATTCTTTGACGTTCAGATTCCTTTACGGATTTGGCGCGAAATAAAAACAAGAGCAGTGGATCGGTCGAGTCATAATAGCTGAACCGAATGGTCTCGGAAAATTCCCTGCTCTGTTCCTGCGGCAAATGCTGGTGCAAGGAGCTTACGACTTCTTTGAGCCGTCTAATCGTTTTATCGAAGGTGTGGACGGAAATACCCAATCTCTCAGCAAACTGTTGTCTGCTGAACGCCCCGCTTGTCAGCACCAGCATACGCAGGAATTGAATTTCTTTATCAAAGCTTTCCTTAGCCAAAGGTATCCCCCGTTCAAATGAAACATCTTCTTCCATTGTAACAGGGGAGGGAATTGGATGAAATGGAAAACCTTATGCCCAGTCGTAATACTTTTGCCATGTTCGTTCAGGTTGAAATAAGCGATTATAGAACCTGTAAGATGCATTTAGCAAGGTGATAAACGCCAAATGGCGTTTCATCATACATTGGTTCTTGTTCGGACGGTCGTAACGAGGCGGGGATATCGATTTATCCCGCAGTGCCGTGCATGGTATGTTCCGGTATCCTGTACGATCGGATCGGTAAGAATCCACTATTTGGGGTTCAATTCCCCAATCGCCTAGGGAGCGATTCTGGTAGAATATTCGACTTTCAATCGAGCGAAAATTTGAACAAAAGACCAAAGGCTAGAATCCCTGGCGGCTAGTATTAGCGCACTGCAGTAAGGCTTTGCAATCCGTGGATACCGATTGAGCGAAATTCCAGGAAGTTCTCTTGGATTGAAGACAAAGAAGAGCGGCTGAAGCAGGGTCATCCTCTTATTCAAATATCCTTGAAAACTACGGATAGACCGCTTAGCTAAAACGAGATTCCGCCGGCACCGCAGTGGGATTCTAAGTCCATTGGTCGAACTATTAGGGGGGTTAACTACTATGTTTAAAAAAGTAACGATTCAAGCTGACGAGCGTGGTTTGCTATTTCATAAAGGAAGTTATGTGAAAAAGCTGATGCCTGGGACCTATCACTTTTTATTGTGGTCAAAAACCACCGTTGTGGTGTTGAATATCGCTAAACCGTTTAATGTGGATGGAAAAGATTTAAAGTTGTTCCTTCATAATGAAGATCTCGTGAGTGAGCTCGATATCGTACGAGTGCAAGATCACGAGTACGTTCTGCACGACGAGGACGGACAATTTGTCCAATTACTTAAGCCTGGTGTCTACGCCTTTTGGAACATACTTAAAAAACATACCTTCATGCATACAGATATCAGACAACCTGAATTGCCTGTCGAGGTAAACCGTTCAATCATACCAAAGCTTACAGCCAATGTGCTGTCCTACGAAATCGCGAGTTACGAATCCGGATTCTTGTTTTATGATCACGTTTTACAACGAGAGCTTTCTCCTGGCAAGTACTACTTCTGGAAAGGTCCAGTCTCGACTACGGTAAAGACGATTGATTTAAGACAACAACAAATGGATCTCATCGGCCAAGAAATGATGACAGAAGACAAAGTTACGCTGCGCTTGAACTTTGTTTGTCAATACAAGATCGTAAAGCCATTACGTGCTTTGGAAATGAAATCGTTTGACGAGCAAATTCATATCCAGCTCCAGCTTACGCTTCGAGAATATGTTGGAGCTCTTAAATTGGACGATCTATTGAAACGAAAAGAGGACGTGGCGACGTTCGTACTCTCCCGTTTGCGTGAGAAGGGGGAAGAGTTCGGCGTGCATTTCCTGAGTGCGGGGGTAAAGGATGTCGTTTTGCCGGGGGAAATGAGAGATATCTTGAACACCGTTCTGCTTGCGGAGAAGAGAGCACAGGCGAATCTAATCACTCGTCGTGAAGAAACGGCCTCGACCCGAAGTCTGCTTAATACCGCAAAGCTGATGGACGAGAATCAGACGTTGTTCCGTCTGAAAGAGCTGGAATTCCTCGAGAAAATATGCGAGAAAATCGGCTCCATCTCTCTAACGGGCGGCGGGGATCTGTTGGAGCGGTTGAACTCTTTGCTTGGCGAAAGAAAAGCAGAAAGCAAATAACAAACACCAAATTTGCTTTTCATTAACCAAAACGACGACCAAGACCCAAATATTCGCCCCCAAGGAGGGATTCATATGAGCGGCAGTTACCATAAACAGATTTTGACTGATCTTGAGCGCATCGAGCACGAAGAAAACGTTCGGATCTTGTACGCTTGCGAATCGGGCAGCCGTGCATGGGGTTTCCCGTCTAAGGATAGCGACTACGATGTCAGATTTCTCTATGTCAGGCCGGAAGATTGGTATTTATCGATCTTTGAGAAGCGGGATGTGATCGAGCGTCCGATCAACGACATGCTGGACATCAATGGCTGGGATCTGCGAAAAGCCTTGAACTTGTTCCGTAAATCGAATCCACCATTGCTCGAGTGGCTTCAGTCCCCTATTGTATATAGGGAGAACCATGCGATAGCAGAGCAAATTCGCCGTATTTCTCCACTCACGTTTTCGCCAAAGTCATGTATGTATCACTATTTGCACATGGCAAAGGGGAACTACCGGGATTATCTGCATGGTGAGCTGGTGAAAATCAAAAAATACTTCTATGTTCTCCGTCCGATTTTGGCATGTGAGTGGATCGAGAAGCACAATACGATGCCACCTATAGAATTTGATCGGCTGGTCGATGCCGCTCTGCCGAGGGGAAGCGAGCTCAAGGTGGTTATTGACGGTTTGCTTGTCCGTAAAAGAGCAGGCGATGAAATGGATTACGAACCGAGGATCAATTCGATCAACGAGTTTTTGGAGCAAAGGATCGAGTATTACGAACAGAAAGCATCGGGTATGCAATCGTCCGGTGGGGATCAGGATCAGAGGCTTGATGATTTGTTCCGATCCGTGCTGAAGGAAGTTTGGGAAAAAGGTGATGAAAACGAATCTGAAATGCATTCAATTATGTAGGAGTGGAATAGTCTTATGGCTTATCAAAATATAGACGGCGTGCGTGTCTGGGGCAATCCCGACAATGGGGCGCTTGCTCAAGCGAAGACGTGCGCAGAAACCGGCAATGTGATTCAAACCCTGCTCATGGCGGATCATCATAAAGGGTACAGTCAGCCGATTGGCGGGGTTGTAATCTATGACGGGCAAATCTCCCCTTCCGGCGTTGGCTATGACATTGCATGCGGAAATAAAGCAGTGAGAACCAGCTTGTTTGCTAAGGATATAAAGCCCGGATTGGCGAATATAATGGATGAGATTGCCCGCAGAATCTCCTTCGGAGTAGGTCGTGTCAATAAAGAAAAGGTCGATCATGACCTTTTCAATGATCCGGATTGGGCCGTTTACAGGGCGGTAGGTACGCAGGAGCACGACAAGCTGAAGTCATTGGCGCAGAGTCAGCTCGGTACAGTCGGCAGCGGCAACCACTTCGTAGACTTATTTGAAGAAGCGGGAACCGGCCGTTTGTGGATCGCGAATCATTTTGGGAGCCGAGGTTTCGGGCATAAAACGGCAAGCGGCTTTATCAACCTAGCTGCGGGCAGAGAGTTTCTCGCGAACGCCCCCGGAGAGAAGATGGATCAGCCACCTGTACTGCTTGATCTGAGCAGTGAGCTTGGCGATATGTACTACAGAGCAATGAAGCTGGCCGGACGTTATGCCTATGCCGGAAGGGATTATGTGATCCGGCAAGTGTTAGCCATTCTGGGAGCGGAAGCGGACCTTGAAGTGCATAACCACCATAACTATGCTTGGAAGGAGACGCACAACGGAAAAGAAGTCGTTGTTGTCCGTAAAGGGGCGACCCCGTCCGCACCCGGTCAGGTTGGTTTTATCGGCGGTAGCATGGGGGATATATCCGTTATCGTAAAAGGGAAGGACAGCATAGAGAACCGTGATGCTTACTACAGCACCGTTCATGGAGCGGGACGAATCATGAGCCGGACTCAAGCGGCGGGGAAAATGAATTGGAAAACCCGCACCCGGAGCGGCGGTCAGATCAGCACAGAACAAATGATGGAGGCTGTTCGGGATTTTGGTGTGGAACTGCGCGGCGCAGGCACGGACGAGAGTCCTTTTGCTTACCGGAAGCTTCAAGAAGTGCTAGATGCACATGCAGAAACGATTGAGGTTATGCATGTGTTGAAACCAATTGGTGTCTGCATGGCTGGTGCGGATGAGTTTGATCCTTACAAGGATTGATGGATTTCAAACAGATTTTCAAGTTGAGTTGAGGTGATATATATGGTGTTTGTTCAAGTTAGTAGTTTCATCACGCCCGGCCTGTAAGGGATGATGTAAATTCCCTTGGCTCCTTTGCAGGCTGGGCCTTTTCCCAAGGGGTGTGATGGAATGAAAAACAAATCTAGAAATCGGACACGTGCGTATTATCGGCATCATCGAAGAAGGGTGATCCAGCGTAAAAGCAAGCTTGCCAAGGAGTTCGGATGGCATGTGAAGTTTGCTGGGAGGTTTGCTAAGGGTAAGATCCATTGTTCTTGTTTCTATTGCAGGAAAAAGACGTGGGAAATGGGATTGCCTAAGTCTGACCTCGTTAAGCTAGATCGTGCTGGTGACTTTGATGATTGTTGTAAGATGCTCAACTACAGTACCCGGTAAGTTTTCCGACAGAAGGTCCAGGAATAGAGTGAAGATTATAATAAGCTGAAGGACTACAACTTGCGTAGTCCTTCTAACCCTATCGGGAAAAAATTAACATGTACCCTTCTGCTCAATCAAAATAAAGGAACGGTTACCGGCGCTCCGTTATTCATAGCGGATTCATGCGCACAGATACCGGCTGCAGTAATGTTACCTCCAAGCACCTCATCTATCCATGGTTTACGGTTTTCAAGGATACTTGAAATAAATTCGTGCACCAGATGAGGATGCGAGCCGTGATGGCCTGCACGCGCCCCCTTTTTAAGAGATTCCTGCGGATTAGTCGGGTCATAATTGCCGCCAACAGTAAAGCGTTGAATTTCTTTAGGAAGCAGCTGATGATAGTTAGGCATTTCTACGATTTCGACTTTCATGCTTCGTCCGCGTCTGCCGTCAACTGCGGGAATTGCCGTTGTAATATAGGGATTGTCGCTATCCGCAAACCCCCATTCAAAACTCTTGTCGCTTCCGTAAACAAACATGCCTTCTTGATATTCCCGTGCGGTTTCAAAAAGCGAACGGGTTGCTTCTCCTTTCAAACCGTTTTCAAATTCAAAATGCGCGCTTTCCATCGAAAAGGGGTTGCCGTACTGCTTCGTTAACCATTCTTCCATCGTTCCGGCGCCCAGACAGCTAACTCTATTAATTCTTGAACCGGAGAGTGCTACCATGGGTCCTATTGCGTGAGTACCGTAATACATGGGGGGAAGACCCATCCAATAATCAGGCCAGTTCGCCATATCCTGATAATGGGAACCGCGCAGGAACTGAATTCTGCCAAGCTTACCGCTTGCAATCATTTGTTTAACATAGAAGAATTGATAGGTATAGAGAGTAGTTTCCATCATCATGTAATTCTTGCTCGACCTGCGTTTTGCTTCTGTTATACGACGAATTCCATCAAGAGAAATAGCCATCGGTACGGTACAAGCGCAATGCTTACCGCTTTCCAATACCTGAACGGTTTGTTCTTCATGCAGAGGAATCGGTGTTACGAGGTGAACGGCATCTACCGAATCGTCATAGAGGATTTCATCAAAACGATCATAAATTTTATCGATTCCATAATGGTTTGCAGCATTCCGCAACATCTCTTTGTTTGTATCATAGATCCCGATCGTTCCAATGTTGGGATGGTCTTTATATATCTCAGCGAAAGCACCGCCAAAGCCCAGACCCACCAATACAATATTTATTTTTTTCATTTTATTACCTCCCGTACGATTTATATAAATTGTAGCATTTTATTACACAAAGCCCATTGATAAACAGGTATGGAGCATGTATAAAATGTACGTATACTAGAATCTTGGGCGGTGGTCACGATTGAAACAAATCTATCGCATCGATGCGGACAGAATGATTAGCAGCTCCAATCACAATGTTTATATTAATGAAACCTTACATCCGAATCGAATTATGAAGGAACATGATTTTGTATATATTGAAGAGGGATATTGGGAGATTTATCAAAATGGAGAATGTTATAAACTATATCCGAACGACATCATCTTACTTCATGCAGGAGAGCATCATTATGGATTAACGCCTTGCAGCCCAAATACGAAGACCATGTATGTGCATGTAAATTGTGATGATCACGATCATACTGGAGATGGTGAAGAATCAAACAGGCATGTCGCATTGGATACGGTAATACACAGTCAGGATAGCTCAAAAATAAAAGAAATTTTCCAGCAAATTATTTATACGCAATTATCAATCTCTACCTATAAGGATGTAAAATTGTCCACCTTATTTAACTTATTGCTGTTGGAATTGTATGAACATCCTGCTTTCACAAAAGATAAACCAAATATTGCAGAACAAATCGTTCAGTTCGTTCAGCAAAACCCTCATCGTTTTTTTAAAACGAAAGAGTTATCCGAAGAATTTTATATGAATGAACGTACCTTAATGAAACAGTTCAAAAATCAATACGGAAAAAGTATCTATCATTATCAGCTTGATATGAAAATGGAAGCTGTCCGCATTTTTATCTTGAATCATCCCAATGTCAAGCTGCATGAAGTCGCGTTAAATTTTGGATTTTATGACGAGTTTCATTTAAGTAAGACATTTAAAAAGATATTTAATATTTCTCCAAATCAATACAGATTACAAGTGATAAATAATAAAAAGTAAGACAACAGGAATCGGCTGTTGATATAACATAGGTTTCTTTGAAGCCATGATCGGGAGGGGCCTGATAAGTGGGGAATTAATCGGAATTTCTATACTTGCTAACACAAGGATTATGCGGGGGAAACGATTCTTTCGTTCAATGAAGTGATGAACCGTTTTGCAGGCAGGATCAGACTATTGATTGAGATCAAGAATCAGGAGCTGTATCCGGGGGATTGAGAATAAGCTGCGGCGGAATGAAGTCATGGCGAACGGCAGAGGACTGAAGGCGAATGAAGGGATTATGGTGCAGTCCTTCGACTTTGAGTCCATGCGGCGCATACATGATCTGCTGCCGCGCATGGCCTGGGCGATCAAGAAGGGGAGGTATATGAAGAGGATGAAGAGGCTTGGGGTGGATGGGGTGTTGGGGATTATGTGGGGTTGGGTAGGGATTGAAAGTTTGGATTCTGCAACGTGATTTTAGGTATCCAGGGTATAGACAAGAAATATTAATTTGTAATCCTCTTGTTCCCGCATACGGTTCACGTAGAATCGGTGGCTTTGCAGGTGAGGAATGGTACAGAGAGTTGAAAATGCAGTAGTGGAGCGGGTTTGTGGAGTAGTACAGTTGAGATGGAATTATGAAACAGATGCTTGGAAATAATAGAGTTGACTGATTGTTGACGAAAAAGATAGATTAGTTAAGGGGGCGCCTGATTCTAGAATCGGGCGTCTTCAATTTTTTGGGATAGGGGGTTGACGCCCCTCTTCTCCATACTGGAATTTAAAGGCGGAATGTGTATTATCAAATGCTTCTAGGTATTCACAAAACAGAATTTTAAGCATTTTTAAATGAAAGGGAAGACCTCTTGGGTTCTTCTATTGGAAAATAATTCTTGACGTAATCGTTAACTACGTTTATCTTGTGTGTTAACAGAGTTAACGAAAATTAAAGGTGTGAATTTAATTAACAATCATTCGAGTGCTCTGTGAGGAGAACGTAAAATGTATAACGACGATTTGATTGGTGTGTATGAGATTGCAAATTTGGGATTAGTTAACTTCACATTAAAAATGCTTCAAGATACAGGTGGGCACCTATAAGATATTAATATTAAGTCTAAACTCTATGAAAGCGGATAAAATTACCTGGAATGGATGGATGCGAGGAGATAGAAAACAATATAAGCTCGTTCTCTCTATTTTTTAGAATTTACCTATAACACAATTAACATGAAAGATGTGATCGTGATGAGAGATATAGTGTATCATTACTGCAGTGTAGACACTTTTTTTAGCATAATACATAATTCAACATTAAGATTGTCTGATATAAATAAGGTTAATGATTACAGTGAAAGAAAGTGGATTCTAGAAAAGATTTTTACGGAATTAAAAAAGACATCTGTACAAAATGAAAATTCAAACATCTTTTTTGAAAAGTTATGGGACGCTTTAGTATCTTATGAATCCGATACATTTATTGCATGTTTTTCTGAGGAAGCAGATTTGTTAAGTCAATGGAGAGGATATGCTCAAGATGGTACTGGTCTATCTATTGGGTATTCAAAAAAAGTGCTTAGTACATTAGAAGTTGAGCATTTCACAGCTTTTAAAAAAGTTGCTTATGGAAAGTTAGAACAAAGTACATACATAAAACCAATCGTATCCAACCTTGATAATACCCCTATGTTTTATGGTATTTCTAATCTTTATCAAAATGAGAGATTCAATATCCCATTTTATAAGAATCCAGCATTTAGGGAAGAAAAAGAATGGCGACTAGTATATTGCCAGTCACCTAATGGATTTCTAAATTACAATACTATTGGTGAGCCAAGAATAAAAGCGAATTTCTCAAAAATAAAAATACGGAGTGATGGTAGACGTTTAATTCCATTCATGGAACTTGACTTCTCAAAGATAAAAAAAGATCTTATTAAAAGTATTATAATTGGTCCCAAATCCTTAATAAAACCGGATGATATACGATTGTTTTTATATTCAGAAGGATATGATTCAAAGAATGTTAAAATACATACCTCAGCTTGTTCTTACGTGTAATAGATAAATATTAACATCATTGAATAATAAATATTTGAAGGACCTAGTCCGCTGGACCCGCTAATGATTGAGACGAAAAGCCGCGGTGTTTTTCCGTATTTGACAATGTCGATGTTGTCTTAGTGACGGTTGGTAACTATACTCCCATATAAAAGCTCAAGTGCCGGGCTTCCCTGACCGGCGCTTGAGCTTATTTTCTTCTATAGAACTTTTCCCAATCGTTAATAACTTCTGCCCGAGTCAATAATTGGTCCCTTAGACATCGGGATGTTTCCCATTCTTGTATCGCTTGTTGCTTTGTTTTATAAAAGCGGTAGTCGCAAATATTCGAGGAACAGAACAACTTTCGGTACCACTTGCCGTTTTGAACGTCACCCGTGAAGCGGCGAACGGCCTTGCTTGCCTGCCGTTTGCTCCAGCGGGTACCGGGTGTACGGTGGTCTGTCCATACGGGTGATTTTTTCACACTATTACTCATTTGGCTCTCTAAGCCCTCCTTGTGGGAAGCTAGAGGCCGTCTAATTTCTTCATATTTCACCTCATTTAAATTTGTTAGTTTCTGTATATACAAACGCTGTCGATAAAATTATGTTTCTTAGTGGTTTAAAATTAAAGAGGCAATTGTGCTTGCATAATTATTTTCCCCCACCAAGCAGCCACCAAGATATGGTACGATTTGGTTAGCCTTAAATTTGTATGGAGGACATCGTATGAAGATCCTATTTTGTTCTGACCCCTTGGATAGCAAGATTATTGATCAAGAATATGAACAGGAATACAAATTGTGCCCGAAATCTAGGGATGGATGTCCATATGATTTCACTGGAGTCCGTTTTGGATGGATCCAAGGCAGTTAAGCGGATTCCAACATTTGAAACCCCGGAGAGGTTCATCTATAGGGGGTGGATGCTAAAGCCGAATGATTACGAAAAGTTATATTACGCACTGCAGCAGAAAAATGCCGTCCTGATCAATTCTCCTACGGAATATAGAAATGGCCACTATTTTTTATTCTTATGACCCATTAAAAAAGCAACCCCACAGAGTATTTGGCTCGGAATTGAAGAGCTTTCAAATGGTTACGACGTTCTGTTTGAGAAGATGCGCATTTTCAAAAACAAACCGGTTATGTTTAAAAATTACGTAAAGTCTAGAAAGCATGGATGGGAAGAAGCTTACAATATTCCCGATGCTTCCGACCAGTAAAGAGCCCAAACGGTTCTTCGAAACTTCATTGATCGCCAAGGCTCGGAGCTTAATGGCGGTATAGTGATTCGTGAGTTTATTCAACTCAGCTCGCCAATCATCCTAAAAGCGGTATGCCTTTAACGAATGAGTACCGGTTGTTTTTCCTACATCACAAGCTGCGATTTTCTGCCGGTTCAAGCGGAAGTCCGATTCAAAAGGTCGCTCGTATCATGAAGGATCTGGGTTTACGATCACGAACCGTGAAGAAATACAAGGCGACGACGAACTCGAAGCACAACCTGCCTGTCCATGTGAACGTGTTGAACCGTCAATTTAAACCATTCGCGCCAGATCGCGCCTACAAGCCAGCAGCGACCGCTCGGAGAGGTGCTACATCTTTCGGAATCGTGGCAGTCAGCATGCCTCTCATGGCTACCAGGTGCGACTGCGCACCTATAAGATGAAAGGCAGTGTTAGCCGTAAAGGGAACTATTACGATAATGCATGCATTGAATCGTTCCACAGTGTGCTTAAGAAAGATCTCGTCTACTTGGAAAAATTCAAAACGCGTAAGGAAGCCAAGAAATGCATTTTTGAATATATTACCTGTTTTTACAATGGAAAATGAATCCATTCTGCAATTGCGTACTCTACGCCTCATGAATACGAACGCATGTACCGATTGGCTGCATGATTTTCTCGATTCTTTGTGTCTACTCTATTGCAAAAGTAATGTCATTACTGGTTGGTAAAATATGTAAGTCATTTGTTGAAGTTCAACATAATATCAAATACGAAGAATTGGATACAGAATATGAGGATTAAGCAATTTATTTTATTAATAAATATATTTGCACCAATAACAATTTTATATTGTGTTTCCAGCGACCAACATTTACAATTTGATGTATAATTCGACAAATCACTAGGGGGTATTCATCTGGACTTAAGTACGTGGCTCAGTATTATCAGCATTATTCTTGCGTGTGTGGGTTTATTTGTTACTGTAAATAAAACAAAAACTACTCACACTAATAGTCACAATCGTAATGTTAATAACAGTTTTAACAGTACCAATACGACTAATAAGAACAAAACAGTATACACTTACAACGAACATCACGATCATCATCATCAATCAAACGTAAATAACCCTCCACCTGCTCGAACAGCAGCTACTGGAGGTTCAGATGATTTTGGGTTAGCTATCATTCAAGGATTTTTCGCACTGGCTTTTTTCGGTTTTTTAATATTTTTCTTTGTTCAATACAAGGAATTAGTGTTACTCTCCATAGTTGGTGTGATGGCTATTGGACTATTCACTGCCGCTTCCGTCGTATTCTTTAAAAATTCAATTTCAACATTTAATAGATACTACTTTTTCATACATTGGATACTGGTGTTTGGACTTATTATACTGTTTAACAACCCCTTATATCCGCCTGAAAACTTAGAAGCTGCTACGAGTAAATTTACTAATATTGATGTTCTGGAAGCTCCTAAGACACTATTCAACTTATTCAATAATGGATTTAAACCCGAAGCGTACTTCTTAATCTTCCAGATCGGGGGGCTTGCAATGTTTATTTTCTTTTTGTTTGATTACTTTGTAAAAATGTACAAACTCATTAGAAACAAGCCTCAACGAGCTATTAAAGCCATCATTACCGAAGATATCGTTTTTGTACTGGTTATTAGTATTTTTATTAGCGGTAGTTTTGAAAAGCTTATTCTATTTTTGCGTTCCCCCTTAAACTGACTAAACAGCCACTAGAAACAGTAAAGCAACCATCTCTAAAAGGTAGAGGGTTGATGTCTGATAAGAGTCAATAACTTGATCGGTTAAGACATATTCCAGTGTCTGAGTGTGGATCGTCTACACTTAGTTGGACAGAAAAAATAAGGGCTTGTAGAATAAACCTATCATC
>NZ_BMHP01000005.1 GCF_014641075.1 Paenibacillus nasutitermitis
GCTTGTCCGGCAACCGCTTCGCGAAGAATTCAGCGATTTCTATCCGCTCCTCGGCCGACAACGCCGGGGATTCGCCGGTGCTCCCCCCGATTACGTAACCCTCCACATACTCGGAGGTATGATGGATCAAGTTCTCGAAGCCCTCATAATCGACTTTCCCCTCGAAGAACGGTGTTGGAATAACCGGTATATTTCCTTTCATGTTAACATTCCTCCTTGATTATTTTCACGATAATGAATTTGTTTTTTGTATAATGAATAATTAAAATATATCACCAGAACCTGACTGGTGTCAAACCTCCTTCTGCCGTTTTCAAAAAGACTTCCGAAATACAAGCCTCCCGTCTCCGGCTACAACACAAAAAAAACACTCCGAACATAGGCGTGATGCCTAAGTTCGGAGTGTTGCTCGTTTCTGGTATGCCATGAAGTCCGGGAAGAAGTCAGACTGCCTGAATGAATGCGGCTGCCCGTCCATTTTGGACGCCCGATTATTCGTTAATTGTCCGCAGCAGCGTATGGCGGTTCATCCGGATCAGATGCGCCTCTTTGAGGCTGCTCTCCAGCAGGCCGTGCTCGATGCCAAGCTCCTCGATGGTCGAAGGCCCGCCTGCGATCCGAAGAAGCGCGCGGATGGCATCCGGGGACGGAATCCGGTTGAGCTGCTCGCGGTTGTATGCGGATAGCGGTCTGCCGCTATCCGCATAACGGTGATACAGCTCCGAAATTTCGGCGCAGGCGACTCCCACTTTCGCCCCGTGCAGCAGCTGCCGCCGGCCCGCTTGAAGAAACGCCATTTCCCAATAGTGGGACAGATGATGCTCCGCACCCGATGCCGGGTGCGATTGTCCGAACATGAGCATAGCCAAGCCCGAATCAATCAGCGCTTTCGTCAGCGTATATATTCCCTCCTCCGAGCGGCGGCCGATCTCTTCGACATGATGCACAGAAACGAGCAGCGCCTGCTCGGTCATTTCGGCAGCCTTGGCGTCGTACGGCTCCCCCGCCGTATCGCGCCCGTAATGCCAATCGAACAGGGACGTATATTTGCCGAGCATATCACCAAAACCCGCAGCCACCATGTTCCGGGGCGCCGCGCACAAGATATCGAGGTCAGCAAAGATCGCCAGCGGACCGATCGCCGGCACCGTTATCTTCTGGCCGCGGATCAGGATCGGCGCGCTCAGGGAAGTAAACCCGTCCACCGACGGAGCAGTAGGTACAGACAGGAAAGGCACCCCTGCTGTATATCCGGCGTAGCGCACAATATCGTGAATCGTTCCGCTTCCAGCCGCGACAAGCAGGTCCACCCCATGCCGCTGGATGTCCAGCAGGGCCTGGACAATCGATGCCTCGTCTGCTACGACATCGCCGCTGCGATTGGGCGTTATCCGCAGGATGACCGCCTTGATGCCGATTGCATCCAGGGATTCGCACAGCCGCTCGCCGACGATGCCTGAGGTGATAGCATCTGCCACAATCAGCACTTTCGCGCGACCTATGCTTGTAATGTACGGCGCGACCTTTCTTGCGGCATCCCGCTCGATGAGAATAGGCTCGGGGAAGGAAAAATCCGCCTGGCCGTCCGCCATGATAGGGTTAAACGTTGTCATTACACCATCTTCTCCATCTCAGTACTGACATCCGCAAGCGAATTCCAGACGAGATCCGGCTGTTTGGCCGCGGCCACCGCCATCTCCCGTGTTGCCGATCCCGTCAGCACGAGCGCCGTCATCATGCCTGCACGCTGGCCCAGCTCGATATCGGATGCGAGGCTGTCGCCAATCACCATGCAGCGTTCCGGCGGCAGACCTAGAACGTCGAGTGCCGCTTCCGCCATAAGCGAGGATGGCTTTCCGACCGTGACCTCGACTTGCACGTCCGTTGAATGAACGATAGCGCCGATCATGCCTGCGACATCGATCGCATCGCCGTCATCGCCAGGGAACGTTTTGTCGGCGTTTGTCGCAATGATTTTGGCTCCGCCCCGTACCGCCCGGAAAGCATCGTTAAGCTCTTTGTAGGTCAGCGTTTCATGAAGCGTGATAACCAGCCAATCAGCCAGCTCCGGCCTGGCTGCCTCCTTCACCCCATATGCGGCAAGCTCGTCCTTCAATCCTTGTTCGCCGAGCACCCAGGTCCTGCAGCCCGGCATATGCCGCTGCAAATAACGGGCCGTAACCGTAGAGGTCAGTACAATCTCCTCCTCCGCCACATCAAGACCAAGTGCTGTGAGCTTCTCGCAGCACATGCGCCTGGAGATATTGCCGCGGTTGCTTAGGAAGACGATCCGCTTGCCTCTGGATTTGAGGAACGCTACCGCTTCTGCGGCGCCGTCAATCAACTGTTTACCCTTGTATACCGTCCCATCCAAATCGATTATATATCCGTCAATCGTGTTCAACATGTTGCGCCTCCCGCTCATATCCGTTGTTCAATTACTCTTCTCATTATCCTTTCGTTTTCTTTCGAGTGTCAACGTTTATTTGCAGTTGTTTTCAATTACATACGGCAGCATATGCCTGTACGAATCCCACCGTTTGCTGCGTTTTTCCGGCAGTTTAAGTCGCCTGAATGACATTCATCCGGCCAAGCGTCCTCAGAAACAACGGATCGGCGGCGCTATCTGTAATCAACGTGTGGATCGCCTGCGCCTGGATAGACGTAACAATGGACCTTCTCCCGAGCTTTGTATGGTCAAGAAGCGCAACGACCTGTGAAGCATTCGCCGCCATCAGCTTCTTTAATTCCGCTTCATACATGCTGAAATCCGTCATTCCGGTGTCCAGCGTGAAGCCTTCCGCCGACGTAAAAAACAGGTCGGCATGCACCTCCTGCAGGATGCTTCTGCCCAGCACACCCTCAACCGTCCGGGAACCATGCCGCAGAATGCCTCCGATCAGGATGACGTTATTGCGCGGATTGCGCCCGATCTCCTCAGCCGCAGACAGTCCGTTCGTGACGACAGTCAGATAGTCCATCTCCGAGAGGCATCTGGCAAGCTCAAACACCGTCGAGCTGGCGTCAAGCAGGATGCATTGTCCCCGTTGGACAAGCTCCGCCGCCTGCCTCCCTATAGCCTGTTTCTCCTTCTGATTCAGCTCGCTGCGGGAAGGAGCCGGCTGAAGAGAAGGGTTGGAAGCGGACTTCACCGGTACGGCGCCGCCATGCGTCCGCTCCAGCAAGCCCTCTTCTTCCAGCAGGCGCAAATCGGTCCGCAGCGTCCCTTCCGACACGTTCATTTCTATCGCCAGTTCTTTCACGATAATCTGGCGGTTCTCTCTGAGCCTGTGCAATATCCGGTCCCTGCGCTGTGCTGCGAACAATAGGTCCGCCCCCTTGCGTTCATGATTGGTTATACATTTCTCCACCTAAGTATCATGCGAAACGCCAACAAACGCAAGCAAACGATTCTATCCGACCATAAAGAATACCCCCAGACTGAAAGGATGGGGGTATTCTTTATGGTCGTCAGCCGGATGATCCCGGTCGTCCGATGTACGCACTCCGTTGCCGCTGCGCTTGCACTTTCCGGAGCCTCAGAGCACGGCCTGCTGGCTCGTGTGCACAGGCGCCTGGGGTTGGCCTTGTCCATCCGAAATTTTCCCTTCGTCTATCAGCATGCCGCATCGACGCACCGGACAGCAAACTTGATTGCGCATAACGAATCATCGTTCGCATTTTGCCGCTGTCCGTCGTCTCTTTTTGCCACTGCTCTCTTCATGACAGCCTCATTAGTGGGCGGTGCGCCTGCCATAGCTTCGGGCAAACGACATCATCCGGCGGTATGCAGGGGGATCTACATTTTTGAGCGGATGAAACTGCGGATGATTGGAGTTGACCTCGAGAATCCATAGCCGATTGTTACGGTCCATGGCAAAATCTATTCCCAGTTCATGCATGCCCTTCTGTCTGGTGCTGAGAAAACGGGAGATCTCCAGAGATTTCCGGGTTACATACGCGATATGGCTGCTCCGCGCTTCTTCGGACAGTCCTCTTTGCTTCAATAGCGAAGAATAGGTGTGCAGACTTGCGCCTTGATAGACATTCGTCACTATCCGATTTCTGACTCCGATCTTGGCCATGATCCCGGTGCATACCCAGGACTCCCGCGGCTTGCGCTGGATCATACTGCGGATATCATAAGGCCGGCCAGCAAGCTGACCCAGCTTTATGGCCTGTTGAATGATCATTCTACACCCTTTCTGCCGCATGTTAATATGGCTTATAACCTCGGCAAGGCTGAGGAAAGTCTGTCTATTCTGTTTTCTTTTGCGCGTGGAGAACAGTTCATAACCTCTGGGTAAACAAGTCAGTTTGTAGATGCCGATACCGTATGAACCGATATCCGGCTTTATATATACCGAGGAGTACCGGGCCGCCATCATTTTCAGGTTGGACAAACGCAGTGGCACGGTATGTGGGACATGCTTGCGGAGCGGTCTGCAGGCCGACAACATTCTGCATACGCGCAGCTTGCCCCGAATGGTCGCACTGGAATAGTTCTTTCGTTTCATCGGCTTCACCTCCTGATACCATATGCTGCTTACAGCATGAGCACTTGTGCAAACATACAGATCTGGCAAATATCCGCTACTTGGCAACACCCGCGGGAGGCTGCCTGAATATTTTATAGCGTTCCTATTATGAAACGGAGATGAAAAGATGCCCCTTCCCGCTATTGATGTAGTGATTCCTGCGATCGAGAAGGATCTGGGAACCCTCCCTCATGTCATAGACAGCGTTAGAAAAATGGTGAAGCACCCCATCGGCAAATTCATGATTGTCTCCCCGGACACCCCCCGAATGAGACGATTATGCAAGCAAAAAAACTGCAGCTTCATCAATGAGAATACCGTCCTGCCCATTACCAAGAAAAACATTCATTACCGCTCGGCCAAATGGGAGCGTTCCGGTTGGCTGTTCCAGCAGCTCCTGAAGCTCGGCAGCAGCAAGCTCGGCGCGAACAAGTATTATCTGGTGATCGACGCCGACACCATTCTTATCCGCCCTCATGCATTTCTAACCGAAAGCGGCCTGCCGATCTTTTATTACCGGAATTGGAGCCAGCCGGAATACTATCAGACCTACCGGAAGCTGATGGGCCGGAAGCATTCCTCCAAAACCTCGTTCGTCACCCATTATATGCTGTTCGAAAGCGCCAAGGTGAGCCAGCTGAAACGTACTATCGAGCAAAGGCACGGAATTCCCTGGTACCAGGCTATTATCCGCAGCATCAATATGAAAAAACAGTTCGGTTTCTCGGAGTTTGAGACATACGGCAACTTTCTGCGCGACAAGCGTCCCGGCAGCCTGGTTATGAAACCGGCGCTCAATAAAAGCCTGTCCATGAGCGCATCCCGACTGACAGAAGCCAAGCGGCTTAAGCTTGCGCGCTCCTACCGTTCCGTCTCCTTCCACCACCGGAAGGGTTATGTGAGGAAATAAGCTGCTTGTTCGATACGCCATAACCAAGCCCGAAAGCCGGAAGAATTTCCATCGCTCTCTCGTCCGCCCTTCCGGCTTTTGTATGGCAAGCGGCTTCAAACAGGCAGCTTTCAACAAGATATAGGCTGAAAGATGGACTACCGGGCGTGTCCGGGCGACTATATTTCTCGTCATGGCGATATGTTATATTGATTCTGCAAGCAAGCCTTACCTGTTCATTCCACTTCAGTCTCCTTGCCTCTTTAACAAACCCGCGCACTTGCCGCACTACAGCCGTCTGGCATCTGAAGTCCGCCTGCCGGCCAAAGAAAACCCTTCTAGTTTTTACCCGATGGCATCACCCATCACGAAGCTGCCCGATGACCCCTCTTCGTCCAATACCATGCGTAAAACGAGAGGAGATTGATGATGTTCGAATGGTTCGAAAAGATGATTCGGGAAGTGATCTGGAAAGCTATCGCCGATTTCGTGGAAGCCCTGCCGGGAATGGCGGAGGACAAGCTGTACGAATTTCTCCATGATCTGAAGGCGGGAGAGGTTCTCGCTTCCTCGCCGCTGGTCAAAATCATTGCCGTGAACGATGCGGAAGAAACGGTCACGGTACTGGTGCGGGGCGCCTTCCCCTTCTCCGGTGTCACGCCGTTCATGCGGATTGAAGCCGTCATTTCGCGGGCGCGCGCGGATATCCATGTAACGGGGGAGGATCCCCCCATCCGGATCAAGCAGTGGCAGACGGTGCTCGGGGACCTGAGCGTCAAGTCCGAAGGCAAATACAAGGGCGCCCTCGGCTTTGGTTTTGACGGGGAGCGCGGCAGCTGGATGGGACAAGGCTCGCTCAAGCTGATTCCGCTTGGCATCGGCGCAGCCATTTACGGCGGCTTCAGCGAACGCGGGCTTGTGCTGGGTCTGGACGGGGAACTGCCCAAGGGGGCTTCCATTCCGCTGGGTCCCACCGGACTTGGGCTGCGCGGGATCGGCGGCGACTTTGCGTATAATTTCGTCGCCCGCCTGGAGAAGGAAGGGATGCCGATCGCCCATCCCACGGCTGAAGATTATGTCAAATGGGCGCGCGACACCGGAAGCATCGACCGCTGGATGGCCGGTCCGATCGACCATACCTCGGTCGGCGTAGGCATCCGGACGATCATCTGCACCAAAGCGGACGAAGGTTTTGCTTTCGAGCTGAATCCTGTAGGATTCGCTTTTCTGCTCCCCGGCGGCACCTTTATATTTGGCGGGAAAGGCAAGCTGCTGCAGAAAGAGGGTTTCGGCGCTGAAGGTTTTTTTGTGTTCGATGCGGACAGCGCCTCGCTTGCCCTTGGCGTAGGCGTCAATGTCGATCTCGAGCTGCTGGACGGCAGCGGTCAGCTGGATCTGTTCTTCTCCTTCTCCGATCCTGACGCCTGGTATCTGGACCTGGGCACGGAGAGCAAGCCGGTGAAGCTGGAGGTGCTCAAGAAGGTCCCCGTCATCCGTCTACTTTTCTCGCAGAAGGCCGAGGCTTATTTCCGTATCAACCATCATCGCATCGCTTTCGGGGGGACGCTTGCCATCGGCGGCTCGTTTGAAATCGGGGATATACTCAAACTCTTCGCCAAGCTGGCCGTATCGCTCCACGCCTATGTAGGGTGGGACCCGCTGCTGGTGAACGCCCGCATCAAGGTTCATGGAGAAATTGGCATCAAGATCTGGAAATTTGAATTTGTCCTCAGCGGCGATGCGGATGCGGAGGTTTATTTCCCGACCCCTACTTTGTTCCGGTTCGAAATTAAAGGCAATCTCAATCTGCCGTGGCCGATTCCCGACGTGTCATTCAGCAAGTCCTTCGGGGACGATGTCGTGAGGCCTCCCTCCATCTCTTCGCCCCTGGCTGCCGGAACGTATGTGATTAACGGCGCTTCGACGGTACAGCAGAAGCCTGTCGACGCCATCCACATCATCAGCGATCTGCAGTGGAATCTGGATACGGACAAGCCCTGGCCGGATCTGGAGCTGGTGGTGCCCTTCAGCAAACGGGTGACGGACCGCACAGGCAAAGTCGAAGCCAGCCAGGCCGTGAGCCCGGCCGTTCAGGGCGGTTATACCGTAACCGATGAGCTGCTGGAGCTTGAATTGACGGATCTGGTGCACGGCGTTCCGGTGCCGGATGTGCGGGCGGTTTGGGCGGATGGTCCGGGCGGCAGCACGGCACAGCTGCATGTGCTCGGCTGCGATCCTTATGCCTGGATGACCGCCAAGATAGACACCTCCACCTTCCCGCTTGGTTCTCCCGAGAAGACCGTGGATACTTTTTTTGGCTACGGCTCTCCGCAGCTTCTGTCTGCTGCGCCGCAGCGCTTCGCAGCGTTTGAGCTGACTCCCGCAGCGGAAGGGGACCGTCTCTTGACGGCGTTCAGGCCCGAGATTCCCACACGGGTGCTGGAAACCGGAGGGTTCTCCCTGCGGTTCGAGACACAAGGAGGCGGCAGCTTCCTGGTGTCGAAGGTGGTGCTGTTTCTCATAGTCGCCAGCAGCCGGCGTTTCCCAAATGTTCCGAAGCTCGTCACCGAAGATGGTATCACAGCCGTTTATCAGGATCACGGCACGGTCTTCTCCAATCTGCGGCTGGTCTCCGCCCGGTTCGCCTTCCCGGTTCCTGTTGATCGAATCAGCGTGCGGTCGGCAGCGGAGCGGCAGCAGCGTTTTTACGTCTACGCTATCCGTTATCAGGAGGCCGCACAGGCCTCGACCGGCTCGATCAGCAAAAAACTGCTGATGCCCGGCCGGTACCGCCTTCATCTGAAGGGTGCATCGACCGCAGTCCATCCTTCCGGCAGCGGAGCTTCCTCTCCGTTGCCGCCGGCCAGTCCCGTGGACTGGTTCTATGATAAGGAATTCGAGGTGGCTTATCCGGAAACACTCCGTCCTTATATCTTTTATTCCACCTTCGGGGATACGAAGCTGTTTTCCAAGGTTCAATATCCATGGACGCAGTGGACGCTGGATACGTGGAATCCGACCCAATTCGGCTTCGGATTCCCCCTCTACCGCGGATACAAGGCTGCCGTCCGGTTCATGGTGCCGTATGTGAGCGGAATCTTCGCGCAAGCCCCGCTTAAGTTCCGCATCACCTATGAGCATGGTGGGGTCATTACGGAAACCCTCCTGCCCCAATCCGTGTCTGACGGCACCAGCTCGCTGCCGCCCGAGAGCAGGAACTGGATCGCCGCTCACGGCGGAACCGCCGCGCCCGACCAGGAAGTCGTGATGTCATCGCTTCCTGCGGAATCAGGCCCGGCGAAGCTGACCATTCTGTTCGACCATCCGCAAAGCGGGGAGGTCCGGATCGATGAATGGTCCGGCTGCGTCTCGGCTTTCACCGGCTTCAGGGCCCATCTGGCCTGGCCGCATACCTGCCTGAGTGTCTACTATGACGCCGCTGGCAGGCATACCACAACGGAGTGTCCCCTGCCGGAATCCAATAAGATCCATAAATTCGGCAAAATCGATCCTGTCCGTCATTACCGCGAAGCCAGCGGCATTGGCAGCATTGTTCTCGACAAACGTCTGCCCATCAACCCGCTGACGCCGATCGGCGAGATCAGGCCGATACCGGATCTGCCTGTCATTCCCATACCTGTACCGCTGAAGCCCTATCCCGTCGAGCTGACGGCGCCGCCGGTCTCATGGAGGCTACCGGCTGGCCTTGCCTCCCTGATTGGTCCGCTGAACGAAACCTCGGCGCTGCGGTTCACGGGATTTGCGGCTGAAACAGGCGCGAAATTCGGTCTTGGCAGCGTCATGCTGTCCGGCATCAACGATACGGTTACGGCAACGACTATCGAAGCGGTTTGCGATACGGAGGGCAGGCCGTATGCCTTGTGGCTGCGAACGCCTGAACCTGTCGATTGGCGCCGGGTTACCCTTACGCTCAGCGTCCGCCATACGGCACCGGATAAGGGCTGCCCGACGTCTTATGCGCACCGCCGCGCTTTGGCCTTGGAGGTTTTGGCGCTGCCCGGATTTGACGGAAGCTCTGCTTTTCTCACCGGATCCTTAGGCGGCATTCCGACCCGGCTGCCGCGCGGCGAATACACGCTCACGCTGGCATTTGATCCTTTCAAAACGGGGCTGCCCAGGTTGTATCCCGGGGATTCCGCCGGACCGATGCCGGAAACAGCCGTTCTGCGGTTCGTGCAGCCGCTCGGTCTTACGTGGCCGCTTCCTTTCGCCTTGCGTCCATTTCCATGGCATTTGCCGGATAAAATTCCGACGCCGATACCGCTGCCTATCCCGATTCATGTTCCCAGGCCGGATCCCGTCCCGTTCCCCCGCCCGGGCAGATTGCTCGAACGGTTAAATGAATCCGGACTCCGTCTGGCAGACGACCAGCAGTATCGCGGCAACGCTTTGGAAAATATCCGCGATGCCCTGTTGGGAGGGCCCGGCGAAGGAAGTGGCGGAAACACGGACATACAGGATCATTCCCATGAAGAGACGCCTCCGGCTCCAGCAGGCAGGAATGCTTTTATCCATCTCCCGCTTCCCGGAGAGTTTCCGGTTGCGGATCTGACAGCCGCAATGAAAAAGGGAGGCGATACGCCATGACCATCTATTTATCAGCGCTGGGGTGGGTGAATGACTTGCCGGCAGGCAACCGGCTGCGCTGGCATTTTCCGCATGCGGAGCTTTCGCCCGGCAGCGGATATCCCCGTCTGCCGCAGGTCGTTCTCGTCGAACGGGCTCCTCTTAATCTACGTTTTGTCAGTTCACGGCTTTCCCCCTCCCCTTACCCGCCGGCGTGGTGGGACTTGTTGGGGAGCCCGACTGTTGGCGGGCTGCTGCTCGCAGACGAATACAAGCTCCCCGCACCGGCACAAGCGGTCGCTTTTGTCTGGCGAGGGTCAGATGCCCGGATCGCCTTTCATAATACTCAGACCAGCGCGCTTGAGGCTCTGCGCACCGTAACGGACGGGGCATCCGTCTATGTGGAAGGGCAGTCCATAGATACCATTGCCGTACTCGGCACTGGCGGTACGCTGGAGAATTTGCGCATCCTCGACCTGTTTCGCGACCGCCAGCTGGACTGGGAACGGGTCGCTGAAATTGCTGTGGAGAAAAGCCTTGATGCCGAGCTGGACATCGTCGCCAAACGTTACAGCCAGCCCGTCACTCTGACGAAAGACCAATGGGCCGAGCTTGTCCATACCGCTCAGAGGGCCCGTGCCTCCTCTCCCGCAGACGCCATTGCCGGGGAGCCGACGGCATGGGAGATGCTTGAGCTGCTGCTTGGGCTGCGTTGGGAGGTCGCGCTGCTCTGCGGCTTTGCTTATTGCGACGGACCGGGGGCAGCGGGCTGCGAGCTGGACAGTTTGCTCGCAAGACCGCTGGAAACTCCCGACCATACCGGATATGCCTACCGGATCCGCAATGGGGATAACGGGGAAACCAGCAACCTGGTTATTGTGGTGCCGGCAATAGCCAAGGAACTGGGCGTTCCGGATGCCCCCATGTATATAGGTGCGGAGGTGCGGCTGCCTGAGCCCGTTTCCCCGCAGCTCCTTGAGCCCGTCCCGGTCAACCCGACGATAGCTGTCTTCAAGCCATTGCCTGTACTGGAGGAGCGCTTTCAGGTGCGGTTAACCCAACTGACCAGGCAGTCCGACCAACGGGCGCATGGCGTGGAGATTGAGGAGATTGTTACCGCCAGCCCGACAGTGGGCTCGCGCGAGCTTCGCCGCACCTTCTACAACCGTTCGCGGCGGCCGGAAGACCCGCAGCTTGCCTACTCATCTGCCCGCTCCTTCGATGTTGATTTCCCTGATGTGCTGCTGCAATCCAGAGCACGGGCCATCGATGCCTGGGACCGCGTCAGCGGCTATTCCGCCTGGAGCCCGCAAGCTCCGCTGACGCTGCGCCATGAGCCGCTCCCGCCGCCATTTGAATCGGCTGCGTACGAGTCAGGCACCGCCCGCATTACGCGCCGCGCCGCTTCCGCAGGCGAGCCGGACTGGAAACCGGATCCGCTCGTCCGGCGGGCCGGCGGGCGGCTGATCCTCTACCGGCAGTCCGCAGCCCCCCGCAGGGCGGATGCCGTCTTCGGCGGTGCAATCCCGGCAGGCGACGGCGTGTACCGGTCATCCGTAACCGGCGTGAACGGGCTGCCTGATTTTATCGGGGGCATCTTCTCCACCGGCGGGGTAACCGAGAATGTGATTGCCGTTGACGGCTCCGACATCCTGTTCCGCTCTTCCGCAAACGCCGGGGCGTCCAGTACATCGTTTGATTCCGGGCCGGGCCGGCTGGTTCAGGATCTCAAGCACCCGTCCTTATGGGTTCAAGTGGCCGATTTCCCAGCCGAAAATCTTCCGCAGGTGCTGGTGTTCAACGATCCGCTTCCGCCTCCGGCAGCGGTATCAGTCGTGACGTATATGGCCCGGCTGGCCTATTATGGACGCAGCGGACCTCCCGGCGGAGTTGTAAGAGCGGTCAGGCAGCCGGACATTCCCGCCATTCCGCCGCCTTTCACTGCAGAACTGCTTGGCATCGATTTCTTCCACCGGACGCTGCTCAAGCTCCGCTTCACCATACCGACCGCTTCCGGCCGTTATACCGTATGGTGGTGCGACGGAACAGCCACGCCTGAAGAGCTTGCGCGCCGCGGCGCGCCCGGCACCCATCAAGCCCAGGTGGCGCAGAGCGGCCTGCATCTGTACGAGACGCTGGCCCTGCCCATTCCGCAGCATGTGGACCGTCTCATCACAATTGGCGTGCAGCAGGTTGGTGAAGGTGCCGTCAGCAGCTTTGCCGTCATTCCCTTCATGCTGCCCGCGCTGCACGGATAACCGTCCGCAGCACCTCTTCCGATGCCAGGCCCGATTTATGGCAGCGGCCCGGACGGTTGATTCGCAGAAAAATCCCCCTGCCGATTGCGACAGGGGGATTAGCCGGGCTGTTCAATATGCCGGTGCAAAGGACGGATGCTATAACCCGTCTGCGCACTGCTTCAGACTTTCGGTCGTTTCCTGCAGCTGCCTGATAAGCTGCTCGCGCGGCCATTTGCCGTCATTGCGGGCGAGGTCGCCCTGGATCAGCCGGATCATCCAGATCGAGAAGATGCTGGCAAACAGCATATATTGCCGCTTGAAATCCGCTCCCTCCTTACCAGACAGATGACCGTCATGTCCGGCCGCCTTTAGATAAGCTTGCAGAATGTCATTTCGGCTGTCCTCCGTCATGCTTTTCGGAAACAAAGGATGGGACATGTCGATCATATGATACAAATCCCATAAGGGAGAATTAAGATGGGTATGCTCCCAGTCCAGCACCACGAGTCTTCCTTGTACGGCCGCGTAGTTGCCTGCATGCAGATCGCCATGAGAGATGACCGGTTTGGCCGGGAATTCCGCATGCTCCATCGCCTGGTATACGCGTATCAGTAATGCTTCCGGGATGGAAGCCGACATCAGGGCGGCGGCCGTTTCGGCCTGATTCCGGCGGAGATCGCCGATAATCGCTTCAATCGGCGGCTTGGGCCCTCTGAGCGGCGCATCCAGCAAGGGGACCGTATCAAGAGCATGCCAGCTTGCCACAAGCTCAGCAAGCTCCACCGCCACTTCCTTCCGGAAAATGTGATCCAGGCGGCCCATATCCTCGAAGAGAATGGCATGTCCGCCGGTTTGGCGGTTGAAGGAGCTCAGCAATATTTTCGGGTAAATCGGAGGAAACGAGGGCAGTACGTGATCGTAGACCCATTTTTCTTTCCCCCACTGCTCGTCATTGGTTAACGGTTTATAGATATAGCTCTGTCCGGGCCGGCAGTAGATCCGCTCTACCGCTTGCCCGTTCATTCCCCGGTACAAAATCTCGCGCTTGATAATATGCCCGCTGTTCAGCGTTCCGTCCGGCAGCATCAGACCATCAGGCAGTTCGGGCCCTGATTCCATAAACTAAGCACCTTCATTTCTCATGGCTTTCTTCTAATTTCCAGTCTACCATGACATTGGCAAGATCGGGTATCGGAATTTGCCGCGCCGGATCGTCTTACAACCGCGTGAAAGCTAGGAACGGATCCGTTCCGGATGCGTGTAGACGTTCATGCTGCCGCGGCGGATGAATCCGGCACAGGTGATGCCCAGATCCTCCGCAAGCTGCAGCGCAAGATCGGTTGGAGCCGACTTGGACAACAGAACGCCGCAGCCGATTTTCGCCACCTTCAGCACGACTTCAGAGGAAATACGCCCGCTGAAAGCAATGATTTTGTCCCCAGCCGGAATGCGGCTTCGCAGCAAATGACCGTAGAGCTTGTCAAGCGCATTATGACGGCCGATGTCCGTCCGCACGGCAATCATCGCATCGGCCGTGCAGATTGCCGCATTATGGACGCCACCCGTCTGGTGAAAATCCGTCGAGCTCTCCTGAAGCAGCCGCATCAGCTCCAGACATTGCCCGGCCGCAATGGGATGGCGGCTCATGATCGTCTTCGCTGTCCGGGCGTCATTATGGAAATAAAACTGCCGGCTCTTCCCGCAGCAGGAGCCGATAAACCGTTTGGAATGAAACTCCTTGCCTGTGGACTGCTTGATATGAAGCTCCGCATAAGCAAATCCACGCGCTTCATCCAGCGTTAGCGATTTGAGATCGTCTATTGTCCGGATCACGCCCTCCGAGGCCAGAAATCCGACCATCATATCCTCCAAATCGCCGGGCGTGCATACGATAGTGGCAAATTCCTCGCCGTCCAGCCGGACCGTTAGCGGCATCTCCGTTGCAATTTCGTCATCCTTCTCCACAGACCCGCCGCCGTCAAAACGGATAACGCGCCATCCCGTTGTTGCTTTGCTGTCCATGACGATCCCTCCCCTCCAAGCCAGCCCATCGGTTGCTTTCAAGTTGCATCCCCGTTGGCAATTCTCTACTGCTTGCCGTGCCCTCAGGTGGGAATATCCATCTCCAGCTCGTCAATACGCTTCTCCACATAGCGGGTATCCTTCAGCGCATGGAAAGTCTCCGCCTTCTCGATGACCACCGAGGTATTGTATTCGGGTATTCCGGCCTGGGGTTCATAAACACCTTTGGGAAAAAGAACATTTCCTTCCGGCCAGAACAGCTCGATATTGCCCGGTGCTATATCCGCTTTCTTCGCCCGCGCATGCATCATGCCAATGCGGTTATAGATGACAACCGCGCTTCCTTCGGCAATGCCAAGCGCCGCGCAGTCATCGGCATGCATGAGCACATCGTACCGGTCCGCCCCGTTGAAGGAGTCTGTATCGCTGTACACCATGGAGTTGAACTGCTTCCCGCGCCTTGTCGTTGCGTAGAAATTACCCTCGGGCTTGCGCAGCTCCGGCAGCTCGATGGCAATGAGGTTTCCTTTACCGTCCGCTGTCGGACAGATGCCATCCTCACACAGCCATGCGCCGCCGGATTGAAACACATCGCCTTTCCCCTGCAGCTTCTGGATGCCATTATAGGCAGGCGCCGCCCGGGCAATCTCTACGCGTATGGCGGCTGCGCTATCGAAAGCCGCCAGATTGGGCCGGTCCTGTTTCACCTTGGCCGCAAGCTCCCCGTAGATCTGCCACTCCGCGCGGGCTTCCTCCACTCTCGGGCCGGCAATTTCCGGAGAGAAATAGACCATTCGCTCCGTCGATGTGGAAGTCCCTCCACCCGGCTGCTCGTAACGGGTCATGGCCGGCAGCACAATTACTTCTTCCTGTGCGTCAACAAGCGTCGACGTATTCAGGACAATATCCTGATGGACGCGAAGATCCACGCTTTCCAGGCAGGTGCGCACAAATTCCGGATCGGGCATCGTCTCCAGGAAATTGCCCCCCGAGGTGTAGAACACCTTCAGCTTGCGTTCATGATCGTCGGGCAGCTGCGTATTTTCAAGCGACACACCGACAATATCCCCTTGCCAGCGGGGAAGCTCAAAGCCCCACTCCCGCTCGACCCTCGGTATGTCAGCGCCCTTGAATTCGCCCCCCGGCAAGCTGAACGGATCCGCTCCCATCTCGCCGGAGCCCTGAACGCCGCTGTGCCCGCGGATCGGCATCAGACCGCAGTGCTCACGACCGAGAAATCCGCGCAGCAGGGCGAGGTTCGCCACCTGCGAGATATTGTCCGTACCGAAACGGTGCTGGGTCAGCCCCATGCTCCACACAAATACGCCGGACCTGGCTTTAGCCAGCAGCACCGCAAACTCGCGCATCCGCTCCTTAGTAAGACCGGAAGATTTCGTCAGCAATGCCCAGTCCTGGTTCTTCACATGGGCGCGCAGCTCCTCGAATCCGTTGACATGCTCCCGCACAAATTCATGGTCGATGGCCGAGCCCGGCTGCTCCTCCTCCATTTCGAACCAATGCTTCATCACGCCGTGCATGAAGGCAATATCTCCGCCGATATTGACCTGGTAGAAATCATCCGCAAGCTTCGTCCCGAACAATGCCGACTCTGCGATGGAGGGAATCCAGTAGCCTTCCATTGCAGGCTCGCGGTAGGGATTAATGACTATGATTTTGGTGCCGTTGCGCTTGGCGGCATACATATATTTCGTGGAGACCGGCTGATTATTGGCCGCTACGCTGCCCCAGAAAACCAGGACATCCGTTCCGATCCAATCCTTGTAATTACAGCTGGATGCCCCGATCCCCACAGAACGCTTCAGCGCCGTCTTGGAAGGGGAATGGCAGATGCGGGAAGCGTTGTCGATATTGTTGGTGCCGATAAAACGCGCGGCCTTCGCCGCCGCATAATACACCTCATTGGTAATCCCCCGCGCTGTCAGATAGAAAGCCAGCTGCTTGGGATCGATGCCGCGGATCTTGGCTGCGATCCGCTCCAGCGCTTCTTCCCAGGTAATGCGGCGGAAGGTGCGTTCGTTCTTGCGCCGCAGAAGCGGATACGGCAGCCTGCCCAGCTTGCGCAGCGCGGTGCTGTCCAGCTTGCGCAGCTCATCAATGTCCGCATGGAGCAGCTCCGGCTTGATCGCCGGCATGGTATTGAGCCGCAGCACGTTCAACCGCGTTGTACAGATATGCGGACCGGTCAATGTCTGGTCATAGAGACCGGATACCCCAAGCGCGCAGCCGTCACAGACACCTTGCGTCAATATGCGGTACGCGTACGGCAAATTATCCCGGTTGTCCCAAACAACCTTCATCGTATCCCGGATATGGTGGGGCTTTAATTTCCCCAGCCCGAACGGCGCCTTTCCTACCCACAGCTTCGGGTCCGGCTTGCTAGGCAATTTAATTCGGCCCGAATGCAGCGTCTTTCCCATGTAAATCATCTCCCCGCACTTTTTGAACATTTAATAATGGCCTTGCTCCACGATCAAACCAAGCTGTAAATCAGGTCCCCGGGATAAAAAAAGCCGCAGGAGAATGATTTCTTCACGAAATCATCATCATGCGGCTGGTCTTGGGCAGGAACGCTGCCAAGCGCCAATCCTCTTGCGCTAAACGCTATTAAACTTCTGCTGGATATCTTGATCGAAGACGAAAATAGACATCCCGAAATCCTTGTCAATATCAATATCGACGAATAAATCCATCAGCTTCGCACCCAGCAGTTCTTCCATCTCAACCGGCGGCTCCTTGCGGTACATATCCTTCACCCACTGCGTGCGGGCTTCGCGCAGGATATGCTTTCCTTCTTCCGCCGAGGCCATAAATTTCTCCACCGGCGACAGATTGCCCTCCATCTCACAAATCGCCCACTGTTTGCAGAAGGTCGTTGTGATCCGGCTTGGCCCTTTGCCCATATGCCGCTTCCGGTAAGCTTTGACCAGATTGCTGAACTCCGCTTCATAACGATTCATTATATATCCCCATATGCCGTGGACAGGCGGCAGGTTCGCTGCTCCTTATCGGACGGCCTTGATATTTCATTGTATGACCAACATAGCGTATTTAACACCGTGCCGCAAGCAGATCAGGTCCTCTGCCCCGGATCAGGCTTTAACCAGGCCATGCGGATCGATTACGAATTTCTTCGAAGCCCCTTTGTCGAATTCGGCATATGCAGCCGGAGCCTGGTCCAGCGAAATTTTCGTTGCATTGACCGCTTTGGCAATTTGCGCCCGGCCGCTGAGAATCGACATCATCAAGTCCCGGTGATACTGCATGACAGGCGTTTGTCCGGTAACGAACGTATGGGACTTGGCCCAGCCCAAGCCAAAGCGGATCTTGAGCGTTCCATGCTTGGCATCCGCATCGATAGCACCCGGATCACCCGTGACGTAAAGACCCGGAATACCGAGTCGTCCGCCGGCCCTCGTCACTTCCATAATGGAGTTAAGCACCGTTGCCGGCGCTTCGCCGTGGGCATGACCGTGACCATGCGCTTCAAAGCCTACGCAGTCAACGGCGCAGTCCACTTCAGGCACGCCCAGAATTTGCTCGATCTGCTCGGCCAAATTCGCATGCTCCTTCAGATTGACAGTCTCGCAGCCGAAGCTTCTGGCCTGCGCCAAACGCTCGCTGTTCAGATCGCCTACAATTACAACAGCCGCTCCCAATAGCTGGGCCGAATGCGCGGCAGCCAGACCAACCGGCCCGGCACCGGCGATATATACCGTCGAGCCCGGCTTGACGCCAGCGCTGACAGCGCCATGATAACCCGTCGGGAAAATGTCCGAGAGCATGGTCAAATCCATTATTTTCTCCATGGCTTGTTCCTTGTCCGGGAATTTCAGGAGCTGAAAGTCCGCATAAGGAACCATGACGTACTCCGACTGTCCGCCGACCCAGCCGCCCATATCGACGTACCCATAGGCGGAGCCCGGACGGTCCGGATTCACATTAAGACAAACATGCGTGTTGCGTTCCTTGCAGCTGCGGCATCTCCCGCAAGCAATATTAAACGGAACGGAGACCAGGTCGCCTTTCCGGATATACTCGACATCGCGTCCAACCTCGATAACCTCTCCGGTTATTTCATGACCCAGCACCAAGCCGCTGGGAGCTGTCGTACGGCCCCGGACCATATGCTGATCGCTGCCGCAAATGTTGGTGGTTACGACTTTCAGAATGACGCCATGCTCACATTTCCGTCCCACATTGAGCGGATTTACTCCCGGCCCATCGCGCAGAATCAAATCCGGAAAAGAAATATCCTGTACCTCGACTTCCATAGGTTTCACATAGGCTACCGCACGATTTCCAGCCATTCACGCCACTCCCTTTGAGATGATAGGTTTGAAAAAGACAGGTGCATAGAATCAGAAAACATACCAAAAATACTGTAAGCGTTACCAATAGGAATCTGTGTAAAAGTATATCATACCGGCTTCTATTTAACCACAGCGGAAGGGACGGATATGGCAGGGCCTGCTGTACATTCCATGAAACTGGGGCAAAAAAAAGCCGGACGCAGTGCGCCGCGTCCAGCTTCTTCTCTCCATGCTTTGCCTTGCCTTTGCTGCCCCGCTGCGCATTTTGCCTACTAGGCATTGCGCGGCAAAACATTGCCGCAAAACTCGCAATACTTGTTCTCGCCCGGAAGAATAGTCGAGGCTGCTCCGCAGCCGGTGCAGTTTACAGAAACAGGCGAACGCGGAGCCGGGTTCGAGGGAGCACCCTGCTGCCCTCCCGGCACAGGAGGGAACGGCTGGTCTCCCCATTGACCATTCTGCGGGGTTGGAGGAATGGGCGGGTTGTCCCATGGCTCCTGCACGCGCTGCATGGTGACCTGGCGATTCGCCCTATCGATATACGCAAAGGGCAGGAGTCCGGCGCGAACCATATATTGCAAATCATTCAGCACTTTTTCAGTGTGGACGCCAACCGCCTGTGCGATCTGGTCGATCCCCGTGACCCGTTGGACAATAATCAATTGTTTGTATTTCTCGAATATACGCTCGATCTTGAGCCGGCTGGCTCGGGAAAGTATCAATAAAAGGATGGCGACGAACATAAGAAAGAAAAAAGGTAAAGGTCCTCCCCCGTTGGCATCAGGCTCACTATCGGGGGCAGTTGCAATGAGTGCTGTCACCATAGGTGTGCTGAGCAGTATTGCAAAACCCGCAACTTTATAATCCCGCGCTCTCATGTAACTTTTATGCCTGTGCCGCATGAATCTCACCAGAACCAGCAAATAGGCCACCGGGAAGAAGAAAAAGGCCAAAACAAGAATAAATGCTCCATGGATGGAGGCTTTTTCTTTATGCAATGGGATCCCTCATTTATCTCTTGAATTCTGGGCTGGCGCTAAGCCGCGTATGTTCGGTATCAGCCGCTGCGCGGCAAAATATTGCCGCAAAACTCGCAATACTTGATCTCGTCCGGAAGAATGGTCGAGACTGCTCCACAGCCGGCGCAATGGACAGCTACAGGCAGGCGCGGAGCCGGATCCGCTGGAGCACCCTGCTGCCCGCCAGGCACAGGAGGTAACGGCGGGTCGTCCCCTTGACCATTCTGCGGGTTTGAAGGAATGGGCTCGTCGTCCCATGGTTCCTGCACGCGCTGCGTAATGACCTGGCGATTCCCCTGATCGACATATACATTGAGCAGTAGTCTGGCGCGGACCATATATCTCAGATCATTAACTGCCCTGTTGTAACTGACCCCTGCCGCTTGCGCCAGGTGGTCAATCCCCATACTCTCCTCCCCTCCGAATATTTGCCGGTAGCGGGCAAATAATTTTTTTTGTCTCCATCCTGCGAATAGTGAAAAAATCAGTAAAAAGAGACCCAGACTAATGGTAACAATCATAATGGTGCTCAGAACCTCGGGGTCATTATCATCGATATCAAAGTACTGCAAAAACGATCTCACCGATAGAAAACTAATGAGTACAGCAAATCCGGCAACTCTAAAATCCCGTGCCCTCATATACCCCCTATCTCGATGTTTAAGGAATCTAATGAACAGCAAAATTAATGCAAGCGGAATCAAAAAGAATCCCGAAATAATAATAAACGCCCCATGAATGGAGGCTTTTTCTTTATGCATCGGTTTATGCATTGTTTTATATAATGGTTTAAGCAATGGGATCCCTCATTTATCTCTTGAACTCTGGGTTGCCGCTAGGCAACCCGTATCCGTCCGGCAAGGAGCCTAAGGCTTGAGCTTCGGACGCATAACCTGCTCCCAAAGCCCCCTCCACCCGCTCTCATCCGCTGCGCGGCAATACATTGCCGCAGAACTCGCAATGCCGGGTCTCCCCCGGAAGAATGGTCGACTCCGCCCCGCAGCCGGTGCAATTTACGGATACAGGCGAACGCGGGGCCGGATTCGCAGGAGCTCCCTGCTCCCCGCCGGGCATAGGAGGCATAGGCTGGCCGCCCCACTGTCCGTTCTGCGGAGCTGGAGGAACGGGCGGATTTCCCCATGGCTCCTGCACGCGCTGGACAATGACCTGACGGTTGTCCTGGTCGATATACGTAAAAGGCAGGAGCCCGGCGCGGACCATAAAGTTCAAGTCATTCAGCGCTTTGCGTTCGCTGACTCCAGCCGACTGCGCGATATATCCCACCCCGGAGACTCCCTGATCGATAACCAGCTGCCGGTACCGCTCCAGCTGCCTCTCCAATTTCCGCCTGCTGCCTCTGGCGAGCACGAGCAGGATAGCGATGGGGAAAGCAAATAGAACCAGCATGACCGCAGCGGCCGTCCCTTGGCCGGTGCCCGAGGTATTCAATAGAATAACATTAATAAAAACCAACGTACCAACGAATGTTAAAGCCGCAACTTTATAATCCCGGGGCCGCATATAACTCATGTTGCTGTGCAGGATCAGTCTCAGAAGCAGCAGTATGAATGCAACCGGAAAAAACACGAATGACGCAATACTGATAACAGCCCCGTGAATGGAGGCTTTTTCTTTATACAATGGAGATCCCTCATTATCTCTTCATTTTCTGGCTGTTGGCTTCTCCTATTTCTTGAAGTAACGCGGACCGACAGCGCCTGTGGCGCCCCGCTCATCCTGCTCCGAATAGCGGGTGAACAAGGCGACGCAGCCGGCAATCGCCCCTGCAACTGCAAGCAGAATGAAATGGATAAGCGCGTATGTGAAGGCAGAAACATCCAGCAGGATGGAAAATACAAGAATGACAACAAGCACGGCTGCCATATATAGTCCCGTTACCGTCCCGAAAGCCAGGTAACCGGGAATCATCCTCCGGGCGCGTTTACGGTTGGAATGATACATCATGACCATGGCGTAAACGGCCGTTTCCCCAATCATCAGCGCTCCCAGAGAGAATCCAAAATGGCTCAGCCGCGCGAGCGGCAGCCCCAACAACAGCATCAGCGCTACCGTCGCCGCGATAACCAGCGCATAAATAATCGTTGTGACTTTTCTGTAAAATCGCTCCGAATCCATCTCTTGTCCCTCCTATTCAATGAGTTTGTTGCCGCATTCCAGACAGAATTTCTGGCCGGGTTTCACCTCATGCTGGCATTGGCCGCATCGCAAAGATGTGCTTGTCCCGCAGTTGGGACAGAATTTCACCCCGTCTCTGACCTTCTCTCCGCAATTGTTGCAGCTCTGCTCGGCCAACAGGGAATGGCCGCACTGGGCGCAGTTTTGGGCATCTACCGCATGGTCGGCCCCGCAGTTGGGACATGGCGTATAGGGATCACCGCAATGCGGACAGAACTTGGAGCCTTCCGGGAGCGGCTTGGAACAGCCGCTGCAGGTAAAAGCCGCAGGCTGCCCCGGAGCGCTGGCCTCCAGGAAGTTATAACCGCAGGAGCTGCAGAATCGGGCATCATGGACGTTCATGGTCTGGCATTTGGGACATCCTTTATAAATAGCGGATGAGGATGAGGTGGACGATGACGTATTCATCTGGCGGGTCACATCCATCATCTGATTGCCGAAGGCACCGCCCATACCGAGCCCCATTCCCATGCCAAGGCCTGCATTCATCAGACCCGAGCCGCTGCCTTCATTCGTTGCGGCCCCCTCCAGCGTATCGAAGGAACGTTCCTGCTGATAGGAATAACCGATAATGTCCATTTCCGCTTTTTTGGCCAGCGCTTCCTTCAGTCTGACCGTACCGGGGTCATTATCCGGCGTATTGACGGAATCGATATAAAAATGAAGCAGCCGGATGCCGGCTTCCTGAAAGACGGGCGCGATTCTTTCTTCAATATGCTTGGAAATTTCAGATATATAGGCGTTGATTTCAAGGATGCTGATTTTCTTGTGAACGAGATAGCTTGAAATCAGCTCTTTAATATTCATCATCAACAGGCCGCGGAAATACTGCGTCATCGTTTCTTTATCAAAGACCCTCATTGTGCCGGTCAACTTAAGCAGAAATTTTCTGGTATCTTCGATTTGCAGTCCGAACTGGCCGAAGGAACGTACCGAAACAATAATCTGGTACTTGGGATCCTGCAGCTGCACGGGAGACGCCGTTCCCCACTTGATATCCAGCGAGTTGAGTTTGTTGACGAACCATACTTCCGCGGCGAAAGGCGATTTGCCGCCAAAGGGAAGATTCACAAGGGATTGCAGAATCGGAATATTTTGCGTGCTCAAGGTGTGCCTGCCGGCCCCAAAAATATCCAGCGCCTGTCCGCCTTTGAACAAGATGGCCTCCTGAGACTCATTTACGATCAATTGCGTCCAGGTGCCCAGCTCAGGGTTGGGATGTTTCCAGGCAAATACATCCGGGGGACCGTCATATTTTACGACTTCTACAATAGCCATTGCGTTCTCCTCTTCTCTTTTGACATCCGGGTAGGACTCATAATAAGTCTATTTTACTAGAACATTACGTATTTTGACATCATTCGATTCTATTTTTTTCCTTTCCGACAAGAATTTTTTTCCTTTTGCATCTGATTTTTTTAGTTGGCAGGCCTTGTGGGCTTTCGCTCCGGGACGCCTTCGTTTGCAGCCGGCGGCAAATAAGTTAAGATGGAAAGAAACAATGGAGGGCTTCATGCCATGGAACATCGGTTCGTCAAGGAGTCACGCTGCTACAAAACAGCAAGAATTTTCCCTACCGACGTGAATAATCACAATACGCTCTTCGGCGGAAAGCTGATGGCTTATATCGATGATATTGCTTCCATTACAGCATCGAAGCATGCCCGCAAATCGGTGGTCACGGCCTCAACGGATTCCGTGGATTTCCTGCTACCGATCCGTCCTACGGACTCGGTCTGCCTGGAATCAATCGTGACGTGGACAGGCAGAAGCTCCATGGAGGTATTCGTCAAGGTGATTACGGAGGATTTGCGGACGGGGATCCGGGCGATTGCGGCAACAGCCTTTCTCACCTTCGTGGCTTTGGACGAAAATCGCAGGCCGGTGCTGGTACCGGAGATTGTGCCGGAAACGGCGGAGGAGCTTCGTCTGCATGAAACTGCTACGCAGCGAGCCGACATGAGGCGTCACCGCAGGGAAGAAAGCAAGAAATTCGCCGACTTCCTGCAAATGAGTTTTCCGTGGGAATAGTTCCCCCTTTGCTTTAGCAGGAGGCATTGAGTCTGCCAAGACAAGTTAGCTTAGCTCGGCCCTTCAACCGTTATAATGTCTGCCCGGATGTTTAACTTATCAGTAGCGCAAGAGAATCTGCCTGTTTACTTGCCGGAAAGAAGGTTAGAAGATGAAGAAGCCACCAGAACTGAGAACCTTTCTGTTTCAAGATGACGGTACAATACCCAACAACCGGAACCTGCCCGTTGTTCTCTATCCTGGCGCCCTGAAGGGTCAGGCAGATCACACCGAGAGCCTGTTCAACCGGCATAGTTGGCGGAACAGCTGGACGAACGGTGTATTCCCTTACCACCATTACCACAGCAACGCCCATGAGGTTTTGGGCGTTATACGCGGGTCCGTCACACTGCAGCTGGGAGGGGAGCAGGGAAAACAGGTTGAGCTGCATGCAGGCGATGTCGTTGTGCTGCCTGCTGGGACCGGACATAAGCGGCTTGGCTCATCGGGCGACTTCCAGATCGTGGGTGCCTATCCAGGCGGGATGGATTATAATGTGCGCACAGGCGAAGCGGGAGAAAGACCGCAGGTGCTGCAGGAAATCGACCAGGTTCCCCTGCCGGATGCGGACCCGGTGTTCGGGGAGTCAGGCCCGCTGCTGAGGCTTTGGAAAGGTTTATTCTAATTGCGCAGCGCGTTGTCTTGCTTTCTTAGCGTTTCGCATGTCCGCTCCAAGCCAAGTGGTTTTGTTCCAAAAAGGTTCGCCGTTACCGGTTAACGTGTTACCATGAAACCAGCAGCACCTCTTTAATTAACATTGCTGAACATTTTTACTGCTTGCACGCAGAAAAATCGGTTCGTTCATCCAATCATTCAAAAGGAGACTGTTATGACTGAAAAACGCGTTATTCATTGGGGTATAATGGGCCCCGGCAATATTTCAGGAACTTTCGCTTCCGAGCTTGCCCATGCACCGGAGGCCAAGATCGCCGCTGTAGCTGGCCGCTCCATCGAGAAAGCGCAAGCCTTCGCCGATAAATTCGCCATCCCCCAGGCTTATGGAAGCTGTGAGGAGCTGGCAAACGACCCTCAAGTGGACATTGTCTATGTCGGAACACTGCACCCGATCCACAACGAGAACGTAATGACCTGCCTGAGAGCCGGCAAAGCCGTTCTGTGTGAAAAGCCATTTACGATGAACGCGGCGGAAGCCAGGGAAATTGCCGACTATGCGAAAGAGCGGGGCTTGTTCGTCATGGAGGCGATGTGGACACGTTATCTCCCGGTTATCAAGAAGGTCAGAGAGTGGCTCGACAGCGGCGTGATCGGCGAAACCAAGCTGCTCAAGACCGAATTCGGCTTCGATGCGGGCTGGAACCCCGAGGGCCGGCTGCTGGATCCGGAGAAAGGCGGGGGCACCCTGCTGGATGCCGGGATCTACCCGATTTCCTTTGCTTCGATGGTATTCGGTTCGCAGCCGACGAAGATTCAGAGCACGGCCTTCATCGGGGAAACCGGAGTGGACGAGCAGTTCTCGCTCTTGTTTGATTACGAAGGAACAGCAACCGCATCCCTGCACGGCTCGGTCCGGCTGAGCATGAACAATGATGCCTGGATTTACGGAACGAAAGGAAAAATCCATATTCCCGAGTTTCTCGCCGCCAAGAAGGCCACCTTGTATGTGAACGGCCAGGAGGAAGAAACGACATCGGATGACCGCACCATCACCGGGCATCTGTTCCAGGCTCTCGAAGCTATGGACTGCCTGCGGGAAGGGCGGACGGAGAGCTCCATCATGCCACCGTCCGAAACCGTGCAGCTGATGGAAACGCTCGATGCCATCCGGGCCCAGTGGAACCTGACTTATTCCGGCAAATAACTCTCACCGGACTGGACCAGCCACGTTGTTTCCCCGGACACCGTTTTACATGTGCATGACCGCTGTCACGCACCGCCACGCAAGCGCATGATGCGGTGTATGGTGCGCCGCGGCCGCCGTGGCGGCGGGTGAAAATAGGTCCTGCGAAAACAGCAAACCCTCCAAGTTACGCTTCTACAGCGGACTTGGAGGGTTTATTTGCTGCCCCAACCTTGAGTGCGCGGACGCTGATGGACTTTCCATCCCATCATCTACCAATGAGCCCGATCCATTCCCAATACGGCACGCATAGAACCGTTGCGAGCACGACGGCGATTACGTAGCTGACAGCGATCTTCTGGCCCTGCCGGTGACTGAACGATTTTCCTTCCGCGCTGTAATACGCCGTTAGATACGTCGGGGACTGGTACGCGAAGAGGAAGGGATCTGTCGACAGCAGAATGACGAATACGAGCACCCAGGGATGGATACCGGCCTGTCCGGCTAGCGGCAGCATGGAGATCGTGAGCAGGATGACGGCCGGGTCATCCCGTACCACAAGTGTAACGGCAAACGATAGCACGATGACGGCCAATAAAAAGAGCAGCGGGCTGGCCAGAAAGGGTTCCATATAATCCCCCAGAAATAAGGTCATCGCTTCAATAATGCCCAACTGCCGGGCGGCCTGCGCGAAGCTGAAAGCGACTCCGATAAACAGCAGGAATGTCCAGTCGATACCGCTTTTGAGCGTCTTCGTATCCAGTGCCCCGCTGATTACCAGCACCGCAAAACCAAGCAGCATCACCCAGGTATTGTCGATGCCATGCAGCGGCTGGGCAATGAGCAGCCCAATGCTCCCCAGCACCGTAAACATCGTGATTTTCTCTTCCCTCGTAAAGCTGCCCAGCACCTTCAATTGATCATCCAGCACTTTCCGGGATACCGCCTTCGGCTGCTCCACATTCTTGAACAAGGTCTTGATCGATAGCAGCATGACAGCCGTGAAAATAATAAACGCCGGCAGCGCATACAAGAACCATTTGAACCAGGACAGCTGCTGCGCCCCCGGGATCAGCCCGTAGGCCATTACATTTGTATAAGAGCCGGTAAGAATGAATGGCGCGGTAAACCCGTAAAATATCATGGCTGCAAGCCCAAGCCCCGCCGCTCCCCTGCTCTGCGGACGAAAACCCATCAGCTCCGAAAGCGTCCGTGCAATCGGCACGCCCAGCGCTACCTTGGCGGAGGAGGAGGGAATCATCGGATTGAGCAGCATGCCCCCCGCCACAATGCCCCACAGCTGGCCTCTATAGTGGGTCGGAAACAGCCTGAGCGCGTGCAGCGACAGCCGGTACAGGATGCCCGACTTGGTAATAACGGCACCAAGGGCGAGAATAAAAAACATATACAGCCAGGTCGGCGTAGCAAAGCCCGACAGCGCAACCTCCGGCTGTACGAGCCCTCCCACAGTCCACAGCATGGCCATAAACAAAGCCACCAGATAATCCGGAATAATATTGACGATCCACAAGATGACAGCCGCGATCCCGATGCCGATAAAATCCATCCCCTGACGCGACAGTCCGGCCACGGGAGGAGCAAAATGAAAATAAGCCAGGCTCGCGATAACCAGCAGAAGGGCAACCAGGCCGGTCATCCGCTGCTGTTTCCAGAAGCCGCCCGCCTGATCGGCCATCTGCCTGCTTTTGCGGCTGTCCAGCCTTTGCTTGGCCAGATTGTAGCTTCTGTCCCGGTCCTGGCCGGCCATGCCGGAGAGCGTTTGTTCGGAGCCTGCAGCCGTCTCCGCCATCTGCAAAAATTCCAGAGCCTTCTGTTTCATATCCAAACGATGGCAAAGCTCCGCTCCGTATTCATAGAGGCTGGCCATCTGATGGACGGAATAGTTGTGCGTACGGGAAAACGCTGTTTCCAGCCGTGCCAGCCCCTTTGCATGGCCGGCCTCTGAGCATCCCTTCAAATAACGTTCAAATATCCGGTAGTCGGCAATCAGCAGCTCGTCCGGACAAGAGTCCAATAAAAGGCAAAGCTCTGCCTCAAGAGACTCGCCGACCGCCGGCTGCCCGGCAGCTGCATCCGCAGAGCCGACAAGCGCAAGGATAGCCGGCCATTCCCCTGCTTCCGCATAAACAGCCGCGGCGGCGGCAAGTCCATGATGCCTGGCCAAATATTCCCCGGCGCTTGCGATCATGCTTTTCCTCTTCGCATAGCCGTATTTCTCAACAAACAGCTCTGAGAGCACAGACCGCAGCCCAGGCTCCATGCTGTACAACGCTCCGCCTTGCGTCTGCCCTGCCGGATGGAGGCTGCCTCTTAGGCCTGCGCTTGCTGCCAGCTGATGCTGGAGCGAATCGATCCCGCAGGCGGATTCAATCCAGTCCATGCTGAACAGCGGCATCAGCGAGCAAACAAGCAGCCCTTCCGGAAGCGGCTCCGGCAGGTCAGCCAGCTTGTCAGCGGCCTGCTTCAGCTTCGCTTCCCTGGATTCCTGCAGGCGGGTGTTGGTATGAATCAGACGCTGGGACAGAAGCCGGATAAAATAGGTGGAAATTGAGGCCTTCCCTTCCATTAACGTCTGAAACATCTCCAGATCGATGACGAACAGCTCCGCATGGTCTGCGGCCATGGCGGTTGCGGAACGGGGCTCGCCCGTTAGAAGCGCCATTTCGCCGAGTGTGTCGCCAGCCGCAATCCGGGTCAGCAAGCGGTCCTGTCCTTCCGGGCTGGAAGCGAACAGTTCAATCATGCCCTTTTCAATAATATACATGCAGCTTCCTTCGTCGCCCTGACGGAACAGCACCTCCCCGGGGGGAAGAGAAAGCTTGCCGAGCTTGCCCAATATCTGCGCCAGCTCCAAGTTGCTAAGTCCCTTAAACATTTCAATGCTATGTATACTCACGCGCGGTCCACCTACACTTGTCGTTAATCATCGTTATACTCTATCTTATCGGTTTTTGGGAGAAGGTCCTATTAGCTAAAGTTAATTCCACCTTTTATTTGGCGCATTTTTTTGCTACCGGACAAAATAATGCCTGATAGATGAATCAAAACAAAGCAGCGGAGCCCTCCATTTTCGATCCTAATCATCACCAACGCGAAAAAAAATCACTGATCATTCCCTAAGGAATAAAAAGTGATTGTGATCGCAACGGCTTATTCGGTCATGAACGTATCCGGCGTGTATTCAATTCGCGAGTCAGCGACAATAATCAATTGCCCCGAGGCAGCATCGTATTCCACCGGCCCTTCCTTAATGTAATACCAGATCTTCACGGTCGGCGCGTCCTCGAAATCGTGAAAGAGGAACATATTCAGCTCATGCTTGAAAGCCAGCAGTTCCCGAATGTTGTCGCTCAAAGGCACGGAAACCGTAAATTTCCAGCCTTCGCCATGCGATTCCGCCTTATAGGGCACCGGCTCATTCCGGGTGTCGATGAAGACAGGTCCGCCTACTGCATGCTTAACGATAAAGGTTTCCTTCATTAATGATTTCCTCCTTCTTAGGGCAGGTCGATCAGCATGACGAAGGATGCCTCATCTGCCGATAGCGTCAAACGGGTGACGGATTCAATCCGCGCGGTATCTCGTTGGCCCAGTGAAATTTCATTCGCAGCGACAGAACCTTCGATAAGAAACAAAAACATGCGCCGGCCCTCTTCCTGGGTAAAGGATAATGTTTTCCCGGCTTCCAGCCTTCCCAGGTAAATCGTCATATCCTGCTGAATGCTCGCCGATTGCCCGGCGCCGTCTGGCGTGACGACAGGAATCAGTGCATTGGTCAGCTGCGAGGCATCGTACCGGCCTGTTTCATAGGATGGGGCAAGCCCACGTTCCCGGGGCATAAACCACAATTGAAGCAGGTTCAGCTCCTCCGTATCCGAAGGATTAAATTCAGCATGGACGATACCGGTACCAGCCGACATGCGCTGAAGCTCATTCACCGATGCCGTTTCCACATTGCCTAGACTGTCCTCATGGCGGATTTGGCCTTTCAGAACAATGCTGACGATTTCCATATCGCTGTGCGGATGGGCACCGAAGCCTTTGCCGGGAGCTAAATAATCATCATTGCAAACCCGCATCACGCTAAAGCCTGTATTATCGGGGTCGGCGTATTCACCAAAAGCAAAGCTCGGCCGGCTGCGCAGCCAACCGTTGTCCACCGAATATCGTTCATCAGCAGCAAATACCTGGATCATCTCTATCCCCTCCAATTCTAACTATTTAATATTTACTAACTTAATTATAGTTAATTTACATGCCTATTACAACTGATTCTCCTTTTGCGGCTCGAACTCCTTCCTCATTAAAAGATAGGCCATGATAGCGGGACTATAAGCAAGCCGATACAAGCGGAAGTACTTATTCCAAAAAAAAGCCGCCATCAGGTGTCGGAAATTCAACATCCCCTCTGTGCGGCTTTATCCTGCATATTCGTTTCATATCCAGAAGACTAGGTTCTTCTGCTGGTTCTCATGATCGCACTCAGGATCAGAACCACGACAATGGCACCGATAATGGCCGGTACGAGCGCGAAATCCGCTGCCCGCGGACCCCAGTCGCCCAGAATCAGTGTACCCAGCCAAGCGCCGACAAAACCAGCGATGATGTTGCCGATAATCCCGCCCGGAACGTCCCGTCCCACGATTAATCCCCCGAGCCAACCAATGATGCCGCCTATAATTAAAGTCCATAGTAAATGCATATCCATATCCTCCTTTTGTGTTCGACAGTTGTTAGTATTTACAACTGGGTACAAGGTTAATACCCTGCGGAGCAACGGATAAATCAATTCATTATTATTTTGCATAAAGTTCTATAATGATGGTCAAATCAGCGCCACGGTAGAATGCAGCCTGGAGTTGTACACATTTCCTAGTGTATCGCCTTCAAGGACAAAACATGCTAACCTGTCCCATTATTTTAGAGAACAAGCTGCAGCAGAAGGGATTCTCTTTGTTTCATTTTCAGCTGGACGACCGCATTGCCCGCTTCCTGCTTTGCCGGTTTCATAACAACCGTTTCTCCGCCGCGAATGACTACTGCTTCCCGGTAATCTTCATGAAGCTCAATGGCATACTCCCCCACGGCATCCTCAAGATGGGCGATCATGATCGTACGCACAGCAGGAGCAGCGGAACGACGATTTAGCGCATAGCCGTCCAAATTCATCATATATAGCCGCTCATCACTGCATGAAGCCCACTGATCCCAGAGCAGAGCCGCACGGAAAGTCTGTCCGGCGCCATAAATCTCCTGACCGGCATAACCGGTTTTGTCATCCTCCAGCGTCCCCAGATTTTCCAGCGGAATATAATCCAGCTCCGAAAGTCTGAATTTCTCCGGCAGGCATTTGGGAAAACAATAAAAGTTATTCATACGCGCTTGATTAAGTGCTCTGATCAGGCCGTCGGAAGGACTTCTGTCTTTCAGGGTAGAGGCGATTCTGGCTGCACATTCCAGATTCTCGAAGAATGCCGGATATAGCATGGGGGTACAAGCCTGAAACATTCCCCACAGCTTGTAATCCGTGAAGCCGGGATCATTGAACCAGTACATCATCCGTAAATTTTGCGCCAGCAAGTAACGGTAGGCTTCTTCATAGGCGATATCTCCTGTCTCTTTGAACAGCCCATCGGCGGCTTGAATCGCCATCGATAACAGAAAGGATTCCTGGTGCAGATCATTAACGGGCAGATGAAGCAGCACCCTCAGCGAACGCTCGGCCTCCTCCAGGTATCTTTTTTCCCCCTTAGCCCGGTACAGCAGCAGCATAAAATACGAATAGGCGCCTGCAACCGGGAGATTATCGCCATTGCCGTGCTTCTTTAGCTCCGGCGCACGGAACGATAGCGGAAACAGATAGGCGCTGCGCTGTGCCAGCGGGATGACGACCGCCTCCACTGCCGCTTCAATCCGGGCGCTGGTTTCCCCATCTTCCTCAAACCAGGCTGCTCTCCACCATTCCTCCAGCAGGAAAATATACTGCCAGGTCCCCCATACCCGGGGGCGGTTCTCCAGAAATTCATCCCCCGCATGACGGATAAATTCCCATACCTTCCGCCGCAGCTCCTCATAGACCGGAGAGGGCGCGCTGCGGGATATTTCCGTAAGCGGATGGATCATCATCAAAGCCGCATCCATACCGGGTTGATTGCGAAAATCTACCGTCAACCCCTTGGCTTGAAAGGATTCCTCCCAAGCCGGCGATACGCCGTTCACATAAGGAATCAGCATGTTATAGCTGCCGTTGCCGTTCCAGCAGGCGTCTTCATCCAGCAGATCCTCCGCGCAGCGAATGCCGAAATCCCGCCAGCTGGTTGCTCCGGGCGGAAGCGAAGCTTCACGCGGCACGAAATGCAGGCAGGCTTCTACAAGATCCACCACTGCGCTCCGCTCTGTCGGCGGCTCATCCATGGCGAGGCAGCGTAAAGCATAAGAGAAGCGGGAATGCTGCAGCGGAAATTCCACGGCAAGAGGAGCATCGCCGATCAGGCCAACCACAAGATTCCCTTTTTCATGCGAATAATTCCGGCGCATACCGCATCGGTAATGCAAGAACCGGGGGATGCCCGCTTCCGCCATCCATCCCATTTTCGTCATATTAAAGAACAGCATTACGCCGAATTTTTTATAAGAGTCATAATAATAGCAGGCCGGAAAATCATTTCCTCCGGCTTCATCATTCCACTTGGTCGGGTTATCGATGTTGGTCTTATACCAGACATGGTCCCCCCGCTCATACGGTGGAAGGTCGCCGAGCCCCACCGTAATCTCCGGTTCCGCCACGTTGGAATTGATGAGCATCGTTCCTTCTCCCATTAAAGCCAGATCCACCTGCAGCCAGCCGCTCTCCCGATCCGCGGTTATGGTCCCGCTCCATGTGTAGAGCAGCGTATCCTGATCCCGCTTCGTACCGCTGACTGCCAGCTCCAGAGCGGAGATCTGCCGGATCTCATCCGGATAAAGGTCGAACCGGCTGCCGCGGATGAGCGGCTGGAACTGCGCCGACATCGCCTCCCACTGGCCGCCTGTCTCATTCTGCAGGGTATACCCATATCCTTGCACATCATCTTTATATTGAAAAATCATCCGGGAACGCTCGCCGCCCGGCAGCTCAAAGGTTTGATGCTTGGTTTGTGCCGTCATCTCACTCACTCCTGTTCATGCTCTCTTTATGAAAAATATAGTACGCCGTGGATTCAGTCCTCGTATGCTCCCGCACGAAGGTCGTCCCTTGCTCGTGCCGCGCGCGTGACCATCCGCTGGCACAGGCTCCCGGATGCCTCGCACTAACAACAAGGAAAAACCTTGCTGCATTCCCACTGGTGGACCTGGATGCTCCCTCGGAACTCTCCAGCACGGAAAAACCTTCTTGCACCAGTTCCAGCCTCGCCTCCACTTGCTATAATAAGGAAAAACCTTGCTGCATTCCCACTGGCGGACCTGAATGCCCCATCGGAACTCTCCAGCACGGAAAAACCTTCTTGCACCAGCTCAGCCTTGCCCTCACTTGCTGCAGCAAGGAAAAACCTTTCTGCATTCCCATTGGTGGACCTGGATGCTCCCTCGGACATCTCCAGCAAGATGAACTAATCCATTAGTTCCCCCAAAGTGGTCGAAGCAGCGTCCTGTGTAAGATCATATTCACCTATAAAAGGTACTTTCGGAATAAATGAACGCCTTCACTTGCGAAAATTTGTTGGATTTCCCCAGCATGGGCTTTATATTTAAGGATTCAGCCCTATGGGGTCTGGCCCGGTGTCTGGCCCTATGAGGTCTGCCCGTACGGGGTCTGGCGCACATTAAAGCCGTCCAGCCGCACCCCGTCCAGTAACCCTGGCGGCCCATTCCATGGGATCATTCGCGTTTCGGATGGAAGCAGCACGAGACCATTTTGTTCAAAAATTCCAGCGTCTTCATGGTCCGGTACAGACAACCAGACTTCGCAGGCACAATGGTCCGCTTCATTGGTTACCCATACGGCAGACTGCTGCCCGTCTACCCGCGCACTCACCTGCACGGGCTTGAGATGACGCAGCGCCTCAAACGCCTGTCCGCCTCCGGCTGTGAACACATAATCATTGCCCGCCAGCCACTGATCCCCTTCTCCCTCAAGGCGCAGCCGAAGAAAAAACACATTGCACGGCAGCACGGGCACGATAAATTCAACAGCCCCCGCCAAAATAACCGGCCCTTCCGGGTTGATGTCCTCCCCGAATTCGGCGCAGAGTCCGCCATTAAAATCATAGACGAAAGCAGAAAGCCTGAGACTTCCCGCTGCAGGCAGAGACTTGCCGTTATCATCGCAGTGGAGAAACAACTCGGCCCTGAAACTCTCACCAGGCTGGTAGGCGGCCCGGTCATACCTGGCCGATACATGAAGAGCCGAGAATGCCTGCTTCATCGCGTAATAAGCAGGCTTGGGAACACCGTCAAATTCCAGAACCGAGGTATTGGCATTATTGGGGAAGGGCTCGTTGCCCATCCAGATCAGAAATCCGGAAGACGCCGGCTCCCTGCGGCGTGTGGACTCCACCGTATAGCGCAAGGACTCCTTCTGCAGGAAGCGGCTGCAGTGGACAAAAACCTCCAGCTGATCCTCCGCTTCCTCCCAGCGGCCGAAGCTTTCGCTGATCGGTTTCCATGGCACCCACCAGTTGCCCCGGTGTACCCAATAGGGATTATATTCCGTGGGCGGCCAAGCTGAGCAGGTCCCCTGGAGGGAACGCAGAAGAGAGGAGCGCGAAGCGCCGGCCGTCCCGGTCTCGGAACGGAACTGGGCATCGTCGCGGTTGAAGAACTCATAATGCCCCGGATTCCCCAGAAAAGTCCATGGTCCATGAACATCATGGTGAACCCCTTTGCCAAAGCCCTCAACACTCGCGCAAAAGGTCGGCCCCGATGCGCTTGCCGGGAGAAAACGCCTGCCCGGATCCAGCCGGCTGACCAGCCTCGCCAGCATGGCAATATTGGCATGACGCTCGTCAACCGGGCGGAAGCCTTCCCACATCAGCTCATTGCCGCCGCACCAGAGCAGGAGACTGGGATGGGAGCGTTTCTCGCGGATCGCGATTTCAGCTGCCTCACCCAATAACCGCAGCAGCTGCGGATCATCCGGCGGGCAGTTGTCCAAGCCGCTTGACGACTGCAGCAGCTCCTGCCAGACCAGCAGACCGTGGCGGTCGCAGTACTCATAGAACTGGGGCTTCTCAATAATTCCCCCGCCCCATACCCGGACCAGGTTGGCATTCATCTGCCGCATTCTGTCCAGCTGCAGATGATACTGTGCGGCGGTGACCGACCCGTAATACGGTGAGATCGGCACCCAATTCACGCCTCGCAGAAACAAGCGGCGGCCGTTAACCAGCGCCGTATAAGGCGCTGAGGCTTCATCTGCTCCCGGATTTCGGACCCACTCCACCGACCGGAAGCCAATCCGCTTCGCAGCGGAATCGCAGTTCCTGCCCACGCTGTCCAGAAGCTCTGCCGATGCCCGGTACAGCGGCTGGTCTCCCATCCCGCTCGGCCACCAGAGGCGGACAGCCGCTAGCCCGGCTGACGCCTGCAGCCCCTTTTTTCCGGCTCCCAGACGGATCTCCTCCTCAAGCTCCCACACGACAGCGCCGCCCGGATCTTCAATCCGCCAGCGGATCAGATAATCGCCCGGTGTGCCAACCTCAAGCTCAAGCCGGCAGTCGACATTGCCACCCTGCCCGCCAGTTAACCCCGCTGAAGGGAAAAAATCCCGGACAACCACGCCGCGGAAGGTTCGCAGGTACACATCCCGCCAGATACCTATGTTGATCATTCGCGGACACCAGTCCCAGGCATAGTTGAAGCGGGACTTCAGCTTGCGGATTTGTGATGAATAGCCGACCTGACCGTCCACCTCCGGCGGCATCCGGAAGATGACTTTCAGTTGGTTGGCTTCTCCATTCCCGAGCAGCATATCCGTCACATCGATGACGACCGGCACAAACATGCCTTCAAATTCAGCCGCGGCAATCCCGTTAATGTGAATCCACCCTGCAAAATCAAGCCCTTCCAATACAAGCTCGCAGCGATCCTGCAGGCAATCCGCGGGGGTATGGAACGTTTTCTCATAGACCCATTCCCGCTGGGTCACCCACTCGCCATGCATACTGTTTAATCCGATATGGGGATCGGGCAGCAGGCCTGCCGCCAGTAAATCCGTCTGCACGGAGCCCGGTACGGAAGCTTGGACCGCCTGTACCGCGGGCGGAATACGCATGCCCAGCTCCATGGAAAGCTCCGGCCGCCACTGATTCGGGTACCATCCGGTTACGGTCCAATCCGTGCCGTTTAAGGAGTATCGATTCATATAAAAAAAACCGCCTTTCTATCTATCTTCCTCTTTGAAGTCATGCAAGTTTCTTCCCTCAAACATATAAGCAATGTATAAGCGGTGTTTATACGTTCTCCTATTTCAAAAGAGCAGGCAGCTCTTGCAGGGCGGCCCGCTCTCTGAGTGCAAATTATGAAATATTCCGCTCTGCCCGCAGCACTGCATCCAGGGCAATTGCCCCTCTTCCGCGGCTGACGGCGGCTTGTTTCGGTAAGCCGGATATTGCTTGACCTTCCAGCGTAATGCCCAGTGATTGCCCGATCCGCTCCAGCAGGATTTGCAATTCCTTCCCGGTCAATGTGCGCCCGGGCTCGAATGTCCCCGCCGCAGTCCCTTGAAAAATGCCGGCAGCAGTCACAGCCGCCACATCTGAAGCATACCAGCTGTCCGCTTTCACATCCGCGTAGACTTTGCCGTCCGCCTGCCTGGCAGGCAGCTCAAGTGTCCGGACAATCATAGCGGCGAACTCGGCGCGGGTCAGCCCCTTTAATGGCCGAAAGAGGTCTGCGTCCACACCCTTGACGATGTGCTTCGCCGTCAGGGAGCGGATAGCCCTGTAGGCGGTATGGCTGTTCCCCACATCCTTGTAAGCTTTCTCGTAGGTCAGCACGGCATAGGTGCTGAAGTGGCTCAGATTGACTTGAATTTGACCGTTTGAAACTCTGCCCCCTATATAGACAGGCGACTGTCCGGCATCATCGGCTTCCAGATAATAAACGCCCGCAAGATCTTCCTCTGCGCCCTGCTTCATAGCAAAGTCAGCTTTGATCGGTTCGGAGAAGGTTGTAATCAGCTGCGGTTTCCCGCCGCCCACTGACAGGCTCAGCTCAAAGGTATACATGCTGCCCCCGATACGCAGCAAGCCGCCGCTCGGGTCCTTCAGCTTCTCTATGGCCTGCGCCGTTTCCCCTTCGGTCGCCTCAATCAACTTTAACGTCAGAACCGCTCCGGCAAGCTCCGCTTTGTCCAGCTTCTCGTAAGCCGTTTTCAGAACGGATGCAGGAATATGAAGCGCGGCATGCGGCGCTTGCACATGGAGCATACGGAAGCCCGGATTGCTGAGGTCCCCGTTAATAACAATCGTGTTCTGTGGACCGCTTAAGGTGATAAAAGCATTGCCTTCCGTATCCGCCTGCAGTTTATCAGCCTGTACGAGCAGCTGTTCCGTTGGTGCTTGCGACCCGGTTGTGCCCACTCCTTCCGGATTGGCGGGGTTGCCTGGATTCCCCGGATTCTCTGGGTTACCTGGGTTCTCCGGGTTTTCTGGATTCTCCGGGTTTTCCGTTCCCGGCTCCTCCGGATCGGCCCGCTCAATGCGTATCATGGCCGTCCCGCTACCGCTCGCGGTTGAAGCCTCCATCCGGTAGCGGCCCGTAGCCCAGTCCGGCGGAATTGCAATTGTTGTCCGGAACAAGCCGTTGGCATCTGTCGACGCCTCGCCTGACACACCTCCAATACGGATGGTTACAGGAGTCTCCTTCACAGGAGTGCCATCGGTGTTCACAACAGTACCGCTTGCACTTACCTCACGGCTCCCGTTTCCGTTCACAGCCTCCGGCTGGTCGAGATGTATCCGGTGTCTTGCAGCAGCTTCCTGCTCCGTACCGGCAAACAAGCTTCGGCTCCAGCTGTCGCGAATAATCCTGACCGCATCATCGTTCAGCGGTTCATAGACGGCATAGGATTCCACAGGATACAGATAGATCGCATCCACATCGGCAGCCCTACTGTCGCTCATATTGGCTAACGTGAGAGACTGGATTCCCTGATCCAGGCCCGCGGTACCGAGATAGGAAATGGTGACTTCATCCTCCTTGCCAGCGAGAGAATGCTCATATACAGCCGATTCGCCAAGCGCGACGGATAACGCGGCTGCCGAGTTTTCTTCCCGGGCGATGGCGCTGACATAGATGTCATACTGTCCCGCCTTTGCTGTTGTCAGATCAAAGGTGCGGCTTTGTCCCGCCGGCATGGACGCATAACTGCTGCCGGAGAGCGCGGAGCTTCCATAACGAATTTCCGGAACGCTCATCTTGAAGATTTTCACGTTCGTAATGGTCACAAAACCCTCATAAACGTTGGGATTCGTGGACATATTCCCGAAACGCACCTGGAGCTTGACCGTACCCTCGGGTATGACCGCAACCGGGGTGGTCTTCACCGAGGTTTGGCCGGAATACCAGAAGCGGTTCATATACTTCATCGTGTTGTCATCGGCCAGCACAGTGGCTCCGCCATCCGCATCAATAGCCAGGACCTGTGCCGTAAGATCGGTATCAAACTCCAGCCGCGCGGCAAAATCAAGCTTGACGGAGTCACCGATTTGGAACTCTCCATCGCCGCCGACGGGGATTTCGGAGAACAAATAGCCTCCATCAAAAATCCGCATATTGTTATAACCGGTTCCCTTAACAAAAATCGCATTTTTCCCCTGCCAGCTGTCGTAAACTTCCTGCTCTTCCTGCACAAGCAGTGAATCCTCATAGATGGCCCTCTCATCCGTGCCGGATGCATCGCTCTGCTTGCGGATCGCTTTGGCGCCATCGTTCAGATCGCCTCCCGGCAGGGAAAGCTCCACATCCGCCGGAGCATTTTGCCGGAACAAGTCCTCCGCTTCGATAATCATGGCCTTGTGCTCATCTGTCTTCTGACTGACCATTAACCGCGCTGCACCCGGCACCTCTTTCAGCTTCAGAATAGCCCGCAGCGCTTCGTCGACGGATTCCGCCCCGCTATTGGTGCTGACCCCGTTCTCCGTAATACCGTCGAACGCCAGTCCGTATTCCTGGTTAAACATCGGCACGCCCGTCTCGTTATTTCCCAGCCACCAGGTCGCGGCGATACCGGCCATAACCGCGTATTTCTCTTTTCCGGTTATCTCATATAAGGTCAGATAATTTTCTACATAGCTCGCCGTTCCGTAATTGATTTGCGGATATTTCAAACGATTGGGCGCCAACTGGTAAGCACGGCCGGAAATCAGCATATCGCTGAGAAAGCTGTCCGCTTCCTGCTCGGCTGTCTCTATCCAGTCGGGCCGCCCGCTCAGCTTCCCGGCGATGGCCATTGCTTTGGCCTGAATACTTCCCCATTCATACCAAGAGCCGTTGCTGTGCATATAAGCGGAAAGGGGATAACTCGTAAAACCGCCTTCCTGGGATTCTTGCAAACCTTCACCCAGCATCCGGATTAATTTGCGCGCCATCGTTCTTGCCGCCCCCTCCGGCAGTGCCTCTTCATGCTTGGCTAGCGCGATAACAGCCGAAGATGAAAGCCAGTTGTCGTCGAGCAGCAGCCAGCCGGGCACCTGCTTGCCGTTCAGGGTGGTCGTCGTTCCGTAGCGCGGCTCAATCTTCCCGTTCAACCGCGTCAGCGAAAGCTCCAGACGCTCCTGCAGGCGCCCGGCAAACACTTCATCCTCCGGCTTCAGAAGCGGCAGCGAGGTTGCCATCGCTTCATAAGCGCGAACCGCCCACGAGCTGAACTCCGTAAAGGAGGAATGGCTGTCTTTTTTGAAAAAATGCCCCTGCGCATCTTCCGCCACGAAATTATCGAAATCACCCTCTGGCGATTGCATCCACATGGCAAATTCCAGGCCGCGCTTAATCATGTCATAGCTGTACGCATCGCCATAGATTTTGTAATGCTCGGCATAAACCAGCACGGCACGCGCCACATCATCCAGCGCTGACACGCCCTCCTGGGGATCGCCTACCCAGACATACCCTTTGCCCAGATCGTTACGGTCGACCGGCTCGGCATACAAATGCGTAATCATCATCGGAATTCCGTCGATAACAACTTTTTCGCTGAGAAAATTAAGATGGCTCAGATTGGTATAGATTTCAGCCGGATCCTGAATCGCAAATTTCCTGAAAAAAGAGACGTCCTTGCCGGTAAGCTCCCCATCCTTATCGAAATCCAGATCGGCGTTATCGTTCTTCGCCTGCACCTGCTGTTCCAGATACACGGTATCAAGCCCGTCGATCCGGCCGTCCTGATTCAGATCGTAAGAACGGTTCTGCCTCGTGCCGCTTAAGCTGACCGAGGTCACGCGAACAGCCGCATTCGTATCATTATGCAGCTCAAGCCACAGCTCCTGGACCCCTGCTGGAACCTTCGGCTCGCTCGCTACGCTGCGGCCCTGGACAGCGGTCCATTTTCCTCTCTGGATATTCGTCAAATCGTTGATTTCAACAAGTGCGTTCGCACCATCGTTGACGCGGGCAAGAACCGTGGATGCCGTAGTCACATCCGGATCGAGCTGGATCTTCGCACCCAGGGATAATTGATCGCCGCCATGCGGCTGGTTCTCCCCATCTCCGAGCGGCACACTCCGCCAGACTGCAGAGCCCGGCTGCATCAGCAGTGCGGATTCAAGACGGGCCTGGCTTGCGCCCCAATTATTGCTTTCATCCAGCGGCGATGTGAAATCTGCGTTGCCAAGCGGGTATTCCACACGGGTTGTTCCATCGCTCTGCAGGCCCCACAGCTTCACGTTGTGAACCTCGATCGTTCCTTCCGTGTCGTTATGCAGCTCCACATAGATGGTTTGAATACCTGCTCCAATCTTCCCCTGATTCAGAAGGGGCTCTGTTGTGAGTACCGTCGATTTGCCGCGGACCACATTCGTCAGATCGTTCACTTCGGCCAAAGCATTGCTGCCGTCGTTAATGCGGATCATAACATTGGTATTGTTCACCACATCCGAATTCACCGTCACTGTCGCCGAGGCATAGACAACATCAGCAACGGAAGGACCGGCATTATCATTGGTTACCGGGATACTCTGCCAAACAGCGCCTCCCGGATCGAGCACCACATAATCCTGGCGCTCTACCGTACCCCCGCTGTCCCAAGTGCCCGCAAGCGGCTGTTTGAAGTCACCGTTGTTCAGGCTGTAATTAACAGTCACCGTGCTCTCAGCCGAAACCGGCTTTGCCAAAACAGGCAAAGCCCCTGCCAACAATACAAAAATAATCAAACAAGAAATCCATTTACGTAACATTAACGGTCCCTCCTAAGAGTTTTTGCGTGGCTCTGCCCTGAGACTTCGGGTTAACGAAGTCCTGGAGCAAAAACTCACTTCGTAAGCGATACTTAAGAGTTTTTGCGTGGCTCTGCCCTCTTCCCGCTTTATTGCGAGCGCTTTCAACAAATACCTGATTTTCTCTCCCACGCCTCAGCTCCGCCCCCATTCTTCTCAAAGGCAGTAAGCCTTCTCTATGCGCGGCCTGTGCGTCTGACCTAAGCTCCGAAATTTCGACGATCACCTTCCTGCCGCCAGATAACGGCCCCAAAAACCACAACCAAAATATGGCTTCCATAGCGTAAAAGATCGAATCAGAAATTTCTTTCACGATTAAGCGCCCATCCTGCCGGAAAAAGTCCGATTATGTAACAATAAGTAAAAATAAAATAATCTTACTGTAAGTGTTTCACGACTCTTACAGTAAGATTATAGGTCCTGCATAAAAGCTTTGTCAACGGCTAATAATCAAGCACAGTTATTCCGGCACCCTTCTCGTGGAGGCTCTCACCACCAACTGCACGTCATAAACCTCCTCGACAGCCTGCTCCGGAGGATTCAAGCCATGCATGATGTCAATCAGCGCCTGCGCGGCCTTCATACTCATCTGCTTGACCGGCTGCCTTACCGTTGTCAACGGCGGATAGAGATCTGCGCTTCCCGGGACATCGTCCGCCCCCACCACAGAGATATCCTCCGGAATGCGGATGCCTCTGGAACGGAAATGGCGGTACAACGTCGGAACAAAATGATCATTGGCTACAAAAAGCGCAGTCGTCTGCGGGTACCTCAGCAAGTAGTGGTCTATTTGCGCACACATATCCATTTCATCGAGATTGGACACATTAATCAAATGGTCCTCCGTGAAATCGCCCAGGCCGAAGGTCACTCCAGCTTCTCTGGTGCCTGCCAGTCGGTCATGATGATCGGCCGACTTAAACTCGTCAACAATGGCGATATGCTTATGATTCATATGGGCAAGATGCTGGATGGCTATAAATCCGCTCTTGTGATGGTCGGCCCGAATGTAATTGACCTTATATGCGTCGAGCTGGTTAAACAACAGAATGCTCGGGACCGCCCTGGCTACATCATTATAATGCTCCTCGTTATACGGCACGGACGTAAAGATGGCGCCACCGATCCCTTTCTCGGCGAAAAAACCGGCCAGCTCATTGCGTTTCTTGGGCAGCTCGTCCAACGGGCACAGCTTAATATTCAGCTTCTCGGCAAAAGCAACCTCGCCGATCCCCGCCATGATGCTGTTTTCCAGCTGCAGAGCCTGTGCAGTCGTGAAGAAAGCCAGATCCCTTGATTTATTCAAATTAGCCCCCAGTTTGGGCATAAAATTTGCGCTTTGTATGATTTCCAGCACCTTGTCGCGTGTTTTGGCGCTAACCGCGGCCGGATTATTCATGACTCTGGATACGGTAGCGATGGAAACGCCTGCTTTTTCGGCAATATCGTAGATGTTCATTTCAATCTCCCTCATCGTTTTATTTCAGTATAACATCTTATATGTAAGTCTTTCAATTAAACCTTATGATTGACCGCTTAAAAGAGGATGTAATAAAATATCGATGAAAGTTTAATTGTAAGAGTTACATCCCAATATGGAGGGAGCTTCAATACCGACCAGGAATGCAGGCGAACAAACGGATGAATCTGCTACGAAAAGAGGGAGAAAACGTATGAAAAAGGTCAAAAAGACGATCGCGGCAGCGCTGGTGCTGGCTATGACAGGAGCCAATGCGGCATGGGTCCAGGCAGCGACCAAAACGGTGGATTTCAATCTTTATCCCATTGCATTCAACCATATCAATTGGCAGATGATCAGCTCGCACACACCGACAACCGGTTATTCCTATACGCTGGGAACAGGGAATGGGCAGCGAACGAATCAGTACGGAGTTAGCTGGCCGGACAGCAGCTATTATAACAGTGTGCTCGGAACGGGAGGCTTCACGGCAGTGAACAGTTGGGCGATGAAGCCTGTTGTGCTGTATGCGGTAGAAAAAAGCGGAGGCTGGCTGGCTAATGGGTGGAATCCCTATCAGGATATGGCCGAAGGCGCTTTTGCCGTGGATGACAATGCCCGTGCCGCCATTATGTTCGCAGATGATTATTTGCTTAACGGCAATACCACCTCTTTCCAGAAGGCCCGAGACCTGCTGACGTTCACGGCCTATATGACAACCCTGGAGGGAAAAGTCTATGACTTTGCCTGGTCGGATGCCAGCGCCCATTTCGGGTGGGATCCTGACCAGCAAGGACAGGACAAGCATTTTATGTTCCGCTCCGAATACGTTAAACGTACACAATATCCATCCGCATCCCCAAATGCCAGCTGGATGGACCAAAGCTCCGATCCCGCACATATTCTGAAAGACGGCAGCGGCAATCCCGTCAGCGCGTCCCCTTTCATCTCCCATCCGAAGTATTCCATTTACATGAACGATCTGCTTGATACAAGCGGAAATGATGTTGCCGCGGTATACAACGGTCCGCTTTATTCCACGGCAGCGGGCGGGATTACGGGGTACAAAAGCAATATTAAGAACAATTGGACAACGAGCACCCAGGCGGCCGGACTGGACGAAGCCCGTAATATGTGGGCGATGGCCAAAGGACTCCAAATGATGCAGAAACTGAAATATACGAACGGCAGCCTGACGTCTGACGAGTTGGCGTTTGCAAAATTTCTGGAAAACCACTTTAACCGGATGCTGAACAATCTAAAGCAATACGCACCCTCCGGTTTCGATTCCAAGATGGCGAGCAATATCCTGATCGCACTGACGGACTACTTTCAGTTGGTATACGGCACAACTGACTATGGAACCTACAGTCTCAATCTGCCTGCGAACAATAATACGTCGACCACGGTCGACGATACCACCCCGCAGAGCAACCTTTATTCCTTAATCGATCAATACTTGAACAACATCACCTCCAAGCAATACCGGACCAGCGACTGGCGGGACGGGATCTTCATAGATAATCCCGCTGCCGGGAACTGGTACGCCTGGGGCGAGCTGCAGATCTACGCTTTGTCCAAGGTATACAAATTGAAACGCAACATCGGGCAAACACCGGCTCAGCTGGATGGGCTGCTGTCAATTATTACGTATTCGGCGGACCGCTTTTATGGCCAACAGGCTTATCATTACCTGGACAATGTCAATAACAACAGCCGTACCAAGGAACGGATCACCGAGATTAACGGCTGGAACGCTTCCTTCCATACCAATTCCGGACAATTCGCCTACCAGAACTCCTCTATCGTCGTGGGCTTGAAGGAGCTGGCTGAAGCCTATTATCTGTCGGACCGCGCTGATAAAACAGCCAAACGCAGCAGTTATTTGAACAACGCCAAATCGGTCGCCGCCTGGTTTATCGGCAATAACAACGCCTTAACCGACATGTACGACGGACAAAGCGGAACCGGCACCTATAAGGGACATGGCGCGGTATTCGACGGAATCACCATCAACGCCGGAATTCCAGTCCGCAATAATGGAGCCGGAGGCGAATCGTCTGCGGAGGGATTGTGGGCAATGATCCAGATCAAGCATGCCATCTCGAAATACGGGCTTTCTTCCATCTTTACTTTCGACTACTGATTGCCGGAAATTTTGCAATATGGATGATATTTGAATCTCATAACTTAACAGTTACGGTACACGATATAAACAAACAGGCATAATAGCACAATGATAAACAGGCTGCCGTCAATACGGGCAGCCTATTCAAGTAAGGGGCAGGAAAATCCAGGAACCATGTGGAATAATATACATCTTTACCATATGAGGAGGTCGTGAAATGGCGTTTCCAACACATATTGTATCGGCAGGCGGAATTGTAGAAGATGGAAATGGAAATATCCTATTAGTAAAAGCCCATGACGATGGTTGGGTGTATCCTGGCGGGATCACTGAAGTTGGAGAAAATCTGATGGATGGCGTGATGCGTGAAATCAAAGAGGAAAGTGGAATCGACGCCACGGTTAGCCATTTAATTAGTGTTGTTTCCAACACAGCGATCCATAAGTGGTATGACGGTGTGACTGATGTTCCGACGAAGGTCATGTTTGATTTCGTGTGCAAAGTTGTAGGTGGAGAGTTAGCTACATCGACCGAAGAAACGAGCGAGTGCAGGTGGGTTCCAAAGGAACATGTTCTGGATTTGATTACTTTACCCGCTATCCGCTTGCGTTATGAAGCTTATTTGAACTTTAACGGCTCTGTGAATTATTTGGAGTACGTCACTGGGACAACGTCAGACTGTAGTGTCAAGCTTCAAAGGCGTGTTTAGTTGTTGGGACTGTGATAAAACCGCAATCAGGAAATGAGACGATCTATTCTTTCTTTACCGAGAATGACAGTTATTTTCCAACAGAACAACAAGTGATGTTAAATTTCCAGGTACATAATCTAAACGAGACTATTAAGCATCTTGAACATATTGGTGTACCTCTTGCAAAGAAAAAAGAGAATAGTGAATGTGGAACGTTTAGTTGGATTGAAGATCCTGAAGGTCGACTGGTCGAGCTTTGGGCATACGAAGTTCCGGTGTAGTGAAGTTTCTGCAAAAGAATGCATTTCTGCGAAGATTGCAAAAACAGGATTGAGCTTGAAACACGACTGCAGTTCGGGAGACGACTGTTGACCGGCAGAGACTAGGCTTCAAGACGGAACGGGCCATCCTGAAAAGATGGCCCGAAACTTGCCTTGCCGTAGCGCTGATAACCGTTCTTTAAATTAAAACAGGTCACTCCGCTAACGAGGCACAATAGTTCATCATCATGAGGGCTGCCGACCTGGCGGCCCTTCGTTACGCTAACGGAGGATAGCTTGACTTGGAGTTAACTCCAAGGAGTAAACTGTATTTGAGAAACAATATATCTCTATGGAAAGGGAGGAATCAATCAAAATGGAGTATGTAAAACTTGGAAATACGGGCTTGGATGTATCCCGTATCTGTCTTGGCTGTATGGGTTTTGGTGTAGTCGTACAGGGGGGGCATCAATGGGTACTTGATGAAGAGAGCAGCCGTCCAATTATTAAACAAGCTTTGGAGCTTGGTATCAATTTTTTTGATACGGCGAATGTCTATTCAGCCGGAACAAGTGAGGAGTTTATTGGAAGAGCTTTAAAGGAATATGCAAATCGGGATGAAATCGTGCTCGCAACAAAAGTTAATGGCCGTATGCATGAGGGTACAAACGGTGCCGGACTTTCCCGAAAGGCAATCATGAGCGAAATTGATAAAAGCCTGGTGCGGTTGGGAACAGAATATGTGGATCTGTACCAAATTCACCGCTGGGATTACAATACGCCCATCGAAGAGACAATGGAAGCCATGCATGATGTGGTGAAGGCAGGGAAAGCGAGGTATATAGGTGCTTCTGCCATGTATGCATGGCAATTTTTGAAGGCACTACATGTAGCAGAGAATAACGGATGGACCAAGTTTGTGTCTATGCAAAATCATTACAATCTCATCTACCGTGAAGAAGAGAGAGAGATGCTGCCACTCTGTAAGGCTGAAAGAATCGGTGTGATTCCCTATAGCCCGCTCGCAGGAGGAAGATTGACAAAGGATTCGCAGGAAAAAACGCTTCGTTCGCAAACCGATCAAATTGTGAGACAGAAATATGATGCGACTGCAGATACCGATCGATTGATCATCAATCAGGTTGCGGCTATCGCAGAAAAATATGAAGTGCCGCGCGCTCAAATTGCACTTGCCTGGCTGTTGCAGAAAGAACCAGTAACTTCTCCCATTGTCGGTGCGACTAAAATATCGCATCTTAAGGATGCAGGAGCTGCTCTTTCGATTACGTTAACACCTGAAGAAATTGCGGCGTTGGAAGAACCGTATGTACCGCACCGGATCGTTGGTCATCAGTAATGAGCAACCGAATTGGACCACCGAAGAAAACGGTGATCCGTTATTTCTCCAAGTACCACATTAAGAAAGGAATTACCGCATGAAGTTAATTTAATAGGAGGTGCCCCCTTGATGACAATCGCAGAAGTAAGCAAAAAATTTAATCTCTCAGCCGATACGCTCCGCTACTATGAGCGCATCGGACTGATTCCACGTGTAAACCGTACTAAAAGTGGAATCAGGAATTATACGGAGGAAGACTGCAGATGGGTTGAACATGTCAAGTGTATGCGTGGCATAGGCCTTTCAGTTGAATTATTGATGGAGTACGCTAGGTTATATGAACAGGGTGAAGAAACCATAGGAGCGAGAAAAGAACTCCTAATCGAGCAGCGTAAGAACCTCATGATTAAAATGGAGGAAATGACGAAAGTACGGGGACGCATGGATGATAAAATTGCAGGATATGAACAAGCAATCTTGGAAATTAGTCCGAAGCTTCTATTTTAGCCGCTGAGGACTTGAACATATAGGTCAGGCAAAGGATTAGTTCAAGACTATAAGCTGGTCGATTAAGCTTTCGGGAAACGATATGTGACCCCTATTTAACGCTTGATTATTCCATCGCATGTACAATAGGCCATTCAAAGAAAGAGGCTGGCTGCACGTGATACGCTTCCCCTTTCATTGACAGGTATTAGGTTTCATCTGTTTACCGTATGGGTTGCAGCTTTAGCGCGCGGACAGCCTCTTTTTTTACTTTCTCCGTATTAGACCTCAATCACCTTAAAAGACAAATCGGACTTCAAGCTCCCATAAGGCTCAAGCCGGATCGCTGTCCCCCTCTTCTCGCTCTCTTCCAGACTTGCCGCCGGAGGCGACGAGAACAGCTCCAGCCCGACATTGAAGTGACAGCCATAATAAGGAGGAACCCGTTCGCCGCCAAAATCCCTCCAAAACCATACATAAGGCCAGACCTCCCGGTTCCAACCCACTTCCGCCCCAATTCCATCAGGACCGGTGAGCTTGTACTGGTTATGGACGGCTTTGAGCACTTCGAAGCCCCCAAGGCTCCCCTGCTCCGGCACACAATAAGCCTCCCCGGAACCGTCAGGCAGATGAATCATCGTTCCGGGCTTCAGGAAAGGCGTGCCAAATGTGATATGGTGGCCCCAATCGGCATGAACGACGGCCGGCGAGCTGTTCGACAAGGTCTCCTCAATCCGGAAGCCCGCTTGGCCGCTTCGCATCGTGATGGTCTTCTCCACCGTGAGCGGCAGCGTCCGAAGACTGTTGCTGAACATAACCGAAATGACCTCCGGCGTGTCCTCCATCACCTGATAGGACCATGAGGTCAGGCTGGCTTCCCCATATGTTTCCATCGGTGTTCCCTTGTACTCATGCCTGCCACTAAGATGAGGCAGAATTTCCTGCCAGCCCCCCTCGTATTGGGCTTGAAAATCACTGAATGCCGGTTCTCTGCGGCGCAGCCCCAAACGCGTGAACCAGATGAAATCCGTATCGGTGGGCTTGTGAAGCAGCTCGACCATATCCGTTCCTTTGCCAGGAAGAATGGTTAAACGAAACCGTTCGTTCTCCATCACTACCGTTTCGTAACCTTTGTACATTAAATCCTGCTTGATTCTACAGCCATAATTGCGATCCATACCCCATCCCCTTCTGGCAAAATGAATGCCGCTCAAGTCTTCCGATCCTTGCCGCCAGATCCATCGCAAACCTAGAGATATAATACCATCGAATGGGAGGAATTCAAGCTTCTCCTTCTCAAAACCATTCTCAGCAAGCCATCAGATGGGATCAGGTGTCAACGTACCGCCGATGTTTAGCACGTCCTTGATCGTGGTATGTAACAGTACACGTTAGATTAAGGAGAGGTGAACGAAAATGGAACATCCTATGGTGAAATGCAGTGTAGCCAATTGTCAGCACTGGGAAGACGGGAACAACTGTGTGGCGGAGACGATTATGATTGAGATCAACGCACATGCGGGCAGTCCGCTCCCGCAAGGGTCAGGCAGTGAGCAGTACGACACGAAACATCAGGATTCAGCCGGCGACGTCACTGATACCTGCTGTCATACCTTCGTGGAGCGCACTCATTAAGTGACATTCAAATTCAACCGGGCAGCTGCTCCGCTCCGGCCAGTGCAGGAAGCGAGCGCAACGCACATCATATGCAAACAAAAGCAAACCTGCCGCCAACAATGACGGAGAGTTTGCTTTTGTTTGCATTCTTGACCTGAGGCACTTGGTGGCTTGGCGCCTTGGTGCCCTGGTGCTTTTATGCTTTGGCGCTGTGATGCCTTGGCGCTTTGATGCCTTGAAACATTCTTACTTTAGCACCTGGTGCTTCTTGTATGGACATTGGGACTTGACTTTCATAAGATGGCAGCGGAGCTCTATAGCTGCCCCGCTTTCCGAGCGGTTACGATAGGCTGGTAGTACCCTGATTCGGCCGGGGTATGCCACTGGATATGGGACAATCCCGCCTGTTCCAGCAGGGCGCCCAGCTCATGCCGTAACAACGCCCTGTAAACGGTACGGTGGTGCTCCGTCTGCCACTGGCCGCCCTCCCCTTCCTGTACAATAAAATGGTTCGTCGTATAGGTCCGGCCATCCCCGCTCCAGTCCCAAACCTGGAACACAATGCGTTTCCCCTGATCCATGACTCGGGGCTGGGTCGCTTCCGGTTTCTCGGCAATCAGCATGTCGTAGTCCCGGATCGTCAGGACAAGCAGTCCGTCATCCTGAAGCTTGGCGGCCATATTACGCAAAGCCAGCAAAATTTCCTCATCGGCCAGAAGATGGGGCAGCGCGTTATCGGCCGACAGGACAACGTCAAACCTGCCTGGAACATCAAGCTGCAATGTCCGGAAATCCGCGATTCCGAAGGTAATCGCAAGGCCAAGCTTTGCCGCCTCACTGCGGGCACGCGCCACCGAGCGGGGGCTGATATCTGTCGCGGTTACGGCAAATCCACGCTCCGCCAGGCCAATCGTCTGCGTGCCTATCCCGCATGAGCAGTCCAATAGTGAAATGCCGCGTGACTGCGGATCGTCCATGCGGGCGCGGATAAACCGGTTCAGAATATCCCCCTGCCTGGCAATCGCCGCGTTCCAGTCCTCATAAATCAAATGGTAGGAGTCCGCGAGTTCGTCGTAAAATGAAGATACATCCCTGTCTTCCATCACATCCACCTCGTTCCCTGGTTTTCTCCATTATAGCAACGATATCCTTGATAGGGCAGTTGTCATTCATTGATGACGGCCAAGTCGCCCGGTTATGACAATGCCAAATATTTCTTTCGGATCTTCAAGAAAATAACCGGCCTTATGCCGGAGGAATTCAGAAATCTGGCGGAGACCGCTTAATAGCGGAGGGAGACGGTCCGCCGGCAACAGGATAGGAATGAAGAACAACAGAGCCGCCCGAGCACCTTTTTAGCGGTGCTCTTTTGTGAAACATTTGACTTGTGATAGGATTTGGGAGAATAATTAGAGTATAAATAAGGGAGGAATCTTCTATGTCAGTAATACCTGGGCTTTTGGAATTTAACAAACAATTTGTGGAACAGAAACAATATGAGGCCTATTTGACCGACCGGTTTCCGGAGAAAAAAATGGCCATTGTCACCTGTATGGATACCCGTCTCAGCGAACTGCTGCCCCGAGCGCTCAATTTACGCAATGGCGACGCCAAAATCATTAAAAACGCAGGCGCGATTATCACCCAACCTTTCGGTAGCGCGATGCGCAGCCTGCTGGTGGCGATCTATGAGATGAATGCGCGCGAGGTGCTGGTGATCGGTCATCACGGCTGCGGAATGACCAACCTCGATTCGACCGCTATGGTTAATAAGTTCCGGGAGCAGGGCATTCCCGATCTGACCATCTCCACGCTGGAGAATGCAGGAATTAAGATGGATCGTTTCCTCAAAGGATTCTCCAGTCCCGAAGAAGGCGTCAGACACAGCGTCTCGTTAATCCGTAATCACCCCCTCATCCCGCAAGGGGTTTCCGTCCATGGTCTTCTGATTCACCCTGAGACAGGCGCGCTGGAGGTCTTGGCGGAGGATTACAGGGAAACACCTGCCCCGAGCGGCGGCGCGTCATAAGAAAATCGGCAACATTGTTTCACGACCGTTCGTCTGTGGGAATAGGAATAAACCTCAGACGAAAGGGATGACGCAATATTGAAGAACAAGAAATGGATTCTCCTGACATTATCCTCCATGCTGCTCTTGCCTGCGGCTGTACAAGCAGGCACGCCGGCTTATTATACGCTCGGCTGGTCCAGCGGGGGCGTGTCCACCGGTCCGGCCATGGTCAAGAACGGCGTCGCCTATCTGGATGCCGCCGCGATGGGGAGCTCAGCCGGGCTCGAAATCAAGGCTGACACCTCGGGCAAAAGAATTCAATTCGACGGCTGGGAGAAGCATTTTGCCGTTCGCATCGGCTCACGGACCGGTGTGCTTGACGGCAAGGTAACCGATCTTGGCGGCACCGTTCTCAAGCAGGGCGAGAACATTTATGTGCCTGCGAAGTTTCTGATCAAAGCGCTGGAAGGCGGTTCCGTGAGCTGGGATGCCAAAAACAACCGGATCCTGGCGAACGGATTGCATACTTTCAGGCAGGTTGGCAAGACTTTCGAGGGATCGACCTATTCGATCAGCGGTGAAAACGGCGATCTGTATGTCTCGAAAGGGACAGCCGCTCCGCACAAGCTGGCCTCCCTCGGGGTACAGGCGGATTCGGTCGACATGACCTTCAACAAAACCAAGGGAGGTCTGCTGGTTCTGACCGTCCTCAATAATTACGGGGAACCGCATATCAACAATCAAATCCTCTCCCTGGTACTCAAGAACGGCAGCGTCATCCGGCAGTCCAGCGTGAAGTACTGGTTGCGCTGGGAGAAGAACGTGACGCAGACCGATGATTCGCTGCTGCTGACCGACGGGAAGCAGCTCCGGGTCATTGAGGACAGCACCGGCAATGTTGAGCAGACTCTGGATTTGGTAAAGCTTGGCGGCGAGGATGATGTGTATTTCGTTGAAGCTTTCGATCCGGATTTCCTGCTGATCCGCCCCAACCATAAAGGGCTTCTAACGCTCATTGACCGCGCGACAGGTACAAGCACCCTGCTCTACAAGGAGCTGCTCTCTGCGGAGGATCAGGAATATGCCGAGACGAATGATGTGCCTTATCATGGGGATTCGCTGAAATTCGTCAAGCGCAGCGGCAATACGCTTTATTTCAAGGATCATAATTCCACAAAGGAATATACCTATACGCTCGGCAAAGCCTGACAGGTTCTATCAAAAACCACTTCCGCAACATCAACAGCAAAGGACGTTCCTTTTGGTCTAACAAACCCGGGGAAACGTCCTTTTTATCGTCCCGGAAGCTCAGCTTAGCTTCCCTTTTCGTTTCGGATTAGTGCATCGATAATCATCTTGAAGATAACCAGATCGTTTTTATAATCCTCGGGCGTTGTTTTCGGCGTAAGGTCTTTGGTGATTACATCGTGGAAATAAATCAACTCTATGGTGTACGGATCGGTGAAGGTAGGCCGGATCACGGACTCCGTATACACCTCGCCAACCGTCTCTTTGACGTGCAGCTCAGTCGGCAGATGACGGATATATGGCGTATTGTACTGAACCCGAACCGATTTGGCCGGCGAATATACTTCAACATGAGCGTCGAAGCGCCCCTGCTGATCGATGCCCGTTTCGAAGACGACAGAGAATTTGCCATAATCAAAGATCGCACTAAGGAAGGTGACTCCGCCATTATGAGTGAGCTTGGCGCCCACAACGCCTTTGGGCATCCCGAGCACTTCTCTCATCGCGGACAGATCATGGCTGGAGAGCCCGCAGAGGAAACGCCAGAATTGAAAATAAGGGGAGCCTTCGTCCAGACCGGTAGCTTCTTTCAACTGCCGGACAGCCCGGCTTGTTTTGTCCTCCCGCGAGCCTTCCGGGAAATCATTGAACGAAACAACATGATGCGTGGAATCGATAAAATACTTGTTTGGCCCGATGATCGCCCGGACTCTCGCAAATGTAATGTCATCGAAGCTCCCCGCTTCCTGCACCGCCTGTTCGAATGCGCTGGCGTACCTCCTCATATAGCCAACCATCATTTTGACCCCGTTCTTATCCCGGGCATCGATAATAGCATCCGCTTCTGACAGGGTCAGGGTCATTGGCTTCTCGATGAAGACATGCTTGCCATTGTTTGCAGCCGCAATCGCATTTTCCGCATGGAATTCATCGCTGCTGAGGATAAAGATAACATCCAGATCGGCCTGTTTGACGATTTCCGCGGCATCCGTGTACAGACTCGCCACACGGTATTTGCTCCCCATGCATTCAACCAGCTTCGGCGAAATGTCGCATAGGGCGCCAATCCAGTAATGATTGGGCAAAGCTTCAAGGACCGGCAAATGAATCGTCTGGGCCACTTCGCCCAAGCCGATAATCCCCACATTCAAAACGTCTTGTTTATGCTCCACAATAAGCCGCTCCTCCACAATGATAATCGGGTGACACCAGATAATCGGCAGGTTTTTTGAAGCGCTTTCAACAATTACTGAGTTTGTATCTATGTCTTACAATAGAATGCCTCCCTTTTCCTGTCAACCGATCCGGCGTTATCGTCCATTCAAGAGATAAAAGCAGTCCCTTATCTCGTGAATAAGGCACTGCTCTTATTTGTCTATTCGTCCCCGTTCCCGCCCTGCTTATCCTCCGGGGTCGCGCCGGGGTCCACAGCGGCGTTTCTCCGGCGTTTCCTGATTCTGATCCATCGGATGAACAGAATAATCAGCAGCACCAGAACGGCCAGCAGAACGCCTGCTCCAATTAAGATATGCTTAATCCGGGGAATGAGAAAAGCAAAATGGATTTCCGTCGGCTTCGTCAGGGAAAGAATCCATTTCATCGTATTGCCCTTTACCTCATCGGCATTATTATTCCCGAATGTGGAAATCGGCAGTGTCAGCATGAAATCCAGATGAAGACGCTGAAGCGTGAGCTTGAGCAGATATTCCGGCACTTTGACCCATTCCTGGTTTTGGATCAGTGGATTCACGTATTTTCCGAGATCAATGGACAGCCGAACATCCATTTTCGTATAAAAATAATGCTTGGTTACGGTGACCATGTTCCCGCCCGCAAAATCCCACTCCTTCATATTCTCCTGGAGGGAGTCAAAACGTTTGTGGAGCATATAATCGGTTTCCTGATCCTTTGCCTTGCTCTCAAAGTCAAAACCAAGCTGCTCCGCCTTAGCCTGCAACTGCTCCCGCAGCTTGTCCCCTGTCAGCTTCTGCACACTTTCCTTTAGGGTTACCCTCATATCCAGATCCGCCGAGCCATTCTTACGGACTGTAATATGCGCCGTTCCGCTCGCGCATCCCGCAAGCAAGCTGATGGCCAGTATCCACAGGCCCAGCAACAACCCTCTTCTGCGCATATACATCCCCCAGCCGTCTGCTGCCCTGTTCAAACCGATTTCCACCATGGAGAAGTGGGATACTCGGCCGCTCCGATTACCAGCGCTTGTCCGATTTGCGGGGCTGCCAAGGGGACTTTCTTGTCCGCGGCGGCTTTGGATGCCCGCTCAATGGGATCCGTCCATTCATGCAAGGACAAGGTGAACGCTCCCCAATGGATCGGAATCAGCAGATTGCCTCCCACATCCTGATGAGCCTGGACCGTTTCCTCCGGCACCATATGGATGCCTGCCCAGCGGCTGTCATATTGTCCACATTCCATGAAGGTAACGTCAAAGGGACCGTATTTGCGCCCAATCTCCTGGAAGTGATCCGCGTAACCGCTGTCCCCGCTGAAGAAAATGCTGACCTCCCGGCCTTTGATGACCCAGGAGCACCAAAGCGTAGACTCGCGGTCGCCGAGGCCCCTCCCGGAGAAGTGCCGGGCCGGCGTGCATGCCAGATCAAGACCTTCATAATGGAATTCGCTCCACCAATCATGTTCCTGTATCTTTTCCGACGGGACGCCCCACCGTTCCAGATGGGCGGCTACCCCAAGCGGAACGATAAACTGCTTCACCCGGTCCTTGATCTTCATAATCGAGCCGTAGTCCAGATGATCGTAATGATCGTGGGAAATCAGCACCACATCGATAGGAGGAAGCTGTTCCAGCGCAAGCGGCGCCGTCTTGCTGTAGCGTTTGCCGCCGAATATCGGCACCGGCGAAGGGGCTGCTCCGAACATGGGATCAATCAGCAGGATTTTCCCATCCAGCTCCAGCATCAGGGCGGAATGGCCGAACCATCTGACAACAGCCTGGCCGGAATTCCCGGCGTACGGCACAGCCGTCTTCACAACCTGGATGGGCCTGGCCGGCCGGCGGTTCGTATTTGTTCGCGCGTAATCCCGAAGCAGCCCCAGTAACGTCTTCATATTCATCGACATCGGCGCCGGCGTGGCATTGATGAATTTTCCATTGGCATAATGGTCAAGCTGTCTGTAGCTCGCCTTGGCCGCCGGAGAAGCTTTTCCCCCGAAGGCCGGATAAAGCCTGACAAACAGATAAGCGGCGAGCCCAAGACCTGCCACGATAAGAAGAATAGTAAGTATGATCATGTTTCACCCCTTGATATGCCTTAGGCTCTATTATAACCGAGGTTATAACCGGGCCGCAAAGGCTTGGCAGCAAGGTACGAAGCTTCACGCTCAAAGCTTGATTGATGTGGACATCAAGCCCTGAACGTAATAGCGGTTCGTGAAGGTGAACAGCAGAATCAGCGGGATCGAAGCGACGACGTAACCGCCGAACGTGACCGGCATATTGGTGGAATATTGTCCGGTGAAGCTGATGATCAGCCCTGCGGCGATGGTCAGCTTCTCATGGTCGCTGATCGTGATCATCGGCCACAGGTATTCGTTCCAGGCTCCGACGATCTGCATGATCGCCAGCGTCCCCATGATGGGGATACACAGCGGGAGCGCGATTTTATAATAGAGCTTGAAATCATGGGCGCCATCCATCTGAGCCGCCTCGAAAAAATCCTTCGGAATGCTCTCAAAAAAAGACCTCAGCAAAAATACGCCGAAAATCGGCCCGCCCGTAATAATCGGCAGGATGAGCGCCCAATAAGAATTCAACAGCCCGAACGCCTTATACAGCATATAACCCGGCACCAGAGTCAGTGCGCCAGGGATCATCATCAAGGCCAGTACAGCCATATATAAAATCTCTTTGCCCAGAAATTTCATTCTGGCGAACGTGAAAGCGGACAAGGAGGCGATCAGCAGCATGGCGGTAGTGCCCACCCCGGCCACGAATATCGTATTCAGCAAATACCGCCATACACTGTTAAACGCCACTTTCACATTCGAAATCCGCAGCGGCAGGGTCGGATACCACCGGGTCGTATCGTAGGCAATGTCGGACTTGAAGGCTCCCCAGAGCGTATAGCCAAGCGGATACAGCAGCAGAACGATCAAAACGATCACGATGCCGTTTAACGCTAATTGGGGGAGATGCCTGGATTTCGTCATTTTACGTTTCTCCCATCTGTTAATTCGATTCCGTCCGCATCCCGCGGTAAGCAAATGCGCTAAGCAAGAAAATACCTACGAACATGACGGTGCCGATTGTGGTCGCGTACCCCATTCTTCCGGCGGTGAACGCCTCGATATACATATAATAGGCCGGTACATAAGTGCTGTAGCCGGGCCCGCCTGAGGTCAATACAATTTGTATGCCGAAGTCCTGCAGACCCCCGATAATACCGAAAATAAGAAAAAAGCGGATCTGTCCCATCAGATGAGGGATGTCGATCGACCAAATCCGGCGCATCAGGCCCGCACCATCCAGCTCGGCGGATTCGATCACCTCGGAGGAAATGTTCATCAAGCCCGCCATATAAATCAGAACGCTGGTCCCTCCGATCCACGGGAAACCCATAAAGATAATGCTGGGAATAATAAGACTGGGATCGCCCAGCCAATCGATAACCGCATCCGGCTCGATGAAACCCAGCCCTTTCAGCAGAGCTACCGCAAGTCCGCTTGTAGGATCATAAATATTTTTCCAGATTAAGAGCCCGACCACGCCCGGAGCGACGATAGGCAGCAGAATCAATATCCGGTAAAGCGACTGGAGCTGCTTTTTCTTCACGCTGAAAATCAGCTCGGCCGCAATCAGCGGTACGATAACGCCGATCAGCAGCCGGGGAACCAGAATAATAAAAGCCGTTGGGATGGAATCCAGGAATACCTTGTCTCGAAAAAGCTCCCTGTAATTATCAAGGCCGATATACGTGGCTTTGCCCACGCTGTCCCAATCAAAGAAGGAATGATAAATTCCGCTGACTGGAGGATAGTAGCAAAACAATAATAATCCTATAAAAAGCGGCGACAAAAACAGATAGGCCTTCCGGCTTTTCCATGCCCGATGAAATAATGTCACGCCCGTTCATTCCTTTCCTTGTTTATTCGCCGAATATATCGTTCAAGCTGTGCTTGCTTTTGGCATCGTTTTCCGGCTCGACAAGTGGAATCGTCACGGAGGTTTTGGTGTTCACTTCAATGAATATGGAGTTGGATTCATCGACAATCTGAAGCACAACGTCCTTCACCGGCTGCAGCTTGGATGCCTTGAAGGGGTAATACGTGTAGGTGGCCTGTCCCGCCCGGTCCGTAACGACACGGCTCGCGGACAGAATCCCTCCGCCTTTGGGCACAGCGAACAGGGAATGTCCCTCTACAGGGCTCCCCTTGCTGTCCGTCAGCTTGATAACAAGGCTGACCGGCGTTTGCCCGTCGGCAGGCGCCTGACCCGGATCCATCGAAACAAGCGTCAGATGAAACTGCTTGGAACGGTAAACGTCATATCCCGCACAGAGGAATATAAGCGCCAATATGACTAACGTTATCGCCAGTTTTTTCTTCATGCGGATCTCCATTCTTGTTAACGCTCATTCGTATAAAAATCCGGTGATTATTAAGGCTGCGCATGCGGAAATGTCTTCCGATCGCTGTTGTACCCCTGAATTTTTGAATTTGGATACCTCTATGGGTAAAATTCGGGGTACAAAGGCGAACGCTAACGCTTCTCCAGATCATTTTCCGCCTGCTTCGCCTATTACTCACCGGACTTTTTAAGGACGACAAGCTTTCGCCTGCCGTCTGGATGCTGCTTCCTTTTTTACCAGCCCGCGATGTCAATGTCCATTTTCTTGATATAGTCATCGGCGCTTTTGAGCTGTATTTCGTTGGCCTTCGCGAAGAAGGACTTGTCATCGGTCTCGCCCTTCACCCACAGCTCGAACTGTTTGTTCAGGGAGATGTTCATATCCTCGGTAAAGGCATTCGGCCAGCTTGCTTTGGGCATGATCGGGAATGAATTGCTCATCCAGTCATTAAGCAGCGGCGGAATTTCCGAGCCCTTCACCGCACCCAGGGCAGCCCCCTGCTCCAGTACCATCATGGAGATATTCTCCGGAACGCTCAGATATTTCAGGAACGCCACTGCCGCTTCCTTCATATCGGGGTTCTTGTCAACAATCGGCTTGAGAATGTTCAGGGACAGATCCGGATCCGGCTGGAAAGGCCCTTTCTCGGTGTACTCCACATCCGCGACAAATTCCGAAGTCGCTTTCGTGACGGGCGGCGCCGGAACAACCCCGAAATCGAAGCTGCGCTGCTTGTTGCCGTTCTCCGCTTGAAGCGCCCAGAGCCCTTCTTCCCGCATGGCAACCTTGCCTTCATTCCACTTCGGCAGGTAATCCGTATTCTGCCAACCCGGAGACAGCAGATCGGTGTACATCCGTTTGAGCTGCTTGAACATCTCCTGGGCGTAAGCATGCTCAGCCGGGTTGAACAGTCCCGCTTTGACGCCTCTCAGATTCTCCAGCGTATCGACCTGTCCGTCTTTGTTGTAATCGGTCTTGTCCATCAAAGCCGCCGCATAGAAAGGACCTACACTGAACTGCTCGTTCCACTGTCCAAGCTCAATCTGCTTGAAATTCCCCCACTGGGTGAAAGGAATATATCCATTCTCCTTCAGCAGCTTGGCGTCCGTGAACATTTGCTCCCAGTCCTTCGGCGGCTCAATGCCCAGCTTCTCGAAGGCTGTCTTGTTGTAGTAATACCCGGTCGCAGGACCCGAGTACAGCACGACCGGAATGGCAACCATGTTCTTATTGTTGTCCGTCAGCGTGCGGTGACTCATCAGATATTCCGGAAACTCATCGCTCCATTTGGCGTTGCCATCGATGTATTCATTTGGTGTATCCAGCACGTCGCCCAGCGGCTCATACCAGCCCCGGTCCAGATAATTATTGCCCCAGGTAAACGTGATGGCCGGTGCCGTACCCGCGGAAATCTGGGTGGTCAGCCACTCGGCGATTTCATTCTGCAGCTTGCCTACCGGCTTGGTGCGCGCCCAGGCTATTTTCACATTCGGGTGAAGCTTCATGAACTCATCGGCAATTTTCTGCGTGGACAAAAATACGTTCGGATTCTCAGCCGTCGGTTCGGTATTGATCGTCGGCATCCAGCCATGCAGATCCACCGTCAGGGTAACCGGTCTTCCTTCGGCAATTTGCTTGATGCCTGCGTTTTCCTCCGGTTTGCTCTCCTGATTGCCGCTAGTTTCCTTGTTATCGTTCTTCTCTGCGGCTGGTGCCGCATTATTCGAACATCCGCCAAGCACCAGGGCCAAACAGATACATACCATCATCAAATACTGGACCTTCCCCTTGCGCACAAGCTCCACTCTCCTCAAATTTACGGTCTTTGCAGAACACGCTGTACATACATTTCCACAAAACGCCGGCTGTCCACTTCCGTGCAGACCCAGATGTCGCTCTCGCCCGGCTCTTGATGCCAGTTCATGCCGGAGAGGTTGATGCTCATCCCTCTTGTGTATTGGCCTTGCGTCTCGATATCGATCTTGCGCCGCTCCAGCTTCACGAGATCCTCGCAGTACGCAACCGCGACCGCCAGCGGATCATGCAGATAAATATGCGGCGACTGCCAATATTCCCTCATCCGCATGACGAGCTGTGCAGTCGGATCGCTGCTGGCGCGGATTTGAGCGGTCTGTTCCTCGGAGAGCAGGCACTGGAAGGTGACATCCAGCCCGACTGCGATGATTTTGACGCCGGCTTCAAATACGACGCGCGCCGCCTCCGGATCGCAGGAAAAATTGTATTCGCTTACATTCATGCCGTATGCGCCGCCCATAACGACGATTTTCTCGATGCCAGTCTTTATTTCCGGCTTCACTCTCAGAGCCAATGCAATATTGGTAAGCGCGCCCAGCGTAATGAGCGTTACCGGATGCTCCGAGCGGAGAATCGTTTCGATTATAAATTCGGCCGCGGTCTGGTCCGCCGCTACAGCCTCGCCGTTCATTTCCTCCAGAAATTGATGAGGCGGCTCGTCGAAGGCAATGGCGGCGCCGTATACGTTCCGGTTAGCCAGCGGCCGGCCCGCTCCCGGGATGACTGGGATATCCGGATGCCCGGCTCCCCGCAGCAGGCTGGACACGATCTGGGCCCGCCGGTACGTATTCTTGAAAACGGTCGTGACCCCCAAAACCATAAGCTCAGGCGACTTTAAAGCTAAAAATAAAGCTAACGCATCGTCGATGTCGTCCCCGATATCCGTATCGATAATGACACGCTTGCGGGAATCCATGGTGCTTGGCAATGTGATGCCTCCTTCAATTCGGTTGATCATGATTTTTCCGGCTGGCAGCCTGCAGAACTGACCCTCCGTTACCCCTTATCCTTTTTTCAGAAGACTAGCTTACAGCTGTTTGGCACATAGAAAAATTTATCATAATCTTAAGTCTCCCTTCTATCCTGAATTGGTTAAAGATTATTAAAATATGGCTAAATAATTTTCAGCGTAAAACCTGAAAAACCCTAGTAAATCCGTGAAATCTCTTTTATACTATTACCTAATTATGGTGAACTGTAGAGGAGAACGTTATGTTCGCAAACAAGCTGGAGCTGCCTTTTGTTTTCTATCACAAGTCTGACACCGAAATCAGCTTTCACTGCCACGATTGTTATGAGTTGGTCTATTATCTGAGCGGTTCCGGAACAACCATCATCGGCGATGTCGAACATGAATATACGGCGAATACCTTCAGCCTGATCCGTCCGCGAACCTATCACAATGAAACTCATTATGAGTCGACCGAATTATTTTGTTTTGGTTTTTCATTGAGCGACAGCAATACCATCAAGCTGGAAAATGGATTGTACCCCGATCAATCCTCGCTGCTAATGCAAATAGCCAGCAAGCTGAGGCATGAAATCCTGACCAAACGGATCCATTACCAGATCAAGCTGGAGCTGCTCCTGAACGAATTTCTGATTGAATACGAGCGGATGCGTTCGGCGCGTTCCTTTGTCGATTCCTTCGAATACATCGAGAAGTTCCTAAACGAGAATTTCAATCAGGAAATCCAGCTCCCTTCCCTGGCCAAAATCACCGGATACAGCTACGATCATTTCCGCCATATTTTCAAAGCCAAGACCGGGGAATCGCCGATGAGTTATATCATTAACAGGCGGATCGAGCATGCCAAGAAGCTGATGCTGTCCACGGATATGACCATGAGCTCGATCTCCCAGGACTGCGGGTTCTCCAACAGCTCCCAGTTTGCCGGCACCTTCCGCAAGATGACAGGGCTGACACCGACCGAATTCAAGAAGAAGCATTATATCCAGTGGGATGCTTCGCGAAAATAGGTTTTTTCGTTATCAAGACGTTATCCACAGAGTTATCCACATAACTGTTCGCATTTTCCCGGCGGGTCTGGAAGAAAAAAGAGCGATCCTGGTCATCATGCCGGGATCGCTCTTTTTGATTGGAAGATATTAATCAGGTCTGCTCGAAAGTCACCAGCACAGACTGACGTCCTTTAAGACTCAGCTGCGCCTCCGTCCTCCCGTCCTTCGCCTTGACAGGTAAATCCGCAGCTTTGCCTGTCAGCGGATCCCATAGCCTCGCCTTCGCCGCGCTCACATTGAACTGCGCCTTCAGTGAAGACGGGGAATCCGCCGTATTCACGATCAGATACGTGATGCCCTCTTCCTTCTGTTTCTTCAGATAGATGATTTCCGGATGCACTTGGTCCAGCACCAGATCGGCTTCCAGCAGGGGCTTCAATTGCCCGGCAATCCCTTTGGGTTCCTTGACCTGTATGACCGCGGGGCTCCTCAGAAGCGTCTGAAGGAGCTCCGGGGCAGGCTCCATTTTCTTATCTCTGCGTATAAAAGCCGGCGACTCGCCCTGCATCACGATGTGAACGCCTGCATCGGCAAGCTGCTCCAGCTTCTTAAGCAGACCCGCCTCCAGAACGCTCGTCCGGGGAATGACAACCGTATCGAACGCCCAGCCTGCATCGGTCACCAGCTTTCCCCCCTTGATTCCGCTCTCCAGCAGTGCGCCGGTATCCAAATAATCGAAGTCCAGCTGATTCTCCACCAGATTCATCGCCACATCCCTGAAATTATTGCTGATGGCCACCGCTTCCGGCGCGAAATCTTTGGGATCCATAGACATGGCAGGGAGCGTCTTTGCCCATACGCCCTCAATAGGGTAATAAACAGCAATCTTTGAAGCCTGCTTCCCCCCGTCCAGCATATAAGCGATACGGCCGATATAATCGGTAAACAGCCGGTTCTCTTCCTGGCTCATCTTGTCGTCCTCATAATAGGAATTGAAATGGTCGACACCAAACGCGAACTGAACCGCTATTGCACCCAGTCTTCCGTCAAAGCTGGTCTCCTCCGTGTCGAAGGCATTGGAGATTTCACTCATCACATGTTCCTTGCGATAATAATGGGCTGCCGAGCTGGCCATCTTGGCCGTCGTCACCGCCCATTTCTTCGCCGTCTCGGGAAAAGCGGTCAGCAAATCGATGCCGGGCATCTGCATATGCTTGTAGAACGCGAACAGGTTCCCCTCAAATATGGCTTGGTAGAACAGGTCCTCCTCCAGCAGCAGATGCCCGGAGCAGGCAACGCCGCTCTCGCTGCAGAAATTCTCCAGCGGTTGAAAATAATGCTCCTCGACCAGCTCCGACAAGGTCTGGTAATAGTCCATCCGGACCGCCTGGGCTTCCTTGCTGTCTCCAGCCTTTAGATAGGGAAGCGAAGGGATAAGGTCATACCCTCTGCGCTGCTTGAATTCCTCGGCCAGCTGATTGCCCCAGCCGAGCGTTGGCAGCAGCGGCACGTCCGGGTCGGGTGCATCCAGCACCGCCGGCTGACGCGGCGAAGGACCGATATACGTGCCCATCAGCGAAGGCTCGTCGGTGAAGAAAGCTTCGATGCCTTTGCCGAAATATTCCTTCAGACGCTCATAATACTGCTTGTGCGTGACATTGATGAAGGTCTCGGCCGCTTCCTTCTCCAGCAGATTGATATACCGCCGCTGCTCATACCAGTTGTTCACGGCATGGGTGCCTTCATAGAAAGGCTTCTGTACAAAATAATAGACGATCCAGCTTCCTTCCGGCACGTCCCACAACAGATTGCCCGCTTCATCCGTAAACGGCATCAGATCGACTGCAGAACCGGGATCATAGCTGTTTTCGCTGCCCTTGAAGGCTTTGACGGATATGACGCTGCCATGGCCCTTCGGATGCGCAATTTCAAGTTTCTTTCCACCGGATGCGGCTTTGGCGATCACTGCGAGGCCCTGCGCCTCCAGATCAGGGCGCTCCTTCAGCACAAGCCCTCCGGCCGTTCCGCTGGGATAACCCCGCTCATCGTAAATCCATACGCGCAGGCCCAGCTGATCGACGGCATACTGGATATTCTGCTTCAGAATTTCCCAATATTCTTCGGTTTTCAGATATCCCTGATACGCCACGTTGGTGACCATGCCCCCATAACCCATATCCTTCAGCTGCTTGATTTTGCCTGTATGCAGATTGTCATGGATCATCCGCAGCGGCCGGTAGCGGACATCAGGATCCCGGAACTCCGCTTCGTCGAACGGCTGGATGACCGGCAGCACCTTCTCTTCCGTCTTCGTTGGCTCCCTATTCTCCGCTTCCGCCGCCGGCTGCTCATGGTGTTCCTCAGTAACACCCTCTGCCATAGGCTTCTTTTCTCCTCTTTTGTCGATTGCCAGAAATAGGCCTAATCCGATCAGTATTGCGGCTGCCGCAATTGCAAGCAGCCTGTTTCTTGTGCTCAGAATAACCCTCTCCCTGTTCGTTTTATTGCCCGGCTACCGCATCAATGAATGCGGTGTTGTCGCCTGCTGCCGGTCGCAATACGCATCGAATGTCCCCCCGCTAGAAAAATGCATGCATTAACGTAAAAATAGCACAGCGCTTCAGGCTCCATCTATGCGGTTATGGCTGAATCGTATCGCAAAATGGTTCTTCATCCCTTTTGAAATGGGGTATAAAAGAACAGTACTGTACAGAAGGAGGCGCATATACACTTGAAAGAATTTGAAGATGGACTGGAAACGGCGAAGGAGGAAGGTCAGGAGGAATCCGGTTTTGCCCGGGTGTACATGGTGGAACTGCTGTATAAGGAGAAGCCTGTCATTGACCGGGACAAGCTGCTTGCCTGCATGCAGGCCAATACGGGAGAGGTTCAGCTTCCCGAGAAGGAGGAGGCTGCCGATGGAGGGGCTGATCTGGCCGTTTGGGAGGCAAATGAAGCCGACGCGGAGAATCAGCTGACGCTGATGTTTTTTCATTTGAATCATATGATTTCCTATGAAGAAGGTCCTCTGCCTGCCCAAACCTGTGTGTTCAGCACGCAGGGAATGTCGGATATGCAGGAATACGAGAGCGCCATTCAACAATCATGGAATTGGAAGGAAGCCAGGCAGACCGTCCGTGAATGCCGCCATTCTCTGCTGTTTACCGACTTCTGCGCCTCCGGCCTGGAATACAAGGAACGCCTGGAGTTGTTCCAGAATGCTCTTAAGGCTTTGCTGGAAGCGGCCCCCTGCGAGGCGATTTATTGGAAGATGAGCGATAAATTCGTTCATCCGCAGCATTATCTCCAGGCGCTTACAGAAGGTCAGCAGTTATTTGGAGCGCTCAATATCCGGCTCTACCAGGTGAAAGGCTCTGACTCAGGAAGTCGGGAAATGCTAATGGATTCCTCCGGTCTTGCCGCGCTGGGACTGCCGGATGTACAGTGCCATTTTTTTGATCTGGAACCAGGCGAGATGGCGTCAAGCCTGCTCGATTTGGCCTATTATATTTTTGATAAAGGCGATTTGGTCAAGGATGGGGAAACGATCGGAATGACGGAGGACCAGCGCTGGCGCTGCCAGCACCAGTATTCGATTGCCGCTCCCCGGCGCGTTGTGCTGGATATTGACCCGGGCGAGCCTTATTATGCGGGCACGCAGCATCGTGACGGGATGGGTTGATGACCGATATCTGGAGCCCTATTTCGGCTCTGGTGATATATTGGTGTGAAAAAACCGGATCCTTTACGACAAGGGTCCGGTTTTCGTATTCACAGCTGGAATAAAGTTCAACTCACGTGTCCCGACATGGCCGTAAGTGTCCTATACTTTACTTTCGGGTCAGAACCTGAGAGGCTGAATGATGCCTTAAACGTCTTGACATTGACGTTGACGTTGTGGAGGCGACATATGTGCCCAGGTTCTATCGCAGCCCTAATCCTCGTAGCCTGCGACTCCTTTCTCCATCAGGAAATCCATCTCCGCCTCCAGAATCGATTCCACGGTCAGCTCGTCCAGCTTAATATCGGGCCGGCTCAGCACATAATCCACCAGCTCGTCGCTGTCCACTTCGACTTCCCCTTTGGCATTTTCCTTGCTGTTGTTTATAAACGTCTGCTCATGCTTCAGCACAAGCTTAATGGCCGCCGCATCCGCTTTGGTCTCTCCTGCTATGTATTGCACAAGCTCCTGCTCATTCACATTCTCACTCATCATAGGTCATCTCCTTGGCTGGTTGGTTCGTGCTGTCATTGTATCACAAGGAGCTTTTATTTCCCAAGCCTCTCTATCCTGCCGCTGCTTTACGGAAGATCCCCCACCAGTACGGCCAGATGCTGTCTTACATTCTCCAGCTCGTCGGGGGTTCTGTCCCCAATCTCCCCGTCACAGTCGATTTCCTGCCCGGGCGACGCTTCTATGGAAAGCTTATTGGTCTTGAAATAGCAGACCGCACCGCCCTCCGGCATTTCGCCGGTCAGCTTGAGCTGTATGGCTTTCCAGGCGAGCTCCATGGAGGTCTCCTTAATAATCAGGACATCGAACAGCCCATCCTCCAGATCCGTCTCCGGGAAGAAAGTCCGCATTCCGCCTGTATAAGCGCCGTTGCTGATGACCAGCAGACAGGCCGTGTTGTCATAGTCGAAGTCCGCGCTTGTGATTTTCAGGGAAAAAGGCTCAAAGCCTGTTATGGACTGTGCGGCGGAAATATAATAAGAGAGCTTGCCGAGCCTCTCCTTCTGATCCGAATCGATATTATTCGAGACCAGCGTAATCAGGCCGATCCCCCAGAAATTCAGAAAATAGCGGCTGCCGGATCTGCCTACATCGACATGCTTCACACGGCCTACCAGAATCTGCTCAACCGCAAGCAACGGGTCCTGATTCATCCCGATCGCTCTGGAGAAATCATTGCATGTGCCTCCTGGCAAAATCGCAAACAAGGGCCGTTCTGCAAGCGGGCACAGCGCATTGATCAGCTCATGGATCGTGCCGTCCCCTCCGAAGCCGATAATCAAATCAAACTCCGCGGCATGCCGCTGGATATATGCTGCGCCGTCGCCGGCGGCTTCCGTTTGGTAAACCACAACCTCATCGTAACGCAGCCTGAGCTTGTCCGTAATCCTGTCCATTTGATCCACCATCGCGGACTTCCCCGCAGCCGGGTTAAGAATAATGACGGCTCTTGGCATGCTCATTCTCCTTTACCAGCCTGTGGATGAATTATCCCCATTATAAACCAGACAGAGAAGCAGATAAAGCGGGGATAGCGGCTCTGCCGTGCTACGGATGCGGCTGTTGTTTTGGCCGATCGCCCTGTGCGGCGCATCATGCAAAAATCACCGTCGCGGGGGACGGTGATTTAAGGGAATTTTCATATTGTAAAATTTCGTTCATTACTGATAGATCAAAGCATCAACCTCAACATAATAATTCGTTGATTTTATATTCTTATCGCCTCTGGCAACGATCTTAATCGTGTGGTTCCCGCTGGAAAGACCTTGTTTGCGGTATACCGTTACACCCGTGTGGCCGTTCGGGCTATAAAGATCGACCGTTTGATCCCACACACCGTCAATGAACACATCCGCTTTCCCATGGTCTGCATCAAGCTTGCCGACCCATTCCACGCTCGTACCCGTAAAGGTCGTTTCGGCATAGTCGTCTTCAACGGTTGTATAATGGCCCGTGTTCTTGTAATAGTCGATTCCTGATACACTCGTCCTCCACGTGCCGGAATACGTCCAGCCGTTGTTAGCATCGTCCTTCGTCACGACAGGCGTGCCCTCCGAGGTGTTGAACCGGTCGACTTCGACATAGTTGCCAACAGCGGAAGCATTCCTATCGCTGCGGACAACGATCTTGATTGTATGCGGGCCGCTGGACAGATTTCTTTTCGCATAGAGCAGGGTGTCGATATAACGTGCGGCGTTGTACAAATCGATCGTCTGATCGAGTGTGTTATCAATATAGACGTCTGCCTTCCCGTGGTCCGGGCCCAGCACGCCATACCACTCTATGCTTTTCCCGGTGAAGGTATATTCCGCATAATTTCCGGTTGTCGACGAGAAGTGGCCCGTATCTCCGTAATAGCCCGTTCCGGTTGGAATACTCGCCGGCCATGTCCCCGAATAGGTAATGCCGCCCGCGGCATCATCCTTGACCGTCGGTGCTCCGGTCGTGACGTTCATGCGGTCGACTTCGACATAATAATCGGTTGACAAGGGGTCCTTGTCGCTGCGGTTTACAATTTTGATCGTATGGCTGCCAGGCGACAGGCCTGTTTTGGAGTAAATCTCCGTGTTGACGAATCGATTGGCCGCATACAGATTGACGGACTGGTCCAGGACATTATCAATGTACACATCCGCTGTCCCATGATCCGGCCCTTTCACACCCGACCATACCACATTGGTGCCATTGAACGTAAACTCGGCATAGCTTCCCGGCGTCTTGGTGAAGTGGCCGGTATTATTGTAATAGCCGGTATTGGAAGGAATGCTGGTTCCCCAAGTTCCGGTGTAACTGAATGCCGCATCGGAATCATCTGCCACACTGGTACCCGGCCCTTTTCCAAACAAGCTGTTCTTGATTGAAATAAATTGCGCGAGATGAGGCGAATTAATTTCCCCGGTTTTATTGACATGGGGTCCGAAAGACAGGACGCCGTTCTGATTGGCAACCGCGGAGAAGTAATTGCTAATGTAGGGAGTCGTATATTTCAGTCCAAAGCTGTTCCAATCATTGCCTTGATAAGCAGTCTCGCTCCACTGAATGCCGCCGATCCATCTTGTATACGGGGCGGGATTGGCGTCAGACGGGAGAATGGTTAGAAGATTCTGTTCACCCGCAATATAATCGGCATGTGTCGTCATCGGCAGATCGACACCAAGACCGGGATCGAAGGAAACAATGGCATTGGGATTGCCATGCTTCGCGGCGGCTGCGAACGTTGAGAAATTATGAGGTAGCGAGTAGTTGGTATAGGCCTGAGAAATGTCCGGCGTTCCATTATTGTACGTTCCATCGAACCACCAGCCCGCAACCTTGGAGCCATACCGGTCCGACCATTCCTGAATAATGCTCTCCCATTTGGCCTGAAATTCCTGCGTGGCCAGATGTTTGTAAATATTATTCTCCTGCGTCGGTTCAACGATTTCCGGTTCCCCGAGGGCCTCGGCGATATCGGTATCTTCGGAAGGCATACGCGCGGGGAAATAGAGCATCAGCTTGATGCCGTACGGATTTAACGCCTCATATAAATCCATGGGCAGATCCCGCACCGACATTCGGCTGGTCGATCCGCTTCTTCCGGTCAGCGTATCGAAGGTCGCATTGGGCGAGGCGAAATAGCCGGAGTTCTGACCCAAAGTAAAGACCACATATTTGGCCCCCGTCTCGTTCACTTGGGAAGCGAAACGCTGTACATTAAAATTGTTGACCAGCGTGTTCCAGTCACCCGTCATATCATCACCGCCATAGAGCCATTGAACGAAGAGCCCATATTTACCCTGCATGAACCAATCCGTATTAGAATTGTTCGTTTGTGCAAACACCTGTTGACCTGGAAGGATAAGTCCCATCAGTATCACTGCAACTAGAAGTGAACGGTAGATTTCATTTCTCTTTAGAAAGGCCATCGTCGCAATCCTCCTTAGTTTAGCTGGTGCAGATTCTCCTTAAGCGCTTTCAATTGTTCCATTTGCTGCGGGTCCATCCGGCCGAATCGATTCACATGAATGTCCAACGCGATAACGCCTTGACGGGAAACCGTTTCTGTCACCCATTGAAGGATGTCCGGGGTTGACCACGATAATCCGGTATTTCCCCATCCGGCTAAATCCTTTACGAACTCGCCAAGGAACGTCCAATGGAACCATTGTACGCCGTTCGCTTCGTCCGCCCATCGTACATGATGGGGAAGCGGTCCGATCTCATTGGTTTCTCCCGCAATATAATCTTCAAAGGGAGAGTTTACAAGAATAGAACTGCCAATACCCGAGTTAAAAGCAATGATTCGCGATACATTGCCTGATTTGGCTGCATTCACTAAGCTGTACCAATTGTATTTCCGGGTCAAATCATTGTAGGCGTCCTGAAACCACATGCCGTCAAACCACCAGCCAGCCACCTTGTCTCCATACCGGTCCGACCATTCCTGAATCACCGCTTGCCATTTCGCTTGCGTTTCCTGGGACGGCGCGATTTCTACCGGATAATCAAAGGCTTTGTTAATCGCAAAGTCTTCATCGTCTTTGTGCGCCTTGCTGGGCGGGTTCGCAGGAGAATACAAGATTAGCTTAATGCCATGCGGCGCCAAAGCATCGGCAATCTCCATCGGCAAATCTCTTGTCGAGGCCCGCTCGCCCGGTTTAACGCCTGCAATGCGGTCATAGGTCTCGTTGGGCGACAACAGATACCCGCTGTTCTGTCCGAGCGTCAAAATCACAAAACCGGCTCCCGTTTCCACAACCTGCTGGACATAGCCATTCACATCAAATCCGTTGATGACATCGTCCCAGGCTTCCCCCGGCTGCCATTTGTCGCCGGGCTCCGCGGCCACACGATTCATGAATTCAGCCAGCAAATGATGAGAAATGCCGTATTTCGCCTTTAGAAGCCAGTCCGTATTCGGATTTCCCGCCACATCGCCGATAGGTCCTGCAGCTTCGCTGATCACCGTTTGCTGCCCACCATCCTGTGAAGATCCAACCGTAACCTCGCATTTGTAATAACGGCCCACGGAGGATGCGGCAAGCGGCAGCCTGTCCTGATAAGCCCCTATAACCTGGCTGTAAGTTCCCTCCTTCTTATCCGAATTGAACCATCTATAGGAGATTTCCTTGGTTCCATCAGGTGTGCGGTCAAGAAAACGGATCACAGCTTTCAGCTGGCTTTTCTTCTGCAGCAGGCCTGTAATCTCTACTCGATAATCGAAAGAATGTCCATTGCCGTCAAGCATCATGGAGACAATCAACTCCTTATGAATGGTTAAAAAAATCACTGAAGCGAAAACCGGAGGAATTCCTTCCTTAATCACGATCTTCGCTTCAGCTTCTTCCTCTTCAAGTCCCTGATTATTTGCTCAATTCATCGAGTTTGGCTTGGGCCTCTGCCAATACCTGCTCTCCGCCCGCCTTCTTCCATTCCGTGACGAAAGCATCGAATTCGCTGATCGGCCGCTTGCCTGTGATGAAATCGATGAAATTTTTGATCGTCATTTGATCAAGCGCATCCTTGAATTCCGTATACACCGGCTTTTCCAACGGCATCATAAAGTCGTATTTGCCAATGCCTTTGCCTGCTGCCTTTTCCTTCACGGGCATCAAGTCCTTGCGGGTCATGAAAGGCGCCTGGAAGTCATAGTCGTTAAAGCTCGCCGGTGCATGATAATAGGGTCCGATTCCGAATTTCGCTTGCTCCTCTTCCTTGTCATATGGCGGCAGATAGACATAGCTTCCTTCGCTATTCTTCTCGTACGTTACGCCCTCTTCGCCGTATTTTATTTTCGTGAAAAGGTCCAGGTCAAAAGAGGTGGCGTCAAACATTTGCAAATATTTGGCCATTTTCTCCTGATCCTTCTCGAGCTGTATGCCGAATTGAATCCCTGTGCCCAGCATCGGATTTCCTTCCGTAATGCCGAAGCTTCCGTCTGGCCCTTTTGGTCCGCTGCTCAATGCCCATTCTGCAGCCGGTACGCTTTCGCGCAGCTTCACATAATATTTGCCGCTGAAGAAAGCTTCAGGCTGAATGAATTCCCACCACGATCTGGATACGGCTCCCACTTTGCTGGAAATGACTTTATCATCGAGATTGGTATCTTTATTAACGAAGAATTCCGGATCGATCAGCCCGCTTTCAAACCATTTGTTGAGCGTTGCCAGAGCTTCCTTCGCACCCGGCTCTACTTCCCCCCGTACCGCCTTGCCGTCGATATCAACGGTTGCTCCCGGATACACTCCGTAGGCGCCGAATACAGGCGAGAAGATAGCGGCTATCGTGGCGGACGTAGCGGTCATGCCATACGTATCCTTCTTGCCGTTGCCATCGGGATCGTCATTACGGAATTTCGTCAGAGCTTCTCCCATCTCGTCAATCGTTTCCGGTGTTTTTGCAATGCCTACCTTCGACAGCCAATCCTTGCGGTAACCGAGAACCTCGGAGGAGGAAGCGAGGGTCCAGAGAACAGGCAAGCTATAGATTTTGCCGTCCGGACGTCGGACATAGCGCATTGGATCAGGACCGAGGTTCTTTTCCATCCATTTCATGTAATTCGGGGCGTTCTTCTCTAACAGATCCAAAGGGATTTCTGCAGCAGCTCCTTGATCCGCAAACTTATCGGCATCCGCAAAAGGGACTTCCTTCCACCAGTCAGGAATATCTCCCGAAGCGATTTGCAGCAGCAGCTTCTCTCTAATGGCCGCAGGATCATTGGTTGAATTGTAGAAGGCCAGGTCCACTCCCAGCTTCTCCCGTATGGCATTCATCGCAAAACCGTCAACGTTGGTTTTGTCTGCATCGAAATTCCACACCATCAGCTTCATTTTTTCCTCTGCAGCCTTTGCCGGCGTTTCCGGCTTTTCTTCCGATGCCGACTTGTTATTCGAATCCCCGCATGCCGTGACGATTGAACCTAACAGGATTATGCTTAATAAAGAAGAGACCACTTTCATCCGTTTAACCATTTTTGTATACCGCTCCCTTTTTTTTATATGATCTATTTAGAGGCTAAGGCTTTAGCCTTTAATAGCCCCTACCATAACACCTTTGACGAAATACTTTTGCACAAAGGGATAAATAACCAACATGGGAATAATGGAAATGATGATGACCGTCGATTGCAGCTGTCTGCCTGTATACTTGCTCTGGCTGCCCATCTTCTGGATCATCGCCGTCATGTTGGAGGTATCGTTTTCTATCACAATCTTTCTTAACACGACTTGAAGCACTTGTTTCTTGCTGTCTGCAATGTAGATCAAGCTGTCGAACCATGCATTCCAATGCCCGACCCCCACCCATAACGCAACGGTCGCAAGCACAGGCAAGGAAAGCGGAAGGACGACGCTGGCAAAAATACGGATATACCCGGCTCCATCCACGCGAGCCGACTCCTCCAGGCTTTCCGGGATCGCCCTGAAAAAATTACGCATAATCAGCACATTAAATGCACTGATCATCCCTGGCAGCACGAGAGACCAAACCGAATTGAGCAGCCCCAGGTTTTTGATCAATAAATAGTTCGGAATAAGTCCGCCGCTGAACAGCATGGTGAATAACAGGAAGCCTGTAAATGCCCGGTTAAACGGCAGATCTTTTTTTGATAAGGGATATGCGGTCAGCGCCGTAAATACGAGAATCAGGACTACGCCCAGTACGGTTCGTATAATCGTATTCAGATAACCCGTCCAGAGCGGCGAATAATGAAAGGCCAGACGATACGCTTCGAAGGATATCTTATGAGGAAAAATCATAAATCCGGTCGAATAAGCAGAAGCCCCCTCCTGCAATGAAAGCACAATCTGGCTCCAGAACGGATAAAGGGTGACGATCATCAAGATGGACATGCCTCCGTAGAGAAAGGCATCGCCGATTTTTTCCGAAAGTCTTTTGCGGTATACCATAGTTGAACCTCCTTGCTCTCCGGCTTCACCATAACGTGTGCTCGTTCCCGCCGATCATCTTGACGATCCGATTCACACTGAGCACAAGAATGAGCGCAACAACGGACTTGAACATGCCGACCGCCGTGGAATAGCTGTAGTTGGCGTTAATCAATCCGATTCGGTACACATACGTATCGATAATATCGGACACATTGAGTACTTGTGAGTTGTACATATTGAAAATTTGATCGAAGCCGGCATCGAGAATGCTCCCCATGGCCAAAATCATCATGATGGATATTACGGGTACAAGCATCGGCAGCGTGATATGGATCATTCGCTTAAACCGGCCTGCTCCATCCATAATAGCCGCTTCATGCAGCTGTGGATCAATTCCTGCGATGGCTGCAAGAAAAATAATCGAGCCCCAGCCAAAGCTTTGGTAAATGGAGGTCACAACCAGAATCGACCGAAAATATTGCTCATCCGCCATGAAAATAATCGGAAGGCGGCCCAATGCTTGAAGCATCGTATTGATCGGGCCTTCCAACGAGAAGATGGTGATGAAAATACCGGATAATACGACCCATGAGATAAAATGAGGCAGATAGGAAATCGTCTGCACCCATTTCTTAAATCTGCGGCTTGAAAGCTCGTTAAGCAGAACGGCGAACAGGATCGGCACCGGAAAGCCGAATACGAGCTTGTAGAAGCTGATAATCAGCGTATTCTTGACCACAAGATAGAAATGGGCATCGTCGAAAGCTTTGTTGAAATATTTCAGCCCTACCCAAGGGCTCTCCGCGATCCCCCCCGTTATTTTGAATTCTTTAAAGGCCAGGACCAGCCCATACATCGGGATATAATTGAAAATAATTAAAAAGATAAATCCAGGCAGCAGCATCAGAAGCAGCATTCGATATTTTATGAATCGTTTATATCGCTCACTTGGTTTAGAATAGGCCTGACGGTAATCCCTTGCTGAGCTTGTGTCGGGCATGCGCCCCCTCCTCTCTTTATGACGGATGCTCTTGTTCATGGATAAATCGTAGCATAGCGATGTATGCGCTGTATTCTTCTCATATCTTTGAAATGTTTCACTTTACTGCGATGTTCCCTTTAGGATGTTGACTGGACTTCGGAATACGCATGATAATTGAACAAACACATCCAAAGTAGGCAGAGCTCCAAAGAAGGGCGGGATTAGCCATGTACAGCATACTCATTGTGGATGACGAAGGCTTCGAGCGGGATGGCGTTAAGTTTCTCATTGCCAAATATGGCCTGGAGCTGGAAGTTGCGGAGGCAGAGAGCGGAGAGAATGCGCTTGAATATATGAAAGAACATGCGGTCGACATTCTGCTGACGGATATCCGCATGCGGGAAATGGACGGATTGCAGCTGGCCGAACAAGTTAGAATTCTGCAGCCGGCCGTAAAAATTATCTTTCTAAGCGCCTTTGGCGAGTTTGAATACGCACAGAAAGCGATCAATCTTCAAGCGATCCAATATATTTTGAAGCCAGTAGATGTGACGGATTTCCTTGAGGTTCTTACCAAAGCTATTCAAATTTGCAAAGAGGAAAAGAAGGACCTGGAACAGCAGTCACAGATCCAGGAAATTTATGATAAAAACATCCAGTGGGAGAAGCACAGAATACTGGCCCATTTATTGAACAGCGATGCCGAATCCCGGATGGAAATCGCTCCCCCTCATTCTTTGCTTCAATTGAATCAACTGCTTCCGAACACCAACATTTCCGGAAAATGGTATTACCGCATGATGATGCTGGATCTAAGAACCCGGTTTTTCGATTCCACGGTTCCCCATTTCGAAAAAAGCCTGGCCGACCAGATTCAATACCCAAGCTCGATCATTAACTTAAATGAATACCAGAGCCTTGTCCTGCTCGAGGTACATGAGGGAGAAGCCCTGGAGCTGTTCAATCGATTGGGCAAGCATATTATGCAGTGGTTTAAGGCGCAATACCAACAAGACATTAGCGTCATCTTCAGCGATATGTTCAAGGATGTCGAGAGCATGCGCAGCGAATACCGGAAGATAGAAGCCATTTTGGAAAGTAAATTTTTCTTCGAGGAAGGAAATATTCGCTTCACCTATACGACGCAAGTTGAAGAACACAGCACCTCGCAGTATATCGATCAAGCCATTGAGGATATTACCAGTTTTATTGGGCGCAAGGAGTTCGGGGTCGTCCGCAGGCGGTTCGAAGGACTGTTTGATCATTTGAAGAACAGCAACCGATTCTCTGTTATTTATGTGAAGTACATTTGCTCGGAAATTGTTCGTTCGATCCTTAAATCAACCAAAACAAAGGACTTGGACTTTTTTAAGAACAGCTTGGAAACGATCTATAAAACAGCGGTATTAAAGGACCTGCGCGAAGTCATGATTACGATATTCGAGGAATACGGAGCTCAGATGGAACCTGCATCTGCTTCGCATCCTTCAGAATCCATCCATAAAGTCGTGTTGGATGTGATTCGGATCATGGAGCGGGAATATCAATCGGATTTATCCGTGGAACTCATTGCCGAGCGGGTTTATTTGACGCCAAGTTATCTGAGCCATTTGTTTGCCAAGCATACCGGAATCAGCATGATTAAATATTTGACCATCCACCGGCTGGCAAAAGCCAAACAGCTCCTGCAGGAAACAAATCGTAAAATTATTGATATCAGCAGCGATGTGGGTTATTCGAACTTCCCTTATTTCTGCACCTTATTCAAAAACTATTATGGCCAGACCCCCACCCAAATCAGAGAAGGAAACCTCCCATGATAAAGTGGACCCGTTATTTCCTGGATCAGTTGCGCTTTCGGCAGAAGCTTGTTCTGTCTTATTTGATTATTAGCATTATCCCCATTCTCATTCTGGGAACCTACTCCTATTATCAATCGAAAACCTTTTTGAAAGAGCAGGCATTGAAGAGCTTCCAACGGAATGTGGACGTGATCTCGGAGAGCATTCAATCGAATATGGATCACTACGTAACGATGTCCAGCTTGATTCTATACAACAATGTCATTCAGCGCATTCTCTCCAACCAATATCTGGACCTGTATAATCTGTATCTGGATTTCAATCAATTCCTTAACCCTTATATGAATATGCTGCTGAATCTGAATAAAGATACGAAGCAGTTGACGATCTATACAAAGAGCCAGCTTCCCGAATACGGCGAGTACATTAATAAAATGGAAAGAATAACGGACGAAGCTTGGTATACGGACGTGAAGCAAGTGAAGGGAATCAAATGGTATCACGAGAATAATCAGCTGTTCATTGCCGGACAATTCCCCAAGCTTTTCTCCTCCAACAGTTCATCCTTAACGGTAAGCGACGAGAATATCCTGTATATCCGCGTCAACAACCGCAGTTTATTCGCAGACCTGCCGGACTCCTTGCGGGAGCATTGGGTATTTCTGGTGGACCGACTGGGGAACTCGATCTACTCCAATCAAATTATGGATACGGAAACTGTAGAGATGTTAGGGGAAATACGCAGCGGCCAAGAGGGTGAAATGAACATCAAGGGTATGGAGATGCTGATGATCCAGCAGAAAATCCCCAATACGGATTGGACACTGTATTGCCTTGTGCCTTACCGGGAAATCGTGGAGAACTCGGGTAGTATCGTCAAAGCAACCCTGATTATAGCCGGAATTTGTATTCTCATTCTCATTGTGATCATCTCCGTATTCGCCAAATCGATGATTAGACGCATCTATAAGCTTAACAATTGGATGAAGCGTGCGGAATCCGGAGAGCTCGAGCTTCGTGTGCAGAGCACCTCCAAGGACGAGATCGGCGAGCTTACCATTCGTTTCGGCCATATGATGCACCGGATTAACGAGCTTGTCAACGAAGGATACAAAAACAAAATCATCCAAAAGGAAGCGGAGCTTAAAGCCTTAAAGTCGCAAATCACGCCTCACTTCCTGTACAATACCTTATCCTTTATTAATTGGAAGGCGCTCAAAAGCGAGGATCACGAGCTCAGCCACATGGTGACGAGCCTGTCCAAATTTTACCGCACCGCATTAAATCGGGGGGATAACATCATCTCGGTCAAGGATGAGGTCGTGAACGTGCAATCTTATTTGGACATTATCCTAACAATGAGCGAGCCCAAGTTTGACGTGGTCTATAACATTGATGACGAAGTCTATGCTTACGGCATGATTAATCTCATCCTTCAGCCCCTCGTTGAGAATGCGATCAAGCATGGCATCAAACGCAAGACGGAAGGCAAAGGCTTGCTGGAAATTTCGGCGCGGCTCCATGCTGACAACATTGAACTAAGAATCCGTGACAACGGCCCCGGTATCCAGCCGCAGCTCTTGGAACATTTGCTCTCCACTCCGACAGCGGGGTATGGACTTAAACATGTAGATGAGCGCATCAAGCTGATTTTCGGTGCGGATTTTGGGTTATCGATCGAGAAAAACTTGCTCCTGGGCGCCTGCATGTGCGTGACGATCCCGAAGCAGATGCTGCATGTTTAGTAAGGCGCCTTCCGACAATCTGAAATGAATCCGCCGCTCTCCTATGAAGAGCGGCGGGATCGTTTAAGGGAGCAGGTCAGTTACTGGCACGTTCGTGAATGGCTCGACTTTGAAGCCGGCTGCATCCTGCATCGGCAGCGATCCAGGCGTATAGCTGACCGTTATGTTTTTTGTGCCTTTCACTTCCTGGCGGAGAAGCAGGATGACCTTGTCACCTTCAATAGCTGCCGACAGGACATCAGTCCGCTTGCCTTTGGCACGTGCAGAGAATGCTGCCGGATCGGGTGCCACCGTACTGTCGAGCGGCTGTCAAAATCAAGAACGATTCGATTCTGGTCAAGGGTAGCCAGGTCTAATCGCGCAGGCTTAAGGAATGCCCAAAGATCCGATACAATCTCGTTCCCTTCCGAATCGTTCATCTTCACGAACCAACCGATTGAGTCCTGGTCAACCGCATCGGAAGCCAACGGAATGGAAGCCGGTCCTGAGGTAATGTCCTTCACTTCGCCGAGCAGCTTATTCTCCCATGCTGTGCTGATGACGAACCGGTCGGTAAGGAGAGAGCTCTTCTTTTTTTGTGTCAAGCGGGAGGGTCACCTGATCGACACTCTCATTGAAGAAATTATAATCGTCTTTATAAGGCGAATACGTATTCATATACATGCGTTTGGATTCGGCATCGAACTGCAGAAGCAATGAACGCCTCAGCATTTCCCATGGGCCGTGCCGTCCCCTTTTGCACCGATAACCCACTCAGACTCAGTGCCATGCCTCCGGGTAAAAGCTGCATAGGCGGCTCTGTCGTGCTGCGGATGCGGCTATTGTTTGGCCGGGTCCGCTTACCGTGTAAAATAGGTTATACTTACTCTATAGGATGAGATGAAAGGGGCGGCCCCTAATGGATAACATAAGCAGCAGCCAATGGGAAGAGGAGATCAGAAAGGCGGCGGCGGAAGCCTACGAGAAGGAAATTGCGATTATCAACCAGCAGCTGGAGCAGGAGATTCTGTTTGCCCTGATCGGTGATGTCAATGCCGGCAAATCCTCCACCATCAATAAGCTGATCGGCGAAGAAGTTGCAGCAGTGGGCGCGGAGCCCGGGGAAACGACCCAAATCAGGCCCCACGCTTATACGGACAAGATTTATTTTGTCGATACGCCTGGCTTGAATGATATCAATCACCAGAATTCCGAAGAAACGCTGAAGTATTTCAAAAGCGCGGACGTCGTTTTATTTTTCTTGAATGCCGCCGGCACCGTCTTCTCCGATTCCGAGAAGGAATCCTTCCTTCAGATCGAGAAGATCAACAAAAATATACTGATCGTACTCAATAAAATCGATGCCGCCGACGAAATCGACCGGCTTGTCAGGCGCGTACGCAAGGAAACCGGCGAGAAATACGAAGTTGTACCGATTTCCTCCCGGACTGGCCAAAATATCGATGTTCTGCGGAACCGGATCCTGGATATTCTAAAAAAAAAGAGCAAGGATATTCTTTTCGCCAAAAGCATTAAGGAAAAATCCGCGACCGCCCATACCTGGATTATCGGCGCCGCCACTTCCGCCGGTGCAGCAGGCGCGCTGCCGGTTCCCGGCTCGGATATCATCCCCATTACCGCCATCCAGATCGGGCTGCTGACCAAGCTCGCGACCCTGTACAACAAGCCGCTGTCCAAGGAAACCGCCAAAGAGATCGTACTGACGACCATCGTCGGCAATATCGGCAAAAGCATTTTCCGCCAGGTACTCAAGCTGTTTCCCGGAGCCGGTTCCATCGCCGGAGCAAGCGTGGCCGGAGCCATGACGCTGGCGCTTGGTTATGCCATGAAATACGCTTATGAGCACAATGTGGATATTACAGCCAAGAACATCAAAGAGATTTATGCGCGCTACCGCAAAAAAGCGGAAATTGAGCAAAACGACGAACCCTTGTCATGAATATTTATATACGCAGAGGATGAAAACAGATTGAATACAACGTTTAACACGGTATCGGAATCTATCTATACCTATGCCTGCCGCGAGGATGAGCTTTCCTTGTGTCAGATGGAGCTTCGCGCTTTATTTGGCGCCGAGGCGCCGGCCAGCCTTTTCAAGACGGACATTCGGATCGACGTCAGCCGCAGCCCCTTTATCAAAGAACGTATTGATGTCCTGTACCACGGGGACAAGCTGGCCGATATTTATGAGCAGGTGGAGCAGCTTGATCTGGCCGGGGCGACGTTCAAAGCCATATTTGTCAAAACAAACGACCTTGCACCGGCGGATAAGGTGGAATATGCCGAGCGCCGCATGATTGAGCGGGAGATCGGCATGCATATCGAAGGGGAAGCGGATATCAGCCACCCGGATCTTTTATTTGGCATTGTCGCCTTGGGCGGACGCTGGTATTTTGGGCCTTACCACAAAAACACAGCCGTCTGGCTGCACCATATGAAGAAGCCGCGCAGCTATTCCATTGCGCTGAGCACCCGGGTAGCCCGGGCGGCCGTCAATATTGCCGTTCCCCGCCCGGAAGGAATCCGGGCGATCGACCCCTGCTGCGGAATCGGCACGGTTCTGGTAGAGGCCTTGTCTATGGGAATCGATATGGTCGGCCGGGATATCAATCATTTTATTGCCCGTGGAGCACGGGAGAACATCGCCTACTTCAAGCTGGAGGGCGTCGTTACTCGGGGCGATATTGCCGATATTACCGAGACTTATGATGCAGCCATCATTGATTTGCCCTATAATCTCTATTCGAAAATCACGCCGGAGGAGCAATTCTCTCTCCTGGTGCACGCAAGACGGATTGCCGCCAGAGTGGTCGTGGTTTCCATTGAGGCTGTCGACGAAATGATTGAAAACGCCGGCTTTACCATTGTAGACCGCTGTATCGCGAAAAAAGGCTTATTCTCCAGACATCTGCTTCTCTGTGAATAAGCCTGTGGGGCCCTTCTCAGGCATGCTTTATTCCGCCGAGACTGGCCCCTTTTGCAAATAATCGCTCAATCTGCTTCTCAACCGCGGGATCCGGTATTAACGGCGGCGCCTGATGGGGCTTGACGCGGGCATCGATAATCACATTGTCGCAGGCCCAATGCTTGTTCTCATATGCCGCGTTCACCCCGTAAATGTCATGGGAAGGATTGCTGCGCGTAAAGGTCGCCCAGAAGAAATTCGCCATATTCGCGCTCAGAAATTCACTGTCGTCGCAAAGGATAATCATCGGGCAGGAAGGGAGGGGACCTTGGGCTTCAAGTGCGCCGCATAACTCCTGTAATTCCAGCTCTGCCCGGGCATAATCGGTGAACGCCGGCCCCTGCACCGCCACGATGCCCGGTATGACCAGACGCGCATTGTCAAATCCTCGTATCTCCTTGCATTGGCTGGGAACCTCCCGGCACAGCTCCCGTTTCTTGTCTCCATACGCAGCGAAGACGACTTTACTGCCGCTATTGAGGCCCGTTCCCGAATAATCCAGCGTATCGATCGTCGTATTCGTATGAAAATGAAGATCCCGTCGCAAATCGATACGCTCCAGAATATAAGCCAGGAAATCCGCTTCGCGGTGCGTATCCAGAGGCTGATTTTCTTCTGCCGAAATAAACAGGAACTTGGCCAGGCTCAGTTGGCCTGTCCCCAGGATCCGATTGGCGATCGTAAGCAGCTCTGCCGGCTGTTTGACCTGCTGATAAGGGGTGTAGCGCTCGCTCCCAATGGCAAAAAGCAGCGGATGTACGCCAGCGGCATCGACCGCGTGGACTTCCTTGACGCCGGGAATCTCCTGTTTGATGGCATCGCCCGTCAGCTCATGGATGAGATCGCCGAAGGCCGTATCCTCCTGCGGCGGACGGCCCACAACCGTGAACGGCCATATGGCGCCCGGCTTGGCATACACCTTGTGGACTTTCATAACAGGGAATGGATGCGTCAGGCTGTAATAACCCAGATGGTCGCCAAAAGGCCCCTCCGGCTTGGTTTCCCCGGGATGAATCTCGCCGGTAATGACAAAATCGGCATCATTGCTGATACAGAAGCCGTCTCTGTAGCTGTAGCGGAAACGGCGTCCGGCAAGCAGGCCGTTGAAGGTCATCTCGCTCAAGCCTTCCGGCAGCGGCATGACAGCCGATAACGTATGCGCCGGAGGCCCGCCGACAAAACAGCTCACCTTCAGCGGATTTCCTTGTCTGACAGCTTTCTCCTGATGGACGCCGATCCCGCGGTGTATCTGATAATGCAGTCCGACTTCCTTGTCCAGCTCATACTCATTGCCACTGAGCTGGACGCGGTACATGCCAAGGTTGGAATTCATAATTCCCGGCTTATCCGGGTCTTCCGTATACACCTGGGGCAGAGTGATGAAGGCGCCTCCGTCCATCGGCCAGTGCTGAATGAGCGGAAGATCGGAGATCCGGATCTCCTGCGCCGCTGCCGGCAGGCTGCCTGATTTCTTCAGGGGCAGGGCTTTCCACGCCGCAAGTCCCGTTCCGACATGCTTGAACGGGTTTTTCAAGGCTTGCATGGGATCGCTGCGCAGCGCCATTACACTCTGCACGGCATCCCAGGTCTGCCGGAAAATAAACTTGCTGCGCTCTACGGTGCCGAACAGGTTCGAGACCGCGCGAAACCGCGAGCCTTTGACACGTTCAAACAGCAGTGCGGGACCCCCTGCTGCGTATACCTTCATGTGAATCGCAGCCATCTCCAGATAGGGGTCCACTTCCTCGCGGATGCGGACCAAATGACCATGCTTCTCCAAATCGATGATGCAATCTTCCAAGCTGCGATAAATCATGGATAGGCTCCAATCTCCAATAAAATTTATGTATCGATTCATCCCCCTTGTTGGGGCTTGTCGGACCATGGGATAAGATGTACTGATGCATTCAGTTAAAACGAATTACAAAGGGTTGTCAAGCGATGCGGCCCCCGTTGCCTTGCGGGAAGTGATCCGGCAGGACCGGTTCATTCGATATATTTACAGAGGGAAGCGTTATCCCGTCAAGAGCTGCGTGCGGTGCGTTGAGTTCGGTCGGCCAATTTTGTACAAAAACACCCCAACCGCTGGTTGCGGTTGGGGTGCGGCTGCGGTGGTTGTGCAGCTTTAGCTAGTTACCCCTGAAAAAGTCCGCATTAGAAAATGTGGACACGGGTGACTTTGATATCGGAGGGGTGGCTTCCCCTGGTGTCCCCGTTCACCTCGTTTTGGAGCATTGTTGCTGCTCTTTGCAGGGTTGCTCGAGAATCCACGGTCAGTGGCCACGGCTTGCGGCGCTTTGCCGAATCGTTCGATATGCGCTTCAATGGCGGGAACAACATAACACAATATTCGCCCTGCGAGATCGCGGCGCCCTTTCAAGGGAATATTACTCCTGAGCCAGCGGTGCTGTGCTTTCCCTGAGAATAAGTCGCGGAGCAATGATAGAGCCTGGGTGGCTTCCGCCTGGATGCTTAATAAGAATTTCAGCGGCCTGAATTCCAAAAAGAAGCATATTCTGGTCTACCGAAGTAAGCCGGGGGATCGACCACTGTCCGGCAGGGTGCCCATCATAACCCATAATACTGATATCCTGCGGCACTCGAAGCCCTAAATCCCCGGCCGCTTTCAAGGCGCCGAGTGCCTTGTAATCGCTTGTCACGAACAAAGCGGTAGGAGGCTGAGGCTGCTTCATTAGCGCCATAAACCCTTCATAGCCCGACTCCCAGGTTTCTTCCAAGGCCTCTTTAACCCAAACCAGATCCGGGTCGTAAGAAATGCTGTAATTATCAAGCGCCATGCGGTAACCCTGAAGCCGGAGTGAAAATTCCATGTTTAACTCTACTATTGATTTTCCCGTTAGAATAATCCCGATTCGTTTATGGCCCAAATCAAGCAAATGCTTGGCAGCCATATACCCTCCCGCCATGTTGTCGCCCGCCACATTCGGTATCTCCAAATCAGGGACATAAAATTGGATCGTAACCAGATATTTCTTTTCCCGCTTCCATTGCTCCATCGTATCCGTCATCTTGGATTGCCTGGTATTCAGCAGAGCAAAAAGTATGTATCCAGCCTCGGTATCATTGGGGAGCAGCGGACTATCACCGATATCCAATATGGAAAAATCGAGGTTATATTTGGCACAAACCTGTTCGATTCCAGTTAGCATAGACATATACAATTGCTGATACAGAATACCGGTGCGGACATGGCTGTGTACGAAATAAACTTTTTTAACCGGTGATGGAATATTCATAAGCGCCTTGCTGGTCTGCGGCCCACTGAATGCTTTAATAAAGCTTCCTTTTTTACGGATGCGTATGACAAAATCTTCATCCACCAGTACAGCCAGCGCCTTGCGTATCGTCATTTCACTTGTACTGTAAATTTGAGCCAATTCCATCTGCGAAGGAATCGGGTCATTGGGGAGCAACTCTCCGCGGCTTATTTTTCGTTTAAAATCATCGGCAATTTTGCGATATAACGGTTTTTTAACGTTTAAGGTCAATGGACTCACTCCCGCATCAACGGCATTGTTGCTTAAAGTATACAGAAATAAGGACCAGTACTCAATTATTTAGGATTTATTTTAATTAATAAAGATATATTGTAATCAAGGATATTTTTATTTAATAAAGATATTTATGTTTTGCCTGAAAATGATAAAATTTTAGACGTAGCCAAGTTTGTATACGCTACCAAAATGAGTATCTAATCAAAAGGAGCTGATTGAAATGAAACAGGAAAAGGAATCGGTTGAGAAGGGGATCAGGCGTAAATGGTGGCAACGCTCATTCCCGATTTCAATGATGATTCTGCTGGCGATTGTCTTTACAACGTCTTCGGCAGCTGCCGCGCCAACCGGTTCATTCAATATTGGTGCCTACTGGCAACCGCCTACTGCAGGACCAGCTTATTCGACTGACATGAACACGAACGCTAACTGGTTAGCGATTAAAAACGCCAATATCGATACCGTGATGGCAATTGAATCAGAAAGTTTGATGACCAAAGCTACAAATGAAAGCGGTATCAACTTTAGCAATGCCAACAATGTTACACTTATGGCAACGGATGGAGGAATTTACGGCAAAGAAACTTTCACTGCCGCTGATATTACAGCGTTGAACAACAAAATACTTCCCTACAAAAATGATCCTCGAGTCAAAGGTCTTAATCTCAAGGACGAACCGGGCGGATGGAATTTGGAAGGATATGCGAACACCTATAAACAAGCCAAATTGTTTGCTCCTGATTTATCCTATTATGTCAACTTGCTTGCTTATAAAGCTGAAAGATCCGAAAGTGATTCTTTAGGGGCTCCAGGCGGAAAGCTGTTTCTTAGTAATTCGGCCGCAAGAGGAAGCGGTACTTTTGTTACAGCACAGCAGTCGCTCGGTCAAACATTCAAGATGCCTGCCGATGTCAGTTATCTACACAGCATGCAATTTTACCTGGATGCTGTTCAGTGGTCAAGCAATGAAATGCTTTCATTGAAAATATGGGACAGTCCGGCAAAAACCACCAAGCTTGCGCAAGCTGATGTATGGGGATATGCCAGTGCCACCACGGGTCAGCAATATAAATATTACCCGATATTTACATTGGATGTTCAACTGACGGCAAATACGACTTATTATTGGGAACTGACTCACAATGGCGGCGGCGACAATTCCGTTGGTTGGGTGACTTCATCACCAACCGGTACCAGCACGAATCCGGATGGTACTGCTTACGTAAATGGAGTGGTTAAAAATTATGATTTCTACTACAAACTATATACAAGACGACCGAATACGCCGGATATAAAGGTCAATCCGCCAGTGGGCAGTGGCGATTACATTCGTTCCAATCAATCGTTCGGCCAAACCTTTACAACATCTTCCAACGTCAACCGTTTCTTATATTATATTCAACCCTATATCGATCCTGTTCTTTGGAATGGTCAAGCTCTGACGATTACCCTATGGGACAGTCCGTCCAAAACGAATAAGATTGCCGTATCAAAAACGCTCACTTCATCAAACTCCGGACTTATGCCGATTTTTTATATTGCTGCAAAATTGAGCTCAAATACGTCATATTACTGGGAGATTACAAGCAACTCCAGCTCTAATGTAGGCTGGATGGTATATTCTTCATCCAGTGTATACGCAGGTGGAACAGCTTATAAGAATGGGGTTCAGCAAGCGAATTCCGATATATGGTTTAATGCCCGCTTCGGCAGCGAATACGAGAACTATGTGGATGACTGGGTAGACTATAGCGGTGCCGACTTTATTCAATTCGATAACTATCCATTCATGGGCGGCCCGAGCGACGATGCCAATTATTTTCTCAATATTGAGCTGATTCGCGACAGAGCGATTGACAAAAATGTGAAGTACGGCGCATTCCTCCAATCCGTAGGGATCACAGACAGCAACACGGGGGCTGTAAGATATCGCAATCCAAACCTGAATGAAAAGCGATATAACGTATATACTCACCTGGCTTATGGCTTTAAAAATATGTATTGGTTTACGTATTGGCGTCCGCAAACAAATGGCTGGGGTGAAGTATTTAACGGCTCGCCTGTCGATTTTAACGGAACTCAGTTGGCGGCATACGCGCATATTCAAACTTTAAACAGTGAAATGAAGAATTTGGGGACAACTTTAAAGGATTTGACATCCCAAGCTGTCTATCATACTGGGCTTAATAAGCCCCGGGGAACGACCGGCATCCCGGCCAGCTTCTTTATCAGGCCGCAGGATATGAATGAAACAACGGTAACAGGTTACTTCACCAACACACACGGGCGCAAATACATTATGTTGGTAAATCGCGAGTATAATTTCGTTAAGACCAATATTCCCTTTAACTTAAATCCAAAACCGGCCACGTTAACGGAAATCTCAAAGACTACCGGAGCTGAGGTCCCGCTCGTGCAAGGCACTTATACAGCCGGTACCGGTGTTCTGAACATCACTTTGGCGCAAGGTGAAGGAAGATTGTTTGCACTGCCGATCGGGTATTAAATTCAATAATGTATCATGGAAGAGGCGCTGTTATAGGCCTCTTCGCTTGTTTGTACTCAGAAATAGCGTGTGAAACAGCACCGCGAAAACCGCTTTATTGGGCAACGCTGCCGGAAGCTGTCCGCAAGTTGCCGGCGGAACTTGCCTTCATCGATTAACTGTTAGACGATGAACATTTTCTTCAGCCATTTGTGGAACTGCACCCAAAGGCAAGAAAAGCGGTCGTTCAACCTATGGTCAAGGGCTACGGCCTTTACGAAGGGAGTCCGTCCGATGACGAATTGCTGATTCCGGCGGTAGAGGCGCATACGAAACTTTATCAGGAGCAACTAGCTAAGCGCACGTGCCGAAACATATTCCTCGCCCACCGATACGGCAAGCCTGTACATCTCCTGAAAGGGAATCCCATTCTCTCGTGCCGCTTTTGCCACATCCTCGTATTCGGGGGAAAAGCGGAATACCCGGCCATCCCGGATCGCCAGCTTCATTCGGATGGAACCGTACCCGGTTGTGACAACAGCCATCTCCCGCTTCAGAATCCGTCTGGCCCATTTCGTCCGGCGTAAGCCAAGCGTAGTCGTCTCCAGCAGCAGCGTGTCCTCACAGCGCTGCAGTGCGGCTTCAGGCGTCAATACGGTGACCAGGGTCGCCGGACGGTTCTTCTTCATATAGACGGGCGTATAAAACACATCTACAGCTCCGGCCTCGAACAGCCGGTCCATGACGTACCCCAGCGCCTCGCCTGTCATATCGTCCAATTGCGCTTCGATGACCATAATGGAATCCTCGTCATCGGTGTTTGCCTGCTCCATCAACAGCGCCCGGATCACATTGGGATGGGCGAATTCCTTGGTTCCTGCGCCATAACCGATTCTCTCAATCGCCAGAGCCGGCAGATCGCCGAAGCCTTTGGCAAGTGCCTTCAAAATCCCGGCGCCGGTCGGCGTTGTCAGCTCGCCAGCCACATCCAGCTTGGCAAGTGGAATGCCAATCAGTATTTCCGCTGTTGCCGGAGCCGGAATCGGATACAGGCCATGCGCCATCCGGAGTTTTCCGTGGCCGGTTGGCACTGGAGAAGCATAAATCTCGTCAACACCCAGATCCTCCAGAGCGAGACAAACGCCGATGGTATCGATAATGGAGTCCATTGCCCCCACCTCATGAAAATGAACCTCTTCCGGACTCATTCCATGAATCTTCCCTTCTGCCTTGGCAATGGTCTGAAAAATGGCCGTACTGCGCTGCTTCACCCGTCCAGGCAGGGAACTCTCCCCGATCATCCGCAAAATATCCGACGCCTTGCGGTGATGGTGGTCGTGATCATGTGAATGCTCATGCCCGTGGCTGTGACTGTGATCATGATGGCTGTGACCATGATCGCCATTATGGGTATGCTCATGGCTGTGGCTATGGGCGTGGTCATGGCTGTGATCGTGATCATGAGTATGCTCATGACTGTGGCCATGGCTGTGATCGCCATCATGAGTATGCCCATGACTGTGACTGTGATCGCCATCATGAGTATGCCCATGTCCGTGGCTGTGGTCATGGCTGTGGTCATGTTCATGACTGTGGTCGCGATCATGACCGTGGCTGTGGCCGTGGTCATGGCCATGATCGTGATCATGAGTATGTTCATGACTGTGGCCGTGGCTGTGATCGCCATCATGAGTATGCCCATGACTGTGACTGTGATCGCCATCATGAGTATGCCCATGTCCGTGGCTGTGGTCATGGCTGTGGTCATGTTCATGACTGTGGTCGCGATCATGACCGTGGCTGTGGCCGTGGTCATGGCTATGATCGTGATTATGACGGTGTTGGCTCAGTTGCGAACCATCCCCTTCATGTTCCATGCCTTGCCCGCCGATATGCAGGCGCAGCTTCTTCGCCGAAATCCCTTTTTTGATGACGGAATCGACAGCCACGCTGAAAGGATCAATGGGCAGCGCCTTCAGATGGCCTTCAATGTAAGAGAGGTCTGCACCCAAGTCGATTAATGCCGCTAGTGTCATATCTCCGGCAATACCGGAAATACAGTCCAAATAAAGTACCTTCACTGTGTTCCCGCCTCCATCACCAGTTGTAGAATAATTGCCGCCTGATATCCGGCCCCGAATCCATTGTCGATATTAACCACGGTGACTCCTGCCGCACATGATGTCAGCATGGACAGCAGCGGAGTCAGCCCCTGAAAATGAGCCCCGTACCCGACCGAGGTCGGCACAGCGATGACCGGCCGCCGGACCATGCCGCCCACAACGCTTGCAAGCGCCCCTTCCATGCCCGCGACCACGATCAGCACGTTGGCCTCCCGCAGCTTATCGCGGTAGGCCAGCAAACGGTCAATGCCGGCAACACCGACATCATAAATCTTCTCCACCTCACAGCCCATCCATTGGGCTGTTCCCGCCGCTTCCTCGGCAACCGGCACATCGGATGTTCCCGCACAGAGAACGAGAACCTTACCCGGGAAACGCACGGAAGGCTCTCCCACTGTGATCAGGCGGGAAGCCGGATTATATGCCGCATCCGAAAAATCCTCCCGTACAGCGCTTGCCATCTCTTCCGTCGCAAGCGTCACCAGCGCCTTGCCATGGGCTTGCATCAGACGCTCCACAATGGCCCTCACCTGGGGAACGGTTTTCCCTTGGCCGAATACCACTTCCGGAAATCCCGTTCTTGCTTCTCTGCCATAATCGACCTTGCTGAAGCCCAGGTCTTCAAATTCATTCAAGCTGTCCATTTATTTAAATCCTCCTGCCAAGATGTTCCGTTCATTAAATCAGATAAAACCTGCCGGTTGGCACTCTCACTCCGCTCCTGCTCCGACCTTCAGCCCCTGGTTCATGCTTCCGCTGCGGTAACCGACCAGGTCCAGCGTGACATAACCATACCCGTATGATTTCAGCGCCGCCGCGATCTCTTCGAAATGGCTGACCACGACCGGCATTTGCGACGGCTCCACCTCAATTCTGGCGATTTCGCCATGGGTGCGCACTCTGACCTGACGGATGCCGAGCGCTTTAATAAACGCCTCCGACTTGTCGATCTTGGTCAGCTTCGTCTGCGTAATCGTTTCGCCGTAGGCGATTCGGGATGACAGGCAGGCAAAGGACGGCTTGTCCCAGGTATCCAGCCCAAGCTCCCTGGATAATGTCCTGATCTCGTCTTTAAACAGATTCGCTTCGGCAAGCGGACCTCTAACGCCATGTTCCTTGGCTGCCTGAATGCCCGGGCGGTGCTCGTTCATATCATCGGCGATGAGGCCGAACACGATATTCTTATAATTCTTCTCGGCCAGAATCGGCGTTAAATGTTCGAACAGGCTCTTCTTGCAAAAATAACAGCGGTTGGCATTATTCTCGCTATAGCCGGGTATTTCAAGCTCCGAAGTCTCTATAACCTGATGCGGAGCTCCCATCTGCTCCGCGAGCTTTCTGGCTTCAAGAAGCTCTGCCGAAGGGTAGGTTTCGGAATCCGCCGTAACCGCCAGCACCTTGCCGGCTCCCAGCTCATCTAGTGCCACCTTGAGCAGGAACGTGCTGTCCACTCCGCCGGAGAAAGCGACCACTACGCTGTCCATCTCCCTGAGCATGGCTTTCAAAGCTTCCAATTTCTGCTGCAGCATGCCGGTTCTCCTCTCCTCTTTTAAGATCCTCGTATTCTTTATCTTAAGCAATGGATGTCGGGGATTCGAATATGGACGTATAGCCGCTGATGGAGCTTAGAATCCGCGCCGCTTCTTCGTCGTTCATCGAGCCGAAACGCTCCACCGCATCCACGATTTTAGGAAACAGATGAATATCGCCCGCACTGGCAAACCCGGCAACGCCGGGGAAAGAAAGCACAAAATGCACACAGGCATCAATGACCTCCTGCTGGTCGAAAGGCTCGTACCAGGTGGCGTAATTGCGTTTCTGCTGCTCACCCCAAGGCGCCTTGGCCACAGCTTTGATGACCCGCACGGCGGTATCCTGTTTGAGCGCTTCCCGCATAAGAGCATCGAAAGCCGCCCGGTATTCCGGCATCGAATACATATAATAATTGAGCGGCAGCAGAACGGTCTCGAACGGGAAACGCCGGAGTGCTTCCAGATGGGTGGCAGGCGCTTGATGGCCATGACCGGTAATGCCGATCGCTTTCACAATGCCTTCGTCCCTGGCCTCCAGGGCCGCTTCCAAGGCGCCCCCTTTTTCCGTGCAGCGGTCGAGCTCCTCAAGAGTGCCCACGGCATGCAGCTGAAGAAGATCCACGTTATCCACCTTCATCCGTTCCATCGAGCGGTATATTTCTTCTTTCGCTTTGGCTTTGGAGCGCTCCCCGGTCTTGGTCGCCAGGAAGATATCACCTCGGACGCCGCTTATAATCGGTCCCATCCGCAGCTCCGCATCGCCATAGCTCGCCGCGGTATCAAAATGATTAATATCATGCTTCAATGCAAATGAGATAGACTCGTCCGCTTCTTCCTGGGTAACATTCCCCAAGCTGGCAGCCCCGAACATCACGACCGATCCTTCATAACCCAAACGGCCAATCCTTCGCTTCAACATCTTATAACCTCCCAATCGTGGTATTTAAAAGTTTGAAGTGACGTTGATCTTCCCCTCATTATATACCTCATTGAAAGCGCTTGATCAATTTTTTATCGTAAATCACTTTTTTTCTGGCTGGTCCTGCACCAAAAAAAAAGAAACAGCAGACGGCCGTCTCTTCTTCCCATGGCTTATGCTTTGCATTCGCCGCTCCCGATCAGTGCACCGGCCGAAGCGGTCGGGGCCGCGCATCAGCCGTCCGATGGGGCGTACTTCCCCGTGTCCGGCTCGAATGCCGTTCCATTGGACAGGTCCAGCTCTACGTGGCTTGTTCCGCGATCGTCGGTCAGCACGAGCATGCGAGAGCCGACGAGGGGGACACGGTCGGCGCTGGTGCGCATGTGCGCAGAGATGGCACGAGGTGCACCGTCGACGATGTAACTTACCTCGACCCGGAAAATCGGGGAATTGCCGAGCCAGCTGTTCGTGAAGATCACGGCGGTCAGCGTCCCGGTGAATGACGAGCCCTCCACGCGGAGGCGCTCGATGTCCACCTGACGCCGCCGGGCGTGGGCGATCGAGCCGGGCAACCGCAGGAGCGCGATGGCGGCCCAGAGAGCGAAGCCGGCTCCGACGACGGCGCCGAGCTCTGGCGGGATCGTCGGCGACGTCGCGATAGCCTCGAGGTCGAAGGGTCGCGACGGATCGCTTGTCAGCATCCAGAGCAGGAGGACTCCCGCGCATACGGCGAGTCCTCCTGCAACTGCGAGCGTCGCGAACAGGCCGGCGACCCTGGTCTGTCCGAACTGCTCGACCGCTCGCGAGTACACTCCGGCGGTCGCGCTGATCGCGATGTACAGCAGCACCACGGCGACGCACACCGTGACCGGATGGCCGAGGAGCATGCTGATCGCCGGTGTCGGCGCCAGACCAAGCAGGGCGCCGAACGGTACGGAGCCTGTCAGCGCCCACAGCGCAGCGGCTGTGAGCAACCACGGCAGCAGCGGAGTCGCGCTCCCGACGCGGCGGCCCGGCCGGAGCAGCGTCATCCGCCCGCCCTTATCCGTGGTGGAAAACAGCGGCATCGTCTCGATGTGCTCCTGCTGCCCGTGCTTCTGCTGACCCTCCGCAGCATCGCTCATCGGCATGGCCCTCCCGAAGGAGATTCTCGCAGCTCAAGCAGCGGTTGGGTCGTCCCTGCGGCACGGCCAGGTCGATCAGTTGAGATGGATTCCGTTGTTGACGAGATCATTGTTACGGCTGTGGTTCTACGCAGCTCCTGCTCGTACAGCGCCGGCCTGCGGTCCTGGAAAGGAGCAACCGCCCCGCGTATCCGGTTGTCGCGCAGCATGGAGAAATCGGCATGAGCCAACACGACAGAATCCTGATTGCTTTCACCGACGACAACAACGCCCTGTTCCGTAAAAGGAAAATCGCAGGGCGTGAACAGACCGGCCTGGGAGTAACCCGTGTCAATCTGGGGACGACCTTCCACAAGCACACCTACGATGCCGCTTAAAGCAACGAACAGCTGATTTTCGATGGCTCTGGCCTGACAGCAGTGACGAACGCGGAAATACCCGAAAGCGTTATCCGTGTAAGACGGACAGAGGATCAGGTCTGCCCCTTTCTCGGCTGCAATCCGGGACAGCTCGGGAAACTCGATATCGTAGCAGATCAAGATAGCGGCTTTGCCCCAGTCGGTATCGAATACGACCAGCTCCTCGCCTTTCAAGAGCGGCCAGCGGTTCTGCTCCTCTGGCGTCAAATGCAGCTTATCCTGCATTTCCATCCGTCCATCCGGGAAGAACAGAAACGCCTTATTGACAAAACCTTCCTCTTCCCGGCATATATGCGTACCGCCGAGAATAATGATCTGCTGCTCCCGGCTGAGCTTCTGAAAAAATTCCACATATTTTACCGTGAATGAATCCAGATACTGACATGCCTCAAGATGTGTCAGCTCAGGCACAATGCTGAGCAAATGGGCGGTTAAATATTCCGGAAACAGGATCATATGGGCGCCTTGCGCGGCCGCCTCTTTTACTTTTGCTTGTATGCCCGCCCAGAACTGCTCCTCGGATTGAATATTCGTAAGTTCATACTGAACCGTTGCGATTGTCAGGTTTTCCATATCGACCTCCAAAGCTTCAGGAACGAATCTGCAAGGAATAAATATCTGTACGTCGGTCCCTGAACGTCAGTACATCCTTGGATTTACGGAAACGCTGTAGTGTTTCCATATCAACCTCGGCCATCATGACCGTTTCTGTATTTTCACTGCATTCTCCCGCAATGCCATCGCGCGGAAAAGAGAAATCTGCCGGTGTGTATACGCCGGATTGCGCATATTGAATGTCGACATTATCGACATGGGTCAGATTGCCCACTGTACCCGAGGTAACCGTAAACACCTGATTCTCAATCGCACGGGCCTGCGCGCAATATTTGACCCGCAGGAAGGTCTGCCTGTCCTCGGCGCAGAAAGGAACGAAAATTATCTGTGCCCCTTCCTCGGCAACGATCCGGGAAATCTCGGGATATTCAATATCGGCGCTCAGTTGGATCGATATTTTTCCGCAATCCGTATCAAATACTTCCAGAATGGTGCCGCCATTAATCCCCCACCATCTCCGCTCGTTAGGAGAAATATGCAGCTTATACTGCTGGGCGATGGTCCCGTCCCTGCGGAACAGATGAGCCACCGTATACATCCGGTTATTTTGCTCAATGAAATGGGAGCCGCCAATGATATTCACATTGTATTTTACGGCAAGTTGAGAGAATAGCTCCACATACTCCTCTGTATAGGTACTGAGCTTGCGGATCGCCAGACTCGGGGAGCGTTCGTCGAGAAACGAAAGCAGCTGCATCGTGAAATTCTCCGGAAATACGGCAAAATCCGACTTGTAATCGGAAGCAACATCCACATAATGCTCGCACTGCGTGGCGAATTCCTCGAAGGAATCAATCTTCTTCATCATATATTGTATGACACAAATGCGAACGGGAAAAGAGAGTTTATAATGAATTTTACTGACTCCCGGCTTGTATTCGATATTGTTCCATTCCAGCAGCGCCGCAAAATTCATTGAATCCTGGTCATCAGACAAATAATTTGTAATGATCCGCTTGAGCGTAAAGCCGTTCATCATTTGGAAAGTGAGAACGGGATCATAAATATTCTGCTGCAGAACCTCTTCCGCATAAGCCCTTGGAGTCATTTGATGACTGTATTTATGATAACCGGGAATGCGCCCGCCGACAATGATACTTTTCAAATTCAGCTGCTCCGCCAGCTGCTTGCGCGCTTCATACAGCCGGCGGCCGATCTTCATCCGCCGGAAGCCCGGGTGAACCATAACCTCCATCCCGTACAAGCTCTCACCGCGGGGATTGTGGTTGCGGATATAGCCGTTATCGGTTATTTCCGAATAGGTATGCTGCTCCAGATAATCATCGAAATTAACGATCAGGCTTGAACAGGAGCCAATAATCTCGCCGTCCAGCTCTACGCAAAGCTGCCCCTCGGGGAAAACGCGATGGTGGCTTTCAAGCTGGTCAAGCTTCCAGGGATCCATTCCCGGAAAACAAATATTTTGAAGCTCAATGATATTCGCAAAATCTTTTCGCTCAATCTGCCTTATAATTATTTTTTTCTCGAATTGTGAAATCTGCTCGCTTGTCATCAGTTAGAACCCCTTAGTTTAACGGATTATTCTTTATGATACGCCGTTTTCTTCACGGTCATATCAATAGACTATCAATGCTTTGTAAACTTTTGTGCGGAATTATAATCATTCCCCCCTGCTGTCTTTCCTTGTTCAATCAGCATGGTTGCCCTGGACAAAAGCGTGCACCTGGCACAAAGATATGCCGTTATTATATGCAGGGAATCTGAGACCCATTAATTCCCGTTCCCGGCATATCCAAAGAAAACAAAAAAAGGGCTGCCCTCAAAACTGATCGCTGATCAGCTTGAGGCGTCGCCCTGATTTCCTCTCTTGGGCCTGTCCACTCTCAGAACGTTAGACAGGCAGTATAGCTGGCTTGGCTTAAGAAGCTCCAGACCTTAATAAATCCTATCATGACGGGTCATGGCATGCAGCCGTTCATATGTGATGCCCGTTATTCCTGACCTTTGCCGGGACTATACCGGCATCGTTCTAGATCGACCCGTCCCGCGCTGTCGAAGTCAACACCCTCTTCCTGCAAATACAGCCTCTGCAGAAATTTCGCTTCATCCTCCTGCACGGAAATTTCACCCAACCGATTCACTACCCGATGCCAGGGCAGATCATGGGCTTTGCTCATGGAATGCAGGATCCGCACAACCTGCCGGGCTCCGCGGGGGCTCCCGGCGGCTTCCGCAATAGCGCCGTAGCTCATGACGCATCCAGCGGGGATACTTTTGATGATCTGGATAACGCGAAGCGTGAATGGCTCCATTTGTACCTCCTGAGACTGATCTGTTAAAGGATGCCCTGCATCCATAGGTACGCTCTTGGCTAAGAAGCCTTCTCGCCCTTTTGCAGCTGATACATCTTGAAATAACGTCCTCCGAGTGCCATCAACTGTTCATGGTTGCCCCGCTCGACAATTTCGCCGCGGTGCAGCACCAGAATCTGATCCGCCTCCCGGATCGTCGACAGGCGATGGGCGATGATCAAGGTCGTCCGCCCTTCGCTAACCACCTTGAGAGCCTGCTGGATCAGCCCTTCGGTCTCGCTGTCGATGCTGGCAGTCGCTTCATCAAGGATCAGAATCGCGGGATCGAAGGCCAGCGCTCTGGCGAACGAAATCAGTTGGCGCTGTCCCGAGGAAAGCGTACTCCCTCGCTCCACAACCTGCTCGTCGTACCCATGCGGAAGCCGCTCGACGAAAGGCGCCGCGCCCACATCGCGAAGCGCATCTTTCACCCGTTCAAGCGTGATGTCCCTGTTATACAGGCTGACGTTAAATTTGATATCCCCGGCGAACAAATAAGGGTCCTGCAGCACAATTCCCATATGCTTGCGCAGCGCCTGTTTGGAGAAGGTCGAGATATCGCGTCCGTCTATCGTAATCAACCCCTGATCCGGCTCATAGAAGCCCAGCAGCAGATTAATAATGGAGCTCTTGCCGGAGCCGGTATGGCCGACCAGAGCTACGGTCTCGCCTTTATTTGCTTCAAAGGAAATCTGCTTCAGCACATCTTCCCCTTCTTTATAGGCAAAGGTGACATTCTCGAATTTCACCACGCCCTGTGGACGGCTGACCTCTTCCGTCTTCTCCACTTCCGTGCCTTCCAGGTCCATAATGGCAAACACCTTGTCGGCCGAAACAAAGGCGCGCTGCGCGTTCGTCAATTGGTCGAAAATGCCGATAATCGGCTGAAAAATCCGACCTAAATAATCAATAAAAGCATAGAACACCCCGAATGAAATCAGCCCTTCCAGGGAATGACGCCCAAAATACCAGATAACGAGCGCCGTTACGAGACTACCGATCGTGCCCACGATATTACGCGAGGAGAGCGAGAAAATACGAAACTGCTTGATCTGATTCACATAGCGGTCCTCATTGAGCACCTCAAATTCTGCAAGCGTTACTTTCTCACGGCGGAAAGCCTGAATAATCGGCATGACGACAATAGATTCATTGATCATCGCATTCATATCGCTGAGACGGGCCCGCATAATCGTTATGAAGATCTTGGAATATTTCAGATGAACGATCATGATAACCACAAATAACGGCGGCAAGAGCAGGCAATACAGCGCAAGACGCGCGTCCAGAATAAACAAGGCGACGAAAATTCCGGTCAATTGCACCATGCTTACGACAAATGTAGCCATGAAGCTCATAAATAAATCGCGGATTGCCTCCGTGTCATTCGCAATTCTGGATACGACCTGCCCGATAGGCGTATTATCGTAAAACCGCAGCGGGATCCGCTGGATATGCCGCATGACATCCATACGCATATTTTTGATGATTTGCAGCGCCGTCGCCTGCAGAATATAGGCCTGCGAAAAGTTGCTGATGCTGGCGATAAGCAAAAGCCCCATATAACCGCCAAGCAGCAGCAGCACCGGTCCCAATTCACCGGTATCCGGGGTTAAATGTTTATCGATTATCGTCTTCGTAATATAGGGCCCGCCGAGCTCGGCGCCTACCGCAATACAAAGAATGAGCAGTGCGCCGATAATTCTGAATTTATAAACGAGCGCATATGCGAATAGTCGTCTCGTCGTGGATGGTTTGGTCATTCAAGCAAAACCTCCCGAGCATTTACTTTTAAGCTTCCCTGGACACCTGCCTGGTCATCAAGCAGGCCCCAGCCCTGAAGCCCTGATTTCGAAAAAAGGCTTGTTTATCTCAAATGTGCGGCTATTCTTCCAGGCTGGCTTCCATCTGCTGGCGTTCCCACTGCTCTTTATACCAGCCTCCAAGCAGCATCAGCTCCTCATGGGTACCTTCCTCGAGCACCCTGCCATTTTCCAGCACAAGAATCCAGTTGGCATGGCTCACGGCGGACAGGCGATGAGTCGTAATGACCGTGGTCCGTCCGGCGCGAGCCTGGCGGATATGATGAAGGATACGGTTCTCGGTCCGGGCATCCACCGCAGACAAGGAATCGTCGAGCAGCAGAATTTCCGCATCGACCAGAAGCGCCCTCGCGATAGCGAGCCGCTGCTTCTGCCCGCCGGAGAGCATGACGCCATTCTCGCCGACAACGGTCTCAAGGCCCTCCGGCATCTGGGCGATATCGGATGTGAAGGATGCCATCTCAACTGCCCGCTCCACTTCCGCAAGCGTTGCGTCCGGTTTGCCGAGCGCAATATTGTCGCGAATCGATTTGGACAGCAGCAGATGCTCCTGCGGCACATAAGCGACCCAGCGCTTCATTTGATCCAATGCAATATGCTCAACTGGAATATCAGCGACGAACAGCCGGTTATCGTCCACCGGATACTGGCGGAGCAGCTGCTTCAGCAGTGTGCTTTTGCCGCTGCCGGTCTTCCCTACAATCCCGAGCGTTTCGCCCCGTTCCAGCCGGAATGAAATATCGGTCAGGCTCGGGTGATTAGCGGTCGGGTAGGTGAAGCTGAGCCGCTTCATCTCGATGCGGGATGGAATTTCGATGACGGTGGGTTCTACCGGATCCTCCAGGTCAGCCTTCTGCGCCAGCGCGGTCTCCAGGCGATCCGCTGAAGCACTTCCCCGCTGAAGCACGTTAATAAACTCGCCGAATGAAATCATCGGCCAGATCAGCATGCCCAGGTAGATATTGAACGAAATCAGCTGACCCAACGTAATCTCATGTTGAAAGACCAGATAGGAGCCATATCCGATGCCGATGGAGTAGCTTATCCCGACAATGAGCGAGATCAGCGGCTGAAACAGCGCATTAAGGATCGAGACGCGCTTGTTCTTGTCCCTGACTTCCGAGGTCATCGTGTCAAATGCGTTCAGATCATGTTCCTCCTGCACATAGGAGCGGATGACGCGGATGCCGGAGATGGACTCCAGCGCATGATCGTTCATTTTGCCAAAGGAGGCCTGCGCCGCCAGAAACCGGGATCTTACTTTCTTCCCCAGCGAGCTGATAACGACCACCAGGAAAGGCAGCGGAATAAGTGCCGCCAGCATTAATTTGAAGCTGATGAAGGAGATCATGGTTACAATCACGACAGATGCGCCGACAAGCGTATTCACCAGCGTCATGACACCGTAACCGGATGTTTGCCCGATCGCCAGGATATCATTGGTCGCCAACGCCATCAGCTGACCCGTGCTGTTGCGCTGAAAGAAGGCCGGCTTCATCTTCGTTAAATGGGCGAGAAGCCTTCCCCGGAGCAGCTTCTCAATGAGCGCGGAATTTCCAAACAGGGTCGTAATCCATATGTATACCATTCCGTATAAGAGCAATGCCAACCCAACAAGAAGCAGAACGGTCTCATTCAATCCCCCGGAGGTCAGATTTCCCTGGCGGATATGGTCAACCGTGTTTCCTATCATTTTGGGCGGTATGGTGGTCAGTAGGCTGACGGCCGTCATCAGGCTGATGGCAATCGCATAGCTGCCCCATCTCGCTTTAAAAAACCACTGCAGCCGAGCCACGAAAGACAAGGCGTTCCCTCCTCTTTTTTAAAATAGGCTGTAAAAGCACAACCTCATTCGCTGTTCTGCCAATTGGAAAATATCTGCATCTATCATACTAACAAACGTACGTTCCCGTTTCAATTATTTCTTTTAATAAAAAAAAAAGGACAGCGATTCTGCTGTCCTTGCGTTTAACGTTTCTTATTCCGGCTGTTTCTGGATGCACCATGTGCTCATAGAGCGCAAACCCGCTACCTGTACGGTTTTCAGCGGTTCGAACAGCACTCCCGCAAGCAAGGCTGTATAGCTCATGATTCTCTCCTCATCCATGAGAAAACGCGTGCTTCCGTCCGGAAGCTCAAAGCGGCTTTCGCCAAGCGGTTTGATTTTGTTCTCGATGCCAATGGAGGTGGCCAGCCGGATGAACAGTCTCCCCCCGGGCTTCAACACCCGCCACAGCTCATGCAGCATCTGGCTGAAGTGGGTCTCGTTGCGGGCAAAATGCAGAACTGCGCTGCTGATAATAAAATCAAAAAAACGATCGGAAAATTGCATTTGCTCCACCGTTTCGACATTGGCTTGCCCGACCGGCCATTGCGGCGAGAGCAACGCTCCCCGTTCCCGGACAGCGGCTATTGCCGCTTCGGAGCGGTCTATGGCATACACATCATACCCGCTGCGAATCAAATAGGTTAGATTGCGCCCCGAGCCGCAGCCGGCATCGAGAATCCGCATTTCTTTTGTTATGCGTCCTTTCAGCAGCTGGTCAAACAGATAGATGTCAATATCGCCGAACTGTTCCTGCACATTCATGCCGTTGTCTCCTGTTCTTCAACCTTGGTCTCCCGGGAGGGGAAGAGCCATGCGCTTAAATTCTCATCGAATCCGGCCGCCAATTCCTGATCGCCGCCCGGATATCGGCCGGCTTCAGATTCTCCGCTACCGCTCTTTCGCAAAGGGCGGGAAACTCATCATCGCCGGCATTTCGCAGCGCAATGATCTGGGACAGCGAGAGCTTGGGATCCAGGACCCGGCCGGTTAACCGGTGATGCCGGAACTGTTCCTCCATACGCACGATACGGTCCTGCGTTTTGGTCGCATATATGCGGATTCTTGTGACTGCGAACACCAGACATAGAGAAAACAGGAGCAGCAGCAGGGCAAGCGAAACCTGGCTTTCATCCCGGACCGCCTGAATCAGATAAACAATGGACCAGATGAATACGACCATGGCAAGCGGCAGGGTTACGAAATGATAAGACCAATCAAGGCGCAGCGTCTTCCCTTTGTTCTGTCCCTCCATTAACGGCATCCTCCTCAAATATGTATCATTCCTTACTGATTACCCACACTTTCCATCATACCACCCCAACCTCCCCGAAAGGGAGATTTTTCGGATAAGGACATGGCTAAATCGTATGCGTCGGCGGGCAAAAAAAACGAGCCGTCCGTCAGCTGCGGGAAGACTCGTTTTGATGAAGGTTGTACAAAGACGCCCCTATGCATGAGCGGCCTGTACCTTTATTCGTATTCATTAAACGGGTCGGGAATCTCGATCCGGTAAGCCTCGGCGTCGCTGACGCCGACGGATAGCATGGCACGTCCCCCGGGGAGACGCACCAGCCCGCCGCTGAAGATGACATCTTCCAAATCGGGGCGCTTACCCGGACCGACTGGAAAGTCGCCGCGGACGGCAATGATCTTCATCGCCGTTTTCTCGCAAGTAAGGGGATTCAAGGCAAACGTGCAGGAATAATAATGCTTGTTACTCTCTTCATCGAAGCAGGCAATATGCCCAAGTACGCCTATAAGCCCATTCCTGAGCAAATGAGCTTCATTGGCGCCCCCCCACTCCTCGGCGACGAATTGATCCTGAAGAATCTTCGCATCCCGGAACGCCTGCTCGTTAAGATCATCCAGGGATTCAATAATCGTAAACCCAATCTGGCCTCTTCCGCCGCGGGAACCCTGAGGCCGGGTAAATACGCCGATCCGGCCATCGGCGAGCTCAATCAGGCGGATGTCTTTCATGTTGCGCGGTCCGGAAGAAAAATGGCACAGGGAATCGATGTGGGTTCCACGATAAAATTGGGTCGCCCACGAAATAATTCTATGGGGGTTGTCAGCAGCTGTCATGACCTCCACCCCGCCAACCACCAGCTCCCCTTTAATACAGGTCACGCACGGATCCTGCAGGTTATACGTATGGGTATGTGCTCTGGGACTCCACACGCGATCCGCACTTTGCGTGAAGAAGAAAACCTGCGAGAATTCGCTGTCGCGCTCCTCTACTCTGCCCATGATGACGTCTTCCCCGTCATAGTGGAAAGGAGCTGTAATATTGTATACATCACGTCCGCCAACGCCGGCGAACACGAGTTTCTCAACTTTCGTGATTCGCGGCTCGTCATAGAACTTGGACAGCAGCTGCCCGGCGGTTTCCGCTCTTGTTTTTTTAATAATCATTCATATTCTCCTGGTGATCATTCATATCTTGTTAATGATCATTCATTTTTCTCCTGATGTGAATCGCCATTATAGTCATGCCAGGCTTTAAGAAGGGAAGCAGCCTCCAAAGCGTTCAGCATCCTTCTTAAAAATATTCGTCACGTATGGATGAACCCTATACTTCCTTATATTCGGAAAATGGCCAGAGGAAACGGCTAAACCGGCTTCCGGCGCAAAAGATTTTCACCTTCTGAACTATAGGCGAAGCCACAGGGAACTCCAGCTTTCAAATATTTTAAAAAAATACCCTCTGATTTTTCGGAAAATAAAGAACCTTTTTATTTTCTTTTTTTGTTCCAATTTCAATGAACCACAAAATAGGGGGGCACTTTTTATGAACAAAACCTACGGTAACAATGTTGTCTTTCTGGGCACCAGCCTGCCAAGGGAATGTGGAATCGCCACATTCACCCAAGATCTATTGGACCAATTCTCAGCTATCCCCGAGTTTAATCCACCGCGGATCATCGCTGTCAATGACAATGAGTCCTATAGGTATAACGATCAAGTGATAGGCCAGATCGACCAGCATAGCCTGCCGGATTACCTGGAAGCCGCCGACTTTCTTAACCGCTCGGACACCACACTGGTTGTGATCCAGCATGAATTCGGCATTTACGGCGGAGAAAGCGGCGAGTATCTCCTTTCATTCGTCGAGAGATTAAATATTCCCTACTTGGTTGTCTTTCATACCGTATTAACGGTTCCCAGTCCCAAACAGCGCCATATTATGCAAAAGCTTGCCCAAAGCAGTATCAAAGTCATTACGATGGCCCAATCCACGGTACAGGATCTGCAGGCGATATACGGCATCGATAAAGATAAAATCGCTTTTGTCCACCATGGGGTACCCCGTGTCGAGACGAAATCAAGACGGGAGCTTAAAGCGCAATATGGCTTCGCTGAACGAAAGATCCTCTCTACCTTCGGGTTTCTCAGCCCGGGCAAAGGGATTGAATATGGCATAGAAGCGATGCAAGGCGTGGTAGCCCGCCATCCCGAGTCCCTCTATATTATCTGGGGCAAAACGCATCCTGTCGTGAAGCGGGAAGTCGGAGAAGTCTACCGGCAGAAGCTGACGGCATTGGTTGAGCAGCTTGGACTTGTTGATAATGTGCTGTTCGTTGACAGATTGTTAACACAGGAGGAAGTCATTCAATCCCTGGTCATGTCGGACATCTATATGACTCCGTATCTGGGGAAGGATCAAGCTGTCAGCGGAACGCTCGCTTACGGTATCGGTTATGGACGAGTCGTCGTCTCGACCCCCTACCGCTACGCCACCGAGATGCTTGCAGGCGGAAGAGGGTTTCTGGCTGACTTCCGCGACTCCGCCTCACTGGAGAAAGCGATCCTCCTGCTGCTGGGGAATCCTGCCCTGATTGCCGATATGGAAGTCCGCACCCTTGAACTGGGAAAAACGATGATGTGGAGCGAAATCGCCAAACGTTATGCAGCGCTCTTCCAGGAAAGCATTACAAGCGCCGCAACCCAATCCAACAGGAGTGTGATTAAATGAATATACAGACCGTTCCGCAAACCCAGTCCCCTTACATGCGCCGATTAACCGACGACACAGGCATATTCCAACACACCAAGTACGGTGTACCGGACCGTTCCAAAGGCTACACCACGGACGATAATGCAAGGGCTCTGATTGCCGCGGTCATGATGTACAGCATCCATAAAGATCCCAAAACCCTGGACCTGATCCAAACCTACATTTCCTTTATTCATCATGCCCAGAACCCCGACGGCAATTTCCGTAATTTCATGGATTATAACCGTTTCTTCATGGAAGAGCGGGGCTCGGAGGACTGTCAGGGAAGAACGCTGTGGGCGCTTGGCTTCACGCTATCGCAATCCTGCGTGCCCGACAATCTGCAGAACACCTGCCGACATATGATCAGCATGTCTTTGCCTCATGTGCGAACGCTCGGTTCTCCACGCGCTGGCGCTTATGCCATGGTGGGACTCAGTTTCCTGCTGGAAACTCCCCGCGCCTGCGCCTATTCGTTTCCTTATCCCTTCTCGGAGAACAGCGGCGAGGCGAAGGCATTTCTTCCCAGCTCCGATATTGCCCAGCTTATTGAAGACATGGCCGACCGGATGCAGGATCAATACCGCAGCAACAAAGGCAGCGGCTGGAACTGGTTTGAGGACAGTCTTACTTACGGGAATGCCATGCTCCCCTGGGCCCTGTTCAAAGCGGCAAGCGTCAGCGGCAGAGCCGATTTCAGGCAGACAGCCAAGGAGAGCCTGGACTTTCTCTCCTCCCGCACCTTCTCGCCCGAAGGCTATTTCAAGCCGATAGGCAGCCACGGCTGGCAGCTCAGAGAAGGTGAGGCAGCCCCTTACGACGAGCAGCCTATTGAGGCCTGCGAAATGCTGCTTGCTTGCAAGGAAGCGGCGAGCGTGCTGGAGGATGCCTCTTATTTGAAGAAAGCTGCCCTGTGCTATGAATGGTATGTCGGTCATAACTCGCTGAATGTCTCCTTAATCGATCCGCAAACCGGCGGCTGTTATGACGGCATTCACGCAAGCGGCCTGAACCTGAACCAGGGCTCGGAAAGTATCATCTCCTACAACATCGCTCATCTGGTGACCCATTATGGATAAATTCGTCACGATACTGGCAGGCGGAGGCGGCACCCGGTTCTGGCCGCTGTCGAGGCAGGAAACGCCCAAGCAGTTTCTGAACATCAGCGGCAACGACATTATGCTCAATGAGACGATTAAGCGGTTCAAGGGCATTATTCCACTGGAACACACGGTCATTGTCACCAACCGCTCTCAGGCGGTGCTGCTGGAGAGCATCATGCACAGCAGCGTGCCCAAGAGCCATATTCTGATCGAGCCGGTGGCCCGGAACACATCGGCCAGTATTCTCTATGCCGCATTTTTCCTCGAGAAAAACCAGGGCGAGTCGTTAATGGTGGTTCTGCCATCCGATCATCACATCACGAGCGAGGACCAGTTCCGGGAAACACTGGATGAAGCTTGTACGGTAGCGATAGAGACCGACAAAATCGTCACCATCGGCATCAAGCCCTCCTTCCCTTCAACAGGCTATGGTTATATCTGTTATGAGAGCAAGCCGTTTATGACCCGTCCTGCCGCTGTATATGAGGTCAGCGAATTTGTTGAGAAGCCTAATTTCAAGAAGGCGCAGTCCTACCTCTCCTCCGGCAATTATTTGTGGAACAGCGGCATGTTTATTTGGAAAACTTCCGTCATCATTGAACATTTCAAACGTTTCCTGCCCCGGCTGTACAAAACCATGCTCCCGCTTCGCGATCATTTGGGCAGCAGCGAAGCAGCGGCGGTGCTCAGCGGGATTTATCCGACGCTGCAAAATATTTCGATTGATTACGGGATATTGGAGCGCAGCGATGACGTCGTTGTTTTGACCGGCAATTTTGGCTGGAATGATATCGGCAGTTGGGATGCCCTGGGCTCCATATTCCCTCCGGACGAGGAAGGAAATATTGTGAAGGCGAATTACATGGGGATTGATACCCGGAATTCGATTATCTACGGCAACGGCCGGCTCATTACTACAATCGGGATCGACGGCCTGATCATCGCCGATACAGGTGACGCGCTGCTGGTCTGTCCCAAGGACAGGGCCCAGTCCGTCAAGGAAATTGTCGACATGCTCAAAGAGAAGGGCATGACGGAATATATGTAGAACAATACCCAAAACCCCCGAAGCACTTGCTTCCGGGGGTTTTGAATGTTTCTTGGCAGCGATACCGTTAAATGGGATGCCTGGACTTGAGTTTTTTGGCGTCAGCGGTTATCCACTTTCTCGGGATACAAATCGTGGTGGAGCATGCGCTGCTCCGCCATTTCTTCATATTTGGTCCCAGGGCGTCCATAATTGCAGTAAGGATCGATGGAAATGCCTCCCCGTGGCGTGAACTTTCCCCAAACCTCAATATAGCGGGGCTGCATCAGCGCAATAAGATCATTCATGATGATATTGATACAGTCCTCATGGAAATCGCCATGATTGCGGAAGCTGAACAGATAGAGCTTAAGTGATTTGCTTTCAACCATTTTCAAATCGGGAATGTACGCGATCGTAATCGTCGCAAAATCCGGCTGTCCTGTAATCGGACACAAGCTGGTGAACTCCGGACAATTAAATTTCACCCTGTAGTCCCGATAGGGATGTTTGTTGTCGAAACTCTCCAATATCGAAGGCGTATAGGTGGACGGATATTGCGTGCCCTGATTGCCGAGGAGATGGATGCCTTGCTGCTTCAATTCCTCTTTGCTTCTTGTCATTGATAGGTCTCCCCCCTTTAATATCCCCGCTTATTGCCCCACAGCCAGGCGTGAAGCTGCGGAAGCACCCGCACGTTCTTAAATTCGGCCGAGCTCATGACCTGCTCCACCAGCCACTTGTATTTGTCCAGCAGCATGTGCAGCAGGAGATTCCCATCCTGCTCTCTTACATCCCCGTTGCCTGCCTGAAGATAGAAAGGCGTCGCTGTATAGCGGTGATGGATGCTGCGGGCATACGCCAGATCTGCTTCATCAAATACCACAACCTTCAAGCTGAAGCTCCTCCGCTCGTCAGTGAGCCCGTCCACAATAACGTCCAGCACGCTCCAATCGGTCGTCATGCCGGAGCTTGGCGGCTTGGGAGATAACGTAAGCTCGTCAATATCCAGGAACCATTCCTGCCAGATGCTGCCCTGTGTCTCCAGGGCGACAGCAGTTCCGCTGGCGTGCAGAAGGCTGATCAGCTCGCCCAGGCGGGGCAGCAGCGCCGGATTGCCTCCGGAAACCGTGACATGAGAGAAGGTGTCGCCGGCTATAGTACGCAGCTCATCAACGATTTCTGCGGCGCTCAGCATTCGGATATCCGCCTTGCCCGAGCCATCCCAGGTGAAGGCGGAATCGCACCACGAGCAGCGATAGTCGCAGCCAGCCATACGGATGAACATGGTCTTCTGGCCAATAACCATTCCCTCGCCCTGAACGGTAGGACCAAATACTTCAATGACTGGAAACCGGCTATGATCCATACGTCCCTCCCGCAGCGGGGCGGAACACGATGTAGCTTGTCGGCGTCTCCCGCAGAAAAATTTGTACGCAGCGCGGCCTGGCCGGTGTCTGGTCAAGGAAATCCTGGACCAGTTCGTACAGGGTCCGGGCGACATTTTCCGTAGTGGGATAGCGGCGCGGATCCTGATCGTTGAACAATGCCGTATGCTCATTGAGCACGGTATGATCAAAGCGGTCATGAATCAGTTTCTTGACGTCTGCGAAATTGACGAGAAACCCGTTCTCATCCAGCTGATTGCCGGCAATCGTGACATTCGCGAAATACGTGTGGCCATGCATATGTCCGCATTGTCCCGCCCCGGGACCGGGAACATAATGGGCGGCGGCAAACTGCATATCCTTGTTCAATTCATATTGGAAGGGGTGAACGGCAGACGGATAGATTTGTTGAATCATAAGCGCCTCCCCCCTTTTCTGGCCGTTTCGTATTCTTGCAGGCCTTTGGCACGCAGCAGACAGGCGGGACATTCCCCGCATCCCGATGCGATAATGCCGTTGTAGCAGGTTAATGTCTGTTCGCGCACCTGATCGAACACGCCCAGATCATCCGCCAGCTGCCAGGTTTGTGCTTTGGTCAGCCACATGAGCGGTGTCTCGATCACAAATTCATAGTCCATGGCCAGATTCAAGGTCACATTCAGTGATTTGATGAACACATCGCGGCAATCCGGGTAGCCGCTGAAGTCCGACTGGCTGACACCGGTTATGATATGCCGCGCACCCCTCTGTTTCGCCAGCACAGCCGCAAAGGAGAGGAACAGCAGATTGCGCCCGTCCACAAATGTCGAAGGCAGCTCTCCCTCCTTGTGGTCGATGGCGATGTCGTTTCGGGTCAGCGCATTTGGCGCCAGTTGACTGATCAGGGACATATCCAGCACATGCTGACGGATACCGAGCTCCAATGCAATTTGCGCTGCACATTCCAACTCCAGCTTATGCCGCTGTCCGTAATCGAAGGTCACCGCCTCCACCTCGCGGAAGCGCCCCATCGCGTCATACAGGCAAGTCGTACTGTCCTGCCCCCCGCTGAATACGACCATGGCTTTCTTGTTGTTCATCCTGTTCATCCTCTCCTGCTGTCGCTCTCTAAAAAGAGCTGTTAAGCATAAAAGACTCTAGGACACCCCTCTTGCCACTCGAAAAGGATCATACAAGAAGAAACGGCTGCGCTGTCCTCTGGCGACAAAGCAAGCTTCTTCCCTTAGATCTTATAGAAATTTCTAAGAGTGAGACTTATAAATTCTATAAGATCACAAAAACGGTACCCCAAGGTGCAATGTCATTAAGATAAGGATAACTTAATGACATTGCACCTAGGAGGTACCGTTTCCTTAGTTTTTTATAGAGGGTGTTGCTAGAACCTCTCCCACTGCCGCGATTCTCGAACGGGCATGCAGTGGAATTATATGCTGTTGCTGTTATTGTAGCACTTATCAGCGGAAGGGTACAATGACATCCTCTTCCAGCCTCTTTTTTATTGCATGCGCAGCGGTTTGCCTTCGTCTTTCGCCTTCTTCCTGTTCCTGGCGTCCGGAAGGACGAGAAGGGCAGGAAGCAGCATAGGAAGGAAAACATAACACAGCACGACCAGACCGACAATGACGGCACTCGCCAGTTCCACCAACAGGACAAGGCCTGACGGGATCAGCGTGGCGAAGGTTCCGCCAAGAATAACCATGGCCGAGATGATGACCCCGCCGATGTGTTTGGCAGCCTGGACGATCGCCGCCCCGGGGTCCATAACACCCTCCTCCTTATAGCGCATCATCAGGAAGATGCTGTAATCCACGCCCACCGCAATGATCACGATGAAGGAGAAGAATGGAACAAAGGAAGATACCCCATCGACCCCGATAATGTAATGAGTGACAATATTGGTTGCCGTCATCGCAACGTAATAGGAAGCGATCAGGGACAAAATGATGTAAATCGCCGGCAGAACCGAGCGGATAACGAGCAGGAGTACAAGGAAAACCCCGATAATAACGATAACAGCCGTTCCGTTAAAGCTCTCCAGCTGCACCTTGTTCGTATCGTAGGTGGTGGAGCTTGGCCCTGCCGCCCCATATTGCGCATCCGCAAGTACGGTACCGCTCAGGCTCGTTGCCAGCTCCTGATTGATCTGCTCAATCGTATCCATTGCTGCCGGGGAATACGGATCGTTGTCGAGAATGACAAGGAGCTTGGTCGTTTTGCGGTCCTTGGACATGAAGTTGTCCACCGCTTTGTTGAAATCTTCGCTCTCCAATGCCTCGCGGGGGATGAAGAATGTCCGGGACGACTGCAGCTGCGTCAGGAATTCGCCTGTCTTGCCCAGCCCGTCCGAGATATCGCCCAGCCCGTTTCCGCTTTGGCCCAGACCGTCCTTAAGCTGCTCCATGCCGCCCGAGAGCTGGGACAGCCCGCTGTTAAGCTGCTGCTGCCCATCCTTAACGTCAGCCAGGGCCGCATTAAGCTTCTTCATGTTGGCGGCGATTTCCTTGCTGCCCGAGCTCCCTTCCTTCAGACCGGTCGTCAGCTTGCCTGCGCCGTTCTCCAGAGCGGCAAGCCCGGCTACCATCTGCGACTGCGCGGTGGAAATCTGCTTCAGCCCGCCAGCCGACTGATTCATGGAGGCATTCAATTTCACATAGCTTTTGTTCAGTTCCTTGAGACCGCCGCCCAGCTGGGCAATGCCGGTTTCAAGCTCCGTTCCCGTCTTCTTGAGGGTCAAATAATCCTGATCCTCGCCCAGCTCGCTGTATTTGGCTCCCAGCCCGCTGATCAGCCCGTTCATTCCGCCAAGCCCCTGCTGGATGCCGGGAATCTGGCCCTCCAGCTTCGAATAACCGTCCGCCAGCGACTTATATCCGCCTTGCAGCGCGCTTAAGCCGTCAGATAATTTGGCCGTATTCGCAGCCACGGTCTTGAGCCCGGCTTTCAGGGAGGTTATGCCCTGCTTCAGCTCTCCCGCTCCATCCGCGCCCTGGCTCATGCCGGAAGCGACCTTGCCCAATGCGTCGGTGATCTGGACATACCCTTCTTGAACCGCCCCGGTGCCCGTCACCAACTGCTCAACATCAGAGAAATCCGGACTCTGCAGCCCGTCCTGCATCTGCTGCAGGCCGTCATGGATCTGATCGACCCCGTCCTTGGATGCGGTTATTCCCTCGGTTACGCTCTGCGTCTGGCTGCTGATGTAGAACTCGTCAATTTCCTCGCCCTGCGGCTGCGTGACGCTTACCACCTGCTTAATGCCTTCGATTCCTTTGAGCTTGCCGGTCAGTTTGTCTACAACCCCCAGCGCCTCATTCGTGTTGAGCGCATTGCCGTCCTTGATCACAACGGTTGTCGGCAGCGCCTGGCCCTTGCTGAAATGCTCCGCTACGATATTGAAGCCCTTGGTGGACGGATACCCGTCGCCCAGCTCGCCAAGCTGGTCAAAGGACAGCTTCTGCGAGCTGAACATAACCGCCGGAATCATAAGAGCGACAGTGACAAGTGTGACCACAACGGGATGCTTGACGGAAATAGCCGTCAGGCTTGCCCAGAAGCGGCTTTCTTTATGTCCGGCTGCCACATTCTTCGATGGCCAGAATAATTTGGTTCCCAATACCTTCATTAAAAAAGGAGTCAGCGTGACGATTTCCAGCAGCAGGATGACCGTGCCGATCGCCACCACATTCGCAGATTTGTATATGCCGAAATTCGAGAAGCTCAAAGCCGCGAATGCGATAAATACGGTTAGAATGCTGTAGAGAATCGTCTTGCCCGCTGTGCGGTACGTATGGATAATCGCATCGTCGATGGTCCGTCCATGCGACAATTCTTCCTTGAACCGATTGAACAGCAGAATATTATAATCCGTCCCGATTCCGAACAGAATCAGCACGAGCAGCATTTGCGTCACGCTCGTAACGGGGAAATTCAACTTATCGATAATTTGCGCGGCAATTCCCATCGAGCATAAGTAAGTAATTCCGACCGCAGCCAGCGATACGAATGGGATAATGACCGAGCGGAACATAATAATCAGCACCGCAAGGATGAAAATGACTGTCAGAACGGCGCTTTTCTCCACCCCTGCGGTAGAAGCTTTAATATAGTCGTTCTGAATGAAGTCCTCGCCGCTTAAATAATAAGTGACCTTCACATCCTTGAGCACATCGTCGAACTGCTCCTGGATCAGGTCCACCTCGCGGCCGTTCTTGTTCAAGCTGAAGCTGGCCATCAAGGTCGTCCCGTCTTCGGAGACCAGTGACGATTTGGCATCCGGAAGCGTGAACGGGTCCAGCAGCTCGTCAAATCCAAGCTCCTTCTGATGGGCTTTCATATTTTCAATGCCTGCCTCAATGCCCTTCATATCCTCATCCGACAGCTTATTCTCGTTATGAAAAACAATAATATCGCTGGTCCCGGTTGTACCGGTCATCTCCTTCAGAATCAAGGCAGCCTTCTTGGAAGGACTGCTGTCGGAGAGCGGATCCTGCCCCCGTTCCTGCAAAATGGCATTGACATCCGGTTGAAATACCGTTAGCAGCACAGTGGCCACGAGCCATACAATCAATAAAATCCAGCGCCATTTAATCATTTTTTGCATATGCCGCAATTCCTCCCGAAATCTCTTAGTAAACAACTGTTCATTTTTGAGTCGGGAAGAGACGGACCTTGCCGTCTACAGGCGGCTAAAGCCCGTTCTCCTCCAATAATAAATCAGATAAGGATCGCCAAATCCTTCTGAGCGGTCAAATACAATGATCCTTCAGCTTCTGTTGATCCTGTCGCCAATACCGGTAAAATAGATGCGCACCAGTTCATCCACCAGCCGTTCAATCGTATCTCCGTCCTCGTATTCCCGCAAAATAATACACATGCCTTCCACAATCGTCGACGCTATCATATGTGCAGACTGGTTCTCCTCATCCTGAAGCCGAGCGGTTCCGTTTTGAAAGGTGTGGAAAGCTTTCTCGAGGATCGAGTAGGTGACCGTGGTCAACTCCTGCTTCACATTCTCATAAGGGGATCCTTCGCTCTTGTTCATTAGTACGGAGAGCTCCAGGCTCGATTGGTTGAACAGCCGCACAATCGTGCTCTGAATCTTGTGGAGAAACGCAAGTGAATTGTCCGGCTCCATGGCGCTGACGTCTTCCAGATCCTGTTTGATCTCCAGCATATAACCGACAAATTGCTCATAGGTTGGCTGAAGGAGCTCATGCAGCATCTTTTCTTTGCTCGCAAAATAGCGATAAATATTCCCTGGCGTGATGCCCGCCGTATCCGCAATTTGGCGCATGGAGGCATCCCTGTAGCCCAGTCTGTTAAATTCCCGCAGTGCCGAGCGTAAAATGTTTTTTTTCATCTCATCCTTGAGAACCTGCATAAATAAACACCCGTTCACTTTTGGATTTAGAGTTATTATAACCGCCCGCCCAATCCGTGCGCAAGCTTCCTCCCTTCCGAACGGCTTGGGTTTTGGCGGTTGTTCACGGAAATGTAACAATAAAACGATGCCCTCCCGGTCATAAAAGAAAAACTCTGTGAATAGGCCAGTCCTGCTATATAAAGACGAAAAAAGGCCGGCCTGCTTGTTAAGCGGGGCTGACCCTGATTCATTCATCTTCATCGTTGATCGCGAAGTACATTTTGTTCAACGGACATTCTCATCGGAGCCTTGGGATCGGTATCCGCGATCGAGCTGGTTGGCAGCAGCCGGCCAGCTGCTGCAGCTTTCTGCCCTCTATACCGGATGCTGCTCCTCCCTTATACGATCGAGCACCTCCAAATAAAACACCTGCATGAACTTTTTAATATTGACTTTTCCTTTGTCCGGCTTCAGGCTTTCATCCATCTCTTTCATTTTCAGACGCACGTCCTGGAAGTCAAAATAAAGCGGTGCATAATGCTCAAATTTGGGATTGCTGAAATCCGTTAGGCCTATGCTGGCAAGGTTGCTCAGAGCCCCCATCACCGTACGCCGGATCCGCTGCTCCACGGCTTTGCTTTCTTTCTCGATATCAGTGCCCATCCCTTTATTGGCCTGGGCCGCGACTTCGTACAGCTCTTTTAGAGGAGGAAGAGACTCCGGATGCCGGGAATGAACCAGATGCTCCATAATCTCCGCAATATCCCTGCTCCCGCCTTCACCGATAATGCCTAATTCCATCAAAATGGATTGAATAATTTCCCGGTTCGTCCTTTTCTTGAAGCTGCCGGCCAGCTCCGGATTCAGATTATTCAATTTTGACAGGGAAGCCTTGATTTCGCCCAGATAACAGCAGATTCTCCACTGCTCGTGCACTCTGGACAATACGGCTTCCACTTCCACCCTGTTGATAGGCTTCTGGATATAAAACTCGATGCCTGCCAGGTATGCCTTTCCAATCATTTCCTTATTTTCGATTTGCGAGATCATCACATATTTGCCCCCAAAGCCTTGCCGCTTCAAGTGGTAAATCGTTTCAATGCCATCCTGGTCCGGCATCAGCAGGTCGATCAATACGACATCCGGTTTGGCAATCAGGATGCCCTGCTCGCCAGTGGTGCCATTTCCCGCCATGACCACGACCTCGCCAAGACCGCTTTTTTCAATGATGAATTGGAGCATCAGACGGCTCGCGGAATCATCATCGACAATGCCAAATGAGAGCATCCTGAATCCTCACACTCCTTTTTTCAACGAATCAGTCGAAAAAATCAGAATAAACGTGGTGTCCTCTGCCTGCTCCGATGGCTGCAAACGCAGCTTCCCGCCAAATGCCTGTACGATATCCCGGACGTGGGACAAGCCAATGCCCGTTGCCGCATATCCGGACTGGTTGAATTTCGTGGTGAAGCCGGGTTCAAAAATTATTTCACGGTTCTGCTCGGCGATGCCCTCCCCCGTATCTGATACGGCAATTACCGTCTCCGCGTTCTCCTCATAGATCCGTATGCGCACCCGCCCCTCCTGATCGATCGCCTCGATAGCATTGGATACCAGATTATTCAGCACGGTCAGCAGTAGGATATAATGGTCCGTTACATAATCGGTCCTGATCTCCCGTTCCATGCGGATATCCTTCCGGAGCATCTGACTGTAGCCGCTGTTGGAGCGGAATACGAAATCGGCGATTTCCGACAGGGACATTTCAGTTGTCGTTTTGCGGTCAAACAGCTTTAAGAGGCCTGCCAATATTCGCTGGGAATCCTTCTTCACTTCATGAATCTGCTGGGTAATCTCCAGCATGGCGCGGCGTTCCTCCTGACTCCCGGTTTCCCCCAGCCTATCGTATAGATTGTGGCTTTTGGCTGTAATCCGCTCCAGTGTATCCATTGATTTTTTTAAATAAAACACTTCTCCATACAGACCGGAGCCGATATTCAGCATCTGCTCCATCCGTTTCTGCTGTTCGTTATGCACCACCCTCATCTGGTTGATCGTAATGCTGCTGTACAGTCCCACCACAAAATAGCTGCGCAGGACGGCTGTAGCGCCCAGCAGCAGCCACTGGGCGGAGTACAGGTAAGGATAACCGAACAGGATACTGCGTGTTAGCAGCTCCAGCTCGTTCGATATAAATTCAATAACCGTAATAAAGCTGCCCAGAATCAGAGGATGAAATTCGGACAGCCTGGTCTGAATCCGGCCCATCCCCACAGCAAAAATCATGTAATAGAGACCGGCCGAGAAATGGCTGTGCAGACTGGCTGCAAAGGAGAACGAATCATCCACATACACCGCATCCATGATCATTCGAAAGCACAGCACCGTAATGCCTGTAACGACTCCCGTCAGCATATAAGGCAGCTGCCTCATGAGCAGGAGGCACAGCAGAAAAGCGCTGCTCCCAAGCCCAATCCGAAACAGTTCTCCGCTGAAAGGTGTAATCTTGAACTCCCCGGCAATCGCCGTTACAACGGCAACCAGAAGCATTTGAGCCCACTCCGCCTGATGGCGTTTTCGTTCCGGCAATCGGTTTCCTCCCATCATCCGGTTATAACAGCCTGGATTCAAACCTTCTTGACAGCAGTGATAGGCCATAGTTTACCGTAAAATACAAGATTGCGGCAACCAGCAGAACCGGGAAAACATAGTCATAGCTTTGACCGATGACGATTTTGGAATGATTCATCAGCTCCGGCAGCGAAATGATAACTGCAAGCGATGTATCCTTCAGCAAGGAAATAAACTGACTGACAAGGGGAGGAACCATCCGCCGCAGCCCTTGCGGCAGGATAATATGCCACAGGGTGCGCATATAACTTAATCCAGAAGAACGAGCGGCTTCAATCTGCCCCTTATCAATGGATTTCAAGCCGCTGCGGACGATCTCCGATATCATGGCCCCTTCAAACAAGGTCAGAGCGACAATCGCCGCGTTCACAACGCCGAGTTTGATCCCGATATCCGGCAGCGCAAAACGCGTAAAGAAAATAATGAGCAGAAGCGGCAGATTGCGGAGAATTTCCACGATGATACCCAAAATGGGCGAAATAACCGGTATTTTAGTATAACGGACCGTTCCGACTATACAACCCAGCACAAAGCTTAGCACAATTGAAATAAAGGCAACCTTCAGCGTGACATAGAAGCCTTCGAGGATAAACTTCAGATTCTCTATGGCGAAAGCATTGGCAAAATCCATCCGTTCCCTCTCCTTCTAGCCGCTGTGGGCCCATTTGCGTTCGAAGTGAAGTGCCATATAACTCAGAGGAAGCGTGAGGGCAAGATAGAACAGTGCAACAAAAATGTAGGTGTCAAAAGTGGCCAGCGTACTACTTGCCACCGAATCCGCAAAATACATGAGATCGAGCCCCGCAAAAACGCTGAGCACCGATGAATTTTTCACCAGATTGATAAACTGGTTGCTTAGCGGAGGGATTACGATTTTCACCGCTTGCGGAAGCACGACATACCGCATCGTTTGTACGTAAGTAAGCCCGGAGGCTTGCGCCGCCTCCGTCTGCCCCCTGGGAACGGACATGATGCCGGCCCGGATGACCTCAGCGATGAAGGAAGCCGTGTACAGGGTCAGCCCCAAGGTACCGCAGACAAATCCGGACAACGTAATCCCCAGCGAAGGCAATCCGTAGAAAAAAATAAAAACAACCAGCAGCAGTGGGATATTCCGGATAAACTCCACATATACCGCCCCTGCCCACCGGAGCGGTTTGATAGAGGAGATCCGAAAGATGGCGATAATCGTTCCCAGAACAAAGCTCCCGATCAGGGCAATGATGCTGGAATAGATCGTATTCAGGAAACCTTCCAGATAAATGTCGAAATAATCGGTCAGGATGGAGAAGTTCATCCCCTGCAACCTCCTCGCCATTATGAGCGATCAGAAGAGGGCAGCCTCGGCCGCCCTCACTTCTGTTGTCGATTTCACGTTAATCCGTTTTGGGTGCTTCACCTATCCATTGCGTATAAATTTTGTCGTATTCCCCGTTGGACTTCAGCGTCTTCAGCCCTTCGTTGACCGCGTCCACCAGTTCCGTTTCGCCTTTCTTGATGGCAATGCCATAAGGCTCATCGGTGAATGTATCTCCGACCACCTCGTAATTGCCGTCCTGAGCCACCATTCCATACAGAATGGCGTTATCCGTTGTCAGCGTGTCGCCTTGCCCTGCCTTGAGTGCGCTGAAAGCATCCTGATAGTTTTCGAACTCCAGCACGGTCGCATCCGGCGCTTTTTCTTTGATGTTATCGACTGATGTGGAGCCCTTCACCGCAAGCACCTTGGTGCCCTTGGTTATATCATCCAGACCTTTGATCGCGCTTCCTTTCTTTACGAGCAGGGACTGCCCTGCTTTAAAATAAACATCCGAGAAATCGACTTCCTTCTTCCGCTCATCCGTAATGGTCATTGTCGCAACGATCATGTCAATTTCGCCATTGTTGAGCATGGGCATCCGTGTTTTGGAGGTGACCTCCTTGAGCTCCACTTTGGCCGGATCACCCAGGATAATGTTAGCCAGCGCTTTCGCGATATCCACGTCAAAACCTTCCACTTCATCATTCATCGGATTTTTTAATCCGAACAGCTTCGTATCGAATTTAACGCCGACAACCAGCTTATCCCTGCTTTTGATTTGGTCCAGCATACTGGAATTCGTCGAAGGTGGTTCCTCACCATTGCCCCCCGAATTCCCTTTACCGGCGGAGCTTGTATTTCCACTTGCTCCACTGGCGCCGTTTCCGCCATTATTGCTTTCTTTCTGATCCCCGCAGCCGGCCAAGGCCAATACGGAAATCAGCACAAGCATCAAACAGGCCGCCATCCATGTTTTCGTTTTCATTTCATATCCTCTCCTTTTGCTTATTAATGTCGCAGGACCCGCTTGAGAAACAGACGCGCCCTCTCTTCGCGCGGCTCCGTGAAGAACGCTTCCGGTTCGGACTCTTCAATGATTTGACCCTTATCCATAAACACAATCCGGTCCGCCACCTCCCGGGCAAATCCCATTTCATGGGTAACGACGACCATGGTCATCCCCTCATCCGCCAAAGCTTTCATGACATCAAGCACCTCTCCAACCATTTCGGGGTCAAGCGCAGAGGTCGGCTCGTCAAACAGCATAATTTCCGGCTTCATGGCAAGTCCTCTGGCAATCGCCACACGCTGCTGCTGTCCACCCGAGAGCTGCGAGGGATACTGCTGGGCTTTCTCCTGAATGCCGACTTTGTCCAAATAATACAATGCAGTCTTCTCCGCCTCCTGTCTCGAAAGGCCGAGCACTTTGATCGGAGCCAGTGTAATATTGTCGATTACTTTCTTGTGGGGATACAAATTGAAATGCTGGAACACCATTCCGATATTACGTCTGAGCTTGTTAAAATCCGTTTTTTTGTCATGGACGGGAACATCATTCACAATCAGCTCGCCGCTTTTAAGCGCTTCCAAACGATTGATGCACCGCAGAAGCGTACTTTTGCCCGAACCGGACGGCCCCACCACGACTACCACTTCACCTTGTTCAATCTGCAAATTGATATTATTCAGCACATGAAAATCGCCATAATACTTTTCAACCTGACGAAATGAAATCAATGGACCCTCCCCTTCTGAGATAGGATGCTTACCCGTTTGATCATGATCATTCCTCTTCTTTTCTTCCGTTAGATGCGTGTAAGAAAATATAACGCATGTTTTATTGTGAACCCTAACTTACGCAAACCTATACAATCCGACGCGGAAACAGCAAACTATTTTTATCATTCATTCTTTTTTTGTGACAATCAGCCCTATATGAGAGGCTTTTCTCCAAAATAAGTTCCAACAGGTCCGTTACTTGCCCCGGAATGTTGAGACAAATGCCGACGGTATTGTACGCGTTTAACGGAGCTGCAGCATTGGGCCAACAGGTAATATTTATCATTCCAGAAGAATCGGCATCGCCACCTTTGTGTATAGCGAAAACTTATACTTTCTTACATTAAAAAAAACCCGGACGAGTGTCCGGGCTTGCTCCCCATGCTAGGTATGAACCAATCATTCTATGATTTGCAGTACATTCTGCCGAGAAATACTCGGAGTCACTTAGTAACACTAAGCACCACTCAGTATCATCAATTGAAAGAAAAAAATAAAAAATTTCGTTTATTATAGCCTGGGAAATAATATTTTTTAAATAAATATGAAGAAAAGGATCGATTTCGCTGTTTTCACAGGCAAAAAAGGTGTTACTAAGTATTTCTTTATGATTCTTAGCAGTGCTTATATTCGCTTTTATGTCCAGGACTCGATATCCTCATCGTCAAATTCGTCCTCGGCAGCTGGTTCCGATTCCTCTTGTTCAGGCTGCATCGAAGCTGCAAGACCTTCCAAGTCGAGAGACGCGGCAGCCACTTCTTCATTGGCTTTCGATCCGGCACCGATTGCTGCCGAAGACGTCATCAGGCCGGCTGCTGCCCCCGATGCATTCCATGTGCTGCGCTCGGTTGGAATGAAGGCTTGAAGATTGCGGACACCGTTCTGGCCAATTTCATTTTCGATCAAGTAACGGAGCGAGTCCATTAAATTCGTTTGCGAATTGATCCACTGCATGATCGCGGGATCCTCCGACTTTTTGGTCTTCAAACTGATATTGTCTCCGGGCATCTTTGTTTTTTTCACGGCTTCCACCTTCTTCGCGTCCTTGGATAATTACATCGAGCTTCAGATGCCCCTTAGACTGGCTGCACCGCTTTATTCTTAAGTGCTTCGTAAATTTTCCCCCGCACAAAAGCATCCAGTCCAAGCGCATTCATCTGGACCGCGTAATCCGCCGGAATATAGAGAAGCTTCATTTCCCGTTCCTTGCAGAGCTCATCCAGAAGCGGCTGAAGCATGGAGCGCATCAGAATGCTGCCTCCGCCATATACGCAGATCAGATCGATTTCATTCCGCGTTTTGGTGAGCTGGCGTTTGACGTTCTGCACAATCTGCTTGACCTGGCTCTCCAGCGGTCTCTTGAGCGTCTTGATGGCACGCGCATGGAATTTGTGCTTGGGATTCTTCAGCACATCGCTGAAGAATTGCCGCGGGCTGTCCGTCAGATGAATCAGCCTGTTGAACTCATCAAGCGCTTCTTCGATGGCATAGCCTGCCCCGTGGTGGGTCCCATAGACAAATTGACGCAGAAACTTGTTGCCTTCGGTGATTGGGTATTCCGTAGATCCGTCGCCGATATCCACATGAAGGATCCGCTTGTCCTTGAAGTAGCTGCCGTTAAACTTCTTCTCAATATCATAGGCTTCAATAAAGGACTGGAAGATGTCGCCTTCCCGCCAGTTGCCCTCGGAATCCTTCTGCAGGGCAAAGATTACTGGAGTTGCTTCCGGAACCACTTTGGCGAAAGGGAACACGATTTTCACGCCCACCCGCTGCATGCCCAGGTGGACCGTCACGTTATGGGAGCCTGTGGTGAAGCGTTTTTCGAATTTCAGAGAGGTCTCGTCCGTATGCTGCGTAACCGGAAGTGCGGTTGCCATATCCGCTTCAACTTCAATCGTGTCGGGTATCTTCTTCTCTTCCTCATACGCCTTCTGGACCGCCATAGCCGCAATTTGCGCAAGCGTGTTGATGATTGGGAGATCCATGTCACTTTTCAGATCAATGCCAATCTGCAGATTATCCAGAATCTCTCCGCTCTCCAGGGCGAATTTTCCAACATAATACATGCCTGGGCGGGCTGCCGGGGAATCAATCGTAACGACCAGCTGTTCTTGTAAATTCTTGATGAAGCTCTCCGGTGACTGCTCTTCGCTCCAAGGGAGCTCGTCCACCGTACAATTCACATTCGGCTGCTGGACCAATTTCCCGTCAATAATCAGGTCATGCTCGCTGTTTCCATTATCGTTACCCACAAAAAAATGGAATTTCATAAGAAACCTACCTCCTATTAATCTAACAATTGTTAAAAAATGTTCCTAGTATTACTTTGCCATACAAGGTGATATTTGCACAACCCGCTATGGTCCCAATAACCATGTTAAATTTTTCTCAGGAAGGGTCGAAATTTGTTTTTTCCACGCAAATGCTGGATATTTGCGTCTTTTCTTTTAAGAATATACAAAAAGTAAGTAGGGTACTAAAAAGTGTGTACTTGTTAAAAGAAACCCGTTGTTTCATACTTAAATAAGGGCTGTTCTGCTCGCGTTTGTTCGAATGGAAATACATGGCGGTCTGGTTACATGGGCAAGCTGATGCATAGATCCAAATGATAATCGGGAGTGATGGATATGGAATTAAAGAATAAAGCAGCTATTATAACAGGTGCCGGCAAAGGCATTGGCAAAGCTACAGCTGTCACTCTGGCCCAAGAAGGCGTAAATCTGGGTCTAATCGCCAGAAACAGGGATGACCTCAAGGCTCTTCAGTCGGAATTAAGCGGCACCTACGGTGTCAATGTCTATTTTGCCTCCGCTGATATAAGCGAGAAACCAGCCGTAGACGAAGCCATCCGCACCCTGACCGCCAGTCTCGGCGGTGTCGATATATTGATCAACAATGCGGGATTTGGCCAGTTCGGAACCATTATCGATATGGAGCCGGAACTGTGGGAACGGATTATTCAAACCAATCTTATGGGAACTTATTATGTGACTCGCGCGGTCCTGCCCGTACTGCTGGAACAAGGCAGCGGCAGCATAATCAATATTTCTTCAACAGCCGGCGAACGCGGCTTTGCAACCGGCTCCGCATATTGTGCCTCCAAATTCGCCATTATGGGCTTTACCGAATCGCTTATGCAGGAAGTCCGCAAACTCAATATCCGTGTTACCGCGCTTACTCCGAGCACCGTAAATACGGAGCTGGCGGTGAAGGCCGGGCTTCCAATCGGCGACGAGGATAGGATGATGCAGCCGGAGGATGTGGCGGAATTGATTTTGGCGACGCTTAAGCTTCCCGATCGGGTCCTGCTGAAAACAGCCGGGATCTGGACGACCAATCCCCAATAACTTACCGTTTGCACACCCTGTCCCTGATACAAGGCATCGGGGTTACGGGAAGAAACTAACTTTATTTCCAGAAGACGGCGCAGCCGTTTCTTCTTGTACCGGAGGGTCTTCCCCTCCCCTTAGCCTATCTGAAGGAGGAATGAGCCATGCCCAATCCAACCATAGACATCCGACTCTCTGTCCTTGACCTGGCTCCGGTTATTGCCGGAAACACGCCGGCCGATTCCTTTCGCAATACGCTTGATCTTGCGCGCCATGCCGAGAATTGGGGTTACCATCGGTACTGGCTTGCGGAACATCATAATATGCCGGGAATTGCCAGTTCCGCGACCTCTGTAATCATAGGCCACGTAGCCGGCGGAACGAAAACCATCCGTGTCGGTTCCGGAGGCATCATGCTGCCTAACCACGCCCCTTTGGTGATTGCCGAACAGTTCGGGACGCTTGAATCCTTATACCCCGGCCGTATTGACCTCGGTCTGGGGAGAGCGCCCGGATCCGACCAGGCGGCAGCCCGCGCGCTGCGGCGCGGCTTGGGCAGCGGCGGCCAGGACTTCCCCGAGCTGTTGAGCGAGCTGCAAAGCTATTTCAACCCTTCGAGCGGGTCTCCGATGGGTGTACGGGCCGTTCCCGGCGAAGGGCTGGATATCCCGATATGGCTGCTCGGCTCAAGCGGCTTCAGCGCCCAATTGGCGGGTCAGCTAGGGCTGCCGTTCGCTTTTGCCAGCCATTTTGCACCGGATTATCTGCTCCCTGCCATCGAATTGTACCGCAGCCACTTCCGGCCGTCTGAAGCGCTGGACAAACCTTATGTTATGATCGGCCTGAACGTCGTTGCGGCTGACACGCAGCAGGAAGCCGCAAGATTGGCTACCTCCCAGCAGCAGCAGTTTCTCAACCTCATCCGCGGGCGCACCGCGCGTTTAAGCCCGCCGGTGGACAGCATGGACGCTCTTTGGAATGAGCAGGAGCAGGCTCTCGTCGAGAGGCAGCTGAGCTATGCCATTGTTGGCGACCAAGATACGATTCGCAAGCGGCTGCCGGTCTATCTCGAGGAGACAGGCGCCGACGAATGTATTGTCGCCTCCCAGATCTACGATCATGAAGCACGCTTGAGATCCTATCAGCTGCTGGCTGAGGTTGTTACGCATCGCTGATGTATAGAAGAAGTGCAGGGCATCTTTCAGGGGATGCCCTTCTTTTTGCTGCCTGGCATGGCAGGGTTCCCCTCGGATTAACTTCGGGAATACACGGCCCGCTCAATGGCCTGCTTCATCAATACACCCGAACGGCCCCAACTTAGCCGGGCTACATCCCGTCTGCCCTGCTCCCCTTTCTGCCTGCATAAACCGGGGTTTTGAAAGGCCAGTCTCATCTGCCTCTTCAGACTGTTTCTATCCGGTTCCGCCCAGAGCTGTCCCTTGCGGGCAAACAAACCGCGGAATTGACGGGATATGGCATGTTTGCTGTTCATGCTTCCAGCCGGATTCCGCAGCGTGTAGCTGACCAGGAAGGAATTCCGCGGGGTCAGAAAATCCATATGTCCGCCCCATCCCGTAGCAATTACAGGGGTTCCACTGGATAATGACTCCAGAAACGGAAGCCCTACTCCTTCTCCCCGGGTTGGAAGCACGAAAGCATCCCCCCTCGTATAGATGCCTTTAAGCTGCTCGTTGCTCATCCGATGGGCAAGCACGACTACAGGAGCCGTTGGCTTACGGATCCCCAGACTGTCTTTATAGCGCTGAATCCGTTTCATGATCCATCCTTCAGTCTCGTGGGGCGAATAGCCGTTTGTTTTGATAACGAGCATGACATTGTCTGCAGCCGAAAATGCCTCCCAGTACGCCCTTAACAACGTTTCGGGATTTTTGCGGTGCTGAAATCCAAAAACGGAGACAAAAACAAACCGTCCTTCTGCATTTGGAACAGGCAGCTTCATGTTGTCCGGCTTATAGAGTGCGGCATTTATGCCATGGGGAACAACCGATACCGGAACCCTTACACCGCTTCTTCTCAATGCTTGCTTATTGTGGGTGGAAGGCACACAAACCGCATCGAATTTGTTGATATAGGGAACCCAATTTCCGGGGATCCGGGTTGTTTCCCAAACCGTATTCAGAATAATCCGATTGTATAACTTCCTTTCTTTCGCCAGGTTGATCGTATTCGGAAGGAAGTGATAGATCAAGACCCGGCGTTTCTTTCCTATGCCTTGCGGTACGAATCCCTGGTAAGACGTTCCCTGCTTCACATCCACCCCCTGGCGCCTTAATGCCCGGACGTATTCTCGGCTTGCAACGCCTAGACCGCTGTTTCTATGCATGGGCCCCTTCCACGTGACTTGGTAATTTGCCATCGTCTTCGCACCCTCCATTCTCCTGTGTTGAAGTCAAGAACCTTCACTAATCTATGGCAATGTGGAGGGAAACGAATGGGCTGGCGCGATTTTTCTGTCCCTGAAATGGAAGGGATGGGGGCGCGCTGCCGAGAACAGCTGCCAGGGTGATCCGGCAATAACCGAACCGAAGAACAGGCGGCGGCGGACAGAAAAAAACCGCCGGATCCATGGAGGAACCAGCGGCTTTGCTTGCTGCTTTATTGCGGTGAGCTAGGAGCATCCAGTGCTTCCTGTGGCACTTTGATCTCTTTGATTTCATTATGGTTGGAGATTGTGCTGGCCATGACCATATCCAGCGATACTTTCTGACCTTCCTGGTCCATATCCATCGTCATGGCAACATCCGACTTGGTGGGAAGATATGTTTTCTTGTCTACGCCATAAACGATTTTAATATTCTTGATGTTCATTGAATCCATCATCGCCGCCACTTGCTCATTGCTGCCGCCACCAGCCTGGCTCATCAGGGACTTCGCCAATTCCTTCACGCCGTCTCCGGAGAGCTCGGCTGTCATCACGTAATGGTCTCCTTCTTCCGTGACTTTCGTGTCTTTGGAGATAGACTTGAACTGCTCCATCTGGCTCTCCGGTTTGATGGTGTTTGCCATGCTGGCGATCATTTGATCCTTCATTTCATTAGGAAGCTTGGCCCAGTTTCCGTCTACCTGGGAGTAGATGCCGTCCTCCATAATATACTGCTTGATGGATTGCGAGCCATCCGCCATTTTCATTTCAATATCCTGGTACATTTGAAGCGGTTCCTTGATGAGGTCCGATTTCATATTCAGGTCAATCTTCTGCTCCTGCTTCTGATCGCCTTCGCCCATCGTAATGTTTTGGTTGACTTTGGCCTCCATGGAGAAGCTTTTTAACGCTATGCTTGCATCCGTTGATTTCTGAATAAGTTCGTCTACCGTCGGGATCGATCCAGAATCCTTGACTGTCGTTCCTGCGTCAGGCGTCTTTCCCGAATTGGTTGATTCATTAACCGGTGTGCCGCTGGTGCCCCCATCAGGCTCATTATTTTCCTTCGATCCGCATGCGGTGATACCTAATACCATGATTGCTGTGAGTAAACCTGCTGTCCATTTCTTCAATTTATTGCCCTCCCATAATTTGTATTCCCCTTGTCTTAACCAGATTTTGTATAGTTGTAACAGAAAGATTCGAATCTTTAGCAAATATTGATAATAGAGATCTCCTCCCCCCTGATTCAGCGGCGTTATGGGCAAAGAAAAAAAGAACCCCTGGACTTAAGGGTTCTCCATCATTAGGCTCCTACTTGGCTTCCAGCAGCTCTTGTACGTCCGCTTCAATAGCTTCCGGCTCTGTTCGGGCCGAATACTGCTTGATGACCTTGCCGTCGGCATCGACCAGGAATTTAACAAAATTCCACTCAATATCCCCTGTGCGGTAAGGCTCCGGAACCTCCTCGACCAAATATTTATACAGCGGAATGGCATGCTCGCCCTTCACGTCTACCTTGGAGAACACGGGGAACGTCACTTGGTAATTCAGTTCGCAGAAGGTCTGGATTTCCTCATCCGTGCCCGGCTCCTGGTTATTGAACTGATTGCTGGGGAAACCCAACACGACAAGGCCGTTATTCTTGTAGGTATCATAAAGCTGCTGAAGGCCTTTGTAGTGTGGCGTCAGACCGCAAGCGCTAGCCGTGTTCACAATGAGCAGCACATTTCCTTTGTAATCCGACAGCGGTTTCTCTTCCCCTGCCGCAGTTTTAACCGTGTAGTCATAAACGGACATAAATATAATCCCTCCATCAACCCTATTTTAAATTGCTCACAATTTAATTGTGTATAATATACCGTTCCCGGCTCCGAATGTCAACCTGCCCTGCTTCCTGATCGCCCGCTCCGACCTTCTTTGCGAACCCGACTTGAAGAATTAAATACTTGTCCCCAAGTTATGCACATATTATCCACAGAAAGGATTCTATCCATTATCAACATTCCGTCTTCAAGCATCGGAAGGATAGGGGCAGCTTGCAAATGCAGCCGAAGAAGAGCCGGAAGGGAAACTTCGTTCCCCTTTCGGCTCTTTGATTTTTTGCGATAAATTCCTATATTCATCACCGTTACCCGCCCTGCATCCGGCTAACTACCGATGACCCTCTTCCAACGTCAATTCCAATCATTAGCGTTCAATGATGGAGGGTCACGAAGGTAGCGTAGTAGCCGTCACTTCATTGGACGGACCTGCATTAATACCATCCGCTACGTTCAACCGGATACGGTACGCGGTACCGGCCGACAGCCCAACCACCCTTGCATAATTGGAATCCACGGTTAAGGGAGACTGGGTGTCGGCGCTCTGCCAGGTTTCCCCGCCATCTTCGGATATCTCAATACTCATCTCCGTTGCCAGGTGGGGGCTGGAGTAAAGAACCATGATTGTTGTATCTGTAATATCCATCACCGCCAGATCGTTAATCAGCGCAGGCTGATCCGCTTCCACTAGAAAGTTCACGGTCTCAATTTGGGCAATCGCCGCAGCCTGCGAAGGATTCTGTACGGAAGCCACCCATGCCTCAACATGAATCATACGCTCGGACCAGGAAGGCGGGAGTTCCACCGAATAATTCACATTCTGGTCCCATCCGCTGTCGAGCGTATAAGGCGAAGGCGGGAACGTTCCAAAGAAATCATCCGTGTCCTCTTCCCTGTAGAGATAGAAAAACGCATAGGGGGAAGATCCCGCATCACCGTAAAGTACCCTTAAACTGTCTACATCTCCGTCCAGGCCAGGAGCAGTCAGCTTTACACCATTGACCGCATCCGCAAAGTCCGCCCCTGTATTTGCAACATGTACCGGAATAGACAGCCTGTGCTCGCTGATCACATAATTGACCCGATATTGATCATCATTTATAACCGTAAGCTGCGTAAGAGGAACCAATGCGAACCGGATCGTGGTCATGGCCAGATTATCCTCCGTTACCGTCAGTTCGTAGGAACCGCTCTCCGTGAGTGTATTGCCCAGCTCGTAATATTCATCCTCTACGCCATCCTTGACCAGGATTGCCGCAATAATCGTCTTGCCTTCGGCGCTTTGGGGGGTCACATAGGATGGATATGTTTGTCCATCCTGCACACCCGTGACAACAGGATCCGGTTCGTTAGTCGTGACAGCGACCGTATTCGACACGCCTGCATGCCATCCGCCGGCGACTCTCAAGCGCAAGTGATAAGAAGTACCCTGTTCCAGACCGATGACTTGAGCCGAGGCAGACAGGGCTGTGAGCTGCTCACTTGTCGCAGCGGCCCTCCAGCTGCCGCCATTGTCTTCAGACAGCTCCAGGAAGACATTCTCAGCCCCTGACGGCTGCGTGAAGCTCATATCCACGGTTGTGCCCGTCTTGGCGGTTACAGACAGATCCGTAACCGGCGCTGCCGGATCCGCTTCGGCGGTGAAATGCAAAGCTTGCAGACGCGCAATAGCTTGCTGCTGTGAGACATTATCCGCCGATCCCACCCAGGACTCGAGTTGAATGGAACGCTCTTGTAGCGACGGCCCCAGATCCATCGTATAGATCACCGTCAGATCCTGGCCTTTGATTATCTTGAAGGAAGCTTGCTGAAATGATGCAGTGCTAAAGGCTTCTCCGTCGCGCTCCAGCAGCAGACCGCTGATTGACCTTCCATCCGAAGTCTCATAATCCGCGGACAATGTGCGCGCGTCAGCCGCCAAGCCGCTAATGCTTATCTTCAAACTGTTGACCGCCTGGTCATAATCAGCCCCGTTATTGCTCAGATGCACCGGAAATGTCAGCTTATGATCCCTGTAGATGATTTCCTCCTGCAGGGCAGTCAGCTTCACATCGGATCTCAGCTTGAAGCGGACCGTGCTCCGGCTGCCGCCAGCCGTCCCCAGGGTCAGCACATAATCGCCGCTCTCTTTGATGAGGTCTCCATAAGCGTATGAAGCAACCGCAATTCCATCCTTCTCCAGAACGGCTGATGTGATGGCGCCTGTGCTTGCCGGAGTCACATAAGACCAATAGGTCTGTCCATCCTGAACACCTGTAATAACAGGAGCCGGGTCGGGAACGCTAATCCCGCCTCCTCCGGGATAAGGCGCATTCGGAGCCGGGTCGGGCTCTGCCGGGTATTTAGGGGTCAGCTTCCCCGGCTTCCTCTCGAAGGTTGAACCCGTCACATACAGCAAAGCCTCTGTAATCAAGCCTTGGCCGGTCACGGCAAGGACAGCGCGCACTTCCATCGTCCCGATCGAGCTGCTGCCGGAGAGAACCAGGATCAGTCTGGATAGAACCTGCATCGCATCCACAATGGTGTTTCCCTCCAGGACAAGACGCACCTGCCCGGTCAGCTTGCTCACGATGATCAAATGGAACGTGGAATCGTTCAGATAAACGCTGTTGGCACCGCCGCCGTGTACCGTCGTTGTTCCCTGCACGGTCACGTTTTCCAGATGCACATCGCCTTCCCCGATGCCTTGATCCAGCGTAAGGTTTCCGGTAATCACCATATTGCGCAGCTTCACGCCCGCCGCAGAAATGACAACATTGCCCGCCACTTCCTCTACTCCCTCGGAGGGGCCATAGGTGCCCGCTTCCTTGTATACCTTATCCTCCGGCTCCGGCACCTCCCCGGAATTGACATCACTCAAGGCCCGGTCCAGCACAACAACGGCCTCGGCCCTTGTCATGGCGCGGTCGGGCTTAAAGCTGCCGTCGGGGTAGCCCGACAGCCAGTTCCGGGCCGATACCGCGGCAACGGCTGTCCTGCCCCAGCCCGCAAGAAGGGCATCGTCAGTGAAGCCCGTGCCCGAGCCTCCCGCCGGTTCAAGGTCCAGCTTCGCAAGCTTGAACAGCATAAGCGCCGCTTCTTGGCGGGTAACCTGCTTCGCCGGCCGCGCCGTTCCGTCCTCGTAACCGGAAATATAACCTGCCGCAACAGCTTTGCCAAATTCAGGAGCGTACCATTTGCCGGCCGAAACATCCTTGAATACAACCGGCGATCGGGCTTCAAGCTTATAGGCTCGGTTGGCGAGTGCAATGAACTCCGCCCGCGTAACGGATTGGTCGGGCTGGTAGGAGCCGTCCGCATAGCCCGACAGCAGCCCGTTCTCAGCCCATTTCTCCATCGTTTGCGAAGCCCAATGCGCATCCGTGTCATTGGGCTTGGCCGCAGCAACCCAAGGCATTACCGATCCTATCAATGATATAATCAGCGCAGCCGCAACCGCCGCTCTCCATCCTCTGTTTCTTTTCCTCACATCTATCATCCCTCTCCCTGAAGTTGTCCTGTCAGAGGAAAGAATACCAAATGGCTGCCGGCCGCATAATTTACTTTAGTTAACTTCCAAAAAAACATGCAGGCTTGCTCTTATTTACACTGGCAGCGGGCAGAGAAGTCCAAGGCTTCTTCCAAGCGGGAATTTACGGGTCTTTTCGCGGGTCATCCCAAAAAAAACAGCCGCTGCGAGGGCATGCGGCTGCTTCCTGATCAGGCATTAATAAACATCGCGCCTGGTGAAGGCGGCAAAAGCTACGGTCAGAGCCGCAGCTCCCCAGACGAGGAGCACAAGCAAGGAAAACCCCAGCGACATGCCCTCAATCGGCGGGGCGGCATCCTCGAGGTACTGGATGAGCTGAAGATTGACCATAAATAAATATTTGGCCGATTCCCACGATGCCACCATCGAGCTCAGAATGGTACCGGCGATTAGACAGGCCAGCATGACCCCCATAACCGCCGCCGTGCTGCGGAAGAGCACGGAGAGCATGAAGGTGATCGTTGCCACCACAAGGGACACGAACCAGGCCAGGCCAAGCTCCATGATGATATACTGCCACTGCGGGAGGCTGTGCACCCCTGAGGCGTCAAGCACCCCGCCAGTTACGGTGAATCCCGTCAATACAGGGGCCTCCCAGCCTTTAAAGCCGAACACGGCTCCCGATATCAGCGTCGCCAATAAACCGAATATCGTAATGATCAGCGATACGCAGAGTGTGAGCGCCAAATATTTGCTGAGCAGAATCCGCCAACGCTTCACTTTGCGGGTCAGCAGCACCTTGATCGTTCCGGCGCTGTATTCCGATGAAACGATATCAGCCGCAATAATCATCATCATGAGCGGCAGCAGCAGATTAATCCCGTTGCCCACAAAACCGCGCACGAAGGTAGGCGCTCCCGGCTCGGACGGATTGATATTATGGTCCAGATAATACCGCTGCTGCTCAATGCGCACCTTCAGATTCTCTCCAGCTTCCTCCGATGTCCGTCCGCTCGATACCCGGTTCTCCCAGCCTGCCAGCTGCTGCTCCAACGCAATCCGCCAATCCACGTCGCCGAAACGTTTGCGGTTCTCTTCGGCCTGACGAAGCTGGGCATACGTGAACAGAGAAATCAGGATGGCGATGATGAAGGTGACCACCAGCAATCTCCGTTTCCCCGCCAGCTTCACCATCTCGTTATAGACAAGGTTAATCAATGCCCTCACCACCCGTCAATTCGATGAACAGATCCTCCAGCGAAGGAAGCTTGCGGCTCATTTCCATCACCGTAACGCCCGCTTCCACCAGGGCCCGGTTCCAATGTCCGGTCTGCTCCGCGACAAAAGGCGTTTTCACCAGCTCCCCATCCATTTCCACCGCACCAGTCAACCCCTTCAACACCTGCAATCCCTGTTCCTGAGGGGATAAACGCCAGTGGACCCGCTCCTGGTGAGCCAGTAGATTGTTCACGGTATCTACGCGGACGACCCGTCCTTTAGAAATAATGGCCACCCGGTCGCACATCAGCTGGATTTCACTCAGCAAATGACTGGATACTAATACACTCAGGCCCTCCTGCTCGGCCAGATAACGGATAAACTCACGCATTTCGCGGATGCCGGAAGGATCGAGTCCATTGGTCGGCTCGTCCAGAATCAGCACCTTCGGCCTTCCCAACAGTGCCTGGGCGATACCCAGCCGCTGGCGCATACCCAGTGAATAGGTCTTAACTTTGTCATGGATCCGGGCGTCAAGGCCGACCAGCGCGATCACCTCATTCATCCTCGCTTCGTCGATACCATCCATCATCCGGGCAAAATACTGCAGGTTCCGCCAGCCGCTCAAATACGAGTACAGCTCCGGATTCTCGACAATACAACCCATATTGTCCATCGCCTCGGAGAACTGCTTGCTCAGATCATAGCCGCATATGCGGATCGAACCGGAAGTCGGCTTAATCAGTCCCACCAGCATCCGGATGGTCGTTGTTTTCCCGGCGCCGTTAGGCCCCAGAAAACCGAACACTTCGCCGCGGCGCAGCTCAAAATCCAGGTGATGGATGATCTCCCGCTTGCCGATCACCTTCCTCAGACCCTGCACCGCCAATGTGATACCATCGCTGCTCATCCCTTCACCCCCTCCCACGTGATCAACGAAGCTACCCGTTCCCCGATCAGGCGGTAGCCCGCGGCATTCGGGTGAAACAGATCCCGCGCCAGGTAATCCTGAACCTGTAATTGAAACAAATCTGCGGTAGGGACAAGCACGGTCTGCGGATAGGCAGCGGCAACCTCGGCCGCCTTGTAATTCCATTCCCGTACAATCCGGGTCGTCGCTGCCGCGTTATCCAAAGAGCCGAACGGATTATATAAACCAATCAGGAAAATGCGGGCGTCGGCATTGTTCTCCCGAAGCTGCTTCAGAATGGAATCGAGCTGGAGCAGATAGGCCTCCTCGATCGTGCTGATATTGGCCTGCTCCAGATTGCCCAGTGTTTGTCCGCCTTGGAACAGATCATTCCCGCCGATGCTGAGCACAATAACGTCGGCGGTCTTGACCTCGTTCTTCGTCTTGCTTTGTCCAAGCTGTTCCGCCAACTGGCTGGCAATTTGCCCGTTCACGCCATAATTGGTCAGCGCAATATCCCTTCCGGATTTCTCCTTCATATTCTCCTGTAAATAACCCACATACCCTTTGCCTTCAGGATCCCCGGCTCCTCTGGTAAGCGAATCCCCGAGCGCCAGCAGCCGGAATGATCCATCATCCGCGGCGGGCTCAGGCGTCTGTTCCTCTGCGGGGGCTGTCCCTGTTAGGGGTGCGGCCGATGCGCCGCTGAAGGTTTCCTGCAGCGTCCAGGCCAATCCGCCCATCCAGATCAGACAGGATAGAGCCGATAGACAGATCAGCCATTTGATGGCTTTGTCCCTGATCATATTTTTGCTTGCCTCCCTTGGACAGGTTCCTGTTTATACATGTATAGCATAGCAAGCTGAAATCTAACTTAAGAAGAACGGCTTTTAGCCGGCTATTAGCGGAAAAGTACGTTCTCCCCTTCAAATTATCACTTTTTGATAGCTTAAAAAAAACCTGCCCCCGGTAGTTCCGAAAGCAGGTTTGGATGGAATGCATGTGAACAGCGGCCAGGAGAAGGCTCCCAGCCTGCCGTTAATCAGCGGTAAAGCGCCCTAACCAGACGTTATACCGCTTGGTCTTCCTTGATTTGTTTGCTTCTCAGCTGTCCGCAGGCAGCATCGATGTCGGTGCCATGCTCCAGACGGACGCTTACACTGACGCCCTGTTTCTTGAGCGTATCGTAGAACGCACGGATCGACTCCTGCTCGCTTCTTTGATACTGGCTGTGCTCATCCACCGGATTGTAGGGAATTAGATTCACATTGGCAAGCTGACGGTTGGCGCCGATCAGTTCAGCCAGCTGCAGCGCATGCTCCCGCTGGTCGTTGACATCCTTCAGCAGAATATATTCCAGCGTAATCCGCCGATTCGTCTTGTCCCAGTAGTACTGGATGGCCTGCATCAGCTTCTCGATGGGAATCGCACGGTTTATTTTCATAATCTGTGTTCGCAGCCCGTTATTGGGCGCATGCAGGGAGACCGCCAGATTTACCTGCAGGTCGGAATCGGTGAATTCGATGATTTTGTCGGCCAGGCCGCTGGTTGACACCGTAATATGTCTGGCCCCGATCGCAAGCCCCTTGTGGTCCTTAATGATACGCAGGAAATCGGACAGATTCCGGAAATTATCGAAAGGCTCGCCGATGCCCATCACCACCACATGACTGACCTTGCCGCCCCTGCCCTCCTGATCCAGGTGAAGCTGTACCTTCATGATCTGCTCGACTATTTCCCCGCCGGTTAAATCCCGGCTCTTGGGGAGCAGCCCGCTGGCGCAAAAACTGCAGCCGATGTTGCAGCCTACCTGCGTGGTCACGCATACCGATAGCCCGAATTTATGCGTCATAAGCACCGTTTCAATGAGATTGCCGTCTGCCAGCCGAAACAGAAACTTGATCGTGCCGTCTGCCGACTCCTGTTTCACATGCTCACTTAAAGTGGATATATCAAAATGCTCCTCGAGCACGGCGATGCATGCGGGGTGGACATCAGTCATGTCGGAGAACGCTGTTACCCGCTTCCTGTATAGCCACTCCCATACCTGGGCGGCGCGGAACTTCCGGTGTCCATGCTCCCCCAGCCAGACGGTCAGCTGATCCAGAGTCAAGCCATATATGGATTCTTTATTCATTTATTATCCTCTTTTCAAAAACATTAAAATAATAGAGCCCGGATTTCCCGCCGGTTGTCTCTTATTGTCCCAAATATATTCGGCGAACACAAGGGGAGTTATTGGGCTGCAAGGGAAGATTAGCACGCGCCCTTCCTTCTTACTTCTTCAAGGCTTTATGCACCTTCAAAAGCTTCCCCTTAACACTTGTAGTCTTCATCGTTTCCAGAACCAGCGGTCCCTTCCCGTTCAAAATATCCACATAGGTTACATTGTCCTGAATTGCAATAATCCCGATGTCTTCAACCGTTACTCCCTCGATCCGGGCAATCGTACCGACAAAATCGACGGCCCGCAGCTTCTTCTTCTTGCCGCCGTTGAAATAGAGCTTCATAATGTCCACGTTCAGCCGCTCATTCCTGGATTCTTTGAGCTGGGTCCGGGCCTGAGATTTCGCCTCGAAAGCCGCTTCCCTCAGAGCTACCTGCTCCCTGGACGGAGCTTTCACAACGGGAATGGCAAAACCGATATAACGTTCGATATCAGTGAGAAATTTGCCTTCATGAGGAGTCGCGAACGTAATCGCTTTGCCCTGCCTTCCCGCCCGGCCGGTTCTTCCCGTACGGTGCACATAGCTTTCCTTCTCCATCGGCAGATCATAATTAATGACCAGCGTAATATTGTCGATATCGATGCCTCTGGCGGCTACGTCGGTCGCGATCAAATAACGGAATTGTCCGCGTTTGAACGCATTCATCACCTCAAAGCGAACCTCCTGCTCGAGGCCTCCGTGGATTTTGTCGCATGAATAACTTTGCCCCGCCATTTTCACAAACAGCTGGTCCACCTGTTCCTTTGTCCGGCAGAAAATGATACAGCTGTCGGGATTCTCGACGACCGTGACCGCTTGCAGCAGAGGCCACTTGCCGGCATCCTTTACCTCAATCAAGGCATGCTGGATATCCTGCGTCGTAACACCCGCTGCCTGAATTTCAATAGGAACGGGATTGTTCATATATTTCAGGGACAGGCCCTCTACATCCTTCGGCAGCGTAGCCGAGAACAGCATGGTCACACGCTTCTCCGGCAGCGCCCGGATAATCGCCTCAACCTGCTCGATAAAACCCATATTCAACATCTCATCCGCTTCATCGATGACCAGACAGGAAATACGTCCAAGCGTAATCGTGCCTCTCTGGATATGGTCCAGAACGCGGCCGGGGGTTCCGACGATGATATGGGTTCTTTGCTTTAACTCCGCGGTTTGCACGGTGAACGGCTGCTTGCCATAGACGGCCGCTACCTTAATGCGTTTGAACCGCCCGATATGGGTCAAATCTTCCTGCACCTGCACCGCAAGCTCCCGGGTAGGGGTAAGGACGAGCGCCTGGGGTTTGTTCTCGTTCCAGTCAACCAGCTCGCAGAGCGGAATGCCGAATGCTGCCGTCTTCCCGCTCCCCGTCTGCGATTTTACAACCAGGTCCTTTCTCTGAAGCGCCTCAGGCAGAACCTTTTGTTGTACCTCTGTGGGTATTTCGTAGCCCAGATTATCCAGCGCCTTTTGGAGATCTTCGCTTAATGCATAGTCTTTGAATGTTTGCTCGCTCATGATTAGCCTCTTCTGCTTTGTATTTGGCGTACCGGCTTGGGCGGCCGGTCTATTGGCTTTTGGCTACGGTTTGTTCGGTAACAGCGCGTTCGATGACGTTGCGTTCACCTTCGGCCAGGCCTTGCGGTTTCCTATTTAGTTCATTGTCTTCCAGAACCGCATATTTGTCTCCGTATTCACGGATAATATGGGTCTCTCCCCATGCGCACAAGGAGTCCAGTATGGATTTGAGGCTCCACCCGTACGTGCTCAGCTCATACTCCACCTTCGGGGGAACCTGATTATAGATAATCCGGTTCACGATGCCGTCCTGCTCTAATTCCCGCAGCTGCTGGGTCAGCATTTTCTGCGTGATTCCGGGCATGAGCCGTTTGAGATCGCTTGTTCTTTTTTTGCCATAGGTCAGATGACAAAGAATGACACATTTCCACTTTCCCCCGATTACTTCCAGCGTAGCCTCTACCGATATGTTGTATTTCTTTTTCATCGCGGATGCCCCTCTCCAGATAGCAAAATCGAACCCTTATTCGTTATTAGGGTACTTTTTGGTACCTACCGTACTATAAAGTACGTACTGTTCTTTTTTAACCCGATAAATCATAATAACATTTGCCGGACGGTAATACTATACGGGAGAGAAGACAATGTCCTATAACAATAAAAGAAGTACACTCGCGCTGCTTGCATTAGCCGTAAGCGCCTTTGCGATTGGAACCACAGAATTCATCAGCGTGGGACTGCTTCCGCTAATTGCGGAGGACCTCCATATCTCACTTACCACTTCAGGCTTGACCGTGACTTTATATGCGCTTGGCGTAATGTTCGGAGCGCCGATCCTGACATCGCTCACCTCGAGATTCTCACGCAAATCGCTGCTGATCGGGATCATGATTGTATTTATCGCCGGCAATGCACTCGCAGCCTCCGCCGGCGGAATAACTGTGCTGCTGGTTGCGCGCATCGTCTCCGCTTTCGCTCATGGACTGTTCATGTCGATCGGGGCTACGATAGCTGCCGATCTTGTGCCCGAGAACCGCAGAGCGAGCGCCATATCGATCATGTTCTCGGGTCTGACGATCGCCACGGTGACCGGCGTGCCCCTCGGGACCTTCATCGGCCAGCAGTTGGGCTGGCGGGTAGCTTTTGTTGCGATTGTGGCTGTCGGCATCCTTGCTTTCATCGCCAACCTGATCCTGGTACCAGGCGATCTGCGCAAGGGTACCGCAAGCACCATTCGCGACCAGGTGAAAATCATTACGAACGGCCGCCTGCTGCTTGCTTTTGCCATTACGGCGCTGGGATACGGAGGCACCTTTGTTGTCTTCACTTATTTATCCCCGCTACTTGCCGATATAGCCGGATTTAAGGAAAAAACGGTGGCGGCCATTCTTCTTCTATATGGTATTGCCATTGCGATAGGCAATGTGATCGGAGGCCGGCTCTCAAACCGCAAGCCCGTCTCGGCCTTGTTCTATATGTTTGCGGTCCAGTCGGTCGTGCTGCTGATCTTGACGTTTACCGCTCCGTTCAAAGTCGCAGGGCTGATCACGGTCTTCTTCCTCGGTTTATTTGCTTTCATGAACGTACCGGGTCTTCAGGTATATGTCGTCATGCTGGCGGAGCGGTATGTGCCACAAGCCAAAGATATCGCTTCTGCCGTGAATATTGCGGCATTTAATGCGGGAATTGCGATTGGCGCCTATCTGGGCGGAATTGTCGCGGACACGATCGGCCTGATCCATACCACATGGGTTGGAGCGGTTATGGTTTTCTTCGCCGTCCTCTTGACGGGCTGGAGCCGCAGGCTGGAGCAACTTGACGATAGACAGCCGGAAAAGATGCGTTTGTCCGCTTGAATTTTGCATGAAACAAAACAACAGGAGGTTTTTTCACATGATGAAATCACTACAAAGCACTACGACCTTGCACAATGGCATTCAAATGCCCTGGTTCGGTCTGGGCGTATTTAAAGTCGAAGAAGGCGCCGAGCTGGTGAATGCGGTCCGGACTGCCATTGTAAACGGCTATCGCAGTATCGATACAGCGGCCATTTACGGCAATGAGCAAGGCGTCGGACAAGGCATTCGGGAAGGCCTCGCAGAGACGGGACTCACCCGGGAGGACATCTTCGTGACCTCCAAAGTGTGGAACGCCGATCACGGCTACGATGCAGCACGCGCGGCCTATGAAACCAGTCTGAACAAGTTGGGCCTCGATTATCTGGACCTGTACCTGATCCATTGGCCGGTAAAAGGGAAATACAAAGAAACATGGCGCGCATTGGAATCCCTTTATCGGGAGGGGAGAGTCAAAGCAATCGGGGTGAGCAATTTTCAGATCCATCATCTGGATGATCTGATGGGTGATGCACAGGTCAAACCGATGGTCAACCAGGTCGAGCTGCATCCTTATCTGATCCAGGAAGATCTGCTGGCATACAGCAAGCGGCAGGGGATTCAACTCGAGGCGTGGTCGCCGCTCATGCAGGGGCAGCTGCTCGATCATCCGCTCCTCCAGGAAATTGCCGGTAAGCACGAAAAGTCGGTCGCCCAGATTATCCTGCGCTGGGACTTGCAGCGGGGAATTGTAACGATCCCGAAATCGACCAAAGAACATCGGATCAGCGGGAATGCGGATGTGTTTGATTTTGAACTGACGGACAGTGAAATGGCCCGGATCAGCGGGTTGAACCAGAACCGCCGGGTGGGTCCGAATCCCGACAATTTCGACTTTTAACCTGAAGCAGCGCCGCTCCCTTGAAGGAAGCGGCGCTGCTTGTCTGTATGATGAAGGATTATGTCGATTTGATTTCAAGCAATTCGTATTTAATCTCTCCCATAGGCGCGTTCACACTGATGATGCTGCCGACGGATTTCCCCATTAGCGCTTTGCCGAGGGGGCTTTCGTAGGAGATTTTATTCTCGGAGGCATCGGCCTCGCTGGAGCCGACCAGCATGTATTCCAATTTTTCTGAATACTCGATGTCATTCAAGACCGCGATCAATCCTACCTGCACGGTGGAGAGATCCATGCTGTCATCCGCGATACGCGCTTTGTTCAACATTTTCTCCAGGATCATAATTCTTGTTTCCATGAACGACTGGTCGTTCTTGGCGGAATGGTATTCGCTGTTTTCCTTCAGATCGCCGTAGCTGATCGCGAGCTTGATACGGGCAGCCAGTTCCTTACGCTTGACCGTCTTAAGCTCATCCAGCTCAGACTCAAGTTTGGCGAAGCCCTCTTTGGTTAATATGATTTCTTCTTCCTTGGACATTCCCACAGCTCCCAATTCCTTAACAGCTCTATTTTGTTACACTTTATTCATTCTAACCGATTTGCGGGAATTTAGCGAAGGCAAGCGGGGGTTTCTTGTTCCAACTTTTGTACGATAATAAGCCAGATAAAAGGTTGCGTCCTCTATAGAGACACAAAGAAAGCCGTGCGTCACGCACGGCTTTCATCGGGTTAAAGGACTTCCCTGACCCGCTATACTATTGATCGATTGACTCGAATCGAATCAGCGTCACGCTATGTGCGGGAACGCGCAGTCCGGCTTCGACAGGCACGAACTCGCGGACATCGGGAACGACCCGTTCAGGTGCTTCCTCTGTATTGGCCGCATGAATGTTCTCATGATGAAGCGTCCAAACGGCAGCGGAGCTTGCGAACCCTTCCGGAATTCCCAGCGCGATCTCGAAGCTCTCATCCAAATGACGGTTCACCAGAGCCACGCGAAGGCTGCCGTCGTCCCCGACCGCTCCAACCGCGTCGATGTACGAAGACGCGACAGGCTGATGCTTATCCGCCTGCTCTTTGCCGTAGTTCGGGTGGCTCACTTGCGGCACGGGCGTCAGTCGCGATGGAGACTGAACTTCGATTTGCACGCTTTGCCCGACCATCCATTCCCGATACTTCTTAAACAGGTGAAACAGCGGCGTCTTGATGACAGCATCCTCCGTCACGTTCATGACGCCGTTCCCGTTCACCAGAAACACGTAGTTCGCCATTCCCACGTGCGGGCTCAGCCGAATCATCGCATGGAAGATGCCCGCAGCGAAGATTGCATCCTGAAGATTGCGTGGACTGTTGCGGTTGAGCGTGTAGCCTTCCCCGCTCGACGGGTCAGCCTCGTAATGCCGGATATTCCATTCGTCCAGGGAAATGCGAATCGGATGCCCAAGCTTATCCTTCATCCGGCTCAGCGTCGTCTCGATCGTGCTCAGCATTTTACGCAATTGGCTCTCGAAGTAAACGGGCGTATACACAATCGGGTAATACTCTTCGTTACTTTGCCGGTCAACCGAGCAGCCGTAAATGTGGATCGTGAGGTAGCGAAGATACTTCCCGGCCGCTTCGATGACTTTCCGATCCCACTCGGAATCGTTGCCTTCGTAGGAACCGACGCCCAGTAGCTCCAACTGTTCATCATATTTCTTGGCAAATTGTGCCCAGTTTGCCAGTCTGGCCGCGTATTCGTCCGCCCCAAGCTGGCCGGCCTCCCAGTGGCCCCAAGTCTCGTTGCCGATGCCCCATAGCTTGACGCCATAAGGCTCCTCGCGTCCGTTCTCTTTTCTCCACCGGGCGTCTGCCGTTTCCTTCCCGTTGCAGTAGTCGATCCAGCGCAAAGCGTCGACCAGCGTTCCCGTACCAAGGTTTACATTGACGTATGGGTCCGCGCCGACCTGCTCGCACCAATTCAGGAACTCATCCGTTCCGAACTGGTTCGACTCCAGTCCCCCCCAGTGCCAGTTCGGGCGAACCGGCCGCTGCTCGCTCGGGCCGACGCCATCCTTCCAATCGTAAAGGTCAACGTAACACCCTCCAGGCCAGCGTATGACCGGAACGCCGAGCTCCCGGGCCGCCTCGATGACATCCTGCCGCAAACCCCGGGCGTCTGACTTGGGCGAGTCTGCGTTCCATACGGACGGGTACATGCAATTGCCGAGATGCTCGAAATATTGACCGTAAATGTAAGGGCTGATCTCGCCTGACCGTTCCTCTTTCTTCACCAATATGCTGGCTTTCATGCGGCTTCCCTCCCTAGCTCCCGTTTTTTCCGAACGGATTGTGATGGCTGGCGGTGCTTCCTGATCCGTCGCCCTTCGTCAGGCGCAGGCCGCCGTCGATCCGCTCCTCCACGCCCTCGGCCTGGAGCAGGTATTGACCTTGCTCGATCAGCAGCCTTCGTATGTCCGCTGGCGGAACCTCCCGCATGCCTATCTCTCTGCTAACCGCCAGAGCCGCCGCCGTTCCGGCTCCTTGACCGATGCCCATCGCCGTCGCCATGACACGGACCGATCCGAACGCATTATGCGTAGCCGAGATGCAGCGCCCAGCCACAAGCAAATTGTCGATGCCTTGCGGAAGCAAGCTGCGATACGGAATTTCGTAGACCGCTTTGCCCGATCCGGTGAACACCTGCTGCTCGCCTTCCGGCGGGTGAATATCGATGGCGAATGTTCCGCACGCGATGCCGTCCTCGAACGCCCGGCTGCTGAGCACATCCTCCTCCGTCATCGTATAATCGCCGACGATATGCCGCGTCTCCCGAACGCCGACCTGAACACCCGTATCGAGTACGTAAGCGTCCTCGAACCCGCCGATGTTCCGTTTCATGAATTCGGTAACCGCCCAAGCCTGTTGCCTTGTTTCGATCTCGGCACGCGTCAGGTCAAAGACGTTCGTGCCGTCGATGCCTTGCAGGCGTGTGCAATTCACAGCGAATTGCCCGTCGCGCGGAAGCTCGTACATCAAGATCCGCGGCGCGGCATCCTTCGGATATTCCCCCCGCTCGACCGCCGCTTGAATGATTTCCTTCATCCCGAGGAAAGCCAGCGCGCTCTGCGCGTCGATCTCTTCGTCGCCCGGCGAGTCCTTAAGCAGATCCCGGTTTTCTTTCATCCAGGCCTTCAACCGTCCTATGTCGACGCCAGCCACCCGGTAAAACAGCGTCACCGGCTGCATGGCCCCGTCCGTTTCCCGCCCCTTTACAAACGGAGCGCCGATTCTCGCGGCGACGTCGGCATCTGCCGAGCAGTCGATCACCGTTTTTGCCCGGATCGCCTGCCGGCCGGATTTACTTTCGACGATGACGCTGACAATTCGTCCGTTCTCGGCGTACGCTTCGGCGAATGTTGTATGGAGCATCAATTCGACGCCGGCTTCCTTGAGAAGTTCGAACAGGACAAGCTTCATGCCTTCCGGATCGAACGGGGACATCGAGGCGTTGTCGAACGTCAAGTCCGTAACGTGACCCGGGGAAGCCGTCTTCTTCACCAAAAGTTCAACCAGCTCGCCTGCCACGCCCCGGATGACTTGATTGCCGTTCACGTCGTGGAACGTGAACATCGGATTGACCATTGCGACCGTCAGATTGCCGCCGACAAATCCGTACCGCTCAAGAAGCAGCACTTTTGCGCCGTTGCGGGCTGCTGCCACCGCGGCGCCGATTCCCGCGGGTCCTCCCCCCACGACGAGTACGTCCGGTTCCGCCACGACGGGGATTCGCCGGGCCGATTCTTCGATAACGTTCATTTACTCTCCACTCCTTCCGAGGGAAACACATTCTCTATTTTTTCGTGGCATACCAGTCGTTGATCGCCTTCATCATGTCGCTTCCTCCGGACGAGTCCCATTTATCCAGAAACTTGTCGAAGTTCTCGATCTTCTCGCCGCTCAAAAGCACCTGCAGGAAGAAGTCGTTCTCCATCTGGCTCAGGCTCGGCAAGTTTTTGCCGACTGCTTCGATTGGCGGCATGAACGCGACCGGATTGACTTTCGCGTATTTGTCGAAATCGTTATTGATGGCATTAAAAGCCTCAAATAACGCCGGCGTCCGGCGCAGACGTGCCAGCCACATATCCGCATACTCGACCTCTCGTATGCCGTTCAGGAAGAAGTACGCGCTGCCCCGCCTCTCCGTGAAGATCGGCATGATCGGACTGTAGACCCCGTTCTCCTCGTTAAACGTAACGCCCTTCTCGCCTAGCGTCAGGTACGTGAAATTGCTTTTCTCCATCTTCATGTTCATTAACTTAATCGCGTCCTCTGCATGTTTGGAGGACTTGGGAATCGCGTGAACATAGATCAGCTTATCCGCCATTTCCACGCCGGCCGATCCGTCGGTTCCTTGCAGCGGCGAGATATAGCCCATTTTGCCTTCGGGCACGTTCGTTTTGAACGCATCGCTCATACTGGAGGCCAAGTTCCAGTCGCCCGAGATCATCACCGCTTGGCCGCTGATGAATTTCTCCTGAGCCTGGGCCGATTTATTGACTGGCCAGTCTTTGTCGACCAAACCCTCGTCGAACAGCTTCTTCATAAACGCGAAATATTCTTTCATCGCCGGCTGCTTAATTCTCGGCACCAATTGCCCATCCATTTCGGACCATCCGGTATAGAGGCCGTAGGCACTCCAAACCATTGGAACGTTCGTTCCGTTCCCGGTTAACGGAATCAGATCCGGTTTCTTCGCTTTTATCGTTTTCAGCGTTTCATAGAACTCGTCCAGCGTTCCGGGCGTTTTCAGCCCGAGTTCGTCGAGCACGTCCTGCCGTACGATCATTGTCTGTTCGATGTTCGGACGTTCGTTTTTCTGCGGAATGCCGTACAACTCGCCGTTGTATCTGCCGAGCTCCCAGGAAGATTCCGAGATTCCTTCCTTCAGGTTCGCGCCGAATTGGTCCACCAAATCCCCGATCGGCTGAAGCGCGCCCTGGGCGACCAGCGTATAGAACTGCGTCGGATTTAATGTAAGAATGTCGTATTTTACGCCGGATGCAATCTCGATATTAAGCTTCTCCTCCGGATTGTCCTTCGGCAGGAGCGTATAGCTGATCTTATAACCGGTTGTTGATTCGATGTCTTTGGCGACGGGATCGTTGTTCGGATCGAAACCGACATTAAATGCGAGCACCTTCAGTTCCGGCTTGGCGCCCCCAGCTTCCACTGCAGACGATTCCGACGGGCTCTTTCCACTCTCGCCCGCTTGCGGTTCCTTTCCTCCCGAGCATCCCGCAAGTACGGCTATTGCCGCGATACCGGCTATGCCGGCTTTTATCCATTTGCTGCGCTTGAATAACATCAATGATTGGCCTCCCCTTTTGTTGTGCGCTTGTTTATTTTATTTAAAAGCAATTAGCCCAAAACCTAGCCTTTGACCGATCCGAGCGTCATCCCCGTCACGAAGTAGCGCTGCAGAAACGGATACACCAGCAGTATGGGCACGATCGAGGAGATAACGGTCGCCGCGCGGAAGCCTTCAGGCGCCATGCTGAGCCTGACCGAGTCCGGCTGCTCCTGCAGAAGCTCTTCCGTGTTCGCGATCGTTTCGTACAAGAACAGCTGAAGCGGCTTCAAATCGACCGAACTGATATAAATCAGCGGGTGAAAATAATTGTTCCAGTAGCCGACAGCGTAGAAAATACCTAATGTGGCGATGACCGGCAGCGAAAGCGGCAGCACGATCGACCATAAAATCCGGAAATTCGTCGCCCCGTCGATCTTGGCGGATTCCTCGATGCTTTCCGGTATCCCTTCGAAAAACGTTTTGCAGACGAACAGGTTGAACGGCACGACGAGCAGCGGTACAATCATCGCCCAGATCGTATCGAGCAGTCCCAGCGCCTTCATCAGAATGTAACCCGGAATGATGCCGCCGTAGAATAACATGCTGAACACGTACAGCAGCAGAATCGGCTTACGTCCCTTGAATTCGGGCTTGGAGAGCGGATAAGCGGCCAATATCGTAATCGTCAGGCTGAGGACCGTGCCGATGACTGTGACCAGTAAGGTTACCTGCAGCGCCTCAAAAAAACGGGTATGCGCAAACACGAAGCGGAACGCCTCGACATGCATGCCAATCGGGTAAAACGTAATCTTATTGCCCATGACGGACGCCTGGTTGCTGAGCGACTTTGCGAGCACATGAAGAAAGGGCAATAGGCAGATCAGCCCGACAGCGGCGATCAGTACGTTGTTGACGGCGTCGAACCATCGATCCGACCGGCTGCGAATTGTTTTCATGAAAATGGCTCTCCCTTCTCCCGTCCCCGGGTTTACCAGATGCTTTTCCCTAGATACCGTTTACCGAGCTGGTTGCTGGAGTACACAAGAATGAACGCCACAACCGATTCGAACAAGCCAAGCGCCGTCGACAGGCTGAAGTCCATCTTTCCGAGACCGATCCGGTAGACAAACGTCTGGATGATGTCCGCGACGTCGTACACGGCGGGATTGTACATGACAAGCACCTGTTCGAATCCGGCGTTCAGGATCTGCCCCAGCCGAAGAATAAGAACGAGCAGGATGACCGGCACGATTCCAGGAATCGTAATATGCCAGATCCGTTTGAAGCGACCCGCCCCGTCCATGACTGCCGCTTCATGCTGCTGCGGGTCGATGGCCGTCATCGCGGCCAGGAACAGGATCGTGTTCCATCCCGTTTCTTTCCACCCTTCCGTAAAGACCAGTAGCGAACGGAACCAGGATGAATCTGAGAAGAAGCTGATACTTTCGCCGCCGGCAGCTTCGAGCAGTTTGTTGATCATGCCATAGGAGCCGAATAAGGAATAGAACAGGCCGAAAATGATGACCCACGAAAGAAAATGCGGTAAATACACGATCGTTTGAACCCAGCGTTTCATCAAGCGGATTCTCAGCTCATTCAGTGAAATCGCGACGATGATCGGTATTGGAAACAGGAATACCAATTTGTATAAGCTGATGATCAGCGTATTGCCGATAACCTTCAGGAAGGCTTCGTCTTCGAAAATGCGGTTAAAATGCTTCATGCCGACCCACGGGCTTTTAATGATCGAATCGATAATATTGTTGCCCGCAAACAGGTTGAAATCCTTGAAAGCCAGCGATAAGCCCAGTAGCGGAGCGAATTTGTAGACGATCAGGAAAATCAGTCCCGGCACGCACATGAGATAAAGATCGTAGTTCATCCGGAAATAGCGCCAAAATCCTTGACCGTCCGGCTTGCGGCGGCCCGCCGCCATCGAAGGTGGCAGCCGCCCCGGTTCCACGTCGGACTCCTTCATCGTCTTTCATCCTCTCCATAAATCCTCGTGCCGACGTCCGCGGTACGACGGCGCGCTCTTCGTTACGGCGACCGGACGGAAGCGGGAGAAATTGCTTTCCTTCCGCTCCGATCCAAGGAGAAACGGCTGCGCCGTTCTTCCCTTTGACCTTACAGAAATTTATAAGCGTGAAACTTATAAATTCTATAAGGTGAACAAAAAAGGTTTACACCTTTTTCGAATTCGCCTTACAATGGGGTTGAGTGGGTTCCCCTTGATCAAATTGTAACTGCTATCCCGGATCGGTTATAGGGGAGCGGATTATGATTTTACGGTGTTACTGTATAGTTTTCGACATCGATTCGGGGGAATGTGGAATGTACAAGATCTTTATCGTGGATGACGAAAGCTCCGTCCGGTCCGGTCTGCGGGAATGCGTCGACTGGCCGGCCTTTGGTCTGGAAGTGGCCGGGGAAGCCGAGGACGGGGAGATGGCTTTGCAGGCGATCCGCGGGATGAGGGATGTCCGCATCGTTCTGACGGACGTGCGGATGCCGCATATGGACGGCATCCGGCTGGCCGAACGGCTCTCCGAGGAAGGCCATCCGGCGAAGTTTGTGTTCATAAGCGGGTACGGCGATTTAGATTATTTGAAGAAAGCGATCCGGCTGGAAGCCGCCGATTATTTATTGAAGCCGGTGCGCCTGGGAGAGCTGACCGGGCTGCTGCGGCATCTCGTCGGCAAGCTGGACGAGGAAGATGCGCAGCGGGATCGCCTGAACGGGCTGCACATCAAGCTGAACCAGAGCATCCCGCTCCTGCGGGAACGGCATCTGGCCGCTCTCGTACTGGATGGGGCGCAGAACCCCGAGGCATTAGAGGACAAGTTCCGTTTTCTGGGCATCCGGCTGCCCGTCTCGCCGATTCGCTTGGAGGTGTTCGCCGTCCGGATCGACGATTACGGTAAAGTATTCGGGGCATTGCCGGAAAAGGAGCGGCAGCTTCGCTCTTTCGCCATGCTGAACGTGATCGAGGAGGTCCTGAACGAGCTGTACTCGGGACATGCGTTCGAGGTGCGGGCGGGAGAATTCGCGGGAATCGTCCAACTCGATACCGACGCCGACGAAGATGGCTTGTTCACGCTCATTCACCAGGTGAAGGAGCAAATCAACAAGCTGCTGCGTCTTGAAGTGACGATCGGGATCGGCCCGGCCGCAGAGCGCTGGGATGAACTCCCGGAAGCCTACGGGCAGGCCGCCCAAGCGGCTGAGCACAAGTGGTACGTGGGCAAAAACCGGATCATCACAATGGACGGCCTCTTGCAAAACGGCTATTCGCCGTCCTCCGAAGCCGGTGGAGGATTCGACTCGAAAGAGATTGCTTCGCTTCTGAAGGGGCCGGATTGGGATGCCGTGCGACGGGCGGCGGAACGCTCGCTTGCAAGCGGCGATGGACCAAACGCCATCCTCCGAACGAGGATCGCCGGCGCCCAGCTGCTCGCCGTATGCGCCGAGCTCCGGCAAGAGCTGAAACTGCCCGCCGAACGGTTGGAAGAGAGTGAATTACGGCTGTGGCAGGCGATCGCTTCGACCGAGACGATCGGCGAGCTGAGCGAGGAGGCCGTCCGGCATCTGAGTTTGACGTACGCTGAAGTCTCGGAGAAGCGTGAGAAAAAAACGCATAATGTCGTGGCGCAAATCCAGCGATATATCGAGAAGCATTACGCGGAGGATTTGACGAACGCCCGGATCGCGGCGTCCGTCTACTTGACTACGACCTACGTCTGCCTCCTGTTCAAGCAAGAGACGGGTTTAACATTGAACGAATACGTCGTCGAGACGCGGATCGCGGCGGCCAAACGGCTGCTGGCCGACCCCGTGAACAAGCTGTATGACGTCTGTTACCTGGTCGGGTACAAGGATCCGGGATATTTCGGCAAACTGTTCAAGAGGCAAACCGGCTACACGCCAGGCGAGTTCCGGGAGCGCGGCTTATGAATGGCTGGAGATGGCTGAAGGGGTATTTGCGGGCGTTCACCCGAGCGAGCGTCACGAGAATAGCGATAACGATCTATGTCGTTGTCGTCTTGCTGCCGGGCTGCCTGCTGTTCTATTTCTATTACCGGCAGACGTCCGGCATCATCGAACGGGAGATGGGGGATTCGATGCTGCAGACGCTGAACCAGGCGGAATACAACATCTCGAACAGCCTGGACAACGTCGCCAGCGTCTCGGACAGCTTGCTCGCCAACCAGGATATTATCGACTATTTGAGTGCTGCCGGCGAACCTGCATTTGAGCAGTATTGGCATTTTCAAGCGCTCGAGAAGCTGGTAGCCAGCGCGGAGCGGAACCGGGGGATTCACCGGATTCGCCTGTTCGTCGATCCGAAACTGACATACTCGCGGGAAGGTTCTCGTTTCTTCCCGCTGGATGCCCTGGATCGCGAGTCCTCCTGGTATCGCGATATGACTTCACGCAACGGCGCCATCGTCTGGCGGAGTACGTACCGCCAGTACTATCTGGGAGAAGCCGGCACCGACGTCGTATCCGCCTTCCGCATGCTTCACGATCCCCTTCACTACGAGACGGTTATCGGTGTGCTGGCGGTGGACGTCAAGGCGGACGGGATCCGGGACATTTTGAACCGGGTCTCCCTCTCTGCCTCCCAGGAAGTTTACGTCGTGGACGGCAATCGTCTGCTCGTCTCCCACCCGGACGCGCAACGGCTCGGCAAACCCGCCGATTTGACAATCGGCCAAATGGAGCTGATGGCGGATTCGCCGGAAGGCGTCTTCCGGGACGACCAGGGGACGTCCTCCTTCCTGTTCCGCCGGATTCCGGACACGGATTGGACAATCGTTGCTAAGCTGTCGACATCGGAACTGTCTGGAAAAAGCGTCGTCCTGACGAAAATCTCCGCCGTTCTGCTACTGGGAATCGGCTCTGTCATCTTTATCTTTTTCCTCGTACTCGCGTTCGCTGCGGCAGCCGAAAGCCTCAGTAAACGGATCCGGGACATGATCCGTACCCTGAAGGCGGAAGGCTCCGCGCATTTCGACGGCAGCCTTCCGAAACCGAAAGGAGACCTTCGGCAGCTCGAAAGTGCGATCTCCCGCATGGTTCAGGCCGTACACGACCTGACGGCGGAATCGTATCTGTCCAAGCTGCACGAAAGGGATGCTCAACTCAAAGCGCTCCAAGCGCAGATTGATCCGCATTTTCTATACAATACGCTGGACAGCATGAATTGGATGGCCATCCGCCGAGGAGCTGGAGAGATCAGTGATCTGATCGAAGCGCTCTCCACGTATTTCCGGCTAAGTTTAAACAAAGGCCGCGACGTCGTCACGCTCGCAGAAGAGCTTCAACTGATCCGCTCGTACATGCATATTCATAATACGCGGGACGACAAAGGCATCGCAGTGGTGTACGATGTCGAGGAGCCGCTGCTGTCGTACCGTCTGCCGAAGCTGACCTTGCAGCCGATCGTAGAGAACGCCGTCCTGCACGGCATCCAGCATAAACGGCCGAAAAGCGGCACGATCGTGATATCCGCCAGGCTTGAGGGACCTTGGCTGCTCATCAGCGTTGAGGACGACGGCGTCGGTATGACGCGGGAGCGGCTGGATCGCCTGTTGGAACCTCGACCCTCTGGAGAAACTGCCGAGAGCTACGGCTTGTACAACGTACACGAGCGCTTACGCTTATTTTCCCACGATAACGGCGCAGGAGTAACGATGTTCTCAGAGCCGGGACGGGGAACGAAAGCGCTGCTAAAAATCAAGATCGCTGCCGACTAGATTTTCGATCCATGCCGACCTCGCCGTCAATGAAGGGCCCTCACGTCGATCGATACGGCGCGCGGGCCCTTATTTCAAATTTTGGATGCCAGCGTATTTCCGTTTCGACCGCAAAGATAACTAAACAAGCTGCCTCCGGCTGAATACCGACGACAGCTTGTTGGCTGAGTGTTTCTTTTTAAAAAAATATCCGCTATACGGGCTTGACCATGCACAGCTTTCATCCGTTCGAGGTCTTCCCAACCCCGCCCGGCACAAGTATAGCACTACCTATACCGGCTGCCTGTCCCAATGACGGTGAGCCGCAATGGCTGCAATAAAGGATTTCGTATCCAATTTGGAATCCTCCCCCATTACAACTCCCGGCCCTTTGCCGATTCCGCTTGCTTCCAGCCATGCCCGGCCTTCTCCACCCGCGCTGATCGGCTTGTAGTGGGCGTATGCCTCATTCAGGAAATAAGCCGCATCCTTGATAAATTTCTTGTCAGGCGCAGTTCCCCCGGCCGCATAGACGGCATCAAACAGAACAGAATCCGCCGTCAGGAAGGTATGCATGGCTTCCAGTTCCAACCCGTCTGTACCGGCCACCTTTCCGAGCTTGGCGCTGATCACCTCGGCCTGAACCCCTTCCGCTTTCAAGGCTTCCAGCACCGCATTGACTTCTCCGCTGTTAAATCCAGACGCGGCAATCACGCCGACCTTGCGGCCTTTCGGGGTTTTGGCCTTATTGGCCAGACTGAGCGCCGGCGATGACTTCATCACCTTGGAGCCTCCACCTTGAGGGGGAGTTGCACCCACTGCTTCCGCAATCGCCGCGGCCATCTCCGTATTGACATTTGCGAACATATCGACGACCTGCTGCCGGATGAATTTGTGCTTCACCTTGCCCAGCTCAAAGCTGAATGCAGCGATAATATGTTCTTTCTCCGGCTCGCTCATACTGTTCCAGAACAGGGTTGCCTGCGAAAAATGATCCTTGAAGCTGTCGCTTCGCGCGCGCACCTTGCGCCCTTCCACCTTCTCCTGGTACGAAACATAGCCGCCCTCGGCTTCAGTCGACGTAGCCGGGGTATTGCCGGCCAGCGAATTGTTGTGATAGCTCACAGGCCCTTTGTTAATAGTCTGCCGGCCATAACCATCGCGCTGATTGTTATGGAACGGGCATACCGGACGGTTGATCGGCAGCTCATGAAAATTCGGTCCGCCCAGACGGATCAGCTGTGTATCGGTATACGAGATCAGACGCCCCTGAAGCAGAGGATCATTGGAGAAATCAATGCCCGGCACGACATGGCCCGGATGGAAAGCGACCTGCTCCGTTTCCGCGAACACATTATCCACGTTGCGGTTCAGGGTCATTTTCCCGATGATTTGCACCGGCACATCCTCTTCCGGCCAGAGCTTCGTCGGATCAAGAATATCGAAGTCGAATTTGAACTCATCCTCTTCTTTCAGAAGCTGAACACCGAATTCGAATTCCGGATAATCGCCATTCTCGATCGATTCCCACAGATCCCGGCGGTGAAAATCCGGATCCTTGCCGGAAATCTTCTGCGCTTCATCCCATACCAGGGAATGGGCGCCCAGCAGCGGCTTCCAGTGAAATTTCACAAAATGGGCCACTCCCTGATCATTGACGAACCGGAACGTATGAACACCGAAGCCCTCCATCATCTTCAGGCTGCGGGGAATGGCCCGGTCGGACATAGCCCACATGATCATATGGGCGGACTCCTGGTTGTTGGCGACAAAATCCCAGAACGTATCATGGGCGGATGCAGCCTGCGGCATCTCGTTATGGGGCTCGGGCTTAAGCGCATGAATCAGATCGGGAAATTTGACAGCATCCTGTATAAAGAAGACCGGAATATTGTTCCCGACCAGATCGTAGTTGCCCTCCTGCGTATAGAACTTCGTGGCAAAGCCCCTCGCGTCACGAACGGTTTCGGCCGAACCCCGGGAACCCGCCACCGTTGAAAATCTTACAAATACCGGTGTTTTCACAGACGGATCCAGCAAAAAACCGGCCTTCGTATATTCCTTCATGGAATGATATAATTCAAATTCGCCATGTGCGGCAAAACCCCGCGCATGCACAATCCGCTCCGGAATCCGTTCATGGTCGAAATGCGTCATTTTCTCACGGAAATGAAAATCCTCCAGCAAAGTTGGACCCCGTTCCCCCGCTTTCAGGGAAAACTCATCCTCCGACACCTTCAACCCTTGATTGGTTGTCATTTTTTTGCCTTCATCATTGGATCTAAATGGCTCCAGCTGCTCGTTTTTGCTGTTGCCGTTTACCTTGGATTCATCGCTCATTATCGAAAACTCCTTCGCACTCGAAATGGAATTGAAGCAGGTATCTACTTCTTTACCCAATGGGATGCGGAAGAAATCGAAATGAAAAATTCTTTATAAGCTGCCAACCGGTTTCCATGGATCTGGCCCTGTACCCGCTTTATTTTGTTCTTTATAAAGAACATCAAAAGTGCTATATTACCTTTATAAAGATTGTCTTCAGGATTTAGACCGCCCCATATGATCATCAAAAGGAGCTCTCCATTATGAACGAATTTAATTCCGATACCCTCGCTTTTCTCCTGCACCGGCGTGCGGCCTCCTGTCCGGCCGATATTGCTTACAGCTTTCCGGAATTGTCCCAGCATTATACCTGGGAAACCCTATGGAAGGAAACGCGGCTTCTGGCCAAAGGCCTTCTTCAGCTCGGCGTAACAAAAGGAGATTCCCTGGCCCTGCTCATGACCGGAAGAATGGAACTGATTGTTTCCATGTTTGCAGCCGCGAGTATAGGAGCTGTGATTGTACCGCTGAATGCCTATTCCAAGACGAATGAGGTCCGCGGGTATCTGCAAAGCGCGCGCCCCAAAGCTATGATTATCGGAACCGAAGGGCATCATCTTGATTACCCCTCCATGCTTATGGAGTTGATCCTCGAATGCCGCAACAGCGCAGCGGACAACTCCTGGCTGCCCTCGTCTATCTTTGTTGTTGGCGCACAGGCCGGGCTCCCCTCGCCGCTGCGTCCGTTCAACGAGCTGATGGCGCTGGCCTCCCATACAACGGACGAGAAATTTATCAACGCCTGCAAGGCCGCAACCGTTCATGATCCGCTTATTCTGCTCTATACGTCCGGCACCACCGGCTCCCCCAAAGGCGTTCTGCGCACCACAGCTTCTTTTATGGTTGCTCCGCCTGAACGCGGGCATCCGGGTAAGAAATCCGCTTTGCTTCAGAAAACGATCGACCGGATTGCCCGGCGCTTCTCCGTTATCAGCCTGCTGCCGCTTTACCATCTTGGCGGATTCGGAACGATTTTCACCAACCTGAGGGTATGCAATATCCGTATCGTGCTGCTCACGCACTTTAATCCGCTGCAAGCGGTAAAAGCCATCCGGCAGGAAGCCTGCCGGATGATGATCGGAACGCCTTATATGGTTCAGCGAATCCTCTCGTCATCACAGGGAGACTTCTCCGGATTATCCTCGCTGATCGGCATCTCCTTCACATCGGCATCCGTTGACAGCTCCTTGCTGCGCAAAGTCAACAGGGAGCTTCGCCTGTTATTTTTCATGGTCACCTACGGCTCTTCGGAGACGGGATCTGTCGCCAATGCGACATGTTTTGTGGGACGGCAGCGAAGCCTGCCGATCACACTCTTGTTCAAGCTGCTTACCCGCTCCCATCTGCTTAGCGGGATGATCAGCTTCGACAGCTTTGAAGCAAACAACTACAGCCTCGCCGGCAAAGTCGATCGCGCCGTAGAAGTAAACATCCTGAATCCGCAGACGGGGGAGCTGCTGCCATACGGAGAGCAAGGGGAGGTGTCCGTCCGCAGCCACCGGGTGATGCGGTACTTGAAGCATAATCAGGATATGCCTTGCTTCACAGCGGATGGATGGTACAAGACGGGCGATCTCGGATACCTGGACGATCAAAATGTGCTGACGATAACCGGACGGCTGCGCCGCCTTATATCCCGGGGAGGAGAAAAAATCTCGCCTGTCGAAATCGAGGGCTTGCTGCTGAAGGATAAAGATGTCGAAGAAGCTTTCGTCATTGGCATTCCCGATGAGTTGTACGGGGAGCAGATCTGTGCGTGCCTGGTGGCGAAGAAAGGCGCGAATGTGAATGCCCAAATGATCAAAAATCGTCTCGCTGTTCATTTGTCCGCATTCAAGATTCCCCAATACGTCTTGTTTTTGCCCGAGCTGCCCCTTTCGCCGACAGGAAAAATCGCAGTCACGGATATTAAACAGCTGGCGCTCCATGCGCTGGGGGAGCTCAAACAAAATGCGTAGATATTATCCGGGGATTACGATCTTCAAGCTGGCCGGATGTCTGCTCGTACTGCTCTCCCACACCATTCTGCTGCGTTATATGGAAGTCGCACCCAATCAGCAGCTCCGGTTTCTCACCCCTTTGCTCGGCATGATTGTTCCCTGCTTCTATGTGGCTGCAGGATTTCTGGCCTGCAAAGGCTGGACGCATACGGCGGATGGACGCCGTTATGTGAGGAAGTACATAACGAGGATCTCCTTGCTGTACGGCTTTTTTTGCCTGCTGTTCGCGGCTGAACACATTATCCCTGCACTTATGAACAAAGGGTTCACCATGAGCAATCTGATTCTTCAATTCAAAATTCTGACCGCTGCGGTCGTCTTGAACGGTCCGTTCGTTCAACTCTGGTTTATCCCACCCCTCCTGTTTGGCATATTCATAAGCTATTGGCTGTATGAGAAACGTGCCCTACGCCTTGCTATCCTATTGGCTGCACTGGGCTTTCTGCTGACGCTCTTCCTGTCCGGCAGTTTTCGAATGCTGTTTCAAGCTGAGCTGGACAGCCTGATCAGCAACCAGGATCCGCTCTTCGGGTATCTGAAGCTGTTCATCTACCGGTATTTGGGGTTTGGCTTCCCCTTTGTGCTCGCAGGTGTGCTGATCGCCCACTATGAAGAAAAGTTCTACCATGCCCGGATCACGCCGCTCGCCGCTGCCGCTCTGCTTCTTACCGCGGCGGAGCTCGTGTTCCTGTTTCGATATGCCCAGTGGAATACGGAATATAAGCTTGCTCTGAGCATTCTTCCTAATACGATACTTCTGTTCTATGGGCTGCTTCATATCAAGTGGCCATCCATACAGACCCGGCATTCTTTCATTAATCTGTTCAGTGTTGTGACGTTCTGCGGACATATTCCCTTCATGCGGCTGAATCTCCTCCTGCTGAACTGGGAGGTGAGCACGATGAGCGGCTTGCAGGATGCCCTCTATGTAGCCCTAAGCCTCGTTGAGTGCATAGCCGTTACGTTCCTGCTTTACAAGAAGGGGAAGAGAAGAAGCAGCGTGGCCCTGCATTCATCTTGACTGTATATAAGCATTTATCTTATCTCTAAGTTTATTTGCAATAAAGCATGTTATTATTCTTCATAAATTGTTTAATTAATTATGAGAATTATCTAACTGTTGACTCTGGGACAGTTACGGCGTATCATGGTTATTTGGACAAGCAATTATCTTATCTCTAAGTTACTTCATTCATTTCCATTACATCTGAGGAGGAATTCAACATGAAAGTGAAAATGAAATGGACGGTAATCGCAGCTCTGATGATCGTGGCTGTAATGGCGCTTAGTGCATGTGGCAATAACAATAAAGACAATAATTCTACCACAAACACCAATACTCCATCCAATAATAGCGCTTCTTCAAACGACTCTTCCACGAACGCAGCCGGCGGCGAAACGAAAGAAATTACGATCGACGCCTCAAACTGGAAATTTGACCAAACCGAGATCAAGGCTAACAAAGGCGATACCATCAAGCTTACCTTGAAAAACTCGCAAGGCGTTCACGGCATCAGCATTGAAGATCTGGGTGTTGATATTAAAGGCGGCGAAACCAAGGAATTTACTGTAAACGATGCGGGTACGTTTGAATTTCATTGCTCTGTTCAATGCGGACAAGGCCATAACGATATGTCCGGCAAGATTATCGTCGAGTAACATAATAAGAATCATAATTAAGGGGCTGTCATCTTATTCAGATGATAGCCCCTTTTTTGATAGATGACCCTGGAATATTATGGATTTGCGGTCAGCTTGGAATAGATTTGCTCCAACATGGCAATTTCCGCATCCGTCAGCGTGGTAAATGAATTGGCCAGGACCTGCTCCCATACAGCATCGATGGTTTTTGTTTCTTCGCGCCCCAAATCCGTAATTTCCAGATAGACGGCTCTACGGTCTTGCTCATCGCTCCGAATTCTTCGAATAAGTCCTCTGCTCAATAATTTATCACAGATCATCGTGACCCCGCCTGAGGTTACGGACATCTGTCTCACCAAATCCTTCGATTGCAAAGGCCCTTGCTTATTCAGCAATGAAAGTAAATGCGTCTGTAATATGGAGAGATCCATGCGGTTGAGGCGGTTCCACTCGGCTTCCCACATCTTTCGGTGCTGGATGGATTTCTCCATATAGGACTGCAACCGTTCATTTCGATTCAATACGTTGACTCCTCCCCTGCACCCTGAAAAAAGAGATCCGACCGGCCGCCTGCGCTCCCTCAAACGATTGGGCCAGCTTGGCATTTACAGCCCTTTCTCTTTTTAGTTTACCTCAAAACGGGAAGCCAAGCACCACCTGATTGTTTACAAGTAATCGAAGAGGGGGATTGGAACGCAGAACCTTATTTGTTTCCATTTTAAATCAGCCTGAAATCAGCCTTCGTCCTTTGCCGTAAGGGATACAGAGCGGCGTTCCGAAGATCGGATCTGCCGTCACTTGACACTCCATATCGAATACATCGCGGATGAGCTGCTCGTTTACGATCTTTTCCGGCTCGCCTTGCGCGTGTATTTTGCCTTCCTTAACCGCTACGATATGATGCGCATAACGACAGGCGAGATTGATGTCATGAAGTACCATGACAATGGTGCGGTTCTCCCGCTCATTAAGGTCAAACAGCAGATCAAGAATCTCGATCTGATGGGTCATATCCAGGTAAGTCGTAGGCTCGTCCAGCAAAATAGTCGGGGTGTTCTGGGCAAGCGTCATGGCGATCCAGGCCCGCTGCCGCTGTCCGCCTGATAGAGAATCAACGGATCGGTTGGACATCTCCTGCATATGGGTGGCTTCCAAGGCCAGCTTCACCATCTTTTCATCCTCAAGGGACCATTGCTGAAGGAAGCTTTGGTAAGGATACCGGCCCTGCTTGACAAGCTGCTGCACAGTCAGCCCTTCCGGAGCGACCGGACCTTGCGGCAGAATGGCAAGGCGCCGGGCGACCTCCTTGCTCGACAGCTTGCCAATATCTTGGCCGTCGAGAATAATGGAGCCTTCTTGAGGCTTCAACAGCCGGGCGAGCGAACGCAGCAGCGTCGATTTGCCGCAGCCGTTGCTGCCGATAAATACCGTTATTTTACCCTGGGGAATCCGTATATCGAGATTCGAGAAAACCGGTTTTTTTCCATAGGATAACGTTAGACCGTTCGTCTGAATAACCGCCATGAGCATCGCCCCCCTTATGATCTTCGGTGACTGTATAATAAGTAAATGAAGAATGGCGCTCCGATCGCGGCGGTAAATACACCTGCGGGAATATCAAGCGGAATGAACGCAATTCTGGCGACCAGATCGGATAACAATAAAACAAGCGAGCCAATAAGTGCCGATACCGGAATGACACCGCCGTACGCCGGTCCGACAAGCTTGCGGGCCATATGGGGTGCCATCAAGCCAATGAAGTTGATGGCGCCTCCTATAGCAACAGCCGCGCCCGCAAGCGCAACGCTGATGAGAAGCAGCACCGTTCTTTTGATATGAACGGAGCTGCCGACGCTCGTTGCGACCTCGTCTCCCAGCTCCTGTACATTTAAGTGTCGGGCGTAGATAAGCGCAATCGGCATCAGCACGACCATCCACGGCAGCAGCGTCAGAACATCGCTTTCCCAGGACACCCCATATATGCTCCCTGTCATGAATGTAAATGCCTTGACGGCTACTGCTGTCGGGGTAAAAGACGCCGTAAGAATCAGCATGTAGGTCACGGCGGTTAATGCAGTAGCCATGCCGATGCCGATAAGTACAAGCCGCAGCGGCGTGATTCCGCGGCGGTATGCGAATAAATAGATCAGGATGGCGGCAGCGAAAGCCCCGACAATGGAGCTTATCGGCATCAGGCGGATACTAAGATGGGAAAAGTATAAAATGAAAATAACCGTCCCAAGCGAAGCACCGCCCGTGATGCCGATGATATCCGGCGATGTTAGCGGATTGCGGACAATCCCCTGCAGCAGGGCTCCGGAAACGGCAAGCGCCGCGCCAACCATGACCGCGATCAGGACACGCGGCATTCTTAGTGAGAATATAATCATGGAATCAGCTTCGTCTCCGATACCGACAAAGGCACGAATGACAGAGAGCGGACTGATTGTTGTACTGCCCAAACCCACACAAACGATGATGGCAGCTGCGTTTGCAGCCAATAGCAGCAGGATTACCGATACCGTTCTACGGCTGATCTCGAAGGAATAATTGCGCCCTCGCAGTGTAAATCTGGCATGCATATCAGGTGTTCTCCCCTCTTCGAGCAATATAGACGAAGAATGGAACCCCAATTATAGCCGTCATAACGCCGACCGGCACTTCCTTGGGAAATGAAATATAACGTGATCCGATATCGGCAGCCAATAATAAAATACCCCCAAGTACCGCGCAATACGGTATAACCCAGCGGTAATCGATTCCTACCAGGTAACGGGTGAGATGAGGAATGATGATGCCTACGAAAGCGATCGGTCCGGCAATCGATACGGATCCCCCTGCAAGCAGAACGACAATAACTCCCGCTGCCAGCTTGATATAGATGGTTTTCTGTCCCAGTCCTGCAGCGACATCCTCCCCCAGCACAAGCAGGTTCATATGTCTGGCTAGCACCAGACTTCCTAATAAAGCGATCCCCATGTACGGGGCCGCCGTCTCGAAGACCCCCATATCGCGTCCGGCTACAGAACCGACGAACCAGTACAAAACCTGATCGAACGTCTGCCCGCCCGTTAACAGAACGCCCAGAGAGAGCGAGGAGAAGAAGGCCGTCATAGCAGCTCCTGCGAGCGTAACCTTGAGCGGCGTCAGCCCGTCGCTTCCGATTGAACCGAGCAAGTACACAAGAGCGGCGGTAAATGCCGCGCCGGCAAAGGCAAGTGTCGCAAAGGTGGACATACCGCCCGCGCCAAAGAAAGCCGAGCCAACAACAATGCAGAAAGCGGCCCCGGCATTTATGCCGAATAAGCTCGGTGATGCGAGCGGGTTGCGAGTTATTCCCTGCATTAAGGACCCCGCAACTGCCAGACCAGCTCCTGCTGCCGCAGCTATAAACGCACGGGGCACTCGTGTGGTTTGAATAATGAGATGCTCTTGAGAGCCATTGAAAGCGGTATAGGATTCTATAATGGTATTCCAGCTGATATTAGTCACTCCAAAAGCTATGCTGCAAACGATTCCGGCGGCAAAGAAGATGAGACCGATCAGCAATCCGGTCAGCTTCTGTATAGGTGTTGTAAGTCGTATATTCATCCTGTCCTCTTTCCCAGCTTCCCTGATCAAGGTAAACATGCTATAAACAATAAGTGTTGACCAAATAATTTTAGGGTATGTGGAGACCGCTGTCAATGATTTTGAGAATCATTATCATAAAATGTGTTGACTTGAATACATGAAGCTGTTATAGTTTGTAACGTTATGTAAGTGAGAACCATTATCAAACTATAAAAAAGGGAGTTATATGCTATGTCATCCGTCGTCAAACAGAAATTCACCTGGAGCATGTCCGCCATCCTTCTTGCATTTGTAATCTTGATCGCAGGATGCGGCCAATCCGGTTCCGGCAACAATACAAACAGCCCGGCAGATTCAAACCCACCGAAGTCCGATGACAAACGCGAAATCACCCATGCAATGGGAACGACTTCGATTACCGGGACCCCGACTAAAGTTGTCGTATTGACAAATGAAGGAACGGAAGCATTACTGGCTCTTGACGTGAAGCCGGTAGGCGCCGTTAAGTCCTGGACAGGCGACCCCTGGTATGAGCACCTCTCAGCCGATATGGAAGGCGTAACCGTGGTCGGTGACGAAAGCCAGCCAAACTTAGAGCTCATTGCCAGCCTTAAGCCTGATCTTATCATAGGCAACAAATTGCGTCAGGAAAAAGTATACGATCAGCTTAAAGCCATCGCTCCTACTGTCTTCTCCGAAACACTCCGCGGAGAATGGCAATCGAATTTCCAGCTATACGCAGATGCATTAGGTAAAAAGACAGAAGGCGAGAAGGTTATTGCGGATTACGAGGCCCGGACAGCAGACTTCAAAGAAAAAGCCGGCGACAAGCTTAACCAGAAAGTGTCTGTCGTTCGTTTCATGGCAGGAAAAACACGTATTTACTTAGAGGATACCTTTACAGGCGTGGCATTCTCCAAGCTCGGGATTACCCGCCCGGACAACCAAAAATACACCGATACCTTTGTTGAAGAGATTACGAAAGAACGTCTTCCGGAAGTGGATGCAGACATGCTGTTTTATTTCACCTATGATACCGGGGATGGCAAAGGAACCGAGATGGAACAAGAGATGCTGAAGGATCCGCTTTGGAAAAGCCTTTCCGTTGTGAAGAATAATAAGGCGATGCGCGTCAGCGATGCCGTATGGAATACCTCTGGCGGCGTCATTGCAGCCAATCTAATGCTTGATGAGCTATACGAAATTTATGAGATTCAGCAATAAGCAGTTGTTGTTAACAGCCGGCATAGGTGCCGGCTGTTTTTTGTTCCATAAACCCCTTCCGCCTGATTCCAACTGGTTGCCGTCCATAAAGCAGGACAATCGCCGACTGATCCAGAATGGTTCTCTTTACATGAAAGTGTGTGTTGAAGGTGGTACATCCAGACTAACTTGTAATGATACCTATGAAATCGGAGGGAAATGAATGGAGCTTATTGAAATGATTGACGATGTCTTCCAGGCAGCCCAATCCGGTGATGCATCCCGGCTGCGTCGTCTTCTTGCGTCCTGTCCCCAGCTTGCCAACACGGAAAACAAGGATGGGCTTACGCCCCTGGGATTTGCCGCGCATTTCGGCCACAAGGATGCCGTACAGGCATTATTGGACCATGGCGCAGATATTAATGCTTTATCCCATTCCAAGGTTTCCTTCATTCCGTCCAACACCGCGCTGCATGCGTCGATTGCGGGGGAACGAAACATGGATGTCATTCACCTGCTGCTGCTGAATAAGGCAAACACAAATGTATTCGACAGCAATGGTCATACTTGTTTGCATAGTGCCTCGTTTCACGATGACAACGCCGATCTGATTCGTTTATTGATCGGGTACGGAGCGGATGTAAATGCCAGGATTGAAGGCGGAGATACGGTATTGTCGCTCGCAAACCAGCAAGCCAACCGTCAAGTTGCCGAGCTGCTGGCCCAGTATGGAGCTGTCTAAATAAAAAAACCGCCCTTAGTCTTTTTCAAGATACTAAGGGCGGTCCTCGTTATATCTACTTATTTAAATTCAGTGCTCTTAGGATGATCGTAACGGCTTCCGCACGGGTTGCATTCCCTTTTGGCTTCAAGGTGCCGTCCTCATAACCGCCTATTAATTCCTTTGAGACAGCCGTAAGAACGGCAGCTTTTGCCCACCCGGAAATGTCGGCGCTATCCTTGTACGTCTTGCCGCTGGATACCAGCTCGATATTGCTGGCACTCACGATCATTTGAGCCATCTGTTCGCGGGTAATCAGATTGTTGGGACCAAATGCCGTATCGCTGTAACCGGAAATGATTCCGTGAGCTGCAGCTGTGGCAATGAAACTTTTTGCCCAATGATCGGTGATGTCCGTGAAGGTCTTTCCGTCTTTTGCAGGCAGATCAAACGCCTTTACAAGAACGGAAACGAATTCAGCACGGGTGATGCTTTTGCTTGGTTTAAAGGTTCCGTCCGGATATCCGGTTATTGCTTCCAACTGAATCAAAGCTTGAATATTCGTTTCCGCCCAATGTCCCTTAATGTCAGATAACTCGACAGAGTTTGGTTTAGTAGTCGGAATATCCTCTTTTTTAACATCGGCCAGAACAGCAAATTTCCCGAAATGATTCACAGAGCCTGTTGCCGTAAAATTCGTTTTATCCACTTGTGTGTTGTCGAGCGCAATCCATTTATTGGTTTGTTCGTTAAACCAGTAGATACCAACCGAAGTTTGAGCTGGATCGACTAAAGTTTTGTTAAATGGCAACGTAATGGAAACCGCGGCGCTGAAATTGTCAGCATTATCTTTTTTAATTTCAAAGACATCACTTACAAGCTTTTGCGAAGGGTCGACGGGCAGTTTGGACACGTCCGTCACTTTATCCACTGTTACCTTAATATCACTCGCAACTGCACCGGCCGGAATGACAATTTTAACACCATTTTGATCGACCGTGCCCCCATTGGTTGAAATGACGTTCGAGGCGTTGCCGCCGATATTGCCATAATATCCGCCGTTTGAAGCAGGCGTATAACTGGCAAACTTCGTGAAGTGTTTCGTCCAGATAACCTGGTCATTGCCAACATCGATTTTTGCGTCGCCGCCGGCTTGAATCTCAGTGTCTGCAGCTGTTTGAGTATCCGTACTCAAGGCTTTCGTAATGGGTGTAAATACGTTTCCTTTTGCATAACCCGCTGCTTTTCCTGCCTGGTAGGGAAGCAAAAGCCGTACAGCCTTATCAAAGGTTAAGGTAACGTCTTCAGATCCCACCTCAATAACGGCACTCACATCTCCGCTGTCTGGCCATACACTGCTGTTGCTCAGAAGCGTAGGCAGTTTAATGACGCCATCCCAATTGGCTGGAGCTGTAATTTTGGTGCCGGCAGGAATGGATAGACTTACGTTCCCCAATGAAGTAACAGCTTTCACCTCGATTAAAGGAAGGGTAGCCGTTCTGGTGGTTCCTGCCACGTCGCTCGTTACCTGCAAGGTCGCGTTCGTGGTTCCTTCTGGTATAGAAAGACTCAAAGGCTCCGTCGAGACTTGGATAGGAACGTTAGAAACGACGGTTTGGACAGCCGGCCTTGTAATAGAGAGGCTGTAGGTTTTTTTCGTTATTCCGTCTTGAGCCGTGACTTCAACGGAAACTTGGGTTACTCCTTCGTTTACATTCACTTGCTTCGTTGCGGCTGTCTCGTTATTAATTTTGATGATTGCTTGTGGATCAGCTGCAGATGCAGTAACGGTTACACTGCTAACCGCATTTCCCACACTAATGGGATAATCGGTTTTGTCTGCGGAGAAATCAAAGGGAATTCCGCTTAGCTGCAAGCTTTTCAAATTGGCGTTTGTGTTGCCAACCGGTGATTGCGATACCGTAAATGTTTTGGATTCCGGATTGCCTACACCGCCAACATAGGCCGTATAATTGCCAGCTTCCAAGGTGTACGGACCAAAGGAATAATTGCCATTGGCATCCGCCTTGTTCTGGTCAGCCAAAATGTTAGTGTTACTGTTATCTGCTACGCGCAGGGTAAGATTCTTGCCGCCATAGGAGGCATTTCCTCCCGTAAGGATCACCTGGTTGTTATTTACAGAGACGACCAGGTTGTAGTTGTCTGCAAAAGCATACGCAGGAAGAAGGGTAAACACTAAAACCAGCGTTAAAAGTAGGCCGAGCCATTTTTTTTTCAAAATAAATCCTCACTCTCTTTGTCATTCTTCGTTCATTTATCTTCGCAGAGAAGCTGCAGGGCTCCTGCGAGCTGGAACCATTCTTCTATCCTTCATTGGAAGCGATGGCTGCTTCCTTTGGTTGTGCTTTGGCTGCCTGATTTTGCAAATCGTCCCAGACAAACACTTTTACTGTGTAATTCCCGGTTGTTGGCAGCTCGAATTCAGCACGCACTTCCTCGTCATCGCTGATATTTTCTTCAATGGCGATAAGCTGAACCGGTTTATTTCCGTTCATGAGTTGGAATATGACGGTTACAGTCTCGTCGGTCACAGATTGTTTGTTGATTTTGGCGACTACCGAAGCTGAAAGTCCATCCACTGTAACTTGTGGCGTATCGATACTATAGTCGTCGGAAGTGCCCGGTGCCGGTACTAAGTAATAGTAGGTTTTGCCGCCTTCGGCTGGCTTGTCTGTTGTTGGAGTTAGCCCTGTGTTCGTTACCGTGCCTTGGCCGTTTACGACCCAGATGGTTGGCTTGTCAGCTGCTTCACTGCCGTTAACCAGTGTTCCGGTTACAGTCAATTGCGCATTATTTATTCCATCCGGACCTTTTGCTACTTCGATTCCGCCATAATCGTTGCCGGTTACGGTGGTTACACCCGTCAAGTTAACCTCGGACGCATTCACCAGCAGCGCGGCATCTGCTCCGCTGCCTGTGAAGTTGTTTACGGTTACGCCAGCGGAGTTATAAACTTGTAGCGCATAGACGCCCTGCCAGCCCAATTTTGCCGTCATCGCCACTTTTAAGTCGTTAATGGTGACACCACTTGCTTCCACGGCAATCCCGTGCTTGCTTCCAGATGGGCTTTCGTTGATGGCATCCGTGTAACTAATGGTATGACCATTACCGTTGATCGTCAGTGCCCGGTTCACGACGAGCCGTTCCGCCACACCGCTGATGTCATCAGTCAGATTGATTGTCGTGACCTGGATGTCGCCTAACGCTGTTTGCAGCTCAGTCAAGTTTTTTGCACTTGCCGTTTTTGCTAGATAAAAGTAGGTCTTGCCCTCTGCGGCTGGTGTGCTTACGGTTGCAGTTGCCCCTGTATTCGTTACCGATCCTTCATCACCTACAATCCAAATGGTTGGCTTGTCGATGGCTTCACTGTCGTTAACCAGTGTTCCGGATACAGTTAATTGTGCATCATTTATTCCATCCGGACCTTTTGCTACTTCGATTCCGCCATAATCGTTACCGGTTACGGTGGTTACACCCGTCAAGTTAACCTTGGACGCATTCACCAGCAGCGCGGCATCTGCTCCGCTGCCTGTAAAGTTGTTTACGGTTACGCCAGCGGAGTTATAGACTTGCAGCGCATAGACGCCTTGCCAGCCCAATTTTGCCGTCATCGCCACGTGTAAGTCGTTAATGGTAACACCACTTGCTTCAACGGCAATCCCGTGCCGGGATCCAGGGGAGCTTGAATTAATGGCGTCCGTGAAATTAATCGTGTGACCATTACCGTTGATCGTAAGTGCACGGTTCACGACGAGCCGCTCTGCTACACTGCCGATATTTGCAGTCAGATTGATCGTCGTGACCCGGACGTCACCTAGCGCTGTTTGGAGTTCAGTCAGGTCTTCTGCACTTGCCGTTTTTGCCAGATAATAGTAGGTCTTGCCCTCAGCGGCTGGCGTGCTTACGGTTGCAGTTGCCCCTGAGTTCGTTACCGATCCTTGACCATCTACAATCCAAATAGTTGGCTTGTCAGCTGCTTCACTGCCGTTAACCAGAGTTCCGGTTACAGTTAGTTGGGCATCCGCTATTCCATCTACACCTCTGGCTACTTCGATCCCGCCAAAATCGTTGTCGGTTACGGTCGTTACACCCGTCAAGTTAACCTCGGACGCATTCACCAACAGCGCGGCATCTGCTCCGCTGCCTGTATAGTTGTTTACGGTTACTCCGGTGGCGTTATAGACTTGCAGCGCATAGACGCCCTGCCAGCCCGGCGCTTCTGTCATAGCCACGTGTAAGTCGTTAATGGTGACACCACTTGCTTCCACGGCAATCCCGTGCTTGCTTCCAGATGGGCTCTCGTTGATGGCATCCGTGTAACTAATGGTGTGACCATTACCGTTGATCGTGAGTGCCCTTGTCACCACGAGTCGCTCTGCTACACCGCTAATATCTGCAGTCAGATTGATTGTCGTGACCAGGCTGTCGCCTAACGCTGTTTGGAGTTCAAATAAAGTTGATACACTAGCTTCGTTTGCTTCCGCGGCACTTACCACACCGGGTAATACTGCCACAACCGGTGTTACCGCCATGGTAACCGCCATGACCTTTGCTACTTTACTGCGCGCTGAGGATCGTTTGTCCTCATGTTTTTTCTTAGCCATTTTTATACCTCTCTCCTATGAGCCCTTATGCGAATAGTTTGATAAACCTTTAACCCTGCCTCGGTACCTACTCCAGTAAGGGCATCACCCCTTTCATTTGAAAGACACGCCAGCTCTCATCGGCAAAACGGATGAGACTGACAAGATAAATGATCTTTTTTTCTCCTGTCTTTGGATCCTGGAAGAAGACCTCTACATTGCTGCGATAAACGGGTTCGTCACCTTGTGTGACAAAAATTTCATTTTGCAGGGCAAACCCCTTTTTCCATGTTGGATCCCTCTTTATTTCAGCAAAAGCAAATTGCTGGGCATAGGTATCAACGATGCCTATGATTCGCATTTGCTCGTTTATATCGATCTCCTCAGTACCCTGGACAATTTCATCTTCCTGGGGCTGGCCGGGCTCTTCGGTCACTAATTCCCGGGAAGATTCATTGGAAGCGTTACGGAATAGACGACTACGAATTTTTGCAAGAAATTTCTGTGCCATGCTATACCACCTGATTCATTCTTTGAATGGGCTCGTTCGTGGAGTCTCTTAGTTCTTGCATGACTTTACGGGCGACTATCTTCTGGATGCGGTCTCCCATTTGATTAAACAATCGCCATGCTTCCTTCTGAAAGGCTTGTACCGGATCCTGCTGGGCGTAAGCCTGATAATGAATACCATGCTTCAATTGCTGCAAGCTTTCCAAATGGTCCAGCCAGCTGCGGTCAATAATTTGGAGATAAGAAGGGCGCCATATTTGCTTCCAGTAGGAAGGCTCCCTCTGCGCAATATAGGCATCCCATCTATTTGTCCATTCGACTACCACTTGATCGATTATTTTCTGCGAATTCTGCCAATCCTGGATATTGTGCAAAAAGGGCCCCTCCGCCCCGAACTCGCGCTTTAGCTGCCAAATATCCCATTCTTCAGGTACTTTATGGTCGGGGCAATACTTATGAATGAACGCGGTCATGTAGGATACGACCGAATGGGATAGCCGGGCGGGCCATTCTTCTGATTGAAGAACTTCATTGCGCTGCTGATAGAAAGCCTGGCGCTGATCATGGATGATCGTGTCAAAGCGAAATACCATCGAACGGACTGACAGCAATTGCTGCTCCACATGCCTTTGCACAGTTCCCATGAAACCCTGCAGCTTGCCGCCCAGAAAGCCCTCTTGGCCCCATTGCCAACTCTCGCGAAATTCTTCCGCTTCGTCCTTGGCAAACCTTTCGATCAATTCATCCTCTAAAGATAGAAAAAACTGCGAAGAACCTGGATCCCCTTGCCTGCCTGAGCGTCCACGCAGCTGATTGTCAATGCGCCGGCTTTCATGGCGTTCTGTCCCGATGACATGTAAACCTCCGAGCTGGGCAACGCCTTCTCCCAAGCGAATATCGGTTCCTCTGCCGGCCATATTGGTTGCAATGGTTATCGCTCCCTTCAATCCGGCACCGGCAATAATTTTTGCCTCCTCCTGTTCTGTTTTGGCATTGAGAATTTGATAGGGAACCTTCAAGCTTGAGAGTCTGTTTGCGATATCCTCCGATTGCTGTACGGAAGTTGTTCCTACAAGCACGGGCTGACTTTGCGCATGCCTCTTTCTTATTTCTTCGATTACGCGATCGTATTTAATTTCTTTGGTTAGAAAAATGATATCTTCATAGTCCTGGCGAATAATCGGCTTATGAGTTGGAACGGAAACGACTTCCAGACCGTAAATACGCCGCATTTCTTCTTCATCTGTTTGAATCGTTCCTGACATGCCTGCGATCTGATTGTATAAGCTGAATACTTTTTGAATCGTTATAGTAGCATGGGTTCGATTTTCCTCACTTAAAGGCACATTCTCTTTGGCTTCAATCGCCTGCTGTAACCCTTCGCTGAACTGACGGCCCTCGAGAATACGTCCTGTAAAAGCATCAACAATATGTACTTTATGATCCGCAACCATGTAGTCTACGTCCCGGTGCATTAATACTTTAGCCCGCAGGCTTTGCAATAAATAATGATAGATGACGGTGTATTCAACCTCATACAGGTTATCGATCATGAAAGCAGCTTCTATCTTCCTGATGGCCGATTCCGTAAACATCACTTGATTCGATTCACGATCGGTTTCATAGTCGCGTCCTTCAAGAAATCCCCGAACGAATCTCGCACACACATAATAAAGATCTGGCGCTGCTTTGCTTGTCCCTGCGATAATGAGCGGTGTCCGTGCCTCATCGATCAATATACTGTCGATTTCATCTATGATGGCAAATGAGAGCGCTCTCTGTACCCGATGTTCGGCCTCCGACACCATATGATCCCGCAAGTAGTCAAATCCAAATTCCGTACAGGTGCCATAAGTGATATCTTGTAAATAGGCCGTTCTCTTCTCATATTCGCTCATACTTGCCAGGTTCAGTCCCACGGATAAACCAAGGAGCTTAAACACCTTACTCATTTCTTCATAATCGCGTTTCGCTAAGTATTCATTAACGTTAACCATATGTAGACCTTTATTCTGTAACCCAAACCAATAGGCAGGGAGAAGAGAAACGATGGTTTTCCCCTCGCCCGTCTTCATCTCTGCAACATCTCCCTGACATAGGATCCATCCGGCTATCAGCTGAACATCATGCATGGTAATCCCCAGAGCTCTCTTTACCGCTTCTTTTACTACAGCAAAAGCTAAATAAAGCGCTTCCTTACGTTTGCTGTCTTCTTGCAAACTGGTCCGCAGTTCAACGCTGACTTGATCCAGAGCTTTTGTATCTTGAATAGATTTATAATATTTATCAATTTTAGGTAGTATATGGGCTAGAATGTTCTTGACTTCCCTCTGGTTCTTATTTCCTAACCATTGCCTGAACTTAGAAAGCAATGTAACTCCTCCTTTGTTATGGAGCTGGAAATTTAGAAGTTATTGCCGATCTCAATGCACACTTGTAATTCCCAAATAATACCACATAAAACATATGGCAATATATATAGATAATATAGCTTATGGATCAATATTCCTAATCTGTTATGGAAGCATTTAGGCTCTTTTTCTCATATTAACCGACAATTCACTGCATTATCTTCCAATTTGCTCAATAATTCACCAATATCAGACAGTGATGGAATTGCTATCACCCTATTCTCTTGTATCCCTATCTCTTGTGCAGGAACGAGACAATAGATCTGCAGTTGCAATGGAAACATACGAAAAAACCGTATACCGATGTGTAGGATACGGCCTCGCCTGGAATAACGAGTAGGGACTTTATACCCACCTCCTTCGCGAATTTCTCATGGATTAATCGCTATCTAAAATTTCAATGGCTTTCTTATATTTATCCACTCTTTTTAAATCACCTTGGGTCGGGTCCTTTATTCGCGACAGATCCAGGTTTTCTTTAAGATCGGCCTTTTTTACGTTCCTGGATATCGGATTCGTGTTCGCTCGTTGAATAAATTCCTCGTAGGTCTCTTCTTCCGTTTTTGTTAATAAACGAATGGCTTCGATGATCTCTCCGGAAAATCCATATTTCTTCAATTCTTCAATGGTCACTTCCGTATCTTCGACCACGTCATGCAGCACCGCAACGATCTTCTCTTCTATGGTTTCCACCCTGTTCATCACCGCCAGCGGGTGCAGAATATAGGGTTTCCCTCCTTTATCGCATTGGCCTTTGTGTGCATGCAAGGCAATTGAAATCGCAACTTCGATATCCAATCTGGTCATCTCCCTTGTTCCGATATCAAGTCTCTTACAAAAAATCATACCCAATCATACCCTTTGAAAGGTAACGTGTTTTGAGTACGTAAACAGGGTACCAGCCGCATATCTCAAGAAAATACACGGATTCTTATGAAAATACAGTTTTCGACGATTAACTTCATTAAATTTGGGTAATGACCTCATATCATTACCATTAGATTTCCAGTGTAGACAGGGAAGGAGGTGATATTGATGAAAGTAGGAATGACATGTTTTTGTGCTTGTTTCCTGGCCATTCTGGGTGTTTTTTCCCTGAATGAAACAGCCGAAGCCCGTGCACTGGATTTGCTGTCTGGCGGAGAAAAGTCCACAGAACAGAATTCCGGGGACACGGCTTTTTTTGATGCCTTAAAGACCCTGCCCAGTGTAGGGGGTACGACGGTGGATGCCTTGGGCGCAGTGGTTGACTCCACGGTTCAGACGGCCTTGCCTGCGGTGCTGAACTCGGCCGCTGATAGTCTTGACACTGTTGTGGATTCTACCGTGAAGACGGCCTTGCCTGCGGTGCTGGAATCGGCCGCTGATAGTCTCGACACTGTGGTGGATTCTACCGTGAAGACGGCCTTGCCTGCAGTGTTGGACTCGGCAGTTGATAGTCTCGACACTGTGGTGGATTCTGCCGTGAAGACGGCCTTGCCTGCAGTGTTGAACTCGGCCGCTGATAGTCTCGACACTGTGGTGGATTCTACCGTGAAGACGGCCTTGCCTGCAGTGTTGAACTCGGCCGCTGATAGTCTCGACACTGTGGTGGATTCTACCGTGAAGACAGCCTTGCCTGCGGTGCTGGACTCGGCAGTTGATAGTCTCGACACTGTTGTGGATTCTACCGTGAAGACAGCCTTGCCTGCGGTGCTGGAATCCACGGTTGATAGTCTCGACACTGTTGTGGATTCTACCGTGAAGACAGCCTTGCCTGCGGTGCTGGAATCCACGGTTGACGGTCTGGGTAAGATTCTGCTACCTGCGGTGAAGCCGGTAATACCAGGTAATACTAAGCCTCCCTGGATGCCAATAGACGTTGCCGGACCAAGCCCCGAATCACCACGGGAAAATGCGCCAGAGATTTCGAGTGCCTTACCGGATCTTGACGCCCCAGTCGGGGTTGAAGCTCATGTGCAGCTTGTGGAGAGTCGGCCAGGAGGAACTTCTCCTGCACCCCATGCTGCCGAACCCCGTATTGAAGCACAACTGCTCCCATTGGAATTGGTTGCAGAGGTGGAGCAATCGTCTTCTGAGAACCCTGTTCCACCAGACAGCGTTTCCGAGGACCGGAACGGTAGTGGGTTGGCTTTATCCGTCCCATCCCAGGATACGGAGTACCAGAATGCTGAAGGACCTGCCTTTGTCCGTAAAATAAAGGTCGGTACGATGCAGATTGCTCCGTCTGATCGGGAAAATAGGCGTCTGAAGCCGGATAAGCCAGTGCGCAGTCATAAACGGGAAATTCCATTGTATCCCAATATTACGGCCGCCGCCAGCCCTTCACAACCTGCTCCAAGCCCAACCGGGACCGGAGGCGGGTCCGTTCATCCCTTAAATCAAATGGTTGGCGTCCTTGCCGACAGCCTCATCATCCAGTCAGGGAGCCAACGTATTTTTGCGAAGGATACTAAGCTGTTCATTCCCAACCGCGCGAATGAACCTCCTATTCAGCCACCGCAGCACATTCTTTTTTCTCTGTTTATGCTTTAACCAAAACGAGAAAAGGAGTGCTGCGTAATGAGGAAAAATAAATTAGCCAAACTTACTTGTGGATTTATTCTGGCCTGCTTGATCATGGGGATGCTGCTGTTTCAGAACAGTGGCCGGGCACAAGCACAAGGTCTTGATTCCCTTTATCCGGGAGAGATAATTGAGAAAAGCATCAGCGATATTATGAACATCGCTCTGCCATCAGACAAGGAGATTACGGCGGCGGCGGATGCGTCTCAGGATTCGCTGGTTGATCTACATTTACATGTCCTGACAGGGGATTCTGCTGAAAACGCAAACAAAGGCGCCTTGATTGAAGCCGACGTGAGCATTCTGGCGGACAACGCCGCTGAACCTGCGAATGCCGGTAACGGCTCACTCGTTAAGGCCGACATCGATGTGTTCTCGGATCATGCGGCAGCGGAAGACAACAGCAGCGGCTTGTTGGTTGAAGCCGACGTAAGCGTTCTGGCGGACAACGCCGCTGAACCTGCGACTGCCGGTAATGGCTCACTCGTTAAGGCCGACATCGATTTGCTCTCGGATCATGCGGCAGCGGAAGACAACAGCAGCGGCTCGTTGGTTGAAGCCGACGTGAGCGTTCTGGCGGACAGCGCCGCTGAACCTTCGACTGCCGTTAATGGCTCACTCGTTAAGGCCGACATCGATGTGCTCTCGGATAAGTCTACCGCGGGAAGCGCAAGCAGCGGCTCATTGATCACAGCGGATGCACGGGTCCTCTCGAGCAGCCCCGTTAAAGGCCTTAAAAACGACTCCCCGCTCAACCTTGATGTGGATCTATTGTCGCATGGTGCAGCATCGGCTGCTAACGGCAATTCGCTGCTCAAGCTCGATGCGGATCTGTTGCCTATCCATCTATTCAGTACCCATTTGGATGATGGAACAGCAGACCTGTCAAATATTGTAGTCGCCTCCATTTGTTTGGATCCGCTTCTGAATGTAAATGTGAACGGAGGCCGCTGCTCTAACGGCAATACGACTGACACGGATACCGATAGTGGAGAAAATGACGGTGGAAACGGCAGCGAAAACGGCGGCGGCGAATCGGGGTCTGATCCGGGCAGCGATTCCGGGACTGAATCTTCTCCTGATCCGGACTCAGGCACTAATTCCGGATCCAGCCATGGTACTGACACTGGAACTGATTCCAGCCATGGTACTGGATCCGGGTCTGACTTCGGAACCGGTTCTTACACTGGCTATGGGTCAGACACTGGCAATAGCTCCGGTTCTGGTTCTGGCACCGGTTCTGGAGATGACTCCGGATCTGCCATTAACAACAGAACGGGCACAGAGACCGGGAACAGTGGCCCGATCGGCAGCAGTGCCGAAACGGGCACGGCCAACGGTTCTGGCACTAACAGCGGAATCGGCGGAAACAGCAGCGCCTATGGAAATATCATTCTGGCAAAGGGGAACGGGATGACCGGCGATAATTTGACCTCTTCCCTGATTCCCGTTAACGCAGGGCCAACAAGCGTAGATGCCGGAACCTTGGAATCATTACCTTTAACTGGTGGCTTGGTCGACCAGAACCTGCTCCTCATCGGAGCCTTGCTTCTCTTTCTCGCTGGCATTGCATTAAGAAGAAAGGAATAGGTCACGTTATGGAAAAAATGCAAAAATTGCGCGAGGAATTGCAGGTGCTGGTTCAGCGGTATGGCATACAAGACTCCAGAGTCATCAGGAAATCGCAGCAGTTGGACAAGTTGATTGTTCAGTATATGAAGAAAGCAGCAATTCCTTCCATTAACTGGCCATCAATGAACAATTTACTTGATAACCATGCAGATCGTCAGTCGCCTCCATCTTTATCTATCGAGGATATACAGTAATAACCGCTTCGCGAAAATCATCCGCGACCTGTCCGCCCTCGTGAACGGGCAGCTCCAAATGAAGCCCACCGGTAACGGATGCTTCAAAAAGACCCCCGGGAGAGACTGCAGTCTCTCCCGTTCTTAAGGAGGCTGCAGGAAAATGAAAGCAACCGGAAACCTTCTCATTCTGGCAGGCATTGGAATCCTGGTTTTTCTGATTGGCGGCGGTTACTGGCAGGCGAAACAGACGGGCCGCTTACTGGAGGAATTTGAACGGCTGCCCTTTCAGGACTTCGATGAGAAGGCACAGGGAAGCGGGGTAGGAGCCGGGGATAAATCGGAGGGCTACACCGGCCCCGTGACTAAACCAGCACCCGACCGGGCCATCATGACGGGCGAGGTTATCGCACTATTGGAAATAGACCAAATTGATTTGAAGGTGCCTGTCGTGCAAGGCGCAGGAGCCAAGCAAATGAGCACGGCCGTCGGCCATCTGGAAAGCAGCGGCGATCTGGGTCAACCGGGTCACAATTTTGCGGTCGCAGGCCATCGGTCCCGAACGTTCGGCCAATTTTTTAACCGTCTTGACGAATTGGAGCTGCAGGACCGGTTTACGATTCGGACACCGAATGAAATCTACACTTATATCGTCATAAATAAAAAGGTCCTCAACCCTTCCGATGTCGATGTCATTCTTCCTGTAGAGGGAAAATCGCTGATCACCCTGATCACTTGCCATCCGCTCCGTTCGAATGAAAAAAGACTAATCGTACAAGCGGAAAAGGTGAACCAGTCCCCCGCGGCAAGCCCTGTATCCGTAGAATCGAACTTCTAAAAGGCTTCCCGGCCAGCCTAATCGTCCTGATCCACTGCGCCATTGACATATTTGCGGATCATGCGAGAAGCTTTAGAACTTGGCCCGATATCGCTTTGCCCGAGTAAGGCTGTATCACATGAAATGAAGCTGCCATAAGCTAATTCCGATTAAAGATAACCAATTTCATCTCGGTCATCTCTTCAACCGCATATTTGATTCCTTCACGCCCAATGCCGCTTTCCTTGACACCGCCGTAAGGCATATGATCCACCCGGAAGGTGGGAATATCATTGATAATCACTCCGCCGACATGCAGCTTATCCGCCGCATCCAATGCCGTGTGGATATGATCGGTGTAGATCCCGGCCTGCAAGCCAAAACGCGAATCATTGACATGTCCGATCGCCTCATCCACGGAAGATACCTTGTTGATGACTACAATCGGCGCAAACGCCTCCTGGCACGACACCTTCAATGCTTGATCCGCATTCAGCAATACCGTTGGCAGCAGCACGCCATCACGCACTTCCCCGCCGATCGCCACAACCGTTCCCTGCTCCTTGGCTTCCTCGATCCATTGCAACACTCTCGCATTCTCTTCTGGCGCGATCAACGCAGACAGGTCCGTTGCCGGATCCAAGGGATCTCCCACAACCAGGCCTTGCGTGAGAGCGACGAACTTCTCCACGAAACGGTCATACTCATCTTCATGCACATAGACGCGCTGCAGGGAAATACAGACTTGACCCTGATTGCTGAACGCTCCCGTTACGCAGCGGGGTACGATCTTGTCCAGGTTGACACCCTTGTCGACAATAACCGCCGCATTCGATCCGAGCTCCAGCGTCACCCGTTTTAATCCTGCTTTGGCGCGTATCCCGATTCCGACTCCGGGACTCCCGGTGAAGGTGATCATGCTGACGCGGTCATCAGTCACAATCCGGTCGCCGACAAGACGGCCGCTGCCTGTTACGACATTCAGCGCCCCCGCAGGCAAGCCGGCCTCATGCAGCAGCTCCGCGATGAAATAAGCGGACAGCGGCGTTTGACCCGCCGGCTTCAATACAATCGTATTGCCGGCTGCGATGGCCGGACCCACTTTGTGGGCAACCAGGTTGAGCGGAAAATTAAACGGCGTGATTGCCCCGATAACACCAAGCGGCTCCCGGGTTGTATATGCAATCCGGCCTTCTCCCCCGGGCGCCGCGTCGAGCGGAATGGTCTCGCCATGGATACGTTTGGCTTCCTCCGCGGCGAATTTGTAAGTCTGAATGGTGCGCTGCACCTCCGCCATGGCTGTCGTCACAGGCTTCGCCGCTTCCAACGCGAGAATCCCGGCCGCTTCTTCAGCGCGTTCGGTCATGAGTAGAGCCAGCTTCTCCAGGATAGCCGCCCGCTTATGAGCCGGCATCGCAGCCATAACCGCTCTAGCCTCATAAGCCGCTTCAATGGCCCGATCTACATCTTCTATGGTCGCTGCAGGAATCTGTGCAATCGGCTCCCCGGAATAAGGAGACTTAAGCTCGGTGCTGGCTGATGCTTCCACCCATTCCCCGTTAATAAACAATCGCTGTTGTTTCATCGATTATGATTCCCCTTTCCTGCTCATTCTTCTCCTAATCCTAACGCAAATGCACCAATTGGGCAAAAAGCATGAACGGACAAGAGAGCTGCAAGAAAACGTCGTGAAATGTAAAATCCAGCCATCAATTTGCGTTCTACGCGTAAGCAAAAATAAGGACTGGCCTGAAGATCATCAAGACTCTTCGGGACAGTCCTTGGACAGGATCCACCTCATTTTAAACCATGTGCATGTTTGAGAATGAGGGAAATATTTTTATTTTGATCCTTGTTGATGGAGTTCACGGAGAGCCCTGTTTTAGGCTTGATCCTCTCCATGGCAGCCAGCGCATCCGGATGGGATACCGTAAAAACGCGGGTTTGTCCGCCCAGCAGAGCCCGGATCCGATGCCCCGCTTGTTCCAGCCCGGTCTCCCGGCTACTGTGCGGACGAATCGCCGTCGTGCCGCTAGTATGCGCATTACTCCGGCCGGCCGAACCTGCATAAGGACTCAGCAATTTGCTTTGCAGGGGATCCACGCCCGATATTCCTTCCCGCTCCGCTCCGATCACAACCTTATCCCCCAGCATCAGAACCTTTACCCCTTGAATCCCATCGTTTTTCAGTACAGCTTCCAGCCTGCCTGATTCTGATTGTCCCTCTTCACTCAGCCCTGAGCTGCCGATCCGGCTGTAAGTCGAGGTGCCCATTCCGCTGTAGGTCGTACCCTTCCGGTTCGTGGTGTGGTATTTGGGCCCGCTATAGCTTGGAATGTACGATATGCCGTTCCATCTCCCGTCATGGCCCTGGTCCGGCGCAGTCTCCATTTGTAATGGCGTCTTCGATTGCACGGATGGTGCGGATGGCGTAGATGGTGCTGTCGAACAAGCCGAGACCAGGAACATCGCGCCTAGCACGGGAACGATTATCTTCAACCCTTTTTTTGCCAAAGGGAACACCTCCCTAAAAAAAATTTTTTCAGTCTTCAGTATTTTCTTAAATGACCATCATTATTTATGGAGGTTATAGGGAATGCTTTTTAATGGCCGCATTTCCCTTGCATGAAATCCGATCGTAACAGGAAAATCACCTGAATAGGAGGTTAACATCATGTCCGATCCCACTACTGATACAACGGAACGCAATGAGGAGCAACCGCCATCAAGCTCGCGCCGAAATTTCCTCAAAGGCACGGGTCTTGCTGTAGGCGGGTTAATTGTAGGAGGCGTCGTCGGCGGACTGATTCGCCCAACGTCGAAAGAGCCGGCAGCTCCATCGCCCGAGACCGGCGGCGGAACTGCCGTAAACTATAATCAAGCGCTTATGTACTTCAACCAGGAACAGTTCCGGATTGTCGATTTGGCCACGGAGCGGCTGTTCCCCAAGGACGACCAGGGACCCGGAGCCCAGGAGCTTGGCGTCGCCTATTATATCGATCACCAGTTGGCCGGCGAGTGGGGCATGAATGGGCGCGAATATATGCAGGGCCCCTTCTTTGCCGGGGAGAAGACGCAAGGGTACCAGGGACATCTGCGGCGGCGGGAGATCTTCGAAATCGCGCTGCGGGAAATGCAGAATTACAGCAACGCCAAATTCGAGAAGGACTTCACCGGTCTGGCTCCCGAAGAGCAGGATACCGTATTGAAAGCTTTTGAAAACGATGAAGTAAAGCTCACGACGATCTCGGCGAGCGGATTCTTCAAAATGTTGTTCAGCAGCACGATGGAAGGGGTCTACGCCGATCCGCTCTATGGCGGCAATGGCGGTATGAGCGGCTGGAAAATGAAAAAATTCCCTGGGAGCCAGATGGCGTACACCGATATTATCGAGAAGGAAGAATTTGTCAACATGCAGCCGGTCAGCTTGCGCGAACATATGGCACAATAATGCAGATGAGGGATTACAATGGCGAAAAAACTACCTAAAGTGGATGTTGTTATTGTCGGTGTCGGTTGGGCAGGCGGCATTATCGCCGCTGAGCTCACGAAAGCCGGTCTAAACTGTGTCGGTCTTGAGCGGGGCAAGGAGCGCAATACCGAGGATTATTATATGGTGCATGATGAACTGCGTTATGCGCTTCGCTTCGAGATGTTTCAAGATCTGTCGAAAGAAACAATCACATTCCGTCCCAACGAGAAAATCCGTGCCCTCCCGATGCGCTCCTACGGTTCATTCCTGCTGGGCGACGGACTGGGAGGCGCGGGCGTACACTGGAATGGCATGACATTCCGTTTCCTGCCCTACGACTTTGAAATTAAGTCCAAGACGATTGAACGTTACGGCAAGAACAAGATTCCAGCAGGCATGACGATTCAGGACTGGGGTATCACTTACGACGAGCTGGAGCCGTATTTCGATAAGTTCGAGAAAATGGCCGGTATTGGTGGAGAGCCCAATCCACTCGGGGGCAAGCGCTCCAGCGGGTATCCGACCGCACCCATGAAAGCTTCGCCCGTGATGAATATGTTTATCGATGCGACGAAGAAGCTCAATTACCACCCGTACATGATGCCTTCGGCCAATCTGTCGGAGTCCTATACGAACCCCGATGGAATAACGCGCGCCGCCTGCCAATACTGCGGCTATTGCGAACGTTTCGGCTGTGAATACGGAGCCAAAGCCGACCCTGTTGTGACCGTAATACCGGTGGCGAAGAAAACCGGCAAGTTCGAGATCCGGACGCATTCCAATGTCAGGCGGATCCTACATAAGGACAATAAAGCCACCGGCGTTATGTACATCGATCTGACAACAGGCGAGGAAATCGAGCAGCCGGCGGATATCGTCGTCGTGACAAGCTACGTGTTCAATAATGCGCGGCTGCTGCTCACCTCCAAGATCGGCAAGCCGTATGATCCGGCAACCGGCAAAGGCGTGATCGGCAAGAACTATGCCTATCAAGTCGAGGCTGCCGCGGCAGTCGGTTTCTTTGAGGAGAAGGAATTCAATCTGTATTCCGGGGCCGGTTCCATGGCGGTGACGCTCGATGATTTCAACGGGGATAATTTTGATCATACGGATCTCAAGTTTATTCACGGAGCGAACATCGCGTATTCGCAGTCGGGCAGCCGTCCGATCGCCAACAATACGGTGCCTCCCGGCACGCCAGGCTGGGGACAAGAATTTAAGACAGCCTCGCTCAAATACTTCAACCGCAACGTCACCGTATGGGCCGAGGGCTCCTGCATGCCGTACCAGCATCATTTCCTGGATCTGGATACCACCTACAAGGATTCGTTTGGCGATCCTTTAATGCGGATTACGTTCGACTTTGAAGAGCGGGACAAGCATATGGTGAAGTTCATGGGTGACAAATGCGGAGATATTCTCAAGGAGATGGGAGCGGATAAGGTCGTTGTCTATAACGAACAGGGACCTTACGAAATCACCAACTATCAATCTACACACAACACGGGCGGCGTCATTATGGGAGCAAGTCCCGACACGTCGGCCGTCAATTCGTACCTGCAGATGTGGGACATGGAAAATGTATTCGTGGTAGGCGCATCCGCCTTCGCTCACAACAGCGGCTACAATCCAACAGGCACTGTCGGGGCTTTGGCCTACCGGGCAGCTGACGGTATTGTGAAGTACAGCAAGAGCGGCGGCATTCTCGTATAACGGATACAAGAACGCCTGCCTGCTTAATCAAGCACCCAGGGCTGTTAGCGGGTTTCCTCTAAACAAGAAACACGCCGTATCCTGCAGACGACTGCAGAATACGGCGTTATTCTTGTTTCCAGCTCTCACTTCATTATATCCTACCGTTAGGCAAGCCTACGGTTTTACGACGGAAACGAGAAACTCATTCCCCGCGGAAATCACCCGTACTTCCGGAGAGAATGCGAAATCTCCCACATAGACGGAGTCACCGATGTTCATGCCGCTAATGTCAAACTCCACGCTTGTCGGCAAATGCTCCGGAAGCGATTCGACTTCAATGAACTCACATTGGATCTGTACCACTCCGCCTTGCTTGGTACCGACCGGCGTACCTTTAAATTTTACGGGAAGCTTGGTGCGCACAATTTCATGAGTTTGCACCAGCTGGAAATCAACATGGATCAGATCCCGCGTTACCGGATCCCGCTGAAGGTCCTCCAGCAGTACGGATACCGGTTCTTTCCCTTCAAGCTGCAGCCCGATGATGCCGGACTCCCCTTGCTTCAACCATTTCTGAAATTCAATTGTGGATAAATGGATCATCTTATTCTCGGCATTCCTGCCAAATACAATGCCTGGCAGCCGGCCTGACCGGCGCAGATTCCGAATCCCCGATGAATTCATTGTATTGCGTTCTTCCGCTTGAAAATGTGTCAGCATGCCATAACCGCTCCTCATCATCATTTGATCTCCATAGGTTTATATCAGCCGTCTGACCTCCCCCGATAGGGGATATAGAGAGAAACATAGCATCACCTCCTTCATAAATTCAGGGAAAAACGCTCGCATACATTTAATGTAAAAATCCCGGTATACGCATGAAGGCACCCCACTTCGAGAAGTGGAATGCCGTCTGATACTCACACCTTAGCATGGAAACGACGCTTTGTCTATCGCAAGGCGTGAGGAACGTTACAAGCGCCAAGCCGCTCACGCCCCTGCCCGTCAATAAACCCCAAAGCGGCAAGCATGAATAAAAGGGAAACACACGATTTATGTCGAAACTCTTTGTATGATGATGCCCACAAAACATGCAGCCAGCCTAAAATACATAGCTATAATTCTATTATTTCTTTCCGTTCTCCTCGGTTTGCGATGGGCTTGGTCCGGGGTGTTTCCCACTTCGGACTTTCCACTGGCGGTCCGCGGCGTACTCGATGCGCGCGGCTGGGACTTGGAGACTTCTCCGTCCATCGCATTAAATGGCGAATGGCAGTTTTACCCCTCTGCTTTTGTTTCGCATGAAAATACGCCGCAAGCAGAAGAAACCTCCCGTTATCTACACGTTCCCGGAAACTGGAGCAGCGCGCTGCATACGGATTCCGGCTCCTCCTACGGGTATGGAACGTACCGGCTTCGCATTCTAATCGACCCGCTGGAGCAGCCTGTTTCCTTCTGGTTCCAGGACATTCAGACTTCTTCGGAAGTCGAATTAAACGGGAGCATTGTTGGTGGATTAGGCCAACCAGCTGCAAACGCGAATGAATATACACCGAGGAGTACGTCTTACACCGCTTCCTATTCGGTAGAAGGCACTACACAGATCGAACTGCTTATTCGCGCTGCGAACTTCGATAGACCCCTGAAAGGCGGGATAACACGTTCCATCCGCTTTGGCTCAGCGGCTACAATCGACTACGTACGATGGTACTCGATCGGATTTCAGTTGGTTGCCTTCGTTATTTTACTGCTTCACGGCTTGTACGCCATGCTCCTTTACTTCTTCAATCCCCAGGAACGGGCGTTGCTTATTACAGGCTTGTTGACGTGGACGGTCGGGATGGCAGTGATTACCGGTCATGATAAACTCCTCTTGTTATGGCTGCCCATCAATTATACGTGGGCGATTAAGATCCGGATTTTCTTTATCTTGTGGCAGAACTTATTTATACTGCTTCTTTTCCGAAGATTGTCATCAGCTCCTCCCCGGAACAAATGGATGCGTGGATACGTTGCCGCACTCGTTTCAGTGACGGGGGTCCTGCTGGCCTCACCCGCTTCATGGGTAAACAACATGAACGACCTCCATGTCTTTACGCTCTTTTATGTTTTTCCATTCGTTTGGTTTCTTTGTATCGTAGGGGAGATGGTCTTCAAGAAACAAGGCGACAAAGACATCGTTTTCCTGCTGCTGACCGCGGTAGGCATTATTTCCAACTTGTTATGGAGTTTGGCGGAGTCTGGCAAAGACGTGGCGCCCGTTTATTACCCGGTCGATATCCTTGCGGCGATGGTCGGATTTTCCGCTTACTGGTTCAAAAAATATTTCCGTCATTCCAGAGAGAACACCAGTCTGAACGAACAGTTAAAAAAAACGGACAAGCTCAAAGACCAATTTCTCGCCAATACGTCCCATGAACTGCGAACGCCGCTTCACGGTATTATGAATATCGCCCAGACCGTCGTTAATAAAGAGAAGGAAACGATGAACGAGAAAAGCCTTAAAGATATGGAACTTCTTATAACCATAAGCCGCCGCATGTCTCATATGCTCGGCGATCTTCTGGATGTCGCAAGGCTCCAGGAACAACGCATCGTGCTGCAGCAAGAGCCTCTGAACATTCAATCGGTCGTGCCCGGCGTAATCGGCATGCTCCGATTTATGATTGAAGGCAAGCCTGTCCAATTCCAAATGAATATCGCCGAATCACTGCCGCCGGTCATGGCCGATGAGAAAAGACTCGTGCAAATTTTGTATAACTTATTGCATAACGCCCTTAAATATACGGAAGAAGGCATGATCAGCGTCTCTGCGGAGAAACGGGACGGACAGGTGCTTATCCACGTTTCGGACACCGGTGTGGGCATCGATGAGGAAGCACAGGCGCGCGTTTTTCTCCCCTATGAACAAGGATCTTACGGAGTGAACGATGGGAGAGGCATCGGACTGGGCCTCAGCATTTGCAAGCAGCTGGTGGAGCTGCACGGCGGTGAATTGACCGTTCGTTCTGAAGAAGGCGCAGGCTCCATCTTTAGTTTTGGCCTGCCGTTAGCGGCCGAATCGAATCTCGACTTGCCGCGCGGCTCTCTTGATTCCCCCCAGTTAGCAGATGGGGCTGAAGAAGCCCGCACGGATTTGATTTATCCAGCCGCCGCATTCGGTGAATTGGCAGCCACCGCATCCGCCCCGCCGCTCTTGGATGAAGGGGCGATCCATATTCTTGTCGTTGATGACGACCCCGTCAACCTTAATGTGCTTGTTGGTATTCTCTCGTCGGAGCCGTACACCGTGACAACCGCCACCTCAGCCCGCGAGGCCTTGGCATTACTCGGAAGCAGGCAGTGGGATCTGCTTATTGCCGATGTTATGATGCCGCAAATGTCGGGGTATGAATTGACGCAGAAAGTGAGAGAGCATTACAACTTATCGGAGCTTCCGGTTCTGCTGCTGACCGCGCGCAGCCAGCCTGCTGACATCTATACCGGATTCTTGTCGGGCGCAAGTGATTATGCGACAAAGCCTGTGGATGCGCTGGAACTCCGCTACCGGATCAGAGCGCTCACCATGCTGAAACAATCTGTAAAGGAACGGTTGCGCATGGAGGCTGCTTACCTGCAAGCGCAAATACGTCCACATTTTCTGTTCAATACGCTGAATTCCATTATGGCGTTAAGCCATATCGATACGGAGAAGATGCGCAAGCTGGGCGATGCCTTTGCATCCTTTTTACGGATCAGCTTTGATTCACTCAACACCGGAGAGCTGATCGAGCTTTCCCGCGAACTGAGGCTTGCCGAAGCTTATTTGTATATTGAAAAAGTCCGGTTTGAGGACCGTTTGTCCATCGTCTGGGACGTGGAACCTCATCTTCAACTGCTGCTTCCTCCGCTTTCCGTACAACCACTGATTGAAAATGCGGTCAAGCATGGAATACTCAGTCAACCCGAGGGCGGTACGGTCCATATTCGGATTGCCCGCCAGAAGAGTTATACGCTTATTGAAATCAAAGACAATGGCAAGGGCATGGAACAGAAGCAGGTTCATCATCTGCTGAATCCCATCATGAAAGGAAAGAATGGAATCGGACTTTCCAATACGAATCGGCGATTAATCCAATTGTACGGCCAGGGCTTATCTATTATCAGCACGCCCAATGAAGGAACAACCGTTTCGTTCATCATCCCCGACGACCTTCGTAACCCGTCTGTGTGACCCTGTTTGCTTCTTAAGAGAAGGCAAACAGGGCTTATTTATGATTCTTTATCCGGATGAAAGGAATGGTTGGCCTGTAATAATACGGTTTCCTTGCGGCCTATGAGACCTGTTTCGATACATAATTCCATTAATTGATGAATCCCGATGAACTGCTGGCGATTCCGCAGGTGAATACGGTCGAGCGCATTTCCGGCGACTTCTTTTACTTTATCTATGCTCTGATGTTCCACGGCTTGGACAAGCTCTTTCATTTTCTCCAAATAATAGACCGTCTTTCGCAAACTGCTGATGAGCAAAACCTGCCTCACATGAACTGGCGTATATAGTCGGTAACCATTATCGGGATCCCTGTCCGGCACGAGAAGTCCTTCTTTTTCCCAATGACGAATCGCTGAGGTTTGCACATTGGTCAGAGAAGCCACTTCCCCGATCGTCATCTCCTGTTTCATCTTCTTATCCCCGACCGATGCTAAATGGGGATCTTGCAGCAGTGCAATCGTCTGATCGGCGATGCTTTTTTCCTCATATAATTTGGCCTGCTCTGCGTTGACAAGCCAGAAAGCCTGATCCAGTTGGGCAGCCTGGATGTGACGAAGCACGTCATACGTAAGCGCGAAGCCGAATCCGGGGATCAAGGCACGGAGGCAACGAAAATAAGCTCTATGCACATTGGTATAAAGACGGTATCCGTTCTCCCCCCGTTCCGGTGAAGGAACGACCCCCCAGGATTCATAATGCCTTAGAGCGCTTGTGCTGATTTGAAGCTCTTGAGCAATCTCTATCGGCTTGTAGTATCGCATCCTCTCACTCCCTGCATCGATAAGTTAAGATAAGCTATACGTTACTCCAAACCTTTCGATGGCCGCAACCTTAAATTAAAACCTTAAAGTGCTTTAAGAAGCTTCGTTCTCCTACTTCCCTGCTGGTTTAGAGGAAATCTACCGATGACTTTCCCACTTGCATGAATGTTGTATATTAATGGGTGTGAAGCTCATAATCAGACATTCAAACGGGAGGATGAAATATGATCAAAGCTATGATGCATGATGGAAACGAAATAGAGATAGAGGTTCAAGGCGAGGGGCCTAATCTGCTGCTTCCGGTAAACCCGCACCCCATCGAAGGGCCGCAGGCCGATGCCATGCTAAGCTGGGGGGCAGACCCGGCTCTTGGACGTTCCCTGATCGAGGGTCTGAGTGATGCATTTCGTGTGATCGCCTTCGATTATGAAGGTCATGTGCTCAGCGCGGCGAAACCTGACACCTTGACGCCAGCCAACATTGCAATGGACCTTCTGTCCATCGCCAATGCGGCAGAAGCCGGGCAATTCGCCTATTACGGTTACTCTTGGCTTGCTCTAAGCGGTATGCAGCTCGCCCTCCGGACGCCCCGGCTCTCGGCGCTTGTTATGGGCGGCTTTCCCCCTGTCGGGGGCCCTTATAAGGAAATGCTGCGCGTCACTACGGCCACTCATGAGATGTCCCGTTCCACACAACAGGTCCCGGAAATCACCTCGAAAGCTGCCGATGAGTTCGACTGGTCCAAGGTTGAGGTTACGATGAGCGAGGCTCAGACTAGACAGTTCGTCACCTTATATCAGGAGCTCCAAGGATTCAATGACCGGGCAGCCCAATCCGGGATTTCTTGTCCCCGTCTGTGTTTTGCAGGAACTGCCGACAAGATTGACTATGGCAAGCGTTGGGGTGATGTACAGGTAAATATCGCCGGGCCACTCTTAGACCGGCGTGAAGAGATTGAAGCCTTCGGATGGGATGTTGCGCTTCTGGAAGGCCTCGATCATACACAAGCCATGCAGGCTGCCAGCGTAATGCCCATCCTGCGCCCTTGGTTGATTTCCAAGTTGAACGGCCATTACTAAAATGGAGGTTGAGTCCCCACAAGCTCACCGAACAATCTCCCTCACAGTACCCCACTGCCAGGGGGCGTTGAGGGATTATCCAATGACCCTGCCGAATGCTTGAACGATATCTTCCCGGAAGGAGGTCCCGGCCAGCTTCCGTATCTCTTCATAAGCTTCGCGTTCGGTCATCGCTTTCCGGTAGGACCTTGGAGTAGTCATGGCCAGGAATACTTCCACAAGCCCCAGCATTTGCGAGAGCGTCGGAATCTGATCTTCTTTGAGCCGGTAAGGATAGCCGGTGCCATTGATCTTCTCATGATGATAGAGGAATGCATGCTGCACCTCCAGAAACCCCGGGACATCCTCGCACAGCTCCTTGGCCATGAAACAATGCTCCTGGACAACTTCCAGCTCGAATTCCGACAGCTTTCCTTCCTTCTCGAACATATAATCCGGGAGCTTCACCCGGCTCACAAAATGCAGCAGCGACAATAAGTCAATCTCCCAATCCTTCGAGGATTGGCCGCCATGCTCTGTCCATAATGCCTTGAGCAGCAGGCTCATCTCGCTTATTTCCTGGCGTGAGGTTTGTGTTTTGCGTTCCCCGACAGGGATGAAGCATTGCAGCATATGAATCACCTGCTGCTTCTGTTGTTGAAAAGCGCGCTCCTCATGCTGTTTCTTTTGTTGATGGCGGGCAATGATGATTATGCCTCCCAGCAGCACGCTGCCGAAAACAAATAAAATGCGCAGCGCCGCAAAAAGCGCCCCAGCATCCCCTTCCACGCCTTGATCCGCCTCGCCAAAGGCCATATACACAATAACGTACAATAAAAAGATAATCGAACAATAACCATACACCCTGGGATGAACGAGCAGACTGCTCAATACCGGGAAGATCAGAAGCATAACCCACATTTGCCCAGGCAGCATCGGATTATAGATCGAACCGGCCACCATAATAAGAAATAAGAACGAGACCACAATAAGCTTGCTAAAGGTGATATAAAGGGTCAGTTTCTTCTGAAAATCGAACATACTCCATGCCAGGATCGCCACAGCCAATGATATCATGATCATTTCCTTGGAATCGAAGCTTCTGCTGTATACCGCATCGATGATTCCAAAAAGGGCCGCCATTGAGGCCATGCCGCCAACCAATAATAAGATCATCTGCTGAACCGGCATCGCCATCAGCTTCTTTATATTCATGGAGGCCCCCCATCGCTGCCCATGAAGTCAGCGTTCTCTTTGGACTGGAAGAAGGTAGATCCGTTCATAACTTCTTGTATGGCCTGCAAAATCTGTTCGGGGTCCGTATCCTTCATCAAATAACCGTCAACCCCCGCTTTCACGGCGCGGTAAATATCTTCGCAATCGTCGAAAGCCGTCAATATAATAATCTTCATAGCCGGATGTTTGGTTTTCAGATAATTGGCAGCCTCAATAATCGATAAACCCGGCATTTTTAAATCCGTGAGCAGCAAATCCGGAAGAAGCTCCTCGGAACGCTCCATCGCTTCATTTCCATCTGCAGCCTCTCCGACAATGGAATAATCGTTCCCGCTATTCAGCAGCATATGCAGACCTAGGCGGGCCGAGGGGCGGTCATCCGCAATAACGACCTTATACATGAGCCAAGCTCCTTTCACGCGGGATATCAGCCATAATGGTTGTCCCTATCGACTCCCCGGAGTGAATGGAGATAGAACCATTTAATGCTTTTATCCGACTGGTCATGCCTTTCATTCCAAACTTGCCTTGATGGGCATCCTCATGATGGTCCTCGATCCCTTTCCCGTCGTCCCTAATCAGAATCGTCCATTGAACGCTCGTGACTTCTAATTTCACTTGGAGCTTCGTTGCTTTGGCATGCTTAATCACATTGTTGGCTGCCTCTTCAATGAAATGATAGATGGTTTCTTCAATTTCGATCCTCTCTTGCGGAATCCAGCCTATATTGTCAAAGACAAGCTCCACACCGGTACCCGTGGTAATTCGCTGAAGCATCCGCTCAATGGCATCCTGGAGATTGAACCTTCTCTTCTCCCCTTTGAGCTCAACGATAAATTTGCGGATATCGCGGTGGCTTTCTTTGACCTTCTTCTCCATCTCCGACAACAAGGGCATGGCCTCGTCCCGGGCGTCCGCAGGAATCAGGCTCTTTAGCTGAAATAACTGAATGGAGAGAAAAAAAAGTTCCTGCGCAATGCCGTCATGAATATTTTGGGCAATATAGTCCCTTTCGATGGCAACGGCGCTATCCTGCTTCTCCTTTACTTGCTTGTTTATGTCGTAGTGGGCCTGGAATTTGATAAGAACCAGCTGAATATAAGCATGCTGCAGGATCGACAGCTCATTTATATCCGCCCGAATCAGCAACCACCCATATTCGTTTCCATTACGATCGCGCAAGGTCCTTACATATAAGGGCGTCTTTTCTCCGATGGGTGAGAGCAAATGGATATATGCCTTAGGAGCGGCTGGGGGGTTTTGTTTCAGTTCATTTCTAAAATAGGTATGCATCCAGCTTTGATCTTGTTCATGCGGACCGGGTGCGCCTACACAGAGCCAAACCTCGCGCTGCTTTAAAATTTTCTTGAGCAGCTCTTCTATGTAACGAATCGCACCTTGATGACTGATTTCCATTTGCATGCGGCTTGAGGAATAGATCATCACTAATATGCGAATATGAGCGGTCATGCTGACGGTGCTGTAATGTGCGGCAGCCGCCGCGCCATAGAAGAGGATAACGTAAACCATGTAAGTCCAGTGAGCGGCCAAATACGCATTCAACGCAATACGCTCGAGTAATGAAAAAAGAAGAGGAATAAATAGAAGAAACATGAATGTGCTCACATAGTAGGTCTTCCATCTTGTAACCTTCTTCAGCATAATCAGGCTGGATAAACTATAAAAGATAAACGGTCCGGCTATCCCCCCGGCAGACCAAAGAAGATAGATTTGGAAGAGCATGTCTATCCCCATAGTGATACGTGCGGCCCGCTCCAGTGATTTGTTCAGAAATACGAAGCTGTAGAGGGCTTGAAGGCTGACCGCTGCCAGCACGAGTCCAGCAGACCCGTTCCCGTTTTCCCCGGAATAGAGGAGAATGCCGATTATTAATAAGATCCAACGGCACCCGATAGATACATATAAACTCGTATGTCTATGCAATAACATTTATATGCTCCTAGATCTTATAATTTGGCGGTAGTCAAATAGTCTCATTTCGTATACAATGGAAATTAGTGTAAAGATAGGTCTAATTAACTAAAAACAGTATAGCATAGTTTTTTACATATGGAGGTTCAATCATGGTAAAAATGATTATTCTCGATGATCATCCGCTCGTTCGGCAAGGCATTCGCATGATCGTATCCTCGGAAAATAAAATAAACATCGTCGGAGAAGCATCCAATGCTAAGGAAGCCTTGAAGCTTATCGTGCAAACGCTGCCGGATCTGGTACTGGTCGATTTGAATTTGGGGGAAGACAAGGGATTGGATTTTATTCAAGATGCCAGAAGGCTTGGACATGATTGCAAATATCTGATCTTGACCTCTTCCGCAACCAAGAGCGAGCTTCAACTGGCACAATCGATGGGAGTGGAAGGCATTTGTCTTAAAGAGGCGCTGCCAGAGGATTTATTATACGCAGTTGATGTTGTAGCACGCGGGCGCAAATATTATGACCCGGTCTTTATGGATTCCCTTATGTATACTGCGCCTACAACCCAGGAGCTCGCATTTGCCGAATTGACCCCCAAAGAGCTTGAAGTTCTGATCGCACTGGGCAAAGGCCGTTCTAATAAAGAAATTGCAAGCAATCTCTTTATTACGGAATTTACGGTCAAAAAACACGTCAGCCAAATATTATCCAAACTGGGTTTGGCAGATCGTACACAAGCTGCCTTATATGCCCTTTCGAAAGGGCTTGTGCAATTTGAACTCTGCTAGGAACAGAGCCTGTGAGTCCTGGCGAAACCCCGGGATGCCCGTCGGACTACAGCTTTAACGGCTTGGAAATGCGATGCATCGGCCAAAGTGACAAAGCGGCATAGCCTCTAATATCGCCGATATGGACAGGTCCCAGCTGAGGGTCTCTGCTGTCCAGGCTTTCACCCAAATTGCGGTTGTCACCTGCAACAAACAGTTCATCGATCCCCATGGTCATCTCTTCCATGTCTTCCGACTGTCCATACGTGTACAGCTCGACCAGCGGCGCTCCATTCACATAGGTAACGCCGTCAACAATCGCGACTTTATCGCCCTCAACGGCAATAACCCTTTTCACGATGCTATAGCCCAATCGGTCCTCTTTGATTACCACGACATCCCCGTATTTAGGGACGCCAAGGAACAATGAAAACTTATTGATCAGCAAAATATTACCGCTCTGCAGCGTGGGGTTCATGGAATTACCGGAAACTTTCACGATGCCGGTCAGATTATTAATGATAATAAATGCGGCTCCCACAATCAGGAAGAACCGTATCCAGCCCCATACGCCCTTCTTCTTCCGAGTCAAGGATGCTCTTTGGCTCTTGACTTCAATTTCTTCCGTCATTCTTCGTGTCACCGCCTGACGATTCATTTCCGTACACAGCGTCCGTGACGGTTGGCGTTTCTAAAGGAATGAATGTCAACTGGGGCTGCACATAGCTTCCTGCGAGTGCATTCATCGCTTCCTGGGCGCTGTCCGTAATTATCTGGAGCTTGTCCAACATTTGCTGGCGGTCCTGCTCATTATCGATATCCATGTTTGCTATCAGAGCTGCTGCATATTGCTTAATGGCCTCCGTATGCAGCCTTTTCTGTTCTTCCGTATACGCATCCAATTCCGTAGCGGACGCCTGAAGTCGAAGCTGCAATTCTTCCTTTAACAGGATCTTCTGCTTATCGGTCTCAGACTGTATGGATTGTCCCAGGCTCTCCATGACGATTTCCGTCTTCTTGTTGAACCAGGACTGGAGCAAACCTGCAAGGTCTATGTCTGCATAAGCAATACCCGTTGTCGCCGTGAAGGCGATGGTTAAAGAAACAATTCCAGCTGCGATTTTTTTCTTGGGCCACGCCATCTTACGTTCTTCCTTCTTCCTCATTCCATCTGCAGCTCCTTCCCAATCTGGTGGCAAAGTTAGTTTCTTCCCTTAGACCTTATAGAGATGTATAAGAGTGACACCTATGAATTCTATAAGGTTTAAAAAAATAACCGGGAAGCCCTGTTACAGGGCTTCCTTCGGTTTTACTCGCCATGTTGGAGACTAGTTGATCCCTTGAACGATGGCATCCAATTCATTCAAGCTGTTAGCAAGCACCACTGCGCCTTTAGCTGCGATTTCAGCTTTTGCTGCTGCAACGCCGTTATCCGTCAGAACCTTCAGCTCAGCTTCCAGTGCAGCGATTTTGTTATCCAGGTTTGATTTGATTTCGTTCGTTGCTTCTGTTTGCTCTGCTGCAAGCAGCGCGCTCAGCTCTGATTTTGCCGCACTGATTTTATCATTCAATGCCTGAACAGCCGCCGTTTGAGTCGGAGCTACTTCTGTATCAAGTCGATTAAGGTACGTTTCTTTGTGGTTTTTAATCGCATTTGTCAGATCCTTCTTATTTTGCACACCGATTCCGGCAATTGCCGTATTTGTATCCGAATTCGTTGCAGATACGACTGCATCATACTCAGCCGGCATATTGCTTGCGATAGCAGCTTGTGCCGTGTTGATTTGGCCGGTATACTCATTTACCTGGTTATTGATCGATTGGTTTATGCTTGCCACTTGCGCTCTTCCGGCATCTCTGATATCTCTTTGAGCCTGGCCTTTCAACTCGCCAACAGCAGTTGCATGAGCTGTTGTTTGAGCTGTGTAGTAGCTTGCAAAGTCTCCAGCAATAACGTTCTTCACGGCAGCCGAAGCTGTGTTATACCAGCCTTGCAATTGTGTGCCTGCATTGGTTGCTGCGAATACAGATCCCATGGAAGCTACCATTCCAACAACGACTACCCCGGCTGCTACTTTGTTTTTCATCTTCATTCTTGTCAATCTCCTTTTTTTGAGTTTATTGGTTTAATCATTTAGACTCTTTGATTCTAATTGCTGTCTGCACGGCCTTCGCCGCCATCTAACTGCTGTGTTAATTGTTCGATGGTGTCCTCAGCAAATTTCTCGAGCTCATCACTGCTCTTGCTAGTCGCCGTACTTATGTAAGGATCAAGCTTCTGATTCTTGATGGCTTCGGATAGTTCATTCATCTTTTGCTCCATTTGAACCCTGTAAGCTTCGCTGGCGGATTGAATGCCCGTTATAACCTCTTTACTGCCGGCATCCAGCGTCTTTGCCAGGTTCTCATCGGCGTGTTCTGCCAAGCCGCTTGATGAATGCTTCACCCTCTGCGTGGCTTTCTCCAGTCCTTGCACAACGGTCGAGTGAACCATTCGATCGTTAAGCTGATGCGATCTGGCCTTGTACCAATCTTGTAAAATCAAACCTGCGTTCGACTGTGCATACACGCTGCCAATCGCAAGAAAAGCGCTGATTCCCACTGAAGCGACAATCAATGTATAGGATTTTCGTTTCACATGAGGTGGCCTCCCTTTTGATCATCAACCTGTCCGCTGAAGCAAGTATAACGTGGATGAGCAATCGATACGTCAGCCATGAGTGTGATTGTTTCGGCTCCCTTAGAGGGGCACTATGGTATACTTTCGTACCAGAAGAGAGATGCTGATTCCTGATGGAATTTATCCTGACCTTTCCTATCGTTGCTTTTCATTTACTTGAATCAATTTCATTAATTAGAAAATAACGCTTTATTTACACTACATGTAGTTTTGTTGGAAATATACAATCAACATATTGTGAAAGATTAAGCTGAATATGCAATTATGAAATTGATTTCACTTACTATAGAATATTTCAGCTCTTACGCGGGACAACTTATTCAGCTATACTTTTTATAGTATGCGCACAAAAAGCGTGTATGGATTGCTTATTCAAAAAGGAGGACTTTGTTCATGAAAACTATGAAACTTGGAACCAGCTCATTGGAGGTTCCGGTCGTTGCAGTCGGCTGCATGCGGATTGATTCGCTGAACAAAGCGGAGGCTGAACAATTTATTCAGACTGCGCTGGAACAAGGCGCCAATTTCTTCGATCATGCGGACATATACGGGGCAGGTGCCTGCGAGGAAAAATTTGCGGATGCCATTCAGATGAATGAGAGCATTCGCGAGAAGATCATTCTGCAATCCAAATGCGGCATTCGCAAGGGTATGTTCGACTTCTCCAAAGAACATATTCTGGAGTCCGTAGACGGCATTCTCAAGCGGCTGAAAACCGACTATCTGGACATTCTCCTTCTGCACCGTCCGGATACGCTGGTAGAACCGGATGAAGTAGCGGAAGCGTTCAACACGCTTGAAAGCTCAGGCAAGGTGCGGCATTTCGGCGTTTCCAATCAGACGCCCATGCAGATCCAATTGCTGAAGAAGTCTGTCAAGCAGCCGCTTGTTACCAATCAGCTTCAATTAAGCATCACCAACGCCACGATGATCTCCAGCGGATTTAATGTCAATATGCAAAATGATGCGGCGGTGCACCGGGACGGCAGCGTGCTGGATTATTGCCGGCTGAACGATATCACCATTCAGCCCTGGTCGCCGTTCCAATACGGGTTCTTTGAAGGCGTGTTCCTCGGAAATGATAAATTCCCGGAGTTGAACAAGGTTATCGATGAAATAGCCGACAAATATGAAGTCAGTAATACGACGATTGCCATCGCATGGCTGCTGCGTCACCCCGCACATATGCAGCCGGTTACCGGCACGATGAATATCGAGCGCTTGATCGATTGCTGCAAAGCAAGCGAAGTCCAGCTTTCCCGTGAAGATTGGTATGCCATCTATCGCGGGGCAGGAAATGTGCTTCCATAACCAAACAGGATGGGATTACAACAACAGGGCAAAACAAAGCAACCTCAGGTCTTCGCGGACTGGGGTTGCTTTGTTTTGGAGAAGGAGAATCATCAATGGGACTATGCCCGCGTGACGCCATTAAAGCACCGGGCTGAGCGCTAACGGTCCCTTACTCCACCCCGACAGAGCCTTTGTTTTCATCGCTTTCCAGCACCTGCTTGACAAGTTTTTTCGGCGCGGCCAGCAGATACGCCTCCTTGATCAGCACAGACAGCCCGCTCCAGTCCGGAGCTGCCGCTTTATCAAGTGAAACCCAGCCGTGTTGGCCGATGTAAGGCGTTTTGATGTAGCCTCCTTTTTCCAGAAGCAGGAACTGCTCCTCCTTGCTGGATTTGAGCGAAAGACTCGGGAAGCCATCGTTCTCCCCCATCATAATGAACGTCTTCCCCCTTACCTTCATGACGTTGTGGCCAAAACCGTCGATTACCTCTTCCACATCCGGCAAGGGACTGCAAATAGCCCTTACCCGCTCCAGCATGTCCATTCCCTGCTTCGATTTCATGTTAGAATCCACCTTTCCCGTTCTTTTTCTTTGTTACGTATTGAGAATAGCATTGACAATCGCTTCCGTTCCGGCAGCCATATCTTCGCCTGCAAGGCTATCTTCTACGATAAAGATCCATGCTTTTATACCCCTCAGCCAGAACCGCCTTCATTTCTGCCCGCCGTTTGGCTCTTGTTTCCTCTTGCACGGCACTATACACATATCGCGCCCAATCCTTGCGGTACCCCGGAGTGAGCGATTGGTAAAAGGCAAGCACTTCAGCGTTGTCCTGCAAGTCTTTCTCCACATCTGGGATCATGAGCAGATAATCGTCGACGCTTTGACTGGGTTTGGATGATGGGCGATTTTTAGTTTGTGCATCGGCTTTAAGGCCGACAACCGTGAAAACCTCGTTTAACCCAACCATGCGGGAAAATTTGATGCTGCTTGCCCCAATATAACCATCTTCGTCAGCCCCTAATCCACCCAGCAGCTCGTCCCTATGAATGAAGGTCGGATAAACTTTATTTCCTTTTTTGGGATATGCTGCGTAGAAATAACCACCTTCGTTCAAATGCTCGTTCCCGATTACCCGTTTAACGAGTGCCTGCAAGGACTTCAAATCCAGCACAAAAGCGAATATGAGATCATAACCGCCGTCTTGAAGCTCCGTATCATATTGTTCCAGGCCCGCTAATAAATCCTCACCCTCGGGTTGAAACAATACAACCGCTTTTTTATATTTGTGCAGGTTCAACTTCTCTACGATCGTTTTTGCCATGATGGAACCTCCTGCCGTTACGCCATTTGTAAATGCACCAATAAGTATGTCTCAAGAAAAGTATAAACATTGAAGTATGCCTCAGGTCAAGGGCTTGTTTGCTACAGCCAAACTTGCTTTGTACGAGTTTTGCCAGTTGAATGAATAGATTGCGGAGGGGAACAATAAGGTGACTAAGTCTTTTTATCTCTAAAGATACGTATTACGGCACTGCAGGATCCGGACATGCCATCCGTTACAGATTGACGATCCTTCCCGGGAACAAACCGACAAAAGAATAACGGCCTTCAAGTCCCGTGGAATTCAGGACGAAGGCCGTTACAGTTGGAAGAGTGAAGTTTACTTAACGGTTTGCAGTTCACTGTTTAGACCCAGCGTCCGCCCCGTTGAAGCATGAATCTCCTTGATAAGCTCCGGGTTTTTCACCAGAGATACGCCATAGGAAGGAATCATTTCTTTTATTTTCGGTTCCCACGCTTTGAGCTGCTGCGGGAAGCACTTGCGGATGACTTCAAGCATAACGGGAACGGCCGTGGATGCGCCTGGAGAAGCACCGAGCAATGCGGCAATCGACCCATCTGCGGCGCTGACCACTTCCGTGCCGAATTGAAGCGTTCCTTTACCGCCCGCAACCGTATCCTTGATCACTTGCACGCGTTGCCCGGCGACCAGCATATCCCAATCTTCGCTTTTGGCATTTGGGATGAACTCCCGCAGCTCTTCCATACGTTTTTCTTTGGATAACATCACTTGCTGGATCAGGTACTTGGTCAAGGATAGATTTTTTGCGCCTGCCGCCAGCATGGTGATCACATTATTCGGTTTTACCGAACCCACCAAATCAAACATCGAGCCGGTCTTTAAGAATTTAGGCGAGAATCCGGCAAACGGTCCGAAGAGCAATGACTTTTTATTATCGATAAATCGGGTATCAAGATGCGGAACCGACATTGGAGGGGCGCCAACCTTGGCTTTGCCGTATACTTTAGCATGATGCTGCGCCACTATTTCCGGATTATTGCACACCATAAACAGTCCGCTTATCGGGAATCCTCCAATATGCTTCCCTTCCGGGATGCCGGATTTTTGAAGTAAAGGAAGGCTTCCTCCACCGCCGCCGATAAAGACGAACTTAGCCGTATGGCGCTCAACCTTGCCGCTGTCATTGCGTACTTTCAATTCCCATGAGCCATCGCCCGCGCGTTCTATATCATCCACACTATGTTTGTACCGGATATCGACTTTTTTATCCTTCAGGTGGTCGAACAACATCCGCGCCAGCGCACCAAAGTTAACATCCGTTCCAGAGTCCATCTTCGTCGCCGCAATCGGCTCATTCGCTGTACGGCCCTTCATAATAAGCGGGATCCATTCCATTAATGTTGCCGGATCCTCGGAGAACTCCATTCCTTGGAACAGCGGGTTGCTTGTCATGGCTTCAAAACGTTTTTTAAGATATGTGACGTTCTTATCCCCTTGTACCATACTCATATGAGACAAGGGCATTATAAAGCCCTGCGGATTACGAATCAGATTGCTTTTTACAAGATAAGACCAAAACTGCATGGAAACTTGAAACTGTTCGTTCACGTCTACCGCTTTGCTGATATCAATGGATCCGTCCGGTTTTTCGGCGGTGTAGTTGAGCTCGCATAATGCAGCATGCCCCGTTCCCGCATTATTCCACTCGTTCGAGCTTTCTTCTCCTGCGCTTGCCAGCTTCTCAAACACCGTAATGTTCATGTTTGGCGCTAATACTTTCAGTAGTGTCCCCAAAGTCGCACTCATGATTCCGGCACCAATTAAGATAACATCTGTTTTGGTTTGTCTGTCGCTCATTTCTACCGTCCTTACACGCTATATTTGAAAAAAAGATGTGGTGGTTCCCGCTTGGGCTCCACAGCAAGACAAGGGTGCGACCTCGTCACACACCTTTTCTGGGTCAGTCATCATTTGATCATCATGTTTACTATAGAAGAATATATCTACTATTATATGATAGTTATATGCGATTTAAAAGCAGGTAAATTTAAGGGATGGCATACGTTTCCAAATCAAGAAGAGAAAAACGCCTAGAATTGAATCATTCTGGGCGTTCAGAGGACCTCAAGGACTCCATTTGATACTTCTATATTATTATCAAACGTTCAAATTGCTACAAAAAAAAGCATATGATAAAAAAGCCGACGCTTCATGCATCGCAAAAATTTCAAAGAAATCCAAAACCGTTTAAATTCTTCTGGCGTCAGCACGCCGCGCCTTACTCCACAGTTTGGCGAACGCCCGTGCTGGAGGCTGCCCGGATGGCGTCCATCAGGCGGTGCATCCGTACCGCTTGGGTGAAGTCAGGAAACTCCGCCTCACCACCATCGAGCCGCTCCGCGAATAACGCGTAGAGATGGGCGACATTATACATCGGGCCTGGGAGCAGATCCCGCGTGATGGTCGAAGCGTAGCCGTCCGGCGCTTCAAGTGTCCGGACCTCTCCGGACGGTCGGGCGAGGCTAAGGTTCAGCCGATCCATCTGGAACATCAGCCCGTCCCGCGGCGTCGCGGTCAGCTCACCTTCGGTTCCGACAATCCGCAGCGTAAAGCCCGATGCTCCGGCGTTGACGAACTGGGCGGATACCAGCGAGCCTTGGGCCAGCTTACCGGCGACAAGCACGTGATCGGGCGCATTCGCCCAAACCATCTTGCCGGTCTCAAGTACATTTATCTCCGGATATTGTGTGGCCAATGACGCGGACACTTCAATAAACGGTGCCACCATATATTCGATTGAATCAAGTACATGCGCCGCCCCGATGGTCAGCTGATCCGCCCCGTTGGATTCATCCAGCAGATAGGCATGCGCCAGGTCTACCGTCCCCTTCGAGGTGGGAAAGGCAGGCAGCAAAGTGACGACATTTACCGCCAGGATACGGCCAATAGCACCTTCCGCGATCAAGTCCCGGATGTAGCGGACGGTTGGATTGCCCCGCGCCTGGAGGCCGACGATATGACTTACTCCCCGCTTCTGCGCAAGCGCAAGAAGCGCCTCTGCTTCCGCAGTGGTCCGGGCGAGCGGCCATTCGCTGTACACGTCCTTGCCGGCTTCGAGCGCCATCCGGATCAGCCGGTCGTGTTCCGGCACCTTCACCGTTACCGCAACGATGTCAACGTCAGGCTGCTTCGCCATCTCCGACGCATCTGTATAGAAACGCCCGATACCGTGGCGATCAGCCGCCTCCTGCGCGCTTTCCGGCCGCGTGCCGGTTACCGCCGTGGCCTCATATGCCGCGAGCGCGGCAAGCGCCGGGACGTGAGCAAGTCCGCCCCAACCTCCCGCTCCGACGATGCCGACACCCCACTGGATTTTCTTTTCCATCATTTCTTCCTCCTCTGACTTTGTTCATCTATCATGCTGACAAAGCTGAGTATGAACGATATAATCGAAGCAGAAAAGTACGCACTTTTTTGTAATATAGTTACCGAATGGGTACGTTGAAGGAGTTGGCTAAGCATAACATTCGAGGATAGCAAGACGAATTCCGGCGACATGAGCATGGAAAAAAAGTACAACAATCCGACCGAAGCAACGCTGGACCGGATCGGCGGCAAGTGGAAGACCGCAATCCTCTGCCTGCTCGCAGAACAGGGTGCAATGCGCAACGGGGAGATATTGCGGTTGCTATCGCCCGTCACGCAAAAAATGCTTAGCCAGCAGCTAAAGGAGCTCGAAGCAGAAAGGCTCATTCTCCGCACCGTCTTTCCGGAGGTGCCGCCCAAAGTCGTGTACGAACTGACGGAGAGCGGATGGTCGCTGCGGACGGTGCTGGATCCGCTCTGTGAATGGGGCAAGAGATTCGTTAAAGCCGACAAGCCGGAATAAGATGCTGGTTCATCCGATAAGCAACTCTAATTTGGCAAAGGGGCCTTCCGCCAGAACGCGGGGGCCTCAGCCTAACAGAAGCAACAATTTCCCGACTGTTACCCCCATTAACGATCCACCGTTTTAATATAACGCCAGATCTTGTTCAGCTTTCTTTATGCCTGCCCTTCGGACTCTCCATGCTGCCAAACTCGAAGAACTTCACTTTTTTGATGCCGACGTAATTAAATAGCGCTTTTCGCATTAATGTTTTGTGAGCGTTATAAAGCCGTAACAACGGGTAATAGGCCGGCCCCTTCATAGTGGAAATACATACCACCGACTTTCCCTTCAGCTGACCCTCCGGCAGAAGTCCCCCTGTATCCCGATACGTGAACTCCGACGCAAACAGCTGATCGATATAGCCCATGAGCATAGCCGGAGGACGTCCCTACCAAATGGGATAGATAAAAAACAATTTTATCAGCCCACGTAGGCTGATCCCTGCATCGGGCAAGATCCGGGTCTGCATGCATATCTCTCCTGCGTGTGTTTTCATTAAAAACCAGGATCGGATTGAATTCTTCTTCATATAAATCCATGACTTTTACCTCGTCTATATGAGCATTCTCCTTATTCCCTGAAAGGACAGGCGATCGATCTTCTTCATACTAAGGTGTTTTATTGAGGATGCTTGAATGGCTGCGCCGCAAGCAGCTTGCTTTCTTTGCTATCTCCACCGCCCTCCCGTTGTCAAAATAAAAATCGCCGTCCAGCTCCCGATTAGGGAGCTTGAACGACGAGAGGTTTAGATTCATATATTTGGCATAGCTAGGAGGAGGTCATCTCCGCCAGCAGCTTGCCCAGCCGGTCGAAGTTCTGCTCATTTCCTTCAACGCAGTATGCTTTGGCCTGTTCGAATTCTTCCGTTATTTTGAAAAGCTGATGGAAAATAACATTGGTACGGCCATCCAGGTCCTCGAAGGTGGCCGTTACGCGAAATTCATGACCGGACAGATGATCAAAGCACAATCCGCTCAACTGGCACGGTCTCGACGAAGACGCTATGGTTTGGGTAATCCACGCCATTCGGTCCATGCATCGTAAATCGCCATGTGCCTCCTGGCCTCACATCGCACTCGTGAAATGTATTTGTGAAGCCGTTCGGCCCCCACCAACGAGCCTGCAAATCGGGGGTTGTCCAGGCCCGAAACATAAGCTCCCGCGGCACATCAAACTCGCGCGAGGAATAATTTCATTTGCCGAGTGTCAAATCCCTGCCTACCCTTCAAATAGCTTGCCTAGTGCGTCCAACATGAGGGTTGTACCGTGTTCCCGAACTTCCGGCGTATCGTGTCCGTCAAAGTACGAGCCTTGCTCCGTATAAATCAGTTTTGTTCCGCCCTCCACCTGGATCAGCTCGACCGTTGTAATCGAAACAGAGATGCGTGTGCCGTCTGAATCCAGGGTGTACGTATAGACAATGCGCTGATCCGGGATAATCTCCTGGTATCTGGCGTCGAAGGTGAAGATCGGCCCTTTCGGCGGACCGCCGGCGCTGTACTCGCGTCCGCCGACCCGAAAGTCGAAGATCTCCGGCGTCGAATACCATTTCGCTTTGGAATTCGGGTCGGACCAGGCTTGATAAACCCGCTCCGGCGAAGCGGCATAAGTCCGCTCGACGACGAAGGTCGCATGCTTAACAAATCGTTCGTTCATTTATTTTCCTCCTCAGGTTTGGGTATACCGTTCTCCTCGATAAGAAAGTCTCCCAACAGATCCAAATGCCGCTCCCAAGTCGTTTGCCGCTCAAGGACCGGCTTCTCAAATTCCATCTTCATCGCTTGCATAAGATTCGTAAAATCTTCGACCGTTATTTGCGTCTTGCCTTGCATAAGCTTGGATACATGCCCGAGCTGCTCTAATAGCTTCTGCTGCATTTTAATCTGCTCTTTGATCCGGTTAATCTGCAGATTGACAATCTCAAACGGAGTGATTTGCCCGTCGCTCAGGGCTGACTTAATCTCCTCGAGAGATAACCCCAGCTCCTTGAGCGATAAAATCTGGTGCAAATGGGACAAGTCCGATTCGCTGTACAGCCTGTGGCCGGATTCCGTCTGCCCTGACGGAGAGAACAACCCGATTTGATCATAAAACCGCAAGGTTCGTACGGTTAGCCCCGTCATGTTGGCGAGTTCCCCAGTCTTCCAATATTTCTTCATTCACCATCTCCACTCTTTGAAGCTAGCTTTATACCGGTAACTTTATTATAAAACCTTACGTAGCGTAACGTGCAAGTGTTTTTTGCGACGCTTTGCCACGAAATATTTTTTTTGTTTCGCACCGTAGTCCCCTATCGACCGGTTTCTTGCGGCAGACCGGCCTTCTCGAATGAACACGGCTTAATGGCCTGGTTCATACCCGACACTGTGGACTGGACAAAAAATGGAGCCTGTACTTTTTAAAGTAGCAGGCCCCTCCATTAATCTGAATTGATGCAGATTGCCAACCGAATCAATCCGCACTTTCTTTCGAAATTCGCTTACCGAACCGTTACTTACTTTTCTGATCTAATACTTTTAGCAGAACCGTTACGGCTTCTGCCCTTGTTGCATGGTCGTCAGGGGCAAATCTGTTATTGCTTTTACCTTGTATTATGCCTTGCTGCTGCACGAGAGCAACACTGCTTCTCGCCCACTTCGGAATATCAGTATCATCGGCAAAACTGGTTCCAGCAGCTTCTTCAGCCGGTTGGCCTAAAACTTTGGCGAGAATCGCGGCCATCTCTGCCCGTGTAATTTCCGCACTCGGACGGAACGTGCCGTCCTCATAGCCTTTAATATAACCGGCCTGTACAGCCTGTGCGACCGCGTCCTGTGCCCAAGCCCCGATCTTCGCTGAATCTGTGAAAGTTAGCGGAGCGGTCGCTTCCGCTTGCGGCTTCAACGTATTCATCAGCATGACAGCAAATTCAGCACGCGTCACAGTAGACTTGGGTTTGAATGTGCCATCTGGATAACCGCTCACTATTCCATTGCTTACGGCCAACTTGATGTTGGCCTCGGCCCAATAGCCAGAGATATCACTAAAGCTCGGAACGGCTTTATCCGGTACGGTTTTCGGTTTGTCTACTGCCAATACGGCATACTTCGTGAAGTGATTAACGTCCACCGAAATTTTATTCCCGTTGATTTTCCCTCCCGGAACTTCTACCCATGTTTTTTTTGTTTCGTCATAATAGAACACGACTGCCCTTTGGTTATCTTTCAAGCTTGCCGGATTAAAAACAAACGTCAACGTGACAGGATTATTAAAGTTTTCCGTAAAATCTTTAAGTATCTCATAGATCGAACTGACAAGTACCTCTTGATTCGTTATAAAGTTTTGCGTGTTTGCTACTTTCTCGATAGTTAGTTTCAATTCTTTGTTTGTCGCATTCGCTGGAATCGAAACCGTTAACCCCTCGTCTACGCTCACTTCCCCCGACTTTCCTGCCGGAAGCGTTAATTGACCATTTGTAGAGGTAACTTTATCATTGCTTGGGGATGGTATGATGCCACCGAAACCTCCGAATCCGCCTCCGCCTCCGACAGGACCTCCGCCGGTGCCTCCGCCATTGCCGCCATTGGAATTATCGATATATTCGTTTAAGTAAGCTTTCGTAAAGACCAGACTTTCTGCCTTGCCTGGGGCTTGCAACGTAAGATAGATGCTGCCCCCACCTGCATTCAAATGCGTTACATTTATCGTCAGCTCCGATCTTCCTGGCGGTAGCGTTGCCGTGTTGAGCAGCTCCCCTTCGTCCGAATAAATGCGAACCGTCTCTCCTGCCTGCAATTGGCTGACGGTAATCGAATCATTTACAGTACCTGCCCGATTCGTGACCTTAATATCTTCAAGCACTGGCGTCCGGGTTATTCGGTCCAGGACAGGAGTGATGGAATAATAGGGAGCCGTCTCCCCCTCGTTATCCGTATAAAGGACTGCAAGCGTCAACGCTTGGTCAGGGATGGGGGTTCCTGAAGGTATCGTGATCTGGTAGGCGGCTTGCTTGGTATTCACCGAAGCAATGCGGCTACCTATTATGCCATCCGCTCCCGCAAAATAAACTTCGTAGACGCTGCCGGCCATCTCCTTGCTTGCTGGTAACCAGGACAATGCGCCGCCAATTGTATTTGGATTCGAATCGGTATCATTAAACGTTATACTATCTGCCAAGAAGGTCGGCATATCCCATAGTCGGGTCCGGCTATATGCCGTAGATTGTCTGTATCTACCATTGTTATTAGCCTTGATATTAGCAAATATAGCGATATGCGTTTGATCGGCTTGGGGGTAACGGCCATAAAGGTTATAGTAATAGAGCCCGTTATCCAGATCTTCCTTGTAGACTTCACCGATTATTTGACCTCGCTGCTTATCCTCATTCATAAAGAACAAGGTATAGTGATCCACATCGGCATCATTGCCGGCAGGCTCAAAAACAACGAATCCAGATACGAGACCCGCTTCATCATTCGTATCCAGGAAAACGGATTCCCCCGGCGTAAACGTATCCATATAGTGTGAAACATCTTCTATAGAGTTAAACTTGTAGACCTGGTTCATCCCAGAGGTTTCCGTAAAAAAGGGATCCTTGTTGCCTCTGACTAAATAAACCGAGCCGGAAGCATCCATGTCCACCAGACCGACCTCAAATGGCAAATCGAACAATTTTGCGGACGAGTTACTGTCGTATACTGCATTTTGTGTAAAAACATAGGCACCCTTTGCATAAATGGCCTGATCTGGAAATGTCGCAAGTAACTGTGCAGGCTGGTCCGTACTATATTTCTTGGTCCCTGCGTAAATGGCATCACCATCTATAAACAATGTCCGGGTGCTGTATCCAAAGCCGTTAACCAGATTGTGTACCTTATATGGATGTTGAAGCTCAATCCCATACATATTGTTGTCGTCACTTGCATACAGCATTCCCTTCTCAGGGGAAATGACAATATGATTAGCATCTATATCAAAGTAGCCATTCTTAATCTCGTATACGGATTGGGTTACGGAAGAGTATACACTTAGCGTATTATTCGACCGGGCTATATTGGTAGATGTGAAGAAGAGTTTATCTTCATACGCAGCGGCCTGCAGCGGCATTCGAGCCGATAACTGAGCTGCCGCTGAGACTGTTGAATCAGCAGCATTCACAATGCCTATTGAGGATGAACCGTTATTAGCGATATAGAGACTGCCATTATATAGATCAAGATCTACCGGCTTGGAACCTATGTACGATTCCTTATCTACGGTCATCGTATCCTTGTTTATGGTCAGCAGCGTATTTTCAGTCGACAAGGCATAAATATGATTGTTGTCCGACACCCATTGTGTAATCGGGCTGCGCAAATCCAGCTGGTTCACTGAGGGAGTATGGCCATCGTAAGAAAGTGCAGGCAGCTCTATCTTCGTCTTGGAGATGGTCTGATAGGAAAAGATGTACACATTCTGATTCGAGTCCATCAAGGCCAAGGATGACTCATTGGGGAAATTGGCCAAATTGGCCAAAACTCGATAGGTCTCTTTGTCATAGATATGCCGACTCGTCACAACCACTTGATCCCGAACCTGCAATAATTTATCAAAGTGATAATCAGTAAAGGCTGTATATGTTCCTTTAACTAGCTCCAGATTTGTTGCATCAAGACGGCGTGATCCATAATACACATCGTCCCCCTGTGCAATAACCGGCTTGCCAAAATTGTACCCATTGGCATTGATCCGTGATACGACCCGCGAGTTATCTCCCAAATCCAGGGCCATAAAGTCGGACCCCGCCAGGTAAAGCAGGTTCTTCTCTATGTTGACTTCCAGATCAGTAAAATTAAAGGAACCTCCACCAGGCGGAGCAATTGCGCTCTCAGTACCAGCGTTCAAGTCATATTTCATAACCGCATAATCGGATGAGGACAGGTAGTAGATATACTGGTTATCCTTCGATAGCCGATTTACCGTCCTCCCTGTCGCTAACGTCTTTTCTATTGTCCCTGTCGCGATGTCTACAACTTTTATTTGATGGGCTCCGCCCAAACCGACATAGATTTTTCCCTGATCAATGACCAGATCTGTTGGAACCGAGCCGATGTCAATCGTCTTCAGGAGGGTCAGATCGCTGTAACGAATGAATAATAATTGATTTGCCTCTCGTGCAAGCGCGTAAATATTGCCCGACGTTTCATCCAATACCCACTCTGTCAATTCTTTTCCCGGTAACGATAAGGTGATGCCTGACGATGCAATTTCTTGGGGAGAAGCGGATACGAGCCTGCTCGATTGACTAGGCAGAAACACGAGTTGGGCGAGCATTACTGCTAAAGATAATACAAAGCAAATAACCCTACGATTTGTTTTCGACATACGGTTCCCTGACACTCCCTTATAATATTGGATGAAATACCCAGATATAATTATTAATTCTTTATTTTACTTTCGAATCCTTCTCTTCCATAAGTTTTATTTTCAGGCATGGGATCGAAGTTCTTGCTTTGGCCGTGATGCAATTATGAATTGCAAAATGACCAGACAGCATTACGCTGTCTGGTCATTTTGCCATTTTTACATTCAGTTGTAATCCTGCATAGCATGGATGTCTTAGGCTGGCAAACGATTAATTGGACAGGTTTTTATTCCATCCATTGTCTCGGTCCTATTATGTGGAATAGTTGCTTCCTTTCATGATTACAGGTATCCTGAATTCGTTTAATCGTAAAGTCACTAATTGGTTTTGGGAGATCATCCATTGAGCAATATCTGCATTCTAAAATTTCAGGCGAACTTGGCTCAGGTATTTGATTGTTTTTGTTATTTGATATAAAGACAAAGTGATGCATGTCATAGTCTGGATCATAATAGATGCCAGTTAATTGCCCGACTTCGACATCAAGCCCTGTTTCTTCCAGCACCTCCCTCTTTGCAGTTTCTTGTACGGATTCATTTACTTCTGCTTTTCCACCTGGAAGATCCCAATTGTTCTTGCCGTAGCTGTGTTTTACTAATAAAATGCGTCCTTCTGAATCAGATATTACGGATGCGGAACCCATTAATTTGTTAGACAAAATAATGCCCCCTAATAATATATTGGCTTACATCAGGATAACGCCAATAAGTGGAAATAAGTTTCAATCAGGATGAAAAAGAAGCAAGGATGCCCGAATCCATTTTATTCGATTCTCAAAGCATGTCCGCAACGAGCGCAATATCGGGTACTCCTTGGAGATAAGGAACCGCAGCCGCTGCAATACAGCTCGCCACCGGTCGCGTCGTCCGAGTCGGGATGCCGCAGTTGCTCTTGCACATAGGGATTCATCGTCGAAAGGGTCTGAATCTCTTCTCTTCTGCCGATACGGATCAGGACAGTTAATAAGATGATATCGATACAGCCGATAACAACCATCATCCCGATTTTTACCCAGCCATGGTCAAAGCGGTAATCCCACAACGCATGCAAGCCGATGACTATGAGAAGCAGGAGGACCGCGCCGCCAACCTTGTACACGGCACGCGCGCTGCCAAAGGCTCTCGACTTCGTTGAAGCTGCACCGATCCAGATTGCTGCTGCCGCGATCGCCGTCCACGCTCCATGGCCGAAAGGTGACAATAAGGCTCTGATCCAGAGAACGGATAACAATCCGACTGAAGACGCCTCTTCCATATGCGACCAACCGTAGATCATGCTTTCTACCGCGGCAAATCCCATGCCTGCCGTCGCTCCGAATACAACCGCATCCATCAGAAAATGTATTTGCTTCCTCCGGACAAGAGCGATGCACACGAGAAGTTTAACGCTTTCCTCGATCAACGAGACAAATAACGGCAATCTAAACTGCGAGAAATCCAGGCCGATTCCGCCGCTGCCGAATAGCCACGCCCGCTCCAGGAACCACGCCACAGGAACCGCGAATATCGCGGAAGCCACGAAAATCAGGCTTAATCTCGTCTGTCGGAACCCTAATAACTGATGGTCTCGAATATACGTAACAAACGTAACCGGTCCCACCAGCCCTCCTACAATCAAAACCACGATGCTCAGCCAACTGTTGTCCAGGAACAGAGCCAGCAGGGACAATGCGATGAAGCTCCCACCCAGCCAAAGAAGCATATCCATCCAGCGCTCTCTTGCTTTGGGCAGGATGGGGCTGCGTACCTCGGAGACGGTATCTAGCTCTCCCCCAAACTCATCGTTAACTTTGGGAACCAGGTGCGGAGCCCGGATGTGAAGGATCTCCATAAACTGCTTCTGCAGCGGGGCGTAATAACTCAGCACATACAGAAACTCGCTCTTTCCCATTACCAATAATTCACTATCCTCCGATGCCGTAACCGTCACCTCTGAAGGTGTATCGGTCAATAGCATCGCTTCCCCGAAAAAATCGCCTTCGAGCAGAGCTGTCCTTTTTCTTCCCCTCCCGCAGGCTTCCAGTCTGCCCTTGCTGACCATATAAAATTGATCGGCAAGCGCTCCTTCCGCCACGACGGTTTCGCCTTTCGCAACTTGTCGGACTGTTGTGACTTCTGCGAGACCGCGAAGCTCGGCGTCAGGAATGACCGACCATATCGTAGCGTTGCGAAGCTTCCGATGAATCATGCGAATGCGGACGGTTAACAGCATGCTCTCATGGAACAGCGGGCTGCTTTCAGCAAGAAACTCGAATAAGCGACGATCCAGACACAAAGCCGATACGTCGCCAATCGCGGTTACCCGAGCAGTCCTGCGTTCGTTTTGCAGCAAACCGATTTCTCCGACTAACGCTCCTGGACCGAGCTCGGCCAGCAGCATCGACTTCCCGACCAGATTACGCGATGAAACCTGCACCTTGCCTGTACGAATAAAATAACATTCCTTGCCAATTTCACCTTCAACAAGAAGCGATTGCCCGTCTATGAAATCTATGGATTGAATAGAACGGGCCGCAATCCGCAGCTCTTTATCCGGGATACCACGCAATAGAGGGAGCTCGTGCAAAAAAGAAAGAGTGTCTTCGGAGGACATCTGCTCAACTTCCCTTATCTCATATTGCCGATAATGCTGCTTCTGGAATCCTGCATCTTCTTGATAAAGTTCGTCATCGTTTCGAACGCTTCATTTCGCTTATTACTCAGACTTTGCAAACGAAGCATATCCATCTGCTGCGAATTCGATAAAGCGTCGATTTGGCCTTTTACTTGCGACACTAATGCTTCGAGTTCGCCTTTATTTACCGGCAGCTCTGCGGTAATCCCGGCTTCATCCCTTGCGATTCTCAAGGTTTCTTTCTGGTTGTCATTTATAAGATAATCGGATTTGGCGTCGGCTGGGAATCCTGCCTTTACCTCTCCCAGTTTGTACTGATAGTTATTTAATTTGGCTATCTGATCATTCCTGGCCTGTACGGCTGCGATTTGATCCTGCAGCTGCTTTTCCAGTAGTTGTGCGCGTTGCTCTTGAACCGCCTTCATTGCCGTTTCAAGATCCATGCCATTTACATTAATCGTCTCTACCCCGCCCACATTGCCGATCGAATTCTGCGTCGCGCCTTTGCCCAGCGCGTCATTGATCGTATGGTAGAACGAATTATTGTACATGAGGGCCGAACCCGCAAGTACACCTACAATAAATACACCGCCAACAGATAGTATCTTTTTCTTCATGCTCATTCGCCAACTTCCTCTCGTCCCGCTTATTTCATCATATTATTTCCATTATAAGGACGTCAACAGTTTTCCTAGCAAATAAAAAGAGAGGTCCCTCCGTCATTATATGACGTTTGGGACTCCCTCTGTCGAATAAGTCCACCGCCTGCAGCACTCCACAACAAAATTATCGCCGTCACATGGGGTGGTTCAGCCAGTGGCGATTAATACTAAGCTGGCCACGAGCCTTGCAATTTACGGATGAAAATGATTTGTCCGGTATGATAGACAGCGTGGTAGACAAGATCCGAGACCCACTGGTAAATCGTGATCCCATCCAGTTCGTTCTGCAGGTCTTGATCACTCATCGTGATAAGTTTCTCTCGAATGCGCATATGTACATCTTTCAATTTCGCAACGGTTTCCTGCCACTCTCCCTCCGTTCTAACTGGCTGGCGAATTCAAACTGCTATCGGTGGATGGAGCATCTCCAGAACCCGTAAGACTCGACAACAGCGTTGACTTGTAGAAAATGATGTGGTCGACTACGTCGCCGAGCGGGTAAGAGAAGGTTTTCTTGATTTTCAAGCGTTTGGCGGGATGGATGACGAGGAAGTCGTTCGTTTATTAACCTCCATAAAGGGTGTTGGCCGTTGGACCGCGGAGATGTTTCTTATTTTCTATTTGGGAAGACAGGATGTTCTCTCTTTTGGGGATCGTGGACTTAACCGTGCTGCGGAATGGCTTTATGCATCCGAGGATAGCGGCGGTCAATCTCAATTACATCGCAAACATGCCCAGTGGAAGCCTTATTCAACTCTTGTATCCCTGTACTTGTGGGAAGCTATCAATATGGGCTTGGTCCAGGCGGGACCCCTAATAAACGATAAATCATTGACACCACATCACTGAAAAAAGCTGCCACAAAAGAGACAGATCCCCGTATTGCCCTCAAGCCTCTATTAATTTTTATCGACACCAAAATCCGCAAACCTATGCATGTTCCTTAAGTAGCAGAACTTCTCCAAAGAGGTTTTGCTTTTTTTATTTGCATCCCATTCATCACAAATAGTTCGCAAATTATTCATTGACAACCCGACTAAAAAGGAAGTATATTTATTGACATTGATAATCATTATCAAGACAAAGAATACATTCATGATAAAGGAAGGGTCCTCACATGAACACAAAAAGAAAGTTCTCATTCATCACATTATTCATTACCGCTTTGTTTGCTTTAGTGCTGGCAGGTTGTTCCAGTGAGCCGTCCAATTCGACGCCTGCACCCTCTCCAGCTGCGAATGATGCGGCAAATACTGAAAAAACTCAAACCGATGCTCCCGCTTCCAAGGATGAGAATTCCGGGAATTCCGAGTATCCGATCGTAATTAAACATGCTTTTGGCGAAACAGTTATTGAAAGCAAGCCTGAACGTGTCGCTACGATACAATGGGCTAACCACGATGTAGTTCTCGCACTGGGCGTTGTACCCGTAGGCTTCTCGGCGGCGAATTACGGCGTTCAGGATGACAGCGGACTGCTGCCTTGGACCGCTGCAAAACTCAAGGAACTTAATGTGAGCGAGCCTAATGTCTTCCAAGATACGGACGGCCTTGATTTTGAAGCTATATCGGATTCGAACCCCGATGTCATTCTTGCGGCTTATTCCGGTATTACCCAGGAAGACTATGATATTCTTAGCAAAATCGCTCCTGTTGTGCCGTACCAGTCCAAGCCTTGGGCAACCACGTGGCGTGAGCAAGTGCTGTTCAGTGCAACAGGCATGGGCATGAAAGCTGAAGGCGAACAACTCATTAAAGACACCGAGAACCTGGTTAAAGAAAAGGCAAGCGCATATCCGCAGCTGCAAGGCAAAAAAGTTGCCTGGGTCAACTTCTCGGCTAAAGATATGTCCAAATTTCACATTTATACGCCTGCAGACCCCCGCGGCGATTTTCTGATCGAGCTGGGAATGACTTATCCTGAAAGCATCACGAGTCTGATTACGGATCCAACCAGCTACTCATTGAATTTAAGCGCCGAGAATGCGGACGCACTGAACGATGCTGATATCATAATCGGCTATGGCGATGAAAGCTTATATGAAGCCGTTAAAGCGGATTCCTTGCTCAGCAAAATCCCGGCCATTCAAAGAGGTTCTGTTGTGTTTATCGGCAACGGCACGCCTTTGGCAGCTTCCGGGAACCCTAACCCGCTTTCGATATCCTTTACCATTGATGAATATTTGAAATTAATCGCAGGAGCTATCGACAAGATCAATGAATAGTTCATCGATTTCGAACAACAACCGGCTAAGCTCGCATATCCCGAGGAATTTCACCTTGGTTCTGGTCATTTGTATCGTCTCACTGGTCTTATGCGTGATTGCCTCGCTGGTCTTGGGCTCCCGGCCGGTGCGGTTCCATGAATTAATCGACGGGTTATTTCACCAGGACGTAGACTCCTACGGGGCAAACGTGGTTCGCAAGCGGATTTCCCGGACCGTCTTCAGTTTATTTTGCGGTGCGGCACTCGGAGTTTCCGGAGCGCTTATGCAAGCGGTCACTCGTAACCCAATTGCCGACCCGAGTATACTGGGCGTGAATACAGGCGCATCGTTGTTCGTGGTGTGCGGCATTGCGTTCCTGAACATAAGCACCGCCAATCAATATATATGGCTGGCTTTGGCAGGGGCTGCGATAACTGCGTTGTTCGTATTCGGAATCGGCTCAATGGGGCGTGGCGGCGCCACGCCCATTAAGCTTGTCTTAGCCGGAGCTGCCACAAGTGCCGCCCTGTCTTCTCTGGTCACCGCCATCATCATTCCACGCTCTTATGTCATGGATCAATTCCGATTCTGGCAAGTGGGAAGCGTCGGCTCGGCAACCTGGAGCGCTATTGGCACTTTCATTCCGTTCCTGCTCGTCGGATTGCTGGTCGGTTTTATTACCGCTCCGGCACTAAATGCGTTGGCGCTGGGAGACGATGTAGCGACCGGATTAGGCGTTCGTACAGGAACACTAAGGCTCATTGCGGCTCTTGCAGGTGTTCTATTGTGCGGCGCAACTACTGCCATGGCAGGACCTATTGGTTTCATCGGGCTGTTATCCACACATGTTATTCGACTTATTCTTGGACCCGATTTGCGCTTTATTATACCGATGTCAGCTCTTTCCGGAGCCATTATTCTGACGATATCCGATGTAGGCGGCAGGCTCATCGGCAGTCCGGGTGAGCTTGAAGTCGGTGTTGTCACAGCGTTTATTGGAGCCCCCATCCTAATCATAGTAGCTATGAGATCGAAAGTGCGCTCATTATGACAAATCAATCGATTGCATTTATTATGTCGGGCAGACGTCAAAGACGCCGCCGATGGATACTGGTTACGGGCTTTCTTGCCGTACTTGCATGTATTCTTGGCTGTGTCATGCTTTTACTGGGGAGCACCATCTATCCGGTTAAAGATGTTATTCGAACGCTGGCGGGAGAGCACATCAAAGGCGTTTCTTTTGCGGTTAATACGATCCGGCTGCCGAGAATGCTGGCAGGCCTTTTTGCCGGATTTGCTTTTGGCATTGCCGGCTACACCTTCCAGACGATGCTGCGTAATCCTCTTGCGAATCCAAATGTCATCGGCATTACTTCCGGTTCGAGCGCGGCGGCTGTTTTCTGCATAACCGTACTTCAAACAAGCGGAGCTGTTGTTTCCGTCGCTTCCGTGATTGCGGGTCTTGCTACTGTACTATTGATTTATATATTATCCAGAGGAACGTCATTTTCCATCGGGCGGTTAATCCTTATCGGGATCGGTATTCAGGCCATGCTTGACGCTGTCATTTCCTATCTTCTGCTGGTTAGCGCGGAACAGGATGTTCCCGCAGCGCTCAGATGGCTCACAGGCAGCCTCAACGGATCACAAATGCACGAGCTGCCGCCTCTTTTTATAACCGTGTTGATCTTTGCGCCTGTCGTGATCGTGCTGGGCAAACATCTGAGTATCCTGGAACTTGGCGAACAATCGGCTTCTTCTCTCGGTGTGAGCACGGACAGGACAAGAATTCTGCTTATCGTCAGTTCCGTCTTCATGATTGCTATTGCTACTGCTACCACGGGTCCAATAGCCTTTGTCTCCTTCCTTGCGGGACCGATCGCAAAAAGACTGGTCGGAGTTGGTTTCTCCAACGTCATTCCGGCAGGACTTGTTGGCGTCAATTTGGTCCTGGCGGCAGATCTGATCGGACAATTTGCTTTTGAGTACAGATTCCCCGTAGGCATCATTACCGGATTACTCGGAGCGCCTTATCTGATCTTCCTGTTAATCCGCATGAATCGAAAGGGAGAATTATAATGAAACCGACACATATTTTTCAAGCCGACCAAATCGTAGCGGGCTATGAGAATAAAACGGTTATTCACGGTGTGGGCCTTGTTATACCCAGCAATAAAATAAGCGTTATTATTGGATCCAACGGCTGCGGAAAGTCTACGCTTCTTAAAACGCTGGCCCGGCTGATCAAACCCATATCAGGCACAATCACGCTGGATGACAAGCCGCTCAGTAAAATCCCGCCCAAGCAATTGGCCAGGGTGGTAGGACTGCTGCCGCAATCTCCTCTTGTTCCGGAAGGAATTTCTGTAACGGATTTGGTTGGACGAGGAAGGTTTCCCCACCAATCCTTGCTCGGCGGATGGACCAAAAAGGATTATGAAGCCGTTGACGAAGCGATGAGCATTATGGATATAACCGAGTTTGCCAATCATAATATTGATGAGCTTTCAGGCGGTCAACGACAGCGCGTCTGGATCGCAATGGCTCTGGCGCAGCAAACGGACATCTTATTTCTCGATGAACCGACAACCTTTTTGGATATCACCTATCAAGTCGAGATTCTGGATCTGCTCACCGATCTAAACCGCAAACACGGAACGACGATTGTAATGGTGCTTCATGATATAAATCTGTCCGCGCGTTATGCGGACCATATTTTTGCACTTCATAAGGGAATGCTTGTCGCTGAGGGTAAGCCAGCAGAGGTGATTACGAGCACTTTGGTTAAAGACATTTTCAGGCTGGATTGCACGGTGATCCCAGACCCTATTTCGGGATCTCCTATGGTGGTGCCCAAAGGACGATATCATGTTAAAGATGCCTATCCAGGTCAATAATTCCGCCTGCCGTATGATAAGGGTTCCCCTAGATGCGGAATCCCGAAAAAAACTGACCGTTGCAGGCTTAAACCCTGCAACGGTCAGTTCTTAGATTGCATCACAAAGCGATACTATCATTTTACGATTATTCACTCGTATCGTCCCCCTTAGAATATGGTTTTACGTTACCGCTCCCTTCCGATATACGCTAAATGCAAAAATAATACTATCCTATTAAAAATAGCCCTACCATGAACTAATCACCTTGATATGCATTATTATATTGTGTTAACATCGACTCCGTACGAACAAGCAAAGTATGCGTTTACGCATAATCTAAGGGCGGGGTGAATGCTATGAACGATGCTCTAGGTGATTTACACAACATGGTTCCTCACTTCATACAAGTCATCCATAGGGTCGTAAATGGTTCATGGGTAAATCATAGAAAGGTATGGGACACCCACTCCTTCATTCTTGTGTACGACGGGGAAGCCGTTATCGGATGTAATGAAGAGCGGCGAGTCGGCAAAGGGGATTTGATCTACTTTAAGCCCGGCGATCTCAGATGGGGGTATACGTTCGAGGATAATCCAATGAAATGTTACGGGGTGGATTTCCAGTATTCCTGCCTATTATTCGATGACAAGGATTGGATCAAAAAAGACATTCCCCTGCCTATTCAATCGTTTCTTCGATTAAATGATGCTCATCTATTCTCCAGGGTGCTTCATTTGTTCCAGAATTTAACGAAGGAATGGATCTCTCCCACTACTTTCAATAAAGTAACCAGAGAAAGAGCCTGTTTCATGGAGATCCTTAATCTCCTCTTCCTCTGGAACTCATCCAAACAATCTTTAAACTATGATAAAATCAGGAAAGTAGAAAAGATCTCGCAATATATACTGGATAATTACTCGAGTAAAGTGAAGCTTCAGGAATTGGCCAACTATATCCAACTCAGCCAATCTTACCTGCAGGTGATTTTCAAGGAGATAACCGGAAGCTCTCCGATCGAATATTTAATCAATGTACGTATTAACAAGTCTAAGGAATTGATGAAGGAAGGCTTTGCGAATATCGGAGAAATCTCCGAGCTTGTCGGGTTCAACGATGCGTTCTACTTTAGCAGATGCTTCAAAAAGATGGAGGGCGTTACCCCGTCCGAATACCGAAATGTAGTTTCTTCTCAGCGCCAATTCGTTTAAACCATCCTCCATACGAAGCAAGCAAACAAGGCTATCCTTCACGGATAGCCTTGTTTGCTGCTGTCACACCATGATTATCTTAACGAACCCGGATTTCAACGATCTCGGCATAAGCTGTCCCATTGGTTTGCTCCACGACAAGCCTTAACTGCCGGGTCTGCACCCCGTTCTCCAGGATATGCTTTCTCTTTCGCTGCCTGTTGCCCTTCACTTCTAGTAATGAGTTCCAATTGCCGCTGTCGTAGACCTCTACACGATAATCCTTGACCAATTCCGGAATGACATCAAACTCAGTCCGATGATGATGCAGATTAATAAGATCTTCATTCACATCATCATTAAAGGTAATATGGATTTCATTAACCTTCACTGCTTTATCCCAGTTTAATGCAATCCAGGCTTCTTTCCTCGCATGCTCTGCGAGCCACATATGGGCTCCGCCATAAGGACGCTGGTAACCATCGATAATTTTGCCAGGCTCAAAGGCATTAGTCTCATCCACCAACCGGAAGCAGAAGGGTTTGCGCACGACACGTTTCATATTCCATTTCACTACGAGCTGATCATGATTGAGCGATTCCATCCCACGAGCTACATTCAGCGCCTTTTCTTTAATGAATGAGAGCACTCCGCTCATTGGCTGGCGTGACAGATAGAGGGTTACACCCGGATTTTCCTTCACGATCACAAAAGCATTCTGCGCTCTTTCCGGGCTCCAGGGGAGGTTGAATTCTATCCATTGTTTGTTGCCCTTCTTAATGGTTTGAGCGTCCCGTACTTGAAGCCGATGAGGAATATAATTTTCCTGTCTTCCCGTATCCCATACTTCAACCTCAACTGTGGTGTCGCTGGCGGAATCCAAAAGAATTTGTATTTTCTCTATCTTAGGGTCCACAGGCATCAAGAAGGCTGCATCTGTTGATAGCTCGAATGATTCATCGGCTCGTTCAATGGCAAGCCGGTTCACATAGCTTGAAGCAATTACCTTCGCTTGCAGTGCGAGATCTGCAGGATCTTCGTTCTTAATCCCGATCACGGATGAATCTTCCCATAAGAGGGTCTGCTGCAGTTGTTTCAAATGCTTCTCATAAACCTCTCGGGGAGTTGCTTTGTTCTCCACACAGAGCGCCACCGCTGTCCCCGCCGCTTGTCCGACAGAAGCACATGTACCCATTACTCGTGAGGATCCAAAAGCAATATGTGTCGCGCTAATATTTCTACCTGCAAATAGCAGATTATTGACATTGACTGAATAAAGGGAACGATATGGAATTTGATAGATACCATCCGAATGATAATGGCGAGACGTATAATCCGCGGCATACATCCCTTCAGGCGGATGCAGATCAATCGACCAGCCTCCGTAGGTTACATTGTCATCAAATTCCGTTTGGCGTTCCAGATCGTTCTGGTTTAATACATAGTCTCCTTTGAAGCGGCGGTATTCCCGTTTCCCCGGCATGCTGCCAACCCATTCCAGAGTCATCGTTTCCGCTTCAAATTTTCCGGAATTTTTAATGTAATCCCATATTCCATAAATAACAGACCATAATTCATCACGAATAAGCTCATTATCATGAAGGGTATCTATTTCCTCTGCTCCGCCCCACTCTATCCACCAATAATGACAGCCGGAGTCCCCGCTGCTAAGTACCCTTTTGATCGGAATTGGCGTTTGGGTAATATCTTTCGTAAAGCTTGGTGGAACAAACTTCACAGGGCGTCCGGCATCCTTGGTATAGAAGAGCAGCGTGCTTCCCAGCGTAATATTGTCTGACACATCCGGAGCCCACGCTTCATTAAACTCGTGTTTGGCCTCACGTCCAATTTGATATTTTGCCCCAGCCAGGAAACCGATTAATCCATCGCCTGTACAATCCAGAAAGACGGGGCTTTCAAAACGGATTTTACGTTCAGAGCCCATCATCCAGCCTGTCACCGATATAATATGGCGGTTTAATTCATCGCCTTCCGCTTCAACCTCATGGACATCCGTATTTAAGAACAATTGGATATTAGGTTCATGACGAACCTTCTCCAGGACGATGAGATCCCAATAATACGGATTGCCCTCAGGATTCGTATATTGATTTTCCACAAACATTTCGCCTAGTATGCCCGTCTCCCGCGCATAACGATTGACACCGTGACCCGTTGCTCCAACGACCCATACACGCATCTCGCTGCTTGAATTACCGCCCAGAACGGGACGATTCTGAATGAGAGAGACCTTCTTCCCCAAGCGGGCAGCAGCAACCGCCGCACTTACTCCTGAAAGTCCGCCGCCAACAACCGTAACATCTGACTGAACATGTTCGAATCTCATTTTTTCACTCCTTGATCTATACTAAAGTTGAATTTGTGTTTTAAGGAAATCTCTATTCTTTGCGTTCTCAAAAAAATCGAGAGTCTGCTCCAATGAAAGTGTCTGTGAAACCAAATGATCAACTTGGACACGTCCTTCGTCGATCCACCTCATCGCCGGGATCGTTGTATAATGAACAGCCATGGAACCCAGGATGGTCCAATCCTTATTGAATAGCTTGAATGGACTCAATGGCACCGTAACCTCGCTGTCTGCCACTCCAAATTGCAAATATTTAGCTGCAGGCCCCATATACGTAAAGGCTTTTTGGATCACGGCAGGAATACCGGTTGCCTCCACAACAATATCGAAGGCCTGACCGGACAGTCGTGTATCAAGCTCATCACTCAATATCGTTCGGGTTGCCCCAAACTGCTCCGCAATTCGCAGCTTGGATGGGGAGATGTCGACCACAGCCAGCTCTGATGCCCCTGAACGCGATATTGCCTGCACCAATTGTTGTCCCATCGCACCCGCACCGAAAAGAATGACTCTGTCCCCTGCCTGAACCTGCAGTCGGTTCATGGCGTAAACCACACACGCCATTGGCTCAATGAAAGCCCCTTGCTGGAACGTCATGGAATCGGGCATTCTGATAAGCGTATTAGCGGGAACTCGAACATATTCTGCCATGCTCCCGTTCCTGGTTACACCTGTTGCAGCAAAATTCTCGCATTGATTGGACCTGTGCGTCTGACAATATTCACAATGACCGCAAAATATATTGGGATCCGCGCTCACTCTGTCACCCACTGAATATCCCGTTACAGCCGGGCCGATCTCATGAATGACACCAGAAAATTCATGCCCCGGAATAAGCGGATAGGACGATATATACGTCCCTTCATAAATATGAATATCGGTTCCGCATATCCCTGTTCGTTCCACTTTGATGGTTACTTCATTCATTCGCGGTTTTGGATATTCCACTTCTTGAATGGTAGCTTGATGCGGTTTTTCGATCACCAGCGCCCTCAATTGTCTCCACCTCTCGATCACTAGTCTGAGATATAAAATGTTCTCCTTCCACGAAGTTAGGAATACTGCCCATGCCACCCATTTTCGTCGTAACCATAACTCATACAGTCCCTAAGATGCATCTCCCGCGCCCGATTGAATAGCCATTCTTGCGGGTGTGTTCAGCGGCTTTGAGCGCTGCCTTGTAATCAAAATAACATATCGATTGTTGAACGGACATGGACTAATCAGGCTCACATGTATTATCTAATTCTGAATTCTATGCAGCCGAATACTTCGCTTGGCTGGCTCTGCCCGTTCGAAAAATGGGAATATCATTAATGGTTTGCACTGGAGAATGGGAGTAGTTTACTGGCCGAAGGGTGGTAGTTCATTAAAAAACAAGCAATCGGATACAGCCGCATGGCTTATCGGATTGCTTGTTTGCACGAGGAGTTAAACGCAGCCGCGCTATGCCTAGCGATTTTCACTCCCCTGTCTCAACGGGTCAAATGCCCTTGATGATGAATTGTATTTTAATATACTCAGCTTTCGCTAATAAAGCAAAATCCACGAATGTACATATCAACGAATCCATAGATGACATATGCTTAGAAATAGATGCACGCTAACTTGTTTAGGAAACCTGCACCCTTTCCCTGACCCGTGAGCTTCTGACCATTTTCACATTTCACAGACGACCGGGAAGCATCTGAACTTAGACGGTCAGGCCATCCAGTCGAAGGCTGCCCGGTACATTAATTTTATTTGAGGAGTGATGGAATTGGAGAACTATTTAATCGGTCCCTGGGACCATCTCGAGAATACACTGCCCCCCGGAACCGTTCTTGAGCAATACGTCCCGCCAGAGCTCGAAAAGATCGCATATCAGGTTATGGAGCAGTACGAAATGGTTGTTTCTGACATGCTGCTGATTACATCCAAACCCGATAAAGGCGGTGCTATTTGGAGAATCAATACGGATCACGGTCCACGCAGCCTTAAGGTACTGCACAGAGATCCCAAAAGAAGCCTGTTCAGTATCGGAGCCCAGCAGTATATGGTTGAGCAAGGTGCCAAGGTTCCTGCCTTCATTCCTAACAAAGAAAATACGCTTTATGTTGAGGCGGGGGGCAAGCTATGGATTGTAACGGAATGGATTGAACCTCTGCAGCAGGTTTCGAAAATCGATCTGGAGGGTGCAGCTGCGCTTTGCTACGGACTCGGAGAGTTTCATAAGCATTCCCAAGGATATGCCCCTCCATTCGGTGCAGCCAAATCGTCCCGATTGTACGGATGGTCCAAATATTATGAGAAAATCATGGCCAAAATCGGATGGTTTGAAGACATTGCTACCGCCTATCGGGAAATACCCTCAAGTGAGCGTTTGCTTTCTGTTATTGATGAGTTTAAAAAACAGGCTTATGACATATTCGATCGTTTCCAGTCATCGCCCTATTTCAAGATGATCACCAAAGGCGAGCAGCATTGGGGGCTTGCTCATCAGGACTATGGCTGGTCCAATGGTCAAATGGGGCCTGGGGGAATATGGGTTATTGACCTGGATGGCGTCGCTTACGACCTGCCCTTCCGTGATTTGCGCAAATTGATCACGAGTACGATGGATGATATGGGCAACTGGGATTTGAACTGGATTCGCGGGATGATCGGTGCTTACCATGAGGCTAATCAGATCGATCAGGATATGTTTGAGCTTTTATGGATCGATATGGCATTCCCTAATGAATTTTATAAGCATATCAAAGAGATTGTATTTGATCCGAAATTATTTTTGCAGCATGAGCTTGAACCTATTCTGGCGCGTGTACTGGCTACCGAAAGCAGTAAATGGGAAGCCTTAACAGGGCTTGAGCAGGATAAAGCGAATTACTTGCCGGCACAATACACAACGGAAGAATCCAATTGGGAATTTGTGCGTAAGCAGCCCATTCATCAAGGAATTAAACTTCCTGTGGGTATCGATATACCGCAGAACCCCTGGGAAGACACAGAGGAACAACAGCACGAGGGAGCCATTCCTGTTGTTGATGCTGATTTACCTGAACCACAGCAGGACACAGCCATTCCTGTTGGTGATGCTGATGTACCTGAACCACAGCAGGACGCAGCCGCTCCTGTTGGTGATGCTGATTTACCTGAACCACAGCAGGACACAGCCATTCCTGTTGGTGATGCTGATTTACCTGAATCGCAGCAGGACGCAGCCATTCCTGTTGGTGATGCTGATTTACCTGAACCACAGCAGGACGCAGCCGCTCCTGTTGGTGATGCTGATTTACCTAAAAAACAGCGGGACACAGCCATTCCTGTTATTGATGCTGCCTTACCTAAAAAACAGCGGGAGCCTAAAAAACAGCATGTTCCTGTCAAATCTTCTAAGCCGACCTATGTACCGGATTCTAAAAATAAAGCTAAAGATGTACATTCTGATCATACCGGTCCGGTTACACACGCGCCACTTATATCTGAACCGGCAGGAGTGCCCCTCATACAGCACCAAGCAGCCGTTGGTGTTCAAGAGCAAGCTATCCATCCAGGCATGGAAGCCGCAAGCGGCCTAACTGAACAACCAATTGCAAATGAGCAAGGCGGAATTGTCACTCAAATTCCCAAGCCTTCGAGATCAAAGAAAAAAACCAAAAAAGTGGTTGTCAGGAAAAAGCGAAAAATTCGTAAAAGGCTGTTGAAATCGCGCCTAGTATCCAATCCAAAAATGGTTAAATGGCTTAAAAAGCCGAAAGTAAAGAAAGCTTTACAATCACCTGCAGCAACTAATAAGAAAATAGTGCTTAAGAAAAAACAACCAAATCTCCTTAAGTCTCCCGCTAAGCCAATAATAGCGCCTAAGAAAAAACAACCAAATGCCCTTAAGTCTCCCACTAAGCCAATAATAGCGCCTAAGAAAAAACAACCACATCCCCTTAAGTCTCCCATTAAACCAACAATAGCGCCTAAAAAAAAACAACCGTGTCTCCTTAAGTCTCCCATGAAGCCAACAATAGCGCTTAAGAAAAAACAACTGTGTCTCCTTAAGTCTCTCATTAAGCCAACAATAGCGCTTAAGAAAAAACAACTGTGTCTCCTTAAGTCTCCCATTCGGCCAACAATAGCGCCTAGGAAAAAACAACCTAGTCCCCCATTAAGCCAAGTCTTTAAATCGAGGATGCAAAAGCCTGCCCGATTAAGAGAGGTTGTTCAAAAAGTGGATGCTTTCACTGTAAGCTTGAAAACAAGGGTGATGCATACGAAGAGGGTTTTGCCAAGGCAAAGCCACAAGTAGACTGCGAAAACTTTTAGGAGGAAATGTCCTAATGAACATATTAATGATCTGTACTGAAAAGCTGCCTGTTCCTAACATTAGAGGCGGCGCCATCCAAACTTATATCTGTGGTGTCGCATCGATATTAAGCAAGCATCACAGGATCACGGTCCTCGGAAGAACAGACCCGGATTTGCCAAACGAAGAAGTTAGCGAAAGCATCCGTTATGTCCGGGTAAATTCAGATGGCGTGTTTGACGTCTACTCCCTAGGTGTGATTCACTTTCTCTCCCAAAATCAGGAGCAATATGATATTATTCATATCTTTAATCGGCCAAGGCTCATTGCCCCCGTACATGATGCTGTACCAAACGCCAGAATTATATTAAGTATGCATAACGACATGTTTAATCCTGAAAAAATCAGCAGAGCCGAAGGCAGCGCTGCAATAGAGCAAGCTGAACGGATTATTACCATAAGTAATTATATTGGCCGTACGATTATCGAATACTTCCCTCAAGTAGAGCCAAAACTGAAAACGATCTACTCCGGGGTTGATTTAAGTCTGTTTGCCCCTTGGACCGAATCCCCGTATTCTTTGCAAGCCAGAGACAGCATTAGAACGGAGCATAATCTTACATCTAAAAAGGTAATCCTGTTTGTAGGCAGATTGTCACGTAATAAAGGGCCCCATGTTCTTGTCCGCGCCATGTCACATCTACAGCAGGATGCTGTGCTTGTGATTGTAGGCGGTGCTTGGTACAACGATAATACAATTAGTGATTATGTGGCTTATGTCCGCGCTCTTGCAGAGCGTTCCCCTATACCTGTAATCACAACCGGATACGTGCAGGCACACGATGTTCATCGTTGGTTTTGTGCAAGTGATGTGTTCGTTTGTACCTCTATTTGGCAGGAGCCGCTGGCCAGGGTCCACTACGAGGCAATGGCTGCGGGACTCCCATTTCTCACCACTAATCGAGGAGGCAATCCGGAAATTGTGAGAGACAATAATGGTCTCCTTTTAATGAACCCGGAGGATCCTATGGAGTATGCACATCATCTTAATCAACTGTTATCAAATCCTCATCTTTCTCGTCAGATGGGCCTGAATGGCCGACGTATGGTCGAGCAGCATTTCACTTGGAAGCGAGTTGCTGACGATATCTTGTCCGTCTGGGAACGCAAGTAACGAGCCCTTCTGAATCAGTTTCTACGCTGGACTCCTGATCACAGGTGTCCAGTTTAGGACTGATGCTTCTATCCGGCACATAATACATAGCCCCAACAACGGCATTCCCATAAACGAATGATCAACCCGGCAGGGTGGCGGGTTGACCAGACAAGATATCTTTATTAATGCCCATACTTAAACTTCGTCTTCACCGTCTTATTCTTCTTTGCTGCCTGCTTCTTCCACTTCTTCTTCACTGTCTTCTTCGTCGTCATCATCATCATCTGCTTCCGGGGCTTCCAATTCCCCAGTCTCTACATCCATCTCGCTTTTGTCGCCATTTTCGTATTCTACTTCAATTTCATCTACTTGCGCCCAATCCACTTCGCTTAACAGATGGCTAATTGCAGCCTCTCTGGTCACGGAAAGCTCACCGTCTTCTTCCATTGAGTAATCCTTTTTTTCCCCGTTTAAATACTCTACTTGAATCTCCACAATCTCAGGATGACTTTCTAGCATTTGCTTTACTTGATCTGCTAATGACACCACGATCATTCCCTTCATTTCTAGTTAGAAACTTTTCAGGTTTCCCTGTATTCTATGATCCCCTGATCTTATTGTGCAGGCTGTTGATAGAGTAAAACCGCGGATTTCAGTTGATCATATAGCTATTATCGATTAAAAAGCATATTTTACTATAAACTGCTAAATGCCCTACCATATGAAAATTATATTCATAACTTAATAATAAATTCATTTATGTAAGGAGTCCAAACCATATGAAGGGACTAATTTTCTGTGCTGGCAGAGGAAGCAGGCTCTACCCCTTTTCTGAAGTAACACCAAAAGCATTACTTCCGGCAGCCAACAAGCCAATTCACTATTATTGCATTGAACAGCTGGTTAACCTACAAAAATGCGGGATTGGAATTGTGATACGTCCCCAGAACCTGACTCTTTTTATGAAAGAGATTGATAGAGGCGGTCCACAATCGGTGTATGTGCAAACCTCATGGGGGACTAACAGATGAATATTCTAATCATGGGGATGGGCTATGTCGGAGTGGCAACGGCTTTGCTGCTTACTGAGCTTGGATGGCAAGTAACCGGTTTGGATCCGAATAAGTCAAGGATTCGAACGTTGAGTCACGGCGTACTTCCCTTTTATGAGCCTGGCTTGGATGAAATGCTAAGAACGCATTTGGCTTCCCGCAGGATCACTTTTACTTCAGAGATCGGCCAGGCTATCGACGATAATGAAGTCATCTTTCTCTGTGTCGGGACGCCATCTGGAAGTGATGGCAGCGCGGATTTGCAGTTTATCAAAGAAGCAGCGGAAAGTATCGGCAAGCACATGCAGGGATACAGGCTGATTGTTATCAAAAGCACGGTTCCAGTTGGAACCAACGAACAGGTAGTCCAATGGATCAACCAAGCCCAGCCTTCCGCAATACCTTTTGACGTGGTTTCCAACCCTGAATTTCTGAGAGAAGGCAGCGCATTACAAGACGCACTTGAGCCTGATCGGATTATTATCGGCAGTGATAATGACCAAGCCACAGAGCTGCTTCGATCTCTATATAAGCATGTAAATGGCCCTGTAGTGGTTACCAAGCCCAAAACAGCTGAGCTGATCAAATACGCCGCAAATGCCTTTTTGGCTTCGAAGATCTCCTACATGAATGAATTAGCAAGACTGTGTACGAAAATGGGCGTGAACATTGCCGATGTTGCAGTCGGGATCGGGATGGATCATCGGATTGGACCGCACTTTTTAAGGGCAGGTATCGGATATGGAGGCTCCTGCTTTCCCAAAGATATCCATGCGCTGCTGTTCACCGCTCGGGAGCATGATGTGGACCTGACTATATTGGAAAAGGTAGTTCAGGTCAATCAGACGCAAGCCCTTTATTATATGAACATTTGGGAACAGCTGTTGGGCTCATTTAACGGGAAAACCATTGCGGTATTAGGTATTTCCTTTAAACCGGATACCGATGACATCAGAGAAGCACCAGCAATCGGTATTATTTCGAAGCTGCTGGAAAACTCTGCTGTTATCAGAGTCCACGACCCGATAGCCAAGCTTCCAAAAAGTATGCTGTCCAAACATCTGAAGCAGTTCGATTCCGTTGAGAAAACTGTACAAAACTGCGATGCTGTCATCCTATGCTCGGAATGGAAGCAATATATGACGATGGACTGGGAGCAGCTAAAGCGCCGCTTGAAGCAGCCCTACCTGTTTGACGGCAGAAACATGCTGGATGGTGCGCAAATGACTGCACAAGGCTATCATTACTCAGGCATAGGCATGAGCTGGACGGAGATAAAGTAATAATGTAATTATTTATTCCCAAATCAGCTAAAGGATGGTATCTATGCATATATTAGTCACCGGCGCTGCCGGATTTATTGGCTCACACCTATGTGAGCGATTGCTTCAGGATGAAAACAATCAGGTAACCGGACTGGATGCATTTGTCCCGACGGCTACTCCTGAATGGATGAGGAAGCGCAACCTTCGAGCGCTGCTCCATCACCCGCGATTTTCTTTTATACAGCAGCATCTATTGAATGTTTCATGGGCAACCCTGCTTCCAAACGTAGACATTGTGTATCATCTGGCGGGAATTCCTGGTGTACGATCAAGTTTCGGTCCCGATTTTGAGACATATGTGACGAATAATATTTTGGCTACCCAATGCTTGCTGGAAGGCTGCCGTCAATATCCGGTCAAAAAATTAATTTATGCTTCAACCTCCTCCGTTTATGGAGAAAAGACCGGTCAAGTAAACGAGCTTGTCCCAACAGCCCCCCTGTCTCCCTATGGTGTCAGCAAGCTTACCGGCGAACAGTTGTGTCATGTATATGCTCATAACGATCAGGTCCCTGTCGTGATCCTCCGATTTTTCACTGTATATGGTCCGAGACAGAGACCGGATATGGCTTTTCACCGTTTTATTAATCACATTATGCACAGTAAGCCGATTCCTATTTATGGCGACGGCCAGCAAACCCGTGATTTCACATTTGTAGAAGATTGCGTACGCGCTGTTGCCCAAGTAGCTTATGCGGACAATGTTATCGGCGAAACGATCAATATCGGAGGTAAGGAGCGCGCTTCTGTTCTTGAATGTATCTCCATTTTAGAGCGATTGGTTGGCAAAAAAGTGGACATTCAATTTATCCGGCCTACGTACGGGGAGCCCAGACATACATGGGCAGATATTACGAAAGCACAGTCTCTATTGCGTTATGAGCCCAAGATGGACTTGTACCGGGGACTTGAACACGAAATGCTCGATATTTATGAGATGTCCACGTCGATGCCGTCAACAGATCATGATTCACTTAGTTAGACGTAAGCCTCCTGTCTGTAACGGAAGATTTGTCAAAAAAAGTCCATCCCGCACAGGATGGACTTTATCTCGTACTTCATTGAATTTTCGTCCGCCAAGCCGTTCATTTGTAGAGAGCCGTTAACTGTAGCTATAGGATCGGCCTGACTTTATAGGATTTAGTCGCAGACAGCTGTCACGCTCTGCGCGTAAAAGTCCGGAACATGATAAACAGGAAGTAAGGCGCTCCAAGCAGCGTGATCAATATTCCGGACGGGATTTCCTTGGGAGCCATCACTGTCCGGCCAACCGTATCCGCCAGCACAAGGAGCAGCGCCCCCAGCAGGCCGGAAAGCACGATTGAGCGCCTCGTGTTATGCCCAATCAGGATACGGACAGCATGTGGCGCCATTAAGCCCAGGAAGCCGATCGTACCGACACAAGCGACGGCGCCCGCCGCCAGGAGCACGCCGACGGCCATGGCGGCCAATCTCGTACCGCGAACCGGCAAGCCGAAGCCGACGGAGCTGTCATCTCCAAATCCGAGCAGGTCGAACCGCCGCCCCAGACTCCAGGCAATCGGAAGCAGCACGAGCAGGAATAACGCGATGGTAATCACCTGATCCCAGTTGCGCCCGTAAGTCGTGCCGGTCAGCCAGATGAAGCCCGTGCTTCCCCAGAGCGAGCCGCGCACGATCAGCACCTGGATGCCTGCCGCACCGATTGCCGATACCGCAATGCCGAGCAGGATCAGAACGGATGGATTAAGCGCCTTGCGCCAAGCGAAAGCGAAGACGATCGCGGCGGATCCCACGGCACCGATGATTGCCGCGATGGGCAGCAGCGAGATCGGCAGCTGCGGCCAGGCAATGAGCACCGCAAGCGCTCCGAAGCCCGCACCCGAGGTGATGCCTATTATCGAGGCGTCGGCGAGCGGATTGCGGACCGTGCTTTGGATGAGCACGCCGCTGACCGCCAGGGCAATACCCGCTCCGGCCGATACCAAAGTCCGCGGCAGCCGCAAGTTAATAATGACCGAATAGCTCGCAGCGCTGTCAGAGCCGATAAGGCTTGCCCATAGCTGCCTGATCGGTACCTGCGTCGCTCCCATTGTTAAACTTACCAAAATAAGCGCAATAACGAGCACGAGCAAAATGACGGCCAGCCGTGTATAACGGATCTTCATCGGTTGGCCCAGGACGCTCATGGAGACGCTGCCCGCCGAGCCGGATATCCCTTTCATTTTCCGCAGGACCAGCCAGATTAACCACGGCGCTCCGATGACGGCCATGACCGCGCCGACGGGCACCTCCCCCATTCCGCTGCGCACCATACGGGCAAGAACATCTGCACCGGTAATGAGGACGGCCCCCCACAACGCAGTGGCCGGAATAAGCAAGCGGTGCGAACGCAGCCCGCTTAGACGGACAAGATGGGGAGCGACCAGACCCACGAATCCGATCGGACCCGCGACGCTGACGACGACGGCCGCCATAAGCACAGAAAGCGCCAAACCGAGAAACCGGGTAAGGTCGACCTTCTGCCCGAGCGACCTGGCCGTCGCTTCGTCCAGATTCAGTACGTCGAATTGCTTGCCGAACAGGAAAGCCAGAACGACCGCTCCCATCGTCCACGGCCAAGCATACTGCACCCCGCTCCAATCCAGCTGGTTAAGCGAGCCTGCGCCCCATAAGAATAAAGATTGAGATTCATACGCATAGAAAATATGCAGCGCGTTCGTGAAGGACCCGAGCACGAGCGACACGATCATTCCCGATAGCGCTAGCCGGATGGGACTTGACGCTTTGCCACCTGCCAAAATATAGGCTGCCATAGCGGCAGCCGTTCCTCCCAGAACAGCGATGAGGAAAGGCGACTGATGAAGGATGGCAGGAAAGAAAATCGTGCCCAGCACAACCATGAAATACGCGCCGCCGTTAATACCAAGCGTATCCGTGGCGGCCAGCGGGTTCTTGGTGATCGTCTGGAGCAGAGCTCCGGCAATTGCCAGCCCGGCACCGGTAAGAAGACCCAGTATCATGCGGGGCATCCGGATATCCCATACCAGATTGTGATCCATCAGGTCCTGCCGGTTCTGCAGGGAGGCGATGACCGTAGATACGGAAACCTTGGCCTCCCCGAAGCATAAACTCGCGAACATGAGAATCACGAGGGCTGCGATGCCGCCTCCGAATATCGCAATTATACTTTTACTGCTGGTCGTACTTGAAAATGGCTTATTCGTATCTATGGCCGTATTCATTTGGTCAAAACTTCGACGATGCGTTCCACGAGAACCTTCGAAGAGGTCGGGCCACCGAACGTCCAGGTGCTTCCGTCCAAAGCATAGGTGCGATTTTCTTTAACAAAGTTAAGACCTTTCCATATCGAATTGTCCTTCAACGCGTTGGCGAAGACATCGTCCTTCTTTTCCACGATATAGATGAAGTTGGTGCCCTCTACCGCGGGAAGAGCCTCGATGGTCGAGTCTGTGTAGCCGTATTTCATGAACTTGTCTGATTTCCACTCATTTACAAGACCGATACGGTCCAACGTCTGGGAGACGACGGACGAATCCGTGAACAATCTCAATAACGCATTGTTCTGCGAGGTAAACGCCTGGGTCAGGACATACTTGAAATTTTCTTTGCCCGCTGCGGCCAGCTTAGCTTTGACATCTGCATAGTATTGGTCCAGGTCGGCCAGGTACTTGTCGGCTTCGGCTTCCTTGCCTACTGCAGTCGCAATGGTATTAAAGATGTCGATGGTTCTCGTGTATTGGTCAATGTCATCCGGATACGGATCGAATTCGATGGTCGGCGCAATGGCATTCAGTTGGTCGTAGATAGCTGCGTTGTTGTCGGTGTTGGAAATGATGAGATCCGGCTTCAATGAAGCGATTGTCTCCATGCTCGGCTCCCAGCGCAATCCTACGTCGGTTACGTCGCCAGCCAGCGGAACTTCGGGAGTCACCCAAATGGCGAACTCCTTGTTGTCTGCGTTCCCAACCGGCTGCAAACCCAGCGCGAGCAGATCCTCGGTGAAAATCCATTCGAGCACGACGACGCGCTGCGCCGGCTTGTCTAATGTCGTTTCGCCTTTGGCATGCTTAATGACGATCGGGCTGGAAGCTTCCGGTGCCGGCGATTCGCCAGATGCGCCCGTGTTGGCTTCTGTTGAAGGGCTTGCAGGACTTGCGTTGTTCGATGCCCCGGCTTCGTTCTTATTATTGGTGCCGCATCCTGCGACGATAAAGGCCATAACTATAGATACCGCCATAATGCTTAGCAATTTTTTCATGATATGTAGTTGCCTCCAGATAAATGTTTTTATTAGGCTTTGGCCGGGACTTCTGCCCGGGCATAGACGTAGCTTAGACCTAGGCTGCCGCTTCTTCCGTCGGCTGGTGGTGAATACGCTTACCGTCCGAATAAACGCCACCTTGCACCGGGATGAGAACACGAGTCTTTATTTTAACCGCGACATCGACAACCACCCTTCGCTGAAAATGATTCTCATTTAAATCTCACGACTCAATGATAATGGTTCTCAGCTGTGATGTCAATGAAAAAAAGATGAGCTAAAAGGCTTCGACAGAGAGCGTTTCGAGCTTCTTCTCCAAGCATCGTCCTCCGACTAGCTCATGACCTTGATATAAGATGAAATCAATTATATCGTCATCTTTACAATAGTGTGTGACACACAGTATAATAACTCCAGGAGCTGATCATATGGCGGATGTAAATGAAACGATAATGGGGTTATTGAGCGAGCTGCGGCGAGGCACGATTGTCATTAGCGTGCTCAGTCAATTATCCGAACCGCGGTATGGCTATTCCCTTGTGCCCTTGTTGCAGGAAAAGGGAATCCCTGTTGATCCAGGCACCTTGTACCCCTTGCTTCGCAGGCTGGAGAAACAGGAGCTGTTGGAGAGCAGATGGGATACGAATGATTCGCGCCCCCGTAAATACTATTTGCTCAGCCCGCTCGGGAAGGAAGTATATGCGGGACTGTCCCAAGAGTGGCGCAAGCTAGTCGCCAGCATGGAAGGTATTTTGACCGAAAATGGAGGAGAGCAGCATGGAAGTCATTGACCGTTATATTTATGCGGTGACGCAGCGTCTGCCTAAGCAGCAAAGAGAGGATATTAAACAGGAACTGCAAAGCCTGATTGAAGATATGCTGGAGGAGCGCATACCAGATGGTCCAATTGCGAAAGAAGATGTCGAACGTGTGCTGCTTGAGCTGGGCCATCCGAATGAGCTGGCCGCAAAGTATCGCGGGTACGAGCGTTACTTGATCGGTCCGATGTTGTTCGATGCTTACTTGACTATATTAAAGATTGTGATGGCCTCTATCGCCATAGGATTAACCGCCGTTTGGGCCATCGAGACCTTCGTTTCCCATTCGGGGATACTGGACCCGATTGCAAACTACCTGACCTCTCTCGTTTCGGCCGCTGCACAAGGGTTCGTTTGGGTCACCGTTATTTTTGCTTGGATCGAGCGTAGGCAGCGGCTAAATGTCGCCGGCAACGACAGCAGGAATAAAGCGTGGAAGCCCTCCGATTTGCCGCCGATTCCGGATGCGAAGACGCAAATCAAAAGGAGCGGACCGATCTCAAGCATCTTTTTTACCATTGTGGTCTTGGTGATTTGTCTCTATTCGACCGATCTGCTCGGGGTTTGGAGGCTCCACGACGGCACGCTCACGGTCGTTTCATTCCTGAACAACGATGTATTCCGGCACTATTGGCCGCTTCTGTGGATGGTAGCCGCCTTCTCCATTTTGAGGGAAATCGTACGAATTATTGTGCAGCAAAGATCAGGCAAATTGCTGGTTTTCCATATCGTGGTGACCCTTATTATAACGGTGCTGATGTGTACCCTGTTTGCGGATAATGCGCTGTTGAATCCCGATTTCATCCAGGATTTGATCGCCTTGAGCCATTTATCCCCTGAAGGAAAGGACTTCGATACCCTGGTGTCGTTGTGGCCCAAGGTGAACGAATGGCTCGTAAATGCCACCATAGTGCTTGCATTGCTCGATATTATAACCGAATCCTATGCCTGGTACCGGACCAAATCAGCCCCCGCTCCAATCACAAAACAAAAGCCGCTTGTATAGCGGCTTTTTCCGGCAGGTTGCGGAAAAAGTTCCGCAGTGCGCTTACTCATTAATTCGCACCACTTGTGACACGGTTCCCCGCGTGGGCTGAAATGGCAGCTTTTCGGGTACCTTCCGATCCCCCTTATTATGGCATCTTATGCGTACTCGACTTTTTTATCTTGAGAAGCATGCAGCTTCACCATCGCGAATCGTGCAATTGGTTGGATTACCAAGCTCTCAGCGGCAAGTACAATCATGAAATTTCTTGGCCAGTTCGTTACCCAGTTACGAAAGATTTCAGAACTAAACCCATTTCCTACAGCATTACCAATAAGCGTCATGCAGGCTGACATACCTATGACAGTGAATAAGATGCGGAACATCATTTTGGCATTAAAGCTGTCCGTTGGTTGTGTAAACTTTCCTGCTAATTTTTCAGCAATTCGACCAATAAGAACCGATTCAAGTATCATGGCAATAACCAGCATGATCGGAAACGTCTTAAGGATTGTTATCGCAACGTCTCCATTGAAGTCCTTGACAGCTAGAGTGGTATTTAATGAAGTCATAAACAGAGCTGTCAGTGAACAGATGATTACACCGTACAACGCGCCCTCCTTACCGTTTCTTGGCAATCTTGTTTCTTGATTCAATTTTTTCTTCCTCTCAGAATAATGATTTCAGACCTTAGCCATTTCGCTTCATACAGGGGCAAATGCAGCGACGATTATACAAATAAATTCGGTAATCGTTTAGCGATCGTTTTTAAAGGATCTGTTGATTTTTGCGTTAAACAAAGCATCATTGCACCTTCAATCGAAGCCGTTAACATCAATGCAATTTCCGAAGCTGATTCATTCGTGAACCCTTCCGCTACAAGTTTCGCAGAGTAAATGTGCTGGATGTTTTCGTATAGTGCACTGCATGCATTGCGGACAGGTTCACTCACCGTGGCCATTTCACTGACAATACTGCTAAATGTATAGCCAGTAATGGTGTCCTCTGTCTCTAAGTTGTGAATTAACTTATGAAGTATAGCTTGTACCGCTTCCTTAGTGGATCGATGCCCCCTGAAAATAGTTTCGATATCCGTCGTAATGGCTACTTTCAGGTCGTGTAAACAAGCAATTAAGAGTTCTTCTTTGCCATTTGGGAAATGATGGTATATCGCTCCTTTTGAAACGTTACAGGCTTTTAAGATTTCATTGAGCCCTACTGTTTTATAACCCTTTTGCTGAAAAAGCATTGTAGCCGTATCAATCATTAGCGACTTTGTATCCAAATTTAATGTTTCCTCCTAAGATACCGACTGGTCTGTTTTTGATTATAACAAATTTTCCACCCCTAATGTAAATGTTTTTTGGATCCCATTTTTTTCACTCGTCATCTTTACAACACAAGTGCCGCCTAACCCTTTATTAAAGACATCTATATTATGTCATTATCCCTACTTATGATACGGTTCCCAGCGCTGTCTGCAACGTCAAGTTTCAAGGCCATCCATTTGCCGGACAGCCCGTTCTGTCTTGAAATCTAATCTTTGCCTGTCAATAGTCGTCTTCCGAGCTGCAGTCTCGCTTCAAGCTCGATCCTTTGTTTGCAGTCTTCACAGCAATGCATTCCTTTACGATTTCGTTTCACGCGGTCGTAAGCTTGAGTTCCCTCGAAGACATCAAACATTCTTCTGCAGCTATAACAGGTCGATTGCAAACGAAATCCGTTGAACTGGCCCTCCACCTAAATCCCTCCCGTCCATCACAACAAGGTCCGGCACTATTGACGTGGTAACCGCGACGCGCTATAACTGAATAATATCTAAATCGCACACTGTGTTATTTATTTTAATGCAGTGTGCTAAATAAAACAAGAGGTGTGAGCCTTGCCGAAAATTGTGGACCACGAACAAAAAAGAAAGCTCATCGCCGAATCGGCATGGAGCATTATTGAAGCAAAGGGGATCGAGCACGCGTCAATCCGCGCCGTCGCCGCTGCGGCCGGGTTATCACCCGGCGCCTTGCGGCATTATTTTTCAACGCAGGACGAGCTGCTGCTATTTATCGTGGATTATTATTTGACGAGAGGAGTCGACCGAGCAGAGGGGCTGGAGATAAGTCGTATTCCGATGAAGGCCGCGAAGGAAGTGATTTTAGAGTTACTCCCTATGGACACGGAAAAACGAACTGCAGTCGGCGTCTGGTGGGTGTTCGCCATCCGCTCCCTCACAAGTTCGGCATTACAGATTAAAAAAGACGAGCTCACGGACGGACTTCACTACCTGACTAAATCCGTCCTCGATCTTCTGACTGGGGCGAAGCTTCTTCCCTCGTCGATAGACATCGAACTCGAAACGCTTAGACTGGCCGCAGTCGTCGAAGGCTTGACGATCCTCGCATTGCTTCGCCCGGAGATCTATGCACCAGAGACCGTGGAGCGAATCGTCGCCTGTCATCTCCGGGAGCTTTGCATGCGCGCCATGAATGAATAAAACGGGAAGAGACAAGCCATGCATCGGCCGATTAGTGTGACTTCTTGCGGGTCATATTTCAATACTTCCTCTCTCGACCAGCTCTCTGCGCATCAGATATCTAAGAGGACGCCTTCCTGGTTTGCAGTTCATTACGGAAACGCCGGATGTCCCTGACCGGAGGATGGCCATACATACGCGCGTATTCGCGACTAAAATGCGAGGGGCTTTCATAGCCGACCTGGAACGCCGCATCAGCCGCTTCTATTGCTGTTGAATAGAGCAAACGGCGCGCCTCCTGAAGCCTGAGCTGCTTCTGATATTGGACCGGGCTCAATGCCGTTACTTCCTTGAAGTAATAATACAAGGACGAGGCGCTCATACCGGCCTCCACGGCTAATTCTTCAATGGGCAAGGGCATCGCGAAATCGCGGTTCATCCGCTTGATCACCTTCGCGATACGCTGCGCATGGCTGCCTATCAAAGCAAACTCTTTGAGGGCGGCGCCCTGTTCATCCTGAAGAACCCGGTAAATAATCTCTCGTATCGCATACGGCGCAAGTACCGGAATGTCGCTTGGTGTATCTAACAGCCGGACAAGCCGCAATAAGGCATCATGCAGCGTATCGCTCATATCGTTTATGTACAGTCCGCGCCGCCCGGATTCGGGCTTGGGCCTCTCGACTGTAACGGATGCCTGGATAACCTCAAGAATTTGGTCCATGTCAAATTGCAACTGAAGGCTTAAATACGGCGTTTCCGGTTCAGCCTCCAGGACCTGTCCGGTAATCGGCAAATGTACGGAAGCCACCAAATAGCCGTTTGGATCATACCGGTAACTCTCTTGCCCCAGCATGACGAGCTTCGAGCCCTGGACCACAACGCACAGAGAGGGCTCATAGACCGAATAGACCGGCTCGGATGCCAGGGACGAACGAATGAAACGCAAGGCGGGAATCAACGTCTCCTGTGTGCCGTCTTGTTTTGCGAACCGCTCGACCACTTGCGCTAAATCTTCTTTCCGCTTCACGGACCTTTCATCCATTTGATCGCCTCCCCTTTATTCGATTAACCCACTCAACTTTATACTATTTTGGAGAATTAGGCAATTACAGCGAACCATCCGGCTACCGCCCCGCTTTCGATTCGGTTCATAATGGAGTTGTGGCTATGTGCTCCAATTGGAGGTTATGGCATTGCGTGCCAGCCACCATTCAAACGTGGAAGGAGAGAGTGAAATGAATACCGAACATGTAGATTCGCATCCCTATGCCGGCATGTGGGTGACCGCGGACGGCTATATCCGGCACGAGCTGCTGCCGAACGGAAGGTACGACGAAGCCCGCGGCGGCCGCAAGAGCGCTTATCAAGGAAGATATACCATCGAAGGCGATCATATCGAATATGTGGATGATACAGGTTTTACGGCCGATGGCGATTTTGTCGACGGGGTGCTGTACCATGCAGGTATGGTGCTTTATCTGGAAGAACACAGAGGGGGGAGCGAGGAATGATGTCTGCACGTGATGGAAAAGTTGTTGTCATTACAGGGGCAAGCAGCGGGATTGGCGAAGCAACGGCCCGTCTGCTGGCTAGCCAAGGCGCTCATATTGTCATCGGAGCCCGGCGCTTGGAAAGACTGGAAGCCCTGGCATCCGACATTCGCGCGGAAGGAGGTTCAGTCGCCTATCAACAGCTCGACGTAACGGACCTTGATCAGATGAAGGCGATCGTCCTCATGGCTCAAAAACGGTTTGGGCGGCTCGATGTTGTCGTAAACAATGCTGGCGTGATGCCGCTCTCACCGCTCGAGGCTTTAAAGATCGATGAGTGGAACCGAATGATCGACGTTAATATCCGCGGCGTTCTCCATGGCATTGCTGCCGGACTACCCATCATGAGGGAGCAAGGGTTCGGCCAATTCGTAAATGTGGCTTCCATCGGTGCCTATGAGGTGTCCCCGACCGCGGCGGTCTATTGCGCTACCAAATATGCCGTTCGGGCGATCACCGAAGGATTGCGGCAAGAGGCCGGGAGCAATATCCGCGCAACCCTCGTGTCACCGGGCGTGACTGAGTCCGAGCTTGCCGACAGTATCACAGACGAAGGGGCAAGGCAACTAATGAAAGATTATCGCCGCATTGCGCTTCCAGCCTCTGCCATCGCCCGCTCCATAGCTTACGCCATCGAGCAGCCGGAAGGCGTCGATGTAAATGAGCTTATTATCAGACCGGCTTCGCAGCTTACTTAAATGTCTGTATAAATAACTAGTTCCCCTTTCTTCTTACGAGCTTAATGAAAAAATGAGTAATTAGACGTACAAATGTCAGAAAACATTACATTTATCATATTGATTTCACTTCTCTTTCGATTATAATGTTAATTAAACTAACATAATAGAAAGGGAAGTGCGAGAGATATGATTAGCAAAAATAAACTACGCATGATTAGTGGAGCATTTACAGCAGTACTTCTTCTTTCCCAGCTGGCAGCACCTGGGTACGCGGCAAACGCCGACACAGAACTGGATGAATTTGCTTCGCAGAAGTGGGCTCCGAACGGCTTCCTTACATCCTCTAACAGAGAAAGCGCAGTTAAAGCAAATGAATTCGTGCATTTGCTAAACGAAGTTGCCGATGCAGCGGGGTACGATCAAGACATTACAAATACCTTGGACTCCACAGTAATCAAACGTGAGAATGCCGCCGCTTTGCTAGACCAAATTATAGATGTGCCTTATCCGGAAGATCCCTCTTTTCTTGATGTGAAAGACATCGCCTACCAGCCCTCCATTAAAGTAATTGCAACATCGGGACTTATGAAAGGAACATCCTCTAGCAGCTATGGCTTCGGCAAAGCGCTGACACACTCTGAGGCGGCTATCATTGCTTATCGACTCTATCAATATTTGCAGCCGTTTAATCCTGTAGAGGCTTCAATCGCCTCGATCCAGGACGCGCTTAAATCGGGCAGATTGACCTCAGAGGAGCTGGTAGAGCTTTATTTGAACCGAATGGAGCAATACGACGACAACGGTCCACAGCTTCATTCAATCATTGCAGTTAATGAGGCTGCCATCGAGCTAGCAAGAGGGCTTGATGAAGAACGGAAGAAACAAGGAGCGCGCGGACCGCTGCACGGTATACCCGTCATCCTGAAGGATAACTTCGATACGGCGGATATGCCGACAACCGGCGGCTCTCTGGCACTGAAGGACAGCACTCCATCCGATGACGCTTACCAAGTGATGAAACTCAAAAAAGCTGGCGCGATTATTTTGGCTAAAGCGAATTTGCATGAATTTGCTTTTGGCTATACGACGTCCAGCTCGCTTGGAGGACAAACGCTTAACCCTTACAATCTGGAAAGAGTACCGGGCGGCTCCAGCGGCGGAACAGGTGCTGCTATTGCCGCCAGCTTCGCGGCTGTAGGGATGGGGAGCGACACCGGCGGCTCGATCCGGGTGCCTTCCTCTTTCAACAGCCTGGTCGGCATTCGCCCTACCATTGGACTAACCAGCCGGAACGGCATCATGCCGCTTGCTCTAACTCAAGACACAGGCGGCCCGATTGCCAGAACCGTAGCGGATGCAGCTGCCGTTCTTGATGCTACCGTTGGTTACGATCCGAACGACGAAACGACCGCAAGCAGTATCGGCCATACCCCGGACTCCTATTTAGATTATTTGAATGCGGACGGCCTGCAAGGGGCAAGGATTGGTATCGTACGGGAAGTATTCGGTACCGATCAGGAAGTGAATGCCGTGATGGACAATGCGATTGACGAATTGAAGCAATCCGGGGCGATACTCCTTGATAACGTCGCTATTCCGAACTTTGCGGAAATCAACGGCTTCGAAAGCTTAAGCAACTGGGAATTCAAGTTCCAGTTTAACGATTACCTGGAGTCGCTTGGATCCGACCGGCCTTATGATACTTTATCGGATATTATCTCGACGGGCATGTTCGATTCGTCCATCGCCCAGCAACTCAAGGACCGCAATGCTAAAGAAACCCTGGATGACGAAGCATACAAAGATATCATCCTGTTCCGTACGAAGCTGGCTCAACAGGCCGTTCTGAGAATGATGGCGGACCACGATCTCGATGCGCTTATCTTCCCAACCTCGGCTGAGCAAATTGTGAAGATTGGCGGAAACCAGACGATCGGCAACGGATTTAAGCTCAGCTCCTTCACCGGTTATCCGACCGTGACGGTTCCGGCAGGTTTCACGAGCGACAATATGCCAGTCGGCATGGACTTCTTCGGACGTCCATTCAGTGAGCCAACTCTGATTAAGCTTGCTTATTCCTTCGAGCAAAACACACACCATCGCCAGGCTCCCAAGCTTACGCCATAGCGGGCCGCTACTAACGCCAAGGTCAAAAACAGCTCATTTATGATGAGATTAATCATAAATGAGCTATTTTTCTCCCTATCGTCCTCCCTCCCTCAGGTCCCTTCAACTTTACTAGAGAGCACCTGCATCTCTTGCCGAATAAAACGACGGGTAAATCGGCCGATAATGTAACTCGTCTCTTATACGCGTTGTATCGACGATCATGTCCCATGGATCAAATTCCTGTTGCCGTGCTTCTGACGGTATTTCGCTATTATGAAGCTGACGCAGCTCTGCAACGGAGATCGGCGCATCATCGCCCACATTGTAGATTCTGCCATCAATACCTAAGGTGGAAGCTGCGAGCATCAGGGCTTGACTTACATCCGCATGGTGTACCATATGCATGCGTTTGGCTGGATTCCAATTGCGCATGAACGGAAGAAATTCCGCGATATGAGGGTCGCGGTCGCCATAGACAAAAGGAAGCCGTACTATACGCAGGCCCAATCCCTGTTCGCGGTGAAGCTGCAGCAGAGCCGCCTCGGCCGCGACTTTGGTTTGAGGATAAGGAAAGGCAGGCCTAAGCTCGTCTTCTTCACGGTTTGGTCTTGAATAACCTCCAGGACCGTATACGTTATTGGTGCTGGAAAAAACAAATTTCGGCACACCTGCCTGCAGAGCAGCGCGTGCCAGAGCTATACTGCCATCGATGTTTGAAATTCTGGCGGTGTTCTCGTCAACCCCGCGGAACTGTGCTGCCAAGTGAATCACAGCATCGGCGCCACGGATAGCGTCAACATAATCGCCCGGCTGCAACAGATCGCCCTCTATAAGTTCAGCTCCCTGCTGATGAAGCCAATCCGCCTTTGCAGCGTCCCTTACCAATACTTTAACATGATGGCCTCGCTGTAACATACGCGGAACAAAACGGCTTCCTACTTTACCTGTGGCTCCTGTTACAAAGATGTTCATTTTTTCAAATCCTCCTACGTTTTTTAGAAGCTATACTGGCAGTATAATAGAACGCGCACGTAGCTTCCTTCCTGCGTTTATCGTATGATTGAAAGTGTCAGGATAAGGGGGAGTTATACATGGAAGAGATTTCTTCCAGAAGGTCGGTAGGTGAATTCTTGCGTTCGCGCCGGGAACGCCTTACTCCGGAAGATGTGGGGTTAGTATCCTATGGAAGACGACGGACCCCGGGGCTTCGAAGGGAAGAAGTGGCCCAGCTTGCCCATATCGGAACATCATGGTACACCTCTTTGGAGCAAGGCAGAAGTGTCAATCCATCAGAGGATGTACTTAATCACATAGCCATGGCGCTGCGATTGACTGAGGATGAGTGCCGCCATCTCCATCTACTTGCAAGACCGGTACAACAGGAAAAGGCAGAAGATCCGCAATTAAATGCGGGTCTGGAGCAGATGATCAGGGCTCTTGAACCGAATCCGGCGTTCGTACTAGGTAGATGCTGGGACTTGCTCATATGGAACAAAGCAGCTGAGTTCGTTTTCCAATTGCCGTCATTTTCACATCAAATGCAGCACAAGCCCAATTGGATGAGACGTTTTTTGACAGATACCAAGCTGAGATTGGACATAAAGGATTGGGAAACCAAAACACAAATCATGATTGCACGCTTTCGTGCGGACTACGCACACTTCCCTAATGATCCGAGGTTTAAGGAGCTTATTGAGGAATTTATGCAGACCAGCCCGCTGTTTCGCGAGAGTTGGCCGCTGCATGACGTTCAGGTCGTAACAGACGGCCGCAAACGGAGGTACGATCCCCGTATCGGAGAGATGGAGTTTGAACATGTGACCTTACAGCCGCCGACCAATCCGGATCTGAAGATCATGATTTATACAGCTTCAACGGATACTGCTGCACGCCTGAAACGTTTAATGAGCAATCAAGAGTAAAAAAAAACCGCCGTCCGATGCCCGTCAGGGAACGTGAACGGCGGCGATTTTGAGTCATCGCATAAGTGTTTAAAGCCGATATCATTTTGCAAAAGCTAGTAGACCAATTCCGCCAGCACCTAGCCGGTCGAGATTCTGTTCATTACCTTCTATGCTGTACGGCTTCGCTTGTTCAAAATCCTCTCATACTCGTGCGCAGCAATAACTTCATTTCCACCTATATTCATGCTCATCCCCCCCTCTACTACCCTATGTTTCGGAATTCCTTTCTCCTCGGCAAGAAAGTTTCCCAACAGGTCCAGATGTTGCTTCCAACTCGTTTGCCGCTCAAAGTTTCTTTCAGAATTCTTTCATTGCGCCCTGTTATACTTCAAAGGGGCACCCCCGTATCGCTAACGCCACCTTGGGTTGGCTTACTGGTTGAGTACTCCATATTGGTGACCAATCAACTTCTCAATGTTGACATTTTGGAAAGGTGGTAAAGAATGCTACAGGTAAATTGTGAGTGAAATATTGAGGGATCAGAAGGTGAGAGTACAAAGCAATGGCAAGCAGTATGAAAGGGGTATCCATTGATCGTTCATATTGCAATGGGAAGTACTAATTGGCTTTAGAACTTATTATTGTTGTGTTATTCAGAATGAGGAGGACTCGTATGCGTAGTTATTTACATAAAATATCAGTGGTCTTTTTATTATTGTGCTTGATCATAAGCATAGTACCTGCACTAGTACAAACAACAAGTGCCATTCCTGGGACAGGACCCGTCATCACCGATGTAAGCATCGTATCGAATCATGCTGGGGATTCCACAAAAGCCATGATTGGTGATACGATCACGCTCAGCTTTACTACCGATGAGCCGGTCACCAAATTAGGCAGCTTCAAGATCAATGGTAGCAACCCGGATACATTCACGAATGTAGGCAATCGATATACCGCTACCCATCTCGTCGACTCAGGAGATCCGGTGACAGGGGCGCCTGCTACTTTCCAAATCAACGTAAAAAATGCGGCCGGGATCTTCTCCTTAACGGTGGAAGCTACCACGGACGGAAGCACAGTTACGATCATTGGGAAACAGCCCGTCATCACCGATGTAAGCATCGCATCGAATCATGCGGGAGATGCCACAAAAGCCACGATTGGCGATACGATCACGCTCAGCTTCACTACCGATGAGCCGGTCACCAAATTAGGGAACTTCAAGATTAATGGCAGCAACCCGGATACGTTCACAAATGTAGGCAATCGGTATACCGCAACCCATCTCGTCGACTCAGGAGATCCGGTGACAGGGGCGCCTGCTACTTTCCAAATCAACGTAAAAAATGCGGCCGGGATCTTCTCCTTAACGGTGGAAGCTACCACAGACGGGAGCACAGTTACGATCATTGGGAAACAGCCCGTCATCACCGATGTAAGCATCGCATCGAATCATGCGGGAGATGCCACAAAAGCCACGATTGGCGATACGATCACGCTCAGCTTCACTGCCGATGAGCCAGTCACCAAATTAGGCAGCTTCAAGATCAATGGCAGCAACCCGGATACGTTCACGAATGTAGGCAATCGATATACCGCAACCCATCTCGTCGACTCAGGAGATCCGGTGACAGGCGTGCCTGCTACTTTCCAAATCAACGTAAAAAATGCGGCAGGGATCTTCTCCTTAACGGTGGAAGCTACCACCGACGGAAGCTCGGTTACGATTATCGGAGAACAGCCCGTGCCTTCGCCAGTAATCACCAGCCATCCGAGTGATGCAACGGTAGATGAGGGTGGAAGTACAACCTTCTCGGTGACTGCATCCCATGCAACCTCGTATCAATGGCAGGTGAACACAGGTTTGGGCTTCACGAATATTAGCGATGATGCTCCATACAGCGGCGTGACAACAACGACATTAACAATTACAGGTGCTACAGCAGACTTGAATGGTTACGTGTATCAGGTGATCGCAAGTGGAGGTGTCTTACCAGAAGCAACATCGAATAGCGCGATTTTGACAGTGAACAGCGCACCGGAAGCACCCACTATAGTCAGTGCCGTAGCAGGAGATGCTAAAGTCAGTCTCACTTGGAATCTAGTGGACGGTTCGACAAGTTATAAAATATACAATAGCACAACCCCCAATAATTTTGGGGCGGCGGCAGCAACAGTAGATGGATCGGTAAATAGTAGCGATGTAACAGGACTTGTAAATGGTACAACGTATTACTTCGTGGTTAAGGCTGTTAAAGGAAACATGGAGAGTACAAACTCAAACGAAGTGAGCGCAATCCCTACAACCGTTCCAACAGCACCTACGGAGTCTCCATCCATTCAGGAACCAATAAACACAGGAGTTATTGTGCTTGTTAATGGCAAGGCTGAGAATCTGGGCACTGCCACAACAGCTACCGTCAGAAACCAGATCGTTACAATCGTAACCATTGACCAGAAAAAGCTAGAGGACAAGCTCGCGGCGGAAAGCCAAGGTGCGGTGATTACGATTCCGGTCAATACGAAATCGGATGCTGCAGTTGGAGAGTTTAACGGTCAATTAGTAAAATATATGGAGCAAAAGCAGGCTGTCGTGGAAATCAAAACGGAGAAAGCTACCTATACCATGCCTGCACAACAAATCAATATCGATTCATTATCCAAGCAGTTTGGTGAGAATGTAGCACTTCAAGACATTAAGATTCAGATCGAGATTGCTGCACCTTTAGCGGATACCATGCAGGTTGTAGAAACCGCAGCCGTTAAGGGAGAGTTCACAATTGTAGTCCCGCCGCTCCACTTCACAGTTAGAGCTATTTATGGGGATATAACGAAAGAAGTATCCACATTCAATGCCTACGTGGAAAGGACTATCGCTATACCAGACGGTGTAGATCCTAACAAGATCACAACCGGCGTCGTGATTCAGGAAGACGGAACCGTTCGACATGTGCCAACGAAAATTGTCATTGTCGATGGCAAGTATTACGCCAAAGTAAGCAGCTTGACGAACAGTACGTACGCCATTGTTTTGCATTCACTTGAATTTAAGGATGTCGCCCAACATTGGGCAAAGGATGCTGTGAACAACATGGGCTCACGGATGGTCATTGGTGGCATTGGTAATGATCAGTTCAATCCCGATCAAGACATTACCCGCGCCGAGTTTGCAGCAATTGTTGTTCGTGGACTGGGGCTTCCGTTGAATAACGGAGCAGCAGCATTTTCGGATGTAGGGACATCGGATTGGTCTAGCAGCGCGATCAATACGGCTTACTCCTACCAACTGATCAATGGATTTGAAGATGGCACCTTCCGTCCAAATGACAGAATTACCCGAGAACAAGCTATGGTGATTATTGCTAAAGCGATGATGATTACGGAACTAAATGCCAAGCTTTCTGTTCATGCGCCAGATCTGATGCTTCGTTCATATACAGATGCTGCGGATGCGTCCAATTGGGCACTAACCAGCATTGCTGACGTCTTGCAGGCAGGTATCGTATCAGGAAGAAGCAGTACGATACTTGCACCACAAGCTAACATTACGAGAGCTGAGGTTGCAGCGGTTATGGAGCGGCTGCTGCAGAAGTCTGGCCTGATATAGCAGGCCTCAATGCCTCCTCTCCGACACGATTAGAGAAGTAGAACTGTGGGATTCGGCCTTGTCCTCCACAGAAATTGCGGCAAGATGCTCCGAGAGGTGACTAATGGCATAATGGTACACTTATCCAGACCGGATTACAGCGTGTTGCATTATGTTGGCATGGCATTGCAGAACGTAAACTCGTACTTTCGGATGTGGTTGTACCAGCTGATTTCGAATACGGAAAAGCACCGGCAAATGGAAGCAGAAATTAGTTTATGAAGCATATGACAGTAAATAGACCATAGGGGTTCTTGGTTTTAAGCCAAGGCCTCTTTTTTTCTGACTAAAAAAACGAAACGCAGTCATTTTCACAGTTAAATACTATCCATAAACCAGACAAGACCCCTTTTTCGTGGGGTCATTTTCAGTAGGGATGTAATAATGAGAATCGTCCAGACACAGCAGGACTTTGACGTCCTGCGCCCGCGGAAGCACTTCCGCCTGGCCGAATCACTCACCGGCATCCAACGCTTGATCGACCAGAATGCCCGCTTCCTTTTCGCCAAGACCGCCGAAAACACCCCACTTTTCGCCACCGCCGAATGTCATTGTTCCCAATCCTATCTCCGATACCAGCACTCCCGTATTGCCAAGCAAGTTATATTTCATTGTCTTTACTCCCCCCATGTTTTGGTTTACATTAATGGAGACGATGCCAAAGAAGGTCTAGGTATGCTGCGCAATCCCAGCTCGAAAAAAGTCCGAATAATCATCAAAAAGCCGCTGAAAAAGCACTAAAACATGCCTTACAGCAGCCGCACACAGGTGGCGCCTGTGTAATCCTTTACGGTTTCATGAAATGTATAAGCCGGGCTATCTAACGGATTGACCGATCATTTTAATAATGATGCTGGAAATCAGCAGTAGCAGCACAATAGAGCTGTAAACGCCAATTGTATAGCTGGTAACGTAAAGGAGACCGAATCCCTGATAAAAAAGGAAAGTAATGAGATGAATGGTCATGTTCGTAAAACAAAAGGCGTAGCTTCGAATCATCCAGTTCCGGTGCTGGATGATCCGTTTCTTTTTGATCTCTATGAGCGCCATAAGGGTGATAACCAGCCATATCATATTAAGAGCATTGAAACCCATACTGCTTATTTTCCCGCCAGTAGCATAAGGTGCCATGTAGCCGGAAGTAATCACGACAAGAATTACGGACACTAAATAAACATAGCCGTTTATGCGGTGGAATTTGCGGCTTTTTTCAAAAATTCTACGGGAAAAGTTTAGCAGCCCCGTCGCCATGGCGATACAGGCAAGCACAACATGAACTCGCATGACGGTTAACCAGACTGGAAGATTAAGCTCTCGCTTCAGGCCAATTTTACGGCTTAGAAATCCTGTGGCTTCGGGATCGCTAATAAAATGGACCACCAGGGAGTAAAGGATAAATAGAATACTGATACATGCTAAAAGTCTGTATAATGATTTCCGATTCTTCATGTGGTCCAAAGCTCCCTCCGTTTCGCTTTTATTCCCCATTCGCATGTCAGGAAACCCGCTTGCCAGTTAATTTGGATGCCGGCAGTATACCGGCCCTGGCGAATCCGGTCATCTGATCTCCGTCGGCAGCAACTTCGAATTTCAGGTTTAATCGCAGGGGTTTCGTGATGCGCAGTGACCAGGTAAGCTTGTTGCCTTGAAGTAAAGGGGTTATAAACTGGACCGTCTCCTCCCCTTGTGTGGCCTTGCCTTGGATTGTTCCATTCCTTATGGAGATGGAGAGCCTGACCTCAAGTTTCCCAACAGGCGTAGCGATTGTCGTATCCCAATCCCCGTCAAAGCAAGAATCCCCGGATGATTTAATGTCTTTGATGTGAGACATCCCCGCTTTGTTCGTTGCAATGCTCGTTTCTTCATCAATCACTGCTGCATGATAGTCAGGCGCAATTCCCTCTTCACGCCATACCGTTCCTCTCCGTTCATATTCGAACAGTTGCTCTATCGCGTGTGCGATGCGCGGCCCAAGCTTTCGTTCTACCAGATACAGCGCTACATCGAGTCCCGATGTAACGCCGCCGCCGGTAACCAGGTTGCCGCTGTCCACTAAACGTGCCGGAATGGGAGTGGCACCGGTTGCTCCAAGTACATTCATGCCCATATGATGCGTTACTGCCGGTCTGCCCTCCAGGAGTCCTGCCATGGCGAGCAACAGAGAACCGCCGCAAACTGTGGCGACGATGGTGTCTTTTTGTCCAAGTGCCTGCCTGATCATTCCGGTCAATTCTGTATTCACGGCCCGCGACAGAATAGCCGGGGGCGAATCGGGACCATCTCCTCTGACGTCGCCCGATGCGCCGGGTACGAGAATGATGCCCGCTTGTTCCGGGCTCAGTCTGCCGCTCGCTTCAATTTTCAACCCTTTGGTGCCGCTAGCGACGGACCTCGGCCCTTCAGCGGTGACGAGTTCTACACTTAACGCGTTCTCGGCATACATTTCAGCGGCGCAAAAAACCTCGTAAGGCGCAAGGGCATCCAGAAGATCGAAGCCGTCATAAATCACAATTTGAACCGTTAACATTCATAAACCTCCTTGTATTTACAGTCGGTACGTTGATCCTCGAACCTGGCGGGTCGATCATGGAAAAGTTATTTTATCAGAAGATTCTTCAGCCTGTGATCGTCCATCTCAGCCGATTTCACCCCTAGCCGTCCGCTTCCGTAAAAAGATCATAACAAATGAATATCTCAAACAACGCCGAAAAACGGTAACAAAAAAGTAAACATTCCATCACAAAACATGAGATTGCGTTTGCTCTTGTAAATAAAATGATAAACTAGGCTCAAAGGTGGGATATTCATGAGCGGAGTCATTACGATACTGGTTGTAGACGATGATCAAAGCATTGTCGAACTATTGAGAGACTTTTTGGTGTACGAAAATTTTAAAGTAATAACCGCTTGCGATGCCGTTCAAGCATGGGCCATATTTGAGCAAAGCTCCATTCATTGTATTGTTCTTGACATCATGATGCCGGGACAAAACGGATTGGAGTTATGCCGGCGGATTCGGACGGAGAGCAACGTTCCTATCCTTTTCTTGAGCGCACGCAGCGATGATGTGGATAAGATTCGTGGGCTGACGCTCGGCGGCGATGATTATATTATCAAAACCGCTTCACCCGGTGAGATCGTAGCGAGAATAAAGGCTGTATTGCGGCGTTCCGCTTCTCCGCTGCAAATGGAGGACAGGGTCCTGGATTTTGGCCCTATCAAACTGAATTTATCTTCAAGAGAAGTGGCGGTAGATGGAAAAAATGTCATGCTCACACCCAGGGAATATGAGCTGTTACTCCTATTTCTCGAGCACCCCAAGCATGTTTTTACCTATGAACAGATCCTTTCAAAATTGTGGGATGGAGTGGGCGATAAGCATACGATTCGGGTCCATCTCGGTCGTCTGCGCGAAAAAATCGAATCCGATCCGAATCACCCTCAATACCTGGTCAACATCTGGGGAGTAGGGTATCGCTTTGAGGGGGGATAGTATGGGAACTCTTCGCATTCGTTCGTTTACCATACTGATTTTTATCGTTCTACTGTTAGTGCCGTGGATCTTCTTTGTTTCTGCCCGCTTCCTGGAGACAGGAACGCTCAGCTTCGCAAATGGAGGGCCACAGGGTGAAATATTGCAAAAAAATTTGACTGCGACCATACACCTGATAGAAAGCAACACGGACAAGTGGAGGGATCCAAGTTGGCAAATTGAATTGCATAACCAATTGGAGCAGACCCGGATGGAGGCGGTGATTGTATCCGCTTCAGATCATGAAATTTACCGGTCTAATCCAAAGAGCTCCAGCAGATTGTCGTCAAGTGAACGGTTCTCTGTCATAGAGGACGGCCGGTTACTTGGAAAGGTTGTCCTTTATATACCGAAATCAAATACCATGCCAATCATCTCCATGTTGGCCGGATTATTGCTGGCTTTCTTTATTATCGGTATTGAATTCCGAAGATTCCTTCTGAAGCCTCTCGAACGGATGAGCATTGCAGCTAGACAAATCGCCGCTGGGGATTGGGAGGTTGAATTGCCTCGGTCCAGAATCACCGAAATCTCAGAGGTACGGGATGGTTTCGATGTGATGGTGAGAGGACTCCGGGCATCTTTTCAAAAACAAGCGGAATTGGAGGAAGAACGCCGATTCGTGATCACAGCAATCGCGCATGATTTACGAACCCCATTGTTCGCCTTACGAGGTTACCTGGACGGTCTGGAGCAAGGCATCGCCCAGTCTCCAGATCAAATAACTAAATATATAGCAGTATGTAAAGAGAAATCGGCGCAATTAGACCGATTAGTAGAGGACCTTTTCACATTTGCAAAGATGGAGCATGTAGAGATGAAACGCCACAACAAGATAATGGATCTTAAAATCATCATCCAGAAGTCCATTGACAGTCTAAGTCCTTTAGCCCGGCAGAAGCACATCTCGATCTCAAGCCATCTTTCAGATGACTGCTTCATTAAAGGCGACATGCAATTATTGGAACGTGTGATGAACAACTTGTTGGATAATGCCGTCAGGTACACACCATCCTATGGCGAAATTACTATCCAGTGTTATCAAGTGGATAACAAGATAAAGTTTACGATACATGATACGGGGCCAGGCTTCTCCTTGGAAGAATTGCAGCGAATTTTTGAACCTCTGTATCGTGGCGAAGGATCTAGAAATCGCTCAACCGGGGGCAGCGGACTAGGATTAGCCATCTCGCAAAAAATTGTAAGGCTGCACGGAGGTGAACTTTCCGCCGATAATCATTCGGAGGGCGGCGCACTGTTAACTGGCTGGGTACCTGTAGCTCTATGAAATAAGGCAGCGGCGGCCATTACGCTTTGATACCCCCGCGCTTAAACATATCTGGAATCTCGGGGTTCTCAACCATGCCATAAGGTATAGGAGCGAATAGGCGCATTAAACTGCACACAAAAAGCACTCTGCCGAGTGCTTTTTGTAGATATGGCTATCCTTCAGCTGTGTTTTCATCCTTTCACGGATCCGATCGTAATTCCGGAAACGATCTTGCCGGATACGAATAAATACAGAATAAACGTAGGTAAAAAGACGATCATCGACGCTGCGAATATCCCGGCATAATTGCCGGAATTGGTATATCCATTAACGATAGACTGAAGCGCGAGAGCCAGTGTGTGCGTTTTGTCGTTGTTTGCGAATATGAGTGCAAAAAAGTAATCGTTCCAAACCGACATGAAGTTAAAGATCGTAAGCGTCAATATCCCAGGCTGTGCGATCGGCATAATGATTCGTATAAAGGCTTTAATCGGACCGCACCCGTCAATTGCGGCCGATTCCTCCAGTTCTTTCGGAATCGAAGAGAAAAATCCAGTCAGCAAAAACACGCCGAAAGGCACATTCACAAAAATATAGATCAGGATCAATGTCAGAATGGAACCCGTCAACTTCAACGAAACGAACAATGAGAATAAAGGAATAGAGATGAGCAATCCAGGGATCGATAAGGCCGAAACGAACATCGTATCCACGAGTTTTTTTCCTCTGAACGTCACGCGCCCCAGAATATAAGCGGCAGGAGCCGCAACTGCGACGATACCGAAACATGCCGCCGTCGTATAAATGACGCTGTTAAGAAAATACCGGCCTATGCTTTCTAATTCGAACAGATTCGTATAATTCGAGAAATGAAACCCGCTATGAAGCAAGCGATTGGTGAATATTTCTCTCGTCGTGCTGAAAGATGCGAGAAACGTATAACCGAACAGCACGAGCGTAAACAATAACCAGAAAACAAGCGGAATATAAGCAACAACCCGAATCGATTTTTTGTTTTTCACATCGTCCCCCCTAGTACTCCAAGCGATCTTTGCGGAAAAATAAATTGATCAAATAGGATAAGGCAAGAATGGCCAACATAATCATCACGCCGATGGTTGCACCCGCACCGACATTGAATGCTTCCTGCTGGTACGCGGTTTTATCGGCCCCGAATACCTTTAGATACATATAATAGCCCGGCGTCATCGTTTGGGGGTTCTTCAATCCGAATACGGCTGACCAAACAAAGAAATTAAGCGCCGAAATAGTCCATAGCACCAAAGTCGTTCGAAATACGTCGCGCAGCAGCGGCAGCGTAATCATGAAAAATTTACGAAAAACCCCGGCTCCTTCAAGCAGCGCCGCTTCGTAATAATCCAAGGGAATCCGATCCATCCCCGCTCCGAGAATAAGCATGAAATAACCGATGGATCCGAAGCAGTAAGCCAGAAGCATGGATAAGAAAATATGCTGATCGTCCGTCCACTGGATGCTTGCAAGCCCCGTCAATCCAAAAAACTTAAAAAAGCCGGTCAAAAATCCGAAACTGGAGTTAAAAATATACTGCAGCCACACGACGGATAACACGACAACCGATACGGTATTCGGAAGAAAAATGAGCGAGCGCCAGAAACCTTTGCCTCGAACCCCCGAAGAAATAATGGCCGCGAATAGAAAAGCCAGAATAAAAATAATTACCCCACCGGCAATCCATATGACAATGACATTCCGCACGGAACCTACAAAATAAGAATTGTGAATCAAAGCTTCATAATTATCCAAACCCACGAAACGCCATTCTGCAATTTTGCTCGATAAAGCGGGGATCTCATAAAAGCTCATAAGAGCAGCCCGAACGGTCGGGTATAAAAAGATCAATAAGTAAATCGTGACAGCCGGAAAAAGGAATAGGGCGATTACCGACTTTTTGAGCTTCAACGATAACACCTCCTAAAGCTACATGCCATATTCCTAAACGATAGCGATATGCGGTAACCGCTACGACTACCGCATATCGTTTAAGGCACAGATGTAATGTTATTGTCCCGCGTAATATTTTTTGGCAGCTTCCATCATTTTCGTTACATACTGCTCGGCATTGATTTTACCTGTGATTAATTCCATAAATACCGGTATGATCGATACGGAAGCGAAATCTCCGGCATTGTTGATTCCGCCTCCCCAAGGTATATTGACACTTGCGTTTTCAAACGCTACAGAAGCATCCTTCAGAGGCTCCGGCCATGCCGTATCGATCGTAGCCGGTATAGCCAACGCTTCCTTCACCATACCTTCTTGTGCCTTTTTGCTAACCAGGTATTTGACAAGCTCGAACGCCGCCGGGATGTTCTTGCTGTTTTTATTCATTAATATTCCTTGTGAACCGAAGGTAAGCCCTTGCTGCCCGCCTTTTCCGTTGCCGTTCGACACGTTCGGAAATTGAAATGATCCCCACTTGAAATCTGGTCCGGCCGTGTTGGATACTTCGATTGGCAACCATGTCCCGTTCAAATAAGTTGCCGATTGTCCTAGAACGAGATCCTGCTGAGCCGCGGGATACTTGCTGCCGGCGATTTTCTCCGAGAAATACCCCTTCTCCCTCATCATCACGATATCATTCGCGAATTGATGAACGATAGGATCGTTCCACATTTCGCCCGTTTTGTCTTTGACCAATTGATCCACCCAATCGCTGCCCATCGCGCTGCTCAGGTAACCTCCGATAAACAGATCGCGGTAGGCGTCATCGAACGTAATAGGCGCTACTCCGGACTTTTTAATCATTTCGCAGACTCCAAGGAACTCCTCCCAAGTGGTCGGGACGGCGGTAACCCCGGCTTTTTCGTATACTTCTTTATTGTAAAAGAACAGCACCGCGTAAGGCTGTTGCGGAATCGCATAACCCCCCTCTTCCAGCCCTACGCTCGAGGACAACGTATTGACCCAAGTCATAAGGCTCGGTTGGATGGAGTCCTTCACTGACTTGTCCATACCGAGGGCGTTTTCCGATAGCAAATCGTCGAGCTTAAAAACATGCTCTTTCAAGGTCGCTAATCCGCCGCCGCCTGAGGGATCCCCTTCCCAGATATCCACTTGTTCGCCGCCATCCAATGCGGGTTTAATCAGTTTGAACAAATCTCGCCCATTGAATTTCACTTCAACCTCCACCTGAGGATTGGCTGCCTTAAAATCGGCTACCGCAGCTTCAATGACTTTGGCTTGCGGTTCCGAACTGCTCCACATGGACCAGAACACGACTTTCCCCTCCAACTTACCGGCACTCTTCCCCGAATCGGAAGAAGACGGATCGACGCTCTCAGCACTGTCAGCAGGAGCCGTAGGGCTTTCATTGCTTGTTTTGTCGGATTGGCCGCATGCAGCGAATAGTGATACGAATAACGCGAAGAAAAGTGACAACATCGAAAATTTTCTCAACCTTCTGTTCATCTGAATTGCCTCCCGGGTTCATAATCTTGCGTACTAGATCAGTATACAAAGAGGGTACCCGCCCTAACATTGACGGGATTGTACAAAATCTGCATGAAATTATCCGATTTCTTCGCACGCAAAAAGAGCGCCACAGATTTTACATCATGTGCGCTCATTTCCGATAGGTATAGCTCTAATTCGGCCGCGTCAGGGGGATAACTCGCGAAGTGCGGCAGATGTCGTCTCCAGTTTATCCTGCCATTGTTCGACGGTTGCCGTCCCCTCCATGATATGGCCGATCGTATCCCACAAGTCGTCGTTAATGTTGATTGTCGTGCGAGGCGTCGCTTTCCATTGGTAAATAATAGGGGTTACTCCGCGTTCCATAATTTTTATTGAATCATAGAAAACGGAAGAAATATAGGGTTTAGCTATCTCAGCGCCGTTTTTCAATGCCACGATATTTTGGGTTTTCTCCGCATTCAGCCTCGCGACGTCCTCTTTATACTGATACTTTAGAAACTCTTTGGCCAGTTCGATATTTTTGGCTTTAGCCGGAATGTACATACTATCGAAGAAAATCGTTACATACGGTTTATCCCCTTTCTTAAATACCGGGGGGGATAGGAAACCGAATTCGAATCCGTTTTCCCTGGGCGAATCCTTCATTTCATTTTCGATCCAGGTGCCGCATGGAATGAATAACGCTTTTCCTTGGAGGAAATCGGCTTGGGCTTGGATGTGATTAAGCGCCACCGTGCCGGGCATCAAATACCCTTTTCGGGCAATCTCTTCGTAAAGCTCCATCGTTCTTCGTACGGCTTCGGTCTTAAACGCTCCGGGTTCGTAATGTTCAGCTTTCCTGATGGCCTCCATTCCGCCTTGAGACGCTACCGCGGGCCAAAATACGGATTCGTTATAACCTGCATAAACGCCTTGGTAAGTGAACAGGTAACGTCCGTCCTCCCGGGCAATTTCGCCGAGCTCCATAAATTCGTCCCACGTCTCAGGTACTTTCCAGCCTTTTTCCTCGAATAAGTTTTTGTTGTATATCAAACCTAGCGATGAGGTGTGGAACGGGGCGTAATAAATTTTACCGTCGCCTATCGGCTTCGCATATTCCAATATGCCATCGATCAGTTTGCTTTTCAACGGTGTATCCTCATCAAGCGCCTGGCCTTCGAATACTTCCGTCAAATCGAGAAGGAGCTTGTCTTCCATCATGGCCTTAATCGTTTGGGTACTCTCGCTCTGGGGGACGTAAATGAAGTCGGGAGGATTTCCGGTAACGATTTGGGGCTTCAACATTTCCATGATTTTAGGACTCGAAATCAGATTGACCTTAATGTCCGGGTAATCGTGCTCGAATTTCTGGATGACCGCAGTCCAATAGTCCTTGCTTTGCCCACCTTCGAATACGGCGACGTTCAATTCCTTTTTGGCGAAATCTTTCTTCGTCTGCCGAGTGTCAGCCTGATCAGGCTGATCTTGCGTTCTGACACAAGCCGCAAGGACAAGCAACGCGAGTATGACGTACATACATAAGGGTATAACTCGTACCTTTCCCAGTCGCCTCATCTGCATACCCCCTTCTCTTATGGAATAGCGGAAAACTTCTTGCGGTATTCGGACGGACTGACTCCGACCGTTCTTCGGAATAAACGATTGAAATAGAACGGGTCGTCGATTCCGACGGCGGCAGCAACCTCTTTGACCCGGCAGTCCGGCAATTTCAGCAGCTCCATGGATTGGACAATTTTGAGCTCGTTCATATATTGAACGATGCTTTTACCGGTATCCCGTTTAAAGATGCGGCACAAATAGTTGACGTTCATGTTAACTTCTTTGGCGAGTTGATCGAGCTTAATCTTGCCTTCGATTTTCTCATGCAGGATGCCGATGACGTGATGCACTTCTTTTCGGTATGAGCGGCTTTTGATCACTTGAAAACCGTTCAAGATTTCCTGCAAAGCTTGTTCGGTAATGGCTATGAATTGTTCGGCGGTCTCCGCTTGTGTGATCGACCTTTTTATCGAATCAGACAGTATGACAATAATGGGTTCCAGGACCGATCTGTCGTTAGTTCCGGTGACCGCTCTCCATTTCGTAATCCGATATTCCAGATCGGCGAGCAGCGTCAAGAAGAATTGCTTGATCTTGAGCGGCTCGATCTTCATTCCATTGAGCTGTCCCGCCAAGTCGGCCATGAATTCTGATAATCGCTCGGAATCCCCCTCTTCTACCGCGCTCGTGATAGATTCCGACCACAGTCCCGTCGTGATAGGCCATTGGGACAAATCCACTTGCGATGCGATCAGCATCGAGCCGGCGCCGCTATAGAATCTTGCTCGGGATGCACGAAGGCAATGGTCATATTGTTCTTGAAGCGAACGCATTCCCTCGAAACGTTCGCTCAAAGTCGAGCTGATGCTTAAATTCAAATACAAATTCAATACGTGCACCAGATCGCGGAAGAGCATCTGCCACGCCTCTTCGCTAAACCCGATGCCTTGTTCGTAAATCATGACCGCATAGGTCCCGTTCCCGATTTCCACGCAATCGCTTCGGCACTTATTGGATACCGTTTCTTTAATGATATTGGCAACGGAGAAATCGAGCAGTTTCTTGTTTTTAATTTTTCCGTTGCTCGATGCGTCTTCATAGTGATCAATTTTCAAGTAAATCAATCTTCCGCGCAGCGCATGCAAATCCAGCCCGTACTTTGTCGCCTCAGCCCCCGCAGACGAATCGTTCGGATCCCGATTCTCCAGCAACTCTTTCCAAAATGCATTCTTTTGTTGAGCATACGTTTCATTCAGCCTGATTTGCATGGAAATGTTTGTTTCTTTAAGCTTCCGTTCCTCCGACAATTGCTCAGAAATCTTGATCAACAACGTCAGCAGCTCTTCTGGCTTTAGCGTGATTTTCAGCAAATAATCCGCGGCGCCCAGCTTCATCGCTTCGCGAACGTATTCGTAATCGTCATAATTGCTGAGTACGATAAATTTCCCCGTGTAGCTTCGTTCGTGTAGTTTCTGAATCAACTCCAACCCGTCCAGATTCGGCATCTTCAAATCCGTAATGATAATGTCGGGATTGCTCTTGGCGACCTGTTCGAGCGCCTGCAATCCGTCTCCTGCGGTGCCGACGAGTTCGAATCCGTGTTGTTCCCATTTCATAATCGTTTGAAGCGTAATCCGTACAATTTTTTCGTCGTCAACGACCAACACCCGTATCATGGTTGTCCTCTCCTATCGGCATAATGAAGGGAATCGTAATGAAGATCGTTGTCCCTTGATTGATCTCGGAAGTTATTTCCAGTCCGTAAGACTCACCGAAATGCAGCTTGATTCTTTCACGCACGTTGCCGACCCCAATATTGGCCAGCCTGTCTTTATTAGGATTACCGTCGGACTCCAATAGCCGATTCAGTTTGTCTTCCGGAATTCCTTTGCCGTTATCCTGCAAAATAATTTTCAGAGTATTGCCGTACCGTTCGGCGGCAATAACGATTCGCGGTTCTCGATCTAGGCCTTCGAATCCATGAATAATAGCGTTCTCGACTAAGGGCTGGAGCATAAATTTAAGGACTTGAGAATGCAATAGATCTTCCGGTACGACATATTCCATCTTTAATGAAGTCCCATATCTGACTTGCTGAATAATCAAGTAATTGCTAAGGTTTCCAAGCTCATTCCTAAGAGATATCCTCTCGTCTTTTTGAATAATCGTGCTCCTGAGCAGTTCGGCCAAAGCCCCCAAGCCGTTGCTAACGCTATCGGCCTGACTTAACAGCGCTGTCCACTTCAATGAGTTCAGCGTATTGAATAAGAAATGGGGATTGATCTGCGCTTGCAGCATTTGCAGCTCGACCTCTCGTTTCTTGGCTTGTTCCACATTCACTTTATCGATTTGCATGGATAGCTCTTGGGTCATGTTATTAAATTTATCCGATAGATATCCGATTTCGTCTTGCCCGTCGTCACTAATCTTGGCATGCAATTTACCGTTCATCACCTGATTCATTCCCGAGATCAGTTTCTTTAAAGGCATGGAAACGCTTGCGGAGATGAACATTGTAAACAAAAAAGCAAATAGGATGCACAGCAGCACGATCCAAAGAATTTCCTTCTGAATGTCTTTAGATTCCGTGTTGAGATAATCGTAAGGCACTAAGCCGATAATTTTCCAGTCCAGCTCTTCATTGTGCGAATAGACGGCAAAATATAGTCCCGTTTCTGTAGACACCGTCCCCGTCACCTTCGGCGGCTCAATCCATTTGAGGAGGGGGTCTTCGGGCGATATCCCATCTCCAGTTGGAAACAGATGATTCTTACTGGAGAGCAGGGTCCCGGATCCGTTCACGATCACCTGGTCGCTGCCCTCTCCCATATCGACGCTGCCAAAAATAATTTGGGAGAACAGATTTTCATCGATTCCGACGAACAGATAGCCGAGCGGCCCCCCCGTTCCGTTAATCGCCGGTATTCTTCTGATCAGCATGAGGGTATTTTCACCGTTGGCTGTCATTGCGACTGTCCATGTATCGGCTTTTATATTCCTTTTTGCAACGTCCAATAACCGGGGGATCTCCCCGTTTTTAAGCTCGCCGTAACCGTAATCGTATAGGACTTGGTCGTCGCCCGTCTGAATCTGCAGAGTCTTAATCGTTGCAAAAAGCCAAAACTTATCCTGAAGCACGGTGTTCTCCATATACCAATGCAATTCCCTGATCTTCATGTCGTTCAACTGATCGTAATTCTGCAGCGCATCCTGAATATTCACGTTTAACATGATTTGATCAGCCAAGTTCTCGTATTTCGTCACTTCCGTACGAATATTGCTCGTCAACAGCCGTAGGATGTCCGAAACGAACGTACTCGTTTTCGCGCTGATCGCTTCATTGAATTTCGTATAAGACAGGACTCCGGTCAGACCTAACGGCAGAATGGATAGAAGCAAAAAGGTAACGATAAGCCGGACTTGTATGCGGGATTTACGTGAAATCCGAACAATACGATGCAATAAATCCATAGGGCTTCCCCCTGTCACAGCAATGCGTGCTAGCCAATATTATAACAGAATAATAGAGAACCTATAGAACTAGGTTCTCTATTATTTAAGTGAGGTTGATCCGGGATTACGGCACCCGTACACCCCCGGTACGATATATTTTAAACTCCTTGATGCCCGGGGTCGCCGAAGCCGCATCGACAAGCAATCTCGCTTTTTTCGTCGTAAACTCCGGTATATCGATTTCTTTGCCGGCGCCTATCGTCGTGCCCTGATAAACATTGAGCCAAGATGAGGACTGATCGTCCCATTTCTGGATACGGAAAGATGTGATGCTGTTTCCTGATTCCGAAAGCACGATTCGATTCACTTTGGTTCCGCCATCGAACTCAGCTTGAAGCCATGCGCCGCTCGTCTCGTTTTTCGCACTCCAGAACGAATCCTCTGTTCCGTCCATCGCCCGCGAAGCTTGAACATCGTATCGGTAAGTGAAATTGTTCGCCGCCGTGCCGATCAAGTAGGTCGTATATCCGATTGGATTGTAGCTATTGGTGGATGCGGAAGCCTTCGCCGACATGGCCAGGTTCTGATCCGCAAACAAACCGAACTCTTTAATGGTAGGTTGAGCGAGCATGGAAATGATCGATAACCTTATTTTCGTCGTTCGGATGTCGGGAAACCGGTTCGTAGCTTGACTGCCAATCGTCGCCCCTGTATAGGCTGATCGCCAGACTTGATTTTCCTCATCCCAATATTGGATCGAATACCCTGTAACGTGATTGCCGGCTTCGGAAATAACGGCTCTGTTTACAGTCGTTTCTCTGGCAAAGCTCACCTCCAACCAAGGCGAAGCATCGTTAACCGCCGCCGTCCAACCCGTAACGGCATTTCCGTCTACCGCATTCTGTGGCAGACCGGTACTTATTGCGGAAGAGGCTTCAACCGTCTGGAATAAGGCATGATTTACGGGTCCGGCCTCAAGCGTTTCACTGCCGCTCGGCTCCAGTACATAAGGCGTATCGGCAAGGGCTGCAATTGTAACGGTACCGTTAACGACAGGAATGCGGTCGACGAACGATTTACCGACCTCCGTTAATTCATATCGATCTACGGCGGTAAAGCCGGTCCAACCGGATGGCATCGTCCACGTTCGTGGATTGCCGGTCTCGCTGTACACATAGATTTTGTTCTCGTTATCCGGCGATGGGATAAATCGTTCTCCGCCAGTAGCGATGAGAACGTTTCCTTGCTTCAAAGTAAATAGACCGGTTGCTTTATCCAATCTGGCAACCAAATCGTTGCCCCAGCGGACTTGGTACTTCGTCGCGTCTTCCACATACTGCTGAGCGCTATATTTACGCAGGGTCGCTTGGATGATATTCAATAAATAATGATCCTTAACGAGAGAATCGGCCATCAGATTGGCCTTCCCGCTTAAGTTGCCGTATCTCCCCCGACTGGATACCATATAACCGAACAACATATCGTAATCTTCGCCTGGATCTCCGTTAATCGCTTCGTCTTCGAGGAAATTGCTTTGCAGAATCGTCACACCTGCATTGATGAAATGATCGATGCGGCTCGTTGTCTTATACTTTTTAAAAGAAAACCCGCCGTTTCTGCGTTTTTCCGGAGCATAAAACTCGGTTGTGGCATACGTTCCATGCAAAGCCCATTGATCGACTTCCTTTTTCATGGCGTACCACTCGTCGTTCGTGGTATACCCGACATCCTCGCTAGTGTGAGGCAGCATCACATCCTGATAGACGATCGTCGGAGACCAGTACGCATTGACGAATTGGTCAATACGCGACAAAGCCGTCCCTTTCACCAAATCCTTGAAGTGGCTGATATACCAATTGTTCCACCCGAAATAATTATTGGAAAGTTTACGATTGCCTACGGAATCTTTAGCTGCAATGTCAGGGATCGTCTGATAGGAATTGCTTAATTCCGATATATCGTCCGCATTGACATGGAAAGATAGATCCGCGTTGTACTTTATCATTTCCCGACGCGCCCAATCCATCTCGGAACGTCCGCCCAAAGCCGGGTTGAGCGGTTGAGACGCCCAGTCGGGCCAGTTCCAGTCATGTCCTCTATATTGCCAGCCTACCGTCTCGTAGCTTTGCCGGGACAACCCGTCCGTCTCGTAGAACAATTTGCGCTGCTGTGCGACCAGAATGGGATAGCTCGTCATCCTCATCGTCTTTTCCGGGATCGGCTGATCATCGAAAGGGAAGGCCAAGTGTGTCTGGCTCCAGTTCCCGCCGTTCTGGTAATGGTCCTCCAAAGCTGCCGGCATCGGCGGCAGTTCTCCTCTGACCCACAGTGCCCCGTCCTGCCAATCCTTGGCTCCATCCCCGTTGCGGTCCCCGGAGATATAGGTCTTGCTTTGAAACCACACGCCCGGCTTGATCGAGTGGAATCGGTAGTTGTATTCGTTATCGTAAATGGCTGCGTATTTGGAAGGTCCCGAACCCGCGATTTGCATTCTGAACGGCGTAATTACCAGGTTGTTATACGCAGCCCCAGCGGCTTCGGAAGTATAAACAAAACTCCACGGACTCGATTCGTTGGCAACGGCGAGCGCGCCTAGAGCGCCGATTTTGTCGGTTCCGCCCCCTTCGCCGGCAATTCCACCGGAATAATAGGCCGCACTAGCCCCGGTCTGGGCTGCTGTTACCTTCATGATCGGAGACGTAATTCTAATAGTTTGCACATTGGGCTCTCCTGCGCCGGTAATCCCCGTGATACTCCTTACCAATGCATTGCCTTCCAACGTAAAGCGATAAGCGAGGTTCACCTGAAAACCCGGGATGTTCACGACATAATCAGCAGAGTCTGGCGTAGAGGAAAAATCGGTTACGGCTGCGACGTAATCCGTGCCGTTGATATTGATGCGCGGGGATGAAAAACCGTCAGCCCCGTACAGCATGGCCCCGCTTGCATTCAATTTGTACGACATCGGCTGCGGAAAATCTTTGTCCAAACTAACGGTAATCGTCCCATTCGTGATGTTTTGCGTTCTCGCAGGTACCGGAATATCCTGCTCGACCACGTTTTTGAAGCTGGCGTTGCCCTCCGACCAGACGACAAAACCGATTTTGCCCGCCCCGGTTGTCGTCAAGCTCGTCAACGTGCCGGAATACACCTGATTGTTGTTCAACCATACCGTGATTTGTTTCCCAATAAACTGGATTTTGACATCATACCAAGTACTGCCGTTTAACGGCGGCGTCGTGAAGAACACGTCCGGCTGAGAGCCCGATGCATCGCGGATTCGCCAATGGCCCGCGCTATCCGAATATTCGTAGCCGACCCACATGTAGCTGCTTTCAGACGTATATCTGAAAATTCCTCCGGCGTTGCCGATTCCCGGAAGGAGACTAAAGGAATACGTGCCATCATTCACGTTGTAAGAATTCATATCGACCATATGGATGTCTTTGTTTACCGGCGCGGCGATATTCATCTTCCCTCCGCTTACGGACACGGTCCCCGGAGCTATGCCTACGGTTGTGTTGGTCCAACCTCCCATGCTGTTGTTCGCAAAGCTCTGCGTGTATTGAAGCGAGTTCGTATCTTGCTCGACCACGTTTTTGAAGCTGGCGTTGCCCTCCGACCAGACGACAAAACCGATTTTGCCCGCCCCGGTTGTCGTCAAGCTCGTCAACGTGCCGGAATACACCTGATTGTTGTTCAACCATACCGTGATTTGTTTGCCAATAAACTGGATTTTGACATCATACCAGGTACTGCCGTTTAACGGCGGCGTCGTGAAGAACACGTCCGGCTGAGAACCCGATGCATCTCGGATTCGCCAATGGCCCGTGCTATCCGAATATTCGTAGCCGACCCACATGTAGCTGCTTTCAGACGTATATCTGAAAATTCCTCCTGCGTTGCCGTTTCCCGGAAGGAGACTAAAGGAATACGTGCCATCATTCACATTGTAAGAATTCATATCGACCACATGGATGTCTTTGTTTACCGGCGCAGCGATATTCATCTTCCCTCCGCTTACGGATACCGTTCCCGGAGCTATGCCTGTGGTTGTATTGGTCCAACCACCCATGCTGTTGTCGTCAAAATTATGCGTGTAGGTCGCTGCGAATACAGGTACCGGAACCGCGGTCATCGCTAATCCGAGTACCAGCGCTATGAGTGTAAGCGTTTTCCATTTCCTGATTGCGAGGCTCATTCCCTATCATCCTCCTTAGATTGTTCTGCTGATAACTATAAAAGAAAAATAGCTATACCGACATTTACAAAGATGAAAAAAAACTGTACGATTTTGACTTTTTGTGGCGTCCGGCAGGATTGGCAGCTATTGGTGAAACCGCGCCGAATTTCCAGTCGATAAAAAAAAGCTGCTATCTTGAAATGGCAAGCTATTAAGAAAGGACGCAACCCAAGTTCCTTGGATGCGTCCTAAAAATTGAATTCTCTTATGCCGTCTTATTCTCGAAGAGGATGACCATTTTTTGCTGCCTAAATATTCAACAGAAGTATTAAGCTGCTCCGATACAAAGCGCACAGGAACGAAAGTGCTGTTATTTCTCAGTACTAAAGGAGCGTCGGACATCATTTTTTCACCGGATTTAAAGTAGTCTGCACAACTATCAACAAACAATTTGAATATTTCGTCTTTCGAAGAGAAGTATTTATACATTGTCGCCTTACTAATATCCATATGCCTTGCAATATCATCCATATTGAGCTGGCTGAATCGGTTCTTTCTAAAAACAGGCTTTATTTTCTCGAAGTATTTGTATTTAATTTGAGCCTTCTCCATCTTTCCAGCCTCCCCTATTAACCATTCTATCGTAGCTCACATTTCCATTTAAGTAAACTTTATTTAACAAAACGAACAAAGTAAACTAATTTAGTATTTATAGTTTACTTTGTTCGTTTTTTATTGTATATTTGGGACATACCAATAACTTACAATAAGGGGAGAGGTAAGATGCGTGTTTTTGTAACTGGAGGTACAGGATTACTGGGCAGTAATTTAGTTCAGCTTCTAGTGGATAATGGTCATCAGGTCAAGACACTTTCTCGATCGGCAAAAAAAGCTGAAACGTTACTTGGCGGATTGAATGTTGAAGTTATTACGGGGGATATGATTGACATTGAACCATGGGCGCATTATCTGAAGGATTGCGATGTTCTCTTTCATACGGCCGCCTATTTTCGCGAAACGTTCCGCAGAGGAGATCACTGGACCCCTTTAAAGAAAATAAACGTGACCCAGACTGTTCGGTTATTTGAATATGCAGAGAAATACGGCGTAGAGAAAATTGTCCATACCAGTACGAACGCGACGGTTCGTAAACGTGAGGACGGAATGCCTAGCGATGAAAGCGACCGGATGAATCCGGATGAAGCACTTAATTTATATGGGAAAAGCAAAGTCATCGGTGACCAGGAAATTGATAAATTCTCACAGGAGCATCGAACACCAGTCGTTACTATTTTACCCGCATGGATGTTCGGACCCGGCGACTCAGCACCAACCGGCAGCGGCCAGTTGGTATTGAATTTTCTCGCCAGGAAGTTACCAGGGTCCTTCCCATCCGGCATAGATGTCGTGGACGCCCGGGATGTCGCGCTTGCGATGATTAAAGCAGCCGAATCCTCTATAGGCAACGAACGGTATATAATATCTGGTCACTATACGAACTTAGAAGAATTGTTCATCGTTCTTCAGAAAGTTTCCGGAATTCAAGGGCCATCCAAAAAATTCCCGATCCCCATGGTCTACCTGTCTACATGGATAAAGGAACGAATAGCAGCTTTGCAAAATAAAGAAACGGATCTGTCACTAGAGGAGCTTCGTGTCATGACAGAAATGAAGCAAACAAGCGGAGCAAAGGCAATCCGTGATCTGCAGATTACCTTAAGACCGCTTGAAGATACTATGCGGGATACGGTGGACTGGTTTAGAGCCAATGGCATGAATGGATAATGGAGAGACATGGTATGAAACTTGTCGTATTTGGTGCAAGCGGCAGAACTGGCCGACATATTGTTGACCTAGCAATACAAAATGGGCACATCGTAACTGGATTTGTCCGATCTCGCAGCAGCCTCCCTCTAAGCCATCCAAACCTTGTTGTCGTTGAAGGCGATATCCTTCATTCGGAACTTCAACTAAGGGATGAACAGGAGGATGAAGGTAGTAACGATTTTCGCCTGGAAGGGTGCGGCTGCATCGTCGTTCTCGAAGCGGGAGACGACGTCCGCGACCTTGGCAACGCCGGCAGCTCGCTCGGACAAACCGAGCGAGCCTGCCAACTGCTCGCTCGTCCACATTTTTTGAACTGGCCCGAACTTTCGCCAAACACATGAACAATGAAGGGAATTTCGAGCTTGCTGGGAAGCTATCTTCAGCTGGAAAATCATCGAGCTCCTATTAAACGGAATCAACCACAACTATCGAGGGACTTCGGCCCCCAGACTACAGCCCGCCGCTCTCCAACTTCCACACGTCGAGCCGAAGCAGTTTCGCGGTTCCGCTCCGTGCGTACAGATCCAGCCCCGTGTTGTCCAGATGCGGATAGATCCGGTTGGAAGCTGCGACGCGACCATCGTTGCCAAACACTTCAATCGAGGAACGATCGACGAAAAGGTGCAGCTTCACCGTGCCATCGGCCGCCGGTTTCAATACGCATCTGCTAATGCCGGTTACGCCGCCGCCGGATTTGTCCCGATTAATGCTCAACTCATTTTCTTCCGAATTGTAGATGACCAGCGTCTCCTCCTTGTGCTCCTCCGACGCTCGCACTTGCAGAACCACTTCCGCAGGGTTCTCAAATCGAAAACCGCGATAATCTCCACACTGTCACCGTGCACATGTCCTAGCAGGCGTCCCGTTGAATCGGTTGTAATGTCGCATTCGCCGTACCCGATATGACTATGGGACTCTGTGCGGCATATAAAAAAATGCATCGTTCGTGGAGTTTACTGCATCAACCGATAATAACCGTTCAACCACTTCATCATCAATCCAATCCAAAGCCAGAAACAAATGATTACGGTTAGCTGTATCTCGCACCGGCCTATCTCCCCAATCATATAATCGCACTCAGAACGAACGAGATGCGCTCTCCTGGAACGCCGGAATAAAATCGATCTGAGAGTAAATGACGGAAGGAAGATGGATCGATGAGATGGCGAACGAGTAATCCAGCTCCGAGATCTTAAAGAGATGCGCGGCCCTGATATGGACTGTTTGCGAATTTCGCAAATAAGACGTTAGCTGAAATTATTGCAATATATATCAAAGGAGCTAATTTGAGATGACCTGGAAAGAAATTTATCAAGAGATTTTAACAATCAAAAAGATTAATAAGTACGTTTGGTTTCGTGGTCACTGTGATGTTAAATATGAGTTGAAATCTTCATTATTTAGGAAGAAATTAGAGTCTGTTGAAGGTTAACAGGTATATTAAGAATGTATACAATTGACTTTAAATATAAACAGGAAGATTTCTTAGAGCTATCTGGTGTGAATCCGCTAACCATCTTTCCAGATTTAGAGGGACTAGCCGAACATCTCTCCTACATTCGCATGCTGAAGTCTCCACAATCGATTCAGTTCCATACAATCTCTCTCCCCGTAATTTTTCCGTTGTACTTGTGCGATTTCGACTTACTTGTTTAAATAATTCTCCCTATATTGCCCGGGCGTACAGCCTTCCAGCTTGCGGAAATACCGAATGAAGTTCGCCGGTGTATTGTATTTCAGTTTCTTCGCGATTTCACCTATTTTCATGTCCGTTTCAATCAACCACTTTTTCGCCATTCTCATCCTTTGTTCCGACAAGTAATCGCTGAAATTAATGCCGGTTTCCTTGCGGAACACTTTGGTCAAATAGTTGGGACTGTAGTTCATGCGCCGTGCGCATACTTCCAACGTCAGATCGGTGTCAAATTCGGTTTCAATCATACGGATGATCTCGCTCGATATACTTTGATACTGCTTATCGCGCCGCTGTTCCAGATGCTGTACCAGTGGCAAAATGACCGTTTTTTCGAAAAACAGTTCCACTTGTCCTGCAGTGTTTAAGCTAAACAGTTGATTAAACAAATCCGATTCGGACGTGTACAATGTGTCGGGATTCACTCCGGTGTCTTTGATCGTTTGCAGGATTTGAAGGAGCAGACGAACAAAAGACATAAAATAGGCCTCATATGTCCTTTCGTCAGCGGCAATGGCGGTTATCAGTTGCGACAACAGCTGTGCCGTTTGGTCCCGGTCCGCCAGTTTGAGTGCGTCAAGAAACTGCTGCTCGAGCGCATCAGGGTAATGCTGCGGAACACTATGCTCCGGTTGCACTTCCTCAATAAACAGAATCGATTCCTCGCCGAGCTTCATTCGATATTTCAACGCGGTCAAAGCTTCCATGTAAGCTTCGCGAATACTCTTTAAATCGGTGAAAACGCGGCTGAAGCCGATACTAATCTTGAGTTCCAAATAGCGGTTGATCATGCTCATAATGTCTTGCGCCAGCAAGTCCAAATATGTTTTAAACGGCTGCTCGCCCGATACGGCTCGGCCCAGCAATGTCACTTGCGAATCGCCCATCACGACAGGAAGCAGCCGGCATTCAGCGGCGACCAGTTCAGAGACGATGTTATTCAAGGCAAACATGAGCAAATCCCGGTCCTGCTCCTCGAATCGCGTACCTTTAAGTGTATCGATCTGAATCGCCATCACGCACATGTCACTCCAGTCAAGCGGATGAACGAACATCGCCAGCTTGTCTGAAATTTCGGCACGAGACATATCGCTCTGAAACAGCTTGAAAACAAAGTATTCCTTCATCTGAAGAGATTGACCTTTCATTTCTTGTAAAAGGCGACCCTCCCTCTGCAGAAGACCATGAAAACGGTCGTTCATAAATTCGAATTCATTTGCGGTCTCTGCCCCCCCGACGACTCCGGATGCGTCCCGCATCACGTCATATAAGCGACGAATGGGTCTATACATTTTTTTGGAACCCAGATAGGAAATAAACAGGGCAATCAGTAAAATGCCTACACATATTAACAAAGTAACCCAACCAATATCCTGCGTTTCTTTGTTCAATTCATCGATCGATACGACGGACAAATATACCCAGGAGTTGTAAGACGACAAGCGGTAACTGACGCCGACCCTTTCGTTGTCCAAATGCGCGCTATAAAAACCTTGTTCTTCTGAGCCGTTTGCCAGTTGGCCTCGGAATGGCAGCTCGTCATACCGTTTGCCTAGAGAGGTATCATCGTTGCCGGCGAAAACGTACTTCGACTCGTCCATGATCAGAACATGGCCAAGCTTCGTCTCGCTTCCGATTAGCTTATTGATCTCATAAAGCGGAATGGTCATAACAAGCAGTCCGGTCGGATGTGCGGAAAAGGTCGGAATTTTTTTGACTAACTGCATCCCGGAAGGAGCGGAGGACCAGAACGACGTTCTCGGATCCTCCACCCATTTGCCGTAATCCTTCACGTCGTTTGCGGAGAGAGCCGACAATCCGGTCTCGCTGACCGACCAGTTGCCTGTCAGACTGACCAACTGGGTGCTCATGGCTACAAGTTGACTGCTCTGCAGTTTACTCATGGCATTCAGAAGGTCGCGTACCTTGTCCACGCCGCTTGCGTCGCTTTGCAGGTTTTCCCGCAAAGTGCTGATGACAAGTGGCTGGTTCATATATTGAATGGCCGAATAGTCGACCAATCGCAGCAGTTGCTCGATTTGCGATTCCGTTTGCTGCAGGAGTTGCAGGTTGCTTTCGTACACTTTTGCCTGCAGCGTGTGGGAAGCTGTGTAATACGAATACGCGCCCAATACGATAACCGGGAACGTTCCGAGCAGCAAACTGAACCAGATAAGCTTTGACAGAAATGTCGACGCATATTTTTTCATGGATTAAGCCTCCGCGAACTTTGTCTAATGCACGGTCCATACATGGCCGTACGCAACTTCTTCGCAAACTGCGCGAAGAATAACGGTTTAAAGCGCCTTCCGTCCGGAAAATTCCGGCGGGAAGGCGCCTAAGAAGGAATGCGGTTGAATGAACTGTTATTTGCTCTGAACTTTATTGTACTCCTGCGTGAACTCATCAATCATTTTATCGCCGCCTTGCTTACGCCACTCATCTGTCGCTTTGGTAAACTCGGCCTCATCGATGGTACCCATAATGAATTTAATGCTGGCATCGTAAATGATGGTGTCCAGATCGGTTCCTCTCTCTGCCTGAGTCGGCGATAGGAATGGTTCGGTTACATCCGTCACTGCATTCGGGGCTTGATCTTTATACATTTGCTTTACTTTTTTCATTACATCGTTTTCTGTCGGCCATGTCAAATCCGATGGCGCAATACGAAGCTGACCCAGATCGGCCACTTGGTTGCTATACAATTCTTGATTCGAAATGACAGGATTTCCGTTTTCAACCTTATGATGCACGCCTTCTACACCGAAATCGAACAATTTCTCTACATCCAGGTTCAATACCTTGTCAAAATAGGACAAGATGTTTTTCAGATCCGCTTCCGTCTTCACACTCGATTTTGGGAACATAAACTGGCCGTAGTAGCCTGAGTTAGCAGGCAGTTTAACGCCATTCGGTCCTTCAAGTCCAGCCACGAAGTCAATTTTGGCTTCAGGGATCAGCTTGTACAGGGAAGTAAATTGCGAATTAGCGTCATCGATGCTTCCATTGACCATTCCCGCCTTGCCTTGGTTGATGAAGTCGCGCACCTTGGTTCCTTTAATTGCACCAAAGTCCTTGTTGACCAGCTTCTCATCGTACATTTTCTTAAGCAGTTTGAGTGCTTCCGTGTATTCCGGGGTCATGAAATATGGCGTCACTTTCCCGTCCTTAATCCCAAACTTGTTAAAACCTCCAAGCGCCGTAACGAGGTCAATCATTGTATCATTAACCAAGCCGTCGGAAGATAAAGCCAAGCCGAACGTATCGTCTTTGCCGTTCTTGTCAGGGTCATTCAAAGTAAAGGCTTTTGCGATATTATAAATATCATCGACTGTCTTGGGCTGTTGCAGACCAAGATTGTCCAGCCAATCCTGACGGAATAGGAAACCTTTACGCGCTACCGGGCGTTCACGGTAAATGCCGTAGATTTTACCGTCTACGGAAACGTTATTGGCGATCGGGTCTTTCCAGTACTTTTGCAGATTCGGGTAATCTTTAACGTAAGGCCCGACTTCCCAAAAGGCGCCGGAACGAATCGCGTTAATAACGGCGGAGTTTTTGGTGTTGGTCACAACGAGGGCTTGCGGCAAATTACCGGAGGCTAGCGTCACATTCACCTTGTCATCGTATGCCGAGCCCGGAACGAAAGCAACATCCAGTTGGGCGCCGGTCAGGTCTTCCAGTGCTTTGAACGCAGGATTGGAGCTGTCTGTCGCCGGAGGTTGAGCGGCAAAAAAAGGAACCATGATGCTGAATTTTACATTTTGCTCCGGTAGACTGCTGTTGCTTGCCTGTTCGTTTTTATCCGAATTTCCTCCGCAAGCGGTTAATGATGCGATGGCAATGGCCGTTGCAATTCCTGCCGCCCCCGCCTTTCTCCAATTGTAAAGCTTCTTTCTCTTCTCCATCGAGAACCCTCCATAAACTGAAATTTATAAAATGACAGCCTGCCTGTATCATATCATGGACAGATCTATCCTTTTACCGAACCAAGTAAAACGCCTTTAGTAAAATGCTTCTGGAGAAACGGATATAGCAACAGAACGGGCACGGCAGCAACTACAATAACCGCATATTTGATACTGTCCGGAGGTACGACGACTTCCGATAAAGCGTTGGCGTCGGAAAATCCGCCGGCGGAGAGAAGCACAATCTGCTGGAGCCACACTTGAATGGGCCACAGGCTGGACTTGTTAATGTACAAGACGGCTGTAAAATACGAGTTCCAATAATAAACGGCGTAAAAAAGAGCAAAGGTTGCCATCGCCGGAAGCGACAATGGAACAACGATTTTATATAGAATCCGAAGATCGTTGCAGCCGTCTATTTTTGCCGATTCCTCCAAGCTCTCTGGAAGTTGCTGAAAAAAATTGCGGAGCAAGATCAAATTGAACGCGCTAATCGCGGAAGGAAGCCATAACGACCAGTACGTATCCAACAATCCCATGCTCTTTACGACAAGATAGGTTGGGATCATGCCGCCGTTAAACAGCATCGTGAAAACGATCAGCATCAACAGTTTGCTGCGTCCTCGAAGTGTTTTTTTGGAAAGCGGATACGCCATCAATGTCGTCAGCACCAGATTTATAACGGTACCAACGACAGTAATGAAGATGGAATTCAACAAACTTCGGTATATGATGGGAGAGGCAAAAATGTATTGATATGCATCCCAGGATATTCGCGTCGGAAATAGCACGATCTTTTTGGTAAGCAGCTCTTCCGAACTGACCAGCGATCCTGATATGACGTATATAAAAGGCAGGATGGTTACAAGTCCGACGATTATAAGCAATGTATGGTTCGTGGCGTCGAACACTTTGCTTCCGATTGAACGCTCCTTCATGCTAATATACCCCTTCCTCTCCGACTTTTTTGGCCAACGCATTCGCAGAGATGACGAGGATCAGACTGACCACCGATTTAAACACTCCAACCGCGGTACTGTAGCTGAACTGAGCGTTTTTAAGCCCCGTGGTGTAGACATACGTATCGAAAACATCGCCAACAACGCGATTACCCGAATTCAACATGAGGAAAATTTGCTCGAAGCCCGTATCCAAAAAGCTACCGAGTCGCAAAATAAGCAAAAGAATGATCGTCGTCCGGATGGCGGGAAAAGTGACGTGCCAAAGCTGGTGCCAGCGACCCGCTCCATCCATACGAGCCGCCTCGTACAGTTGCTGATCAACGCCTGCAAGCGCGGCTAGGAAGATGATTGTTCCCCACCCCGTTTCCTTCCAGATCGCCTGCGACGTAATGATCGTGCGGAACCATTCCGTACTGAGCAGGAAATTAATCTTGTCTGACCCCAGCGACGCGAGCGCCTCGTTGACTATGCCGCCTTCTGTCGTCAACATCGTATAGGTCAAGCCCGCCACTACGACCCAAGATATGAAATGAGGAATATAAATGACGGTCTGAACGAAACGTTTGAAAACTTGTTTCCGCACTTCATTAAGCATAAGCGAAAGAATGATCGGCAGAGGAAAGAAAAAGAGCAGGTTGTACACCGCGAGCAACAAAGTATTTTTAAACAGCTGCCAAAATGTCGGATCCATGAAGAAACGGTGAAAATGCTTAAAGCCTACCCAATGACTATGCAAAATGCCCGCAAATGGTTGATAATCCTGGAAAGCGATTACAACGCCTAACATAGGCAAGTACTTAAATAAGATAAAGAACAAGACACCGGGCAGTAACATCAGATACAGCAGTTGTTCTCTCTTGATATCTGATACAAGCTGCATGAAATAACTTCGTCTTTTTGATTCCAACTTTGGGAGGCGTCGCCCCTCTCCAGCACGAGCCGCGATTCGATCCATCTCTCCATCTCACCTTCCTGTTCCTATAGCCAAATTGTAGGGGCCGGCTGACGTTTCAGTCGATATTCATTTCATTGCCAAGTTGATGATTTGCACTGAATTAGCCGGTTTTCGCCAGCGAACGGAATCATTTCCTGTCACGTTCTAATCAATTTCTTCAAGGTGTATCCGTACTTTTTGAGGAGAGAAAAGCCGTGTACCTCTTTAAAACTTTATGGGTTCACGGCTTCCTGATCGACTAGAGGATGCAGCGCTTGGGCAGCCCTTCGTGAATGATCATGCCATCGCAGATGATTTTGCAAAATCCCGGCTGCATATGAACATCGATCATACGGCCTCGATACGGGTATCCCGTAATGGACACATTTCCTTCGAGCGGGGGTTGCGGCTCCACGGTCAATGTCCCGTCAGCGCCTGGCTTCAAACCGGCCATACCGAATAGTATGGCTTCAGCACCGGACAATCCCGCGATGACGTTGGCTCGTTTGTGAGCAGGGACTGCCGGGCGGTCGCAATAGTGCTCCTGAGGAAAATACGGTAAATGACGCCCCATCCACAAAAGTCGCTTCAATACATCCCACGCCAAGCCGGCTTCTCCGATTTCCCACAACGTCAGTGCCAGTATGGTGGCTTCTCCCGTATAACTGCCTCCTCCCGACCAATCGGGATCATTGAGCTCGTAATGTACCGTGTCTTCGGCGGAAATACTACTAACGCCGTATGGGGCGAGGAAGGCTCCCTCCCGCAAGTGAGAGAGCAAGGCTGTCTTCATCGATTTGGTGCAAACGCCCATTCGAAGTGTATCATAGGCCTGGATCGTGTATACTCTTTCTAAATGACCATCCGGGTATCGACAGACGAACCACCCTGCCTCCTCGTCCCACAACTGATCTCGAATTGCACGACGAATTTGTTCCGCTTTATTACGCCAAGCCACAGCTTCCCCGTTGTTCAGACGCTCGGCAAAATCGGCGAGACGATCAAAGCACCAGGCCCGCTCGGCATTCGGGCTGGAGATGACGTGCTCATGCGCAGCGCTGCGCATTTCAAGCAAGTTGTGCTGCTGGCCATAATCGAGCAACTCGCCCCAGGCAGGCAGTCTATCCTCATCGCTCAGGAGCAGCTTCCTCATCTTGCCGTACAGCTCCAAGCCTTCCCCGTGCTGCTCGACGTTGCTCCAGATCAAATTGAAGAAAGACCATAAGCTGTATGCGTACGGAACGTCTTTTCCTACCCCGCTCGGCGAGAATCGCGAATGCTCTTCTATTCCGCTGTTGGCCATAAGCTTCGCCAGTTCCATTATGCTATCGCTGCCGATCATTAGCGAGAGCAGTCGGCCTGCATACCCGCCAGTGTCCCAGGGATAGCAGCAGATGCCTGCTCCTTCAATGCCCGATACGACCGGGAAAGGCTGCATGGCAAATCCGGGGTGCTCCCAGAGACATATCAGGCCGCTGACAAGAGAACGCAAATAATAATCCTTCAGACCGGGAATATCGCTATCCAGCCGCGGCACCGATGCGCAGAGGCGATCAATTCGGTCTTGCCAAGCAGACTCTGTCCACTTCTCCCAAGCCGCCAAACTCTGTGGAGTCATCGTTGCTTCTCCGCTGCGTGTCAGCACGACACCCACTCGGAATTCCGCTTCTTCCCCCGATCCCAACAAGGTCGGCTCCTGTCCTTCTTGATATAACGTCATCCGCACTTTTTCGTTTTCCCATACGCCTTCCCGGATCAGGTGCGCAACCTCACCTGGTGCCGGATGACCGTAATCCCAATCGTCCAACGGTTGAAGATTCAGCCGCCCCGGGGTCAACTCGGGCAAAACGGAAACCTCAATACTCCGCTCCGTACGATTCGTGATTTTTATGGATACAAAGAATCCAGCCTGATCCGACAGCGGCACGAGCCGGCTGCTGACAAATAAAGAAATGAGCCGATCCTCGTGAAAATAATGATACGTCCCGCTCCGCGCGATGCGATCCGGCCGCCACTCTGCACCTGCGAACAACAGTCCGCAGTCCCCTTTGCCCAAATTGCCAGTGTCGCTTACCTGATGCCCGTCCGCTTCAATGTTCAGCAACAGCTGTACGTCTCGCGCCGCGAAAGGCGGGGAAAACAAACCTTTTACGCCTGCTACTGTATTCGTCAGCGGAGCGACCGTGCTATAACCACTTCCGACCCAGATATGATTGGACGGCGCCAGACTCGCCCGCAAATCGAACGCAAAATCGTTTAATTGATAACTCATTGTCTATCCATCCTTTGTCACGTTTATCGTCAGATGATTGCAGTGAGATCATAAGCATCACTGTCAGAAATGCTTAGCGAATCTCGCCTCTTCTATAATGTAAGGATCAAGGCCATTCAGGTCGATAATCATGAAATGGGGAATAGATGATGTACCTATTCAATTTCTAGTTGATTGAACGTTTGCAATCATCTTCGTATGCGGAGTATTCATTTTCTATTTAGGAGGACCCATCCTCTAAGACAATAAAGATCCGGTGACCACTCATACCTTCCCACCCTGCTTACTAGAATTTCACCAATTCATTTACTTGAACTGGAAGGCCTGTGCGGATAGAGCGATTCGCCGCGATGCCCGTTAGTATTGAACGTGCTCCGTCAACGTGGTTTGCCGCCCGATGAAACGGATCTTCGACCGGCGTACCAAAAATATCGTTTAACATAACGGTATCGCCGCCACCGTGTCCGCCGATTCCTTCTTCGGCTTCCACTTGATACGGAGCGCCGAACATGGGGTGAACGACGATCTTCTGTCCAAGCAGAGCTCCTTCATCGGATTTTTCCCCGCCTGCATTCACGTATGACTGTTCAACGATCTCCATTTCCAATCGTCCCTTGCTGCCGTTAAAGGCGATACGGTAGCCTTCCCATGGCAGATAGGCATTCAAGGAGTAAGTCAGGATGGCATTGTTTTTGTAACGGACCATGACCCCCATCGTATCTTCGATATTAATGCCGTCGCCGAAGACGCTCTGATCCCGGAGATAGCCGTCCTCATGCTCCGCATCCCAGTAAAGTGCCTTATGCTGTTCGTTTTGGTCCATATGCAACGCGAATGGGTCGTCCTTGGCCAGAGGATTGCCGGTTGCCCGGTCATAAAACTTAGTGACGCCGCGGCGTTCAGCATTTTCTTTGCCGTAAAATCGCAGATCGCCAAACGCGAAAACCGTCTCAGGCTGGGAATCGATCCAGAAATTGACCAGGTCGAAGTGATGAGTCGATTTATGAACCAACAGCCCTCCGCTGTTGCGCTTATCCCGATGCCAACGGCGGAAATAATCAGCCCCGTGCCGGGTGTTCAGCAGCCATTCGAAATGGACGGAAAATACTTCGCCGATCACCCCGTTCGCAATCAATTCTTTAGCTTTCGTATGATGCGGCGCATATCGGTAGTTGAAGGTCACACGCATATTACGCCCGGTACGCTTGACTGCATCGAGAATTTCCTGACACTTCTTCTCGTCGACCGTCATTGGTTTTTCCGTCACAACATCGCAGCCTAACTCCATCGCGCGAATAATATAATGATGATGCGTACGATCAATGCTGGTCACGATGACGGCATCCGGCTTTTCCACAGCGATCATTTCTTCGAACTGTTCGGTCTTATAAGTGTTAGCAGCCTGATAATCGTACTTTTCCGTCAGCAATTTATTCGCATAATCCATTCGCGTCTGATTAACGTCGCAAAACGCAGTCAACTCCGACGTTTCCCGATAATCAGTAGCAATCGCGGCAAAAAACAGCTCCGCTCTACCGCCGGTTCCCACTTGGACAAAACGTTTTTTTCTGCTCATTCCTCTTCATCCTTTATGTGCAATTTGGTGTGAAACTAGATCGCTAACATTCCTATATGCAGTGACCTCTGCCGCTCATAAACAATCGTAATGATTAATGAGGATTCAGGTCGATATTCATCATATGGTTTCCTGCACATTTCCGGACGGAAATAATCATTTTCTGAATGGGATACTCATGTTGTGATGCACACTTCAGCTGGCGGCTGCCATTATGAATGTCGGGGATTTCTCGAAGATAGGCTGAAGCTCACGTTAAATATGGAAGAGACACATATTACGCATGTAAACGATGGTTTTAACTTCCTAGGCCATCGGATTATTCGCGAACGGGGAGCCCGGGGACGAATGCGCCCTATCTCATCCATACCATGGGAGAAATACCGCCGCATTACCGAGAAACTAGTCAAACAACTGTCAGGCAACTACGGTATGAACAAAATGGACTTGGTTGAAAGCCTTAACCGGCAACTTGTAGGATGGGCAAGTTTTTACCAATATACCGACCACACAGCGACGATATACAGCAAAGTAGATCGCACGGTATTTTGGAAACTCGGATACTGGATGGCACGAAAATACAAACGTGGATTCCGATCGTTAATGCGAGGATATGTCCGATCACCTGAGAAGGGCAAGGCTAAAATCTGGGTTCTATGAGGTCAAAATAGTCAGGGATTCTATGGAGAACTGGCGCTCAGACGGCTAATAACCAGTAGAAAACGTAGGTTCACCTGGCGGAATCCAGACGAAAACCCATACATTCTGCGTTCTGAGTCGACAATTATTTTAATCTAAGGTACTTCGCGCCGTCTATAAAGGCAAATCTAAGGCCATTCTTATGATGTGACCTTTTCTTTGCAGCCCGTAATGTTAAAGAGTTATAACACCGACTCCAACCGTTAATAGTGTGTTATCGAGCCGTACGACAGTTCCCAGAAATAAAAAGAAGGAGTCTGCCCATTGCAAGCATACGTGGAAGTTATATTTCGAACGATCGCCGCTTTTATCCTCCTCATGATCACGTCGAGAATTCTCGGCAAGCAGACGATATCCAATATGACCTTCCATGACTTCGTGAGCGGCATTACGCTGGGCGCTATTGCGGCGAATTTGGCGTTTAATGATAAGCTCAACCATTGGCTCATCGTCGTATCGCTGCTGATATTCTTCGGCATCTCTTTCCTCGTGTCCAAGATCGCGATCAAAAACCGGGCATGGAACCGGTTGGTATCCGGCACTCCAACCGTCGTTATCGAGAATGGCAAAGTTCTCGAGGACAACATGCGAAAAATCCGTTACACGTTGGACTCCCTGGCCCAATCTTTGCGCGAAAAAGATATTTTTAATATGGAGGAGGTCGAGTACGCTTGCTTGGAGGATCACGGGAAGCTGTCCGTCAAGAAGAAAAGCGAGTATGAGTGGGTGACGCGCAAGGATCTGAAGCTACACGCCGCGGCCGTCCAGTCATTTCCTGTCGAGCTGATTATGGACGGCATAATCATGGAAGATAATCTCGCTCACAACGGGCTGACCGCCCAATGGCTGGAGCAGGTACTGCGGCAGCGGGGCAAGTCCGTATCCGATGTGTTTTATGCCGTGAGAGGTACGCAAAATCAGTTGTATTTTGACTACTATCGGGACCGCATTGACACACCTATCGATTAGCCCCGTTTGGGTACGGTTCCCCGCGCTCTCTGTAACGGCAAGTTTTTGAAATAAAACAAAGGCACTCATTAGAGTGCCCCCGGGCTAAAATCCACTGTTTTCAGTTTGTGTTGACCGATCGCTTCGAGACCGATATCAATACTTTCTCCCTATGCATCTATTTTCATGGCTTAAGAACGCAGGAATTGCGACGCGATTTTATGATGTAATATCGTCGAAATTCTGCAAAAGGCGCAGCTCCAGCCCTTTTTCGTTTGTTGTTAGTTCTTGCATGATCGGAATAGTCATATCGGTATTGGGGTTGTATTTCAAGCCCCAGTTCATAATGGCAAAAACGACCGGAAACAGGTCCAGTGCCTTTTGTGTTGGCCGGTACATGGTTTGTGCGCGGTTTGAATCTCCTTCTATCTTGACGAGCAGGCCTGCTTCAACGAGCGATTGGAGCCGTGCGCTCAAAATATTAGTTGAGATGTGCTCGCGTGAAGCAAGAAACTCTCGGTAATACCGCTTGTTATGAATAAGGACATCACGAAGTATGACTAGGCTCCAGGAATCACCCCATATGTCGAGCGCATATACGATTGGACAAACTGTGGAAGATCGCTTTTTCATGAGAATGATTATACAATTTGTGTTTGCGTTTTGCAAATACGCACTTGTGTTTTGCAAGTACGAATTATATACTCGGTGTGTAGTCAACAATTAACGAGGGGAGATAACTTGTATGGATCAAAATTACAGCACTTCATTTACGGTAGACCAAAGCCCCGAAGAAGTCTTCGCCGCCATCACTAACGTCCGCGGGTGGTGGTCTGAAGAAATTGAGGGCAAGACCAACGAACTCGGTGAATTTAAGTACCACCACCAAGACATTCACCGCTGCACCATAGAAATCACTGAACTTGTTCCAGGCAAAAAGGTTGTTTGGCACATTGCAGACAACTACTTTAGCTTCGTAAAGCACAAGAGCGAGTGGACGGATACCGACATTGTCTTCGAAATCACCAAGAAGGACGACGGCAAAACAGAAGTTCGATTTACGCACGTAGGCCTCGTTCCCACGTATGAGTGCTACCCCGTCTGTACGGACTCCTGGGGCATCTACATAAGCGGCAGCCTTCGCGACTTGATCACTAAAGGTAAGGGCCAGCCCAACCAAGCCGAGCGAATTGTAGACAAATACGGCATAGCGAACTCTTAGAAACCCCCTGCCATAAACCGAAGCTCGGCGCTTGGCAATCGAGGCTTTGCCAAGAGATTACGCTGCCTCTTCTGAAAGCGTCGAGCAAAGTATTAGCAATAGCCAACGCAGACTCCTACTCAAAGTTTTTCGCCGTCACTTATGATACGGTTCACCGCATCACTCAAACAGCGATTTCAAATTCGCTTCCACTCGCATCTCATCTCCACGTACCCGTCATGGAGCTTTGCAGTCAATCGCCCGTTCATCTTTAACATGAGACTATGGGCAATAGATAAACCCAAGCCTGTTCTACGAGTTGATCTTGACCGGTCCGCTGTGTAGAAGCGATCAAACAGTCTGTCTATGTCTTGCTCGCTTAAGTTGTCTGCTTCATTCTTGAAGATGAGCACAATATTCCCCTCATCCCCCTTCAAGCTAATCTCTACCTTTCCTGTCGCATGCCGGAGCACATTGCTGATTAGATTTTCGATTACACGTTTGACAGCTGACGGATCCACGTTGGCAATCAACCGTTCATCCGTTATTTGCAGGTCGGGTTCCAGGTCCCGCTCGTCAAATTGGTCATAAAATCCGGTCAGTACTTCCCATAACAATGGATTGATTTGCACCGCTTCAAGCTTAAGTTGATAATCCGTAGATTGCACGAGAGACAACTCGAAGAAATCCTGGAGCAACGTATGTAATCGATCGGCTGTGGAGCGGATACTAGACATATATTCCTGTCGTTTCTCGTCCGTGACAGAACGGACTGCCAATAATTTGGTATACCCGATAATAGCCGTTAGCGGCGTTCTCAAATCATGGGACATATTAGCGATCGCTTGTCTCAATTCGCGATCGCTGCGTATTCGGTCCCTATTCGACTGGACCGTCAGGTCCATTAATTGATTGATATTTCCGGCAAGCTCCTCGATATCCTTATCCACCAACGCAATATCGACTTTCTTCCCGCTCAAGCCTTGATGGAAGCGTTCGACCTGGATCGATAAGCGTCTCATTTCCTTCTTGATCATGACAAGGCGAAGGAGAGAAACAACCATAAGCAGAACCGCAGCGATCGCTATATAGACCATTTCCCTCCCCCTTCACTATCTTTATTTAATCTCTTTTCTCTTAAACACCAGATTCCCGCAGAACACCAGAATTAGAATGGTGCCCACTCCAACCCCTAAAGACTGGATAACATCGGTATAGGTCATCCTGATCCGGAAGGAATCGATAAGATGATGGAAGATCGAATAGCGATACAACGTTTCCAGAATTCCCGGCAACGGTCTCAGAACTTCTGCTACGGAAATTAATAATGCGATTACGACGGAGATAATAATGGTTTTTCCGCTATCCTCGACTAGCAGCGCGATCAGCATCAATAAGGCAACGAGGGCCATCATATGAATGAGGAACAAGCAAAGCGCTCTTGCCAAATAGCCCAATGCCGACGGGTCTGTCATTGCGCCAAATCCGAACAATAGCTTCCCGCCAATGGTTACAAGGAGCGGACATACCAGAGCTAGAATACTTGAACCGAGTGCAAGTATAAGCAGCTTGGCTGCAAAAATATGACTTCTGCGATTCCCGCTCATGACGATGTTCTTGACGACACCTATCGTAAAGTCATTTGCAACAAAAAATCCGGTAAGTGTACTCAAGTATAGCATGAAGTAGAACGGGGTTGTAGCAAGTGCAAGCGAAGAGAACATCTCCAGACCCGCGTCCATAAATATGTTATTCATCTTCCACCATTCGATGGTGATTAGATAGTGCAGGAGGGCAAAAACAACCGTTACGATGATGGTCAGTGTCCAGAACATTTTATTTTTTCCGAGTTTGAACAGCTCCATGCGTAACAAATTAATCATGAGATCCGCCCCCAACCCGTTTGGTAAAATAGCTTTCCAAGTCATCCCCGCCTGGCGCAAAATATTCAATCACCAGGCCGCTGCTTGTCAAAGCCATAGATACCCTTCTGACATCGTGATAGAGGCTGTAAAGCTTGATTGTGCCATCCTGCAGAACTTCATAATCCCGGGTGCCCAGTTCCATATCAAGAACAGTTGCGGCTTTGCTTGCATCATCGACTCGGATACGAAGATGCTGCTTGCACTTCTCATTTAATTGTTCATAAGTAATTTGTTCCAGCAGTCTGCCTCTATGGATGATGCCGTACTTCGTTGCCATCTGATGAAGCTCGCTCAAGATATGGCTGGAGATCAGAATCGTTAATCCCAACTCGCGATTCAGCTTCTTGACCATCTCTCTAAGCTCTACGATGCCCCCAGGGTCAAGGCCATTCGTCGGTTCGTCGAGAATGAGCAGCTCCGGGTCGCCCAGCAAGGCGATTGCCAAGCCCAGACGCTGCTTCATGCCGAGTGAGAAGTTCCTTGCCTTCTTCTTCCCGGTATCCTGAAGTCCGACGAGGGCAAGCGTCTTTGAGATGCATGCCTTGCCCGGGATGCCCCGGAGCAATCGATGGACTTCAAGATTATCATAAGCCGTCATATCGGGATATAATGTCGGACTTTCAATGATCGCCCCTACGCGCTTCCGGGCTTCGATCAGCCCTGCCTCGCTGCTTTCTCCGAACAAGCGGACAGATCCGCTTGTTGGGCGGGCCAGTGCCGTCACGATACGCAGCAGCGTACTTTTCCCTGCCCCGTTTTGCCCGATAAATCCGTATATATCTCCCTTTTCCACCACCAAGTTCACATGATCCAGAGCGGTCTGTTCCTTGTACTTCTTCGTCAAATCGATGGTTGCCAGAACAGCCGGTTCCACTAGGTTCTGCCCCCTTTTAGCCGGTAATACACCCTCATCCCTGTAAGGCATGCCGCACATAAGAAGACTATCGCTAACAGGATCGCCAAAGCCGGCCATAGGCGAAAAACATCCAGGGTCGTCGTACTATTATTCTGCAATTCCGGAACAATAAACATTAACCATCCTATCCCTGCAATAAGAATCAATTGAGGGATTAACCGCAGATAGTATCGCAAAGCTGAATGATGTTGGCGTCGGTCAGACCACTTTTTACTGCGCAGGATCCCCCTGATTCCCAAGCTTATATATAACAAGGTAAGAAAACCAAGCGAGTAATCAATTATTGTAGGGACCGAAGCCTTCATTGCAGGTGCTTGTCCCTCGGTCAGCTGTATAATCCCTGAGCTCATCTCATATGCATGCTCGAAGGTAGTTGTGAAGCTATTAAGCATTACTGCTACTGCATAACCGCTGCTTGGTAGGATGCTTTGTTGACCTTGATAGCTTGATAATGCTCCACTATGCTGTATTCGTTGCGGCTTAATATCCGAAGAACTAAACGACCAGCCCAGACCGTAATGTTCACTTCCAGGCTGCGGGGAATACGATTCATCCAGTAAGGATGAAGACAATAATCGTTCTCCTGATGCGCTTACCCCGTCATTGGTGTGCATAGAGAGCCATTTTCCCATATCCGCAGCCGTAGTAACAATCCCGCCTGCACCGGTGAACATTTGCTCCAACTCAGATATTGGGATTGCCGTTCCGTAGGCCGTGACATACCCGCGAGGTAACCCTGGAATCGCATCGCCAGAATTCACAGGCGAGAGGGAGTCGTTCATGCCGAGCGGAGCGAACACCTTCGTGTCCAGATATGTGGCGAACTTCATGCCGCTTACGTTCTCTACCAGCCATGCTAAGATCCAATAGTTCGCATTGCTATAGGAATGTCGTTCCCCGGGATTGGATTGAAGCTTCCACGAGTGAATACGCTTGACGCCTTCCTCCAAAGTATCCGCCTTAGGCACAATGGTTGGAGTGGAAATCCCGGAAGTGTGGCTGAGCAGATGGCGTATCGTTACTTGCCCAAATCTGTCGTCATCCATCGTTAGCTCAGGTAAATACCGGATGACCGGATCATCCAGCTTGACTGCTCCTTCATCGATAAGCTGCAGCACTGCAAATGCGGTAAATGGTTTGGATACAGAACCAATTCGCAGTAATGAGTTTTCTGTAAGGGGGTTTCCTTCGGAATCATGCCCATAGCCTTGCGCTTGGATAACTTCGCCATCCTTAACGATGACAATCGAAGCACCCGGCAGTCCATTCCGTTTCAAATAACGTTCAACATAGTTGTCGATCGCGGCCTTGTCGAGTACAGGCGCAGCATGGGTTGATGGAGGAAGGTATAGAAACGGGGCCAAGAGCGCTATCGTTATGACGACCATTAAAAACTTTTTCATTGCACATTCTCCTTTTCGATCTGATGTTCTTCATTCTAATCATCAGATCCTAATAGAAGATTAACCGAAATCTTAAAAAATCATTAATCATCCTCTCAATCGGTAACCCATCCCCCAAATGGTCT
>NZ_BMHP01000006.1 GCF_014641075.1 Paenibacillus nasutitermitis
AGGCAGGTTGCCTACGTGTTACTCACCCGTCCGCCGCTAATTCCATTAGAAGCAAGCTTCTAATGAAATCCGCTCGACTTGCATGTATTAGGCACGCCGCCAGCGTTCGTCCTGAGCCAGGATCAAACTCTCCATAAAAGAGATCCAAAGATCTCAAAGCTTACAGATAAGCTAAAAACAGCTCATTCTTTAAAACAAAATATTGTCGGATCGACGTGATCCATATGTTCAGTTTTCAAGGAACTTGTTTGTCACTTTTTGCGGTGACAGGTGTTTATATTATCAGCTTCTGTCGAACATGTCAACACTTTGTTTTTTCTTTGTACCAACTGCTTGTGTTTGTGTTGACGGTTGCTTCAAAAGCGACAAGAAATAATGTAACACGTCCGTATATTAAATACAAGCTATTTTTCAAAAGAACTGATAATTTCTTTTCATTCCGCCCCAAGGCCTTCTAAAATGCCCGAGATTTGGTTGATTTCAGGCTCAAGCACAATACACCGGTCCCCCAATCCAATATCATGCGATCATAGAAATCAATAAAGTCCAAACCCGGTATTAATGAATTATTTGCACCCCAGGACCAAAGCTTCCTACTAATAAAAAGAACCGCAGCAGCCGCCGCGGTTCTCTAGGTAGAATGATATTGTTGAAGTTATCCGCCTAAAAGCTTGGCAAACTCCTCTTCATCCTCGATGACTGTGACCCCGAGCTCACGCGCCTTAGTCAGCTTGCTGCCTGCACTTTCGCCAGCGATAACGTAGTCTGTCTTCTTGGAGACGCTGCCGCTGACCTTGGCTCCGCAGGCCTCAAGCTTTCTCGCTGCCTCGTCTCTGGTCATGGACGTCAGTGTTCCCGTCAGAACCACGGTTTTGCCATTGAAGACACTATCGGTGCGAACAGGTGCGGTCTGCTCAGCTTCAGCCTTTACACCAAGCTTCAGCATACGATCGATGCTCATAATGGCCACAGGGTCTCGGAAGTAGTTGTAGATGCTATCCGCTACAATCCCCCCGATATCGGGCAGTGAAATCAATTCCTCAATTGATGCGCTGCGGATGGCATCCAGATTGCCCAAGCTGTCAGCCAGCATTTTCGTCGTAGCTTTGCCAGTATTGGGGATTCCCAGCGCAAACAGAAAGGCAGCTAAATCCCGCTCCTTGGACTTCTCCAAAGCGGCGATCAAATTATTAGCTTTTTTCTCGCCAAACCGGTCCAGACCGATTAAGTCATCATAAGCCAGTTCATACAAATCGGACGGATCGCGGACACCGCATTCCTCAAACAACTGCTCCGCCGTCATTACGCTGAAGGACTCGATATCCATAGCGTCGCGGGAGGAGAAATGCGTGATGCGCCCAATCGTTTGCGGCCTGCAGTTCAGCTTGTTCAAACAGAACAAATGCGCTCCACGCAGCTCAAGCGGTGTCCCGCATGATGGACAGTCTGCCGGAAACACAATTTCCTCTCCCCGCTCTTCATCCACCTTGCCGAGGATTTCCGGAATTACATCGTTGGAACGACGGATAAAAACATCGGTGCCCAAAGCGAATTTAAGGTTCTTGCGTTCGATATCGCCAACATTGTTCAGCGTACAGTTCTGCACGGTCACTCCAGCTAGCTCTACCGCCTCTACCCGTGCAACGGGGGTGATTTTGCCCGTACGCCCAACCTCCCATGAAACCGACTCCAGCTTTGTTGTCGTTTCCTCGGATTCAAATTTGTATGCCACGGCCCAGCGCGGGAATTTGTCCGTATAGCCCAGCGCCTGCCGCGTCCGCATATCTGTCAGCTTCACGACAGCGCCATCAATCAAATAATCAAGTTCGGCACGCTTGAGAGCGATCTTCACCAACTCTTCCTGCACGTCTTCGATATTGTCGTAATACTCCGTATAAGGATTAACCTTGAAGCGGTTTTCTTTAAGGAAGTCCACCATTTCCCGGTGATTGTCAAAGGCGACGCCTTCCGCATACCCCACGTTATAGAAATAAGCGTTTAGTTTGCGCTCCGCCGTCAAGCGCGGATTCTGGTTGCGCAGCGCGCCAGCCGCTGCGTTCCGTGCATTTTTAAGCGGCTCGGCCGCGGTCTGATTATAGGTATGCAAAACGGACAGGTTCATGATTCCCTCACCCTGAACCTCAATGACGCCGTCTTTAAACGGAATCGTCAAAGGGATGGATTTGATTGTTTTCACCTGGGCGAGAATCCCTTCCCCCGTGACGCCATTCCCCCGTGTGGCCGCCTGAACAAGCTTGCCCCTGTCATAAGTAAGATTAAGCGTAAGACCGTCAAATTTCTGTTCAATGACGTAGGTGGGATCGGGAAGCGGCGTCACATCGGGATTTTTCGCGTTAAAGTCGGCAATTGCTTTGCAAACACGATTATTCCACGTGACAAGTGCATCCTGATCCTGAGCCTTGTCAAGGCTCCACAGCCTTGATAGGTGGCGGTGGGGCAAAAAGCCTTTGAGAATTTCCCCGCCCACCCGAAGCGTAGGGGAATCGGGCAGTACATGAAGGGTTTGTTGCTCCATTGATACAAGCTCGTCATAAAGAACATCATATTCTTTATCGCTGATTGTCGGGTTATCAAGGGTGTAATAGTTGTAATTGAAGTGCTCGATTTGGTCAATCAGTTCCCTCATGCGCGCAAGCTGCTGCGGCTCAATGCTGTTTTCCGGCTGGATTGGGGGCATCGGACAAACCTTCCTTTCCTAAAGTGTGGCTTCCTGGAATCATTTCGCTTTAAAATAATGGTTGCAATCACTATTCTCTATATGCAAGCTTGAGCCAACAAGCCTGATAACATACCTTGGACCTTGGGCGATTTAACGGTCCCGATCAAACTAACGCCTTCCATCGAATAAATATTTCCAGGACCTTGACAGGAAAGAAACGGCCGCTCTGTCAAGCGACCGCTGCTGCAGTTCCACAGCAAGAGAAATTCCTTCTCTGGCCACGTAATTGCATGTTTGTTATCTGCTGCCAGCCATGGCCAACTTGCAGTCCTAGACTTTGGTAATCGGTGCAAAGCTCGCGAGCAGCTTCTTCAGACCGACCGGGGCAGGAAAAGCGATCTGCAGCTCCCTGTCATTGCCGCTGCCGCGCACGGCAACCACCGTGCCCACGCCCCATTTGGCATGCGAAACCTTGTCGCCTGCTGCAAAATCGCGCGCACCTTCGCCGCCGGCCGCAGCTGCGCCGCCGGCCGTGCGGGCTGCATCCAGCGGCGTGCTGACCCTCACGCCGCCCGCAGTTGCCGCCGGAGCGCCTGGCGCGGGCCGTCCCGCAGCTCCGCCGCGGAAACCAAACCCGGCACCACCACCTGAAGCCCCGCCATAGCGGCTGCCTGCCCCGATGCCGGAACCGGCCTGACGCCCGCCGTACGAGGAGGAAGCGACCGCCTTCACTTCGCCGGGCACTTCCTCAAGGAAACGAGATGGCGGATTTGCACTCGTGCGCCCGAACAGAGTCCGCATCCGCGCGCAGGTGAGATAAAGCCGCTCCTCCGCCCGGGTAATGCCGACGTAAGCCAGCCGGCGCTCTTCCTCCAACTCATCATTGTCCATCAAGGTGCGGCTGTGGGGGAATACTCCCTCCTCCATGCCGATAATGAATACGATCGGAAACTCCAGGCCCTTGGCACTGTGCATGGTCATCAGCACAATGGCATCCTTGACTCCGCCGTCAGGCTCTTCCTTGTTCATGGAGTCTATATCCGCGATGAGCGCCAGGTCCGTCAGGAAGGAAACCAGCGACTTATCTTCATTTCGTTTCTCAAAATCCTGGGTCACAGACAGGAACTCGTCGATATTCTCCAGACGCGCTTTCGATTCCAGCGTATTCTCGCGCTGCAGTTCGTCGCGGTATCCGCTTAATTCCAGCACTTTCTCCGTTAATTCCGTCACGGATAAATACTCCACCATCCGCGTCACATTATCGATGACGTCACGGAATTCCTTCAAGGCGCCGCGCGCCCTGCCGGTAATATCCAGCCAGTCAAGCTGCTCCAGAAGGGCAAAGATGGAGATGCCCCGTTCCGCAGCCTGCTCGGAAAGCCTGGCAACGGTCGTATCGCCGATGCCGCGCTTGGGCACATTGACAATCCGTGCGAAACTTATATCGTCGTCCGGATTGGAAATAAGCCGCAGATAGGCGAGCAGATCCTTGATTTCTTTGCGGTCGTAGAAGCGAATGCCTCCGACGATCTGATAAGGAATATCGGATTTGATCAGTGTTTCCTCAATGACCCGCGACTGGGCGTTGGCGCGGTACAATATCGCATGGTCGGCAAACTTGCGGCCTTGCGACACATTCTTGCGGATTTCCGAGGTGATGTAATACCCCTCTTCATGCTCCGAATCTGCCTGATAGACCGTAATCGATTCCCCTTCGCCCCGATCTGTCCAAAGCTTCTTGGGCTTACGGCTGCTGTTCTGCTTGATAACGGCATTTGCCGCATTCAGAATATTCGCTGAAGAGCGGTAGTTCTGCTCCAGCATGATTGTTCTCGCCTCCGGATAATCCCCTTCAAAATTTAATATATTGGTGATATCCGCCCCCCGCCAGCGGTATATCGATTGATCGCTGTCGCCGACTACGCAAATATTATGATGCTTGTCGGCGAGCATTTTACAAAGCATGTACTGGGCTCTGTTCGTATCCTGGTATTCATCCACATGAACAAAACGGAACTTGTTTTGATAGAAGTTCAGGACATCGGGTTCATCCGTGAACAGCTTGATGGTCATCATGATTAAATCGTCAAAATCCAGCGAGTTGTTGCTTTTCAGCCGCTTCTGGTAGGACTTGTATACCTTCGCGACAATTCCGTCGAAATAATCGCCGACCTTGTTTTCGAAGCGCTCGGGTGTAATAAGTTCATTCTTCGCGCCGCCGATCGCCGCCTGCACGCTTTTGGGCTCGAATTTCTTAATATCGATATTCAGATCCTTCATGCAGTTGCGGATAACCGAGAGCTGGTCGGCCGAGTCCAGAATGGAGAAGCTGGAGGAGAAACCGATCCGGCTGATGTCCTTGCGCAAAATACGCACGCACATGGAGTGAAAGGTGGAAACCCAGATATCCTGCCCGCTCGGGCCGACAAGCGCCGAGACCCGCTCCTGCATCTCCCTCGCCGCTTTATTCGTAAAGGTGATGGCCAGAATACTCCACGGCGCAACACGCTTCTTCTCGATCAAATAAGCAATCCGGTGCGTAAGCACACGGGTCTTGCCGCTGCCTGCACCAGCCATAATAAGAAGAGGACCGTCCGTTGCCAGCACGGCTTCTTGCTGCGGAGGATTCAACTTCTTTACCGCGGCGTCAATTCCAATATTATTCAGCATAGAGATAAACAAGCTCCTTTCAGCTTGTCGGGAAACCCGATTCATTAGAAATTCAGTATGAAATAATAGGTCTTGTTCGCATTTGTTCGCCTCTCTTCAGGATAGACAACCGGGCGGGCCGTGTCAATTGTTATCCTTTGCCTGAAACGACTCTTTCCAAGATCCTCAAGTCCGTTCGCATGCGCTGCGCCAATAACAGCAAAAAATAAAAAACGGCTTTCGTAGGCGAACCGCTCTATATGAAACCGATTCGTCTATGGAAACCGTTCTTGTTTGTACTATTACAAAAGTTCTGCGCAGCGTACCGCTCCCACTGTCTGCAAAGCCTGCTCCAGGCTCTCATAAACCGCGTTGCCGACGATCACCGTATGGGCAGCTTCCGCGGCCTGCCGCGCTTTCCCGGGGGTGTCGATGCCGCCGCCATAAAATAATCTTGCGCCCTGCAGCCGCCGGCGCATCCGTGCGACCAGAGGCAAATCTCCGAACATGCCGCTGTATTCCATATAGACGACGGGCAGATGCATTAACCGGTCCGCCATATAAAGGTAAGCCTCAACCTCTTCCACACTGAGCTCCGTATCGGCTTCGCTGACCTTCGCTGCAGTCGATTCGCCATTGAGCATCAGATAACCCTGCGCGCTCGTCTCCTGCCAGGGAATAAAGGCGCCAAATTTACGGAGTGCCTGCACCTGCCGTCCAATTACCCACTCCACGCGGGACGTATTGAGCACCATAGGGATAAAATAATGATCGAATCCCGGCACAGCCGCCTCCTCATCCGACACCTCCAGCGCGCAAGGCACTTCATAGCGTCTGATCCGCGAGAGCAGCTCAACCGTATTGTCATAGGTCACCCCGCTGGATCCGCCAACGATGATGCCGTCTGTTCCCGAAAGACAAACCGCATCAAGTGCTTCGTCCGTCAGGCTCCGGTCTGGATCCAGTTTAAACAGATGTCTCCACGTGCTGTAAATCTCCGCTTGCATCTACCATTCCTCCAACTTCTACAATTCCAATGCTTCAATCCGTTGGATGACGGCAAATTCATTGGGATAAAGCATGAGATATTCCGTTAATCCCACCATTCGAAACAGCTTCTCATAGTGGGCTGTTACTCCCCAGGCAAACGTGTGCACGCCAGCTTTGCGTCCCATTCGCGCGAGCCGGATGAGAACAGCCATCCCGCCGCTGTTGATATAGGTAACCTTCGTTAAATCAAGCGCCATGAACCGGATGCTTTTGCCCAGTTCCACCTCATTCTCAAGTCCCGACAACAAACCGTTCTCTGCGGCTTTGGTCAATTCTCCGCCAAGCTTTAATACGATGCCGTTTGGAAATTCCCGGGTCTCCATTGTAAAGGATTGCTCCATTGCTTTACCGCCTCCTCTCCATTAACTTTGTTTACAGGACATAATCAGACAAAATCTGAATACCGGTCCTTCCGGAAAGCCGATTTTGTGTATAATCAATCACCTTTTGAAAGGGTTCTAACTCGGTTTGATTTTCCGCAAGAAATACAGCTCGGTATAAAAACCGCGGTCGTCGCGGCCTGTAGCCCAATAATCAGCCAGTGAATCGATAATAACCAGTCCCCATCCCCGGGGATCGTCAGATTCGCGTTTCTTGGTCATTTCCTCTTCTGCTTTGGAAGCACGGGGGAAGTAGCCTCCGCCCTCATCATAGATCTTGAACACCGCCAGACGGCTTCCAATTTGGGCAAGTACCGTCACATAAGTGGAGGGATGGAGCTTGTTGCCGTGCTCAATGGCGTTGATCATCGCCTCGGCCATGGCGCTTTGCACATCCTCGCGAATATTGGATTCGGGCCAGCTTTCCTCAATCCATTCGCCCAACTCCAGTGCCACGGCTCTCTCCTCGCCCAGCCTGCTTGGGATCGACCATTCTCTGGACATAAATTGGTTCTGGATAAACTGCGCAGCGTCTCCGCGTTCCGATGCCACCGCATCGAGCTGCGAGAGCGCACTCCGGTAAGGCCCGGCAAGCTCGAGGATCACGACGGTCCGGTCATCGCTGCCGGCTCCGCTCCGCTGGTCCATCCGGACCAGCCAGCTGTCCACCCGCTGTACGATATCTTCACGCGCCTGCCAGGTGGACAACTCCGATTCCAGTCCTTCAAAACTGTACATTTTTCCTTCCTCATCAACCGCTTCAATCAAGCCATCCGTATACAGGACGAACCGGTCGCCGGGGTGCAGCTGCAGCGAGACTTCCTCATAAACCGCTTCCGCATCGAACCCGATTGGAAGAGAGCTGCAGTCCACCCCACGGAAGCCCCCGTCAGCCATGACGATATAGGGCGACAGATGTCCGGCGCTGGCATACTGAACCGTATCAGCCGTTAAATCGATCACTCCGACGCCAATGGATACCGACCCTTCATTTCCCATCGCCTCGCAAATTTGGCGGTTCATGCGCTGAAGCACCTGACCCGGACTGCCGTTACGCCTGATCTCCGCACGAAACAAGAGCAGCAAGGCTGACATCAGCAACGCGGCAGGCATGCCTTTACCGGAAACATCCCCAATCATCACGGCAAAGCGGCCCGGACTGAGCGACACAACATCGAAGAAATCACCACCCACTTCCCGGTAGGGCTGGCATCGCGCTACGATCCGGTAGGATCCGATTGTCAAATCCCCCGGGGGCAGCAGCTTCTGCTGTACATTATAAGCAAGCTTCAGCTCCCGCTCCAGCGACTCGTATTCACGATCGATCCGGCTTTGCAGCTCATTGAAAGCCACAGCCAGCTCTCCGGCTTCGTCATGCGAGATGACCGGCATCTTGCCGCTAAGCTGCCTGCGCCCTCCCACAAGTCCTCTGATGCTGCGGACAAGTCCCCTCAGCTCCCGTCTGAACTGCAGCGTAACATAATAAAAAAGGGCAAGTCCCATTACAAAATAAAACAAAGCGATTTGACCGAATTTAATCGTGTAGTCCGGGTCATGCGAAGCTCCGGCAATGACGGCTAGCCGAAACAAATGAAGCAGCGCAACCAGAAAGGTACTGGCAAAAGTAAATAGAAGCGGATGCGCTATTGAAGCGCGGCCGATAAAACTCCCTGGCCATGGCTGCAGCTGAAGGATAATGGGCCGCAAGAGCCACCTCACCGAAGTGAAGATAAGAATGGCGACCGTTATAACCAGGCTCATTTCGCCTGCCAACGCGCCAAATAGAGAAAGCCAGTCAAACTGCTGCATACCGTGGATAATCCCAGTGCGGATCAAAAGAATGCCATGATACATAACCAGGACGATCAGCCCGGAAATCTTCAACCCGATCAGAAGCTCGTAAGGCAAGCGGAACAGCCGCTCAAGCGCGCTGCGGGTCGCCTGTTCCGAATGATCTCCGCCGAGCGCCAGAAAAACCGGGCCAAGCCGCCAGTTGGAGATACCGGCCAAAACCAAGGTGCCCGCTAAGATCGCCAGCAGCGTTAATGGCGCTTTCAACGGCATCAGGTCATGAAAGGAACGGTTGAAAATAAATATATTCTCCGCGTGCAGAACGATCATTCCCGTTAGCAGCGATAAGAGATATACCAGCAGTAGACGCTTGATAAGCGTTCTTGCGGAGCATGCCGAAAGCGGAGAGTCGGTAATATGTTTTATTTCCATAACAATTGTGTAATCTCCTCGTTCGGTTCAATATCAAGGCTTTCTTTGCACATTCTTTCCAGACGCTTGTACCAGCCCACTGCTTCTGATCTGCGTCCTTTGTCAAGATAATGACGAATGATGGTTTCATAGGCTTCTTCCTGCTCAGGACGGAGCGCGACCCACTCGGAGAGGCACTGCTCCACTCTCATATCATCCTCCATATCCATATGATAAATAGCCAGCCGTTTGAGCATAATCGTCTGCCGGTCCAGCATTTGATCGCGCATCCGGTCCAGCCATTCCGCGCCAGGCAGCTCCGTTCCGAGCTGCCCATATAAAGGCAGCGCTTCTTCATACAACCGGCAGGCCGCTTCCCGGTCATCCACCCACAGCTGGTCCCCAACCCGTGACAAGGTCATAAAGGTTTCGGCATCCACCTGATCCACCATTTGCTCATCCGCTGCAATGACTCCACGCCTGGCGTAAACAGGATCGTTTGATATTCCCATATCCTTCAGCGACTGCCTCAAGTCATGAAGGGTCACATAGAGCTGATTTGAACGTTTGGCGGGATCGCCTTCGCCGAACACACGGTCAATCACCTGTTCCCGATTCGCCTTGTATCCAGGCTGCAGCAGTAAATAGACCAGCAGCTCGCCCGCCTTGCGCCGCTTCCATATCGGTTCGGCAACAGCGCCGTTATAAAGCGATGTGAAACTGATGCCGTCGATCAGCTTGACCCGCCACCGCATTGGCGAATCAGGGAGTTCCTTTACTTCCTCTTGCGAATATTCCGGGGAATGCTCCGGCTTCTCCACACTTTCTGCGGGCTTAGGCAAGCCCTTTGGCTGTCGGTCGTCGGTACCTTGATAGCCGTCCCTCGAACTGGTGGACAAGGAATTCAGATCCAGCAGGGACATGCCCAGCTCCGCAGCTAATCGGAGCGATGATGGAGTCGCCACCAGCTGATGCAACCGGTCCATAGTCTCCAGTGCGATCGCGGCAGATGCCGCATCTTTCTCTGCGATCAGCTGCCGGGCTTTGGCTGCAGCGGCAAAGATCTGGATTTCAATATCATCGGCAAACCGCTGATCCGGGTCAATGTCCGCATCATCCAGCAGGACAGCTTTGCAAAGACAAGCATATCTCGCAGGAAGCCGGCTGCATTGGTCCGGCGTAGCGCTTTTATTTTTGAGAATCTGATAGAGGGCCTCACTGTATGGATGTTCTGTCATATTCCGGTTTAACCAATGCATCCATAGGCTCCACTCCGGCTCGGCCACCGTCTGCGCATTAAATAACAGCCGGTCCAACAGGACAAACCCGGTCCACTCGGGCTTGCCCTCCAGCCGGAAGCGCTCTGCCGATGCCAGAAAAAGAGACTCCGCCACCGAATGATTAGCCTCCAAATTGCCGCTTTCATTCGCTTCGGAACGTGCGATCGCCCACGGTACAAACCCGCTGCATCCTTCGGGTGTGCGCATCCACTCCTGACGGAGAAGAGCGACAAGCGGCCGCGACTCCTGTAGATCGCCCACCTGCTCATAGAGAAGCGCCAGCATTCCCATCATCGTCAGCATGGAGGTTTCATCGGCCTGGGCTGCGAAACCCTTCAACGCCGTTTCAAGCAGCTGCTGCGTCTCCACCAGACGTCCCTGCAGCAGCCCGTCCTCGCACTCTGCCCGCAGCAGAAGCGGCGATTTCATGCGGATATCCTGAGGAATGGCAGCCAGCTTCTCCATGGAAAGCGTCTTTCCGTCAAGCAGGGCTTGCTCCATATTCAGCGTCACACTTAACCAATCTTCATTGTGTATCAGTGGTTTATTGTTTTGGCTTTTATGCATCATCACCACGTTCACCTTTACCTGCCAAGCATTTGCCCGTAAGGCTGCAAACACTTGCAGAATAGAGTAATTATTGCTACTATTCGCTCTGCTTTGCGGAAATCCTTCCCTCCATGCCTCGCAGGCACGAATCCGAAGTGTTCCGATTGCAGGGATTATGGCCGATTCCGGCCTCTATTTTAAAAAAGGAGGACTTGAATTGCAGTCCTCCTCCTACCTGATTTATTTAACCAATTGTCCCCGCGTTACTCCCAGCTGATTGGTTGCTTTCAAGCTTCGCCATACACGTGTGCCGCTGATCCGTCCGGCAATGGCATCGCTGTACAAATCAATGACCTCGTGCACCTTCTCCGCCGTTTCCTCCAGAAATTCCACACGGAACGAGCCTACGCCAAGATCCATGAACTGCCCGAGATACTCCGCGCCCGACTGCTCAATGGCATTATAAACGGTATTTCGGCAGCCTTCATCAACCCGAACCGGGTGCGACATGCCGATCCGATCCTGAAGGGAGACACGCTTCTCCTCGCAAGGACGTCCGCAATTGGTGAAATCGGTGCCTTCGCTAAGGAAGGTGCAATAGACGCAATGCTCCGTATGAAACATTGGCAAATGCTGATGAATCACAACTTCAAGTTTGGAGGTATCCGTGCTGCGCAGCAGATCAAACATTTGCTGGACATTCAAATCGTAAGACGGCGTAACAAGATCGCAGCCCGACTCCGTGAACAGCGATGCCGCCTTGTGATTGGCGATATTCAGGGAGAAATCTCCGATCAGCTTCGGAAACGGGCCTTCTGGCCGCTCCATGCGCGCCTTCAAATAATAATAAAGCGCGCCGGTGTTGCGGACAAGCACGGCATCCGGCTGGAGCTTTAGAATATTCGCATGGTAACCGTTCTCCCCCGGCATATGGATCCGCGGAGTGGCAAGCGCGATGGGCATCCCCGCGCTCCGGGCCAGCTCCATGGCGGCGGGAAACTGCTTGATGAATTCAAAATCGGCATAAACCATGCCGACTTTCGAACGTACCGCCGCCTCCACCTGAGGCAGGCTGCGGCAAAGCGCCGTCAGTCTTGCCGCTTCAGGGCGCGCTTCCGCCGTGCGGCCTGGCGCCCGGGACAGAGCCTGCAGCGCCGCTTCTGCGCTGCCGGCCTCCGGCTTGGACGGACCGGCGGCCTCTCCGCCTGCATCCGCATAAACATCTACCGCCCGCTTCACATATACGGGCGGTTTGGGACGCTCGCCCGTGAGCCGCTCCACCGCTTCGCGGCGCATGCGGTTCAGCTCGCGGATGGGCACGATCAGATCGCCTTCCAGCTCCGCTTCAAGCGATTCCAGCTGATACACCGTGCCGCCAAGCCTGCCCAGCTGTTCTTCCAGCAGCACCTGATCCATCGGACGTTTCTGAGCCTGCTCAAGAGGCAGCTCGGAAACAATCTCCACCGTATTTCCTTTCTGCACATCCGTCCACCAGGAATGCAGGGGCTGGCCCTGCTTTCCGCTGACTTTAATATGCATCGGGAAGACGCGGTACGGCTTCTCGGTCTCGAACGAAGCCCGTAATCGCTTGTCCAGGGCCGGGTCGCCTGTTTTCCAGACACGGTCGCCAACATGAACGCGGCGCAAGTCGACATCGCTGCGCCCCGGCACGATGTCAAGCAGCGTGCCTTCCTGGGCTTCGCCCTCGATCTTCACGCCCTGGCGGCGGATATCGTAGACGCGCCCGCCTTCTTCTTTCTTCGTCGGATCGCCCGCATCAAAAACGATGCCGTCACCGCGTTTGAGCGGAGCCTCCAGACGGCAGACTACGCCGTCGCGGAGCACACGCTCCACCCGTCCCAGATAGACGCCGCGGCTTTTGGGAAAAGTCCCTTCAACAAGCTGCTTATTGTTGGTTCCGCTCAGAAACCCATGTGTAAAACCGCGTGAGAAGCTTTGCTGCAGTTCCCGGACTTCCTCTTTGGAAGGGGCCGAGCGGTCCCCGTCAAAATAACGGTCGATCGCCTTCCGGTATTTGCTTACAACGTTCGCCACATACTCCGGGCTTTTGAGTCGGCCTTCGATTTTGAACGAGGTCACGCCCGCTTCTATCAGCTCCGGCATAATATCGATAGCAGCCAGGTCTTTCGGCGACAGCAGGTACGTCACATCCCCCATCGGCTTATGCACCCCGTCCACCATCAAATCGTAAGGCAAACGGCAGGCCTGCGCGCATTCACCGCGGTTTGCCGAGCGCCCGCCCCACATTTCCGACGTCAGGCATTGCCCGGAGTAGGACACGCAGAGGGCACCGTGCACAAACACTTCCATCGGAAGCTTCGCCTGCTGGCCGATCGTCCGGATCTGTTTCAGATTATTCTCCCGGCCAAGCACAACCCGTTCAATATGAAACGGTTTGGTAAATTCCACTGCCTCCGGTGAGGTTATGGTCATTTGGGTCGAACCATGAATCGGAAAATCCGGTGAAAGCTCACGGATCAGCTTCACCAGCCCAAGATCCTGGACGATTACCGCATCCACACCCGCATCGATACATGCCTCGATCAGACGTTTCGCGTCCTCCAGTTCGTTTTCAAACACCAATATATTAAACGTTAAGAAGCCCTTCACCCCATAGCTGTGAAGAAAAGCCATGATTTCCGGAAGCTCATCGGTCTGAAAGTTATTTGCCCGCGCCCGCGCGTTGAATTTCTCCACACCGAAAAACACGGCATCCGCTCCATTTGCCACCGCCGCGCGCATACAGTCCCAATCGCCCGCCGGGGCCAGCAGCTCAACATCTTGCCTGTTCAACGTTACCATCTTTCCTTTTCGCCATCCTATCTGTTCTTTCCTATTTCCTCTAAGTGTAACAGAGCAAGCCCTTTGATTCCACAAGCAACTGATTCTAATGTGTCTGTATATTTTGGAACTCCCATGCACCCCACCTCGCCGGTTAGCGCTTTCATGTTTTAGCTCTCTTTGTATGCCATTTTGCTATTGGGCCAGCAGAGCCTTATCGATTCAATCCGGGGCATGCTATACTAGAGTCATTCACCAGCTGTCCACTATGATCAGGAGGTATCGATAAACTTATGAAACTTGGCGTATTTTCCGTATTGTTTGCACAAAAAACGTTTGAAGAGTCTCTCGATTACATTGCGTCCAAAGGATTGGAAGCGATCGAAATCGGCACAGGCGGTTATCCAGGCAATGCCCACTGCGATCCTGAAGCGCTGCTGGCCGATGAAAACAAGCTGAAAGCATTCAAGGATGCCATTGACGCACGCGGCCTGACTATCAGCGCGCTCAGCTGCCACGGCAACCCGCTGCATCCGCAGAAAGCCATTGCCAGCGAGCATGACGCCGCAATCCGCAGCACGATCAAGCTTGCTTCAAAGCTGGGTGTTACGGTAGTCAACACGTTCTCCGGCTGCCCTGGCGACCATGAGGACGCCAAATATCCCAACTGGCCGGTCGCGCCTTGGCCGAATGATTATCAGGATATTCTGAAATGGCAATGGGAAGAGAAAGTCATTCCGTACTGGTCCGAAATCGCCAAGCTCGCCGACGAGCATAATGTAAAAATCGGGCTTGAGCTGCATGGCGGCTTCTCTGTACACACCCCGGCTACCCTGCTGCGCCTTCGTGAAGCTGCGGGCGATGCAATCGGCGCCAACCTGGACCCGAGCCATATGTGGTGGCAGGGTATCGACCCTGTACAGGCCATACATATTCTGGGCCGTGCAGGTGCGATTCATCACTTCCACGCCAAAGATACGTCGATCGATCCGATCAATGTAAACAGCCATGGCGTAACGGATATGCAATCCTATACATTGATGCTGGACCGGGCTTGGCAGTTCCGTACGGTCGGCTACGGCCACGACATGAAAACATGGGCAGATATCATCAGCGCCCTTCGCCTTGTCGGGTATGACTATGTGGTCAGCATCGAGCATGAAGATGGCCTGATGTCCGTTGATGAAGGCTTCACTAAAGCGGTGCAAAATCTTCAGCAAATCCTCATTAAAGAACCGGTTGGCGATATGTGGTGGGTGTAAGACGGCCATCTATCTAATTAAACGAAAACTCCAGTCCCGCAATCAAGCGGAGCTGGAGTTTTTTTTTGCCTTATGGAGTTTATATGTTTCACGCATATAAATTTCTATAAGGTCTAAGGGAAGAAACTAGCTTTGCCGCCAGAGGACGGCGCAGCCGTTTCTTCCTTGGATGCTGGAATGCAGGAGAATCATTGCCTCTATAAATTCAGTACTACTGCCCGGGTACGAACACTTCGAATAAATGCTGCAGGATTATATAGGTCTGTTCATGGGTTAACAGCCCCCGCGGGCCGAACTTTTCTTTCCCCACTCCGTTCATCAGCTGCAATTCCACCGCACGGTAAACCGGCGCCTTGGCCCAGGGAGAAATGTTCCCTTCATCGGCAAAGACAGGGACAGCAGCGTCTTGAGCATTCTCCTCTTCAAGCTGCTCGGATTGACTTAGCGCATCGAAAAGACGGATCAGCATCACAGCCGCTTCCTGTCTGGAGATGGTCCGGTCCGGTGAAAAGGTTCCGGGGGCAGTCCCCGTAATGATTCCGGCATGAACCGCTTTTGATATGTAATCATCATCAATATCCTTGAAAGGCGTCGGTGTCGTTTCCAACGGCATGTTCCGAATGTTTTCATACAGCAGGGCCGCCATGACGGCAAAACGGTAGCGGCTGATCGGCTCCTGATAGTCTTCATCAAAGAAAGCGCCGATAATGCCATTGCTCTTGGCCTTCCGGTAATCCGCAAGCGCCCAGGCGCTGACCTGTTTGGATTTATCGGGTTTTACGACATCGACAAAGATCTCCTGATTTTGTTGAAAATAGGATTTTAACAAAATGCGCGTCTGTCCAATTCCTTCTGCTTTGATATAACCGTTCCAATCCACAACCGCAACCGCAGCGTTCTGCGAACTGAAACTGAATTCCCCTTCCGTCCCCTGCGGAAAGCTGGTATTTACTTGCATCTGCTCGCCTTTAACCAGCTTTATTTCTTTGACTCTGGAGGTCACGACCGGTGTCATCTGAAAAAAAGTCGTATTGAAGTTTACTTCGGCAGCCTGTCCGTCATTATTGTAAAGTCCGGTAATCCGGACACTGAATTGATCATCACCGTCCAGGAAAGATGACAGTTTATCCGGCCTGAAAATAATACAAAACGGAATCCCAAAACCGCTGGTCTCCACATTCATATACCGTCCCTTTGTATCCTTGTCCAGCCCCTGGAAGCTCCAAGTCTTCTGGTCCCTTGTGCGCGTCAGCGTGACACGGATACCGGCAACCTGCTTGTTGTCATAAATATCCGGGTTAAGCGATACCGACCATGCATCCTGCGGCTTGAACAACTCGCTCGGGAAATAGCCGGCTGACGGCCAGCTGACATAATCATAAGCCACCTCATCCTTGGAACGGTCCCGGTTAAATGCATACATGGACGCGTACGGATAGTGCTGCTCGCCTTGCACGAACCCGAACATCGTTTTTTTCATAACCGGATTCAAAATCCAGCGGCGGTGTCCTACCCGGTCAATATTGCTTGTATCGCTGTCGGACATATAACCCAGCACATTGCTGTACAAGGTCGGATCGCCCGCGTATAAATTGCTTGAACCCGCCCCCTTGTAGCCAAGATCAAACAGTTCCTCCTCCATATCCGCGGGTCTTGAAGGCGTGTGGGTCAGCTTGTCGTTAACGGCATTAACGAGCGCCGCCGCCTGCTGCTGCTGCTGCAGGTCCCAGTCCGGCTCGATATCATCAGGCAAACCGGCCAAGTACCTTACAAAATTAACAGCCCTGATTCCATCCACGATATAATCGGACTTGAGCTTGCCCCCTGCATACGGTACGGCAAGAACAGGCTGCTGTTCGTATATGGCCGCTTTGCTCATATAATCGAAGCCCATTTCCATCGGTTTGTATGTATTCCACTTTAAAACAATGTCTTGTTTGCTGCGTTCCCCCGTACTCTCCTGCACATCCTTGCCGAAAACGATGGTACCTCCGGCCAGGCTCATAAAGGCAGTTGTCAACAGTGCAATGAGGAATGTCTTGGGCCTCCATATCATCGCGTGCTCAGCTCTCCTTATGTAAAAACGGTTATTAGTTCTCTTCTTTTGAATTATAAACAATTCCCATGCGGATTGAAAATGGGGCAGTGGATAGACCGCATATGTAAAAAAAGCCGCAATAGTCTTGGTCGTCCAAGACTACTACGGCTTGTTATGTGGGCATGTGAATCTTACTCGCTCAGCGTCGAAGATCTATGCTAACCAGACTTTAAATATCATGACATAATCAGCAAACAGGAACACGAGTGTCGAAACAGCTGTAAATGCGATTGCAAAAAGGTTTTTCTTTGAACGGGCTTTCCAAAGGCGAACCAGCCCAATCAACAGAACAATGGTGAACACCAGCATCATAATATCGAAAGGATCGAACTTCTTAATGGTACTGGCAGTCTCGGCAGCATCAGCAGCAAGAAAAAACATGGGTGAACCTCCTTCATTTTCGCACGTAGCCTATATTAGTTTATGTTAGCCTGAGCGGGCCTTTGTTGCAAGTCCGAAATGCGAATCGTAACAAGTTTGTCACCATTTCGATGCAAAATCATAAAAAAGCACGGAATCACACTCCGTTCTTTTCCTTCCCAGTATGATACTGAAGGCTATCATTTTATACAAAGAAAGCCGTATGTACAGGAAAAGCCCCAAACGATTCAATTCGTTCGGAGCGTTCCCCCTCTTGCAGCGCGGCGACTCTGGAAATCGATCGTTTAATCCGCCTTGCCAGCCGCTACACTGCCTTCCGATCTCTGCTGTTCAACCGTCCGCTTGCGGTCCCGTTCGAGAATCGGCTTCAGGTAATGGCCGGTATACGAGCCTTTAACCTTGACGACGGCTTCCGGCGAGCCGGTTGCTACGATCGTGCCGCCCCCGCTGCCTCCCTCAGGCCCCAGGTCAACCAGATAATCCGCTGTCTTGATCACATCAAGATTATGTTCGATGACCAACACGGATTCGCCCGAATCCACCAGCCGGTGCAGAACGATCAGAAGCCGGTCGATATCATCCACATGAAGTCCTGTCGTCGGCTCATCCAGAATATACAGGGTCTTGCCCGTACTCCGGCGGTAAAGCTCCGCTGCCAGCTTCACGCGCTGCGCTTCGCCTCCCGACAATGTGGTTGCCGGTTGGCCCAGATCCATATAACCCAAGCCGACATCCAGCAGCGTCTGAAGCTTGCGGTGGATTTTCGGGATATTCTTGAAAAACTCGCAAGCACCCTCGATGGTTAGCTTGAGCACTTCCGCAATGCTTTTTCCTTTGTATTTCACTTCCAGTGTTTCCCGGTTATATCGTTTCCCTTTGCAAATCTCGCAGGGCACGTAAACATCCGGCAGAAAATGCATCTCGATTTTGATAATTCCATCCCCGCGGCAGGCCTCGCAGCGTCCGCCCTTGACGTTGAAGCTGAAACGCCCCTTCTTGTAACCACGCACCTTCGACTCCGTTGTCGATGCGTAAACATCGCGGATATCATCGAACACGCCGGTATACGTCGCAGGGTTGGATCTTGGCGTACGGCCGATCGGAGACTGGTCGATATCGATGACTTTCTCAAGATGCTCCAGGCCCAGGATTTCTTTATGCTGGCCGGGTCTGGTCTTAGCCTTGTTCAGATCCCGCGCCAGCGTTTTATAGAGGATTTCATTGATCAGCGTTGATTTGCCCGAACCGGATACCCCCGTGACTGCCGCAAAGACACCAAGAGGGATTTTGACAGTCACCCCTCTGAGATTGTTCTCTTTAGCCCCGCGGATTTCCAGCCACTTGTCGTTGGTTTCACGCCTGGACAAAGGAACGGGAATGAACTTGCGCCCGCTGAGGTATGCACCGGTCAAGGATTTCTCATCTTCCATCACTTCCTGAGGCGTCCCCATGGAGACCACCTCGCCGCCGTGAATGCCCGCTCCAGGGCCGATATCGATAATGTAATCCGAGGCCAGCATTGTATCCTCGTCATGCTCGACGACAATCAGCGTGTTGCCAAGGTTGCGCATATGCTCCAGCGTTTTGATCAGCTTGTCGTTATCCCGCTGATGCAGGCCGATACTGGGCTCATCCAGAATGTAAAGCACGCCCATCAGGCTTGAGCCAATCTGCGTTGCCAGCCGGATCCGCTGGGCTTCTCCGCCTGACAAGGAACCCGCCGCTCGGCTGAGTGTCAGATACTCAAGACCGACATTGACCAGAAAACCAAGCCGGCTGTTGATCTCTCTAAGGATCAAATGGGCAATGGTTCTGTCCTTCTCATTGAGATTGAGCGAGTCGAAGAAACGCTGCGCTTCCCCAATCGACAATGAGGTCACATAGGCAATATTCTCCTTGTCGATGGTTACCGCCAGGCTCTCTTTGCGCAGCCGCTTCCCTTTGCAGCTGCCGCACGGCTTGGCGCTCATATACTGCTCAATATGCTCGCGGATTCCGTCGGAACCGGTCTCCCTGTAACGGCGCTCCAGATTATTGACAATCCCTTCAAAAGGAACAAAGGCTTCCTTGGAATGTCCGAAATCATTCTGGTAACGGAAACGGACCTTCTCCCCGCCCGTTCCGTATAACAGCTTCTTCATCTGCTCCGCCGTCAGATCGCTTACGGGAATATCCCGCTTGATTCCGTAATGGTGACAAACCGAATCCAGGAATTGCGGATAGTAATTGGAGGTGCTCCCCGCCCATGCCTCGAACGCACCGTCGGCAATGGATTTCTTCAAATTCGGTACCAGCAGATCCGGATCCACGATCATCCGGGCGCCAAGTCCGTCGCATTCCGGGCAGGCGCCGTAAGGGCTGTTGAAAGAGAACATCCGGGGCGCCAATTCCTCAATGCTGAAGCCGCACACCGGACAGGCCAGGTTGGAGCTGAACAACAGCTCCTCCTTCTCCATCACATCCACCAGCACTTGACCGTCCGAGAGCTTGAGAGCTGTCTCCAGCGAGTCGGCCAGACGGGTCTGGATGTCTTCCTTCACCACAATCCGGTCCACGACCACCTCAATGCTGTGTTTCTTGTTCTTCTCCAGCTCGATTTTGTCGCTGAGCTCGCGAAGCTCGCCATTGACGCGAACCCTTACGAAGCCCTGCTTCTGGATATCAGCGAGCAGTTTGGCGTGCTCCCCTTTGCGGCCGGAAATAAGCGGAGCAAGAATCTGCAGTCTTGTCCGCTCCGGATATTCCATGATCCGGTCCACCATCTGCTCCACTGTTTGCGAAGTGATCTCGATCCCGTGCTCCGGGCAGTGGGGCTTGCCCACACGAGCGTATAAAAGACGTAAATAATCATATATCTCCGTGACGGTTCCCACCGTGGAACGGGGGTTGCGGCTTGTTGTTTTCTGATCGATGGATATCGCCGGGGATAATCCTTCGATGGAATCCACATCAGGCTTTTCCATTTGGCCGAGGAACTGACGCGCATAGGCGGACAAGGATTCAACATAGCGGCGCTGGCCCTCTGCGTAAATGGTATCAAACGCAAGCGACGACTTTCCCGATCCGCTCAGTCCCGTCAGAACGACAAACTTGTCGCGGGGAATGGTAATATCGATATTTTTTAAGTTGTGGGCTCTCGCCCCTTTAATGACTATCGAATCGCTGGCCACTTTATTGCTCCTTCCAAAATAAGCCGGGAACGGCTGAATGAATATCGTGCTAGATTCTCAAATAGTGCCCGCACAGGCGGCGCTTAACCCGCTTCCGCCTTGAGCTCCAGCAGCGCGTCACGAAGCTCGGCCGCCCGTTCGAACTGGAGACTTTTCGCCGCATCCTTCATCTCGGCTTCCAGGCGCTGGATAAGCGATTGGCGGTCTTTCTTGGACATCTTGCCTGCGCCGATTCCCGTCAGATAATCGCTCTTCTGTTCGGCAACCTTCGTCGCTTCAATGACATCGCGAATTTTCTTCTGTATGGTCTGCGGAGTGACGCCATGCTTCTCGTTATAAGCAATCTGAATGGCCCGCCGGCGCTCTGTCTCACGGATGGCAAGCTCCATGGAGTTAGTTACCTTGTCGCCATACAAGATGACTCGCCCATCCGAGTTGCGCGCCGCGCGGCCAATCGTCTGGATCAGGGAACGCTCCGAGCGCAGGAATCCTTCCTTGTCGGCGTCCAGAATTGCAACAAGCGAAACTTCCGGCAAATCCAGCCCTTCGCGGAGCAGGTTAATGCCCACCAGCACGTGGAAGGTTCCCATCCGCAGATCGCGAAGGATAGCCATTCTCTCCAGGGTCTTGATATCGGAATGCAGATAACGCACCTTGATGCCAACCTCTTTCAGATAATCGGTCAAATCCTCCGACATCTTCTTCGTCAGGGTTGTCACAAGCACGCGCTCATCCTTGGCGATCCGGTCACGGATTTCGGCCAGCAGGTCGTCGATCTGACCTTTGGTGGGCCTGACCTCTATAATCGGATCCAGCAGGCCGGTCGGTCTAATGATCTGCTGCACCATCTCCGGACAAAGCTCCAGTTCATAGGGGCCGGGAGTCGCCGATACATAGATCGTCTGCTTGTTTTTCTCTTCAAATTCTTCGAACCGCAGCGGCCGGTTGTCCATCGCGGAAGGCAGTCGGAAGCCGTGATTGACCAGAACCTCTTTACGGGCCCTGTCTCCGTTGTACATCGCGCGGATCTGAGGCAGAGTCACATGCGATTCATCAATAACAATAAGCATATCTTCCGGGAAGTAATCCATCAAGGTGTAGGGGGTGGCGCCTCGCTCGCGGAAGGTCAGTGGACCCGAGTAATTCTCGATGCCTGAGCAGAAACCCATCTCCTGCATCATTTCCAGGTCATAGCGGGTGCGCTGCTCCAGCCGCTGGGCTTCCAGCAGCTTGTTCTGCTCGCGGAGCTCCGCGAGCCGCTCTTCCAGCTCGGCTTCGATATGGGTGAGGGCGATTTTCATCTTGTCTTCATGGGTGACGAAGTGAGAGGCCGGGAATATAGCGACATGATCGCGTTCACCGATAATTTCACCTGTCAGCACATCAATCTCGGTAATCCGCTCGATCTCATCGCCGAACAGTTCGACCCGCAGCGCCCTCTCATTATTGGCGACCGGGAATATCTCTACAATGTCGCCCCGCACGCGAAAGGTCCCGCGCACAAAATTAATATCGTTGCGCTGATACTGAATATCTACGAGCTTATGCAAAATCTGATCCCGTGACTTCTCCATGCCTTTGCGCAGACTGAGGACCAGACTGCCGTATTCAGTCGGGGAACCCAGACCGTAGATGCACGAGACGCTGGCCACCACAATAACGTCACGCCGCTCAAACAGCGAGCTCGTCGCAGAGTGGCGGAGCTTGTCGATCTCGTCATTGATGCTGGAATCCTTCTCGATATAGGTGTCAGAGGACGGGATATAAGCTTCGGGCTGGAAATAATCATAGTAGCTGACGAAATAAGAAACTGCGTTATTAGGAAAAAACTCCTGAAACTCACTGCACAGCTGGGCAGCCAGCGTCTTGTTGTGCGCGATAACCAGGGTCGGCCGGTTAAGCTGCGCAATCGTATTGGCGATGGTATAGGTTTTCCCTGTACCCGTAGCGCCAAGCAGCGTCTGATGCTTCTTGCCTTCCTTAATGCCTTCCAAAAGCTCCCGGATCGCTTCAGGCTGGTCGCCCTGCGGCGTGTAGTCCGATTGCAAATCAAACAGCTTTTGTCCCTTCTTGTTCTCAACCATTTCCTCATACACCCCAATTCTATGTTTTCTATGATAAAAGACCTATTAAAAGGTATGCCCATATCTCCCGATAAAATAGACAGAAATGGTTATTGTGTCATAATTTCCATTTTATGAATAAACACGCGGCGGCTCCTGACCGCTGCGGGGAAAATCATAAGAATATGTGTTCCCATTTATTATAACGATTTCGGGTGTCCGATGCAATCGGTTGATCTTGACAAAAACATCCGAAGATTATGGGATACATACGGCTGCCTACCTTAGAGATGGAGTGTGAATCAGTTAAATGGATTTAGCAACAGTTATTGGACTCATTGCGGGAATATGCGCGTTGTTCTTCGGTTTCATCTGGGAAGGCGGACATGCCGCCAGCCTCTTCGAGAAAACAGCCCTCCTGATTGTTTTTGGCGGAACGTTTGCCGCAACCGCGGTCAGCTTTCCCCTCTCCAAGCTGAAACGGATTCCGGACGCGCTCCGGCATGCGTTCCGCAAAGCCGATATTGAACCTCTGGCGATGATTGACCGGATTGTCGACATGGCTACTGTTGCGCGCCGCGAAGGTGTGCTGGCCCTGGAGAATGAGGCCAATGCGCTTGAGGAGCCTTTTCTGAAAAACGGCCTTCTGATGGTCGTCGACGGTACGGACCCCGAGCTGACCAGACAGATTCTGGAGCTGGAGATGGACGCGGTTGAACGCGAGCGCGAGCAGCAGGCCAAAATCTTCGAAACAGCCGGTGGCTTTGCTCCGACGATGGGAATTATCGGTACGGTTATGGGTCTCATCCATGTGCTCAGCAACTTGGCGGATCCCGGTTCGCTGGGGCCTTCCATCGCCGTAGCCTTCACCGCAACCTTGTACGGCGTAGCTAGCGCTAATCTGATATATTTACCGCTTGCTTCGAAAATCAAAACCAACGCCCAGGAGCGGATCCAGCTTCTGGAGCTTATGCTCGAAGGTATTCTCGCGCTTCAGGCGGGCGAAAATCCGCAGCTCATCCGCAAGAAACTGAATTCCTTTATGCTGCTTGAGCCGGGAGAACAGCGGACGAAGAAGGTGGATGCCAATGCGGCGCAGGAGTAGGAACAGGAAAAAAAGCCAGGCTCCCGAAAATCACGAAAGATGGCTGATCACGTATGCGGATTTGATCACGCTGCTGATGATTTTCTTCGTCATTTTGTATTCCATGAGCCGGATTGATGTGCAGAAGTATGAAATTCTCTCCCAGTCCCTCCAGCTTGAATTCCTCAAATCCGATACGGTGCTGGAGATGGGCTCAGGGATCACGGGAGGTCTCCAGACGGCCCAGCAGCCCAAACCGGCAGCGACCCCCCAGAAGGTAAAGGAACCCGATGAAGGGAAGCTCAAAGAGCAGCAAAAGCAAATGATGGAACAGGAGCTTCAGGAGCTGCTGAAGATTGTGCAAACCTACATCACACAAAATCATCTGGAAACCAAGGTATATGTTGCCGATACGCCGGAAGGCATCAACATCCGTCTCTCTGATCAGTTTCTGTTCGATCTTGGCAAAGCGGACCTCAAGCAGAATGCGATTCCCGTGCTCGGCAAGCTGGCCAGTTTATTCGAGAAGCTGGACAACATTATCAGCATCGAAGGGCACACGGATAATTTGCAGATCCAGACAGGTGGCGCTTTTCAGGATAATTGGGGGCTCTCGGCAGGAAGGTCGCTGTCCGTACTGCGTTATTTTGTGGATATTGCCGACATCGATCCAAAGAAATTCAAGATCGCCGGCTATGCGGACACTCGTCCCATCGTGCCGAATACAAGCAACGAGAATCGGCAGAAAAACCGCCGCGTGGAAATCACCGTACTCCGTAACCTGGGTTAGCGCTGCAGAACTAATGCCCGTATGCAGCAAAATCCCCACATTCGTTCCAAAACGGACGAATGTGGGGATTTCATTTGACGGCGGCAGCGAGCTACATGGAGGAGGAGCTTTCGCGCTGACGCGCGGCCCGTTTACCGCTGATTAAATCAAACAGCGAAGCGGGCCCCGGCGCCGCATATTGATCGGCCCTGTCGTCGGGGGCCAGCACGACGCCGAGCTGATGATGCTCCCCGGCAAAGCGGGCACGCTGGACAAATTTGACATGTCCTTCGCGGTTGAGCACCTCCAGTTTGCAGAAAGCCGAATTAATATGCAACGCGGCATATAACTCGCTTTTTGTGCGCACGCGAACGCCATTGACCTTCTGCAGCACCTCGCCGGCTTCAATGCCCAGCGCCTGTGCAGGCGTTCCCGGTATTACGGCAAGCACCTTCAGACCAAGTTCGTCATGGACGTAGAACGGGCTCTTAGCCGCCTCCCGTACCCTGCCGGAGATAATCAACGCCTCATGCAGCAGCAGAGCGCACAACGAAGCTACAAGCGTCAGAGGCGACCAGAATGCTGCGCCTGCTGCCAACGCTGTCAATATAAGTCCGTAAGCAAGCAGCCCTTTTGAGGTGCTGCGGGCTTTCGCTTCCGGGAGCATGGAGCGCGTCAGCTCCGTAAATCCGATCACCATCGGAAATCCGATCATTGCAAAACCCCCACCCCATAGCGAAGCATCGCCAAGGAGCATCTGCCAGGGAAGGGTTATATCCCCTGCCCCTCCCGATGCCGCAGGAACAAGCATCAGCATGGGAACAGGCCAATATCCCTGCAAGGTATACGCGCCGACGATTTTCCCGCGCTTGCCTTCCACAAACAACGGGCTAGCGAATTTAGCGCCCTGCTTGCGGACAAGCAGCGCCTCGGCGATATGCATAAGCGCCACAAGCAGCAATAAACCCGCGATATCCAGGCCTGCCAAGGAAACAGCCGCGCTTCCGATCCAGTCGCTGCGCTGCTCCAGCTGAGTCCAGCCTATGGACCACTGAAGCACGCCCAGAAGCCCTGCGCTGTAGGCAAAACATAAATATCGGATGCGGATAACCGCAAGCACAATGGCAGTCCCCCACATCCACAAAACAGCCTCACCCGACAAGGAAATGCCCAGAAAAAGACCGATGCATGAAAAAAGCACGCCGACGATAAGGCCTGCCACAACCGTTCGGCCCAACTGTCCAGGCCACCCATGAAGACGCACATGGAAAAGCTTGCGCTCCAGACGGGTTTGCCGCATATATTGAAGCATAATCAGCAGCACGCAGAGATAATAGAAAGGGGACAACAGCAGCTGAACCGCAGCAGAACCAGCCTGCCGCAGGATTTCCATCATAACCTCCAAAGCTTCACTCCTTTTATCGGGACCGGAAAAAAGCGGATTTCAGCGCTCTCCGGCTTGGATGGTATCTTTCTTTTTCGGTTTCCCGGCGGGCGACCGAAAACTTTATGCGCAAAAAAAAGAAGGCTGGGCTGCTAAAGAACATTCGCAGCTTCAACCTTCTACAATTTCGACACGCCTCCGGAAAAATCCTCCCTGCGTTTATTCCCCCATGCCCAGTTTTTCTTTGAGAACCCCAACTGCCTTCAGCAGCTGGATGTCATTATCATCTTCCTGTATATGCTCAATGAGCTTGACTTCCAGCTTCTCTGCCGTTGTTTTATCGACTTCGCCCGTCACAGGCAATCCCGCCTGCTTCTGAAAGGCCTTGACGCTTTTCTCCGTCACTGCACTGAAATAGCCGTCCTTGCGGTCCGTTTCATAGCCCAGTCCAGAAAGCATAATTTGCAGGCTTTTGATATCCTCGTCAATGGCGTCGCGCACGAGCGTCTTGGTTTTGGATAAGCGGGCAACCGTATAATAATCCGGCGGAAGCACCTCCACATCCGGCTTCAGTCCTTTCTCATGCACCCAGTTGCCAAGCGGGGTGAGCCATTTGGCGATCGTCATTTTGACCAGTCCGCCGCCCTCAAGCACTTTATCGTAGCTTACCTGAACGGTTCCTTTGCCGAATGTCGTCTGGCCGACCAGCACCGCGTTTCCTTCTTCCTTCAACGCTCCGGCCAGCACCTCGGAGGCGCTCGCGCTGCCTTTGTTCATCAGCACAGACACGGGATAGGACTTTCCGCCGCCCTTCGATAACGTCTGCTCACGCTTGCCATTGCGGTCCTCTATCTGCACGACAGGCTTGCCCTTGGACACGAATGATTGGGCAACGGAGACGACGACGGGAAGCACGCCGCCCGGATTATCACGGACATCAATTACAAGCCCCTTCATCCCCTGCTTCTCCAGCCGCTCCAGCTCCTCGCTGAACCGTTCGCCCGTATTCAGGGAGAATTGACGGATTTCAATGATGCCGATTCCATCGCTGCGCAGATTCGCAAAGACCGTCTCATAATCAATATCGTCCCGAATAATCGTTAAGTGGATGGGCTTCGCTGCTCCTGCGCGCTGAATGCCGAGCTTTACCTTGGACCCTTTGGGGCCGCGTATCTTGGCTACCGCATCGCTGAGGGAAAGCCCTTCCAGCGAATCTTCATTAACGGTCAGAAGCACATCGCCAGCCAGTACGCCGGCGCGCTGGGCGGGCGAGCCCTTGATCGCCGATTCCACCGTAATTCGGCCGTCTTTAATCGTCACGCTGGCGCCGACTCCCGTGAAGGACCCTTCAATGGATTCGGAAAAATGCTCCGCCGTATCCTTCTCCATATAGACGGAATAAGGATCGTCCAGCGCCTGCATCATGCCATTGATGGCACCATCCACTACCTTGGTCCGGTCAATATCCCGGAAGTACTTGTTTCTTATGAGCCCCATAACCGTATTCAGCTTGTTGAGCTCCTTCTCGCTGAGGCCTTCTTGCTCCGACGATCTCGAAGAGGCTGGCCCCGCCGCCACACCTCCGCTTTCAAGTGCAATCCATCGGTCGGCAAGCGTCAACGTAACAAGCACGGACGCTACCATCGTCAGCAATATAAATGCCGCTACCGTACGACCTTTGAAATGCATATTTCCTCACCTCGTTAAAAGTTTGCATTCACGCAACTATCCTTTACGGACAATTCCATGTATCCGATTGCAACCTTCCTAGTATATGACAAGCCGCACCCGATTATTTGCATAATGGGTACGGCATTATAAAAGCAGATTGATTTTCTGCAGGTATGCAGTTATTTCAAGTAAGAAGCCGGATTCACGGGCACTTCTTTCTTGCGCACTTCGAAATGAAGATGGTTGCCGGTAGAATCGCCGGTGCTTCCTACTTCCGCAATCTTCTGGCCGCGTTTAACCGTCTCGCCCTTCTTGACTTTAATACCGCCATTGCGGATGTGGCCATATACCGTCCATAGGCCTCCCCCATGATCAATAATGACACAATTGCCGTAGCCGCTCCACCACTGCGCAACCAGGACGACCCCGGATTCCGCCGCATAAATCGGTGTTCCACTGCTTACCGCCATATCCATTCCGGCATGAAGCCGCTTCGTGCCATAGATGGGGTGAGTGCGGTAACCGAACGGCGAAGACAAGCGGTACGCATCGCGCAGCGGCATGCCAAGCTTGCCCCCGGTATAGTAGGTTTTCAGCGATTTCTTCTTCTTCTCAAGCTCGGACACTTTCTTGGCTAGTTCGATTAGCAGCGCTTCCTGTTCGGCGCTTATTTCCTCGGATTCCTCCGCCTGGTCCTTATATTTGAGAATCATGACTTCTTTCTGGCTTTCTTTATTCTTCAGCAAATCATGGTAGCTGTCCAGCTTCGCGTACATCACTTTAACATCTGCCAGCGACTTCTCGATTTCCAGCTTCTGCATGGCAATCAGCTCTTTATCTTTCTTGTGGCCATCCAGAATTTCCTGGTCCTGACCCAGAATCGACTTCAGAGAATCGAAACGGTCGATAAAATCGCTGAAATCCGTCGAACTCATCAGCACATCCAGATAGGAGACAACGCCATCCGTATACATAAGCCGGATACGGGATTGCAGCAGCTTGTCCCGGGACTTGATCCGCTCCTCCGTCTCTTGAAGCTCTTCTCCCGCCTTCATCAGCTTCTCTTCCGCGGCATCAATCTGGGACTGAACGCCGTTCATCTGGTTACCCACATTATTAATTTGAGCTATAATTTCATTGACTGTTTTGGCTGTTTCATCTTTCATTGCCAGCGCAAATGCTTTGTCATGATCCGCTTTTTTGCGGTTCTGGGAGGCCGCATTCATTTCCCGGCGCACCCTTTCCAGCTCTTTATTGATTTTATCCACCTGCGATGCAGCTTCCCCGCCGAAGGGTTGAAAGATGTATACTGCGAATACGACTGCGGCTAGGAGGGCAAGTCCCTTTTTCACGTCTACCTTCACCTACACTTTCAAGTATCTTCTTACCGATAACGTACTTCCCCAAATTCCGATCAGGGTACCCAAGCCCAGGAGCAGCCCGGCAACCAGATAACCGGCCTCCTTGAGCGTGATCAGCTTGATCATCATCAGGCCCAGCTCAACCTCGGACACCTGCACGAGCCGGGAATAACCGAGCAGCAGAATGGCGATCGTAATCCCCGAGCCGATCAGGCCGATCAAAGTGCCTTCAATAAAAAACGGCCAGCGGATAAAATTGTTAGTGGCCCCGACAAGTTTCATTATCCCGATCTCGCGCCTGCGCGCCAGGATGGTCATCTTAATGGTATTGGAGATCAGAAACATCGCAGTGACTGCAAGGCCTACAACAATAACAAGGCCGATATTGCGGACGGCATTCGTGATTCTGAACAAGGTTTCAACGGTGCCTTTCCCGTAATTCACGCCGGTAAGGGGGTTCGATTCACCGGACATGCCGATGGCTTCGATTTTTTTGGCGGCAAAGGCGATGGTCTGGGGCTCAAACACATCGACTGTAAATTTATCGGGAAGCGGATTATTGTCCTTATCGTAACCTTCAAGCAGCTCCGAACCATCCTTCCCGAGATTTTTGCGCATCAGCTCGAGTCCCTTTTCCTTGGGAACGAACTCCACCTTGCTGACTTCAGGAATATTGCCAATAGCCGTCTTGAGCTCATCAATCTTGGCCTGGTCCGTGTTCAGCTGGAGGTAAACCTGAATTTGCACCTGGCTTTCGAATTGATCCGCCAGATTATTCACATTCAACGCGAGCAGCAGAAAAACACCGAGGATAAACAGCGAAATAACGATGGAGCTAATAGAGGCGAAGGTCATCCATCCGTTGCGGATCACGTTCTTCAAGCCTTCACGGATATGCCGGAGAAAAGTGCTAAATTTCATAGCCGTATTCTCCTCTCGCCTGATCGCGGGCAATGATGCCGTTCTCGATGGCAATCACCCGTTTGCGAAGCGTATTCACGATTTCCTTGTTATGCGTAGCCATCACAATTGTGGTGCCGCGGAAATTAATTTCCTCCAGCAGATTCATAATGCCCCAGGAGGTTTCGGGATCAAGGTTGCCGGTCGGTTCATCCGCTACGATGACCGCGGGATTGTTGACGATGGCCCGGGCGATGGCCACCCGCTGCTGTTCGCCGCCGGACAGCTGCTGCGGCAGGCTGTTCTGCTTGTTCTTGAGTCCGACGAGCTCCAGCACCTCGGCTGTTCTTTTCCTGATTACACGTCTGGGGGCTTCGATAACTTCCATTGCAAAAGCGATATTCTCGTAGGCCGACAGATTGGGCAGCAGCCTGAAATCTTGAAAGATAACGCCAATGTTCCTGCGGACGAAAGGGATTTTACGAGGTTTCAATTTGCCGATGTTAAAGCCATTGACCGAGATCTGTCCCTTCGTGGGAATTTCCTCGCGGTAAATCAGCTTCATAAAGGTTGATTTTCCCGCCCCGGAAGGACCTACCAGGTAAACAAATTCATTGCGGTCTATGAGAACAGAAACGCCACGCAGCGCATGCGTACCATCTGCGTACGTCTTCCAAATGTCTTGCAATTCAATCACATTATCACATCCTGTAGATATTCAGCTTATATGATTTCGACACGTTTGCTTTAATTCCTCTATGATTGTCCTGTTTTTCTGCATTTTTCCTATTTTTCATGATTCATTAACCTGCGGCTTTCGACCAAATTTGAAAACGATTTCGACATTCTCAAGGAATATCATCCCTTTTTTCCGCAGCCGTATAGCAGCCTTGAGCCCGCCTGAGTGGCATCCTTCGCAAAGAGAAAGGAAAGAAGCGCCCGGGCCCTGCATATACATGAAAGAATTGCGGATCTGGGGTGATTGTGGAATATGAAGAAACTGCATTTGACCTTGATAATTGCGGCTGCCCTTGTGCTCGCAGGCTCAGCCGGTTGGGGCTTCTTATGGATGTACGCTTCCAGGGATAGCGTCCCGGAAGGCGTAACCCTGATCGCCCACGATCCGGAGACAACCAAGGCATCCGATGGGAAGCTCATCCTCAGGAATACGGCAGACCTCCATCTGGGCGGCTTATCTATTGAAGAAGCGCTGCTCGAGCTGGACAGCAGGAAGGACGATGTGCTGAAGCTGCCCCTTCGCATTCAGGCCAACGAATCGGAAATGCAGCAGCGCGTCTGGACGTTAGAGGAATTGGGTGTCGTCGTTTACCTGGAAGAGGCCAAGCAGGCCATTCAACAGCTGCGCCTGGGCAGCGTGTGGGAGAGGACCCGATACCGGTGGCATTTCCCCAAAGAACTGACAGGTCAGCTGCGCTGGGACAAGGACATTTTTATGAGCAAGATCCGCGGGCAGTGGGGCTGGCTGGACGCCAATGAGCCGGCTGATGCCGAGCGGATGATCACTGACGATGATAAAGTGGTGTATACGCCCCATTCCAATGCCTACCGGCTGGACACCGGAAAGTTGTTTGGCCAGTCTATGCAAGCGGTCGAGGAGCTCCTTAACAGGCAATGGGCAGACGGTCTGAAGAATTCCGGGGACCAGGACCCAAAGAATAACGAGGAGGTGTCCAGGACTGCGATTACCTTGCCGCTAGCGCTTCGTGAGATTTCCGCGAACGTGACGCTTGCTCGTCTGCAGAGTGAAGGCATCGAACGGAAAATCATGTCCTTTACGACAGATTTCAGTTCAAGCAGCGCCGGCCGTGCGTACAATGTGACGATGACCGCCAAGACACTGAACAACTGGGACCTTGCCCCCGGCGAGATTTTCGATTACAACAAAGTCATCGCTTTGACCCGGGAGCACTATGGCTACCGGGAAGCGCCTGTTATTCTGAACGGCGAGCTTGTGCCGGGCATTGGCGGCGGCATCTGCCAGGTATCCAGCACCTTGTACAATGCCGCGCTGCTGGCCGGTCTGGATATGGTGGAGCGCCGCAATCACTCTCTTCCGGTATCTTATCTGCCCAAAGGCCAGGATGCCACCTTCGCTGAAGGGGCCATTAATTTCCGCTTTAAGAATACAACGGGCAAACATGTGATCATCCGGACTGTCGTAAGCGGGGGCAAGCTGACAATTAAGCTGTTCGGCACAATGCCAGGCAATATCAACTACACGATTGATTCCAAAACCGTGAAGGTCATCGACCCGCCCGTCAAGGAAATCACCTCCAAAACCGTCCCATCCGGCGGACGGCTTCTGCTTTCTTCCGGCAAGTCCGGCTATATTGTCGAGACGTACCGTACAAAGACGAAGGACGGCAAAACCGTATCGCGCGAGCGTGTTTCCCGCGATACGTACCGTGCTCAGCCCACTGTATATGGCGTTGCAGAAGGCAATCCAAACGACGGGGAGATCGGCAAAGGCAAACAGCTGCTGGAGGATGGGGTTGCGGAATAAGGAAGTATCCGCTTAGCGTTTGTGTGCGGCAATAAAACGGCCTTCCGGTCTCTATCACATAGAAGTCCGGAAGGCCGTTTCATTATTTTTTCTTCTTGCGTATAGCTTATTACACGAAGTCTGCAAGGAATAGGGAAGCTTTTCGTCGAATAGGAAAATCATGCGATTCCGTCATGAGAACAATAAGATCCTAACGGGCATTTGAACCATAGACGCATATTGCTTATGTTTCTCACCTCATCACGTATCCAGGGAGATGAAGGGACAAACAATGGAATATTTATATCATTATTACGATGAATCCACAGGTCCTTTCCGCAATCTCACCGACCTGCCCCCGACGGAAGCGGAGAATATGCTCCAGACGATTCGTCAACTGAAAAAAGGTTTTGCCAGCCAGCGCTCTATGGACTATCTGGCCATTCGGCGAAGTCTGGAATCAAAAGCAAGGGAATTATTTATCCGTAAAGGGGGCATGCCCGTTCGCAGTTGCCCCCATTACATGACGCTCGGGAAGTGTCCATGGCTTGCAGGGTGGTACCCTTCGGGACGCGTTCTCCAATATGCCCTGGCGGATTTCGATCCCGGCTCCATCAGCTTTACCTACGGGGATTTATTCCCCGCCATGAGATTCCAGGACGGAAAACCTTATCGCAATCAGGTATATACGGTGGATGAAATCTTTCTTGTCATTAACCAATTCGGAATGCCGCAGCAGTGGAATCCCCTTGGCGACCAGGGGCCGGAACGATATATAGAAGTCCAGGTTTGGGATGACAGCCCTTTAAGACTACCCGGCATTCGGAGCAGTGAGTAAACGGGGGAGACGGGTAGAGACAGTTCCGAGGAAAAATCAAATCAGATCCGCCTATAAAAAAAGCTGTCCGGATTTCACCCGCCACTAGCAGATGGATTCCGGACAGCCCTGAGGCTATATTATTAACGGCTTCGCTCGATATATTCGCTCGTCCAAGCGGCCGTCTGTGCCTGATCGCCTTCGGCGCGGGAGATCGCCTCCTCTACCTGGGAGCGAGCGGTTCCGCCATAGACATTGCGGGCATTGACGACGTTCTCGGGCTGAAGCACCTCGTAGATGCGGTCATCGAACAGCTGGGAGAATTGCTTGAATTCCGAGAGGGTCAAATCCAGCAAATATTTCTCCTGCTGAATGCAATACAGCACGGTTTTGCCGATGACCTCATGCGCCTGCCGGAACGGCAGCCCTTTGCCTACGAGGAAATCCGCTATATCCGTCGCATTGGAGAAATCCTGGTTGACGGCCTGGCGCATCCGTTCCTTGTTGACCTTCATCGTCGCAACCATCGGCGCGAACAGCTGAAGCGCCCCCTGGAGAGTGCGTACGGTGTCGAACATGCCTTCCTTATCTTCCTGCATGTCCTTGTTGTACGCCAGCGGAAGCGACTTGAGCACGGTCAGGAGACCGACCAGGTTGCCGTACACACGGCCTGTTTTGCCGCGGACAAGCTCCGGCACATCGGGATTTTTCTTCTGCGGCATAATGCTGCTCCCCGTACAGAATGCATCATCAAGCTCCACAAAATGAAACTCCGTGCTTGACCACAGAATCAGCTCTTCGCTCAAGCGCGAAAGATGCATCATGATGATCGAAGCATGGGAAAGAAATTCCAGAATAAAATCACGGTCGCTCACTGCGTCCAGACTATTTTCGTATACGCGGTCAAACTTCAGCTCGCTGGCTACAAAATGGCGGTCGATCGGGAATGTCGTTCCTGCCAGCGCACCTGCTCCGAGCGGCAGTGTGTTGATCCGCTTATAGCTGTCCTGAAGCCGCTCGATATCCCGTCCGAACATGGAAACATAAGCCATCAGATGATGGGCGAACAGAATCGGCTGTGCCCGCTGCAGATGCGTGTAGCCGGGGATAATCGTATCCAGATTGGCTTTGGCCTGCTCCGTCAACGCTCCCTGAAGCTTATGCAGCAGGTCTACGAATTCAACTACGCGCTTGCGCAGGTAAAGATGCATATCCGTTGCAACCTGGTCATTGCGGCTGCGCCCGGTGTGCAGTTTGCCGCCAACGGTGCCCACATCGTCGATCAGCGTTTTCTCGATATTCATGTGGATATCCTCGTCAGTTATCGAGAACTCGATATCATTCCGGCGGACCCGCTGCATGACGCGGTGCAGGCCGTCCTTGATTTTTTCCACATCATCCGCAGGGAGAATGCCCTGCTTGCCCAGCATGTTCACATGCGCAATGCTGCCCTGGATATCTTCCTCGACCAGCTCTTTATCAAACATGATGGATGCTGTATATTCCTCAACCAATTGGTCGGTTTTTTTGGTAAAACGCCCGCCCCACAATTTACTCACAGCTCGTACACTCCTTTATCGCATCGCCATCGGCATGCTTTCCTCTAAAACGCACGCGCAGGCCGGGCTATCCCATTGCCTGATAGCCCGACCTAAACATGACAGCTTTTTATTTGATTATTGTTTTTTGCTTTGCTCCACACCGGATGATACTTTCAGGCGCAGCGCGTTCAGACGGATAAAGCCTGTAGCATCTCCCTGGTCATAGGCCTGGGAAGGATCCGCTTCCATCGTGGCGATATCGGGATTGTACAAACTGACCGGACTTTTTACGCCCGCTCCAATAATATTGCCTTTGTACAGCTTCAGGCGGACAACGCCGCTCACATTCTTCTGGCTTTCCGTTACCAGCGCCTGCAGCGCAAGGCGCTCCGGCGCAAACCAGAAACCGGTATAGACCAGCGTCGCGTATTTGGCAATAAGCGAATCACGCAGATGCATAACCTCGCGGTCCATCGTCAAGGACTCCATCTTGCGGTGCGCCGTGAACAGAATCGATCCGCCCGGGGTCTCGTACACGCCGCGGCTCTTCATTCCGACAAAGCGGTTCTCCACCATATCGACGCGCCCGATGCCATGCTTGCCGCCAAGCTCATTAAGCTTCTCCATAACAGCAAGCGGACTCAGCTTCTCGCCGTTGATCGCAGTGCAATTGCCCGCATCAAAGGTCAGTTCAATGTATTCCGCCTGATCAGGCGCATCCTCGGGCGATACGCTCAGTACAAACATATCCTTGTTGGCATCGGCACTCGGATCAAACCAGGGATCCTCCAGCACGCCGCTCTCGAAGCTGATATGCAGCAGATTGCGGTCCATGGAATACGGCTTCGCGGCCGATGCCTGAACCGGGATATTGTGCTTCTCGGCATAGGCAATCATTTCGGCGCGGCCCGGGAACTGGTCGCGGAATTCCTCGCTGCGCCATGGCGCGATCACATTGATATCCGGCGCGAGAGCCGCTACCGTCAACTCGAAGCGAACCTGGTCATTGCCTTTACCTGTTGCGCCGTGGGCAATCGCCGTAGCGCCTTCGGCACGGGCAATGTCAACCATTCTTTTGGCGATCAGCGGGCGGGCAATCGACGTGCCCAGCAGATATTGGCCTTCATACAATGCGCCGGCCTGGAACATCGGATAAATAAAGTCCTGCGCAAACTCATCGCGCAAATCATCGATATAGACTTTGGAAGCGCCGGTAGCCAGTGCTTTAGCCTCCAGGCCGTCGAGCTCATCCTTTTGTCCGATGTCAGCCGTAAAGGCGATAATTTCAGCATCATATGTTTCTTTAAGCCATTTTAAGATAACGGACGTATCCAGACCGCCCGAATAGGCCAATACGATTTTTTCCTTTGCCATGTTGTTCGTTAACACTCCTTATAGGTGAAAAATATCGGCTGTCCGCCGCTGCTTCTGATCGCTGACAAAAGGCTATGCCGCCTGTCCTTGGCTCGCGCCATAGCCTCCTGCCGTTTGTATCGGCTACATAATGGCAGCCATGATGGCTTTCTGTGCATGAAGGCGGTTCTCCGCCTGGTCGAAAATAATGGAATGCTTGCCATCGATAATGCCTTCACTCACTTCTTCCCCACGGTGAGCAGGCAGACAGTGCATGAAGAGGAAATCCGGTTTCGCATATTTGCCCAGCTCTTCATTCACCTGATAGTCCGCAAAAGCGACTTCCCGGTCCTTCTGCTCCGCCTCAAAGCCCATGCTCGCCCATACATCGGTGTAGACGATGTCAGCATCGGCAATGGCTTCCCGGGGATCGCGGCAAATATGAATTTCCGATCCGGTCTCCGACGCATTTTCTTTCGTCACACGGATAATCTCCTCGTCCGGCTCGTAGCCCTCCGGTGTAGCGACCGACATATTCATGCCGAGTTTGGCGGCTCCCATCAGCAGGGAGTGGACCATATTGTTGCCGTCGCCAATGTAGGCGATTTTCAGACCTTCCAGACGCCCTTTATGCTCCAGCACCGTCTGATAGTCGGCCAATGCCTGACAGGGATGGGAAGCGTCGGTCAGGCCGTTGATAACGGGAATCGTCGCTCCGCGGGCCAGTTCAATGACGGTGCGGTGTGCGAAGGTACGGATCATGATTCCGTCCAGATAACGCGAAAGCACCTGCGCTGTATCCCAAATGGTCTCTCCCCGTCCGATCTGCAGATCGTTGCCGCTCAGAAACAGCGCATGTCCGCCAAGCTGGTACATGCCGACCTCGAAGGACACCCGTGTACGGGTTGAGGATTTCTCAAAAATCATCCCCAAGGTTTTGCCTTGCAGCGGATGATAAATCTTCCCCGCTTTTTGTTTGCCTTTCAGATCTATCGCCAGATCAATCAGGTAGCGTACTTCCTCCGGCTTGTAATCGGCCAAAGCCAGAAAATCGCGCCCCTTGAGATTAACCGCTAATTGTTCGTTCAATGCTTGCTGCATAACTGATGCTCCCTTCTGTTGCACTCTTGGATTATGCCGTAGCCGTATGGTCCGCAAAGATGCCAGCCAGAAGTGACACCGCCTGATCAATCTCCTCGCGGGTGACAAGCAGGTTCGGCAGCAGACGAACAACGTTCGGTCCGGCGCTCACGACGAGCAGGCCGCGTTTTTGTCCTTCCGCAATCAAGGCAGCAGCTATTGGCCCGCTGCAAACAATGCCAACCATCAGTCCTTTGCCGCGAATATCCAGAACCAGCGGGTGTCCGGCTAGCTTCTCGCGAAGCTGGGCCATCAGATAGTCGCCCATCTCGGCTGCCCGGGCGGGCACCTTGTCGCCCACGATGGTATCAATCGTCGCTTTGACCGCCGACATAGCCAGCGGAGTGCCGCCGAATGTCGAACCGTGGCTTCCTGCGCCGAAGGCTTCGATCAGATGGCCCTTAGCCAGCATCGCGCCAACCGGAAACCCGCTGCCGAGCCCCTTGGCGAGCGTAAAGATATCCGGTTCGATGCCGTAGTGCTCGAAGGAGAATAATTTTCCCGTACGGCCCATGCCGGTTTGAATTTCATCGATGATCAGCAGCAGGCCCTGCTCTTTGCAGAGCTTGGCAACATGCTGGAGAAATGCCGGCTCGACGGGTATAACGCCGCCTTCAGCCAATACTGTCTCCATCATGATTGCCGCAGTCTGATCGGTAATTGCCGCTTCCAGCGCATCAATATCGTGCAGCGGGACATAGCGGAAGCCTTCCGGCAGCGGGCCAAAGCCTTCTTTCACCTTTTCCTGTCCCGTAGCCGTCAGTGTCGCCAGCGTCCGTCCGTGGAAGGACTGGGCAAATGTGATGATCTCATAACGCCCTGTGCCGGCGACCTTCTGATGATAACGGCGGGCCAGCTTGATCGCCGCTTCGTTCGCTTCAGCCCCGGAATTGCAGAAAAACACTGCATCCGCGCTGCTGTTGTCGGTGAGCAGTTTCGCTGCATCCTCCTGATTCGGGATGTGAAACAGGTTCGACACATGCCACAGCTGATCCAACTGCTTGACTATTGCTTCCTTAATGCGCTGCGGGGCATGGCCCAGATTGGTTACGGCCAGACCGCACATAAAGTCCAGATATTTGTTGCCTTTATCATCCCAGAGCCAGCTTCCTTCGCCTTTTACAAGCGCAATGGGATATCGGGCGTAGGTTGGGAGCAGTGAGCTGTTCCCGCTCACCTGACTGCCCGCGGCAGCCTGATCCTGCTCTTTCGTTCCAATACCGCCTGCCACCGGGCTATCGGCTGCAGCTGTTTTGTTGACATCGCTCATCTTCGGTTCACCTCTCCCCTGAATGTCGGGGCGGCTTATATAACCATTCCGCCCATTTCTATAATCGCTATGATTGCACTATCCGGGTTCCGATTCCGCCTTCCAGAACCGCACGGCTCAGTACGCCCGGCTCATTGCCGCTAACAATCACAACCTCGCGCACACGCCCCTGGATGCATTGAATGGCTGCACGGACCTTGGGAATCATGCCCCCGTAGATCTCGCCGCTGGCAATCATCGCTTCAATCTCTTCAATGGTCGCAGAGGGAAGCACCCGCTTCTCGCCGTCCACAGTCTTAAGGATGCCTGGAACGTCGGTGACGACAATCATCCGTTCCACACCAAGATGCGAGGCAACCGCTCCTGCCGCGGTATCGGCATTTATGTTATAACGCTGGCCCGCATCGTCAATGCCCACAGGAGCGATGACCGGTATGTAGCCCATGTCCATAATGCCTTCAATGATGGCGGCATTGACGTTGGTAACATCGCCCACAAACCCGATCTCATCCGCATTGGCAACCGGCCTGGCCTGGATCAGCTTGCCGTCCACGCCTGACAGGCCCAGGGCCTGAGCGCCGCTCTGCTGGATTTTCCGGACAATCTCCTTATTGATCCGCCCGCTCAGCACCATCTCCACCACATCCAGCACTTCTTCGCTGGTTTTGCGCAGACCGTTTACAAATCCGCTCTCGATTCCCAGTTTATCGAGCGTTCCGGAAATCGCCGGGCCGCCGCCATGGACGATAACTGCCTTCACGCCATTCTCCTGCAGCCCGCGCAATTCGTCAAAAAAAGAGTCCGGCAGAGCCGCAAGCGTGCTTCCCCCGCATTTCATTACAAACCGCTGTTCCATATGCGCTCTTAGCTCCTTTCCCCTTACGTCCGGTAAGCCGCATTGATGCGGACATAATCATAGGTCAGATCGCAGCCCCAAGCCGTTGCAGAGCCTTCGGCCATATGCAGGTCAACATAAATAACGACCGTATCGCCTTTCAGGTATTCCAGTGCCGCTTCCTCATCGAAGGAAATCGGACGCGATTGCTCCAAGGTCACAATATCCCCCAGCCGGATATCCACCGTTTCCGGGTTCACTGGCTGCCCAGCCCGGCCGACTGCGGCAATGATGCGTCCCCAATTGGCATCTGCGCCGAAGATCGCCGACTTGACCAGAGACGATCCGATAACGGTCTTGGCGATGGCCTGAGCCGCGGCATCGGATTCCGCTCCGCGCACCTGTACCTCAACCAGCTTCGTCGCTCCTTCGCCGTCACGCGCAATCGCTTTGGCCAGCACTTCGCAGACATAACGCAGCGCAGCCGAGAAAGCTTCATAATCCGGGTGCGAGATATTCAGCTCCCGGTTATCCGCAAGGCCGCTGGCCATAGCCACTAGCATATCGTTTGTGCTGGTATCGCCATCGACCGTAATCATGTTGAAGGTCAGGTCCGTAACCTGGCGGAGCAGCGTCTGCAGCGCCTGGCTGCCGATTACCGCATCCGTCGTAACGAAACCGAGCATCGTAGCCATATTGGGATGAATCATGCCTGAGCCTTTGGAGGCGCCGGCGATATGGATGGGTTTGCCGTCAATGATGACCTGAACGCAGACTTCCTTCTTTACCAGATCCGTTGTCAGGATGGCCTGACAGAAATCATCGCCCGCCTGGCTGTTCGCAGCCAGCTTGGCCGGCAATTCTGCAATTCCGCTGCGTACGCGGTCCATCTTGAGCGTCTCGCCAATGACGCCGGTAGATGCGACGGCAACCTGCTGGGCAGGCACGCCAATGGCTTCGGCGAATTGACTGCGCATCTCGTAAGCATCGGCATCGCCTTGCTTGCCCGTGCAGGCGTTGGCGTTGCCGCTATTCACAATGACAGCGCGCAGTACGCCGCCCGCCCCGATGCTCTCGCGGGTGACCGCAATCGGCGCCGCCTGAAAAACATTCGTCGTGTACACGCCCGCCGCTGCTGCAGGCACCTCGCAGACAATGGCACCTAGATCATGGCGCGTTGTTTTTTTGAGGCCGCAATGAAGACCTCCCGCTTTAAAACCCTTGGGGGTTGTAATCGATCCTTCCGGCACCACCGTGTAGGCAGCTGTATTCCCCTGTCCCATGATCAAATCGTGTCTCCTTCGTCAGGTTGAATAAAGTGAATAATTGCTTACGGATAAACAGGAACAAACTGCAGACCGAGCGTTTCCTCCCAGCCCATCATTAAATTCAGGTTTTGAATCGCTTGCCCCGCAGCACCCTTGACCAGATTATCAATGACCGACACGATCGTCACGCGCCCCGTCCGTTCATCAACGGCAAAGCCGATGTCGCAATAGTTGGAGCCCCATACTTCCTTGGTAGCGGGCCAGATACCGGGTTCTCGGACACGCACAAAGGACCGTCCCTCATAAAAGCTGCGGTACAACGCTACAAATTCCTCCGTGCTCCGCCCGTCCTTGACCGATGCATACATGGTGCTCATGATCCCTCTTGTCATCGGCACCTGATGTGTCGTAAAGGTGGTTATGACAGGGAAGCCGGCCTCCTCAGAGAGCACCTGCTCAATCTCCGGAATATGCTGATGCTGATTCAATTTATAAGCTTTCAAGTTCTCATTAAGCTCGGAATAATGCGTACCCAGGCTTGCCCCGCGACCCGCACCGGACACGCCGGATTTGGCATCGATAATGATGCTTGCCGGATCGATGTAACCCGCTTTGACAGCGGGAATCAGACCAAGCAGCGTGGCAGTGGGATAACAGCCGGGATTGGAAATCAGGGCCTGATCACGAACCGCCTCGCCGTAGACTTCCGCCAAACCGTAGACGGCACGGTCGAGATAGCTCTGCTCTGCCGGCGTTTTTTTGTACCAGGTCTCATAGGCCTGAGGAGATTTCAAACGATGATCCCCGGAAATATCTATGACTTTAAGGCCTGCTTCCAGCAGCGATGGCGTAAGCTTGGCTGCAATTCCCGAAGGTGTAGCTATAAATACAACATCCGCTTTGCTTTTGATGAGCATTGGATCCACATCATCCAGCAAATCGGTGCAAATTTCCGTTAAATGGGGATAACCCTCGGCGATCGGCGATCCTGCGCTTGAAGAGGAAACAACCGATGTTACCTCTGCCAGCGGGTGGCTGGCGAGCAGCCGGATCAGCTCTACGCCCCCGTAGCCGGTTGAACCGATAATGGCTATTTTCAGTTTTGAACTCATGCATATCCTCTCCCATCCGCTTTACTTCCTAACTATCCATTTTACACGAAGCGGGGGACAGAGGAAATAGCCAGGTTTCTGTATTATTATACATTCATATTAATAATAATTCAATAACTGGTTGCCGGATTTTTTTTGGCTGAATCCATTTCATAATTCCATATTCAGCTTACTTTTTCACAATATGTTGTTGTATGAATCCAACTAAACGGCATGTCGTGTAATTGAAGTGATTTGCCTTAATTATGAAATTGATTCGCTTCTATGGCAGTTTAAAGCCTTCCCCCAGCACTTCCGCCGTATCGCTGATAATGACAAACGCCTTCTGATCCGCCGCCTTAACAAGCTGCTTCAGCTTGGATACTTCGCCCCTCCCCACGACTACCATCAGCACGGACCGCTCGTCCCCGGTAAATCCGCCCCGGCCGTCAAGCCTTGTCAAACCGCGGTCCAAATCATAGAGCACCACCCGGGTAATGGCATCGGGAAATTCCGTAACAATGAAAGCTACCTTCGAGATGGCAAGTCCCGTCTGTACAAAATCGATGGTTTTGCTTGTCGCATACAGCCCGACTAAAGCATACAGCGCATTCTCGGGGGCGATCAACAGGCCTGCGGCGGCAATGACCAGCCCATCGAAGCATGCGACGGCGAGCCCCAGCCGGATGCCCGTATAGCGATGAAGCAGTTGTGCCGCCAGATCAAGGCCGCCCGTAGAACCGCGACCGCGAAACACAAGCCCCAGTCCTGCGCCGACGCCGATGCCGCCATAGATCGCCGCCAGCAGCGCATTATCCGTAGGCGCCGACCAGTGTGACGTGAGAAGGACCAGCAGCGGCAGAACGAATGAGCCCAGTGCGCTCTTCATGGCAAAACGTCCGCCAAGCAGCCACAAGCCCAGCAGAAACAGCGGGACATTAATGGCCCACTGCGTATAAGCGGGAGGGAATCCCGTCGCCCGTTGGACCAGAATCGAAATCCCCGATACCCCGCCCGAAGCAATGCCCAGAGGAACAAGAAAAAGGTTGAAGCTTGCTGCAATTAAAAAAGAACCCGCCAAAAGCAGTGCCACGCTCATCATCGCTTGCGCATAACTGCTGCGGCGGTCCGGTTCTCTTCTTCGCTTGTTGCGTTTTAAGTAAACGGCACCGTTACTATTAATCCGCTGCTGCTCATCGCTCATAACGTCACTTCTTTCATCAAGAATGCGATCCACCCTCCATCATATGGCTGGTATGGATTCCTTTCCTGTGTGATCAGAGGAGCCGCTGCCAAAGTCTTGACCTTCGCTTCCGGCCACTTTTCAAACCGATGCTTCATCCCATAACAAAAAAAGAGCTCCCACACCTTAACAGTGTAGGAACTCTTGACCTTGCCTATGCATGCATCTGTATATTGCCGTCTATTCGTGTCGAATCTGGCTTCGCAGATAACCGTCGATAAAGATATCGAGGTCACCGTCCATAACGGCCCCTACGTTTCCTGTTTCCACAGCGGTCCGATGATCCTTGACCATGCTATAGGGGTGGAATACATAGGAGCGGATTTGGCTGCCCCAGCCGATCTCCGACTGCTCGCCGCGAATTTCCGCCAAATGCTTCTTCTGCTCTTCAATCTTGCGCTCATAGAGCTTGGAGCGAAGCATCTGCATGGCCCGTTCACGGTTTTGAATCTGGGAGCGCTGGGTTTGGCAGGATACAACAATGCCGCTTGGAACATGCGTGATGCGGATGGCCGATTCCGTTTTGTTGATATGCTGCCCGCCGGCGCCGCTGGCTCGATACGTATCGACCTTTAGATCCTCCGAGCGGATATCAATCTCAATGGTATCGTCGATCTCCGGCATAATGTCGCATGATGCGAATGAGGTGTGCCGGCGGCCAGAAGCGTCAAAAGGCGAGATGCGCACGAGACGGTGAACCCCTTTCTCCGCCTTTAAATATCCGTAGGCATTATATCCTTTAATGGATATCGTCACACTCTTGATCCCCGCTTCATCGCCAGCCAGATAATCAAGCACCTCGACCTTGAAACCATGCTTTTCCGCCCAGCGGGTATACATCCGGTAGAGCATTTGCCCCCAATCCTGCGATTCGGTGCCGCCCGCTCCCGGGTGCAGCTCCAGGATGGCATTCAGCTTGTCGTAAGGCTCGCTGAGCAGCAGCTGCAGTTCGAAATCGCTGACCTTCTTCACAAGTTCGGCTACGCTTTTCGCAAGATCGGCTTCCAGGGATTCGTCCCCTTCCTCCTCAGCAAGCTCCAGCATGGTTTCCAGATCCTCATGCTCGTTGTTCATCTGATTGTAGTCGTCGACGACCGACTTCACGGCGTTCAGCTCCGCAATGGTGCCCTGCGCCCGGTCATTATCGTCCCAGAAATCAGGTGCCGTCATCTTCTCTTCGAAATTGGCGATCATCTCTTGCTTAATATCTAAGTCAAAGAGACCCCCTTAGTTCCTGGAGTCGCTTCGCCATTTCACGCATATCTTGTTTCACAGTAATATCTATCATGTTACGCCCTCACCTCATCTTGTAGTTCTGCCTGGTATCTTGCTTCTGACTCGTATTAGCCCTGTTGGCCATGACATTGCTTGTATTTTTTGCCGCTGCCGCAAGGACATGGATCATTGCGCCCTACGCGCTCATCCTTCTTGACTGGACGCTTCTCCTTCGGCTCGCTGCTGCCTCCGGTTTCCGTCTGCCCCTTGGCGACTTCCTGACGCTCCAGGTTGCTTTCGACCTGGGCCTTCATAATATATTTGGTTACTTCTTCCTGGATATTATCGATCATTTCCTTGAACATTTCAAAGCCTTCGAATTGATATTCGCGCAGCGGATCCGTCCCGCCATAAGCACGCAGGTGAATCCCTTGACGCAGCTGGTCCATCGCATCGATATGATCCATCCATTTGCTGTCGACGGCCCGCAGCACAACAACCTTCTCGAATTCCCGCATCGTCTCGGGGCCGATTTCTTCTTCGCGCTGATTGTACAGATCATTGACTTTCCCATTCAGGAATTCCACGATCTCTTCTTTCTCTTTGCCCCACAAATCGTCCTTGGTGATCATGCCTTCATGCAGGAATGTACCCTGTGCATAATCGACGATCTCCTGCAGCCCCCAGTCCTCCGGAACCTCATCACTTGGGCAATGCGCTTCAACAATCCGGTCGATAACCGGCGTGATCATCTCTTGCACGATCTGACGGATATTCTCCGAATAGAGCACCTCGCGGCGCTGCTTGTAGATGATTTCACGCTGCTGGTTCATAACATCATCATATTGGAGTACGATCTTCCGCGTGTCAAAGTTGCTGCCTTCCACACGTTTTTGAGCGGATTCAATCGCCCGAGAAATCAGACGGCTCTCGATCGGCTGATCCTCCTCGAATCCCAAACGCTCCATCATGCTCATTATATTGTCCGCACCGAAACGGCGCATCAACTCGTCTTCAAGGGACAAATAGAACTGGGATGAGCCCGGATCTCCTTGACGGCCGGCACGACCGCGCAGCTGATTGTCGATCCGACGGCTTTCATGGCGCTCCGTACCCATAATATGAAGTCCGCCAATACCGGCAACCTCGTCGCCCAGCAAAATATCCGTACCCCGCCCAGCCATATTCGTGGCAATGGTGACCGCTCCGGACTGGCCGGCGCGTGAAATAATTTCCGCTTCCTCGGCATGATACTTGGCGTTGAGCACCTTATGGGCGACTCCGCGGCGCTTGAGCAGCTCCGAAAGCTTCTCCGAGTTCTCAATCGAGACGGTACCCACAAGCACAGGCTGGTTCTTGCTATGCCGCTGTACAATTTCTTCTACGACCGCTTTAAACTTCCCGTTCTCCGTTTTGTAGACGACATCGGCGATATCTTCCCGGATCATGGTACGGTTTGTCGGAACCTGGATTACATCCAGTCCATAGATTTTCTTAAACTCTTCTTCCTCTGTCTTCGCCGTACCGGTCATCCCGGCCAGCTTGCGGTACATCCGGAAATAGTTCTGGAAGGTAATGGTGGCAAGGGTCATGCTTTCGTTCTGAACCTTGATCTGCTCCTTGGCTTCGATCGCCTGGTGCAGACCATCGCTGTAGCGGCGACCGGCCATAAGACGTCCGGTAAACTCGTCGACGATAATGACCTCTTCGTCCTGTACGATATAATCGACATCTCGCTTCATAATGGCATGCGCTTTAAGCGCCTGCTGGATGTGGTGATAAAGCAGCACGTTGGCATGGTCAAACAGGTTCTCGATGCCAAAAGCACGCTCCGTTTTCTCGACACCCGACTCGGACAACGTGACCGATCGGAGCTTGACATCAATCGTATAATCTTCTTCGTCTTTAAGACGGCTCACAAAACGGTCGGCAGTAAAATAAAGCTCTGTCGACTTCGCAGCCTGTCCGGAAATAATAAGCGGCGTCCTCGCTTCATCGACGAGAATGGAATCGACTTCGTCAATGACGGCAAAATAAAGCGGACGCTGCACCATTTGTTCCTTATACAGCACCATATTGTCCCGCAAGTAATCGAAACCAAATTCATTATTCGTCCCGTAGGTGATATCGCAAGCGTAGGCCGCTTGTTTCTCGTCATGGGTCAAACCATGCATATTGCACCCTACAGTAAGACCGAGGAAATTATACAGCTGGCCCATCTGCTCGCTGTCACGCTGAGCCAGGTAATCATTGACCGTTACGACATGAACGCCTTTATCGAGGAGAGCATTCAAGTAGACAGGGAGCGTCGCAACAAGCGTTTTACCTTCCCCTGTTTTCATTTCGGCTATTTTGCCGTCATGCAATACCATTCCCCCGATAAGCTGCACATCATAATGGCGTTTATCGAACACGCGCACGGAAGCCTCGCGTACAACTGCAAATGCTTCCGGAAGCAGGTCGATCAGCTCATCGCCGCCTTCAGCCAGACGGATTTTGAACTCCGTCGTTTTACCGCGAAGATCCTCGTCAGATAATTTTGATATTTTTGGTTCCAATTCATTTATTTGCTCAACAGTTCGCATGAGACGCTTAACTTCCCGTTCGTTTGCATCTCCGAATATTTTCTTCACAAGTCCGAGCATGGTCTTCCCCTTTCGTGGTTACGCCTAATGCATAAATTGTATCAGTTTGCGGCACATCCCGCAATGCAAGTATGGCGCTAACGACATTTTCCGCCAGAGGTTATTTCTTGTATTCTAAAAGGGCAGAGCTCCCTTTAGGAAGCCTGCCCTTGATTATTATCAAATTATGGAATGATCATGATTGCTCAAGCAAGCCGTATTTCCCGTCATCTCTCTTATAGACGACATTAACTTCCTTGGTATCGGCGTTTGAGAACATAAAGAACGAATGGCCGACCATATTCATCTGGAGAATCGCTTCCTCCACATCCATCGGCTTCAACAGGAAGCGCTTGGTGCGGACAAGTTCATAATCATCCTCTTCCTCTTGCACCTTGACGGCTGAAGTCTCATCCTTGAACAAGGTTTTGATCCCGCTGTCCTGCCGAAATTTCCGGTTGATTCTTGTTTTATGTTTACGAATTTGCCGTTCCAGTTTGTCCACCACAACATCAATTGAGGCGTACATGTCATCGCTCTTTTCTTCGGCGCGGAGAAAAGCATGGGTTAGAGGAATCGTTACCTCAACTGCGTGTTTTCCCTTTGTGACGGACATCGTCACGGTTGATTCGGAGATGGGCTCTTCAAAATACCTATCCAGGCGACTAAGCTTCTTCTCGACATAATCACGCATAGCGTCTGTCACTTGAATGTGCTGACCGCGAACATTGTATTTCATGGGCACTCCTCCTTTACATGTTCTTATTATACCATACCCACATAGGCAATCTCAAAAGCATTTAATTGTTTTTTCTGAATTTTTTGAATATTTTAGACAAACTTAATAATAATATTTCGCAGGATTGCAGTTATTGGAAAATGCTATAAAATCAAGTAAAAATCCATACAAAAAGCCCCGGTTTCCCGGGGCACTGTTTGCATTCTTGGTTAAGCGTGAACCATATATGGCACGGCCGCTTAACAGCCGGATGATTACAGTTTATTTACGTTTGCAGCTTGCGGTCCGCGAGCGCCTTCCACGATATCGAATTCGACCGATTGGCCTTCTTCCAGCGTCTTGAAACCTTCGGATTGAATTGCGGAGAAGTGAACAAATACGTCGCCGCCTTGCTCAGTCTCGATAAATCCGTAACCCTTCTCAGCGTTAAACCATTTCACTTTACCTTGCATTCAGAACATTCCCTTCATCTTCAAATAGCTGCGAGATCACGGAAGTTGTGGCCCGCAAATCGACTATACCATCGTTGTCACATTATTGTCAACGAATTTTTGTAAGCGAATACATTCTTTATTTGCCGCCGCTAATCGGTATTCTGCCTATGCTAGCAAAAAAGGAAATCACGAATAGATCGTCATTTCCTTTTATCCATTAATATGCTGTCCGGGCTATAGGCCGCTTCATATACATTGCGCTGAATCTTGGCTTGCCCGCGCTGCTGAAGCCAATCTCCCGCTTCGGATTTCAACATCTGCATCCGGCCTAGAATAACGGCGTCATGACTCAGCACGTTCCGCAGCCTTTCCAGCTCTTCTGCTGTCAACGGGCTTTCGGCTGCCATAAGCCTAATCTCATCAACCAGCACCTGACGCTGATCCACAAAATTCGACAATTCTTCATAGCTAGCCCGATTGAGCTGACTCATCATATGTTGAGTCAGCTCTTCCAGGCCAGAAATCGTCTTATTCATATTTCCCCTCTGAACTCGGCACCAGCTTGGCCGCTTGCGCCCAGGTTTCGCGCAGATCCGTCAGGTAGCCCAAGGCTTCTTCAGCAGGCTCCATCGCTTTTTTAACATTGGCTTCAATAAGAAGATGATTCACATATTCATATATAGCGGCAAGTCCCTTGGAAACCTCATAGGACGAATCCAGCGTGGACATTAATTCACTGACAATCGTCTGCGCTTTACCAAGATTCAGATTGGATTTCTGGACATCATGCTGTTTTAAACCGTCCATACCGGCACGAACATTACGAATGGCACCATCGAACAGCATCAGAAGCAGCTGTGCCGGAGTCGAAGTTTGAACGGATGACTGGCGGTATTTCTCATACGGTGATGTAATCATGTCCTTCACCCTTTACGCTAAGATTGATTAGAAGACATACCCAAACTGCTAAGCAAACTGGAGGACTGAGCATTGTATTTGTTCATCGCTGTTTCCATGGCTGTAAACTGTCTATAATAACGAGCCTCCATATCGGTCAGCCGGTTCTGCGTCGCCAGGATCCGCTTATTGTAGTCTTTGAGCATTCTTCCCATGGAACTCTCTTCTTTGTATAAACTATTCAAGCTGCCGTCGTATTTGGTTGTACCCGCTTTGTCTGCGAAGCTTGTCATGGTAACATCCATCACATCCCGAAGCTTATCCATTATCCCGGTATTTGATGCCGAAGCGGGCCCTTGGAACAAGTCCATGATGGCTTGCGGATCATTCTCCAGAGCCGTCTTCAACTTGGTTTCATCCAAATAAAGCTTTCCGTTCTCATAATATTGGCCTGTTGTTATTCCGATCGCACCCAATTGTCCCAACTTGTTAGCAATTTCCATGCGCATGTTGTTGATCGTTGATTTAACAATCTGATCATTCTTAAGCATACCGCTTTTTGCCTTTTCTTCCCAAAGCTTGATGTCATTTTCCGTCATATTGCTCTTCTGCTCATCCGTCAGAGGCTGAAAATCTTTATAACGTTCTTCGCTGATTTTACTGTTCAAGGTGCCCAGCAGGTCGTTATAATCGTTAATGAAGGACTTAATCGTCTCCAGCGCTTTGGTTGAATCGGTTTGCGTCGAGATTTTTGCCGGTTTGTCATCTGACAGGTAATTGGGATTCGTGCTGTCTGTCATTGATGTCGTGGTTGCCAGTAAGGTAATTTGAACACCGTTGACGGTAATAATATTGCTGTCAAATTTCAAGTTGTCCTGATCATTAATTTTCACTTTCGCTTGTTTTCCGGTTTCAATGGATTGACTTACCCCTTTGAACAAGTCAAACAGCGTACTGTTCTTATTGTTAGCAGCATCATCCGTGATTTTCAACTCAGCCTCAGACCCGAACTCCTTCGATAGAATGGTTAACTTTCCTGTCAATTCATCGAATTTAGCGGTGGCTTTAGCATCAGGATCGGCATTTATTTTGTTAATCACTTCCGAAATCGATAGCGTTTTATCAAAGGAGAAGTTTACATTATTAATGCGTAATGCATAGGTATCTCTTATGGGCGCTGCGCTGTCTAATTTTGTTTGAAGTTCAGCCAAAGTAGCGCTGCTTTTCAGCCCATACCCTGCTCCTGTTGTTTCAATACTCGCCTGGGTTGCCAGCTGCTTGACGGTTACCGTCATCGGAATAGGGTTAGCGTTCGCATTCGCTACGACTTTAATCGCATCCGTATTTCCCGTAACCGTAGATTTGTAACTGTTCATGCCGGAGGCAAGGCCATAGTTTTTGAAAATCGTGTTGCTTAGTGTGAAAACCTTGCTGTTGAGCTCTCTATAGCTATCACGCTGCCACTGGAGCACTTGCTTCTGCTGTGTGAGTTTATCCAAGGGCACACGCTGTGCCGTCATCATGGATTTAACCATCGAATCAATATCCATACCCGAAAATCCGTTAATACGCATTATCGCTCTCCGCCTTTCTTACACCTTCTCGTCTATTAATATACCTGCAATTTCCATCATTTTAGCTACCAAATCCATGGTTTTCTCAGGAGGTACCTCACGGATCAGCTCGCCTGTGTCTTTATTTAGAACCTTGACCATGATCGTATGTGTTTTCTCATGGATACTGATATCCAGTGTAGTCTGTGGCCCTTGAAGGAGTTTAACCGCGCGATCAATCGCCTTGATCAAATGTTCTTCTCCAACGGAAACGGTGACGCCCTTCTTTCCCAGTTGAAGCAATTCTTTGGTTGTCTTGATTGATGCGGTATCGAGCTGAGTCGACGATTTTGAGTTTGATGCCTCCGCAGGAAGTGACTGATCCACAGGCTGTCTGACCGGAGATGACGTACTTGCATTCAGTGAAAATTGTACATTCATCTAGAATATAACCCCCAACAACTTATTTATCTTTTATATCGGCTATTCTCGCCTCTCCGCTTAGTATTTATGGAAAATATATATATAAAAAGCCCTAGGAGAACTCCTAAGGCCTAACAAAATGTGAATGAAAGGGATTTTTGTTCATGAATCATGCAGCTTTGTTTAATTCTTTATTAAAATCGCCATATAAGCCATGGTCGTAAACTCGTTAACATTTAATAATTTGAATACTTTGCGCAAAAACTCTTTGTTATGCTCGACTATTTTTGCGAAGGATTGTATCAGCTTGATAACCAGCTCTGTTGATAGACCCTTATGGTAACCAGACATACCAATCAGATGTAATTTAATCATGGAGTAATGGACAATCATCATGACGTAATCATCGAAAATTGTTTTTTGTCCCAAAGGGAACAGATTCTTGAATACATGGTTTACAAGATAGTTTTCCAGAATATATTCATGTTCCTTCATAAAAGGCTCATAATAGTCGTCGAAAGCGATTTTGTAACGCTCCGTGATCTCTTCAACTGTCGCTTCAGCCGTATATTGTATTCCAGCTAAAGTCTCTTGCAGGCATTCCATATATCTGTTGTTTCTGATTCCATGTCCAAAACGAAAATCCATTAATTCTTTACACAATTCCATTTGAATGGCAAGGTTCGTAGGAATGTCCAGCAGAGAATCTCTCAATCCCTCATCACTCATTAATTGGGTATACGAAGCAATTAAATCAGGGATTTGATGAACCTTCTCCTGTTCGATGTATGTCTGTACCTTCTGGTAAAACATTCCCAAGAGAATCAGCCGCTCCGATAGGGAATAGATGCGATTTTGGAGGACTTGAATGGTAAAGATACGCAAGTCCCACAGATACCTGTCTGGCTTATTATTAACCTTGTGATCATCTGTTTGCATTTCCTGACTGACGAATCCTCTTGTGCTCGTTGGTTCTTGTGTTTGCTCAAATACAATCCCGTTCGGATTCAGTAGAGCTAAGCGCGCAGCTTCAGGGCATGACATGGTTGCGGACTTCTCAATCATTCCATTAACACGATTAATCGCACGAGGGTAGATGCTGCAGGTGTTCGATAAATAATCTTCCCCAAGCGTTAATTGCACCTTACAAAGATTATCCTCCGTCAAAAGCGAGCATCTTCCCGTATTATCCATTTTTATTTTGGCGTAATTTACAGAAGAGGCTTGCGACCGTTGTCTTGTTACATTCTTATCGAGCAGCGGCTTTAGTTCCAAATCCCGCGTTCTTTGATATTTCTTATAGGTGTCTTGATCCACATTCACTCTCCAGCCCGCGCAGCAGGAATCCTCACACGCCGATCCAATACAAGCAAACTCTTGCATATAGGCTGGAACTAGAATCGGTCTGGTTTTAACTAGCTTGAGGGTCATATCCATTCTCCTTTTCGGCTTACCAATTAAAATAGATATCCTCATTAATGAAGATATCTATTTTAATTGGCAAGTAACCCCCCAAGGGATCGGAGAATATCCAATCCCTTGGGGAAATCATTAAAATTAACGAAGCAGTTGCAGAACGCCTTGCGGCTGTTGGTTCGCTTGAGCAAGCATTGCTTGAGCTGCTTGAGCAAGAATGTTGTTTTTCGTTTGCTCCATCATTTCCTTCGCCATGTCTACGTCACGGATACGGGATTCAGCAGCAGTCAAGTTCTCGGAAGTTGTTCCCAAGTTGTTGATTGTGTGTTCCAGACGGTTTTGAACCGCACCAAGTTTAGCGCGCTCGCCGGATACTAAAGCTGTTGCAGCATCAAGTACGGAAATAGCATTGGCTGCGCCAGTAGCTGTTGTAATGTCGAGAGAGTTTTCAACGCTTTTGTTATCTGTTCCATTTGTTACGTTGGCAGTTGTGGAGAAGCCAGCGCCCGTCCCTGTAATTCCCAGAGCTTTTGCACGCATGTCATTAATATCCAATGAGATGGATTGACTTTTGTTTGCTCCTACTTGGAAAGTAACGGATTGGTCTACTGTTTCAGCAGGACTTGTTGTAGTTTTAGTTTCGAGTTCTTTTGTAAAACCGAAATTCTTGGTTTCAGCTCCGAAATTCACTTCAAAGCTAATGCCATGGTTATCATACTTGAATGTACCTGTTTGAGCCGCCTTAAAGTCATATTGATCTTCAGATAAAACTTTACCATCAGCATCTTTGATCGTTACGGTAACTTTACCATCAGCAGCATCTACGCCTTTAGCGGAGAATTCAACACTAGCTGCACCAGGAAGCGTTCCAGCACCAACCGTAACTTTGTTTCCAGTAATTGCTGCGGTTGGAGGGTTAGCTCCTTTAGCAACATTCTCATCAATATCGTTAAGCGTGCTTTTAGCACCAGTAGCATTTTTGTTACCTGCCGCTCCTGTTGCGCCCACGTTCAGATCAAGTTCCATTTTGGCGCCTTCTTGCGCAGCATCAAAATCGGACTTCGCAATGGAGAAGCTGATGCCATCCTCGTTATACGTATAGGATTTGCCATCTGCTGAAAGGTTAACTTTAGCATCATTAATGGAAATTTTGTTGCCATCTTTATCTTCGCCAGTAATGGATACGAGGATATCGGAGCCTTTTTTCTCGATTGTTACTTTGTTGTCCTTAGCTTCATTGATTGCATTCCATGCAAACGCAGGGTCTGTGGAATTGGCTACATCAATTTTGTCGCCGGAAAGCTTCAGTCCGCCATTTGTTTCCGTATATTTAGCACCAATATTTACTGTGTAGTCACCGGCTACTGTAGTAACAGTCGTTACTTCTGTACCCGCAACACCAACCGCTGCGCCTTTATCACCGTTCAACAGTTTTTGCGTATTGAATTCTGTTGTGTTACCGATACGGTTGATTTCGGAAGTCAGTTGGTTCATTTCTTTTTGCAGTTCTTTACGGTCATCCAATGTGTTCGTATCATTAGCCGCTTGAACGGAAATTTCACGCATACGTTGCAGGATGGAATGAGTTTCGTTCAAAGCGCCTTCAGCTGTTTGAATCAAGGAAATGCCGTCTTGAGCATTACGGGTTGCTTGGTCCAAACCACGGATTTGGCCGCGCATTTTTTCGGAAATTGCCAGACCTGCCGCGTCATCACCTGCACGGTTGATGCGAAGACCGGAAGACAGCTTCTCGATGTTTTTGTTCGTGTTGACGGTGTTGATGGACAGTTGGCGGTGCGTGTTCAGCGCCGCGATGTTGTGATTGATAATCATTAAAATTTTCCTCCCTGAAATAAATGAGATCCACATCCTTGTGGTCACGCTGAACCGTTAAGGTCGGCCGCCCTGCTGGTTCAACGTCTAATGTATATATCGACCGCAAACCTCAGATAGTTTAGGGGTTTCCAAAGATTTTTATTTTTCCTGCTGACTGCCTCTAAGCCGCTTCATCAGCGCCTCCAACTGCCCCGGAGCAGGTGCAGCCGCCTCCCGGTTCGATTCCTGAATGGACAGGAATACTTCCTTGCGGAAAATATCGATGTCCTTGGGGGCGGCTATGCCTAAACGGATCGTATCTCCTTCGACACCCAGCACGGTGACCTCAATCTGGCCGTCTATGATGACGGATTCACCCTTCTTGCGGGATAATACCAGCATCTTTGCCAACCTCCTTTGCTGAACTCACCGAATGGGGTTCATTGGATAGCAAGGGATGCCTCGTATGATATCCGGTTTGATGAAGCACAACCTGTTTGCCCAGGCGTTTCTCCGGGTTGAGAACAATTGGAGCCAGCAGGTTCAATGTCGATTGCTCCATCTGCTCCTTCAGCGTCAGTATGCAGCGGACAACTACTTGCGAATCCACTTGAAGCTCCTTCATTTCCCCTTCGGGAAGCTCGAATTCATACCCGGGAAAAAAAAGAAACGGATCCGCTACCAGAAACGCCAACTCCCGGGTGCAGGTGGATTGCAAATAGACGAATGGACCTTCTTCATGATCGATGAGGACAAAATTCTTCTTATCCTCAAAGCCCGGAATTCCTTTGGGGAAATGATAAAGCTGTTCTTCAGCGGCCTCTATTGTTCCCCAAGTCAATGTTTCAATGAACATCTCGATCTTCCTCCTGTTGGCTGGCCTGAAATAAAGAAAAGATTATAGATATCCTCAGGGAGGTTTATCTATAATCATTATACCGTTAATGCGCGATATCAAGCTCCGGCGGGATATACTGGACGGAAGGATACTGTTTCATATAGATGTCCAGCTTCCCACGTGTATATTCGATTTCCGGCCTATGCGTTACCGTCTGCACGTCGACCTCGGTCCGGCCTACGCGGATATCAGGCGGCGTTATTCGAAAACGCGTCTCCACATTGTCCATCGAGGCTTCGCCCCGGATCTCCGGAAAAGGTACTGGCTGCCAATCCTGACCGTAAATTTCAGCAATTGTATTCCCCGGTTTATGAATGGCTGCCGCCCGGTTCCCTTCCTCCACCCTTCTGGCAAGGCCCTGCAGAAAAATTTGCTGAATCCCTGAGTAGATGCGTTGGTTCATCTCCAAAAAGTTCCCGCCATTATAAGCTGCAAAGGCTCTGGACTGGTCGACTTCAAGCTCCGGCTTGTACTGATGGATTTCCAGTTGACCGGGTTCCGTTTGAATATGAAGCTCGGCTTTTGGCTGCCGGATGGAAAATTGCCCCGGATCCGCATCCACGTAAAGGACGCCGGGCGTCTGACGGATTTGCAGCATAGGGATCGTCATGGCTCGTCTCCGTTTATCTTAGAAAATCAACCAATGATTGCTGAATAATTTTGGATCCGGCTGAGAGGGAGGCATTATAAATGTTCTCCTGAATCTTCGAATCCATAATCAGTTTGGCATAATCGGCATCCTCTGTCTTGGCCTGAAGCGTTGTCAGGTTAGCCTCCAAATCTTCCAGGCGGCCTTGCATTAAGCTGATGCGGTTCATCTTGGCGCCCACTTCGGCTCGAGTAGTAAGCAGAATATTCATCCGGCTGTCCAGACTGGCCAGCTCATCTGTTATCTTGGTGTGATCACCATCCGGGCCGAGCTTATCGATCAGACGGTTAACAATCGAAAAGAGATTATCCGACGTCTGCGCAGAGACGGCATCGTCCGCATCCCCAAATACATTGTTTCCTGTGAGATTAATAGTCATATCCACACTGTCTCCAACCGTATATTTAACGGCGCCGGTATCGGTCGTAATTTGAGAGGGATCGGTAACCGTGCCGTCCGGCAGAAGTGTACCATACGGTTTCGCATCGAATTTCTCGCCATTGAAGACATACTTTCCATTCAACTGGCTGTTCGCAATATCGAGCAGCTGTTCTTTCATTTGTGCAATTTCTACATTGATGCTGTCCAGAGCGGATTGCGGATTGCTGCCCGTTGAGGCTTTGACCGTCAGCTCGCGCAAGCGATGCACCACTTCCGTAACCTGATTAAGCACGGTATCGTTAAAATCCATCCAGGAGGTGGCGCTGTCGACATTCTTCTTATACTGCTCCGTTGAAGCCAGCTCCGAGCGGTACCGCAGAGAATAGGTAATGCCGACGGGATCGTCCGAAGGCTTGTTGATCTTGCGTCCTGTCGACATCTGGTTCTGCGTGTTGTTCATTTGCGCCGCATTGCGGTTCAAATTAAGCAGCAGCTGCGAATTCATCATATTCGAGGTAACCCTGAGCATTTGTTAAACCTCCTTCTCTATCTGTTATCTTCCAACGGTTCCAGTCGAGTTAATCAATTTATCGAGCATCTCGTCATACGTGGTCATAAACCTTGCGGCTGCCGTATAGGCGTGCTGATATTTAATCAGATCCGACATTTCCTCATCCAGCGACACCCCGCTGATCGACTGCCGGCTGTTCTCCACCTGTTGGACCAACCCGGTGGAATTCTGAATCTGGCGCGTCGCCTCCTGCGCTTGAACCCCGAGCTGGCCTACGATGGAGCTGTAAAAGGAATCGATGGTCGCTTCCCGTTTGCCATCCACAGACAAGAAGCTGGTCTGCTTCAGATTGGCCATCAACAGCGCCAGTGTATTATTCCCTTTGACCACCTGCTCATCGGTTCCTGTTCCCGTCGTGCGCATAGAGGACGCGATCAGATTGGGATTGTCCGAAATCAAGCTGTTGAGCTTGATATTGGCTGCCGTAATGGGAGATCCGCCTTCAAAAAAAGGTAAGCTGCCGGTTGTCGAGCCATCCAAAGAGTAGCCGAGCTGATGCAGGCCGTTGAGCCCTTTCAGGATGACTTCCGTATCCTCCCCCAAGGCTCCGCTCACGCTGCCGCCGCTTGTGGTAGTAACGGACATACCGACTGGCAGCACTGTTCCTTTGGGCAGAGTAACCTTGATGTCTCCATTGGCAAGGGTGTCGGCAAGCTCATCGAGCTGCTTGCTGTAATCCTTCACATAGTTCTCCCGGGAGAAAATCATCCCGTAGACTTCACCGCCGTTAAGGAATCCTGCAGCATAAGCGCCTTCAAGGTAAGCTCCCTGCTCCTGCGGCGTCACGCCGGCGTTGACTTGAACCAGGACCTGGCTGCCTTGAACCAGCGCCTGTCCGCCCAATGAAATCGAATAACCCTGATCGGTATTCTGAACGGTAATATTGATGATATTGGACAGCTTGTCCGTGAGCAAATCCCGTTGATCCCGCAGATCATTGGCATTATCGCCCAAGCTTTCAATCTTGTAGATCGATTGGTTCAAATCCGCGATTGAGGACAGATACGACTGCACCTCATTGGCCTTGACACTCACATTCGTCGTTAAGTCCTGACTTAAATTGCTGAGCTGTTGGCTCATGTAGTTAAAGGCATCCGTTAATGCCGTGGCGTTTTCCTTCACGATCCGGCGTGCCGTAACATTGCTCGGATCCTTGCTTAAATCAGACCATGCCTGATAAAAATTATCCATGACCTTGCGGATTCCCGTGTCGGACGGTTCATTAACGATCGCTTCCAGTTTATCCAATGTCTCCGAACGTATCGACCAGCTTCCGAGAAATTTGCTCTGATTGCGGAATTCATCGTCCAGATAAGCGGTACGGATGCGGTTTATCGCTGTGAATTCAACACCCGTGCCGAGCTGTCCCGGGGACGAAGAGCGATTAATGCCGAAAGCCTCCATCGGCCGGCTTGCGACCATGGTTACCCTTTGACGGGTATAACCTGCCGTGTTCGCATTTGATATATTATGTCCTACCGTATTAATGGCCGTTTGCTGAGTCAGTACGCTTCTTTTGGCTGTTTCTATGCCATGGAAAGTTGACGCCATTGCCGAATGCCTCCTTTATCCTCTTGTATCGAAATAGCCGTTGCGCTGATTCCCGTAGCCCGTGTTCATGGGATGCTGGTAAGTGACGGCCTCATTGGGATCTTCGATGACAAGATCGATTGAATAATCAATAAATTCGAGCGATTGCACCGTCAGCTCCTGGTTGAGTTTATTGATCTTCTGAAGCTCATCCAACAAATCTATCAGCTTGCCGCGAATCCTCGTCAACTCTTCCTTCTCCTGGGGTGAGGTGATGGTCCGAATAATGTCAATGATTTTGCCGCCTTTATAGCGGATTACGCCGATGCTTTGAAAATAGCTGTGCGAATACTGCATGCGCTGCTGCTCCAGCTTCTCGGCTTCAGCGAGCAGCTTGCGCTCCTTCTGAATGATCGCATTCAACTGCTCGACGTCGTTCTTCACGAGCACGGGCGTCTTGAGCTTGGCCGTCTCCAGCAGCAACGCATACAACTGCGCCTGCTTATCCAGCGTTTCGACGATGATTTCAACTGACACAGGGCTCACCTATTTTCATCAAGGTTGTTATTTGTCAAGCTTCTTGTCGGTCAGATAGGGAAGCAGCTTCTCGGCAATTTTACCTGCATCGACATGATAGTTTCCGGTACTGACTTCTTGCTTCAATTCATCGATCCGTTTGCTTTTGTCGGTCTGATTTGTACGGCTGTATGATAGCATCTCTTGGGCTTCAGCTGAAATTTGGACCTCATCGGTCTGCCGCTTGCGTTCCGTATTCCCGGCCCGCTGCTCGCTTTGCTTCTGATAAGGGTTAACGGCTCCAATTCGCTGGGTTTCATTAATTTTCATTGTAATCCCTCCAATATAAGGCACCCGTCATGACCGGGTCGGACCATGCCGCCCGAATCTATATAAAGTACAGAGAAGATGTATATGCTGCTGGAGTAAAAAAAGGCCGATAACTCTGTATAAGAGTATTATCGGCACTTTCGCACAAAAATTTATAGAAAAATGGATATCGGTTAATTTCGGTCGCGAAGACGGTCCATAATCCGGTAAGCTGCTGCTGCCGATTGTGGTTTCTTATCCGATTCTTTGGGAGCTTGCTGCGCTTTGGCTCGGTTCACATCCGCAAGCAGGCGGGTTTTGCAGTCCAGGCAAAGATTCCCTTCACGGATCAGCGTGCCGCAGGCTTCGCAAGGGTAGGACATATTGGGTGCGCCAACCAGAGAAATCCGGCCTTCCCGAATAAATTTCGTGATTTGTTTAATCGTGACTTCCGTTGCGTCAGAAAGTACGTTGATCGTCGCACCTTTGTTCTTGCGCAGATAATCCGCGCAGATCTGGTACTCCTGATCGATAATTTTCATACAAGCGGGACATACATCCCGAAAGTTCTTGGCAAACAATTTGCCGCAGCGTGGGCAGTTATCGAGTTCCATGCCTCCTTGCCTCCTTCCAGAACACCTACAGTACGTGTTCAAAAAGTCCGTTTTTCAGAATCGAGAAGGTTGGAAGAAGCGAGGGAATGAGGAGGCAGCGTAGGCTAAACCTACGTGAGCACCTGAGGGTTTTCATAAGAAAACCTGCTTCGGAAGCATGCCCTTAGTCCCGGCTGAATCCAAGATTCTTGTGTGAGTTACCTCTTGATTGACTTCGTCATCAAAAAGGGACTTTTTGAACAACCTCTTACAGGTTGTTTATATTCTAACTTATATTTTGCCATAATACATCCTTTTTTTCAGCAACCAATTGTGCCCCCCCGGTTCAACATCACGATCTAGCGAGAGTCAAAATATAAATTTCCGGCCCTGCAGCCAGCCTGTTCCGGCGGAATGCCTCTTCAACAGCCTGTGCGCATGCATTGACTGTGCTTCCCGTCGTATAAATATCGTCCACAATCAATACCCGCCGTCTGGAATGCCCCGCCGGATCCTTCGTATGTAGATCCGATAGCCCCCGAAGCATGGCCGCGAGCCGGGTATCGTCCACCGTAAAAAGATGCTCGGAATCACGCAGCCGCGCCCCCCTTGTTTTGAAGCTTTGTTTTTCGCTGTGCCGTGTCCTCTTTAACAGATTAAACAGGGGAAGCCCGCTGCGCTCCGCAATCATCGCGGCAAGCCGCTCCGCCTGGTTGAAACCCCGCTCCAGCAGACGCTGCTCGCTGACCGGCACCGGAATGACGACATCGATCGAAAAAGCTTCCGTCCTGCCCGACATTTCTTTCACCAATCGCTGATATGCGGTAAAGAGCATTTCGCCCAGCAGCGGAGCAATCGCTTCATGACCGCGGTATTTGTATAAAGCAAGCCATTCCCGGATCAGCGGATTATAGCGGACTGCGCTGCGGTTGCAAATAAAGGCCGTATCCTCGCGGCGCAGGCAATCCGGGCAGCGCTCGGCCCGCCCGCAAACAGGGCAATGGATAACCCGAATCCAGGGGATAGCGTGCTTGCAGTCTCTGCATAATGCGGATAAACCATCATCCGCCGCATGGCGTGACAGGCTGCCGCACATCAAACATGTTCTGGTGGATGGCGCCAGCAAAGCGGTCAGGCTATGAATGGCTTTGGGCAATGTTTGGTGCAGCAGCGTCCAGAAAGACGGCATGGCTTCGTTCACTCCTTTCCGGTTGCGAGCAGATAGCCCTTTCTCCTTGCGATTCTGTTCATGCTCCTGATCTGGCCAATTGCCGACAGCTGCGGCCTGGTTCGTGCCGACGCGCAGAAATAGACGCTGCCGGCCGGATCGTCCTTGGATCTGCCCGCACGGCCCGCCATCTGTACGAGCGAGGCAGCGTCGAATAATCTGCCATCGGCATCCAGAATAAACACATCACTCTTGGCCACCGTCACGCCCCGTTCCAATATCGTGGTCGTAACCAGCATGCGGATGCTGCGGTCGCGAAAATGAAGCACCTTCTCCGCACGCTCCCCGTCCTTGGAGGAGGTACCGTCTATCGCAATGCCCGGAAATAGAGGCCGAAGCCTCCCCACAAGCGGCAGGACATCGCGAATTTGCTGGACGAAGACGAATACCTGGGCTCCTCTTGCGATGGACGTTCGTAGCGCGGAAAGAAGCCGCTGCGGCAAATTCCGCTGCCGCAGCATCATCTTCACAGGCGGGATCTGAATAAGCTTGGGCACCGGGAGCGGATGCCGGTGAAACCGGACAGGTACGCGTACATGAGTCAAACGCCCAAACCGGGCGGCACGCTGCAATGCCGCCGGCGGCGTGGCCGAAAGCATAACGGTCGTCCCCCCTGGCTTGCAGACGCGCTCTGCCGCAAAATGAAGCATAGGATCGTTATGGTATGGGAAAGCGTCAAGCTCGTCGATCACCACCAGGTCAAACGCGTGTCGAAAACGAAACAGTTGATGGGTAGTCGCGATCGTCAATTCCCCGTACTCCCAGCGCTGCATGCTGCCCCCGTACAAGGTGACGATAGCTGCTTCCGGGAAAGCCCTGCGCAGACGGGGATCAAGCTCCAGCACGACATCGCGCCTTGGCGTTGCGATCAATGCGCGGCCGCCCGACTGCAGGCAGGCTTCGATGAGCGGGAAGATCATTTCCGTTTTGCCTGCTCCGGTGACAGCCCAGAGCAGAAACCTGCGCTGATGCTCCGAGGAATCGGTCCCGGTAAAATATCCCGCTAGCCGCTGAAGCCAAGTGATACTCCTGTCAGCGTCGCTGCCATCCATATAATTCAGTGCCGCAGCCGTTGCCGCACCCTGCGCCGGACTAAGATTCCAGCGTGCAAGCCTGCTATCACTAGTATGTCTTTGCGGCTGCGTTCCATTGGCTGGTGCCGGCATCATCTGCGGTACATCTGCTGCTCTAACGGCCTGTTCAGGCAAACCGCTGACAAGCAGACTGCACTCGCGGCTGCGTCCCATGGTCAGACATGCCTCGCAATAGGCACAGTCCTGTCCGCATGCTGCACAGGCTGTCCGCCTCAAACGGGCTGCCGTACTTCCGCAGCGCTGGCATTGCAAAAGTTCTCCCGCCTTCCAGGGAAACCTGACGCGCCTCCCTTTCCCTGCATGAACCTGCTGCCCGGATACCGCGTTTCCCAGGTTCAGCAGACCGAGTAGCGACGCCAACTGAAGAGCGGGAGCCGCCGTGCTCCACGTCACTTGCGCCTCCTCTTTATGAGGGGCGGCAAATCCCTCCTCATCGGCAAGCAGTGCACAAGCTTCGCCGGCAAGGAGCAGCCGCCCCCGCAGCAGACCGGCTGCCCGGCATGCTTGCCGGGCCAGTTCCCGGGCAGCCGGGAGCTGAGCCGCAAAATCCGGAACGTCATAAGCCGCGCCTTCCAAACCCGGCACCATAATCTGCTTGTCTATTGACGACTCACGGATCAGGGATGCAAGGTGATTCCGGATTTCATTTGCAGCTGTCGTATTTCCGATAGAACCGGGCCAATACTTTCTGATCCGTTCCACCTGACCGAGCGGTAGCAGGCTTGGCCAAATGATGAACTCCCCATGCCTTGGCTGATTGAGAACATGACGGTTGGCTAATTCCCACAAAACAGTCCCCATCCCCTCGTTTCCCGATGCTTCTTGTATCTCCGCCGCCGCACGGTGCGCCTCATCCCGGAATGCGGGTTGAAGCCAGTACGCTCTATCCACTTGAGGTGCTAAGGACCAGAAAACCTGCCATTCCCTTGCAAGTTTCACCGCGTAAAGCTCTACCTTCAAGCGATCACCGCCCCTTTGTACCCATCACCGATTCCGACCATTCTCCAACCCCCAAATGAACACAAAAAAGCACACCCGCCAGCTGCCTCAGGCAGCGGTACGTGTGTGCTTCACTCGTCCGATATTTGTATAGGCCTAATTATACTCCGACCTCCTCCTATTAGCAATCCTGATATAACCCAATGAACACCGAATTCCTCGCGGGCTCGCGTTGCGTTTCAAAGAAGAAACGGCTAACGCCTTCCTTTGCAGTGAAGCCAAGCTTCTTCCCTTAGAAATATAGCCTGGTATAGGTGAAACTTAACCTTTCTTATATTTTAAAGGAAGCTTCGCCAGCTCAGCAGGCATTCCGAGATCGACAACGATCTCCTCCTCCGCGAGAAGCGGGCTTTCCTGCTCCCCCCCGGCAAACACATTTCCACTGGATATGGCGCTGACTTCTGCGAGATCGCGCTTCTGGCAGGCAATATCCACCGACATCCCACATCGTGCAAAATTCCCCGCAATCCGCATGGTGTCGTCCTCGCAGCCCTTGTCGATCACAGAAACCTTGATTTCTCTGCCGGTCCGGAGGGATAAACGGCGAAGCGAATACATGTACCATTCCATCATGTTCTGCTCGTTGCCGGCAATCAGGACATAATGCTTGCTCAATGGTTTGCGTTTGCCTGTAAGCGCATAAGCCAGATGCACCGAAGCCGCAGCCAAGACGTAACAACCGAGAATTCCCAGCAAAATCGGAATCAAGGCAGCCACCTCCTTTTTGTGACATCATATGCCGTTCACCGCCTATGAGTGCGCAACTTCGCGGACAAGTCACATAAAAAGGCATTCGGGTCCATGTTGGCACATCTGCAAGCACAAAAAAGAGCCTCCGCCTGAACGGGTGCTCTTCTTCGCTCCATATGTAAGGCAGCGTCTGGCTACAGGGTAACCCAGCCAAACTTGATGGAATTAATGACTGCTTGCGTCCGGTCATCTACTTCCATTTTTTGCAAAATACTGCTAACATGGTTTTTAACCGTTTTTTCGCTGATAAACAGATATTCGCCAATCATTTTGTTGCTTTTGCCTTCAGCCATCAAACGCAGCACTTCCGCTTCGCGCCGAGTCAGCGGATTGTTCTCGCTTGGCACAAATTTCACGCCCGCTTCACGTCCTGCCGCTGCTCCTGAGGTGGAACCGATTTCGTCCAAATAGGTCATCCGGCGCAGCTGATTGATCAGCTTGCCCGTCACTTTAGGGTGAATGTAGGCGTAGCCGCTCACGACCGAGCGAATAGCGTTAGCCAAAGCCTCCGCTTCCATGTCTTTAAGCAAATAACCGGATGCGCCCTTGCGAAGAGTTTCAAACACATAGCTCTCATCGTCATGGATGGATAAAATAATCACCTTCACATCGGGAAAAATATCGCGCAGCCGCTCCGTTGCCACAACCCCGTTTTCGATTGGCATATTGATATCCATGAGCACCACTTCGGGTTTGTTTTCGTTGCAGAATTCCAGTACCTGTATGCCATCATTGCATTCGCCGATCACTTCCAAATCATCTTCCATATTAAGAATCCGCTTGAGTCCCTCGCGGAATAGTTGATGATCGTCGGCGATTAACACTTTAATTTTGCGTTTAACTGTCGTTGCACGTTGATCCATCGTTAGTTTACTCCTTTCTTTGCTCCGCGTTGATAGGGATATGAATCGTAATTTTGGTTCCCTCGTTGATTGTCGATTCGATCTCCATCCTCCCTTCCAACAACTCCACTCTCTCGCGCATTCCGATCAAGCCGAAATGAGCGTTGTCCTTCGTCCGGGATTCAATTAGATCAACATGGAAACCAACGCCATTATCCTTAACGACAATCTTAACCATCTGCGCCTGAAAGGTGAACTCCAGCGAGACAAAAGTAGGATTTGCATGCTTGAACGCATTGCTGTAGGCCTCCTGGACAAGCCGGTACATGCCTGCTTCCATAGCGGAGGGCAGCCGCATTTCCTTCCCGATTGTGTCGAATATCGTCCGAATCCGGGTCTTCTCCTCAAAATCCTGGACATACTTGCGAAGGGTAGGAATGAGACCTAAGTCATCCAGCGCCATAGGACGCAGATTAAAAATAATTTTGCGGATTTCCTCAATACCCGAACGAACCTGACCCTTCAAGTCTATTAATTCTTCCTGTACTAATTGAAATTCCTGCTTTCCGAGCATTCTTTCCGCAATTTCCGTCCTAAGAACTATATTAGCCAAGGATTGTGCGGGACCATCGTGAATTTCCCGGGCGATCCGCTTGCGTTCTTCTTCCTGAGCCAATATAATTTTCAATCCGATTTGCTGGCGGTTCTTGGCGGATTCCAGAATCCGGGTCACCTGATTCAAATCGCCCGACAGATACTCAAGCACGACATTGATCTGCGAGCCGATTGACTCGGCCCGTTCGACGGATTTCTCCACATTTCGTACCCGCTTTTGCAAATCATCCCGGCGCGCCTTCAAGTAGCTTTCTTTCTCCCGGAAAACCATGAGGTCCAGCTGCAATTGCGTAGCCTTCTCATAAGCAATCTTAATGTCCTGTTCTTTAAATCGGACAAAATCCCGGCTTACTTCTGTAAGCCGGATCCGAGCCCGACGGTAGTCGAGCTCCAGCTTGTCCACTTTATCAATAATTTCAGCGGCTTCTTTAATAACCTGGGTAAGCTCCTGACCGAGAGAAAAAAGCTCTTTGCGCGCGGATTCGCAAATTTCATAGATTTGATATTTACTCTCTTCCATCACAAGAACGGCGTTTTTGATGACGCGATCGATATCGTTAATGCGATAATCCACGTTAGGCTCTGCCCACTTTCTTCAAAAATATCTTCTGTCTATCATATCACATAATTACGCATGCGCGTTACTGTCATTCGACAGTGATCGTGCCCGCTTTGCCATCCCAGTTTACAGACAGGCCGAATTGCTCCGATACCAGACGAATGGGGACCAAAGTCCTTCCTGAGCGGGTGATTGGCGCCACCTCGGATTTTTTTCGCAATCCGTTAAGCAGGAATTCCTCCCGTCCGATCCACATTTCCATCAACTTGTCGCCACGCAGGACGGTTACCCGTTTGTTCGCAGGCTCCCATGCCACTTGTGCGCCCATCGCCTCGGTTACGAACCGCAGCGGTAAATAGGTGGTTCCCTTCAGCAGAAGAGGAGCCACATCCAGCTTCATGGCTTGTCCGCCAACGGTTGCCGATTTCGCACCAACCGTCAATTGAATTTTGGTGCGTGGAGGCTCGGCAACCAATGCCGCATATTGGAAGCTGATATTATCAAAAGCAACAGAACCTGTCAGCGACCGCTCATCCTGACCATCTTCGATAGAAGCCATATAGATCCGCTTCAGCTTGACCGGATAACCCATTTGGTCGGCTGGCAAATTGACTTTGAGCTGCTTCCATCCTGTCCAGTCCACTTGAGTCGCGAGCGTTACGAGATGCGCTTTGCCGCTGTTGTCGATAAACTCGGCACGCAACCAGTTCAAGCTATTGTCGCCCAGAACATCAAGGGTAATGGCGGACGGTTTCCCTTCCAGTGCCTTTCCGGTTGTGTTAAATACCGCGTAAGCCGCCTTCGTGCCGCTGCCTCCTGTGAAATCATAAGACAGCTGCAGTGCTTTTGCCGCCGCATTCTCCGACAACCCCGCGACAATCGCTGCTGTGCCCACTACACCATTCGTACTGGAGAAGGAGATTGGGTAGGTAGTCTGTTCGAAATCATCAAATTTCTTATCCGCACCCGCGGCCAGAACAGCTACTGAGGAGAAACCGTCATACCGTGCAATTACATAACCCGCTTTAGCCCCTTCGTCGATTGAATCAATGGTCAGTTTACCGTCGCTGATCGTACCTTTAAAACCTTTCATCTCCCATTTCATCGAGGAAGCCGGTACCGTCAGCTTGCGTCCATCCTTAAGAACAGCCACAACGGAAATTGTGCCTGTCTTTCCTTGCTCCAATACCGGCGAGCTGACATCAACGGTCATTTGAGCGATCTGATTCCCGCCGACGATTTCAACCGGAAGCTCATCGCTGCCGCTGCCGGACTTAACACTTAGCGTCGTGCTGCCCGCTTTTTGGGCCGTGTACGTATTGCCCGAGAAAGAGCCGATCGCATTGGACGATTTCCAGGTCGGTGTCAGCGTGCCGGGATCCACAGGATTATAGTAGGTATCATAGGCTTTCATTTCATAAGTAGCCTGCTGGCCGATAAAGAGAACGCCGCTTCCGCTGGCTTTGATTCCTTTTACCTGTCCCTGCGGAGCGGTACTAAAAACCCCCAACCCGCTTGGGAGCAATCGCTGGACGGTGCCATATTCCGTTGGAAACGTAAGTCCTGCGCTGAACTCGCCCAGAGGCCGGGTGATCATCGTGGTTGATCCTCCGCCATCCAGATTCACGCCCCGCCAGACGCCCAGCTTCACCATCAGCTGTTGAAGCTCGGTAAGCTTGACTCCCTGGCTGTTGTCGCTGTCCTCCACCGTGATGATATAAACCTTCGTTCCATCCTTGCTGTAGCCGACTGCGGTACGCGCACGGTTCCCGGTGCCGCTGATGCCGCTGATGCTTCGGGAGAAGGCTGAAGCTTTGCCGTCTTCGACGAGAATCGTGTGCCCGCCTACGAGCATTTGCAAGGAGCCGGGATCAAAGGCTTTACCCGTCGTTTGCGAGACAAGACCATAATTGGACGAAACGGTCTCACCTACTTGTAAATGATTGCGCACAAATTCAGCGGCTTTGCCATGCGTCCGCAAAATATACCCGTTTGCCGGAGGCGTCCCGGTAATCATGGAATTATCGGCGATTTGGGTCACCACATTATCGACAACCAGCACTTCTGTCGGCGTGGTTGAGCTGTCCTTCACATCGGGCCGTGCAGCCGTCCAGGCACTCGTATAAATATACATCGCATTGACGTGGCTGTATGTATTATCCGGCTCGATGGTGTAGGAGGCTTTATTGATTCCAGCCAGAGGCCACTGCGTTCCATCGGCTGCGGTTACGGTTCCGTTGAAATCAAACAAATCAATGATCGGCTTCCGGTCCGCTGTCACCGCAAACGCGTACATCCCTTTTAATTTGGATGGGCTGGCAATCAGGCTGCCGCCGAGAACTTCAGCCCCCATCGGCACGCCTTTACCCGAGGTATTGAAAAAATCCGCGTTCACTCCGGCTACAGCGCCGCTGTTCTTTACCATCGTTCCCGTGGAGGCGTAACCGGTAATCGCTCCTGTTTTGCCGTTCATGACATCCAGCTTCACATTAGGGTTGGTAAGGTCAACTTCGATAACATGGACATTGGATTGTCGGGCCCCGGTGCCTGTTTTGTTCGCCCATTTGTAATCCACCCGCTTGGCCCCGGAGGTGATCATCTCTTCGTAAACGCGTACAAGCTGCTCCTGAGCGCTCTTGGCCGCAGTGGTTGAGGTTGTACTGGATGCTGCATAGGCAGCTCCAGGGATGGCTATAGACAGTGGCTGAGCCAGCATCGTAATTCCCAACGTTAAAATAAGTACCTGTTTTTTCGTCAAATTCCGTCTGTTATTTTCTATGATTCTATTTATTTTGCGCATTTCCTCTGCAACTCTCCCATCTTAAAGTCTATTAGCTATAGACTAGCAGAAGAATGAAAAAGTTACGCTTGATAGAAGAGTCCTATCACCCGCCTATGATCGAAAAGAAAAAGCTATCCGGCAACTGCTGCACGGATAGCTCTATCAATTGTTTCTATTTTCCAGCCTCTCGGCATGATTTAAAGATCGAGAAACTCGACATAACCCAGCAGCCGTTTCACCATGACCGTTGCTTGCGCACGCGTCGCGTTTGATTTGCCTCCGAAGGATGTGGACGACATTCCGTTTATGATCCCGGCCTCAACGGCCTTGGCTACATCGCTTTTGGCCCAGGTGCCGATTTTGCCTGCATCGCCGAATCTTTTCAGCGCAGCTGAAGCATCCTGTGAAAGCACGACCTGGACACCCGCTGCATTGGATGCCCGGATCATCATCGAAGCCATCTGCTCTCTCGTCACCGGACTGCCGGGCTGGAAGGTTCCATCCGGCATCCCCATGATAATCCCGGCATTCGCTGCCGCCCCGATATAAGCGGCCATAACCGTCGATGTATTGACATCTTTGAACTTTGCGGCGCCCAGCTTGTCGCCGGACAGCCCGAGCCCTTTTACAATAAGAACTGCAAATTCACCGCGGGTAATGGATTTATCCGGTGTAAAGGTCGTGAGCGTCGTCCCTTCCACCACATATTTGTTAGCCATCAGCAGAATATCGTTTCGCGCCCAATGCTTGGTAATGTCCGAAAATCCGACTGAGCCCTTCACAACCGCATATACACCGTTGCTTTTGCTCATAAATTTGACAAGAGACTGCCCGTTCTGGCTGGTCACTCTTGTCGGAATATAGGAAAGCTTGCCGGTAGCAGGATCTACCCAGACAACCGCCACTTCATGCCCATTCAGCTGCATCGCCGCTTTCATCGTCCGGGTGACATAGCTGTTCAAGCTGTCAATCTTTTTGGTCAACGCCCCGTTGGTTACAGAAAGATCGAAGCTGACCGGGCTTACCATCATCTGCGCTTTGCTGGCATTTAGCGCCGCTGTAAGCGGGGACGCCATATTAGTGGCGCTGGTATCAATGGAGATCACAAGCTGTCCTACAGCGCTGGCCGCATTCATGAGCTTGCCCAGTTCCGGGTAATTGAGCGCGCTAAGCGGGAGTTCGTAGGTGTTTCCTTTGTACACAACCGCGATTGACGCATTGGAGGCCGCTTTCCTGGCTTCCTCCAGTGCAGCAAGCGGCAGCGAAACAATACCGGCGTTTTCATTTTCCGGAACGACCACGACGACTCTCGGCTCCATCCCGCTGACTGTCCGTATCGTCGAGAAGGCCGCTGCCACCTTTTCAGCCGTGAAGGCATACTGGCGGGTCGATTGTCCTGCTGGCGAAACAGCGGTTGTTACGACAGCAGCCGAGTTTTTAATTGCGATTCCGCCGCCCTCGGCAGCTTCGAAGTCTCCCGATACATTATCGGTCCAAGCCGTTTGATTGGCTGCGCTGATGTCTGAAAATGACGATGCCTCTACTCCGGTGATTGAACGCAAGGTAGTTCCTGCCGCCGTATAACTCACGGTGACTTTGTCCCCTATCGCGACCGGCGTAAATAAAGTAAGGGTAACGGCGGCTCCATTGATTGCAATCGCCGATACAGGACGGGTCGTATTATTCACCTTCACCGTAAATTGCGTAGAAGAAGGTACATAAGAAGCGTTCAGTGTTGTCGAGAAGGTTAACGTGATCTGATTTGTTTTGGCCAGAACCCCGTTAAGCGCAATGGATGCGGAAGCCGCCCCATTTCCCAGATTCGCTGTCTGCCCTGTGAAGGATGCAGCGGCGTTGCCGCTAATATCCGACAAAGCCGGCGTTCCGGCCGTATAGGACACTACAACATAATCCGTCGCTAATGTAGCCGTCCCCAAGGTTAGTACCACCTGCGGTCCCGATATTGTAATAAAAGAGACGGCACGCTCAACGCCATTGACCATTACCTTAAAGGCGCCGGTTGAAGGCTTCATTGCCGCATTCATCGTTTTGTTGAACGTTAGGGTAACCACATTCCCTGCCGCAATCGTGCTCTGCAGAAGGGGAATTATCGTATCATGCCCATTCTGGACATAGAAGCTGTTGAAGGAAGGTACGGCGTTGCCTGACAAATCCTTCAAGGCGGAAGTTGAAGCATAATAGGACACGGTCAAGGAATCCGTAGTCGCTGCCGGAGCTCCGCTAAACGTAATGAAGACAATATTGCCGCTGCCCGAAACCTGCGTCACCGTACGCGATGAGCCCGCAACCGTCACCGAAAACTGGCTGGTTGCATTCGTCCCGATATCGGCCAGGTTCTTGCTGAAGGTCAGAATGATGGTGTTTCCATTCACGGTGCCGCTCAGCTGCCTTGGCGGCGTTGTGTCGGGATTATTAGTTACCTCGCGTTCCGAGAAATTCGAAGCGGCTGTTCCGGCCGATGATTTAATCGGCTTCTCGCCTCCTGAATAAGACACTTTGATCACTTGGCCTAAAGCAAGCGTCCCCTGCATCGTCAGAATAACGGTCTGGCCGCTGATCTGTATGCTCGTAACCGATCTGGAAACGGCATTCACCGTGACATAAAAGTTGCCCGGCACCGGAACCGAGCCCGGGTCAAGCGTATTATTGAAAGTCAATACAATCTGATTCGTACCCTGTACCTCGGCCTTGGATACAGCCGGCGGGCCGCTTGAAGAGCTGGCGGTTGTAAACGTCCATTGATATTGATTCAGGATGCCGTCAAATTTATTCCCGGCCAGATCTTCAACGGTATTATTTGTGATTTCCACATAATAATTCGTGCTGGCCGTCATCGCCGCTTCCGGCGTGATAATCAGCTTCCGGTTATTTTGCGGATCCACGGTTGCTTTCGCAGTTATCGTGTTTTCCGCCGTACCGCCTGTGATCCGTTTTATCTTCACGGATGGCGAAGCGCCAAGTTGAATCGGCTCGCTGAACAACACTTCCAGATTGACGCCCGACAGCGCCACTGCAGAGTCATTTTTAGCCGGAAGCAGCGAAATAATGACCGGTTTCTCCGTATCCTGGGTGACCATGAATTTCCAGTCAGAGGTTCCGTTAATTCCGGCAAAATAATTGCCCTTCAAATCACGAAACGCCTGTCCCCCAATTTGAACATTATAAGAGGTGTTATTGACGTAAACCAGGCCTGGATCCTTGACCGTAATTTTCGTTGTCCCTCCACCGCTAACCTTATTCGAGGTTACGGGGATGGATGCAAATATGGCGTTATTGGCGGCATTTTTAATGATAATATTACCCGATCCCTGATAGACCGGCTTATTAAAATTCATTTCCAGGTCTACTGCGGGCGTTGTTTGCACCAGATACGGCTTCCTGTCGCCGACCAGGGCAGGCGGCGTTGTATCGTTGCCGGGATCCGTTGTAAAATTCCATACGGATGCATCCGCAATGCCTTCATAGAGATTACCGGGATTGCCGGCATCCTTAAATGCCCCGGCATCGACCAGTATATAATAGCCTGTGCTGCCCAACAAATCATCAGGCGGATTGATGGTAACGACTCCTCCGTTTACACCCACTGCGGAAGAGTTCACATTGATCGTCTGTGCTGTGCTGTTGTCAGAAATTTTATTGATCCTGATGTTACCCGTATTAACCGCGACATTGGCGGGGAAGGTCATCATCAAGTTGCTCGCTACACTCACGGAATAGGCGTTATTAGCCGGCTGCAGCGAGGGAGTTCCAAGCGGTGGCGCCTTCGTTGTGAACCGCCACTGCCCTGATCCAATACCGGCAAAATGATTGCCGGATCCATCCTGAAAAGCACCGCTTGGTACCGTTACCTCGTATGTACTGCTTGGTTTCAAGCTGCTGCCGAGCTGAACCGTTATAGTCGGGGTTGCGCTTCCTGTCACACTGCCCGATACAACAGCAATAGACTGGCTGTCCCCTGCTTGATTTACATTGCTGATCTCGATGCTGCCGCCAGCCGCATAGACCGCTTTATTAAAGGATAACGAAAGCGTTGTGCCGATATTGGCGGTGGTTCCATTCTCTGGCGAAACGCCTGTTAAAGCAGGCGGGGTCGTATCGGCTGTTGGAATCGTGGTGAAATTCCAGGCTGCCGTGCTGGTTATCCCCGCAAAGTTGGCATTATTACTTTCATTACGGAATGCCCCGGCGTCGATATACACATAATAGCTTGTATTCGCTTCAAAAGTTTTGCCTGGCGTAATGGTCACAACATTCCGGGATGATCCGATCTGGATCCGGCTGTCTGACGACACGATATACGACTCAAAAATCGAGTTATCGTTAAGTTTACGTATGGAGATGGCAGCAGAACCTGTTCCCTTTGCCACATTTTCATCAAAGGTAATCACCAGTTTTCCGTTCAATTGTACATTGGTTGCTCCCGCTGACGGTGAAACGCTCACCACCACCGGACCACCGGACGCGGCTGAGGCTGTGGACGGATTGCCCATGAGAGCTCCCCATCCGATTTGCATCATGAATACGATCATTGCTAAACCTAATAACCAACTACGATTTCGAACCAACTATACCCACTCCCCAATAGAGACACTCGTATTATCTTTTTCGGCTAGAAACACTCTGAAATGAAGAGTTTTCCTTGATTTCATGGATTCGGGTTCACCTCCTTGGTAATATCCGCATAAAAAAAACCACTCCTTTGCAGGAGTGGCTGCATATCCTTACGTCTTAAGCAAAGCCATCTGTTCTCAGCTGCTCTGCTTTATCTACGTTTTCCCAAGGAAGCTCGATATCTGTACGGCCAAAATGACCGTAAGCTGCCGTTTTTCCATAGATCGGACGACGAAGATCAAGCATTTTGATAATGCCAGCAGGGCGCAGGTCGAAGTTCTTCTTGATTACTTCAACCAGCTTCTCTTCACTGACTTTACCCGTGCCATACGTATCTACATTGATGGATACCGGATTTGCTACACCGATCGCATAAGCCAGCTGAATCTCGCATTTGTCAGCGAGTCCTGCAGCAACGAGATTCTTGGCTACATAACGGGCTGCATAAGCCGCGGAGCGGTCAACCTTTGTCGGATCCTTACCGGAGAACGCGCCCCCTCCATGACGGGCATAACCGCCATACGTATCGACGATTATTTTGCGGCCAGTCAGACCCGCGTCCCCTTGAGGGCCGCCGATTACAAAACGTCCTGTCGGGTTAATAAAATATTTGGTTTCCTCATCCAGCCACTCGACCGGAACAACCGGCTTGATGACATACTCGCGGATATCGGATTGAATTTGCTCCAGCGAAATCTCTTCGGCATGCTGCGTCGAGACCACGATCGTATCCACACGCTTTGGTTTGCCGTCTACGTATTCAATTGTTACTTGCGTTTTGCCATCAGGACGAAGATAGTCCAGTTTGCCATTCTTGCGCATTTCAGACAATTGGCGGGCAATACGATGCGATAACGCAATCGGAAGCGGCATCAGTTCAGGCGTTTCGTTCGTAGCAAAACCGAACATCAAGCCTTGGTCGCCTGCGCCGATATCTTCATTTTCCAGCAGCATGTCTTTGCCATCACGCGATTCCAACGCGGCGTTTACGCCTTGCGCGATGTCAGCGGATTGCTCATTAAGCGAGGTTAAGACCGCACATGTGCTGGCATCAAAACCGTATTTGGCACGGGTATATCCAATATCCTTAATCGTACGGCGTACAATTGCAGGAATATCGACATAATCTGCACGGGTGCTGATTTCCCCAATAACAAGCACCAGACCGGTTGCCACCGCAACTTCGCAAGCTACGCGGGCATAGGGATCAACCTCCAGGAATGCATCAAGAACCGCATCCGAGATCTGATCGCAAATTTTATCCGGATGTCCTTCCGTAACGGACTCCGATGTAAACAAATGACTGCCTTTAAGTGACATTCAATCTCAACCTCCTGCAACATATTAAGCTAATCTAAGTAACCTCTCCCAAGAAGAAACGGCTGACGCCGTCAATCCCCTTCTATTCAGCTCAAAATATGGAAAGGTAATTCGTATCTTTTGATATTTTGAATAAAAGAGCAATGAAACCGGGACTATAAGATAACCGAAATGATATTAAATCTAACGCTAACACGTCTCGATTCAAGGGGATCGATTATACGAAAAACAGGTAAACCAACCAATTCTATCTAAATTAAAAATTGGCACCATCCAATATTTCAAAAAATGAACCTTTTCCACAAATGGAAAAGGTCTTAAGTGGCAAGTCTCTAGAACAGTATGATACCGAAACTGTCGCTTTGTGTCAATGGCTGTAAGTTTTTTTACAAACCTTTCAATACCTGCTCGGCTTTCTGAATCAGCTGCCGGGTCATGCTGCCTCCGACCGATCCGGCATCCCTTGTAGCCAGCTGCGGCCAAGGTACGCTCTCTGGAGAAGCCGCTTGGCTTATTCCCCCTAATTCAGATGCGAACTCGGTATGGCCCAGCCGATCGGCTGTCAGGGAGCCTGTCGTAAGGCCAAGCTCCATTGCAATTTCATATTTCATTTGTTCAAGGGCCTTACTGCTTTCTTTCACCACGAGCTTGTTTGAAGAACGTTTTGCCATTGTCCAAGCACCTCCGCTAAGTTTATAAAAAGGATGTGGCTTTATTGTGCCTCCCGCTCTTAGCTTTGAAGCGCTAAACAATTTGTCAGGACATGCAAATGTTACTTGGTCTGCTGCTCCAGCACTTTGATCTCATATTCCCCTATAACCATAACTGTGAGGCTGTACTTTTGACCGGCTTCCGGTAAAATCCCTCTGCCCCCGCGCGGGAAAAGAATGAGATGATTATTGAGGACTCGGCTGCCGCTTTTGATGTCCGTTCCGTCCGTCACATCCGCAATACCGTTGGAATCCGGACTGTAAGCAACCGCCTTGCCGGCTCGTACCACCATCTGTGCACCATCTTTGGCGATGATGGTTTTACCAACCGGTACTGTGACGATATTGATGGCATTATTACCAGCCGCTTGCTCGGCGGGTTTGTCTTCCGGCTTCGTTTCCCCGCTGCCCGTATTCGTTCCGCTTCCGGGGCTTGCGCCGGTAATCGCAGCGATTTTCTGATCCACATAGCTCTTCGTTACCACTGGATCATCGACGCCTCCAGGTGTAACGGCGTTTCCATCTCCCTCAACCATGGAAGGCCATTGAAACCCTGCCCATACGCCCGCGCCGATGACGGCAACTGCTGCTGTAAGTTTCCATCCCTTGTACCGCAATTTATTTAATCTCCTTTCTATTCTTGAGCGTTCAGAAAGAATACGATCCTATCCTAGCCTTTCTGATCGTTCAACACATTCTGGTAAAATCTTCGTATAACGTTATCACTTTTTGCTAGCATACTAGATTTGAAGCCTGACATCCACCTCTATAAGAAGTGAAACCCCGCACTAGTCCATTTGACCCGTACGGGGTTCCCATCGGTGCTATTCAGAAATCGTAAACCATTTCAAATCTTTCGTAGCGATTAGCAGCTTGGTATTTTGGAACACATCATAGATATTCACGGTGTAATCCTCATACTTTTGAACTTTTGACTGAATCTCGGTATCCGCAAATGCGATTGTGACCGGTGTGCTCTCCGCCGCTTCCTTAAGGAGCTCTTCATCGGTTCCCGGGGTTCCGAGGGCGAACTGCTTGGTATATGTCGTTTTCAGCGTGTCCTTGTTGACAAACTCCACCAGCAGCTTATGATCGCCCGCAATATAGTCATACTGCTTGTCTTTTGACAGCTTATAGTCAAACAGCATCTTGAGCCCTTGTACCGTGTACTCGCCTGTAACATTCAAATACACGTTAACATGATTCAGATCCAATGTGTGGCCGCCGAAGGTAATGCCTGTCAGCCCTTGCTTGGTTCCTTGTCCATCCGATCCCTTCAGCGTATAGGACACTGGCTTCACAATAACAGGAATCTCTGTTGGGGTCCCTGTACCTGTACCTGATCCATTGCCTGTTCCGTTGCCAGTCTCACCGCCAGGATTAGTTTCAGTAGGGGCTTTGATAGCCTGGCCAATAATAAACTGATAGGACGTCGTATCGAAGTTTTTGGAAATCTGCGCCCAAGCGGATACAAGTGCTTTACCATTTGGCGAAAGCTTCTCCTTCACCTCAGCAAATTGCACAGGCACAATGATGCCGTTCTTGTCTTTGATATATCCGCCCAGATTTGCGATTAACGCAGCCCTGGCCTCTTTGTTGACCGCTTCAAGCTCAACATAGAAATTATTTTTCAGGTCGCCGTTAAATACAGCTGAGCGGGTAACCTTGACAGATGCACGTTTTCCTATGCTTGTGACATCATAAGGCACATCTATATCCTGAACCGGGGTTTCACTAAGCGTTTGTCCCGAGAACTGATACAGCTGCTTGCCGTCCTTGTCCGGTACAGGCTCTGTACTGACAAAGGTAATTTTATCAATAGCGGTTGTGTAGGGGATTTCAGAGTATACGACGGCTTCGTAGGAAGCTCCAGGAGCCACCGTAACGGATTCATCAAGCGCTACAACCTTCTGCTCCGTCCCTACCTTGACACCATTCACCATAAAATATCCGCTCAAAGCCGGTACTTTTTTGCTGTCCCCGCTGTTATTGGTTATCGTCAAATTCGCCATCAGAACATCCGTGTCTTCAAGCGGTGAACGTCCTACGGAATTCAGCTTGATCGTGTAATTATTATAAACAAAGGAGCTCTGAAGCGAACCCTGTTGGGAGGTCGACTTGAGATAGTAGCTGCCGATAATATAAGACTTTTCCTTTTCCGTTGCCGTCGTCTTCACAAGAAGCTGTGAGGATTCTGGCTTGATCGTAGACGGTATTTCTCCCGTCAGCGTGACCACCTTCTCGATTTTAGGCAGGAGAACACCATTCTCTTCCTTCGTGAAGGTGAGCGGGTAACTCGTTCCTGAAGAAGTGACGAGGAAATAATCCAGATTCGGATTGGCAATGGATGCCGTACCGATATTGGTCAAATTATAATCAATGGAGACTGTGTTCTTATCGGAGCCTTGTGTGAGAAAAGCCGAGCCCGTCTTCGTATTGATCGGCGTTCCATCCATATAGACCATACGGGTTTCACCTGCTCCAGTCGCAGCAACAGCCTTGGTGGCAGGCAAAGCGAACACGCCGGATGGCAGTTGAACCTTTGATGTATCATCATTCAGTGAAGCAATAAAGGAAAGCGGCTTATCCGCTACAACAAGCGGCAGAGTTGCATGAAGCGTGATGATTTTGCGTTCCTTTGGCTGAACGGAAACTCCTTCCAGATTCGAACTCACATTATAAACGGACATGCTTTCCGTTTGAATGAAGAAATTCATTTTGGATAAGTCCGCCGACTGCAAGCCGACATTCTCCATGAGAAAATTAATGGTCAGATACGCATTATTGGCATCCTTCGTTATGTAGGACTGTTTAATGGCGCTTCTAAGTTTATTGTTGTTATACAGCATGACCGTATCTTTGAAAGCGGCAATTTTATCCGTCGTATTCGCTGGATATTGAATGGTTCCCAGGCGGCGTTCATAATTGGCGGCCGAGAAATCCCATTTCACCACTTCAAAATTAAGATCCGTGATTTTAGTTTGATTATCGACAACGGTATAATACGTCAAATATTGCGTAGATTTTGGAGCAACCGTCGTTTTCGTTTTGTCCGCTTCGGTAATCGTGGATTTAAACGATTTGCCTGATTTTGTTTTCACACGAAGCCAGTAATCTATAAGGTCCAATTGGGTAGATCCGTTATTCGTAATGGCTACGGAGAATGCGAGTACCTTTCCTTTCTCCTGCATGAGAAAGTGGGCATCACGAATATTTAAATAGCTGGATCCATTCAATTTCACGATTTTAGTTGATATCGCCGATTGCGCCGCTGCGGATACAGAAGCTGCAGGCAATATAAGATTAGGCGCGAGCAGGGATGATGCCGCCAAAGTAACGACACCATATTTCATCCATTTTCGATTCACGTTCATTCCTCCTGTTTCTGTATATCCTATTAGACGCTTGAGTGCATTACTTTGTTTCGACTTTCAATAAAGATTTATATTTCACTATACAGAATCAAGATGAAAAGAGTGTGAATGAATATGTAATTAAAAAACAAAAAAACAGGCGGGGAGCAGTCCCCGCCTGTTTCTCAGTAGATATCGTATTAGTTAACTACGATAACAGCAGTTGCTTTTGTTCCGTTAGACGAAACATAAGTCAATGTTGCGCTACCTTTTGCTTTACCTGTTACAGTCAGACCACTCGCTGTAGCAACTTTGGAATCGCTAGTCAAGATTTCGAATGGAGCATCAATGGCTACACCATATTGATCTTTAACCGTTGCCCCTACAGTTACAATACCACCATTAGCAGTAGTAGTGTACTCAGCTTTGGACAGTTCAACTGTTTTAACTACTGGTGCTTCTTCAGAAACCGTTACTTCTTGCTCAGCAACTTGAGCACCATTGAAGTATGCAGTGACTGTGGATTTACCAGCTTTCAGACCGTATACGGACTGTTTATCCGCAGATACTTTCAAAACATCTTCGGTCGAGCTAGTTACGAATGATGGCGTGTTGGATGCAAGCGTTACAGCAGTACCGCTAGCTGTTTTACCAATCAGTTTGATTGCTTTTTTGTGTGCATTGCCAGCATCAGCTGCAGCTGACTTACCGAATACAGTACCAACAGTGTCAATCGCGAACGATTTAACATCAGCGGATGCTACTGAGTTAACAGTAAACGTGTATTTTGTAACTGGTTTGTCAGCGTTTGGAGCTACGTTTGGCGAACTAGTTACCGTAATTGTAGCAGATCCAGGAGCTACAGCTACCAGTTTACCATTTTCGTATTTCACAATGCTTGGAGCAGAGCTATCTACTTGATAAGCATCAGCAGCTGCATTGGAAGTACGGCCATAGTTATCAACGATGGTGATGTTGTCGGCGTTAAAGTTAGGGTTTGCGCCAACTTCAAGCGATGTTGTGAAGTCTTTGATACCGTTAACTGCAGTTTTGTAAGCAGCATCTTTAACTTCGTACTGAACAGTACTTGTTTGCTGCAAACCACTTACAAATGTGTAGATCGTAGCAGTACCTGTTTGTGCAAAGTTGAATACCAATTCGCCTTTAGCATTAACTTTAGGATATCCAGCAGTCAATTGCAGTCCGGCCATGAATTGAACATTGCTCAGGTTCAGATCCTTACCAGCAATTTGCGCTCCAAAGGAATCAACAGCAGCAAATGGGAATACGATGTCTTCGCCTTTAACAATTACTTTATTCGGGTGGTTCAGTTGGAATTCTTTAACTGTAGCTGCACCGGATACAATAACGGAAGTGTTAGCATTAGCACCAGTTGCCGCATTAGTGATTGCGATAAACAGTGTGCCTGCTTTGCCTTTCGTGTTGAATGTTACAACACCATCAGCGTCTACAGTGATACCATTAGCGATATCCTTGTCACTGAAGTAGAAGAACAATCCACCGTATTCAAAGCTGTCTTGGCCTGCTGGAGCAGTTGCCGTACCAGCTGGCAGCTTGATTGTTTGACCGTTTTGGTCAACCAAAGTCAATGGAAGAATCAAACCAGTTTCGTTAATGGAGATTCTGGATTTGTCTTTCAAAGGTGCTACTGTACCGATTTTGATCGAAGTTGCTGCGCTTCCGTTGGTAACTTTAAGCGTTTTGGTAGCTGAGAGACCAGCTTGAGCATATACAGCTTGAACCATTACGCTGTCGCCCAAAGCTGCCTTGCTCAGGTTAACTTCACCATTGGTAACCGTAAGCTCTTCGTTAGCGTTATTAATAACGGAACTTCTAAATGCAGTAATACGTGGGCTAACATTAGTCATTTCTTCATTGAACTGATTGTAAAGCTTCACACCAAGAGATTGCGGTTTGTTAAGATCATTTTTATTAGGTAGTTGCAATCCAGGAGCCGTGATATCGAGCTTGTTTGGTGCTTCAGCTACAATCTTCAGGTTGATTGCCGTGCTGCCTTTAACAGTCAGTACATAATCGCCTGCTGTCAGGTAGGAAGCAGTCAGAACTGCCGATTTACCGTCTTCTGCATACACAGCAGTTACCGGGTATGAAGCGAAGCCGTATTTCAGGTCGTAAGTAAGATCTGTTTTGTCGGTTTCAGTAACCGGTTGGTTAAAGTTAACGGTGATTTTCTTAGCGCCCGTTTGTTTAGCTTCGGTTGCAAGAAGAACGTCCAGTTTAACTTCTACTTCGTATGTTTTGCCGTTGTACTCAACGGAAACTTTCGTTGCTTGACCTGCTACAAGAGCTGTGTCAAGAGTTTTCTTAACAACTTGATCGTCAGAGAAGGTTACTTCAATGTTCTTGTCATCGATAATTTTCGTCGATTTAACAGTTACAATGTTTACGCCTCCGCCGTTAGATACCAAGTCATAAGTAACGTTAACGAGCATTTCGCGAGTTGCGTTTGTTTTGTAGGAAGGCAGTTCAGGAAGCAGACCTGCTTCGATAGCTGCTGCTACATAGCCTTTAGCCCAAACGGATACTGCGCCTTTAACTGCTGCATCGGATTCTTCGATGCCGGCAACTTCGTCTGCCACTTTAGCAATTTGCTCGATGGTTACTTTGCCGGACGGACCGAACTTCTTGTTGCCAAGACCGTTCATGATGCCGTCTTTTGTTACTGCGCCGATAAATCCTCTAGCCCAAAGGGTTGCGGATACATCGTTGTATACATTTGCTGCAGTAGGGTTTTCAGTAAGGTCTTTAACTTTGCTAAGTACTTTTGCGAATTCTGCGCGAGTCATTTCGTTCTCAAGACCAGCGCCGCCCCCTGGATAACCTTCAAATACACCCAGTTCTTTCAGAGCGTTGAATTTCTCAAGTGCTGTCAGTTCCTTCTGCTCGTCAGCAGCAAACGCTGCGGAAGCGAACATTGAAAAAGCCATAGCACCAGCTACAATCACAGCTAAACTTTTTTTCATAACCTTTTTGTCTCCTCCTCTTAAATCCTTCGGTTGTTGAGAGTTGTGTTTGAAATATTGTTTGCCCGTTTCACTCATCTGTTGATTCACCCCCTTTCCAGAGTAGAGCACATTTCGTATAAATGATGTCTGCAAGCATTTGGCGCCCCTTGTAGGAACATGTCGCAGAAACTTGTAAACTGATGAACGCAAGAAAATTTTGGTAGAGTCCCCCTGCCACTTTAACATTATACAATGGGTCCATACTACCGTAAAGAGGAAACTGAGAATATGTTCCAATCCCTCACCGGCTTCATGCCGCTTGCGTCCTTGTTCATGTAATTAAACGCAGCAGGTTTCAAAAAGTTGCGATGCCGGAAAAAAAACTTCTAAAATAATTTCATGGTCACCAAAATTGTCGAACTTACGAGATCAAACATTATGTATAGCTTACCTGCTTTAGCGCTTTGCCTAGTATAGCCTGTATGGCCGTCTTTCGTCGACATCAAATATTTCCCATAAACCTAGTCATTCTTAACCATTCTCTTGCAGCCTGAAAACAAAAAGATTGCCTGCCGCGCAGGCAATCTTTTTGTTACTGTTTAATTCAGCTTGGGCAGACGTTTCAGATCCACCAGCACCTTACCGATAATAATAGCCGCATCGGAACGCAACAAGCTAGATTTAGGCTCAAATGTGTAGCCTTTCTTTGGATCCTTTATATCAATTGGTGAGCCCTGAATATATCCCTTTTTGGCGATAGCCGAGACAGCGGGCTTGGCATAATAGCTGATACTGGCATAATCTTTAAATTGCTTTTGCAGCGCCTTATCAATCTTATCCGCGTCTGTGTCTAATTTCGTTTCAAGTGCTCTGGACAGGATTACGGCTGCTTCTTCCCTGGTCAAATTAGAAGTCGGATCAAACGTTCTAGGCTGGGTACCGCGGATAAGCCCTTCTCTTGCCGCCGTTTCCACATACCTGAAGTCCCATAACGCATCCGGATTAATCGTCTTTGAAACATCGTCAAAATGAGGTTTGCTCAGTTCATAATTAAGCGGGATCTGCAGAGCTTTAACCAGCATACGGGCGAATTCGGCACGCGAGACATATATATTGGCACCAAACTCATCTGCGCCGACAGGATTCATAATCCCCTTCGCATACATTGCCTCCATATAGTTGCGGGCGTATGGATGACTTGTTATATCCATAAAGGAGTTCACCATTTTGCCGACAACATAATAACCAAACTGATTAAATGGCACCGTAATGGTGTTTTTCTTGGTGTCTACAATCCCACCTATATTGTCCCAGTATTTGTTCTTCGCATCGTAACGGTAAGCCGTAATGATTGTTCCGATGCCTTCAACCATACTTGGATCATACGACAAGGTTAATGATCCCATTTTCGAAGCGATCAGCTCTCTGTTATCTGGCCGTTCGTCATACATCGGCAAAACGGTCCCATAATCACCTTTAGCATTCGGAAATTGATAAGGGTCCACACCCATTGTCTGCGGATCGTATTTCTCCTTCGTCTCCAAGTCGTCAGCCATACCGGCATCCACCCAATAAACAGGGCTGGCTTTTGTAAACCGGGTCGGATACGAGCTTTGGAAACGATAGCCAAAGTTTTGCAAAATCCGGTCAAAGTTTTGTGGGAGCGTCACAAAATCATGACGGTCAACCACGCCATCTTCGGGGTTAGCAATCGCAAACAACAGCTTATGATTGCTGAATACCTGGTTCTTGTACTGTTCCGGGATATTGAAATCTCTACGGATCAGCGTGGTGCCTTTCGGAAACGACAAGGTAAGTGCGCCATCGAATATTTTGTGCGAGTTTTTCATTTCCTGGAGATACTGGGCCCCGGGAATATTGGTTGGAGAATACGTAATGACAAACGAATCGCTTGTTTTGTCACTCTTATTTTCGATGGTGAACGTAATTTTATTGTCTCCTGCTTTTAGACCCTCTACAACGGCGCGGTAGGCAGTGGGATAATCGATTGTCCCATCATTGTCCGCATCATATTTTATTTTTTCGGCAGTCACTTTATTAATAATCACCGTGTCTGCTCCGGGAGCATTGATGATTACCTCGATAAAGTTCTGGTTAACGATTTTTTTGTTAGGCAGCAGCGGGCGAACCAGATCGTAAGGAAGCGCTATAGGATCGACTTCCAGACGGTAGCTGGCCCGGGGACCGGCATAACCGCTGTTGTAAACAAAGAAATTATACACGCTGGAGCTTCCATCCGCGTTCAGCTTTTGTTTGGCAAGCACAAAGCTGAACGATTGCGTCTTAAGATCGTAGCTGACTGTAATGCCCGGTACAGCTCCCTCACCGACACCAGCACCTTTATTAAGGGCTATGGCTGGAACAGAAGGTTTGTCGCTATCGTACACCAGCAGCTCATTATTCAGATTCCACTCCAGAGAATTTGGCAAGTTGGTGCTGTCGATTTTCAAAATGTAATTCTTCTTGTCGAGTCCGAGATCACTCAGCTTAGACTGCACTGCGTCAGCGCTGTTCGTAATGGAGGATGATCCATCGTTGCTTACCGCTCCTCCTAAATCAATAAAATCAAATGTACCAAAGACTTTCATTTCTGTCTTCTTGGTCGTATAAATACTTCCGCTGAGCGGGAAATCCGGATCGTTCGGGAGCGGATCGACATTCTCCACCCCGTATGGGAACAGCCCCATAGAGCCTTCCACAGGAATGACCGGCAGATTGGTTGGAATGATATATATTTTAACTGTCCGGGTGTAAGAACTTTTCTTCCCTTGATATACAAATTTGATGATATTCTCACCAGGCATCAACGCATCTATTGCTTTTTTCGTATTAGCTGGAGCCCCATCGACAATAAAGGTACCGTCAGGTGCTGCAGGTGAGGCAGGTCCGTTTCCCTTAAGCTTTATTTCTGTGTTATTGATGTAGAAAAAAATCGTTTGAGGCTCTCCGACGTTACCGCCAGCAGCAAAGCGGATATCCGCAGGGTCTTTGAAATTCTCCATAGCCCCGGCAAATAAACCAAACTGATTAGCATTGCTGCCGTTAAACAATGCAGACATATAATTTGCCGTGGTCGTATCCACTTCAACTTTCATATTGTCATAGACATTTTTGTAGGAAACATAAGGGCCGACCAGCATGCTCATTTTTGCTGTACCATCCACTGCTCCTGTAGCCGAAGTACTTAAATGGAACTTCAGAGTTTGAGTTCCTTCGTAAGGCGCAGTCATTTTGATCAGGACTCTTCTAAACGAAGTCGATACCCCATTGATATCTTTATTTACTGTGCCTATTGTAGTTGTTAACTCGGACTGGGTAAAGGTCCCCGGCGCCGCAATATTACCTGCAGGGTTAGTGATTTCCGAGACCGTTAACGTTTCAGCGTCGCTATTGCCAATCAATACTTCAACGGCAAACGGCTGGTTATATAAATTTTTACCATCCAGACTCACGCTTTTAATAGCATCATACTGTGCTTGAGTTAGAGCTGATGTAAATCCGGGCAGATAATTTATTTCATAAATGTAAGGTTTTGTGTTGTCTTTTATTTTAAAGGTGTAGCTGACCGAATCCTTTTGGCGGTCGAGCTGCGTACTTTTCTCTTCATTGACGGTTTCCAATGTAACCGTATAATTCGTGTCATACGTTAACGTATTTAAAGGAATCGTAAACGGAAATTCAAAAAACTTATCCGTCGCAGGAGGCTGAGGAATTGGAATGGAGGCATCGACCGACCCGCTTCCTGCACCGGAATAATCAATTTTTATCGTTCCCGTTGGGTCCGGGTGAGGCTTAACTGTCCCATCACCTTCATCATAGCGCTTGTTAGGGACAATGACCTTCCCTGTTATCTTAACGGTGTTCGAATCGGTAAGAATGGTCGAGCTCGACTCCAGTGAACCTTGAACATCACCATCGTCGTTGACCAGATTCACGTCATAGAAGACAGCATCGCCATTATAGAAAACAATGTCTCTATTGGACTCGATCTCCTGATTGTTATTCGAAACCTTCAGCGTGACCTTGTTCTTGCCTTTCTTCAAATTGACCGGAGAGGCGATAAAAGAGTAGTTGTTCGTGCTGTTTACCTGGTATGTCCGGCTGTTCCCGTTGACGATAACGGTTACCTGCGACGAGTTCGGCGCATTGCCTAAAATGCTGATATCGGCAGAACTCCGTCCCCGTGAAGGGGCGGATTGAACAATCGTCGATCCCGATTCGCTAATGGGAAAGCTTTCCCCATCGAGCGCAGCTTCGAGATTATAAAAGAGCGGTCCGTTGTGATAGTTGATATAGATGGAGGAAGTGACCTGACTTCCGCCCTGAAGACCAGTAAAGGTGATTTTATTAAGTCCGGGAAATAATTGAAGGTTAAAAACCTCAATATTAAATCCGCTCGCTATGATGTTTGTTGTTAGATTTTCACGTTTTTCAGCAACCTGATTATTTACCAGCTGATAAATGCTGTAAGTAATCGAAGACGAATTTACGCCGCTAATCGTTCCCTTTAAGGTGACGCGTTCATCAGAAGTCGTTCTCGGAGCAGCTACATCATAGCTCTCCTCAGGGAACAAAAAGTTACTACTTCCAGCCGCTGCACTTGCTTGTCTCTCGCCATAAGGCGTCAGAAGCTGGAGGACAAGCGAGAGCATCAATAGTAAAGCGCTAATTTTCTTACTCACGGTAAGCCTCCTCAAAATTTCCTTTTCAATTCTAAATCTGTATTGTTGTTATCGGCGTTGCCGGCACAAAAGTTTAGACTTTGGAGGCAGTTTGAATTATGGACACATGAAGAAACGGCTGCGCCGTCCTCTGGCGGCGTAGTTAGTTTCTTCCCTAAATTTATAAGCGTGAAACGTATAATTTCTATAAGGCAAAACAAAAAACACCTTCGATTCCCGAAAAGGAATAGAAGGTGCCGATCAGACCAAAATATTCTATTTCGTCCGCGACTGCTCCGTACGCATAATCAGACGCTGAAGGAAATTAATAAGCGGACGCCGGGATTTGTCGACGATGCCAATAAGCTCGGCGCCGATTTGCAGCACGAACACCAGGATGAGAATAACGACGAAGGTGATCCAATTCGCTGCAGCGGATTGCACGATGGTCGATTGAATGATGGCGCAGATTCCGAAAAAGGAAGCAATCGCATAGATAATAAGTACTGTCCGGCGATGGCTGAAGCCCAGCTCGCGGAGGCAATGATGCAGATGCCCTTTGTCAGGGGCAAATATCGGTTTCTTATTGACCCAGCGGCGTACAATAGCGAAGAAGGTATCCGAGAGCGGCACGCCGATTATGAGAAGCGGCGTAACGAAGGAGACCATGGTCACCTGTTTAAAGCCGAGCATCGACAAGGTCGCCAAGGCAAAACCAAGAAACAACGATCCGGTGTCGCCCATAAATATTTTCGCTGGATGGAAATTATAAACAAGAAAGCCTACAACGCCGCCCAACAGCAGCGCGCATAAAAGAATGACAGGCGCAAAGCCCATAATGGCCGCCATAATGAGTATGGTCCCGATCGCGATACCCGATACACCGGCAGCAAGCCCGTCAAGACCGTCAATCAGATTGATGGCATTGGTTACGCCAACGATCCACAGGATCGTTAAAGGTATGCTAATCCATGCGGCAATCGGCTGCATCGACTCGCCAAAAGGAATATTGAGCAGGTCGATCTTGACGCCGAAACCAAGCACAACCACGCAGGCTGCGACGATCTGGCCCAGCAGCTTTACTTTGGCCGACAGCTCGAACCGGTCGTCCAGCATACCAATGACTACAATAATGGAGCCCCCAGCAAGAAGGGCGTTAATAATATTCGTATCATAATGACGAAGCATGCCATCAGGAATGAATGGTTTAATCACGAAATAGGCAAGTACAAAGGCACCAAATATACCTAGTCCGCCAAGGCGGGGCATGATGCGCGTATGAACCTTGCGATGATTAGGCTTGTCTATAGCCCCGATTTTGTAAGCCAATTTAATGACAAACGGGGTAAGCACAAGCGCTAAACAAAGTGATACTGCAAATCCGATTCCATAAAGTATGCCTTCTGCCATTTCCATCTCCCTTTCGTAAAACATAAGCATGTGCGGGTAACATTATGCTTATGTTTGCGGCGAAGAAACATCTATCGTCGTCAAAGCAATACCGTAACGGGATAAAAGCTTTCTCCGTAACTAGTCGGTCCTCGCATGACGTCAACCATTTTTTCTTCGTACCGCCGGAATGAATTATACTCCGATTGAAAAAGAATCGCCACTCCCATTTTCAAGCGATTTTAACGATTAATTCGCTAAATCTAGGCGGGTTTGCGATGTTTTCCGAGGTTTCCTTTGTCTCGCATCACTTTCACGACGAATTTCGGCAGTGCAAACATCCTTCTGTAACGCGATGGCTGCTGCAAAAGCCGGTAAAGCCACTCCAGACGCAGCTTTTGAAAAAGCTTTGGCGCGCGTTTGAGAACGCCTGCTATAACGTCAAAGCTTCCTCCCACCCCCATCATAACCGGAATATGGAGAGCTTCTTTATATTTGGCAATCCAGGGCTCCTGCGTGTCAACGGCTCTCGCAACAAACAACAGATCCGGTGCGCAGTCCCGAATTTCCTTAATAATCGTTTGATCGTCGGCCGGTCCGAAAAATCCATTTCGGTAACCCGCTATCGCAAGTCCAGGGTACTGCTCCTGGATAATACGGGCGGTTTTCTCGATGGTTTCCTGAGAGGTCCCCAGCAGAAACACCCGCCATCCGCGGACTTGGCCTTCTTCAAAAAGCCGATGCATCAGATCAAAGCCAGGCACCCGCTCGGCTACTGGCTGACCGATGTGGGAAGCGGCCCATACGACACCGGTACCGTCGGGCACCACCAGATCCGCTTCCGTCATAACGTTGTGAAACTCGGTTTGTTCCAGGGCCGTCATAACCATAATGGGGTTCCCGGTTATAACTTGTGTCGGTTGACGCTGTTCAATACGTTCTGCAAGCAAATGAACGGTATCCTGCATATTCAGCTTGGAAAAGCGGATTCCGTATAGCGATACTGTCGGCACATTGGCCAAGGCAGACTGGCTCATTTATGGTTGTCACCTCTATTAACTAGACGCAAAAACTCGATTATTTGTTTCGCGGGTCTTCGCGCTTCCTGTTTGAGAAGCGCAATTGCTGAGCCGTGGTCGGCTTGCCAACGCTTGGGATCGTCAAGCAGCTTAATCATGCCGGCGACGAAAGGCGCCGGGTCCAGCTGCTCGGTCGTTCCAATGGGCTGAAGGCCGATCCGCTTGAGAAATTGGTCGATCTTGGGGTCATAAGACAAGCCCATCATCGGAACCGATTGGTTCGCCGCATAAATCAGCGCATGCAGGCGCATGCCCAGCAGCGCATCGCAGCGGCTGACCTCCAGCAGCATCTGCTGCGGATCATCGAGCGCTCCGGCAACCTCGACGCTGCTTCCGCCGGCTGCGAGGTCGCCCATCTGCCGGATTACTTGCTCTGACGCTTCCGCATCCAATGGCGCGTGGAATGGCAGAAACCTCAGCCGCACTGGCCGGCTGAGGGCCAGCGCGCCCAGCGCGACAGCTACGCGCGTCAGGTCGGCGCCGTCCTTGCGCCAGGGGCGCAAGGACACGCCGATCAGCGGCCGGCTCTCCGCCGCCGCTGCAGGCGCAGAGCCCGGGTCCGCAGCTCCGCCAGCGGACCCTGCCCTGGCGCTGCCCGCGCGCAAGTCCGCCGCGCCGGGCAGCGGAAGCCCCATGACCGGATCGGGAACAACCTCGATCCGGTCCTCAGCCACGCCCATCCGCCCCAGCAAGGCGGCGGATTCGGCGTCCCTGACGCTCACGTATGCGCTTTTGCGCATCACGCCGCGGATCAGCCGGTCCATCCACCGGCGGTGCACCGGTCCGATGCCCTGGGCATAAACAAAGACCGGCTTGCCGAGCAGCTGGGCCAGGCGCATAACGCCGGTGTAATACGGGATCGTCTTGGCGCCTGTCGCATCCTGCAGCAGGCTGCCCCCGCCGCTGATCAGACCGTCGCTGCCGCGAAGCGCGCGCAGGACGTCGCCGGGACGCATGCGATGAACGGCTTCCACGCCGTACATCGCTGTGGTCCCTGCCGGATCGTTCGAAAGAACGACCGGGACAATCCGCAGCCCCGCCTTGGCGCCCTCTTCCTCAAGCGCGAACAAAATCGATTTCAATACCGCTTCATCGCCGCTGTTGTGAAAGCCGTAGTAGCCGGAAACAGCTACGCGCCGGATTTGGATCTCATTTTCTCTTGCGCGAGGCGAGGTATCCATCGTTTCCAGACTCCCTCCAGAACCTGCCAGACCGCAATCATGACAAATCCGATAATTGCACCCAGCACCAGACCGAGCAGCACGCGGATAATCGAGATGTAAATCGGTGTATGAATATGGGCAAAGGTATCGACCATCGATAATTGGCCGACTACGCCTACAATAAACAATACCCACGCCGCACGGTAACGAAGCGCAAGGAAAAGACCAAAGAAAAATAACGGATGGGCAAATAAAAACTCTTTATTCCGCGGCCGGACCCCAAAGGTGGACTCCAGCGCATTCCGCAGCAGCCGCTCAAGGCCGGTTGTTTGTCCTTCATTACCGGTGCGGGACAAATAATACATCCCGGCCGCCCCGACTATAGCGGCGACAATAACGCCCAGCACGGTAATTTTCATCGTCAGCAGACGGCGTAAATTTCCGATAACGGAATCACCCGTATAAAGGAACACATAGATGGCGACCAGCGCGATCGGAGCAAGATGGAGCATGCTCACACCGCGGAATTGTTCAATCACCAGCGAATACGTAATATTATTCAATAAACCGATAACATAAGGAATTCCGGCGAAGGAAATCACGGATGTGGTCGCAAATAAAGCCATCGCCATCGTGATCCGCCGTCCGGCACTGATTCCCGGAAAGAGCCATTGGACTTGGCCATGGATCGCCGGCGAATCAGCTGCTCCCCCGACAGGCCGGCGGTTGCCGACTGTATGGGCCCGTACGCGCCGTATTGCCCAAATGACAGCAAGTGTCGGCGCGCTGATCGCGGCACCCAGGGCCAGACCCTGCTCCAGCACCGATTTGGACAACACATACAATCCGGCGCTGCCAATCAGCCCAAGCACATATACCGGTATAGCGACACCCGGCAGGAACGCACTGATCAGCAGCGTGATAAAGGCTACCGCGCCAAGAGCAATCACAACTTTAAGCGGCTTATGCCAGGAAGGCTTTTCATGATCGAAAGCATGAGCGATTCCTGGCTTAAATCCGAGATCGCTAAGCTTCTTGATCGCCCCTTCTTCTTCCTCGTTGCCGGCAATCGCCGTATAGAGGTTGTCCAGCGGATCGGTGATGGCGGACTTGTCCGCACTGCTTACCGGGGCCCCGTTCAGATAAAACATCCGGATGCTACGGTCTTTCGCAGCCAGCTGGAAGCGGTCGGCAATCGCGTCCGACTTCATCGAGAAAGCATCACTATCGGAAAGAGAATACAACCGGTTAACATTATAATGGGTCAAATAAGCAAGTGTATTCATGCCCTTTTGGGGCTTTGAATTTTCAATGGCCGTGATGCCGATGCCGTTCTTGTTGAGAATATCGGCAAAGGTATATAAGCTTTTCATCTCGGCATTGTCGGCAAAGCCTTTGACGGCAGCGCCGTCAAACAGGATACGCTTGACACCAAGCTCTTTATATTCGGCAAACAGCTTCTCAAGCGCTGCCGCATTAAATGGCGTACGGTCGGATAAGCGGGGCAGCAGCTGGAACCCTTCAGCATGCAGCGTCTTTACCGCGAGCGGGTCGGGGTTCATCTGTTTGAGAATGGCATCCTCAAGCGGCGTCTCCAGCATAAGCCCTTCGCGCCCCCCGTATTCCCAAGGCCTTACCGGGATATCCCAGCTGGTAAACGTGCTGGTAATGACATCCCGATAGGCTTCTTCTTCCTGTGGCCCGTTGAACAGAATATAAGTGAAATTCTCATCGCTCTCGGAAGGCTTGCCCACCAAGGCTCCGGCTTGATCGGAGTTGTACAGGGACAGGCGGCCGGCCCAGCGCAGTTCCTGCAGGGAGCTTTCAAACACGGCCATTGTCGTGATTCCCGCTTCTTTCATGAGAACCAGCTGTTCTTTAATATACGACTGCGGTTTTGCTTTATAGGATGCGATTTGAACGAGCGCACGATAGTTGAATATATATTCAACCTGGTTGGAGGTCTTCTCCATCTGCCAGCGGGTTGCCCCCAGCGGCAAAGCCGCGATAATGCCTATTACAACAAGTGCCCATAATAACGTATGCGCCCTGCGATTCCATTGCTGCCACTTTCGATACACACCTTCCACTCCCTATACCTTGTTGTCCACTCTGGCCATAACTGCTTGCGTTAAACGTTGTAGGGCATCTGCTGCTTCTCCCTGGGTGGTTGAGCGCACGGCAAAATACACTTTAATTTTCGGTTCCGTCCCGGAAGGCCGCAGGCAGAACCAAGAGCCGTCCTCCAGCATATATTTCAATACATTTTCACGCGGCAGTCCCTCAATGCCAAGCGAATAATCCAACACTTTGCTGACAGGGATGCCTGCAATATCCGCAGGGGGCGACTGACGCCAGTCATCCATAATGGAAGCAATCTGCTGCACGCCATCGATTCCTTTGAGCGTGCGCGATTCCAGATGCTCCATATAAGTGCCGAACTGCGCATACAGCTCAAGCAAAACATCATAAAGCGTTTTGCCTTTGCTTTTATAGTAAGCAGCCGCTTCGCAAATGTATAAGGATGCGATGACCGCATCTTTATCCCGCGCATACGTGCCGGCCAGATAGCCGTAGCTCTCTTCATAGCCGAACAGGAAGGTGTGTTCTCCGGTTTTTTCGTACTCCGTCATTTTCTCGCCGATGTATTTGAAGCCTGTGAGCGTATTGACAACCCCGGCGCCATAATGGCGGGCAATGTCAGCTCCCATTTCGCTGGTCACGATGGTTTTCACCACAACGCCATTATCCGGCAGCTGTCCGCGCTCCTTCAAGGTACTGAGCAAATAATGGACCATAATGGCTCCGGATTGATTGCCTGTCAGAACCACATATTCGCCTGCGTGGTCGCGGACAACCGCACCCATGCGGTCACAGTCGGGATCGGTGCCGACGATGATGTCAGCGCCTGTCTTGCGGGCCAGCTCAATGGCCAGCGTGAAGGCTTCGCGCTCTTCGGGATTCGGCGATTTGACCGTGCTGAAGTACCCGTCCGGCTGCTCCTGCTGTGCAACGACATGAACGTGGCTGAACCCGGCTTGAGCCAGCACGCGGCGGACAGGCATATTGCCTGCGCCGTGAAGCGGTGTATAAACAACGGAGAAGGTCTCCCCCGCTCCTTGTTTAAGCAGCTCGCTGTTCAGGCTGCACGATACGACGGTATCGATATAGTCCTGGTCCTCTTTGTCTCCCAGCCAATGCAGCAGTCCCCGGGCTTCCGCTTCCTCGCGGCTGATCCGAAGCACCTGGTCGAACCCGGCTACTTGCCGGATCGCGGCAATGACTTGTTCGGCATCCTCGGGAACAAGCTGGCAGCCATCCGGGCCGTAGGCTTTGTAGCCGTTATATTCCGGAGGATTGTGGCTGGCTGTGACAACAATACCGCTTGTCGCGCCAAGCGCACGAACGGCATATGACAGCTGCGGCGTAGGGCGCAATCCGGAAAACAGGTACGCCTTCACACCGTTCCCGGCAAGAACAAGCGCGGCTTCAAGAGCAAATTCCGGCGAGTAATTGCGGGAATCATGGGCAATTACAACAGAGGGACTGCTGCTTTTGGCAAGTGCCCATACAGCCAGGCCCTGCGTCGCTTTCCCCACTGTATAAGCATTCAGGCGATTCGTACCCGCCCCCATAACGCCGCGCAAGCCGCCGGTCCCAAATTCGAGATCGCGGTAGAAACGGTCCTCGATTTCTTTGTCGTTGCCTGCTATAGCCGCAAGCTCTTCCTTGGTTGCAGCATCGATCGCCGCATCGTTTAACCAGGTTTTATAACGTTCATTTGCCGTTTGTTCCATTTCTATTATTCCCTTCTCTCCACATTAAATGAAATGCTCTGTATCCAGCCCTATGTAGTCCATCCAGAATTAGTGTACATTAAGATGCATCAGGGTCTTTAAGGGCAAACATGATCTCGCCTTCAGCTACAACTTTTCCGTCCACCTTGGCGGTAGCCTGACCTTTGCCGATCATGCCTTTGAGCCGCGTGATTTCTACCTCAAGCGTCAACGTATCCCCTGGCGTCACTTGCCCGCGGAAGCGGAAGTTGTCAATGCCGGCGAAGAATCCGATTTTTCCGCGGTTGGCCTCCACCATCAGAATGGCAACCGTGCCTACTTGGGCAAGCGCTTCGACGATAAGAACGCCCGGCATAACCGGATATTGGGGAAAATGGCCGGTGAAGAAAGGCTCATTCATCGTTACATTTTTAATTCCTACAGCTCTTTTGCCTTCTTCCACCTCAAGAATACGGTCAATAAGCAGAAAAGGGGGCCGATGCGGGATAATGTCCATAATTTGTTTAATATCAAGCAAGTTCGAAAAACTCCTTTCGCGATCCATGTTTAAAATCGTTTCAATTGTGCCACAATAAAGTCATCCTTCATGAACTGCAGTCGTGGAGGTTGAGATAAGGGGTTTGGCCAAATGACCCGAAGCGTCAGATGGCCAAGCTCCTTTTTTATGACGCATACAGTCATATCCCCGCAACTTCTTACTCCGCTTTGCTGATCTGCTGATCTTTGTTAAGTCCGACAAACAGGAAAATATAGATAAAGGAAGTAATAAACGAGAAAACGATAACCGCCCATAAATAGGTGGTGGCAAAGGACTGCTCAAAGAAAATAAACATGATAGCCACGTAATAGAGAACCGTTGTCAGCTTGCCCATCCAGTTTGCCGGGACTGTCTTCTTTCCCCGGAAATGAAAGAACGCCGACCCTATGATCATCCCCAGGTCTCTGATGAATATTGCCGCACCCGCGCTCCAGGGAATATGACCGGTAATCAGGAGGGATAAAATGACGGTAATCATCATCGTCTTGTCTGCCAGCGGATCCAGCATGGAGCCCAGAGTGGTCACTTGATTATTCCTGCGGGCCAAGTAGCCATCCAAAATGTCGGTCAATCCGGCGGCGACCAAAACGAAAAATGCCGTAATCATATGTCCCGATGCAAAAATGAAGACGTAAACCGGAATTAACGCAAACCGCAGCAGCGTTAATAGATTAGGCAGATTCAACGTCTGCGCCTCCCCTTGAAAATGCCGATTCCCGGCAAAGTTCCTACAGGCTATTATACCTCTACCCTACCAAAAATAAAACCATCTCGCGCGTACCGGGGCGCCTCTTCCGCAGGTTGACGGGATGGGGGCCCTGAAACTTATTTGGAAATAGTTGGTTTACATCTTCAATTTCAGAGCTCTGCGTCCGTTAAATACATAGTAACGGAAAAAAATCGGTTCTATTAGCTTATGCTTCCAATGTGAGTTTTCTTGTTGCAGAGGAGCACATTCAAGGTAGTACCAGAAAACTCTGTTTATGCTTCCGATGTGAGTTTTCTTGTTGCAGAGGAGCATATTCAAGGTAGTACAAGAAAACTCTGTTTATGCTTCCGATGTGAGTTTTCTTGTTGCAGAGGAGCATATTCAAGGTAGTACAAGAAAACTCTTAGGAGGGAAATTTAATTACAATGATTATGGTTAAGAACATGAAACCGCACCGTCCGGCCCGGGTCTGGTTCGCCGCCTTGTTGGCCTTGTCCCTATGCATGTCCTCAATCTCGGGTATCGCATTTGCCGCCGAGGATACCGTCACCGGCATTCAATTTAATTCCATCCCGTCATCAACCAAGCTTATTGTTGAAGAAGATGCTATCATCCTGGCGTTAAACGCCACCATTCAAGGTTTGACCTCGACCAAGGACGTCACCAGCGACGCCACATGGTCTTCCAGCAATGCGGCAGCAGTCAAAGTGGATAAAGGCATCCTGACAGGACTGTCCAGCGGCAGTGCCACTATCAGTGCTCAATATAAAGGCTTCAAAGTTACGCTCGACGTCACATCGGAATACCGTTACGAATCGATGAAGCTGACCCAAAACGGTCTGGATCCCGGGGACAGCGATGATGTCCTGCTTGGCGAAACACCGGAATATAAATTGTCCGCCGCAAAATCCGGAAACTCGGATACGGACGTAACTTCCAGTGCCACCTGGACCAGCTCCAATACCGCGGTCGCTACCGTAAGCGCAGGCAAGGTTACGCTGGTCGCAGCCGGAGAAGCGACGATAACAGGGAAATTTAAAGGAAAATCGGATGCGATCAAACTGAAGGTAACTTCCCCTTTCAAGTCGATATCGATTTCTCCAAAGACGTTGCTGGAGCTCAAAACCGGTGACCCCGAAACAACGCTCAGCGCTACGGCGGAACCCAAAAGCGGTTCCAGCAAAAACGTAACGGCCGATGCTGCATGGGCCAGCGGAAATGCCTCAATCGTAACGGTCGATAAAGGCGTGGTCAAAGCAATCGGACCGGGCACGACTGCCATTACCGTCAGTTATCTGGGGGTAAGCAGCTCGATCGATGTCGTTGTCCGCCCTGCTTATGAAGCCATGCGGATCACGCCGAAGGAAGACCAGCATCTTCTGCTCAACGGCCAGCCGGTTGCTTTTTCTCTTATTGTCCTGAATGATGAAGAGACCACCATAGATGTCTCCGAGGAGGCCACATGGAAATCAAGCAATCCGTTCGCCGCAACAGTAACTGTAGACACTGCCAATCACACCGTAATGGTTTCACCCAAAGGCATTGGCCGCACGACGATCACAGCAACCTACAAAGGGCTGTCGCAGCAGGCCTCTGTCATTGTATACCCGACCATCACCAGCCTTACGGTCGCCAAAGACACAGCCGATGTTTTCCTGAATGAAGCTGTCGTAATCCCGGCCGTAACAGCCAAGGCCCTCGCAGGCGATAGCGTCGATGTCTCCAGCCTCGTGAGCTGGACCAGCAGCGATGAAACAGTCCTTGCCAAGGAAGACGGCAAATGGGTGGGCAAAAAAGTCGGAACGGCTGTATTGAAGGCTGAAGTTCAGTCCAAGACCGTTTCTGTAACAGTCAGCGTCAACGAGAAACCGCTTGTTCTCATCACCGAACTTCAAAATATTTCAATCGTAGTGGGTAAAGAACTGAAGCTTCCTTCCGTCAAAGTGATCTATGAAAGCGGAATGGAAGAAGATATTTCCGCTAAAATTGCCTGGAAGACGTCTTCACCGAATCTGCTTCTGAAATCGCCCAACATGAAAGGGCTGGTAGTCTCAAACGTTTCGCTCACCGGTACTTATTTGGGTAAAACCCTTACGCTGCCGGTGACCATTGAAGAAGAAATTACGAAGCTGTTCGTTGATGCGACTTATGTCGTGCTTAATCCCGGACGCTCCAAAACGTTTAAAGTAACCGGCATTTACAAGAGCGGCAAATCTGTAAATCTGGCTTCCAAAATCAATTGGACCCTCAATCCCGAAACGCTTGCTACCGTCAAGGGAAGCAACGTTAAGGCACTTGTTGAAGGCTCCGGCAAGCTTGTCGGTACCTATCAGGATAAAACGGTTGAGGTTGTAATAGCCGTAAAGCCAAAGCTGAAAAAGCTGGTCTTGTCGGATAAGTCATTCACGCTTGCCCCGGGAGCATCCGAGACCGTGAAGCTTACCGCGGAGTATGAAGGCGATAAAGTCGTGGACATCACCAAATCGGCTGTCTGGACCACCTCAAGCAGCAAAACTGCTATCGTTACGGGCGGCACGATCAAAGCCATTGCCAAAGGCTCGGCTACCATTAAAGCCGTTTATGAAGGAAAAACCATCACGCTTCGCGTAACCGTAAAGCCTTAAACTGATCAAACAGCCTGCTTGGCGATCGCCCTTAAATGCGATTGGCCAAGCAGGCTGTTTATATGTGACAGGCCCATAATTCCAATTAGATCGCAAAAGCAAAAAAACCTACTCCTTGTCAGCTGCAAGGAAGCAGGTGTGCCCATCCATTATCAGGAATCCGCAAAAATCAAATCATACATATGTTTCCATGTATCCCACATAAACACATCGGAAGAGGGCCGGTGGCCTAGCATCACATATCCGATATACATGCCGCCGAGAATGGCAAGCACGCAAAGTATAGGTACAATGCTTTTCCGCAGGCACCACAACAGCACTCGCAGCATGGGATGGCGTTTGGTTTGAGCAGCTTCGCGGTCCTTGCCCTCTTCTTGCATATCAGGCTGGCTTTTCTCCGGACCTCTGGCAGCTGGATTCTCATTCCTTACAGGCGGCTTCAGCAGGCTGAGTCTTTCCGATTGTGATATACCGTCTGCAATTTTCTTCGTTTCCATGACACTTCACTCATTTCCTAAGCGCGCATGTTGTTCGCAAGTCCCATCATGGTGTCACTTGAGGACAACGCTCTTGAACTTAATTGATAGGCGCGCTGCACGTTAATCAGTTCTGTCATCTCACTGGTTAAATCAACATTGGAGGATTCCAAGAAACCTTGATTAACAGAGATGTCATTATCATTGGTCGCCGTTACGGTACGAAAAGCATCATTGACATTCACTCCGTCCGCAAGAGCAAATAAATTATCCGCAACCGGCGACAACAGGCCTGGCTTAAGCGCTTGGACAAGCTTCAACTGGCCGAGCGGAATTGTTCCGCCTGTACCCAATATTCCTGTTATGGAGCCGTCCTTGTCAATCCGCACCGACTTCGCTTCAGGCGGGATTTCAATTCGTTGATTGCCGGTATCCAGAACGGGATATCCTTCTTTGGTGGTCAGGATATTATTTCCGTTCTGGTCGAACGTCAACTGAAAGGCGCCATTTCTTGTATAAGCCCGGCTTCCCGCATCATCGGCCAGTACCTCGAACATGGCATTGCCTTGTATGGCCACATCATAAGGTTGATCGGTCTGCTGCAGTTTTCCTTGGGAAAGATCCGGCTGTACCATCGTCAGACGCGAGCCCCATCCCTGATTGAAACCCAGAGGCGTCAATCTGCCCGGCTGTGAGAAATCTTTTGGCTGCTGCTTCAACGTTGTGAGCAGATCTTCAAAAGAGCCCTGCTTGCGTTTATATCCGGTCGTATTCACGTTCGCAATATTATCAGCCAGTATGTCCAGCTTCTGCTGCAGCCCGTTCATGGAAACCATCGCATTAATCATTGAACTGTTCATGAGCCGTCTCCTTCGCTATCCAAGCTTATCGAGGTTTTAAATACGTCCGACTTCGTTAGCCGCCTTATCCAGGCTCCGGTCATAAAATTGAATGACCTTCTGATTCGCCTCATAAGCCCGCATCGCCGACATCAGATCCACCATCGATTGCGCGGAGTCGACATTTGACCGTTCGATATATCCTTGACGGACTTCCACGCGGTCACCGGCATTGATGGGACGCGCATTTCCCGCATCGCCGTTCAATACAAACTTTCCGTCGCCGCCGCGCACCAGATCATTGGGATTGTCAATGCGCGTGAGCAGCAGCTGGCCGACATTCGTGCCCGCTGCATTGACAAGCTGGTGCTGGTCATTCAATGTCAGCTGATCGAGCGAGACGCCAGCCGGCAGCTGGATAGGCGCTCCGCCCGTTCCCAGTACCCTGGAACCATCTGCCATCGACAAGTATCCCTGCTCGTCCAGCTTAAACGATCCGTCCCGTGTATAGCGCTGCTCGCCGCCGGCATCCTGCACCGTAAAAAAGGCTTGAGGCTGAAAGGTCAGCTGACCGTCTGGCGAGACATATTTGCCGGATTCATCAAATTGAATGCCCGGAACCTCAATATCGGAAACAATAGCAAAATCAGAGGACTGGTTTGTTTGGGTCAGATCGCCCTGAAGTTGAATCTGCAAGCTCTCTTCGGCGAAAACACCCGTATTTATTTTCCCGATCGGACCGCTCTGGTTCGCTACCCCGGTCAACTGCAGAAGCATTTCCGGAAACGAACGGGTAACGGCATTATTTTGCTTATAACCGGGCGTATTTATGTTTGAAATATTATTTGTTACCGTATCATGACGATGCTGCTGGGCGATCATACCTGCGGCAGCCGAATAAAGACCTCTTAGCATGAAATGGAATCCTCCTGATGCTCTCGCGTGAAAGCTGACTTCGTAAGTATATGCTGTGTTTGCCTAAAGAAACACCTCATATTCGCGAAACAAACACATATACCTATACATCGGCAAAAAAAGGAGCGGGATGAATAGCTGATTCCTATGTCTTTAGGCTCATTTGCACTTCTCGGCACGTCCCCCTCTTGGCGTCCTACCCAAGCGCAAGCCATTAGCCAATCCGTATTCTCCTGTTTATCGAAGCTTTGGACTTTTCTATTTCTTCATGCGGTCCAGATGGTCTAGCAGCAGGCCCGTTCCCTTGACCACACAGTGCATCGGGTCCTCGGCGATAAGAACCGGAACGCGCAGCTCTTCCGCAAGCAGCGTGTCCAGACCGCTGATGAGCGCCCCGCCCCCGGTTAGAATAACGCCGCGATCAATAATGTCAGCCGATAGCTCCGGAGGTGTCCGCTCAAGCACCGATTTGGCTGCCGCTACAATATGGGAGACCGGCTCCCAAAGCGCTTCCCGCACCTCTTCCGAGTGAATCGTAACGGTCAGCGGCAGGCCTGATACCATATCACGTCCGCGAATATCGATTTCCTCCCTGCGGCCGTCCTGATAAACCGTCCCGATCTGAATCTTGATATGCTCGCTTGTCCGTTCGCCAATCAGCAGCTTGTATTTACTCTTGATATATTTCATAATGGCTTCGTCAAACTTGTCCCCGGCAATCTTAATGGAAGAGGCGGTAACGACGTCGCCCATAGATAGAACAGCAACATCCGTCGTTCCGCCGCCAATGTCCACAACCATATTGCCGCTCGGCTGATAAATATCCATCCCTGCGCCGATCGCAGCCGCTTTGGGCTCTTCCTCCAAAAACACATCCCTTGCACCGCTGCGCTCAGCGGCCTCGCGAATTGCTTTTTGCTCCACGGATGTAATATTGGCGGGTGCGCAAATAAGAATTCGCGGGCGGCTATACCAGGAACGGCCGCCCACACGGTCAATAAAAGACTTCAACATAATTTCGGTAATCTCAAAATCGGCGATTACGCCGTCCCGAAGAGGCCGGATGGCGATAATGTTGCCAGGCGTACGTCCCACCATGCGATGCGCTTCTTCTCCTACAGCAAGCACGCGTTTTGTTTCGCTTTCGATCGCGACGACCGAAGGCTCATCCAGGACAATGCCCCTTCCCTTTACATGAATGGACACATTAGCCGTACCCAGATCAATTCCAATGTCCTTGCTAAACATAAGCCTGAAGTCCCCCAGAACGAATAGTAGTCGATGCAATCATCATATCGTACAGTATTCGCTGAATAGAACGAAAATCCTCTATTTTTGTAGAAAAAATCGCTTACGATTTTGCTGCGGCAAGCACTTCGCGTTTGCGTCCGCTGGTTTTCTTATACTTGATTTTCGTCGCCTCTCCTCCCCTTAGGTGCCGGATCGATTTGTGGTATTCCAGGATATGCTTCACCTGGTCCGCCAAATCGGGATTGATTTCCGGTAACCGCTCGGTCAAATCCTTGTGCACCGTGCTTTTCGAGACACCAAACTCTTTGGCGATCGTTCGTACCGTATGCTTTGTCTCGACGATACAACGGCCGATCTTTATGGTCCGTTCCTTGATGTAATCGTGCACGCTCCCGCCTCCCTACTCGAGATAGTTTGGTACATTATATGAGGGGTACGGGTATATATTCTTTATGTCCAAGCCTGACAAGCCCAAGTTGTGCAAATATTTTCAAATCAGCAGGTCTTCCGGCATGCCAAAAAGCTCTGAAAATAAGCAAAAAGACAGGGTTTCCCCTGCCTTTACGCTTATTTGCCGCCGGTGCTTAATAAGTTTGTTTTATTGATTGGATTCTGCGGATGCCAGGGTCAGCAGCGTTTTCGGATCGATTGCTTTGCCGTCTTTGCGAACCTCGAAATGCAAGTGCACGCCCAGATCCTTCTCCAGCTCGCTGCGTCCCGCTCTTGCGATCAGCGTGCCCTGCTTCACTTCATCGCCGACTTTCACCTGGACGTCGCTGAGGCTATGGTAAACCGTCATGATACCGTCAGCATGCTTGATCTCCACAATGCTGCCATTAAGCGGATGCTGCTCGGCTACCGTTACCCGGCCGCTGAGCGCTGCGGAAACATCAAATGTTTTGTCGGCAGTGTTCGCCAGATCAATGCCCATATTGGCTGTGAATGTGTTGCCCGTTTGGATCATCGCAGCCTGGCGTTCTTCACTTGGCGCTTTCTCATCATAGAATGGGGAGACGACTTCCAGCTGCGTATAGTCAGCCGGCCATTGCATCGTTTCATTCGATGAAGCCACTTCAAGCGTGTCATCCGTTTGCTCCACGTCAGCAGGGACATTCGTCGTACCTTGGCTTACCTCGGAGTCGGTTGCCGGCTTTGTCGTAGTTGGTTTATCCGCCCCCTGGTAAATCCACATTAAGGTTACGATAATTGCTGCCGCGGCCATGAATGCTGCTGGGGCTGTCCATTTCTTCGACAGCAGCTTTCTCCATGCAGAAGGTTTGACGGCAGTTCCTCCCATAGCAGTTTTGGGAGAGTCTTCATTGAGCTTTGGTTTGTTTTGATCATTCATTGTTCTATCACCTCACTAGCCATTGTTGCCACAACCTAGCAGTTTATACGTGAGGGACAAACATTTTTGAAAGATTGTCAGAAGGCAAGACCGCTGTGGACAAGCGCGGAAGTGCGCTACCCGTGCAGCAGATGCCTATCAATCAGTAGCTGGAGGTGAAACTCGGCAATGCAAGACTAGAGACGGCCTTGAATCTTCGAAGCTTGTTCCACCTTAGTGCCGGAATAGTAGTGAGTTACGATTTGTACCGCACCGCTGCCCTCTTCTGCCATCCCATTGGCTCCCCACTGGCTCATGCCGACGCCATGTCCGTAACCGAAGGTAGTTATGACAATGTCATCATCCTTGATCTCCCATAAGAATTGGGAGGAAGCCAGTCCCAGCTTCTCGCGGACTTCGCGGCCGCTTAAGGTCAGCCCTCCGACGGCAACGGTTTTGATCCGCTTGCCTTCGGTAGTCTCCAGGATCCGCATTGTTTTGGCCGCATTTTTCTTCACGCCCAGCTTGCTTGCAAAATCACCCAGTTTCATGGTGACCGTTTCCTTAAAACGCGGGGATATTTCCTTATCCCAAGGACTTGCCACGCTATGCAAATAAGGCACATCAATCTGCCAATAGTCTGAGGCATTTTCCGTATAGCCATTGCTGGTAGAGAAGAAGGCCGCTTCGATAGGCTTCCCTTTATAGGTAATAATCTGCCCCTTGGTCTCCTCTACCGCACGGTTCAGTTTGCCTATATTCAAATCCTTTGCCGTGCCTTTCCAACGGTCCAAAAGCCTGTCAAGGGGCAGATACACTTGATGCTGCACGGTGTCGGTCACATCAGCTGCGCCCGCACCCGTCGAGACAACCCGCTCACCCGCCGCCATCCGCCGGTATATATAGGTACGCGCTGCAATCGCCTGGGCCTTGAGCGCTTCAAGCTTGAAATCGACAGGCATTTCGGCTGCAATCACGCCCCTTACATAAAGCTCGATAGGAAGCGTTTCGACACGCTTGTCCGCTGTAATATAAACGCTGACCCGCGTCCGTTCATAGTCGCTGAGAGATTCTGCTTCAAGGCTGGCGGCTGCCGTTTCCTTCTGCGGCGGCTGCGCTTGTCCTTTGCTCTTGTTCCCTGTTGTTTGCAAAGAGCTGCCGTTTTTCCCGCCGTCCGCTGTTTCCGGCGTCTGCATGGGGGAGGACTCTATCTCTTCCAACTTCAACTTCTCTATGTCTCGCTGCGTTCCGCCCAGCATCATGCTTTTCCATAGAACCATCATTACAAGGCCTGCGGCAAAACCGCCCCACCACCGCCATACTCCAGTGCTCCACCCTCGGCGCCGTCTTGTCCGCCATCTTATCTGATCCAATTTAGCATGCTCCTCCTCTGTCAGTTTGGCTTCTACTCTTTCTAACTGCTCTTTTAAAGCAGCGACTTGTATAGTCTATGAAGTCATTTAGTAGGATAGTACAATGATGGGCGGCGCTCTATAGTAATAGAGTGGATAAAATGCTTGTTGCGGGATGGGAAGGAGGTCAAAATGTCAAAATAAATACCCCCTCTGCCGCTTGTCTTCAGCAGCTAAGGGGGTACTTTGGGATAGCCGGACATCATGCCCAGGTCGGCTGGACTTTCAGACGGGCAACTTCTTTATCGCGTTTATATTCATGCTTCTCGGGTGCCGGTTCAGCGGCAGCTGCCGAGATCGTCACCTCTGGTTCAACTTGAGGCTGTACCGGGAAAGGGATGACATCATTCATGACTGTGCTATAGTCAGGTTCTTCAATACCGCTATCGTCAGGCGCCTCTGCATTTGTCTGTGACTCCATATTCCCATCAATCCGGAAAATGGTGGCACCCAGACCTGCGAGCTTGCCTGTTATATCCACATAACCGCGATCCACATGATGAATGCCGGTAATTTCGGTCTCACCTTCGGCACACAGGGCTGCACACACAAGCGCCGCTCCCGCCCTGAGATCCGTTGCGCATACTCGGGCGCCTGTCAGAGCAAGTCCGCCGCTTACAATAGCGGTACGGCCTTCCACCTTGATTTGAGCGCTCATCTTCTGGAATTCTTCCACATGCATGAAACGGTTCTCGAATACGGTTTCCGTTACAATGCTTGTGCCTTCCGACATCATGAGCAGCGCCATCATTTGCGACTGCATATCGGTCGGGAATCCCGGATAAGGCAGTGTTTTGACATCAACAGCTTTCAGTTTGCCGGGGGCATTCACCCGAAGTCCGTTATCGGTTTCTGTAATTTCCACGCCCATTTCCTGCAATTTGGAGATTACAGGAGCCAGGTGATCGGAAATCGCCCCGTCAATATGTACATCTCCACCGGTAATCGCCGCCGCAATCATAAATGTGCCGGCTTCGACACGGTCGGGAATTACCGTATGTGCAACACCAAACATTTGCTCGACGCCTTCAATACGGATGAGGCCAGTTCCAGCTCCGCGAACCTTGGCTCCCATCGCATTCAAATAATTGGCCAGATCTACGATTTCAGGCTCCTTGGCCGCATTCTCAATCGTGGTCGTCCCTTGCGCAAGTGCAGCAGCCATCATAATATTCTCGGTGGCGCCTACGCTGGCAACGTCCAGATAGATTTTGGCTCCCTTAAGACGATCCCGGGTACGGGCTTCAATGTAGCCTTGACCGAGAATGATCTCCGCTCCCATCGCTTCAAAGCCCTTCAAATGCTGGTCGATGGGACGCGTACCGATCGCGCAGCCTCCTGGCAGCGAAATTCTCGCACGGCCAAGACGGGCAAGAAGAGGACCCATTACCAGAAACGACGCCCGCATTTTACGGACAAGCTCATAAGGAGCTTCGAAAGAGGTTAATCGCTGCGCGGAAATCCGCATCGTTTCATTACTGTATGTGAGCGTGCCGCCCAAAGCGGACAACACTTGTTGGATCGTAGTGACGTCGTCTAAATGAGGCACGTCATAAATGACACTTTCACCTTCTTGTGCCAGTAACGTGGCCGCGAGAATCGGCAGAACGGCGTTTTTTGCACCGCTCACTCGGACATTTCCGGATAAACGCTGGCCGCCGCGGACGATTATTTTGCTCATCTTAGGTTTCCCTCCGCGCGCAGTAGATTTCTTCTAACTAATCGTGTGAAATATGATACCATGGTTTCGGCACCTAACTTTCATCATAACATTTAGCAACATAAATCGACAAGCCTTATTTTCTAAATGTCAAAATTAAAGCATAATATACCATTCGCACCTGTTTTGATTTTTCGTACCGTCATGTATTATCCATTGTTGACATGTTTCTGCCTGGTTATTCGACAATTCCTTTAAGCAGATTGGACCATTGCCAGTAATCAATGACAAATCCGGCGAATAAATGACCGAAGATCACGGCAATCATGACCTGCAGCAGTCTTGCTCTGATACTGCGGGGACGGCGCATGAACAAATCCAGCTTCACATCTTGTATTACGTACCAAGCCAATGTAATGCACATGAGCTCGATTATAATGGACACCAGCGCATGCATCCCTGCCGTCGCAACGACATTGCCCATATTCATTTCCAATTCACCTGGCCTCTTGAATGTCGGGAAAAAGGTCCCGCGCCCGGCTTGGAAAAAGGCAGATATCATCCGCTGCTTCCTAAAGCCGCAACCTCTATTTTAATGCCCGCAGCAGCAGAGATGCAAATTCGGCCCGGCTTGCGGTTTGTTCGGGTTTAAACTGCTGACCTGGATACCCGCCGATGATCCCTTTTTGCTTAAGGGCGCTCAGGGAAGGGGCCGACCAGCGACTCAGCTCCACATCGTTATAGGGGGCCTTTGGCGGTTTGGCGGTCCCGAGTTTAAGCGCCCGGACCAGCATGGCGGCCATTTCCTCGCGTGTAATGAAGCGGTCCGGGCCGAATACCCCGCCTAGATAACCGCTTGCTAAGCGGGCCGCAACCGCCTGCGCGATCGCTCCTGCCGCCCAATGCTTCGCGGGAACATCTTTAAAGCCGGTCGAGCCGCCTTTGGGCAGTTTAAATGCCCGCACCAGCATGGAGACCGCTTCGGCCCTTGTAATGCTTGCATCCGGCCTGAATTTATAAGCGCCGCTCCCGGCGATAATGCCTTTCTTGTTCAAAGCAACAATTGCACTCTCGGCCCAGTGCCCCGAAATATCCCGGTAGCCTGCGACCATTTGATCCGTATCGATTCGCAAGCGGTAATACTGCTTGTCGAACGGAGCGCTGGCCGTCAGTTTGATATAATATAAACCCGCTTCCAGCTTTTTCTCCGTTGTCATGACCGATTCTCCGGTTTTGGATTCCAGCGTCACCAGAGCCTTTTGCCGTTTATCCATCATGACAGCTTTCATCCTGGTGCCTGCCGGAATGCCGTTCACCTTCAGACTGACGACACTGCCTGCTGCCAGACGGAGTTGGTACCAATCCACGTCCTGTTTGTTCCCCATGACTCCGACATAGTCGGAGCCCGGACTAACCACAGTCGCCTCATAGGCTTTGTTGTTGGGCTCATTGGGATCTGTATATTTGGTTCTGAAATCCATTGTCATCGTATACTGCCCGGGAACGGGACTTGCTTGCGCTGACATGGCGTTATATACGCGAAAATAATAAGTGCCCGGCGTAACGCTCATAAGCTCTGAGGTTTCGCTTACTCCTTCTCCATTCTCATCCACCTCAAGCAGAGGGCCGTCCTGTCTCTGAATGGACAAGGATGGATCGATCCGGACAGAATCCGTAGACAACGTCAGTTTGAGCGTGCCTCCTGTCTCGAAATGAACCGTATACCAGTCCCGGTCCCCTGATTGGTGAAAGTTGCCGACGATCGTCTGCGACCGGGGAGCAAGGGTGAAGCCCGAATACTGTTTGTCATTTTTCTCATAGGCATCCGGGCTCATCTGAAAGGTGGAGGTGAGCAGGTAAGGCAGAACCGTCTGGTTCTGTCTGTCCGAAAGCCGGAGTTCAAAGTAATTATTCCCCTTCTTGACTTTCCAGTCCCCCGTCTCGTTGCCCAGCTTCGTTTCTTTCACGCTTTGGGCTTCGTCTCCTGCATAATGGGAAATCGTCACTGATGGCTGGTTGCCGTCCGCCGCGGTTATCCCTTGAAACTGGATCGACAGGACGCCGTCATATGGCGCATTAATCACATACCAGTCCCGGTCGGAATGACCTGCCATTTCTGCCGCAATCTTAGTGCCAAGCGGAAACACCGCAGCCTTATCACGGGAATTATTCGGCTCGTAGGCATCGGCCTTGAGTGTTGTGGATGTCGCCCTGTCAATTCTAAGCAGTCCGTAGCCAGCGGCCTCGTCCACGCCTTTCTTCCCGATATCCTTCGCGCTCTGCCTCAGCATTTCGCGAATCTGATACGGCTTGAAATCCGGATGGACGGCCCAGATGAGCGCAGCTGCGGCTGCTGCCTGAGGAGCCGACATGGAGGTTCCTTCCTCGCGCGTATAGCCGCCGCCTACCGCTGTTGTATAAACGCTCCACGGAGCGGCAATATCAATCTCAGGACCATTGTTGGAGCGCGGCTCCGGTTGACCTTCCGAGCTTACTCCACCTACAGCCAGCACACTAGGATAAGCGGCGGGATATTTCACCTTGGCCTTGGCTCCCAGTGTCTTGCCGTCGTTCCCGCTTGCGGCGACGAGCAGCACGCCTTTGGATTCCGCATACATGGCAATATCCTTCATATAAGGTGAATACCTGTATAGCCCAACCGATAATACAACGATCTTGGCGCCTTTTTTTACGGCGTAAAGAATAGCTTCCCCAAGTCGTTCTTCATCTCCGTAGCCGTCTTCATCCAATGCTTTGATCGGCATAATTTTGGCTTTCCATAGAATCCCGGCTATGCCCAGCTTATTATTACCTGCTCCGGCCAGAACGCCAGCCACCGCCGTACCGTGTCCATTGTCGTCCTGGGGAGCCGTTCCGGGGCGGACAAGGTTGGTGCCTTCAACGAGATTGTCTTTCAAATCCGGATGGTTCAGATCAACCCCTGTGTCCACCAGCGCAATCGTTAAGTCCGTCTGGTCATGTAAGGTCGACCAAGCTTCCTTCGCTCCGATCTGATCCAGAAAATGCTGCTTGGGCAGTTCGGGATCATTGGTGCTTGCCGCAGCCAGAAGACTCACGGGTCCACTTGGTTCAACATAGGCAACGCCCGGCGTCTGGCGGAGCTTGCGCAGCCAGTCTCCGATGTCTCCCTCTGGATTGGCCGGCTGGACCACATCCACGGCAGAGAAGAGCGTTTGGCGGCTGATTACCTCCGTGCCAGACAGCGGCTTTTCCTGACCAGGCTTCCATTTGAGCAACCAGCTTTGTGGTTCTTTCATGGACTGGGCTGCAGCCGCCTTCTGTGCCACCCCAGCAGAGGGCGGGTTTGCCGGAGCCGGACCTGCCAGCATGTGTCCGGGATCAGGGAGCAGCAGACCTGCCAATAAACTCCAAACCATGAGAAAAACAAGTGCCAGACGCCCCAAAGATGCTTTGCTCGTTATTGCTCTCCATAGGTGGACCTTTGCTTCAACAGACTTCGGTATTTCACTTGCAGCCTTATTCACAAACGTATTTACACACGGATCATCTTCCGCTGCCATGCCACATCCCATAGGAATGAGAGTCTGACCGAGTTGTAAAAAAGGGAAGTATCCATGCAGCGGCATGATGAAACAAGCCTGGCCAAAACGGCCCTGCGCTACTACTGCAACCTGCCTGGAATCGTCCTTTAGATTGCGGTTTATATTCAAATGCGGATCCCAGTATGGTTCATTCATCATATTCTGCCTTTAACCTGTAAATTAGTATTATGAAACCTTTTCGCGCTGAAGGCTGCAATCTCCTTTGTTAAATTTGTATGACCCCCATAAAGCGCCTATAGTCCTATACGGGAATGCATTGCTTTTCGATACTATGCGCCAGGCGACCTAGTTGATTCCTTTTATTGACCCGGGAGGGGAAAACGGCTGTCCTTCACCCTTGGGGTTCACGGGGCCAGGATTCCATACGAAAAAACGGTCCAGGATCCCCTCAGGGCCTGAACCGCTTGTGTGATGCATGCACAGGATTGCTTGTCAGCTCCCCACACGTGTAAATAAATCGTGGATAATCGAGAAATGCTCATTGATCCAGCCCAGCACCGGCCCCGGAAAGATACCAAGCGCGACTGTCACCACAGCACATAACCATATAGCGATAGCCGCGGGCACCGGTACCGGCACCTCCGTCTCCTGAGTCGCCGCACGCATGAACATCTGCCGCACGATGCCGAAGTAGAAATAATAGGAGATGGCGCTGGTTGCCACCATCACCGCTACAATCCAGTAGACCTGGGATTGGGCGGCGCCGAGCAGAATGAACAATTTGCCGAAGAACCCGCCGGTGACCGGAAGTCCCGCCAGCGACAATACGAATATGATCATGGCTGCGGCTGTCCAGGGCGCACGGTAATAGAGCCCGGCAAATCCGTTCAGTTCATAATGGCCTGAGGCTCTGCCGACGACAGAAATGACCGCGAACGCTCCAATGTTCATCAGCATATATGCCACCAGAAAGAACAGGAATTCACTGAAGTTGGACGCGTGAGCCCCTTTAAAGGAAATGCCCAGCGGCACGATAAGGAAACCTGCATTGGCGACGCCGGATAGCGCCATAAGACGTTTCATATTCACTTGCCGAAGAGCAGCCGTCGAGCCAACGATCATAGCAGCGGCCGCCAAGATCAGCAGCACCAGCAGCATATCGTCGGCGATAGGGGCATCCGGCGTATTAGCGAACAGCACCACATTATAAACGATGCGGAACATAACAGCCAGTGCCGCTCCCTTGGATACAACCGCGAGGAATGCCGTGACCGGCGTCGGTGCGCCCTGATAGACATCCGGCGCCCAGAGATGAAAGGGAGCCGCCGCGATTTTGATTCCGAGCCCCGCGATTAAGAAGAAGAATGCAACATACAGCATCTCCTTGTAATCCGCCGCGTGCTGCTGGATGCCTATTGCGATGGCACCCAGATTGGTAGCTCCTGTTATCCCGTACAGATAAGACATCCCGAACAGGATCAACGCCGACGAGATTCCCCCCGTCACGACATATTTAAATGCCGCTTCGGCGGACTGGACCGCTGATTTACGCATGCCAACCAGCACATAGGTGGTAATGCTGAGCAATTCCAGGCCGATATACAAGGTAATCAGATCGCCTGAGGAGGCCATCATCATGGCTCCGACAACAGCCGGAAGGAGCAGGTAATAGAATTCTCCCTTATCTGGAATTTCCTCTCGTTTAACGGTACCCAGACTGAGAAGAACAATGAGTGCCGTTGCGGCAAGAAAGACAATTTTCAGCAGACTGGAAAACTGGTCGATCCGGTAGCTGTCAGCCAAGAGACGGATCGCGCCGCCAACCTGCTCCCCGCTGGCATCAATGGAAGCCGGGTGATTGATCAGATCGATCAATCGCCAGATGACAAAGCCAAGCGAGGTCAGCAGGCCGGTAAGCGTGAGCCAGCCGATCACAGCCCGGCTGATCCTTCTTGGCATCGCCAGATCGGTTACGACGAGCACAATCGCAAACGCAATTAGGATCCATTCCGGGGCGAGATAGGCCGCATCGCTCCAGGTGAGCGACTGTTGGGTAGTATCCATTGTCTATCTCCCCACCTTCCCGTTAAGTTCCTGCAGCAGTGCGTCAAAGCCGTGTTTCATCGGCTCTGTAAGGACGGCCGGATAGATCCCGATCAGTACAATAAAGGCCAGCAGGGCGATCATTGGCACCGCTTCGATCAGCCGTGCGTCCCGCAGCGCGGCGAATCGTTCCTTCGCAGGCCCGAAGGTTATCGCAAGTACACTTCGCAGCACGTAGACAGCGGTCAGAATGACGCCCAGCACGGCGACAGCCGTTAGAATGCGCATCGATTCAAACAATCCGAGCAGCGAGAGAAACTCGCCAATAAAGCCGGACAGTCCAGGCAAGCCCAGCGAGGCCATTCCCGCAGCTAGCAGAATGCCGCTTATAAACGGCAGGCTTTTGGCCAGGCCCCCAAGCTCCCGAAGCTCGGTGGTTCCAGTCCGCTCATAGAGAATGCCGACGATCAGGAACAGCAGCGCGGAGATAAATCCATGAGACACCATCTGCACCATCGCTCCCTGAAGTCCGATTTCATTCAGAGAGGCAATACCAAGCAGCACAATGCCCATATGGCTAATGGAGGAATAGGCAAGCACCAGCTTGAAATCCTTTTGGACCAGCGCCAGCACCGCTCCATACAGAATGTTGATTACGCCCAACACGGCAATCACTCCCGCCCAGTCGCCAGCTTGAGCCGGAAACAGAAATACGCCAAAGCGGAGCAGGCCGTACGCCCCCATTTTAAGCAGTATGCCGGAGTGAATCATGACCACCGACGGGGGTGCCTCCTTGTGTACCTGAAGCATCCAGGTATGAAACGGAAAAATCGGCAGCTTGATGCCAAAGGCGACCAACAGCAGAATAAAGATCGACCAGCGCATCGTATCCGTCATATAAAACAAGCTGGTCAGCCCCTGCGCGGCATCCGGCTTCATATTGATATAAGACTCGGGGTCGACCAAATTTTGCTTGATCACTTCATAATCGCCACTGTAGGACAAATGCGTGACCTGCTCGCCGGGAGGCTGATTGACGGTGAATCCTGCCGTGGATACCAGCAGCACAAAGGCAATGAGCATAATGGCAGAGCCGACACCGTTATAGAGCAGAAATTTATTAGCCGCCTTCTCCCGGTTCATGTACCCCCATATTCCGATCAGGAAGAACATCGGAATTAAGGTAAGCTCGAAGAAGACGAAGAACAAGAAGACATCCCTGGCCAGAAATACGCCCAGCATGCCGATTTCCAGCAGCAGAAACCAGAGGTAGAACGACTTCCAGCGTTTTTTAATATGGACGGAAGCGAGCGCCGCCATCGCCGCGACAATAGTCGTCAGCAGCAGCAGCGGGAGGGATAGACCGTCCACGCCGAGATGGTATTGGAATTTGAACGCGTAAGATGTAACTTCGCCAACAACTTCTTTGTTGAGCGAAGCATCGACCCAGGTCACATTCTCTTCATAAGGCTTGCCACCTTTGGCCGTGTCAAAATCGGCATACAGCCATAACGAGAGCAGGAGCGGGATCAGGGTCGTTGCAATGGCTGTCACTTTCAGCCAGCGGCTGCTCTGCTTTGGCAGCAGAAGCAGCAGGATGATCCCCAGCAGCGGCGAGAAAACGATAAGCGACAGAATAGGAAGACCGTTCAGCATTACCAGAACCTCCTTCCAACGACTGCGACTACAAGAACAACAAGACCGATCACCGAAATCAAGCCGTAGGTCTGCACCTGGCCGTTCTGCAGCCGGGTACCGCCCCGGCCAAGCTGGATTGCCGCTCCTCCGACCAGACGGACAACGCCGTCGATCACGTAATGGTCAAATGCGGCAAGCACGCCGCCAAGCCCCCGCAGCGTACGGACAACAACGATCTCATACAGCTCATCGATATAATATTTACGCTCCAGCAGCCTGACCAGCCAGGGCGCACGGGTGGACACCGCGTCCCTCGAGAGAGTGCCCTTTACAAAAACGAGCCATCCCAGATAGATACCGAGGACGCCGATTGCGGTAGAAATGACCATAACCAGGCCGCCGCCCTCATGCCCAATCTCAGCTCCATCGGTCAGCCATGAGCCAAGTGTGTTATTCCAGGGCGTCTGCACGAAGCCGGCAATAACCGCCAATACCGCGAGAACCACAAGCGGCAGCGTCATCGATGCCGGCGATTCATGCGCATGCTGTTCCCCTTTGGGCTTTCCAGTGAAAACAAGGAAAAACAGCCGGGACATATAGAAAGCCGTAAAGAACGCAGCTGCAATGCCGACAACGAACAAAACGGGCTTCTCATGCAGCGCCGTTGTCAGAATTGCATCCTTGGACCAGAAGCCCGAGAAAGGCGGTATGCCCGAAAGCGCAAGCGCGCCGATCCCGAATGTCCATGCGGTAATGCGCATTTTCGAACCCAAGCCGCCCATTTCCTGAATATTTTGCGTATGTACCGCATGGATGACGCTGCCTGCTCCCAGGAACAGCAGCGCTTTGAAGAAAGCGTGTGTAAACAGGTGGAAGATCCCGCCGGTGAGCGATCCCAGACCAAGCGCCATCATCATGTAACCCAGCTGGCTGACGGTTGAATAAGCCAGAATGCGCTTGATGTCATTTTGCGCCACACCGATTGTCGCTGCAAAGATAGCTGTAAATGCGCCCACATAAGCAACGACATCCATAGCGGCCTGTGATGCCTGAAAGATGTCAAACGTGCGCGCAACAAGGTAAACGCCTGCGGCGACCATCGTTGCGGCATGAATCAGAGCACTGATCGGCGTTGGCCCTTCCATCGCGTCCGGCAGCCATACATGCAAGGGGAATTGCCCTGACTTTCCGGCTGCGCCTACAAAAATAAGAATCGCAATCAGCGTGGTTACACCTGCGGCAATTGCGCCTGTCTGTCCGTCGAAGACATTTTGGATATGAACAAAATCCAGCGCGTGGTCCGGCATATACCAATAAAGCAGCAAAATCGCGATCAGCAAAGCGGCATCGCCGATCCGCGTCACGATAAAGGCTTTCTTGGCGGCTGCCACCGCTGCGGGTTTGGTGTACCAGAATCCTACCAGCAAGAAGGAGCATACGCCTACCAATTCCCAGAAGATATATAATGTCAGCATGTTATCCGCTAGAACAAGCCCCAGCATGGAGAAGGTGAACAAGGCCACATAGCTGAAAAACACGTTTATTCTCTCATCGTCTTTCATATAGCCTGCGGAATAAACATTAACCAGAAAGCTGACCCCGGTCACGACAACCAGCATGAGAGCCGACAGATTCGTAACTTCGAAGCCGGCGTTGATCTGAACACTGCCCAGTGAAATCCATTTGAAGCTGTACTGGTAATAGGACGTACCGTCGCTCATATGCTCCACCAGCACCAAAATGGAAACCACCAGTGAAACGAGCGAAGCGACAATGCCTGTTGTCACACCCACTATGCTCTGATTGCGGCCGAAGGCGAGCAGCAGCAGAAATGCGGCGAACGGAAACAACGGAATGAGCCAGGCAACCTGTGAAAACATCGTATCCAAATCGGTTTACCTCCTCATCTCGTCAAAATCATCGGCATTAACCGTCCCACGTGCCCGGAACAAGGCAATCAACACGGCTATGCCGACCGCCACCTCGGCCGCAGCCACTGTAATGGTAAAAAGCGCAAACATCTGTCCTGTCAGGGACGGCACGACGCCATATTTGGAGAAGGCGACAAGATTCAGGTTGACCGCGTTTAGCATGAGCTCGACACTCAGCAGCACCACAATCGCATTCTTCTTGACAAGTGCGCCATACAGGCCTATACAAAATAAAATCGCCGCCATGGTCAAATAGGAAGATAACATGTTAGTCCCCCTCCTTCTTCGCGAGCACGATGGCTCCGATAAATGCGACCGTGAGCAGGACGGATACCAGCTCGAAGGGCACGACATAGGTCGTGAACAGCTGTTTGCCGATTTCCATTGTGTTGTCCATGCCCGACTGGGCTGCTTCCGGTACCGGAAACTCGCTCTGGCGGATGGCATAAAACAGGATACCGAACAGCGCCAGCGCACCGATTGCGGTCAGTGTCTCCTGAAGCGGCCGCGACCGCTCCTTCTCGCTGTCCTGATGACGGGTCATCATTATGCCGAATATCATCAGAATGGAGACCGCCCCCGCATAGATCAGCACCTGGACAAAAGCAAGAAACTCGGCCTTCAGCAAAATGAACATGCCGGCAATGCCGATAAATACCGCCGCCAGAGAGACGACCATGTACACGACCTTGGTAAAGCTGACCATAAGAACCGCGCCGCTGATAATAATGATAGAAAAAATAAAAAATGCGACGAACTCGCCGGTCAATTCCACATTGAACATCGTTATTTGGCTCCTCCCCTGGCCGCTTGGGGAGCGCCGATATTATTGTTGTCCTGACGGACAAGCTTGTTGTTCTCGTCAAGCCATTTGCGGTCCTTGAACAGATCGTCCCGGCTGTAAGAGGCCAGCTCGAAATTCCCCGTCATGACAATCGCTTCCGTCGGACAGACTTCCGTGCATAGATCGCACAGAATACAAATTTCAAAATTGATATCGTAGGTGTCGATGACTTTGCCTTTTTTCTCCGGATCAGGGTTCGCGATGCCTGTGAGCGAGATACACTCCGTCGGACAGACACGCACGCATTGATTGCATACAATGCATTTGTCCGGCTCAAAATGCTGAATGCCCCGGAACCGATCCGGCATAATAAGCGGCTTGTCGGGATAAGAAGTGGTGACCTTCTTCGCTGTCATGGATTTGAAAGTAACGCCCAGCCCTTTAAAAAGACCCTTCATACCTTATCCCTCCTACCCTTTAATAAACAGCTCGAGATAGACGGCTGTTACAAAAACATTGAGAATAGCCAGCGGCAGCAATACCTTCCAGCCGAAGCCCATTAACTGATCAACCCGAATCCGCGGCATCGTCGCCCTCAGCCAGAACAGGAAAAACACGATAAAGGCGAACTTGAGCATGAACCAGATGATACCCGGGACAAAATCAAGAAACGGTGCAGGCGCATGCCAGCCGCCCAGAAACAGTACTGTAGTCAGCGCTGCAATGGCATACACGTAAACATACTCCGTGAGCATGAAAAAAGCAAAACGGAATCCGCTGTATTCGACATGGTATCCGGCTACCAGCTCCGATTCCGCCTCCGGCAGGTCGAACGGAGTCCGGTTCAGTTCCGATACCGCAGCAATAACAAACACGACAAATCCAATAATCTGGGGCAGGAAGTTCCACTGCCAGAACCAGTCGCCCTGCTGCTCGGCGATAGACCGCAGATTCAGGCTTCCCGATACCATAACAACCCCCACGACCGATATGACCAATGGCACTTCATAGCTGATCATCTGCGCGGCGGAGCGCATTCCGCCCAGCAGGGCGTATTTGTTGTTTGACGACCAGCCGCCGAGGACAACCGCGATCGTGGAGATGCCTGACAAGGCCACATAATACAGCAGCCCGACATTAATATCCGCGAAATACAGCTTCTGCGTGTAAGGGATAACCGCCAACACGGCAAAAGCGGGCACGTAAGCAAGCGCCGGCGCAAGAATGAACAAGGCCCGGTCCGCCTTCTTCGGTATCGTGTCTTCCTTGATCAGCAGCTTCGTAATATCCGCTACGGTCTGCAGCAGACCGAATGGTCCAACGCGGTTGGGACCGATCCGCAGCTGCATCCAGCCGATCACCTTGCGCTCGAAATATATCGCGTAGGTGACAAAACCAAGGACCACAACAAGCAGCACGACAGCCCACAGGAAGAATATAAACGCATTGCCCCAGGTTAGCGTTTCATCCAGCCAGGTTCCCATTAAGCGTCCACCTCCCCGACGACAATATCGATGCCGCCCAAAATCGTAATGAGGTTGGTCATCGTTTCGCCAACCAGCAGCTTGGGCAGGATTTGCAGGTTGACAAAGGACGGACGGCGGAATTTAAGCCGGTAAGGCTCCGCCTTTCCCTTGGAGACGATATGACAGCCAATTTCGCCGCGGGGAGATTCGATGCTGACATACGCCTCTCCTGCCGGCGGCCTGATCACACGCGGCACCTTGCCCATCACCTCGCCGTCTGAAGGCATCTGCGCAAGTGCCTGCTTCAGAATCCTGATACTCTGGCGAATCTCCTCCAGACGGATGAGATAACGGTCATAGCAATCACCGTTAGCCCCAAGCGGCACATCGAATTCAAACCGGCTGTACAAGCTGTACGGCTTCGCTTTGCGGATATCCCAATCGACGCCCGTACAGCGCAGATTCGCGCCGGATAAGCCGTAATCGATTGCCGTCTGCGCATCATATTGTCCGACTCCCTTAATCCGGGCGAGGAAAATCTCATTGCCGCTGACAAGATTATCGTATTCGACAAGCTTCTTCTCCATATAGGGAAGAAAATCGCGCACCTTGTCCAGCCAGCCCTCCGGCGCGTCCCATTTCACTCCGCCTACCCGCATATAATTGTAGGTCAGCCGGGCGCCGCACAGCTCATTGAAGAAATCGATGATCATTTCGCGGTCGCGAAAAGCATAGAGGAACGGGCTCATCGCCCCGATATCCAGCAAATAGGTCCCCCACCAGACAAGATGGCTTGCGATACGCTGCAGCTCCATGACGATCAGTCTCATGAATTCGGCACGTTCGGGAATTTCCAGTCCCATCATGGTTTCCACGGCATGGCAGAGCACATAGTTGTTGGTCATCGCCGACACATAATCCATCCGGTCAGTATACGGAATGATCTGGGTATAGGTCAGATTCTCCGCCAGCTTCTCTGTGCCGCGGTGCAGATAACCCATGACAGGAATCGCTTCGGTAATGACTTCGCCGTCCAGCTTTACAATGATGCGGAAAACACCATGGGTGCTCGGGTGCTGCGGCCCGACGTTAAGCAGCAGTTCTTCGGTACGGATCACAGCTGGTTACACCTCCGGATCAAGCGGTTCGTAATCTTTGCGCAGGGGGTGGCCTACCCAGTCATCAGGCATCATAATACGCCTCAGATCGGGATGGCCGGTAAACACGATGCCTAGCAGATCGAAAATCTCCCGCTCGTTCCAGTTTGCCGTAGCCCACAAAGGCACCACGGAAGGCACCGAAGGGGACTGCCGGTCGGCTCTGACTTTAAGCGCGTATTCACGTTTGGTCTGCAGGGAGACCAGATGATAAACAACCTCAAGATGACTCTCGTAATCAATTCCCGAGACATTGCGCAGATAGCTGCAATCCAGGCTCTTATCATCCTTGAACAATTTGGCGACCTGAAGCAGACGGTCTCCTTTGACGACGATTGTCGGCATATGGTCATTCATCTCGTTAATGGCCGCTTCTTCGACTGCGTCTTCAGCCACCGTCGAACGGATGAGACGGACAGCCTCGTCAAGAAGAGGCTGCCTGGGGGAAGGCTCCTTCGGCTCTGCCGCCGCGGCATCACTCTCCGCCTTCGCCTTGGCCGCTGCACGCGCTTCCCGTGCTTCTGCCGCCGCTTTGAGCTTCGCCTCGCGCTCGGCATCCGCATCTCCAGCCGGGGCGTCGCCTGCAGGTGCATCTCCAGCCGCCGCAGCCTTAGCCGCTGCACGCGCTGCGCGGGCTTCCGCCGCAGCCTTCAGCTTGGCCTCGCGCTCCGGGTCCGCTCCCGCCTCAGGCGGGGCATCGCCTGCGGGCTTCTCTGGCCCGGCGGCTTCTGCGGGCGCTTCACCTGCCGCCGCTGCCTTGGCCGCTGCACGTGCTGCGCGGGCTTCCGCCGCAGCCTTCAGCTTGGCCTCGCGCTCCGGGTCTGCTCCCGCTTCAGGCGGGGCATCGCCTGCGGGCTTCTCTGGCCCGGCTTCAACCGCGGGCGCTTCGCCTGCTGCTCCCGCGGTTGAAGCCGCTTCTGGCGCAGCTTCGTCAATTCGAGGAGCCGGAGCAGCAGCAGCAGCAGCCTGGTCTTCATTGGAGGAGGCAGGCGTATCAGGCTGCCCGTCTTCTGTAGAGCCGTTCTGGCCTCCCGCCGCCGGCACTTTAAGCTCCTTCTCCTTCTCGTCGCTCATCTGCTGGTCACCTGCTTCCCGGTCTTCGCCTCATAGCGGATCTTCTCCTGCAGTTTGTTGATTCCGTAAATCAGGGCCGCAGGGTTAGGCGGACAGCCCGGAATATAGACATCTACCGGGACAATCTGATCGACGCCCTTGATCACGGCGTAGGATTTCACATAAGGCCCGCCTGCCGTCGCGCAGGAGCCCATGGCAATGACCCATTTGGGCTCAGGCATCTGATCATACAGTCTTCGAAGCAAGGGACCCATCTTTTTCGTCACTGTGCCGGCGACAATCATGACATCCGACTGACGCGGAGAGGTGCGGAACATGACGCCGAAGCGGTCCAGATCATAGTGGGAAGCGCCTGTACCCATCATTTCAATGGCGCAGCAGGCAAGACCGAAGGTAAGCGGCCACAACGAATTGCTGCGTGCCCATGCCTTCAACTCCTCCAGCGTGCCCATAAACACATTGCGTTCCAGTTCTTTCCGCTCTTCAGGGGAGATCGACTCTAAATTGAATTCCATTTGAGCACCTTCTTCTTCCAGGCATAGATAAGACCGATCAGCAATAGTCCTACAAATATCGCCATCTCAACAAGCACAAAAAGGCCGAGTTGCTTGTATGCAACGGCCCAGGGGTATAAGAAAACGGTTTCCACATCAAAGATAACAAACATGAGCGCAAACAGGTAATAGCGCACATTAAACCGGATTTGCCCTTCCCCTACAGGCTCATTTCCACTTTCATAGGTCGTTTTTTTCTCGTCTGTCGGCTTGCTCGGACGGAGCAGCCGGCCGAAACCCAAAGCCACAACCGGGAGAAGAACCCCAAGTAAAATGAAGATGGCCACAATCACATAATTATTGATGTACTTCTCCACACCATCGCCTCCATGGGACCACCGATACTAGGCGGGAAGGACCGCACCGCCTGGTCAAATTTCCATCACAATTATAACAAATGCTCCCATCCCCGTCTATGTTGTTGTTGAATGCGTTTCCTTTTGAAGCAGCGGCCAATGCCGGAATACATAAAAAAAGCTCTCAGCCGGCGCAATAGACCACCTTACGATGAGAATACCGACAACCGCGACACAGCCAATCACGCCTTCAGTAACGCCTGCATTCGTCTTCTGGCTGCGCTCCATTGGCGCATGCCCTTTGCCACGCCATGGATAGGTTCTCCTTTTGCTGAGTCCCTATCCGGCGCTTCCTCGCCCGAGCTTTCCTCCGGCGGGACGATTCCCGATTCCCCGCTGTATCGTATTACGGAAAGCACCGCCATTACCGCCGGCACACTGCAACTATTATCGATTCAGTATGGGCCGCCCGTTATTATCGTCAATTTCTGTCTATCTCCTTTTTCACGTAACCATACCGAGGGAAAAACCTGTATTCTCTCTTATCGTCGCACCAAAAAAACCGCCACACAAAAGTGTGGCGGTTTCTCATCCTAATGATGAATCCGGTGTTTGACTTCCAGACGATTCATCGCCCGCTGCAGAGCAAGCTCCGCACGGCGGTGGTCATATTCGTCGCGTTTGCTGCCAAGACGTTCCTCGGCACGGCGCTTCGCTTCCGCAGCACGGCTCTCATCGATATCGACCGGGAGCTCCGCACTTTCGGCCAGGATAACAACCTTGTCCTTGCGAACCTCGAGGAATCCGCCGTTTACGGCAATAACTTCCTCGGATTTATTTTTCTTAATGATAATCGGAGCGATCCTGAGCGGTGTGACAAGCGGAATATGATTCGGAAGAATCCCCAGCTCGCCTTCCTGCCCTTTGACGATCACCATATTAACATCCTCAGCGTAAACCTTCCGCTCAGGCGTAACGATTTCTAATAAAAAGGTGCTCATCCCGATACCTCCATAAGCGGCTTATTACAGCCCTTGAGCGAGCTTTTTAGCCTTCTCGACTGCTTCTTCAATCGATCCGACATTGTGGAACGCCGGTTCCGGAAGATCGTCATGTTTGCCATCAAGAATTTCTTTAAAGCTGCGAACAGTATCTTTGACCGATACGTACACACCAGGCATACCATTGAACGCTTCGGCAACGTGAAGAGGCTGCGACAGGAACAGTTGAATCCGGCGGGCACGCAGAACGAGGCTTTTGTCTTCCTCGGACAATTCATCCATACCCAGGATCGCAATGATATCCTGAAGCTCTTTGTAACGCTGCAGCAATTTCTTAACGCCCTGTGCCACTTGATAATGCTCGTCTCCCAGAATTTCCGGTGTCAGAATTCGCGAAGAAGAAGCAAGTGGATCAACGGCCGGGAAGATACCCATTGCCGCAATGTTACGCTCCAGGTTCGTTGTAGCATCCAAGTGGGCAAACGCCGTTGCCGGCGCCGGGTCGGTATAGTCATCGGCAGGAACATAGATCGCCTGAATCGATGTAACCGATCCTTTTTTGGTGGACGTAATCCGCTCTTGCAGTTGACCCATTTCAGTTGCCAGCGTAGGCTGGTAACCAACGGCCGAAGGCATACGGCCCAGCAAAGCGGAAACCTCGGATCCGGCTTGCGTGAAGCGGAAGATGTTATCGACGAACAGAAGCACGTCACGGCCTTCCTCGTCACGGAAATATTCGGCCATGGTCAGACCCGTCAGTGCAACGCGAAGACGCGCGCCTGGCGGTTCATTCATCTGACCGAATACCATCGCTGTTTTGCTGATTACGCCGGAATCGCTCATCTCGTGGTACAGGTCATTACCCTCACGGGTACGCTCGCCTACACCGGCGAAAACGGAGATACCGCCGTGCTCTTGGGCAATGTTATGAATCAGCTCTTGCATGGTTACGGTTTTACCTACACCGGCACCGCCGAAGAGACCGATTTTACCGCCCTTGGAATACGGAGCCATCAAGTCAATAACCTTGATGCCCGTCTCCAGCATTTCCTGGGAAGTCGACAGCTCTTCGAATGGAGGAGCCTGGCGGTGAATCGGGTTCGCAAGCGTACGATCAACATCGCCATTATTGTCAATTGGATCACCCAGTACATTGAATACACGTCCCAATGTTGCCGGTCCTACAGGTACCGTAATCGGTGAACCAAGATCGACTGCTTCCGTTCCTCTGACCAGACCATCCGTGGAAGACATGGCCACGCAGCGCACCATGTTATCGCCCAAATGGGTGGCCACTTCAACGGTAAGGCTAATATCACGGCCGCCTGCGTCTTGAGCTTTCTTTTCAATCTTTATCGCATTTAGAATGTCCGGCAAATGACCGTTTTCGAAAGCAATATCGACAACCGGCCCCGTTACCTGAATAACGTGTCCCTTGCTCATTGATGTCCCTCCTCAGAGATTCTAGCGCAACTTCCTGAATAACCCCACAGCGAGCTGGAAACTCACTTCGGAAGGTTACGCTGAGATTTCTTGTACTTCCTTGAATGTGCTCCTCTACAACAAGAAAACTCTAAATTGACAATCTTATTGCTGGGCGTTCGCTCCGCCGACAATTTCCGCTATTTCCTGGGTAATAGCCGCTTGGCGCGCACGGTTGTACGTGAGCGTTAATCCGGCGATCATCTTGGAAGCGTTCTTCGTCGCGCTACCCATTGCCGTCATTTTTGCACCGAACTCGCTTGCTTTACTTTCCAGAATCGCACTGTAAATGACCGTTTCCGCATATTTCGGGAGCAGAACATTCAGCACTTCCTCAGCGGAAGGCTCATACTCATAATTGGCTTTTGCACCGGTCACTTCGATTTGATCCAGAGGCAGCAGGCGCTTCGCAACCGGAATCTGGGTAATGGCATTATGGAACTGATTATAAACGATATACAACTCGTCATATGCTCCGCTCTCAAATCCCTTTACAGCAGAATTTGCAATCGATTTGATATCTGAAAATTTGGGGGAATCCGACAAACCGGTTGTCTCCTCAGCAATTGCGATATCGCGGCGTTTGAAATAATCCCGGCCTTTGCGTCCAATGACAAAAAGCGCATATTCACTGGCCGAACGGTGTTTTTCTTTCAAGGTTGACGATATTTTACGAAGCACGTTGACGTTGTAGCCGCCGGCAAGTCCGCGATCCGACGTGATGACCAGGTAAGCCGTCCGCTTCACCTCACGGGTTTGAAGCATCGGGTGCGTCACGCTGCCTCCACTGTTTGCGATGCTCGCGACCACTTCCCTGATTTTGTCCGTGTAGGGTCTTGCAGCGACTGCCGCCTCCTGAGCCCGTCTGAGCTTGGCTGCAGCAACCATCTCCATTGCTTTCGTAATTTGTTTGGTATTCTGCGTACTTTTAATCTGGCGCTTAATCTCGCGCATACCCTTAGCCAATTCGTTGTCACCACCTTATTGCCGGCTTTCCTTCATGAAAGGAAAACCGGCTCTATTCCGCTTAAGTCCAGCTGCAGGCCGTAGGCCGAGCTGAATTAAGCCGATGCGGAAAAGCCTTTTTTGAACGTATTGATCGCTTCAATAAGAACCTTCTCGTTATCGGAAGTCAAATCGTTGGTATCGCGGATCGACGAGAAGATCTCGGGTTTGCTTGCATCCACATAGGCCAGAAATTCAGCTTCGAAACGACGAACGTCTTGAACCGGTATATTGTCGACATGTCCCCGGGTAACCGTGTAGAGGGATACAACCTGACGTTCAACAGGCAGCGGCTGATTAACGCCCTGCTTGAGAATTTCCAGTGTGCGCTCCCCGCGGTTCAAACGGGATTGTGTTACTTTATCAAGATCGGAGCCGAATTGCGCAAAGGCCGCGAGCTCGCGGTATTGGGCCAGATCAAGCTTGAGCGTGCCCGCAACCTTCTTCATCGCTTTAATTTGCGCCGAGCTTCCTACCCGGGATACAGAGTTACCGACGTTAACCGCCGGACGCTGACCGGAATAGAACAGATCGGACTCCAGGAAGATTTGACCATCTGTAATGGAAATTACGTTGGTAGGGATATAAGCGGAAATATCGCCCGCCTGGGTCTCGATGAACGGCAATGCCGTCAGCGATCCGCCGCCGAGCTCGTCGTTGAGCTTGGCTGCACGCTCCAGCAAACGGGAATGCAGGTAGAAAACGTCTCCCGGATATGCTTCCCGACCCGGAGGACGGCGGAGCAAGAGGGACAACTCACGGTAAGCTGCTGCTTGTTTGGACAAATCATCATAGATGACCAGTACATGCTTGCCGTTGTACATGAAGTACTCGCCCATCGTACAGCCCGTGTAAGGAGCAATGTAAAGCAATGGGGATGGCTCGGATGCACTCGCAGTGACGACAATTGTATAATCAAGCGCACCTTGCTTGCGAAGCGATTCTACAACCGTACGGACCGTAGACTGCTTTTGACCGATTGCCACATAAATACAGATAACGCCGTTACCTTTTTGGTTCACGATGGTATCGATGGCAATTTGGGTTTTACCTGTTTGACGGTCTCCGATGATCAATTCCCGTTGGCCGCGGCCGATCGGAATCATCGCATCAATGGCTTTAATGCCTGTTTGCATCGGCTCGAATACCGATTTACGGGCCATAACGCCCGGAGCCGGTGATTCGATCGGACGCGCCTGCGTCGTGTTGATTGGACCATTGCCGTCAACCGGCTCGCCCAGTGCATTGACAACACGTCCGAGCAGCGCCTCGCCTACAGGAACTTCCATGATCCGGCCGGTTCTTTTTACCTGATCGCCTTCGCGGATACCTGTGTATGGACCCATGATAACGACACCGACGTTGCTTTCCTCAAGGTTGAGGGCCATGCCGATGACACCGTTGGAGAATTCGAGCAGTTCGCCTGCCATACAGTTTTCGAGTCCATGAACGCGAGCAATACCGTCACCGATTTGGATGACCGTACCGACGTCGACAACTTGAATCTCGGATTTAAATTGTTCGATCTGTTGTTTAATCAGCGTGCTGATTTCATCAGGTCTGATACTCAATTCCGCTCACCCCTATCTACAATGCTTGAAATTTCAAAGATTGACCCAAACGCGACAGCTTGCCTTGCAGGCTGCCGTCATACAGCCGATCGCCGATACGCACCTGAATACCGCCAAGCAGCTCCGGCTTAACGATTTGATTCACAACGATTTGCTTGCCGACTATCGCACCGAATTTCATTTGTACCTTGGTCAGTTCATCGGCGCTTAGCTGCTGGGCTGTGTATACCGTTGCCTGCGCCTGGCCAAGCGCTTCCCCGGCAAGCTTCACATAAGCTTCATAAACATCGCCGATTATGGTGTGACGTCCCCGGGTAATAAGAACTTCCAGTGTATTTAGAACATTCACGGAAATTTTATCGGAAAAAGCGCCTTTGATAAGAGCGATTTTTTTCGATGTTTCGATATTGGGGAAACTGAGGAATTTACGGATCTCCGCATTTTTCTCAATGACCTCATCCACGACTTTCAGCTGCTGCTGGGTTTCCGCAATCGTGTTATTCAACTGGGCTATTTGGAACAACGCCTTCGCATAGCGCTTTGCAACTACGCTATCGCGGCTCATTTACTTTCTACCTCTTTCAGGTATTGGTCAACAAGCTGCTCCTGCGATTTCTCATCGATTTGCTTCTCGATGATTTTGGAAGCGATCATAACAGACATGCCGCCGACTTGACTGCGAAGCGCGGCAATCGCTTTGTTTTTCTCCACTTCGATATCGCTGACCGCTTCATTTTTCAAACGGGTTGCTTCAGCTTTTGCAGATTGCATAATGTCATCCGCTTGCTTGGTGCTTGTTAATTTCGATTGCTCGATAATATCGTAAGCCTCTTTGCGTGCCTGCTGAAGCGCTTGCTTCTGCTCTTCCAGTTGCTGGCTTGCCTGCAAACGGCTTTCTTCCGCCGTTTTCATTTGATCCTGTACCAGTTGCCTGCGCTGTTCCATCACACCCATCAAGGGTCCGAGGGCATATTTGCTGAGCAGCCACAATAACAGAAGGAACGCTATAATGGTAAATACGGTTGATTCCCAGACGAAAGACATCGTTGACACTCCTTTCCGCAAACCTGAATCATATTAATGGTGCCAATCAAAACGAAGGCGTGGATGGCCTTGACCAACCCCGCCATGCCGTTATATGGATTACTTAAGCTCCAAAGTAAAGAAGGAAGCCGATAACAACGCCGATGATTGGAACTACCTCAACGATACCAACACCGATAAACATCGTCGTTTGAAGCGTACCGCGAAGCTCAGGCTGACGGGAAATCCCTTCAACTGTTTTGCTGACGATCATACCATTACCAATACCCGCACCCAATGCTCCCAATCCAATTGCCAATGCTGCTGCCAAATATTCCATTTTTGAAATCCTCCTAAAAGTAGGTTATTTTTTTGTCTTGCTTGTATATATGACTCCCGTCAAAGAAGCTAAGTAGCCCCTAGGTTGCGGGATTTGTGCCTGTTAATGATCCTCTTCGTGCACTGTCGCCTGCGAGATATAAACCATAGTCAGAATGGTGAACAGGAAGGCTTGAATCGCTCCGACGAACAAACTGAATGCCTGCCAGGCCGCCAGAAGCGGAATCCCTACGACGCCAAGCATCAGAATTGTGGAAATCAGCACCTCACCCGCGAAAATGTTAGCGTACAAACGGAGTGAAAGCGTAAGAGGCTTGGACAGCTCCTTCAGAATATTAAGCGGGAAGAAAATCGCAAACGGCTCAAAGTAGTGCTTGAGGTAATGCTTGCGGTTCTGCTTAAGACCCAGGAAATGAACCAGGAAAATAACAATAATCGCAAGACCTGCCGTACAGGCCAGATCCGCTGTCGGCGATTTCCACCAGCCAACATGTGCGTGACCGCCATCTTTGTCCAAATCGGCTTGGGAAACGATTTCAGTACCCGCGAAAGCAAAGGTTTCATGATGCTCGGTTATAACACCGAACGGCAGACCCAGTAAGTTGGATACAAAGATAAACAGAATCAGGGTAATCCCCAGATTGATGTAACTCTTTGCCTTGCTAAGGGGCATTGTGCTTGCAATGGTATTGTGTACGAACTCAATAATCCACTCCATAAAGTTTTGCATTTTGGAAGGATTCGTCACTGATAGATTACCTACCGCCACTCGTGCCAGAATAAAGACAATCAGACAGGAAACGATGATGGACAACCAGGTGGAAAGATCAATGTGAAGGCCTCCAACGTCAATAACCGGAAAAATATGCATGCTTTTGTTTTCACCCCTTTCCGCTATGCTTTGAATAGGTTACGGCCGTGATCAGAAAAACAGCAATCTGTACATAGAAAGATGCAGACAAAGTTGCCGCCACATCCAGATGTTGAGGAACTTTATTGGCGATCATGACAACAAGCAGAACGGTAGCGAGCCTTCCGGCCAGGCCGATGCTCACCCTTCTTGGACCCTGTTCGACAACCGTCTGGCCAAGAAGCTCGATTCGCCTTTGCAGCAGGTAGGCATTAAACATGCTTGCTGCGCAGCCGACGACAATTCCCGCGGCCACCGTCTTCAAAGAAGGGACCAACAGCCAAAATACGATGCATAGCGACATTAAATACAGAGCTGACCGCATTGCTTTCTTAAAGATCTCATTCATCGGTGTCCTCCAATACGACCTTGACAAGCAATATACAGGACAGAATGCCGGCAGCCAGGCCAACTAGAACGCCGCCAATGATCCAGCCTTGCGAATTACCTATCCATTTGCCGACAAAATAGCCCAATAAGACACAAATTGCGAAGTCCAAGCCCATAACGCCAACCAGACCTGCAGCCCGCCAGGGGTTGTCTGACTTACCCTTATTGTTCATGGCTTTACCTTCCGTCAATCCTTATACATTTTATCGAAGCGACGTAACGTTTGTCAATTGATATAAATTCAAACAGTTTGTGAACGCAAGCCCGCAAAGCCTTGATACATCAAGGTTTTCCCAGTCTGCAAACCATACAGTACCACTGTATGCTGTGCTGTTTGGTTTCATGCGCCGATTCTCACTCAACTATGAACGTTGTGTGAACGGCTCGGGACGCTCGCTGCTTCTCCCAAAATGATGCAGGATCGCCTGGACAATCCTTGGCGAAGCTTTTCCATCGCCATAAGGATTTGCCGATTTGCTCATCCGTTCATACAGCGCGGCATCCTTTAGAAGCGCGCGGGCGCGAGTGTAAACCACTTCTTCGTCGGTGCCCACAAGCTCAAGTGTCCCCGCTTCGATTCCTTCCGGACGTTCTGTCGTATCCCGCAGCACCAATGTCGGAACACCGAACGAGGGCGCTTCTTCCTGCAGCCCGCCGGAATCGGTCATGATCATATAGGTATGGGGGTAGAAGTTATGGAATTCGAATACGTCGAGCGGGTCGATCAGCTTAATCCGCGGGTGATTGCCAAGAATTTCATTGGCCGGCTCCCGTACAGCCGGGTTGGGATGCACGGCATAAACGAAGGCCACATCCTCGAATTCATCGGCAATGCGCTTAACTGCCTGAAAAATGTTGCGGTGCGGCTGGCCGAGCGCTTCGCGGCGGTGAGCCGTCATCAGCACCAGACGTTTGCCTTCCGCCCAGTCGATAATGGGATGCGAGAACGACTTGTCCACCGTATATTCGAAAACATCCGTAGCCGTGTTTCCCGTCACATAAATGCCTGCCTCCGGCTTGTTTTCCTGGCGGAGATTATTAGCCGCTTGCTCGGTCGGGGCAAAATGGATATCGGACAGAACACCAGCAAGCTGGCGGTTCATTTCTTCCGGATAAGGCGACATTTTGTTCCATGTTCGCAGGCCCGCTTCCACATGACCTACCTGGATCTGCTGGATAAACGAGGCATAGCTCGCCAGAAATGTCGTTTGCGTATCGCCGTGGACCAGCACGATATCCGGCTTCGATTCCCGCAGAATCGGCTCAAGCCCTTCAAGCACCCGCACTGTCGTTCCCGTCAACGTCTGACGCTCCTGCATCACATTAAGATCGTAGTTCGGCATGATCTCAAAAAAATCGAGCACCTGATCCAGCATTTTCCTATGCTGGGCGGTTACACAAACGATCGATTCAATCGCATCCGGATGCTTCTGCAGCTCCAGAACCAGCGGAGCCATCTTCACAGCTTCCGGACGCGTTCCGAAAATGGTCATTACCTTCAGTTTAGCCAATAATTGTCACTCCTATGATAAATTGATGCGTTAGCGCCCGGATCTCTTCGGCTTCCTTATAAGTCTGAAACCAAAGACCCGTTCCGGGCCTTCTTATTTCGTTCCGTACATGCGGTCTCCGGCGTCTCCGAGACCCGGGACGATGTAACCGTGCTCATTCAAACGTTCATCAAGCGCTGCCAGAAAAATATCCACATCGGGATGTGCCTTCTGTACGGCAGCCACGCCTTCAGGCGCCGCAATCAAGCACATTAGCTTGATCTGCTGGCAGCCGCGCTGCTTCAGGGTCCGGATCGCCGCATTGGCAGATCCGCCCGTAGCGAGCATAGGATCAATCACAATCAGCATCCGCTGGGTGGCATCGGCAGGCAGATTGACATAATATTCAGCCGGTATAAGGGTATCCGGGTCGCGGTACAAACCGATATGTCCTACTTTTGCCGCCGGAATCAGCTTCAGCATGCCATCGACCATTCCAAGTCCTGCACGAAGGACAGGTATAAGACCCAACATCCGTCCCGATATCACTTTCCCGACAGCTTCAGTCACCGGCGTGTTGACCGGTACGGACTCCAAAGGGATATCCCGCGTAATTTCATAGGCCATCAACGTTGCTACTTCATCCACCAGCTCGCGAAAATCCTTCGTGTTGGTTTCTTTGTCGCGGATATGCGTCAGCTTATGTTGAATGAGCGGGTGGTCACAAATCGTCAAACTGCCCAAAGTTTCATCCTCCTGTAGAAGCGTTTCATCCCTGTTTAGAGCATGCTCAATCTTTACAATCCTATCACAACCTCGTCTATTATAGCATCGGTTGCCTCATTATGCACTGCCAAGCAAAAATTGAAAAAAAACCGGCCCTCCGCTAAATCGGAGTCCGGTTATACAAGCTTCAACGATCCTCAGGCGCGCATCACGAATGCCACAGCACCCCGCTTTCGCGCGTAATTGACCTTCTTTATAATATACCCTTTTCCCGCCGGAACCTTACGTGGCCAGGGACGCAGCACTCTGCCTCCGCAGATCCTTAATCTCCTCCTCCGCCTCCGCAGGAGGAGCCGCAGGAAGAACTGCAGGATGAACCTCCGCCGCCATCGCCGGACCCGCTGTCGCCGCCGGACCCGCCGCAGGAAGAATTGTCAGGACTGCCGTCATGCCCTCCATCATTGTCGTCACGGTCGGAATACGATCCGCAGCCTGATGAAGAATATGCATCCCCTCGTTCCTTCTTATACGCTTCTTCCATGCCGTTTTCGAATTGGTCCGCAGGAAGCATGGAAGAGAGGAACAATGCGCCGGAGAAAGCCCCTGTCATAAACAGCGGATCGGACCATTGGTGAGACCGGCCAGTTGTATATCCGCTTTCTATGCCGCTGCGCGCCTTGTAGGCAAGCTCTTTGCCGCGTCCGATTATGTAGTCAGCGGCTTCTTGCAGATCCGGATATTTCTCAAGCGCTTTGACATTAAAATAGCTTCGCCGAAGCTCGTCCGCGCTCAACCGCTCCAGCGTTTCCATCCGTTCCTGAGAAAGCGGCGTGTGGTAGAAAGATCCCCACAATTGGCCGCTTGCCGGTGCCATCACAAACAGCTCACCATAGATCCAGTCAAACCACGCCCGCTCGCCCTGCTCCGGACTACTCCCGTCCCCATGCGGGGCATGATGGATCAGGCCGCCGCTAAGCTGTGTGCAGAACTGCTCGTATTCCCGGGTAAACATCAGCATTTCATGCCAGACGTCGTCGACCTTGTCACTATACATCGGCACCCCGCGCATAATCGCGCACATGAGGAAATAACGCTTCAATTCAAACCACAGCCACTTCCACTGCTGATCCCGCAGAGAGGGCTGATTTCTAAGAATCCGGTCTTTCACCCTGGCCTCCAGGTCAGCAGACAATACAGTTTCAAGCCGCATGGCGGCAGCTCTTGCAGGATGACCCTCAGGAACGCCAAGCACCTCAGGCGGTTTACGATTGGAGGAGGTAACGGATTTGCGGGAAGAATGCGGACGAGATGAGCTCTTGATGCGGGATTTCCCGTTATTCGAACGCGATATGAGAATAAAAACAATAGCAATGAACAACACAACAATCACAAAACCACCCATAGCTTATCACCCGCTTTTATTGGATTCGATTAATCATAGCATGAACAAACCCGTTCCTTCAGTCGTTTTAGGTAAACTTTAGACTGCGATCCGGCATGCTGAATTAAATTGTCCGGAGGTTTCCTTCGCAGTTTGTCCACTCATCCGGCAATTCAGGCTGCGGTCATTATTTAAACATAAATCGCTGCAAAGAAACGGGCCAAGTCCAGCCCCGCTATAGTCTATTTGCAATAGAAAAGGCTGCTGCGCTTGTCCTCGCGGACTTGCGCAGCAGCCTTGCTTTTTTGGCGAAGAGGCCGCCGGATTAATATTTCAATTCAGGATACAGCGGGTACTGCGAGGTCAGATCGCTGACCATGCCGCGGGCTTTCTCAAGCACCGCTTCGTCTTTCGGGCTCTTCAGCGTCATAGCGATAACTTCCGCAATGGTCTTCATCGCTTCAACGCCCATTCCCCGCGACGTCGCCGCCGGAGTGCCGATACGCACGCCGCTTGTGATAAACGGACTGGTCGGATCAAACGGAATGGCATTTTTGTTAACGGTGATTTGTACGGAGTCGAGCACATGCTCCGCGTCTTTGCCGGTAATGTTCAGGCTGCGCAGATCAATCAGCATCAGGTGATTGTCCGTACCGCCAGAAACGATATTGATGCCTTTGGCAATCAGCGCTTCAGACAGCGCTTTGGCGTTGTCGACAACGTTTTTGCCGTAGGTTTTGAATGAAGGATCCAGCGCTTCGCCAAAAGCAACCGCTTTGGCTGCAATGATATGCATCAACGGACCGCCTTGAGAACCCGGGAACACGGCTTTGTCAATGGCTTGCGCCCATGCTTTGCGGCAAAGGATCATGCCGCCGCGGGGTCCGCGAAGCGTTTTGTGCGTTGTGGTCGTAACGAAATGTGCATGCGGTACCGGGCTTGGATGAAGACCGGCGGCAACCAGGCCGGCAATATGCGCCATATCGACGAAGAACAGCGCGCCTACGTCGTTTGCAATTTTGCCCAATGCTTCAAAATCAATAATACGCGGGTAGGCCGACGCGCCGGCTACGATCATTTTCGGACGGTGCTTGAACGCAAGCTTGCGCACTTCTTCATAATCGATCGTAAATGTATTCTCATTGACGCCGTAAGAAACGAAATTATACAAAATCCCCGATGCGTTGACCGGGCTGCCGTGCGTCAGATGTCCGCCATGCGCCAGGTTCATGCCGAGTACGGTGTCGCCGGCATTTAAAGCCGCGAGGTAAACAGCCATGTTCGCTTGCGCGCCCGAATGGGGCTGTACATTGGCATGCTCGGCGCCGAAAAGCTCTTTCGCGCGGTTACGGGCGATATCCTCGGCAATATCCACATGCTCGCAGCCACCATAGTAGCGTTTGCCCGGATAGCCTTCGGCATATTTATTCGTCAACACCGTTCCCATTGCTTCCAGAACGGCTTCGGAGACAATGTTCTCGGATGCAATCAGTTCAATATTGTCGCGTTGGCGCTGCAGCTCCAGTCCAAGCGCTTTTACCAGTTCAGGGTCTTGTTTGCGTAAATGTTCCATGGTTGTTATTCCTCCTTAAATTTGAGCGCCTCTGCCCGCATCGCGCTGGAATGGTGTCGCAATTGATGCTGGCGGCGATAATGAATGTACGTTACGTTTTCGGATCTCTTGCTTTTGCTTCAGTCGCAAGTGCCGCCTGGCGCCTCCGGGCCTCCCGGCGAGTCATCTGTCCATTGGACAGGCGTGCCCATGCCGGAAATACCCGCTTCGGCCGCCGAATAGACAGCGCGGACGCCTCCAATCAGCTTCGGCCGCGTGTAAGCCATCGTTACATGCGCATGGCCGATCGTCCGGATGGAAGCTCTGACGGGCACTGCCACGCGTCGCAAATGCATGCCGATAAACGTATCTCCGATATCAAGCCCCGCATGCGCTTGAACGGTCTCGGTCAAACAAGGCTCGGAAAGCTGCCTGTATGCATAGGAAGCCATGGACCCTCCGGCCTTGGGAACCGGAATAGCGCCGACAATCTCCAGCCCATGCCGCTCGGCCGTTTCCCGCTCCATCACAAGCGCGCGGTTCAAATGCTCGCAGCACTGGTAGACCGGATGGAAGCCGACAACCTGGCGGACTGACTCCACGCCTTCATAGATCGCGCGTGCTGTTTCCAGCGTTCCCGAGGTGCCGATCCGATGCCCGGCCACCTCGCTTGTGCTTACGCCGATAACCAGCAGCTGGCCGCTGCCGAGCCGGGCGGCCTGGACAAGCTCGCGGACAACCTTTTCAACATCAGCTGCTAGGGACGCAAGTCTCGGTTCCTCGCTCATCGCTGCTCCACTCCTTAAGTAAACGTTCTTCTTCCTTAACGCTTTCTTGGATTGACAGGGGGATAAGGTCTGCTGTCTTTAATTGTGCCATGCGGCACGGATGCGATTTACGCAAGACTGCTTTCAATTTTCATGACTTTGTCGATCCGGCCCACATGGCGCTCCTGCCCAGAGAACGGGGTTTTCAGCCAGATACGGACAATTTCCTGCGCCAGACCGGGACCGATAACACGTTCGCCCATCGCCAGCACATTCGTATCGTTGTGCTCGCGGGTAGCCTGGGCAGAGAACATATCATGCACAAGCGCGCAGCGGATGCCGGCAACCTTGTTGGCTGCGATGGACATTCCGATACCTGTACCGCAGACGAGAATTCCACGCTCCGCTTTGCCGCTGGTCACTCTTTCGCAGACAGGCAGGGCATAATCGGGATAATCGACCGACTGCTCGCAGCTGCAGCCGACGTCTTCAATTTCATGGCCTAGCGACCGGATAAAGGAAACCAGTTCTTCCTTCAAGCGATAACCGCCGTGATCGGCGCCAATAGCGATTTTCATAGGTACAGTCCTCCCGGTTTGTACCGCCTGCATTGTCGGGCCGTTCAAGGGTCCGCTTCCGGATGATGAAGATGGTTATTTCCCGGTCCCCGGAAAGCGGAAGGATTGAAGGCGCGCAAAACGGCGGATAATGTCGATGAGATGATGGTACTAGTATACCTGAAATCGCCTGGAAGACGAAAAAAGAGCATGACATGCTCTCGCACGCTGCTCTTTGCCCAGGCGACCGGCCGTATGATCTGATGCTCCACCGTGGTTTGATCCACTTTAGTCGCCAGTTACATCAGAAACCGTCTTAGTTGTGTTCATCATACCGCATTGCCAGCTGAAAATCAATCATCGGCCTTGTTGGTTCAGGGGGATTCTCAGGAATCGCATCCACGATTAATGGGCAGGGCCGAGTTTGTCCAGCAGCTTCTGAAGAGCCGCTTCGATTTCATCGGCGCTGCGTTCATAGATCTCCATCGAACCGCCAAATGGATCGGCAATATCGAAGTTCGGGATCCGCTTCTCCAGTTCCAGCAGGCGGTCGCGCTCGCCGCTGGTCATCTGCTGGCCAAGCACCTGCTTCATCTGCCATTCCGTATATAAGGCCTCCAGCTCCGCGATGTCGGCCAGAACCTTCTCATCGCTGCCGACAAATTCCTTGAGGGTATAAGTCTTGTCCACTGCGTGCGGAAAACGCTGCAGCAAGCTGCGCTTATGGCTCGTGGTCATGGTTAGAATCAGATCGGCCCATACCACCGAGCCGCCATCCAGCGCTTTGGAGCTTGAGGGACAGGATGCCTCGCGTTTGCGCAGCACGCCCGCAGCATGTACCGAGACAGGAAGCCCGTCTACGGTGGATACTCCGGCTGAGCGCACCTCCAGCGGCCGTCCCCGCTTTTTCGCCAATTCCTTAAGTATGCCCTCCGCCATAGGCGAGCGACATGTATTGCCGGTGCAAACGAGCAGGATCCGTTTCACAGCATACGCACTCCTTTATCCGTAGATGTTCTAAGATTATGCGTTCAAAAAAGAACGAGCAGACCGAATGTAAATAAAATAACGCCGCCCAGCGCCTCTCCGTATTCGCCCAGGCTTGAGCTGACGCGCCGTCCGATAAGCAGACCAAACGTGGACATGACACCGCCGAAAAAACCGAACAAAAGCACAGTGACCAGCACATCCGCTGCAAACATGCCAAGTGAGATGCCGACCGAGAAGGAATCGATGCTTACGCTGAGCGCAAACACCAGCATGCCCCATGCCGTCCGATGGTTCAGGGATTCCACGGATTCGCCGCGCAGCGAGCTGTAGATCATATGGCCGCCGAGCAGCAGAAGCAGGACACCGGCTGCGGAGGATGCCACATCACCCAGGAGGGTACTGACATATTTACCGGTAAGCATGCCCATCAGCGGCATAATTATATGAAACAGCGCAATAATTGCACTCAATTTAAGAATATCCCGAAGGCGGATGCCTTTCATGCCAATACCGACACCAAGTGAAAAAGCATCCATGCCAAGCGCGATCGCCATTAACAATAGCGTCAGCAGCTGCCCGGCATGCAAGCCCGCTCCAATCATACCTTTTCCCCCTTGTCCGCATTCTTTTCCAAGCATATGCGGACAAGGGGTGAAACATGACCTTTAAAGGATCTACAACCGGATAATGCGGTGCGCAGCCGCCTTCGCGAGCCTGTTCATCAGGGCGTGGCCGATACCGGCTTCCGGACATGTCTGCGCCCAGATCCGGTCAACCCCGAGACTGTCAAACGCGCGCAGCGCTGCATACAAGCCTTGAGCCGCCTGCTCCAGATGGGCGAGGCTGCCGATAACCAGCACGTGATCGGCTTCAAACCCGGCGGCATGTTCATGGAAAGCAAGTACGCCTGTACATTCTCCGCGTGCCTGCGCATCCTTAACCTGATCGTTAACAAACGAAACGATATTGTCAATCTCGCCTTCAACAAGCTGCATCGTGCCGCGTGGAGCATAATGGGCATATTTCATGCCGGGCGAGCGCGGGGCCCATCCGCTGCCCGGCTTATCCGGCCCAGTCCCTTCCGTACCGCGTGAGAATCGCTCCGCGCCCGCATCCCAACCGGACTGCTGCGGAGCGGCAGCCTGGTCATATTCGACTTGCAGACCGGCTTCGCGCATCGACTCCGCTGTAATTCCGCCCGGCCGCAGAATCCGTACCGTACCGGCGGCTTCCACTTCAATAACGGTCGATTCCAGCCCTACGCCAGACGGACCTCCATCCGCCACCGCGTCGATCCGGCCATCCAGATCATCCAGCACATGGGCGGCTTCCGTAGGGCTGGGACGGCCGGAGCTGTTGGCGCTTGGCGCGGCAATCGGGCAGCCGGCAGCGGCAATCAAGGCGAGCGCGACAGGATGCGAAGGCATCCGGACAGCAACGGTATCAAGCCCGGCTGTAACGCGGTCCGATAGCGTGCCTGCCAGAAGCGGAAGCACCAGCGTGAGCGGTCCAGGCCAGAATCGTTCCATGAGCAGCTTCTCGCTTTCCCCATAAGCAGGGGCAAACGCATCAAGCTGGGCAAGGTCGGATATGTGAACGATGAGCGGGTTGTCAGAAGGTCTTCCTTTCGCTTCAAATATAGCTTCTACCGCCAAGGTGTCGCAAGCATTGGCGCCCAGACCGTATACCGTTTCTGTCGGAAACGCCACCGTTCCTCCCTGCCTGAGAACATCCGCTGCTTCCTTTATCTTTTCAGGCTCTGGATTCAAACCATCAACTTGCAGCACTTTTGTTACCTTCGGGTTCATTATGCATCCATTCCTTAGACGACTGTTGCGCCATTTCTTTTCCCTATTATATCATACCCGCCCGTACGGCATCCTGTCTGAAATTCACAATAAGCATGATAGAATACTTCACATATCGAGGCAGATATGGCGAAAATGGAGCGTTTTTTCTTTACTTTCTCGAAGTGCAGAGTTATGATGCTATGTGTTCTTTATATATCGAGATATCAGCTGCGTACTTTTTGCAAGCGGCTAGCGGAGGTTTAACCATGCAACAAGAAGAAACCAGGCAGATCCGGTTCCTGCCCATCATGATTGCCATTTTTTTCGGCAGTTTTATTTCAACGCTTAGTGTAAGCACGATTAACATTGCCATTCCCGTCCTGCAGGTTGACTTTGCTTCCGACCTGAATACCATTCAATGGACGTTAACCGGTTTTATGCTAGCCATGGGGACGTTTGCTCCGATCAGCGGATACTTCGGCGAACGCTTCAGCTACAAGTGGCTTTACCTTGTTTCCCTGCTGGGCTTTACCATCGCCTCCGCCCTTTGCGCACTGGCATGGAGCGCCCCGTCGCTCATTGCCTTCCGCATCCTGCAGGGCGCCTTCAGCGGCCTCATTATTCCAGCCACCATGTCTATCATTTATCAAATCATTCCCCGCGAGAAACAGCCAGTCGCAATCAGCTTCTGGGCGATGTCGGCGATGCTCGCACCGGCAATCGGACCAACGCTCAGCGGCTGGCTCCTGGATAATGTGAGCTGGCAATGGCTGTTCTGGATGAATGTGCCGATCGGCATCATCGGGGTTCTGCTTATTATCCCGTTCATTCCTTACTACAGGCTGAACATACCCAAGTCATTCGATCTCATCGGCTTTATTACCGTCATAGTCAGCAGCTCCTCGCTGCTGGTCGCTTTATCGCAAGGCCACTCCTGGGGCTGGTCTTCAACCAGGGTTATCAGCTTAGTCGTAGGGGGCTGCGTATTCCTTGCCTTGTTCATCTGGCGCGAGCTCACTGCCCGGACTCCCCTGCTGGATCTGCGGGTGCTCGGCAACGCCCGCTACACGATTTCATTGATTACGATCTGCATCATCACAATCAGTCTGTATTCCGGCACGTTTCTGACGCCAATCTTCCTGCAGAACATCCAGCAGGTTACACCTCTTGATACCGGATTGATTTTGCTCCCGGCATCCTTGGCCATGGCCATTTTGACCCCTTTTGTAGGCAAGTTCTACAGCAAGTTTGGCCCCCGCGTCCTGCTCATCATCGGCGTGGTGCTGATGGCAGCGGGGACGCTCCCGCTCAGTTGGCTCAGCATTGACATTCCTCATGGCTATATCGTCTTCTGGATGATTGTCCGCAATCTGGGAATCGCCTGCGCCATGATGCCGGCCAGCAACGCCGGCATGGAACAAATATCGCCTCAGCTCAGCGGGCATGCTTCTTCCATCAGCAACTGGCTGCGCAACGTATTCGGCTCCTTCGCCATTGCAATCTTTACAACCCTGCTGGCCTCGCATAGCGCATCGCATGCGACTGATATGGCCAAAGCAGGCTCGACAGACAAACAATTCATTCAAATGATGTCCTTTACGATGAGCGTGAACGATGTTTATCTGATTGCGACGATTATCGTTCTGGTCGCTCTGCCGATCTGCCTGTTCATACCCAAGCTGCGCCCGGACACAATCGGCCGCAAGCAAGCTGCTTAATGCCGCTGTCCTATGGACTCAAAACAAACACCCCTCTTTCAGAAATTCGGAAGGAGGGGTGTTTGTTTTGTTCCCTATCCGGTGCGTCCGGGCCTCGCGGCTCTGCCGGCAGCCGGGACCATGATCCAGCGAAGAAGCGTCTGTCCTAGCTGAACAGGTTTTTGAAGAATTGCACGATAGATTGAATGAGTTCCCATATGAAGAACTTCACTTCCGGCTTTTCCGCTGCGGTATCAGCACCAGCCTTCTCTTTATTGCCAGCTTCGATGTCCGCTTGCTGCGCCTGCTGATTCTTGGCATCTTGCCCGCCGGATACCGCCGTCACAGCGGTCGCGGCCGGAGAAGCAGCTTCCCCGCTCACCGCATCCACAAAACAAAGGGGAGGAAACAGGACGCACCACCAGTTCTGTCCTTCCGCTTTGCCCAGCGAGATCCGGAGCGCTTCGTAATTGCCAGCGGGATAAACTTCGCTGCCATATATTTTAGTGGGAAACGGCACAAGGCCCAGTTCCGCCTTGAAGTCATACGTAAATCCGCGTTGATTCAATTCATCGGCAATGACCCGCTCGATATCACCCATATGCGAAAGGATCGTACTGCGGGCTTCCTCAATCGTCTGGGGGCTTGCGACCCATTGATCGATTTGCGCTACAACCGCGTCGCGGACAACTCTTTTGACGGCTTGATCAGCCGCGCTGTCGGAATTGGCGAGAATTCGCAGGCGGATGGATTCTCCGGGAATCTCACCGCCTGCTACAGCCGCATCGGCACGCTGGCTTTCCCAGCTCATAATCAGAACCATAATGGCAAGAAACAGGTAACCATAGGAAGAACGGTAAGGAAAACGGGAATAAGGACGGATCATAACGTCAAGCTCCTTTTTCGTCACCCGTCGGTGCGCTTGGCTTGCGTTCCGGAACGATCATATCCCCATTATGTCCGCTCTGCCAATCTTTAAACCTAGCATCTCGTATTTGTGATCTAAAAGATTGATAACAAGAAGAAACGAACTGCGCCGTCCTCTGGCGGCAAAGTTCGTTTCTTCCCTTAGACCTTATAGAAATGTATAAGCGTGAAACGTATAAATTCTATAAGGTTGAAAAAAACCAACGGGCCAGCGGCCCGTTGGGAGTTACAAATGACCCGGCATCCTCATACACCGGATCACGACAAGTAGAAGACCTTTCCTGTACATCTTGCCCTGCTAATCCATACCCCTCCCTGGCTTCAGGAGTCCTCCAGACCCGCTACGCCTTGCAGCGCTTTATGTCCGGTGATTTACCGCGATGACATGCCTCTCAATACCGGCATAATCGCAGATGATCCGGACTTCATCCCAGATCCCGGGCCGCTTCAGCATCCGCGCGACTTCCCGGGCTTGGGCCATGCCAAGCTCGAAGGCTACGATGCGCGGCAGCTGCGCCAGCCGCGGCAGCTGCTCCAGCATACGGCGGTAAGGGTGCAGACCGTCATCGCCGCCGTCAAGCGCAAGCCGGGGTTCATGGTCGCGGACCTCCGGCTGCAAGCCTGCAATGTCTCCAGCCGGGATATACGGCGGATTGGAGACAAGCACATCGATCCGCAGCCCGGCGGCGGGGCCGCCCTCCCCCGCGGGAGCGCCGGTTTCGCCCTCGCGCGGGGCCAGGAACGGCGCGAGCAGGTCGCCCTGCGCGAACGACATTCGCGCCGCTGCGCCATGGCGCGCCGCGTTCGCGCGGGCGACTTCCAGCGCGTCCGGCGACAGATCGGACGCGCAGACGCGCCAGAGCGGACGCTGCACCGCAAGCGTCACGCCGATGGCGCCGCTTCCCGTGCCGACGTCAAGCACCGTCGGCACGCAGGCCGCGGACGGGCGGCTGCTTGTCCCCGCCGCCCCCGCTCCAGCCCTGCCTTCGGCTCCGCCCGCAGGCAGCCCGCCGCCCGCCGCTGCGGCAGCTCCCGCTTGCGGCCAAAGCCGGTCGGCTTCGGCCAGCACGGCCTCCACAAGCAGCTCCGTCTCCGGCCGCGGGATCAATACGGCCGGCGTTACCGCATACGGCAGGCCGTAGAACCACTGCTCGCCGATCAGATACTGCGCCGGCTCGCCGGCTCCCTTGCGCGTAATCAGCGTCTCCCATTCCGTTGACCGGCCGGCCGGGAACGGATCGCGCCAGTCGCGCAGCAGCCCCGCCTTCTCCAGCCCGAGCAGATGCATCAGCAGCAGCTCGCTGTTCGATCTCGGTTCCATAATTCCGCGCTGCTCCAAAAACAAAGAAGCCTGCAAGCAGGCTTCTCCAATGGTCAGCACCCGGTCCGCTTCTTCCATTCGGAAGCCGTCCGGGCTGCTGTTCATGCTGCGCTCCATCATCCATTAGCGCCCCTCTCTATATGACCAGCCTCTTAAAGGCATGCGGCGGTCCTGCCGGTATCCTGGCGTTTAGCCGATTTGTTCCATCAGCTCAGCCTGAGCCGTTACCGTAAGGGCATTGATGATTTCTTCCATATCGCCGTTCATGACGGAATCCAGCTTGTGCAGCGTGAGGCCGATCCGGTGATCAGTCACGCGGCTTTGCGGATAGTTGTAAGTGCGGATCCGCTCGCTGCGGTCGCCGGTTCCCACTTTGCTTTTGCGCTCGCCGGCGTATTTCGCTTCTTCCTCCTGGCGGCGAATATCGGAGATACGGGCCCGGAGGACCTGAAGCGCCTTCGCTTTGTTCTCATTTTGCGACTTGCCGTCCTGACACTGCGCCATGATGCCTGTCGGAACATGCAGCACGCGAACGGCCGATTTGGTCGTATTAACGGACTGGCCGCCGGCGCCGCTGGAGCAGAATGTATCCACCCGGATATCTTTATCGAGAATTTCAATTTCAAGCTCTTCTACTTCCGGCATAACCGCAACGGTTGAAGTCGAGGTATGAATCCGGCCGCCCGATTCCGTAACCGGGATACGCTGAACGCGGTGGGCGCCGCTTTCGAACTTCATTTTGCTGTAAGCGCCTTTGCCGTTAATCAGGAAGATGACCTCTTTGTAGCCGCCCAGATCGCTTTCATTGGCTTCCATCAGTTCAACGCGCCAGCCCTGGGAATCGGCAAACTTCATATACATCCGATACAGATCGGATGCGAACAATGCCGCTTCGTCGCCGCCTGCCGCGCCGCGGATCTCCACGATCACATTCTTGTCATCGTTGGGATCCTTCGGCATCAGAAGAATATGAATATGATCCTCCAGTGCGTCTTTGCGGGCGGACAGCTCTTCAATCTCCATCTTCACCATCTCGCGCATTTCCTCGTCGAGCTTCTCAGCCTGCATGGCCTTGGCATCGTCAAGCTGCGCGGATACTTCCTTGTATTCCGTATATGCCGCATAAGCGTCCTGCAGATCCGACTGCTCCTTGGATAAGTCGCGCAGGCGCTTGGGATCGCTTGCCACATCCGGATCGCACAACAGCTCGCTTAATTTATCATACCGGTCTGCGAGTGCCTGTAAACGGTCCAACACATTCATTCACCTCTACATGTACAAAATTTCGCTGATTGTCGTCTTATTATTATATCATAACGCGGGGGTTTCCATAAATGTGACTTTTTCAAAAATATTTCGGCATCCAATTTCAAGAAGCTGCCGCTAAGCCTCTATCTGTGTCCGCGCCGTCTCCGCCTGGTCCTTCTCCCGGATCATCAAGGAGCTGGCCAGCGCGATCAGACTGACGATAAAGCCATAGATGAACATATTTGAGAAACCGGCCATCAAGTCTGCGGTTTTCGCCACAAATGCCCCCATGATGGTCACCCCTACAGCCGTCCCGATATTACGGGAAAATACTTGCAGCGATGTGGAGATCCCCTTCTGCTTGCCGTCTACCAGCTGCTGCGAGCCGATCATGGACACCGCGGACAGCAGGCCGAAGGAAAGGCCCATCAGTACGGAGCCGGCGAAAGTAAACCAGAAGCCGGAAGCTGGCGAAAGCTGCAGAAACCAGATGGCGGAAGCGACGAGAACGGCATTGCCGGCGATCATCAGCCTGCGGTAGCCGAAGTGCAGGACCCATTTGCCTGCGGGAACGGACATCCCCATCCAGCCGACAGACATCCCGAGCATCGCCACTCCGCTCATAAACAGCGAATACCCGTGCCTCTGCAGAAACATCGGCAGGTAGCTTGCGCCCCCGAATATCGAAGCATAAGCCAGAAAGGAGTTCACGTTCATCCAGGCCACCGGCTTGTTGCGGAACAGATTGAGAGGGACGATTGGCGATGCAAGCTTTCTCTCATAGGCATAGAATACGAACAGCAGAAGCACGCCGCACGCCCCGGCGATATAGAACAAGACGCCAATATCGACCACGGTCAGCAGCAGCAGGAGACTGATCCCCCCGGTAAAAACCATCGCTCCTATATAATCCACCTTGGAACGTTTCGGTTCATAAACCTCCCGGTATGGGAGCAGCAGCACAAACGAAAGCAGACAGATCGGGATATTGATATAAAAAATCCACCGCCATGTCGTATATTCCACGAACATGGACCCCAGAAGCGGTGCAAGCACCGCCGAAATCCCCCACATCGCGGTAAACAGCGCCTGAATGCGTCCGCGTTTCTCCACGGAGAACAGATCCCCGGCGATAATCATCGGGAACGGATTCATCACCCCTGCGCCGATTCCCTGTACGGCCCGGAAAATAACGAGCTGCACCATCGTCTGTGCGCTGCCGCACAGAATAGAGCCGAACATAAACAGAATAATGCCGACGGCAAACACTTTCTTCCGCCCGAAAATATCGGAAATTCTGCCCGCTATTGGGGCCATGACGGTTGAGAAAATCATATAACTTGCAAATACCCAGGCATACAGCTCAAGCCCGCCCAGCTCCTCGGCGATAATCGGCATGGTTGTATTGGCGATGGTGGAATCCATCGATGCGACAAGCATGGCCATTACGATACTGGCCAATACCGGAATTCGGTTCTTCATTCATCGGCACCTTCTATTTGGAGGAGTGCGAAGCTTAAGCGTATAAGTGTTTATCCTTGGGCAGCAGGACAGCTAGTATCCCAAGCAGCGGCAAATAGGCGCACAGCTTCATAATGAAAGCAATCGTCGTGGCGTCTGCGATCCAGCCCAGCACAGCCGAGCCCAGACCGCCGATGCCGAAGGCCAGACCGAAGAACAGTCCGGAGATTAGCCCTACCTTGCCAGGCATCAATTCCTGCGCGTAGACGACAATAATTGAGAAGGCGGAGGAAAGAATGAAGCCCGCCAGCACGCATAACACGCCCGTCCACGTCAGATTGGCATAAGGCAGCAGAATCGAGAACGGCGCGGTCCCGAGGATGGAGAACCAAATAATGTTCCGCCGCCCGAAACGGTCCGCCAAGGGTCCGCCGAGAAAAGTTCCTGCGGCCGATGCCGCCAGAAATGCAAACAGAAACCACTGCGCGTGCTTCACGGATACACCGTAATAATCAATTAAATAAAAAGAATAATAGCTGGAAATGCTCGACATATACACATGTTTGGAAATCACAAGGAAAACCAGCACAACTACTGCCCACATGACCTGGCGGGAGCTCAGCCCAACCTGATGAAGCGGCAGCGCTCCGGCCTTCGCCTTCTTGCGGCCCGCTACATTCTGATCACGGTACCACCGGGCCACAAAAGTCTGAATTCCGATCGCCGCAGCGGCGACGAAAGCAAACCAGATAACACCGAATTGTCCGACTCTGACAAAGAAAACAGCGGTCATAATCGGTCCCAGCGCACTGCCGATATTGCCCCCGACCTGAAAAATCGACTGGGCCAGTCCGCGCTTGCTTCCCGCAGCCAGATAGGCGACACGGGAAGATTCCGGATGGAAGATAGCCGAACCTATCCCGATGGCGGTCACGGCAAGCAGGATAACGTAATAATGCGGAGCCAATGCCAAAGCGACAATACCCGCCAGCGTGAATCCGACGCCCACAGGCAGAATATACGGCCGGGGCTTGAGATCCGCGGCATAGCCCACCGCCGGCTGCAGAAGCGAAGCGGTCATATTCATGGCAAAAGCGATCAGACCGATCTGCTTATAGCTTAAATCCAGCGAGTCTCTGAGAATCGGAAACAAGGCGGATACGGTCGACTGCATGGAGTCATTGAGCAAATGAACAATGCTGATGGCAAACAAAATCGGAAATACGGTTGCCGCCGCAGGTTTGGCTACGGCAGACGTGACAGTTGAACTGGATGTAGGCGTTGAGCTGGACATGGCTGAACGGTTTCTCCCCTTTAAAAACGATACGAAGGAAGGACCCGCATAGTTGCTTCGGGTCCTTCCTTCATTCGTTCACTAATCTTAAAGATGCGGGCGGCTTATACGTTGAAGCGGAAATGCATGACATCCCCGTCTTTCACTGTATAATCCTTGCCCTCCAGACGAAGCTGGCCTTTCTCTTTCGCCGCATTCATGGAACCGGCATTCATCAGATCCTCGTAGGACACGACTTCCGCGCGGATGAAGCCCCGCTCGAAATCCGTATGGATAACACCCGCGGCCTGCGGAGCCTTGGTTCCTTTACGGATCGTCCAGGCTCGAACCTCCTGAACGCCCGCCGTGAAATACGTATACAAGCCGAGCAGCTTGTAAGCAGCTCCAATCAACCGGTTGAGGCCGGATTCCTTAAGTCCGAGCTCTTCAAGAAACATCGCCTTGTCATCGCCCTCAAGCTCGGCGATCTCTGATTCCACCTTGGCGCTGATCGGCACCACTTCGGCGCCTTCGGCAGATGCAAATTCGCGAACCAGCTTCACATAAGGATTGTCCCCTGCGTCCGCCGCTTCCCCTTCGCTTACGTTAGCCGCGTACAACACCGGCTTCAGCGTCAGCAGATGCAGGTCGCGGATAAGCTGCTGCTCGTCTTCGCTTAGCTCCAGGCTGCGTGCAGGCTGGTCGTTATAGAGGGCCTCCTTGACGCGTTCAAGCACCTCGACCTCCTGCGCGACCTTCTTGTCGCCGCCCTTCATATTTTTGCGGCTGCGCTCGATTTTGCGGTCAACCGAGTCGATATCGGCCAGAATAAGCTCAAGATTGATCGTTTGAATATCCCCGATAGGATCAACTTTGCCAGAAACATGGGTAATATTCTCGTCCTGGAAGCAGCGCACGACATGGACAATCGCATCCACCTCGCGAATGTGAGCCAGAAACTTGTTGCCAAGCCCTTCTCCCTTGCTTGCCCCTTTCACAATACCTGCGATATCGATAAATTCGAAAGCTGTCGGCACTGTTTTGTTCGGCACCACCAGCTCAGTTAGCTTGTCAAGACGCTCATCCGGCACCTCCACGACGCCCACATTGGGATCGATCGTGCAGAACGGATAGTTCGCGGACTCGGCGCCCGCTTGGGTTATTGCATTAAACAATGTTGATTTTCCGACATTCGGAAGACCAACAATACCAGCTTTCAAAGCCATTCGATGTACACCCCTGCTTTCCAAATAAACATACCTGTTGCACATTATACCCGAAGCGGCAGGGGAAGAAAAGAAAAAAGGGAAGTGCGCTGCCGCGGGAGCGGCGGCACTTATCCCCTTTCCAGATGATTTCAATTAAATCAGAATGGACGAAACTACCGTATAGATGATCAAATACGCTGCTATGCTGCATGCCATAAACTCAAAACGGCGGTTAACCGTAACGTTGAAAAGCTCCAGTCCCGCAAACACGGTTACCGCCAGGGCAATGAGAGCCGTAGAGCCTCCGATCAGGAAAGACAGCTTCAGACTGACCAGCGAACAAATCCCCGCAGCCAGAAACCCTGCGCCGGAGAAGACCTGCATGCTGCCCAGGCGGGTAACGACGGACTTGATATCATGCCGGGCATTCCCGCGCCACATGCCGACCAGCCAGATGGAAGCGAGCAGCGCAAGCACGGACACCAATCCGGTCAGGAACAACCGGCCGGTCATCTGCGAGCCGAAGGACAGGGGCGAAAAACCGCCGAAAAATCCGCCGAAGAAGCTGTTGATCTTGGCTCCGACCAGCCAGATCCAGATCAGGTAACCGATAACCGAAGTTCCAAGTCCAATTACGCCATAGATGAGGTCCTTCCCCGGGCTTAGCTGAAGAGCGTCAAACGGATTCCGGAGCAGCCTGATCAGCACATTCTTGTCCACCTGCTTGACGGCGGACGACCAGTCGCCGTTTCCGCCCGGCTGCGGCCCCGCCCCTTGCTCCGCCGCTGGCGTACTTCGTTCCGCCACTGCGTTTGCAGAGTTGTGCGGAAACGGATTCCCTCCCCCCTCGGACGGGTTTCCATTGTCTGATGAATAACTCATTTCTTCACTGCCTCCTTGGTGCTTTATTTTGTTATCTTCTGAATCAATTTCATAATTAGGGAAAATCGCTTAAATTACACGACGTGCAGCCTAGTTGAATTTATTCATCAACGTATTGTGAAAGATTAAGCTGAATATACAATTATGAAATTGATTCTTCTATTAATGCATTAATTGTCTATATTTGTCTATAATATGAACGCAATTTATCATAATAGAACAAACAATCAGCCCGCTTCCAGCTGGAGGCGGGCTAATTGTAGAATCATCAAGGCCTTCAATATGCATGTAACCTGACTTCCCGCTAGACCCAGGCATCCTTGGAATATCCGCGCTCCTCCCAATAGCCGGTATGGTCCTCGGCGATGAGCTCGATTCGGTTCAGCCACTTAACAGACTTGTAGGCGTACATTTTCGGCACAATGAGCCTCACTGGTCCCCCAAGATCATTGGGAATCGGCTTGCCGTCGTGAAGCACAGCGACCATAACGTCATCCATATCGGCCTGCTCTAGCGTAAGTGAATCGGTATACACGCCGTCTCCGGAATACAGCTTGACGGTTTTCGCCTCCGCCTTGACCCCCGCTTCGCGGAGGAACTGCTTGAGTGGTATGCCTTCCCACGTGTTGGAGTAAACCGACCAGCCCGTCACGCAATGAAAGTCGCTTACCTGCACGCTGCGGGCAAGCTTCACGAACTGTTCCCAATTGTAATGCATCTTGTTCTCCACCAGTCCGTCCAAGTCGAACGACCAGTTGCTGTTATCAAAGGAGGGGATGGGCGTCACGGTGTACACACGGAACGAACCGCGGCTTCCCCCGCCTGTTGGAGGCAGCGAGGCAGGGAGCGGCTGCGGTACGGGCAGAAGCTTGTTGGCATCGGACTCCACCAGCTTCTCGATGCTGGTTCCCGCGCCGATGGAATTACCCAGCCAGCGCAGAAATGAAGGCCCAATCGTGATGGCAAGGCCCGCGCCAATCGCCGTCTTGATGAACGCGCGGCGGGAATATACGGCACCCGGCGACGCGGCGGGATGGATCGCTTCTTCCGGCTTGCCGCTTTTCACTGTCCGGCGGTGCGGTTCTTCTTTAAGCCATCTCACGCGCGTGATGGAATGATAGATAATATAAGGCAGCCCAATCCATGTGAGCAAATCATGCGTCAGCAGAGCGCCATTGGACCAGGCCGGACCGATCAGCCTGAACTGCCAGAGGAGCAGCCCCGAGAGCAGCCAACCGACCAGCAGCGCGAGCACCACAATGACATTGGCCCGCTGCGCCGCCTTGCCCCGCAGCTGCTTCCAATGCTTGCCGGCCAGCAGCAGATAATAGGCAACCGGAAGCAGCGAAGCGATCCCCACGACAATGTGAAGCCAGCGGAGCCATACTCTTCCTTCGCCCAGAATGCCACGCCAAAATCCGCCAAACAGCATGAGTCCGGAAATGGTCAGAACAACCACAATCCATCCGTTCCATGCATGCAGCGCATGAAGCTTCTTCCCGTACCCTTTGCGTAGTGAGGCCAACCAGTTGCTCATTGCAGTCCTCGCCTCCCGATCGATTTGAACCTGTAAGAATGAACCTCTATCGTTCCCGTTACAATGGTGGATTCCACCCGCGGCGGTTTCTTTTCCACCCTATGGATATCTGTTTCTTCTATTATAGACCCCTATCAAGGGATCGCGTATAATCCGTGGATATTCTTCGTTAGGATGTTACCTGCGGCTCGGGAAGCGGTTACAATCTGCGGAGCTTAATAAGCAAAAAACCCGCATACCACTTAAGGTATGTGAGTTTTTGGTCATTCTTGATATTAAATGTGGCCTTGAATTTTAGTTTTCAATGCGTCTTTGGATTGCAGACCGACCATTTTGTCAACCGGTTGGCCATCTTTGAACAGGATCAGGGTCGGAATGCTCATGACGCCGAATTGGGAAGCCAGCTCAGGCTCTTCGTCGACATTGATTTTGCCGATTACTGCTTGGCCGTCCAGCTCGGTGGAGAGTTCTTCCACGATCGGAAGCTGCATTTTGCAAGGTCCGCACCACGGAGCCCAGAAATCTACAAGAGATACGCCGCTTTCAATGCTTTTGCTGAAATTGTCTTTCGTCAAGGCTACTGCCATGATAATCATCCTCTCAAATATAAGTTCTGGACAATCCCGCCATATTAACCGGACTGCCCGTTATACCTTGCATTCTTCATCCCGGTCAGCAATCCCCGCATTCGTGGATTTGACCAAGCACATCGGAAATCGTGATGCCGCCAAAATACTGTTCCAGCTGCTTCTCCGCCGTACAGAAGATATGATCCATAACCTCCCGCATATTGGAGCCGACAACACAATCCATATCCGGATCGCCCGAGCACCAGTTAGGGATGACGGAACCTTGAGCCAGCAAGCGGTATACATCGGCCAAGGTAACAACCGCCGGATCCAGCGTCAGCCGATAACCGCCGCCTGCGCCTTCACGCGTATCGACATAACCGCCGCGCCGCAGATAGCTCATTACTTTGCGTATCCTCGCTGGATTCGTGGCTACATTCTCGGCGATTGCTTCGCTGGAAGCCATTCGATCCGGTCGATAAGCCAGATATGCCAAACTGTGTACGGCTATCGTAAATTCGCTGTTCATGCGCTACGGCCACCCCGCTTTGTACTGTAATGATATCAGTTACAGTTGATTCTGTCAACAGGTTATGGCCGCTTATTCATCCATTGAGACATGCCGGTAAGCAGATCATGATGAAAAATGCTCCTATCGTTTAAAATACCCCTTTCAGGGAATGCTTACTCACATCATTCACCTTTAGCGCGAAGCCCGGCGACCGATGACATGCTTTCAACCGGCGTTTTACGTTTGCAACCTAGCTGCCGGCGTTTTTTTGCTCCTTCAAAGGATGAGCTTGTACAACTCATTCCCCCTCTGGCAGATCAAACAAATCCAGTTGTTCCACGGGCTCGCCTGCAGGCCCGCTGTCAAAGGAACCGCGCGGGGGGATCTGCCCCAACATAGCCATCAACTGCAGCGCGTTATCCGCCGCATCTCCACCGGAGTTATTATTGAAGAGGATACAGACTTTATCGCTCATCTGTTCCAGCCTGTGCAGCCGCTGGACCCACTCCTGGAGCTCCTGCTCATTGTAGCGGTACAAGTAGCGCACTTCGCGCCAGTTCGGCTGCCCGCTCGACAACCAGCCCTCCTTGCTGCGGCCATGCAGCCGGACGATGGTGAGCCGCGGATCGACTGCCGCCTCCACAATGGGCACCGAACCGTCGCCGACCTGCGGCTCATCGCAGACCGTATGAATCCAACCCTCCTGAGCGGTAAATTCGAGCGTTTTCTCTCTCATTCCGCCGCTGAACCAGCTTTGATTGCGGAACTCCAGCGCACAAGGCACACCGTCCATCCATTCCTTGGCTCTGCGCAGCTCGGCCACATTCATCCGGTTGCAGTCGAACCAGGGCGGGTACTGGAACAGCACGGCATCCAGCTTGCCCGCTTCCCGGACCGGTTCAATGGACTCCCGGAAGGCCTGGAACATGGCTTCCTGGCTCTCGAACGGCTTATGGCCGCCGCCTCTCATATGGCCGGTCATTCCCTGATAAGCTTTAATAACGAACCGGAAGGGATCCGGTGTTTCGCTTGCCCATTTCTGCAAAAGCGATGGAGCCTGCACGGCGTAGAAGGTGCTGTCCACCTCCACCGCATTAAACCATGTGGCGTAGAGCGGCAGCTTGTTTCTGGCCGCGGGACCTGCATCCTTATATAGCCGGGCATGGTCGCCCCATCCTGCAAGGCCGATCTCAATCATGATTTTCACCGCCTTGAATACCCTGTTCTCTGCCTATAGCGTAAAGTCCAGCGCCTTTTTTTGCAACTGCGCCCTGTCCTTGCGTTTCGCAAACATTCCGCTTGCGGAGAGATTCGGAATAAATGGTACAATGGTAACAATACATTTGCAAATAGAGAGGAGCTTTCCAGCATGCATATCGATTTATATTCCGATGTCGTCTGCCCCTGGTGCCGGATAGGCAAGCATAACCTGTTCAAGGCGCTGGAGCAGTGGTCAGGCCAAGGCGGAGAGCCGGTAACGGTTTCCTACCGTGCGTACCTTCTTGACCCAACCCTGCCCGAAGAAGGACTGCCATTCAATGAAGTGATGAAATCCAAAGCGGGAACCGAAGAAGCGTTAAAGCAGATGACCGGCCAGGTTACAGAGGCAGGGGCCGCTGTTGGGGTCACCTTCCGCTTCGATAAGGTAACGCGCATGCCGAGCACCAGGCTTGCGCACCGTTTCGTCGCCCTACTGCCGGAAGAGCTTGCGGCCGCAGCAATCGATGAGCTGTTCCGCGCATATTTTGAAGAAGGCCGCGATGTGGCCCAACTGGACGAAATCCGCTCAATCGCTGAGGCGATCGGCGCGGAGGAATCCATCCTGACCCGCTTGCAACAAGGGGAAGGCGCCGACAAGCTGGAAGCGGATCTCGCGCAGGCCAAAGGGCTCGGCATCACCGGTGTTCCCTTCTTTGTATTTAATAACCGGTATGCCTTGTCAGGCGCGTACCCGGCGGATAAGATCGTACAGCTGCTGGACAAGGTAAGCAAAGGCGAATAAACGATTCTTCATTATGAAAGGACAGACCAAGTTGTCTGTTCTTTCTTTATTATTAGGCCAGCCGGAAGGTGCCGGAAGGTTGGCCTTTTGCAATAACGATACGAATCGACCGCTTCTAACGGGGGTCAATTTTTCCCTTTACCTAAATTCAAAAAAAAAACGGAGCACCCTGTCACTTTCACAGGGATGCTCCGATTTTTTTGAAGATGAAATCTGTCCTTACTCTACTTCGTATTGTTTGGACATATTGATCGATTGATCCATGCTGTTGAATCCAACTTTCCAGCCGTAGAATTCAGAAATCGAGCGGACCGGGATGTAAACGCGGCCGTCTTGCACGACAATCGAAGTTCCTGTTACTGCGGTTCCGTTAAGGGAGATTTTCGTCGGATTAGCTGTGCTGTATACCGACACATTGAAGCCGTTTGTTACAGTGGTCGTACCAGCTGCTTTATCAAACGTAATCGTTCCACCCGTAGCTTGTGCCCAGTAACGAGCCGGAATGTAAGTCGTTCCGTTTTGGAGGATTGGCGTGGAATCCATCGTTGTTACCTTGCCGTTTACCGTCAGGTTCTTGCTGTTGATTTTCATCGAAACGGTTGTAATATCAAACTTTGTGCCCAAATCAATGTCGGTGCCATTGCCAGTCGAGCCGCCATTTCCTGTATCAGGAGTGGTTCCGGGAACCTGGAATTTATCGCTATTCTGAGCAACAATGCCGCCGGCCAGAGAGTCGGCTGTCGTGAACATATGCTTGTAGGCTGTGCGCAGATCGCTGTATGCAGCCGTGTAGCTTGCTTGATCATAATGATTAAATGAATCCAACAGGTGATTGATGTGCATGTTCAGGCCATCGGCAATTTCATTTTCCTTGAAATAGTCCGGATTGGCAGATGCGAAGAACTTCGCTTGCTCCATACGGTATGTTTCCAGATCGGCAACGGCTGTTGCACGGTCCGTCTCGCTTTTTGCAGCTGTACCTTTTACGTAGTTCACAAAGTAGCCGATATGCGAAGTCCAGATAGGCTTGAACGCTTCGCCAGCCTCTGAGCCGTATACGTTGTTAATCGCTGCTGTCAGATCTGCTGTGTTGTCGCTAAGCGACAGGGATACGGCATCAAAATCCGGTTTCGAATCATGACCTTTTTGCATCGCCAGAACAGCCAGTACGGCATGCTCGCCAAGCAGACGGCCAAGAGCGGAACGAAGATCGGAAGCTCCTTGATTGCTGGTGATGGAAGGGAATTTAGTCGGGTATTGAGCTGCAATTCCCGCTGCCAGTGTATCACCGGTTTCGAACATATGCTTGTAGGCTGCACGGGTTCCCGCATAAACCGCGGAATAATCTTTATTTACGTAAGCATCAAAGGCATCAAGCAGATGATGGATATGCATTTTCAATCCATCGGCAATAGCGTCTTGCTTGAAATTATCGGGATTTGCATTTGCAAAAAATGCGGCTTGCTTGGTACGGTATTCTTCCAGATTGGCAATCGCCTTCTGGCGGGCTGGCTCATCTTTGGCGGCTGTCGCTTTTACATAGTCGACAAAATAGCCAATGTGCGAGGTCCAAATCGTTTTGAATTCCGTGCCTGCGCTGTCTCCGTATACAGAAGCAACAGCTGCCGTCAGGTCGTCTGTGTTAGCGCTAAGTGCGTTTGCGGCTTCATTGAAATCCGCTGAAGCATCGTAGCCTTTTTGCATCGCGATGATTGCAAGAACGGAATGCTCGCCCAGCAGCTGCCCGAGCGCCGCCCGTAAATCCTGCGTAGCTCCTTTTACATTTTGTGCCTGTGCTCCTGCCAATGTTGGAACAACCAGCATCAAACATGCTAATAATACCCCGATTTTAGCCTTGATACCCTTCACTCGTCATCTCTCCTCGATATGTATGATGATTGCTTCCTCAACACTTATGACTTACACCGGGATGATGAAGATGAATCGCATCTGCGAAAAAAAAGGTAAGATTTCTCAAAGGGAAATTGGAACCGCTTTCACAAATGCCCGAATAGGACGACCATTCTATATCCGAAAGACCGCTTCTTCAGGAGCATTTGGCAACGCTGCAAAGCATGCCAAAAAAACCTCCCTTCTGGCTAAGAAAGGAGGCCGTTTCAGCTTTACGTTAATTGCGGCGTTACAGCCCCGGATGCTCCTAAGGAGACGCAACTGTCCGATCGATTGCGTTATTAAGCTCTGTCAGGTCAGGGTTAGGGGTTTCGCCCTCGTCCGTCAGCTTGTATTTGTCCTTCAGCGCCAGGACCCGCATGACGCTTTCATCGATCCGCTCCTGGGTGATCTCGCCCTTGTCCAGGCTTTTCTTCAGGGCTTGAATGATGCTTGTGACATTCTCATATCCATGCGCCACCAGAAGGATATCGCTGCCGGCCTTCACGCTCCTGACAGCAGCTTCGCCCATCCCGTAGTGCTTCGCAATCGCCCCCATCGTCAGATCGTCCGTAATCACCACGCCCTTGAAGCCAAGCATTCCCCGGAGCTCGTCCGTAATAACCGTCTTGGATAAGGAAGCAGGATAGTCCGCGTCCAGCTTGGGAAAGAGAATATGCGCCACCATGACCGCATCCGCCCCTTGCTTGACCGCCTCCCGGAAGGGCAGCCACTCCAGAGCCTGCAGCTCCTTCAGGCTTTTGTTCACAACCGGGAGCTCCAGATGAGAATCAACGGAAGTATCGCCATGACCGGGAAAATGCTTCACCACCGGAATAACACCGGTCGTGCGCATGCCGTTCATCACTTCCATACCCGTCCGGGTAACAAGCTCCGCCGTTGTTCCATACGAGCGGTCTCCGATTACAGGGTTGCCGGGATTGCTGTTAATATCCAATACGGGAGCATAATCCATGTTGATGCCCATCACACGGCAGGCTTCCCCCAGAAAAGCCCCGATTCGGGCGGCATAATCCGGTTTGTCCGCTTCTCCCACCCTGCTTGCTGCCGGGATCTTGCTAAGCCCGGGAAGACGGCTGACCCGCCCTCCCTCCTCATCCACTGAGATGAACAGCGGTGCGCTATTGGCCCGGTTCCATGATTTCAGCGTGTTGACGTAACCGGTCACGCCCTCGGGATCGGTCAGATTATTTTTGTAAAAAATAATGCCTCCGACATGCTCCTCCGAAATCATCCGCCGCGTTTTGTCATTGGCGCTTGTCCCCTCAACCCCGGCAATAATCAATTGCCCCAGCTTCTCCGAAAGGGGCATTGCCTTTAGTTGAAGCTCTAACTTGCCCGGGCTGGCCTCCTGCTGATTGCCCGAGCCATTACTGCCGTTGTCTGGAGCAGCTCCGCTCCCCTCATTTGGCGGCTGCCCTGAAGAGTTCCCTGCATTCGGGTCCGGCTGCTGTTCCACAGCCCCGGGAGGCCCGGCTTCCTGGCCGGGCTGCTTGTTCGCGCAACCAGCCGCAAGGAAGCAAATGCACAGGATAACGGCTGCCCGTGCCACTTGTAATTTCATGACTGTCCTTCCTTTCTTGTTGGATATCCTGTTGACGTTCTATCCTATTAGTCTGACCTATTCTCCGCTGCTTATAAGCACCCTAAGCCTGGCCTTCCGCCAAATAGCAATGCCAGTTGCTAGGAAGGGTCTGCTGCGGGAGCTTGGCTTCACTGCCGGAAACGACCCGCCCGGCATAAGCGCACAGCCATCGGTTGAATCAGAAAGAGAAGTCCTTCAACCATGATGGATTGAAGGGCTTCTCTTGGGTTCCTTCCGCTTTATCGCTAAATCGTCCAGAGGCTCCAGTCATTTCGGCGTTTGCCGATAACATCGATCCAACGGAGCGTCACATCGAACAGGTGCTCGCGGGCGGCCTTCGAAGAGAAGGTATGATCGGCCTGCAAGATGACCTCTTTATCGCAATTGCCTTCCTTGCGCAGCCAGAACATTTTCTGATAAAGAAAGCAGTAATCGACCGGGACGACCTCATCAGCTGTGCCGTGGACGACAAGCACGTCCCCGTTATAGCCGCGGAGCTCGGTGAGAGGCTGGAACTGCGCCAGCGAATCGGTGAAGCGCCTGGTCAGCTCATAATGCATATAATCGCTTTTTCCAGTGCTTTCAATCTCCTCGATGATGCGGGTACCTACGATATTGCGGATATCCATAAAAGGATGCGCAACGGCGCCCCATAGAACCAGAGACCTCACCCTGGCGTCGCGCGCCGCTGTGAGTACCGCAACCGCGCCGCCGAGACTGTGGCCGATCAAGATAATGCGGTCCGGATCCACCAGATCAAGCCCATAGCCATAATCGATTACCGTTCGGGTCTGCTCAATCAGATCCTCCAGGCTCCCGCTGCCGTATTCGCCTGTGCTTTCCCCGCAGCCGCCGTAATCGAAACGCAGCACCAGATAGCCGTTATCCTTCAATCGTTCTGCCGCTTCCACAAAAAGCCGGTCGGTCCCCATCCGGTTCCCGATAAAGCCATGGCATATAATAATCAGCGGAAATTTATCGGCCGCATTGCTTTCTTCCCGGTCGAGCACCGGGTACTGCAAAACGCCGGATAACAACAGGCTGCCGCTCTTGATGGTGATGGGATGATTCATGGGTTCCACCGTCCTAATCCAATAATTCCTACCTTTATACTTTGAATTAAGATTAACATGATCATGCTTGCCCGTCAATCTTGATTTTAGCATCTCCTTTGCCGCCTGCGCTTATTTATTCGCCGATTGCCGGACTTGCGCCAGCCTTCCGCCCTGTCAGAACAGCGAAATGATACTTTTTGTACAGGCAGTCGACATCCGCGAACCCCGCTTCGGCCAACCAGCCCAGTTGTGCTTCCACCGTCGCATATTTGTCGAGCTTCATCCGCTCAAGCGCCAGCTCCAGATTAGCCTGTGACAAACCTTCGGCAAGCACCCCCGCTCTCCACGTTTGCTCGTAATAGCGGTGAATTGCCGGAGTTGCGCCCAATACCTGATCGGCATTGATAAAGATTCCCCCTTCTTCAAGCAGCGAGTAAGCCTTGGCATAAATCGCCCGCTTGGCCTCATCTTCTAAATGGTGGATGGAAAGCGATGAAATAATGAGATCAAATTTCCCGTCAAAGTCATACGCGCAGTAATCGGCAGCGATATAGCTGACTTGCGTCAGATGGCTGAATCTGATTCTTGCCGCATCGAGCATGCTGGAGGAGAGATCGGCAAGCGTCAGGTCGGCATAGGGGTATCTGTCCATCAAATAAGCCGAAAACAAGCCTGTGCCCGCTCCTAAATCAAGAATCCGGGGTGTGGAGCTCCGAGCTGAAGCATAAGCGGCCGGAATGCCATAAAAATCGTCGAAGCCGGGAATCAGCATCCTTCTCTGCTGATCATACTGGGCGGCGATGGCATCGAACTTCATTTTAACTTCGTTACTGTCTTTGTTCATTATCGAAACCTCCCTTACTTCTGATCCCACTATACGATATGCCACCATTATTCATCCAATATATAGATGCTATTTGAATAATAGTTTATGCCTATCAAAGATCCGTACACTCTTCTATCCGCCATTTCTTGGCGAAGCCGTTAATCCCCGGAAAGAAATTGCCGATAAATCTCGGGCGTATTCAGATTCACGTAAGCGGCTGCTTCTTCCTCAGTGAGACTGACAGTTACAGACCGTAGCCGCTCCAGCATATGCATCACCCGAAAATCCCCCCGCTCCAGCTGCTGCTGGATGACCCGCGCAGCATCCGTATGGTATAGCGCATGGAAAGGCTGGCCGGCAGTTAGAATCGCATCCACTGGCTGATTGGCCTGGGCGGCGGCGGCCATCCTCAGGAGCAGTGGTATGGAAAGAACAGGCATATCGCAAGCCATTACAAAAGCATACCCTTCCTCCGGTGCGGCGGACAATGCCGCATGCAATCCCGCCAGAGGTCCGCATTCCGGATAACTATCCTGAGTGAAGGAAATCCCCAGCTCCTCCGGGCCGCTGACGGACTCGGGCCAGTCTCGGCCGGCAATGTCCTCCGCGAGAAGGGCAGGGTCAGTAAAAGAGGGGGCCGCTTGCAGACCAGCACCCGAAACAATGCGGATATTCCCGACTTGAAGCCGCTCCCGCAGAGCAGACAGGTAACGCTTCTCCTGCTCTCCGTCGCGAACGGCCAGTATAAGGCTGTGGATACCTGCAGCCCGCATCTGCCCGATAATCCGCAGTAGAAGCGGCTGGCCCCCCAGATCAAGCATCGCCTTGTCGGTTCCCATCCGCAGGCTTCGCCCTCCGGCCAGAATAATCCCCTGCCGGATCTGTGCCGCTCGCGTGTCCTCATTCCGACGTTCCATTCCATAACCTCCCAAATTGCCCTATTATGCAAGAATTGTACGGGAAAGTCCTGGACAGAACAAGAGAGGCTTGAGAATGAGAGGGCTCGCCCTGGAGGCAAAGCCTCGCGGAATAGAGGTGAAATGGAGGGGAGAATAACGCTTGCAGGGCATATGCTTTAGCAGGAGGCGATGATCATGACGGATTCACCTCATTCATCCAAGGATGTGCAGCGGCCGCCCCATGAGACGATAGAACGGGCGGAGCGGTTCAGCGCCGGGAATTACCACCCGCTTCCTGTGGTAGCGGCCCATGCCCAAGGGGTGTGGGTAACCGATGCCGTAGGTATCCGCTATATGGATATGCTGAGTGCTTATTCGGCGCTCAATGCCGGACACCGGCATCCCCGCCTCATCCACGCGCTCAAAGAGCAGGCCGACAGACTGACGCTCACCTCGCGCGCCTATCATAATGAACCGTTTGCCGCTCTTGGCGAGCGGCTCGCAGCCTATACAGGCAAGCCAATTTCGCTGCTGATGAATACAGGCGCCGAAGCGGTCGAAACGGCGCTAAAAGCGGTCAGGCGCTGGGCATACCGGACAAAAGGAATTCCCTTCGGCGAGGCGGAAGTTATCGTCTGTGAAGGCAATTTCCACGGCCGCACAATCACCCTCACCTCCTTCTCCTCGACGGAGGAATACAAGGCGGACTTCGGCCCGTTCACACCGGGATTCATTACGATTCCCTATGGGGATGCAGCAGCCCTGGCGCAGGCGATCACACCCCGAACGGCGGCGTTTCTCGTGGAACCGGTCCAGGGGGAAGCGGGCATCCGCATCCCGCAAGCAGGTTATCTCAAGCAGGTCCGCGAGCTGTGCAGCAGCCATCAGGTGATGTTCATCGCCGATGAAATTCAGACCGGCTTCGGTCGCACTGGCAGAAGGTTTGCCTGCGACTGGGAGCAGACGGAGCCGGACCTGTATGTGCTCGGCAAGGCGCTGGGCGGCGGCATTCTGCCCATCTCGGCGGTGGCAGGCGGCCCCGAGACGCTGGGCCTGTTCGAGCCGGGCTCCCACGGGTCCACCTTCGGCGGCAATCCGCTGGCCTGCGCGGTTGCGCTGGAAGCGCTGGCCGTTACGGAAGACGAGCGGCTGGCCGAACGTTCGGAGCGGCTTGGAGCATGGCTGCTTGAGCGGCTGCAGGCAATCGCGCATCCGCATATCCGGGAAGTGCGCGGCCGCGGCCTGCTCATCGGCATGGAGCTTGCGGTCGCGGCCAGACCGTACTGCGAGCGCCTGATGCAGCTCGGGCTGCTGTGCAAGGAAACGCACACGCATACGATCCGCTTCGCCCCGCCGCTCATTATCAGCGAGGAGGAGCTGGAACTGGCTCCCAGGTTGGTGGAGGAAGCTTTCCGCGTATAGTCGCCGGCAAGCAGATACTGGATGCTTGTCATGGATAGGGAATGCCCTACTTATCTCCTACCCTGTCTGCTCTAACACTTGAATGCTCAGGGCGAACAGGCTGAAGCATCAAAAAACCTCCTATCCCGCAGCAGATGCGAGATAGGAGGTTTCAACATTAATGGACAGAAGCCTGTTTCAAGATATTCTGTCATAAGGCGCTGCCGCAATGCCTTACCATCACCAGGCGCAATCAGGAAATGATTGTTGCTTACCCCTGCCCCTCAGTCGTGCGGATCCACACCGTCATCTCGCCCTGGCCGCGATTGCCCCACAGATAGTAGGGTACAGCGGTCAGGCGGACATTCTTCACCTGTGGCAGAGAATCCAGCGGCCGGTAGGGAGCATCCTCCCAGGCAGCCCCATCTTCCGCCTGCCCTTTGCTTTCCAAGACCACCGCTCCGCCCAGCAGTTCCGCCTCATAACGCGCGTCAAGCTCCGCATCGCGGGCAATGGTTACGGCTGTCAGTGGACTGCCATTATCCGCCTGTTCCAGACAGTACACGATCGGACCGCGCTGAATAGCCGCTTTTCCCGCATTGGCCCGGATTTCTGGCTTGGCTCCAATCAATCGCGCCTCAAGGCCAAGCTTCCATTCCACCTCGTCGCCTTCCGCCCAATTTCGCGTAACCGCCGCGTACCCATGCTGCATCTCATAAGTGACTGCCGAACCATTGATGCTGAGCGCGGCCTCCCCATTGCACCAGTCCGGAATCCGCAGAGCGAGCGTGAATTCGCTTGCCGCAGCGGGCGGAAATACCTTGAATCGGACCGTTCCTTCCCATGGCAGGCGTGACTCCTGCGTAAGCTTCACGGTACCGCATGCCAGATCCAGCTGTGCCTCGCTTCCTATAAACAAATGCGTATACACGGTATTGGTTTGTTCCGAAACCGTATAAATATAGTCATTTAAGGAAGCGAGCAGCCGGGCTACATTTGGCGGGCAGCAGGAGCAGCCAAACCACTTCTGGCGAACCGCCTTCACATGATGCCTGCCCGGATTCTTCTGCGACGCCTCCGGCCATACCTCCAGCGGATTTACATAGAAATAATGCTTGCCGTCCCGGGACATGCTGCCGATCACATTATTATAGAGCGCCCGTTCCAGTACATCGGCATACTCGCTCCTGGGCTCCAGCAGCAGCATCCGGTTAGCGAAGAAAATAAGCCCGATCGAAGCGCAGGTTTCCGCATACACCGTATCATTGGGCAAGTCATAATCAAAGGAGAACGCTTCTCCATGATGGGTGGAACCGATCCCGCCCGTAATATACATCTGCCTGGCCGTCGTATTATGCCATAGCCGGCGGCAAGCCTCCAGCAGCGGTCCATCGCCGGCCAGCCTGGCAAGATCCGCCATCGCGGTATACATGTACACCGCCCGGACGGCATGCCCTACCGCAGCGGTTTGCAGGCGTACGGGTTCATGCGCCTGCCAATAAGACAGGTCCGATGCCGCTGTCTTTTTTTGCGCCCAATAGCTGAATCTTCCCCGCTTCTCCCATTCCTCCGTGAAGAAGCTGGGCTGCTCGCCTCTCGCATCAATAAAGAAACAACTCAAACGCAAATACCGCTCTTCCCCCGTGACGCGGTACAGCTTGACAAGCGCAAGCTCAATTTCCTGATGCCCGTCATAGCCGCGAATTTGGCCCGGCCCGGGTCCAAATACGGAATCAATATAATCGGCGAACCGGCACATGACCTCAAGCAGCTTTCGTTTGCCCGTCCCTTCATAATAGGCCACGGCCGCTTCCATCATATGTCCCGCGCAGTACAGCTCATGCGCCTCTTGAAGGTTTGTCCACTCCTTGCCCGGTTCCTTGAGCGTAAAGTATGTGTTCAAATATCCGTCTTCCCGCTGGGCAGCCGCAATCAGATCAATCACTTCATCAGCAGTTTGTTCAAGCCCGGGGTCGGGATGGCTTGCCAGGGAATAGCCGACCGCCTCCAGCCATTTGGCCACATCGCTGTCCTGAAATATCATCCCGCCGAACTCGCCCTCGGCAAGTCCCGCTGCAATCCGGAAGTTCTGAATAGCATAGCTGGGGGAAGCATCCGCGATCCGGTCGTTCAGCGCATCCCACTGATAGGGGATCACCGTATCCCTCACCAAATTCATATAGAAGTCCCAGAAATCATCCCGAATGCGGACCGCGGGCTTGTCTTTCGCCTGTGATGAAAGCTCCATTTGCTTCCTCCTTATTTTAGCGTCGTTCTTGTTTCATTAGCGCCCTCGCTGCAAAACATCAAGATTTGATTCTCTTACTTAATCAGTTTATTCTTTAAATTAGCAGCAGACTATAAATAAACTGACCCTGTTTTTATAAATTTCAACACAAGGAATGGAGTGGAACCGATGGACAGGCAGAGCCGCTTGATCCGTATGGAAATACCCCCCATCCCCTATTTCATGACGGTTGGATTGAGCCGTTTTGCGCCGGGGGATCAGCACCCGAGCCGCCGGAATCTGGGTGTATTCGATCTGCTCTGGGTCGTGAAGGGCCAGCTGTTCATCGGGGAGGAAGACCGGCACTTTGAACTTTCCGAGGGGCGGACACTGCTGCTGCTTCCGGACCGCTACCATTATGCGGTGAAGCCTTGTGAAGAGGAGACGGTCTTCTATTGGATTCATTTCAACTTCATTGGGCAATGGGAAATCAGAGAAGAAATTGCCGATCCGGTTCATCCCCCGCGGCAGCCGTGGATGAGCGCTTATACGATGCAGGTCCCCCAGGCTGCAGAACTGCCGAATTTCACTTTGGCGGTGCGGCAGCTCGTGAAGCTGATGGAGCTTGCCGCGGAGAATCGGGCCAGCTCCTTCTGGAAGGAGCAGCAGTTGTTCATGGAGCTGCTTCGTCTGCTGGAAGAAGGCAGCGGAAGCCGGAGCGCCTCTCCCGCCATGAAGCTTGCCGAGAACACCGAGGCCTATATTAAACAATATTATCAGGCGGATTTGAAGAACGAGACGTTGTCCGAGGCGCTTCATTTTCACCCCAATTACATTGTCCGGTGCATGAAAGAAATCTATCACTGCACGCCTATGGAATATTTGCTGGAATACCGGTTGGAGCAGGCGAAGCTGCTGATGATGAAGACCGAACGATCCATCGCTCAGATAGCCGAGGAAGTCGGCTTCCGCCACGCTCCTTATTTCTCCAGCTGCTTCAAGCGTTATTGCGGCCTTTCACCGCTGCAATTCCGCAAGCAGTTCCTGTAGCGGCCTCTTGCCGAAAGATCGCTCCCCGGCATGGCGTCAAAACCCCTCTTTGAAGGATAAAAATGGCTTGACGCAATTACTTCACCTACATATAATTAGGTTAGCTAAGCAAATTATAATTCCCGGTTGATTGCAAACGAACCGGGCCATTACGAGGAGGGGATACATCCTAATGCCGAAGGAACACAGCCTTCCCAGTGAGTTATTTCGTGTTCTTCGACAAATCCGTCATTTGAATTGGAAAGGCCAAAAGCCGATTGAAGGCTGTACGCAAAGCGAGTCTGTCATGTTATTTATTATCAACAGAATGGGGAAGGTGGAACCGGCCGGCATGAAAGCATCCGAGCTCAGCCAGCTTCTTAAGGTCACTTCTCCTACAGTAACGCAATCAGTTAATGTACTCGAAGCCAGAGGCCTGCTGGAGCGCAGCCCCGACCCGGGAGACAGGCGTGTGGTGAGAATCAAGCTGACTGAAGAGGGCCTGCGGCAGACTCAATTATCAGTAGCCTCCATGTTTGAAGGTTTTCAGGAACTGATTAGCCATATCGGTGAAGAACGCATTCAACAGCTTATTGAACTGCTCGATGATATATTCGAGTATTCCAATGGCTACTCCGCCCCATCCTTTTGCCAGGAGTTCAAGCCAAACTTACCGAATGAAGGTGAAACGTAAGCAATGATGAAGCTATTGCGGTTTTTGAAGCCTTATCGTACCCCGGTTATTTTCGTGTTGATCCTCGTGCTGCTCCAATCCCTTTCCGATCTTTATCTGCCGACGCTGATGGCGGATATTGTGGACAAAGGCGTCGTCACCGGGGATACGCCCTATATTTGGAAAATCGGCGGCGTTATGATGGTGATCGCCCTGCTCGGGGCAGTCTGCTCCGTCGGTGCGAGCTATCTCTCCGCCAAGGCATCGGGCGGCTTCGGCAAGGACGTACGCAGCCGCGTCTTCTCGCATGTCTCGCAATTTTCCCTGAACGAATTCGACAAGATCGGAACGGCTTCCCTGATCACCCGCACGACTAATGATATTACGCAGGTGCAGCAGGTGTTAATGATGATGATGCGGGTTATGGTCATGGCCCCGATGATGTGCTTCGGCGGCATCATCATGGCCATGTACAAAGATATGACATTGTCCCTGGTTATCATCGCTATTGTGCCGATTCTGGCCCTGCTGATCTTCGTAATCGTCCGCAAAGGCATTCCGCTTTTCCGCGCCATGCAGCTGAAGCTCGATAAGCTCAATCTCGTGCTGCGCGAGAACCTGACCGGTATTCGCGTCATCCGTTCCTTCAACCGCGTCGGTCATGAACAGAAGCGTTTCAATGCAGCCAACCTCGACTTGACCGATACAGCCATACGGGTCAACCGGATTATGGCCTCGCTGATGCCGGTCATGATGCTGATGATGAATATCGCCAGCGTCGCCCTCATCTGGTTCGGCGGCCTGCGAATCGACAGCAATCATATGGAGGTCGGCGATCTGATCGCTTTTATCCAATATGCCTTCCAGATTATGTTCTCGCTCATGTTCGCTTCCATGATGTTCGTCATGATCCCGCGCGCATCGGCATCGGCTGTTCGTATCAATGAAGTGCTCGACATGCAGCCGGACATTAACGATCCCGTTGTTCCCAAGCAGCCGTCAGCTGCGGGTCTGGTTGAATTCGATAATGTGACGTTCCATTACCCGGGAGCGGAGATGCCAGCCGTATCCAATATCAGCTTTACAGCGGGTCCCGGGGAAATAACCGCCATTATCGGAGGAACCGGATCCGGCAAATCGACGCTGATCAATCTTATTCCCAGATTCTATGATCTGACGGACGGACAAATCCGTATCGGCGGAATCGATATCCGCGACCTTACGCAGGAGCAGCTGCGGGCCGGGATCGGTCTTGTTCCGCAGAAATCCGTGCTGTTCACCGGCACCATTGCGGAGAATATCCGTTATGGCAAGGAGGACGCGACGGAAGAAGAAGTGCGCCATGCCGCAGAAATTGCCCAGGCCAGCGACTTTGTATCCAAGATGCAGGAAGGCTTCGAGTCTCCGATAGCCCAAGGCGGTACGAATGTGTCCGGCGGACAGAAACAGCGGCTTTCCATTGCCCGCGCCCTCGTCCGCAAGCCGTCGATTTACCTGTTCGATGACAGCTTCTCGGCCCTGGACTTCAAGACCGATGCCAAGCTGCGCGAGGCGCTGCGTCCGGCGACAACGGAAGCAACGGTCATTATTGTTGCCCAGCGGGTCAGCACCGTCATGGATGCGGACCGCATCATTGTGCTGGAGGACGGCAAGGTAGCCGGTATCGGCAGCCATCGCGAGCTGCTGCAGAGCAATGAGATTTACCGCGAGATCGTGACGTCGCAGCTGTCGGAGGAGGAAATCGCATGAGTGAAGCAAGAGGACCACAAGGTCCAGCAGGCGGAGCCGGTCAGAAGCCCGGCGGACCGGCACCCGGCAATTTCGGCTTCGGCCCGGGCCGCGGCGGCCCAGGCGGGATGGGCATGCCCGTCCAGAAGGCCAAGGATTTCAAGGGTACCCTCCGCCGCCTCACCGGCTATCTGAGACCGCATCGGTTTGCACTCCTGATCGTACTGATTACAGCCGTGCTCAGCACGGTCTTCTCCATCCTCGGTCCGAAGATCATGGGTAAGGCGACAACCGAGCTTTTTGCAGGCGTGATGGGCAGGATAAATGGCGTTGAAGGGGCCAAGATTGACTTCACCTATATTGGAGATATCCTGCTGGTGCTGATTGGTCTCTATATTATCAGCTCGCTGTTCAGTTACATCCAGCAGTACGTGATGGCAGGCGTGGCACAGAAGACGGTTTACGACCTGCGCAAGGACGTGAACGAGAAGCTGGCCAGACTGCCACTGAAATTTTTCGACTCGCGGACGCATGGGGAAATTCTCAGCCGCGCAGTCAATGATGTCGACAACATCAGCAACACGCTGCAGCAAAGCCTGACGCAGCTGATTACGTCCGTCGTCACCCTGGTCGGCGTCATCGTGATGATGTTGACGATCAGTCCGATTATGACCTTGATTACCATCGTTACGCTGCCACTGAGCTTTCTGGCAATCAAGATGATCGCCAAACGCTCTCAGCAGTATTTCAAAGGCCAGCAGAAATCGCTGGGCGAGCTTAATGGCCATGTTGAGGAAATGTACACCGGCCATCCGATCGTCAAGGCATTCGGTCATGAAAAGAAATCCATGCAGCATTTCACGAAAGTCAACGACGAGCTGTATGCGTCCGGTTGGCGGGCGCAGTTCATCTCCGGCATTATCATGCCCATCATGGGCTTTATCGGCAACATCGGCTATGTGCTGGTCAGCGTCGCCGGCGGCATCTTCGTTCTGCGCAATGCGATTACGATCGGGGATGTGCAGGCCTTTATCTCGTACTCCCGGCAATTTACAATGCCGATCACCCAGACTGCGCAAATCGCCAATATTATTCAATCGACGATTGCTTCGGCTGAACGGGTTTTTGAGCTGCTGGACGAGGTAGAGGAAGTGCCGGAAGCCGAAGATGCGGTGAAGATCGCCCGCAGGCAGCGTGACGGGGAAGCAGAAGCTCCCGAAGCCGGGAAGGGGATTGCGGCAGTCGCCAGCTCCAGGCAGCAGCCCGCCAAAGTGGAGCTGGACAAAACTTCTGTCAGCAAAAACAGGGTGATCGCCCTGCCCAAAGGCGACGTCAGCTTCAATCATGTGAAATTCGGCTATAAGGAAGATACGCCGCTGATTGAAGATATGGATATTCACGTACATTCCGGCCAGACAATCGCCATTGTCGGTCCGACAGGCGCCGGCAAAACGACGCTGATCAATCTGCTGATGCGTTTCTATGAGCTCAGCGGCGGCAGCATCACCATTGATGGCGTGGACATTACCCGCTTCCAAAGGGGCGACCTGCGCAGCCTGTTCGGAATGGTACTGCAGGACACATGGCTGTTTAACGGAACCATCCGCGACAACATCGCTTACGGACGCGAAGACGCAACCGAAGAGGATGTCGTGGAAGCGGCGCGTGCAGCGTATGCGGATCATTTTATCCGCACATTGCCTGAAGGCTACGATACCGAACTGAACGAGGAAGCCTCGAATATTTCACAGGGTCAGAAGCAGCTTCTGACGATCGCCCGGGCGATTCTGGCCGATCCGGCCATCCTGATACTTGATGAGGCGACCAGCAGCGTCGATACGCGGACAGAGATTCAGATCCAGCGCGCTATGAACGAGCTGATGCAGGGCCGCACCAGCTTCGTCATTGCGCACCGGCTGTCCACGATCCGGGATGCCGACTTGATTCTAGTCATGAATCACGGCACCGTGATTGAGCAAGGCACGCATGAAGAGCTGCTCCAGGCAGGCGGCTTCTATGCCGACCTGTACGAAAGCCAGTTCAGCGGCCGCAAGCCGCAGCGTGAAGTGGTTTAGAAGGCACAGCTGCCAAGGTGGCGCTGCGCTTGATATTAATCCCTAATCTTATAAACAGCCCGTACAGTGTGCCGAATGATTCGGTGCTGTCCGGGCTGTTTCTTTTAGAGGGTATTCGGATTATTGTGTAGAAAAACAAGATTACTTATTATTGGCCGCATAGTCGTAAATCAGATTATTGTGTAGAATCCCCTTCAGAGGTAAGTTTTTCTTTGAAAAATTTATAAGGTCGGTATATAATAATTGTGAATATGAAATATTTTTATTCACAAGTTCATACGAGGAGGATTATAGATGCCAAGGGGATTTAGTGAGCAAGAAAGACAAGTCATTACGAATTCTCTTATAGAACAAGGAAGGATCCTTTTTAGCAAATTAGGGTTTCAAAAAACAAGCATACTTGAAATCACCAAAAATGTTGGAATTGCTCAAGGGACCTTTTATAAATTCTTTCATTCAAAGGAAGAATTATTTTTCGTTATCCTTGAAATGGAAGAACAAAAAATACGGGAACAATTTTTGAATATTGAAGTTTGCAGGGAAGACCACCCTAAGAAAACAATTAAAATAATCCTTAAAAAGATGATTCACACAATCGAAACAAATCCACTTATTCGTGAGTTGTATATTGGAAGCAATATGGAGGAAATGGTGAAGAGACTGTCTCCGGAATTACTTGAGAAACACTTCATGAAAGATTCTAATGCCCTTTTGACTTTGGTTGAAAAATGGAGATCTTTGGGGATACATGTGAAGGAAGATCCAACTGTTATTGCTGGATTACTTCGCTCCTTGTTTGTCCTTACACTTCATGAAAAGGAAATAGGTACATCCGTCTATAAGGAAACAATGAATTTGTTTGTTGACCTTATTGTTGATGGGCTTATTAAGGAGGAGTGAAAAAATGCTTCAAGCCATTCAAACAAACCGGTTATCCAAAAGTTATAAAGACTTTCAAGCTGTTAAAGATGTTTCATTAAGTATAAATAAAGGTGAAATTTATGGTTTTATTGGATTAAATGGAGCAGGAAAAACCACCACCATTAGAATGTTGCTTGGAATGATCCGACCTACTTATGGTAACTGCTATATAAATGGTGAGAAGGTAAATCATAAAAATCGCAGTATTTGGGAAAAAGTTGGGTATATGGTTGAAACACCCTATTCCTATCCCGAACTCTCGGTAGAGGAGAATCTTGAAATCTATCGTCGTCTTCGATTGATTTCAAATCCCCAAGTGATATCACAGGTGATGAATCAACTGAATTTAGCACAGTTTTCTCGAAAAAAGGCGAAAGACCTTTCGCTAGGAAATGCTCAACGACTGGGTATTGCTAAAGCAATTCTACATTCGCCGGAAATATTAATTTTGGATGAGCCGGTAAATGGACTAGATCCTGCAGGAATTGTAGAAATAAGAGAATTACTTCGGGATCTGGCTTTTAATAAAGGGGTAACTATATTAATTTCAAGCCATCTCCTTAGTGAAGTTGCCAAAATTGCTACAAAAATTGGCATCATTCATGAAGGTCAGTTAATACAGGAAATTGAATCAATTGAATTAAATAAACTTCTTAACCAACGTCTAATCATTGATTCTCTTGATAACAAATCTGCTGTTTCTAAACTATCATTAGCTGGCTATACCTCACAATTAAATGAAAATGGAATTATCGAGACCTATAACAAGAAAGCCATTCAACATCCAGAAGAGATATCCCGTTTTCTTGTTTACAAAGGATTCCCTCCAACTAAGTTAATAGTGGAAGAAGAGGACTTGGAATCTTATTTTTTAAGAATTATCAGAGGGAAGGGAGAGGTAGTGCAATGAGCTATTTTTTTGCTACACTTCAGGCTGAGGGACTGAAAATTTGCAAATCCAAAGTCATTTGGATTACAGTAATAGCTTTTACAATTGCCCCTCTGATGGCTGGATTTTTTATGTTTGTATTGAAAAACCCGGAGTTTGCTAAAAGTTCAGGATTGCTGGGGGCTAAAGCACAAATTGCGGGAGAAGCAAATTGGCCCTCCTATTTAAGTTTACATGCCCAAATGATTGCAGTAGGTGGAATTCTAGTTTTTGGATTTGTTACAAGCTGGATATTTGGGAGAGAATATGCTGACCGCACGGTAAAGGATCTCTTGGCACTACCTTATTCAAGAGCAGTTATTGTCATCGCCAAATTTATTGCATCTTTTATAACAAATATCGTATTAAGTGCTTATATTGTGACCCTTGGTTTCTTAATTGGTTGGATAATCGGGCTGCCACAATGGTCTTCAGCGATATTGACACATGGTCTTTATGTACTGGCAATAGTCACCATTTTAACGATAGCCCTATGTACTCCAGTCGCTTTCTTTGCTGGTTACGGTGGAGGATATTTAGCTCCGTTAGGTTTTGTTATTCTCACCCTTGTTCTCTCCCAAATAGTTGCAGCTGCTGGCTTTGGTGACTACTTTCCATGGGCTATACCAGCAATCTATAGTGGGATAACAGAGGGTGGAAGTGCTCTGGGTTGGAATAACTTATTAATCATTATCATTACCAGTTTATTAGGGTTCTTTAGTACCTTATATTGGTGGCTATTTGCAAACCAGCATTAAAAAGAAATAATAATGTATTTATATCATTTCAATTTGTAGAGACTACATTACTACCTCCTTTATTGCCCAAAATGTGGTACGGTTGCTAATCTAAATAAGCATGGTAAAAAGTAACAGTTATTCTTTGATTTGCCGATGCACGCTAAACGAGTGGGCATCTTCGTTTAAAGACAACGATACAAATGTAATGAGTGTGAGGCTACATTCTTTGAAAGCCTTCCAGATATAGATGAAGGGCGAGACAACTCATGAGAGACCGTTATGTGCTTCTTACAAGGCGTAAAGATCTTAACGACTTCGATGATCAAATAAAGTTGCAAGTGTGGACTGATAAGTGCCCGTTACTTGGTCAAGCATACGAACTTAAAAAGCAATTCTTTGACATCAATGAAGCCGAATCAATCAACGAAGCCTCTGTACAAAAACTGGCTTTCAAATGTCCCTAAGGAATTAATTACATTTTTTGAAGATCTTATTAAAGAAATGAATAATTGGGAAGAGGAAATATTCAACTATTTCAGTTCCCCCATCACAAATGCCTATACAGAGTCCCTAAATCGTTTAATTAAGACAATGAATCATGTTGGTCGTGGTTACTCATTTGAAGCCCTAAGAGCAAAGATTTTATTCACTCAAGGCTATCGTAAAGTGAAAAGGAAAAAGAAATTCAAAGATTGTTGAAGTTACTTTCGGAAAAATGTTACCTGATCAATTCCCAAATTGGGAACAAACTGGCTATGAATGGGTGTTTGAAGAAATCTATGGTGCTGATTTTTCCACACTGACTAAGGCAATGGAGGAGGGTTCTTTTTAACCCCCTTTCCACACTATTTTCCGATTACCCCTTTTAGATACTTATAACTTGAGATTTCGCAGGATGATCATATAACTGTCTCTTCTACTTCCACATTAGGTCTATTCCATTATAGTTTTTTGTAGACGACTCCGGCCCGTTACAAGCCACTAAACTAAATAGCCAATCTGAAAAACCAGCAAACAACCACAACTGCATCCCCTTAACACCACGACCATAGTCCAGCATCAAACCATCCCCTGGACCATTATGGCTCTTCGATAATTTCTCTACACTTAAGAAACAAACGGATCGAAGTTAAGGGGAATAACGATATGCAATGGATCACTCAGCTTTTTGAGCAGTACGGTTATCTGGTTTTGTTTTTCGGATTGTTTACAGAGTCGATTGCGCTGCCCTTTCCCGGGGAGCTGGCTATGGCGGTCTCCGGACATATTTCCGTCGTGGGGAATTTTCATTTGGGATGGATTCTGCTGTGCGCCTTCCTGGGTGCGACGATCGGCACAACGCTCACGTATTATGTGGGCCGGAAGCTGGGCACTCCTTTTTTTGAAAAGTACGGGAAATACTTTTTCCTCACTCCGTCACGGCTTGCTAAAATAACGATTTGGTTCGACAAATATGGCACCAAGCTGCTGCTGGTCAGCTATTTTATCCCTGGCCTCCGCCATTTTACCGGTTATGTATCCGGTGCGCTGCGCATCCCGGTTCGCACGTTTTTCCTCTATAACCACTTTAGCGCTTTAATATGGGTGACCGTCTATGTCATGATCGGCAAATTATTTGGCAATGAGATTGAACATATTCTTCATCTGATCGGGCGTTATTCAGTCCGCGCCGTATTTATCATTGCCGCTCTCCTGGTTATCGTCATCTTGCTCAAACGCCATAAGCAAACCGTTCTCAAATGGCTAACGGACCGGTTCAAATCCCTCTACAAGGCGTTTGTCCGTTCCCAATCCTAAATCATTGAAAAGTAAGAGCCGGCTCACGTGAAGCCGGTTCTTTTTGCCGTTGCTGTACGATGAAACTCCCTGGAAGGTATGCATGTTTGTCCCGTTTGGCCTCCCAGCCGCCAAATTGATGTAGCGAGCTGGAACGGGACATATTTTCTCGATTTCAAAGGTAATGAATCTTCCACTTTCAGCCGATAATTTATATAGAATCCTTTCGATGCAGGTACCTGCCCGAAGCATGGGCGCTTGAGGTCTTATTCTTACCATAAAAGGGAATCATATAAATGAGCTGGGTCGAGCATGGAGGGGGAATCTTGATGATGATACGAGGATGGAACTGGGGAATGCTGGCCGCTATCGGGTTCTCCGCATTGGTCTGGATAGTGGTCATTGTTTTGCTTGTTAAAATGTAAACATGCCGCGCTGACCGCGCGGCATGTTTTGTTCAGATCTACCGATGCGCCACCTGGCGCAGAGCCTAGCCGCATAACGTCCGGCGTCCTTCATATTGACGTACGGGATGCCGCCTCCAAGCGTGCGGGCCGGAATCCGTACCGCCGGCCAGAGTGTGATGCAGTGCACCGTTACGTCGTTAAGGGGGAGGTAACCACCTACCCTTAGGCTTTCATCGCCGCCTGGCGCTTGAAATGATCCTCCAGCACGAGACAAGCCATGGCTTCGACGACGGGAACAATGCGCGGGCAGATGCAAGGATCATGCCTGCCTTCGGTGCGGATCGTCTGCTCTTGCCCGCTGGTGTTGACCGTTTGCTGCGGCAGCGAGATGGAGGACGTCGGCTTCACCGCAACGCGCAGCACAATATCCCCACCTGTACTGATTCCGCCAATAATTCCGCCTGCGTGATTGCTCGTAAAGCCCGCAGCATCCATACCGTCGTTATGCTGGCTGCCCAGCATGGCCGATGCCGCGAATCCCGTTCCGAACTCGATTCCTTTGACGGCCCCGATCGACAGCATCGCTTTGGCCAAATCCGCATCCAGCTTATCAAAGACCGGTTCGCCGATACCCGGCATCACCCCGCGTATCCGGCATTCGACAATGCCCCCGCAGCTGTCGCCGGCATCCGCCAATTCTTCAATCCGGGCAATCATGCGGACAGCCGCTTGCGGATCGCAGGCTCTGACTGCGTTTTGCTCAATCTGATCTTCCTGGAAGGTCTCGCAGCGAATGCCGCCGATTTCCGTCGTATACGCCGTCACGCTCACGCCCCTGTGCTCCAGCAGCTTGCGGGCTACCGCTCCTGCCGCCACTCTGCCGGCCGTTTCCCTTCCAGAAGCCCGTCCACTGCCTCTGTGATCCCTTATTCCATACTTCTGCAAATAGGTGAAATCCGCATGACCCGGGCGAAAAGCATGCTGGATCTCCGAATAATCCCCGGATTTCATATCCTTGTTGAACAAAATTATAAACAGCGGGGTTCCTGTTGTTTGCCCCTCATAAATCCCGGACAGAATGCTGACCGTGTCATATTCCTTGCGGGGCGTCGTCACAGAGGACTGTCCCGGCTTTCTGCGGTCCATTTGAACCTGAATATAAGCTTCATCAATTTCAATCCCCGGTGTAACGCCATCGACGATCACGCCGACGGCCTCCCCATGGGACTCCCCGAACGTCGTTATCCGAAACTGCTCTCCGAATGAATTTCCCGCCATGTTCCTGCTTCCTCCTCTTTGCTGACTAAACCGTTCTTTGACTAGTGCTGCCTGTTTCCATTATAGTTTGGGTAATGAAATTAATGAAATTGCAATAATTGATATCTGTCATAGAGGTGATCTATATCACGAACCACCCGCAGCTGAATATGGAATGGTACCGCATCTTCCTCCACACGGCCAAGCTGGGCAACCTGACCAAAGCCGCACAGCAGCTCCATATGACGCAGCCATCCGTCAGCTATGCGATTAAACAGCTGGAGGAAAACCTTGGCGTCAAGCTGTTCGACCGGCTCTCCAAAGGCGTCCAGCTGACGCCGGAAGGCGCCGCGCTGCTGGACTACGTGGAACCGTCCTTCGCCCTGATCGATTCTGCGGAGCGCAGACTGCAGGCCCTGAAGGACTTTGCCGCCGGGGATCTGCGGATCGGGGCCAGCGGCCCGATGTTCAAGCATCTGCTGCTGCCCGCTCTGGATTCCTTCCGGATCGGACACCCCGCTGTACGCATCCATCTGTTCCAGGGAAAATCTTCGGAAATCGCCAAGCGCCTGAAGGATGGCCTGCTTGACCTGGGTCTGGTTCATCAACCCATGGACAACGATCCCGAGCTCGACATTACCACACTCGCAGCCATACAGGATTGCCTCGTCGGCGGTCCGGCTTACCGCGGATTGGCCGCGCACCCCTTGTCAGCGCCGGAAATCGCAAAAATCCCGCTGCTGCTTCTGTCTCCAGATAGCAGCACCGGGCAGTTTATCGGCCAATGGCTGGGCGCTCAAGGCGTCCGTGTGGAGGCCGCCATGGAGCTGAGCAGCCTCGAAATGCAGGTGGAATGCTGCGAACGCGGGTATGGCGCCGCATTTGTGACACGCCGCTTTGTGGAGCAGCAGCTTGCAGCCGGCAGTTTATTGGAACTTCCCACCTGCACTCCCATCCCGCCGCGAAGTGTCGGCATTGCCGCGCGGAAAGGGCTGTCCCTGTCGCTGATTGCCGGGCAGTTTATGAAGGAGCTGTCCCGGCACAGCGGATAATTCCGCCGATTTGACCCGGCCCGATCCGGCCCGATCCTCGCGCTGAACTGGCACACAACAGAACAGATCAGGCTTGAGGCGCAGCAAGCAGCTCCTCGCTCACTTCCTTATGTTTCTTGCGCAGCAGGAAGGTGAACGGAATTGCAAGCACGACCAGTGCGGTGCCGATGATGAATACCTCCTGAACCGACTTGGACAATGCCAGACTCTGGGCATCCGGTGCTCCGGGCTTCATGTCTTTCAGATGGGCAATCGTCCGGGCGGACAGGATACTGCTGAAAATACTGACGGACAGCGCAGCGGTTCCCTGGCGGATCCAGTTCGTGACGGCTGAGGCATGCCCGCTGAACGTGCCGGGCACCGCCGTCATGCCGGCATTGGTAACCGGCATATTGCTCAGCGAGATGCCCACGTACCGGATAGCCAGCCACGAGGCGATAAAGAAGGTACCGCTTGCCAGATCCAGCCGGCTGAGCTCCCAGGTCGCAAGCGCCATAATGATGACCCCCGCCAGGATCAGGCGGAACGGCCCGACCTTATCATAGATTTTGCCGACCATGAAGGAGAAGAACGCCATGGCAATCGTCCCTGGAAGCATAATAAGCCCGGTATCCAGCGAAGAAACATGCTGGATATTCTGCATGTAGATCGGCACCAGAAAGGTGCCCGCGTAAAGCGAAATCGTAATGATGCAGTTGATGATCAGGCTGTACGTGAACCGGGGGATTTTGAATACCCGCAAATTCAGCAAAGGAGCGCTGCTGTGCAGCGTCCGGATAATAAAATACGTCACAATTGCCACACCGGCGATAAATAACGCGATCGTCTTCCATGAGGTCCACCCCCAGTTGTGGCCCTCGCTGAAGGTAAGCAGCAGAGAGCTTGTGCCTGCAATAACGGCAATGAAGCCGATGACATCCAGCTTAATCCCGCGGCTCAAACGGTAATACGGAATAAACCGCTGGGCGAAAATCACCGCCAGTATACCAATTGGCAAATTCATCAGAAAAAGCGATTTCCAGCCGAAGTATTCAGTCAGCCATCCCCCAAGGGTGGGACCGAAAGCAGGCGCCAGCATGGCCGATACGCTCCACATGCCAATGGCCAGCGCCTGCTTTTCTTTACGGATCACCTGATAAATAATCGTCATCGTCGTCGGCATAATAATACCGCTGAACAAACCCTGCAGTACCCGGAACACAATCAGCGACTGCATACTCCAGGCAAGCGCACAGAGCCCCGAAGTAATTGTAAAACCAAGCATCGCATACACATATAACCGTTTGTAGCTGATCTTGTCGCCCATAAACCCGATAATCGGCGCAATCACGCCAGTCGCCAGCATAAATCCGGACATCATCCACTGCACAGTATTCAGCTCGGCATGAAAATCCGTCATAAAGACGGGCAGCGCCACATTAATGGTCGTTGTGCTCAGCACAGCCATGAAATTACCGAAAAAAACTGCAATAATAATATTCCAAAATGAAGATTGTTCTTCTGCATGAGTCATAAATTCAATTCCCTCCAGCTTTGGCCTTGCCCTGATTCCGGTTCCTTACGGTTCCTTACGGTTCCTTACGGTTCCTTATGATCCCTCCGCTTCGTACCTGCCGATTGCTTCCCTGACACGCCGGTTCAAGACGTGTAACTCCTCTTTAAACGTGTCCATCCGTTTCATCTTTAATTCAATCATATCCATTTCCCGTTCCAGCACTTCCGAGATTTCCAGGAGGCTGCGCCGGCGCTCAGCGCGGTCTTCCAGTGATTGGACAGCATGACGGTAATGGTCGATCCTTTCATTCATCTTGACGAACTGCTGCAGCTCCTGCAGCGAGAAGCCCAGTACTTCCTTGGCCAGCACGATCTTGTTCAGCCGGTCGATATCCGCTTCCGAATACAGGCGCATCCCGCCTTCTGTCCGGTCCAGCGTTTCAATCAGTCCCAGCTCTTCATAATAGCGGATCGTCCGCTTCGTCAGGCCGGTCTTGGCCGCTGCATCCTCGATCTTGTAGGTTTTCATAAGGCTTTCGTCCTCTTTGCGTCCAGATTAATGGATGATTTGAATAGCATATCGCAATCAAACGTTAACGTCAACGTAAACTATGAGTGATCATAACAAAAAGCAGGAATCCCATTTCATAGGTTCCTGCTTTTTTTCACAGCTATTCATTGCCGTTGTTAGCCTTCCATCATAGCCAAGAAGCCATGCATGTAAAGCTCATGTCCATAATCATTCGGATGATTGATGTTGTTCAGCAGCAGACTCTCCGGTGTCTTGCCGGCAGCGAGCTCCTGCACCCATACGGCATAAGCATCCGCCACCGGAATGCCGCACTCGCGCCCCAGTTCGTGGAGCACCGCTACGTATTCACCCATTCTGCCGCTGGTATGCTGCCAATACGGATTGGGCGTGCATGACGCAACCAGAACGATATCGCAATCGCATTGGCTGCGCAGCGTTTCGATGATGGTACGGATATTCTTCTTGTATTCCTGGGGCGGAACTCCGGGACCATGGTCATACAGGTTCTGATCGTTCATTCCATATCCGATGGTGACCAGATCCGGCCGGCAGGGCACAATATCCTGCTCTACCCGCCCGGCGCCGCCCGTGCTGTCTTCCCCCCCGATTGCTTTGTTCACAATCTCGATACGGCTTCTGCCATCGCCGAATTTCTCCGTCAGATAGCGGGCGAAACGGCCGAAGAACGCCAGCTCATCTGTGCTGGCTTCGCCACCTGTGCTGATGCTGTCGCCTAGCACGGCAAAAGTCACCGGCTCTCCATTCTTTAGCTTGGAAATGACGCGGGGAAGCAGCTTCGCCGCATCCCGCTGCCCGCCAATGCTCTCATCTTCCGCTTCATAATCATATTCGGCATAGAAGGTATAAGCCTTGTTGCTGTAATCGGGGAACAGATTATGATCGAAATTGCGGATGCCGCAGAGCGGGTGGCGGGACCAGTCAGGTATCCGGCTGTCCGCAGTCCTGCGCAGCAGCCCTTCTTCAACATCAACTGTGTAGTCCGTTCCTTCGGCATAAGACATATTGTCTTCATGGGATGGGTCGGCTTGGCTGCGTACCGCAAACAATCCCCCGGAAACCGGCTTATAACGCAGCACAAGTGGCTCTTCCCCTTGCAAAACAAACGATTCCGCCTGCTGTCTTCTGACTGTACTGCCCACTTATTCCCTCTCCTCGTTCGCATCCAGACCCTATGTCAGGATGGTTGATCTGGTCACCCGGCCGCCCCTCCAGGGGCAGCAATTATAACCTTCTTCCTTAGCTTATCTCCAATCGAGCACAACGCCAAGGAAAAACTCCTGCTTAGCCTGGATCATATCCCAGGCTTTCGCCGCCTCATGGGCCGGCAGCGTATGCGTAATAAGCGGAATCGTCTGGATCCTCCCGTCGGCAATAGCCGCCAAGGTCGCGTCCATCCGTTCCGGCTGCCAGCCCGAAGGGCTGTGCAAGGTGATCTCCAGAGGCCGCAGCTCCTGAATATCCACCATGCCTTCATTTCCGAGAAACCCTGCCGACACCAGGTGGCTGTTCACTTTCATCTTCGGCAGAATGGCGCGGAATACAGACATCGCGCCGACCGTATCCACCACAGCCTGGATATCCGAAAAACCTTCCACTGCTTCCTCCATGCTCACCTTGCGCAAATTCACACGGCCCACAGCGGCGGGCAGCAGCCCGAGCCGTCCGTCATTCCGCCCCAACACGGTCACATCCGCTCCTCTTGAGAGCAGCGTCTGCGCAGCCCACTGGCCCACAAGACCGTCACCGATTACAACCGCCCGGTCACCTGGCGTTATGCCCGGCCGGATGCCGCAATTGTATCCGACCTGCGCCAGCACCAGCGGCGCATAGGCGAGCGCCTCCGGCCCGCCAGGCGTATCCGGCAGCTTCCATATCTGGCTGACATGCGTGACTGCCGGATTGACATGGCCCCCGGTGGAGAAAGCCATGCCTTCCACACCGCTGACGGAAGCAAATACACGGTCGCCCGGTTTGACGGATGTGACGCGGCTGCCTACCTCGCGTACAATACCGACCTTCTGGTAGCCGGCCACCTGCGGGAACGGCAGAATATCCCCTTCGCGGGTCACCTGCTCTCCGGTGATCCGCTCGCCCCGCAGGAATGACTGCTCCGTTCCGATACTGATCCAGGAATGCTCCACATCCACAACGACATCATCGGGTCCCGGATCCGGCGCTTCCACCTCCAGATAAGCGACCTTATTCACATCTGTAAATACTACTGCATTCGCTTTCATAATGGCCTCCGCTTCTATTTATGAATTCTTACAAGTCCTCGCCGGGATACGAAAACACCTTAATCGCCTGCTGCGAGGTGAGCAGATCGACGGTCTCATTATAACGGCTCAACGGCATATGATGGGTTTGCAGGCATTCCGTATTCAGCCCTTTATTCGCCACCAGATCAATCATCAGCGCCTGATCCTCCGCACCGAAGCTGCGGTATTTGTATGACTCCAGCTTGAAGCCCTTGAACCACAGCTCCCCCGGATAACGGACCTCGCCTTTGAGCACCCCAAAAATAACCAGATGGCTGTCGGTATGCTCCAGCACGTTCTGCACCGATGGAGCTGCGCCGACACAATCGTAGCCCAGATCGAAGCGCTCGCCGCCCAGTTCATCGGAATGCTTGGCTTCGCCGATTCCGAGCGAGTTCACGTAATTGATCCGGTCTCTGTTGATATCGATCGCCACAACCCGCTCAGCTCCCATAAGCCGTGCAGCCTGGAGAGCCAGAATGCCCGCAGGACCCAGTCCGGATACCAGCATGGACTTCCCCTTCAGGCTCCCGAATTGGTGCAGCCCGATCAGGACGCATTTAAACAGCTCAAAGGAAACCGCCTGCTTCCAGGACACTTCGTCCGGCAGCTTGATCAACTCATGCACGCGGTAATTCAGATATTGCGAATAAGCGCCGTTTCCGCTCAAATGCTCCAGTGCCGCGACCCGGTCGCCAACCTTCAGGGCTGTTACCCCGCTGCCTACAGCTGTAATCGTTCCCGCCATTTCATGTCCGGGGGCACCGGGCATCAGCGGATATTCCGGCTCCTTGGAGGCATCGAACATATCCTTGCCTCCCATCATGCTCATATCCCAGCGCGGACAGGTGGAGACGATATGGATTTGTACGGTAACCTGATCCTCTTGCAGCTCGGCCAATTCATGCTCGACAACCGTATAAGCACCTTTTCCAGTGATTTGCAAACTCTTCACAAGCTCACATTCCTTCCCATATTTTAATTGATTCCGACTCTACCGCAAGTGTACAATAACGCTGTCCGATCGTCTTTACACAGAATGCTGCACTTTATCAGACTTACACAGCCGGTTATCCGCCTTTTTGAAAGACATCCGGAATGCGGTTTGCACAAAATCAGAATGGGCCCGGAAAGCTGCGGAGCTGCGATTTGTTATTCGGTCAAGTAGAGACCGCTGAAGGGGATGACTGTAATGTCCATTTATGCCAGGCTGAAGCTGAAAACGATCATAAACGCCGCAGACTCCTATACCATCATCGGAGGCTCCCTGATGCCCCCGGAGGTCGTGCAGGCGATGTCGGAGGCAAGCCGTCATTTTGTGCGGATCGAGGAATTGCATAATGAAATCGGAGCGCGCATCGCACAGTTCACCCGGAATGAAGCAGCCATGATTACGAGCGGGGCAGCCGCCGGATTAGCCATTGCAACTGCCGCCTGCCTTACCGGCATGGACGCGGATATCGCGAAGCGGCTGCCCCTGCCCGGTCATGACCGCACAGAGGTTATCATCCACCGCTGCCAACGCAGCGGCTTTGACACTGCTGTGCGCCAGGCGGGAGCGGTTCTGGTGGAAATCGGTAATGACGATGCCACAAGCGACCAGGAACTGGAGCAAGCTATCAACGCGAGAACGGCAGCCATCATCTATTTGGCCGGAACCCGCTATGAACGGGGCGCCCTCCCCCTGGATAAAATGATCGCGGCAGCCGGCCGGCACGGCATTCCCGTTATTGTGGACGCCGCCGCGCAGCTCCCGCCGGTAGACAATCTGTGGGCGTTCACGCAGGCCGGCGCCGCGATGGTCATTTTCTCCGGCGGCAAGACGCTGCGGGGCCCGCAGAGCAGCGGGCTGATCGTGGGCCGGAAGGAATGGATTGCCGCCTGCCGGCTTAATGGCAGCCCAAATACCGCCATCGGGCGGCCCATGAAGACAGGCAAGGAAGAGATGGCCGGCCTGCTGGCAGCGGTCGAGCGGTATGTCGGCCTTGACCATGCCGCCGAGCGGGCACGGCACGAACGATTCACAGAGCGGATTTGCCAGCATCTGAATGCGCTTGGCTTTGAAGCCGCGCGCGAGTATCCCGGCCCGACAGGCCAAGACTATGCGCAGGCCAAGGTGGGAATGGGCACGACGGGTCTGCTTGCAGGGGAAGCAAAGAAGGGACTGGAAGCAGCGGACCCTGTCATCATGACCGGCATCACCGGAGATGGCCAGGCGCTGCTCATTAACCCGCTCCATCTGACAGAGGATGAGCTGGAGGTCGTTTTGACGGAGATAGAGCGCCTGTTGTAAAATGCGCTGCTTCTAGATAAGAGTGACAACAGGGGTTGGCCGATCTCCCCCTACTTGATCCCGGATATGGAGTAGTTATCGATGATATGCCGTTGGAAGAACGCGAAGATGGCGATGATCGGTACGACCATAACGGCAGCGCCCGCCATCTGCAGCGCGAAATCGCCGCCATACTGCCCTTTCAGCAGGGCCAACCCGACCGAGAGCGTGTACAGGCTCTCATCATTGGCGATGATAAGCGGCCACAGAAAGCTGTTCCAGCCCGCAATGAAGGTCAGAATGGCCTGCACGGCAAGTATGGAGCCCGACATCGGCAGCACAACGCGAAGGAACAGCTTGAATTCGCCTGCCCCGTCAATGCGCGTCGCCTCCAGCAGCTCATCGGGAATGGCTGTCATGAACTGCCGGAAGAGGAAAATCCCAAACGCTCCCACCAGACCGGGAAGCACGACGCCTGGCATCGTGTTGGTCAGTCTCATCTGATTCAGAATCAGGTAGATGGGGATCATTGTGACCTGACCGGGAATCATCATCGTGGCCAGGACGATATAGAACAGCTTGTCCTTTGCTTTGAACTTATATTTGGCGAACCCGAAACCCGCCATCGCATTCAGAAACAAGCCCACAAAAGAAAAGAATACGATAATCAGTGTATTGCGCAGATAAAAGCCGAAACTCATATTTTGAAACAGGTTCTGAAAATTCTCCAGCGTAAACTGATGCGGCAGCAGCGTCGGCGGAATTTGCGTTACCTCGCTCTCGGGCTTGAAGGCGGACAGGATCATCCAGACAAGCGGAACGAGCATGGCAATTCCCAATATCCCGAGAATGATGCCGGCTATCCATTGCGCAGCGGCGCCGCTTCCTTTGCCATGCGCGGGAGATGCTGTTGCAGCGGCTGTTTTCATGGCTTCCACCTCACCTTTATCTGAAAGTTAGAGCCGATGCGCAATTGACGCATCAGGCTCCCGCTTCGTCATTCTTGTTCTGCAGCCGGAATTGAATCAGTGTAATGGCGATAATCGCAAAGAACAGGATGAACGATCCTGCAGCCGCATAACCGAAATGGCTGAGCTGAAACCCATTGCGGTAAATAAACAACGCCACCGAGGTGGTGCCGTCCAGCGGGCCGCCCTTGGTCATAATGAACGGCTCTTCGAAGAACTGCAGCCAGCCGATCATGGTCGTAACGGAAACGAAGAAAATCGCGTAGCTGAGCAGGGGAATCGTAATGGAGAACATCTGTCTCCACGCTCCCGCGCCGTCCAGCTGGGCAGCTTCGTAATAGGTTTTGGGAATGCCTTTAATGGCGGCGATGAAGATGATCATATTCAGTCCGATGGCACGCCAGAGCGCGAGCAGAATCAGCGACAGCTTGGCCGTCACCGGCTCCGTCAGCCAAGGGACGGAGGATAAGCCCAGCTTGTTCAGCATGTAATTGAACAGGCCCAGGTCCGGATTGTACAAATACGTCCACACCACCGCTATGGCTACCACATTGGTCACCGAAGGCATATAGAAGATGGCGCGAAAGGCTTTGAATATGCGCGCGCGGCCATAATTGATCAGCAGTGCAATCGCCAGTGAGCAAGCGATAACCAGCGGAACGCCGATTACGACGTAGAACAGCGTGTTGCCGATAGCTTGCAGAAAGATAGGATCCACAACCACATCGACATAGTTTTTGAAGCCCACGAACTGCACATTGGAGAAATCCGCCAGTCCCGCCAGATTCATATCGGTAAAGCTGATGATCAGGGCCACCAGAATAGGCAGCAGCGAGAATACGGTCAACAGAATCAGCGTAGGGCCAATGAATAGATATGGCGCCTTCCGGGTGCCTTTCATACATGCACACTCCCTTTCTGTAAGAGCCCTCTTGTCCGGCGGATATGGCTTTCGCCTCTCGCTTAGCGGTTCAGGATACGTGTCGCGTTGGCATTATAATCATCCATGACCTGCTGGACGTTGTCCCCGCGGCGGTATATTTTCTCGAAGGCCTTCTTGTAGCCTTGCGATATTTCCTCCCAGGATACAATCCGCGGCATCGGAGAGGCGTTCTCCGCCTGCTTGCCGATGACCTGGAAGTTGGGGTCGCTCTTCAGTTTCTCATCCTCCCACGCTTTCTTGACCGAAGGAAAGGACTGGGTCATTTCCATCCATTTCAGCTGCGTCTGCGGGCGGCTCATGAAAGCCAGGAACTTCAGAGCTTCTTCCTTATGCTTGGAATATTGAAAGATCGACAGGTCAGCGCCGCCAAGCAGCGATTCATTGGTGACCTTCTTGGGCAGCACGGCCGTCGCCCATTTGCCTTTCAGATCCGGAGCCTGATCATTGATCAGCTTGATCATCCAGGGACCGCTGATGAACATTGGAATGGTCCCTTCGCCGGCAAAAGCCTGTATCGCATCGAGTCCTAAATCCTTGGGCGCCAGGCCTTCCCGGAAGAAGCTTTCGAGGTACTCGATAGCCTCGACATAAGGCTTCTCATTGAACAGTGTCTTATCCCCTTCAATCAGCTTGGAGCCATTCTGACGGGCGAACATGAAGCCCAGCGTCTGCTCGGCGGTGTCCAGACTGATTCCGTACTTGTCATTTCCCCTCTTAGCCAGTTTACTGGCCGCATCCTTCAGCTCGTCCCAGGTTCCCGGAGGTGTCTCATAACCCGCTTCCTTAAGCAGATCCGTCCGGTAATACAGCACCCGGGTGTCGATGTACCATGGAACGCCGACGAAGGTGTCCTCATACTTGGTCGTCTGCACGGCTCCTTCATAGAAATTATCCGGATTCAGCTCCGGATATTTATCGACGTAAGGCGTCAGATCAAGCAGCGCCTTGGCCGAAGCGATTTCCGGTACCCACGTCGTCCCCATCTGGATAATATCAGGTCCGCCGCGGGATGCGACGGCCGTCAGCAGCTTGTCATGGGCGTTATCCCAAGGCAGCGCCTGGACTTTTACCCGGATGCCCGGGTTCTCCTCTTCGAAAATCTTGGCAAGCTCCGGGAGCGATTTTGCTTCCTCGCCCATTCCCCAAATTTTCAAGGTGACCGTACCGCCCTCCTCTCCATTCCCGGAAGAACAGCCTCCCAGAAGGGAGCCGATCAGAATAAGAAAAAACGTCATATGGAGTCCCTTTTTAAACGTCATGCTTGTCCCCCCTATTTATGCCATAACGGAAAATTTCGATGGATCAGGCAGCATCCGCGCCGCTTAGCTAAAGCGAAATACAATTAACTCTCTACCTGTTAATAAAACGAGATGACGTCTTGTGAAACGTTTACAACGCAATTACCTATGCGATAGCGTTCACATTACGGCTTGTTTTCGGGTACGTCCACGAAAAAAAAGACGGCGAATGAGATTCGCCGTCTACTCCTGTTCCTTATGTACTGCTTCGATGAAACTTCAATCTGCCCCAAGCTTTAGCGCAAGGCAGGCAGCCTCAAACTGCCGGAGGAGCTTCTGCTTGACGGGTTCTTCAATGAAAGCCGCATGCAAGCCGTTGCGGACGAATCCGGCAATGGCCTCAACGCTTACGCCGCAATGCTCGATCAGCTTGCGGTATTCCAAAGCAAGCGTTGTTCCGGACACGGTCCTATTATCCGTGTTCACCGTCACAAGTAGCCCTTCTTCCGCATACTGGCGCAGGGGATAGGACGCCCAATCCGCCACCGCTCTGGTCTGGAGATTGCTGATGGGGCACATCTCAAGCGGAATCCGCGCAGCTCTCACAAGTTCCAGCACTTCACGCTCTTCGCGTATCCTTACCCCATGACCGATCCGGCGTGCGCCGAGGTTGACAATCGCTTCGCGGATATTGTCCGGCCCGGCAGCTTCTCCCGCATGGATCGTAACCGGCAGCCCCAGCTTCCCGGCCTGCCGGAACAACGGGGCAAACAGTCCCGCCGGATAACAGGCCTCATCCCCTGCAAGGTCAACCGCCACCACGCCCCGACCCTGCCAGTGGGCTGCGGCTTCCAGAACGGCAAGGTTGTCTTCCGCGCCATGATTCCTCATGCAGATGACAATCGCCCGCGCTGTTATGCCGAAATCCGATTCCCCGCGTTTCAATCCGCGGATCACATGCCCAATAACCGCCTCCAGGGACAGCCCTTGACCAGTATGCAGCTGAGGAGCGAAACGGACCTCCATATACAGGCAGTTCTCCCCCGCGGCTTGACCGGCAAGCTCGTAAGCCACCCGCTCAAGCGCCTCTCCATCCTGCAGAAAGGCAAGAACAAAGGCGAATGTACCGAGATACGTCTGCAAGCTGCGGCAATCCTCCGGCGCCCGCATATAAGGGAGCAGTCCCTCCGCATTACCGGCAGGCAGCGTCAAGCCTCTTTCTGCAGCCAGCTCCACAATCGTTTCCGGCCGGACGCTGCCATCCAGATGCACGTGCAAATCCACCTTCGGCATTGCCGCGATCAGCTTCTCCTGCCGGGCAGTCCATGGCTTGTCGTCAGGCATTCCTCTGTTCCCCTTCCTCACCCTGGAGCATTGATCCCTACCTTCAGAAGTTACAGCAAAGCCTCTATATCCGGTATCATATCCATCGGCTCCACGGTGGATTCAAACCGTTTGATCACGCGGCCTTCGCGGTCCACCAGGAATTTCGTGAAATTCCATTTAATCGAATCGTCCAGCATCCAATGCGGCATTTTTTCGCTCAGAAACGTATTCAGCATTTTACCGCTCGGCTGCGTCGTGTCGAAGCCCTCGAAGGGCGCAGCTCCCGTTAAATAACGAAATACCGGGTTCGCTGTTTCGTCCCGGACATCGGATTTTGCGAACAGCGGAAAATTTACGCCGTAATTGATTTCACAAAATTCCTGCACATCGGAGTTCGCGCCCGGCTCCTGCTCCCCGAATTGGTTGGAGGGAAATGCGAGAATTTCAAGGCCCTGCCCCTTGTATTGCTCATACAGCTTCTGAAGGTCGCTATACTGGGGTGTAAACCCGCATTTGCTCGCGGTATTTACGATAAGCAGCACCTTTCCTTTGTAATCCGATAAAGGCTGGTTTTTCCCTGTAATGGTCTCTGCCTGAAAATCATAAATTGCTGTCATAGCTGAATCCTCCTCGTCTCCCAAGAAAATAATTTTGCAAAATTAAATTGCGTACAATATAGATTACAGTTTAGCAATCGCCGCTCCTGTTTGTCAAATGATTCTGCAGAAGGGAATGCGGCCTTTATGCTGAATTTGTTACAATACAAGATAATACTTGTACATAACGTCCAGAGGCCTGGAGGATTGCCTATGCAGCTTCACCAGCTATTTATTCCCCGTCAAGCAAATGGAAGAGTTGCTGCCCACCGGTATATGGAGTTTCCTCCTTCCCCCTTGCTTCGTCCCTATATCGCCTGTTATTGGGCTTCAGAACCCCGCAGGGCCCATGCGCCGCTGCCGGAGACAGACGGGGTAGACCGGGTGCTGCCCGATGGATGCTCGGATATTTTATTTGAGCATGACCTGACGGACAACCGTTTTCATATCCGTTACAGCGGCTTGTTTGACCATGCTTTCGCCATCTGCTACGACGAGCGGCGTCCAACGCGCAAGTTCGGCGTGCGCTTCTTCCCGGGCGGCGCTTATTCTTTCCTGCGCACGCCGCTTTCCCCTTTTATCAACCAACTGCTCCCTCTTGATGATCTGTGGCCAGGGCTTGCAGGGGATATTGGAGAACAGCTCGCTGAAGCTCCGACGTTCCAGGCCAAAATTCAGGTCATGGAGCGCTATCTGATCTCTCTTTTGCAAAAAAATAATGCCGTGGACGACTTTCGAATGGCGAATCTGCTGCTGCGGATTTTTGTGGCAAAAGGGAAGACCGGTATCAGGGAATTAGCCGAATCGGAGACCATCAGCGTGAGGCAGATGCATCGCATGTTTCAAAACACAATCGGGATCAGCCCCAAACGGTTCTCGGAAATCATCCGGTTCCAGGCCGTCGTTAGCCAACTGGAGAAGCGCCGAAGCGGCGTGAATGGGTCGATGCTCGCTTTAGAACACGGATTCTTCGATCATGCGCATATGATTCGCGATTTCAGGCGGTTTTATGGCGATTCTCCAATTATTGCTGTGAGGGAATATGGGAGGATGTCCGAATTTTACAATACAATCCCACGCTGAAAAGCTATACTTCTCTATATACAAGCAGAAAGGAATGATTATTGATGAGTGGTGTCATGACATTTCGCGATCAACTGTTGGAGGAACTGGAGCTTGCTGTCCGAACCAGCGCAGCCCTGATTACCCGGATTTCTCCGGAGCAGTGGGATTACCGCCCGGCGGATAATATGCGTACGCTGCTGGAGCTGGTCCATCATCTGGTTTCCATTCCGGCATCGGACCTGGCGATTATGCAGGAAAAGACGCAGGAGGAAGTTCAGAACGTAGAGGGCCAAATCAGCGGGCTCTCGGAGCCAGAGCAGTTAGCGCAACTATTCCGGCAGAATTACGAAACGCTGCATGCCTATATCACATCGCTCAGCGAGGAAGAGCTTCTTCACAAATCAACCAAGGCCTTCTACCTGGAGCATGGAATGGTGCAGAGCAAATGGCTGATTGAAATCGTCACGCACAGCTTCCATCACCGCTCGCAGCTCTATAATTATTTGAAACAGATGGGACATGACCTCAATTTCTTCATGCTTTACGGATAAATCGATGCGTTCATTCGAAAGGAGCTGCATCTTAAAATGACCGAGCTGCTGCAATCCAGAATTATATCCGTCCAGATTGCCAACTCCCCGCGATCGGTGTACGAATATGCGATGAATCCGGGAAACTTTCCCGAATGGACTTCCTCATTCAGCCGGTCAGTCCGTCAAACCGGTGGAGAGTGGATCGTGGAAACACCGGACGGCCCTATGGCAGTCGCCTTCGCAGCCCCGAATGAGTGGGGAATCCTGGATCATCATGTACGTCTTGCATCCGGCCAGAAGCTATTTAATCCCATGCGGGTGATCCCGAACGGAGAAGGATGCGAGGTGCATTTTACACTGTTCCGGCAGCCGGACATGTCCGATCAAAAGTTTGCCGAGGACGCCGGTATGGTGCAACGTGACCTGGAATCGCTGAAGTCCAGGATGGAAGCATAAAGAAGAGATGACCTCGCGCATGCAAAGGCTATACCTATAACAAGCAGGGACTCCACCCGAAGAATGGAGTCCCTGCTTGTTTGTTTCCCTATGCCCGACTGGTAGGATTCACCATGAAGGTACCTGTCAATCTGCCGCGTTGGATCCTGATACCCGACTTAACCGAATGTAGGCCCGCAGCATGGCGATCCGCCAAACCAAAATCATCCCGAAGGCGAGAATAAAAAATAATCCGCCTGTCTGGGGAATCGTGATGGCGCTTTCCACCACATCATGCAGCAAGAGCCTGACAATCAGCAGCCCCAGGAGGATGAAGATAAAAGCTTTGGAGCGCCTTAGCACAATCGTCTCCCCGCTTCTTTCCAGCGTCGATGTCCGGATAAGCGGGTAAGCGAACAGCAGCCCCCCTGCCGCAAAGGCAATCAAGGCCCAGCTCCAGGGAACGCGCGTAACAGGTGCAACAAACATCAGAAAACCCGTTGACATCGCAATTGGCGGGATGATGATTTTACGCATGGTTGTGGGACGGTTCGATGCTCTAAGGCGAAGAAACAGCACAGCCACGCCGGAAATCAGCGTAACCGCAATGGATACGAAATGACCCGGAAACGAATTCGGAAGAAAGCCCACTAGGGACGCAGCCCCTTTTTGTAGTTGACATGGTATATATCCTATCCTACTCTATTTGGAAATCCGGTTGCAAATGAATCCATTTCATATCCGGCAAATTTCGATGACCCCGAAATCAAATAAAGAATCAGGCTGGAAACCTTTCCTTTATTTGTATCCGCGCTCCTTGAAGGCTATACTGATGGGGAGATGACTTATTTATGATGAGGAGGAAATGAATATGGCATTCACACTGCAAGTGGGAGCGACAGCACCAAGCTTCTCGCTGCCGGCAACGAACGGTCAAACTTACTCCCTGGAGGATTTCTCTGACGCACCGGTGCTTGTTGTTTTCTTTACCTGCAATCATTGTCCTTTTGTTCTCGGATCCAACGATGTAACCCGTGCCACTGCGCTCAAATTTGCCGAGCATGGCGTTCGTTTCGTCGGCATCAATGCCAACAGCCAGGTTACGCATCCCCATGATTCGTTCGAGCATATGGTGGAGGAGATGGAGAACAAGCATTTCCCCTGGGTTTATCTGCATGACGAATCGCAGGATGTCGCGCGCGCTTACGGCGCTCTCCGGACGCCGCATTTCTATGTGTTTGATGCCGAGCGCAAGCTGATCTACACGGGACGCGGCGTTGACAATCCCCGCGAAATCGACAAAATGACCGTGAACGATCTGGATCGGGCCCTCACGGAGCATCTGGCCGGCAAGCCCGTATCCACCCCGCTGACCAATCCTATAGGATGCAATGTGAAATGGGACGGCCAGGACGCCCACTGGATGCCTGAAGAGGCCTGTGATCTGGTCTAAACTTTAAACGCGCTAAAAAAGGCGCTGCTCGCAGGAGAAATCCTAAAAGCAGCGCCTTTCATTATTCATTGCCCGCAACGATAGTCTTCACACGGCCGACATCGCCGCTTTGCAGTCTGACTTTAATGCCATGCGGATGATTAGCTGAATTGGTCAGAATATCCTTGACGACCCCGCGCGTGGTTTGACCCGAGGCCTGATCTTTCTTCAATACAATATCCACAAGCAAGCCGGGACGGATCGACGCCCGCTGCTGTCCATTTGTGCTCATTTCTGCGTACCTCCTGGTTTCGTTTTTGGAGCTTAACGTTCATGTTCCCTATCATAATCCAGACGCCTATCCCCTGTAAAGAAACCCTCTCTGGCGGCTTCCATGCAACCTTATTCCACGAAATATCGTCAGAGAGTGGGAGAAAATGCAGTTTTAAGGGTAATAAATAAACGAGGTGATTCAAACATGAGAAGAAGCAAACTTGGAGCATGGGGTATCCTTACCCTATCTGCCGCATTATTCACGGGAATCGCAGCGCCGCCTGCCGTATCTGAAGCCGCGCAGGCCCCGGCAGCAGGAGGCTGCCGGGCAGATAACCATGACTTGGCGCTTAAGACAGTGCCCGACACAAGCGGTCAGGCACAGTTTCAATCGATACAATTCCTGAGCGCCAAGATCGGGCGGGCAGCCGGAAACGGCTTTATGATTGGCACATCGGATGGCGGCTGCAGCTGGCAGGCGATTAATAACGAAGGCAAATTTGATTTCCAGGATATGCAGTTCCAGACGAATACGACCGGCTATATCATGGCCAAGAACAAAGCGGGCGGAGCGAATCTGCTCTATAAAACAACGGATGGCGGCACCACGCTAACCCAGATTCATACCGGCGCTTACGCGTTTAACCGTGTTCAATTTCTCTCCGAGGATATCGGATACGGCTTCACGACTTCCATGACGTTCCGGACAACCAACGGCGGGCAAACCTGGGATAAGGTAACCACCCCTCCCAACACACGCTACGTGCATTTCACAAACCAGCAAGATGCCTGGGCAGTTGTACTTGTTCCCGGAACGGGCTACGAAATTAAACGTACTGTCAATGGCGGTAAAACCTGGGCCAATACGCTGAAGGTCAAATCTTCGGCCATCGTTGGCGGACAAATCTACGGTACCGGGGAATCCAATGTATGGGTCGTGCTCTACGGAGATACGGGCATGTCCCAAACCTCCTACTCTTTATTCCATACTGGCGATGCGGGCGCTCACTGGAAGCAGCTTGTCTCCAATTCGACAGCAGGCGGCGGACCTGCCCCCGGTCCACAGACTTCAGGGTTGAAGGGTCCGACCGGCGCCCCTGAGAATATGCAAATTATCGGCCGTGAGGCTGCTTATCTCGCCGCTTCATCCGGTGCTTATGAGAAAGTGTCGATCGGCCGGTCTCTCGATGACGGCCAGACATTCAAGACGATCACAGGAATTCCGGGTTATTCCGGCAAGTTATCCTTTACTTCGGCCAAAAATGGTTTTGCTGCCATTAATGGCACTGCTGCCGCTATCTACGGCACAACGGACAGCGGAGCAAACTGGACCAAAAAATTCTCGCTGCCCGCAAACCATTAAATCCGCTCCTCCCCGGCTTAAGTGGCCGGGGATTTTTTCATGCCCTCTTACGCAGCTATTGACATTGAGAATGAGAATTACTATCATTAACGGGAGATGGAATCCAATCAGATCTTAAGCGAGGTCGATATAACCGGATGAAGAAAATCAAATACTGCTGCAGAAATTTCAAAAACGGCTCCAAGTCGGTTTATAAATCACTGAAGAGCGAATTTCCTGATTTAAAGCAGAAGAAAAAGGATTGCCTCGGCAACTGCAAGCTTTGTTCCCGGCAGTGTCTGGTTATGATCGGCAAATCGGAGATCGTGGTTGCGCCTACGGCCGACGTTCTATACAGCAAGCTGAAAGACCGAATAGGCTAACAAGCCTTAAATATGGTACGATATTAGAGAAAGAATGACCCTATAATGTAAAGGAGTGCAGCCGATGATGAATGAGACTTTAAGCCATGCATTGAACGAGCAATTGAATTTCGAGTTGTATTCCGCTCATGTCTATTTGGCTATCGGGGCCTACTGCTCCGGCGAAAGCCTAGACGGCTTCGCTAATTTCTTTATCGTACAGGCGGAAGAGGAACGATTCCACGCCATGAAAATTTACAAATATTTGAATGACCGCGGCTGCCGCGTTACTTTAAGCGGGATGGAAACGCCAAATAATGATTACAACTCGGTCCTGGATGGTTTTGAACAGGCCTACCAGCATGAGCAGGAAGTAACGAAACGGATCTATCATCTGTCCGATCTTGCACTGAACGACCGCGAGCACGCCACCATCCAGTTCCTGAAATGGTTCATCGACGAGCAGGTGGAGGAAGAGTCGATGTTTGACAGCATCATTCAGAAGCTCAAGCGGATCGACAAGGACAGCAATGCTTTCTTCATGCTGGAAAATGAATTTTCACAGCGAAAATTCACACCTCCGGCTCTCTAGGGTCGATTTCTGCATAAAAACTGCAAGCCCGGAGCATTGCTGCTCCGGGCTGTTGTATTTGTAAGGCTGACAGAAGTCCCTTGGGCAGCGCGCTACCCGGTTCAGCCGATTTTAAAATGCGAAAGCCTATCCATCAGATCTTCCACCATCTTGCTGAGCGACTCTGCGGAAGCCGCGATCTCTTCCATAGAGGCCAACTGCTCCTCGGAAGCCGCCGCTACCTGATGCGAGTTTCCGGATGCCTCGCTTGCAATATCGGCCAATTGGTCGACACTGGCGGCAATTTGCTGGGAGCTTGCCGTCATCTGCTCCGCTGAGGCGGACACATCCTGAATCTGATCATTAACGGATCCCATTTCGGCCATAATAGCATGGAACACCTGTCCGCTCTCCCGTACGGAAAGCACCCCGCTGTTAACCTGCGCATACCCTGCAGCCATAGAACGGGCAGCCTTCTCCGTATCGCTGCGGAAATCACCTACAAGATGGGTCACTTGCTCGGCAGCTTCCTTCGTCTGCTCGGCCAGCTTGCGCACTTCCATGGCGACAACGGCAAAGCCTCTTCCCTGTTCGCCGACCCGTGCCGCTTCAATGGAAGCATTGAGCGCCAACAAATTCGTCTGCGTACTGATATTGGTAATCATGCCGATCATGCTGCCGATCTCCTCGGAGCGTTGGTTCAAACGGTCGATCGCCTCTCCCGTCTCTTTCACCGCGTCCTGCACCTGGCCCATCTGGCTTACGGCTTCCCGTATCCGCAGATTCCCCTGTTCGGTCTGAACGGTCACGTCGCTGACCGATGAAGAGACAGAAACCGAGGATTCCGCTATCCGCTGCACGCCTTTGGCCATTTCCGTTACGGCTACCGCCGTTTCTCCCGCCTGTTGTCTCTGGGACACTGCCCCTTCGGCCACGCCCTGGATCGATTCCGCTATGTTTTCTGCGGCTTTGCTGGATTCTCCAGCGCTGGCCGTCAATTGCTGGGAGGCTGCTCCTACCGCCATCGCGGTGTCCGCTACCAGACCCAGCATACCTCTTAGCTTCTCAGCCATTACATTGAAATTTCCGGCCATCCGGCCCAATTCGTCATTGCTTTTCACTTCAAGATGCTGGGTAAAGTCGCCCTCCGCCATTAACTGAAGCTTGCCGCCAAGCGCCTGGACGGGGCGAATGACCATCCGCCGAATCATAGTAATCAAAATACCGCCCAACAGGACCATCGAGAAGATCCCGATAATCAGAGAATCTCTCCGGTTTTCCGTAAAGGAGCTCAAGATCACCGATCTCTCCACGACCGTCGATGTATACCATGTGTTATCGGTAGTCCCGGGCATCACGATAGACTCAAATGCCCTCAACACTTCTTTATTTGCCGAGTTTAAGGTATAACCTGCTGTCGTCTCACCTTTCATCACCTTTTGCCATAACGCCTCTTTCTCCGGCTGATCGCCAAAGGGCTTCAAGATAGATTCGGGATCATTGGGATTTACGGCGTACACGCCCTCGTCTGTAATAAGCGAAACATAGCCGCCGAGCGGCTTGAAATTCTCCGCTTCTTTCTGTAAATCGGCCAGCGAAAGATCCGCGCCCACAACGCCCAGAAAGCGGCCGTTCTCATCCAGGATGGGCTGGACAACAGACATCATCAAGCTTTCTGTTCCGGCAACATTATAGAGATAGGGATCAATGTAGGTCAGCTGCTTGGTTTTCTTGGGAATCTGATAATAATCCCCCTCTCCCGGCACTTCATATCCTTTAAGAGGTTCCGGAACGATTTTGTCCTGAGCTCTTGCCAGGTAAGGAACGAAACGGCCGGTGCCGTCATCATAAGGATTTTTGCGAATATTTCCTTTATCGTTATGATCGAAAGCATCGGGCTCCCAAGCCGTGTAGATGCCAAGCAAATCGGTATGCTCTTCAAGTGCATCATGGAGCCATAAGACAATGTCCTCCCGCGTCCATTTATTATTCAATTTGGCAGCTTGCAAGGTATCTCCCATCGTTTCCAGCTTCGATTGAATCTCCACTAATTTCGTGCGCAGCATGGTGGCATATTCCTGTCCGGCATTATGCGCCGTCAGCTCGCCCTCCTCCAGACTGATTGTGTACAGCTGCTTTAAATTCAGCATAATCATAAAGAAAAAAATGAATAAAATAAATATACCCATTACCGTAACCAATTTAACTGACAGCGACAAATTTCGTATGTTTCTCATAGATGAACGCCCCTCTCATATCTTATGATCTTCATCGACATTTTTTCGAAATTTGTTTACAGGAATTTATTAGGAATTTCCCTGATAAGACACAAAAAAAGCCGACCCTCAGGGAACGGCTTTACTTTATGGAAATCGTAAAGGAAAAGGTCAGGCGTTGTCGCTCAGGACTTTGTTGTCATGGGAATGAAAAGGCGAATAAGCCTCGCTGTCTTCATAGAAATTGTGCGGCAGACGGGATGGCGTAACTTCAAAGCGGGGATGCACGGATACCCGCTCGTCTGCGACAATAACCGTCACTTCGCCGTTCATGCTGCCGATCACGGCTCCATCCTCAATTACGGCTCCCTCGCCGATAATGGCGCGGTACAGCCACACATTGCATCCGATACGCGCACCCGGCATAATCACACTTTCGCGCACATCGGAATTCTGGCCGATCGTAACGTCACCGAACACAACGGAACGGCCCACATCACCTTCAATCGAGCTGCCGGGGTGGATAATGGAGTTATGTACCTCAATATCCGCAATGGCAGGGATGGATGGCTTGTACAGCTTCTCTTTCGATAAAATAGGCCAAGCCTCGGGGTCATAGGTGCCCAGCGCCTGGATTTGATCATCGATCAAATCCATATGCGCTTCCCAAAGACTGTCGATCGTGCCGACATCACGCCAGTATCCCTCATAGGAATGAGCTTGCAGATGAATCCCGCCCTTCAGCATATCAGGAATGAGATCCTTGCCGAAATCATGGCTGGAAGCTTCATTAGCCGCATCCTTAAGCAGCATGCTGCGAAGGTCCGACCAACGGAACATATAAATGCCCATTGATGCCAGATTGCTCTGCGGCTCTGCTGGTTTCTCGGCAAAATCCACAATTCTTCCAGTCTCATCCGTATTCATAATCCCGAACCGGCTTGCTTCTTTCCAAGGAACTCTTTTGACGGCTATTGTGGCGGAAGCTCCACTCGCTCTATGCTCCTCCAGGAGCGTCCCGTAATCCATTTTGTAGATATGATCTCCCGATAAAATCAAAACATGCTCCGGATTCTGCCGGTCAATATAATCCAAATTCTGATAAATCGCATCAGCGGTTCCAGCATATCCGCGCTCGCTGACTCTGCTTGACGGCAGAAGGGCAATCTCCGTTCTTTTGGCGGTTTTTTTGGCGCTCCAGGTCCGGCCATCGCCAATATGCTTATGAAGCGAATCCGCCTGATATTGAGTAAGAACGCCGATCGTTTCTATGCGTGAATGGACACAATTGCTTAACGTATAATCAATAATCCGGCTGTGACCGCCAAACGGTACAGCGGGTTTGGCAAGCTTCGCTGTGAGAGGTCCCAATCTGCGACCTTCACCTCCGGCAAGCAGCATAGCAAGGCAAGATTTGGCATTCATTCCTTATTACCTCCCATTAATGCAACGAAAACCAGGGCATGACAGCCGGCTCGTGTGCTGTGTGTTTACTTTAATACCACCGGGGACGAGCTTATGAAACGTATCCTTAACTTTCACGATCTTGACGCAATTTATTTGCTTAAGCAGCATGGATACTGGGTATGGTTGCTGATGATATGTTCATTTTTTGATTAGCATGTCCTACAGAGAGCGTGACAATATCCGGTAACCGAATGGTTCGAGTGCCACCTTTTTGCATATCCTTGTTTACCGCGCCAGTCATATTTGTCGCCCGTGATGGCAGTTACTTTTTCCACATCATTTTTTTGTTTTGGACGCACAGGTGAATGGTCTGACTGTCGTAGGCGTAAGCCCAGTTGTTTCGAGATTTGTGATAAAAGCATTCATGGAGCATCTCCTTTCGCTCCTTCTGCTTTTGTACGCGCCACATGGCGATTACTTCCTGTTTACACAGATATTTACGGATTTGAACCGTGCTCCAGTTTGTTTCATTGCCCATCGCCAAGGGTAAATCTGAATTAGGCTGACCTGGCGACGCCAAATTGAATTATGGAGGGAATTTCTTATGCATGAAACAAAACCAACCGTTCAAATTGTGACTACTGCCATGGATGCTCTGCATACGGTGAGAGAATTAAACCGGCAAGGGTATAAACAAGACAATATTTTCGTTCTCGCTCATGACAGCGATCAGACAAAATCGTTGGCTGATGCTACGGATACCAATAATATCGGGATGGCCGAGGAAGGTGTCTTTACGACAATGGCCAATGTATTCCGTTCTCGCGGCGATGAGATCCGCGCGAAGCTTCAGTCTATCGGCTTTACGGATAGCGAATCCGAGCGTTATGAAGAGGAGCTAGACCGTGGTCGTGTATTGGTCATTACAAACGTTCACTAACATAAATGGTTCTAACTCCATATCAAAATGAGGAATAATTAGGTCGCAGCCCTCCTGGCTAGCGGCCTAATCGTTCGTATTTCAATAGCGATTGCCTTATAATGAAAGAAAAACTGTGTAAAGTGGGAGTCTAACGTAAATGAAAATCAAGGCAAAACTAATGATCAGCTTTTTCGTCATGATCGCATTATTGCTTATTATTTCTTTGACTGGGCTTAACAATTTCACCAAGATGAACGAGAAACTGGATGAAGTCTACAGCAATCGCTACAACAAACTGATGATTGCCTATGATTTGCGGGGTGCGGTGAATAACACCGCCAAAGCGCTTGTCAATGTTTTGACAGTGCCGACCGCCGAAATTCTCCAGAAGAATGAAGGCCAGCTTAAGGAATCTCCTGTTCTGGCTAAGCGGTATCTGGCAGAAATGAAAGAAATCTCCACCTCCGATACAGAAAACAATATCATGCTGCAGCTCGACCGCGCATTGGAGGACTATGACGTTTATACCAACCGTGTTATCCAGCTCGTCCTCGAAGGCAAGGGGGAGGAAGCTATCGCCCTTCGCCAGAAGGAAGGACTCGCTTTTCAGGAAACAGCGGTCAATCTGATTGATGATTTAAGCGGCTTTCACCGCCATGCGATGGATCAGGCTGTAAGCGAAGCGAGAGATTTAAATCAAACTTCCCAGGTTGTGATGATCTCGGTCACCATCATCGGACTGCTGCTGGGACTTGGCATTATGTCTTGGAACTTAACAAGCATGAACCGGGGTCTGAATGGGCTCTCATCCCTAATTGGCGCTTATGCCAGAGGGATACTGGATCCGCGTTCCCGCAAATATGCAGAAACCCAAGATGAATTCGGCGAGGTGGCCAAAGCGTTCTATTCCCTGGCCGATGATCTGGAACGTAAAACCACCATTGAACAGGCCTATAATAAGCAGATGGAAAATGAAACCTGGGTGAAAACGAATCTCGCATCTGTAGCCGTGGTGCTGCAGACTGAACAGGAAATCACCATGCTTGGCCAGATGTTCATTGAAAAGCTTGCGCCATTAACAGGCGCTGCTTACGGAGGCTTCTATATAAGGGAAGGGCTAGGCGGCGAAGACAGATTGAAGCTCGAAGGCTCCTACGCGATGCACGATGAAGCGCTTTTCGGGCAAACCTTTGCTTTTGGCGAAGGACTGGTTGGCCAATGTGCCCGCAGTCAGGAAGAGATTTTGCTCGACGAGCTGCCTGATACCTACATCAAGTTGAAATCCGGGATTGGCGAGACGCTTCCCAGTACGCTGCTGCTGGTTCCCGTCTCTTATCAAGGGCAGCTGCTCGCCGTTATAGAGCTTGCCAGCCTGAATGCCTTCGATGAGCGGCAGCGGAAGCTGATCCGTGAGCTGGCAGAGAACTGCGGCATTGTATTGAACAATTTGTTTGGACGCATTCGCGTGCAGGAGCTGCTTCATGAGTCGCAGACCATGTCCGAAGAGCTGCAGGTTCAGTCTGAGGAACTCATGTCCCAGCAGGAAGAGCTTCGCAGGTCCAATGAAAATCTGGAAGAACAGACGCAAGCGCTCAAAAAATCGGAAGAGCAGCTGCAAATTCAGCAGGAGCAGCTGGAACACAATAATGATCAGCTCACGCAAAAAACGCATCAGCTGGAGCAGCAGATGCGCCAAACCGAGATGAAGAACCAGCAAATCGAGAAAACAAAAACGGCCCTGGAAAAACAAACCGTACAGCTTGCGCTCTCATCCAAATACAAATCCGAGTTTCTGGCGAATATGTCGCATGAGCTGCGTACGCCGCTCAACAGCCTGCTCATCCTGTCGCAAATGCTCAAAGACAATAAAGAAGGTAATTTAACGGGGAAACAGGTTGATTTCGCCACTACCATTCATTCTTCTGGCGGGGATTTGCTGAAGCTGATTGATGAAATTCTAGACCTTTCCAAAATTGGCGCCGGAAAAATGAACATCGTAACCGAGAAGGTGCCGCTCAAGGAATTGACCGATATGGTGAGAACCAACTTTACGCCTGTCAGCCAGCAAAAAGGTATCGCGCTGGAAATGAACATTGAGCCCGGAACGCCGGAAAGCATGTACACGGATAGCCACCGGGTCAAGCAAATACTCAAAAATCTCTTTTCCAATGCATTCAAGTTTACGCAAGAGGGGCAGATCAGCATGATTATACGGACTGCCCATCCGGAAGAGTCTGACTTTGCCGCCGGAAAAGGCGCCACGCTTGCTTTGGAAGTTCGCGATACAGGGATAGGAATTCCTCTTGAGCAGCAGCAGATGGTATTCGAGGCCTTCCAGCAGGTTGACGGCACGACAAGCCGTACCTATGGGGGGACGGGGCTGGGACTTGCGATCAGCAGGGATCTGGCCAAACTGCTGGGTGGCGATATTACCCTGCACAGCGAGGAAGGCCAAGGAAGCACCTTCACACTCTATCTGCCGGAATTCCACGTGGCGGAAGTTGGGGAGAACAAGAAGGAAACCGGCGAAGAATCCTGGCATGCGGAGCATACGAATAGCCGCACGGGGGAACAACATACCGATTTCCCATCCACGGCCCAAACAGCCTCTGCGTTTGCTTCCGGTGAAGCTGCGCTTGCCGCAGCCACGACTGCGGGAACGGCTGCCAACCAGACTGTCGAGGATGACCGCGAAGATATCGCTTCTTCGGACCGGGTCGTTCTGATTGTGGAAGACGACATTCATTTTGCCCGAGTTCTGCTGGATATGGCCCGCTCCAGAGGATTCAAAGGCATCGTCGCCCTCCAGGGTGATATAGGCCTTGCCTGCGCCAAAACTTACAAGCCCGATGCCATTCTTCTGGATATCATGCTGCCGGTTATGGACGGCTGGTCGGTGCTGCATCATCTCAAGCATGATGCGGATACCAGGCATATCCCGGTCCATGTTATTTCGGTTATGGATGATATCCAACAGGGATTATCGATGGGGGCTATCGCTTATTTGACTAAGCCGGCCACCAAGGAACGGCTTGACAGCCTCTTCCAGCAGATCGAATCCTTCCTGGAGCGCGATCTGAAGCATCTGCTGGTTGTCGAGGATGACGCCGCGCAGCGCGTCAGCATCATGGAGCTCATTGGACATGATGACGTTGTAATAAGAGCCGTCTCCACTGGCAGGGAAGCGCTGGAAGAGCTGGGCGCGCAGCATTACGACTGCATGGTGCTCGACCTGGGATTGCCGGATATTAACGGTTTCGATTTATTGGACAATATCCGCAAGGATGATAAGCTTAGAGAAATGCCGATTATTATTTACACCGGCCGCGAGCTGGACAAAAAAGAAGAAATGAAGCTTAAGAAATACGCGGAGACGATTATTATCAAGGATGTCAAATCGCCGGAGAGGCTGCTGGATGAAACCACCCTCTTCCTGCATCGGGTGGTAGCCGACCTGCCCGAAGAAAAACGCAGCGTGCTGCGCAAGCTGCACAGCGTGGAGACCATTTTTGACGGCAAGCCGATTCTCATCGTCGATGACGATATCCGCAATGTATTCGCCTTATCAAGCGCGCTTGAGAGCTTTAATATGGATATCCATTTTGCCGAGAACGGGCGGGAAGCCCTGGAGATGCTGGAAAAGCAGCCGGGCATCAAGCTGATTCTGATGGATATGATGATGCCGGAAATGGATGGCTATGAGACGATGCGGCATATCCGGCTGATGCCGGAATACGAGCAGCTGCCCATTATCGCCATAACGGCCAAGGCGATGAAGGAAGACCGCGATAAGTGCATTGAAGCGGGCGCTTCCGATTATATCGCCAAGCCAGTAAATATTGACCAGCTGCTGTCATTAATGAGGGTGTGGTTGTATAAATAACCAGGAGATTGTCAATGAGGCTTCAGAGCGGGAGCGGATCGAGATCGAGCTGCTGCTTGAAGGATTATATCAATTATATGGCTATGATTTTCGCAATTATGCTTTTTCATCCGTCCGTCGCAGAATCTGGCACCGGGTAAACTCCGAGCGGCTCTCGACGATTACCGAGCTTACGAACAAGGTGCTCCATAACCGGGAAGTCATGACCCGTCTTTTATCCGATCTGACGATCCATGTCACCGAAATGTTTCGCGACCCGGCGGTATTCCGCTCGTTCCGGGAACATGTCGTTCCGCTGCTGCGCACGTATCCTTTTATCCGCATCTGGCATGCAGGCTGCTCAACAGGTGAAGAAGTGTATTCCATGGCCATTTTGCTCAAAGAAGAAGGCCTGTATGAGAAATCACGTATTTATGCGACGGATACGAGCGAGCGCGTGCTGGATTCCGCCAAGCAGGGCGTTTTCCCGATAGACCGGATGCAGAGCTTTACCAGAAACTATATGGACGCAGGCGGCAAGGAAGCCTTCAGTAAATATTATACGGCCAAGTATGACTCGGTCCTGTTCCATTCCGAATTAAAGGCAAATATCGTATTTGCCCAGCATAATCTGGTTACAGACCAGTCCTTTAACGAGTTCAATGTCATTTTCTGCCGCAATGTGATGATTTATTTTAATAAAGAGCTGCAAAATCATGTGCATAAGCTGCTTTACGAAAGTTTGAGCACATTTGGCATCCTGGCGCTTGGTACCAAAGAGTCCATCAACTTCACGCTTCATGCCGATGCCTATGAGGAAATGGATCCGCAGACTCGTTTGTACCGCAAAACCAGATAAGCCAACTCATCTTATCCAGCCCAATAGACGGGCAGTTGATTTGAAATTAGTCGTATGGGCAGGTGAACGTTATCGCATGATTGCATATGAAGGGCCGATTAATATTTTACTTGTGGATGACCATCCCGACAATCTGCTGACACTTGAAGCTGTGCTTGGGAACGACCGCTATAATCTGGTCAAATGCTTGTCGGGGGAAGAAGCGCTGCGCTGTCTGCTTAAGGATGAATTCGCCGTTATTCTGCTGGATGTGCAGATGCCGGAGATGGACGGCTTCGAGACAGCCAAGCTGATCAAATCGCGCAGGAAAACACAGGAGATTCCTATCATCTTTATTTCTGCTACCAGCAAAGAAAGCGAACATTTCTTTAGCGGCTACGAGGCCGGAGCAATCGATTATATGCTCAAGCCGTTCGTGCCCCAAATTCTGCGGACTAAGATTGAAGGATTTGTCCGGATGTATCTCAACAATAAAACCCTTCAGCTGCAGAGCGAGCTGCTTCAAGAGAAGACCCTCCAGTTGGAGCAAATGAACCGTGAGCTTGTAATCGCCAAAGAAGCGGCGGAAATCGCAGCCAAAGCCAAGACCAATTTCCTGGCCATGGTCAGCCACGAAATCCGCACGCCTATGAACGGCGTTCTTGGCATGACAGGCCTGCTGCTGGATACGGAGCTGGATACCGAGCAGCGGGAGTACGCCGAGATTATTCGGCGCAGCGGAGATGCTCTGCTGCTCATCATTAACGATATTCTCGACTACGCTAAGATTGAATCCGGCAAGCTGGAGCTGGAGGAGACACTTTTCCGACTGGACCTCATCATTGCCGAGACCTTTGAGCTGTTCACAGCCAAATCCAAGCAGTTCAACCTGGAGCTCGCCAGCTGCATCGACCCCCAACTGCCGGAACAAGTGGTCGGTGACGGGTCCAAGCTCCGCCAAATCCTGATCAATCTGGTGGGCAATGCTGTAAAGTTCACCCCAAAAGGCTCTATTCAAGTGACTGTCAAGCTGTTACACGCGAGAGAGCAGTCCATTGATATCGAATTTGCCGTTCAGGATACCGGAGTGGGCATCCCGGAAGAAAAACAGCCGCTGCTGTTCCAGCCCTTCTCCCAGGTGGACACCTCCTTGACGAGACAATACAGCGGTACCGGACTAGGCCTCGCCATTTGCAAGAATCTGGTTGAGTTAATGGGCGGAACCATCAGCGTGGAGTCCACTGTGGACATCGGCTCGATCTTTCGCTTCACGGTCGCCTTAAGAATGGAGGGCTGCCCTTCCAGGCATTCGGGGCATTATCTTTCCGAGGCGGAAAGTTCCGCTACGCACGAACGCTGCCTGGGTATGGCCAGGGTTCTGGTCGCCGATGACAACGAGATCAATCAGAAGCTGACCTTGAGGCTGTTGGACAAATTGGGCATTGCCGCCGATGTGGTGGGCAACGGCCAGGATGCCGTCGACCGGGCGGCAAGCCGTCATTATGATCTGATCCTGATGGATATGCGCATGCCTGTTATGGATGGCTTGGAAGCAACGGAGCGGCTGCTGGCCGCCTCGGGAGATGGTCATTTGCCCGTGGTGGTGGCGATGACAGCCAATGGCCTGAGCAGCGACCGGGAACGATGCCTCAAAGCTGGTATGGCCGATTTTCTGACCAAACCGATTCAGGTAGCCGCAGTGAAGGAAATACTCAAGCGGTACGGATTTCAAACGCAAGCCAAACAGTCGGCCCCCTAAAGGAGCCGACTGTTTTTGATTCATACCTCCTGCTCCGCTTGCTTCGCGGCGGCGGCTTCCTCCATGCCAAGACGATACTCATAATTCTGCTCGCAAAGCTTCAGAAGGTCGAGCTTGATTCCCCGCTTGGGCAAAGTGATGCGCAGGGGGCCGCTGCCTGCAGAGCGCAGCTGCGCCTGCACCATCTTGGGATCGCCGATCCGGTTCACAATCAGCTCTCCCGGACGCTCCGCCCGGTAATGCTGAAGCAGGAATCTGTCATAATTCCAGTTCCCCGCTTCCTGCTTCAGCGTGTACATCCGGAAATCCCGCAGCATCCCCTCCTGCACCTTGGCGATCAGCACGCGGCTCTCACCGAAATAGACCACATCCTGATCGTCCACTCCTTCGCGGTCGACAATCTGTTTCTCAGGCAGCTTCTCCAGAATACGGATATGCCGTAGTATATTGTCCGCTTTCTCGAATTCCAGTCTATCGGCATACTGCTCCATTCTCCCGTACATGGCAGCAAGCAGCTTCTCCCCCCCGTTCACAAGCAGTGCCGCCGCTTGACTGGCACTTTGCCGGTAATCCTCTTCGGAGATATAACCTTCGCAAACGCCGCTGCACCTGCCGATATGAAAGAGCAGGCACGCTCTGCGAGGCAGCGCTTCGCAGGTCCGCAGCCGGAAGTGATCCGTTACGAATTCAAGCACCGCGTTGCGGAATCGGGAGCTGTAGTATGGACCAAACCGGTGTCCGGCACCACTGTCTTTGCCGGTTGCAGGCCGCTGAGCGGCCAAACCGCGTTGAGATTGCGGGCGCCGGTCACGATAGCAGACTTCGAGGCGGGGGAGCTTCTCCATTGTCAGCTGGAGATAAGCGTATCCGCTGTTGTCTTTTTTTAAAGCGCGGTTATAGGGAGGTTTATGAATTTTAATCAGATTATTTTCAAGAATAAGGCTCTCGGATTCATTATTGACCAGGATGACTTCAATCGCAGCGATATTTTCTACAAGCTGGACCAAGCGTTTACGCGAATGTTTTCCCTGAAAATAGGACCGGAGCCGGCTGCGCAGACTTTTGGATTTGCCGACGTACAAAATATTTCCTTCGCAATCCTTCATCAAATAACAGCCCGGCCGCTCCGGATAATCCTGCGCTTTAAATATAAATCGGTTCACTTCTACCCTCCTCCTTATGTTCCTGGCGGGTGGCATATCTATTGGAACGTTCGTTCGCTTTTATTGTACATGCTAAAGCTGATATTTTCCAGAGGTTGCCCAGGCAGACAGCGAAAAGGTCCCCTTTCATTGAGCAGAAGCTGGTTGAACCATCAGCATGTGGCCAGGCGGAAATGTTACAATTGATAAGAAACAACAAGTACGAATGGGGGCCTGCGCCTGATGGCTTCTGCTTGGATATACGATCGTGACAGGAATTCGGGCTTGGCTTGGGAGGGAGAAAACTATGGCAGATCTGAAAGAAGAGGATATCATCCGGCTGGTTCGGGAAGATGAATGGATGATGGGTATACTGGCGACGGTCAAAAAACTTGCCCTCCCCGACTGGTGGGTATGCGCAGGCTTTGTCCGATCTAAAATATGGGACATCCGGCATGGTTACGAGGAAAGAACGCCACTTCCCGATGTGGATGTGATTTATTATGATTCCTCACAGGTCGGCGAGGAGTTGGAGAAAGAATGGGAGAAACGCTTGCGATCGATACAACCCGCCGTTCCCTGGTCGGTCAAAAACCAGGTACGCATGCATCGGGTTAACGGCATTTCATCTTACTCCTCTTCCGCTGATGCCATCTCCAAATTCCCGGAGACCGCGTCAGCTCTGGGTCTCAACTTGTCGGATGACAACAGGATTCTGCTGTGTGCCCCATGGGGCGTTGCAGACGCCGTCAACGGGATCGTCCGACCGACTCCTTTTTTTCGGGAAACTCCGGAAAGGTTAGCCGTGTACAGAAGCCGTCTGATCCAAAAAAACTGGAGCCGGCAGTGGGGTCAAATTACCGTTGAGCGTGATTGAACACCAAGAAGAAGCGGCAGATGCTGTTGGCTGCAAAGCAAGCTTCTTCCTATAAGCAACTTAAAGGTGAAAACTGATATTTCTTTATATTTTGGCTATGATAAAATGTAATGTTGATATTTGATATACACAAACAGTTGTTCTATAATTAGAGGTATAATGATAGTGGGAAGCAAGAACTTATATACTTTATGCAATATGCTGGCCGCCTCTTGTCTCTTTACTGTAAATGAGACAACACCAGTCTTCGCGAAACATCTTTTTCTTTCTAAACGAATGGGAGGTTTTTTTGTGGATGAAACCATAATCATTGCTTGTGAAGAACGTCTTCGGTCAGCAATGCTATCCAGCAATGTAGAAGTGTTAGATGAACTGATTGCTGACGACCTTATCTTCGTTAATCAGTTCGGACAAATTTTATCAAAAGAAATTGATCTTGAAGCCCACCGTTCAGGAAACTTGAAAATTACTGAAATTGATATTTTGGACCAAAGAATTAGACTCTTTGATATGTTAGCCGTAACCGTTACACGAGTGACTTTAACTGGTATATTCGGAACTCCATTTGAAGGCGAGTTCTGTTACACTCGTGTTTGGGAGTGTCGTATCGGGAAATGGAAAATTGTCTCAGGTCATTGTAGTTCCGTAGCGTGATGCTCCAGTCATTGCCCTTCACAGGCAATTATAACAAGCTCCCTCGATAAACAATAGTTAAATTAACCGCCTTTCAGTGGGTGGTTTTCTTTTTAATCAAAAATCAACAATAAACGAAAACAGAGCCTATATTTTAGAAAAACGGTTGATGGCGTCCTGTACGTTCAAATTCGTCCAGCCCCTGGGTGTCGCACTCTTGCCGCCCAACAGACAATGCTTGCAAGGACGCGGGGCGACTCCCGTTTCAGACGATTTTCGGGCTTTATGGCGATTTTGGGTTCGGCGAGAACGTATCATGAAGCCCGGACTTGCTAATAAAAACCATTAATTTTGTGAACATGCCCGGGCCGTCTGGAAAGCGGATCGAGTAGCAGCCTCAAGCCGTTATACAAGGTTGGAAATTACTCATGAAACGGCATGCTGGTGAGAAAGCCCGAGCCCTTATCGCTCTTGCTAGCCGTTCTGTGGGTTCTCTTGAAGCAACTTCTCGAGCGGCTGTGGTGTCCGTCAGCACCCCAATCGGTGTGTCTTGGGGGAGCTGCAGATCGAGAAAACTAATAAATCTATCCTGTTATAAAAGGCGCGAGGCTGCGTAAAGGCACCCGAGAACTAAAATGAGAACAAGGCAGCGGTTAACCCGCTGCCTTGTTCTCATGCTTATATTACCGCGACTTGTTGCGGTTCGGACGACCCGAACCGGGAGCATTCGCGTTGCCGCTCCGGGGTTTATGGCCTCCGGCCGGCTTGGCTTTGCCGCCGCGGGCGGAAGGTCCGCCCGCTTTGGAACGGCTCCGCTGCGGAGCCTCCGCCTGCTGACGCAAGCGTGGAAACTGCGGAGCTCCGGCACGCTCGCCGAATTCACTCCCGCGGGCTGCGCCTGCGCCGTGCGCTTCGCGGCCCTCGCCGCTGCGCCGGCCACTGCCCGGCCGCGCTTCACTCCCGCGGGCTGCGCCTGCGCCGTGCGCTTCGCGGCCCTCGCCGCTGCGCCGGCCGCTGCCAGGCCGCGCTTCACTCCCGCGGGCTGCGCCTGCGCCGTACGCTTCGCGGCCTTCGCCGCTGCGCCGGCCACCGCCCGGCCGCGCTTCGCTCCCGCGGGCTGCGCCTGCTCTGGCCCCTTTAGCGGCACGTCCTGCCGCGTCCGGCCTTCCGCCGCTGCGGCCTGCTCCGCCAGCGGTGCGCCCTGCGCCCCACTCGAACGTCTCGCCGCCCGTGCCTGCGCTGCGTCCGCCCGAGCGTCCGCGCCCGCGCGAATCGCTGCGGTCAGGCGCAGCAGCCTGCCTGCCCCCGGAGCGCCCTCGGGAAGCGGGCTTGCGCTCTCTTGCATCCCGATCGTTGCGGCGTCCGCCAGACCGGCCTGCGCCCTGCCGATCCGGTTTTACTTCGGAGGCCTCCGCGTGCAGTCCAACGCCGCTGCCGCGTTCGCGTTCCAGCTTTTGATTGATGCCATGCTCGATTGCAGCCATCTCTATCCGGTCATTGGGCACGACAAGCGTAATGGCCAGGCCTTCGCCGCCCGCCCGCGCCGTTCGGCCAATCCGGTGAATATAACTGTCCACATCCTGGGGAACGTCATAATTGAATACATGCGTAACGCCTTCCACATCAAGCCCGCGGGCCGCCACATCAGTAGCCACCAGAAACTGGAGCTTCGCATCGCGGAAACGTTTCATCACCTGCTCACGCTTGGCCTGCGACAAATCGCCATGCAGCTCGTCGCTGACATATCCAAGCTCCTGCAGCCCTTCATTAAGCGCCTTCGCCCGGCGCTTCGTACGGCAGAAGATGACGCCCAGATAGGGCCTGTGCTCTTCGAGCAGACGAACCAGCGTCGACTGCTTATTGCGGTCCGACGTCTCCACCACCAGCTGGCGGATCCCCTTAACTGTCACCTTTGGAGCTTTGACGGTTATATCTTTGGGCTCCAGCATAATTCTTGAAGCCAGCGACCGCACATTGCCCGGCATCGTAGCGGAGAACAGCATCGTCTGTTTGCGGTATGGCAGCTTCGTCATAATCTCTTCTACTTCATTCAGGAAACCCAGATGCAGCATTTGATCCGCTTCATCCAATACGAACATTTTTACCGAAGCCAGCGAAATCGTCTCGCGGCGTATATGATCCAGCAGCCTGCCAGGCGTCGCCACAATCATGTGAACAGCACGCTTGAGCTTGCGCATCTGCGCTTCCACATCCTGTCCGCCGTAGACGGCAAGCACGCTGAATTCCGTCTTGGAAGCAAGCCAGCGCTTGAGTTCGTTCGTAATCTGCAGCGCAAGCTCGCGCGTCGGTGTCAGAATCAGCCCTTGCAGCTCGTCCTTCTCCGGTCTGATCTTCTCCAGCATAGGCAGCAAAAAAGCGAGCGTCTTCCCCGTACCCGTCTGCGCCTGGCAAATGACATCGCTCCCGCTCATAATCACAGGGATAGCTGCCTCCTGAATCGGGGTAGCTTGCTGAATCCCGCCTTGGTGCAGAGCTGCAGCCCGCTCCGTTGCAATACCTAATTCTTCAAAACCTGCCAATACATCCACCTCATTTTATCAATAAACCTTACGTCTCGAATGCTTTTACGCAACCGTCTTCACCTATCGTACCACATTAATGCTCCCGGCATGTACCGAAACTTACCACGGGAAGAACCCCTGTCAGCTCCCATGAGGACCGGGTTGGCTACCCGCTTGGACTGAATCGCTTTTTTATCCGCGCCCCTATATAGATCAAGATCGGAAAGAGGAGGAAACCGGTTATAATATAGAGCGTTCCTGCAGTGGAAACAAATCGGGCCAGGGTCTGAAAATCCGGCAGGGACCAAAAGGACATGATCAGCACCAGCAGTCCCAGCGGGACCACTATGGCTTTGTGATTGCTAAGTCCCAGCGTCTGTGCAGTGCTTAGCGTCAGGGCATATAGAAAGACGCTGATTTTGATAAAGGCTCCGAATACCCAGACCAGCAGCACCATAACCTCCACATGTTCCAGGAAATCCGACAGACTGATATAACGGGCCGCCATAAAAACAGAATAGCTGTAGATGGCGGCGGCATCTGATTGCAGCATCAGAACCGACAAATTCGTCAGGCACATGACCACCCCGACGACAGTGATGGACACCAGCCCCCATTTCATTATTTTTTTGTCATCCTTGACCTGGGGCAGGATGTAGACAATCAGAAACATTTGGCAAAACCAGCCGTCCACTACAAGCGAACCTTTCAGAATCGGCGGCAGACCATTCTCGAAGACCGGCAGCACATTGGACGGATCAAAGCTTGGCATAGAGAGCAGCAGGGCCAGCAGCAGAAAAAATAATATGAACGGCGTGAACAATTGCGCACACCGGGCAAGGACTTCTATGCCTGCTTTCAGCACCCATATGCTCAGCAGCATCATGCTTCCGCTAATCATAATCATCGGCGTCTTGACAAAAAAGTTGCTCACGATAAAATCTCCATAATCATGGATGACGATAGATAGAATATGCAGCTGAAACAAAACAAACAGGATGCCGCAAATTTTGCCCGGCGTTTTGCCCAGCACCCACTCCAGCAACCCCGTGAAAGTGCCCCATGGCGAGATACGGTACAGGCGAATCACCAACCAAATGAGGAAATAGCCCACCAGCGAGCTTACAATCGGCGTCATCCACATATCCCTTCCGGCCAGCTTCGTGGTGATGGAAGGCATAAGCAGAACAGAGGAAGCCAGTACAGCCTGATTCATCATAATTGCTGCCTGAAAGGCAGATATTTTACCTTGGTCCATGGTACACCTCCAATCCCAGCCTTGCTAATAACACGAAACGCTTCATAACGGCAGCCGCATTCTGCACTTCATCAGTCGGCAACCGCTCCCTAAGGGTCCAGTATGCTGGAAAAAGGCTTGTAAAGAGCGGTAATCCACTCGGTCGGCCCGGGTAGATCGGCACGGACAAGAATGGCTATGGACAGTATCAGCCCGCAGCCGCCTATCATGCAATAAACGATGGACTCGCGTTTGCCGGACAATAGCGATTTCCGGTCCAGAACATACAGCAGCACACTGAGCATCCAATAGATCAAGACCATGATCATAACCATTATTTGGCCTCCTTCGATTTCAGTGGATCGATATTCTGACTGACGATTCCAGTATGAACAATTCGGACATTAATATCGGTCTTGATATTCACCTCGTGGAATACCTGCTCCCAATTCTTCTTCGCCTGCTTCCACTGTTTCGGATAATGTTTTCGAAAGGCTTTTCCGATGCCAAGCACGTCCGCCTTCATATTTTTTTGAACTTGCGCAAGCGCCCGGTCAACCCGGCTGCGGATCAGTTCATTGGCTCCCCGGTTGACAAGCAGCATGTCCTGCGGATTCATCAGATCCAGCGAGGTCGTATTCTGCAGAACATCTCCCATTCCGGAAATAGACAGGACGACATGCCATTTGCCTTTCTCGTCAATATGGGGATGGACGGTCGTCCGGCTGCTGGTCAGATCAACGGATACTGTTCCTTCTACTTCCTTGGGGGTCAGCGTGATAACCGATGCCTTAATCCGGTTGGTCAGCCAGAATACGCCCCGCGAGATATCATTATCCACACTTCCTATCATCTTGCCGTGTTTAAATATGCTGAGCCCAGAAAAATAAGGCTTATTCGTCTTATGCATATGTAGCTTATCCGATATCTCGTCCCCCGAAAGTACAGAAGGAAGAAAAAAAGTTTGTTCCGGCGTCTCCAGCATGTCCTGAACAATGTTCCGGAGATCGACCTCCGTGCTAACCTGTGTTTTGGAAAGCTCGCTAAGCGCCTCCATGGAACTGCGTTCAAGCCGCGGGATCAATTGCATAATATCAAACGCCTTGCCCTCCGTGACGTAAACATCTGTTCTTTCACGCATTTGAACAAAACGGAGGATGAAATCCAAATCTTCCTTGATGCCCGCCTCCGCCCGTTTTTTGCCAAATACAAATACATCGCTATGCCCCCAGAACAGTTTGCGGGAAAGCCGCTCCTGAAGATGGGAGAGCGCATCTGCCAATGAAACGCCATCGGCTGTCGTGACCATCGTCTGCGCGCCAGACGTATTGAGTGCGCCCGGCTCCCCTGAGGAGCTGGCACCGCTGCCGCTAGTCGGAACGTAAACCTGGACCGTCAGTTCAACCATGCCTTTCTCACCCGCATCTGCGCCGGCAGCCAGCACGATTGCCATATCGTTAATTTCCGTCCTGTCCCAGCAGCCGGAAGTCAGAGAGAGACAGATTGAGACCGCGATCGTAAGGAGCGGCAGTCGGATGGCTTTTCTTCTCATCTTCCCTTCACTCCCCTTTTTTCCGGGGAACCGCCGGACGCATACCTTTTCCTCTGCGTAGACCTCCGCCGAATCCCGTCATTTTCGGTCTTCGGGATGGACTCCAGGCAGGCACTCTTGCCAGTACATCCTTCCACTCTCCCCTCATAGCGGGAGCCATCGGCGAGAAGTAGGGAATGCCGAAGGAACGCAGTGAGCACAAATGGATGCCGATGGCAACCATGGCCAGGAGAATACCCAGGAGCCCCAACATGCCGGCCAACAGCATGATCGGAAAACGAAGCATGCGTACAGCGATTCCGAGCGTATAATGCGGAAGCATGAACGAGGCAATCCCTGTAATGGCCACCACCATGACCATAGGCGAAGAAACCAGTCCTGCCGATGTTGCCGCCTGTCCGATGACCAGCGCGCCAACGATACTGACCGCCGCCCCTACTTGTTTAGGCAGGCGGACGCCTGCTTCCCGCAGCGCCTCAAACATGATTTCCATAATGAATGCTTCCACCAGTGCCGGAAAAGGAATCTCTTCTCTGGAACCTGCAACACTCAGCATCAGGGAAGTAGGGATCATTTCCTGGTGATAGGTAAGAATCGCCACATAGACCGAAGGAGCAAGAAGCGCCACAAAGAAAAAAAGATACCGCAGCCAGCGGACCATCGTGGATATCATATACCGTTGGTAATAATCCTCCGGAGATTGCAGCAAGGAGAAGAATGAAATGGGGGCAACCAGAGCGAAGGGGGTGCCGTCGGTCAGAATGACAAACCGCCCCTCCAACAGATTGGCGCAAGCAGTGTCAGGCCGCTCAGTGGCAACCATTTGCGGAAAAGGAGAGTAGGGCTGGTCTTCAATGAATTCCTCAATATTGCCGCTCTCCAAAATACTGTCTACTTCGATGCGCGCGAGCCTTCTCTCGACTTCCTCAATTAAAGCAGGCTCCACTAACCCTTCCACATAGGCGATGGCGACCCTTGTTTTTGTATATAATCCAAGCTCATGCCGCTTCATCTTCAAATCAGGCGTCCTTACTTTGCGCCGGATCATTGCGAGATTATCATTAAATGCTTCCGTGAAACCTTCCCGCGGCCCCCGGACAACGGATTCCGCCATCGGTTCATCAATCGCTCTTTTTCTCCACTCCGCCAGCGCGAAGGTGTACCCTTCGGAGGATCCGTTAGTCAGCAGCACAGCATTGCCGATCGTGATTGCATCGGCGAGCTCTGTGAAGGTGTGGATAACACTGCTCGACATATCGCCTATTTTCTCTTGTACCGCCTGTTCAGCACCGCCACCGGTTAGTGCTTCTCCAGATCCCAGACCAGCGAGCGTCTCGCGGATTTCATTAATCCGCTCATCACTAACGAGTCCGTCAAAATAGACTAGAAAACCTGAAAGTGCCGTAGTACGCGGGCAGTCCTGAACAATAAAATCGCAGCAATTCCGGTATCTCTCCTGAAGGCGATTCCGGTTGTCTTCAAGGTTGGATGCCAGCCTATCATGGTTCATATCTGAAGCATTGCTCATAGAGTCCTTCCTTATGGTCATCATGTAGTCTTGTTCTTATCGTTGCCATAAACAGGTCTGAATAATCAGCTTTCTATTGCGGCCCGCTGGCATGCAGCGACCTCTCTACGATATATCAGCGCAGCAAAACACCCTTCTATGAATCTGCGGCAGCGTCCTGCCTTCGATTATAGAAGGGTGTTACCTGGTGGCCCGTGCACCTTCTCATTGCGCCCTGCCTTACCTGGAAAGCCTATCTTCTGCGTTTCTCGGTGAGCTGAAACTGTCCGACCAGCTGCTGCAGAAATGCGGTAATCGCCTCCACGTGACCAGAAGTATGGCGGACATTCATGAAGCCCGCCTGAAGCTCCCGGACATTGCTCTCTACTTCTTTGGAGATGCTGCGGTTATCCTTGCTGACGCTGGCGATCTTCTCCATCAAGATCACAACTTCATCAATAATTTGCGTTTTGAGCGATTCATCCGCGCCCGCGCTTCTGAGTATGTCCGAAGCCGCCGCAACCAGCTCATTGCCTTCGCCGACTACCCGCGTTCCTTCCGCCATGGTGGTTGTCGCATCCTGGGCGCTGCGGTAAATATTGCGCACAATGCCGTGGACCTCCTCCGTCGATTGGCGGGTCAGATCAGCAAGTTTCCTGATTTCCGCAGCTACGACTGCAAACCCCCGTCCCTGCTCGCCGACCCTTGCCGCCTCAATGGAAGCATTCAGCGCCAGCAGCTGTGTCTGTGCAGAGATCTCCTCAATAACATGCAGCACATTGCGGATCTCGTTTGCCGTCTGCATGAATGCTTCAATCGTCCCGTGGGTGTGAGCCACCTTATCGGAAATCTGCACCATCTTATCCCCGATCCGCACCAATTCCCCCTGGGCAATCCCGATCTGCTCCGAAGCTTTGTTCTCCAGCATCCGCAGCGTTTCCCGCATCTCTCCAGCCACATTCTTGGCAATATCAATGTCCTGCAGCTGGCTGCGGATACTCAGAAGCATGTCGCTGACCTTCCCGCTTACCCGCTCCGTCGCCCCGGCCGTTGCAAAAGTTGAATCGCTGAGCAGGCGCTGGCTGCTCAAAACATCAGCCGAAGCCAGTTTGACCTGAAGCATGATGCCTTCCAGGGAATCAATCATATTATTCACCCATTTGGACAGTTCCCGCGTTTCATTGTTGTCGAACGAAGCAGGTTCCAGCCGCTGGGTCAGGTCGCCTTTGCCTTCGGCATTGATCCGGATAAACCGGTTCAGCCGGCGCAGCTGATGGACGACCCGGTTGCTGACTTTAGTATGAAGCGATGCGATCATGACAAGTCCCATCAGCAGGTTGAAGGCTCCGATTATCAGCGCCTCGTGGAGCTTTCCGACATGTCCCGCCAGCAGATAACCCAGCGCTCCGCCCAGGACGCCCAGCATGGTGACCCAGCCCAGCAGATGCCTGAACGGGGTCCATTTCATGCTGCGGATCCGGTACACCTCCTCCAGATCGCCTTCGCACATCATGCCCCACAGGTCGGGACAATGGGGCAGCTGGAACGTGACCCCTTTGCCAATCACGGGAATATGCCGATAGTCGGAGTAGCCGGGGAATCCGACGAACAAGTTGCTGCCGTTTCGGATCGTACGGGCAACACCCGGATGAAGCTGGCCCGTAGCCGGATCGGTGAAGATGATTTCCAGCTCCGTATGCTCTTTCACCGATACCGTTCCCCAGTCCGTCGTCACTCCGTCCTTCAGGTTCTCCCCGTGCGTGAAGGTCCGGTCCTCGAACCGGCTGCGGGAAAGTGCCGTTCCCGGTGCGATATGTGTCTGGAGCCCGGGCTTTGCCATAAACAGATAGTTATCACCGGAATCCGGATATACATGGCCGGATTCGCGCTGGATGAGATCGCCGACAACATCATTGGGGACCCGGCCGCAAAGCGCGCCGCACCAGACGCCATCTTCCACTACCGGAACGATAAAGAGAAGCGTCATTTGGTCGTGAAAAGAGGAAGAGCTGGGGCCGATCGTCAGTGTCCATGGATCCCGGTAAGGCCCAAACAGACATTTGCGCCCCTCCGCTATTTCCCTGGAATAGCGGATTCCGTCCATAATTAGGGCACCCTCACAATAATCCTGTCCCCGATGCTGCTCGCAGGTGGAGAAAATCACCTTGTCATTTGCATTCAACAGGAAAATTTCCGAGAAATCGGCTGCCCGGCTGCGGGTTCCCGCGAATAAATGCTCCCAGGCCGCCTGATTGTCCCCGCTTGGAATGGAAGATCCCCGCCTCATGGCAGACAGTTGTCCGGACAGCCGGTCCAGATGATCCCAATATTCCGCTGTCCATGACTGCAGCAGATCCATCCGGGTGTCTGCAATCCCTTCAAAGCTATCTGCGACATCCTCCTCCAGATCAGCGTTCAGCCGACAAGACCACCATAAGGGCAGTCCCTTGCGCCATCCCAACCCCTTAAACATCGGCATCCCCATCTCTCTTTGGCAATCTGCTTTTTATGTCAGAAATTATAACATAAATTGGGTCAAAATACGCAGTATTTTAAATTTTTCAGTGAGAATAGGATCAAAATCCAAGGATATATAATAAAAAATGCGCCTTTCGGCGCATTACTGATATAGAGGAGTATGGATCTATTTGATTCTGCAATTAATCTACCATCAGATGTTATGTCTAATCGTTGTGAAAAAAGTTCGGCTTTAGCACCCGATCATCATAGCGTTGATGGAAGACAGAGGTCGCAGCTGGAGAAAGCGGCGGAATCAGCCACGACCATCTTCCAGTGACCGGGCGGCCGCTTTGCGTCTCCTTCTGGACGAAGTGACCAAACTGCTTGCTCGCCGTATGATGATCCACAATCGTTACACCCCTGTGTTTAAACGAATGCAGAACCGCCACATTAAGCTCCACCAAAGCCCGGTCCCGCCACAGCGAGGAGTCCCGGCTGGTGTCCAGCCCCATCTTATCTGCGACTTGAGGCAGCATATTATAACGGAAATCGTCCGCCAGATTGCGGGCGCCGATCTCCGTCCCCATGTACCAGCCATTAAAGGGAGCAGCCGTATACCGGATACCTCCGATCTCCAGCGCCATATCCGAGACAATGGGAACCGCATACCACTCCAGGCCGAGCTCCGCCAAGCCATCCACATCGGGATGCACAATCGGCACTCTTAGCACCAAATGCTCCGGAATGGCAAACCATTTGGGTACGCGCCCGCCGATTTGAATAACAAGAGGCAGCAGGTCAAACGCCGAGCCCGCTCCTCTCCAGCCCAGCTCATGGCACAGATCGGTGAACGCCACAGAGGCCGGATCCCCGACAACCCCGGTGCTTGTTTGATAGCCTGCATAACGAATCAGCTGGTGATTGCGGATCCGGATTTTCTCCCCGCGGTCCTCCCCCTCTGGGGAGAAGACGGTAACAACCGGACGTATTTTGCCTTCATTGGTGGCATAATCAATATGATCCAGCAAAGCCTCGGCGATTTCTTCCTCAGTCTTTGCCTTGCGGGCATCCTGGATCGTCAGCGTTTCCCAGAAGAAACGGCCGATGCATCGGTTGCTGTTGCGCCAGGCCATTTTTGCCCCATAGGACAGCTCCTCGGGAGTATGCTCGTAGCTTCCGCCGCTTCCGATGCTCGCGGCGATCTCCGCCAGCCGCCTCTCGGCCTCAGGCCCGGACTTGCCCAGCTCGCTGTAACAGCTATGAATGAATGAAGCAGCCTCCTCCATGCGCTGCCTGGTGTCAATAATACTTGTTTGTCGCATATAGAGACCTGCCCTCTGTATAAGATCGTTAATTCTGCGTCAAGGCATTGCGTACCGCCAATATATACTTGGACTGATCCAGTGGATTGACCCCTCTGCGGACACGCTCCACATGGACGTCCGGCGGACATTCCCGGTAGCCGTGGAAGAAGGTGGACAGCGTTCCCCTTCCTCTGGTAAGCGAGCCGAGTCGGGCCGGAAAATCCAGCGTGGTCGCTACCGGCAGCAGCCCTTCTATTTCCATCCGCTCCTGGCGCACCACCGGCGCATCGAATTCTCCCCGCATGACGACCAGCTCGCCGAGCAGCTTGCCCCCGTATTCCTCCGGTATCGACAGGCGGAATCTCAGCATCGGCTCCAGCAGCTTTGTGCCGACATGGGCCAGCCCATTCATGATACCCATTGGCGTGGCAATCACAAAATCCAGCGGATGCGTGTGCCACACATGATGTTCCCCCTCCAGCAGGGTGACCCGCAGATCTGTCACTTCCCAGCCCAGCAAGCCCTGGGAGAGCGCCTCCGGCACGCGCCGCGCCACTTCGTTCTGGTAGCTCTCTGTCAGCTGCTCGCCCCGCACCCTGGAAGAATAGGCGAGACCGCTGCCCCGCTCTGCCGGTTCGATCAGAAAGCGCAGAATCGCCCAGCAAGGCTTGGGCATCAGATATGCAATATAACCTTCGCCGGCTGAAGCGGGCGTCTCCTTATAAATAACCGATGGAGCGCCAAAGGTTACTCCAAGTCCGAAACGGCTGCGCATCAGATGCGACAGCACCTCCATCTGAATGGGACCCATGACTTTAAGATGCAGCTCGCGCTCATCCTGCAGCCACTGCAGGTCCAACAGCGGGTCTTCATCGGCCAGCTCCGCAAAAGCGGCGACTACAGCCGGATATTCCGCTTCATTGCGCCACTGGACCTGTACGGTCAGCAGCGGTACGGCAAGCCGCTGCTCCCCGGGCACACGGCCTGGCAAGCCCAGAATATCGCCGATCCGGGCCCGGTTAAGACCATAGACGGCCGCGATACCGCCGGCAGCCAGCAGGCCGGTGTCCTCGGTCTTCTGCCCGTGAACCCGGCGGATCTGGGTGACCTTATCCTGCAGACCCCGGGTATGGTTAACCAGCGTATCCCGGTTGCGGATTACGCCATCGTAGAGCCGGACATACGCGATTTTGCCCATAGCCTGATCTTTCTCTATCTTGAACACCACGCCGGATACCGGCGCATCCTCGGAGCCTTCCGGCGGAGGCAGAAGACGTACCACCGCATCCAAGAGCTCCGTCACGCCGACCCCCCTGTTGGATGCCCCGAATAAGACGGGAAACAGCTCCGAGTGCCGGACCCCCTCTTCCAGAATGGGCAGCAGCCAACTGGCTGGCAGCTCGCTGCCCTCCAGGTAGGCGAGAGTTAGTGCCTCATCGCGTTCCGCGATTGTCTCCACCATCAGGTCCTGGTAATAGGCTGACCAGCTGTCTGGCTCACCCGCGTCCTCCGCCAACAGATCCCGCGATCCGGCAAATCCGCCCTCCGCTCCGTCCGGCGCCTGGACGGGAACGGCTCCATGCGACAGCAGCTTGCCGATCTGCTTCAATACACCGGGCGCATCCGCCCCGACACGGTCCATTTTGTTTATATAAATCAAGGTGGGAACCGACAGCTCGCGCAGCGCGTGCCAAATCACCTCGGTCTGTGCCTGAACGCCCTCAACCGCCGAAACAATCAGCACCGCCCCGTCCATAACACGCAGGGAACGCTCCACCTCGGAGAGAAAATCAATATGTCCCGGGGTGTCCACCAGATTGATATGTGTCCCCTTCCACATCAGGCCGGTCACCGCGGAACGCACCGATATGCCGCGCTCCCGTTCGACATCCAGCCAATCCGTCTGGGAAGTTCCCGAATCGACGCTGCCCAGCGCACGTAATTGACCGCTTAAATACAGCATTTGTTCCGTCGTTGTCGTTTTCCCCGCATCTACGTGGGCGAATATACCAACATTGCGCATGGCTTGCTGCTGATGCCCCATTTGTCCCGTTCATCCCCTCATCCTCAATGTCTCTATTATAACGCATGCCAAGAGGAAGAAGCGACAAGCCAGCGGCCAACTCCCTCTGTCGGACATGGAAAAACGCCCTATCGTTTTCAGCTAAAAAAAATAATTTCAACAAAACCCTCTAAAGGCTCAAACCGTTTGTCCGCGGCGTTCGTTAGCTCCATATGAACGTAATTATAGAGGAGGCTATTTTAATGACAAAGGTCAGATTTGGGTCGTTATGGCTTGTATTGTCGTTGTTTGCAATCCTGCTGCTCCCCGCTATCGGCGCTTCGGCCGAAACAGGATCCGGGGGCGTGACCTCCGATGCGGACACCGCATCCCGCTTGGGCTTGCTGCTTGGTGACGGAGATGGCGTAAGCGCTTCCTATTTGGACAAAACGTCCACGCGGCTGCAGGCGGCCATTATTTCGCTCCGGCTGCAGGGCCAATTGGATAAGGCACTTTCCTATACCGGCACGGACAGCTTCAATGACGCCAAGCTGGTGGGCAAAGCCAACCAATCCGTACTCGCCTATCTCAAAAACCATCCCGAGCTGGGCTGGTCCGGCACAGGCAAAGGACAATTCGATCCATCGGCCCCCATTAGTTCCCAGCAGCTGTACAAGGTGCTGCTGGAGGTAATGGGTTATCCATCCGGAACCGCTTATACGTACGCGGATACCGAAATCTTCGCCGAAACCAAAGGGCTCGGGCAAATCGCCGGCACGGCATCCCTGACGAATGCGCATATTGCGTCAGCCCTCGTCGAGGCTTTAAGCGCCGCTACCGCTCATGGGCACTCCTTGTTCGAGATGCTGCAGGCGGACGGTATGCTCCCTGATTCCGCCGTTCTTCCTCAAGGTGAACGGATCAGCCTTCATCAGAATGACAAGCTGGGGACCTATTTTACGGATCAGGCAGGCCATACCCTGTATTTCTTCACTAAGGATGCCGAAAATCCCGATGCCTGCCAAGGCGACTGCCTGAAGGCCTGGCCGATTTATTATGCGGACCAGCTGCAAATTCCCGCCATGCTGAACGCTGGTGATTTTTCGACGCTGACTCGCGGGGACGGGACCAGACAGACCGCATACAAAGGCTGGCCGCTCTATTATTTTGCCAAGGATGAGGTTGCGGGCGACGTGCTTGGCGAAGCAGTTGGCGGCGTCTGGTTCACCGCCAAATCCGATTATTCCGTCATGCTCGGCACCGCCTCCGAACTCGGCAATTACCTGACGGATGATCAGGGACGCACGCTGTATTACTTTGACAAAGATACCCCTCAAAAAAGCGCTTGCGAAGGAAACTGCCTGACAAACTGGCCCGCCTACAAGGCTTCCGGAAAAAGTGCGCCCACTGGTGTCGCATCCGCGGATCTCGGCATGATCACTCGGGCCGACGGGAGCAAGCAGTCCACATACAAGGGTTACCCGCTCTACTATTTCATTCAGGACCAGGCTCACGGCGACATCAAAGGGCAGGATGTCAATAAGCTGTGGTTTGTCATCGATCCCGCCAAATTTACAGGCACAACAGCGCCTCAGGCCAAAACTTATCATGTCTATATTAAAGAGTTTTCGTTCGGCACCGGTCCGCTTACCGTGGAGGCCGGTTCCTCTATCGTGTTCACCAATTTTGACGACATGAAGCATAACGCCGTCGCCGTTGACGGCAGCTTCGCCACACCGCTGCTGGCCAAAGGCGATACCTTCACCATAACGCTGAACAACGCGGGAACCTATGATTATTTCTGCGAGCCGCACAAAAAATTCATGACCGGCCAGATTATTGTGAAATGAGCGGACCGCATATGAGGAACCCTTTCTATCGGATTGCTTTGACTCTGGTCGTACTGCTCGGCATGCTGCTTCTGGCAGCATGCGGCAGCGGGAGTGAAGAGCCGGCGGAGAACCATAACCGCCATAATGCCGTCCAAGAGGCGGCCGCACCGGAAACGGAAACCGCAGCAGGCAACAATGACGACTCTGCCGCAGCCGCCGACAACGGTGCCCGAAGCGGCAACGAAAAAGCCAACGACAATAGAAGCAACAACGGAAATGACAGCAAAACCAAGGAGGGGGCTCCTGAAAGCGAACCTTCAGCCGCCTGGCACGATGGAGGGGATGATAACCCCAAATCCCCCGCCCACCCGGCTTCAAAGCCAGGGACAGCGAATGGCAGCGGGGACAATACCTCTCCAGACTCAAAACCGGGAACGTCAAAAGGCAGCGAACCAGCTAAACAGGTGGACTCCTCCCCTGGGAAGAAGCCCGGGGACCAAAAGGAAGATAAGCCTTCTGCCCCGGCGCCTGCAGCGGACAATAAAGACAACAACAAACCGGCAAGCAAGGACCAAACCGGCAAGGTATATGTGGTGGAAATTGTGGACTTCGCGTACTCGCCAAGCAAGCTTGCGATCAAGGCCGGAGACATCGTGAAATTCATCAATAAAGATGAGGTCCGCCACAGCGCGACGGCCGATGACGACTCCTTTGATACCGACCTGTTGGGTCAGGATGAAGCCAAGCCGGTCACATTTTCCAAGGCAGGCGAATTTTCCTATTATTGCTCGCCGCATCCGGCCATGAAGGGTACAATTATCGTAACAGCCGACAAGTAGGAGCTCTCCTGGAGCCTGCTCAAGAGGAACCGGCTGCGCCGTCCTCTGACGGCAAAGTCAGTTTCTTCCCTTAGACCTTATAGAAATTTATAAGCGTGAAACTTATACATTCTATAAGGTTAAAGAAAATAGTCCGGAGGGCATCCGTTATGCAGAATCTTTCCGATTACGAACTGATGCTGCTGATTAAACACAAACGGCATTCGGCGCTTTCTATCCTTTACGACCGCTATTCCGCCTTAATTTATTCCTTCGCCTGGAAAGCCCTCAGGGATGAGCAGGCCGCCCGGGAGATCGTCCAATCCGTATTTATCCGGCTATGGACCACCGAATCGGAATATGATCAGAACAAAGGCCGTTTTACCAGCTGGCTGCTGACGATCACCCGCAACATCACAACGGACTGGCAGCGCCGGAAGCGCCGGGAGGATGCGGGGGTGGCCTCTGTTTTCCCCGGGCGGCTGGAACAGCTCCCGGACACGTATTCGGCTTCGCCGGAGGACCGGGCGGAACGGGAGTCACTTAAGGAACAAATACGCGATGCCTATTGTCATTTGTCCAAGCAGCAGATTATGCTCCTTGAGCACTTTTATTGGCAGGGCTACAGCTTAACCGAGCTGGCTCTTCTCTACAATCAGCCGCTCGGCACGGTCAAAAACCGTCTTCACCAGGCTTTAAAAATATTACGCAGACATCTGCTTGAGAGTGGGGAGGGAATATGATGCGAGATGAGCGACCGCAGCCTCAATGCGACTTGTGCCTGGACTATATCTCCGGCCTGCTCTCCGGGGAGGAGCAATTGGCCTTCGAGCGTCATCTCACCCACTGCGAAGCGTGTCAGATGGAAATCAACGAACTTCGATTTGTATGGGAGGCGCTTCCCGCCGACATGGAGCATATGGAACCACCCGAAGATTTAAAGCAGCAGGTGATGGATGCCGCAAGAGCGGCGGAGATGAAGGGGATGCGGTCAATTGCGGGAAGAAGGTTAAGAAGCAAACAGACCTTCTATGCTCTCGCGGCCGGGGCGCTGGCTGTCCTCTTCCTCCTCGGCACCATCTGGAATGTGCAGCTGTACCGGGACAGAACCGAATCGATAACCACCATCGAGCAGGCTCTGACAGTGCCTGCCGCCCAGATCAGGCAGCTGATCCCTCTGCAGCCGCAAACCGCAGACGCAGCCCAAGCTTATGGAGTTGCCTGTATCGTAGATAACGGGAAGGACAAACAGTTTGTTGTTTATGTATTCGGGGCACCGCAAACCGGCAGCGAACAAGCTTATCAGGTGTGGCTGGTCAAGGATGGCAAGCGCAGCAGCGCAGGCACATTCCGTGTCGCCGACAAGGGAATCGGCTTGCTCTCCATGCCCATCGCCGCAGACACGCTTGTCTTTGATGCAATCGGCATCACGCTTGAGCCGGACGACCGTGGCGACCAGCCGCGCGGCATCAAAATATTCGGTTCAGCATAACCCCTTTCCATCGGGATGATCTCCCGGCAGACAGAGGAGGACATCCCTTTATGCGGATGTCCTCCTTTATTGATTCCAGCTTTATGGCGGTTCAGCCCGCTTCTTATTCAGAGCAGCCGCTCAACCTGTTCCTTAGTAAGCGGTCTATAGAAATAATACCCTTGTATCCAATCGCAGCCGTTCGCTTGCAGAAACTCAAACTGCTCCTTCGTCTCCACGCCTTCCGCGATCACCTTGAGATTTAAACTTCCCGCCATAGCCAGAATCGCTTTGACGATAGCGGCCTGACTCGAACTGTTGAATATTCCGCCTATAAAGGACTGTGCAATTTTCAGAGAGTCCACCTGGAACCGGTGCAAATAGCTCAGCGATGAATATCCGGTACCAAAATCATCCATGGAAATCTGCACGCCGATCTCCTTGAGAGCGGTCAGCATGGCAACAGTCCGCTCCTCCTCCTGAATGGAGATGCCCTCCGTAATTTCCAAGACCAGACATTCAGGGGAAAGCTTCGTCTCCTCCAGAATGGCGGATACCCGATGGACAAAATCAGGCTCTTGAAACTGCCGGGGCGATACATTGACAGACATCTGAAAATCGGCTTTCCCGCCGCACTGCCAGCTAACCGCCTGGCAGCAGGCGGTCCGTATCACCCACTCCCCTATGGGAACAATCAAACCGGTCTCTTCAGCCAGCGGGATAAATTCTCCGGGGGAGACCAGCTCGCCTTCCCCTGTACGCCAGCGGATCAGCGCCTCAACCCCAACCAGCTTCCCATCGCAAGAACGGATCTGCGGCTGATAATAAAGCTGGAATTCTTCCTGTTCCAGCGCATGGCGGAGCGCCAGCTCCACAGCTAATTTGCGGGTGACCGCATCCACCATTTCTTCGGAGTAGAAGGTTCTTCTGTTGCCTCCAAGCGCCTTCGCCTTGTCCAGCGCCATATCCGCTTTTTTCATCAACTCCAGCGGCGTCCGGCCATCCTTGGGATAGACGGCAACACCGATGCTTACCGCCGTCCGGATTTCCCCCTTTTCCATTTGAAACGGAATATTAAACGCGGCAATCAACTGCTTTGCGCGTTCCGACACTTCCTCCTGGGAGGCCGCATCCGTAAAAAGTATTATAAATTCATCTCCTCCCTGTCTGGCGATTGTCATACGGTCATCTTTCAATTGGACTAAACGGGCGGCGATTAACTGAATGAACTGATCCCCCACCTCATGTCCGTAACTGTCGTTAATGTATTTGAAGCGGTCCAAATCGAGAAACATCACCGAGAGCAGCCGCTTCTGCTGCCCGTTTTTCTCCAGGCTCTTAAGCCCTTTGGCTACCTGCTCCGCGAAGAAGCGCCGATTCGGAAGTCCCGACAGATCATCATGATTGGCCAGAAACTCCGCCCGCGCAAGCGTAGTTTTCAGCCGTTCCATTAACGCCCGGTTCTCCAGCAGGACCATGATCTGGCGGATTATAATCAGGAGGATGATTACTCCCCCGCCAATAATAATGCTGTCCTTCGGCTGGATCCTGATCAACTCCACTAGCAGAAGCACAGTCAGACACGCGTAAGGGAAAATAAACCGAATATAATAGCAGCGCCTTTGGTCTCTCCCAGTTTCCTGTTGTACGGCCGGCGATGGCTCCAGGGCGTAGAGGCCTGCTGATGCCATTATTAATAACGCCGCTCCCATAAATAAATCATATATCCCGCCAAACTGATACGTATCATGGATATACATAAGCAGGTAGCCGCTATTTCCCAGGGTCAGGAATACCGCACTAAGTTCCAGCAGCCTCATCGCCCGTCTTGGCAGAAGCTCCCTGTAAGCAAAAGACAGAATCAACAATATACACAAGAAAACCAGACAAGATAATTGGTACACAGCCATCAGCACAAAGCCCGCGAGGGAATCCTCCAGTTGAAATTGCTGCACGACAGCACGGAAGATCAGTTCCCAGGCCACCACCGTCAGAATGACCAGCCAGGTAAGAGAATCAAATACAAACCGCATGCCCCGATAGACATTTCTGTTCTTGCTCATGAGATAACATATGGCAAAAATAAATAAAACGCCCTGGGCAACCCACAGCAGGTCCGCCGCACCGGGAATCGGCGGGTCGATCTGCTTCACCATATAGTAGTAGCACCATATAAGCTGGGCAGCCATATAACAACAACATCCCCAGGACATGAAACGCCAGAACAACTGAACGTTTCTGATCTGCCGCCGCCTGGCAGCCGACCACAATAGAAGCCACGCTGCTCCGGCAGGAAAGACGTGTATGAACGCCAGCCATCCAGGATAATCGGCAAGCAGGAGGGTCATCAGCCCTTGAAGCATAAAAAAAACGATAAGTACGATCAACCATTTCCTTCTATTGGCGTGCAAATCCATTCTCCTATTCTCCTTTACTTGTGTATAGATCACGGGGGACGGTCGACGGAGGGTTAGGATCTAAAACAGACAAAAAAAAAGAACGATCCGCCAAGATGCAGATCATTCTCCACAACGGCGGTCTGGCAGCCATTGCGATAACGCTTTAGGCCCATGACTTTGCGTCCTTATTTTTCAATAAGTTTGCCTTTTACAATAGGATAAGTATGTAGGTTGGTCCTGGTTCAGATAGGGCTAACAGACTATCAAATAAGTATATATTACCATTATAGACGGGCATAAATACTCTGTCTATATAATATTAACTCTCCTATATAGGAGAATGGTCATCCTCTGACTTCCATTCGGGCGGCAGCAGGCGCTGATAGCGCGGCTCGAAATAACGGTCATCAATCAGCATCAGCGTACCCCTGTCCTGTTCGGAGCGGATCAGCCGTCCTCCCGCTTGCAGAACTTTGTTTATTCCCGGGAAGACATAAGCATAGGCGAAGCCGTCCTTGCCTTGCATGTCGAAATAACCTTTGATAATATCGCGCTCCAGCCCGATCTGCGGCAGTCCCACTCCCACCACCACAACGGCAGTCAAACGGTCCCCTACCAGGTCTATTCCTTCAGAGAAGATGCCGCCCATGACAGCAAAAGCAACAAGCGGCTCCGGACTTTCCGCCTCGAAGGCCTTCAGGAAAGCCTCGCGTTCCTCCTCCGCCATCCCTGCCGTCTGGATCATGGTTCTCCATTGAAATTGCGCCGTGAACAGCTCATAGATATCGTTCATATAGGCGTAGGAAGGGAAGAAAACGAGGCTGTTGCCCGGATTGCCAGCCACAAGCTTGCCGATCAGAGCGGCGATCGGTTCCCGGGTCTGACCGCGGTCCCGGTACCGGGTCGAAAGCGGCTCGATATAAACCTCCAGCTGCTCGCTTGCGAAAGGGGAAGGCACAACGACGGAATAATCGTCTTGTGGATCGCCGCCGAGCATGTCCATAAAATAACGGAGCGGTGAAAGCGTGGCGGAGAACAAAATTTGCGCCCGGTAGCCCTTCCCGGCCTGCTTGAGCAAATGGGAAGGATCCAGGCAGAACATCTTGATATGCACCTCATTACGCAGATTCTCCACGTAGGTCACATACCGCTGGTCGTACAGGGCTCCGATCCGGATAAAGCTCTGGGCTGCATAATACAGATCCAGCAGCAGCTTTGCATCGCGCCCCCCGGTTGACAACAATTCTCCCTGGGCCTGCTCCGCAAAATCCTCCAGCAGCTCAAGCAGTCCTTCAGGCCGCTGTGCCTCAACCTGTACCCCGCTGCCCTCCACCTGCTTGCGGAGCGCGATAAAATAGTCATTCACCGCTTTGGCTGCACGTTGAAGCCCGGCATTTCGTCCTTTATATTCCCGCCGGACAGCCAAAAAATCCGACTTGTTCAATTCGCCCGAATACATCTCCCGCGCCCGGTCCACCAGATTATGGGCCTCGTCGATAAGGAGAACGGTATGCTTCTTCTGCTCTTCCAACAGGCGCTTCAACTGGACCCGTGGATCGAATACATAATTATAATCGCAGATGATCGCATCTGCGGCGTAGGCGGCATCCAGCGAGAACTCAAACGGACACACCGTATGCTTGCGTGCGTAATGCTCGATCTGCTTGCGCGTCATCAGCGTTTCATTCCCGAGCATATCGAGCAGCGCTTCGTTAACGCGGTCATAATAACCGTCCGCATAAGGGCAATGCTCCCTGGAGCAGTTCATCTCCTCCTGGAAGCATACCTTGTCTTTGGCGGTCAGCGTCACGACATGCAGATGCAGCCCGCTCGCAACCAGCATGCCATAAGCTTCTTCCGCGGCGGTTCGGGTGATCGTCTTCGCGGTCAAATAGATCATCCGCTGCAGCAGGCCCTCTCCGATCGCCTTCAAGGCGGGAAACAACGTGGACATGGTCTTGCCGATACCGGTCGGCGCTTTGGCAAACAGCTTCCGTCCGTCGGCAATGCTCTGATAGACCGAAGCCGCCAGCTTCCGCTGACCTTCCCTGTAGGAGGGAAAAGGAAATAAGAGTGACTTGAGACTGGCGTTCCGCCGCCGGTCATGCCCGGTCTTCTGCCAGGCAAATGGATAGTAGCCCCGGACCAGCTCAAGCATGAACGCTTCCAGCTCCCGGAAAGTCAATTCCGCCGCAAACCGCTTCTGCTCCTCCGATGCCACCTGCACGTATGTGAGCTGTACGCGGATGCTGGCCAGCTCCCGCTCCTTCGCTACCATATACGCATAGCATTTGGCCTGCGCCCAATGCACGGGATAGGAATGCTCGCCGATTGCGGCCAGATCCCCCGCTGTCGATTTGATTTCGTCAATAGTCAAACGAGCGGCATCCGGCGCCTTTCCGGAGCCGCTGTCCCCGCCTTCCGCCAGCAGGCCGTCGCATCTTCCTTCAATGACAAAAAGGAGATCGTCATATACGATCTCCGTCTTTAGATAAACTTCCCTCAGGTCCAGCTCCCCATAATGCTTCTGGATCTTCTGATGGGCTTTTGTCCCTTCCGTCAGCGATCCCGCCGTACGAAAACCGGACTCGATGCTTCCGCTGCGAAACACATATTCAACGAGTGATCGGACCGATAAACGAATCACATCCGGCATAACACCCCTCCAAGCCGATCCAATAAGAACATTTGTTCTTTCATTCTACCATGGAGTCAGGCTCATTGCTACTTCAGGGTTCTTCCTTCTTCGCGGACGCCTCTCGCTTGCCAGTAAGAGACAAGCCTGCGGCTAGATCGCTTCGAACAGGATCGCCTCCGATGTCAAGGCACCCTCCAGACGGATGGCAAGCCCCTGTTCCATCAGAGCAAAACCGCTGACCTCGGCCGTTTGGGAGCTGTTGTCCCAGGTTACCTTATACGTTCTGGAACGGTCCAGTCCTCTTAAACGAAGCACGTATTCCCGTTCCTTCGGATTGGACAGCTGGAATACGCCTGCGATCCCTTTGTCCCTTTCTTTCGAAGCCAATTCCAGCACGCCCCAACCTTTAGGCTCGAAACCGTCGAGCTGCGGGGTATGGTGATAAATTCTGCCCGTGTTCATGAACGTCCGCACGAAGTTTTTATAAATATCCAATGTATGGCGCACGAGAGCGAATTGTTTCGGATTAGGCTCCGAGCCGAGCGGATTAAAGACGCTGATGGTCGGTCTGACGAACAGCAGCTGTCTCATCTGGAACAGAATATCGGCGCTCGTATGTCCGCTCTGGCCAGCGACGAGCCTGTCTACATACTCCGGCGGGAGCGCCATCGACATGCCATTCGTAATGGCGAACGACCTCGGGGCCACCTGCCAATCTGTCACCCAGGTGTGAGAGAAGCGTCTCACCGTCCCGATATCGGTTCTGGCTCCCCCGCTTGCACAAGTCTCGAAAATGACTTCCGGAAACCGCTTGCGAAGCCGGTCGAAGATGCTGTCGAAGTTTTCGTAATACCTCCAATAACTGTTTTCCGCATAACCTTCGCGTATATTATAGCCACCCGCTTTAATATGACCCGCATTGTAATCCAGCCTGAAGAAATCCAGTTCGTTCTCTTCGATGACGCGAGCCATCGCATCCTCGGCCCAAGCCGCGATCTCCGGTCTGGCAAAGTCGATCATGCCCCCCATACGCCCCGTGCTGTTGGTACCGTTGTAAGCGACCGAGAACCAGTCTGGATGCGCTTTGTATAACTCCGTTAATTTTCCGAGCCGCTCGATTTCCACCCATAAGCCGAACAGCATCCCTTTATTATGTACCCTCTCGCGAATTCCCTTAAGACCATCGGGATATCTCTGCGTATTTACATGCCAATCCCCCAGATGTTCCCCCATCTGATGCTCGTCGCCAGGAGGCAGGTACCAGCCCGCATCGATGAAGAAAACCTCTGCGCCCAGTTCTGCTGCGACTTCAATCTGATGATAAGTCATCGCTTCCGACATCTCGACTTCCGCTCCCAGGCCCGACTCGACCCAATTGCCCCTTCCCCGCGCCTCGGGAATCGTGAATACCGATTGCCGGAGATGATCATGCATCGCATGGATGCAATCATCGAATCCGCCGAACAGCATGCCCATATGAACCTCGGGGCTGACCACGGATTCTCCAGCCTCGACCATACGGAGCGGCGCCGGTGCTTTCGGCCCGATCTTAAAGGAAAGATGTGCGTTGGCATCGTGCCCTGGCACTGCCCCTCCCGGATCGGCATCCACCTCGAAGGAGAAGTTGTAATCGCCGGACCATGCCATCTGCCCGATAAAATGTTCTCCCGTCGCCTCGTTGCGTATCAGAAACATCGGATGCCGATGGCGTTGTCCCCGGTTCAGGCCGAAGACGGCGTTTGGAAGCGGGTGCCATTCGAATTGTCCTTCCCCTCCCCAGCGGGAATCACCCATATACCCTATAGAATAAAGAGGATCCCCTTTGGTCAAATAGGCCTCCCAGTTTTTCGTCGTCTGCAAGCCGCCGCTCCAGGTGTAAACCGAGCTAAGCGCCGAGGGACGATCGCCGGCGTTTGTCACCTCAAGCCAACGGGTGACGATAGGCGTCCCATCCAGCAGCGTATGGATGCTTACCGTAACGGGACGCAGCGAGTGCTTGAGCCGAATGACCGAATGAAGTCCCGCTGCTTCCGTGGATTTGTCTTGTCCATCCCAGAGCCAATGCGATCCCAACGACATGCCGTCCATTTCAAGTTGAAAGGCTTGCGGTTCCACGAAGCTGTCCGGCTCCATGCGGGGAACGCGGGGAAACGTAATGACTGTGCTCATATAACCGGCGCCGTTCCAGCCTACGCTCATCAGCTGCCCTCCAGCGAATATTTCTTCATAGACGGCCAGCCCCGTGCGGTAGCTGATATAGTAACCGTCGGCAGTCGGTTCGACGACCACATCGGTAAAAGCTTCATGGATTTCGTTCATCCCATAGACCTCCTGTATTTAAGCACTGAACGCTGCTAAATCACAACGCCTAACCATAAACGTAATACCTCGGCCAAGCTTTCGTAGCCGCCGCTATAGCACCAGGTCTGGGAAACGTCTTTGCGCGCGAAGAGTCCCTTCTCCTCGTTCCATTGCACCGCGGGCGCATGGTGCTCGAGCTCCCCGAACGACCCTATCTGCCCATCGTCGTTATACAGCTGGACGCAATGGCCGCCATACACGGGGTCATGCCAAGGAACGTCCAGATAGTCCGCAGACGGATAGACGCCGATTTGCCTCACAATCAAATGACAATGGCCGCTCTCGTCCCGGCGAAAATAGCCAAACCGTCCTGTCGTCTGCAAGCTCGTAAGCGAAATTTTATGTGCCTGCTTCGCATCGATACGAAAACGGACGATCCCTTCGGATACAGATAGATGCGACGGACCCGCAGGCGAGAAAAAATCGGTCGGACTCGCCGTACCGTAAGTAGCGGCATAGGCGTGGCCTCCGGCCGGGACCTGCAGAATCGTCCAGCTCGACAGGGGTGGCTCCTTGCCATTGCCCCAGCCCTCGGCATTCGTCTCTAAATCGATTGCCGATTCATAACCGACGAACTGATAACCGCCTGGCCCGCCAAGTCCGGCAAAGCGTATCGGATCCTTCACCAGCCGGCACGATTTGGCAAGCCGGAATCCGATCTGCCTTTCAGATCTGAATTGCTTCGCGACTCCCTCCTGCCACCACTCGCATTGATCCTGCACAGCGCCTCCCCTGAACTGATAGGCGCCTGGGTCGATCGGCCGCTGCACCGTATAGTCTGCCGGCGGGCCAGGATTCACAACGTGGTACTCCAGCTCCGGGCTGAGCCAGACGCGTTCGCCTCCGGCATTCCAATGGTTCTCCAATCCGAATAGCCTTCGGGATGCCCCGGTATCGGCCAATATCGGATTCGTCCATGCCGCGTTCTCAAGCTCCTCATCCGGATAGATTCCTAAAATTCTTCCCCCTCGCTCCAGTGCGACGATGACAGCTCCTTCGCCATTCCGAAGCAATCGGTAATGCCATTCGAGACGCTGCAAGCTTGCAATCAAATCATCCAGTTTCATTAGATTTCTCCTGGTTATATAGAATACTTCAATTATACAATAATCCACTATTCAGTCAACCGTTTTGTGTTTTTGTATACAATTTAGAGCATAAAAGAATACAGCCCTCCTCCGCTTCTCGAAGAACCGAACGGATGCCTATATTCTCCATCGTTAATCTGTCACATAGCAGCAGGCATAATACCTGTAATCTCGTAGAATACAACTCCTAGTGGGGCTAGAACATGTGATAGAACAAGCTTCCCGTCTTTAATCTCCACGGTCTCCTCTGTGTACATCAGGCTGGCTAATCCGCGATACTTTTCTGCATTGGCATACCATAGACGTTGGATCTTTGAATTCGCTATGCTTCGTATCGTCCACGAATCACTCGACCATCTGCCAAAATCATCGTCGGCGACCCCTTGCTCGTCAAGTAAAGCCCGCCACTCCGGCCAGAAGTTGGCATGTTCATCGTCAATTAACCACTGCTTAACCGATAGGGTACCGTCTTGCGACGCTTTTACGTTGTCAAACGTAATCGTCACCGGCTCGCCTGTCGTGGCATTCCCAGCCGGATTAAAGTTGTAAACGAGAAGGTGAGCGGTCCGGGAGTCTTCGCGATAGGCGCCGATTCCATCCACCTCATTAGCCTCATTCGCCGCTTGGGTTATCGTTTGAACCGGAATTCTGCTTGCACCTTCCATCCGGCAGCTCAAATTAGCAACATGGGTCCCCACGGGATCTACCCCGCTTGTTCCTCCCCATATACGTTCTGTATTCAAATACCAAGTGGAAAAATAATCGAGTCCGATATCATGCATATGCTTGAACAATCTCGCATCGCTCGCCGCTTGGTAACCCGAAGCTACCGTTCGTGGAAATAGCTCCTTGTCATCTTTTCCCAGCATCAACCTGCCCTCGTCTACGCCGTATTCCAGATCGGTCAAGCCGTTCACTACCGCCCGGTCGCGCAGTAATTGCAGGTTCGACTCCAGGCTGTAAGCGGACATTACCCCTGTTTGATGATCATAATAGGAGAATGTGAGGAAATCGAGCTGAGTGCCCTTCTTGCCGGTGTAGTAATTCGTGCCGTGCGCCACATGGTCAATAAATTCCCTTTCATCCCAGTACCCTTCCCCATTCGTCATGCTGTGGGCGCCAATGTACAGATGCTCCGCGCCGACGACTTCCTCCAATGCGGCAACCGTGTAATCGTACAATTTGAAGTACGCTTCCTTCGTCGTTTGGGGATCCCCGGCGTCGAACCAATCGATGTTTTCGTATTCGACCAATGCCCTCCAAGTCCACGTACGAACTTCTTCCAGGCCGAAGCGGCCGGCCATGTATTGCGCAAGCGCCTTGATGTAGTCGTAGTAAACGCTGTAATCATCCGGCGGTCGCACATTCACGCCGAATGCCCGGATAAGCGGATCAGAGCTGTATTTAAGCGGAACGTTGCCCGTAGCGATATGCGGGATCAATCCCTGCCGTATAATATTTTGCACGGCATCTCCCAGGCGGGTAAAGTTGTAATCGGTTAAATGTCCGCGGTCGCCCGGATTCAAGAACAGATCCCGCAATTCCGTGCCTCCCGTCGAAGTCATGAGCTGAATGCGTTTGACGAACGGGTAGTTCGTTCTAATATAGTCCTCCGGTTGATCCCCGGCCGTCGTCAACCAATCCATTCCTAATTCCCACTGGTTCAAATCCGTAAATTTATTTTCCAGCGTCCGGCCCGGTTCGGACAGGTTCACCTTCAAGCAAACGGCTGTTTGGAAATCGACATTCAGCGTTTCTGCCGGCATTTCTGATAATACATCCCTTGGCATTTCCTTCTGCAAAGCCATGTTCTGTTCCGGCGTAACCATCGTCCTTTCCTCCTCCTGATTCAGCAAGCTGCCTGGGAACATCGCGGCAGTGACGAGAAAGAGCGCCGTGATGCCTGGCCCTACTCTTGTATTTCCGTGCGTAAAAGCAGTTTATTTTTCTGAATTTTCACTCTATTTAGGGCATTGGAGGCATGAGAAAAGAGACCACCTTAGACGTTCGGCATATAACTTTACGTGTGCCAAGGAGGACTCTGTATCACAGTCACAGGCCATTAAAGGCGGGGCAATGCCGCCTTTAATACTGACTTTTCTCGATGCGCTCGATAATGATGTTCATAGCGTTCATAATGTGATGATCGAGCATTTGAATGGACTCCTCATTCTTCTGAATGATCATGTCCGCCAGCTCCCTGTGATCGTCGCAAAACTCCGCAAACGTCGGTCTCGTCATATTGGTGATTTCCAGAATCGCCTGAACGGTATTGGCCATCGTATTCCATGCTACCGTCATCGGGTTATTGTCCGCCATCAGAATCAGGCTTCTATGGAAGGAAATATCCAAATACGCCGTATCGTAGCTGGTAATCTCTTCTCCCTTAGCCTTGTAGGACTCAAGCAATTCCATGGCGTCGAACAGAGGCCTGTACCGGAAAGTAGGACTCTTGAATGTGCTTAGCAGTGCGGTCCGCTCCAGCAGAAGACGCAGCTCGAAAATGTCCCTCACGTCTTTTGCCGAGCACCCGATGACCTCCGTGCCGCCGTTCGTCAAGTTCATAACAAGCCCTTCCAGCGCGAGCATCTGGAGCGAAGTCCGAACCGGAGCGCGGCTAATCCCCATCTGTTCGGCAAGCTTCGCTTCTATCAATCGCGTACCGGGCTTATATTTACCAAGAATAATGTCCTTGCGCAATTGAGTAACGACTTCCTTGGTATGATGCGAACGCGATAGCGAGTCCGTGTAATTGCTCATTAGAATAAGCTTCCTTTATTTGTTTTTTTCGACGGGATCTTGCTCATCGATTGCATTTAGCATAGCAACTGCATATGTATCCTGTCAACATTAGGGATATTTTGAATATCAACTCTACAGTTCAAGTACAATCAGCAAATTACCCCTCGATACTAGCAATCCCTTCGAAAATAAAGGAAAGGTTAACTTGCCCGCAATCAGCAGGTTAACCTTCTTTCCTGGAGCTTTTCTGTCAAAGTCCATCGTATAGCACGCATTATAAGCTTTATTTATAATACTCGTCGACCTTCTGCTGCATGATCTTCGTCAGATTATCCAGGAACGTTTGCGGATCCTCGCTGGATGTTCCGTTGAGAACAGCCACGAAATCCGCTTCGAACGTTTCAGGTAAATCTACCGGCGTTTGCGGCGGGTATTTCTTGACTTTGCTTAAAATATCCAGAGCCAGTGCAAGATACGGATCCGATTGCGCCTTTTCCTGGAGGAACGGAAGGTCTTTCTTTGCCGGCATAACGCCGAGAATATCGTTGGAGATTTTTGCCGCGTTTTCGGTCGTTGTAAGCCATTTAATAAATTGGAATGCGGCATCTTTATTTTTGGAAGTCGATACGAGCGAGAACCCATATCCGCCTACCCATAGTCCTTCTTCCGGCATCGGGGTCAAGATAACGTCCATCTCTTCCCTCATCTTCTTCGTCGAGTAGAACGATACGGCCATCTTGTTTGCATCGAACAAATCCGTATTCTCAGGCAATGTCCCTTTCAGTTCATTAATCCGTTCAGGATTGATATTTTCTTGATAGAAGTCCGCCAACCACTCGACAGCCTCAACGATCTTCGGATTATTGTAGCCTACCTTGCGCGTCTTCGGATCGTAAATATCTTCGGCTGTCGCGCCATTGATCAGCGACCACGTCAACATTGCGGTACCACCGCCCCACAGGCTTGATGGATCGAAGGTCGTCATTTCCTGCTTGCCGTCCTTCACGACCCAGAACTGCTTCAGATAATTGCCCAGGTCCTCTAAACTATTCAGTTCCGGTACGTCTGTAACTCCGTATTGATCCAGAATTTTGCGGTTTGAATGAAGTCCGAAATTCGGATCGATGTTCCAGGGCAATCCGTACAATTTATCTCCTACGTAGTATTTGTTGAAGGATGGCGCGTAGAACTGATCAACATTCACTTCCGGATATTGTTCTAAGTACGGCGTTAAATCCTCCAGCAAGTTATCTTTCATAAAATTGGGTTGTGGGCTGTAAGTCATGACCACGTCCGGGCTGTCACTGGCCGCAACCATCGATTGCAACGCCGCCGTGCCTCCAGCGGTTACATATTCCAGCTTTACGTTAGGGTACTGTTCCATGAATGCGATACCCAATGCATCGAACATCGCTTTATTCGGCTGAGCATCTCCCCATTCGCGCAATACCTTTACCGTTCCGGAGAAAGACTTGTTGTCCGTGTTGTCCGCTTCCGGAGTTGTGTTCGGCTTGCCGGAATTCGAATTCGCTGGGCTTGGCGTGTTCTGACCCGCCTCGGGCGCATTGCCTGCTCCGTTGTTGTTACCGGATGAACATCCGGCAAGGAAGATGACGATACTAAGAACCATTAACGATAAAGGCTTGTACAATTTCGTCTTCATTCTTTTTAATCCCCTTCGCTCGTTTTTTAATAACGCTCTCATAATATATCCCAATTTTTTTAATGTCAACAATTTTTATTATTTGTATACTATTTTTATTTTTTTATAAATTTACAATATTTTGTATACATAAAATCACTGCTTATTTTACTCCTTTATTCGACAAGACTCGATTTTTCCACCCCCTGCATAAACCACTTCTGAACCACGAGATATAACAGGATCGGCGGCAGAATAACATAGAAGCTGCCTGCCATCTTCATGGATTCGTTATTGTCGTAGCCACCCGTCGCATACATCATCTCCAACGATTTCCACATGCTGTCCAGAGCGAGCGAAAGCGGCATATATTCGCCCCTTAGGAATAAACCGGTCAAATAAGTTTCATTCCAATGCCATACGAATGAGAAAATGAACACAATGATGATCGCCGGCTTCGCCAATGGGAGCATAAGCTTGTAAAAAATCCGGAAAGGACCCGCACCGTCGATATTAGCCGCTTCTTCATAAGCCTTGGGGATGGTCTGAAAAAACTGTCTGAAGATGATGACGAACAGCGCTCCCCGTATCCCGTGCCCAAATAAAGCGGGGCCGATTATGGCAATTGGCGAGCCGAGTAATCCAAGCTTGCTGAATAATATATAGAGCGGCAGCGTGAGCGTCGTCGGAGGAACCAGAAAACAAACGATGAGAATGCCAAACAACAGGTTCCGCCCGGGAAAGTTGAATCGGGCAAAACCGTAGCCGGCAACGGAGCAGGATATGACATGAAAAATCGCCCCAAACCCCGCGATAATCAAGCTGTTTATTAACGTCTCCGAGAAACGCATTCCGTACATGGCTTTCTCAAGAAACGAGAAATCGATCGTTCGCGGAATCCACCTGACCGTAGGGTCAAGAAGATCGGCCGTGCTCTTCACCATTGTCGAAAACATATAGAAGAGCGGATTTAAATACAGAAATACAATGTTCAAAAGCACGAAATAAATCAATAAGATTCTGAGCATGCCCAGCCGTTCGCTGTTTCCCAGCAGGGCATTCTTCACCGTTCTGATCACTTTAGGCATCCTGTCATCCCCTTCCTCTGGCCCCGCCAAGTCTTCTAAAGATGAAAAGAAAACCCATAATGATCATGAACACGACAAGAAAGTAGATCAACCCTATCGCGCTGATAAAGCCGAAGCCTCCCGTATTCATATTTGCAATCAAATAGTTCATAATGCCGTTAAATGGAAAGGTCGACATATCGACGATTGAAAAAATGATACTCAACAGGATGAACGGCTTCAGTCCGGGCAGCGTAATCTTCCAAAAAGTCATCCACATGGTCGATCCGTCGATGCGCGCTGCCTCGTAGACATGGGCGCCTATCGTTTGAAAGCCTACGAGAAACAGCAGGACTTGAACGCCTGAATACCAGAGAATAATAACGATCATATTCAATACGTTGAGAAGAGGATCGGCCAACACCTTCGGAAAATTCGCAAGAATAAAACCCGAAACATCGTATTGCTCCAGTACTTCCAGACCGCCCGCTCCCTGGAAAAAAAGTTGATTCAATACTTTTCCCGTCGAGAAGATGACCGGAAGGAAGAAAAAAGCCCGAAATACCGATCTTCCCGGAAACTTGATATTCAGCAGCGTCGCAACAAACAGAGCGAACATCACAATGAGCGGTATCGCAATAAGGGTCCGAACGAGCTCCTCTACCAGCAGGATCGGGAACTGATTATCCTTCAGAAAGGCATTGGTCAAATTTTCGAATCCGACCCATTTCATTTGAAGGCCCAAATTCGTGACTCTAACCTCATTAAAGCTCATGTAGATGGTAAACAGCAGCGGATAGGCAACGAACACGCCAAGACCGATCAGCCAGGGGGCGATAAAGAGATAACCGGAAAGGGCCTCTCTGCCGTTGATCGATATTCGATGTGCACGTCTCTTAAAGATCCAACGCATTATGACCGCCCCTCCTTCTCTACGACCGAATAGTTCTCAGGCTCAACGCTAACGCTATCCGCCACGTAAGGCTTCTTCGTATAATTGACGATAACCTTCGTTCCATTTTCGTAAGTCGTTTCAAACACGTCTTTGGCTAATTCGCGGTGGTTCACGATCATTTGATTGCTCAACCTGCCAAGGGACTTCTCACGCTCCGTATACTGGGCCGCAACTTGCTCCTTCCATTCCTTGAACTGACTGCTGTATATCCAGCGGCTCAGCGTATCCTTCAAGACGATCGGGTCCTCGAAAGTAAGCAAGTAAGACGGCAGTGCGCCGTACTCGATCGACTTTAAATAACTGATCCTGGGCTCGTCCTGCATATTCTGCGGGATGCCCGAATAGGACACGAGTCCATGAAGGGCGATCAGGTAAAAGGGAACCGTCTTCGCAGTCAGCATATCGTAGCTCGTATCAAATGGAATGCTGCCAATATGATCCGCGTAAGGCAGCACATAGGCGTTGCCATGCTTGACTCTCGCTTCGCCCAATTGCTCGGCTGTTTCTCTTAGCATGTCGCCAAAGATCGCCCCTGTCCGTTTGCGCGAAGTCAGATGCGACGGAGTTTCGTCGGAAAATACTGCTTCCCCGAGTCCGGTGTGATAAAGTCCGTCAATGCCTAGCAAGCGAAAGTCCCCAAAGCTTTCGAACAACATTTCCCTCGATAAATCCGGGTGGATCCAGTACTTCTGAAGCCCCGGCAATTCGACCGAGATCACCTTGCCGTTCAAGTCTCGGACCGCGTCATATTTCGGCTCGAATCCGTCATTAGCGCCGAAGGCGACATTGAAATTATCGCTTAAATACAGCTTCCCTCCGGACTCATGAACACGACCCGCAAGTCTGGACAAGCCTTCGGTACCGCCAAGCGCCTTGCTGGGGGGAAACCGGCCCGGCGTGTTTTGGAGATAGCCGTTTTTCTCCCAGCCCATTAACGTAACGTCAAGACTTTCGACGCCCGATTCCTTGAGAGACTGAACGATTTGTCCCGCCTGTTCGAACGTCGTCGCCGCAACAAGCTCTCTACCCAGCAAGGCCGGCTTCTGATCGCCCCCCATCAAATAAAGATCAAGCGGGTAAGCTGCGTCCTCTCTGCGCGCAAGCCCGTTCTTGTCCATTAAATATTGCCGGTAGGCTTTGGCCATACCCACATAATCCGCGTCTTCGCCGCTCAGGAAATAATATAGAATACGGCGGTCTTCCTTCATCATATTTTCCTGAAAAACATGGAACCCCTCGCCGAAGAGGTTGGTCCGTTTAAAATATCCTTGCCTGTAGACAAATTGAGCCGCAACCCAATTAAACGATGTATACATGCCGCCTGGCGTAGCCGAAATCCGGGACGTATACTCTCCTTCGTCGATGATGCTTACGAAGGCTTGATTGCCGCTTACTATGCCGAATACGGGATAAAGCGAATCGGCCGGGATTTCTTGATTGTAACGGCTGACCTTTTCCTTCTCGTAATCGATAGCCGAGATATCGCTCCCGTACATCTTGGAAGTGTATTGGGACGAATATTTGGTCGTCGGATCAAACGGGATCAGCGCGCCGACGCCATCCGGTACGAACATATACCCGGTGTTCGTCAATCCTTGCATGGCACCAAAGAGAGGCATGACGGAGATGCTGACTACTTTTGCACTTCCTGTTTCGCTGATCCGGTCATAAGGGACCTCAACTTCAAGATGATCGTCCGCCAGTTTTACCAAATAAGAAAATCGGATTTGGACCTTGCTCAAGTCAAATACGATTTCCACGCCGTCCTTCATTTGATGGAAGGATACACTCGTTTCCAAATCCTTCGCATTGGCCGTAATGACCTCCGTACTGATTCCATTCAGATCGATATAATCGATCATGAAAGGAGATTCCAACGAATTTCTCCAGAAGCCTTTGACCGTCTCCGACCGAAGCGCTTCTTCGGATGGATTGCTGAACCAGTCATGCCCGCCGAGATGATCGGTCAGCCGCAGTTGGCCGGCGGCGTTGACGGCAAGAGAAATCCGTTCATTCTTGGCAACCGGCGTATACGCCGAACCGACCTTCAATGGCATCCCCGCAGTAGGCGTAGTCTGAACGGCCGAAGTCTCCGCCACCGGGGTGATGTTGTTATCCGTTTTATTCGCGTTAAGCAGCATGGCTGCGATGAGAACCACCATGCAGAAGGTGACGAATGCAACAACGGTCCACCATTTCCTGTTTAATCTAGACACGGAATTTCAGCTCCTCGAAAATCTGCGAAATAAAGTCAAACAGCTGGACATTCATTCCAAAGAAGATAAAAATCAGTATCCAGAGGGCGAGAGCGAACAACACGGTCAAAATGATGTTGCGGATGGCCTCTCCCAGATCGAAATTATGCGTTTCCTTGATGCATACGACAAACAAAAATCCTGTCCAGCCCAGCACCGCTATTTTCATAAATTGGTAAATGGCCGCTTCCCCGAGTGTAAATCCATTGGATATGATTTCGATGGGTACAGTAAACAGAATATAGGGCAGCATCGCATAGCTGCTTCCGACGACGATGTCGACAAATCGGCCCTGACCCCGGAATATGGAGCTGACCAGGTAATTGGAGATGACCCACGTTGCGAATGGAACGGCCAACGTTAGCAGCGTAACGGCCAGATCGACATGATTCGTTTCCCTCGGATTAAAGATAAAGCTGCTAATCATTTTAGAAGCAATCATAACCACATAGAGTAAGACAAGAAGGAGGATGGCCGTTATTAGGGTGCCTTTTCGTTTAGATCTGAGTTCCGCGAAGCCATCAACCGGATGCTTTAGTATCCGGAGCAGCTGCAGGATTTGTGAGATCCCATTCGCGGACTTGTGAGCCTTGAACCAGTATCCGATACGTTTAGCGAAAAGCCGCCTGCATACAAGGTAAAGGACGATGATGAAAGCAATCGCAATCACGATAGGCTTGAAGTAGGTTTGCATGAAATTTAAACGGATATGCCAATAGGCCTGGGAATATTCGTTCACCGAGCTTGCAAAGCGGAAGTATTTCTTGGCTTCTTCCCATTCGCCTTTGCTGTAATAGGATTTACCGATTCCCTGGTGAGCGCTGTAGTACTTCGTATTCAGATGCAAGACCTCTCTCCAGAGCTGCTCGCTTTCCAGGTATTTTCCGTCTAACGTCAAATTAACGGCATGGAGCACATGAGCTGCGAATTCAGTCGGACGATAAACAAAAATCGCATTCGCGGTGTTATCCACGACGTATATCTTCTGATTCGAATCCACATCGATCGCAACAGGCGCGTTCAATAACCCGAGCTTATGGTAGCCTTCGTCTTTGCGGCCGAAAGCAAAGAGGATATTGCCATCCGCATCGTATTGATAGATCACTCCTGCCTGACCGTCAACGGCTGTAATAATGCCGTTACGGTCGACGGCCAAGTCCGTAAAGAACCTCTCCTGGCCTGAAATTAATTGCCGCTCGCCATACACTTTGTTTCCTAACAAATCGGTACCGGTATAATTGAGTTTCTTCAACTGGCGGGTATCTACCCGCACGCTGCTTGTATAGATCAAGCCTTGTTCATCCAACGTCACGTTGCTGATTGTTCCAGGAAGCTTGTTCCCCTCCAAAGAAAGCTGCGCCTTGGTGAACAGCTTGCGTTTTAACATATCCATCAAATTGAAATTCACCTGGTTCATCCCAAAAAATCCGCGGAATTCACCAGTCCCGCTATCCATCAGCATGAGCCCTTGATAACCGCTCAGCAAAGTGAGATACATGACCCCGCGTTTATCCACGACAAGCTTCATCGGCTCAAATCTGAAACCCTCCGGCAAATAGCTGCTATCGGGCTTCTTGTATTCGCGGACGAACGTCCCGTCGCCGTTGAACAAGGCAATCCGCTTATTTCCCGTATCCGCAACATAGACCTGCCCATCGTCGGTTACGAACACGCCTTCGGGCTTTTTCAATTTTCCCGGCCCATCTTCATCGCCATATATTTGCGTCAGCTGATATTGATTGTCCAGACGGACAACCCGATTACCTTTGCTTTCCACAACATATAAATTGTCTTGGTCGTCAATCATCACGTCCTCGGGGCTGTTGAACTTCAGCTCCCCTGACTCAAGACCGATCATTCGTTCGGGAATATAAGCCGCTTGCACAAGAAATTGCTTGCCCTGGGAATCAAACGAGTAGGTTTCGTAGGGCGGGGCCGCCAGCGCTTGACCCGCCGGCATCAAAGCCAGCCAGCAAATCAAAGATAAACATGCCCATTTGACGCTTCGAGACAAATGAATCCCCCCCTTTCTTTAGCGCATTTATTTAATTCCGGAATGCATCATCGTATCGATGACCTTCCGCTGCAGCAGAAGGAAGAATACGAGATTCGGGATAAACATCAGCAGCGTTGCCGCAGCCGCAACGCCCTGCCTGGCCACAGAGTTGCCAAGTCCGCTCGTCAGCGTCAGCACATAGAACGGCAGCGTCTTCATCGTTTCGTCTTCAATAAAGAATGTTGACGTTTCCAGGTTGGACCATGCGCCCTGAAACGATAGAATAGCAACCGTAGCAACAGCGGGAAGACTAAGGGGAACAATTACGTTCGTTAACAGCCTGAGCTCGTTTGCCCCTTCGAGACGGGCCGCTTCCAGCATCTCATTGGGAATCTGATCGATAAATTGCTTCATTAGGAACACGCCTACTGGCATGGCTACGAGCGGCAATACATGCGCCCAATAGGTATCGATTAATCCTAAATTGCTAATGACGAAATACCGGGGAATCTGGACGGTTTCCGGCGCGAACATGAGCGAGATGACAATCGTTGAGAACAACAGGTTTTTGCCCGGGAACTTTCCCTTGGATAAAGCAAATGCGCACAGGATGCTGAATAAGGACGCGACAAGAACCGTCAAAGACGTACTGATGATGTTGTTGAACAAATAACGCGTTACCGGCACGGCAGACGACTTCGTCGCAAGGATCAAATCGCTGAAGTTTTTAAGCGTCGGATGATCCACCATAAACGTCGGCGGATATTTGAACAGCTCGCTGGCCGGTTTAAACGCATGATTGAACAAATAGATGATCGGCAGCATCATGAAAATGGACAGCAGCGTAAGGAACAAAATCAAAAAGACTTGAAATCCTGTCATATTCTTAAGCTTTCTCCACAATGGGAAGCGCAGCAGCCGCTTAGTCATCCTTTTGCCTCCCCTTCAGAGCCAAACAATCTCCAGCACAATCGGCTTGTCGCGTAGATGATAATTAACAAAACGACAGAGATCGAGGAGGCGTATCCCATTTCATAACGAATGAAGCCATAGTCATCGATATGGTTTATCAATAAGTGCCCCGCATATTGCGGAGTCGGATTCGCTCCCGTCAGCTCCACGCTGATTGAGCCGGCCCGCAATGTTCCTACTACGGCCATAACCGCGCCGAACAGCATCTGCGGTTTCATCGAAGGAATCGTAATGTACCAAATTTCTTGAATTCTTGATTTGATGCCGTCAATTTTCCCCGCTTCATAGAGCGTCTTGTCAACGCTCTGAATGCCCGCAAGCATGGCCAGGAACCCAACGCCCATACTTGCCCACAGGCTGACGATAATCATGATGTTCATTAAATACTTCGGATCCGTCACCCAAAGCTGCGGTTTTTGAATGATGCCCAGCTCCAGCAGGAAGCTGTTCATGTACCCTAAGCGGTCTCCGCTGAATATGACGATCCATACGACAGCCATCGCAACCCCTGCGGTCAACGAAGGTGCATACATCGCAAGCGTATACCAGACTCTCGTCTTTGCAGGCAGCTGCGTGATCAGCCAGGCCAGACCGAAGGCCAGCAAATAACCGATCGGTCCGACAATAATCGCAAACTTGAACGTATTCGGGATGGCATGCATCCAGAAGATCAAATCTTGTGTCAATAAATTAATGAAATTTCTAAACCCGATAAATGCAGGAGGCTCAATCGCATTGAAAGAGGTAAAGGAAAGAACGATTGCAGCAATGGTCGGCAAAAGGATGAACAACAGAAACACGATGCAAAATGGAGCAACGAATGCATACATTAACCAACTGGACCTGATTTCTTGAAAGAGCCGGCCCATTCTCACCCTCATCGCAATCAATGCTGATCCCTTCCTTCCCATTTTTCATCGAATTGGGGAACTTGCAGAGGGCGAATCATGTCTCCCTTGTCATCTACAAGACCAAATTCCTGCAGCTTTCTTCGCATTTCCCGATTGATTTCCAGTATCGAGCTCTCGAGCGACTCCCGATAATTCATATCTCCCAGAACCGTGCGGTTCCATGCGAAATTCAATTCTCGCGGCGTAAAGTAGAACCCCGGTACGATCGGCATTTCTTTAAACCAGCTCAATTGCTCGAACAACGCTTGCGCATCGGCTTTGGGCCACGGCAAACGTTTCAATGCCTGCACGTTCGCGGTATTCCACCGGAATTCGGTGCCGTTCAATTGCTCGATATCCGTACCGAACCGGGATTGTACGTCCTCAGATACCCACCATTGGAGAAAATCCCATGACTCCTCCGCCCGTTCGGTAGTTCGAAAGATCATTCCGGCCTGTACGGCTCCGCCTGCCCATCGTTCTATCTCACCGTCTTTCAGAACGCCTGGAATCGGATAGATTGACCATAAGCCGGCAATTTCAGGGGCTGCTACAAGCAATTGCAAATACGTATTGTAATCCGATATGCCGATCGGCATATCCCCGTTGCGGAAATGCATATAGAAATTCGGCACCTCCCTCGGAAAGCCGTACACTTTGAATAGATCCGTCCATTGCTTAAACGCAGCAAAGCCTTCGGGCGTATCCAGGCCTGACTTCATCCCGTCTTTGGAGAAGAAGTCCGCGCCGTTCTGCAGGACAAAGGGCAAATAATTCGCCGGTGTCGTAAAAAAATCATAGCCTCTTTGCTGCAAATCGGGGAGCAGAGCGTAAACTTCCTCCCATGTCTGTGGCGGTTCAATGCCAATGCCTTCGAATAGGTCATTGCGGACGAACATAATATTCGGAGACAATGTTTCCGGCAAGCCGTATTGCCCTCCGTCATAGCTCAGCTGCAGCCGAAGGCCCGGGCTGAAATCTTCTGCGGCATTGGCGTAGTCAGCAAATTGCCCTAAATCCAGCAGCGCATTGCGCATCGCGAAATCGACGATCGTTCCCGGATCGATACTGAGTGCAACGTCCGGCTCCCGTCCGGCAGCGTTGCTCAAAATCAACTGCTGAGGATTCGGCATCAAATTAATATTGACCTTTATCCCGGTCTCCTGCGTAAACTGCTCATCGGCCATTTGCTGCATGAGGTTGACATAATCTCTGCCGCGGTTCACCCATACCGTTATGGCATCCTCGTCTTCCCGTCCGTAGTAATTGTAATCACCCGAGAAAGTGTCGAAGAAGCCGCTGACCGTATTCCCCAACCGCTGTCTCCAATTCGGGATGACACTAGGCAGCTTCGCGTCCGGCTTGGAGACGATGATCAGATCCAGGTCCAGCGGCTGCTCCCGCAGCTCCGTCATGAACGCGGCAAGCGTTTCTTGAATGGACATCAGCATCTCGGGCCGCTTCGGCAATAAATTCGGATTTTTTTGCAGCTTCTTCAGATCGGATAAGCCAGAGCGGATACCGTCCGAGCCCGATATTTTTTTGCCATATACCTCTTCCAGTCCAGCCAGCTGCTGTTCCAGTTGCTCGATCAGCGACGTATAGCGATCCACGATATCGGGAATATACATCGCCAGGTTCCAGTCCCGGTTGGCATCACCCATCAACGGATCACGAACGCCCGTCACAAGCCGCACCTCCCGGTTCAATTGTTGAATCTGCGAGACGACCGCCTGCATGGATGCGATGATGCCTTGCAGCGGGGAATGCGTCGCCTCAAGCCTCAGCGTATGGTTGCCGGCCTTCAGGTTGAAGCGGTAGGGAACTCCGTCCGCATCCTCAAGTCCGGTTAATTTCCATTTGCTCGCGTATGGGAAAGGGAAGGCCTGCATTTCGGCAAAGGGCAGCTTCCCGTCTATTGTTACGTTGCGAAATACGGAGGCGTCCAGGCGATACGCTTGGGAATATTTCAGATGAATCGTGTATTCGCCGTCCTCCGGCACTTCGAATTGCCACTCCGCCCATTGGCCGCCCCGCTTCCACCGGTCTCCCCCGACCATGTTGAACGTGATCTTGCCTTTGGACTTTGGAGAAGTCAGGTCATCCATGGAAGAGGTCATCTGCAAAGATGAATCCGACTTGCTCGACATGCGCTCCGCTTCGATAACGGTATACCAATTGGACGCCTCACCCTTGTTCGCCTCTCCGCCAGAAGGCACATCGGCTCCGGCTATGTCCCGATAAGCGGCCGCCGGAAGAGGCGCGGTGAATTCCAGCTTCGCCAGAAGAACCGGATCGTATAACGTTTGCACGCGAATAAGGTGGGTGCCCTTACTCAGCATCCAGCGAAATGCTTCGGCATAGGAAGCGTTCGAATCCACGATTTTTTCCGAAGTCCACGCTCTGATCTCTTCTTGCAAGGATCGAATCTCGTTCCCCTTCCCATCTTTAGAAAGCGGAAACTGCTTGTCTCTCCACGTTCTGTCCAAGTCGACGGCCGCCGCCTCCTGGAACGGATACTCCCCGTCTATCGTGATTCCCATCTGAATGGGCCCGAAGGAACCTGCCAGCGGGTAATACTCCATATTCAGGTTATAAAATCCCGCCTGCTCGACCGTAAATTCATATTCGACCCATTCTTTCTCTTCATACAAGCCAATCGCTCCGCTCTTCCCATCCGATTCCGCTTGCCGCTTGTCTTCATCCTTCAGCCGCTGCGGTTGTCCCGAGGCGGAGGCAAAGCCGTTGGCCTCGATTTCAATAGGCTGGCTCGCCGCGTCCGTGGCCCCTTGCGCTTGCCACCCGGACAAAACACGTTGATAAGAGCTGCCTTCGGATAAATCTTCAGATAACAGCGACTCCGCTTTTTCGTCTGATTGTGGATCCGCTTTCAGAACAGTTCCGGCTTCCGAACCGTCAGCCAGGGGAGAGAATGCCAGCACGATGATCAACAGCAAGGCAACTGCCTTCGGCAAGCTTCGATAGTTCCTCATAATAGCCTCCAAACCCTTCCATTACTTTTAACGAACGGCCACTCCCGTCTCGGGATGAAAAAAATTCATATGTTCAGGTTTGAAGACGATCTCAAGCTCGCTATCGTCACCGAATCTCTCGTGAGAGGTCGCTCTCATCGTGAACCGGTAGTCACCCGTCTCCAGATGTACGAAGCGGTCGGCACCGACCAATTCCGTAAACCGAACTTTTGCCTTTACCGCTGAACCCGTTTCCATATCCCGTTTCTGGACAATATGTTCCGGACGAATGCCCATCACAATGGCGCGATCGATGAAATTGCCGGCTGCCAGCGGTTCGTTCAAATCTTGCGAGATCGGCAAAGCGAATCGTTTCGTATCAAAAAAACAGCCGGATTTCTTTTCGATAATCTTGCCTGGCAGGAAGTTCATTGGAGGGGAACCGATAAAGCTGGCTACAAATTGATTCGCAGGTGAGTTGTAAATGTTTTCCGGCGTATCGACTTGTTGAATGATGCCGTCTTTCATGACGCAGATGCGCGTCCCCATCGTCATGGCTTCGATCTGGTCATGCGTCACGTAGATGAAAGTCGTCTCCAGCCGGCGATGCAAACCGATAATCTCCTCCCTCATCTGAACGCGAAGCTTGGCATCCAGATTTGAAAGCGGCTCATCCATCAGAAAGACCTGCGGTTTGCGGACTATCGCTCTGCCAAGCGCGACACGCTGACGCTGTCCCCCAGACAGCGCCGATGGCTTCCGCTCGAGCAGATGCTCGATTTCAAGCGTACGGGCTGCCGATTTCACCGTTGACTCGATCACGTATTTCTCCACCTTGCGGATCCACATACCGAAAGCCATGTTCTCGTAAACATCCATATTGGGGTACAAGGCATAGTTTTGGAACACCATCGCAATATCGCGGTTTTTGGGCGGAACATCGTTCACAAGTTTATCGCCGATGTAGATTCCGCCCTCGGTAACTTGCTCCAGTCCGGCGATCATTCGCAGCGTCGTCGATTTCCCGCAGCCTGAAGGTCCGACGAACACCATAAATTCTTTGTCTTTGATCTCCAGACTGATCTTCTTAACGGAAAGCTGGTCGCTTTTCTTGTAACGCTTGGATACTTCCTTCAGGATGACCTCCGCCACACAAGTTCCCTCCTATAAATCAAACATGACCTTCAATGCTGAAATTTGACATCGAGCTCCTTGATACGTCGCGGACTCCGCCCATTCGCCTTGTTCGAAGTCACGCCCCCGTATGAGCACCTGATCCTTGTAGGCTTCAACGTAATACCCTTAGCAGCCGTCCAAACCCGCTTCAGGTGAAATTCCATTAACCTGAGCATTCTTTCACTCGCCGCTTGAATCTTCTGTCAATCTTCGATTCCATTCTTCGAGAAGTTTCAATTGATAAGCACGTTCATTACGCCCGGTGACCGTGCATGTCGGCTGCGGTTCATAATCGTACACCCACAACGCCGATAACGGAACGTCCGCCTTCTCCAAGGAATGAACCATTTCCGTAAACCGGGCTTTGGCCAATTCATGATCGATGCGGCCGTCTTCCACCGTCTCACTAACTCCGAACTCCCCGATAAACAGCGGTTTCCCCCGCTCGGATGCCGCTTCCTGCATGAGCTGCATCGACCTGTCCATGTCTTGCGGCCGGTTGAAACGGTCCCCTTCATACAAATAATAATGCGTGGAAATAACGTCGAATGGATCCGGGTTATCGAGTCCCAGCATGATTTTGAACTGATCTTCCGTATCCTGCTCAAATTTGCCGTGCTCCCGCTGGTTCCATTGGCTCGGTCTTGGGATGCTGTTGCCGCTGACGATCATGCGATGGTTGTCATACTTTCTTACTTCCTCCGCAAATAGTCGAAGTGCGGTATACACATGGTCGCTCGACAGATCGTCCTGGTCCGATCGTTGCTCGGGAGTCCCCATATGCGGTACAACCGGCGGACGATGATCCGGGGCACTCGGAAGGTCTTGCTCCAGGTTGTATTCGTTACCGAATTCCCATCCCCAGATTGCGGGAGACCGCTCATACCGGCTTACAACCTCGCGGATGTATTCCCGCATGAATCCAATCGTGCGGCTGTTCGGGTCTCCCCAGCTATTGCGGGGCTCTCCGGCCAAATCCGGAACGTTGGAATGGTACCAGAACAAGGAAGGAATCAACCCGATTCCCGCTTCTTCAGCCGCCTTCACAAAGTCGTCCATTAATGCAAAATAACCAGCCTTATCCTCGAGATACAACCGGTTGTCGTTGGGCCAATACCCCCCCGCCATGAAGCGGACAAACGGGATCCGGTATGAGGCCAGCTCCTTGAACCCCTGCAGATAAGACCTATCGGAAGCATTCGCCAGCCTTCTCGCAAAGGCATTGAAATAGTTGACTCCTACGCCTTTATAGGGTTTGTCGTCCTTCATCAGCCGACCTTCCCGAACGGATAATCCATAGGTTTTTGACATGCCATTCATGTAAGCGCCCCCTGTTGAAGTAAATATGAGTTAATATTATTAACTGACTTTTAATTTGTCAAAGGTTAATTTTTAGTTAATTTTTATTTATAATTTGCTAGAAAATGTCCATATCCCATGTTAGAATGAGTTCGATTTTAGAGAATATACCCTATTTGAGGCTTTTCACTCTATCAAAACGAGGCGCTGCCAATGACTAAGAAAGTCACGCTTTATGATATTTCCAAACGGCTAGGTCTATCTGTCGCCGCCGTATCCAAAGCTCTGCGGGGCCTGGAGGGGATTAGTCCGGACACCCGTAAAGCCGTCATCGAGACGGCCAAAAAGCTGCGCTATAAAAGTTTCTCCGAGGATTTCCCCGGATCATCCGGAACCGAAGGCCGCGTGCTGTTCGTGGTCGACTCGCGGTTCATCACCGATCCGCACACCTTGGCCTCGTATTATTACGTCGACAAAGCGCTGAAGGAAATCGGCTTTCGATCCGCACTGCACGCCATATCCGCAGCGGATGATGATATCCCGGAAGAACAGATCGGTCAAGACGGCGATATCCCGGCGCTTTTTCTGTTCGGGAGAATGACTGCCGCAAAAACGGAGAAGCTGAGCGCGCGGAGCAAAACGATCATCATGCTGGATCACGAATTCCCTTACTCGAATATCGATTCGGTCATCGTCAACCATTACGAGGGGGCCTTCCTGGCCGTAAGGCATTTCGTGCAGCACGGTCATACGCGAATAGGTTATATCGGCGACAAGCGATTATCTTCGGGTTTTTTGGAAAGATACCGGGGCTTTTGCGATGCATTGAATTTCTGGGGGGTGGAATTCCGTTCTGAGTATATGTACGACCTTCGGTTTGAAGATTTGTTCGGCGATGTCCATTTCAACCTCTTGACCGACAAATTGAATTACGGGAACTTGCCGACTGCTTTTTTCTGCGCTAACGACCCGATTGCTTTTGTTCTCAATCATGCGCTGACAGCACAAGGAATCCGAACGCCAGAAGATGTATCCATCATCGGATTCGATAATCTGGACTCGTGCCAATGGCAGTCGCCACCGATCAGTTCGCTCGACTATCAGAGGGAGCAAATCTCCGCTCAAGCCGTCAACCTCATGCTCTGGCGCATGAACAATCCCGATGCCCCATTTAATAAAATCGCGGTTAAGCCGAGCCTTGCGGTCCGGAATTCGGTATCTTCAATCAAATAATATTGTAGACATATTTTTATTTTTGTGTACAATTATGATTAGGACATGCAGTCAGGAAAATCAAAGATAAATTCGATGAGGTGATTTACGATGACAAAGTCGGACATGCAGTTGGTTCAGTCCATTTTCCCGTTTACAGAAACGCAGCGGATACCGATCTCATTCGAATACGACGGAAAATCATATAAGGGTATTCCGTCATCCTTCCGGCCGAAGGTGACTAGAAGGCTTATTAGCGCGAACATTCAACAGGTAATCGTGACAGGGAGCCACGAAGACGGCCTGGAAATCCGCGCAGAACACTTGCGTTACTTGGACTTCCCGGTTACGGAATGGGTGGCGTTCGTCACGAACAATTCCGAACAGCGCTCCAAGATCGTTTCGAAATTACGCATCATTGACGATGAAATCGCCGGTTCGAAGCCCAGATTCACGTACAGCAATGGCGACAATATGAACACCTCCGGTTATGAGGTTTTCGAACTTCCCGTAGGTAACGAAGCCATTGCGCTCTCTCCGCACGACGGAACGTCCTGCTGCGGCGCCTCTCCATACATGAAGCTTTTGTTCGAGGACTACGGCGTTCTCATCGGAATAGGCTGGCCGGGAAAATGGTCGTCCGCCGTGCAGGGCTCGACGGAAGGCGTTCGCCTCAGTATTGGACAAGACCGGATGCACATGGCATTGAACAGCGGCGAGACGATTCGTACCCCACGTGTCAATTTTCTCGGATTCGAAGGCGGGGACGATCATGGCCGCAATCTGTGGAGGCGTTGGTACTTCAAGCATATTCTGCCGAAAGAGCACGGCGACCCGATTCCACCGAAGCTTTGCCTGCACGATTGGCGGCCCGACGGAAAAGAATTTACGGAAGCCACCGAAGCCAAACAGATTCTCGCGTTGAACCAATACGTAGATCGCGGTATGAAGCCGGACGTTTGGTGGTTCGATGCCGGGTGGTACAAGAATGATAATTTCTGGCCGTACACCGGCACTTGGGAACCGGATCTTGAACGGTTTCCCAGCGGACTAGCTCCCATTGGGAACCGCTGCAAGGAGCTCGATATCCAATTCCTGCTCTGGTTTGAGCCCGAGCGTGTGCATGCCGGCACAGCGCTCGATACAGATCATCCGGATTGGCTTCTCTATCCGAGCGATCCAAACGATACGAACCGGGTGCTGAATTATGCCAACCCGGAAGCGCTGGACTGGACGATTAACCACATCGACGGATTGATTAAGGAATACGGCGTGGAGATTTACCGTCAGGACTTAAATTTCGATCCGATGAAGTTCTGGCTTGAGCACGAAAGCGAGGATCGAATAGGCGCCATTGAGAACTTGCATATTCAGGGCTATTTGAAATACTGGGATGAGCTTTTGCACCGTAATCCCGGATTGTTGATCGATTCCTGCGCTGCCGGCGGCCGCCGCAACGATCTGGAGACGATGCGCAGGTCCCTTCCTCTTCACTATACGGATGTAGGTTACGGCCATCATCCCATCAAGCAGAAGCAGCATCGCTTCATGTTTGAATGGATTCCGTATTTCCGGGCACACACGATGAGCTGGGACAATGACGAGGGGACCTATGAACCTGCAGGGAACCAGCCTGTAGACAAATATGCCTATCACGTGGCGATGGCGCCGAGCGTGACCTCTATGATCTTCTTCGACGATGGCGAGGAACTCTTCGAACTCGGCAAGCAGATGCACGGTGTCTGGCGGCGGGCAGCAGAGATCATGCTGAGCGCCGACTATTATCCACTAACCGAAACACGCAAAAGCGAAGAGGATTATTATGCCATGCAGTTCCATCGTCCCGACACGCACCAGGGCTTCTTCCAAGTCGTCCGCAATACCCGGGCGCCGGAAGAGACTTTTATCGTATATCCCGCGGGAATAGAGCCTGAGAGGACCTACGTGTTGGAAAATGCCGAAACCGGCGAGGAACTGCTTCTCACCGGCGGGGAATGGATAGAAGGATTCTCTGTGAAGATTCCAAGAAGGACCGGGCAGATATGGTTTTATCGGTCTCAAGTTTAATCTGGTCAATATATAACGCACCCCATCTGAGATAGGGTGCGTTTATACATATATAATAGAAGGAAAAAAAATCGAACCCTTGCGGTTGCAGGGGTTCAGAAGCTCAGCCTTTCAAGAAAAACCGGGTACTTGATCCCCCGTCGACGGTCACGACCTGCCCGGTCACAAAATCCGCGCCGGACGAAGCATAGAATGCGACGACTTTCGCAACGTCGTCCGGATAACCGATTCGCCCCATCGGGATTTGTTCGCCGATGACGTCCTTATCATGCTCTGGATCGGCTTTCGCGAATTTCTCGACCTCTGTCGCGCCGGGAGCGATCGCGTTAACCTGAATGTTGTGCGATGCCAAATCCAGTGCAAGCTGTCTCGTCAACGCGTTGATCCCGCCTTTGGAAGCGGCATACGCCGCATACCGCGGCATCGTCGTCATTCCATGTACAGAACTGATATTGATTATCTTGCCGCCGCCCTTCTTTATCATATCCGCAGCACAGGCCTGTGCACAGAAGAACGTCCCCTTCAAGTTCGTGTCGATTACCTGGTCCCATGCCTCTTCAGTCACGTCCAGGAAATTTTCCCTTGGGTCGACTGCCGAATTATTGACCAGGATATCCACGCCGCCCCAGCGATCCCGAACTTCCTGCACCATCCCCCGAATCTCGCGGACCTTGGACACATCGGCCCGGATGGTTAGCGCCCGGCGGCCCATCTCGCGGATTCGCTCGGCCGTCTCCAGCGCCTGACTTTCACTGCTTCTATAATTGATAACGACATCCGCGCCTTCCGACGCCAGCCGAAGCGCGATGCCTCTTCCGATTCCGATCCCTGCGCCGGTCACGAGCGCAATTTTCCCCTCCAACAATGACACGGGTACGACCTCCTCTACACAATTAGAAGCTCTCCTTGTCTGAACAGAAACGGAATCGTCAAAGGAGCCATGCTTTTAACATTATTCACGAATACCAAAGGATCTCCGCCTGAATTGCCCGGCAGCATCCAGAAGTGGCAAGGCGCAGCTATAGCAGGATTTATGAGGGAAGCCGCTTGGGCAGCCTCCGCTTCGTTCATATTCCCGTATTTGCCGTTAATCGGTACCAACAGCAGATCGACCTGCATGTCTTTCACACTCTCGCGGAAACAATCCTCGCGAAGGCAGGTGTCCCCCATGTGGTAAATGGCTTTCCCTTCGGCCCGGACAATGATGCCGACAGCATCAGGCGCAAGCTCCCCGTGATCAGCAAAAACAGCCGATATCGTCATCTCTTCGAGCTCATGCGAGCACCCCGCCTTGAGCGAATGGCAGCGCCCCTCCTCGACCCCTAGCTCCTTAAGCATGCGTATGGTCTCGGGAGGTCCATAAAACGGAAAATCCCGCGATTTCATCGCGGTGACGCAATCCGCATCCAGATGATCTTCGTGATGATGAGTCAAGAGATACGCTGCAATCGGCAATCGGTCCAGTTCCTCCGGAGTAATAACCGACGGCATGAGCCTCTTGAATTCGTGACCGAGCCGGCGGGCGCTATAATCCGTTATGTAGGGATCTATCAGCACCACTTGGCCGGATGGTAACTTGCATGCATATCCCGCCTGCCCCAGCGACCAAACGGCGATAGATCCTGGAGCTACAGCAGTATCTTGCAGTTCATGCAGCAGAGAAGTCAAGGTTCGTACACCTCCCTATTCTTCATCCACAGTCTTGAACGATTTCCCCCACTCATTCACGCGCTGATCGTACACCGGATTGGCGCCCGGTTCCGGAAGTCTCGACCATACGGTAAAGATGATCAGCTCTTCCGTATCGCTCCGATTGGCGATCGCGTGCATGGCGCCGCCCGGAATAAACACTACGTCCCCGGCTTCCAGCTCATGCTCGACCCCATCCAGCCGGACCATCGCCCGGCCGCTTTGGATTAAATACACTTCGTCGTACTCTGGCTTATGATTATGATCGGAATGTTTCGCTCCGGGGGCAACGATTCCCATGTTGATCTGCACGTTTTTTGTAAGCGAATTTGTATGGTCGATCAACATTTTTGAAGAGTACGTTTCGTCGACGTACAACGTCTTGACATTTTTGGCATGTATAACGGTTCCCTTAGCCATTCGATAACACTCCCATTATTCATTTAGATGATACCGGTTAATTCGCTATTCCAATTCGTGATGGAATGACGGAATCGGTTCAGGGCCGTGATAAGCCGCGTAACCGCCGTCCACTTGCAGCACGGCTCCCGTAATAAACGACGCCTTGTCGGAACAAAGAAAAAGTACAGCTTCGGCGATATCTTCGGGCGCCCCTAAGCGCGCTTGCGGCGTCCGGCGAATCATATCCTCCTGATTCAACACGCCTTGGGCGAACGTTTCACGCATCGCTTCCGTCATGATATAACCAGGTGACACGCAGTTGACACGTACGCCGTCCAATGCCCATTCGCATGCCAACGTCTTGGTGAAGCTCTCGACCGCCGTCTTGCTCGTAGAATAGGGGAGCCGTCTGCTGATCCCCCCAAGACCATGGATAGAGGATATGTTTACGACCGCGCCCTTGCCGCATTTCAACATCATCAAGCCGGCTTGTTTTGCGCACAGGAACATCGATTTGATATTCGTATCGAATACGAAGTCCCATTCCTCCTCTGTAAACGACACGATCGGCTTACGAATCGTGGAGCCGACGTTGTTGATCAATATATCCAACGCGCCGAACTCCTGCTTAATAAATTGAAACAACTCATCGATCTGATCGCTGCAAGAGACATCCGTTTGGTGCCAGACGGCTTTTCCGCCCGACAACTTTATTTGATCACATACCGCTTCCGCCGCACTCCCATCAATATCGACGACGATTACAGTCGCGCCCTCCCGTGCAAATCCTATCGCGATGCCGCGCCCGATGCCGTTCCCGGCTCCAGTCACCAATGCGACCCGGTTTGCGAATTGCATGCCAATCCACCCTTCCGCTAATAACTGCATTAGCCTGTTTCTTATTTATATTCAATATCCAACTTATAATTTTAGTATACAATTTTATTATATTGTAGTCAATATCATCGTAACTGATTACTTTCCATTAACAACATGCTTCGGCCGACCTCCTGTTAATACCCGCTCGACCTCCAATGCGGCGTATTCTTGAAGCCGAAGCATGGAGTCTTCAGAGTACCAGGCCGCATGGCCGCTTAGCACGCAGGATTCCAAGGCCAGTATAGGATGCCCCGCCGGGAGTGGCTCCTGCTCGAATACGTCCAATCCGGCACCGGCGATTTCTCGATTTTCCAGCGCCCAGACCAAATCCTCCGTATGTACGACTCCTCCCCTTGACGTATTCACCAGTATCGCGGTCGGTTTCATGCGCGTGAAAGCATCCCGGTCAAATAAATGCTCTGTTTTCTTATTCAAAGGCAAATGGGACGAAATAAAATCGCTTTCCACGAGCAGCGATTGAAAGTCAACTCTACGAACTCCTGTCTGCATAAACACCTCATCCGCTACGAACGGATCGTACGCGATCACCTGCAGATTAAATCCTTGGGCTCTGCGGGCGACTTCCCGCGCAATATTGCCGAACCCTGCCAGGCCCAGCACTTTATCGCGCAGGCCTAAGATAGGACGAATCTCGTCGATCTGCCAGTTGCCGTTCCTTACGTTCCGGTCCATAGTCGGAATTTTGCGGACCGCACTGAGCAAGAGCGTGAACGTATGGTCGGCCACTTCCTGTATGCCATAGTCGGGAACGTTGACGACTGGAATGTTCTTGGCCGCAGCTGCCTGGATATCGACGTTGTCGAAGCCGATGCCGTAACGGACGATGATTTTGCACTTCTCCAGCCGATCGATGGCTTCCTTCGTAAAAGGTGAATGATTCGTCAGAATGGCATCCGCATCTTTGCAAAAGGCAATGACCTCTTCAACGGTATTGCAGAAGCGTATTTCCAATGAGGAAGACAGAGGCTCCAATATTCGCCTCTCGTTGCTATAATCAGGAAAACCCGGCTCCGTTGCGGCTATCGCGATACGAAAATCCATTTTTAAACCTCCTCATAGTACTGAAATATTAATCAGTATACAATATATAGTTTATGTATTCAATATCATGAAGGAAAATACATGCCGGAGCGCTGATTCCTACGAGCAACCGTTGATTCTTCAGTTGTAGTCCCCGGAATAGAAAAAAACCGGATCCCCCTAAAGCTTCCCGCTCTCAGGGTTGATCCGGTCCTGATTTCTGTTTCGTATCTGCGCATAATTATTCCGCCCTTGCTTCTCGCGTTTGCTCGAGGACGAGCACCCAATCCTGAAAAATCTTAAACCTGCCGCTCCACCAGGAACCGTCCGCATCCGGCGTTACCGTTCCCAAGTCGTATTCATCACCTGTAGCCGGATCGACGAACCGCGCACGGTAACGGTCTCCCGTCTTCAACTCCCTTACCGTAATACCGGAGAACGAATAATGCAAAGGGGCGAAGATGACTCTGACCTCGCCCGGAATTCCCGCTGCGTACGCTCTGGAATAGACATCCGCATCTTCCCCAAGGGGGTCCAGCCATTCGGGATGGGGCTGGAACTCCCACCAGCGGTACTTCTCCAGCAGCTTCTTCGCCATGCCCACTTGCCTGGATCCCGGCAGCTGCGCCGCTTCCTTCCAGAACCTGTGACCCCATGAGATTCCGGTTGGTGATTCGCCATAAGGGCGCTTCTCATCGTTTACCTGCCAGATTCCGTTGGCGCCATACGTATGCCCGCACGCTCCGTTAAGCATGCAGTTCCAGAAATTCATCCGTTGAATCTCCTCATAGCTTGTACCGCCGATGCCTTCGTAACAGACTTCGGAGTTGATAACCGGCGTTTTGGGCTCCCGGGCGACGGCCTTGCGGATCATGGGTACCGTCCGTGCTACGGTCACCGTCCCGGAATGTCCGGTTTGAAGCATATCCAAGTCAAGCACAGCAGCATCCTCTACCATGTTGTGTCCATACTCGGTCGGGTGAATCGTGACCGCCCTCCCGAACGGATCCGCCGTCTTGATGTAGGCGGTAAGCTCCGTCCATTCTGCGCGCATTCTCTCCACATAGGCTTCCCTGAGCCGCGGATCCGAGAAGGAATCCCATTGATAATACGCCATGTTCGCCTCGCCCGAAGCACACCACATGACAGGGTAAGCTCCATATCGGGCAATCAAATAGTCCCAATGCTTCTTTAAGACATCTTTGCCTGCGAAGTCCAGGTAATACCCCCAGCTGCCGACGATACATGGCAGAAGACCCGACTCTACCATCCATTCGATTTTGGGATCCGCGGCGTCGAAGAAAGCGGGATTGATGCCGGTGAATTCCGGCTCCCAGGACTGCCCTCCCTCGTTAGCGCCTCGTTCGTCGAAAGGTCCCATATCGGGATAAAGACCGGCGACAATCTGAATCGCGGTGAATCCTTTCTCTGCCCGGTCCTTGGCCAGCCATTTGTAATCCTCTGGCCATTGCAGACGATTCGTCAGTGCCATCCACCACGTATCCGCGAGCCACAGGAACGGGGTTCCGTCTTCGTGCTGCAGATAAGCACGGTTCTCGGATGCGTGAACGGAGCCATGCTTGTAGAGCGGATTATCCCCTTCATAGGGGCCGACTTCCACGGTCATGCTCTGCCCATGCAAGCCGGAATCGTCCGGGTCCGAACAAACCGTACGGAACCTGTGAACGCCCGCTTGGGAAGAAGAGTAACGGAGCTTCCATGCATTCCCTCCCGCCCAGAAGCCGGGAATGGTACGCTCGTTACCATCGGGCGCCGTCACAACCGCCCCGAACGATAGGTCGTTGAAAGGATCAGAACTGTTTTTTGCCGATTGGAACGCCCACTCGGTGACGCCTCTTAGCTTCGCATATCTATTCAGTGTGGATCCATCCTTTCTATGATTTGATTGCATGCCGTGCGTACAACGCACTCTGATCTAACCAACCTGGGAAGAGCGTGTACTATGGCACACTTCTTCCGACGCCAGAATAGAGCCAACACCGGACTCTCTGGGGATTATCCGCATCAGGATAGCGCTTTCATCTATCTCGTGCAGCTTCCCCGCAAAGGAGCCCACGCGTATAATTGTCATGCCCGGCGGAATCCAAGGCACCTCCTGCCTACGGGAGCAAACCGTTTATAATCGAAGCTTACCACCAACTGAGCCCGGTATCCAGAGGTTATACATTCTTTAATCCAGGATTAACACCGTCCGCCATTTCACGTAAATTCCACTTTATTCCACTTTCTCGCGAGCAGACCATTAAAAAAACCGCCCCTTTAAAAATCAGGGGCGGTTTTTATATTTGTACACCTTTTTTCAAGGCTTTGAGATCACCGTTTGAATTATTGAGCGCCGGCAGCATCTTCATGCTTTTTACCATAGGGGTATGACAGACATGACAAGTCGGTACATACTCGAAAGCGAAATTATCGCGCATCCAGCTCTTGCAGTCGTCCTTCGGACAGGACCAGATAACTGTATTTTCTTCAGGGATATCCTCTAACGGTTTTTTCCTGTTGTACAAGATGATTCCCTCCTTTGATAGAAAAAAACCACCCTCAACACATGTTAAGGGCAGTCTTTACCTGCAGCTTGTTAAAGACTACAGTTTTACAACGTTCTCAGCTTGTGGACCACGGTTGCCTTGAACTACGTTGAACTCAACGCGTTGGCCTTCGTCAAGGGATTTGAAGCCGTCGCCAACGATTGCACTAAAGTGTACGAATACGTCGTTGCCGCCTTCAACCTCGATAAAACCAAAGCCTTTTTCTGCGTTGAACCATTTAACTGTTCCTGTTTGCATGGGTAAAACCTCCAAAAATAAATTAACATGTACCTTTTTATTCAGAGAAGCAAATAAAAAATTCACACATTGAAAAAGGAATCATTCTTACAAATGCCAACCCTTTTCAATAAGTGAATGAAGGTTCTTTGTTTAAGAATATCCTTATAATAGCACAGCTCTTTCTATAAAGCAAATCATTAGACACATTTTTGTCTAATTTATTTTTGGCTCCTGTTTCACCGGGAAGAAGCATATTTCACTCCCCCCGGTTTTATCCCGGAAGCGTTGAATCATGGGGACTTCTTCCACTTCCATATCTCCACTCTTCCCAGCTGATAATCAAAGAAATCCTTCTCCTGCTTCAGCCTCTCAAGCTCTCGAACGGGACCGGTTACCACCGCGCCGTAGACCTTCACGCCATTCTGCTTCAAATAAGCGAGCCTCACCTTATCCAGGTCAAGCCCGTTGTAGCTTCCGTTATCCGCAAGCCAATCCATATCCGTAAGCATTTGATCAACCGACTCTTTCAACCCGGCCGGATCGTTCAGCGATGTTAATCCCTTCGTGCCCCCATCGAAATACACCATGTAAGGGCGCAGCGTCAGATGCGATACAAAATTCAATTCGCCATTGCTCGAATAGGAAATACGCTGAAGCCCCTTCTCCCGCAGCTCCCCGGAATAAACCGGCATGCGCAGCACCTTGAGGTCATATTTGTCCAGAATCTGCCGCAGCTGCTCCGGATCCATTCCCCTGACAGTCGAAAAAGCCAGCTCCGCCACATGACCGCTGTCGATATGAGCCGTCTGATTCCATACTGTCGGCTGCGGCGACACCTCCTGCTTGCGCTGCGGATCCCCTGTTGTCAGGTCGGGCGGAACAGCAAACGAGAAGCGGTTGTTGGTATAAAGGTACTGCTGATCCTCCTTCACCGTGTAACTGACATAGCCGAAAATGTTCTTCCGGGCGGTTACTTCGCCGGTGACGACGTCCCAGTCTCCCACCTGTCTAAACAGATTCAACGTTGCTTTCTGCGTAAGGAAAGGGCTGACTTTAACCGTGTGCATAAATTTATCCACATTAACCCCTTCCTCGGTCTCCACCAGGGCGCTGACATACCTTACGAAATGATCATTCCGCTGGTCCATAACAGCCTGTACGATCATCATGTAAACCATATATAGAAACCACACTGCCAGCAGGGAAGCGGCCACGCTGCGCGCCACCGAGAACCGCGTTCGCCAGATCATCCGTTTAAATTTCTTCTCCTCCCAGGCGGGAGGCCGTTCATCATCCTTCCATCCGGCAAGCAGATCCACATCTTCCGTTTCCTCACCGCTTATGCGGGCATCCTTGCGATCGTCACTCATCATCGTTCATCCTTTCTTCCGTCCGGGCGAGCAGCTGCCTGAACTTCTCTCTGCTGCGGTGGAGATTCACCTTCACGCGGCCCAGCGGAATGTCCAGCGTTTCGCCCAGCTCCTCATAAGAAAAACCCTCGATCTCCCGCAAATATAAAATACTGCGGTAATGCTCGGGCATCATGGCCATCGCCTCCGAAATCGTCCGCCGCTCTTCGCCGATGCTCAGCGCTTCCTCCGGGGTGCGGAAGCTGCTTACGCCGGTGGACTGACAGGCAACTGCCTGGATCATGGCCGCCTCGCCGCTGCGCTTGCGCAGCCAGTCGATGCATAAATGCCGGGCTACTTTATACAGCCAGGCTCTTGCATATTTCATGTCCCGGGCACGGAGGGAGAGCATCGCGCGATAAAAGGTTTCCTGCAGCAGCTCTTCCGCCGTTTCCTTCGACCCGCACATCCGGTACAAATACAGGTACAGTGGAGGCTGAAATTGCCAGAACAGCTCCGTGAACGAATCCTTCCCCACGTTTATCCCCCTCTCCGCCTGTTATAACGTTTGAATGATGATTATGTTACAGGGTGCTGACAGTAAAAAAACAAAATAAAAACACCCGCACAACCCTGGCAGGCTTGTGCGGGTGCCTTGACACCCAAATTTTATGGTTGAAACTTGCCGTTGTTATTCCGCCTTATCGATAGCAGCCGGAAGTCCCTCTGTCGGCGCCTGGTCTCCAACTTGCAGCATTGGCAGCCCCTCCGAAGAATTGATGGGATTGATAAGAACACTTTCTTTGGCTTATTCGCTCCATAAGGGCGGTCAGCGTGCCGGATCCGCCGCGCTGATTTGCTTCATCAGCTTCTTGATCTGCTTGTTCAAGCCCGTGATCTCCTCGGCCGGCAGACTGCTGGAAGCAAATAGCGTTTGAGGAATACAGACGGCCCGCTCCTTAAGAGCAAGACCACCGTCTGTAATCCGCACGACAACGATACGCTCATCCTGTGTCGATCGCTTGCGCTCCACCAGCTTGGCGCTCTCCATACGCTTGAGCATAGGGGTCAATGTGCCGGAATCCAGGTCAAGCGTTTCACTGAGCTCCTTCACCGTACTTTGGTGTCGCTCCCAAAGCACGAGCAGAACCAGATATTGCGGATACGTAAGCCCAAGCTCATCGAGCAGCGGCCGGTACATCCGGGAAATCGCCCTGGATGCGGCATATAAAGAAAAACATAATTGGTTATCCAGCTTTAAATATTCATCTTCCATCTGACTCATTGTTATTCTTACCCTCTCTGATGTCAAATTAATTTGTGTACAATTAAATTTGATGAACCAATCATAGCTCAAACAAGGCCGGGGTGTCAATGTTAGACACGCCCGCCCCCATTTGAAGATAATAGCTCTGAATCAATCCATCATCTGCCTCCGGCCCTGAACTCCTCCGGCGTTACGCCAACGACTTTCAGGAAAGCCCGGTAAAACTGGCTGGTGCTGGAGAAGCCCACATTCAGGCTCACCTCCGTAACGGTCTTCCCCCTGTGGAGCAGCTGCTTCTTAGCATCCTCCATCCGCAGTCCCAGCACATATTGATAGGGGGTCATATACGTAAAAGCTTTGAACGAGCGTATAAAATGAAAGCGGCTCTGCAGCGCAATCGCAGACAGGGTATCGATGCTGATCCGCTGGGTGTAATTCGCATGGATATAATCCAGCACTCTGGCCAAATGATGCTCCGGGGCTTCTTGGTCCCCCGATGCCCGGAGGACCGCCAGCTCCTTGCCGGAAAGCGTATGGCTGCCCCTCAAGCTGTAGTACAGGAAGGAAAGTATGCGCGCTTCCGTCTCATCCACGGCAAGCGGATCAGCCGGGTCGCTCCGGAACAATTCGGACGCCCATTGCTGAAACTGCTTCGTGATCATTTGGGGGTCAAATTTCTGCTGCAGGGCAAATTCAATATTTTGTCCGCGAAAGAAATCGCCCGGACGGTTATTGCGTATCTGAATAATAATGACCCCGGAATTCCCCCCGATTTGGAAGCTGTGCTGCTGGGCCGAATATTGCAGCAGACCGTGACCATCCGTCAGGCCGTAATCCTTGTTCTCCTGCGTCAGAAAGCAGGTCCCCTTGATCGGAATCGTGATTTGCAGCCGGTCCTCATGGGCATGTGGCAGATTGAAAAAATCCTCTTCTATCCGCCACAGCTCAAGCTGCGGCGTCTCGATAATCATTTTCATCCCTCTTCACCTGATGCCTATTATAGCAATTATTGCTCCTATAGAAAGCATTTTTCACAACGACGGCGCCCTTTTCCCTCCGGTAATATTAGGACAAAGCATAAGGGGTGATGAAGCATGTCTCAAGCCAGTATCCAAACAGCGGCACCAGCTCCCAAACCAAATACCCGTTCAGCGTTCTATATCCTGCTCGGCGTTAGCCTGGCCCATCTGCTCAATGATGCCATGCAGTCCGTTGTATCGGCCGTGTTCCCTCTGTTCCAGCAATCGATGCATTTGAGCTTCGCACAAATTGGCTGGGTGGCATTCACGTTAAGCATTACGGCATCGATTTTGCAGCCTTTGATCGGTTATTATACAGATAAGAAACCGATTCCTGCCCTGCTTCCGGCCGGGATGGTATTTACGCTGCTCGGCATGGTCGGGCTGGCCTTCTCTACAGAGCTGTGGATGCTGCTGACTTCCGCCACGCTGATCGGAATCGGCTCGTCAGTCCTGCATCCCGAATCCTCCAGAGTCGCCCATATGGCGGCTGGCCAAGGCAAAGGGCTTGCCCAGTCAGTCTTCCAGGTCGGGGGCAATACCGGCCAGGCGCTGGCTCCCCTGATGGTGGCATTTGTCATTACACCCCTGGGACAACCAGGCTTCTTGTGGTTCACAGGGCTCGCCGCTTCCGGCATCCTGGTGCAGCTTGCCATCAGCAGATGGTATAGCCGGCAGACCCGGGCCATTAAAGCAGCGCCTCCAAAAGCACTTGACGCAAACTCGCCGCAGCTTGCCAGAGGAGCCGTTGTATTTGCCATCAGCATTCTCATTCTGCTGCTTTTCTCCAAGTTCGTATATATTGCCAGCATGACCGGCTATTATGCTTTTTATTTCATGGACCAGTACCAACTGCCGCTGGAGCGCGCCCAGATATGCCTATTCGCCCTGCAGTTCGCAGGCATGATCGGCACACTGTTCGGCGGCCCACTGGCCGACCGCTTCGGCAGACAGCGGATGATCTGGTTCTCCATTGTCGGGACAGCGCCGTTCTCGATGCTGCTTCCTTATGCCGATGCGTTCTGGTCCGTGGTGCTCTGCCTGTTCATTGGCGTCATTCTCATGTCCGGCTTTTCCGTCATTATCGTCTATGCGCAGGAACTGCTGCCGGGGAAGGTAGGGACGGTATCGGGCTTGTTCTTCGGCCTCGCCTTCGGACTCGGGGGAATCGGCTCCATCGTGCTCGGCTGGCTGATGGATGTGACCAGCGTATCGCTTGTCATTCATCTATGCGCTTACTTGCCTTTGCTCGGGATATGTGCCTTCTTCCTGCCTAAAGACCGGCGGGCCAGGCAAGTTACTTGAAACTTTGCGCGTTACACAAGGGGAGGAAGGTATTATATGGAAACGGTGATTGATATGCAAGGGGTAAGCTGGAAAAGAGAGGATCGTTTCCTCCTGAACGAGGTCAACTGGACCGTTCTGCCCCGCCAGCACTGGGCCCTGCTCGGCTTGAACGGTTCCGGCAAAACCACGCTGCTCAACATGATTAACGGCTATCTCTGGCCGACAAAAGGACGCATCCAGGTGCTTGGCCGCACACTCGGGGACACTGATGTCCGCCATCTGCGGCAAGCTATCGGATGGGTCAGTTCCTCTCTGCAGGACAAGCTGTACGGCTCCGATACAGGCGAGCGTATCGTCCTGAGCGGCAAATTTGCTACGATCGGGCTGTATGATAAACCCTCCAGGGAAGAGGTCAGCTATGCCTATAGCTGTATGGAGGCGCTGCAGTGCACAAAGCTGTGGAGCCGTGAATACCGCACGTGTTCCCAGGGCGAGAAGCAGAAGCTGCTGATCGCCCGTGCCCTGATGGCCAATCCGCAGCTGCTCATTCTGGACGAGCCCTGCAACGGCCTGGATCTGTTTTCGCGCGAGAGCCTGCTTTCAGCTATCTCCGCCCTGGCATCACGCGCCGATACGCCGACTTTAATCTACGTCACTCACCATACCGAAGAGATTCTGCCTTTATTCAGCCATATCCTGCTGCTGCGGCGCGGGCAGGTTGTCCAGGCCAGGGAGAGGGAGTCCATTATGAATGCGGAGGTGCTCAGCGACTTCTTCGAGAACTGTGTCGCAGTGGAGAACCATGCCGGGCGGATTTATCTCCGCCCTTACCCGCAATAATCTTGAGAGGACTGCCGCCCCGTTATACGCCATCTTAGTGCCCATAACCGTCCGTCCTTCCTTTAGCCCGGAGGCTCGGCGTTGTTGAACAAAGTGATTCCGAGCGCCAATTGATTCCATAGCAGCTCCTTTACTTTATCCGTCTGATAATCCTTGCATTTGACCATGACAAAAACATCGATCCGATTGTCGTTTAAGGTTTGCCTTTTATTCTTCCGGGTTTTGCGGGTATGCCAGCGGTCCACTGCATACCCCATAAGCAGGCCGAACACCAGACCGATCAGCGCCCACAGGATAGGTCCCCATTTCAGCACAAAACCATAAATCCCTCCCAGCAGCATAAAGACGGTCCCCAGAATAGCGGAGAGATCCACAAAGCTCTTTCCGTCTGCGAAATGAATGGTATCCAGGGTTTGAGGCATATCCACTCTTTTGTCCAGAGGAAGAATCAGGATAGACTGTTTGGAGATGCCCAGCTGCTGCATTTCGGCGACCGCAAGCTCAAGCCGTCCGGAATGTTCAAATGAGGCAATCACATACATACCCTATCCACTCCATTCCTTTGGGATACTGATCGAAAGCAATCCGGTGCATTCTGTTATCTATAGCGGCATGTCATAGCCTGCATGCTGATATTCCTGTTTGAAATAAGCGGCCTGTTCCTTTTTGAACAAGCGGTTATATTCCACGGTATTCACATAGGCATCATAGGCGACAAAGATATAAATGGATGGAATATTCAGAAACCAATGGAGGTTTAAATCCGCTTTGGCTTCGGCAAAATGGAGCTCCATCGTTTCATGGATTGCCGGAAGCACATGGGAGAAATGGATGATGACCGCAAACCAGACAATGAAAATAACGGCTGAGGGCAGACGGCTGAGATAGAGATGACCCAAGCCCGGGGCAAGAAAGGACCACAGAATCGCCATCAACGGATTTCTTTTTCCCAAATTGTTTCTTTCCAGAATAGAAAGATTGTCCGATCGGACAGTAAAACCATCTGCGCAGCTCAGCATATAATCATGATTGAGTTGTACCGCCTTCTTGTAACCGTCCCATATGGAAAAAAGATAGGCCGTTATATAGAACAGAAACCATCTCTTGTCCGCCGATTGAATCGCACGCTCAAATTGACCGGTCATGGAATAATAGATCGCGCTGTTGATCCCTGCCTTATAATTTACGGCAAATTCCCACATGATCAATATGAAAGCAATCATATATCTGTTCATCATCATATGCCCGAGTCCCGGAAACGCAGCGGACCACCAGGCGACAACCCATGGATTCCGGAAATGCATATAATTGATGGTATAAGCGCTGATATAGGCGGAGACATAACGCTCGGATGGTTTTGTCTGATGGCTTGAGGGCATGCGCAGGTCGACTCCTGTTGGTGTAGATCGAATAGCGTTATCTTTACCACGGGACTGTGAATATATCCCTTTCCACCCATAAAAACATGTACCGTGATTCTGTTAAGCAGCCCCTTGCGGGAAGGAAAGGGAAAGCAGCATCAAAGAAGAGGCCGCGACTCCCGTCATGGCCTCTTCTCATCTTCCAACTTATGGTATTATTCGGGAAGCGCTTCTTCCTCCGGATGATTGCCGACGCCATTGAGCAGGTCCGTGCCGTGGAATTCCTCCTGCGGGGCAGCCGGGTCTACCGGACTATCGTCGATTTTCGCCTCCGCCTCGTCTACCCTGTCTTCGTCCGCTTTGAGGACCGCATCATACGGATATACCTCAAGCAATTCATCCGCGGCGCCTTGGATCACATTCTCAGGCACCTCGTCCGTAAACAAACCGGCGTCTTTATCAATATCACGCTGCGTGACCAGATCTTTATCTTCATTCGCATTCTTGTCCATGAGAGTTTCCTCCTTAACAGGTATAAGCGATCGAGTATATATTACCCCGTTCCTCCTGTTTCGAACGCCTGCGGGCAATTTCTCTTGGACGGACGTCATCCAGCACTCGCAAGCGGCTTTACCGGACCGGCCCCAGACTCGCATCTTGATGCGTTATATTATAAAATCAACCCATCACCTGATATTTAATTTCAGGCGGATCCATCTTGTCATTGCAGAATCGGAGGTAAACGACCATGATTATTCGCCCATCCGTACCGGAAGATGCCGGGACGGTCATTCCGCTGCTTTACAGCGCCATCGGCAGCATTGCATTTCTGCTGACAGGGACAAGCGAACCGGAAACAGCGCTCAGCGCTATGAAGGAATGGTATCAACGGAGCGGCAACCGGCTGAGCTATGCAAATGTGCTGGTGGCCGAGAATGAAGGAAAACCGGTAGGGGCAGCATTATTTTACCATGGGAGCCAAATCGCGGAGCTGGACAGGCCGCTGCTGGAACGGCTGGCCGCCAAAAACGGCTCGGCTCCATCCAGCTTCCCGGTGGAAGCCAAGAAGAATGAATTTTATCTGGATTCGCTGGCGGTCAGTCCCGAATGCCAGGGCAGGGGAATCGGCAGCCTCTTGATGAAGGCGTTCGAAGCTGAAGGAAAACGCCGCGGTTACGAACGTGTCGCGCTAATCGTCAGTTCCGATAAGCCCCGTGCCAAAAAGCTGTATTCCGATCAAGGATACGCAGTGGACGAACAGCTTGAAATTGCCGGCGCCTCTTACGATCATATGGTGAAACAGCTCTGAGGCAATTATGAGGCCGCTCTAAACCCAGCTTATTGATCAAAACCATTCAAGCTAAGAAGCACCTTCATTTCTTTCCCGGGAGCCCGATTCAATTTATCGAACCAGAACGCCCCCTCATTAAGCCCGGCAACAGTCAAACGGTCCCCTAGACCGATTTTCTTGGCGGAGATCCATTCCAGTGCTGTTTGGAAATTACTTTTGGAATAAGCAAAGGAACCAAAGAGTTTTATTTCACGACGCACCACGTCATTAATATCCAGATTAGTATCTGCCTGATGTAATCCTGTAAATACGACCTTTCCTCCGTTGGATACGGAGGCCACGCACTGCTGACGCGTTATGGCGGAGCCAACCGCATCGATGGCAGCACTAACGCCTTTGCCGTCCGTTAGATCGCGGATATACGCGTCTACATCCTGCTCGCGCGGATTGACCGTATGCGCACCTAAACCGGCTGCGACTGCCAGACGATCGCCGCTAAGATCGACCGCTATAACACGTTTCGCCCCCTGGTGCAGAACGGCCTGCAAGGCAAACAAGCCAATAGGCCCCATACCGGTAACCAGCACCGTATCTTCGGACCCGGCAGCTGTGAGCTCCGCAACTCGCACACCACACGCGACGGGCTCTGTCAACGCGCCATTTTCTAAAGAAACATGGTCTTGAAGCGGATGAACGAATTCAGCGGGTACCTTGACATACTCGGCATTACTGCCCGGCAATGCTGCGCTTAATAGTTTACGACTAAGGCAGAGAGATTCGACACCCCTAACGCAATACGAACACTTGCCGCACGTAATCAACGGATTGGCAGTTACCCGCATACCTTCGCGAAGCCCGAGGGACTGACCCCCAGTTTCAACGATCGTGCCGGAAAATTCATGTCCGAATATCAGCGGTGGCTTGCGCAGCGCATTGTGGCCTAAATACCCGCTGAGCTCGGACCCGCAAATCCCTGAGAAGGCTACCTTAATCAGCACTTCACCTGGATCAGGAACCGGCACGGGCACATCCATCATTTCCATTCGTTCAGGCCCTAAATACACGAGTGCTTTCACTTCTATACCACCCCTCCTGTTATTTCAAAAAGTCTCTTATCGCCGAGCGGCAGGACTATTTCACTTTGCCTCTCGCAGCAATTGTCCAAACCTCCTGTACATGACCGTTTTCGGCGATATATAACTCATCCAACATATTAACAACGGCACAGCAATGCACCGGAATGATCGCAAGCTTATCTCCAACCTTTAGCCCTTGTTCTGACGGCGGCAAAGTTAGAACGCCATGCTCCTCATTAAACCAGGCTACTGTAACCTCCGGATGACCGACAACATATCCTCTTCCCGTACCGATAACGGAATCCTCGCCATCCATAGTGAACACCTTTGTTCCCGCATCGATAACTGCCCGATCGGGCGCAGGCCGGCTAATGACTGTAGCCAGCACGGTTAGAGCGCACTGCTCGATGTCCAATGCTTGGGTCTTCACCTGTGTTAAATCCCCGAACACATACGTGCCAGGGCGAATTTCCGTAATGCCATTCATGGAGGAGGCAAAGCGGCTAACCGGTGTTGATCCTGCGCTAATCGTTGCAATAGCAAACCCCAAGCGGCGGAGTACATCTGCGGAATGGGAGGCGATAGCCGCTTCTTGTGCTGCTACTTCCTTCCGCTGCCCGTCGCTCGTTGCATCATAGGAATGACCTGCGAATACCAGTACACCCGTTATGCGAATTCCTTTCAGCGGGATCAATGATCGTGCTAATCGTTCCAATTCATCCCCTGGCTGTACACCGACTCGGCCATAGCCCGGATCAATTTCGATCCAAACGTTGATGACGATGCCCGCATGTAAGGCAGCTTCAGATATACCCCGCGCCACCTCGTAGCTATCGCAGGCAACTGCAAGCTCCACTCTTCTGGCAAGCCGTACTAATCGTTCCAGCTTCGCGCTTCCGACGACGGGGTAAGCAATGACGATGTTGCGAATGCCGCCATCCGCCATGACCTCCGCTTCTCCGATCTTCGCTACGGTCACGCCGACCGCACCCGCTTCGATTTGCAACCGGGCGATTTGCGGGGTCTTATGTGTCTTGGCATGGGGTCGAATAGCAACACCTGCCTCGTCGGCAACCCTCTGGTAACGGTTAATATTGTCCAGCATTTTAGCTCGATCGACTACAATACATGGTGTATCCAGGTCATATTGGTTCATTTTATACGCCCCCATTCTTCCTCGCTATGCCAGTTGACCTCCATCCACAACGATACACTCGCCATGGATGAATGCAGCATCGTCCGATGCGAGAAAAGCAAATACCCCCGAGATATCTTGCGGCTTGCCTACACGACGAAGCGGAATATAGTGCTCTATATAATGGCTGACGAATTCCGGATCATCGATGGCTTCCGACATCGGTGTCTGGATATAGCCGGGGCATACGGCATTCACGCGTATTCCTGCTGCTCCCAGTTCAATCGCCATTGTCTTCGTAAGCAATACGATAGCACCCTTCGATGCGTTGTAATGAGCGTATTTGGCTTCGCCTGCCAGACCATTAGTGGAGGACATGTTAATGATAGAGCCGCCGCCCTGCTCCTTCATATGACGGGATACGCGCTGTGCGACATAAAACATGCCGTTCAAATTCACGTCAATCATTCTCCGCCAATTGTCATCCTTAATATCAACGAACGGCTCTTCCCAGGCGATGCCTGCATTATTGGCCAGTATATCGATGGCTCCCCGCTCTGCCACGATCCTTCCGACAACGTCATCGACCTGCTCGGGCCGGGAAACATCCAGAACCTGATGAGATACTGAGTATCCGGAGGCTTGAAGCGTTTCCTCCGCTTTAAGCAGCAACGATTCCTGAATATCTGCAAGGATGACATGGGCGCCTTCCGCTGCGAACCGCTCTGCGATCGCATACCCGATTCCTTGCCCTGCACCAGTCACTAGCGCTGCACGATTAACAAAACGTTGCATGGCACACCCCTCATTCCGTCTTACAAACAATTGCATCGATTTCAACCTTTATTCCGTCTAACCCGGCCTCCACACAAGTCCGGGCAGGAAGCGGGGAGTTGAAGTAGGTCTGATATACCGCATTAAACCGGTCGAAGTCAGCGAGGCTGGCCAAATAAACACCCACCTTGACGACATCATCCATCGTATAGCCTCCCGCTTCCACAATAGCTTGGATATTATCCATGGTCAGCTTTGTCTCGGCTTCAATCGTTCCACTCACGATGTTCCCCGCTGCATCAAGCGGCCCTTGTCCTGATATGAAAACCATGTTTCCCACTGCTACTCCTTGCGAATAAGGCCCACTCCCGATTGACGCATCCTTCGTGTTAACAGCCCTTCTCATCGTCTTCCCTCCTGACGAAATCTATTATGGATTCATTAGGTCGACCGCCCGCACCAGCGAAGCATGGAAGTGGCATAAATCTCAACAAGCACAACCAGGCTGTCCAAGTCTACAAATTCACCCGGTGCATGAGCATTACCACCCGATGGACCCAGAATCAGCGCAGGCGAAGAACCATATTCATTAAATACAAAAGCATCGCAGGCGTATGGCGCTCCCGTCACTTCGGCCTTCCGCCCCGTTGCCGATTCGATTTCCTCAGCCAGAATGGGAAGAAGCGGAAAGTCCGGCGCAACCGAGCAGCCTGGCAGAAACCGAATCATCTTATTAAATTCAGGACGTGCAAGTCCTTGCTCATAGCTGCGGCCGCTGAAACGTTCATAACCAAGCAGCAGCTCTTCCCGCAGTTGATCTTCACTCACGCCAGGGTAACACTCCACCCAGATGTCGACGTGGCATTCAACGGGACCGACATCACATAAAGGCGAGCTAAGATCCCCCGCCTCCAGACGCGTCACGATAATAGGAAGCTGCTCCTTGCGGTCTGAATACCAGGGCGCAGGTCCTGCCAGATCAGCACGTTCCTGCTCATGCTTCTCCAGAAACACGATGAATCGGGCTGCATCATTCGCAGGGTTCTGCATAACCTCCCCGCTGAACGACAGCCCGGTTGTTCCCCGGAAGGTTACACGCCACAGGGCGCCTCCCCGTGCGGCGGGATATAATGCGAGATTCGTTGGCTCGGGAATGATGACTGCATCAGCAGTTACACCATGGGCACGACCAGCAACCGTACCGTTTGCTCCGCCAAACTCTTCATCGACGACGGACTCTATCAGCACATCTCCTTGCAGCTTAATGCCAAGTTCCATTAGACATCTCGCTGCCATCATCGAAGCGGCCAGGCCGCCCTTCATGTCATAGGAACCAAGTCCGAACAGCTTATTGTCTTCAACGAACGGTGAGAAGGGGTCGGTTTCCCAGCCCGGAGCAATAGCTGCTGTGTCGATATGACTGGAGAAGAGGAGGGATTTCCCCCCTCCTGTTCCTCTCCACTTGGCACTTACATTCGGCCTGTCGCTATAGTCTTTGCCCGGATAATAAGCAGGATGCTCATGAAAGCCCGGCACTTCTTCAGGGTAGTACAGTTCCGCCTCCAGCCCAAGCTCCTGCATCAATTCGTGCAGTTTCTGCTGGCATTCCTTCTCTGTCCCGGTAACAACACGGTTAACCGTGTCATATCGAATGAGCGTGGATAACAGGTCCGCCATTCGTCCACGATTCAATTGGATCCAATCCCGGATCAACACCGGGATATTCCGTTCATTCCCGCTCATCTCTATCACCTTTCCTTCCAAGCTGATGCCATTACTGCGAAATCCGGCTTGGTGTCGGCATATGCTTATAGAGGTAACAATCGACAAGGCCTTCCTGCCCTTGGAACAGGAGCCGCTTCTCTTCAAGTTCCTCCAAACGATCCACGTTGCCTGCAAGGTACGACGAAATCCGTTCAATGGCCGTATTAAGGCTCATGAACAGCCCGCCATAACGCAAATCAATTATGTCCCAACCGAATGGTTTGTTCACGACATGCCAACGCTCCATATGATAGGCGCGGAGCTTCTCTACCCTGGTGCGGATTTCTGGAAGGGTCTCTTGGGCAATTCGTGCTAATTCCTGCTTATCCCCGCCCAAGTATGCATCCGTAATCCGAATCCCTATGTCTGCTTTCAGGATCAGCACATTACAAAGACGTTCCAGCACTTCAAATACGAAACCGTATTCGCCGTTACGGGTGGCGAATAGAGCCATCTGCTTCTGAAGCTCGGTATAATGCCCTGCCATGTCAAGTCCGCGCAAATTTTCGTCGAACAAACCCATCATCACATTCTGCCAGAGCATATAGCGGGAGGGGTTATACGTCTCGTGATTCATCGGTTGAATACCAGGAGGCTCGTCCACGTTCTTAATCGCCATGAAGTCTTCCATCCGCCCGCCCGTACAATATTGGAAACGGCGGCTTAACTTGTCCTCATCCAATTCAAGCGCATAGCCATGCTCCGCATATAATTGAAGTCCGAGCAATGCGGAGAACCAATCACATTCCGTGCCATCGTCTCCCCAAAGCGTTACAAATACCTCCCGCACGCCTTCGCGCTTGCACACATTCAGAGCCGCATTAGTCGAATCGAACGTTGCTCCGTAGTTCAAGACAAAACCCTTCCAGTTCCATATTCCTCCCGCGAAGATCGGTGTGGAACCGAAGGTCTTGTGAGTACGGACAAAATCCGTGTAGAACCCTTCGTCATAATGATAATAGTCCCAATAAACAAACTGAATGTTCTTCGGCATTCCCGCGATAACTTCATCAGAAATAACAATATTCCTATCATAATATTCGCCTGACGGTGAGCTTCCACGGAAATACATATCACTCCACATCATGGGAACCAAGTCAAGCGACTCGACGATCTCCATCACTTTCTTGAGGTGAATGTTCATAATATCCGCTTTGGATTGCAGTCCGTTCTGGACTAAATATTCACCAAGTCCCAATTTCCAGGCTTCGTCCATCCCGATATGAATACGCTTCGAACGGACCGGAGCTGAAGCAGCAACCAGCATCTGCTCGATGAACTCATAGGTGCGGTCATAACCGACCAGCATCGTCTCATGATCATCGCGAAGATCTGCGAATGCTTTCCATTTCAGCACATCGGCCAGATGGCCCAGCGTCTGGATACAAGGGATCATCTCAATGCCGAATTGATCGGCGTAATCGTCCATCTCTCTGATCTCATCCTGGGAGTAACGGCCTCTCATATAGCCGAAGTACGGCTGCTCTTTCACGTCGAAGCTATCCTCGGTATACAGCATAATCATATCCAGGCCCATCAGTGCCATTTTCCGCAAAAACGCTTTAATCGAGTCCGTGCGAATGACAGCGCCTCCTTGGGAGACGTCGAACATCGGCCCATTCATATCGAATTGAGGCTCTTCCTCAATGAGAAACGTACTGCTCTCCCGCAGCGCTTCAACAAGCAAGCCAATTGCCCGGAAGAAATGGATTTTTCTTTGATAGGCAATACGCAGACTGTCACCCTCCGCTTCAACGATAATCCGATTGATAGAATGGTTCACAACCTCGACCACCCGACCTTCGGAAGAAAGCTCAATGCCTGCTTCAGCCGCTAATAATTGTAATCCATCTTTTAAACCGTCCAGATCACCCATAAAGTTTAATTTCATTTCTGAAGAACCTCCTTTTTCAACTGAAAGAAAAATGATTTAATATAATGAATATTATAGCATAAAATTTTCCCTAGAGCTGTAGAAAATAAAACTATTTTGTTTAAATTAAATCATAAATGCTGCAAATATTGCGATTTTTCGAAGAATATGGTTTAATGAATCTATTGATCGATTTTCAGTATATCGAAAAGGTGTGGCAATATGAAAAAACAATACAGTGTACCTGCCTTAGAGAAAGGCATGGCCATTATTGAGATGCTAGCCAGCTCCAAGGACCCGCTCGGCGTTACCGATATCTATGAACAAAATGGACTGCCCAAATCCTCGATTTTCACGATCTTGAGCGCACTGGAGGACCTGGGCTACGTCATGAAGACGGAGGAGGGAAAATACCAGCTAACCTTGAAGCTGTACAACGTCGGATTGGAGAGACTATCCAAGCTCGATATTCGTCAAGCGGCACAGCCGGAAATGGAATGGATCGCAGCGAACATGAAGTTCACCGTGCATCTTGCCATTCTGGAAAACGACAGGGCCCTCTATATCGATAAAGTTAACGGCCCCGGGTTCGTCCAGTTCTCTACTCATATCGGGCAAACCCAGATGCTTCACAACTCCGGCGTCGGCAAAGCGCTTGCGGCCTACCTAACGGATGAACAGTTAACCCATGCGATCGAGAGGCATGGAATGCCCAAGACCACGGATCATACGATGACCTCGCTGGAAGACTTCAAGTTATTCCTCGCCAGCGTGCGTGAGACCGGTTATGCCATCGAGGACGAGGAAGGCGAAGTCGGCATTCGCTGCATTGCCGTTCCGATCTTCAATCACAAAGGAAAGACCATCGGCGCTCTTGGCATTACCGCTTTAAGAAATGAGCTGCCCAGCATTTCCTTCCATGACTTCGGCAATTTACTTAAGGATAAGGCATTAACCGTTTCCCGGAAGCTGGGCTTCAATAGTTAAAGATAAGCGGGCCTCTTTTTTTTCAGAGCCCGCTTATCTCGCTTTATCATCCTAAGCGACTGGGTTCCAGACACTTCGCAAGCAAGTTTCGGGTAATCACCTGCACCCTGGAATCAACCCCCTGCGGCCGACCAAATGTCCCCATTGCAGGAATATGTCCGGGAGGGCTGCTTAATCCGTTAGCCCACCAGATTGTTCCTGCATTAAAGACCCAATTGCCCAGCGATCCAGGATAGATAACAGCGCCATGCCTGCCATGTTCCGGGTTTGGACGATCATCATCAGACTGCGCAGTTCCAACCAAATGATTCGCAGCTACGACCTCCAGGCCTTCAATATCCTTGAACGGGGCTCCATGGTATTCCCAACCGATCAATCCTGAAATGGAATCCCCCTGCCTCATCCCCGTCCCCTCGAATAACCAATGCTCCGGCTTCGTAACCGTCCAATCCCCATAACCCGGGCCGAAGGAGGATGAGCCCATCAGCTCATGCTCATCCATAAAGCGCTTGTGCCGTGCAAAGGAACGAAACGTTCCGCCTGCTCCCCCGTAAGTCACGATCTCGTGATACAGAGCATTGCCGGACAAGAACAACAAGCTGACTCCCGCATCTCTCATCGCTGTGGCATTGTCATACATTTGTCTCGTCCAATACTCATCATGCCCGACAGATAAGAATACACGGCAATTGTCCGCCAACGCTGAATCCCCATGCAGATCCAGATTCGAGCAGTAAGCCACATCATAACCTTCGCTCTCCAAAAAATAGGTCAGCGGATATTCCCATAATAGAAATTCACCCGAACCACATGACAGCGGAGCCTCCATAATCTGGCTGTACTTGGAGTACGGACGCTCGAAGCTGACTCTTACGTTCGTTCCCTGATACCACAAATAGGGCGTTCCATCATCATAAAGCGAATTAACGCCAGGCCATTTGTTGTAGGACTGCCAGGTCAGGTCGCTGACCTGCACGACGATATCAGCAGGGCCGCGCCTCTTCACAACGAAGATGATATAGCTTTGCGCAGGCTGCGGTTCTTCCCTTGACAGCTTGGCCAAATAAACGCCGCTAGGCCAATCTTCAGGTATAACGAGAGATGCCCCCTTCTCCCAGTTGCATTCCCTTAATCGTTCAATCGTCTCCATGGGAACAGCCTGAACAGTGCCATCCAGAGGGCCGATCTGCCGGTAATGCCGGCCGCCTTTTCCCCCGTAATAACCCATTCGATAAATATCAATGGTATAGGCACCCGCAGGATTCATGCTTATCTTGAAATCGATCTGCTCGCCCGGATAGACACTCGTAGCTGAAGCAAAACCTTCAATAGCAGGAGAACGGAGACCTCTCGTAAGGGGTAATCCCATTGTCGATTCCGGATACTCGTATATATAGCGTGTAATCTGCCAATCCAACGTGCCGTTAAGCTTATTCTCCTCAGCAATTGCGTTAGTCATCAGCATTCCTCCAGAGACTCCCTATTGGTTAGCAGACCAATCGACTGCTCTTTTCTGCAGATCGTCCAGATATTTCTGAATATCCACACTCTTCCCATTACGAATATCACTGATAAAGTTGTTCACTGCCGGAATAATATCGCTATATAAGAACGGCGTTCCCTTAGTAAGGAAGATTTCACTTGTAACCTCCGCAATCTCAAGCGCCTTACGGGTATACTTGTCCTCCTGGGATACAAAATCAGCATTCACGACCACTGGCGTGTACTGAAAGTTCTCATACATATGCTTTTGCGTTTCATAGCCGGCCAGAAACTTCATCACTTCCCATGAGGCTTCAAGATCCTTGGGCTGCTTCGCCATAACAATCGGATCAATCGCCACGAAACCTTTTTGAAGAACGGGCTCATATCTTTCCAGCAAAGCCTGATCCTTCGTTTCAGCGAAGGCACTCATCATGGTGTAGCCGTTAGAATTCAAAGAAATGGCAATGTCGTTATCCTCAAGCCCAAAGGTCTCGGACCCTTGCCCGTTAACAAAGGCTGTAGGAGGAATGGCAGCCGCCTTAGCCATCCATTCGAATACCTTCACCATTTCAGGCGTGTTCAGCTCCCACTTAATATCCTTCGCTTTGTCCACCGTGCCTTCCCCGCCGCCAGCGCCATATGCATACGCAAGAGCGAAGAACGTGGAGGCACTTGCATCATTTCCGCTAAACCACAGACCGTAGTTCTCCTCGCCCGTCTTCGGATTTTTACCGGTCATTTTTAATGCTTTCTCCAAAATTTCTTCGGGAGTGGGGCTGGCAGACAACGGCTCGACTCCCCAATCCTCGAATATTTTGTTATCCATAATCGGCATTCTCTGTCCAAGCACAGATGGAAGTCCAATATGAGACTGGCCATCGGCAGACACGATGCTATACGATCCATCCCATATCCCTTGAGGGTACATACTCTTATCAAAGGCCGTGTCTTTCTCAACCAGATCATCAATACTTCTTGTTAAGCCCTGCTGGTGGAAGTTGGCAGACCAGCCGCCCGCTGTATACAGAATATCCACATCCTTGGAAATCAGCATCGAGTTCTGCTTTGCCAAAGCATTCTCCCAAGGGACCTGTGTAACTTCTAATTTGATATTCGGATACTGCTTCTCGAACGTTTCCTTCAGGTACTGGCTTAAGCCGACGGTTGATTTGCCGGTAACGGGATCGATTCCATTCTCCAGAGGCCATCCGGCAAGCGCTACCCGGACCACCCCGGCAATGTCCTTTGTTTCTGCTGATTCTGCTGTTTCTGCCGTTTCTGTTGTGCCCGTTGTTTTCGTTACTCCCTGTGATTCACCAGGCTCCTTGGAAGAGTTAGAACAAGCTGCAATAACTGAAAATGTCATAACGAGTATCAAGACTAGCATCCATCTTCTCAAAATAAATGCCCCCAATTCGTTGAATAGGTTTGAATATCCGAACACCGTGATCAGCAACGTCTTTGCACAACTTATTCATCGAGGAACTTAGGCTGCAGGGTTAAACTATGAAATAACCCTCATTATTGAAATAGGATGGCGCGGCAAGGAGCGGCGCACACATTCGGGATGTTTAGCGGCAGAACCATCAACGTCCACGGCCCTGTGCCAGCTTCACGCAGCTGCACAAGGGGGGCAACCATCAACCGGTCCTTCGCATAGTAGCTCATCAATAAGGTCATTTCACCGCCAGGCTTGCGTGGATCTTCTATGGATGTAATGTCCATTCCGAGTAGGCTGACATCATGATCAATAATCCAATCCATCGCTTCAGGTTCAAAATAAGGGCTCGATTCCGTGTACCCGGGCTGATTCCAGAATGCATCCCAACCTGTCGCGATCAACAAGCCATCGCCTGGAGCAAGCACCGATCCGACCGCCTGCTCCAGTTCTTCCGCTGTAATCGCTTCAAAAGGCTGTTTATCCGGAAGCTGCGCCACCCACGTTCTCACCATCAGCCGATCCAGACTAATGTCTCCAAGGCGCTCCCGATCAGCGAATAGATGGTTAGCTGTCTCCAGATACGTCCCTGCAAGCGAGTGCAGTTGGAAAGCATGACCCTCATAGCCGTGAGTTGCAACATCTGCAACTTGATCTACAACAATATCAGGAAACGGATCTCCGTAATTCCACATTCCATTCTCCAATTTGCCAGTCAGATCGATCCACTTCTTCATGCCAGATCCTCCATCAACCATATTGATAACCAAGCAGCGTTTCACTCACCCGATTCTCATCAGACGGCAGCAGCGGCAAGCGCGTCTCCGCGCTCTTGAATAGACCCAGATGGTGATACAAGGCTTTGGTCGTTGGAATCTCGTCTCCAGGACCGAACATATGGATGAACGGCAATATTTTACTTGAGAAGACAGCAAAGCTTTCCTCCCGTTTCCCCGCCCGGTACAGATCCCAGCCTTCCTTGAACGCCTTCGGAAAGATGATCGGGGCAATAATCATATTCCCATCAATCCCCGCCTCTATGGCACGGAAGCAGATGATGTCATCGCCTCCGAATACCGCGAGTGAGGTGTGCTGTTTCAACGCCCGGATTTTGCCCATGTTATGGTCGGTCATTTTGATCGCCTTAATCGCTGGAACGGCTTCCGCCAATTCGATCAGCTGCTGCGCGGTATAGAGGGTATTCGTCGTGACCGGATTGTCATAGAAAATGATCTGCAGACCCGTCCTCGCCGCAAGACTGCCC
>NZ_BMHP01000007.1 GCF_014641075.1 Paenibacillus nasutitermitis
CGTGATTGAGCTGCAGCGGTTCAATCAAGGAAAACGAACGGTCTTCTACGGAGATATTGGCGCAGAACCGGGAATTGCGGGTCATGCCGTGCCCAATACGGTGTTCGAGTTCGGGAAAACGAGCCTGGTGCAGTTCGGGGCGCTGAACGTGGACGAAGGGGTCCGACTGGTTCTTATTGTGAATGGAACCAAAGTATTTGATTATGTGGATACAGGCGCCGGGAAAATCACCGCGCCAGGCTATTTCAGCGTGTACGCGCAGCAAGGTCCCGTCATGCTTGGCAATGCGTTCATAAGCGGCACCGGTTCCGATTCCGGCACTGATCCAATTGACGGCTATATCCAATTGCTGGCCGATTCGATCGGCAAAGCGCAGGATCTTGTCGACAACACGGAGACCGGGGAAGGTGTTAATCAATACCCGCAGTGGGCAAAAGACGACTTATCCAAAGTGATTGCGGCGAGTCAGGCTGCTTTGAACGATACGGGCAGATCTGTAGAGAGTCTTCGCGAAGCGTGGTCAGCTTTGGAATTGGCGATTAATACGTTCAGGGAAACGACCCCTGTCAACCTGGCGCTTGGCAAGTCGTCCACGGCATCATCGTATAATCCGGGATTTGTCCCGGCAAATGCTATTGACGGAGATCCTAACTCGGGCTGGGCTCCGATCGGCACCACCGAAGTCGGAAATCATTGGTGGCAGGTCGATCTGGGCATTGAATATCCCCTTATACAAATCGAGTTAGTGACGAGACAAGATGTTGATCAACCGTCCACCAGAGGGAATTTTGAAGTGCGGGCATCGAATGACCCTGATTTTGCAAGCTACACCGTGTTGGGTGAACAGAAAAGCCCGCCGCTGGATTTTAAAGCAACCTGGTCCACTTCGGTGAGTGATAAGGAAAAATACCGCTACATCCGCGTCGCCAAAACAATCAATGAATATTTATGGATTTCTGAATTGCGGGCGTTCGGAACGAATGTCGTTCCGCCTTCTACCTACACGGTGACATACGCCGTCTACGGCAGCACGGGAGGAATGGTCCCAATTGATGTCAATATCTATAAGCAAGGCGATATGGTAACCGTCTTGGGCAACACAGGAAATCTGGATAAGAAGGACTACACGTTTGCAGGCTGGAACACAGCGGCGGACGGAAGCGGAACAAGTTACGTTGCAGGCGATCGTTTTACCCTAGGCGCGGCCAACGTCACGCTGTACGCTCAGTGGACACCACAAAATCAAAATCCAGGGAATCCGGATAATCCAGGTAATCCAGGGAATCCGGATAATCCGGGGAATCCAGGTAATCCAGATAATCCGGGGAATCCAGGTAATCCAGATAATCCGGGTAATCCAGGTAATCCAGGTAATCCAGATAATCCGGGTAATCCAGGTAATCCGGGTAATCCGGGTAATCCGGGGAATCCGGGGAATCCGGGTAATCCAGGAAATCCGGGGAATCCGGGGAATCCAGGTAATCCGGGGAATCCGGGGAATCCAGGTAATCCAGAGAGTAGCGGAAATGAAGAGAATAAGCAATTGAATCCCAATGATACGGGGCTGGTTTGGAAGCCTTCCGGAGATCAACTGCAACTGAAAACGGAGAACGGCAAGACAGTGACGCTTGTCGAGGTTTCGGAGCAGCTGCTCAGACAAGTATTTGACAAGCTGAAACAAAACTCATCATCACAACGGACGCTGACAATTGAAGCCGACAACACCTCAGGCAAGCCGGTGAACGTACTGCTGCAGCTATCCACACTGTCGAAGCTGGCGAATGAAGTGGAAGACGCCAACATTTTGTTCAGATCGAATACTGCCGCTTTCCGGTTGCCATTGTCTGCCATTGATTATGATGCGGCCGCTGACGAATTGGGCGTAAGCAAAACCGACTTGAAACTGAATGTCGATTTCGGGCCCGTTACCAGTACCGAAGCGGAGTTGATTACGAAGCGTGCTCGTGATGCCGGTGTAACGATTCAGGGTCAGATTGTGAGCTTCCGATTGACGGTGGAAGGCGGCGGCAAGTCGCTGGAAATACGCTCATTTGGAAACAAGTATCTGTCTCACATGCTTATCCTCGGCGATCATGCCGATACGCAGCACTTGAGCGCAGTGACAATCGATTCGGATACAGGGGAGATGACCTTTGTTCCTGCAATGAAGAAGATGGTGAACGGAATAGTCCAACTGGAAATCATGGTGCCGCATAACAGTCTGTATGCAGCGGTCTCTTACAGTGCGACGTTCGCCGACATTCAAGATCATTGGGCTCAAAGCGATATTGAGCTGCTGGCTTCCAAATTACTGATCAAAGGCACGTCTGCCAACATGTTTGCTCCGCAAAGAAGCATTACCCGCGCCGAATTTGCCGCACTGCTCGTCAGAGCATTGGCCCTCGACACAACACAAAGCACGGCGCAGTTCGATGACGTATCTGCGGATAAGTGGTATTCCAGTGCGATCGGTGCGGCTGTCGAAGCAGGTATTGTGAATGGCGTCAGCAGCGATAAGTTCTATCCGGAGGGAGCGATCAAGCGGGAAGAAATGGCTTTGATGGTCTACAGGGCGTTGCAATTCCTCGATCAATCGGTTAACAGCGGCAGCGATTCGCCAAGCTTCCAAGACCATGACCAGATTTCTTCCTGGGCACAAGCGGCAGTGGCGGTTGCCGGGCAGGCCGGCATTATGACTGGCGACCCCTCGCTCTCGTTTCATCCGAAAGCGTATGCTACCCGGGCGGAAACAGCCGCGATTATGAAACGGTTCCTGACGCTTGTCGGATTTATGGGCGATCAATAGAAGCTCCTTTGCATGTCCGGAAGCCGGGCTCATTCGTTAATGGACAGAGCCCGGCTTCCGATATCTGCATAGCATGACAAAGCTGAAGGGGGGTGATGAATGCAATAGATCAATATGAAGTGGAGGCGTCCGATGGTTCCGATCATTCCAACATTAATGTGAAATGAGGGAGAATGAGGATGAAAATGAAAAAGATGAACATGGTCAGCGCGATCGCCATAATCGCCATTTTTGCAAGTATGCTGTCGCCTTTCATAACGAAGACGGCGGCAGAATCGAATTCCGTCTTGAATTTCAAATTTTGTTTGACCAGCGACACGCATATCCCGACGGGCTCGACAAATCTCACGAAAGCACTGCAAATATCGGTGAACGAAGCTTGCAAAGCTATTATCTTTACCGGAGATCTGACGAATGATGCTACCAATGAACAGTATGATAGTCTGATGACGATCATGAACGGGAACCCGCATCCACCAGCCTACTATGTTGTCGGAAACCATGAGTTCCAAGATACAACATATACCTTTCCCCAGATGGAGCAGCGTTTTAAGCAGAAAACAGGCGCGCCAAGCCTCTATTATGACCAATGGATTGAGGGTTATCATTTTATCTTTCTGGGAATGGAGCAAAATATAGGAAGCGACGAAGCCTATCTATCCGACACTCAACTGAGCTGGTTTGAAAATAAGCTGGCGGAGAATGCGGATTATGATAAACCGATCTTTGTCTTCCTGCACCAGCCGCTGCAGGAGACGGTAAATGGAACCTATATTAATGATAATTATGGACTTAAGGGCTGGCCGGATGGCGTCAGACAGTGGGTGCAGGTGAAGAGCATTCTGGCGAAATATCCACAGGTTATTTTTACATCGGGACATAAGCATAATCCGGCACATCTGTTTACCTCAGAGGCCACTTATGTCAATGCGGGGCCTGTTAAACCTTCGGGAGGCTCCACAGAACAGATGATGCTGTTTGAAGTAAATAACGATAAGGTGGATATAAAGGGGATTAATATCCCTACGAATAATGTTACCTGGACAGGAACGGTCCCCACGGTGTTAAATGTGTCGTCCCTGCAGCAGAATGTCACAAACGCGAATGCCCTGCTTAGCGGTTCGGATATCGGGGGAGGTGCGAATCAGTTTCCTAACTGGGCGGCGGATAATTTGCAGCAGGCGATCACCCGCTTGAGTACGCTTCTCACGATTCCAAGCACTCCCAAAGCGGATTTGGGGACTGCCCTGATGGACCTGAGGAAGGCCAAGACCGTATTTATCAAATCCCGAAATGCGGTTACCAATATTGCGCTCCATCAATCCGTTTCCACCTCGGACGGTTCGAATATCGACCAGGCCCATACGCCTCAGCAAGCCGTTGATGGCGGGATAAATTTCACCAACGGATGGAACTCCAAGTCATCGTCAACCAGCAGCGCTTGGTTTCAGATCGATCTCGGGGCTAAATCATTGATCAAACGGGTTGAAGTTGATGCCCGCCCGAACAGCACTTACGACGGGGAACGGAAAAATTTCCAGATTAGAGCCTCCAATGACCCCACTTTTGCATCCTATGACGTACTTGGCAGCGTAGGAGGAACGGCATTTACCAGTCTCACATGGGGGATTGATCTGACGACGGCAACCACATATCGATATATCAGGTATCAAAAAATGGCTACGGATTACGTGTTCTTAACGGAAATGCGGGTTTTCGGAACTGCGAAGGGGGAGTACCCGGTCAGCGGCAAGATTGTTGACGTTAACAACAATCCAATCTCGGGCGCGGCGGTGAAGCTGCATGAAATCGGGAATCCGGCGTCTTTACTGGGGACGGCTACCTCGGGGGCGGACGGATCGTATACCATTTCCCCCTCGCAACTGTCAGGTAAATATGGCGTATCTGCAGAAAAAGCATCCTATCAGAACGGTCAATCAACGATAATCGTCCCAGCGGCAGCAGTCACAAATGCGGATGTTAAGCTGACTGCAAGCGGACAGGGCAGCGTTCAGCATACATTCTACGCATCGGCGAACGGAAGCGGGTCGGCTTGCTCGCTGTCAGCGCCGTGTTCACTTACGGGGGCAAGGGATAAGGCGCGTACGGTGAACGGGAGCATGACAGGAGATATTGTCATAAACCTATTGGGCGGCACCTATACGCTGGGCTCTACCTTCAGCTTGACGGAAGCCGACTCGGGAAATAACGGCCACAACATCATTTATCAAGCCGCGCAAGGCGCCTCACCGATCATTAATGGCGCGTACAACGTGTCAGGATGGACAGCGGTTGGGAACGGCATCTACAAAGCCAGTCTTGCCAGTTACGGCTCTGTCCGTCCTCTAAGTCTATATGTCAATGGAAATCCGGCCGTTCGGGCCAGAACGCCCAATGTCGGCAGCTATAACTATGTGAAAAACTGGGATATTCCGGGTCAAAAGGTTTTACTGAACAGCAGTGAAATTTCGAACTGGAACAACTTTGGCGATGTGATGCTGGTGGTCAAGAAACATTGGAACGAATCCAAATTGAGGCTGTCTTCGTATACGGTGAGCGGGAGTGTCGCTTCCGTTACCGTCAAAAGTCCGGAACAAGCCAACAATTTCGGTTTATCATGGCCGAACATGGAAACCGCAAGCGACTACCAACAGAATTACTTCTTTGAGAATGCAATGGAATTTCTGGATGCTCCAGGCGAATTTTATATCAACAACAGCACCAACGAATTGTTCTATATGCCGCGAGAGGGAGAATCGATGGCATCGGCATGGGTTCAGGCGCCGAATTTGCAAACCGTTATGCGTCTGCAAGGTTCGTCGCTGAATAATCCGATTCACAATGTACAATTCCAGGGAATCCGTTTCGAAGGGTCCACATATACCGGGCCGTCCAATAACGGTTATGTAGGGATCCAAGCGGGACATTCCGTGGAGCTTAACATGCTGCCGGGTGGAGTAGAATTGAAAAATGCGGAATCGATTCGGTTTGAAAGGAATACATTCCAAAAAATGAGCGCTTCGGGACTCTCCCTGGTTTCGGGCACGCACAATAACTCCATTATCGGAAACGTATTTAAGAACATCGGAGGCAATGGCATTCAAGTCGGCGCCTCGATCTCGCAAAGCCCCGCCGATTACCGGGAAAACAGTAAAAACGATACGGTACAGAACAACTATATTACATCGATAGGCCAATATTATACGGGTGGCGTAGGTATTTTCGCAGGCTATGTAGACAGTATGACAATCGAGCATAACGAGGTGGCATACAATCCGTATACGGGCATCAGCATAGGCTGGGGATGGACCAATCAGGATACCGGGCTGAAAAACAATCGGATCCGGTACAATAATGTTCATCACAACTTGCAACACCAGGACGACGGTGCCGGCATCTATACGCTTTCCAAAGCGCCAGGCACGCTTATTGACGAGAATTATATTCACGATAATATTAAAGGCTCCTATCACGAGCCGCGGGCGTGCGATTTCGGAACGCCTATCCCGGCCTGCTATCCGATTGCCGGTATTTATATGGATCAAGAAAGCAGCGGCATGAGCGTGAATAATAATGTGATAGTCAACGTGCCTAATAAAATCAATTTGGGTAACGGAGTGCCGGCTCTTCCGAATACATTCTCGAATAACGATGGTACTTCTGCGACGACGATCAGCAATTCGGGAATCGAGTCCGCCTATCAAGATATCAAATCGGGCAACGCGCCGACCGAGCTTGCACAGGGGAAAACGGCAACGGCTTCCACTTCCAATCCAGGGTACGGACCTGGCACGGCGGTAGATGGAAACAACAGTACGGGGTGGGCTCCGGCAGGAACAACCGGAACACCGAATCATTGGTGGCAAGTGGATTTGGGGGCTTCCCGGACGATTAAGCAGGTCAATGTTGTCACAAGACAAGACGTAGACCAGCCTTCGACAAGGAAAAATTTTGAGGTAAGGGCCTCCAATGATCCTAATTTCGGAACCTATGCCGTAATGGCAACTCAATCATCATCAGTTTTGCCGTACAAATCGACATGGATCACGCCCGTTTATAACAATGCTTCCGACTATCGCTACATTCGTATTGTTAAAACATACAATGAGTATTTCTTTATCTCGGAGTTGCAAGTGTTTGGCTATTAATATGCACATGCAGGCAAGTCAGTAAACAGTCGCTGGGATGTGCGTGTGCGAGGCAATGGGAACGGATTGTTCATCACGGGAAGAAAGCCGCCGATCCTTAGGCGGCTTTCTTTTTTTTTGAAAGGCAGGGGAGAGACGCTCTGTTGTTCGTAATCACACGAGTATTTCATGGTGGAGCTTACGGACGAGGAAGGCCGCGAGGTCCCGCTTCCGGACAGCACTTGCCTGATTGTGATTGAAAAAGCAAAGCGAAGATGAACGCGCCCTGCCAAAGCAGCTGTCCTTGGTCACAACTAAAATTAAAGAAAAAGGCTCCTTCATGAGTGCAAAATATACGGAATAACGATAAAATGGACATTCAAACTGACAACAGTGTGTGCCCCTTTTTCTCTACAGAGTTGTCGTTTTTCCAATAAGCGAACGGATGAAGGAGAGGATCATATTGCGGACGGACATCTATAATTGGGTGCCGATTACGGTATCTGAAGTGAGTGGAATTTTCTCGGATATTCCTGTTAAGTGGGGCATAGGCGGGGGGTGGGCATTAGATTTGTACCTGGGCAAGCAGTCGAGGGCACATGCCGATATCGATGTCATCCTGTTTCGGGAGGAGCAATTAACGGCCTTCGCTTATTTATCGAAAGATTGGATATTATATAAAGCGGAGAACGGGAAGCTGACTCTATGGAATGAAGGAGAATTCCTGGCGAGCACCAATGATATATGGGTATGCAGGGACGATGAATCGCCTTGGGCATTCCAAATCATGTTTGTAGATACGGAACATGACTTTTGGATCTACAAGAGAGAGAAATCCATTCGGAGAGAAGTGAAGGATATATTCACAGAGACAGGGGGAGGAACGCCATACCTGAAACCGGAAATTCAGCTACTTTATAAAGGCGGGAGTGCTGAAATTAGAGAAAAGGATCAAAAAGACTTTCTGAAAGTATGGCCTTCTTTATTGCCGCAAGCAAAAGAATGGCTGAAATCATCATTGAACATTCAATTCCCAAATGGACATCCATGGGCGGATTCGATTGAAAATAAAAATTTCTGACGGGCTCCTTGCCGAAGAATGGGCAGCCGGTATTTCCAGCCTTTCACTCCATGAGCCGTTCCCCCACATCCCCGCCATTTGTGATATGCTCACCTATAGAAAACCCTTCATTCATTGAAAGCGCTTCAAACAACTTCGAAAGGGGATCATCCTCTTGTTCTGGAAATGGTTCTCGCTCTGGCGAACAATCCGGCTTCCCCAGAAGCTGCTAATGGTTTATATGCCATTAATTATTCTTCCGGCAGCGGCCGGAATTTATTTGATGACGCAGAGCTATACAAGCTCCAGTAAGCAGATTTCCGCCGATTATTCCAAGGATTTGCTCAGCCTGATGGTGCTCAAAATCAATGACCGCCTGAGCGGTTACGAGCATTTGAGCCGGCAGATTATGACCGATGAAAGCCTGCAGAAGCTGATTCTGACGGAACCGGAGTCGTCGTTTGAGAAGCTGCAGATCCAGAATGAAATCAATAAGAAGCTGAACGTCATTTGGCAGGGGGACGAGCAAAATAAATATGTGCTGAGCATCAAGCTGTCTGCGGGCCAGGAAGTTTACACATACGGGAAAAATATGGTGGACGGCTACCGCACGGAGGACCCGGCGTATATCAAAGGCCTGGAGCAGGCGGCAGGCGGCAGCGCATGGTTCTACCCGGAGACGTTCTCGGATGGTTACCGGGAGACCGTGGCGTTCAGGCTGGGTCGCGTCATCCGCAGCACCAATCTGTCTCCGCTCGGATATTTGACGGTAGCGGTGGACGCTCAGGCGGTCACCTCCATCTTCGACCAGACCCAGTTCCGCGACCGGGTGCAGCTGCAATTGCTTGCTCCCGGCGGGCGTATCCTGCTCGACAACGGCGTTACGGTTCCCAAAGAAGACAAGAAGGTCATCACCTACCAAGAGAAAAGCTTGAAAAATAACTGGTCTCTGGGTGCGATCATGTCCCTGGAGCCGATCTACAAACCGATCTATCAGGTGAGCCGGCAGGCTTTGTTTATTGTCGCCGGCTGTATCGCGGTAGGACTCGCGGTTACCCATTTTATTGCCGTCGATCTGGTCATTCCGATCCGTATTCTGATGCGCAATATGAAGCTTGGCGTCAAGGGCGTGAACCCGAAGAGCCTGCGCCGCTTCAGGGGAGCGGTTGAAATTGTGGAAATGAATGATACATTTATTTCCGTCATGTACGAAATCGAGCAGTTGATCCGGCAGGTGGTGAAGGAGCAGCAAATCAAGCAGTCCGCGGAAATCCGTGTACTGCAGAATCAGCTGTCGCCCCATTTTCTGTACAATACGCTGAACTCCATCCGCTGGATGGCGATGATCGAGAAACAGGATCATATCAAGGAGATGATTGATTCGCTGAATCATCTGCTCTCCTACTCGATCAGAGGCACAGGCCAGCCGGTTAAGCTGCGCGAGGAGCTGGCGGTGATGGAGGACTATGCCAAAATCCAGCAGGTGCGTTATCAGCATTTCCGGCTGATTATGGATGTGGAAGAACCGCTGCTGAATACGGAGGTATTGAAATTTCTGCTGCAGCCTTTAATCGAGAATGCCCTTATTCATGGCATTTCCAATAAAGTGGAGCAAGGTGAAATCCGGATCGGCGCTTTGCTGGACAAGGATACGCTGGAGCTGAGCGTTGCCGATAACGGGGCGGGCATGAAGGCTGCCAAGCTGGCAGCCTTGCAGGAGGAGCTACATCACAGCACGGAGAATGCCGTCCATCTGGGGCTGCGGAATATTCATGAGCGGATCCAGCTTCATTACGGCAAACGTTACGGTCTGGAAATCGAGAGCGTGCCGGATCACGGTACGAAGGTGCGTCTGCGGCTCCCTTTTCAGGAAATATCCGGTTTGCCGGAAACCGCGCTTTAAGTCAGGACCATTCTAGCTGGAGGTAAGAGGCAATGCGCAAAATCATGATTGTGGATGACGAGACGCTCGTCAGGATCGGCATGCAGACGATTATCGATTGGGAGAAAGAAGGGTACCTGCTTACAGGGGTATACAGCAGCGGGGAAGAGGCGCTGGAGGCGGTCCATGCCCATCCGCCCGATGTGATCATGACCGATATCCGGATGAAAGGAATGGACGGTTTCGCGTTAATTGACGCCGTGAAGAAAAAATATCCCCGAGTGCAGTTTATTATTTTGAGCAGCTACGAGGATTTTGAATACACCCGGCAGGCAATCCGCAAAGGCGTTCATGACTATATCCCCAAGCACCGGATGGAGCCTGCAGATCTCCTGCAAATCCTGAACTCGTTGACGTATAAAGAAGAAACCGGCCCTGCTGTGGACCCGCTTCTTGCAGAGAAAGAAGAGCTGCTGGAGAAGGCGGGTGAGCCGGGCTGCGTGCTTAATGCCGCTCATTTCCCGCTGTTGTACAACTCTCTGATGGCAAAAGGCGGCGAGATCCGATGGATCCGCATGACCTGCATGTCAGAGGACAAGACCATCGGCGCATCGGTCCGAAAAGCGTTCCATGCGCTGGCAGCCGAGCTGCTGGGACGATGGAAGCAGGTGGAGCTGCTGGGCATCAGGGGGGATGCGCTGGAGGGGCTTGCCGTTTATCCGGAAATGGGTGAAGAACCGCCCGAGGAGCTGACGGGCAGGTTGTTCAACGAGCTGGATCAGAATATCCGGGAGAAGCTGAATCTTCGTACGGTGCTCGGGGCAAGCCGGCGGTTTGCGCTGGCCGGATTCCAGCCGCTGCTGGCCAGGCAGGAAGCGGAAGCAGCCTCCGGAAGATTCTTCTACGATGGCAGCGGCGTCTATCGGGCGGAGGACGCAGCTGCGGGTACCTTAACGGAGGAGAAACGTTATGCGTTGTACAAAACCGCCAAGCAGCTGATTGCTTCGGATCGTTTCGAGGCATTTAACGAAGCCTGGTTCCGCCGGGTGAAGGAAGAAGCGGGCGCGCAGCCGACGCTTAGCGAGTGGCATGGTTTTGCCGATATGATGCACACATTGCTGCTTGACATGCTGATCGATAAATACCAGCTTCAAGAAGCTGCGATTCAGAGTCATATGGAGCGTTTGCAGGTTTCTCTGGCGAAGATCAAGGGGGCGCAGACCTTCAACGGCTTTGGAGCGGGCATGATGGAAATGATCACAGGCATGAAGGCCGTATCGGCGGAGCTGCAGCAGGAGCGGGGCTGGATACGGAAAATTTCGGAATGGCTGGAGTCGCGTTATACCGGCCCCGTCCGTCTGGAAGACGCCGCCGAATGCGTTAATTTCAGCACGGGTTATTTCAGTCAGCGGTTTCATCAGGAGACCGGCATGGTTTTCACCGATTATGTCGCGCAGCTCCGTATTCGCAAAGCGATCGACTTGATGCGCACAACCGGCTATTCGACGGAAGAGATCGCGCACCGGGTAGGCTTCGTCAACGCCAATTATTTTGTCCGCGTGTTCAAGAAGGTAACGGGCCGCACGCTCTCCGAGTTCAAGAATCAGGCGAAGGAGCCGGAAAGCTGAATATCCGATAGCAGAATATACAAATTTGGAATGACCCCGCCCGCACTCCCTGAAATAATGGAATCAGACCCGTAAACCGCTGCATGGAAGGAGGCAGCGGTTTGCTTTACGATCAATGTAGTCCCGTTTTTGCCGGGCTGAACCATAAATGATAAAAAGGTGGGATTGATTTTGAACATGAAAAAAAGACGCTCCCTGCTTGTGCTGCTTACCTTGTTTCTGAGCGCTGCGCTGCTGCTTCAGGGCTGCGGTTCGAACGCCAAGAACGACAACGGCAATACGTCGGGCAGCACGACGGAAAAGGGCGAAAATGAAAGCGCTCCAAAGGGCGGCCCGGTGACCTTGAAGGTGTGGGGTGACCTGGGCAATCAGGCCGTGCTTGAAGAGCCGTACAAAAAAATAAACGAAGCCTTCATGGCCAAAAACCCCGACATCAAAATCCAATACGATTTTGCCCAGAATGACCAGAGTCTGAACGTGGCGCTGCAAGCCAATGAGCTGCCCGATCTGTTCGTTGTGCAGGGCAACAAAACGCCGCGGATGAAGGAGATGGTAGGCCAGGGTTTCCTGCTTCCGCTGGACGATTACAAGCTGGATACGAGCCGTTTTGCAGAGGGTGAAATTGACTATGCCACAGTCGATGGAAAAATGTATTCGGCGTTGCCGTCCTTCACGGATACGCAGTTGGTCTACTACAACAAGGAGCTTTTCGAGAAGAACGGCATCGGCGAGCCGGCCAACTGGGACGAGTTCGTACAGGCGCTCGATAAGCTGAAAGCGGCTGGCGTTACCCCAATCTCCATGCCGGGCAAATCGGAATGGGACCGCTCCTGGCTCGTTTATGCCATGAGCTCGGCGCTCGCTAACGATGCGCTGAACGCCGTCCTCAAAAGCGGCGGCAAAGTAACGGATCCCGCACTTGCCAAAGCGCTGCAGAATTACCGCGATTTCGCTGAGAAAGGCTACTTCGGCAAAGACTTTATCGCCAACGACATGGCAGGCGCACAGTTTGCGTTCACCAACGGGAAAGCCGCTATGATCGTGGACGGCACCTGGAATAATCAGACCTATGCCTCATCCGGTCTGAATGTCGGCCGCTTCATTCTGCCAAACGCGGAAGGCAAGAAAATCGCCGCCGCCAGCTTCAGCAACTTTATGACTTATGCGGTATCCGCCAAATCCGAGCATCCGGATCAAGCTGTCAAATATATCGAGTTCCTGAACAGCCTGGAGGCTCAGCAAATTCTTGAGGATGCGACAGGGCTCGTTCCGACCCTGAAGGATATCACGGCGAAGAATGATGAAGTGAAGGAGCTGGGTAATTTCGACGAGGCCGGTCCTGCGATTTATGCGGTCATGTCCGCCTTGGCTTCGACCGATTCCAATACGGCCGATATTCTGATGAAGGATGTTATTCCGAAGCTGTTTACAAGCAAAATTACAGGTGAGGAAGCCGTGAAATTACTCGACGAATCGGCGACTTACACCGATTAAGCAAAAGAAGAAACGAGCTGCATTGCCGTAGCCCGGCGGCAGCCGTTTCTTCTGCCTGCTGATGCCCTTCCCGTTAGAAAGGAAGGGCTAACGCGGGTGCGGTTAAGCTTCAGTAGAAAGAGGTGAGAGAGCTTTATGGCCATCTGGCTACGTAAAAGGCCTTACATGCTGTTTATTATACCCGGATTTATCCTGTATTCCCTGTTTGTTGTATATCCGATCTTCTCCGCCATTCAGCTGAGCTTGAATCATTGGGACGGCATTGGCGAGAAAACCTTTGTCGGCTTTGACAATTACCGTGAACTATTTACTAACGCCAACTTGCTGGAGCAATGGACAAACGCATTGACCAACAGCTTGACCATTTTCGCGCTCAATGTGTTTATCCTGATGCCGGTCCAACTATATATGGCTTATACGATTTATCTGAAGGTGAAAGGCCATCAGTTCTTTCAGTCGATGATTTTCTCTCCGCAGTTTATCTCAACACCCGTTATTGTCTTTATGGGAGCGCTCCTTCTGGACGGCAATATCGGCGTGGTGAACAAGGTGCTGGAATGGGTCGGTCTGGGCGACCATACGAAGCCGTGGATGGGCATTCCGGAATACGGCATCTATATCGTCTGGATAATGGCGGCCTGGTCTGGCGTCGGCGTAGGGATGGTGTTCTTCCTTGGCGCGATGAAGATGATTCAGGAGGAAATGCTCGAGGCGGCTTATCTGGACGGTGCCGGAAGCTGGAAACGATTCCTGTATATTATCCTTCCCCAGCTCAAAACGACGATTATGAATATGCTGATTCTGACGTATATCTATTCGATGACCGTGTTTGATTTCAGCTTTATTCTCGGCGGGGTCTCGGGGGGCATCGACCGCAGCGTGGATGTCATGGCCCTGTTCTTCTACCGCATATCGTTTGGCGACAACAGCGCCGTGGGCGGCACCTTGAACACGAATGCGATGGGAATGGGCACGACGATCGCCTGTGTCATGTTCGCAATGGTGTTTATTGTGGCTCTCGTACAAATTATGCTTACTTACCGGCAGACGGAGGACTACTAAAATGGACCACCAACGCAAACCCATCACGGTTTCTTCCTTGATTCTATGGCTCTACTCGCTGTTTGCTTTGTTTGTTCTGGCTTATATGACGTACCAGTCACTTCGGCCCAAGTCGGAGATTCTGTCCAAAACCTTCGGGCTGCCGGATACCTTATCCTTCGGCACGTATGCGCGTTTGTTCAGCGAAGGGCATTTTCATATTTATTTTATGAACAGCGTCATTATTGTTTGTATCTCGCTGCTGATCGTGGTCATGCTTTCTTCGATGGTCGCTTACGGCATCGGACGGTTCCAGTTCCGCTTCAAGAAAGGGCTGCTGATTTATTTTCTGCTTGGTATGATGTTTCCCGTACAGCTGGGGATCGTGCCGATCTTTATCATCATCCGCAGCATGGGGCTGCTGGACACGCATGCGGCGATCATTCTGATTCTATCGGCGGGACTGTCCATGGCGGTGTTTCTGCTGACGGTGTTCTTCCAGCGGCTGCCCAAGGAAATCTATGAATCGGCCAAGGTGGACGGAGCAGGGGAATGGACGACTTTCATGCGTGTCATGTTCCCGCTGGCGAGTCCCGTTGTATTCAGTATTTGCATTATCATGTCCGTCCAAATCTGGAATCAGTTTTTTGTTCCGCTGATCTTTCTGCAATCCGAAGCGAACAAAACCATTCCGCTGATGATTATGAAATATACGACTAACCTGCTCTATACGGTCGATCTGGCCTTGGGCGCTTCCGTTATATCCACTGTGCCGATTCTGATTGCGTTCTTCTTCTTCTCCAAACGGATTATGGACGGCGTAGCGGCGGGCGGTGTGAAAGGATGAGCAGTTCCTCTATGGCAGCAGCAGCAAAACAATGGTCGGCGGATTGGATCTGGGCGGCAGGCGACCGCACACCTGTGAATGCGCAAATGTGTTTCCGGAAGTCCTTCGAGCTGGAGGAGGATTCGGGCTGGACAAAGGCGATGCTTGCAGTTACCGCCGACAGCAGATACCAGGTTTACCTGAACGGGACCGAGCTTGGAACAGGGCCGGTCCGTTCCATGCCGCATGCCTGGTATTACGATGAATACGATGTCCGACATCTGCTCCGTGCAGGGAAAAATAACATCGCCGTGCGGGTTGCCCACTTCGGGCATTCCAATTATCAATATATCGAGCATGAAGCGGGCCTGCTCGTCCAGCTTGAGCTGCTGGGCGGAGCGGTGGAGCGTGTTATTGCTTCGGACGAATCCTGGTCCTGCTCCATCCATCCCGGTTATAAGCGGCAGACGGTGAAGCGCAATGTAAACCTCGGCTGGATGGAGGCTTATGATGCTTCCGCCGCCTGGCAGGGAGATTGGACGAAGCCGGAGTTTGCCGAGGAAAGCTGGACTCAGGCGGTCAAAATTGCTGCTGGCGGCAGCGGACCCTGGGGAGAGCTTCGTCCCCGCGACATCCTTCCGATGCAGAATACCTTTGTGGAGCCGCAGCGGATCGTGTCCAAGCAGGCTGTCCGTCCGGAGGGGATGGTGCTTTCCCTCAATCTGCGGGAGGCGCTGTATCCGGGACGACGGGATGCGAATGCAAATATATTCAGCGCTTATCTGGCCGTTGAACTCATCGTCCAAGAGGAAATGGAAGGGGTGATTTCCTTTCCCCATCCTTCCTGGAATGGCGTGTACGGCAATTTCGCCATCGGGGGACAGGCTTATTCCGTTCATCCGGACAGCCGGACGGTGGAGGTATCCCTGCTGCCGGGCCGGCAGTTGTTTCTGATGCGCCTATTCGGCATCCATGACGATCTGTTCGTGCATTTGGAGTTTCGTTTCCCCGGCGAGCTTGCCTTCGGGCACCCATTCCCGGATAAAGTGGCCCCTGATCAGGCGCAGCAGGTTTCGCCTTTTGTCGTGTTCGGGCCTTTCGAGACGATCGTTCCCGCCGCGGACGGCATCCGTCCGGTTTACGGGGGACTGGAAGGGGATTCGGGACTGGACGCCAATCTGCCGGAAATGCTGGCGATTGGCGTATGCACTTCGGCCGAAGCGTTGGCGCAATACGCGGAGAAGGCGATCCAAGTCCCGGCGGAATATGTATACCGCGATGAGCATATTTATTCCCTGATGCGCAACAAGAAAGTGCTTCAGCGATATCCGGTGCTTCGCGGGGATGAAGTCCTGCTGCATGCCACTCCCGATGCGGCTCAACTTGAGAGACCGGATACGGGAGACATGGAGATCATCGTGGATTTCGGCACCATCCATGCCGGTTTTCTGGAATTCGAGCTGGAAGCGCAGGCGGGAACGGTTATTGACTGGTACGGGTTTGAAAGCATGCCCGGCGGCGTAATCGAGTTTACGGAAGGTCTGAACAACTCCGTGCGGTACATCTGCCGCGAAGGCCGGCAAAGCTACCGCAGCATAAACCGCATGGGCTTCCGGTATTTGATGATGACGGTGCGGGGCCAGAAGCAGCCCATATCGGTCTATGGCATCCGGATGGTCAAGAACGCCTATCCCGTCAGTGGAGCGGGGCAATTCCGCTGTTCAGACGACCAGCTGACGGAAATCTGGCGCATCTCGCGGCACACGCATCATTTGTGCATGGAGGATACGTTCGTCGACTGTCCGACATTCGAGCAAGTTTATTGGCTGGGCGATGCCAATACCAGCATGCTGATTAATTACCAGCTGTTCGGCAGCTATGAGCTTGTGCGCCACTGCCTGGAGCTGGCGGCGGATTCGGCGGCCCAGAGCAAGCTGATCCCGGCGCTGATGCCGACGGATTGGCAGGCTTCGATTCCGTTCTGGACGTTTAACTGGATCATTGCCGTCCAGCAGTATACCGAACATACCGGAGACACATCATTAGCCGCCAAGCTATATCCGTCCATTAAACAAACGGTGGCGGTGTATGAATCTTTCATAAATGAAGAGGGGCTGTTTGATATCAGCTCCTGGAACCTGCTCGACTGGGCGGAGCTCGATATTAGCAACAAGGGTGTCGTCACTGCGCAGCAGGGTCTGCTGGCGTACTGCTTCCAGCTGGCTTGCAGGCTGGCGGAACATGCCGATGCGGCGGAGGATGGTCTTCATTATGAGGCCGTACGCTCGCGTCTTCTTGCGGCAATGAATCGCCATCTCTGGGATGAAGAGCGCAAGGCCTTCATTGACGGAATATCCCGGGAGACGGGACGTTCCACGACCTTCAGCATGCAGACGCATGTCCTGCTTCATACCCACAACGCGCTGTCGGAAGAGACCAGGCCATGGGTGGAGCGGCAGCTGCTGTCGCCGCCGGAGCATTGGGTCAAAATCGGCTCTCCGTTCATGTCCTTCTATCTGTTCCAGGTCTACAGCGAGCTAGGGCAGACGCAGCGGATTCTGGATACGATGCGCAAGGAATGGGGCATGATGCTGCGCCACGGCTCCACCACCTGCTGGGAAACGTTCCCCGGCTTCTACAAAACGCGGCTCACCCGCAGCTATGCCCAAGGCTGGTCGGCGGCTCCCGCTTATGCGGCGGCTAAATATGTGCTCGGCTTGCAGCTGATGGAGCCTGCCTACCGTACAATCGCCGTCGTTCCTCCGCAGGAGACGGATTTGACCTGGGCGGAAGGCAGCGTGCCGACCCCTGCAGGTCTGATTGAAATCGCGTGGACCCGGGAAGCAGGGAGCCGCCGGTTGACCATTCAGGTTCCTGCCGGAGTCAAAGTAAATCTGGAGGCACTGGATCCCGCATGGGATGCAGAGGTGACGGTGCGGCAGGGATGAAGCCTTTCGGATGCTGCTCATTCATGTATCCACATAAAAAATAAGGCAGATTGCTGCAAAGCACGCACCACATATAAGCCGAGCGCGGATAAACAACCGCGTCCGGCTTTTTGTGTGCGGAAATGTATACGGATAATGGAAGCTGATTTTTTCTTTTTGCATTCCGGAGGAGAAAATCAGTCAGTCCCTTGACATTCTTTTTAAATATGTCATAATGATAATATCGAATTGAAGATATGGAAGGGGGACGAGGACCTTTTATGAAAGAAAATGAATTTAACTACGAAGTGGGTAACTACCGGACACCGGATGGGGCACCTACAGATATTGTTATATTCACCATTGTAACCACGGAACGAAGCAGTCTCAAGAAATCTTTGCCAAAGCGGGATTTGCAGGTGCTGCTGATTGAGCGCAAAGTGTGGCCGTTCGAAGGGGCTTGGGCACTTCCGGGAGGTTTTACGCTCGATACGGAAACCGTATATGATTGTGCCCGGCGCGAGCTGAAGGAAGAAACCGGCGTGGATGATGTGCATATTGAATATTTCAACGTATACAGCGAGCCGGGACGCGATCCCCGCGGCTGGATCATCTCCCACGCTTTCCTGGCGCTTGTGAATGAGCAGCTGCTGCTCAAGCGGAGAGCATCGGTTGATGCCGCCGATGTGCAATTGTTTCCGGTCGAGGAAGCCTTGAAGATGAACCTGGCTTTCGACCACCGCGTCATTCTGGAGGACGCGCTGCGTATCATCCGCGACAAAATGCTGACCACAACGATAGCCAGAGAGTTCCTGCCGGAGGAGTTTACGATCAGTGAGCTTTACCAGGTCATTCAGACCGTAGTGCCGGAATTCGCCGAGCAGAACTTTACCCGCAAGATTACCTCGACCCAGAGCCGTCAAGGCATCATTGAAGAAGTCACAGACGAGGATGGCCGGCCCAAACAGTCGAATCTGTATTCCCAGCGGGCTGCTCAACTGTACCGGTTCAGGGAGCTTGCGCCGCGGCTGTCGATATATGGTTAGTTTGAACACTATGAAGCAAAGGGCGTGATCAAGATGATTCTGTTAAACGGCGTGGAACTGGAATTCCAGACCTTTCCCAACGGTGAGACACTTGTGAATGGAGAGGCTATTGGCAGCAATATGAAGGACTTCAACACCATCTCTTTCAAATATGAGAATGACAGCGATCTTATCAAGCTGATGTTTGTGAAAAATGTGCTGGATGAGCGCAGCAAGCCCGCTTCGCTCCTCATCTATTACATGCCTTACAGCCGCATGGACCGGGTGGAGGGGCTGTCTGTATTCACCCTGAAAGTTGCCGCCAATCTGATCAACTCGCTGCAATTTCATGACGTTACGGTCATCGAGCCGCATTCGGATGTGACCTTGGCGCTGCTTAACCGGAGTACCGCCACCTATCCGACCATTGAACTGCTGGAGCGGGTAACGAAGGAGGTTGGCTTCGACCGGGAGCAGGATTATCTGTTCTTCCCGGATGCGGGCGCCCAGAAGCGCTACAGCAAGGTGAAAGGCTATAAGCAGCTGGTTGGCTTCAAGTCCAGGGATTTTCAGACGGGACAGATTCAAAGTCTGGATATCGTTGGTAAGATCCCTGAGAAGCCGTTCAAGGCCATTATTGTAGACGATTTGTGCTCCTACGGCGGAACGTTCATCAGAAGCGCGGAGAAGCTGAGAGAGATTGGCGCGTCCGCTGTTTATCTGCTTGTCGGCCACTGCGAGAATTCCATTCATCAGGGTAAGATCCTCACGACCGATCTGATCGACCGGGTATTCACCACCGATACGATCCTTGATCAGACCGGCCATGACAAAATTACACGATATGAAATCGGAGGTTTTTAATATGACACAGCCATTCATTTATCCTGCTACGCTGCTTTGCGATTTCTATAAAGTCAGCCACAAAAACCAATATCCCAAAGGGACGGAGCTGGTCTATTCCACCTGGACCGCACGCACCAGCCGTCTGGAGACGATTGACCGGGTTGTGGCCTTTGGCTTTCAAGCTTTTATCAAGGAATATCTGATCCACTATTTCGATGAGCATTTTTTTGGCAGAAGCAAAGAAGAAGTGGTCCAGGAATATAAACGGGTGCTCCATTTCGCGCTGGGCACGCAGGACCCCGATGCCTCGCATATTGAAGAATTGCATGATTTGGGCTATTTGCCCATCAAGATTAAAGCCATTAAGGAAGGGACGCTGGTACCGGTCAAGGTGCCGATGCTGACGATCGAGAATACGAAGCCGACGTTCTTCTGGCTGACGAATTATTTGGAAACGCTGATGTCCTGCCAGCTGTGGATGCCGACAACCAGCGCGACGCTTGCTTTTGAATACCGTAAAATACTGGAGCATTTCGCGAAGGAAACGAATGGGGATACATCCGGCGTCCCTTTCCAGGGACATGATTTCTCGATGCGCGGCATGGGCTCGCTGGAAGCTGCCAAAGGCAGCGGCGCGGGGCATCTGATTTCGTTCACAGGCACGGACACGATCCCGTCGATTCTGTTCCTGGAGGATTATTACCGTGCCAATCTGGAGAAGGAGCTGGTCGGCACCTCGATTCCGGCGACCGAGCACAGCGTCATGTGCGCGCATGGCACGGACGAGATGGCTTCCTACCGTTACCTGATCAAAGAGGTGTACCCGAGCGGGTTTGTATCCATTGTGTCGGACACCTGGGATTTATGGAGCGTGCTGGATGTGGTCATCCGCGGACTGAAGGAGGATATTCTCAGCCGGGACGGCCGTGTAGTGATCCGTCCGGACAGCGGGGACCCGGTGAAGATCATCTGCGGCGACCCGGATTCCACGCATGAGTTCGAGCGCAAGGGCGTGATCGAAATCCTCTGGGACATTTTCGGCGGGACGACGACAGAGAAAGGCTTCAAGCAGCTCGACAGCCATATTGGAGCCATTTATGGCGATGCCATTACAATCGCGCGCTGCCGGGAAATTTGCGAGAAGCTGGCGGCCAAGGGTTTTGCTTCGACGAATATGGTATTTGGCATCGGATCCTATACGTACCAATATAATACCCGTGACACCTTCGGTTTTGCGCTGAAATCGACCTTCACGATCGTAAACGGCGAAGAGCGGAAGATCTACAAGGACCCCAAGACCGACAGCGGAGTCAAGAAATCGCAGACGGGGCTTGTGCTTGTGGAAGAGAAGGACGGCGTGCTGACCTATACCGATAATCTGAGCATGGCCGAGTATACGGCGAAGCAGGCGGATGATGAGCTGGCGGTTGTTTTCGAGGATGGGAAGCTGCTTGTGGATCAGAGCATTGCGGATATCCGCGCCAATCTGCTGGCGCATCTGTAGGAGGAAAGAGAGGCGATTCGAATGGCTATATATGTTCGCGACAACTTCTTTAGTACGGGAATAACCGAAATGATGAATGAGAAGGGAGAGAAGCTGGGAGAGCTGGATTTGAAGAGCGCTTTCGGCTCTTCTCTGGATATCTATGATGCGGGCGGAAGGCGGATGTATGGCGGCAAATTCCGCTTCTTCTCCAACAAGTGGGAGGTTACGCAGGGCCATGACAGCCTGGTCGGGGTGCTTCGGGTCAGGATGAGCTTCCTGTCCAAGCGCTTTGAGTATGAGGCGGAGGGACGGGGGACTTACGAGATCACGTCACCGGCATTTTCCAAGGAATACAGCATTCAGCGCATCGATACACAGGAGCAGGTAGCCAGCTTCGAGCGAACAAGCGGATGGCTTCATTCCGGCGCCTATTGCCTGGAGAACCATTCGGACGACCTTAATGATTACGAGCTGGCGGCAGTCGTGATGGGCGTTCAGGCAATCCGCAGAAGACAGTCGGCAAGTGCAGGCGGCTCGGCCTAGTGCCAAGCCCTGCATTTTTTTATTTTTGCTCCGGTAGGGTTATAATGTGGAAAAGAAAACAAGGAGGCTTCCCATGGATTACAAAGCGTATTTCGAGCAGCGAAGAGAAGAACATCTGAACCAGCTCAAGGAATGGATCTCCATTCCCAGCATTTCGGCATTGTCCGAGCATAAGGAAGATGTGAACAGGGCGGCAAACTGGCTGGCGGAAACGCTGAAGAAAGCAGGCTTGGAGAACGTTGAGGTTCACCAGACGCAAGGACATCCCATCGTCTATGCCGACCATCTGCATGCGCCGGGAAGGCCGACCGTTCTGGTCTATGGCCATTATGACGTACAGCCGGTGGACCCCCTTCATCTGTGGGAAACGCCGCCGTTCGAACCGCAGATCCGGGACAACAAGCTGTATGCAAGGGGAGCGACGGATGATAAAGGCCAGCTCTTCCTGCATCTTAAGGCCGTTGAGGCCTTGATTCAGCAGGGAACGCCGCTTCCGGTCAACATCAAGCTGTGCATTGAAGGCGAGGAGGAAGTGTCCAGCACGAATCTCCATCCCTTCATCGATACATACAAGGACAAGCTGGCTGCCGATGTTGTCGTGATTTCCGATACGGAGCTGCTTGCTCCGGGCAAACCCGCGATCAGCACCGGGCTTCGCGGACTATGCTCGCTTGACGTATCCGTGCGCACAGCCAAGTCGGATCTGCACTCCGGAACCTTCGGGGGAGGCGTTCCCAACGCGCTGCATGCGCTGGTTTCCCTGCTGGCGTCGCTCCATGATGAGAAAGGGCGCATTGCGGTGGAAGGGTTCTATGACGATGTGCCGGATCTCACGCCAGAAATGAGAGCGGAGCTTGCGCGTAAAAGCTTCGACGAGGAGCAGCAGAAGCTCACGCTTGATCTCGATGCGCTTTATGGCGAGGAAGGTTATTCCTATGTTGAACGGACCGGCGCACGGCCGACGCTGGAAATCAACGGCATGTACGGCGGTTTCCAGGGGGAAGGCACCAAGACGGTTATCCCCTGCCAGGCCCACGCCAAAATCACCTGCCGGCTCGTCGGGCAGCAGAATCCCCAGGATATTCTGGACAAAATCGAACGTCATATCCGCAGCCATACGCCGCCAGGCGCGAGGGTGACGGTTACCCAGCGGGAGAAAGGCAATCCGTTTACGATCGACCCGTCCACTCCCCTGCTGCAGAAGGCGGCCGACGCCTACGAGCGGGTATACGGCACCCGTCCCGTCTTCACCAAGGATGGCGGTTCGATTCCCATTGTCGAGGCATTGTCCCGTGTATTGTCCGTGCCGGTCGTCCTGATGGGCTTCGGGCTTCCGGATGAGAATCTCCACGCTCCCAATGAGCATTTCCATTTGGAGAATTTCGACAAAGGGCTGCTGACGATCGTGGAATTTCTGAATTCGATCTGATTGCTTCGATGCGGCGACAAAGGAGCCGCTGAAGGCGTCATTTGATCTTCCGATCGCTGTTGCAGCCAGATGATTTCTAATTAGATAAACCCTGAAAGGGGTTATCATCCGGCTGCAAAGGCGAACGCTCCGCTTCTCCAGATTCAAATGCCCCTTCCGCTTTCGTTCTCCGTGAAAAGTTGCTTATCGAGGCGACATATTGGAAGGATGACTGCCCACATTGTATCCGTTAAAGAGACTTGTCCAAGCGATATCTATAATATTTAAAATCAAGTTGCTCATTCATAATATGAACAAGCAAATTACGTACATCAATAAGCTGGAATCCACAATATTCCAAAACCTTCTGAGATGGAATGTTATCAACCTCAACCGTTCCTATTAAATAAGGAATATCAAAATACTTCTCGATCCATTCAAGAGCTGCTTTTGCAGCCTCCTTGGCATAACCATGCCCTCTTGCGAAGGGAAGTATTCCATAACCAAACTCAGGTTCATGAGGTCATCATGTTCTTGTGCAGCAACCTGCCCCACAATATCACCTGTTGCCTTTTCAAAGATTCCTAGGCATATTGCTCCGGTTACAATATCCATCATTTCATAATTTGAAAGCTGCCAGTTAAAAAATTCTTTTGCCCTTGGCTTCTGCATTTGCCATCCTCCATACTCAGGCATATCCAAAAGTTTTTTAAACTGTTCAAAATCACTTTCGTCAAATGTTCTGACAATCAATCTTTCTGTTTTGATATAAACTTTGTTTAAGCCGCTCATGAAGCAACACCTCTCTCCACATATTTTCAGTGATGCAATAACACCTGATTTGAATGTACAAGCGGGGTTATATTCGTTGATATTCAAACAATTTCGTCCATTGGAGCAGAATGCTTCCTGGAATAGTGAAACAATGATTCACGCGTCAGCGGGAGGAAACGTTCTGGAGAAACGGAAGTGTTCGCCTTTGCCCTGGGATTTCTACCACTAAAGACCTTATATGATCAAAAGAAATCTGGGAGCAAGAAGCGATCGGAAGAATGTTCCACCCGCGAGAGCGTTAGCTTGCTAAGCCTGCGAAATCCAATCAATTATCAGGTCTGAAAAAAGGTCTACATGATTCACGCGTCAGCGGGAGGAAACGTTCTGGAGAAACGGAGGTGTTCGCCTTTGCCCTGGGATTTCTACAGCTAAAGACCTTATTTGATAAAAAGAAATCTGGGAGCAAGAAACGATCGGAAGAATGTTCCACCCGCGAGAGCGTAAGAGCTTCGGTTATTCGTCGTTTGCAGCCCCCATTGTACAAATCATTCTAAGAGATCTCCCGCTTCCCCGCATTGCAGATTCTCCTTCTACGACCCGAAAGCGCCTGCCCATTCTATTCTAATGGTTTCGAGAATCAGCTGTCGATGCCCTGAAAATATCTTTAATTTGGACGCAATCCCATATAATAACGTTTAAAATTTGTTGATTGACGTATGTGGTACGATAAGAGGGCACAAAACCGAACGCGGGTTCATTCCGCGTTATTGGCCGTGCGCAGCCGGATATAAAGAAGATCAGATCATGATGGGCATGGGGGCGGTCATCCATTTTTTTAACACGATTCTTTAACAATATGAAAATTCAAAACAAGCTGTTTATGACGATCGCGCCTTTGTTTCTGATCGGAATCGTGCTTCTCACTTCTATCGCCTACCAGGTGGCAGAGCGAAGCATCGTACGCCAGGTGAGGGAATCGAAGCAGCTTATTTTACAGCAGGTTTCCGAGAAGCTGGAGGCGATCAATCAGAACATGCTGTCGGTATCGAATATTTATTTTCTGGATTCCAAAATACGTGACTGGCTTCGCAATGATGACCGTTCATCTGAATACGAAAAGTACAAATCACTTGCGGAAGTTAATGATGCGGTCAATCAAACAGGGAACTATTTTAAGCATCTGAAATATACAACCGCTTTCATCGGTTTTAACGGAATTTCCTATTCGAGCTCCGCTGACGAGCAGGGGGACTATGACTTTGCTCAGGAACTGAAGATGACCCGCGAGATCACCGACATTAACAAAATGCATTGGAGCGATACGTACCTTCATCACGGGAAATACGTTTTTTCGGCCATGCGGTATTTGCGGGATGTTTATACCGGGGAAGATCTGGGCTTATTGATTCTCGATTTTGAGGAGCGTGTGCTGTTTGACGCCTATAAAAATCTGACCGGTATTAATCTGATGATTATGAATGCCGACGGCGGTGTCCTCTCTGACCGCGACCAGGCGATGATCGGGGAAAGCTTCGGCGACGATTCTTTTTTCCGGAAGCTGCAGCCGTACGAAAAAGGCAGCTTTATGATGGAGGATGAGGGTGCGAAGTCTCTTGTTACCTTCCGCAAAGTTCCGTCAATGAACTGGTATTTGGTGGAGAGAATACCTCTTTCGATATTGTTGAAGGACATGAACAATGTGAGAGAGCTTATCTTTCTTTCGGCATTTGGCATTCTTATTGCTCTGTTTGCGCTGACTTATTATTTTTCTTACCGCATTTCCTCTCCGCTCAAAAGATTGGTCCGATCCATGCAGCAGGCTCAGAGCGGCGATTTCAAGATGCTGGTTACGGTCGACCGGAAGGACGAAATCGGCATCCTGATGAAAAAGTACAATACGATGCTCATGCGGATCGCACAGCTGCTGGTTGAAGTGCAAAACGAGAACGAATTGAAGCGGAAAGCGGAAATACAAGCGCTGCAGTCGCAAATCAATCCTCATTTTCTGTACAATACCTTAAACTCGATCCGATGGATGGCGAAAATCAACAATACCGGGATGGTCAACAAGATGATTATATCGCTCGTGCGTCTGCTCCGGCAGAGTCTCAGCCAAGGCCAGGAGTGGATTGCCTTCGACGAGGAATTGAAGTTTCTTGAAGACTATATTCTGATTCAGAAAGTCCGCTATGGAGATAAATTTGATGTCATCTTTGATATCGAGGAAGATGTGAGGGCGTGCATGACAGTAAAGCTGCTGATCCAGCCGCTGCTTGAGAATGCCATTTTCCATGGGATTGAGCCAAAAGACGGCAATGGTATGATCCGGGTGGAGGCCCGGATGCAAGGGGGGCAGATCATGGTTTCCATTGAAGACGACGGTGTGGGTATGGATCCCGACAAAGGCAGAAACGGACTAGGCATTCGCAGCGCCGAGCAGCGAATCAAACTGCATTTCGGTGAAAAATATGGACTGAAGGTAGACAGCCGGATAGGTACGGGGACACGCGTCACTCTATGGATACCGGTCATCAAGGAGAACAGATAGGAGCGATGCATCATGTTGAAGATACTTATCGTCGATGACGAGAAGCCGATTCGTCAGTGGTTTGAGCATGTCATCAGACAATATGCCGCAGAATTTCAGATTGCGGGATTAGCCGCGAACGGGAAGGAAGCGCTTGAGCTCTGTCTGTCCGCCAACCCGGACATCATTATTACGGATATCAAGATGCCTGTCATGAGCGGTTTGGAGCTGATCGAGAAGGTCATGAAGCTGAATGCGGACACCTCGTTTCTTATCCTTAGCAATTATGACGAATTTGAGTTTGTCCGCAGGGGCTTGAGAATCGGCGTCAAGGATTATCTGCTTAAAGCCGAGACGGATGATCAGGACATCATCGCGGTGCTGCGCAAGATTGCAAGCGAGCATGGAGAGCGGACGGCCGCTGGAGCATGGAAGCCGGAGACCAAACGGCAGGATGGCCCGTGGCTTCTTCGCGACGTACTGAACCAGCCGGCAGAATGGCTGCCGCCGTCTATGACGCAAGGGCCAATGCGCTGGATATATTGCGGACTGGATGCTGCGGCACACGGGGAAATCCCGCAACATGTACAGCAAATTCTGTTTGAGAAGTGTGGGAAATGGGCGGAAGAGATGTTCGTACAACATTTTCTTTTTGCGGACGAACAGGACCATATCGTCCTGTTGGCCGGTTGTTCCGCCGAACACCCGGCACCGCCCTGCATCGATCTGACCGACAAATGCCTGTCATTCAGCAAAGAGGTCAAAGAAAGCTGTCAAATGTCGGTTTCATTCGGAATCAGTGAATCATTCGGGACCTTTGCCAGGATGAAGACTGAATTTTGGGAAGCAAAGCGGGCTTACCGCCATAAATTTTATACAGGCATGAACAGCGTGAATCCTGCCGGTCCGAATACTGCAGAGAGCGCGGACAGCGCGGCGGCATTGATTGAATTTATGCGGCCGTTAAAGTCCGCGGAGCTGCTGGATCCGGACCTGATTGAACGGGTGCTGCAAAAATTGGACGAGCTGAAACACTGCCGGTTCGACCCGGCAGACGCGGCGGATGCGTTCAAATTAATGCTCGGGCGGATGGACGCGCAGCTGCCGGAAACAGCAAGGATGTTCGGCGGAGATGAATCCCGGCCAGCCTTCGAGGTGAACAAACTGTCATTCTGGGAGGAGCTGCGCGATACTGTTCTGCACCATATTCGCTCCATGCAGGTTTTGGCCTACAACCATACCTTTGTCTACAGCGCACCGACCAATCGGGTTATCGCTTATATCCGTGAGCATTATGCCGAGAAAATAACCATGACGATTTTGGCCGAACAGGTTCATTTGAACGAGAATTATTTGTCTCAGCTATTCAAGAAAGACACCGGGATGACCCTCACCCGCTTCTTGATCGGGCTCAGGATGGAGCAGGCGAAGAAACTGCTGACAACGCTCGGATACAAAGTGAACGAAGCAGCGGCTGAAGTAGGTTATGCCAGCGAGGCGCATTTCAGCACTGCATTCAAAACGCATTTTGGAGTATCCCCCTCCCAATATGTGGAATCCCTAAGAATTCCGAAATAAAACCTAAGCTGGCTGCAAGAAGATAATGAGATGGGCTGTTTTAAACGAAACAATGCCTAATCCGGCAGTATGGATCGCTTCATCTTTCTCCTTTAACATAGTGATTGGTAGCGATTTCATAACATAAGGAGAGTTAAGATGAAAAAAAGTATGGGGTGGATTCTGGCAATGGTCGTAGCGTTGTCGCTCTTGATGAGCGCTTGCTCAGGTGCGACGAACGGCGATCAAATGAACAAAGGCGAAGAAGCGGATTCGGGGGGGAAGAAGCAGAAGGTGCTTAAGTTCTGGATGAGAGGATCCGGACCGAATGAAGCGTTGACGCGGAGCATTGCCTCCGATATCGAAGCTTTCGAGAAGCTTCATCCCGATATCAAGGTTGAAACCGACTATATCCCTTATGCGGATGTGGAAGCCAAATGGAATACCGCTTTTGCGGGGGGGACAGCCCCGGATCTGTTTGAGGTTGGCATCATTAATATTGCAAGCCGTGCCAATCTGGAGCAATTTATTCCGCTGGATGATTACATCAACGGCTGGGCAGGCAAGGATGATATCATCGACAATATTTACAAGCTGGGAAGTTACAAAGGAAAAACGTACGGGATGGGATATATTCCGGCACCCAATGTATTTGCCTACCGGAAGGACTACTTTGCTGAAGCTAATCTGGACCCGGAGCGCGCACCGCAAAACTGGGAAGAATTAAAAACGTATTCAGAAAAGCTTGCGATTGTCGAGAACGGCAAGGTGGTGAGGGGAGGATTCGATGTTCCGAAGCAGAACGGCTCGTTCTGGCTGGAGATGTTCGGCCACCAGAATAACAGTGCCATCGTCGATGAAGACAAGGGGATCCCTGTGTTCAACGAGCCTGCGGCTGTTGAAGCGTTGGAGTATTTGAAGGAACTGGCGAAATTTTCAATACCGTACGACCAAAGCAAATCGGAGACAGGACCGTTTCGTATGGGCAAGTCGGCGATGACCTATATTTCGCCGGATGCGATTGGAGAAATGATCAAGAGCAATCCGGAACTGGAAGGCAAGATCGGGGTAGCCAGCAATGTGCCGGGCAAAGTTCCTTCCACCTTCAACGGGCTCAGACTATTCTCCATCTCAAACACCAGCAAGCTTAAAGACGAAGCGTGGCAATTGATTGAATTTATCTTGAGCAAGGAACGGGCGGAAAAAAGGATGGAAGATTTGATGGTGCCTGTGGTCAATAAATCGCTCGCGGACCGTTTCATCGAGATGAACCCCGAGATGAATGGTGCTATCGTGGAAGCGGTTCAGATTGGGTCGGGAAGACCGAATGTCACTTGGTCGCCGCTTTTCGAGAAATATTCGAACCAAGGGTATGAAGAAGCAATGTTCGGGGTGAAGCCCGTGGAACAAGCCCTCACGGATGCCGTCAACGATTTGAAAAAAGAAATCGGACAGTAACGAGATGAATAACGAAAACGGGCGCCCCCCGGGAGGAATCCGTTTTCGTAAATCATGCGAGGGAGAGGTATCAACATGTGGAAGAAAAACATTTTTGCAGACCGATCCGGTTATTTATTCATCCTTCCGTTTTATATCTTGTTTGCCTATTTTCTGCTGATCCCGATCATTGAAGTGATTTATTACAGCTTGACGGATTTCAATATGTTTTCCGGACTCAAGTTTATCGGATTTCGCAATTTCAGCGAGCTTTGGCATGACCAGGTGTTCTTGCGTTCCATCAGGAATACATTGGTTTATCTGCTGTTCACGCTCATCCCCACGATGGCAATCGGCTTGCTTACCGCTGTCTTGTTAAATACGAAGCTGCTTAATACCAGTTGGGCGCGAACGCTCATATTTATGCCTCATATCGTTTCCATGGTATCGGTATCCATGGTATGGATGTGGTTATACGACCCGAGCACCGGTATGTTCAACCGGATCCTGGAGGCTCTGGGAATCGATGCGCTGCAGTGGCTGATCGACCCTAAAACCGCCATGCCTTCCGTAATTTTGATGGGTATCTGGAAAGGCATCGGCTACAACATGATTATCTTCCTGGCGGGACTGCAGGGTATTTCAAGAGATTATTATGAGGCTGCGGAGGTAGACGGCGCGAACGTATTTCAGCAGTTTCTTCGTATAACGGTTCCGCTGCTTGCCCCGGCGACATTCTTCCTGTTCGTAACGGGCGTCATCAATTCGTTTAACGTATTTGAACAAATCAATATCATGACCTCGGGCGGCCCGGTCAATTCGACGACGACGATGGTACATCAAATCTATTTGCGGGCGTTTACGGAATTCAAGATGGGTTATGCTTCCGCTCAATCGGTTATTCTGCTGTGCGGGGTTCTGTTCATTACAATTTTGAACTACCGTTTCGGAGGCTCCCGTAAAAAGTATGGAGAAGATTAGGAGGAGCGGGCTGTTGAAACGGGTACTGCATCGCAAGATCATACTGTTGGTCGGAATCGCACTCATATCAGTGATCGTAGCACTGCCTTTTGTTATGATGATTCTAAGCTCTTTCAAAACGATGGCGGAAATCCAATCGCCTGTTTTTCGAATCCTTCCGGAATCGTTCTCTTTTGACAACTACTGGGAGGCGATGAGGCAGGGCAATTGGGCGCGTTACTTTTCAAATTCATTCATCATTACGGCGATTACAGTCAGCCTTGGCCTCCTGACGATGTCTTTGGCGGGTTATGCCTTTGCCAGGCTGAATTTTAAAGGACGGGATCTTCTTTTCTTCTTCTCTTTGATCGGCTTGATGATTCCGGAGCAGGTTATTCTGGTACCGGTATTTCTGAAGATCAAGGAGTTTCCATTAGTCGGAGGCAACGATTTGTGGGGGAATGGCGGAATTGGCTTCCTGAACTCCTATTGGGGTCTCATCATTCCCCAAATCGCACATCCTTTTGGTGTGTTCCTGTTCCGGCAGTTTTTTCTTCAATTCCCGAAGGCGCTGGATGAAGCGGCGAAAATTGACGGCTGCTCCCGTTTGCGGACGCTGCTTAAAATCTATGTGCCTGCAAGTCTTCCGGTGTTTGCCACATTGGCACTGCTTAAGTCCATCGGTTCATGGAATCAATATACCTGGCCATTGGTTATCAGCAATGCCGACAACATGAGAACGGTGCAATTGGCGCTGAGTATATTCAAGACGGAATACGCAGTCCAGTGGAATTACATTTTGGCGGCAACGACATTGATTGCTTTACCGGTTTTGCTGCTGTTCCTACTGCTGCAAAAGTATTATGTCCAGGGCATCGTGACGTCAGGTGTGAAAGGATAAACCAAATATAAAGGAGGAGAAAACGGCCATGGGTGATAGGAAAAAAACAGATCGGCCCAATGTGATATGGGTTTTTGGCGATCAGCATCGGGCGCAAGCTTTGGGGTGCAGCGGGGATCCGAATGTTCATACGCCGAATATCGACAATTTGGCGGCAAGCGGCGTTTATTTTAACCGTGCTTTATCCGGCTTCCCGCTCTGCTGTCCGACCAGGGGGTCACTGCTCACCGGGCGTTATCCCCATCGCTGCGTTCCCGGACATGAGCACCGTCTTCCGGAGGGGCAGCCGACCATAGCTGATGTTTTTAACGAGGAGGGTTATTCCACGGCGTATTTCGGGAAGTGGCATCTTGACGGCTACGAGGAACGCAACGGAAGGGCTGCTTTTCATATCGTGCCCCCGGAACGAAGAGGGGGCTTCAAGCATTGGGTCGGTTATGAGAATAACAATAGCCCTTGGGATTGTTGGGTGCATGGCGGAGAAGGAGATGAATCCTTCCATTACAGGCTCCCCGGATTTGAAACCGATGAGCTGACGAATCTGCTGATCGGGCATATACATGAACGCAGCTTGCAAGCAGAGTCCGGAAGCGACCAGCCTTTCTTCGCGGTCCTGTCGGTGCAGCCACCTCATAATCCTTATATGGCTCCGGAGGCTTTCCAAGGCAAGCACACCCCCGGGAAGATAGAGCTGCGTCCTAACGTACCGCCTATTGAAAATATCAGGAGCCAGGCAGGCAGGGATCTTGCCGGATATTACGCGATGATCGAGAACCTGGATTGGAATTTGGGGCGGATTCGGGATAGTTTGCGCGAAGCCGATCTCGATTTCAACACCCATATCGTTTTCTTCAGTGATCATGGCGATCTGCACGGCAGTCATGGACAGTTCAACAAGACGAGTCCGCTGGAGGAGGCCATCCGCGTTCCTTTCATTATTGGCGGTGAACGTCCATTCTACGACCGGAAGACCGGGACATCGGCCGCCCTGCTCAATCATGTGGATGTGGCCCCGACGACGCTTGGGCTATGCGGGTTAGAGGTGCCGGCCTGGATGGATGGCACGGATTATTCGTCCCATCGGCTTCCGGAAAATGTGCGTACAGTCGAACCGGATTCCGCCTATTTGCAGTCGGTTATTCCGACCGGGCATGGCCACAGTGTGGACAAGCCGTGGAGAGGCATCATAACGAATGACGGATGGAAGTATGTATGCTTCGAGGGCATCTCCTGGCTCATGTTCAATCTGAATGAAGATCCGTACGAATTGATGAATGTGGCTCACAATAGTGTATATGCGGATAAAAGAAAGGAACTGCTCGGCAAGCTCAGGGAGTGGGTGGAACGAACAGGAGATTCGTTCCTGCTTCCCGCGAACTAAGCCCAGCAGAAAATCAACAGCATAGCCCATAACAAGCCGCGTAAATGACGGGCTTGTTGAGTTGCCGGATCAAGCTCTTGTCAGTACACGATGACAAGTCCTTGATCCGGTTTCTGTTATGTGACAACAATGTCCCGTATCCCGTCGCTAGACCCGGGTGTAAAAGTAATCGTGATTAGAAATTTTTCGCTATTATTTTAGCTTTTTCTATTCCTTCTTTAATCATTTCTTCCGCTTGTTCCGGAAACTGGTGATGTCCTTCTACAATAACGGTTTCTATGTGTTTGACCCCATAAAACCCAAAGGTGTTTTTTACATAATTCACACCCATTTCTAAAATAGCGGTTGGTTCCTGGGAATAGACGCCTCCCCTTGCATTAAGTATTGCGATTTTCTTATCAGGCAAAAGCCCTGTAGACGATGCAAATGGATCATTTTTATCTTTTATATCTTCTGGCGGGGTATATCGAAATGTTTTACCGGCCCGATTCAAATAATCAAGGTACGTGTGCAAGACTGCGGGTATCGTCATATTCCATAGAGGAAAAGCAATCACTACTTTGTCTGCGTTCAAAAATTGGTCTAAATACTGATCTGCAATTGAAATTGCCTTCTGTTCCTCAGCAGTGAGTTGTACCCCATGTTTTACTTTCGTCAAACCATCGGCTAAATTAGCATCCAAATAAGGGAGATGTTGTTTGAATAGATCCAGTTCAAGTATGGTATCATCGGGATGTGCTTCCTTATAGCTTTCTAAAAAAGAATCGTATAGTTGTACACTAACGGCTTGTTCAGCAGAGCGATTATTGGCTTTGATCAGTAATACAGTAGACATTTAATAACCTCCTTCTATCTGCCCTTGAAATGAATTCTATTTTTGGGTAGCATACAATCTACCTCATTGCTATTGTAAATAGAGGATAAAAAATTTTGAAGAAGGCAATTTATTTATATATGATTTCCATTATTAATCTTACTAACTTTATGTAAGTGGAGGTGAGTACATGTATAAAGATTCCGAAGAAGAACTGTGTTTGTCCTCTATTTGCGCATCTCTTGAAATAATTGGTGGAAAGTGGGCATTCCTGATACTTGGTCATCTGCATAATGGAGCGCAGCGGTTTAATCAATTAAGAAGAAATGTAGGTGACATTAGCACAAAGTCGCTAACAGATTCCTTACGTCACTTAGAACAAAATAAAGTCATTCATCGAAAAGTATATCCCACTGTGCCTGTAACGGTGGAATACTCCTTAACCGATAAAGGAAAGGACTTTCAAACTGTACTTATTGCAATGCGTGCTTGGGGGCAAAAATGGAGAGAACAAGAAGGGACTATTAAAGGGATTAAACGGATTGATAATAGGACTAGCAACAGCTGATCAGCCATTGCGAATAACTGACTTGGAGCTTCTCCTCACGGGCGAACTCTTGCATAAGCTGGACATGCTATATAAGCCGGCTGCCCATTACCCTGTAGGTAATGGGTTTCTTTTTGTGAAAGGGGGACTTTACTTCATAATGGGAATATATTATAGTTGTATGTACAAACAATTATTGAATAAATTCATTTGGAGAAATGAGGTGGCAGGCGGATGCTGGGCACTTATTTGAAAGAATGTCTATACTTCACGGCCAACAGGCTCAGCAGAGTGATTACCAAAATGGCGGAAGACGAATTTGCCGTCAGCGGCTTGTCTCCCACTTCCGGGTTTTTACTGATGGCTGTGTACGAGAAGGAAGGCATTTCACAGAAGGAGTTAGGCGATATCCTCCACCTCCAGCCTTCCACGGTGACCCGTCTGATTGAGAAGCTTACTGTTAAAGGGCTGCTGTATAACCGTGTTGAAGGGCGGATGTCGTTTATTTATGCGACGGATAAAGGCAAAGCGTTGGATGATGTGATTAACCAGTGCTGGAATAACCTGCGCGACCGTTATTCCGCCATTCTGGGCCAACAGGAAGGCGACGAACTAACGCTCCATCTCTATCAGGTCAGTGATCAACTAGAACATAAAGACTGATTCCTGGTTTATCCACCTGTTATGGTGCATGGGGTGGTCAGCCAACGTAAAAAAGCACGGTCGGCGCTCAGCCTTGGCGCCGCCGCCGCGGATAGTGGAAGCCGGTTCTTCTTGTATTAATATTTGCTTGCACAAACAAATATAAGGATGAAATGAGGAGGGATGATCAATGAACACGAAACCCATTTTGATTGTTGGCGGTACGGGGAAAACAGGACGCCGTGTCGCCGAACGACTGCTTTCGCGAGGCCTGCCGGTGAGAATCGGTTCCCGCACTGGAGAGAATTTCTTCAATTGGGAGAAACAGGCTTCATGGGCTCCGTCACTGAGCGGTGTTTCGGCTGTATATATCACCTATTTCCCTGATTTGGCGGTGCCGGGAGCGGCCACCGCAATTGGCTCGTTCGCCGAACTGGCAGTGAGCCATGGCGTAAAGCGGCTGGTGCTGCTGACTGATCCTTTCACCAAGGTTTTGGACGGCTTCAACTCCCACCTGACTGATGGCATTCAGCGTGCGCTGGGCCGGGAGCCGCGGGATTTCGCAGATTATGCGCGTGCCGCTTCGGCAGCGGGTGTCTGGGGCGGTTCCATATGACCAGCCGCCTGCTGTTTAGTCTGATTTTTGCTGCGGCGCTGGGATCGGGGCTTGCCGCAGGACTGTTCTTCGCTTTTTCTTCCTTCGTGATGAACGCTCTTGGCCGCCTCCCGTCGCAGCAGGGTATCGCCGCCATGCAGTCCATCAACATTACCGTGCTCAATCCGTTGTTTTCTCTTGTTTTCTTCGGAACGGCCTCCTTATGTGCCGGATTTATCATCACTTCCTTCTTCAGGTGGGACCAACCCGGCATGGGCTATCTGCTCGCCGGAAGTCTGATTTATCTTATTGGCAGCTTCCTGGTCACGATTGTGTTCAATGTGCCGCTGAATGACGCGCTGGCGCTCGTAGAGCCCGGCAGTGCCGAAGGCGCCAATCTGTGGACACGGTATTTAACTGTATGGACCACATGGAACCATATCCGTACCGCAGCATCCCTTGTCGCATTGGCATTATTCATCTATGCGCTCCGATAATCAGTCGTCAATGGCGTGGTCATTTTACAAGATTTTTAGCTTGCTGTACTATTAATGGGATTAATCTGATTTATAATAGGACTAGCAGCAACGGATCAGCCATTGCGAATAACACGGAGGTTATCATTATGAAGCATAGAGTATTGTATGAAGGCGCATTCGCACTCCTGCAGGTAGAGATGGAGAAAGGCGAAAGCGTGAAGGCGGAGTCGGGCGCCATGGTGTCGATGTCGCCGACCATTGATTTGAAAGGAACCGTGGACGGCGGTATTATGAGGGGCCTCGGACGGATGCTGAGCGGGGAGAAATTTTTCTTTCAGGAGCTGGTTGCCACCCGCGGGCGGGCGGAGGCGCTGCTTGCCCCTTCCTCCATGGGAGACATTCAGTCCATTGAACTGGACGGTACTTACAAGCTGCTGGTCCAGAAGGATGGATTTCTTGCCGGCACATCAGGCATTGAAGTCAATACCAAAATGCAAAATCTGGCGCGCGGCTTCCTGTCTGGCGAAGGATTCTTCATCATTGAAATCAGCGGCAGAGGGACGGTCTTTCTGTCCTCTTTCGGGGCCATTCACGCAGTCAACCTCGCTCCCGGCGAGGAGATGATCATCGATAACGGACATCTGGTCGCCTGGCCGGATTACATGGATTACAAAATTGAGAAAGCCTCCAAGGGATGGCTATCCAGCGTTACCAGCGGCGAAGGCATTGTATGCCGATTCCGCGGCGAAGGTGTCGTGCTGATTCAAAGCCGCAATGCGGCGGGCTTCGGCAGCTGGATTAAACGGTTTATTCCGACAAGCGGTTAGAAACAACGCGCCGCTACCCCGCGCGCGGTGGGGTGACACGTGTTGGCAATCAACCATACCGCAAGCTGAACATTCCTAAAGTAAGCGGTCGCTCAGGCAGCCGCTTTTTTATGCTTTTTACCGCCCCTAAACCTTTTCTCCAGTGGGCTCCAAATGCCCCGGTATTCTGCAAGCATAGGGGAGCCATTCCTGCCGCCTTATTAGCCCCGCCTGCTCATGGCCTCAAAGGGATGACGGGTGACGCATCGCTCCAGCCACTGCGCATCCAATCCCTGCTCAACCGCATAGGGGATAAAATCCGTGAATAAGCGGTGATACGGATTCAGAACTCCGCCCCGTTCCTCTCCCACAGTGTACCAGCCGGTATCCTGAGATAGCAAAATCCGTTCTCCCGCGCCATGTTCAATTAGCTGCCGAAGCATCCCGGCGTGCTTCTCATATGTGCCTGGCAGGATCGAATCAATGGAAATCCACATGCCCGCTTCCGCAAGCTGCCGATGGACATTCAGATCGGTCCCTGTCTGCGCATGGACCCAGATGAAACGGCTCCGCTCAAAATGCTCCCGCCTCATGATTTCGTTGGCATGGAGGGCGATATCGCCGCCTATGGTATGGCATTGAATGGGCAGGCCCGTCTCCAGTGATGTACGCATGGCCGCGCGCAGGATTTTTTGCTGCGTGTCATTGATAGTGGTGCCGTCATTCAAGGCGATTTTGATAAAGCCGGGGTAAACGCCGCTGTCCCCGATGCCGTCCCGGGCTTCCCGTATCCACATCGCGGAGAGCTCCCTCTCGCTCGCTTCATAGGCGAAATCCGGCAAATAGGGACATTTGTATAACCCGGTATTGGTGATGATATGCAGTCCGGATTGCACCGACAGCTGCTTCAGTATGTAAGGATCACGGCCCAGGTAAAGGGGGGCGCAGTCGACAAAGGTGGAGCAGCCGCTTGCTTTGAGCGCAAGCAGCAGAGGAAGGATGGCGGAGACGACCTCTTCATTGTCATAGTCAGCCGCCGACAGCTTGCCGTCCTCCACAAAGCCGACCATGATATGCTCATGCACGAGTATCCGGCCGGCCGCTTGTTCATCGATGGAATGGGTAACCGTTTGAAGCATCGACAGCACTCCCCTTTTTCACCTAGTTAATAATGAATTTGATCCTGGTATAAAGAAAATTATACCGATTATTGGAGCGGTAATATAGTATGATTAATTTATCCAGTATCCGGGCAGATTCCGGGCATTACTCCGCTGGGAGATATGGATTTATATATGGATGCTTGTATTTGGCCTTATTTACTCGTTGTCAGATTGGCCTTAAAGGACGGTAAGGGAGGATAACAAATTGAAGAGATCTCCGGGAAATAACTTGGGGCTGGAAGCCGTGGCTCTTTTTCTTATCATGGTCCTGCTGCTGTCTGGCTGTGCCACGGATTCGCACAAGCCTGGGCAGCAAGAAACCCAGCCGCAGCCCGTGATACAAATAGAAGAACAGGAGGAGGTTGCGTCGTCCAGCCAGACGCAGGTTTCCGTCTCTGCCAAGCCTGCGCAGCAAGCAGATGTGAAGATGAAGACGGGTAAGCCGGAGCCCGAAGCCGTAGTTAAGAAACAGAATTTGCCCAAAGGATTTGTTTATCTGGACGAAGTGATTCCCTCTGCCGAATACGATATCCGTTATTATAGCGATTATAATTTTATCGGGACGCGGATCGACGGCTATAACGCGCCGCTTGCCATTATGTCAGCAGAAGGGGCGAAGGCGCTGAAGGCTGTCAGCAAAGACCTTGCCTCCAAAGGATATCGGCTCAAAATCTTCGATGCCTACCGTCCGCAAAAGGCTGTGAATCATTTTGTACGCTGGTCCAAGGACAGCAAGGACATCGCGATGAAGGAGATTTTCTATCCCGATGTGGCCAAGCAGGATCTGTTTAAAGGTTATTTGGCCAAAAAATCTGGTCATTCCAGGGGCAGCACCGTAGATCTGACGATTGTGTCTGCGAAGACAGGCGAAGAGCTGGATATGGGCAGCGGATTTGATTTTCTGGGTGATATCTCCTCGCATGGCAGCAAGAAGATTACCGCTGCACAGACCAAGAACCGCAATCTGCTGAAGAACGCTATGGTCAGGCAGGGCTTTGAGCCTTACAGCAAGGAATGGTGGCATTACACACTGAAGAAGGAGCCCTACCCGAAGAAGTATTTTGATTTTACGGTAGAATAGAATGCGCGAAACCGCTGTGGAAAAGTAAAAGTGAAACTCTTAATAGAAAGGCGGAACAATCATGCTTTATCACCGAACCCTGTCCCATGACGACTTGGCAACCATCATTACTTTCCCGGAGTCCAAAGAGGAATTGTTCTATGTAAGCCCCAAGTTCGTCTATCCGCTTACCCCCGAGCAAATTCTGGCCCTATTGGAAAATCGAGTCGAACCAACCGTGGTGCGTGACGATGAATCGGATGACGTACTTGCGTATGCCAATTTGTATGATAAAGATGATCAGGAGGGCACCTGCTGGCTAGGCAATGTCATCGTGTCGCCCCGTCACCGGGGTAAAGGAGTTTCGGACTTTTTATTGTTCACCATGATGGAGAAAGCCAAAGTGAATTACGGGTTGAAAAAAATGCAGCTCTTCTGCCATAACACGAACTCCAAAGGATTGGCTTTTTATGATAAACATGGCTTCAAGCCTGTTGGTCTGAACATAAGCAAGACAGAACCCGTCAAGTATATAGCGATTAAGATGGAGCGGGACTTATAATTCGAAAGTGTAATAACATGGATTCCGAAAGACGTTTATTCAAATTCCGGAACCTTTTCTGAAGGTCTTTTAGGAGAAATAAGGTTAGGAGTTGTTGGGGTGCCGCAAAATGACAAACTCATTAATCAAGTCGTATTATCTGCCGGGAAAGCTGGTTTAACTGCTATCACACCTATTGTGCTTAACGTTGGTGGGAACCTGATCATTCATTTATATCCTCATCCAATTGTTGCCCGGCTTGCGACTGTTCTTTCAGAAGGAAATTCGGAGCATGCCTACAAGATACTTAATCGTGAACTGCTAGTAGCACGTCACCTCCAATCGCAAGGCATCCCCGTGCTGCGGCCTGCTGACCTTGTTGACGCAGGACCGCACGATGTTGATGGAACCTGGATGACGTTGTGGAACTATGTTCCTCCTACACAAATAGAATCTCCTTCACCGGGCGAAACTGTTGAACTCGTCAATAGACTCTCCATAGCAATGAAAGCCTTCCCTAACGAGCTTCCCGTGTTGGGAGTTTGGGAGCGTGCATGTCAATCGGCCGTTAGATTAAGGAATCACTCCGATCAACGCATAAAAGCACTGTTAAACGTGTTTCAACAGGTTGATGAACAGATGCGGGACGAAACGAGATTGCTGGAACCGTGTCATGGAGATGCCCATATGAGAAACTTATTGCCGAGTCCTGAAGGCTGGATCTGGACGGACTTTGAGGATGTATCTCTGATGCCCGCTTACTGGGATCTGGCTTCATTTGTAGGTAATCTTGCATTATTCGGTGGCATTCAGGAGCCCACCTTTAGATACATATTGGAACATCCCGCCAGTGGAGCCAATCTAAAAGCTTTTGGATTTGCGATTACCGCACGTATCCTCATGTCTACATTAGGTAATTTGGATTTCGCCCTTGCAGGTCACGGGGATTTGGAATTTGCAACGGGACAACTGGAACGTGCAGAAAATTTTCTGCGCCAGATCGATAGAGCAACTGGCGCATATCGATAGTTGAAGAGTTTCGGAGCCTGGTCTCATTACAGTCTGGATTCTCTCAATCCGAATAACGGCCGTTATTCCCAGAGGATTGATCTGACCCATGATGCGGACCGAGGAGAATGGTGGTGTAGGGGAATTAGCTGCGCCACCATTTTTCTATTTTGATTTGTTTGATATCCATCCCACAAAGCAACTTACGTGAAAATTACCTCGCGAATTGCGAGAGCAAATTCATAATCTTTGATTTATGCAAATTGCTGCCGTCTTCATGCCCCATGAATGGATAAACGTGTATGGTTTTCTCCGACGAAACGCGATTATAGGCCGCAAAGATCGTCTCCGGGCAGCAAATTGTATCCTTTAAGCCCACTGAGAAATGAACTGGCGCTTTAATTCGCGATGCCAGATTCATATTGTCAAAATAACTTAGCGTGTCCAGAACCTGATCCAACGTATCGGGATATGTATTAACGAATGCAGAAATTTCCGATAAGGAACCGGTGGAATTGTACAGACCGAATTCCATGTTGCACATGTTAGGGATGTTAGCAATCGCGAGTGATGGAAGAGGGCTTAAAGCAGCCATTTGCAGCACGATGCCTCCCCCCTGACTGCTGCCATAAACGCAAATTCGCTCCAAGTCAATTTCGGGCTGCTCGGCTAACCAATCCAATGCCTTCAAACAATCGAAGGTCATCGCTTTATAGTAAGCCTGATCCTTATCGAGAATTCCTTGCGTAACCCAGCCTTTGATTATGCCGGATTGCTGAGCCAAGCGATTTCCGCTTTCTCCCGTTTGTCCGCGCGTATCCACAGTTAAGACCGCGAATCCCAGCATAATCCACTTTGCATAATCCTCGGGTATCCCGCGTTGAGCCGAGTATCCATGATAGATGACAATGCACGGGATTCTCGCCTGTTTGACAAAGGTAGGAACCATATACCAGCCATGGATCGGCGTATGGTCGAAGCCTTCATAGGTGACATGGTAAACCTCCGTGTTCCACATAACCGAATCCTGTCTGGTCTTCATTGCATGCAAAGGCTTATTCTTGAAGTGAAGCAAATTGTTTTCCCAAAACGAATCAAAGTCTTTCTTTGCCGTCAAAGGCGGCATATAGCTGTTAAGCTCGGCCAGCCGATTATGCAATACCCCCATCGCTAACTCCTCCTGAATCTGTTCAATTTCCAATCTACCAGAAACTCAAACCCTATCCTCATCATACAACACAAACGCGTCAGGGAATGCGTTTACAGAGCTAATTGCTTTAAAATATAGTTTCCGCCCATTAACCTATTCTGCTTCCATCACCATCCGGCTTGCAGACGAATCATGACCTGCTGTTTAGCCATAAGGGATATGAATTGCTGTTCCGCTTCGTAGAGAGGTCGCCGGTTGACGAGCCTTCATATTGAACCATGGATGACATTCAGAATGTATTTGGACGATCTCCGGATGACCAGCGCCGCAGTGCCATATCCAAGTCAGGGCGAGCGTTAATATAATTTATTGACAAGTGCGACAAGTTGTCGTATATTTTACCTGCGACAAGTTGTCGCATCAAATTTCAGGGGTGCGCGCCCAATGAAAAATGTAGGAAGATTATCTGAAACGGAGATGGATGGCAACGCCCATGGTTATGGGTTTGTGGAAGCCGGTTCTTGTCCAGTAATGCAGAGAAACGTGGTGTGCACCAGCAGTTTATGCAACTCCAAGAAATATATGAAAAGGAGACTATTAAACCTTATGACTGTAAAGAAAACAAAGAAGTCCATGATAATGCTGTCTCTTGTTGCAACAATCGTAATGCTGGGAAGCGGAGGACTTGCAGCATATGCTGCTGGTTCGGCTATGCCAACTGCTGGTTCAAAGGAACTTGAGGGGTATAATGTGACTGTTACAAGTCCGGACGGATTCGTTATATCATTCGATAAAGATGGTAATCAAGTACCAACGAAGCCGAAAGAAAGCTTTACACCGAGGAAACTGACCACTTATGAGATCGTCGATCGCATTAAAAAACATATTGAAAAGGGACTTGCTGTACCGCAGGGATATATAGAAGAACTTCCGCAAAAAAACCTGGATGCGATCAATAAGTCTTATAGCTTGAAGCTGCAAAAAACAAAGTAAGATATTAAAAAGCTGGAGATGATACGCTTGTTAAAAACGAAATGGAAATTTGTTGCCGTGTTCAGTTTATTTATTGTCATAATGAACGGAAATTTCACGTATGCGGCTGAGAATTTCTTTTGGTCGGATATTGAACCTGTCCCATCCTGTTACACAAGCCGGGACGGGGAGTCTAATGAAATGGGGATGGTGGTAGATGGCAAGAAAGTCAGCCTGAATCTTCCCTCTTGTGAAGAAGCGAAGAAAACGCATGTTATCGTTCTTGTGAAAGGGAAATATCTGCAAATCATAGCCGGAACCGGAGCAGAGCCGTATATCGAGAAAGGCCGGACTATGATACCATTAAGGGCACTTGCGGATGGATTCGGGTTTGAAGCCGTTTGGGAACAAAGTGATGATAAAATTACGCTGAAAAAAGAGAATACGAGTATCATTATGCATATCGGACAATCGGAGATGCTGGTTGACGGCAAAAAGGTGAATTTGAAGGAGGCTGTACCTGTGATTAAGAACAATGTGACCTTCTTACCCGTCAGACAGCTTGCCGAAATACTTGGTGTTGAAGCTGTCTGGGATGGAAAAACAAGAACCGCAACGTTTACGGATAAAGAAGAGTAAGGAGTGATTAAAGATGCAGCTCAAATGGCTGGAATGGGCCAAGCAGATTCAGGCGATCAGCCAAGCGGGGCTTGCTTATTCCAAGGATATCTATGACCTGGACCGGTTTGAACAATTAAGAGCCTTGAGCATTGAGATTCTTAATGAGTATACCGGCGTTGAGAGCGGGAAGATCAGGGAACTGTTCGCCAGCGAATCGGGATACGCGACACCCAAAGTGGATATACGCGCCGTTGTTTTTCGCAATGACCGGATTCTGCTGGTGAAAGAACGTCTCGATGATTCTTGGGCTTTGCCCGGCGGATGGGCGGATATTGGCTTGTCGCCGAAGGAAGTCGCGGTGAAGGAAACGCTGGAAGAGTCCGGCTATGAGGTACGGGCCGTGCGGCTGCTCGGAATGGTTGACAAAAAGTTCCATGATCATCCGCCATCGCCCTGGCATGTGTACAAGATTTTTATACAGTGCGAAATAACAGGCGGCCAGGCGCTGGCTGGCATGGAGACGCTGGATGTTGGTTTCTTCGGCGAACAGGAGCTGCCGGAATTATCAACTGAACGCAATACAGAGAAACAGCTGCGCAAGCTGTTTGAGCTGTACCGCGAGCCAAGCGGGGAAATCATGTTCGACTGACGCTGGCCGTCATCGTTTCTATTAAAAACAATACCCGCAATCGTATTCAGATTTCCCATTTTATAGTAGAATGGACCTAGTTCATCGTAGAGACGGGGTTTTGGGGAATGCTGGCGAAGTTGGGTAAGACGCTCGGCAATAGATTGGCAAGATTTGAACAGGACAGGGAGGAATACAAGCGTGTATTCTGGTTATTACTGTACCTGTTCTTTGTTGTTTCCGCATCGACAGTGGGAAGAACGGCGGCGGATGCGCTGTTTCTCTCCCGATATGATTCTTCGATGTTATCCAAAATGTATCTGCCCCAGGCGGTATCGCTGATCCTTGCAGGTTTCCTCTTCCAGCGGTTCGGCAGCCGGTTCCGGCTTGACCGGCTGATCCAATTTCTGATTCCCGTCGTCTCGGTTCTCGCCATACTCTCGCGGTTGGGGATCGGGCTGCAGCTTTCATGGGTATACCCTGTTATTTATGTGGCTTATGATGTGTTTAATTTCCTGATGATCGTGTGCTTCTGGCAATTTGCCGCATCCGTATTGGACCAGCGCAAGGTCAAACGGATGATTCCACTTGTCGGCAGTGGTGGCCTGATTGGCGGCATTGTCAGCGGCTTCGGGCTGAAGCTGATCGTGCCACTTACCGGGACGGCGAATTTGATATACGGTTATGCCGGTCTTCAACTGCTGGCGCTGGCTATGATCTATCCGGTCATCCGGATGTGCGCAAGTCCAGCCGAATCCTTCGGCGCAGATAAACGCACCAGGTCCGTCAAGCCGGCAGTTGGATCAGGGAGTGCGGTTCAGGCTGACTCCGGTTTATTCCGCAGCGTTCCCCATCTGAAATATGTGGCGATTCTGTCAGCGGCGCTCGTCCTGTCGCTGACGCTGATTGATTACCAGTTCAAGGTCATCCTCAGAAGCACCTTGCAAAATGACGAGTTGGCCGGGTTTATGGGCAGCTTCTATGGCTTCTCGGGAATTTGCGCGCTGCTTGTCCAGCTCTTCGTCGCCGGCAAGCTGGTTACCCGCTTCGGCGTCATGACGTCGATCCTGGTATTTCCCGTTGCCCTGCTTGCGGGAAGCATTGGCATCCTGTTTCTTCCGGTGCTGGCGATGGCGGTGCTGGTGAAGGGGAGCGACAAGGTGCTGGGGGATACCATCTATTCCTCCGTCAGCCAGCTTATCATGTTCCCGATTCCTCCTGAATGGAGGAACCGGGCAAAAAGCTTTCTGGACGGCATCGTCCGCAACGGCGCCAAAGGCCTAGCTGCCATCAGCCTGCTTGTCCTGTCTCCGCTTCTGGATGCCAAAGCGTTCAGCTATATGACGATTGCGCTGCTGCTGGTTTGTTTATTCGCTGCGATTAAGGTCAAAGGCGCTTATCTGGAGATGCTTCTTTCCACTTTGAAGGGAAAAGGGCACGACGAGACGGAATCCGAGCTGGACTGGATGGATCCGGCCAGCCGTATGGTACTGGTAGAAGCACTGCAAAGTCCGGACCGCCAGCAGGCGCTGTATGCGCTGCGCGTGCTGGGCGGTCTGGATGAATTTGATCTGGGGCCGCATATTCCCGGTCTGCTCGCGCATCCCGCATCCGACGTCCGCATCGCTGCCCTGGTCTGGATCGAACAAGCCAAGCCTGCAGGCCTCCATGATGAGATTGTGGAGCTGCTGCATGCAAACGGAGACAGCCGAGTGAAAGCACAGGCTTTTATGACATTGGCCGCTTATAGCGGAGAGGGCGACCTGGCTATACTCTCGGATGGACTGGAAGCGGCAGATGTAGAGGTTAAAGCAGGCGCAATTGCCGGATTGATCAAATATTACGGCATTGAGGGCATGTTCCGTGCAGTCGGTACCCTTAAAGCATTGATCGGAAGCGCCAGCGATGAAGACCGTACGGCCATGGCCAGTCTGTTCGGCAGGATGGGCATCAGGGAGTTCTATAAACCGCTCATTGCCCTGCTGGAGGATTCCTCCGACCAGGTGGCGCAGTGCGCGCTTCAGTCCGCAGGCGAGCTGCGTGTGCCGGAGCTTGTCCCTTATGTGCTTCCCCACCTTCAGAAAAGCGGAACGCGGCGGGCGGCTATCGATGCGCTGGCATCTTATGAAGAGACGGTTCTGCTCCCGCTGCTGGTTCCATATTTCAGCCAGGAGCCCACGCCGCTGCATCTGCCGGCGGTGTTCGAGCGGATCGCCACACAGGCGGCTTTCGACATGCTGCTGCAGCAGGTCGGCGATGCGCGGCATGAGCTTCGCAACAAGCTGGTGGAATCACTCACCCGGATGCGCCGGACCGCAAGACGGGCGCCGGTGGCGCTGGTCGAGCAGTTGATCCTTCAGGACATGGAGCTTACCGCACGGGCAGGGGAGCATCTTACCGTGCTTGCCGGCGGCGATGCTTACAGAGAAGCGGCGGCGGCGGCTTCAGAGTTCCGGGCCTCCCTGATCCGCCGCATATTTGGACATCTTGGGCTGATCTATGAAACCCGGACGATTGAGGCGGTTTATATCAACTGGTCGGAGGGAGATGCCCGGGGGCAAGCCAACGCGGCCGAAGTGCTGGATCAGCTGCTCCATGGCCCGCTGCGTCTGGAGATGACCAAGCTGATATTGGTTGCTCCTCTGCCCGTACAACCCTTCTCGCCGTCCGCGGCCAAACAATCGCTTGCATGGTTCTACGAGCATGGTGACGATTGGCTCCGTCAGGTTATTCTGGCTGGGACCACCGCAGACGAAGCGCTGAGAAGGCGGATGGCGCGTATTCATATGCTTCGTGGCGTCGAGCTGTTTGAAGGGCTGGATGACAAGGAATTAAACGTCATTACCGAATATTTGCAGGAGGTAAGCTATAAGCTTGGGGAAACCGTATTTAAGGAGGGCGATCCCGGCGATGCGCTTTATTTGGTCGAAGCTGGCCGGGCGGGCATTTATCGCGGGGGCGTGAAGGTGGATGAAAGAATGCCCGGAGAGGGCTTCGGACAAACCGCCATCCTCACCCGCCGGCTGCGCAGTGCTGCTGTGCGGGCGGAAGAGGACATGCGGCTGCTGCGCCTGGATTCCGCGGATTTCTATGAAGCGATGTTCGACCGGACGGATATGGCTCTGGCCATGATGAAGCATCTCTCGCGGAGGCTGCGGGCGGAGCTTGGCAAAAGCGCGCAGGCCCCGCGAACGTCAGAGCAGACGGGTATGGACGAACAGGTGCAAAATATCAGACCGCTGCAGGATGTGGATATCTCCAATGACAGCATCCTTCGGCGGGTGCTGGTTTTGCAGAAGATCGAGCTATTCTCTCACCTGGGACAGGAGGATTTCATCCGGCTGGCCAAGCAGGTGGACGAGGTCGTCTATGAAGCCGGCGAGGTTATTTGCAAAGCCCAGGAGTATGGGGACACCATGTTTGGCATTATCTCGGGCAGCATCCGCGTCCATCTTGGCAGCGAGACGCTGGCTATTCTGGAAGAGGGCCAATGTTTTGGGGAAATGGCGATCATCGACAGCGGACCCCGTTCGGCAGATTGTTCGGCCGAGCAGCGGACCGTCCTGCTCCAGCTTCACCGCGATCAGGTATTCTCCTTCTGCTTCCAGCAAATTGAGGTACTCAAAAGCATGATGCAGGTACTGTCAGCGCGTTTGCGGGATATGGGCTGAACGGACGGAGGCAGAAATAAAGCCATACCTGGTGTTACCTGGTATGGCTTTATTTCTCGAATAGAATATTCAGCTCCGTGATGCAGCTTCGTCAAGGCCCATACATGATGCTTTGGACACCACGGCTGCTATTTCCAGATTATCAGCCCGGTGGGGTATGATAACGGACACCATCGCGCTTATTGGGGGAATTCGCCCTTCGGTTTGGTCTGAATGTCACACCTAAGATGTCGGGCTTTTATTTCTCCCAAACCTGCTCTTTGACTTCCTCGTCGGAGTATTGAATCCGCTCCGCGTCAATTTCCAAAATCACATAGTCCGGGTCATCCGGGCCATTGAACCACGGCTTCAACTGGTCGTTCCAGAACTTTTGGCGAAGGGATTCGTCCTTGGTGATGGAAGCTGTTCCTTCAATCTCCACAATTTCTGCCCATGATTTTCCATCGAATCCCAACAGCAGCGAGATGTTACTGTTATGCTGCAGTTCTTCAACCTTATGGGTTTTGCGGTCGGTAGCCAGGTATACATTCATGCCATCATGGAAAATCGCCATATAACGCGATTTAGGTTTGTTATTCTCTACTGTGGAAAAAGAGCCAAAATGATGCTTGTCCAATGCAGCGGTAATGCGCTGCTCCAACTTCTGCTTCTCAATTGCTGCCATTTCTCATCGCTCCTGTCCTGTTCGAAAATGTGGAATATGCCTAGTGAATATAATACCCAATTATTACCCAGGCGAACCGCGACCCTTGCCGGATTCACCCTTGATCAACTGATTTCATGAAAGCTTTGTCGGGCAGCGGAGACTTTGATACACTGTAGGGAATAAGGATAAGGATTGCCTGCATCTGGCATGCCAAGACGGCGGCCGTTTTAATAATCGGAGCGGAGATGAATCAGTTGAGCTTGATGCCAAAAAAATCGAAAATATCGCCTCCCCAGTTTCTGGCGATGGGCTTCACGTCCATTATCGTGATCGGGACAATATTGCTTTGGCTGCCCGTTGCTTCTATTCCCGGTCAACGGCTGTCCTTTATCGACGCGCTGTTCATGGCCACTTCGGCAACCTGCGTTACCGGTCTTTCGGTTGTGGATACAACGTCGCACTTTACCTTTTTTGGCCATATTGTCATCTTGATATTGGTCCAGCTCGGGGGACTCGGCTTTATGACCATGGCGACCTGGTTTGCTTTGGCATGGGGCAAGAGGGTCTCGCTGAGAGAGCGGCTTATTCTCAAGGAAGCTATGAATCAGCACTACATGGAGGGGATAGTCCGTCTTTCCCGGCGGGTTATTATATACTCGCTTACTGTGGAGTTTGTTGCAGCCATTCTGCTCTCGCTGCGCTGGGCGACCGAAATGCCGGTCGGTCAAGCGGTTTATTATGGCGTATTTCACTCCATATCGATCTTTAATAATGCCGGCTTCGTGCTGATCGAAGGCAGCTTTGCCGCGTATGCGGATGATCTTTTTATAAATGTGATTACCGTCATCCTGATCATTCTCGGCGGGATCGGCTTCATCGTGTTATCCGATTTAATCGAATACCGGCGGACACGGACTCTTTCCTTGCACAGTAAGGTTGTGCTTTCGGCTTCCGGGATGCTGATCGTCTTTGGCGCGCTGGTTATATTCCTGATGGAATTCAACAACGTCCAGACGCTGGGCCCGCTCCATGGGGGAGGGAAGGTGCTGGCTTCCATCTTTCAGTCCGTCAGTCTGCGCTCCGCCGGGACAAGCACGATCGATATCACCGGCCTAAGGGAGAGCACGCAGTTTTTCATGATCATTCTGATGTTCATCGGCGCTGCTCCCGGTTCAACCGGCGGCGGGATCAAAGTAACCACCTTTGTTATTTTGATCGGTTCCGTCATTACGATGCTGCGGGGCAGAGAGGATGTCGTCCTGTTCCGCAATCGTCTGTCCAAAGAGCATACGTACAAAGCGATCATGATCACCTTTATCGGGCTTGCGCTTGTCGTATCCGGTGCAATGATCATGTCGACGACACAATCGCATTCTTTTCTGAAGCTGCTGTTTGAAACGACCTCCGCTTTCGGTACGGTAGGGCTAAGTGTGGGGCTCACGCCGGAGTTGACCACCAGCGGCAAGATCGTAATTATTGTGATGATGTTTATCGGGAGGCTAGGGGCATTAACGCTCGCTTACGCCCTTCAACCAAGGATTCACAAAGAGCTGTACCGCCATCCGGAAGGGAAAATTATTATCGGTTAGTGTAAATGGTTAGAAATTCCGGTTAATTAGGAGTAGAATAAAGACAAGATAGCTGCCAATTATTCTATAGGGCTCATAATTATGATGGTGCAACCGCCGCGGGAGGCTTAACAGGAGCATGAATAAACCGAATGTACGCAGTGGAGAATCGTTCATTAAGGAAGTGAAAGAGACGCAGGTGCCTTACGGATGCCTAGCAGTATGGTACCTGGGCCAGGAAAGTGTCATCATCAAAGGTGACGGAATCACGATTTATGTGGATCCTTTTGTATCGGACTATCTGGAGGTTAACAGCGGCCTGAAACGTACCTATCCGGCTCCGATTGTCCCTACCGACATTACGAATGCGGATGTGTGCCTGATTACCCACGAGCATGGGGATCATCTCGATCCCGGCACGATCCCCCATTTGGCTGCCAATAATCCCGATGCCGTGTTCATTGCCCCGGCGGCTTGCCGGGCGCAGATGCTGGAGCTGGGAGTTGCTCCTTCCTCGCTGGTCGATGCGAAGACAGAGAACTGGCAGAGCTTGCAATCCAAGCTGCGGATTATGCCAGTCGCGGCTGCCCACGAGGAGCTTGAAGCGGACAGTGAAGGCAACCACCGGTATGTGGGCTATTTGATTGAACTTAATGGCGTTAAGCTTTATCACGCCGGTGATACGATTGTTTATCCGGAGCTGGTGGAGCACATACAAAGCCAACAGGTGGATTTAGCCATGCTCCCCATTAATGGACGGGACTACTTCCGGACCAGCCGAGGTATTATTGGCAATATGGATTATCGGGAAGCAGCGGAATTTGCGGCTGTAACCGGAGCGGAAACCGTTATACCTCTCCATTACGATATTTTTACCGGCAATGCGGAGAACCCCGGTTATTTCGTGGACTATCTTTATAAGCATTTTCCGGGGCAGAAATCTCATGTGCTGGCCCAAGCGGAACGTTTTGTCTACGTTTCCGGCCAGGCGTTCAGACAAACCTAAAGCCTATGATTTGATCAGGGGAAAGCCAATCAGTGTCTCTTTGTTTCCTTAAGAGATGCCGGGTTGGCTTTTTATTGCAGTCAAAGGCTCATCGCGGTTAGACCGCTTATTGCCGCATCTGCCAGGTGATGTACTCTATCCATATTTTCCTGAAAGGATGTTGAAGTCGATGAAATATTCATGGGAACGCAATCTGGTTGTATTGTGGATAGGCGTTTTCTTCTGCAGTACGGCCTATTCCATCTCGATCCCGTTTCTGCCCATATTTCTAAGTACGGATCTTGGCGTAACGGGACATCTGGAGATCTGGTCAGGGTTTGCTTTTGGCATTACTTTTCTGGCTAGCGCCCTAATTTCTCCGTTCTGGGGTTCGCTGGCCGACAAATACGGACGCAAACCGATGCTGATCCGCTCCGGCTTCAGCCTGGCGGTGCTCTATATGATCAGCTATTTTGTCCATGATCCGTATGTGTTTCTGATTGTCCGCGTGTTCCAGGGTTTGCTTGCCGGCTTCGTGCCTGCTGCGATCGCGCTTGTGGCTACCAATACACCGGAGGAGAAAACGGGTTATGCGCTGGGCATCATGGCAACCGCAGGGGCGACAGGGAGCATCATCGGACCTTTGGTGGGGGGAGTGGTCAGTCATTATTACGGCAACCGCAACGCGTTTCTATTTTCCAGCGCTGTGGTGCTGCTCTCGGCGATCATTGCAACGGTATTTGCCAAGGAACAGAATTTCAACCGCTCCAAGGCGAGATCGCATGTGCTTGACGACTTGAAGCAGGCCTGGGCCAATCGAGCCTTCATGACCCTTCTGGGCATGGTCGCCGTCAGCACGTTCTCCGTCATGATTCTGGAGCCGCTTATAACGGTTTATGTCCTGGAAATGGGGGTAACCAAAACCAATGCATCGCTGAGCGCGGGCATTATTTTCTCATCCGTAGGCATCGCGACCGTGCTCATGGCGCCAAGATGGGGCAGATGGGGAACGCGCATCGGGTATGGCAAGATGTTGTTTATCGGACTTCTGGGCGGCGGAATCGGCAACTTTCTGCAGTTTTTTGTAACCAATTATATCGGATTCGGCATTCTGCGTTTCGGCTACGGCCTGTTCTTCGCTGCGGTCTATCCATCCATTAATGCGATGATTGTGCAGAGCACGGACTCCGACTTCCGCGGCCGGGCCTTCAGCCTGAACCAGTCCGCATCGCAGATTGCGACGATGGCCGGCCCTATCATCGGCGGACTGCTCGGCGCATGGATGCCGATCCGCTGGGTTTTCATCATCAACGGCAGCGCGCTTATCTTCTGCGCGCTGCTCTACAGAGCCAAAGGACAGCCCCGACCGGTTCCAATCCGCGAGAGCGGAACGGCCGGATGACAGGACCAGGAACAGCAATGGGAAGGGCAAGCGCAAGGAGTGTATTACCTAAAGCTTGGCTGGCGGATCCGGCGGATCGAGCAGCTGCAGTTCCTGCACCCTGACCAAAGCTTGTGTCCGCGAGGAGACGCCTAGCTTGGCGTAAATTCGCGAGAGATACACTTTCACAGTGCCTTCGGTCAATGAAAGCTCGCCCGCAATGGACTTGTTTGCCGCCCCACCCTTCATCAGCCGGATAATAACCAGCTCCTGGCGGGTCAGCGGTTCGATCAGTGTCTCATTGGCAAGCCTGGATTTCCGGGGGGCTGTGAACAAATCCAGCAGCCTGCTCACATAGGCTTCCGAAACGCCACGGCAAAGAGGCGCGTCCGCGTCCTTGCTGCGCTCGTACTGATAGGTCTGCAGCAGCGAGGCCATGGCTTTGCCTTCGTCGGCAAAACTGCGGATATATCCGTTAGCTTCGCCAATGATCAGGGCTTCCCGCAAATGCAGCAGCGCGTTTAGCCGCTGCCCCCGCTGCGCTTCCAGCAGCGCCTGGAGAATGGAGATTTCCGTTATGCTGACCAGGCATTTCTCCCGCTCGGCCTGCGGCTTCATCAGGGCAAGAAGCCGAAGCGCATCGGCTTCCTTGCGCGCTGCTCCGAGATAGCGGCATAGTGCCAGAAACTCAAACAGCCGATCAGGTGCCGGCCGGTCATCTGCGGACAGCTGCAGTCTCTTTATTTCCTGTCTGGCCAGGGACGTTTGCCCGTTTCTCAGATACAGGCCGCTGAGAAAGGCGCGCAGCTGGCGAATCCACCGGAACTCCGACCGGTCCGCAGCCTGTTCGATCGCCTGTTGGATCGTATCCATGGCCAGCTCCATGCCCCCTTGTGCGGCATGACAGCGGGCGAGTGTAATCCTACCGGGTATATGAAGACCCGCAACCTCGTGAAATCGATAAGACTGCTCGCCTTTGCGCAGGCAGGCATGGCAATCCTCCAACCGATTCCATTCATAGAACCCTTCAGCCAGCGACTGGTTCACATACAGATTAATCAACGAATGCTTCCAGCCATGGGATTCGATTAACCCCATAAACTGGTTGGCGATCGCTTCCGTATGGGGAGACAACATCCCTTTCAGGCCAAAGTCCGTCCGCCTCACCAGGGGCTCGCCCTGATTGTAATTAAAATTGTAAAAGATCGGATTCTCCGGCAGCAATTCACCCGAGATCGTCTCGGAGAACCGGTACCAGCCTTTAAAATCATGATTGTAAAAAACCAGATTGGATTTTACAAAAAGCATTCCGCTCTGGATTTGACGGCGCTCTGCATCATCAGCATGTGCCAGGAAACGCTCCTCAATTTGCTGCAGAACCATATCGGCGCGTGTTATTTGACCAGATATGACAAGCATGAAGGCATGCAGCAAGGACAGATTGACGGTAAGCTTGCCGCTTGGAGCGGCGGCTTCAAACCAGCCCAGCAAGAGGGGGAATTCACCCCGATTGAACAAGGCCATGGCGTGGTAGCCGAGCAGTTGTACCGCATAGTCATAATCTCCACCGAGCAGCGCGTGATGGATTGCTTCGTCCGCCATTCCTTGCGTCATAAAGGATGGGCTGGCCAGAGCCTGTCCCTGGCTCCACAGGATGGGCTGGCCGCGTTGAACCAGACTGCGCAGAAATGCCGAGAACAAATGGTGGTAGCGAAACCAGGTATCCGTATCATCCAGCGGGATAAGAAATAAATTCATGGCTTTAAGCTTCCCCAGCATCTCCTGGCCGTCGGTCCGAGCGGTCACATCATTGCAGACGGCGGCGTTCATACGCTCCAGGATCGAAGTTTTCAGCAGAAAGCTGTGGATGTCGGAAGGGAGATGGGAAAGCACCTCGTTGAATAAATAATCGGCGATATTGCGGTGACGGCCGTTGAAGCTGCTGATGAAATGTTCATAGTCCCTGGTCGAGCGCAGCGAGATGGAGACCAGTTGAAGTCCCGTAACCCAGCCTTCCGTCTGATCGAACAATTGTCCGACTTGCCTGGCAGTCAAGGGAAGAGGGGACATTTCACGGTAAAATTCCCGCGTCTCCTCCAAGGTGAACTGGAGTTGATCGATAGAAAGCTCTATATGCTGCTCCTCCGCTCTCCATTTGGAAGTGGCAAAAGGAATCCGCGAGCGGCTGGCCAGGATCACATGGACAGAGCCAGGGAGGTATTCAATGAAATAGGACAAGCTCTCATGAATGCGCGCATCGGCAATACACTGGAAATCATCCAGCACAAGAACAAGCGGATCGGGGCTCCCGGCAAGTTCATTGATGAGCGCATCGATAAAGGTATGAATATTTATGCCCGGCAGCAGCTCAGCCAGTGGGGAGAGCGGCTTTGACAGCCGGCCCGGCCCGGCCGCAATCAGAGCCTGGATGATATAACGCCAGAAGCGCACAGGGTCATTGTCCCGTTCATCCAGCGAAACCCATCCCGCAGACAAACGATGATAATGAACCGTCTGTATGAGCAGTGTCGTTTTGCCGAATCCGGCCGGGGCGATGACGGTTGTCAGCTTGCCATCAAGATTTCGGGCTATGGCCTCGACAAGGCGGGACCGAAGCAGCAGATTCTCCCGGTAAGGGGGGAGGCTTGTTTTTGTTTTCAGTAATAGGTTTGCGGAAATCATCGTTCCTCCGTGATCGCCAGTACGTATTGGTATGGTCTCAATTATATCTACTTTATCGGTGAAAACAGGTATTTCATTAACTTCATGACAATGGTCAATTGTAAAAAAGCGATACGCATTTGTATGGGAATTTTAATTGAGATTAATAGATTTTCATTTGGATTTGCACCCAGGGTCCAATCGGTCAGTTGTAATAAAAAAACGCTTTTCGCTGGACAAGCCGGCGAAAAGCGTCAGTGGTCAAGCCTTAAACTTAGAAATCTCTAGTGGGCGGCGTGGGAGCCCTGACCCTCGCTGCTGGGGTCAAGCTTGCTGCGGCCCATCGCAAATGCGACGAGGAAGGCCAGCAGGGCAGGAATAATCGCCCAGGCGAAGGTGTGCGTAATGGAGGACGAAAGCGCAAGCGAGATTTTGTCCAGCGCCTGCTCCGGAATACTCGCCCGCGCCACTGGCGAGAGGAGAGCATGCGGATCGCTCAAATCGATACCTGCGGGTATTTCTTCCCCGGTGCCTCCGGGAAAGGAATCGCCCAACTTACGCGTGAACAGGTGGCTCTGGATAATGCCGAATACCGTAATCCCGAGCGTCATGCCCAACGAACGGAGAAAATTGAGCGTGGCGCTGGCGGAGCCGCGCTGTCTGGCGCTGACGGAATGAATCACCGCGTTGCTCAGTACAGAGAAGGAAGCGCCGATCCCAAGACCCACAAGTACCATGAATAACCGGATGATGAGTTTGGAGGAATCCGGGCCAATCGTTGTGAGCAGCGCAACACCGCCTGCAAGCAGGGCCAAGGTCGGGAGCATGATGGATCGGTAGCTGATTTTGGTCATTAGCGCTCCGCCCAGCGTCGCCGTCACGACAGAGCCCAGCATCATAGGGAGAAGCACCAGACCGGAATTGGTTGCTTTGCCCCCGAGCACCCCCTGGATAAATATCGGGATATAAATAGATGCCGTAATGAATGCCGCTCCGCTGAGCAGTGCCATGACATTGCTCGAGGCATACAGCTTATCCTTGAACATGTTAAAGGAGATGATCGGCTCCTGGGCGCGAGTCTCCGCAAATAGAAACAACAGGGCAAGCACCGCGAAGCCAGCGAACAAGCCGAGAATTGTTGCGGAATCCCAGGCGAACTGTTTGCCTCCCAGCTCCAGGGCAAACATCAGGCAGACGATGCCGCCGACCAGAGTGAAGGCACCCAGCCAGTCGATTTTTTGCCGGGAATGCTCATGGGATTCTTTGTAGAAGATCGTAACCATCAGGAAAGCAATGATGCCGATGGGGAGATTGATATAAAAAATCCATTCCCATTTGATATAATCGGTTATGTAAGCCCCTAGAAGCGGACCGAAAATACTGGAGAGGCCAAACACCGCTCCAAACAAGCCGCCGAGCTTGCCCCTTTTTTCAAGAGGGACGGTGTCGAACATAATGGTGAAAGCAATCGGGATCAGCGCTCCGCCGCCTATTCCCTGGATGGCGCGGTAAATACTGAGCTCGACAATGGAAGTTGCTGTGCCGCATAGAATGGAGCCAGCCATAAATACCAGAATACCGAATATAAAAAACTTCTTGCGGCCATACATATCCGATAGTTTGCCGAAGATTGGCATACCGGCCATTTCGGCAACCATGTAGGCGGATGTCACCCACACAAATTTGTCCAGACCGCCCAGTTGTCCGACAATGGTTCCCATAGCAGTGGCAACAATCGTATTGTCCATGGAAGCCATAAGAATGCTAAGCAGCAGGCCGGCGAGAACAACACCTACATTTCCTTGCGTTTTCGTTGTCATGGTTCGTTAACTCCTCACTCACTCTTCAGAATATTCAACTGCTTTTTTATTATAAGTAAAGAACCCTGACAACTGTATGTCAGGGTCCCTGAAGTATCAAAATAGTTTTCGTCTTTTATTCGGGTTTGACAGAGTCGGGGGGGAGGCTGTTCTCGGTTAGAACAATCCCGCTTTTGGTTTGGGATGCCAGAGCATCCTCAGGCGGATATAGCCCTGAACGCAATTGAATCCAGTTAAAGAGATGGGAACAAATAACCTTTAATACGGCGTAACCGGGGACGGCGACAATAATGCCGAGAATGCCGAACAGGTTGCCGGCTGTGAGAATGACGAAAATAATGGTCACCGGATGAATCCGCAGCGTTTTGCCCATGATTTGGGGGGAGATGAATTTACCCTCAATCAGCTGCACGACCGTCCAGACAACAATCATCTTGAGCAGCATGGCCGGCGAGGTGACCATAGCTACGATGAGCGCCGGCGTGATGGCGATAACCGGACCCAGATAAGGAACAATGCTTGTGCATGCGGCAATAATCGCCAGAACAAGCGAATATTCCAATCCGATAATGAGGTATCCGATGTAGAGGAGGCCCCCGATACAGAAGCTCACAATAATTTGACCGCGGATATAAGAGGCGATTTGCTGATTCATCTCTATCATCACCCGGTGGCTTTCCTTGCGTAAAGCAGTAGGCACGAACTGTAGAATAAAGCCCGGAAGGTTCCGGCCATTACGCAATAAATAGAACAATATGAAAGGAAGCGCCACAGCCGCAAGCACAATTTCGGTTACGACGCCAAGCACGCCGCCGATTCCGTTCCAGGCGTTGCCGACAAATTCGGAAGCCCGTGAAGTGATCGACTTCATCAAATCGGCTGAATTGAACCCGATTGTTTCCTGAGCCTCGCTGAAGAAATCGCTGCCGGTCCATTCCTTGAACCGCTGCTGGGCATCCGCGCTATATTCGGGTATGTTTTCGATCAGACTCGTAATCTGGTTGCGGATGAGCGGAATGACGGCGACAACGGCGATTACGATCAGGCTGATGATCAGGATATAAAGAAGCAGTATCCCGTATCCTCTTACGATTCCCTTGCGCTCCATGAAGTCGACGACCGGATTGACCAGATAATAAACGATGCCAGTCAGTACAAGAGGCAGGACCACGGTCTTGACCAATGCGATCAGAGGATTGAAAATGTAGGAAATATGACTAAATACCATAATATTCAATCCAATTAACAGCAAAACAAATAAAGTCAGGACAAAGCGGTTGTTCAAGAACAAATAACGAAACCGCTCCGACCAGTTGCGTGAACGTTCGGACATGCAGCCATTCTCCTCTTCTGGTTCATTAAGCATTGGTATGCGAACTTGATGTTTTTCTCTTATTATTGCACATTATGGCTTATTAACCTACCGCCCAAACGCAGATTAATACCCCATTCTGAAAGAAAGCAAACAAAGGGCATCTGAAGCAGCCGCCCTGCCGCAAGATTAGCCGATCTCGCTGCGGGTTTAAATGATAATCATTGGAGGAATGGACCATGAAAAAAATAACAACCATGCTTGGCAGCGTGCTGCTCGTGTCGATGCTGGCAGCATGCGGAAATGAATCTCCGGATAACGGCGAGAATACGACTGGCCCCATCCATGTGGACCAGCCGACAAACTCAGGCAAAGGGAATATGGAGCGCGGCTTCGAGGTGCTTACGGAGGGACTGAAATCGCCCTGGGCCATTGATTTCAGCGGAGATCTTATTTATATCAGCGAGCGCGACGGCGCTATTGTGAGGATGAAGGATGGCAGGCTGACAAGGCAGAAGCTGCAGCTGAGCAGTCCTGTCAAGCAGGAGGGAGAAGGCGGGCTGCTGGGATTTGTGCTGACGGCGGATTTCTCCACGACGAAGGAGGCTTATATTTATTATACCTATGAGAAGGGGGATGAATTATTCAACCGTGTCGCGATAATCGCGGAGAACGGGGATGCGAGCGGATGGGAGGAGAAGCGGATTCTGCTGGACGGCATTCCCGGCGCATCCAATCACGATGGAGGCAGGCTGGCAATCGGCCCGGATCAATGCCTGTATATTACAACGGGGGATGCCCAGCACGAAGACCATGCGCAGGATTTGGACAGCCTCGCCGGCAAAATTCTGAGAATGGCGGCGGATGGCTCCGTGCCGGAGGACAATCCTTTTGACGGTTCCTACGTGTACAGCTACGGACACCGCAACCCGCAGGGACTGGCCTGGAACAACAAAGGCGAGCTGTTCAGCTCGGAGCATGGCCCTTCCTCCGTGCCCGGCGGGCATGACGAGCTTAACAAGATCGAACCCGGTCTCAATTACGGTTGGCCCGAGGTTATCGGGGATGAGAGGAAGGAAGGCATGACACCTCCCGTCTATCATACGGGAGACGATACGTTGGCGCCTTCCGGTATGACGGCCAATGACAGGGGGGAGTGGCTGGTAACAGGGCTGCGCGGTGAGTCCTTAGTGAAATTCGCCCCCGACGGATCGACACATGAAGTGCTGATAACTAGTGAAGGACGCCTGAGGGATGTGAAAATTCATAACGACGCTGTATATGTGATCACCAATAATACGGATGGACGGGGAGACCCGGGCAAAGGGGATGACCGGTTGATTCGTCTGACCGGCCATTGAATAGAGAAAGGAACAGATGCTGTTCGGGGCTTGCCATGACCCGGGCAGCATTTTATTTTATATTGATGGCCTGCAAAGGTTCACGATGTTTAGGAAGACTTGACTCTCACGTATACGGTAGGGTTTATAATAAATCGCCGAGAATAAATGACTTGCCCGAAAGGAGATGCACCTGTATGTACAGCATCGGACGATTATCCAAGGAAACAGGGATCACGGTTCGAACGCTGCATTATTATGATGAGCTGGGGCTGCTTGAACCCTCTTATCTCTCAGAAGCCGGTTACCGGTATTACGAGGAACGCGATGTGATGCGGCTTCATGAGATCGTAGCACTGAAGAAGCTGGGCTTCACGCTCGCCAAGATAAAAGGCATGGTTACCGGAGGACCTGACACCGAGCGGAAGGACCGCTGGAAGTCTTCCCTGACGATGGAGCTGGCAGCCGTCCGCAGCGAGCTGCAGCGTCTCAGTGATCTGGAAAAGCTGATCCATATAACCTTGCAGTCCATCGAAATCAAGCCGGATATTATGGCGGATGATTTGTTCCTGTTCATCCGCTCCATACAAAGCGATAATATAGAGCCGCGTGAGAAGTTCAGAAGCCTTTATTTCACGGAGGAAGAAAGGCCGATTATCGAGGAGCTGCCTGAGTTGGGCAATGACGATCCCAGGACGTTAACCTGGGTATCGCTGCTTGGAGAGATTAGATCCAATCTCCATGAGCCGCCGGATTCCCCTGTTTCCCGGAAGCTGGCCCAGCGGATCATCGGCTTGACCGACGAGTTTTTTGGCGGGAATGAGGAACTGGTAGAGAAGTATTGGGGTCTTGTCAGGCCCGACGAGGGAATGCCGGAGAAGGTATTTGGAATGGACAAGGAAACGATGGATTATATGGACCGCATCATTGACTGGTATATCGCAAACGGTGAAAAAGGAGAGAAAAATGCGGATGAGCGCGTCGAATAAAGCGTGGCTGATGGTTGTCTGCGGCGGCTTGCTGGAGATTGTCTGGGCGGCGGGATTCAAATACGAGCAGGTTCCGGCTCTCGTGGTTCTTATCGCTCTGCTTACAAGCTTTGACCTGATTATTCGAGCCGTGAAGGTGATACCGGTGGGCACGGCATATGCTGTATTTGCGGCGATGGGAACCATCGGGACGCTGTTGGTTGATACTATCGCCTCAGGAGGAAACATCAGTTTGCTTAAAGTGGTTATTATTCTGTGTCTCCTGCTCTTTACGGTGGGACTGAAATTCACCAGCGGAGGAGGAAAAAAATAATGGCATGGCTCTATTTGATCGCTGCCGGCATCATGGAAATTGTCGGCGTTATCGGGATTAAGAAAACGGCGGAGAAAAACAATTTTCTGAACAATGCTATCCTGATTGCGGGTTTCCTCATCAGCTTCAGCCTGCTGATGCAGGCCATCCAAACGATTCCACTCTCGACCGCTTATGCCGTATGGACGGGAGTCGGTACGGTGGGGGCCGCTGTGGTGGGCATGCTGTTTTTCAAAGAATCCAAATCGCTGCTGCGGATCATCTGCATCTTCGGTGTCATTGCCTGTGTTATTGCATTAAAACTTGCGGAGTAAGAACGGCTTGAAGCTGATCCGCGGGAGAATAGTCGATCTGTGCTGCATAGAGATTTCGGCGCAGGAAAAATTTCCCGTTTTCGTTTTTTTAAGATGGGTCTCCAAGTCTTCGGCAAATACTGGTATAATAGTAGACTATAAGTCTATGAATCCGAATACTAAAGGGGACCTCTATGAAAAAAATTGGATACCTGGCCATTTTATTCAGCGTACTGTTTAGTATCTCTTCTATTATACCGGCTTGGGCGGAAGCAGGCGGAAGCTATACGGCTAAAGTGACCGGCAGCACGCTCAATGTAAGAAGCGAGGCCTCGCTCAAAGCGGATGTTGTGGGTTCTTTGAAGAACGGTGCGCTGGTTAGCGTCTTCAAGGAAGACGAATACGGCTGGCTGCAAATCAAATCCGGAGGAATATCCGGCTGGGTCGCAGGCTATTATTTAACGAAGGTTGAGGGTGGCTCCGCGAAAGCTGCGGATTCAAAGCCTCTAGCGGTACAAACGGCATCTGCGAAATCCTCTTCGTCCTCGCAGGCGAGCGTACTTGCAGACTCGCTGCGGATCCGATCAGGAGCAGGTGTGAGCCACGGAGTTGTCGGCGGATTGACCAAGGGGGAACAGGTCACCATCGTGGGAAGTAAGAGTGGTTGGGTTCAAATTCAGACGGCGGGCGGTCAGAAGGGCTGGGTATCGGAGAGCTTCGTCAGCAAGGGAACAGGCGCTGCGCAGCCTTTGGGGGTAACGAAAAAATCCGCCAAAGGCGGTAAAGGGCTGACCGGCAAAACGATCGTAGTGGATCCCGGACATGGCGGAGACGACCCCGGGATGATCGGAACGACCCTGCAGACACTGGAGAAGGACTTGAATTTAAGCACCTCCTCCTACCTGGAGTCGGAGCTTCGCAGCCGCGGAGCCAAGGTTGTTATGACCCGCACGAAAGACAAGAGTAAGCCAAGTCTTGAGGAAAGGGTCAGAATCAGCCATTCCGCCGGCGCGGACGCCTTTATCAGCATCCATTACAATTCATCCAAGACCAAGGCGTCAGGCACGCTCAGCTTCTATTATTCGGAATCCAAAGACCGGCCACTTGCCAGATCAATCGAGACGCGGCTTGCCGACGGAGTGGATCTGATCAGCAACGGCATCTCATTCGGCGACTATCATGTGCTGCGTGAGAACAGAACCCCTTCCGCTCTGCTCGAGCTTGGTTTTCTGACCAATAAGAAGGACGAGCCGTTGGTACGCAAGGCAAGCTATCAGAAGAAAGCAGCAGCAGCCATTGCCGACGGGCTTGAAGATTATTTTAATTGAATTTCGCTATTAGATGACAAAATTCTGTATAACCGTATTCTCCCAATAGGCCTTATGTGCTATAGTGAATCTAGTAGAAAATGGTTACGGTAATTCATTAAGCTGCCATCCAGCAGAAGAAATGAATATAACTGCCGTCTTGGCGATTATATCCAGTTAGGGCGGGGGAAGCGTTCTCCGTCCTTTTTTATGTTTTTTGTGAGAAGGGCAGTTTTAAGTATCGCATATTGCCAGCAAGTTGGGGGAGGAAGAGTCTGTTCATGAAAAAAAAGAAACAAAAGTCATCCGGGCGTTTGAAGAACGCAGCCGGAAAAATGGCGGTAGCTGCGGCGATCGTTCCTATGGTTATGTCTGTTCCGGCGCTGTCTGAAGCAGCCCCGGTTCCGGCAGGTCCTGCGGTGCAGCAGCAGATCAAGGATGTGCTTGCAGCCCAGGCACCGGGGGCCATTCAGGCAGGCAAGAGTCTGAATGTGGATCTGCGCCATATATTCGATAATGCGGATCAGTTGATTTATACGGTTGTCGTACAGAATGGAAGCGTTGCCGATGTCAAGGTGATCAATGGCAATCTGCTTCAGATCGGATTGAAGAAAAAAGGCACAACGATGGTCGATCTTGCCGCGAGGTATCCGAATGAGACGGCGGCTGTGCACCAGCGGTTCCGCTTGACTGTTGAAGCCAACGCGGGCCTGGACATGAATGGGGACGGAGTCACCGGCATTGATGACGTCATCTTGTATGCAAGAGCCTATCCCAATGCGTTTCAACGGACGGAGGATTTCCGGACACTGCTTCATGCTGCTGTTGAGAGCCGGATCGTTGAACCGAACAGGGCTCCGGCAGCCGCTTCAACACCGCTTAGCGCGAGTGTGGCGAAAGGCTCGCAGCTTGTTCTGGATATGAATGATTATTTCAGCGATGAGGACGGCGATGCCCTCACTTATTCCCTTCAAGGACAGCCTGTCAGCGGCGGGATTGCGAGCCTGAATCTGGAGGGGGCCACCGGCCTGCTGACGATTGCGGGACTCACGCCAAGCGATCAGGCGTTAAACCTGCAGGTCACGGCAAGCGATGGGCAGTTGACCGCGGTACAACCACTTAGCGTATCGGTTACGGCAGGAGATGGCGGAACCGGAGAACCACCGGTAGATCCTCCGGAGAATCATTTGCCAGTCGTAGACAATGCCCATAAGGTAGGCCTCAACAATGACGGGCATCTTTCATTGAGATCCTATCAGAATGCGGTTATTGATCTGTCGCAGGTGTTTACGGATGAGGATGGCGACGAGCTCGTCTATGCATTGGACGATAGCGAGCATTATTTCTTAAGCAGCACGCTGGAGTCGGGAGGTTTGCTGACGCTCCAGGCGGGCCAGCCTTCCGGAGGGCTTCCAAGCGGTGGCTATAATTATTCGCTGAATGTGAAAGCCAGTGATGACGACGGGAAGACCTGGGTGCCGTATACCATAGCCGTTTCGATTACGAATCAAGGCGGAGCCATCCCGGATCAGGAAGTTCCTGTCCACACCGTTCCGGTTGTTTCCACCCTGGATATTTCCAGTTATTTCGGTTTGGAAGAGGCACATAATTGGGAGATTCAAACTGAAAATTCCAATCCGGATGCCGTCAGCCTGGGAAGGACGGGAACGGTTCTGTCCCTGAAGGGAATTTCCGGCGGTTTTGCAGATATATCGGTTAAGGTCTCCGACGGCCATGGGGCAGCGGTAACGGATTCCTTTCAGGTTGAAGCGCTTGCTCAAGTCATTGATATCGGACCGCAGTATATGAATGAAGATGAAGAAGTTCCATATACGAAAAATATTGATTTGACGCAAATATTCCCGTATGCGGTTGACTTCAGAGTGAAGGAAAAGGGCCGTGGGGAAATTTATACGGTGCCCTCCATGTCGGACGATGAAGCATTTCCGAACTGGTTTGACGCAGAGACGGCAAGGGATTTCACGGTAAACAGTTATTCCGATATGTCGACCAGCGTGATAATTGAAGCCAGAGACGCAGCCGGCATTTTGGAGCAATATACCATTGAATTATTGATTAACCATGCCCCGGAAATCATCGAACCTTATCATTTCAAGCCAGTTATTATTAAGAATGACGGCAATACCTTCACGATAGACGCAGATGATTATTTTACTGATGAAGATGGGGATCTGCTTACTTACTTCGCCGAACTTGATACGGATGAAGGAGATGCATCCCTTGAAGTTATATCCGTCAGCAACAACCTGATTACTCTAAAAGGTTTGCAGGAAGGTCAGTCCACACTGCTGCTCCATGCTGATGATTATCACCCCGGCGGGGTATCGGATACTTATTATATGGATGTTATCGTGACAGATGCTGATGAAGTATTGGACGGATTTGAAGGGGAAAATGTGGAAGAAACTGTTGATCTTTCCTCCTATCTGGGTGACTGGACGGAGGAGGACATTACGGGTATAAGCCCTAGTTCGACCGGTGTCGTCGCTAATTCTTATTTGGTCGGTACGACACTCTATGTGAAAGCTTACACGATGAACGATCCTCTTTCCCACATCCCGATAGCCGGAAATGAGAAAATTCAGTATACCTTCTATAAAGGATCGGAATTCAAGACGGTTACTATATTTGTATATATACCAGAAGTCCCTCTTTAATTTTCGTAAAAGCATTAGGCCAACTATTCCGGTTGGTCTATTCTTTTTTATATTAAATTTGAATTGGCAGGTGAAAAAGTGAATCAACCGGAGAATATGACGGAAAGACCCGCAAACGGTCTGAAGAGTCATCATGAGCCTGACGATATCCGTCTTGCGCTGGAGATGCGCGAGTACAAGCGGGCGGAGGAGCTGACCGTGCAGGTGCTGCAGGGGAACCGGCTGGCGGCACAGATCTGGGTGTACCTTGGCGAAGCGCTGCTTCACCAAGGCTGCGGCGATGCCGCGAGTCGGGCCTTCGAGCGGGCCTGGCTGCTGGATCCGCAGGCGCAATGGGTCGAAGCCGCGCACAAGGCGTTATCCGGGTTGCAGCGGGGGCCAGTGCGCAGGTCTGTGGACGCATTGCTGGATGTGAAGCCGGTAACGGTTGCGGCGGCGGTTATGGCGCGCAACGAGGCGCGCTGCATTGAACGGTGCGTGCAGAGTCTGATTCACGCGGTGGACGAGATCGTCATTATCGATTCCGGCTCTACGGACGGCACCGTGGAGCTGGTGGAGCATTTGCCCAAGGTCAGGGTCATTCGCAATATGCAGCTGCACGACGACTTTGCCGGTAAAAGAAACAGCGGACTGGCTCATCTCCAGAGCGACTGGGTGCTGTGGGTGGATGCGGATGAGTGGTTGTTTGAGGAGGATGTCCAGGCTGTGAGGGAAGCCGCCTCTCTTTTTCATGAGAGCACCGAGCCGACCGTGTTGAATATTTGCCAGGTCAATTATATCGCAGACCGCGAATCCCGGGACTATTCGCTGCCTCGCATGTTCCCGCTTCACCGCGATTTGCATTATTACGGCCGGGTGCATGAGCAGGTTGTCATCCAAGGGCAGGATATGTATGCAGGCGGGATATCCAGGCAGGCGGTCCGCATCCGCCTGCATCATGACGGCTATGAGCCCGGTATTATGCAGCATAAGCAGAAGCTTGCGCGCAATCTTAAGCTGTTGCAGAAGGCGGTCGAGGAAGAACCCGGCAACCCGGGCTGGCTGTTGTTCTACGGGCGGGAAACATTGGGCTCCGGGGATACGGACAAGGCTCTTGAACTGTTTGTGGAGGCGGAGCGGGCCGCGCAGGACACACCGAACTTCGGCAGGCTGAGCGAGGTGCTGATGTTCATGAACCGGATTTATATGAGCCGGAAGGATTATGATTCGGCGGAAGCAGTCTGTATGCGGGCGATTCAGGCGGACAGCCAATTCCCGGATGCCCGCTACCATCTGGCCCAGGCGCAGATGCGCAAGGCGGTCGCCCTGCTGCAGGCTGCCGAGCAGAATCTGAAGCAGTCCAAGGCGGGCTTTCAGACCTATCGGGGCAATGTTACGGCTGATGCCAGCATATTGGATTGGAGAGCTGATCTTTCACTGGCGGATCTTGCCGCTCTGACGGGGAAGACGGCGGAAGCCAAGGCGCGTTACGGGAAGATTGCACGGAGGCATCCGGAGCTGGAGAAGGTGAAGAGGAAGCTTGCGCGGATGGAATAGAGGCACACAAAGAAACTGCCGCAATTTTGCGGCAGTTTTTCACTATCGGCACCCCTCACCCCTTCACCGAACCGATCATCATCCCCTTCACAAAAAAACGCTGTAAGAACGGATACAGCGCCAATACCGGCAGGCTGGCGACCATGATGAGCGCATATTTGATCAGCTCTGCATAGCGCTGGGCCTCGACGATAGATTCGGGGTCCACGACGGCGTCGGAGCCGTGGGCTGACATCTGGCTGGCGATCAGGATGCTGCGGAGGATCAATTGCAGCGGATACAGCTCCGAGCTCTGCAGGTAGATCAGCGCGCTGAAGAATGAGTTCCATTGGGACACGGCGGTGAACAGTGCCATGACCGCGATGATCGGCGTGGAGAGCGGGATCACCATGCTGAAGAAGTAGCGGAAGGTCGAGCAACCATCTACCTTGGCCGACTCATACATCTCCTCCGGCAGCGTGTTCTGGAAGAATGTCCGGATGACGATGACGTAATAGGCCGATGCGGCGCTGGGCACGAACAGAGCCCAGATGGTATCTACCATCCCTAAATTTTTGACTATCATATACGTCGGAATCATTCCTCCGCTGAAGAACATGGTGAACACAATGAGCAGCATGAGCATGTTGCGTCCTGCCAGCTCTTTACGCGATAAGGCATAACCCCCGGGAATCATAATCGCCAAGCTGATGGCAACATTCAGTACGGTATAGAGGATGGTATTCCCGTAACCTCTCCATACGTCATTATTGTTGAGGATGATGCGGTATCCTTCCATCGTGAACCCCTTGGGCCAGAAGCTGACATTCCCGGAATTGACCGCTGTCGGCTCGCTGAAGGAGGAGATAACGATGAAATACAGAGGATAAAGAATAATTAAGAAAATAACAGACAGGATTGTATAGTTGCACAGGTCAAATATTTTATCGGCACGGGATCGGGGGATCCTGGCTGTATGGTCTGTCGTATCTGCAGTAGCCACAGGCATTCCCTCCTAGAACAAGCTTTGCTGCTTCATTTTTTTGGCCAGTTGGTTCGTCAGGATCAGCAGCGTGAAGTTGATAAGATTATCGAATAGTCCGATCGCTGCCGAATAGCTGTACTGCGCACCGACGAGGCCGGTTTTGTACACGTAGGTCTGGATGACCTCGGAAGAATCGATATTCAGGGAGTTCTGCATGAGCAGTACCTTCGCGAAGCCGATGGAGGCAAAATGTCCCATCTTCAGAATGAGCATGATCATAATGACGGGCATAATGGTCGGCACATCGATATGACGCACCCTCTGAAATTTATTGGCCCCGTCCATGATCGCGGCTTCGTGCAGCTGCGGGTCCACAGCGGTCAGGGCAGCCAGATAGATAATGGCGCTCCAGCCCATGGTCTGCCAAATCTCCGAGATGATGTAGACCGATTTGAACCAGCCGGCCTCCCCGAAGAAATTGATCCGTTCACCGCCGAAGAAGGCGATGATGTTATTCGCCATCCCGGTCCGGGGATTCAGGAAAATAAACAGCATGCCGACCAGGACCACCGTCGATATAAAGTGGGGAGCGTAGGTCACGGTCTGCACCCATTTCTTGAACCGAAGCTGTGTGACCTGGTTCAGCATAAGGGCGAAGATGACGGCAATCGGAAAACCGAAGATCAGATCGTACAGATTAAGCAGCATCGTGTTCTTCAGGGTGTTCCAGAACTGATAGGACTGGAAGAAGCGTTCAAAATGCTCGAAGCCTGCCCACGCGCTTCCCCAGATACCATCGGCGGCCCGAAAATCCTTGAAGGCAATTTGAAGCCCGTACATGGGCGCATACTGAAAGACGGCGAAATGCAGGAGGAGTGGCAGCAGCAGAACATAGAGCTGCCAGTTGCGGATGATCCGCAGCCACAGCGAAGCTGTGTTCGGCCGAAGCCCCCGCTCCGGATTGGCAAGCGGCGGCCGTTCCAATTTGGTGTTCATGTTATCGACCGTCCTTTATTTTTTCTCCAGATTCGCCTTGTTGGTGTCATAGCCATCCTGATAGACCTTGGCATATTCGCTCAGGCCCATCTTGTTCAGCGTCTCCAGATAACTGTCCCATTCCTGGTCGATGCCGCCCTTGGCCACCCACTTGGCTTCCATCTTGTCCGTATAGGCTTTAATATCCGTCTGATAACGTTCGATACTCTTGAACTGCGTATCCGTGAACATAATGTTCGGGAATACCCAAGGCTTCATATACGGAATCTGGGCTTCATACCATTCATCAAAGTCAGGATCGAGCTGGCCGGGCTCGGGTGCCGGAAGAACCTGCTTGTCGCGCAGTTCCTGGGAGAAGCCGTAGACAAAATCGTTGTAAGGGGTCTCCTTGACCTTCCACTCGCCGGCCGTGAAATTTTCCGGGTTCGGGATCGTATCATAGGTGCCGTTGTCCAATTTCTTCAAACGGTTCGGGCCTTCGCGCAGCTTCATCGACATCTCGGGCTCATAAGCCCGGTCTACCCATCTCATTGTAGCCTCGGGATACTTATTGGCCTTCGTGATGACGAGCATGCCCGGGGTCATCTGCAAATTGTTGCGGGGAGTAATCTGGTGTCCGCCCGGTCCGACCAACGGAATCATAGGCGAGCCGTAATCCCAGCGGTATTCCGCATTGGTAATCTGGTCCGCGCTCCAGGCGAAAAAGGCACCGACCGACGCCTGCTTGCTGGAGGAGATCTTGGCGATTAGCTGGGTGGAGTTCTGCGTCATGGTATCGGGGTCGATCAATCCTTTTTGATAGAGCGAGCTCAGATACTTGACGGTATTCTTGAATTCCTCCGTGGCTCTTACGAACACGACCTTGTCGTCCTGCACGATAAAGCTCTCGTCGATTGTATTAAAGGAGCCGAACAGGTAACCGAGACCATATTGAGCGTCGCCATAGACGCCGGTCAGCGGGATTTCATTATTCGGATTGCCGTCGCCATCCATATCCCGCTCTTTGAAGGCTTCCAGCACCTTCATCAATTCCTCGGTCGTCTTCGGCATATCCATGCCGATCTTCTTCAGCCATTCCTTGTTGATCCACAGCGTATTGCCGTCGGCATGCTTATATTCCGACATGTTGGCCAGCGGCAGAGAGTAGATATGCCCGTCGGGAGCCGTAATCGCCTGCCTGACCTCAGGATAGCTATCCAGAAAATTTGTTAAGTTCGGAGCATACTTCCCGATCAGATTCTCCAGCGGAATGAACATCCCGTCGGCTCCTCCCGTAACCACTTGAGAGCTGCTGAGCTTGAGCAGCACGTCGGGCAGGTCGCCGCTGGCAATGATCAGATTCCGCTTCGTGGTCCAATCAGTCCCCGGCGTGAGATTCCAGTTGATGCTCACATTCGTCCCCGCGTTGATCTCTTTGATCGTTTCGAGTTCATTCCATTTGGTTCCCGTTCTTTCATCGTAGGTGCCGGCTATGGTCAGCGTAATCGGCTGATCGACAATCGGCAGACCCGTCTCATGGAAATTCGCTGACGCTTTCTTCGAGTCTCCGTCTTCGGAGCAGCCTGCCAGCAGCAGGACTGTACTTAATATTACGGTGATTAAACGTGCAGGTTTGTTGCGCATCTTCACAATCCGTTCCTCCTCAAGGAATGTTTTGATCATCGGCTACATACTGGAAAGGCGCTTACACACACATGTTAGCAACCGCCAGATAGGGAGTCCATGCACGTTCTTTTACCGCACATGCATTTTGTTTCAGTTCGGATGCGAAGGCAGGCTGGAAGTGCAACAAAAGCTCAGCGGCTGAAACAAAGTGCATCCCGAATGAAGGATTACTGCATGTTCAGGCAGGTTTCCCCTTCGTATAATGGGAACCAAACAAGACTTCAAGCCCGCCGCTAAGGCATGAACCTGCCGTATTCGGCTGAGGCTCGAAAGTTCAATCAGAAAGCAGGGAACACATATGGAGAGACAAACGGTAAGAGAAGTTATTCGTACACAAGTGCTTGTCCTTGGCGGCGGATCGGGCGGGGTTGGTGCGGCAATCGCCTCCGCCCGTGAAGGCGCGGAGACGATCATCGTGGACCGGCAGGGATTTCTGGGCGGAAATATGACTATCGGCCTGCCGCTGCTGGCCTTCCTCGATGCTCAGGGGCGCCAGGTAACCGGAGGCTTGCCCCAGGAAATCGTCGACCGGCTGATCGAGCTTGGCGGCGCCTTCGGTCACCGGGAGTGTCCGCTGCACAACTCCACGACGGTGATTGATCCCAGCTTAATGAAGATCGTCATTTTCGAAAAAATCAAAAAATATGGCGTACAGCCTCTGCTGCATTGCGAAATTATCGGGACGCATGTGGAAAACGGCGAATTAAAATCCGTTCTTTTAAAAGGCAAGGGCAGGGAAATCGAAGTATTCGCCGATGTCTTCATCGACGCAACCGGGGATGGAGACGTGGCTTATATGGCGGGAGCGGAATTCGAGAAGGGGCAATTCGCCAATGGCGAAACCCAGCCTCCTACCTTAATGTTTACCATTGGCGGCTTCGATCTGAAGCGGTTTATGGATTTTCTGGAAGAGAACCCAGAGGAGCTGAAGCACGGATCTTCTATGAAAATTCGTCCCGGCTACACGGCAGAGTTCCTTCGGGCGAGTGAAAATCATGTGTTTGTCGGCTTGAAGAATACCATCTCCAGGCTGCGGGAAGAAGGCAAGTGTCCGATCAGCCGCGATACGATCATTTATATCAATTTGCCAAGAGAGGGGCATATCGCCCTGAATTGCATCCGCATTCTTAACTTCGACGGAACGAAGGTGGAAGAGCTGAGCCGGGGAGAGATCGAATCCCATCTGCAGGTGCTGCCGCTGATGAACATGCTGCAGGAACATATTCCGGGCTTTGAGAATATTTTTCTGTCTTCAATTGCGCCTTTCTTGGGTATTCGCGAAACCCGCCGTATTCTGGGCAAGCAAATGATCCGTGAGGACGCAGCGGTCAATGGGGTCATTCCGGAGGACACGATTGCTCTGGGCTCCTATATTATTGACATTCATAGCGGCTCGGGCGATTCCACGATCATCAAGTCGCTTGCGGGACCGTATGGCCTCACATATGGGGCGACGATTGCCAAGGACGTCAGACGGCTGATGCTGAGCGGACGTTGTATCAGCGTTGATCCCGTCGTGTTCGGTTCCTCCCGCGTCATGCCTACCTGCATGGCGGTTGGCGAAGGCGTGGGGATTGGGGCGGCCTTGGCTGTACAACAGCATGTGGCCCCGGAGGATGTGGATGTTCAGCTGATCAGACAGAAGCTGCGGAAGCATGGAGCCATTCTTTCGCTGGAGGATGCGGCTGCAACGAGTGCAACGTAGCCGCTTTCGCAGGCGGAGCAGCGTTTAATACATCTTTTCTCAAACTTATATAAGCAGGAGGCGGTCCCTTTGTTGGAAGGACAATTGACTTTTTTTGGCGGCGTAGGCAAATCAGGAGGCGTACAGGTTCTATACGGAAAAGGAAAGCAGGCTTTATTATTCGACTTTGGCGTTGAGCACAGCTGCTTGTTGTTCCCGACACAGGTAACGCTGTATGAGCCGGTGAATGCAACGCCGGGGCGCGAGCTGCGTCAATTCTTGCTTGGGGGCATGACAGCGCCGCTGATGGAGCTGTATGATCCGGAGCAAATGCAGGGGATCGATCCTGCTGTGGTCCGGCGTGTATGGGGCGGTCTCCAAATACCTGAATACGAGCAGATCCGGCTCTATGTCGGGCATATGCATACGGACCATATGGCGCTCCTGCCGTATGCTCATCCTGATCTCCCTGTCTATATGAGCCATGATTCGCATTCCCTGTACCGGGGCATGGTTGCCGGGGGGCACAGCCTGGATACCAAGGCTGGAATCACGGTGTGTGATGATCTGGGCATCATCGATTTCGGGGAATTCACGATGCAGGTTATCGAGATGGATCATAATGCGACAGGTGTGTCTGGTATTATAATAGATGATGGCACGTACCGGATCGCTTATACGGGAGATTGGCGCCGTCACGGCAAGCATCCGGATCGGATAGAGCGTTTCATTGAACTGTGCCGCAGCAAGCCGATCGATGTTTTGATTACGGAGGGGACGCGGCTTACGGCCGATCCTTCCACCGTAGCTCATCAGATGACGGAGGAAGAAGTGCTGTCCAGCTGCTCCGAACTCATAGGCAGGGCGGAGGGACTGGTGTACCTGCAGATGTCCCCAAGAGATCTGGAGCGGATGGCCGATATGATCTCGATTGCAACTCGGCACGGACGGAATATCCTCATGGAAGCGTCACTGGCTGCCATATGGCATACGGCAACCCGCGAAGGCTTGCGAATTCTGGAGGGACATCCTGCGCTTGAGGTTCCCGTTCAGATCGTCGATGCGACGGTAACCGGAGGGAACGCTGTACCCTATGATATCATCACTGTAGATGAAGTGGCGAAACGCAAGAACGAGTACCTCTACTTCTACAAATTCCCCGATCTTGCCCATATCATCGAATTGGAGACGCTCGGTGGCCTGCAGGGCCGGTCGATTTTCATTCAATCGGATTACAGCGTCAAAATCGATAACGCCTCTGTCGCCAAGTTCTTGAAGGCTTACGGGATTGCCGGTCATTCCTTATCGAGCGGCGGCCATGCTCATCCCGAGGCGTTAACCGGGCTGGTCGAGCGGATTGCACCCAAGGCCGTCATTACGCTCCATAGCCGATATCCGGAGTCGCAAACGGCAAGGGGAGTGAAGCCATACTACCCGGTGAAAGGAGAGACGGTATCGGTGTCTTCTATTCTGAATAGAGCTGCAAGCAGCGTACAGGGATGAAGCGCCCCCCTGGTTCATACGGGAAAGACCACAGAAGGGAGCTTGGGATCGGATGACAACCATTACATTCGTCAGACATGGCATAACGGATCATAATATGGAGAATCGGGCGCAGGGACATACTCAGAATCCGCTCAACGAGACGGGAAGGGCACAAGCGGCCTTGGTGGCCAAGCGGCTTGCACAAGAGAGCTGGGATGTATTCCTATCCAGTGATTTAAGGCGGGCAAGGGAGACGGCCGAGATTATTGCCAGGGAAACGGGCAAGCTGGTCGATTTCTACGATGAACGGCTGCGGGAGATGGACCGCGGCCTGATCGCCAACACCATCGAAGCGGAGAGAGTCCAGCGGTGGGGAGCGAATTGGCATGAGCTGGACATGAAGCAGGAGACGCATGCGATGATGCGTGCCCGCGGCCGGGGTTTCGTAGAGGATATCGGAACAAGATTTGCCGGCAAGAAGATTCTTGCGGTCACACACGGATATTTTCTCGGTCATACCTTAAAGGAATTGATGTCCGATGAATCTACCGGTATACAAATGCGCAATACGTCCGTAACAACCCTCTGCCTGGAGGATAACGGTTGGTGCTACTTGCTCTACGACTGCATCCGTCATCTGGATGAGTCATAACCATCGTAACTCGCGGTATTTGGACGGGCTCATGCCCATGTTCTTGGAAAACACCCGGCTCAGGTACAATCCGTTCTCATAGCCGCAGCAGGTTGCGATTTGATCCAGCGTCATATCGGTGTCCAGAAGGAGCTCGGCAATCTTGCTGATGCGCAAGGAACGGACGAAATCCGAAGGGGCGATGCGGAAGGATTTACGGAATCGCCGTGTGAACTGGACCGGGCTAAGACTGAGCGAATCAGAAAGCCCTCTCATACTAAACGGAGTATAAGCGTTCTTATAAATCCATTCTGCCGCACGGTTCATTAACGCATCATCCGAATCTGCCGGCAGCGGCATTTCATCATGCAGAAGATCGCGGTCCCAAACCTCGCAAGCGAGCTGCCATACGTCGTTAAGAATCATTTGCTTGCGCAGGAGACTGCGCTCGTCCGTTGAGAAATGCAGCTTTCGCAGATAGGCAAAATCGGAAACGAGCCGTTTGTTGTCCATAGGCCGGGTAAGGAATGTCGGCAGGAGCGGTGCAAGCGTCGTCTGATGTTCCCTGGCTATCTCGAAGCCGATATAATGAAGAGCCAAGGGAGACACCATTTCGCGTTCAAAGGTGAATCCAGGCGGGCAGAATATCAGGTCTCCTGCTTCCGCTTCTCCCCGTTCCTCCCCGATCCGGTAATAGAATTTGCCCGATTCCAGGGCAAACAGCACCCAATTGGAGTAACGATCCTCATTCACTTCAAATTTTTCCTTACGCTCAAAGTAGGCATGAGAAACGAGGTGCAGTGTTTGGTTCCACAATGTCGGCGAGTTCATTCACGCATCGATCCTTTGTCCTTATAATGGGGATTCGTGTAAGTTAAGAAATCAAACGGTGGTGGTAGGTACTCAAACGCTAACCTTTTTTTGTTTATCAGGCATTTCCGGCACAGCTCAAAGGGCTCCTCCGCGTTTATTCAGAAAACGGTACAAAATCACGCTGAGCACCATGCAGAGCAGCGCGCACAAGGCGATAAACAGATATCCGGCCTGCAGACCCCGCAGGAGTCCGAGTTCGGACCCGGTTTCGTTCGAAAAAAGATCCTTGGTCCACTCCGTAATTCCGCCGATCAGCAGATTGCCGATGATGCAGGCGATGCCCATCATTGTTACGGTAAAGGTTATCGCCGTATCGCTGTTGCGCGAGTAGTAGCGGGCCAGATAGGCCATCACGGTCGGATAAATGGGGGCGATGCCAATGCCGGCCAGCGCGAACAGGAAGGCGCCCGGCTCTCCCGTGACTATAGCCGCCACCGTGAATAGGCCGGAACTGCCGGAGAAGATGATCAGCGATTTAATGAAGCCGATTCTGTCAGTAACAGGTCCCAGGATTAGCCGAGCTGCGGTAAAACAGACAAAGAAGGCGGACAGCATGCCGGCTGCGGCCGTAGGCGTCCACTCGTAGGCTTTCTCCAGAAAGTTGACGAGCCAGCCGCCCACCGCCAGTTCCGAGACGACGCCGAAGGAAAGAATGCCGACGATGAGCCAAGCAGCGGGGTCTTTCATATAGGAGACATAAGAGACTCTCTCCTCTACCGGTACGGTGTCCTTGGGAAAGGAGGCGAACAAAGCGGGAATCATCGGAATGATGGCCAAAGACAACATGACCAGATACATGCCGCCCCAGCTCAAGGTCATGTCGAACAGATGCAGCCCCATCAGCATGGAAGCGAACAACGGGGCCACGATGGAGCTGAGACCGTAGAAGAAATGGGAAAGATTCATCATCATTCCGGTATTTTTGACAAAAATACGGGCGGTAAGCAGAGCCAGTCCGATCTCTAATATTCCATTCCCGACATACATCAGAAAATAAGAGGCGGAAAGCGCCGCATAATTATAGGAAAGATACATGAACAGACCGGATATGGCCATGGAGCCAAAGGCCATCAGCATCGTAAAGCGCAGTCCCAGTTTGTTCGTAAGGACAATCGTAAAACTGCAGGCAAGCAGATAGCCGAGCGAGTTTAACGAGAGCAGCAGCCCGATTTGCCATTCGCTCAACGAGAAATCAGCCTGCATTCGGGGGAGGGCCGGCCCTTTGCTGTTCTCTGAAAATCCAAAGATCAGAAAGCCTGTAAAGACGACAAGCAGCAGCCACAAGCTGTTCCAGCGTTTGGCTGGCTGTATTTGGGATTCTTCCGGATTCACACTTCAGCCTCGCAATCTATTGATGATGACGACCCGTAGCGGAGGAAGAGAGCATAAAGAAAGGATACCCTTTCTTCCGGCTAATACCGGCTATTGTAACATGAAAGTAAATAGAGCTCTAGATATAATCGGGCCGATATCACAATAATCCGCATTGCCTGGCTCTGCCCTATGATACAATAGTAAGTATTGTTTACTTGGGGAGGACTTTATTGATGAAGCCGCGTGCGCGATTCAAGCTGAATTTCTCAAAAGGAACAGCTATTGAGCCTCAATACAGACTTAACCGTGAAGCAGTCATAGCGCTTTTTGTACATGGCTGTTTTCAGTTTGGCGCCTCAATGTCGGGGTTGTTCCTGAATCTTTATTTGTGGCGGCTGACCCAGGATTTGGCGGTAAACGGGATATATAATATCGTGGTTTTCTTGTTTACGCCGGTAGCCTTCGCACTCGGAGGATGGATCACCAAGCGCACGGATCGAATGGTTACGTACCGCCTGGGCATTGCAACTATAGCTGTATTTTATCTGCTGGTAGTAATCGCCCAAGGGAAGGTGGCGGAGTATTATGTCGCTTTTGCCGTCTTTAACGGTTTTGCGGCCGGCTTCTATTGGACCGGCTATCTGGTATTAATGTACGATGTGTCCAATGAGAGCAACCGCCTGCGTTTTCTGGCGATCAACATGGTGGTATTCAGCACCGCGGGGCTGATCGGACCGGCATTGGCCGGATTTATTATTCAACGGAATGAAGGGCTTCAAGGCTATATCCTGACTTTCCTGATCGCCTCTATTATGTTTGTTGTGGCGGCCATCGTCAGTTTTCGCATACAGGTGTCGCCTTCCCGCCACAAAACCTACCATCTGCGTCTGATGGGTCTTCTGATGCGCAGGGAACGGCTCTGGCTGATGGGGCTGATCGCATTCTTTGTAATGGGGCTGTTTCAGGGGATTATGCTGTTTCTGCCGAATATCCTGCTGCTGCAAACGGTAGGCCGGGAAGACTGGGTCGGGTATTTCGGGGTGTTTTTCTCTGCAATTACGGTGGCAACCGGGTTTGTTATATCCAGGAAAGCAAAGAAAGAGCAGGTCCGCAAATACGTGCTTATAACCTCGACAGGCGTTGTGCTGGGGGCTGCGTTCCTGTTATTGGAGGTGCAGCTCTGGACGGTCATGCTGTTTATGATCCTGTTCTCCATCTGCAATCCGCTCGTGGGGAACTCGCTGACCTCCTATTATTACCGGCTAATTGGCAGGCTGCCCCTCAAGGGCCAGCTTAGAGTGGAGTCGGTTGTGATGCGCGAGGTTTTTCTTAATGCGGGCAGGGTGATCTCCATCACCCTGTTGATTGTATTGTCCAAAGATCTGCATTCCATCTGGCTGCCCATCGTGCTGGTCAGTATGGCTGTGCTTCAGTTCGCCATTTACTGGCTGATCCGGGAGGAGCAGCCGGAGTCTTAAAGGGAGAGATTGGATCGGCCCGTTATTGACCGGACATCCACTCCAGCAGTCCGGGCAGCTTAATCCAGAGCTGCAGATGGCTGTTGACATAATGTGCAGCTTCATCTGCATCTCCCGGGCTGTAATCATCGCTAGGGTTTTCGGGCAGCGGCTTAGACCCGAATAGATAGCCAGGCACATGCTTGTTGGCTTTTCTGGCATTCCGGTACAGCGTGGTCAGCTTGGCTGATTTGCCTCTGCGCAGAAACTCCAGAATAAAACGGTCGTATACAAAGGAACTGTCGGTATCATCTTCATAGGTTTTCAGCAGCCGCTCCGCATCATCCAGGCGTCGCCTGTCCAAATAAACGGCAAGCAGCCAGTACCTGGCTCCGATATTGTCGCTGGGGCTAAGGGAAAGCAGATCCTCCAGATGCTTGAGGGCTTCCTCATAATCCTCCAAGTCCCAGCACAGCTCGGCATAAGCGAATTTGATCCTCATGTACGGCCGCGTCTCGGAAATGAGCCAGAAATGGCCTCTGTTCTCCTCGATAAACGATTCTCCCAAATCAAGCTCCGCTGCAACCAAACCATGCTTTACAAAAGTGATCGCCCGCTCCGGGGTTCTGCAAAACTGTGAAAGTATAAGATAAACGTCCGCATTATACGGGTTCAGCTTCAGAGCTTGATGAAGATATTCCAACTGCTGCTTGCGGCTGGGCTCCTGGCGGGCCATCTCCAGGCATTCGGCTGCCTGCCGCTGGGCTTCGGGCTTAACTGCAGCCCTTCCAAAAGGGGAGAGGGCAGGTAAGGCCCCCGCATCCTCCTCTTCCAGTTCCTCCCCCTCATGAAGGAGATCATAATGACTTTCCGCAAACTCATTGAGCTCCTGGAACCGCTTGGATATCGTGGCGGGGGATACCCCGTATTTATTGGCGATCTCCGTTTGCGTGACTTCATACCCATGGGCCTCGCAGACAAGGTATTCAAGCGCCGCGCAATAAGTCCCGTATTTACGGAATATGGGTTGACGCTCGTTGGAAAACTCATTCCACAGACTGACCGCCTCTATAATCCGCTGTTCCTCGAAAAAAGGTTCCATCCCGTTGGTGAGATGATGGGCAAGCTGCGGGTACAAAGCATTATGCCAGACCATGTCTTCATCAATGAGCGCGTGGATTTCAGGGATAGACAGGCTGTAATCGAGCTGCGGCTCCTCGCGGACAAGCTCCAGGTGCGCCCTTTCGGCATTCTGGTTCTTTTCCAGGCAGCAGCGTTTGTACTTTTGCCCGCTTCCGCATGAACAAGGATCGTTTCTTCCGAGTTTTGACAACATGCATCACTCCAAACAATTAGATTCGTGCAGATCTATTTTCGTTTATTTTAAACAGGCAGCAGCAAGTCAGGGGTTAATGGGTAACATGTTTTTTACGATACTGAAAAGGCGTCATGCCTGTCTTCTTCTTGAACAGCGCATGGAAAAATTTAATATCATTATAGCCCACCTGCTGGGAAATTTCACGGATGGAGGCCGAAACGCTCAGAAGCTCGCAGCTTTTGGCGATACGCAGGGATTGTATATATTCCGTGTAGGACTGGCCGATCGATTGCCTGAACAACCGCTGCAGATGGCTGACGCTCACATGAATCAGGGCGGCAAGCTGCTCAAGCTTCAGGTTCTCATGATAATGCGAATGGATATATTTGAATACCGGCTCCAGCTTGCCTACGTTTGATGAAGGAAGGCTCCCCTGCTGTTCATAGCGGAACAGGGTGGACAGCAGCTGCAGCACCTGCGCGCTCAATATCAGCTCATGCCCGGACAGGCGCAGCGAATATTCCATGAAAAGCTTTTCCATGATGGACAGGACTTCGCCGTGATGATCCCGATAATGATAATAGCGGTATGAATCCTGATGAAACATCCGTTCAAGCCCTGCAGAAGAAAGAATGGAATGCTGGAAACGGCGGATAAAGGATTTCTCGAACAAACAGTTATATACAACCAGCCGCTGATCCTGCTCCTTGGATAAAGGGCGGAACACATGAGGCGTGCCGATGGCGATCACAAAAATATCCCCGCGCTCGATTTCAAGCCGGTCGCTGCCGATGTAATGCACCCCTCTGCCTTCGGCAATGTAGGCAATCTCCACAAAGTCATGGACGTGAAGTGGCAGGGTGAAGGATTCTCTTTCTCTGGCTATAAAAAGAGGGAGCTGGTCGCGCCAATAAAAGGAACCTCGCAGGACTGCGGGCTTGCCTGTCATAATCGGAACATCCCTTCAGTAAGATGCAATCTACCCTTTATTGTAGCACAATCGCCGGTATGCCCGCTCCGGCTGCTGCTTTATAATGATAGCAAATCCAACACGTACCCTACCAGGAGGAGCATCCAATTATGCTGACAATCCACCATTTAAGAGTAAATGACCATAAGGAGCCGCTTGGGATCGGCAATGAGCCGATCCGGTTCTCATGGCGTCTTGGCAGTGAAACCAGAGGGGCGGGCACAGAAACGACCCGTCTGCATGTAGCATCCAGCCGCGAGCTGCTGCTAAGCGGTAAGGGAGATATTTGGGAAGCGGAGTCGCAGGAGCGCAATCTGCTGCAAGTGGACTATAACGGTCCCGCTTTCGAAGGGCGCAGGCGCTATTGGTGGCGCGTGTCTGTAACCGACCGGGAAGGACATCGGACGGAATCCGAAATTGCTTTTTTTGATACCGGCTTGTTCATGGATCAATGGAAAGCCAAATGGATTTGGCGTCCCGGCAAACGGCAAGTCAATGATTTTGTTTATTTCCGTAAAGAAATGAATCTTCGCAAGCCGGTGGCGCTCGCCAAAATATTCGTGTCCGCCCATAACGTATTCCAGCTGTATGTGAACGGGACGCGCTTAGGCGGCAGCGTATCCCCGGCGCCGACCCATCCCGGCAAGCATAAATATGTGATGGCCTACGATGCTACGGCGCTTCTGGAGAAGGGACGGAATGCACTTGGTGTGATTGCCCACTATCTCGGGGGAACGGGGCAGAACTACGTCGACGGACTCCCGGGTTTCTGTCTCCAGATGGAGATCGATTATACGGACGGCAGCTCACAAACGTTCAAGACCGATGCTTCCTGGCTGGTGCTGGCCGATCCGCCCCACCGGTCGGGGACCGACTATCAGCAGAACCGCCGCGTCAGCGCGATTGAAGATGTGGACGCCCGCAAGCTGCCCGGTGACTGGAATCGGGCAGGCGGCGGCAGCGGGGAATGGCTGAAAGCGAAGCTGGCAGCGGCTTCCGTACAGCGGTGGAGCCCGATGTGGCAGCCCATACCCGAGGGGGCAGTGGAGGAGCTGATTGTGCCTGCAGTCACTCAGCCCGCTCATATCCGGGATGAGGAGCGGGTGCAGGTATTCGATGCCGGAAGAATCATCTCCGGCTGGCCGCTTATCAAGCTTCAAGGCATAGCGGGAGTCACGCTGCGCATCCGCTATTCGGAAGATCTGGACGAGAATGGCCGCGTCAAGCATCATGTAGCGAATGAAACTTCGGCCAGCTATTATGATCAATATACGATGCGCGGAGACGATACGGAGAGCTGGCAGCCGGATTTATCCTATAAGGCGTTCCGTTATCTGGAGGTAACCGGTTATCCGGACGACATCATCCCCGGGGAGAATCTGTGGGCGGTATCCGCCCATACCGATCTTGCGTATGAAGGGCAATTCGCTTGTTCCAGCTCCCTGCTCAATGACATGTATGAGGCCTCTATCCGGACGCAAAAAAATAATGTGCTGGGCCAGGTTGTGGACTGCCCGCACCGGGAGCAGGCGCAGTATTTGGCCGATTCCGATCTGCAGGCCGAAGCGCTGCTGTTCAATTTCGATGCACGCCATATTCTGGAAAAGGTCAATGCCGATTTTGCGGATTCGCAGTACGCCGACGGGACTTTTCCGTTTGTGTTCCCGTCCAACAACGCGCATCCGGATTTTAATTTGCAAATCCCGGAATGGGATCTGCACTATAACACGCTTCTGTGGAAAATTTACTATATCTATGGGGACGAGCGGATCCTTGAGAAGTATTATGGGACGGCCAAACGGATGGCGGATTATTATCTGGGCATTCTGGACAAGGAGCTCGGCCTGGTTCCGCTGGATAAGGGCTGGCATATCAGCGACTGGCCTTATCCTACAGTCGATCATGACTCGCGGGTACTGACCGTAGAGAACATGAAGCTGTATGCGGCTGTACAAGTGCTGGTAGATATGGCTTCCCTGACAGGGCGCGAGGAAGATAGAGCGGCATACAGCAGTCAGCTGGATCGTCTTAAGACTAACATCGTGAAGCATTTGTATGACCGCAGCCATCGCAGGTTCCGGGATGCTCTGGACTCGGACCGGATGCACCAGGGCGTGAGTGGTCTTGGACTGCATCTGGACCTGGTCCCGGAAGAGGACAAGCCTGCATTGGTTGAGGCGCTTGCCGACGGGCCCTGGGAGTGCAGGACGGTTCTCGGACTGCCGCTGCTGCGCGCTTTGTTCGAGAACGGCCGGCCGGATGCGGCTTACGGCATTATCGACAACGGGGAGTATCCCGGCTGGGGTTATATGATCAGGCAGGGGGCCAAGACGATGTGGGAAGGCTGGGAGGATATTGAATCCCACTCGCATGCCTGGAACGGATACCCTGCCCGTCTGATGCAAGAGTATATGGCTGGCATTCAGCCTGCCGGGCCCGGGTTCGAGCAAGTGCGTATCAAGCCTTACCCCGCACCGGAGCTTGCCTTCGCGGAAGCTTCCGTGCCGACGGTGCGGGGAGCCGTACAAGTCCGGTGGGAACGTCTGGAGAACGGGCTTCGCCTGATTAGCGATATTCCGACCACTATGACAGCAGAGATTATGCTCCGCATGCCGGAAACAGGAGGCATCACCAGTATTCGGGAAAGCCAGGGCGAGGTATGGAAGGACGGCTCGTTTGTGTCGGGCGTTGCCGGTGTTCTTGGCGGCGACAAGCGCGGGGACCTGCTGGTTTTGCGACTGGAATCCGGCAGATACGAATTTACGATCATCTGAACTTTGTTTGCGCACCATTCTGGATTGCGTCTGCAGTCTGCCTATCCTTACTCTCTTCCCTAGAGACTTCGTCAGACCTGTCTCCATCGCACTACGCAGCGCCGAATTCTCCTCACCTGCTTACCCGCAGTGTGAGAAGCGTTCGGCGCTGTATTAATTTGTCCGGTCTTCAAGTAAACTAGAGAAAAAGCTTTCATGAGGAGAGAGACCCATTGCCCCAGTTAACGGTCAGAGGAATAGAGCCGTCTTCGATGGCGGCCATAAGCAGGCAGCTTGTCTTTGGGCATGCAGGAGCTCGAAGTGGCCTTCCGCGTATATACAGAGGAGGGTTATTACATCAACGGTGCCCCTTGTAGTTGAAACAGCCAACCGATAGATATGTCCCAGGATAGGAGAGACGGCCGTACGGTGCGAATCCATCGCATCTTACGGTTTTTCATGTTTTTTGAGGCAAATGAAAATGGAACTGGGAATATAAAAAAATATATGGACAGGAAGGGGGACTAAATCGGAATTTGTCGAATCAATAGGTATATAGTATGTAAGAGAGGTGCAAGATGAAATCTTTATTGAAATGGGGACTTTTCGCCGTTATTCTCCTGGTTTTCATAACCCCGCTCGTTACGAACGCGGTTACATCCGATGAGAGTAATTCCGAACGGCAGAAGTTGTCCAGCATTACCACGTGGGAGCAAAAGTGGGGCAATGGTTTCGCGGCGGGCAGTCCAACCAACGGGAGCTTGTCCACGGAAAATGAAAGCGAATGGAAAGAGGTTCGTCTGGCCGACAATAATCTGTCTGTTCAGTCCAAGAATGACAGCAGTATAATGATGAGAATCAAGCTGCCTGCTCTTGGAGACCATGACGGCTTATACATAAAAAAGCTTTATGCGAATCGGGTCCGCATTTATGAGAGCGGGCATCTGATTTATAAAATGGATTACAACTACCAATATGATGTCCACCGTATTCTGGTGCCTCTCAGTTCGCAAAGTCCCGATCGAATGATTGAGATCCTGGCGGATTCTGATTCGGAGCGGGTAGGGGCGGCATCGGAAATTCTGGTTGGCCGTTATCAGAAACTGGAATCCACTTACATGAAGGAAAATTTAATGGATTTGTTCCTGGGCTGTGCCTTCATTTTCGTTTCGCTGATCATGATGTTGACGGCAATTTTCCTGAGCCCCCAGCAGCGCAGAAGCTGGCTGTCCTTGAGCGTAATGATCCTGTCTATCGGCGCGCTCATGATCTCGTATGAGCCGTTTCTCTATATCTTTTTCGGACAGTACGGCAAACTGTTTGTAAGTTCGTTTGACATCGCGCTGCTGCTGTTTCTGCCGTCCCTGATTATCTTTTTTGAAAATATGTTTGGTCCGGGATATTATGGCATCTTCAGTAAACTGCGCCGGTTTCAAACGGTCTTTTCTCTTTTTGTGTTGGTCTGCCTCGCCTTTGATGAAGCCACGCATTTGCGGTTTCACGAATTTTATTTTTTCTTATCCGTTAAAATATTGGGTATTGTTATGGTGGTGCAATTTGTAACGATTGTGATCTCCACGATTATTTATGCTGCAAAAGGCAGCAAAGAGGCTTTGATCCTTTCTGTGGGGATCGGGATATTTGCGCTGTTCGGCGTCGGAGAGCTGGTCTGGTTCTATCTGGTTTCCGAATTTTATGATTTCAGATTCTGGAAGTTGGGCATTGTAGCCTTCGTATGCTCGCTGATTATTCTGCTTGGCCGGAAAATGGCCCATACTCATAATAAAACCGTCCAATACTCCAAAGAACTGGAAGTGTACAGCCAGAAGCTGCAGCTCTCTGAGAAAACAGAGGTGATCAGCCAACTGGCGGCTTCGGTGGCCCACGAAGTGCGGAACCCGCTCCAGGTTTCACGCGGTTTTCTGCAGTTGATGCAGGAACGTTCGGAGGATCCTAAAGAGCAGAATTATATGAATTTGGCCATTGAGGAGTTGGACCGGGCCTCCGATATTATTACCAACTACCTATCCTTTGCGAAGCCGCAGCCGGATACCGTTGAAACGCTTAATCTTTCCGAGCAGCTGAAGCATGTAAAAGGAATGCTCCTTCCCTTGGCGGATTTGCAGGGCGGGCGTATTGAAATTCAGATCCATCCGGAGCTGCTTGTAACGGGAAATGCCGGCAAAATCAAGCAGATTTTTGTGAATCTGATGAAGAATAGTATTGAAGCGACGGGAGAAAACGGTCTGATCAAGCTCTGGGCCTACGAAAAAAAAGGATCGGTCATCATTCATCTGGAGGATAACGGAGAAGGCATGGATGAGACGATGCTGGCCCGAATCGGCGAGCCTTACCTGACGAATAAATCAAAAGGCACGGGCCTTGGCATGATGGTAACCTTTCAATTGATTGAGCATATGGGCGGGGAATTGCAATTTAGCAGCAAAATAGGGATAGGAACCGAAGCGATCATCCGGCTGCCTGGCGGATTGCTGAAATAAAAAAAGCGTCATAATAAAAACTATGACGCTTGTCTGGTTCTTAAGAATCAGTAAGGTGTCCTACCACATCGAATTGACATCGTCAACCGAACCCTCTTGAGGAGCTGGAGGAATAACCAGATAGAAGGATTTCGATGTCTCTTCAACTGCCGTAACGTTAATGTCGTCAGGCACGCTCACGTTGAAAGCTTCCTGGATGGCTGCTTTGGGATTTGCCAGCAATTTTGCTTTAAAATCCGGTTCGTTCCAAGCTTTCTCAATAATTTGCTTTAACAATTCCTGTTCTGCTGACATGGTCATCATCCTTTGTAGTGGGTTAAATTACTCAGGAATATTGTACCATAAGAAATCGGTAAATTCTACTAATTTATGAACATATTTGACTATATTCCTTAAATATCTACACGATCTTTAGTAGGAGTCCGAACATATGAACCTCAAATGATAGCTCAGGATTCGACAGCCATTGCGCAAGCTCTTCTTCACGCTGATCTGGAAGAGGGAAACCGTAATGATAAGCGGTGACCATCTGCATGTAGCGGTACATCAGATGTTTGGTATCCGCGGTATCCGCCGCGGCCTGATAATGGAAGAGCTCCTGATTATCCCAACCCCTGGACCGGGCCTCGAGCGAAAGCGAATCCCGCAGCCGCAGCAGTCTGGACCGGCGCAGCGGCAGTCGGATCTGCCTGTACAGGGAACTGAACAACGGCAAGTTATCCTGCCAGCGGCTCTCTTCGGCATCTTCAATATCGAGGATGATGACGGTCGAATGCCGATGGGTCCGTTCACGCAGCCACTGCACAAAATGCCCCTGATCCCGAAGATGTGCAGCGACCAGCCTTACAAGCACCAGGTCGTACTGCTCCTTCCCTGTATAATCTTCATAGGAACTATGGACGAAGGTTAGCTGTGGTGTTTCCTTCTTCCTTGCATACTCATAGATCCCCTTGTCCATTTCCAGACCGGTGCAGCTCCACCGCGGGAAGAGCCGGCTCAGCCGGGATAAATATTCCCCATTGCCGCAGCCTACGTCAAGAACCCGGAGTCCGGAGGTTACTGCAAAATCAGAGAGGAACAGCTGTTTCTCGACTGGAAGAAACAGATCCGTTGTAGCGGTCAGCATGCAGTCAAACCATTTTATTTTTGTCATATTGCACATTCCTCCGAAGACATACGCCTTTTGGCGGGTTTTCTTCCTTTATCGGAAAAATAAGGCGGATTGGATAGGGTATTCCAAAAAGGGGTTTATTGGGTAAATAAAAACGCGTGCCCGGCGGATTCTATTCCGCGGAAACACGCGCCATTTATCCTCCGCCCTTGATAGGCGATCCGGATCAGAACAGCTTCATATATTGTTCAAGCGTCATGTCGGCTTTTGTGATTTCTGAGGCGATATACACCCCCACGTAACGGACATGCCAGGGCTCATAGGAATATTCAGTGAGCTTCTCCGCTCCTTTTGGATAACGGATAATAAAGCCATACTCGGCTGCATGGGATCGGAGCCATTTGCCTTCTTTGGTATCGCCGAAACTCTGTTCAAGACTATAACCGACACTTGCGCTCGATACATCCATGGTAAGTCCGGTCTGGTGCTCGCTTTGGCCCGGACGGGCGCTTGTTTTATTCGCTTCCTTCTCGCCCTTAAGCTTCTTGTTGCGGTCAAAGATGGCCTTCTGCGTGGCATAGGATCTGTACCCTGAGACCGCCTTTAGCGTGATCCCGTCCTCCTTGGCACCTGCAAACAGCTTTTCCAGCGCAGAAGCAGCCGTCTTGCGCATTTGTTTTTTGGGGTTGTCCCCGGAGAAGGAGAACGCTACCTTGGGTATGGTTAAATCACCTGGCACATAGGAAGCAGGCAGATTCCGGTATTTGTTCACCAGCACCACCGGGCTGGTTGGGTTGGTCACGACTTTCAATCCGGAACTATTCTTCTTGATGGTCAAAGATGGAGCATTAAGATGCATATAACCAGTAAAGGTCTTCTGACCTCCATAGGCGTTTGTTGATGAGGCAGCCGCGGCGATTTTCGCCCCAGTCTCTGATTGGGATACCGCAGTTTGTCCGCTTGCGAAACTTTTAGAATGGAAAGCAGTGGAAAACACTAGCGCAGCACCCATTGAACCAAGTAATATAAAAGATAATACCTTTTTATCCGCTTTCATTTCATTACCTCCTGCTTAATCTGCTTGTTTTTACACTAGCGAATAGGTATTTCGCCAACGTGTTCGGATTGTTTCTATCTTGTAAACATTCCGGCGCTTGCGGAACCAGGCAGATGGTAATAGAATGTGACGGTTTTAGTAAACAATGACTCAAGACATGAGGTGCTTCTCCATGAAGGCCATGCCCAAGGCGATGGTGGTTTTAATTGTCCTCTTATCTTTGCTTTCTCTATTGCCGCCTAAAGCTTATGGCGAAGCGAAAGTAAATCGAATCGCTATCACGGTATGGGAGATGAAATGGGAGAAAGACGCGAACCGGATTTCACCGCAGGATGTGATCAGGCAGGGTGGCTGGGAGCCGATTCAGGCGCTTGAACCCGTAACTGCGAAACCTCAGGATGCCACCGGGGCCTGGATTAAAATCGATCTGCCTGAAATCGCCGACCGGTCCGGCATTTACATTAAAAAATTGTATGGTCAAAATGTGCAGGTCTATTTGAAATCCGAGCTTATCTATGAAAATAAACGCTCTTACAGGTATGATGATTACCGGCTGCTGCTTCCCTTGAATGCCGGCGACTCGGGGAATAGTATACTGATTCATACGGATACAACCATGAAATCGCTCGGTATTTCCGACGAGGTTGTAATCGGCGATTACCAGGAGCTGACGAGCAGCTTCTTTAAAGTGGATATTCTTGATATTGTGCTGGGCAGCTCGTTTCTTTTTGTTTCTGTCGTGATGCTGGCATGCTCCTTCTTCTTAAGCAGGCAGCTTCTGCCGGCATGGTATTCCCTAAGTACGGTCATCATTTCAATCGGCTGCTTCATCATTATTTACTCACCGTTTATGTACACGTATTACGGCGGGTATGGGGCGGCGTATATTTTTTTCTTCGATATGGCGATGGTGATCTTTACACCGGCACTCACCTATTACTTCGAATGCATGTTTGGCTGCGGACCGTATGGCATTATCCGAAAGTTCCGAAAAGTTCAAATGTTTTATTCCGCAATAAGCGTCGTGTCCATATTGTCGTACCATCTTTACCCGGACGTTTTCTATCCGTTTTATCATATTTTCACAGCCACCTTGCTGGGATTGTCGCTTATCATCCAGTTTGTGCTTATCGTCGGAATGACGATTGTTTACGTGGTGAAAGGGAATAAGGATGCAGTCATTATATCGACGGGGTTTACGATGTTCGCAGTGTTGACGGTTTCCGATCTCTTATTCTATTACAGCAGGGACGGGCAATACACCTTGTATCTATGGAAATGGGGCGTTGTGGCGTTTATCTTCTCGCTTATTGTTCTGCTGGGAAAGCGGTTCACGCAAAACCATGAGCAGATCGTGCGTTATTCCAAGGAACTGGAGATGTACAATTACCAGCTTCAGCGCTCAGAGAAGATGGAGGTGATCAGCCAACTGGCTGCCTCTGTAGCCCACGAAGTCCGCAACCCGCTGCAGGTGACACGCGGTTTTCTGCAGCTGTTGAACAGCTCCAACCAGAATGTGAAGGAGAAAAGCTATCTGAAGCTGGCGATTGAGGAATTGGATCGTGCGGCCACGATCATTACCAATTATTTGACCTTTGCCAAGCCGCAGCTGGAGCAGGTCAATCGGCTTGATCTGGCGGAAGAACTGTCCCATGTGGAAGGCATTCTAATACCGCTGGCGAATCTGCAGGGTGGAAAGATCGAAATTAATGTCCCTGCTAATCTGTATGTCTATGGGAATTCATCGAAATTAAAGCAGGCGATTATTAATCTGATCAAAAACAGTATTGAATCGCTGCGGGGAAATGGACGCATTCATCTGTGGGCCTATGAGAAAAAAGGGGAGATTATCATCCATATCCGCGATAATGGGGAGGGGATGGAAGAAAATATGCTCAAACGGCTTGGTGAACCTTATTTTTCCAATAAAACGAAGGGCACAGGACTTGGACTGATGGTCACTTTCCGGATTATTGAGCTGATGGATGGCAAGCTGGAGTTCAGAAGCGAGAAGGGGGTCGGAACGGAAGCGATCATCCGGTTTCCGGCCGCCGCTGCCCAATAATAATGAAAATGCCATGTTCCTCGGAAGGAACATGGCATTTTTAGTTAAGACCGTGATAATTGTTCAAGGTATGGATCGGAAGCAGTCTTACCAGACTTCGTCGATACTTGATGATACGTTGATATTATCTGCGGGGTTAGGAGGAATGATGAGATAGAAATGGCTCTGGGTTTCTTCCAATGTCGTTAACTGAATGCCGGCCGGAACTTCCAAATGAAAAGCTTCTTGAATGGCTGCGCGGGGATCTGCGAGCAGCCTGCGTTTAAAATCAGCATCGTTCCAAGCCTTCTCAATGATTTGATCCTTTAAATCCATTTCAGTTGCTGTCAACATAGGATCACCCTTTTCTATAAAATAGTAGTATACAAACCTAATATTACCATTTAAGAGGCTGCAATTCTACTATTATTTTGAAACGGAGAGAATTTATGTTTGAAGCCGGTAAGCAGAAATAAGACTTGCAAAATTTCGTGCCTCTATGTCAAAATCAACATAGATTCGCCCGGAGTCTAGGTCAGTTTCGGTGCGAACCTGAGGTCGAGTGTAGCGGGGAGAGGAGAGACGTGTATGCCTAAAGGTTCTCGAGAAGGCTCGAATACACTGTTGATGATAGACAGCTTATACAACTCGTTAACGCGTACGGAGCAGAAGATTGCGGATATGATTAAGCGGGACCCGGATGGAATTGTCTATGGGACGTTGACGGATTTAGCAGAGAAATCCGGTGTTGGAGATACGTCAGTGCTTCGGCTTTGCCGCAAGCTGGGCTTTCGCGGCTATCAGGAGTTTAAGCTGAAGCTGGCGCAGGAGCTTGTACACCCGCTTCAAAATGTGAATGGCGAAATACAAGAGAGTGATGATTTAGTCACAATGGCAGGGAAGATTACGACGGAAAATATATTGTATCTGCAAAATACGCTGGCTCTCCTGGATATGAGAGAACTGCAGCTGGCAGTGGATGCCATTTCCAGGGCAAAGAAGCTTATCTTTATTGGTGTGGGCTCGTCTGCCATTACAGCAGCCGATGCGCGGCATCGGTTTATGAGGTTTGGTCTAAATTCAGAACTTGTTACGGATTCCCATGTGATTGCGATGACTTTGGCTCTAGCGGGTCCGGAGGATCTCGTTTTTGCTGTCTCTACATCTGGAAGTACAAAGGATCTCGTAGATGCTGTTCGAAATGCTAAGGATAATGGTGCTTTTTTTGTTTGTCTGACGAGCCAAGCCAAATCGCCTCTGACTCGCTATGCGGATGCAGTGTTGTTGTCGAGCTCCAAGGAGTCGCCTCTTCAGGGCGGAGCGTTTCGATCCAAGATTACACAAATTCATGTGCTTGATATATTGACGACAATCATTTCTATACAATTTAGGGAACGGACTTATCCGGCAATCGAGAAGACATCCAATGCGGTCAGCGATAAATTATACTAAGGAAGAAACGACAGAGAAAATGTTTTCGTGATAAAAATAACGGATTAATCCGCCAAAACTATTAAAAAAAGTGGAGTATTGTTTCAAGTCCGGTTTTATGATATATTTTCGTTTACATATAATTTGAATGACGAAGATCTTGAAGGGAGACAGAGATGCATCAGGCAGCGGTGGGCATTGATATTGGTGGAACTTTTATCAAGAGCGGATTAATCGGTTCTGATGGACGCATATTGGTGCAGCAATCTACACCGACAGAGGCTGCTGGCGGCAGAGAAGCGCTGCTGTCCAAGATCGTCCAAATCGTGCATGGATACGAAAATTATATTTCGAATACCGAGCTCGAATTGATAGGTGTAGGAATCGGTACAGCAGGCTATGTGAATTTGGAAGGGGAAATTGGAAGCGCCACAGAAAGCCTCCCAGGGTGGCAGGGCACTCCCGTCAAGGCCGAATTGCAGAGGAGAATTTCGCTGCCCGTTTACGTGGACAATGATGTCAATGCCGTAGCGCTGGGCGAGTCATGGACAGGGGCTGGGCGCAATCGTGACCAGTTTATATGTCTGGCCTTGGGCACTGGTGTGGGGGGATGCTTCATATATGGTGGAAAACCTTACCGTGGAAAAAGCGGGTATGCTGGAGCCTATGGGCATCAAGTTATTGCAATGGATGGACAACCGTGTGCATGCGGCTTGAAAGGATGCTGGGAGCAATATGCCTCTGTAACAGCCTTAAAGAGAATCGCGCGTGAAATGGCCAAAGGAGCGGAATGGTCCAGCCTTCCTGAGAATGTGTTCGCTGAAGCCCGTAAAGGGAATGAAACAGCGGTAAGCATCGTAGATCAATATGCGTTATATATTTCGATCGGCATAGCAGGCCTGATGCATAGCTTTAATCCCACCGCAGTCATCATTGGGGGCGCAGTAACTGCGCAAGGGGACTTTTTATTTGATCGCATACGCAGCGGCGTCCGCAAAAATACAATGCACGGCTTTGCAGAACAACTGGATCTTACGATTATACCTGCTCAGCTGGGCAATATGGCGGGTACGGTCGGTGCCGCGAAGCTTGTGTGGTTAGCATAAATTTATAGGAACAGCGTGCAAAGGCGCTTTTTAAAGCGTCTTTTTTTGCGTTACATAAATTAACATTATTTTTGATTTTTGAGAATAATTCGTCTTTAAATAGATGAAATGAAGATTTTTTTTAGAGTTTGCACTACAATAAAACTATATAGAACAGGAACTTTGGAGGTTGTATTGTGAGGATTTATAACATAGAAGTGTTCCCGCTCATTCTTCCGATGAAACAAGACTTCACGATTTCAAGCGGATCGGTTGGGGCTAAAAGTCAGGGAGCCCCTCATGTGTATGTGAAGGTAACGGCTGACAACGGCGCAATTGGCTGGGGGGAAGCGAGACCGAGCCATAGATGGAGCTATGAAACGCTAGAGACTGTGACGAGCACCCTGACGAACTACTTGAGGCCGGCCTTGCTGGGGGCTAATGTAACGGATCTTTGCACGATCCATTCCATCATGAATAAGGAAATAAAGGCGGGACCGGGAAGCGGGCAGCCGATCGCTAAAGCTGCAGTGGATATGGCTGTGCTCGATCTCATAGGTTCTGCCAGCGGTAAGACATTGTCCGAATTGTGGTTTTCTGCTCCTAAGACGACGACGCAGCTCTCTTACCTCATCAGCACATCAAGCCCGGAGGAAGCGGAGCGTAAAGCCTTGTATGCGAAATCCAAACAATACAAGGGCTTGGATGTGAAGATTGGAATAGACCCAAGCCGTGATATTGAAATACTGGATGCAGTAAAGAGTGCGGCGCCGGACTTGTTCTTGCGTGTCGATGCGAATCAGGCGTATAACGTGCAGCAAGCTGTCAAGCTGGCCAAGCGAATGGAGCAAATAGGCATTGATGTGTTAGAGCAGCCTTTGAAAGCAAATGATTTGTTTGGACATGCAGAGCTCAGACGGAAAACCTGTATCCCTATTGCGCTTGACGAAAGCATTTGGACGGCAGGGGATCTCGTACAAGCTGTACGGGCAGAAGCATGCGATACCGTTGTTATTAAGCTGACGAAAATGGGAGGCTTAACGGGTGCCAAGCTTTGTGGAGATATTGCCCGCGAAGCAGGCCTTGGTCTGCTGGGCGGAGGACTGACGGAATCGAGACTGGGACTTACGGCAAGCGCGCATTTGTTCAACTATTTAAATATCGCTGAACCTGTGGATTTGAATGGTCCGATATTTTTGCAGGATGATCCCGTTCATGAAGGTCCGATTATTGAAGAGGGACACGTTATTTTACCGGATAAACCAGGGATAGGCTGCGAAGTCTCAATGGAGAAGCTGGATGCATACCGAATTTGAACCAAAGCAAATATTTTTACTCTTTTTTGGAGAAAATATCCGCAAATACTTTTAAATAAAAAGGTTTTTTCTTCTCGGTAAGGTTCGTAAAGCTGGTGATCTGTTTTGCAATTAAGGGGGTGAGTGTGGAAAGCTCGTTCGTTTGAATTTCGTCGTCATAAGGGGATTTTATATTTATTTGTTTTTACATCTAAGGGAGGCGTCTAGTATGACCATGTTCAAAAGTAAGCCGTTAGCGCTGGCATCATCAGTTGTCCTTATTTCTTCGTTATTGGCAGGTTGTGGATCGAATGCAAACAATGAAAGCAATACGGGGACTAATAATGGAGCGGATAAGTCAAAAGAGAAGGTGGAGATCTCATTCTGGCATACGTATACCGATGCAGATGCGGGACCCATTACCACCACCGTTGAAAACTTTAATAAAAGTCAGGACCGCATTACGGTAAAAATGCTGGGCAATCAAGATCCGACTAAACAATTAACGGCAATATCCGGCGGGGCTGCACCTGATATCCTGCTCACCTATTGGAATAACATTGGCCCGTGGGCTGATGCCGGAGCGGTTCTTGATTTAACAGAAAACATAGCAAAAGACGGTTTTGATGTAGGGACAATTATTCCTGCCGCAATGGACCGAATGAAAGTGAAGGACAGCTATTATGCAATGCCATTCACGATGAGCATGGCAAATTCGCTTATGTACAACAAAGCCGCATTTGCGGATGCGGGAATCACATCGCCTCCTGAAACGCTTGAACAATTGTTTGAATATGCGAAGAAGCTGACGAAAAAAGATGACAAGGGAAGCATTTCGCGAATTGGTTTTATTCCTGACTACCCTTGGATTGAGAATGTGTTATGGCCTATCCTATATGGCGGCTCCTGGTATGACGAAGCTACAGGCAAAGTAACGCCGAATGCGGAAGCAAATGTGAAGTCCATTGCATACCAGCGTTCTTATTATGAAGAGTATGGCCAAAGTCAAATTGATAAATTCAAGTCTGGAATGGGCAAACGCGGCACGGCTCAGGATCCGCTCTTGACGGGCCAGCTTGCTATGTATGTGGGCTGGGAATACAACTTCATGCCTGAACGTTCGGATGACGGACCCATCGGCGTTGCTCCGTTTCCTTACCCGGCTGATCAGCCTGAATTGAAGGGTTCCGGTATGGTTAGTCCGCGTGCCGCATTTATTCCGGCTAAAGCCAAGCATCCGGAAGAAGCATGGGAATTTATGAAGTATTTGATGTCGACGGATACGCAGGTTCAATATTCGCTTGATGGCCATGTTATTCCGACAATTACCGCGGCCTTGGATGATAAGCGTCTGCTGGTTGAAGAGAACAAAACCATGTGGTCCTTCTATGAAACTGCGAAGAGCGAGAATCTTAACGGATTCCCGAACAGCCCTTATATCAATGAGTATTTGCAGGCGCTGTCAGAAGAAACGGAAAAAGCCCTGAAGGGTACACTGTCTCCGCAAGAAGCAATGGATAATGTTGCCAAGAAGATTCAAGCTGTAGCGGATAAGAAATAATATAGACCAAGCGGACCGGTTAAATCGGTCCGCTTACATCTTGAAGGAAGGAGGCAGAATGATGAATGAAAAAAACATGAATGCGATCGGTATTCGTAAAAGACAAAGAAAGCTGCTCGTTACAGGACTTTTATTTACGAGTCCATGGATTATCGGTTTTTTAATTTTTCAGTTGTACCCCATTCTGGCTTCTTTTTATTACAGCTTGACGGAATATAATTTATTCTCTGCACCCCAGTGGGTGGGCCTGGACAATTATAAAAATTTGTTTGATGATGAAAAGTTTTATAAATCGATGTACAACACCTTATATATGACGATAGTCGGCGTCGTGCCGCATATGGCATTCGCTTTAGGGATGGCGCTGCTCCTTAATACGAAGGTTAAAGGACAGAGCATATATAGAACCATTTATTTTTTGCCGACACTTGTACCGGCAGTCGCAGGCTCATTGTTATGGATGTGGCTGCTGAATTCCCAGTACGGCTTTATTAACATGTCGCTTAGTGCGATAGGGATCACGGGTCCGAACTGGCTGATCGATCCGGATTGGACGAAACCTGCACTTATTTTGATGGGCTTCTGGGGCACAGGGACGATTACGGTCATGTATTTGGCTGCCCTTCAGGACGTGCCGAAAATGTATTATGAAGCCGCTGACATTGATGGCGCAAGCAAATGGAGACAATTTTGGACCATAACGTTTCCATCGATCTCTCCTATGACCTTGTTTCAACTGATTATGATGCTGATCGCTTCCTTTCAATATTTTACCGAGGGTATGGTATTCGCCGAGGCCACGCAATCCGTTGGCGGACCGGAGAACTCGTTGTTGTTCTACTCCATTTATTTGTATCAACAGGCATTCTCGTTCCTCAATATGGGCTATGCATCAGCCATGGCATGGATGCTGTTCGTTGTGGTCATGCTGTTTGCGCTTGTCATCTTCAAGACATCCGCGAAGTGGGTTTATTATGGAGGTGATAAGTGATGCCTAATAAGGCTATTTCCGAAGGACCCGTGCAGCATCCATTAACCAAAAAGAAGAAGATGAGGAAAAGCACGACGTCCTCCATGCTCAGGCATCTGATTCTTGGTTTAGCGGGGCTTTGCTTTCTTGGTCCATTCGCTTATTTACTGCTAACTTCAGTCAAAACGATGGATGATATTTTTGCTGTACCATTCGTATGGTGGCCAAAGGACTTTTTCTGGGAGAACTATTCCAATGCGGTTAGCGCCATTCCTTTTTTCAGATACACATTCAATACCCTGTTTGTTTCTCTTCTATGTGTATTGGGTGAAGTTATAGCCGCTCCGTTAACGGCGTATGGTCTTGCCAGAATTCCTTTTAAAGGACGCAATCTTATATTCATCGTCATGATGGGGACGATTATGCTGCCATCGCAGTCGACGATGATCCCGCTTTATGTCTTGTTCAATAAGATGAATTTGGTTAACACGTTTTGGCCGCTTATCCTTCCCGCCTTTTTTGGAGCGGCATATTATATCTTTTTGCTTCGACAGTTTTTCATGGGGATTCCGCAGGAGATTACAGAATCAGCCAAAATCGACGGCGCGTCCGAGTTCCGGATTTACTGGCAAATGATCTTGCCTTTATCGCGAGCGGCCATATTCACCGTGGGCTTGCTCGTATTCTTAAGCTCCTGGAAGGATTACCAGCTTCCATTGATTTATTTGAATGAACCGGATAAGTGGACGTTGTCTGTTGGTCTGAAAGCCTTTATTGGCGAGTACAACGTTGAGTGGGGCATGCTCATGGCCGCTGCAGCTTTGTTTACGATTCCAATCGTCATTCTCTACTTCTTTGTACAGAAAGTGTTTATTCAAGGTATTACAATGACAGGCTCGAAATAATGAGCCTTGATGCGCATGGGAGATGACTGGCATGAATGATTTTGCTTCTCAAATCATCATTGGGATGAAACCATATGTTGATCAATTGTTGAAATTAGATTCGGAAACGGGATATCTGTATCTGTTCGATGATGAGCTGGGAGCGCAGGCAAGCTGCTGTACGACCGGGCTGGCTGCTTCCCTGTATGTATTGGACGGCAAGCTTAATACCGGCGGGGACGGCTTTCAAATCGCCCGGTTATTGGCTGAAGATGTGAGAAGGCGCCAGCTTCCCAGCGGTGCCTTCAGGCAGCCGTTTTATGTGAAGAAAGGCGATCCGGATACGATTGATATTGCCGAGGTCGGCGCTGTGGCGAATAGCCTCTATCATGTGTTTGAGGCTACAGGCAGCACGGCGGCCAAAGAATGCCTGATCGCTTCTGCGGATTATCTGTTAACGCAGGTTGCTTCCCAAAATCCCGGAGTCGTATTAAAACGTCCGGATAGCGACTTCGATGTGCTAAACGGTGATATGTATGCCGCGCATACGTTTGGCAGAGCCTACCAGCTGTCTGGAAATCCGGCCTATTTGGAGAAGATTCATCATATATTTGCGCATTTGGCGGACCGATTCGGGAGAAATGAGCGAGGCTGGTGGCCATACATCGAGAACTGGGATGGAACCGTTCATTTGGGAAACAGCGTAGTCTATCAAGCTACAATTATAGCTTTTGCCCACACAGCGCTGCCGCTGCTGGAAGATTCGCTGCGTGAGCGATGGTCGGAGGTGTCGGAGGAAGCGATGGCTACATTGGTTCAAGCCATTAAGCAGCCGCCTTCGGAGGAAACGGAAGCTACGTGGTGGACAAGAGATTGGAGCCATAGCTGGGAGCTTTATTTATCGCTATGGAGAAGCGCCTCTACAGCGGATGCGCAGCAGCTAGGCCAAAAAAAATTCACCGCGGTGCTGGAGGAAATCGCAGATTCCGGTCAAGAACTGTTTAGACCGAAAATTGTAAACGATGTGCCGGATCGCACGCCAGTGACGACGACTTTCCGCAAAGCGGCGGGCTTTGTGGGAATTGCAGCCAACAAGGTGCTGGATGACTGGGAATCAAAGGAGGGAAAGAGCTGAAAATGGCATCTTTGTTTAACAAGAAGGGTTTAATTGTATCTTGTCAGGCTTATCCGGGAGATCCTTTATTCGGAGAAGAAATGATGGTTCGTATGGCGCTGGCAGCTGTACAGGGCGGTGCAATTGGCATTCGTTCGAATGGGGCTGCTGATATTAAAGCCATAAAAAAAGTGGTTAACGTGCCTGTTATTGGCTTGCTGAAGCGAAAAATAAAAGATTCGGACATTTATATTACGCCAGATCTCGAGGATGTCCAAACGATATTGGAGGCCGGGGCTGATATCGTTGCTTTGGATGTAACGGACCGTGAAGACCGTTATTCCAAGGTTAAAGGTATGATAGACTATATTCATCAAGCAGGGGCGCAGGTGATGGCTGATATTTCAATAGCAGAGGAGGCCATTATGGCCCAGCAGCTGGGTGCGGACTATGTTTCCACTACACTGTCCGGGTATACGCCCTACAGCCTTCAGCAGGAAGAGCCGGATTTGAAGCTGGTGGAAACGCTAAAAAGCGTACTCAAGGTTCCTCTTATTGCTGAAGGAAAGATATGGCATGCAAATGACGCTGTATTGGCGCTATCGAGCGGAGCTGATTATGTGGTGGTCGGATCTGCGATTACCCGGCCGGAAATGGTAACAAAGCGCTTCACTGCTCAAATAAGTGAATATCTTAAAGAACAAGACAACGAACTATCCATCAAAGGAGACTGAACCAATATGAAACAAATCGTAGTGAAGCAGCATGAAGCCGTCCTTCAAGAGGCTGAGGTGCCCGTATTAACGGCCGATCATCCTTATCGTGTACTGGTTAAGGTGAAATACTCTTCGATTAGTCCGGGAACCGAATTGAATTTGATTCACAATATGGATGTTTCTGATGGCTTCAAACTTGGGTATAGCGCTTCTGGCGAGGTGATTGAGGTCGGCGGGAAAGTGACAGATTTAAAGGCTGGCGATTTGGTTGCCTGTTATGGCGGTCCCTATGTCTATCATGCTGAACAATTATCCGTACCTAGACAGCTGTGCGTCAAATTGCAATCGGACAAATATTTGCGAGAAGCTGCTTTGGTTGGATTAAGCTCTGTAGCTATTCATAGTGTCAGAAGACTTTCCTTGCAATTCGGGGAAACCGTTTGGGTCGTTGGCTTAGGGCTATTGGGTCAACTTATTGCAATGTTCAGCAAGCAGGCGAATTATCGCGTATTTGCTACCGATATGGATCCAGCGCGCGTAGCGGCAGCTAAAGCTATGGGGATCGATGCGTATATGGCTAATGATGAGCAATTGGGAGAGCAAATAGACCGGTTCACGGAAGGTCACGGCTTTGATAGTATTGCGCTTGTGGCCCACTCATCCAGCTCGAAAATCATTGCATCCAGTATGGAAAAACTCGCTTTTCGGGGGAAATTTGCTTTAGTGGGCAATGTACCGATCGAATTCCCGCGCGAGCTGTTTTTCCAGAAGGAGGCCGATTTCATTATTGCGCGTGCTGCAGGTCCAGGCCGGTATGATGAACAGTACGAGGATCAAAACATCGATTATCCCAAATCATATGTCCGTTGGACCGAAGGCCGCAATATGGCCGAATTCGTTCGTCAGCTTGAAGCGGGCTTCATTCAGGTGGATGCGTTGATTACACAGGAATATTCTATTCATGATGCGCCGGCTGCTTATATTGCCATGAAAGAGGATATCAGCAAGACACTGGGCGTAATCGTGCGCTACGACTGATTCTTCCGTCAGCATTACACAACAAGGGCAGAAAGGATGTGTTAAAATGAAGGAAAAGCTTAAAATCGGAATCATTGGTACGGATACCTCTCATTCCATTGCCTTTACGGAACTTCTAAATGACAGCGCGCATCGTTATCATGTAGAGGGAGGGAAGGTTACGCTCGCTTATCCAGGCGGATCGCCTGATTTCGAGCTTAGCATTTCCAGAGTGGCTGCCTTTGCCGGTGAAATGAACAGCCGGTTCGGCGTTCAAATCGCCGAACGGCCGGAGCAGGTCGCGGAGGAATGTGATGCGGTGCTGCTGCTGTCCGCGGACGGACGTGTGCACAAGGAGCTGTTTGAAGCCATTGTTCCTTATGGGAAGCCGATATTCATTGATAAGCCTCTAGCGGCCAGCGTGGTAGAGGCGGAGTTTATTGCCAAGCTGGCTGAGCAATGGTCTGTGCCTGTCATGAGCACATCAGCGCTGCGGTATGCAGCGGCATTAACCAAACAGAACACGAATACGGATGATAAAGTCATTCGTGTTGATTGTTATGGTCCCATGTATATGGAGCCGACGCAATCGGGCTACTTCTGGTATGGCATCCATCTGGTTGAAATGCTGTTTACGGTGCTTGGCAGCGATTGCGAGCAGATTAACGCATCGGGCAGCGGCGATAAGGAAACGATTACCGGGATATGGAAGAACGGAGTGGTCGGTACGATTCAAGGGAGCAAATCGGGAGGGTTCCCTTTTGTTGCGGCGATTCATCGGGAGCATAGTTCCTCTTTCGTAGACATTGCATCAGAGGAGAAGCCTTTTTATGCAAGTCTGCTTGAGCAGGTCATGACCATGTTCCATACGGGGATTCCAACGGTAGACATGAGCACAACCCTGCAAGTGATTCGGTTTATCGAAGCAGCTAATGAGAGCAGGGATTCGGGCAAACCGGTTATGCTCTAAAAAAAAATATAGAGGTGAGCCATGAATTATATCATCATAACGGATCTGGAGGGAGCAGCCGGTGTTGATTCCTTCACGCAAACCAGAACGACGGACAATAACATCAAGGGTCCCGGAATGAAGCAGCTGGCACGTGAGGTGAATGCTTGCGTGGCCGGCATAAGATCGGTGGATGCTGACGCCGCTGTTGATGTGGTTGACGGGCATGGCACGGGAGGTCTGTTTCCTGAGGATTTGGTTGACAGCCACTATATAAGCTTAATTGGAACGACCGTTAATCGTCTTCTAAACGATTATGATGCGATGTTATTCGTGGGGCAGCATGCCATGGCAGGGACCGTTGCGGCACCGCTCAACCATACATACTCCTCTTTGAAGATCATGTATTACCGATTAAACGGCATCTTTATTGGTGAGTTTGGTGCAATAGCGGTTGTGGCGGGAGTGAAAGGCACTCCTGTCATCTTTCTATCCGGCGACGATAAGGCTGCAGCAGAAGCTAAAATGTTTATTCCGGAAATCGTAACCTCGATTACCAAACGGGGAACCGGCCTGGAGTCAGCCGAGCATCTGGATCCTGAGCAAGTCTGCACCAGCATTTACGAGGGTGCGGCAGAAGCGGTCAGGCGAATGGATCAGATTCCTGCTTTTGCACATATAAAGGCACCATTTACTTTTGAAGCTCGCTATTATGAGCCCATCACCGATCCGTATTGGTTAGCCAATCCTGCTGCTGTCTTCATAGATGAGCGAACGGTCCAATTGACGACATCGAATGTGTCTGAGCTGCCTTTTTAATCTTTTTAATCGGCCCATTCGATTAGGAATGCATTGCAATGCATGGATTTGAGAGATACAGGAAATATTAATGACAAATTGAAGCGGACGCCCTAGCCACGGGAGCCGCTCTCTTTGCTTGCATTGTTTTTAAATCAGTAATCGCAGGTTTTTAATTCTGGACAGGAAACGGGAGTGGGTCTCCTTCGCAGAAGCTTCATCATTCAACAAAGAGAATGGAATCGAGGGTAGGAGGCGCCATATGTGGACGGAAGAAGGAACGCAAACGACGGAAATGCCAGAAATTCGAATCGCGATTATAGGCCCTCGGGCGATGATGAAAAAAATGGAGCACTGCCTCAAAGGCTTCCCTTCCTTTGTTTCAATCCTAAAAGAATACCAAACCGTATCCGAAGCTGCTGAGCTTGCTCGTGCCGCAAATGCGGAGGCGGATGTTATGCTCTTCACGGGAGAGATTCCGTATGAGTTTGCGAAGTCGAAGGTACAGCTTCGAATTCCTGCCCTGTTCGTTCCATTAACAAGCTCAAGTTTATACAGCTGCTTGTTCCGGCTGGAACGAACGCATGGTATATCTTCTCTGTCTGTGGATACGCTGTCGAAGACGATGATCGAAACGGCGCTTCATGAGCTTGGCGGGCCAGAGGTGGAGCTGGAGATTTATGAAAAGACTGCGCATCCAACGGAGAAGGACTTGCTGCAGTTTCACCGGGAGCAGCATAAAACAGGGCGTTCGTTATGTGCGCTGACGGCGTTTAACAGCGTGGCTGTGCAATTGGCCAAGGATGGGATTCCCTGTGAATGTATCGTGCCTACGAATCAGGATATTATTGTAACCCTGGAGCGTGCGCTGCTGTCGACGGAATGGCGGAGGAAGAAAGAAGCGCAGGTCGTTATGGGGCTGATTCATGTCGATAACTTCTCCAAGCTTGCTGACTCACAAATATCCGAGCATGAGGTGCAGCGGCTTCAGCTCGATATTCATCATATGGTATTGAATTTCGTTGAACATCTGGATGGACACCTTACGCAGCTAGCTGCAAATGAGTATTTATTTGTCACGACACGCGGCATTTTTGAACGTGAGACAGGCGGCTACAAACGAATCCCATTAGCCAAAAAGCTTGAAAGGGCGTATGGCGTCCACTTGAGCATTGGAGTCGGTTTTGGCTACTCTGCTGGAGAAGCGGGCATGCATGCCCGGCAATCCCTTCGTCTGGCTCGAGACGGCGGGGGAGATAATTGCTTTATTGTCAGGGAAGATGAAAGCGTTATTGGTCCGCTGGAAATGACTGAACCTAAGGGGCTTGATTTATCACTCGTTGACGCCGCCTTAGTGAAAAAAGCGGAAGCGGCCGGTTTGACTTCGATCTACCTGAGCAGGCTGATTTCGCATACGACGCGTTTTGGGAGAATCGATTATTACGCGCAAGAGCTGGCTTCCGTTCTAGGCGTGACAACACGAAGCGTACACCGCTTTTTGCTGGCATGGATGGATGCGGGCCTGATCGATATTATCGGTGAAGAAAAAGGAGCCTCCAGGGGGCGTCCGAGACAAAAATACAGAATGACTTTTTTAAATGACAAGAAGGTTTAGCCTCTATGCGTATGCCTTTGATGAAGGAAACAGCCAGTCAGGGCACGCTAACGCCATGGCCGGCTGTCTGTAGTTTCGGGGAATGAACGAAAGGGTAAGTCCCGGAATTCCCAATCGATGATCCCTGTTACTCGGGACGAGCTGCATAGGTCATGTTTGAAGATTTAGAAAGCCAGTCCACAAAACCGCCTCTTAATAAGGATCGGCTGCGCTCGGAAAGGCTTTCACCGGATTTCTCCAGCTGGCTGACGAGCGATTGATGGAACGCGAACAACATAGGCGCGTCAAACGAGCCTTGCCGAAGATATTCATGCCGCTGTGCTGCAGTCTTTGCAAAACGCCCCAACACGCCATTGATGCCGACCGCCTGTTTGACCTCAAGCGCGGTAAGCGGGCTGTCTTCGGGAAGCTGACGTTCTTTACGAATAAAGCTCAGGAGGCTGTTGCCGCTGCCTTCCATAAGATCATTCTCCCAATCGGCCCAATCATCTGCCATCTGAAGCGTGGTGAGCACGCTGTCTACCGCATCCGATACGGCGGGTATCAGCGTTTCACGGCCGGAAAGCAGCAGCGCTCCCGTACTTGCCAGCTTGACGGGGCTTGCTTTCATGGCCAGGGAGTAGTCAGAATAAGAGGCTTGTCCTTCCGTTGCGACGGCAACTGCCCATTCCCCGATATAGCGGCTGAAGAAATGCCAGAATGGCGAGTCCGGAGGAAACGTTTCGCGGTAGATATCCAGAAATGCGACGTACAGCAGATTGCCGAGCGCCAGTTGTTCCTTCCAGTCATCGGGTGAGGTATCCATCAAGTCATCCTGGACAAAAAAATAAAGCATAATAAAGACATTGGCTAAAGATAGCTTGCGGCTTGCAGCGGAATCTGTCCCGGTCACGTCCTGCAGCCAGAAGGGAAGCAGGTAACAGATATAATTCTTGGTGCTGTCCGGCAATAGGGGATTATACTGGTCTACATAAGCAAGCCCAAGCGCGGCCAGAGGTTTCGGGAAAACGGAGACAATAGCCTTCGCATCCTCAAAGACAACGGCAAGATCCTCATTATAAGAGGTTTTCCAATTCATGATTGCGACCACAACCCTATCCTTTTATTTGAAACTCCTGCTAGCTTAATAGAAGTATAACCTAGTTCAGAAGACCCATCAATATCCTGAATTTAGAGAAAATGGAAAAATGGAATCTTGCATGCTTCCGGGCTTATTTTTCATTGACGCGGCTTGCAAGTCGGAGTTGTTCTGAATGGCTGTTTCGGGCTACAATAAAGGACAGCATAGAAGTGGAGAGGACGGGATCGTTATAATGGACGTAACCATATTAACCGGACGTTTGGAGCAGGCTGAGCGGGAGATTGCTGCTTTAACGGAAGACAAACTGCGCCTTGAGCGTGAGGTTGCCAAGCTGCGAAGTCTGCTCCGGGCCAGGCCGCAGGATGCGATGTCCTCCAGACTGAAGGATGCCCTCAGAGAATAACTCGGGGCTGTTACCGGCAGGATAAGGTTGTACGCTTGTTGGCCCAATTTTATTAATAAACTGGAAAGAATGCAGAAAACGCGCTACAATATAACTAGTACACACAACAGATGAGGTGATTACGTGTCAGAGGAACAAACCACACCGAATGCTGAAGATAAGCAGGAGCCGAAGAAAATCTCACTGGCTGAAGCAGTTAAGCAGAAGTTGGCCCAGAAGAAGCTGGAGCAGGCAAATGGCGGCAAGCAAAAACATGGACCAGGCGGCAATCAACAAGTAATGAAAAGCCAAAATACAAAAAAAGTGAACAACCAGCGCAAAAAAATGGGTGTTTAGGAACATGGCAGCACACAAAAAACCGGAGCGGAAGCTGCACCGGTTTTTTACGTTTTCTGGATATGAATAGGTTGAGCAAAAGGACGCGAATATGAAGCGGAATCTTTCACGGCTTCCGGCGGATTGCCCACTGGACAATGGTTTCATAGATTCTCCAGGGAAGGATGGCCCGGATCAGCAAGGTCATTCTGATTCCGCGTCCGAGCGGATAACGAAGCCTTGGCGCACCTTGGCGCACGATGCTTACAATTGCGGAGGCTACATCGCGAGGGTCAGCGGCATGTTCCGCCGTCTTTTTTGTTTTTTCCAGAATCTGCGCAAGTTGAGAGGCATAAGCGGAGCTTCCGTCACCTGCCATATTGCTGAGGCCTTTGCGCCAGATATCCGTCCCGTAAGCGCCTGGTTCGACAAGCGCAACACGTATACCCCAGGGATAAAGCTCGTGACGGAGCGATTCACTGAATCCCTCCAGGGCAAACTTGGACGAGACATAGGGAGCGAAGCCGGGCATGCCCATAAGCCCGCTGATACTGCTTACATTAATAATGATGCCTCTGCGGCGGGAGCGCATAGAGGGAAGAACGGCTTGTGTCATGGCGATTGCGCCAAGCACATTCGTTCGCAGAAGCGCTGACCATTTCTCGATGGACACATCCTCGGCGAACCCGCCGAGCGCGTAACCTGCGTTGTTGACTAGCACATCGATACTGCCGAACTCCGCTTCACACTCCCGGACTACGGCTGTTATTTGATCATATTGGGTAATGTCCAGTTCTTTGCACACCACAAGCCTGTCGCATGCAGCAGCTTCAGCGGCCTCCAAGAGCTCCTTCGAACGGCTGATATCCCGCATAGTAGCGACCACCTGAAATCCGGAAGCCGCAAAGGCAAGGGCTGTAAGAAATCCGAAACCGCTGGAGCAGCCGGTAATTAAAACTACAGCCGGCCGCAAATGGCCTTGTTTTGCGTACAGAGAAACAACCCCCTTGAGCGGTGGCGGGAACAGTAAATATTACGGCTTGCCTCCGGCAATCCATTTTCGGTAAATCGTCAAGCTGTCCAGCAAATAATTCGACTCGTCCTCAGTCAGAGTTTCCTTAAACATGCCGGTAGCGCTTCGATCCTTCTTCAAGGGGTATGGAGCCTCACGGCCGACCAAATCATCCAGCGTCACGGCGAAATAATCCGCGATGCGGATCAGGGTCCCCAGATCCGGTTCGTTGATGTTGTTTTCGTATTGGGAAATTGTCGACTTTGCTGTCTTTAAAAACGAGGCGAGCTGCTCCTGAGTCATGGACTGGCCCTTTCGCAGCTCGCGCAAACGTTTGCCAATCATTGTATCAACTCTTTTTATTTTGAAGTGGTCGTGATTATTATATTTAATTGTACACGGATCAGCAGATAGATTGGCGAGGACAAGACTTTAATTCATGATACATGTTATTATGTCTTGAAAAGATGCCGAATAAACGTTAAAATAAGGAAATAGTTCATGTAATATGAATATATTTGCTGGATTTTTATTCGAAGGAGGAAGCGGATGATGTATTGGACGGGAGGCGTACATCCGTTAGCGGCGATTATTGCAGCCGTTGTTGTTTCGGTTATGCTCTACATCATGCACCGAAATCACCAGAAACAAGAAAAAAACATGATATACTGGATCGAGGAATCACGATCGCAGCTTATATGGCAGGACGAATTCGACAGGCAGGGGGGGCGAACGCCAACCATGGAATGGATCACGGAGTATTGTTTTACCAGGCCGGGAGCTGTGAAGGACTTTCCCTTTGGCAAGGAGCCGATGGTGATGAAAGTGGGCGGCAAAATGTTCGCGCTTTTGTCAGGACAAGCGATTTCGCTCAAATGCGATCCCGTTGTCGCTGAAAATCTGCGCGAGCAGAATGAAGCTATCACACCGGGTTATCATTTGAACAAAAAACATTGGAATTCCATCCGGATTGACGGTTCGTTGTCGGCAGACGAGATCCGGTCGATGATTGACCATTCGTATGATCTGGTCTTCAAAGGCTTGCCGAAGGCAGTACGGGAGAAGGTCAGGCTTACCGTTGGCTGACACATCGGGGATAATAAAAAGGCGAAAGCGGAATCAGGGGATGGCACTGATTCCGCTTTTGCGTGTTTGCTTTTAAGATCGAGTCAGCTGTTATTCTTCCGTGACGGCACGGGGGCCCATCCATTTCTTCACTTTAAATAAGCGCCATTTGCCTTCAAAGTCATGAACAAGGGTCGCCCAATCGATGCCTCCGTCATACAGGGTGGGAAATTCCGCATTTACGGCACTCGTGGGGATATTTTCCTTGGGCAGCGGAACGAGAATATAATCGATATCATTGCCCGGCGGATCTTTGACCGCCTGATTGAACAAATAATCGCTGGTAATCAAATACTTGCGCGGATATTTGCTGCTTACAATGATGTTATAGGCGGAATAGGAGTCCACAAGGATCGTGGTATCCCGGTAATGCTCGTCCATGTAAGAGGCGATTTTCCGTTCAAAGGTTTGAGCGACGTAATGCTCGTTATCGGTTTTGATATGGAGAAAGTTGTTCTCGTCTGGCGCAATCGCCGGGTCCGTCATGGCATAGGACAGGAGTCCCGCAGTGCCCAGCATCGCCGCGGCGATCACGGTGAAGGCCGCCCGCTCTGGCCACCCCTTGCGGAATTGCTGGAGTTCATAAGGGATCCAGGCTACGGTTACGGGAAATACATACATGAAATAACGGAACCAGCCAAAAGAGGATTCCCGCAAAAGAAGCAGGTACTGCAGAGCCGGAACCGCTGCGAACAACAGCAGCAAGATGAGCACATCCCAGCGGAGCAGCCGGCCGCTCACCAGTCTGAGCAACAGGATAGTCAGCAGAGGAATCGCGTACCAGAGCGTTTTCTTCAGGACAAACCACAGGGCAAGCAGCGGACTGTGGAAAATCTCCTGGAAAGCGGCATCATTCTGCAGCGCTCCGGACTGCGCCACATTGGAATACTCCGAATTCAGAAAATAAAGCGGATTTCCCATGATGATGTAATTGAAGAAAATCCATAGCAGCCCCGAGAACAGGGCAGGGAGCAGAAGCAGGATCCAGGTCGCTTCGACCTTATAGAGCTTTTCTTTCAAAGGACCGTTTTTTTCGACCGCGGAGATCCGCATCCATAGGATGGCGATCATGACCCCCAATGCAAGCGAGACCCCGAAAGGGACGGCTTCATACCGCGTCCAGAATGCCATGGCAAGCGCAAAACCGGCCACTATCAGAGCGCTGGTCTGACGGTTCTTCAGCCAGAGGGAAAACTGGATGACCGTAAGCATGAGGAAGTAAACATACGGCGCATCGCTGAGACCGTTGGCACCAAACAGGAAGATAAAGGGATTCAGGCTGTACAGCAGCGCGAATATGGTGCTCGTCACCGCGGATAGTCCGAAACGCCGCCCAGCGTTATAGAGCAGCATTGCCGTCAGGCCGGCGAATACCGAGGATTGAATGACAGCGGCGACGCCAATGGTGGCAAGCGCCGGAAATAACGGATAAAATATCAGCAAGCCGACCTCCAGCAGGCTGGGCAACGGATTCCATACAAAACCGATGGCACCCAAATGGGGATCGCGGCTGTACAGCACATAGAACGCATTGGCCACACGACTGATGGCATCGGAATGCATATAGCCTAAAACGGCAGTTATGTAATAACCTACCGCAAATTCAGCGCCGCAAATAAGTATAAAAAGCAACAGCGGCAGCACGCGTTTGCTTCGGATCACAAAGGCTTGCCTCCCTTCGGGAAATGAGTAGCGAGGTCTTCTCAGGCAAGCTGTCCGTCAAGCGGGACCGCTCCGCCGAAAAGTCCAATACCGGTTGAACAGATAATTCTGCACCGGCACAACAAAGGTCACGATAACCTGTCCAAGCAGATAAGGCAGGTCGACTAGCTCGACAGCGCCATACATAATAAGCGTATTAAGGATCAGGCCGGAGCCGGATACCATGCAATAACGAATGAACTGCCGGTATTCAGCGGTCCGATTTGACTGCCGATCCACATCTCCCGTATCCTGAAAGGTCCATTTTTTGTTCAGAACATAGGAAACGGCAAGCACAACCGTAAAGCCCAGCACCGAGCCGACAACGGGGTGGACACCGGCCCATTCCACCAGTGCGGCCAGCAAAGCAAAATGAAGCGCCGTTCCCAGCAGCCCCACGACGGCATATTTAACGATCGAATGCCGCAGCAGCGTATGCATCGCCGGAATCCCTCGTTTCGCTCCGGATATGAGCCTCGGCGCCGCTTCGTTTCTCGGCGATCAGATATCGCGGACGACCCTTAACCTCATGGTAGATGGCCGCAATATATTCACCGATGATTCCCAGGGAGATCATGAGAAAGCTGCCAATCAGCAGCAGCAGCAGGATGACGGTGGTGAAGCCGGTAACGGCGGTGCCCTGAAGCTTCTGAACAAGCGTGTTGATCCCAAGCACGATGGAGCCGATCAAGAACAGGATTCCGACCAGGCTGACCAGCCGCAGCGGGATGGTCGAGAAGGAGACGATTGCCTGAACCGCCAGCTTGATCAGGGTAAGCAAATTCCAGCGGCTGACTCCTTCTTCCCGGACCGGAACCGTGAAGGAGAGCGTCTTCCTTTTGTAGCCCAGCCAGGCGGTCATACCGCGGAAGAAGGTTACACGCTCGGGCATTTTGCGCCAGGCATCCACGACCTTGGCATCCATCAGCTTGAAGTCGGAGGCACCCTGGAGCCGGTAGCCGGACAGATGGTTGAGCATGCCATAGAAAACAGCCGCGCCGATTTTTTTGCCGGCCGGCTCCTCGCCGCGGTTTTCCTTGACTGCTTCAATGACTTCATAACCTTCCTCGCGCCACAAATGAACCATCTGCGGAATGAGGGCCGGCGGATGCTGAAGGTCGCCATCCATAACGATGACAGCCGCCCCAGCGGCTTGCTCCATTCCCGCGCACAGCGCCAGCTCCTTGCCGAAATTGCGGCTGAGGCGGATGGCCGAGAGCTGGGGAAGCTCGCCAGCAAGCTTCTCCAGCTGCTCCCAGGTCTGGTCTCTTGAACCGTCGTCCACCACAATCAATTCGAATGACGGGGTGATGGCGGCAGCCGTTCCGGCGATGACTTGAAGCGAACGGGCAATGTGAGCTGCCTCATTATAGACTGGAACAATGATGGATAATTCGGGTAGGGATCGTTTCATGCGATCATGCTCCCTCTCGCGCCATGATGTTGGGCGGCTGGTAGTATCGTAACAAAAGCGAACAATCTTTACGGGGCTGCATTCTTTAGCCCGCCGAGTCGATGAACTTGTCCGTACCGGAAGCGGTCGGAGGTTCTGTCAGCCCGTGCTCCGTCTTTTCCCAATAGAAAGGATTGGTTACAAGCTGCCATGCCGCCTTGAGTGCAGCAATACTCATAAGCACCCAGTAAAGCGGAGTCAGCAGCGCATATCGGACAAGCTTATAGGAAAATACCCGGTTCCTGTTGTCCTCCAGCTCGTGGATCACCCAATAGACGCCGGCGACATTGCTGAAGACAAACATAAAGTTGCCGATATAGAACTCGATGCTTGCCAGGTAATAGATGAAGCCGGGGAAGAAATCGCCAATAATGGAGAGTTCCCAGCCAAACCAAAGCAGCAGCATCAGCCAAAAGATAGGATTGAGCAGGGGCAGCATCGGCGTTGCCAGAATCATGACCTGGAAACCGATAAAGCCCTTAAAGCCGATCTCCCGCAACAGCTTGAACGGATTGCGCATATGAACCAGCCAAGTCTGCATATAGCCTTTAATCCAGCGGGAACGCTGGCGGATCCAGTTACCGGTACGGCTGTTGGCTTCCTCCCAGGTCCGTGAATCCACGATGGCTGTTTTGTAGCCATGCTTATACAGCCTGATACCCAGGTCCGCATCCTCTGTAACATTGAATGGATCCCAGGCGCCCAGCTCCTTCAACACGGACATCTTGAAATGGTTGGAGGTTCCCCCGAGCGGGATTGGTACATCCAGCTGCATGATGCCGGGCAGAAGCAGCTCGAACCACATGCTGTATTCCTGTGTAAACCAGCGGGTGAGCAGGTTCTGATCGCTGTTAAAATAATTAAGCTTGGCCTGAATACACGCGTAATTGTCCGGGCATTGCCTGAAGGTCAGAAAAACCTTCTTGAGCTGGTCGGGATCCGGCTGGTCCTCCGCATCGAAGATGACAACATATTCGCCGCGTGCCCGGAGAAGCCCGTAATTGCATGCTTTGGGCTTGGTCTTGGGCAGGCCGTCCGGCACGACCAACACCGTATAGTAAGCCGGCAGCTTCATATCCTGAAGAATCGTACGCATCTCTTCGTCGTCTTCCTCAATCAGCAGACGTACGTCGAGCTTGGCTTTGGGATAATCAAGCTGCTCCAGATTGCGCAGCAGATGCGGCAGCACCTGAGACTCCCTGTACATGGGAACCAGAATCGTATACACCGGCAGCTCCCGCTCATCGATCGCGTCAATCTCTTCGGGAGTGAAGCGGAACTGGGAACTGCGCCGGGAGCCGAACATGATCACGGTAAATTTAAAAATGGACATCGTGAAATAAAAAAGCTGCACGATCAAGTTGAGCGTCAATAGCGTCATCCAGAAATTGAGGATGAGCCCAATTACAATCACGAGGCCAATGAGTATAAAGCCGCCGATCTGAAAGCGGGTAAATGTTGTAATAGCGGAGTTGTGCGGCTGCTCGTCTGCAAGCTTTGAGGTGCTTTCGTGCAGCATTTCACTGCCGTATACCTCTTTCCAAAAGCGTTCCATTTCGTTCTTGGTGGCGAGGACCTGCTCAACCGGCAGCCCCAGCAGCCGCTGCACCTCTTCGCTTTGCTCCTCTGTCAACGGACCGCTGACGGCTACCAGGAAACGGTTCATATACTGGTGAATGACAATGACTTCATAGCTGCGGGCAAGCGTCTCCGGTAAACGGACCGGCGTATTGATGCTAAGCTCATTGCCGATCCGGCCGATATTATTTTGTGTGGCAATCGCCCGGTACAGCGTTTCCGGTTCAATCAGTTGAAGCGACAACAGGATATCGCCAAGCAAGCCCCCGCTTTTGTTCTGGAAAGCCAGCGCTTTGTCCAACTGTTCGCTGGTGATCAGCCCTGCCTCCATCAGCAAATCCCCAAGCTTGCCCTTCCGCGGCTGCTTCCGGAAAATCGGCTTCATTTGCAAATCCGTAATGAACCCCATGTCGATAAGAATATCGCCGAGTCTTCCTCCGTGACTTTTCTGCGAGTCCATGGCAGCCTTAAGCTGCGCATCGCTGATTAGCCCGTCACGGACCAATTGATCGCCTAGCCGCATAGCCGGCGGTTCAGCGGAGGGGGCCTGCTCCGGTCCGGCAAGCAGTTCTTCAATAGCGGGAGCAGCTTCCTGAGCCGTTCGCAAATCTTCAATCCGGGCATAGGTCAAGTCCAGGCGTTTGTTCAGTTCATCCGCTTCCAGCTGAAGCCGCTGAACGGCCAATGCCTGTGCCTCCCGCTGGTTGGCCAGCAGTTTTTTCTTCTCTCCCAAAGTTGCTTTTTCGCGATCAAGAATTCGTTTGGCGTAGCTCCGGTTGACGCCCATCCAATGCTTTCTGAGCTTGATCATAGCGGCTCGTTTCCTTCAATTAAACGCCGTTCCAGAGCAAGGGCATCAGCCAGCCGGTCGCGAAGCAGTTGGACCTCCACTTGTTTCGTTGCATATAAAACCTCATAGTCGCCAAGCTCCTGCTCATACTGAGCCTGGATCATTTCCTGCTCCAGTGTGAACAGCTCCAACTGGCGCTCCACATCATCAGGCCGATAACCAAACAATGAACGACGATATTTCATGGGAAACCTCCTAAGGCATTTCCTCGCAAGAGGAAATGCGGCATCGTAAGCATGGACTTTGGCATTTCCTCGTAAGAGGAAATGCAGCATCGTAAGCATAGGCTTTGGCATTTCCTCGCAAGAGGAATGCAGTATCGTAATGTATCAAGGCGGGGTTGTTCTGATTTCCAGCAGGTCACAGCTGGAGACGGCCTGGAAGAAGCTGCCGGGCAGGGGCTGAACATGTTGTCCTCCCGAAAGGGGCAAATATTCGCCGGCATGCCGGTATTCGCCTTGACCGGTCAGCAGCATCCATGTCAAGAACGAGGATTTCTGAACCGTGCAGCTTAAACGTTCGCCGGCAATCACATGAATCCGTCTTGTCAACGCCGCGCCGCGTCCTTCATCCTCAATCTTGTCCAAAGTCCGGGCCCATCCGTAACGGGTATCTCCATCGGTTTTCAGGGCTTGTCCCTGCATACGTTCAAGCAGAGGCTTCAGACCGCTTGCGGCGTGCTTGCCGGTGACAAGAATACCATCGTGTCCCGCAACGACAACCGCGTCATTTATGCCGGTGACCAACACCGGAATGGGCAGTTCATTTACCACATTGGTATTGGTGCAGTTGTTATCCAGCAAGCCGATGCCATACATCGCATTGTCCATGGAATGGGAAAGGGAATCCCAGGTTCCCATATCTGACCAAGCACCTTCATATACGAGCGCGGCAATACTGGACGATCGTTCTACGACCTCATAATCGAAGCTGATGCTCGGCAATGCTCCATATTGCTCCCGCAGCCTGTGATAATCGGTGGGGAGACCGCGACGGACAAGCTCATCCAGCATGGCGGATAACCGGAAAGCGAATACGCCGCAGTTCCAAAGCGCGCCTTGATCGATCAAAGCACGAGCATAAGTTTCGTCAGGCTTCTCTATGAACTGCGAGATGGCCAATGGCGCTTCTTTATTGGAGGTCAATGGATCCGGAAGAAGATAACCGAATTTGCCCGAAGGCGAGGAAGGGGCAACGCCGATCAGTCCTATTCGCGCAGTATCCGCTTGAATCAGCTTATCCAGCTCAAACAGCTTTAAATAAAAGGACAGATTGGTATGATGATCCACGGGAAGAACAATCACCGTCTCGTCTGCAGACGCATTCTGATGGGAGGCCAAATAAGCACAGCTGAGCAGCACCGCGGGATATGTATCTCTGCGCTCGGGTTCTACAGCCGCCAGGATGGATGGACCAAGCTGTTTGTGCAGGTATTCCATCTGCTTTCCGGAGGCTGCAATAATAACCTCATGCTGAAGACCGAGCTGCTGCAAATGGGCCATCGTATGCTGCACCATGGAAATTTGACGCCCGTCACGGTCCTGCAGAAGCTGTAAAAATTGCTTGGACCTGATTTCCGAGGACAGAGGCCATAGTCTTTTTCCGGAGCCGCCTGAAAGTAAAATAATTTTCATGTTTACCTCCATAACTTGCAGGGATAAGAACAGGTTAAGGATGAAAAGTATCAGTATTCGATCGATTATTCCTAAATTAACAGTAGAGGCACCTTGAACAATCCGTTCAACGATTTAGTGAGTTGGTACTGTCTGAGAGGAAACGAAATGGACTTTAGTTTAGGTACTCCATAAGAGGGTCACGTAAGTTAACATCGAAACCGGGACTTTATGCCTAAAAATTTAATATTAACCGCTAAAATGTGAGTTAATTTGACAACTACAGGCTAATTGTATCTCATTTTTCTAATAAAAAAAAGAATAGATTCTAATAAAGAGCTGGATGATTAATTGGAAAATAAAAGTAAATAAATGTGAATAAACGTTGTATCTTATTTATATAAGAACGGGGCACCATCCGGGGGGAGCTGCGCACATGGCCGAAGCAAAACCGGGATCCTCGCTGGCCAAATCCACAAAATAATTGCTCAAAATATGATTGCCGCCGACTGATCCGATCCGGTAGCTGCGCTTGACCTCGCCCTTAACATGAAGATAATAATAGAGCTTTTCTGATTTTGGCGGCTGATAGACAAGCGGGGGCAGATGGGGAACGATATCATATTCATTCTGAATGCGGAAATTGACGGGGACGTTCTTGTTATAATGGCGTACAAAGGAAGGATCTCCTACACGCGGCGCTCCAAACGTATAAACGATAAGCTGTTTATGGCTCCGGTTCGTGACAATATCAAGAGCAGCCAGTGTAGCCAGCGCTCCTCCCAGGCTGTGTCCGGTAACAAACAGCGGTTTATTGCCTGGCAGTGTGTCAAGCAGTCTGAAAATATCTTGTTTTGCGGACATGTAAACGTCGGTAAAGCCCCTGTGGGTGAGGCAGCGTTTATTTGCGGGCTTGAATACGATTTGCTGGGCTATTAGATCGGTTACCCAGTCCGTAGCTGAACTGGTACCGCGAAAGGCGAGAATCGCCGCCCGTTCGGACTCAATCAGAAAACCGAAGGTCTCTTCAATATCGCCGTACACTTTTGCCTTGAAGGATCCTACAACACGATAGGTGGTGGGGACCAGAAAAAGCTGCTGGTTATTCTCATATTGAATATAGGTTTGTCCACAGACGGCTGCCAGATAAATAGCGGTTTGCACATTAAACTCGCCGTTATTTTCCATTGCATTCACACTCCCTGCCGTATTGTATGCCCAGATGGGCCAATGCGTTTAGGCAGAGGGGGTTAAATTACAATTGAAGATAGCGCTTTCGCATAAAAAGCATGAAAAAGGAGCATCCGCATTCAGGGATGCTCCTTTTTCATGCTTTTTTCAACTGCCGGATTGCAGCAGCGTTAAACCGATGAATTTTTTCTTCCGGTAATGAGCGAAATGACGAACAGAACGATGAATATGAAGAACAGGACCTTCGCGATGCCGGCAGCGGACTCCACAATGCCTCCGAATCCGAAAATAGCTGCGATTATCGCAATAATGAAGAAAATGGCTGCGTAACGTAACATATGAAACACCAATCCTTTCATGATTAGGTTATGAATCTTGTATGCGCGCCAGGTTCCAGACGGATCTTTTGCAGATCCTGCCGCTTTCGAATCAGCCGCTGTGTTGTAACAGCCTGGACTGGCTCGTCCTAGCCTGATCGGACTTTAACCCTTAATGCCGGGTGTTGAAACATGGATTCAAATGGAGGGCACAAGGGTAATCGAAAGTAAGAAACGACGTCAAGCAACAACAAGAAAAGAACACGAATGTGCTTTCGTGAACATTTTTAGGAGGAATGGATGATGAGCATGAGTGGAACCGATATTGCGATGATATTAATAGGGCTGTCTGTGGCTGTATTGGCTATATTTTTGGTGCAGACCCTCAAGAAGGTCCAGACTTCTTTGGATGCGGCGGGTAAAACGCTGCAGGAAGTTCAACTTGCCATTCATGGCTGGAAAGATGATATCGGGGATCTTGTCGGCAGCGCGCGGAAGCTTACAGACCGTGTGGATGACCAAATCGATTCCATTCAACCCTTAATGGCGACCGTGCGCGAGACGGGTGAGGCCCTTCATGAAGTAGCTGGAGTTGCTCATAACTTTTCTTCCATCTGGTCCGCAAAGCTTCGCAGGCGTGCCGAAGCCGCTGCTTTGAAAGATGCCGCCAAGGCATCCCGGGAAGCGGAAGCTAAACGTCTGGCCGCTTTAAGTGCTGTGAATGCAAATACCTCCGGAACGGGCCGTGAAATGATTGATATGCAAACCGCAGCTGCTGCAGAAGGTTTTTCGGGCGATTTGCCCGGCGCTACGGCTATAGATAAGAGCGGATACCTCCATACGACTGCTGTCCCTGAGCAGCAAACCCCGGCATGGTTGTCCTGGATGGAGACCGGCGTACATGTAGCCAAACTTATTACGAGGCGCTAGTAGCATTCGGCATGGCAACTGGTTATGATAAGACAAGAGCGTTAATAAGAAATGGTATCCTATGAATGAACGTTCTGCTAGGAGATGAAAGATGCGTATTGCTGTCGTTGACGATAATCCGATGAATATTACTGTGGCGCAGGAGATCCTCAAGCGTGCCGGCTATACCGATGTGTGGGCCGCCGCTTCGGGGGTCGAGCTGTTTGCCATCCTGGGTTTGAATGCCCAAGGCCAGGAGCCTGATGCGGCTATAACTCATGACAATGGAATAGATCTCATTCTCCTGGATATGATGATGCCGGGAGTTGACGGAATTACCGCCTGTCATGCGATTTCACAATCATCCCGACTAAGGGATATTCCCATTATCATGGTAACGGCGATTGGAGACTCCAAGAAGCTGGCGGAAGCTCTTGATGCCGGAGCTATTGATTATGTGACAAAGCCGATTAACCGGATTGAGCTGCTTGCGCGCATCCGGGTCGCTTTGCGTTTAAAAGAGCAGAAGGATTGGCATAAGGAACGCGATCGCCGGGTCCGGGAAGAACTTCAGTTGGCCAGGGAAGTTCAGAGCGCTGCTCTACCGCAAAAAGTGGAAGAAAAGCGGATTTCCGTGAATGCGATTTTCCGTCCATCGGAAGAACTCTCCGGCGACCTCTATGCCTGGAACCGGATTGACGACAAACGTTATGGCATAGCTGTTATTGATGCTATGGGTCATGGCATTTCTTCTTCGCTTGTAGGTATGTTTATCGCGTCCCTGCTGCAGGAAGCGATGACCAAACTGGTTGAGCCGGAGCTGGTTATCCAGGATTTGAACAGCAGGGTCCAGCAGCTGCAATTTGCCGACCAATTAATTCAATATTATTTTACGGCGCTTTATGCTTTGGTCGATCTGGAGGAAGGAACGGTGGAGTATGTGAATGCCGGCCACCCTCCGGGAATGATTGTACGCGGCGACGGCGGGGTTGAAGCCTTCCAGCAGGGCGGTCTGGCGATTGGGTTATTTAATGAGATCAAAGTGACGAAGCATCTTCTGAAAATTTCTCCTGGTGACCGGATGATTTTGTATACAGATGGCATGCTCGATCTGGTCAGCGAGGATGATGAGGATCAAATTGCCCGTTTGAAAGAAGCCCTTCAGCCTTTTGGCAGCAAGGTAGAGGTTGCAGAGGTGGAAGAGGTTCTTTTCCGGCAGGATAATGACTCCAACCGTTCGGACGACCGCTGTCTGGTTTTGGTGGATATTAAATAAAAGCGGAGTGAAGATACATACAAAAAAAACCGGTTAACGCTAACCGGTTTTTTTGTATGGCGGCTAGCTTCGCGCCCGGTGGGAGGGTTTGGATCCGGATGAGCCGCTGCGCTGAGCTTTTGTTGTTTTTTTATTTTTGCTTCTTCTGCGGGGAGGCATCTCGGTGTCGGTGGCATTTATAATTTGTTTGGGCTTGCGCGCATACAGCAGATCCCCGGTCCAGCCTTTATGCCACAGCCACCAGTAAACAAGGAGGGTTGCCAGCGCGATAAATACGCTTGTGCCAACAAAGCCCCAGATATTATGAGCGAACGGAATAATATCGAAATTCATGCCCCAGATCGCTCCGATCACGGTAGCGGGCATGAACAAGGCGGTGAAGATGGTTAAGGTTTTCATAATATCATTTCCGCGAAAAGACGAGATGGAGTCATCCATCATGAGCAGCGTGTCTATTTCAATGGCGTAATGATGCAACAACTGACGAATGCGCAATATTTTAAATTCAAAACGCTTGAACGCTTCTTTCTCTATGACCTCGTCCAGAAAGGCCTCTTTGGCAGCGCCGTACACTTCTTCCAGCGGTATAAACAAATGGCTCCAGTAAAGCAAATCAAAACGCCGTTCAAAAATGGAGTTCATAAGCCCCGTCCGGTTGTTGTGACGCATGTTATGCTCAAGCTCTCCTAACCTCGCTTCAAAAGAATCCAGGCCATGGTGAAGAATTTCACCAATATAGGAAAGGATCACAAAAAAAGCTTCAGACGGTGTAAGACAGCGTTCCAGCTTCTCCGACCAGGGCTCCATCTGCATCTGCAGAGCCAGCCGGTAATCGCCGTGCAAGGTTACAAGCTTCTTATTCGATATCCAGAAATGAAGAGGCTTCACATCCTCCGGCGCCTCCGAAACCTGAAACATTAAGGTTCCATAAAGGATGGGCGTCCCGTCATCCAGCTCCGAGACCGAGATTTGGTTCTGCTCGTCCTGCTGCATGGTTTCTTCCACCCAGCCCTTCATTTCAGGATGAGCCTGCTTGAATTCACGCAGAAGCTGCTCATCTTCAGGGCTGTCGGAGGTTGTGCTGTCATAAAGCGTATTCTCTATAGAAAAGGATCTTCGGCCTGCGTGGCCGGCAGAACCGGATGATGGTTGGGAGGAGGATTTGCCGCTCCGCCTGCCCAGCTCTGAAGCAGCCGGCGACCGTTGGTTATGAAGCAGATGCCACTGCCATTTGGAGGGAAATTGGAGCATCCGGTGCATCATGATATTCGAGCCTCCTGCTAATCCGTTCGATGCATGTATTGTTACCATCATAACGTGAACACGCTTCGGGCACAACAGCCGAAGGTGAGAATGCAGTGTTTAACAATATTGGTAAGAAGGAAGCCGCACAAAAATGCCGCTTCTCGGCTAAACCGGTTGCGGCATCATTGTTGTACCAGCTGAGGATCATCAATCATCCTTATCTTCCGCGTCACTCTCGTTAAGATAGTGCTTGAGTTTCTCAATAGCGCGCCGTTGAATACGCGAAATACTCATTTGGGAAACACCGAGCTTATCTGCAATGTTCCGCTGCGGGAGACCATCCTGATAGACCAGAAGCAGCACTTGCTGTTCCTGCGGCTTCAATCGGGACATTGCGGCCTGAAGATCCAGTTTCTTATCGACCGAATCGAAATCATCCGCTGGTGATCCGATCAGATCGCCAAGTGTGGTTGTATTCTCTTCCTCGGAAATCGGAGTGTCGAGCGAGACATAATGGTACAATTCCCGCCCGGCCAATATTTCAGTCGTTTCTTCCACGGAGAGCTCCATATATTGCGCGATTTCTTCAATACGGGGAGAACGCTCCAGCGAAACGGTGAGATTATCGACCGCCTGTTGCACCGCGATACCCTTTTCTTTAATTCGGCGGGGCACTTGCACATACCAGGATTTATCCCGTAAATAATTCTTCATGTGGCCGATGATGCTTTTCATGGCATAAGGTTCAAATTGTACGCCCAACGATACATCGAATTGACGAAATAGACGAAGCAAAGCGATTTGCCCCACTTGCATCAAATCTTCATACAAATCGGGTCGATTGCGCGAAATTTTACCGGCCGCCATTCGAACCATCGGCTCATATTGAACTATAAGCTCCGTGGCCGTCTCATTGTCCGGGTTATCCTGGTAGCTCAGAATGAGTTCCGTATTGGATAACTGTGGCTGCTTGGCCGGCTGTAGATTCATACCATTTCACCACTTTTAACAAGTCGTTTGGTGAGAACCACTTCGGTTCCTGTATCGCTGTTGACTTCTACCTGGTCCATCAGTGCTTGCATTAGATAAAGACCCAGCCCGCCAGCCTGAAGTTCTTCAACGGATTTGCCATGCATCGGCTCCGCTCTGCGTGATGCAGAAGCCGCATCGAAGCTGCGGCCGTCGTCTTTGACAATAATAGAAAGAGCGTCAGGCTTCTTAATAAATCTAACTTCAATATGGGGGTTGTAATTTTGCGGCATCGAAGTAGTGCCAGACGGCATATCTCCGTACGCGTAAAGCACTGCATTATTGCAGGCTTCGGACACGGCTACCTTCATATCCTCGATTTCCTCATAGGAAAAACCAATCTTTACGGCAAGACCGTACAGGGTTAAACGGATCAGATCAATATATTCTGCAGAAGCCGGCACTTGTAATGTTACGATTTCTTCATTGGCTTTCATATTGTGTTTTCGTTCCTTTCCTAGTAACAATCATGCGTGACCTGTCTGTTTCAGCAGAAACGGTGTGATTCCCGTCATGTCAAACAGCTTGCGGATGTTCGGCGGAACGGCTTCCACGGCGAACGGCGCATCATTGGCGTGCCGGGCCTTCAAGACGGATACCAGAATGCCGATTCCCGTACTGTCCACATAACGGAGTTCACGAAGATTAAGAATAAGCTCCCGGTCCGACAGTTCTACAAGCGGGGACATGGCCGCCCGCATTTGGGCTGCTGATTCGAGATCAAGCTCACCGCCCACGTAAACAATACATTTGCCTTCTTTATTTTCGGTACGTAAAAATAACTTGTCAATTTGCTTCATATTACCTCTCCTGTACCCAAAATAGAACCTGTTTGCTTGAACCTCTCGCAGGTCCTCATTCCTTGACATTAAGCGTTACTATTATCCTTCTTTATTAATACCCTGGCAAATATCCCTTGAAACAAGCGCGGAAGCAGGAATAATCTTCTATTTCCACGATTGAATTCACAGCAAACTGGGTAAACCAAACGTAGAACACCCGATCATGAAATTGGATGATTCATATCATACAAGGAGGCGTTCCAAAATGGCGATTAAAATTGGAATTTTCAAAACACAGAAGCAGGCACTGGACGCGATTGAAGCGTTGCAGCAGGAGGGCTTTACCGAAAATCAGCTTAAAGTGATAGCCAAAGACCGGGAGCATTCCCGTTTGTTGGAATCAGAGACTAATGTGCATACCGATGAAATACAAGATATTGCTGAAACGCGTGACCATATGGAGGACGGCATAGGGATCCCCGCAATCGGGCTTGCGGGGACCGGTGTAGGGACAGCCGGAGGTGTTGGCGTTAATTCGGGAGGCGCAGGCGCCACTTATTACGGAGCAGGAATTTTAGCCGGAGATGGCATTCTTGACGATCAGACGGATATGGGGGATGCGCTTCATGCGCTGGGCGTAACAGGAAGCGACGCAGAGAAATGCCGCGATGCGCTGGCGGAAGGCTGCATTGTTATCACAGCCGAAACCGATGCTGACCAGCCTTCGAACTTTGCAACGAATATATCCCGCGGCGATACTGCAGAGGCGGTCTACCAGAGGGCCGGGGCAGAACGGATTCTGTAATGGAATCGCACCTGTAACGGTTTGTATTGCCATAGATCAAAAAGGACGCGCGATGTATCGCTGCGTCCTTTTTTTAGTTTGCATTCCGTGAATCATTTCCATGATGACGAGCAGATCATCTGCGGGAAGAACCGATGAAGTTCAGTATAGGCCGCAATGACTGGGCGGGAACAAGGTCCAGCAAATCTCCTTCCTGCTGCAAACGCGTTTCGATATTCATCAAATTAAAATCAGTAATTGATACATTCCGGCGCACCTCCGACCAGTGAAGCGGGGTGGATACCGGGGCACCAGCTCTTGCGCGCGGCGAATAGGGAGCAACGATCGTCTTGCCCTGGTAATGCTGGAGATAGTCAATATAAATAAGCTCGCCGCGGTTTTTCTTCAGCCGCTCGACCGTAAATAACCCGGGATGCTTGTCGGACAGATAGCTGCCCACAAACTCTCCGATTTTACGCAGCTCATCAAACATCAGATCGGGGAGAATAGGCGTTATAATTTGGACGCCGGTGGCTCCGGATGTTTTGGGAGTAGACTGGATGCCAAGCGATTCCAGCAAATCACCGACCAAAGAGGCGGCTTCCATGATGCGCGGCTCCTCCTCCAGGGAGGGGTCCAGGTCCAGTACCCACTCGGTGGGCTGAAGCGGATTGCTGATTCTGTCGAATGAGGCATGATATTCCAGACAGGCGAGGTTGCCGAGCCATAGCAGCACAGGCAGGGAATTTAGCACGACATACTCGGTATTCTCATGCTTGCGTGTCTGCACAAATTCGGGAGCGGGGGAAGGGCAGTTTTTCTGATAAAAGGATTTGCCGTTCACCCCGTCCGGGAACCGGATTGTAGTCAAATGGCGGTCGGTGCAGTGCTTGATCAGCCAAGGCGAGAGCAGCGCAAGCCGCTGAAGAAAGATCGCTTTCGTAATGCCCTGCTCCGGCCAGAGCAGCTTGCCTGGATTGCTGACCGACAGCTCCACCCCCTCTACGGTGATCGTTCCTTTCACTGCCCGGCTCATGCTGATGGCTCCCCGGTCAGGAAAGTGACCAGTTTAGGATGGCGCAGCTGCCCGGCAGAGGTGATTTCAAGTCCGGTCACACGACATTTGAAGCTGTGTGGCAGCCACTGTACGCGTTCACGCTTGAGATCGTCCGGGATCAAGGGGAACGGACAGGCGGCAGAGTTGAAATGGGAAGGATCAGCGAGAAAAGCTTCCGCAAGCGTCTTTCGCAAGGCATCGTTCAATCCAAGGGAAACGGATCCGAGATAGCTCGCTTCCAGAGACATGATCAGACTGGCAATGATGCCGCTGCGCCATTTCAGGCCGACGATGTCGACATCAAGCAGGAGGGCTGTTTTTTTCTTGAGCCAGTCTCTGTGTTTTTTTCCTTCTATATAGGGGCTTGACCATTTCTTGCTGACAATGCCTTCCCAGCGGTTGGCTTCCACCCACTCCCACAGCGCTTTCCCGTCTGTGAATACATCAGTGACCAGCAGACCCGGATGAAGGCCATGGCATAATTTTCGCAGTCTGAGGTACCGTTCCCCGCAGGGCAAATGGCGAAGGTCGCCGCTGCTGTCGGAAAGCAGGTCGAACAAAACATAAACAAGCCCTTCCCCTTCGGCGGGAATAGAAAAGGCAGCCGTTTGCGTTTCCATCGTTTGGTTGTGGAGGTTCGAGCGGCTTGCTGTGCTTCTCTCCCGCTTCAGCACCTTTTGAAAATGGGGACGCACCCCATCCCACCAAATCATTTCCCCATCGAGCAGGCAACTGCCAAGCTTCTTCCGAAGGTCTTCCAATATCCCGGCTATTTCCGGATAGGTTGCATTTTTTTTTAGCATATTGCGGGAGTACAGCTCCACTCCGCGGCTGTCGCTGAGCCGCGCAAGAATTCGCACTCCGTCCCATTTCAATTGATACCGCCACTCTTCGCCTGCCGGCAGGGTTGGATTGGAAATGGGCGCCATGGGATGATGGGGGAGGTCCGGCAGCGGAGCGTGATAGGATCCCTGAATCCCGTCGTTCCTGTGTTCGCTGCCACCCGGTCCTGCTATCCATTGTTCACTCACGCCTTATATGCCTCCCCCAATGATTTTTGTTCCATCACATTTAAGATACGGTCTCCTTTGATGAGGAGTCTTTTCCTTTGGCTTTGCGCGGGCGCGGAGCCTTGCTATTTTTGGTTTCCTTGGCGGCCTCGTCATTCTGGCTGTCATCATCTGCTTTGCCTGCTGGCTGATTGCTGTCCAGACTGCCTGGTGCGTCCGGCGGCAGCTTGACCGCTTCAAGACTGGCCTGCAGGGCAGCCATCAGGTCAAGCACATTGGTACGCTGCTGCTCGGGAGCTACGCGTACGTCCTCGCCGGCGATTTTGTGCTGGATCAGGTCCATCAGGCGCGCGCGGTATTCATCGTTGTATTTCTCTGGTTCAAACGCGGATGTGAGCTGCTCGATGAGCATCCGGGCCATCGTCAGCTCCTTCTCATTGACCTGGACGGTTTCCGGTAAACCCGGAACCTGCGAAACAGAGCGAATTTCATCGGGATAGAAGATGGTTTCCATCGCCAGACAGTCATCGATGACACGAATGGCAGCCAGCGAGCTTTTGGAACGGATGGAAATATTGGCGATTCCGATCCGTCCGGACTGCCTCATGGCTTCCAGCAGCAGATTATAGGCATTTCCTCCCGCCTGATCCGGGGACAGGTAATACGTTTTTTGAAAATAGATAGGATCGATTTCTTCCAGCGCTACGAAATCGAGGATACGGATCGTTTTTGTCGCATCGTCGCTTAATTGTTCGAGCTCTTCCTTCTCGAACAGAACAAAACGTCCCTTCTCATATTCATAGCCCTTTACAATGGCATTCCAGTCCACTTCGACATCGCAGGTAGGACATTTGCGGATATAGGAAACCGTGCTGCCGCATTCACGGTGAATGAGCCGCATGGAGATATCCTTATCCTCCGTGGCAGAGAACATTTTGACAGGAACATGAACAAGACCGAAACTGATGGCGCCTTTCCAGACCGTATGCATGTCGTACAACCTCCTCCAATTTTTCCGCTTCTAAAAGAATATGATTTCAGTATTCCCCGAATGCATGAAGCACAATCGAAAAGGGCATATTTTCATCAGGCACTTATCCTGAAAAATGAAAAGAGGGACCGGCATGAGCGAATCAAATGACAAACTGACCGACAAAAAAACCGAAGGCCGCGACGATTATTTTATGGATATCGACCGGATGGTGAACGAAGGGCTAGGGGGCGGTCAAGTTACGCTGCATAATGGCAAAATAGAAGAAACCACGACAGATACCATGGATCCGGAGGGCAAGGACTAGTGTATAAGCCGTAAAGCATTTTTGAACAGGCAGCCCGAAGAATGTTTGGAATCCATGTGGTTTGGGGTATTAAAAAGCATGGAACATTCCCCTGGTTAAGGGGATGGACGACAAACTCGGGAGATGATAATAATGGTGGATCGCAACGTCGATATTGAAGAACGTCATGTGGAGAAAAAGTCGGATTCGAGTCTTGTGGCATCAACCTTTATCAAATACGCAGCGTATATCATTATCTTTTTTGGAGCGCTGTACTTCCTGGTCACATACGTATTTCCTAAATTCTAAATAAGCTTGAAGCCAAAGAGCAGCGCGGCAATTTGCCGCGCTGCTCTTTGATTTATGTCCATACATAATGCGAACACCTTTATAATAAACGAAGAAAAACGATGAAAAGGAGCGAATATGTTTTGAATTTGACCGAAATTGAGATATAATGAAGGAACAAGAGGTAATTTGAGTGATGCTTTCAAAGGGAATGGATCCATATGAGGGGGTAAGGCATGGGCAAACAGCATTATAGATTGACGAAGTTCGAAATTCTAAGACGGATTATATTTATTACTATTGGTGCGGGGCTCGTCTCTGTAGCGCTGGAAATTTTTCTGGTTCCCAACAATATTATTGACGGGGGCATAGTTGGCATATCCATCATGGTTGCCCATCTTACCGGGTTGCCGCTCGGTATGTTCCTATTCTTGCTCAATGTGCCTTTTCTAATCCTCGGGTACAAGCAAATAGGCAAAACCTTCGCATTATCGACGCTTTACGGTGTTGCTGTAATGTCCATCGGCACGCAGCTTCTTCATCCGGTCAATCCGCTAACCTACAGCACTTTTCTGGCACCGGTTGTCGGCGGTGTCATTCTTGGTATCGGAGTAGGGCTTGTCATTCGTTTCGGAGGGTCGCTTGACGGGACGGAAATTGTGGCCATTGTTTTTAACAAGCGATTGCCGTTCTCCGTAGGCGAAGTGGTCATGTTCCTTAATCTCTTTATTCTGGGCAGCGCGGGTTTCGTGTTCTCATGGGACAGCGCCATGTATTCATTGATCGCTTATTATATCGCATTCAAAATGATCGATATTACCATCGAAGGCTTCGACGAGTCCAAAGCCGTCTGGATTATTAGCGAAGAAGCCAAGGAAATCGGCGATGCGATCATGAACAGGCTCGGCCGGGGCGTGACGTATTTGAAAGGCGAGGGCGGCTTCACTGGCGGCTCCAAGCGTGTCATCTTCTGTGTCATCACCCGGTTGGAGGAAGCCAAAATGAAATCGATTGTCCAGGAGCTTGACCCGGTGGCGTTTCTGGCGGTCGGCAATATTCATGACGTCAAGGGCGGACGCTTCAAGAAACGGGACATTCATTAGTGAACAAGCCAATTGAAAACGTCATGTAATTTTCGGCGAACTCAAAAGGGAAGAATAAATAAAGGCGGTCGCTGCCAGCGGGGTAAACCGGCAGCGACTGTCTTTTTGTTGCAGGCGTACCTTGGCTGTGCTTCCGCTGCGGCATGCTGTTGGTCATAAGAGACTTAACCCACTTATCAGCGCCCGGATGGTCCCCCCGAAGGGAAGCTGTGCACAGTGAAAAAAGCAGGCTGTTTTCTTGCGGGCAGGAGGACGGACCGATATAATAAGGTCAATGATGAGACGGGTCAAGCTTTGGAGGAATGGCCGGGCATATGCTAACCGCCTGCGGCATGCAGCCGGGGCAAGGGTGAAATGACAGGAGGCGGATCGAAGATGGACGAGTTTGGCAGCATCCGCCACTGGACGAATGGCCGCCAGAGCGGGGAACTGCTGCACGGGCAGGGCGTCGTGCTGGGTATCGGCGACGATGCTGCGGTTGTGGAAGCGCCGCCTGGCATCAGCGGCGCTCTGCAGTGGGTGCTGGCGGTCGACACGATGGTGGAGAGCGTCCACTTCAATGAGGCGACGATGGCGGAAGCCGATGTCGGCTGGAAGGCGCTCGCCGCAAACGTCAGCGATATTGCGGCGATGGGCGGCGAGCCCCGGCATGCGCTGGTGTCTGTGAGCGCGCCGGGGGCCTGGGGGCCGGCACGGATACGCCGGCTCTATGATGGGCTGTATGCGTGCGCCGATCATTATGGCGTCGCAATTATCGGCGGCGACACGACTTCGTCGCCGGCGCAGCTGGTTGTGGCTGTGACGGTGGTGGGCACCGTCGAAGCCGGTAAGGCGATCCGCCGGTCGGGCGCCCAGCCCGGCGATGCCGTTTTTGTGACCGGCCCGGTCGGCATGGCCGCGGCCGGTCTTCATTATTTGCTCGCCGCAGCTGCGCTCGGCGGCGGGCAGTTCGTGCCGCCGGCGGATGCAGCGGCCGCGGGAACCGCTGCGCTGGTGCAGGCGCACCGCCGCCCGGCGCCTTCGGTACGCGCGGCCCGGATGCTCGCTGCGCGGGGCACGGTAACGTCGCTGAACGATATCAGCGACGGCCTGTCCAGCGAGGCCTGGGAAATCGCCGATGCCTCCGGGGTGCGGCTGCTGCTGCGCGAATCGCAGCTGCCGGTCAGCGGCAGCATGGCGGTATATGCCCGCAGCAAGGGGATAAATCCGCTGGAATGGATGCTTGGCGGCGGCGAGGATTATGTGCTTTTGGGCACCATGGCCGCAAGCGATGCCAAAGCGGCCAAAGCTGCGCTTATGGAAGCAGGGCTGCCGATGTACCTAATAGGCGAGGTTGAAGCCGGACCGGCCGGTGTGGATATGATTGCGGAAGACCGGCACTCCGGTCATCGTGCTGAGCAGGAGAAGCGTATACCGATCCAGAAAAAGGGATATAACCATTTTACGGATTAAACGAAGGATACAGAAAAACTAAAGCAAATGCTTCCGAAGTAGTTTTTCTGTAAGCGAAGAAGATGATTCAATGAAGGATACAGAAAAACAAAGCATATGCTTCCGAAGTAGTTTTTCTGTAAGCGAAGAAGATGATTCAATGAAGGATACAGAAAAACTTTTAGGTGGAATCAATCATGAACTCAAATGAAAAGGGACAAGCGGTGTGGATGGCGGACAACGAACAGGATACGGTCGCTTTGGCGGAGCAGCTGGCTGCCTGGGCAACGCCCGGAACAGTACTGGCCCTTGATGGGGATCTGGGAGCCGGCAAGACCCGCTTCTCGCAGGCCTTCGCCAAAGCGATCGGGGTCAACGGCGTCGTGAACAGCCCTACCTTTACTATTATCAAAGAATATCAGGGCAGTCAGCTGCCTTTTTACCATATGGATGTATACCGTTTATCGCAGACGGAAGCCGACGAGTTGGGACTCGACGATTATTTTTACGGGGATGGCGTTACGATTGTGGAATGGGCCAGCCTGATTGCTGACCTGCTGCCACCGGAGCGGCTGCAGCTTTATATCGATCATCTGGGGGATGAGAAACGGAGGATCACCCTTAGCGGAACGGGTGTCCTTTATGTGCGCTGGTGCACAGAACTTCAAGCGATGGGAGCAAGCGGGAAATGAAGATGCAAATGACGGAAGGCGGCGCGGAAGGCAAGCTGGTCGTGCTTGCTCTGGATACGTCCACGGCATCGCTGGCGGCTGCGCTGATACGCGGGGGACAAACGCTGGCATCCGTGCAGTCGCTCGCGGAACGCAACCATTCGCTTGCGACTGTATCCAAATTGAAGAGTCTGCTGGAAGAGACCGGAATCAAACCGGATGAACTGGATGGAATCGCAATCGGGCGCGGTCCTGGATCTTATACAGGAATGCGGATTGCCGTATCCGTGGGCAAGACGCTTGCCTGGGTGTGGGACAAACCGCTGGTCGGGGTTTCGAGTCTGGAAGCGCTGGCTTACGGCGCTTGGAAAAGCGTTGGTTCGGTAGCGGATGCCCAGCTCGGCATCCGGCACAAAGACGATGAGCGTCATGCAGCGGTTATTAACCGTCCACGGTGGCTGGTTCCCATTATGGATGCCAGACGGGGGCAAGTGTACACATCCGCATTCGAAGTAGCATCGGATGGCAGCTGGAACCGGTCGGCCGCGGATGGCGTTCGATTGATGCGGGACTGGGTAGCCGGGCTGGAAGAGAAGCTCCGCGTTTTGCCGCAGGCTGCCGTTCCGGCGGAACTGTGGGTTATAGGGGATTTATCCATGCATGAAGCCGAATGTCAGCGGCTGCAGGAGCTTTGCTCCCGGAACGGGACGGGCTGCCAGGTAAGGCGGGTTCCTTTTACGATGGAGGGGACCGCTGTTGCCGTTTTGGGCGCCGTCCGGCTTGCTGCTGGAGAACGGGATGAGGTTCATGCTTTTGTACCGAATTATACGCAATTGACGGAGGCGGAAGTGAAGCTGAACAAGTCCAGAGAGGAAGGGGCTGGGGCATCATGACGGAGATTGACGCACACCGCCTTGTTTTCCGCGCAATGACGCTTTCCGACATCCCGGATATTATCGAAATTGAGCACGAGGCGTTCACCTGTCCATGGTCGGAGGAAGCCTTTGTGAATGAACTGACGAACAACCACTTTGCGCGGTATATGGTCATGGCTTACGAGAAGGCAGTCATCGGGTATGGCGGCATGTGGACGATTATGGATGAAGCGCATGTGACCAATATTGCGGTTCGTGAGATCTATCGGGGAATGGGACTGGGCGAACGGCTGCTCCGGGAGCTGATGAAAACAGCCCTTTTCTTCGGCTCCAGCAAAATGACCCTGGAGGTCCGCGTGACGAATGACATTGCCCAGGGGCTCTATCGCAAACTCGGCTTTGAACCTTCGGGTATCCGGCCTAATTATTATTCGGACAATCTGGAAGATGCCCTCATCATGTGGGCGGAGCTTAAGCAGGGAAGTGACACATGACAACCAATGAATTATTGCTGGCGATTGAAACAAGCTGTGATGAAACGGCCGTTTCCGTTGTGCGCGGCGGCCGCGAGATAGTATCCAATGTCATCGCAAGCCAGATACAGACCCATGAGCAGTTTGGCGGTGTCGTACCGGAAATCGCCTCCCGCAAGCATGTCGAATCGATCACGTTGGTTATGGAACAGGCTCTCTCGGAGGCGGGCGTGACATTCCGCGATCTCTCCGCGATTGCGGTCACACAGGGGCCTGGGCTCGTCGGCGCCCTCCTGGTGGGCATCGTCGCGGCCAAAAGCCTGGCGATGGCTCTGGAGCTACCGCTCATTGCCACCCATCATATCGCAGGTCACATTTATGCCAACCGGCTGGTGCATGAAATCGAGTATCCGTCGGTTGCCCTTGTGGTGTCCGGCGGGCATACGGAGCTGGTTGAGCTTGAGCGGGAAGGGAGTTTCCGCATCATCGGCCAGACGCGGGACGATGCCGTTGGCGAAGCCTATGACAAGGTTGCGCGTGCGCTGCAATTTCCTTACCCGGGTGGACCGCATATTGACCGGCTGGCCATGGAAGCGTTGGGCGAAATCGAGCTTCCCCGCGCGTGGCTGGAACCGGATTCTTATGATTTCAGCTTCAGCGGGTTGAAATCGGCTGTGCTGGCGGTGATCAATCAGACCAGGATGAAGGGCGGGGAGCTGGATAAAGGCGCTTTGGCCAGAGGTTTTCAGACCTCCGTGATTCATGTTCTGGTGGAAAAAGCAATCCGGGCCGTTCGCGAACTGGGAGCCAAACAGCTGCTTCTGTGTGGAGGCGTTGCGGCGAATAAAGGGCTGAGGGCGGCCTTGACTGCCCGCTGCCAGGCGGAGGGCATATCTCTGCTGGTACCTCCTCTTTCCCTTTGCACGGATAACGCGGCGATGATCGGAGCCGCCGCCCATCTCAAATGGAAAAGCGGCGAATTTACTTCGCTTGAGATGAAAGCCGAGCCAGGGCTTTCGCTGGAAGAATGGTCGGTCCGTTAGAAAAAGTTGTTTTATGAATTGACAGACTTATTTCAGAAGGCTATAATAAGCACCAATACTTCACACTGCCTCAGAGGCAGTCATACTTCTTAAACGCAAAGAACAGGAGCAGTAAGGCTATGCCGGGTTTAGAGAGCTGCGGGTTGGTGCAACGCAGTCGAAGGCAGGCAAGAAACTCGCCTGGGAGCGGAACAGCGGAACGATCCGAAATGATGCGGCCGAAGGCCAAGGCTGACCTTTCGATACCTACGTTGTAACGGCTAACCCCCGTGATCGGGTGTACGGCCTTCGATTTCTAGAGTCGGGGGGCGTGCATAAGTGGACGTTCCATCATTCTCCTTTGGGGGATAAGGGCGTCAACAAGGGTGGTACCGCGCCGGACTGTTCATAACAGCCTGTCGTCTCTTGAATTGGAGACGGCAGGCTTTTTCTGTTGTCCAGCAGACAGTCGCGAAGACTAGTGTGAGGGAATCCAATGTTCTAAACCGACTCAACTGACACGTATAATTTAATCAACCATACAGGAAACGCAATGAACAGGAGTAGTAGGATGTATATCCGGGGATCTGCAACCCTCAAAAGAGCACCATCTTCCCTTGCGGGGTGGGCGCCAGAGGTTGCAGCAGAGAGCTGCGAAGATGGTGCGACGCAGCCGAAGGATAACCGAACTCGCCTGGAAGCGGACCGGCGGAAATCTAAGGACGTCCTGCCTGGCCAATAGGCCAGAGAGGATGCCCGCAGCGTACGCCGGCACGGCTGACCTCCGTCATCGGGTGCAACCTCCAGATCCAGCCGCGAACAGGCAGGCGGACTTGCCCTGGCTTTGCCCTATGAGGCAGCAGGTCAGGTTCGGCGAGATTCCATTTGCGTGCATACGCAGGATAGTTCGTGGAAATTGGAGGTTTGCATAAGCGGGTTTGGGCTTCGGTCCAGACAACGGGAGTGGTACCGCGGCAGCAGCATAACAGCCTGTCGTCTCTTGATCTATAAGAGACGATTGGCTGTTTTTTTGTTATTCAGGATACCCGCTTGGAGAGATAAATAACGAATCAAAGTTCCTCAAAAATTAATGCTCCACACATTCAAGGAGGCTAATCTCATGACAAACCCATCCATCAACCCAAATCAACAAGCTGAACCCCAGCAGAACAACCCGGAATCCGCTATGAAACGGATTCGTATTTTCGATACGACCCTGCGTGACGGGGAGCAGTCGCCCGGAGCATCGCTTGCGCCGGAACAGAAGATCATTCTTGCTCGCCAGCTGGCGAAGCTGGGGATCGATGTCATTGAGCCGGGTTTCCCCATATCCAGCCCTGGAGACTTCTCGGCTGTGCAGCAGGTATCCCGTGAATTGCAGAATGTTGAAATTGTCGGTTTCGCGCGTGCCGTCAAAGCAGATATTGATTCTGCGGTCCGCGCGACCGAGGATGCGGCAAGGCGGCGGCTCCATCTGTTCCTGTCTTCTTCTGATATCCACCTCGCTTACCAGCTGCGCAAATCACGCGATCAGGTGGTGCAAATCGCGCGTGAGATGGTGGCTTACGGCAAGCAGTTTGTGAATGAAATTGAATTCTCCTGTATGGATGCCAGCCGCTCGGGGAGAGATTTTGTCATTGAAATGGTAGAGGCTGTTATCGCAGAAGGCGCGACGATTATTAATCTGCCGGACACGCTGGGTTATGCCATGCCGGAGGAATACGGCGAGATGTTCCGCAGTGTGCGCAAGCATGCGCGCGGCGGCGAAAGCGTAAGCTACAGCGCGCATTGCCATAATGATCTGGGACTTGCAGTTGCCAACAGCCTGGCGGCCATTCAGGCTGGAGCCACGCAGATCGAAGTCACGGTTAACGGAATCGGTGAACGTGCCGGCAACTGCTCGCTGGAGGAGCTGGTCATGGCGATTGAAACACGCAAATCGGTCATTGGGGCAGAGACAGGCATTGTGACAAGCGAAATCTTCGAAACCTCGCGGATGGTCAGCCGGGCGATGAATTTCCCGATCGCTTATAATAAGCCGATTGTCGGCCGCAATGCGTTTCAGCATGAATCGGGTATCCACCAAGACGGCCTGTTAAAAAACCGTAACACCTATGAAATCATGGATCCGGAAGCATTGGGCATTCCGCGCAGCATGATCGTACTGGGCAAGCATTCCGGACGCCACGCGCTGAAGCACCGTCTGGCCGGATATGGCATTACGCTGAATGAAACAGAGCTGCTGAACCTGTATAACCGCTTTGTTGAAAAAGCGGACGAAATCAAGCTTGTGCCGGATGACGTGCTGATCCGTCTGGCCAGCGAAACGACGGAGACTCAGCATGATCCTTATGTGCTCGTAGATCTGCAGGTGCTGGCAGGCACGCAGCGCTCGCGTATCGCTTCGGTTACGATCAGGGAACGCGATTCGCAGGAGGAGCGGACGTATACGGGCACAGGAACGGGGCCGCTTGAGGCTGTTATCCACTGCATCCAGCAGGCGATACCAGTTGGAGGGGAGTTTGAGGATCTGGAACTGCATTCGTTATCCACAGGCGAGGATGCGCGTGGAGAAGCCATTGTCAGTATGCTTCACAACAACCGGAGATACCGCGGTACAGCCGTTCATAACGATATCATTCTGGCTGCAGCACAAGCCTATGTGGCCGCATGCAATCAGCAGCTGCTTGGCATTCAATCGGATGTCGAAATGAAGACTAAAGCGGAATAAACGCGGGGTTGCATGCCGCTTAAAGAGATTTGTGGCGTTTCCCCGCTAAAATATCGGGGTAATAAAAATTCATTCTCGGATAGCAATGAAAATAACGCGGTATTTGGCTGAAAATCATTGCTATCCACAATGTTATCCACAGAAAATGTGCATAGATGTGAATAAATATCAGAAAACCGCATTTTCCGGGCATTTACAATGTGAATAAATAGAGGATAAGTTTTTCACAGAACGATTGTGGATAGTGTGGATAATGTGTGCAAAAGTTTCAGCTTTCTATCAACTTCTGGGGGATAATAAAAAAATCGCGGATTTATTACGGATATTTAATGCCATTAGTGGCAGAATTGCTGAACAATTCACCCACAGCTGTGGATAAAGCTGTGGAATACGTGGATAGATGACAATTGGCTGTGATTATTCGAATCTGATCTATTCCCGAAGAGCTGTGCTCAATCGGGTGTTATGGCCGAATCCATATTAGGGAAAAGCTGTCTCACAAAGCGTCTGCTTTTGAGCGGCTTTTTTTCGGCTTTCAGAGTAAAATTCATTTCACAAACACGATTGCTCTCGTATTTTGTTTAATATATAGTACCCGGGCATGCAGTGACATTGGGATGTGCCGCTAAGCGGTAGTCTTGTTTCCTACGCAGTGGTTATAAATTAAAACAAAAAATGGCTGTGCAGGGGACGATCCCCGCACAAGCCATGGCTGTTGGTTGATACTTCCTTTATGAGATTTGATGGCCGACCACCGTCAAATTATGCCACAACGCGCACTAGGAGCTGTAGACTTAACCGAGCAATTCTTCCCATGCTTCATATGCGGCCTGAAGCTTCTCCTTCAGAGCATCCATATCCGCTTGTATAGTCTGAACCTTCATATAATCATTAAAAATCGCCGGATCAACCAATTCATGCTCCAGAGCTGTGATTTCGCCTTCCAACTTTGCAATCTCCTGTTCCAACTGTTCCTGCTTTCTTTGTCGGATGCGCTCCTCGCGTTTGGCTTGTTTGTCAGCTTCATAGGAAGTAGGAACCGAAGGTTCGACTGCTTCAAGCGTTTTTGTGTTTTTCCCCTGAGAATAGGATAGTGATTCCATCAGCAGTTCATTGGTTTCTTGTTTTTTCTCAACCATTTCGTCATAATTTCCCAGGAAATGATGTGTGCCGCCTGGAGTCAGTTCGACAATTCGCTCCGCCATCTTGTTCAGGAAATAACGATCGTGGGAAATAAAGAGGAGCGTCCCGTCGTAGTCCAGCAATGCGGATTCCAGAACCTCTTTGCTGTACAAATCCAGATGATTGGTAGGCTCGTCCAAAATCAGCATATTAGCGCGTGCAAGCATGAGCTTGGATAACGAAACGCGTGCTCTTTCACCGCCGCTGAGCGAACCGATACGTTTCTTGACATCATCTCCGCTAAACAGGAAATTTCCCAGCACCGTTCGAATACGTGCTTCTTCAATACCGGGATAAGCGCTCCACAATTCCTCCAACACGGTATTGGAAGGATTCAGCTCCTTGTGCTCCTGATCATAGTAGCCGATTTTGATATTGGTGCCCCAGCGGATTGAGCCATCCTCAACGGGCTGTTGATCGACAAGCGCCTTCAGCAGAGTCGATTTGCCAATCCCGTTCGGCCCGATAAGCGCAACATTCTCGCCACGCTCCAAACGGAAGGAGACATTGCGGAATAACGGATTGTCCTGCCCTGTAAAACGAATGGAAACATCATTCACATCCAATACATCATTGCCGCTATGACGTTCGATTTCAAAGGAAAAATGGGCTTTTTTCAAATCTCCCAGCGGTTTGTCGAGACGCTCCATCTTGTCGAGCGATTTGCGCCTGCTCTGGGCGCGTTTTGTTGTCGAAGCGCGCACAATATTACGCTGGACAAAATCCTCAAGGCGCGCAATTTCTTCTTGCTGCTTGTCGAATTGTTTCATCTGCGCTTCATATTCGGCTGCTTTAAGATCAATATAGCGGCTGTAATTGCCAGAATAGCGTTTGGCGGTATGCCGCTCAATTTCCACGATCGTCTGCACCACGGCATCCAGGAAATAACGGTCATGGGAAACGACCAGGATCCCGCCATCATAACCGCGCAAATAATCCTCCAGCCATGTTAGCGTCTCGATATCGAGATAGTTGGTTGGTTCGTCCAGCATGAGCAGATCAGGAGCCTGCAGCAAAATGCGGGCCAGCGCCAGTCTTGTTTTCTGTCCGCCGCTTAATGTGGAGATAATCGTATCCGGGGGAAACTGGCTAAATCCCATCCCATGCAAAATGCTGCGGATACGGGTCTCCATAACAAATCCGCCCTGCTCACGAAACCAGTCGGATAATCTGGCATAACGCTCAAGCGTCTGCTCATACAGCTTTGGCTCGGCTTGTAATCCGGGATCCGCGATTTGAAGCTCCATGGAGCGCAGCTCTTGCTCCGCCTCGGTCAGATGGGCGAATACGGTGCGCATTTCCGCTTCGATTGTGCGGTCGGACTGAAGTCCGCTGGATTGCGCAAGATAACCGATCGTTGTTTCTTTGGCTTTAAAGACCGTACCGGAATCGGCTGAAACTTCCCCGGCAATAATCCGCAGCAGGGTCGATTTCCCCGCTCCATTGACCCCCACGAGTCCAACCCGCTCACGCGGCAGCACCTGGAAGGTGATTTGGGAGAGAATGCTGGTCACACCATAACTTTTGGAAATATCTGATATTTGAAGAAGCATAGATTGTTAACCTCCAGAATCATATACTCAGATTGAAGCCTTGTCCGCGAACGGTATGGCCGTGACCCGAAAAAAATCCATTATTATCCATGATCAAAACCGATCTGACAGGCAGTTGGAAGGCAAGTCCTTCTCCATCATAAGTTTACATGAAAACGGCGCCGCGCGCGACATATTCGGCAGGATCGCGTAAGAGATAAAGCGATGCTTGAGATCGTCTGATCATTGGCGAAAAATGGTCAACAGTGGTAAACTAAGAAACAACTATGACATCAGGAAATGGCCTGCTCGATCGAACAGCTGCATCGGAATTTGCCGTTACATCATTAGAGAAAGGCAGGCGGCTGTGATGGCGAATATTGGGGAAGCAGCAGAATGGTTCAGACAAAAGAAAGCAATCCGGGCAGCTGCCGCAGCCAGCCGCAACCTTCTTCCGGAAGAGCTGCGCAAGCACTGGTCGTCAATGGCTTGCAAGCATGCTATTGACTGGATGGCAAACCATTCAAATTGTATAAACAGCTTTATGGTCTATGTGCCTTTCCGCTCCGAGCTTGATACCCGTGAAATGATAGAATGGGGCTGGCAAACTGGAATATCCGTCATAATCCCCCGCAGCAACCCATCTGATTGGACAATGGAGCTCTATGTTCTTCAGCGGTGGGAAGAGCTTATACCGGGGGCCTATGGTATTCTGGAGCCGGATGCCGGACAGGCCAAGCGCTGTGGGGAGGGATTCATTCCGGATGCGATTTTCGCGCCGGGCCTGACATTTGACCTGCATGGGGGCCGTTTGGGATATGGCGGCGGCTATTATGACCGCTACTGGGAACGGTTAAGCAGCGAAGCGCTGCAAACAGGACAATCGATGCCGTCCTGGATCGGGCTCGCTTACGAGTCCCAGTTGCAGGAGAAGGTGCCAATGGAACTGCATGATGCCCGCATGGGAGCGGTCATTACAGAGCAGGGCATGCGTATCTTCAATAGCTGATGACGTATCAGCGGGAAAAAGGAGAAGTGAGCGATGGAATTGACCCATTTCAACGACCAGGGCAGGGCGCGTATGGTCGACATATCGGAGAAAGACACTACGGCAAGGATGGCGGTCGCCCGCACAAGCGTGACAATGGCGGCGGAGACGCTCTCCCGTATCAAAGCCGGAACGGTTAGCAAAGGCGATGTCCTGGCCGTTGCCCAGATCGCAGGTGTCATGGCGGCCAAGAAAACATCGGATCTTATCCCGATGTGCCACCCGCTTCCCTTAACCGGCGTCAACCTTGCTTTTGCCGATAATGGAACGGATGAGTTATATATAGAAGGAACGGTAAAAACGACAGGCAAGACCGGTGTCGAAATGGAAGCTTTAACGGCAGTTTCGGCTGCTGCTCTGACCGTTTACGATATGTGCAAGGCTCTACAGAAGGATATGGTTATCGGGCCGACCTATCTGGTTGCCAAAAGCGGCGGCAAGAACGGAGATTACGAATCTAAGAACAAATAACCGGTATCATCGGAATGATCGGGGGAGAGGCACATGCGGTGGAAAGTAGCGTTATTGACGGCAAGCGACAAAGGATCGCGCGGTGATAGAGAGGACACAAGCGCGCAGGTGATCAGGGAACTTGTTGAAGAAGAACTGAGCGGGGAAATTGTCGATTACCGCATCGTACCTGATGAACAGGATGAGATTATGGCTGCTCTTATCGAGATGACGGATTATTACAAAGCGGATTTGGTCATCACAACCGGCGGCACCGGTCTTGCTCCAAGGGATCTTACCCCTGAAGCAACGCTTAAGGTGATTGAACGAATGGTTCCGGGACTGGCCGAAGCGATGCGGATCGGTGCCATGCAGCGCACGCGAAGCGCGATGCTTTCCAGAGGCGTTTGCGGAATCCGCGGCCACTCGCTGATTATTAACTTACCGGGAAGTCCTAAGGGCGTTCATGAGAATTTGATGGCGATTATGGATCAATTGCCGCATGCTCTTAGTATTTTATCGGGACGAACGGGGGACCATGACGAGTGACTTTCCCAGTAAACGGCGGCACGCAGCTCAGGGAAGTACCGGTGCGGCAGGCGGTCGGCCTGCGGCTGGCGCATGATTTGACCCAGATCATTCCGGGACAGTTCAAGGGAAGATTATTTACAAAAGGGCATATCGTCACGGAGGCGGACATTCCGAAGCTTCTGGACATCGGCAAGGAACATATTTATATTATGGAGCTGGGGGAAGGCGAGCTTCATGAAGACGATGCTGCCCACCGGATGGCACTGGCTCTTCATGGAGAAGGGACCGTATTGTCAGAGCCGCATGAAGGCAAGGTATCCATCAAGTCAGATTTGCCGGCTCCTGCCCTGGCCGTCATTGACGCTTCGCTTGTTCATGCCATTAATGAGCTTGGCGATATTGCGCTGGCTACTCTACAAACACATTCGGTTGTCAAACCCGGCGGTCAACTGGCAGCTACAAGGGTTATCCCGCTCGTAGTTGCCGAAGAAAAAATCGAACGTGTCGAGCAGATGGCCGAGAGCTACCGCTTGCTTCATGAAGGCCGCAGCCCGATTCAGGTCAGATCGTTACGCAGTTTTCGCATTGGCTTGCTTACGACAGGGAGCGAGGTTTTCTCGGGACGGATCGAGGATAAATTCGGGCCGGCTGTCCGGCGGATTGTGGAAACGCTCGGTTCAGAGGTCGCGGAGCAGCGTTTCACCCCCGATGATCGTCATACAATTGTCAAGGAAATAAACTACTTGATTTCTCAAGGGTATGATATGATACTGGTAACAGGCGGGATGTCCGTGGATCCCGACGATCGCACACCGGCTGCCATCAAAGAAGCGGGAGCCGAAGTGGTCAGTTACGGAACCCCTATGCTTCCGGGTTCGATGCTGTTAATGGGTTATATCGGCGGAGTACCGATTATGGGCTTGCCCGGTTGTGTCATGCACGATCCGTATACTTCTTTTGATGTGCTTCTTCCACGCATTCTGGCAGGAGACATCATTACAAGAGAAGACATCGTGCGGATGGGATATGGTGGACTGTACAATTGCTGATAGGGTCCATAGGGCTTAATGGCTGGAATAGATAGATGATGGACTTTTTGCAGTAGATTTTAAAATGGGCGGGTTGGAGTACAGTCTTCAAGACTGGATTAACCGCCCAATTTGCGAAGCGGATGTTCGCTTCGACACTTTTTTAGGAGGTTAGAGCCATGTTTAGCGGAATTGGTGTGACCGGATTCATCTTGCTGGTGCTTGTTGGTTTGCTGCTCTTTGGCCCGAACAAACTGCCGGAGCTGGGCCGTGCATTTGGCCGTACACTGAAAGAATTCAAGGCTGGCGCCAGAGAAATGATGGATGACGACAATCATGATCGCAAGGAAGTAAGCCGCAGCGACGTCAATCGTAAAGTTGAAGACCAAGCGGACAATAAGCGACTCCCGGAGTAGGGGCTCGCTTTTTTTTTGAAACGGACATGGCCGCTATCATGAATAATGAGAAAGAGAGGTGCGAGCCCGGTGACAGATTCCGATAAACAGACGAAATCCCGCGAACAGCTGATGACGCTATTCGAACACATCGGTGAGCTTCGTCGCAGACTGATCTATGTTATTATCGTACTTGTGCTGGGGATGATTATCGGATTAATGGTAGCGGATCCCGCCTATAATTATCTGATGAGCCAGGAGCCGGTTAACAAAATGGCCTTGCATGCGTTCTCTCTTTGGGATGGAATCGGCATGTACATGAAATTCGCGCTTGTTATCGCGCTTATACTGGTGCTTCCTTTTATTTTCTATCAGGCTTGGGCTTTCGTGAAACCCGCGTTAGGCGAGCACGAACAGAAGTCTGCACTTAAGTTTGTTCCATTTGCGCTGATTATGTTTCTGACAGGTCTGGCTTTCTCCTATTTTGTGGTGTTTCCCATGGCGTTCACCTTTACAACCGGGGTTGCGAGACATTTGAATCTGGAGGAAACCTACGGCGTGACGCAGTATTTTGCGTTTATGTTTAATATTCTGATTCCGATTTCACTGCTTTTTGAACTGCCGCTTGTGATCATGTTTCTGACTAAGCTGCGGATACTGAATCCCATCCGGCTGCGCAAGATGCGCCGGCTCGCCTACTTCATTTTGATTTTCCTCGGAATTATCGTGACGCCGCCGGATTTTATTTCCGATGCGCTGGTCGCGATTCCGCTTATTCTGCTCTATGAAGTAAGCGTGCTGCTGTCCAGTGTTGTTTACCGTAAACAGCTGGAACGAGATCGGCTATGGGAAGAGGAACTTGAAGCTACTTAAATATATCGATTTGGAGCAAGGAATGCCATCGCTCCACTTACAGATCATAGTGAAATCAGGCAGCAGGTTCAAGCATCTCTTGGGCCTGCTTTTTTTTGACCCATCTGGTGGAATAACTGGCGGCCTGCAGCACACATTCTTCGAAGAAGGAAACTTGCTTCATTGCGAATGGACAGGAAGGTCGTTTCTTCTTCACACCAATTTTTGACCCCGAACTGTAAATTTCACGCAAATTATCCTCCAGGCACTTGAAATTCGGAAGCAAAATCGGTATTATTAAAATTGGTTGTTAGCACTTAACAGTTGCGAGTGCTAATATATGAGAAGCAACAAAATCAAAAGGAGGCTATTTTCATGATCAGACCTTTGGGTGAACGCGTATTGGTTGAACCAATCGCGAAAGAAGAAACGACCGCAAGCGGAATTTTGCTGCCGGACACGGCGAAAGAAAAGCCGCAAGAAGGCAAAGTAATTGCAGTAGGAAGCGGCACGCTTAAAGACGGCGCCCGCATCGCTCTTGAAGTAAAAGAAGGCGACCGTGTATTGTTCTCCAAATATGCTGGCACCGAAGTGAAATACGAAGGTAAAGAGCTGTTGATTATGAAAGAAAGCGACATCCACGCCATCCTGGGATAAGCCGAGCGCTTTGACTACAAACATACATGGTACCAATTACTTATGATGGGCCTGCCCCATCAGGTTTGCCACATCATCAAGCAAGTTTTGGTTTAACGGTAACAGGAACGATCATTTATTAGGAGGTAATCGATAATGGCAAAGGAAATTAAATTTGGCGAAGACGCTCGTCGCGCGATGCTGCGCGGAGTGGACGCTCTTGCAAATGCGGTTAAAGTTACACTCGGTCCTAAAGGCCGCAACGTGGTTCTGGAGAAAAAATTCGGCAGCCCGTTGATCACAAACGATGGTGTATCCATTGCGAAGGAAATCGAGCTGGAAGACGCGTTTGAGAACATGGGCGCACAGCTCGTTAAAGAAGTTGCAACCAAAACAAATGACGTTGCCGGTGACGGTACGACTACAGCTACGGTTCTGGCGCAAGCGATGATCCGCGAAGGCCTCAAAAACGTAACGGCAGGCGCTAACCCGATGGTTATCCGCAAAGGGATCGAGAAAGCTGTTCGCGCTGCGGTTGAAGAATTGAAATCCATTGCTAAACCAATCGAAGGCCAACAATCGATCGCTCAGGTTGCTTCTATCTCGTCAGGCGACGAGGAAGTCGGCCAATTGATCGCTGAAGCTATGGACAAAGTCGGCAACGACGGCGTTATCACGGTTGAAGAGTCTAAGGGCTTCGTAACGGAGCTTGAAGTGGTTGAAGGTATGCAGTTTGACCGTGGATATGTTTCCGCTTATATGATTACGGATACGGATAAAATGGAAGCTGTTCTCGACAATCCATATATCCTGATTACGGATAAAAAAATCTCGAACATCCAAGATATTTTGCCGGTTCTGGAGAAGGTTGTTCAATCAGGCAAACAGCTGCTGCTTATTGCTGAAGATATCGAAGGCGAAGCGATGACTACGCTGATCGTCAACAAACTGCGCGGCACATTCACATGCGTCGGCGTTAAAGCTCCGGGCTTCGGCGATCGCCGCAAAGCGATGCTGGGCGATATTGCAGCTCTTACCGGCGGACAAGTAATCACCGAAGAGCTTGGCCTGGAATTGAAATCCACAACTCTCGAGCAGTTGGGTTCTGCCCGTCAAATCCGTGTTACGAAAGAAAACACGATCATCGTTGACGGAAGCGGCGACAAATCGGATATCGATGTTCGCATTAGCCAAATCCGTGCTCAATTGGAAGAAACAACTTCCGACTTCGACCGTGAAAAGCTGCAAGAGCGTCTTGCGAAGCTGTCCGGCGGCGTAGCTGTTATCAAAGTCGGTGCAGCAACGGAAACCGAATTGAAAGAGCGCAAATTGCGCATCGAAGATGCTCTTAACTCCACCCGCGCAGCGGTTGAAGAAGGTATCGTATCCGGTGGCGGTACTGCACTCGTGAACGTATATAAAGCTGTCACAGCTGTAAATGCAACGGGCGACGAGAAGACAGGCGTTAACATCGTGCTTCGCGCGCTGGAGGAGCCTGTACGCACTATCGCAGCGAATGCTGGCCAAGAAGGTTCGGTTATCGTTGAGCGCCTGAAAGGCGAGAAAGTCGGCGTTGGTTATAACGCGGCTACTGGCGAGTGGGTTGATATGTTCACAGCCGGTATCGTTGATCCTGCGAAAGTAACGCGTTCCGCACTGCAAAACGCAGCTTCCGTAGCGGCTATGTTCCTGACAACCGAAGCGGTTGTTGCGGACAAACCGGAAAAAGACAAACCAGCCATGCCTGATATGGGCGGCATGGGTGGAATGGGCGGCATGGGCGGCATGATGTAATAAGGGGGATAAACCCTTTATGTAGCAAGGATTTTACTAAAGGAAAATCAGGGTTGACCCTATGTTGACCCGATAATGTAATAAAAAAAAGAGGCTTCTCATGAGTTCATTGAACTTATGGGAAGCTTCTTTTTTTTGTGAACCGCTTTTACGCTGAACGTCTGGGAGAGAAGTTTCATTTGCTAAATTTTCAGCGGCGGATTCTGTTTTGGTTCGGTGTTCCGGACTGATTTTTTATAATATCTTGGAGTTGTAAGCTCCAACTTTCGAAATAGATTGGAAAAATAATGCTCGTTTTTTAATCCTGTGCGATATGCAATTTCACGAAACGTTATATGCCGTCATCATGCTTATCTGTTAGTTGGGAATGATTATGCCAGGCGCCTGGTGGAATTAAAAAGATTCACCTGCATGAATTTCAAATTGCTGATCATCGATCATAGTCAGGAGAGTTCCTTCGGACAAACCAGCGGTTTACGGCCACGCTGGATGCGGCGAAGTACAAGTTGCTCTATCTGTCGGACTCTAAGCTTACGCCACGCCACTTCTACAAAGGAATGTTGAACAACTCGGGTGCGTGTCGAAATTTTACCGCGGTGATGCTAAGCGGCAACTTCATCGGGAAGTAGAACTTATGCGCCGTATCCATCGTCTGCAGCCTGTTGTTGTCGTTGACGAAGCGCATCTCCTATTCGATATGCGTAAGAAAGACACGTATCAGGTCGAAATCTAAATGAACGGGAAAGCCCTAATCTGACTTTCCCGTTTGAATACAATTCAAGGTCAGCATTCCCGTCAAATCGAGGATAACTAACACCGTCTATTGTCGGACAGAGTAGATTAGTTGTAACAATGGACATTGCAGCTTTTATGCATTCATATTGGAATGCTTCATTTATGATCCTTGCTGCTGTTAGTGGTGAACCTTTATCAATTTACGTACTTTTGAATTGGCTAGTAAGCCTTGATATAGCTGATCATTATATTTTAGGATTGTCCCTGAAGTTCTTTTGATGACGAACAAAGACGGCGAAAACAGGAATATCCGGGGCGAAATCCGTTTGGATTGAGAGCAGAACCGTTGTGGTTTTATGGGTATTAAACACAAGAGAAGCCACTAGGTAAAGTATCTATATTTTCATTTTCCGGAAAAGTTTGAAAACGGACCTTTGCTCCAGTAGAAAATAGCAGATTCGGATAAAAAGCAGAATATTGGAGTCCCTATAGCTGTTGATTTGGTAGGGAAGTCTTAATATAGGAGTTTTTTTTCCTGATCATCCATGCGTATATAGAGGACAGTATTAAATTGTTCTCAAAAGAAGCTATCAAAATAAGGGGCTTTGAATTTAGGAGGGTAGAAGGCATATGGGATATATAGTTTGATTTTGGAGTCCCAATAAATGGAATAATGAACTAGCGTTATTTGAACAATTAGAGAGGGGACTCGCATCATGAGACGAAGGTCAACCATGGAAAATATTTTTACTGTTGGAAATTATTTTATTATGATTGTTTTTGCTTTCATTACATTTTTCCCATTTTATTATATCATCATTTATTCCTTATCAGACCCTTCGGCTGCTCAAAATGGGCTCATTACTTTATGGCCCAAAGGATTCACCCTGATCAATTATCAATCGGTGTTTAAGGTAGAGTATCTGGCCAACGCTACCTTGGTCACTTTGACGAGGACGGTGCTCGGAACTATACTCACTCTGATGGGATGCTCCTTATTCGCATACGGACTAACGAAATCGATCCTTCCCTTTCGGAAAACCATGTATCGATTGCTTATCATTTCGATGTACATCAGTTCAGGCCTGATTCCAATGTATTTATTAATAACGATGCTTCATTTAAAAAATAACTTTCTCGTCTATGTCATCCCTTCTATCATCGCACCTTTCTTTCTAATTCTGATCAAAACCTATATCGAACAGCTTCCTCCGGCTTTGGAAGAGGCGGCTATGGTCGAAGGGGCAGGGTACTTTGCAATCTTTTTTAAGATCGTACTGCCTTTATGTTTACCGATCATGGCAACAATAGCGATATTTCAAGCGGTTAATCATTGGAATTCTTGGATGGACAATTTATTTTTTGTGACTGATTCACGATTGCTTACTTTGCAGATGCTGCTGCTCAATTTGATCAAATCACACACGGTATCGGCAACAGCTGCGGCAACCAATGAGCTTTCTGGAATTAAGGTGACACCCAACTCAATCCGGATGACCATTACCATTGTTGCAACCCTGCCTATTATGATAGTTTATCCCTTCCTGCAGCGTTTCTTTATCAAAGGGATCATGCTTGGAGCCGTTAAGGGTTGATAAGCAAAAGGTACAAGGTTAAAATTCGACCATAGTGGCTTTATATACAGAGCTTGTCGTTGTTGTCTTATATAAAAGGAGGATCTCTATGCCAACCAAAAAAATTAGAAATGCTGCACTTTTACTAGTCATTATGATGATCATCTCTTCAATCGCTGCCTGTTCGGGAGGAAACAAGAACAAGAACACTAGCAACATCAGCACCGATAATAAAAATACAGAAACGAGTACGCCATCGGCACCTGCGGTGATAGAGCCCGTTAAGCTAAAAGTATTTGCAGAATGGTTGACCAATCCGCTGAATAACAGTATTCCAAATGACCCGGTCATGCAGGAGATTACGAAGAAAACGGGGATAACGTTGGATTTTGAACCTTTCACCGGTGGCGGTGATGGTATTGCGAAACTAAGCGTGTTGCTCGCAAGCGATGATTTGCCGGATCTTATTATTACATCTGACGTAAGTATGGTTAATAAACTCATTCAAACGAAACAAGTGCTGCCGCTTGACGATTTGCTTAAAACGAACGGTTCTAACATTACAACCAATTTCCAGGATGCACTCGATAAGTATTCAGTCATTTATCCTAATGCGGATAATAAGCATTATTTTGTGAAAGCTCTTATCGACAGTACGGAATTTAACCAGATTCACCATAGCAATGCATGGAATATTCGATGGGATCTTTATAAAAAATTGGGCAAGCCTAAGATGGATACACTGGATGAATATTTGGAAGTATTGAAGCAAATGCAACAATTGGAGCCCGTGAATAAAGAAGGTAAGAAAAATTATGGGTTGGGTGTTAATCTAGGCGATCCTTGGGGTATATTCATCGTCACTAAAGCAACAATGAACGCCCAAGGATTAATTGATAGTGGGAAAGCTACACATATTCTTGACCTCAATAAAAATGAAGTTGTTCCTTTCTTTACAGATCCAGAAGGAAAAATGTGGGATGTTATGAAGTTTTATAACAAGGCTTACCAGGAAGGTGTGCTGGATCCAGAATCCGTTACAATGAAGTTTGCTAACCTTGGAGAAAAAGCAGGCGCCGGACGATACATGTCATTACAAGCAGGTTGGTTAGGTACAACTGGAGGGGAGGAAAAATTCGTTACGGAGGGAACTCCAGAAAAGGGTTTTGTTCCGCTTCCTGTCTGGATGAATTCTGAGAAATCCTACTTGCTACCCAAGAATGCGATCGGAAACCAATTCTTTTGGCTGGTCTCCGCAAAGAGCGCGCATCCAGAGCGAGTCATGGATCTAATGAATTATTTGGCAACACCACAAGGACTTGAATTGGTCACGAACGGGCCAGAAGGAATCGGCTGGGATATGGTGGATGGCAAACCTGTGTTGAAGCCGGAAATAATTGCACTCAAAAAAGCGGACCCGGAAAAATTCACGAAAACGGTTGCAGCTGGTCAATGGTTTCATTTATCCATCTATGGTTCAGAATTCGAGCCTAATGGAACGAGAACCAATTTCTACAGTGAACCTGCCTTAATGCAAGAGGAATTTAAACCCTTCCAGAAGGACTTTCTACAAGATATGGGGTACACTTATCCATCAGAAGGACTTGATAAGATACCCAATAACTCCTTCAGTAATGCGCTTATTGCTTCGATCAGTCCGCCTGTAGGTTCCGACATTGCCACAAAGGAAGCGAGCTTGAACACCTATATGGCAACAGCTGCAGCGGCGGTGATATTCTCCAAAACCGATGCGGACTTTGTTAAAGGGAAAGAAAAATTTATTAGTGAATTGAAAAAACTTGGCGCTGATGAAGTCTTTAAATTTTATTATGACAAGTATGAAGAAATCAAAGGCAAAGAATAGAGTGAAAATACTAATTATAAGGAGATTTGAAATCACATGAAAATGACAAAAGAACAAATTGATTTTTTTGAAACCTTTGGATTCATTAAATTTCCCCAGCTGGTTTCTGACCGATTGGATTGGATTCTAGAGGAATTTACCCAAACTTTTTCAAATACTGACCCACATGATGGTACCCGGCGCTCTTGTGTAGCCCCTTTCATCGATCAACGGATGAGTACATTACTTGACGATCCAAGAATTGAGGGGATTGGTTCTGCTCTGCTAGGGGACGATTTCAACTATATGGGAAGCGACGGGAACTATTACACAGGCAATACAAGCTGGCATAGGGATACTTATCAACCGAATCATAAGCATATCAAGATTGCCTTTTATCTTGACAGACTTGATGAGAACACAGGGGCACTGCGTGTGATTCCGGGAAGCCATCGCATGGAGGATCTATTCGGTAAGGACTTAGGGGAAAAAACAAACAGGAGTGATTTGCACTGGGGTATAGGTGGGGAGAAGGTTCCAGCTTACGTGCTAGACGTTATTCCAGGAGATGTTCTGGTTTTTAACCACAATACATTTCATTCCGCCTGGAACGGGAGTGCCCACCGAAGAATGTTCACGATCAATTTGTGTGAGCGTTACAAAGATCATGAACATCAGGATTTGCTTGACTATATTGCAGGCGCATCCAGATTCTGGATTGACCGTTACTATTCAGAGGTCATGATGAATACGGCATCTCCAGAAAGAATGAAGCATCTGGAGCAAGTGATGGCTAATGATGGCCATCTGGCTGCATTAAGCGCACAAATGCGTTTGACGATGTCCGAGCCTGCAAGGGGATAGCGAATTATCTGAAAAGGGTACTAAGTTTATATAATTTGCAAAAAAGCTGGTGTTTCCTGAAATAGGAGCATCAGCTATTTTTGGTTATCGTCTAAGCTTTCTTAATTGCTTTAACCCGTAAAAATTCTTTAGGTGGCACGCCGAATTTTAATTTAAATAAGCGAAAGAAGTTACTTTGGCTGGAAAACCCGCATTTCTCCATAATATCTTTTATGGTCAGGTTCTGGTCGTTTAATAGCTCCATCGATGCTTCCAAACGAATTTCATTAATGTAATCCCCAATTGAAATCATCTCGTTTGTTTTAAAGGTGCGCCCCAGATAGGATGGCGACAGCTTTAGCTTATCGGCCACAGCTTGCAGACTCAAATTTGGGTCAACAAATTGCTGGTGAATTATTTCTTTAACTGTCTTAAGCAGGGCTATTTTCTTATCCTCGTTGTTCGTTTGAGGGATATTGATAATACCATCAATAATTTGCTCCATTTCTATTTGAATTTCATCTAAGGCCTCGAGCTTGAGAATCATTCGAGTTACGGGATCCAGATCGACAGAAATAGAATGGAGCCGGTTGTTGTTCAAATCACGTATCGTATATTTTATATCCATCAATAGATTCAGTAATAAATAACTGATGCTGTCCGCATCATGCTGTCGGACTAATTGAAAATAATGAATTAAATCATTTTTACATCTCTCAGCCTGTCCAGATCGGATACTATCCATCAAGTGTTTTTTAGGCTCGTCGAGTGATCCGGGTTTATTCTGTATGTTGTGTTCAGCTATCATTTCGGGGGTGATGATGCTTTGGCTGCCAAAAATCATTCTGTATTTGGCATTCTGAAGCAATATTTCATACTGCTGATTAATTTCATCATAGGATTCAATGGTTTTACTAACGACAAAGGATAAAGAGGCTTTGTAGAAATTCATAATCACACGCTGGGTATCTTGAAGCGCCAGCATCCAATAATCCGGCATAACATGATCATTAGCGAGCGGGCTGAATAATAGGGCTAATTGATCATTTCGCAAATTGATTATTTCCAGTTGGGCATAACGTACGACAAGTTCTTGCATAATGTTGGCGACCGCGAATAAAATCAGCTTTCGTTCTTTGTCACTATAATTCTGTAGCTGGTTTTCATTATCTAATAGTAGAATGGAAAGCCTGTATGGACCCAATTCGTTAATGGATAATTGATGCTGCACTATCAAGTCTTGAAACTCTGCGAGGTTCTCAAACGGTTTTTCCTGGACGATTCGTTGCAGGTAGTAGTTTTTGGCGATGTTAATCTTAAATCGATGGTCCTCGGTTAAATATTTTAACCTCTCCATAACAGAGCCGTAAGTGTCAGAAATGAAAGCCAGTTCCAACTTGTCATGGCTGTCTTTATAGCCCCCTATATCCGAGTTTCTATGCTTTTGAATTTGATCCATGAGTATTTCTACGGGCTGATATAGCTTATGAGAAACGAAGAATACGCAGATAATGGAAATTACTATGAAAAGCAACGTCAGCAAAATAGATGAATTACGCAGTTGATCGATATTTTTCATCACATCTCGGTAAGGTTGAACTGTCGCCAATTCCCAATTCAATGATTTGAGCTTCAAGTGGGACATGACGTATTCCTCGTTTTGTATTTTTATAATGGAGGAACCGCTATTATTATTAACCGACTCTATGCGTTGATAGATACTTGCAGCTATATCTGTGCTTGCTTGAGAGCCAGAGGAGGGATCGTAAATAAACTTATCCTGGTCCAAAATATAGATGCTGCTTTGATCGGATTGCCCTGCTCGATTAAGATCAATTAAATTATTAAACAACCATTCTGCCTTGATATTAATAATCAAGGCATTCTCATTTTTGTGGTATCCCCCAGAGGCAGAGTCGTACATCACTAGTGAGAAAATATAAACCGGTTGTTTCTTTTCAGTAAATTGATGAGGAATTAAGCTGAGCTTGGGTACCTGTTGCTTTCCGTCAAGCAGCTTACGAAACGTTGCGGTCATCATACTATCTTTATCGCGCAGGAAAGCATTTCCGCCTGAATATATAGTATCTGTTTTGCCATTGTACACAACTATGGAGTCTAAGTAGCTGGTTGATTCCACATTATAATCTAGCTTGTGAGCTACAGCCAGCATGTCGAATAGCTCTAGGTCATCACGCGTCATTAGTAAATTAACATCATTGTTGAAGTAAAGCGACATGAGCAGCTGTACAAACATTTGATGCATATAATCGGTGCTGTAGCTTAATTGGGTAAGAACCTTTCGATTCGCATTATCCAGCATTTTTAGCGAGTTCTTCTGAGAGTTGTAGATGAGTAGTGCCGACATTATGGAAATAACGAGTACGGAAAGCGCTGTAAATGAGATGAGGATACGGCTTAAATAACGTCTTGATTTATAAATTTTCAAGAAAAACATAGGTCACGCCCCTTGGTTATTCATCACTTCTAAAGATTATATCGACCTATTATCTTTTGTGCTAGAGGAAACGAGGGTATTCGGCTGTTAGAATGCATATTCGGATAAAAAGCATAATCTTGGAGTCTCTATTGCAGCGGTTTAGTAGAGAAGATCGGATTTAGGAGTTTCTTAGATAGGCGATACATGACTATATAGAGAGTAGCACCGTAACCCAAGAAAGGATTGAAACAAAAATGTCCTCAGAAAAGAATCTTGAATTAGCCGCATCTCCCTTAAGTAGTCGTAAACAGAATTGGAATCCGGATAAATGGAAGGCTGTCTGGCCTTTATTGGTTATGACTGTTCCTTTCTTCAGCTTAATGTTTATTTTCTCTTATGTTCCGCTTTGGGGCTGGTATATTGCCTTCACCAATTATTTTCCAGGAGATTCCTTTCTAAAAGCTGAATTCGTCGGATTTAAGCACTTTCAAACCTTATTTAATGGTGGTTTCCAGTTTCAAAACGCTATGCGCAACACTTTGATCTTTAGCGGCTTAGGCTTGCTGCTTAGTCCGCTTCCGATGATCTTTGCTATCATGCTGAACGAAATTAGAGCTCAGTGGTTCAAAAAGCTCGTGCAAACCGTGACCTCCTTTCCCAATTTTATCTCTTGGGTCATTGTATATTCGATTTTTTTCTCATTTTTCTCTCTGGATGATGGATTTATTAATCGACTCTTACTAAACGCAGGATTGATTTCAAATGCGACTGATTTACTCGCTAATTCTGATATTGTGTGGGTATTTCAAACAGGTATCGGCCTTTGGAAGGGATTAGGGTGGTCTGCGATCATCTATATTGCCTCTATAGCTTCGTTGGATCAGGAATTGTTTCAAGCTGCTGAAGTAGATGGAGCAGGGAGGTTTAAACAAATATGGCACATTATGATTCCGGGCTTAATGCCGACATTTGCTGTATTGTTTCTGCTTGGCATCGGACAGTTTCTCTCTGTTGGCTTTGAGCAGTACTATACGTTCGACAATCCTCTCGTGCATTCCAAGATAGACGTATTGGACACTTATGTTTACAACCTGGGTTTACTCCAGTTGAATTATCCCTTCTCTACTGCTGTTGGTATTTTCAAATCGGTTATCAGCATTATTCTGGTATTCTCGGCAAATTATACTTATAAATTGACGACGGGGCGCGGCATTATTTGACTTGAAGCGCGTAAGATCCATTCGTTGCGAAAGAGGGACTGCTTTCAATGTAGAGTTTCAACGGAGAAAGATCGAATACGTCGATATTGGCGGATTCTTTCCTTCCCTTGAAAAATATAAATTGAAGGAGGCAAATATTATGCGTTTTTATCGCCATCGTCACAGCTTGTTGATTTTGCTTATGTTTGTTCTGTTTGTTTCAGTTAGTTCAGTTTCGGTTTCAAATGTATTTGCTGTTGCTCCTGCGCCAACTCCGTTCCCAATTGGTATTCTTGCTCCGCCCAATGCTTATGAATCAACGCAGGAAAAGTATGAAGAACTTGCCGACATGAATGTTAACTTAATCGTCGGTGGACATGAGAATGTTACCAAATCAACGAATGAAACCGCTATTCGTTTGGCAAATGCTAATGGAATACAGACACTTGTTGATGATTGGGGATTTCACTGGGTAACCGAACGTATCCAGCAAATGACAGGCGGAGGAGGATGGTTTGTAGAGATCGGGACCAACGACATCGGTCAAACCTTTACGACTCCTGCAACGGGTTCGAATTGGGTCCTTGGCAGAATTACTTTAAAGACGGATAAACAGAAGTGGCGGGCAGGCGTAAAACTCTGGCTGAATGTGTATGACAGCCCAAGTAAAACGACATTGATCGGATCGGATGCCTTGACATTACCGGTAGATACCTACACGCCGGAATTCGTCATCAATAGGTCGGTTGAAACAAATACATCCTACTACATGGAGTTGACTACAAACAGCGAAACGAAAATAGGGGCATTCGAGACTAGCGTAACAAATGGATATAACGGAGGCCAAGCGTATAAAAATGGAGTTGCACAAAACGTTGATCTGAACTTTGAAGCGATGTTCCTTCAATTCGTGGATTCATTTGCAAACGGAAGACCTTCTGACACTTACTTGGACGATATTGCGAATCACTACAGAGATGTTCCGGGTGTACTGGGTTACAATTTGAGAGATGAACCGGGATCAAGTCAGTTTGCTAGCGTTCAGGAAGCGGTAGATCGTCTGAAAGTGAATGATCCCGATCATATGGCACTTGTTAACTTGTATCCGAATTATGCATCTCCTTCGCAACTGGGAACGGATCAGGTAGATGGTGAGTTTGTCACTAGCGCGCAGTCGTTAGGACAGACATTCAGGACAGGGGCTGACATCAGCCGCATCGCAACGATCCAATTGTGGCTGGAGAGCGCTAATGTCGGACCAGGTGAGACCTTGACCTTGACTTTATGGAATTCGACTGCCAAGACAAGCGAAATCGCTCATGCAACGATAACGAGCCCGACGACCAATTGGCCACAGTTCATGTTAAATGCGGATGTTACTCCGAATACGAATTATTATTGGGAGCTGACGCATAACGGTGGAGGTAATAATAGTGTCGGTTGGGTAGATCGCTCGGTTACTGGTGTGAATTGGATTAATAATGGGACGGCTTATAAAGCTGGCACCGTGCTCAATGCCGATTACTGGTTTACAATCAACCAGAACATTACGGGCGGAACTTATGAAGACTATGTATATCGATGGGTGCGTAATAGTCCCGATGTCCTAATGTTCGATTATTATCCTTACGGGACTGTTACAGATGCTTATTATGACAATTTGGAAGTCATACGCCGCCAAGCTCATCTTGGGAATATCGACTTCTGGTCGTACATTCAATCCTATTCGACTCCGACTCCAACCAAGGAACAGATGGGTTTTCAAATCTATACGAACTTGGCTTATGGAGCAAAAGGATATGTATATTTTACGTATAATACACCGCAGGGATTAGACAATGGGCTTATCCTGCCGGAGGGCGAGAAAAACACGAGCTACTTCGCGGCGAAGGATCTGAATGCCGAGGTGTTGAAGCTCGGTCCGACCTTGACAACGCTTTCCTCTCAAGCGGTATACCATACGGGGACTGTACCAGCTACTTCAGTTTCATTGCCGTCTTCCTTCTTCTGGCAATTAGCGGACACCAGCCAGCCTGCGTTAATCGGTTATTTCACCAATAGCAGCGGCAAAAAATACGTTATGGTCGTGAACAAGGATACGACAAACACGAGAACATTCACATTTAATCTTTCTCCTAAACCAACCACTGTAACGGAAATTTCCAAAACAACGGGAGCGGAGATTGTTACTAGCTATAGCAGCACAACAGGCTCTCTATCTGCAAGCTTTGCCCCAGGTGAGGGAAGGCTGTATGCCTTGCCGTCTACTTATGAGGGTACGAATCTATTAAGCAATGCGGATTTTGAGACGATGAGTCCCGGATTATCCTATCCGGATGGTTGGAATGGGGGGTATACAGGTAACTGGAATGATCAATTCTCTCAAAGCGGTTCGCATTCACTCCGTTTGAACCCCATTTCAACAAATTGGAACCGTCTTATAAGCACAATCAATATTCCTATGGACCCGGCTAAACATTACAGGGTGCGCGCATGGGTGAAGAGTTTATCGAGCACTGGAACTTCTAATATGTTTATACGGGAAGTGTTCACGAATTCAACTGATCACTATGTTAAGAAGGCGATACCGCTTCAGCCCGGATGGAATCAGGTTGAAATGGATTATACCCCGGGTACGCTGGTAGACTTTGTTTGGATTGGTATTGAAGCAGATAATCAAATTAATGGACCGATTTGGGTAGATGACTTGTATTTTCAGGAAATTCCGTAAGTAGATATTATCGAGATATCTTATGGCTTGTCCAGGTTGCCATCCAATAGTATATCACTTAGTAGGAATCCGAATTTTTGCCCAACGATACTTCATGAAACATAGCCAAATGCTTGAGGAATCAAATGAATATTTACTAATGTTGGAGGCCTTATTGATGAGTACAACTAAAAAAATTACATTAACAGAGGGATGGGTTATTGATCTTGATTACGAAAATAAAGGCGTTATTGAACAATGGTTCCAAAAAGGTCCTTCAGAAACTTCCGCAGATGTAAGTGTACCTGGTATTATTCAGCAAGTGTATCCGGGTTATCATGGGGTTGTTTGGTACTGGTTGAGATTTACACCTGCAATTGCTCCAGAGCATGGTGAGAAATGCTCGCTGTATTTTGGAGCTGTAGACTATTATGCGGAGGTTTGGCTGAACGGACAGTACCTAGGTCATCATGAAGGAGGGGAAACGCCTTTTGACTTTGATTGCACAGAATCATTGGAGGCTGAATCTGAAAACCTGCTTGCGGTTCGTATCATTAACCCGACGAATGATTCAATAGATGGATTTGTTCTAAAAGAGACTCCTCATTATTGCAAAACGATCCCTTATGCTGTAGGTGCAGCATACAATCAACAATACTTGGAGTCCGATTAATGTTAATGTAGGCAATCGTGAAAACACGGCTGCTGGCTGATTCGGATTTACAGTATCCGCTTCAGCGATACCTTGGGGAATCAGCTACTTAAAGGTCGTCATTAAAGGAAGCAACGACGAGCACTGGGTGCCTCAGCTCGGGGAGATCGGCATCATGTACGGTTATGATACGACAGTGGGCAATCCCGGGGGGCCGGCAAGTCTTGTTGCTAACAGTGGATTTGAGTCGGGATTGTGGGAGCCCCGGACTTCAGTCGCGCTGGATACCGCAGTGAAATACAGCGGCAATCAAAGCGCGGGCCTAACGTCAGGGAACATAGCGCAATGGATGTCAAGCGCGATCGCTGAAATCGAATTGGGTAAAAAATACTCGGTTTCAATGCGTTTGAAGACGGAAGGCATTTCGGCCCCGGATGGAGTGAAGGTCGAGCTGATGCAGGTTGACGTGAACGGCAACGACATCGACTTGTACGGAGCCCGGGGGGCTATATTACAACGGGCGGAACCCAGGATTGGACGAGATATACGATCGACAATATCACTATTCTGGCCGCCGGTCTGAGAGTCATCGTAAGAACGGCTGCAGGCACGAAAGGCAAGATGTGGAGTCGTGATGACCGATCGTGAGATGGACGAATCATTTATCGATAAGCTGGAATCGTTAGATGGCATTTTCGCCCAGAAAATTCACGGTTGGCTTCTCATCGACCCTGATACCAAACTTGAAGCGGCTTGTCGGGCGGACTTCATCATGAAGTTGGTGAATATGCTTGGCTTGCATGCCGAATTTACATCGACTTTCGCAGATGTGCAGCCGAAATCAACTTCGATCCTCGCGCACCAATCAGCCGTCAGGACGTCATGGTTATGCTGACCAGAGCGCTTCAATCGACTGGGGCGATTAAGCCTGCAACATCCGGTTCAACGCTTGACGGCTATCGGGATGCGAATCAGATCGCGGCATACGCTGCGGACAGCGCAGCGACGATGGCAGAGTGCGGGCTTGTTACGGGCGCTAACGGGTTCATGAAGCCGAAGCGCTTGACAAGCAGAGCGGAAGCGGCGACATTCTTGTACCGTGCGATCGGATTGATCGAGAAATAACAGCTGGGGTAAGCTGTGAACCGCCGTGCCGGAACCGAGGTTCCGGCACGGCGGTTGTTTTGAATCGTATGGGAGGGTATCAACATGAACGAGCATCAATCGGGTAAAAAACAAATCATTATTGTAGGTGGTGGAGCGCGGGGACTGTTCTTTACCAAAATGCTGACGCAAGACCTGGGCCGGGAAGTCGCCGCCATTGTGGATACGCACGTGGCCGGACATGAGGCGATTCGTCATCGTTTAGAGGTTTACGGTGTGCCGCATATTCCGATCTATAAAGATGTGGATGAAGCAATCGCGGAAATTCCTAGCTCGCAGGCGGATACGATGTTTATTATGACGCCGGAGTGGACGCATATGGACATTTTCCGCAAAGCGGTAAATAACGGTTTTCATATTTTTCTGGAGAAACCGCTGGCAACCACGCTGGAGGATACGAACGAGATTATGGAGCTGGCGAAGAAGGCGGATCAGATTGTTCAGGTTGGATTCGTGTTGCGTTACACGGCGTTCTATCAGAAGATCAAGGCGGCCGTCGATCGGAACGAGATCGGGAAAATCATGATCGTTCAAATGAATGAACGTCTCGGCTTGCAGCACGGGGCTACGTTCAAACGAAGCTGGCATCGGCTCGATCGCTATACGGGCGGGTTCATGAACGAGAAATGTACGCATGACCTGGACCTGATGTGCTGGATGAAAGAGCAGCAATCTTATCCTGTTGAAGTTTCGTCCTTCGGCGGAGTGAGCCATGCAACGGATAAGGCGCTGCCGCTGAACTGCGCCGATTGCGAGCTGGAGTGCCCGTGGCGGTTCAAAGATTTTTCGTCGGACAAGAGCATTAATGGTGAAGTGTATACGGATGATACTTTTGCGCCGCATGGACAGTGCGTGTTTCATTCGGATTCTGATGTGAACGATCACCAGACGGTTAATGTTCGCTTCGCGGACGGCACGCAAGGGGTATTTACCGCCATCTCGGTCAGCGGCTTGCCTGGCAGAGACTTGATGCTGCATGGCAGTGCCGGCTATATTCAAGGCAATCTTGAAACCGGCGAGATCACGCTGCACCGTTATTGGGACGGTACGACGGAGCGGCTCGATGTAGAAGGAGCGGACAGTCATGGCGGCGGCGATCTGGCGATTGTCGGCAGCTTCCTGGATTGTATTGCGGAAGACGTGAAGCCTTTGTCTACGGTGGCCGCTGGCGTACGTGCTGGTGCCATTGCGTTCGCAGCCGATCGCAGCAATCGCGAGGGCGTCAGCGTTCGGGTGGAGCAACTGGTTTAGCAGAGAGCAAAAGATAAAACGGCTTTTGTCCTGAGAGCGATGGGACAAGGCCTGGATATAAAGCTGCAAATAAAGATGTGCCAATTCTTTGGTCTGTAATAGATTCAAAGTTAATATTTCAAGACTACTTCGACATAGAGCCTAAAATGCTAGTATATTCACTCTTTTGTTACTAAATCAAAGATAATTTGGTAGAAATACAAGGCATAGCGGAAACACGTGCTTACGAGCAGCTAAAAATGCCACATAACAAATACGGGTTATGTTTGGTGAATGAGTCCAAATTTATGAGACAAGGGTTAGTCATTGAGGATCGTTATTATCTTTACAGTATCTTTTTTGATATAACCATAGGTGCCGCTACAGATGAAGTACCATATACGATCAAGATCAGGGAGATGATTAGTACTGCAACAATGGATTCTCAAAAGTATCGTGGAATAACAGTTAACTTTGTAGACATAGAAAAGCTAGTGTATAAGAAGGAAGTCATTGTACATTATAGTCCTGAGCATCAAGATAAAGTTATTATGATAATTAAGCCGGATATTGATCAGAAGGGCGATAAATTTTATCACATTGAAGTTGAAGAGCTGTGGAATTCAGAAAGAATCAAAGATTCGTTCGTAATTACGAATTACATTCATGCACAATATAATCCTGGTAGAAGGAATTTTAATCATATTGATTTTTCTGTGAATCAATATTCTATTTCTGTTTTTATTGAAAAGTTCAGGGATGCTGTAACGGATAGAAGTTCCTATAGATAGATATGGAGATGAGCACTATAAAATCTGGTGTGTTGAAAGCGAAGCGATTGAAATCAATTACCATCACATAGAAACAACCCGATGATCTGTGACTATTCTTCAAAATTATATTTACAGTATACTCCATGCCGATCCAATCAGAATGAAGTGACAGGTCACGATGGTATCTATTTAGTGAGAAAACAAGATGTGGATTTGTATTTGCAAAGATATAACCCCGTTCAATTAAGAGATAGCATCAGAGAAACGGTTAATAAAAAATATAAGACTGTTAACTTTGGTGAGTCAAAAGGGATTACTTTTGAAAGAGTATTAATCTATCCTACACAGCCATTCACTTGATGCGATTAAGAACTGATTGTGTCTGACACCGCTCAGTACTTCACATTCGGTAATCGTCGAAAAGAATATTCGTCGTTTTTCTTAAGTTAACAGTCGCATGATCGTTGTCCAGAATAGCGATGACGATATCCGAATCGAATAAATATCCGGAGTGGTTGTGGGTCACTTTCCCCAGTCCTCCTGTGACTCCTGAATACGGTCTAATAATTCCTGTGCTTCCCCGGGATTCAGAATCCCAGCTACACTTAAAATGTCATCAACCGAGTAATCGTCAATATCTTCTATGGTTTCTGCATCGAGATGACCAACCTTTTGGTCGAGATGTTGTTGTCAGATAAAAACTCCCTTAAGTCTTTTGCTATATGAGGATGGAGTTTACGAACCATTGCCAAGAGAATCACTCCTTTATCAAAATATGTTGCTAAATCGTTCGCTTCCTGCGATCTTCATCGATCTTTACTTATAAACAATTATACCCGATAATGGAACGAACGGATACGACCGCGGCACACAGAACGAGCCAATATCGTGTGGCTTTCATGTACGATTGGGATTAATGTTAGAGCGCCCACCACTTGCCCACATTTTGCCCACATTGTGTAAAAAGAAGACACCTTAGAGTGATGAAATTTGCTCTAAGGTGTCTTTTTGCATTTATTTATGAAGTATTCATACATCTCCGAGAATTCTGCGGCAAGGGGGACGGATAACTCTTGCTGGTACAGATTTGATATGTACGCATAATGTTGCGTAAATGATACATGATCCTTCAATTCTCTATAAGCCTGAAGCAGGTACAAGTTCGCTTCCTCGTCCCATTCATCGCTTAGAAGCAGTTTCTTTATTATGAGGATTGCTTGCTCGACTCTTCGATGCGTTAGCAGACACCGACTCAGCTGTTTGGCGAATCGGGAATACAATCTGTGCAGACGGATTTGCTCGGTAATCGACCATTCATAGGATCGGTCCTCGAATAATTCGCCGGTATACAGTTGCTCGCATGCCAATGCCTCCTCAATTTGATCGGATTCAATTGTAGTGAATTGAGCAACCTGATCTTCGAATTGCACGAAATCGATCTCGATGTGATCGAGGAGCAGCCAGTATTGATCTTGAGAATGGACAATGATGTTCTTATGACCAAGAGCATGCAGGGTTTTACGAAGCTGATAGATATTTGTATTCACGTAGGTTGCAGCATTCTTCTGTGGCATATCTGAGTAAAGGTGTTCGAGGATCCGGCTTTTGGACACAGGGCGACCTCTATGTATTAGCAGGTAAGCAAACAGCTCCATACTTTTCTTCGAGATCCATTTGGCAAGTCCAACTTGTTCGCTCCTTACTTCGAACCCTCCAATGGCACGCACCATTAGCTTTCCGGTGGGACTGCCCGCAATCGTGGACTTTTCTCTGATTCTTGCTGCGGCTCGCATGACCGTCTGTTCCAGGCGTGATTTCGAAACCGGCTTAATCATATAATCCAGGGGATAGCTGTCGAATGAATCAATAGCAAATTCCTTGTGTGAGGTTACGAACACAATGTCTACCTCACTGTGGGTGGAACGGAGCCGACGGGCGACCTCTAACCCGTGATCCTGCCCAATCATGATATCTATGAATACTAGATCAATAGCTTCTTGCCGTATTTGCTCAAGCGCCTGTGCGGCATTCTGATAACAACCAACCACGACTACGCCACTTATCTCGGATAGTAAGCGATTCATCACGATATGCATGGCCTTCTCATCATCAATCACAATAACCCTCATCGCAAATCCCCACCCTCTAGAACAATCGTAAAGTTGCTGCCGCTTCCTGGTTTAGTGTGCACCTTGAGATATCCGCCGCACATTTGTAGGAATTGCCGGCTTACGAGTAATCCAAGACCAGTTCCCTTCTCGCCAGCGGTGCCTACAGTGGAATCAAACCGAGTTTCATCGAACACATGGCGAATTTGTTCCTCGCTCATCCCCACGCCATTATCGGAAACAGAGATTTCGACCCTGCTCTCGGTAGGTATAGCACTTATTTGGATCATGCCACCTTGATTAGAATACTTAATCGCATTGGATAGAAGATTGCGAATTACCAGAATAAGCGCTTCACGATCGAAGTAAACACGAATGTCATCATCTATATGGACGTGCAGAGTCAATTTTTTCATCTCACAGTTCAGCAAGAGTAACCGACATGCTTCTTCGACAATATCAGATACGAGAAGTGATTCAGGATGCAGCATAATGCCTTCCTTCTGACCGCGAAACCATTCCATGAGATTCTCGACAATCGTATAGGTGTTGCGAATTTGTTCGCCTAATGCATGAATAATCTCGTTGCCAGCTTGGTTGGATGGTCCGTTATCCTGCTCCAGCAGTTCCAACAAGTTGACTTGAACGGCTAACGGATTACGAATGTCATGGGATACGGCTGTGAAGAGCTGATCCTTCATTTGGTTAAGGTGAGCGATTTGCTCCAGTGCTTGTTGCTTCTCTGTAATATCGATAATGATGGAGATGGTTCCTAGCTTGCGTTGTCGCTGGGTGAAGAATGGATAGACATTTACGATGTATGATTTCTTCTCATGTCCTGTACGGGTGCTGATCTCGATTCGGCAATCTTCCATGTCCGCGCATGCGGACTGCCACTGGGGCCAAGCTGTGAGTACGTCCCTGTAACTACGGCCAAGAATGGGACGGTTGTTGTCATCTTCTAACAGTAAGCGTGCTAATTTATTGCTATCAATAATCTTGCCAGTCGTATTCATGATGAGCATTCCTTCACGCATCGTTTCTACAACGATGTTCCTCGCCATGGGGACACTTGAAAAGAGCTTCTTCCGCACAATAATCCAGAACATGATCATGCCGCAAATTCCGCTATACACAGAGAGAGGCAGGAGCCACGGAGAGAGAGTGGGCATGAACAACTTCATCATTTCCACCGACATTGGAATGCTGCCGAACAGCAGAAGCCACATGCCTGCTATGCGGAATTCAGGGCGCGAATTTCGTATGTAACGGATCAGAACGAATATGCAGCCCGCAATAATGGTATAGCACAATAGGTTGAAAGCTAATGCGTACGGGGTTTTGGTCATGACCAAGTGTCCATTAATCAAGTTTTGCGTTCTATTAATGATATGCCAATAAGGGTCTGCCCAGATCACAACGGCCCAGCAAGCGAATAAGGCAAAGAGAGAGAAGCTCCATCGCAGCCTCAACCACCTGTCCTTGCCGACCAGGTCCAGGACAAAAAGCACCATCAATGGCACCATGAATAAAAGTGCTGTTTGCTCTATATTCCGAAAAAAAAGCTTGGATTGCAAGTCTGCGCGACTGATCTCGAGAATCACACTTCCGGCATAAACGACTCGGCAGCCTAATACCCATACGAAATATCGCACACCTCGTTCTTGGCGGTACATGATTGCATACATCAACATGATGCACATTAGAATGGCCGAAAGTAGGATTGTTATTGAAGGTAGTGACCATAAATCATCCATATAGAGGTAAGTTACTCCTTTGAAGTTGAGAGAATTGGATGTTGTAACTGGATTCTATCATAATTTTATCATAGCAGTATGCTAGGATGAACACTAGTTGCTACATACTAACAGATAAATACCGAGGAGATAGGTGGGGATTCGTGATGATTCGAGGTTTTTCACGGAAAATAGGGTTTGCTGCACTGTCAATATTGCTATTGTTAGGAAGTGTCATGTCGTTTCCAGTATCAACTGTACATGCCGCTGTGGATGGAGATTTTCAATATGAGGATAATGGAGACGGGACTGCTATAATCACAGACTACACGGGAGATATCGGACTGAGTGTTGTCATACCTGATCTTGTGGGCAGTGGATTAACCGTGGTCGAAATCGGAGTTGATGCTTTCAAGAACAATCAACTGACCTCGTTAACGATTCCGAATAACGTGACGACGATCGGGCAAGGGGCGTTTCTAGATAACAAGCTGACTAGTTTGACCCTCCCTGACAACCTCATGACGATCGGAAGGGATGCATTCAAGAACAATCAACTGACCTCGTTAACGATTCCGAATAGCGTGACGTCATTCGGAATAGGGGCGTTTCAAGGAAACGAATTGACTAGTTTGACCCTCCTTGACGGTCTTGCTACGATCGGAGTTGATGCTTTCAGGGACAATCAACTGGCCTCGTTAACGATTCCGGATAGCGTGACGACGATCGGGCAAGGGGCGTTTCAAGCGAACCAACTGACTAATTTGACCCTACCTAGCAACCTCACAACAATCGGAGTCGATGCTTTCAGGGACAATCAACTGGCCTCGCTGATGATTCCGGATAGTGTGACGACGATCGGGCTAGGGGCGTTTCTAGATAACAAACTGACTAGTTTGACCCTCCCTGACAACCTCATGACGATCGGAAGGGAAGCGTTCAAGAACAATCAACTGACCTCGTTAACGATTCCGAATAGCGTGACGTCATTCGGAATAGGGGCGTTTCAAGGAAACGAATTGACTAGTTTGATCCTCCTTGACGGTCTTGCTACGATCGGAGTTGATGCTTTCAGGGACAATCAACTGGCCTCGCTGACGATTCCGAATAGCGTGACGACGATCGAGGAAGGGGCCTTTCTAAATAACAAACTGACTAGTTTGACCCTCCCTGACAACCTCATGACGATCGGAAGGGATGCGTTCAAGAACAATCAACTGACCATGTTAACGATTCCGAATAGCGTGACGACGATCGAGGAAGGGGCCTTTCAATATAACAAACTGACTAATTTGACCCTCCTTGACGGCCTTGCTACGATCGGAGTTGATGCGTTCAAGAACAATCAACTGACCACGTTAACGATTCCGAATAGCGTGACGACGATTAGTGGTAGTGCATTTATTAATAATCCTTCGCTTACGGATGTTTTAGTCCTAAGTAATACAGTAGATTTCGAGAGCAACAATATTTTTGGTGGCAGTTCAACCAATCTGACGCTTTATGGTAATGATTCATCAACTTCACAGACATTCGCAACTGTCAACAATCACCGTTTCCAGAAAATCACGGCAGAGCTCGCAGACCTGGAACTTAACATACCAGGGTTGACATTCGATCCGGAGGAACGCACTTTCAATCTGACGACAAATGCGAATGCCGTTATCGTGACACCAACTCCTGTTGTCCCGTTCTCAGAAGTGCAAGTTAATCACGCTCTGGTGCCGTACGGGTCGGGCTCCCCATCCATCGACCTTGCCGAAGGAATAGTGACAATTACCTTGGATGTGGAAGCCCCAGACAACTCTACAGAACAATATACAGTAGAATTTAATGTTGATCATACTAGCCCATCTATTGATTTGACAGCAAGCCCGACAACACCGACAAATGGGAATGTTACCGTAACGGTCGGCACGGATGGTACGGGCAGCGCCATTGACAGCGTGAAATGGGCTACAGGCAGCCAGGTTGCTGGGTTCTTCGCAACAGGCGGACAGGTGCTTACAGGCGGCTCGTTCGCCGCAACTGTTAACGGAACGTATACCGTTTATGCGCGAGACGAGGTAGGCAACGAATCGGTCGAAACGATCACGATCAGTAATATAGACCGCAATGTGCCCACTATCGATTTGACAGCGAACCCGACAAGTTCGACGAATGGTAATGTCACGGTAACTGTGGATGCCAATGCGAATAGTGGGATCAGCGTGTTGAAATGGATAGCGGGCAATGAAGGAACAGCGTTCTTCGCAACTGGTGGAGAAGGCATTGTAGATAATGAATTTATTGTAACCTCGAATGGTACGTATACAGCCTATGCAAGGGACAGTGTTGGCAATGAAGCGGTCGAAACGATCACGATCAGTAACATAGACCGCAATGTGCCCACTATCGATTTGACAGCGAACCCGACAAGTTCGACGAATGGGAATGTCACGGTAACTGTGGATGTCTACGCAGCGAGTGAAATTAGCGCGTTGAAATGGGCAGCGGGCAATGAAGGCACAGCGTTCTTCGCAACTGGTGGGGAAGCCATTGTAGGTAATGAATTTACTGTAACTACGAATGGTACCTACACAGTCTATGCAAGGGACAATGCCGGAAATGAAGCGGTCGAAACGATCACGATCAGTAATATAGTGAGAAGTTCGCCTACACCGCCGACCTCACCAGGTCCAGATGATGAAGAGGATTCACCTGAAGATTCCGATCCTCATACAATCATATCAACTGGTCCTGGCGTCATCATAATAGAGGTGGCTCCACGAGATATCAAGGAGTTGCCGAAGGACAACGGTGGGAATAAAAAAGTTGTGAATCTGCCTGATGATGTGTGGGATGAAATTCCCAAGCTACTGGATGATGATCGTCCTGTGATACGAGTCGTCATTGATGACCATCTGCCCGATGTGGAATTGCATCTACCAGGTAAACGGCTGGCAGAATTGTGGGATATTAATCCGAATGTCGAGTTCGACATGCAACTGAACGGATCCAGCTTTCAATTGAAAGTAAACGTACTGGATTTAGAACAACTGGCCACACGATTAGGTATTGCTGTTGACGAATTGAATGTGATTATTAAAATCTCAGCCTTAACTGGCGAGACTAAGGAAGATTTCATACTAGCTGCGGACGAGCAAGGAATGACATTGCTCAGCCAAGTGATTGAATTTCAATTGTTTGTATCAGGTGGCGATGAATGGGTTGAGATAACCGACTTTGGCGGCACGTATATGACCAAGTCGATCGTGCTGGACGAACAATTCGCCAATCGAAATTACATGGCCGTCCTATACGACCCAGATGGTCGAACATTTACGTATGTACCAGCGGTCATGGCTCGCCGAAGCAATGGTCAACAAGATTCAGTGATACAAATGCCGCACAATAGTATCTATGCGATAGTGGAGACGGATCGGATCGAATTCGCTGACATGCAAGGACATTGGGCAGAGCCCGAAGTTGAGCATCTGGGATCCAAACGGATTGTCAGAGGGATAACGATCAATGACTATGCACCGAATCGCAACATTACTCGTGCTGAATTTACTTCATTACTGGTGCGCGCACTTGGGATCAAGACTGATCGTACTGGTGCAGGAGATGTATTCAAGGATGTAGCTATCACTTCTTGGTATTCCACTGAAGTAGAAGCAGCCTTCAGGGCTGGACTAGTGAGTGGGATCAGCTTAACACACTTTGCACCGGAGGCACAGATTACGCGGGAGCAGATCGCATTAATGCTCATGAATGCTCAGGCGCTCGTGAACGATGAATCCAATTCTATCGAACAGCTCCCCAATTCGCTCACATCGTTTACTGATGCTTCGGAAGTGTCAGCTTGGGCTCGAGATGCGATGTCGGACGCTGTCGCTAGTAAACTCATTCAAGGTATGAGTACAGACCGGCTAGCGCCGGCTGCATCGGCAACACGTGCACAAGCAGCAGTCATGCTGCACCGATTAATGGTTATGATCGAATTCTTGGATTGACAATGGCGTTGTGGCAGATGGAACCCAAATACCCTATGCTCCGGCATACAGAACCTATACTTGAATAATTTCATGCTCACAACCTGCCGACATTTGCATTCGCTCATTGTGACCTCAGCTTGTGAAGCTGTCACAGTTACAAATAATAAATAAAGCAAAAACCACTTCTTTATTAAGGAGTGGTTTTTTGTGTTGTTAAAGTTTGCATTTAAGGATATTCTTGATGACCATAGGTTTAAAAATACAACTAGAGTGAACATCAGGAATTATCAAACGTTACGTGGTGAGTTTATCAATTACTGTGTAAATGTTCTTTTAAAATGTACAGGTGGGTATGATGCTTCAATCTAATTCTTGATCCAAAAGAGGAATAACTAAACGACGTACTTCATCAGTTGACTTTGTATCCATTAATTGGTTTCTTAGTTCGCCTGCGCCTCTAAATCCACGAACATAGATTTTGAAAAAACGAAGAAGCGGTTTAAATGAACGTGGTGCGGTTTCTGTTGAATATTTATCGTGAAGATCTAACTGTAAAAGTAGTAAATGGAGAAAATCTTTCGCGCTATGTTCTTTAGGTTCTTTTTCAAATGCAAATGGATTGGTGAAAATGCCGCGGCCAATCATGACACCATCAACGCCGTATTGTTCAACTAACTTTAATCCTGTTGCGCGGTCAGGAATATCTCCATTAATGGTTAACAACGTATTTGGAGCAATTTCATCGCGTAATTTTTTGATTTCAGGGATTAGTTCCCAGTGTGCATCTACTTTACTCATTTCTTTTTTTGTACGAAGGTGAATGGAAAGATTCGCAATATCTTGTTTCAATATATGTCCTAACCAATCGCGCCACTCGTCAATTTCAAAGTAACCCAATCTTGTTTTAACACTAACCGGCAATCCGCCTGCTTTAGCTGCTTGAATAATGTCTGCTGCAACTTTAGGATGTTGTATTAATCCAGCACCTTTTCCATTGGATGCGACGTTTTGTACTGGGCATCCCATGTTTAAATCGATACCACGAAAACCAAGTTTTTTCATATCCATACTCATCTGTTCAAACAATGCTGGTTTATTACCCCATATATGAGCGACAATCGGTTGCTCATCTTCTGTGAACGTTAACCGACCACGAGTACTGTCTATTCCTGTAGGGTGACAGTAGCTTTCTGTACTTGTGAATTCTGTGAAAAATACGTCGGGTCTTGCAGCCTCACTAATGACGTGACGAAATACAACATCTGTCACATCTTCCATTGGTGCTAATATAAAAAACGGCTTCGGTAAATCAAGCCAAAAATTATGTTCGTTACTCATATTATCTCCTTCTTTGCAACATATATTGATTTGGCTATTGTAAAGTCCTTTACCCATCATACATAGTATCATTATTTTTCGATTGATGCACAGAATCAATTGTGTGAATCATTGCAAAAAAGTCCAAGCTTCACTCCCCCTTCCGCCTCCTTTGTCTTCAAGTGGGCAGTGATCTTTGCAGCCTGTTCGTTGGTTGCGGGAAGCTTGCTGATTCTGGTTGCCTCTGTGTTCTTGGTAAGTCCGATCAAAAAGCTGACCATAGCGACTAGGCGTATAGCAGCCGGAGATTTCAACATCAAGCTGAATATTAAGCAGGCGGGCGAACTGGGTACGTTGGCTCGCAGTTTTGAAGAAATGATGCACGATCTGCAGCAGCTTGAGCAGATGCGCAGGGAATTCGTAACGAATGTGTCGCACGAGGTTCAGTCCCCGCACACCTCCATATCCGGCTATGCTCTTGCGCTTAAACAAGATGGCCCCTCAGATCAAGAGCGAAGCCGTTATCTAGACATTATTATCGCTGAAGCAGATCGGATGTCCAAGATGAGCGACAGCCTGCTCAAGCTGAGTTTACTTGAATCGCAGTCGCAGCAGCTTCGGCCCGCCATGTTCGGCCTTGATGAACAAATCCGGCGGGTTATCGTGGCACTCCAGCCGCAATGGTCTGCGCGCAGCATCTCCTTCGAACTCCATTTGAAGGCCGTTCGGAACGACCTTTATTGTCACCTTGCCAATCACTACACCAACCGGTAGTTAGATTCCTGGAATGTTCATACATGGACCCATTTAATATTTTTTTGCTTCGTTCATATTCAGTTCATATTGTCGTCATGGAAATGACATCTTGATTGGTTAGACTTGCATTAGCGGTCTGCTAGCCATTATGCAGATAACGACAGGAGTGGATGAGTGTGACACAAGCAGCAGAGAAGGAAATAAGGAGTGTTACAAAAACAAAGAGAGTACTACATATTTTGCTTAAAATAATCGTCGCAGTAGTTATAGCGATCCTGCTTTTTGTTGCCATCGTGTATACGGTAAACAAAATCAGCAGTCATTCAGAACAAAAAAGAATGGAGCAATACGGTCAGCATGTATCTGTAGATGGGAAACAAATGAATGTTTCCATTCAGGGTCAAGGAGAAGAAACCGTCGTGATACTACCTGGTTTTGGAACGGCGGCACCCGCACTTGACTTTAAGCCACTCATAGCAGAGTTATCCCCCAATTATAAAGTCGTTGTGATTGAGCCTTTTGGTTACGGATTGAGTGATCAGACCGAGAAGGAGCGCAGTACGGCAAATATCGTAAGTGAAATTCATGAAGCGTTACAGAGTCTCCATATTAATCGTTATATCCTCATGGGTCATTCCATTTCGGGGCTCTATAGTCTGAGTTATGTGAACCACTATCCAAACGAAGTGAGAGCGTTTATCGGGCTGGATAGCAGTGTTCCATCGCTGAGTGAACAGAAGATTGATTCGACAGTGACAAAACCGATTAAATGGTTCCGCAACTTGGGCTTCGCCCGATTACAATTGAAACTGAGTGCGGACCCTTATAAGGGGCTACCCTATGATGAACAAACTCAAGAACAATTGGACATTTTGATACGCAAAAATATGTATAATACAACTCAATTAAATGAGGCAGAGAGTATGTATTCCAACTTTAAAGCTGCTGAACAGCTAACTTTTCCTCCAAATTTACCAGTCCTTTTCTTTGTCCAAGCGAATCACCCTGTGACGGACCAATGGATCCCTGAACATGAGAAGCAAATAGAGGAGTCTTTACATGGAGAAATGGTCTTATTGGACGCGGGACATTATTTATATCGTTCCCATTCGAAGGAAATCGCTGAAAAATTCAGGGGGTTTATGCGGGGGATCCAATAATACCTTCCATTATGTACAAGATCTCGTACCCATGTAGGGCTCCATATAGGCTTCTCGCAAGTTCGATTTGAACGGTGAGAAGCCTTTTATTATGCATTGCGCAGTTCGTCACAGCTTACCATCGTATCCAGTACAGCCTCATCGGAGTTCACGGAGGACGGACTGCTTTTTAAATATATTCACGTGTTTGCAACGATACTGTCAGTCGCTTGAATCGGAAAGAAATGTGAGCGATTAGTGTAGAAACATACTAAAAAAGTGATTTCATATATCGTTCTCTCTTCATTGGAAGCGTATACTTACCCAATAAGTTCATTGATGAACAACGGAAGGGGGATAACCCATTAGTTTCTTAAACATTTTATTGAAATGCGATTGATCACTGTAGCCTAAGAGGTCGGATACTTCTCGAATGGTGATTGGTGATGACCCTAGTAATTGAATGGCTGTTTGAATCCTCAAATGATGAACATAAGAAATAGGCGTAAATCCAGTAATTTCTTTATAAGTGTTTGTAAGATAGTTCGGTGTTCTATTGAGCTGCGAGGCTAGTTCTGAAATGCTTACTTTTTCTTTAAAATGATGGAGCAAATAGTTTTGCGTTTCTTTGACTAATCTAACCTTAGCAGGAGAAAACTGTTTCATTTCACTATCCCGTGCTACATGACCCAGCATCTCAATTACGATACCTTCGCAAATAACAAGATACTCGGGCAGTTGAGTCAACCATTGATGGACAAGAAATGAGAAGCGCTGCTGCATGTAGTTGAATAAATTAAGTTTAATTTTAAATGATTTTTTGCCCCGATAGAATGGAAGCTTCTCAGGTTCATTAATTAAAAAATGAGCAGAGCATTTTTTATGTGGACCAGATAAGCTGTTTTTTCCGGAGCGGACAGTGCCAGCAGGGATATATAAGAGATCTCCTTTCGATAGCTCTACCGTTTCACCATCAATGAAGTAGAGCGCTTCACCTTTTAATTGAAGGATGAGAATATGGAATGGTGTGGCAGCCTCTTCAATTCGCCAGCTATGATGCATATCATCTAGATGAACAATGTGTAGTTCCAGCATAGGATCACCTTCATGTTGTCAGAATAGTAGCATTAATCATATAACAAAAACGAATATTTTGTAATGTTTATTACTGTGGAGGTGTGGCAGTTGGCATTGTATGAGATCGCGAAAGTTCAAGACATTCCAACAGGGGCCAATATTGTCGTTGAAGTAGAAGGACGCTCCATTGGTGTGTACAACGTGCATGGAACCTTTTATGCCGTTCATAATTACTGCCCCCATCAAGGAGCAGAGCTCTGCAAGGGACCGGTATGCGGGACAAACTTGGAATCTAACGTATACGAGTTTATCTATGGTCGCGACCAGGAGATTATAAGATGTCCTTGGCATGGCTGGGAGTTTGATCTAAAGACGGGAAAATCATTATTTAGTGAAAAAGTCCGAGTACGCAGCTATCCCGTAGAAGTAACCGATAACATAATCTATCTCTCAATTGGAAAATAAGGAGGTTTATTTATGATGCAAGATACACAAGCTTTATCGATTATTGACTGTGATGTACATAATACCTTTCGGTCGATTGATGACTTGCTGCCCTATATGGATGAATCGTGGAAAAGCCAGGCCTTTCTACGCGGAGGGGGACTTCCTTATGTAAGTCCGATCGGCAATAAACGTAAGGATGCAAATCCGCCGGGCGGATTCCCAGTTGGTTCAGATCCTGATTTTATGATAAAACAGTTGATTGAGCCATACAATATGGACTATGCGATTCTTTGTTGCGATGCCATTATCGGTGTTTCTTCCTTCTCTGATGCAGATTATGCTGCTGCACTGTGCCGGGCATATAATGATTACATGATTGCAGAGTGGTTGCCAAAAAGTCCGAAATTCAAAGGTTTACTCTGTATAGCTACCCAAGACCCGTATCAAGCGGCTTTAGAAATTGATAGAATTGCGCCACACCCAGATGTGGTTGGTGTAACAATAGTCGGCGGCTCTCGTATGCCCTATGGACAACGTTTTTTTCATCCGATTTACGAAGCTTGTCAACGTAATCATGTCCCATTGGTCATTCATCCCGGCGCCGAAGGAGCAGGTATATTTAATCCACCGACAGCTGTAGGCTACGTATCCAATTATTTAGAGTGGCATTCGTGCTTGCCTCAGACTTACATGGCGCATCTAGTAAGCTTTGTATGTGAAGGGGTATTCGAGAAATTCCCTAACTTCAAGGTAGTATTTAGTGAAGGCGGAGTTGCATGGCTGCCTCCTCTGCTGTGGAGATTAGATAAAAACTTTAAGGCATTGCGAGCGGCTAATCCATGGCTGAAAAGGATGCCAAGCGAATATGTGCACGATCATTGCTTCCTAACGACTCAACCGATCGAAGAGCCGGATAATCCGAAGCATTTAAAAATGATTTTTGAAATGTTTGATGCGGAAAATATGTTATTATTCTCTAGCGATTACCCGCACTGGGATTTCGATGACCCAACTAAAATTTTGAAGCAGTTCCCAATTGAGGTTCGTCAAAAAATCTTTAGTGAGAATGCACGTAAGCTATTTAAATTGGCGTAGTTAAATAAAAAAAAGAGTGACATCATGTCACTCTTTTTTCCGTTCTCTATTGATGCCTTATCTAATCAGGAGGGTTGCATGAAACTTAACATAACAAGGCATTCCATTCAGCTAAAACTCACTTTAACCTTTTTACTCGTTTTATTACCGCTAATTGCAACAAGTATTTTTGCCAATTATTATTCGCAAAGGGTGATGTATGATCAAATCTATGACCGAACTAGAGGTGCGCTATTAACGACTCTTGAGTATGTAGATCAACTGGTTAGAAATATGGATCAACAAACCTTATTGATTAGCACAAACCCGAATCTGGTTGATATATGGAATGGAAATAGTTCTCCGCTGGAAGATAATCTCTTATATGATGTGCATGTTGTTCAGCAGCAGCTCTCGGCGTTTACGAATATAAATTCAATTATACAAGAAGCGGCAATCCTCCATGGGGAAAGTGGAACCGGAGTATCTACACTGCAAGGAAGCATGAAGTGGGAAAATGTTTCTGAGGAAACATGGTTTGCAGACACCGTAGAAGCGGATGGCGCATTAGTTGTTCATATTCCATTACTCACAGATTCGAATACGAATCATCACTTAAAGCAGGGTCACATCTATTTTACTAGATCGTTGGATTTCTTTAATGGCGGCGATGAATCTAATATTATTATGCTTATTGTAGATAAGAACTCGATTGAGAAGACGATTCAAAACTTATATAACACGACGAATACAGACATATCACTATATTATAATGGACTGCCTATTATAGAAAATGTGAAGCAGTCAAGTTCACAGAACTCAGATTTTTATATAGAGGAGCAATTTGGAAATTGGTCGATAAAGTTTCAGCAATCTAAGAAAGAGCTGTTTGAACAGCCAGAAAGCATGAAGAAATTAACGTATTTGATCATACTCATTAGCAGTCTGTTAGCCATTATTATTGCTTGGTTTGTGTATAACGAGATCTCAAAGCCGCTGCATATCATTTCTTCTGCGTTAAAAAAGTTTAGCAGCGGGATGCTGCATTTTAATATCAAGCACAATCGAAAAGATGAGTTCGGTTATCTGATGAATTCTTTTAATGAGATGGCTAGGGCTCAGAAACAATTGATTGAAAATGATTATGAAAAAGAATTGCGGTTGGCCCGTTCAGAATTCACATTATTGCAGTCACAAATTAATCCGCATTTTCTATATAACACCTTAGATTTGATCTATTCAGTAGCAATCAAAAATAATATTACTGAAATTAGTGAGATGGTTATGAATTTAGCTCGTTTTTTTCGGTCAAGCTTAGGGAAAGGACGAGAAACCTTTACAGTCGAAGAAACCATTACACACTTGAACTATTACATCCGCGTGCAGCAGATTAGACTTATTCATTTTACCGTTGCGTATGAGATGGATGAGGATACCAAAAGTATTGAAATCGTAAAGCTGATTTTGCAGCCTATTGTAGAAAATGCGATCGTTCATGGTCTAGGTAAAATGGTGTATGATGGGGAACTAATTGTTCGAACCAAGCTTGTAGAGGGGGATTTACATATCGAGGTCGAAGATAGCGGGATCGGAATAGAGGGACAAGAGCTTATGGAAATTCATGAGCAGCTGGCAAAAATAACGAGTAAATTTTATCTTAACGATCATACGAGCGATTATAATTCCTGCTATGGCTTAAAAAACGTGAAGTCCAGATTGAAGTTTTATTATGGTGAGACCGCTGATTTGCTCATAGAAAGTAAACCGGGGATAGGTACAAAAACAACTTTAATCATACCAGGCAGCAGGGGGAACAACCTATGAGGATGTTAATTGTTGAAGATGAATACTATGTTCGGGATAGAGTCGCAGAAGGAATCGCTTGGCATATTCATCAAGTTGAGGTTGTCGAAGCGGTTAGTAATGGAACAGAAGCAATCGCTGTACTGCTAAGAGAACATATTGATTTGATTGTGACAGATATTAATATGCCGGATATGAGTGGGCTTGAGCTGGCAAAATATACGAATGAGCACTTTCCTGATATTAAAATCATTATATTAACAGGCTATGATAGCTTTGAGTTTGCCCAAGAAAGTATTCAATACAATGTTCACAAATATTTGATTAAGCCTGCGACGAATGAAGAGTTGGAAGAGGCTGTTCTCGAGATTAAGGATGTTCATGAGAAGGAATTAATTGAAGAGCATAAACTCTCGTTGCTGCAAAAAAGCTGGGGCGAGCATCTTCCGTATTTGCAGCAATCCTTTTATAAGGAATGGTTGTATGGAAGATATTCATTGTGGGAAATTGAAACGAAAAGTGAAAAATTATCCATCCACCTTGATTTTAAATATGCTTGGCCTATGACGATTGATATGGACCCTATATCAGAAACGAACACTAGATTTTTTAATGAGGATCGGGCACTCGTACAATTTTCACTATATACCTTAAGCAGAGATATTTTTCAGGATATGGATGGAGTGGTATTGCAGAATAATGATGGCATGACCATTGTTTTATTATTTTGTGTAGAGGAAAGCGAGCTTGGTGTTTGGAAAACAAAAGTAAATACTCATTTGGAGAAACTGCTTAGTGCGGTCAAGGACACGATGAAGCTTACAGCTAGTGTAGGGATCGGCACGATTGTAAATCATAATTTGCATGTTGCTGAAGCCTATAAGCATTCAACGATGGCACTTCGGGAAAGAATTGTACTTGGGAACGATGTAAGAATTCAGTATCGACATGAAGTGCCGCAGCAGGATAGCTGGCTCGTATTTGATGATTTGGAGAAGCAGCTGGAGCTGGCTATTGAAATAGAAGATTTGGTGAAAATGAACGATATTGTCTATCGTATTATGGAGCTTCGATTTAATGAAGGAGTGGCGGCGTTTGAAGCGAAGGAAATATTATTAAGGCTGATCAATGTATTTATTCGGATTTCACATACACATGGCTGGTCGATGAGAGATCTGCTTGCTGATAAATATCAACTATTTGAAGAGTATCAGCTATTGCTAAGCAAGAATCAAATCGCGGAATGGCTGCAGAAGATGGCTGTAATCATCAGTATGGCCATATCGAAAAGAAGAAAAATTAGCACTCAAATTAGTAAAGCAGAAATTGTCCAGTACATTAATGAAAACTTGCATGAAGATACACTAAGCCTTTATGAACTATCAGATCGTTTGTATGTTAACTATTCTTATCTTAGTCGTATATTCAAAAAAATTATTGGCGAATCTTTTTCAGAATATGTGCTTCGCTTGCGAATGGAGAAGGCAAAGGAACTATTGCTTGCCGGATATTTAGTCTATGACGTTGCCCAGCAGGTTGGCTATAAGCATGTGAATTATTTTTCTAAGCTGTTTGCTAAGTACTGGAATGGAATTAAACCAAGTGAGATGAAGAAGTAAGATTTTTTTCGAAAAGTAAAAATAGTTGCATTTAAACTCAAATTTAGTGAATAGGAAAGATCGATAAAGCTTTGTATAGTTATCATATGCCGAATGGAGCAAGGAGGGTTAAATGATTAACATCGGGAACAAAGGTTCCTTACGAAGAGGAACAACGTATTTGAAATACTGGGATTTGTATCTCATGCTCGTTCCAGCACTGTTATTTATACTCATATATAAATATTTACCGATGTATGGCGTGGTCATTGCCTTCAAAGACTTTAATATTATGAAAGGAATTATGGATAGCCCTTGGGTAGGTTTGAAGCATTTTCGAGAGCTCTTCACATTTGCCGAGTTCCCTAGAGTTATTCGTAACACGATCGTAATCAGTTTAATGAAATTAGTGTTTGGCTTTCCGGCGCCAATCTTACTCGCATTAATGCTAAATGAAATGATATTCAATCGATTTAAACGTATCGTTCAAACGGTGACGTATATCCCTCACTTTATTTCTTGGGTTGTTGTTGGTGGAATCGTTATTGATCTTCTTTCACCAAGCAGTGGTATGGTTAATAAATTTATTGAGCAGTTAGGCTTTGAGTCTATTTTCTTCATGTCAGATGAACGATACTTCCGTTGGATTTTAGTCATTACTGACAATTGGAAAGAAGCAGGTTGGGGAGCCATTATATATTTAGCGGCATTACTAGGAATTAATGATGAAGTATTTCAGGCAGCTAAGGTAGATGGCGCGAGTCGTTTAAGACAAATTTGGCATATCTCTTTACCAGGCATTCGTTCAACGATTGTGATTTTATTACTGCTACGAATTGGCAATGTGTTTGATGCCGGTTTTGAACAAATTTTAGTTATGTATAATGCTACGGTGTATAATGTCGCTGACATTATTGATACGTATATATTTAGAGTAGGCTTAGGGCAAATGCAATTTGGCTTAACGACAGCTGCTGGCTTATTCAAATCAGCGATTGGTTGTGTTCTTCTACTTATCGCTAACAGCATTGCACGCCGTTTGGGAGAAAAAGGTATATTTTAAAGTGCAGGTGGTGAGTGGAAATTGATTAGAACACGAAGCGAAAAGCTCTTCCAATATGTAAATGCTGCTCTCCTAACGCTGCTATCGCTTTCGGTCATTTTACCATTTTTTCATATTATGGCTAAATCCTTAAGCAGTGAAGCCTTCGTTCTGTCTAAAGAAATTGTATTCTGGCCTAAAGGATTTAATTTTAGTTCTTACGAGTATGTGCTGCAAAATAAACAGTTCTATCATTCTCTGACAAACTCGATCTTTTTGGCAGTAGCAGGTACGCTGATTAGTATGATTATTACCGTATTAGCGGCCTATCCGCTATCGCGCAAACATCTTCCATTGTCCAGAATGTTTATGCTGTTGATTATCATTACGATGTTCTTCAGTGGTGGAATTATTCCCACCTATTTAATTGTTAAAGAAACAGGTCTATTAAATTCGATTTGGTCCTTAATTTTGCCTGTCGCATTATCACCATTCAATTTGATATTGATCCGGAATTTTTTTCAAGCCGTGCCTGACTCCTTAGAAGAATCTGCACGGATTGATGGAGCTTCCAATATACGGGTGTTAATATCGATCTATCTTCCTTTATCTGTTCCTTCCATTGCTACAATATCGATGTTTTATGCAGTAGGCTATTGGAATAGCTTCTTTCAGGCGATGATGTATATTACGGAGCGTCGTTGGATGCCGCTGCAGATGTATTTATTACAACTCGTAACGGATGATCGAACAGCGGATTTGAATATTGGTGATGTATTCCAGGATATTACGCCAGAGACGATTAGAGCTGCGGCTATACTTTGCGCTGTGGTCCCAATCCTGTGTGTGTATCCGTTTATTCAAAAATATTTTGTTCAAGGCATTATGCTAGGTGCTGAAAAAGGATAATAAAAAAAGGGGAAACAATCATGACAAAAAGAAAAGTAATTACGGCATTACTCGCTTCCATGCTGGTGATCACACTCTTGGCAGGATGTGGTTCTAATGATTCCGAAAATGGTGAAGCATCCAAATCGAATACGTTGAAAATTATGAGAACCTATCATGCAGGGCTGGAACAGTTTACTGGTAACGATAATATTAATAACAATAAATTAGTCAATTTATTGAGTGAATGGTCAGGGCTTAACTTGAACTATGAGCCGTTGCCAAAGGATAATGTGTCACAAAAAATCTCTGTGTTACTCGCTTCGGGTGATGTGCCGGATATACTCTGGATTCCAGGTAAATCCGATTATTTTAAGCTGGCGCAACAAGGTGCATTTGAGCCGCTGGACGATTTAATTAAACAAAACATTCCTAACATTTCGAGTGTATTTTCACAAGATGAACTGGATGTAGCTAAATTAGATGGTGTAACGTATGGAATACCCATTAGGATTGCTCAAAAAGTAGGAAATGGTCTGTTGGTGCGCACCGATATACTAAGTGAGCTTGGTTTGAAAGCGCCTACAACATTGGATGAGATGTATAAGACTTTAAAAACAATTAAAGAGAAGAAGGGTATTGCGCCATATACAGCGGCTACGTCCAATCCGGGAGCATTTAAATCAGGTTTTTCTCCATTAGCTGGCGCATTTGGAGTAGGCACTTCAACCGTTGTCAAGGATGGAAAACTGGAATTTTCTTGGCTTCAGCCAGAATACAAACAATTTCTGGAAACCATGAAGACGTGGTATGACGAAGGACTCATCGATAAGGAATTCGCGATCAATAAAGATGTTAAAGACAAGATGATCAACGGTACAGCAGCGATGACTACGACCTTTTGGTCGGATGCAATGAGAATAGATCAAGCGATTGAAGAGAAAGGAAAATCGGATACCATACATTACATTGCACCGCCAATTGGACAGGACGGTAAATCAGGAATACCAGCGGAATCATTAGCGGATACCTACTTAGTTATTCCAAAGAAAGCTAAAAATAAAATTGGCGCTGCCGAGTATTATAATTTTTTGCTTGAGGACAAAACAGATAAGTTAATTACCTTCGGAATCGAAAATGAGGATTATACCATCGAGAATAACGAAGTGGTTCAAACAGCCGAGCAAAGCAATCAAATACCGTGGAGAACATTGTACTTTTCACTAGATACGGATAAAAGCTTTAACTCAAGATTAGCTGCTAAAGGATTTTTGCCGTACTATAACGAGCTGCTTCCATTCAAACAAAATAGAGAAGAAACGGCGTATTCTCCATTTGTAGAGGCATGGGATACTAAGTTCACAGAGCTGCAAAATTATATGGAAGAAAATGCAATGAAATTTATTATGGGTAAACGTGATCTGTCAGAGTTTGATAAGTTTGTTGAAGAGTTTAATGCCAAAGGCGGAGAAGCAGCAATTAAAGCAATGAATGAATGGTTCGTAAATCAATAAGGAGGTCACGATGAATAAGTTAACAGCAAGCGATTCATTTATAAAAACAGAGGGCTTAATTTCTTTATGGGACTTTCAGAATAAAGAAGGAGATACCTTTATCGCCAAGGGACCTTATCCTTATAAGCTGAAAGAAATGAATGGTGCGGTTGACGTTATCGAGGCTCCTATAGCCGGTGGAAAAGCAATTGATTTATCGGATTCTAAATGGTTGAGCATAGCTAGAGAAGAGTGCCCGATGTTAAACATCTATGGTGCAGATGCCCGGTTCTCGGTCATGGCATGGGTCAAAAGAACGGAAAGGTCGAGCAGCGGCTGTGAGTTTGTGGCAGGCATCTGGAATGAAACGAAAAAACGGCGTCAGTACGGGCTATTTATTAATCTGGAAATTTGGGATAGCTCCGAACAAGCATGTGGCCATGTATCAGCCGTTGGGGGACCTACACCAGGGTATAAATATTGTATGACTAGTGCAATTGGTACGACACCAGTTGCAAAAGGTGAATGGCATTTCATCGTGTTTACCTATAATGGAAGCGAATCCACGATTTATTTAGATGGCGTGCTTGATTATCGCGAGGGCTATAATCCTTATCCTTACCCGGATGGTATATTTGATGGAGGTAAGGATGGAGCAGATTTTACTGTAGGAGCAGTGAATCGTTCAGATGAAATCGGTAATTTTTATCACGGTTTATTAGGCGGCTTGGCTGTATATAACCGGGCATTAAGCGAAAATGAAATAGCAGAGCTTTACTCCAAGAGTATTGATTGATGTTAAATAAGCAAGCAATGAGTCCATTAGGTGAAAATCGGCCTATTTCATTGCATCCTTGTGCGATATCTCATCTTGCGGCTAATTTTTTCGCAGATGCGAAGAGGGCGCGTTCGTGAATGCCACGGATATCGTCGGGAATTTTTTCGGAGACGGAGGTCTCAAGAGAGAAGCTATCGTCAAAACCGATTTCTACCAGAGCATTTGTGAAGTCCTTCCAGTCGATGATGCCCATGTAAGGGAGCCAGTGCAAGTCTCCTATACCGTCGGGTGTAGAATCCTGAGGAGGCCATCTCCACGGACCATGTGACTGACTAATTTCGATACCTGCGGCCTCAATTGCCGTTCTTTGATCATGAAGTGTCTTTTCAAAGTAAGCTTCGCTTAATTCGAAGAGCTCGGTTTTGGTGTCGATAAAGTCCTGATAATCCAGGCACTCGTAGCCGTGCTCCTTCATTAATGTCAAGCCTTCGGCTATGCCGTATCTGTAGAGATAGGCTTTAGACTCAATACCGATTTTCATCATGATATTTGTGACAACCTTTCGTAAAAAGCTAACGAAAATAACCCGCCCGGCCGGTCGCCAGGGAACGGGTTATTTTCCAGTATTACCTTGATTTAATGTACACGCTGGCAGCAGGCAAAGGATGGGACATGGTGGGAACGCTCGAATGGTGCAGGAGGTCGGTTTGCGATTCTCCTTTTCCTGTAATGCCCGCTGCTTGCTTAACGGATTCGGCCACAGAGTGAATGACCTCGCCGACATCCGAAGCTGACTCCAGCAAGGGGTCAACGGTTTTGATTCTATGCTTGACGTCCACGGTGACCTGATTGGCATTGTGAATCAGCTTCTTGGCTTCCAGGCTTAGCACATGAATGGAACTACGAGCTTCACGCAGCGTCAGACTGGATTCATCCAGCGTGTTCATGACTTTGCGAAGCGTCTTGATGAGATAGACATCCAGACATATGAATGCAATTGCAGCACCGGCAACACTGTATTTATTCATCGTAGCACCTCGCCTTCTTTTTCTTATTTTATGGGAAGGACAGGTTTTGCATGACTAAGGGTGATGTAAATTCCATCAGCGGAAGCCTCAAAAAAGTCCGGATAACACGAAAAAGAGCGCAAAAGCAGCGCTCTCTTTCATACATGTGAAAGGGTTATCCCCAGTTAAAACCCGTTTTCACACCGACGCCATGGCCGGCGACATTACCGCCTGCTTGAACACCGACACCATGGGTGCCGAGATGTCCTCCTGCCTGCAGGCCCAGACCGTGATCGCCTCCAATGTGGCCGCCGGCATTAATACCGACTCCATATCCTCCGCCTGCATGACTGTTTGACTGCAACTCAAGGTCCTGGTTGCCCCCTGGATTGCCATCCTCATAGAATCCTGCCTCATATCCATGACCCATGTGACCGCCGGCATGAACACCCATCCCAAAGGGGCCGAGGTGCCCTTCTGCATTAAACCCGACGCCATGACCTCCGGGGTGGAGCCCGCCTGGGTGAATCCCATTTGTTTGGCTCCAGTAAGGCTCTCGGCCTGTAGGATGCATCCATGGGTGATAGGCGTACGGATGGACGGGATGCTGTGTATAATAAGGCTGATAATAGGGGTGGGGGTGTCGGACATATGGATAGGCGTAAGGATTGATTGTCATTGTTTGAACCTCCATCACTTTGATGATACAGCCTATTCACAATGACGAAGCAGTGACACCTGCCTGGTACAAATTAGGCTGCGGCCCAAACCGGAAATCCGTTTAAGAAGAAAAAATATTTGCTTATTTCCTTCATAAAGGTTATACTATAATCTCCGGGTACAAAACGTGCCTGATCATGACGCGGGGTGGAGCAGCCCGGTAGCTCGTCGGGCTCATAACCCGAAGGCCGCAGGTTCAAATCCTGCCCCCGCAACCAATTTTATCTATTATGATATATCTATCCCCGTCCGGCCTTGTGCTGGACGGGGATTTCTTGTTGCTTTTATGTAAGTCAACAGCCGGCTTGTACACTATAGATACTCAACCCGGTCTGCATCACTCCAGTCGAGGTCATTGACAACAACACCATCGACTAATGGCAGGATCCAATAGATACGACTTTGTTTCCCTTCATGATCCACTGCAAGCGCAGAGAATTCGCAATCATTGGCCTGGAATCGTCCTTCGGTCAGCAGCCGACCGGTTAAATCAGGGTCAGCCAGCAGTTTGTAAACCATTCCGTTAACCGTAACCGTTCCGGATTTCCTGTTCATCATCTCTATCATTCCTTCCACGATTCATCCTGCCTTTATCATGTCACAAGCACAAGAAGAAAACAAAGCTTATTCTGTCTATAGGAGAAATGTGCGCCTCTTGCAGGGCAGATTGGGACAGAAAGTAGAACATCCGTTTCATTCTTTATTCATTTTTTTCGCTCAGTATGGTAACCTTAAGAGTAGGTGTTTTACTAAGATGAAGTTCGCATCGCCATCTTTTGCGATTATCTGCAAAGGCCAGCCGAATCAGTGACTTGAGCATGACGAATCGACATAATAGGGCCGCAATCCTTAGTCGGGGGAGCGGACCCTTTCTTTTTCAGAAGCCATAGTGTCATGGGATGCGGTCGTGATTGTGATGGAGGTTCAGCTTGAATTTGAAGGCAGGGAGGAATGATTGGCATGGCTAAGGCGCCAAAAAGACCAACAAGAGACGAGTTTCAACTGGAAGAACTGGGGGAAAGGCTTATAGAAGCCAAACAGGAGGAATCCGAGTTGATGCTGACGGTATGGGGTTGGGAACAGAAGGTTCAGGGAAGAATTGTTCTGATGGATACCCGCACAAGGCTTGTACATATGGAAAGACTCGGTGAAATTACGAAGGTTCCGTTCATGGATATTATGAATGTGGAGAACGCCAGCTAAATATATCTCACAGGAGGAGCCAGTTGATGCCCAGAATCCATAGAAAAACGAAGTTTATTGATCTTCTGAAAAAGTTTATTTTCCTCACTGTAGGGGCAGTCCTGATGGCAATCGCCCTCGAAGTGTTCCTGGTGCCCAACTCCATTATTGATGGGGGGATCACGGGGATTTCGATTGTCTTGTCCGAAGTGACGTCAATTTCACTGGGGATCTTTATCTTCCTGATCAATATACCCTTTCTCTTTATCGGCTATAAGCAGATTGGTAAAACCTTTGCGTTCTCCACGTTATATGCGGTTGGCATTATGTCGGTCACGACATTTCTCCTGCATCATGTAGAGCCGTTCACCACTGAAAAAATTCTGGCTGTCCTTTACGGCGGCGTTACGCTGGGTCTTGGCGTGGGGCTGGTTATCCGCTACGGCGGAGCGCTTGATGGATCGGAGATCGTAGCCATTCTTTTATCCAAAAAACTGCGCATTCCGGTTGGCCAAATCATCATGATGATCAATGTGTTCATCTTTATCGTGGCAGGGTTTGTGTTCGGCGCCGATTCCGCCATGTACTCCATCTTTTCCTTCTATATTGCCGCGAAGGTCATGGATATTGTTGTGGAAGGTCTGGATGAATCCAAATCCGTTACGATTATCACACAGGATTACGAAGAGGTTTCCGAGGCCATCTCAAACAGGCTGGGCAGAAGCACGACCTTTATTTATGCAAAAGGCGGGTATACCAAGGAGGATACGCAGATGATTTATTGCGTTGTCACCCGGCTGGAAGTGGCCAAGCTGAAGAATGTGGTCCAGGAAATCGATCCCAGCGCTTTCATCTCCATTCAGCATGTCTCCGACGTCATGGGCGGAAGCACGGAGAAGAAGAGCATACATTAAAAAACGAAGCTCGCCCAATGAAACTGTCTTTCACATTTATGTGGAGGATGGTTTTTTTTTTAGGGGTCAGGAAAAGGTTGGTACCCACATAAGGGAGCGGAGCGATCGGTATGGTCTAAAAAAAAATGACCCGCATCTCTGCGGGTCCAAGCCGTTCTATATTAATAAAGGGGGGTTGTTAGTTCTTATTATAGGCGGCTAATCTTAAAATCAGATGAAACGGGTGTAACAATTCGATTAAGAAATATTTCAGGAAGGGACTTATGTTACCCGGCCCATATATATTTAATTTGCTTGGGAGGATGTACATCTCATTTTTTCCCGTAGTATATTGTTTACTAGACTAAAGGGGAGAGGAGTGAGTATGATCCGTATTGGGCTGAGGAAACTTTATAACTCGCTGTTTCTTCGTCTGGCCATGATGCTTGGCCTGATGCTGGTGCCTATCGTATTAATCGGGGTCAATTTCTATTCCGGGAGCCAAAATGCGCTGCGGCTGGAAATCTCCAATTCCATGGAATCGCGGGTTGATGCCAATATTCGGGCGATGGAGAAGGAAGTCGAACGGATTCAACTGCTTCAGTTTGAACTGATTAATGATGAATTTCTGAACAAGCTTGCCGTCATTCCCGATTACATGAACAAATTCGATAAGAGTCAGGCCATTCTTCTGGTACAGGACCGGTTGTTCGCAATAAAGAACAGCAGTCTGTATATATCGGATGTTGTGGTTCATGTGCCTTCGATTAAACAGACGATATCGGCGATGCAGGGTTCCGGATCGATTCGCACCGAGCAGTTTGATACGACTAGAAAACTGGCTAAGGTGCATCCGGGGAAGGCGATTTATTTTGTGAATCATATCCCTTATATCGTTCTGGTTCATGAGGTACGCGGTCTGTATGAAGAGGAGAACGCGCTTTATTCGATTATCGTCGAACTTTCCTCAAGCGAACTCAGCAAATCCCTCTCTGCTTTGGAGAGCAGCGAGAACAGCGGCTCCATTTTGATCGATCCAACCGGAGAGTTTGATATCCGCACGCATGTTTATAAAAACACGTATCTGGATCAGTTTATCGATCACCACAGGTCCGGAATATCGGATACCGCAAGGAATATGACGTCCATTGGCGAAGGAGCTGACCGCGTTCTGGTATCCTCCCGGTTCTCGAAGCTGCTTGGCTTCTCTTTGATTCATTATGTGCCGGAGAAGCATCTGTTCTATAATTTATACCGCTATCAGCAGCTTTTTTGGGTGCTCACAGTTGTTTTTCTGATTTTTATTACTGTGCTGTGCATATCCCTGTACCGTATGATTCACCGACCTCTGCTTGCGCTGCTTCGCGCTTTCCGGAAGATGGAGAAGGGGGAGCTGGATGTATCCGTCGATTCGCACAGCCGCAGCGAGTTCGGGTATTTGCTGCAGGGCTTTAACAAGATGTCGAGGCATATGCGCGAGCTGATTGAGCAGGTATATACGCAAAAAATACTGGTTCAGCGTTCGGAGCTTAAGCAGCTTCAATCGCAGATTAATCCCCATTTCCTGTATAACAGTTATTTTAATCTGTCTAACATGATTGCCGTGGAAGATTATGACAGCGCCAAATTGTTCGCTTCACAGATGGGCAGCTATTTGCGTTACATAACCCGTAATTCCTCAGACGAGGTTCCATTGATGGAGGAGGTCAAGCATGCCGCAATCTATACGGAAATTCAGGAAAGACGTTTCCGGCTGCGGATGCAAGCGGAGTACGGCGAAGTCCCGCCCGCTTACCGGGCGGTTATGGTCCCGAGACTGATTCTTCAGCCCCTGATTGAGAACGCTTTCGAACATGTTTTTGATCATATCGAGGAGGGGGGGCGGCTTGTTATTTCCTTTCAGGAAGAAAAGGACCATCTGTTGATCCGGATCGGAGACAACGGAACCTTCCTGGAAGAGGATCGGCTGGATGAGCTTCAGGCTTGGCTGGAAACGGATGACCATGCGATTGAAACCACGGCTCTGCTCAATATTCATCGTCGCATGCGCAATAAATATGGCGAGCAAGGCGGCTTGCAGGTGGGCCGCAGCGGACTTGGAGGATTGGAAGTTATATTGATGATCCGGAAGGGGGAATCGGAAGATGCTGCGACTGTTAATTGTGGATGATGAACCGGATATTGCAGACAGCCTCTATACGCTGCTGCAGGAGCGGTTCCCGTTCGAGCTGGACCTGTATAAAGCCTATTCCGGCAAGAAGGCGCTGGAGTGGCTGAAGCGGGGGAAATTTGATCTGGTGCTGACCGATATTCGGATGCCCGTGCTGAGCGGGATGGAGCTGCATAAGCATATCCGCAGATTATGGCCCAGATGCAGGGTGATTTTCCTGACGGGACACAGTGAATTCGATTATGTCTACGAGGCGATCAGTCACGACAATACCAGTTATTTGCTTAAGACTGAAGGGCATGAAGTCATTCTGGAGACTGTTCACCATGCAATCAGTGAAATTGAAGGAGAGCAGCAAATTGAAGGTTTAATGGTTAAAGCGATGCAGCATATGGAGCAATCGCTGCCACTGCTGCAGAATGAGCTGTTGACCGACCTGCTGCACGGCGAGGCGGACGATGCTCTGGAGCGGGGCAGGCAGTTTGCGGAGCTGCGCATTCCGCTGCATGCAGAAATGCCGGTTCTGCTGATGGCGTCAAGGCTAGTCAGAACTGCTGCTGCTTTACCGCCTGTTACCAAAGCGCAGCTGCACACGGGAATGAAGGTGATCCTGGAGCAGTACGGATATTCGCAGCTGCAGATGAGCTATGTCTTTATCGACAAGAATACGATGATCTGGTTCGTACAGCCTGCTGCAAGGGATACGGAAGCCGGTGGGATGCCATGGGATGAAGTTCCGCTGGCGGTGCAGGAAGTAGCCGAGCATATGGAGATAGAATGTCTGCAGTCCTTTGCGACTCCGTTATTGTTTCTGCTGGACCGGTCGCCCTGCGGATGGGATGAAGTTGCCGATCGCTGGGCACTGCTGCGTCATGAGCTGGATCGTCAATCCGGCAATCAGAATGGACTGATCCAGGCTGCCTTCGATGAAAACGAGTATACGCGGGCAAGAATTCTGCGCAAAGCCGAACAACTCGGCGATTATTTGGCCGCAAGCCAGGAGAATGACTTTATGCGGGAATGGGAATGGTTTGTATCACAATCCACCCAGACCGAGCTGATCCATTCCTCGCTTTCCCTCCTGTTCCTGAGGCATATGCATCGTTTCAACCAGCAGGAGAGACTGGCTGTGCGTACGAACCTGCAGCCTTTGCTGCAGCAGGCAGAGCTTCAGATGGATGCAGAACAACTGCTGGGGTATTATTTGGACTTGGCTATGGTAATTTTTGAACTGCAGCGGCAGGAGCTTACGGAAAGACGCGACCATACGATCGAGCGGATCAAACAATATATCCAGGAGCATCTGGGTGAGGATTTGTCTCTGGTCCGGCTGTCCGAGCTGGTCCAGCTTAATCCTTCCTATTTGTCCCGGGCATTCAAGAAGGCAACAGGCATGAACCTGCTCAGCTATATTCATGAAACGAAGCTCAAGGAAGCTTCGCGTCTGCTGCTGCATTCCGATATGAAAATCCATGAAATCAGCCGTGTGCTCGGTTTTGTTTCGCCACCTCATTTTACACGTTTCTTCAAGAAGGCAAGCGGACATCCTCCACAGGATTACCGCAATCTTGAAGAGAGATAGAAGCCGGCTTACCTTAGAACGGGTTCAGCAAAGAGGTAAAAAATAGATAAGCGGATGTAAAGAAGTGGCCTGTTACGCCTGCGGGGCAACAGGCTTATACTTATTGAAGACCTGTGACAACGGTTACAACATAAGGGGGATTGAACATGCAGCACGCCGGAATGAAACGGTGCCTGATGTTCGCCGCCGCGGCCATGCTTCTTTTCATGACAGCATGCAGCAGCGCGAACGACGGAGCGAATGGAAACAAGAATAGCCTGGCGAATACAACGGGCAAAGGAAACAGTGATGGGGCGGGAAATGCTGTAAATACGCCAGCAGCCGATCCTCTCGGGAAATACGACCCTCCGGTGGAAGTGAAGACTGTCCGATGGCTGCCTCCATCTCTGAAATTTGAGAAGGGCGACAGTATGGACAACAATATCTGGTACCGTTCCTATGAAGAGGAGCTTGGCATCAAGCTGGTGAACGAGTGGAGCGTTCCGCAAACCCAGTGGCAGCAAAAAATGAATGTAACCATTGCTTCGGGTGATATCCCGGATATCCTGACGGTAAACGCCAACGAGCTCAAACGGCTCGTCGATGCCGATATGGTCGAGGATTTGACGGATGTATTCGAGCAATACGCTTCGGACAAAACAAAGAAGGTCATTACCAATGACGGCGGCAACGGAATGAAAGCCTCCACCTTTGAGAACAAGCTGCTGGCGCTGCCGGGGGTCAGCTTTACCGGCACGGGTGCCCAAATGCTCTGGATCCGTCAGGATTGGCTCAAGAAGCTGAATCTGGCAGAGCCCAAGACGATGGATGACGTATACCGGATCGCTGAAGCTTTTGCCAATCAGGATCCTGATGGAAACGGCCAGAAGGATACGATAGGACTTGGTGGAATCAACAAAGATTTGAATTCCCTGATGGGTTTCTTCGAAAGCTTCCACGCTTATCCGGGACGCTGGGTGAAGGAAGATTCGGGACTGGTATATGGGGATGTTCAGCCGGGACTGAAGCCCGCGCTGCAGAAGCTGCAGGAGATGTTCAAGGCGGGTCTTATTGATCCTGAATTTGCGGTCAAGGATCAGGCTAAAGCGTACGAGCTGATTGCTTCCAACAAAACAGGCATGTTCTATTCAGGAGAAGGCGCCGTATGGTGGCCGCTTACCGACCACTACAAGAAGGAAAAGTCGGATTGGAAACCTTATCCTCTGATTTCCTTCGATGATCAGCCGGCCAGCACATCGGGCAGCGTTCCGGTCTCCAATTATTATGTCGTGCGCAAAGGCTTCGAGCATCCGGAAGCACTTGTGAAGCTGCTGAATTTTGCAGTGGAGAAGCAGTACGGTCCGGAAGGACGCCTGGACGCGTATTGGTATGGAGGAGCCAATAAGGAAATTAATGTATCGGCATATGCGGCAGTCATTATTAGCGATCCGCTGGAGCTGATCAATATTCACCGGGGCGTACAGGAATCTGTTGATGCCGGCAAGTATATGGATAATCCGATCGCCGACGTAAAACATCATTATGACCTTTATCAACTGTGGTTATCGGGCAAATTCGCGGACAGCAACGAGGAAGGTCAAGCCTGGTCATCTTATAAGTGGGCCGGACCCGAAGGCGGTATGAACGTAGTCAGCGATTATGTGAAGGATAATCGGTATCTGGTCGACGAATACTCAGGTCCGAGCACACCGACCATGACAGCCAAAAAAAGCACCTTGGATAAAATGAAGCAGGAAGTATTCACGAAGATCATCATGGGCCAATCCGATATTGGTGAATTCGACAAGTTTTTTGCCGACTGGAAGAAATTCGGAGGCGACGATATTACAACGGAAGTTAATGAATGGTATAAAGCCAAACAATAGCAGTTAAGTAGAAGGAAGGGGGTGGGCGCAAGACACCGCTTCCTTCGGGAATGACATGAGTTAAAGGAATGATGACGATGGAAGCGGCTGCTGCCAAAAGAAGACCCTGGAAGAAGCATCTCCCGCTGCATCTGATGCTGGTGCCCGGGATCGTGCTGCTCATATTATTTCATTATATCCCGATGGCGGGAATTGTTATCGCGTTTCAGAACTTCATTCCCGCCAAAGGTTTTTTCGATTCCAAGTGGGTGGGCTGGGATAATTTTCGATTTATGCTCGAAATGCCCGGTATTGGCCAGGTGCTGTGGAACACGGTTTATATCGCTTTTCTGAAAATCATTTTTGGTCAAATTGCGCCTATTGTTACGGCTCTGCTGTTGAATGAGGTACGCAAGTCCTCCATTAAACGTTCGGTGCAGACGCTTGTCTACCTGCCGCATTTCCTATCCTGGGTCATTCTGGGCGGAATATTGATCGATATCCTCTCTCCTTCGCATGGTCTCTTGAATGAGGCGATGGGCTGGCTGGGGATGAAACCGCAATTTTTTCTCGGCAATGACAAGCTGTTTCCTTATGTATTGGTGGTCACGGATGTATGGAAGGAATTCGGGTTCGGGACAATTGTTTATCTGGCGGCACTTACCAGCATCAATCCGACCTTATACGAAGCGGCCATTATGGATGGTGCAGGCCGATGGAAGCAGACCTTGCATGTAACACTTCCGGGGATGCTCCCCATTATTGTGCTGCTGGCTACCCTTGGGCTTGGCGGCGTGCTGAATGCGGGGTTCGATCAGGTGTTCAATCTGTATAATCCGCTTGTCTACCGGACGGGGGATATTCTGGATACCTTCGTTTATCGGCTCGGTCTCATTGATGCCCAGTATGCGGTAGCGACGGCTGTCGGTTTATTCAAATCGGTCGTTTCCCTGATCTTTGTCGGAGCGTCGTATTGGCTGGCTTACCGGTTGGCCGGATATCGGATTTTTTAAAAAAGGGTGACAATCAGGCTGCTTCGCCAAGATCACCGGCCTTCCAACTTATTTAAAGAAAGGAGGGATAATCAATGGACCTCAATGCTTCGCTTGGGCGCAGGATTTTTCTGATCTGCAACAATGTATTCCTTATCGCTCTGGCAGTCGTTTGCCTTCTCCCGCTTATTAACATTTTGGCGATTTCCTTCAGTTCAAGTTCGGCGGCGACGGCGGGAGCTGTCAAGCTGTGGCCGGTTGATTTTACCTTGAGCTCCTATAAATATGCCTTGTCCAAGCCAGAGTTCCTGCAATCGCTGCTTGTGTCGATCGAACGGGTTGTGCTGGGGACAGTGATCAGTATGATCGTCGTTATTATGTCCGCTTATCCATTGTCCAAGGAGCGGACGGAGTTTCCGATGCGAACCTTCTATGTGTGGTTTTTCTTCGTGACGATTCTGTTTAGCGGGGGACTTATACCGACTTATATGGTCATTCGCAACTACCATATGCTGGACACCATCTGGGCGCTTGTTCTTCCGGGGGCGGTAGCGGTGTTTAATATCGTACTGCTGCTTAATTTCTTCCGCGGAACGCCCAAGGAAATCCAGGAGGCGGCTCTTGTCGACGGATGTACCCATTGGAAGCTGCTGTGGACCATGATGGTGCCCATATCCATGCCCGCACTGGCGACTATTCTGTTGTTCACCTGCGTGGGGCAGTGGAATTCCTGGTTTGACGGCTTGATCTTTATGAAATCGCCCGATAATTATCCGCTGCAAACCTATCTGCAGACACTGGTTGTAAGCACGGAGCTATTTACTGCTGGCGGCAACCTCACAGCGGAAGATATGAAGGCGCTGGCGGAGGTGTCGGACCGTACGACCAAAGCATCGCAAATCTTCATGGCGGCACTGCCGGTTCTGGTGCTGTATCCTTTTCTTCAGAAATATTTCATGAAGGGAATTGTGCTTGGCAGTGTGAAAGGCTAAGCCGTGCATGAAGCCGGTCATTCCTAAGCAGCGGTTAATAGCCTTGATGATGGATCAATAGAGATGAATATATGGATGGAGGATGAACAGGATGGGAACAAGCATATTGAATGAACAGGATTATTACCGGATGGTTTACGGGGGCTGGCTGGGCAAAAATATCGGAGGAACACTGGGAGCGCCGATTGAGGGAGTTAAGGAACTGCTGAACCTGGACTTTTACCCTGAGCTGCCCGACGGTCCGTTGGAAAATGACGATTTGGATTTGCAGCTGGTCTGGCTTCATGCTCTTGAGCAATACGGCCCCGGTCTGACCTGTAAAGAGCTTGGACAGGAATGGGTGGAGCATGTGTTTTTTCCGTTTGACGAATACGGATATGCGGTGACTAATCTGCGCAGGGGCTTGGTAGCGCCCGTAGCAGGCTGGTTCAACAACCCGTTCACAAACTGCATGGGTTCGCCGATTCGTTCCGAAATTTGGGCTATGGTAGCCCCGGGATCGCCCGAAACGGCAGCGCATTACGCTTATCATGATGCGATTGTCGATCATGCCGGAGGAGAAGGCGTCTACGGGGAGATGTTTTTCGCTGCAATCGAAAGCGCGATCTTCCTGGAGCAGGACAGGGATCGTCTGATTGAAATCGGTTTGACCTATATTCCACCGGATTGCCGTACGGCGCTTGCGGTCAAGGATTTGCTCATCTGGCATAAGGAAGGGAAATCCTGGACGGAAGCAAGATCGCTCATTCTCCTGCATCATGGAGATGATAATTTCACGGATGCGCCGCAAAACATCGCCTTTACGCTTCTAGGCTGGCTGTACGGCGAGGATTTCGAAGATGCTATTCTGAAAGCGGCGAACTGCGGCTACGATACGGATTGCACGGCAGCTACGCTTGGAGCGATACTCGGCATGATTCTGGGACCGGAAGGGCTTCCGGAGAAATGGGTAAAGCCCGTGGGGGATCGCGTTGTTGTCAGCCCGCCGATTAAAGGCTTTCCGGCGCCTGCGAACCTGGATGAATTGACGCGCCGCACGATTCGAATGGGCAAACATGTTTTGGCAGCCTGGGATACCGGCATTATGGTGCACCCGGAACTTCCCACCTCATGGAGCCGTGAAGCGGATGGTGAAGCGGCGGTCCAAAGCTGGTGGGACCGCAAAGTGACAGCGAACCACTATTTGCTGCCTCAAGGTACATGCGAAGTGCCAGATCTGGAGCTTGTTATTGATTATGGAGATAAGGGTCCCTCCATTGGCAGGGAACAATCCAAATCCATTGAAATATCCATAACAAACAATTCACTGGTGGTTCAAGAGGGGAACATGGCGCTGGACTTGCCTGCAGGCTGGCAGGGAGGATCGGAGAAGCAGATTAAGCTTCAACCAGGCGAAACGATCCATTGGGCTGCCGAAATCCGCTCTTCTGCAGAGGCTGCTCCTACCTATGATCTGGCCTTGCGCTGGGTTCGTATGCATGATGGGCATAAATGGTCTGCGCAGCGGGTACCCTTCTCATTGGTTGCGGCCATGCATTGGACCGTCTGGGGGCCGGATAATGAAGAAGGGAAGAACGTCATCTTTGCCGGGAGCCGCATGGATTGGGTGGATGCACTGATGACAAGCAGGGACGGCGTATACCGCGCCAAAACCTGGATTCAAAATCCTTCCAAACGGAAAATACGCTTGATCGCTGCGGCTAACGCGCCTGTCAAAGCGAAGCTAAACGGAACAAGCATTATTGATTGCCAGGAAGTGCTGGAATTTATGCCTGCATACCACCGGCCGCAAAAGGATCAGTTCCTCGAGCTGACGCTTCCGGCAGGCGTACACGAGTTGGATATTGAAGTCCTCAAGCAGGGGGACCCGCTTGAGGTGTATGTCCTTACGGTTTCAACAGGCGAGACACAGACGCCAGGATCCTACTATTCCTACATCGATATGCTATTTGTCAATCAATAAACGGCTGTTAATGGGAATTCCAAATGTACTGATTTTTTGCTGCGCCCAAGCCAAATACGGAAATCAGCAGACTGGCTGTAATTAACATGCAGAGCGGAAGAGTCCAACTGCCCATCGTATCGTGCAGCATACCGAACACAATGGGGCCGAAGGCTGCAAACAGATAACCGAAAGATTGCGCCATTCCGGACAAACGGGCGGCTTCATGGGCCTGTCTGGTTCGCAAGCTGAAGAACATCATCACCAGACTGAAGGATGAACCTCCAGCAATACCCAGGATGATAGCCCAGATCGGAACGAGCGCCGTATTTTGAATGAAAAGACCTCCGAAGCCAATGAGATATAATAGGGTGATGATACCGACCAAGGGCTGCTGATTCTTCATTCTTGCCGCCAGAATCGGCACGATAAATGTACAAGGAAGCTGGGCAAACTGCAGGCAAGACAACATCCAACCTGCGGAGCTTGCGCTCATTCCCCGTGATACGAGAATTTCCGGCAGCCAGGTCAAGGTGACATAGAAAATGAGCGACTGCGTGCCCATAAGCAAGGTAACTTTCCAGGCGAGAGACGACCGCCAGATCGATCCCTGGGGAATACTTGCGGCAGCGGCAGCAAGGGAGGGCTTATTCAGGCTGCGGAGCTGCGGCAGCCAGATGAAGGTGGCAAGCAAGGCAAGGATACCCCAGCAGCCAAGCGCCCCTTTCCATCCAATCTGTGTATAGTTGGATAAAGGGACGCTTATTCCCGTTGCAATCGCCCCACTTAAATTCATTGATAAGGAATAGATTCCTGTCATGAGGCCGATTTTAAGCGGGAAATCCCGCTTGATTAGGCTGGGAAGCAGTACATTGCATAATGCTATGGCAAGTCCAATCAGTATCGTTCCCCCGAATAAGGTGCTGATTCCACTGTCAACCGACCGCAGCGCAGTACCCAGGACAAGCAGAATCAGCGCGTACAGCAGGACCCGCTCCATCCCGAGGCGGCGGGCAAACATCGGAGTGAATGGGGATAACAAAGCAAAGGCCAGCAGGGGGATCGTTGTAATACTGCCTGCCAGCGTGTTGGACATTCCCAAGTCATCGCGGATTGTACCGATAAGAGGGCCAACAGAGGTAAGAGGCGCCCGCATATTAAGCGCTATAAAAATAAAGCCCAGAATCAGAAGGCCGCTCTGGGTGCGGGCCGATGGATTCTCCCGCGGTAGATGAAGTTCCAGCTTGCTGCTTGCATTCATGATGTTTCCTCCAAATGGTTTTCCAGGTCGCTGCGGGCCTGCTTGATATAGAAATGGACGGCTTCGACAGCTTTGTCCGCATTCTGGGCGATAATGGCTTCGACAAGCTGCTGATGGAATTCGTCGTGCATTTTCTGATTGCTCAGTTCCACGACGTACGTGACAGATTGCTGTAGAGCCGTCGAAATATGCTTGTACAGCTCCAATAAAATATCATTATGAGAGGCTGCTACGATTGCCTGGTGAAGCTGAATATCTGCGGCAATATAGGTCTGCCTGTCCTGTTGCTCCACAGCCTTCTGACAGGCCGACCAATGAGCACGGATCGCTTCGATATCTTCGCTATTGCGGCGGGAAGCAGCCAGGAAGGCCGCTTCTCGCTCCAGCGCATGCCGCACCTCCAGGGTTTGCAGCAGATCGGAGCGAAGGAGCCGCTTCTGCATAAGCGTTCCCAACGCACTTGCGGAACGGACATAGGTGCCGTCGCCTTGCCTCGTCTTGAGCAGTCCGGCATGGATCAGTGCGCGTATGGCTTCTCTTAACGTATTGCGGCTTACCTGGAGCTGTGTCATCAACTCGGGTTCGGCGGGTATACGGCTGCCTACAGGCCACTCCCCGGACTCAATAAGTGTTTCAAGCTGCCGTGCTACCTGCTCGACAAGTGTAAAACGGGTTGGCTGTTGCAGCATGAGGTTAGCCTCTTTTCTAAACGTAGGATGTTTGGCTGTTTATAATCTATCATAATCCGTGAGAGTTGTAAATCCTGCTCGATCCGTTGTGTTAACCAAATGCTGAGGCGGTCATCACGAAGAAAAACACGTGCAATGGCTGGCCAGCCATTGCGCGTGTTGATATAGATTACCGCTATTAATAGAAAAAGCTTTGCATTTCTTCGGGAATCCCATTGCGCTTGAGCAGCTTCTCGATTGTCTCCCCTTTCACTGGTGGGCTTCCGGCCATCAACAGACGGACGGCGAATTTATTGGCCTGCCGTTCGTATTTTCCAACATTGTAGAAGGATTGCTCATCCAGCCAGAAACGGCTGAGTCCAGGGTGTAGACGGTCATGGGCCAGCTCATGGGCGCAGACGAACCTCCGCCAATTGTCGTCGAGCTGCTCATTGATGACAATAAAACGCCGGCGCAGTTTCTTGTAATAAAGACCGCGGGTACCTTCCCCAAGCTCCAAAAACCGGATATGAATCCCAAGCCCACGCGCAATCTCAAACGGATCATTGGTGTGAAACCGGCGGATGAGTTTGGTTATGATTTCATTCATGGCATCACCTTTTATCGTTAGCGGTTATTTCTTCCTCTTATTCATCTGTTTCGCTTCCCAGAACAAGCCTGTCAGTACATCCATGACGCGCTGCTTCCCCACATCGCTGATCGGAACGCCGTCGAACATGACAACCTCGTCTTCCTCCAGCATTTTCTTGAAATCCCGCTTGTCCTTGGCTGTGGCCCATTCCGGAAGAGGGGTGTGTGATTCAAAGCCTAGCAGAAAATCGGGGTTTACGCCATAGAAATTAGCCAATTGATTGAGCATCGCAACCCGTGGCTTGGCGATGTCATGTTCCCAGGCGTTGTAACGGGCTCTCTTGATACCGAGCTTGGCTGCGACATCGGCCTGCGTTAGACCCTTTTCCTCTCGAAGGCGAATCAGCATTGATCCCATACTCATATTTATGACCTCCAACAAAATGTCCAAATCCCTTGACGGATAAAATAATTATCTTTTATAATGACCTTATCGATCGAGGATCCGGTTCTGATTTGCTTCGATTGATAAATGAATTATCTTGTTGACTAGTATAGATAATTTTATTTTTGAAGTCAACCGGATTTTTCCCTCCCCTGAATTCTTTATTAATGCTTAGTTTCTGGAGGAATGGGGAATGTCTGCAACTGCCGGTTTTGTTTTGAGGACTGTAACGAAAGCCAGAATTTCAGTCAAACGCTTTGTTTAGTGAAAGATGCACTGCTGCGGTTATTTATGATAAATAAATTATCATTCTATTTATTAAAGGAGAGATTATATATGAATGAAAAGCACAATGAGCAAAATGCGATTGACCAACTGCGGTCCTACAAACGATTAACCGCCAGAATCAAGGTGCTGGAGAAGCAGCCGGTAGGCAACGGCATCTATATCAGTTCCTTCCGCCAGGATGATCAGCTTCAGGAGCTTCACCGGCAGCTGCGCGGGTTGCCCTCCTATATGTACTTGAATAAGCGGGAACAAAAGCTGGAAACGACGGCTCATGCTTATCTGAATCAGTATAAAACGGGGACCCACAGTCAATTAAGAGAAGTCAGCGGACTCAGCCCCGCCGATGAGGAGGACCAGAAGCTGCTTCGTGAGCTGAAGGGCAAAATCGAAAAGGTCATAGAAGCCAGATCGGGAGTGCGAAGCGGTTATGACGATGTGATCGAACGAATCAGCGAGCTGCAGAAGATCGAGCAGGAGAAGAAGCAGATCGAATGGGCGATTGAGGTGCTGGGTGAATACAAGCCGGAGTATGCACAACTGCTGCGGCTGGAATTTATGGAAGACAAGAATGCCGCGGCCATGATGGACGAGCTGGGCGTCTCCCGGTCCACGCTCTATAATTGGAGACGCAAATCCATCGAAGAATACGGGGCGATAACAGGAGCAAGGGGTCAGGGAATGCTGGCACATTGATGCAGCAGAAGGAGTTTGCCAGGGACATCAAGCCGGGTGCAGGGGGGCGGCAGCGGGATCCAAAGAAGGTACGTTTGCACATAAGGACATATGCCGTAACACACTTCCTTCCCAATTAAATACTATAATGGGAGTTTACTTTTCGGAAGAGGAGTGTTTCTTATGAAAAAACCAAGAATTGCAAGAAGAAGACAGACCCATGTGCATGAATTTGAAGGCAGCACCAAATTAGCAGAACAAGGCGCAGATCGACATAATCATCGATTTGCAGGTGTTACCGGTCAAGTAATCCCGGTAGGCAACAGTCATATTCATGAAATAGACCTAACGCATACTGATTTCTTAAACCACTTCCATAATCTCAAAAAAATCAGGACCGGACGTGCAATTTCTGTTGGCAACGGTAAACATGTCCATTTTGTAAAAGGAATGACTACACTAAATGATGGCCATTTACATCAATTTAATTTCGCTACTTTAATTCAACAACCACTGGTATGATCCTAAAAAATATAAAATGATGTTAGCACCTTAGCGGGTGCTTTTTTTTATGCTATTTAACAAGGAGGAATGAAGGTTGATGGCAGGCAGGTGCCGTACAGTTCTAACCTGCTTAATTTATCCAAGTACCGTTGAAGGGGACAAATGAAACCGTGGAACCATTGACTATATTTGGAAAAATAGCTTATATTATCATGGTTGATACATTTTGTATCGGTAAAAAGGGCGGATCAAATGTCGTCCTTCTTTTACAGGACCTAATTGAACAAGGATGGTGATTGGTTGATGATTCAGAGTATGATTTATCGCGTCCGGAAAGGTTTGGCCCCGCTGCTTGCAGCGGTAATGCTGGTTGCGCTGCTTGCAGCGGTAATGCTGGTTGCGCTGCTCGCGCCTGCCTTCGGACAGGCTGCCTTCGCGACTTCTCCGGTCGAGCTGAGCTTTACTGCCGCAAGCCAGCAAGTGTCCGAAAATGACAGAATAGATGTGGCAGTAAGACGGACGGGAGGAACAACCGGGCGCGTTCAGGTTAATTATCAAATTAAGGACGGCACAGCCGTTGCTGGAAAGGATTATTATTTGCTGTCCGGCAGCGGAACATTGACCTTTGATCCTGGGAAGAGCATAAAAACATTTTCTATCAGTACCATTAATAATTATAAGCTTGATGGCAGCAGGGCTTTGACGATCACACTTTCCAACCCGACAAACGGGGCAGTGCTCGGTATAATCTCAACGACGGAGCTAACGATAACTGACGACGAGCGGACCGAAGCAGGTCTAGTGCAATTCAGTCAGGCAGAGCAGACCGTATATGGAAAAAATGCATTCTACGGAGAGACATTTACTGTGCTGCGTACTCCGGGAGCGTCAGGGGCAACGACGGTTTCCATTAGTAGTGCCAATGGAAACGCGGGTGCCCATTTGGTTACCAGAGATGTGACATTTGCAGAGGGGGAGACGGAGAAAAAGGTATTTGTTCACTTTTATCAAGACGACTCTATGCAATTACAGGATGGGAGCTTTCAGCTAGTGCTAACAGCGGTGGACGGCGGCGCTGCAATCGGGCCAATCGGAACCATGAAGGTTCAGGTTGTCAGCAGGAATGCGACTTCTGGTGGTGAATTCAAACTGGTTCCAGAGGCAACAGACGTTTACGAAACCGCAGGACAATACGAGGTAAAGGTCAGCCGCCAGAGTGTGACGGCGAACGTATATGGGGGCGTGTCGGTTGATTATGAGGTCATTCCAGGAACGGCCTCTGCAGGCAGCGACTATACACCGGTAACAGGTACACTGCACTTTGGTGAAAATGAGCGCGATCAGCTGTTAAGTATTCCTATTGCCGACGATAGTGACATCGAGGGTGATGAGCAGTTCACGATTCGACTAATTAATCCGAAGGGGGGCGGCACATTGGGCAATCCCAGCAGTCTCGACATCACCATTATGGACGATGACGACGAGCCGCGAGCAGGATTGATCGAATTTGAACAGATTGAGTACAGGATTACGGAACCTCCATTCGTTGAGCTCTATAATGATGTAACGGAACGAAATATATCTGTGACGATAAAAAGGTCAGGCGGCAGTGATTACCCTGTCACTGTCGATGTTGCCACTTCCGACGGAACGGCCAGAGACGGGCATGAATACAGAAGCGTTATTGATTCTGTCTATTTCCCGGCCGGAATTACGGTGCAGAAAGTAATGATTCCGGTATACACCACAAACGCCGACAAGACCTTTCATGTTAAGCTGAGCAATCCGACAGGCGGCGCGTCTCTAGGTACTGCTGACACAGCGAATGTGACGATTATCGATCAGGGATTTGAAGGTCTCAAAGTTTCATTTAATTCCCCGGAGAAGACGATTGATGAATTTTTTGGTTCGGAAGACTACGAAGAACTTAATTACTTTAGAATAAAGTTTGATTATAGCGGCCGCGGCTTTTCAGTCGATTATACGGCAATCGATGGTACTGCAAAGAATGGTGAAGACTTCATCCTCGAACCCGCGACGTTAAAGAACAATGGAGAAGTTTGGATGACTATTCCTTTACGTATTCTGAGAGACAACGTGAAGGAACCTGATGAGTCATTCACCATTAAGCTAAGCAACCCGACAAATGGTTACCATCTGGGTGATTACGATACCTTGACGATAACCATCAGGGATGATGGACCTGACGCGACACCAGGAGAGTTGATAGTCGATCCAGCCAAATGCAAGAAATTCGGCCAGACTTGCCCTACGTCCGCTCCTGAGAATGACGGAGAATTGACTGTAAGCGTGCTCCGTGTTGACGATTATGGCTGGGATCAGGAAGTAACCGTTGATTATGCTGCGATGGGTAACGGAAGTGGAGCGGGCTTCGCGGAGGAAGAGACGGATTTCGAGCCCGTCAGCGGTACGCTTGTTTTTGCGCCTGGTGAGATGGTGAAGAAGGTAACCATCCCGCTCGTCGATGACAATCAGGATGAACCGACGGAGTCGTTCGGATTGAAGATCAGCAATCCCAGCGCAGGGGCACGAATCTATAACAACTTTGTGGCGCTGCAAATACTCGACGACGATGTTGTACCTGCAGGAAAATTCCAACTTCCGGCAACGCAGCTAGTTGACGAATCCGCAGGGACACTTAACATTGATATCTCGCGCACTGACGGGTCTGAAGGAACCGTTACGGTTGACTATATGACAAGCGACAGAACGGCTATCGCCGGCAAAGATTACAAAGCCGCAAACGGAACGTTGATATTTGGCCCAGGTGAAGTGGCCAAGACCATAGCGATACCGATCATCGATGATACGATTTATGAAAAAAACGAGACATTCGATGTTACATTAACCAATCCGACCGGAGGGGCGGGCCTGGTGGCCGGTGCGGAGAAGACAGAAGTAACCATCAAAGACAACGATCTTGGCGGTACCATTAGTTTCGAGACACCAACCTATCTCGCGCTGGAAGAGTCGGGGCCGATTCGTATGAAAGTGATTCGGAGCAATGGATTCGAAGGCACTCCAACCGTTCACTATTCGCTTATTCCCGTTACCGCTGTGCCTGGCGAGGATTATATCGACAAGTCGGGGACGCTCATCTTTAATTCAAGCCAGAAAGCATTCGATATTGTTATTCTCGATGATGATGTGCCGGAAGGACCCGAAACCTTCATTCTGAAGCTTTCTGATCCGACGGGCGGAGCGAAGCTGGGCAAGTATTCCGAGCGGCTGATTACGATTTACGACAAAGATAACATCAGCAATCCGCCCGGCTCCTTGCAGGTGGAACCGATACAGAGCATAAACGAGACCGACGGGACGATCAGTCTCAAGGTATCGCGCGTCAACGGCAGTAGTGGTGCGGTTACGGTCGATTACACGACAAGCGATGGGACGGCGGCTGCGGGAGAGGACTACACATCGGTTTCCGGAACCTTAACCTTTGCATCCGGAGAGTGGACCAAGACGATTACGGTTCCAATCCTGAACGATAATGATGAAGAAGGCGACGAACAGTTTACCGTCACTTTGAGCAATCCGACTGGAGGAGCGAAACTGACGGCAGGTGCATCTTCAACTGTCGTGACCATTAAGAGCAACGATCATTATGGCAAGCTTTATTTTGATACCCCAACCTACTTTGCAATTGAGGAGACGGGGCCAATCCATATGAAGGTACTTAGGCAGGGCGGATTTGACGGCCCTGTAAAGGTCCATTATTCGATTATTCCCCTGTCAGCGACACCTGGTGAGGATTATACGGATATATCGGGAACGCTGACGTTCGCACAAGGCGAGATGTCGAGAACCTTTGATATTGACATTCTGGATGATGCCCTGCCGGAAGACCCCGAATCCTTTATATTAAAGCTGTCGGATCCTGAAGGCGGAGTTAAGCTTGGAACGCCTTCGGAACGCAAGATTACGATTTACGATAAAGACAAGCTTTGATTCTCCAGCTTATATACTAGCCGATGATTTGCAATAGATTAGTATTTCTACAAGACGTCAAGCTCCGTATACTACGGGGCTTGGCTTTTTTTTTGTATGAAGCTTCTCGCGTTCTCCTATGGAGAAAGTCCCAGGGGCAGGTGGACAAATGCAGGACATAAATAGGAACAAACGTTCGTAAAACCGTGTTATTATGATAGCATGAACAAATGAAGAAAACGAGCAGGAAGAAGCGGAAAAGCCAATAACGACGCGGCTTTATCACCGGAAGAGGCCCTGTCGGATGGCCTTAAACTAGGCAGCAGTGCAAGTCAGCCAGGAAGGGGAACGGAGGATGATCAACCGGAATGAGAACGAGGATAGACAGACGGGGATCAAAGGAGTGAGCGGGCCAAAGAACCGTTGGGAGGAGAATGAAAGATGATTCTGGTAACGATCAATCGGATTTATGAAGGGCTTGTAGCTCATCTTGAGGAGCTGTTTCCTGAGATTGATATTTATGGGGAAGACGGCGCGGGAGATGGGCAGCCGCCCTGCATAATCGTGAAGCTGGCCAAGGTTGTACAGTCCCAGGAGCTGAATAATCGCTACCGGCGGATGCACACCTTCGATATTGCATATAAGCCCGCTGGCGGCACGGCCGGGGAGATCAGTGATATTGCCGAGCGCTTGTATGAGCATTTGGCGCTTATCGGCATCGAGGGGGCCCGCTATCATGGTACTAATATGAAGCATGAAGTCGTGGAAAATATGCTTCATTTCGCAGTGGATTATACGTTCCCCGTCATTAAGGAGCAACCGCGTGAACCACTGATGCAGAGCATGCAGGTGAAGGAGGGGACCAAATAAGTGAGCAGCAAATTAACAATCGAACCGAATTCGGCGGAGATAAGCTTCTCAAAAGCGCAGCTGCTGAAATCGGCACGTTTTACACCGCTGGAGCGGGATGTGTTAAGCGCAACCCTTGAAGATGCGGCCCATTATCCGATCGAAGAGGCAATCATGCGAATCAACCAATTTATGAAACAGGAGGTACGTTAATATGGCAGCAGGAACATTTACAACACAAAATAAAGTTCGACCGGGTGTGTACGTCAATCTCGAATCGGCACCGAAAGCAGTGGGAACCTTGGGGGAACGCGGTATTGTTACGATGCCTCTCTCTCTGTCATGGGGAGAACCCGGGAAGGTGATTCGTATTGAAGCAGGAGAAGATACGGCCGGGAAGCTAGGCTACGGTTCAACAGAACCACAGATGAAATTGATCCGGGAAGCGCTCAAACGGGCCAAAACACTGCTTCTGTACCGCCTGAATGCTGGCACGAAGGCAGCCAAAACGAATGAGGGTCTGACGGTTACCGCACGCTGGGGAGGCGCCCGGGGCAATGATATCACCGTGACCGTAGCCGCAAATGTGGATAACAACTCCCTCTTCGATGTAACCACGCTTGTGGCCGGCAAAGAAGCGGACAAGCAATCCGCAGCCAATATCGGCGAACTGAAGGCCAATGATTGGGTCGTGTTCAGCGGGACAGGGGCGCTGAGCGCATCGGCGGGCATTCCGCTTACGGGCGGGGCCGACGGTACGGTGACCAACCAGGATGTGGCGGATTATCTGAATGCCATCGAAATCCATGATTTCCATACGCTGGCGCTGCCTTCCGGGGATAGTGCGCTCAAAGGCACCGTCGTCTCCTTCGCCAAGAGACTGCGCGAGGATGAAGGCAAGAAAATCCAGGTGGTGGTGGAGAATTATCCAGTCGCCAATTATGAAGGAGTCATCAGCGTCAAGAATGGCGTTGTCCTGGATGACGGCACTACGCTGACGGCTGGCGAATGCACAGCTTGGGTAGCTGGAGCGACTGCAGGTGCCCAGGTGAATGAATCTCTGACTTATACGGCTTATGACGGGGCGGTCGATGTGGCCACACGCTACACCAATTCGCAAATTATTGCCGCCTTGCAAGCTGGCGAGTTTGTATTCACGGCGAATGACAACCGGGCGGTTGTCGAGCAGGATATCAATACGCTGACGGGCTTCACGCCGGAGAAAGGCAAAGCCTTCTCGAAGAACCGGGTGGTTCGCGTCCTTGATGCGATCAACAATGATTTTATCCGTATTTTCAGCAGCTTCTTTATCGGTAAAGTAACCAATAACCAGGATGGCCGCAATCTGCTCAAGAACGAGGTTGTCAATTATTTGAACACGCTGCAAAATATCAACGCGATTCAGAATTTCGACTCGCAGACGGATATTGCCGTTACGGCAGGCACGGAATCCGACAGTGTCTTGATTGAAGCGCATGTGGCGCCGGTCGACAGCATCGAAAAAATTTATGTCAAAGTGACAGTAGAATAGGGGGCGCGATCCATTATGGCATTTTTAAACGCAGGCGATACGATTAATGGCAAAACAGCTCGTGCATACATTACGGTGAACGGCGTGGTGGAGGAATTATTTTATGCCAAGACGCTGGAGGCTACGGTGGAAAAGAACAAATCCGATGTGCCGATTCTGGGCAAACGTCAAGTCGCTCATAAGGCATCGGGCTGGACCGGTTCGGGAACGCTGACCATCTATTATATGACCAGCTTTTTCCGCAGCCTGATGATGAAATATATTACCGATGGCATTGACACCTACTTCGATCTGCATGTAACGAACGAGGATCCCGCGTCGACCGTAGGGTCGCAGACCGTTGTGCTTAAGCAGTGCAACATGGACAGCGTCATTATGGCCAAGTTCGATATTTCCTCGGATGATGCTCTTGAAGAAGAAGTGGCGTTCACTTTCGACGATGTCGAGGTGTCGACCGCTTTCAACAATCCAACCGTTTAACAGCTATTTTCAAAGATAAAGAGGAGGCAATGACATTCATGAGTGAACTCAGTTTATTTTTCGCCCAGAACGCGGCAGCGGAAATGTCGGAGGATTTCATCGTATCGGACCGTTTCAAGGACAAGGATGGCGCGCCGGTGGCGTGGAAAATCCGCTCGATGTCGGAGGCGGAGAATGAGGAAATCCGCAGATCGGCCACGCGCCTTGTGAAAGGCAAGAACGGGATGAAGGTGCCGGAGACGAGTCCCGAGGAATATATGGCCAAGCTGGTCGTGGCGAGCATTGTTTTCCCGGATTTGAAAAATGCCGAGCTGCAGAAATCCTATGGCGTCCTTGGCGGGGAGCAGTTGATCAAGAAAATGCTGCTTTCCGGCGAATACGCGGTGCTCGTCCAAAAAGTGCAGAAGGTCAACGGTTTCGACCGCGACATCAACGAGCTCGTGGAAGACGTAAAAAACTGATCAAGGAGGGCGACGGTGAAGCCAACTACGCCTATTACGCCCTCCATGAACTTTCCATCCTGCCGTGGGACTTTGCAGCATGGAGCATGACGAAGAAGGCGGCGGTCATTGCGATGATCGACGTTCGGATCGAAGCGGAGAAGAAGCAGCGGAGGAAGAAATAAACATTGCATCGTAAAACGCCTCTATTAGGGGCGTTTTGCTGTGCAAGCGGGAGGAAGAGATGTGCCGACAATTGCGGATACGCTAAAGTATTTTAAAAAAGCTGGAGATGTCGCTAAGCCGTATGCCAAGTTTTCGAACATCGAAGGGATGGTGAATACGGCTATTGGCGGGGCTATGGAGCAGACCAAAGTGATGGTGACCTTTCAGGCTCAATTAGGCAATGAAGGACAAGATTTGTTTCAACATATCAAGAAAGATGCGCGTGCAGCAGGACAGGATATTAATGAATCTTTGATGGCTGGCCTTTCTTTATTTAATGGAAATGTAGAGCAAACAGAGAAGTTAACGCAGATCGCGACACGTTTATCTGTTTTTGATCCCAGCGGGGGAGGCATGACGAACTCTTCGTCGATGGTCAAGGATGTAATGGGCGGAGATACAGGGGCTTTAACCGAGAAATATCAGGTGAGCGACGAAGTCATTCAAGCTTCCGGCATCGTTGATAGTGCAGCTACAGGAAATATGGACGCTTTTATAGCTTCGTTCGAAAAGCTTCTGGAGCTTCAGGACATGGGGAAGTCAGGTTTGGAGGAAATGTTGGCCACTCCCGCCAAACAAGTCGAAGCACTGGGAGTCAATTTGGAATCTTCATTAGCAAATGCAGGCATGGGAGCTATTATTGCTTTGCTGCCTGCGATTACTATGCTGAATGAAGCTTTTAAAGATGGGAGATTTGATTCCTTTTTTACTTCGCTCTATATGGGATTCGAATTTTTTGGGAATATTGCTTCGATCATTATCGGTTTCGTGATAGAGAATCTCGATTTATTTAAAAATATGCTGCTGGTTCTCGGCGCTGTATTTGCTGTGATTGCTGCATCAATGTTAGTTGATTTAATCATTATGTTATGGCCCTTGCTAGCAATTGTAGCGGGAATAGGGCTTCTTATTACTGTCCTGAATTATTTGGGGGTATCTACTGATCAGGTTGTGGGTTTTGTAGTGGGTTTGTTTTATTCCTTGTGGGCTATTGTACAGAATAGAGTAGCAAGTATGTGGAATTTATTTGTTTCTTTTGCAGAGTTTCTCAAAAATTTATTTATTCATCCTGCATATGCTTTTAAAAAAATATTTTACGACATGCTGATAGGCATTCTTGAACAGTCAGCATCGATTGCAAAAACAATTGAAGATATGTTTACTGGACTGGTTAATGGGTTCATACGAGCTTGGAACTTAATTTCTGGATTGTTTGGAGGGAAAAATATAGAAATAATTAGTGGGGGATTCTCTAATGCAGTTAGTGATACGATCTCATATGTAAAAGAGCAATTTGAGAGGGATAAACCAGTAAGTGACAAGGGTGTATATGATTACTCAGATAAAAAAATGCAATATAAAGATGCAAAAGATTCATTTAATTCAGGTTACGATGCAGCAGTTAGTGGTTTTAACAATGCCGGGGATATGATAGGTAATTTTAATCCGTTCGGAGAGTCTGGGGGAATGGGAGGTGCTGTGTCTCCGGTTCAACCGTTGGATGATCCAAACAAAGGCCTTGGCGGCCTACCGGGCATGGATACTCTGACACCTCAAATGCCCGTGACACCCGGAATGCCTGTATCACCAGCTTTTCCGGCCGCCGGAGGGGACTTGCCGGACATCGGCAAGGTTGAAGAGGTTGGCAAGGTCAACGATACCGTGGATATCAAAGGCGAGGATTTGAAGATGATGCGGGAGCTGGCCGAGATGAAGAATATTCAGAACTTCGTGTCGCTGACGCCAAGCGTCAATATGACACACACGGGCAATATCAACAACGGCTATGATGTGGATGCCATCGTCGGCCGGATCAAAACCTCGCTTGAAACCGAGATCGCCTCATCGGCACAGGGGGTGTACGGATGAAATACGGCATACGGTTAAGCTGGAATAATGGCCAGGAGAACTTCGAGTTTCCCATTAATCCCGGCGAGATTGAGCTCCGCGAGGGCGGCAACGGGAAAACCTACGATGTGATGGGAATAGGCGAGATCAACGTCATTCAGAATCCGCAGCTGCCGGAATATTCCTTCAGCGGATTTTTTCCGAATCCGGGCAAACGGGTATCCGGCCGAAAAAATCTTATTGGGGGTTATGTCGATCATGATCCGCTGGTGACTTCAAACACGCTGATGGAGCCCAAAATATATATTGAGTATATCCTCAATTGGATGAGAAGCAAGCGCCCGATCCGCTTCGAATTCATGGGCGACTCATTCAACTTGAATACGCCAGCCAGCATTGAGAAATTCGACTGGAAGGAGGTCGCCGGGAGCGGAGGAGATATCGAATACAGCATCACGCTCAAGAAATATGAATTCTATGCCGCACAGAAGGTGAAGGTTGACGATAAAGGGACGAAGAAACCGGAGCCGGCGCGGGCCAATGACCAGCTTCCACCCGCAATCTATACGCTTAAAGCAGGAGATTCGCTGTGGAAGGTGGCTAAGCTGCTGTTGGGCAGCGGGGAGCGTTGGGGAGAAATTCAGAAGCTGAACGGCATAGCAAATGCGCAGTTGAAGAAGCTGCCGATTGGCATGGTGCTCAAAATTCCGCAAGGAGCTGCTGCCCATGCTTGAGGTGCTGATGGATGACAAACGGGGGACCATCTGGAATATTTCCGATATTGTTGCGGACATCACCTGGAAGACGAGCCGGATCGGCAAGCCCGGCACACTAGATTTGACGCTGATCAAGAACAGCGTGTGGCAGGATTCGAAGTTCGCTTTTAACAACGGGGATATTATCCGGTTCCGCAAGGATAACCAGAACGTCTTTTACGGCTATATTTTTTCAATCAATTCCGGTAGAGATGAGAATGTGAAGCTCCTCTGCTACGATCAGATCCGTTATTTGACGGGGAAAGCGATGTATAGCTTTGCCAACAAAACGGCATCGGAAGTGCTCCGCAAAATCGCCGGCGATTATCAATTAACGCTGGGAGACGTCGACGATACCGGCTACAAAATTCCGACCATGCTGGAGGACAATGTTAAGCTGCTGGATATCATCTGCAAAGCGCTGGATTATACCTTGATTAACGGCTACGGAAATTTTGTGCTGTTTGATGATTTCGGATCCTTGTCGCTCCGCAATGTCAAGAATCTGCGCGTTCCCTTCTGGATTGGCGAGGAAAGCCTCATGTACGATTATTCCGCCAAACGGTCCATAGACAGCGATACGTATAACAAAATCAAGCTGTATCGCGACAATAAGGAGACCGGGATGCGGGATATTTTCGTCGCGCAGCGGAGCGATACCATCGCCCAGTGGGGCTTGCTGCTGCTTTACCAGTCGGTTGATGACAAAATGAACGACGCGCAAATTATGGAAATGCAGGATCAGCTGCTCCTGCTGAGGAACAGGGAGTCGAAGACCTTGAAAGTGGACGCGATCGGGGATCTAAGGATTCGCGCAGGCTCCTATGTCAGTATTGTCATTCATGAAATGGGGGTCAATCAACCTTATCTGGTGGATGAGTGCCAGCATAAATTCGACGGGGCGCAGCATATCATGAGCCTAGATTTGAAGGTGGTGGATTAATGGGAAGTTTACTGGATGTGATCAAATCGGCGGCCGGGAATGTGGTCGAGTCGGGCAGCCCGGTCCATATTTTATACGGTAAAGTCATTCAGGCCAGTCCGCTTGAGGTAAACGTTGACCAACGTTTTACACTCACAGCGGATTTTTTGATCCTTACGGAAAATGTGCAGCGTTATGAGCTTGTAATTGGCGCCGAAACGTATGTGATTCGGAAAGGTCTTGAAGCAGGCGACCGGGTGCTGATGGTGCGTGTACAAGGCGGCAACCGTTACGTTATTTTGGACAAGGTGGTGGGGGGATGATTCCGCTTGGAGGTCAAATCAACAATGAACAGCTGGACGAAGTAATCCAGCCATCGAATACGTACAAGCTGGATTTGGATAGAAGGCGCGTGTCGGGGAAGGTTGACGGACAGGACGCTGTGAAGCAGGCGGTGTTTAAGATTTTGCAGACGGTGCGTTACCGGCATGAGATATATAGCTTCGATTATGGGCATGAGCTGGAGTCCTTGATCGGGACCAATCCGCTGTTCGTGGAAGCTCAGGTCAGAAGAATGCTTGATGAAGCGCTGCTGCAGGATGAACGTATCCGCAGAATCACGGATTTGAAGGTTGAGGTAACCGGGGATGCGATAACGGCTGTTTTTACAGTCGTGACGGATACCGGAGCATTTGAATTTACAAGGGAGGTGACAGCCGGTGTATGAGCATATCACATTTGATTCGATTTTGAGCCGGATGCTCGGGCGGGTATCGGATTCCATCGACAAGCGGGAGGGTTCGATTATTTATGATGCCTGTGCGCCCGCTGCGGCGGAGCTGGCACAAATGTATATGGAGCTGGACCTCAATTACAGCCTGTCGTTCGCGGATACGGCGGCGGGCGAATATTTGAGCAGGCGTACAACCGAGTTTGGCGTCAATCGCAAGCCGGCGACTAAAGCGGTGCGCAAAGGAATGTTTTATGGAAACGCCGATATGCCGGTTGAGGTGTCCTTGGGCAGCCGGTTCTCCATCGATAATCTCGTGATGATTGCCACAGCTCGAATGGAAGCGGGCATTTATCGGATGGAGAGTGAGACGGCGGGATCGGCAGGCAATCAGAAGTTCGGCGTTCTGCTGCCGATTGATTACGTGCAGGGACTGGTGCGGGCGGAGCTTGCAGATGTCCTCGTTCCCGGCGAAGACGAGGAATCGGATGAGGTGCTTCGGCAGCGTTATTATGAAGCGGTGAATGAACCGGCCTTCGGCGGCAATATTGCCGATTACAAGCAGAAAATCAACGCGCTAGACGGTGTCGGCGGGACCAAAATATTCCCCGTCTGGAACGGCAGGGGAACGGTGAAGGCGACGATTATTGCGGCGGATTGGAGCGAGCCGACGGAAACGCTTATTTCCAATGTGCAGCAAATTGTCGATCCGGTTGCAGGGCAAGGATATGGTTCGGCTCCTATTGACCATGTCGTAACGGTTACAGGTGCGCAGGGCAGAACGATAAATATTGAAACAACGGTCACGCTCGCAGCAAATGTAACCGTGGCACAGGTGAAATCAGATGTTGAAACAGTTCTTGAAACGTATTTCTTGGAGCTGCGTCAAGATTGGGCGAATCAAACGCAGCTAGTCGTTCGTATAGCTCAAATTGATGCCCGCATCTTGAACATATCCGGAATCAATGACGTTCAGGCAACCAAACTTAACGGTGCGGCTTCGAATGTCCTTCTGGCGGTTGAGGAGATCCCGGAGTTTGGGACGGTGGTCGTGCATGCCTAATCCGATTTCTTCAAACTGGCCGGAATACTATCTTGGAGTTAAGGATTTCATGGAGCTTGCTGTTACTGAGGAGGCTGAGCTTCAGCTTGCCAGCTTTGCGATTGAGCAATTATTCAATGATCAATTTGTTCTGACATCGGGTGCAGACGCTTTAAAGCGTAGAGAAACTATGCTGGGTATCAAGGCAGACCCTGCTATAGAGTCATTTGATTTTCGACGTAAGCGTATCGTCAATCGGTATTCGACTAAACCGCCTTTCACAATCCTTTATCTGCAGGAACGTCTTGATTACCTTGTGGGGGCTGGCAAAACACTGGTGACCCGGGATGTGGCGGCACACACGCTGAGAGTAGCAACCGCCTTAGAAAACTCAGCCCTTTTTAAGGAAGTGGAATACACCGTTCGTACGATCCTGCCGGCAAATATGATCTATGAACAGCAAACATCTGTATATGATCAAATCGGGCTGCAGGAGCACATTGTTATGCGCAAATTTGACCGTCGTACACGCCTCAATACAACATGGCGATTGGGTGCTGCCGCATTTGCTAATCTGGAACCGGAGGTGGTTATAAAATGACAATTGCTACAAGCTTTATATCTGATATAGCAGGATATATAGAGGCGCGCATTGCCAAGATCGTTCTTAATGAAACGTTTACGATAACAAGCTTTGAGGTCAAATCCATCATTGGCAGTACGGTTTCCCTTCGGTATAAAGTGCCGAATGGATCGGTTGCCGCCATAACCAGGATTGAACTCAAGGATGCCTCAAATCGTATCATCAGCAGCAATGATGTGAATATCCCCGTGACCGCTGACGCGCTGTTTCTTCAAACTATTAATATTCAGGAGGTTTAGTAAGATGGCAAAAACAAACTGGCAATATGATGATATCGTGACCGAGGCGGATATGAACACGCTCGGCACGGAACTGAACGCGAATACAACCAAGCTTGCAGAATCGACATCTGCAGCAATAGCTAACCGGCTGCCCATTCGCGACTCGAATGGGCGGTTTAAAGTTGGAGCACCTGTGGATTCGGACGATGTGGCGCGTAAGGATACGGTGGACAATGCGATTATGATGGGGATTCAGAGGCAAGCATTGATTAACGGTAATTTTGATGTGTGGCAGAGGGGGACGCGAATAACTAATCCGGTGCTTCCGTCTTTTTTGTCGGATCGCTTTCTTGTGGCAGGGACAGCTGATGGAGGCACATTTCCTGTTTTAATAAATTCGCAGTTGGTTTTGACTCAACCGGAGCTGCCAGGTTCCCATTATGCCTACCGAGTCAGCCCTAACGGTTCCGGAAGTGGATTTGGAGCTACTGCATCGTATTGCATTTGCCAACGTATCGAAAACGCAACAAAATATTTATGCGGAACCGGCAAAAAGTTGACTTTATCTTTTTGGGCTAGGTCAAGTATCAGCGGGAAAAAAATAGGAGTATCATGTGCTCAGCGATACGGCACTGGTGGTTCTCCGTCAGCAAACGAGCAAATACAAGGTAAAATCCTAGCTTTAAGCCCTGTTTGGACCAAATACACTGTTGTCATAAATACTAATACCTTACAGGGTAAAACACTGGGCTCAAATAACGATAATTATTTTCAAATTGGCATCTATTATATGTGGGGCTCCGCCAATGCAACAATATTATTTGGTAGTGGCACGGCCGAAACATTCGTTGGCTCTGGAGACATAGATATCGCACAAGTCCAAGTCAACGCCGGAGATACCGCTCTGCCGTTTCAGCCTCGCAGTTTTGGCGAAGAGTTGGCGTTGTGTCAGAGGTATTATGAAAAAAGCTATCCTGAGAATGTAACCCCAGCATTTTATACTGGATTAGGTCTTCATATAACAACCCTAAACGCAGCGAATTATATAGCAGGAGCGAGGTTGATGCTTGGCAGTCAAATTAAGTTCAAAGTTGATAAGAGAGTTGTGCCTACAATTTCTTTTTATAACGATCAGGGCCAACTTGGAAGATGGTGGGCGATTAATTATGGGGATGTGGTGTTGGGAACAAATTATACATCTACAACAGGAGTCAATCTTATTTCAATGAATGCGATAAACATAACAGCGGCGAGCGAGATTTACGGTCACTGGACTGCTGATGCCGAACTATAATGGAGGTGAACAGACGTGAACGAATATAATCATTATTACCGGCTGGATGCGGCGGGTTTCGTCACTCATGCGTTTTCTAACGCCTTCGAACCGTCTCAGGCAAGTGATCATTTTTTTGAGACAGGCGGCCGGCATTTTAATCCAGTCATCACAAACGAGCTTGGCCAGTATATTCTAAAACTTGTGGGCGATGAGATAGTAGAACGTTCACAACAGGAACTCGACGAAGAATGGGCGGCGCGGCCGGCGGCGCCAAAATCGCTCCCGGATGAAATTGCAGAGATCAAGCAGCTTGTGGCAGATCTTGCAAGCCTGCAACTGGAGGTGTAGAGATGGACGAACGCAAGCTTAGGCTCTATCGGTTCCTGCTTAGCATGGATCGAATTTCATTGATTGACATACCGGAGCCCTACAAATCGGCCATAGTCGAGCCCTGACAAACTATGATAGTTTGTGGAATATCTTACTTACGAGGCGATCCCATGTAGAAACTTTTAGAGCACGGATTTTATGGCGCTATAACTACATGGTTGGTAACAACGAGACAAATTCAGGTGGTCACGCCATCCGTGCCTAATTCAAAGCGAGTTTGAACGATTTAAATGATTCTTGAACGTCTAAAACGTGTATGATATGCTTAAGATAACAAAAGGAGGCTGCGCTAACAGCCTCCAGTGTACGAACCGCGAGGGCGTGCCCCTCCATAAAATGTTGAAGAAGGGACCCTGTGGCGGCTAACCGAGGGGTCCCTTCAGTGTTATTACCTACAAATCACGATTAACGTAACTGATTGGCGATAAACGACAGAAGGACCAGAAGGAAAGTTCCCGCCGCAAAGAGCAGCATGAGAACATCTTTCATCTTCATACGTTCCACCCCCTTAAGGAGAGGAACGACCCGAGCGGTTATTGTACTCATTTAGTATAAACCAAACCTTTCCTATTAGGTAAGGTTTTTCTTATGTTCATTTAGGTGGGAAAACAATGGCCGTATGGCGGTGCGAGGCATTGGGGGCCAACACAAAACTCATATCTATCCTAACAATCGCCAATCAGGCAGCAGGAATGGGACGATGACGACTTCATCAACCTAATCAAGTAATCATTCTTTGAGGCTCTGTTTATACGGGGCCAAAACTTTCTATCAAAAGGAGGAGTCACCAGGATGGATCCGGAACAATTATCATCCATTGAAAAGCTTGCCCAGCTGGCGGAAAAGTATGGTCTTTCGCTGATCCTGGCTCTTGTCCTGCTCATTGTGGTGCTGTATATCGTCCGGATGCTGATCCGTGGTGACTTGGTTCCACGTCATTTGCTGGACAGGGCGGAAGAGGATCGCGACAGGCTGCAGGAGATTTTGGATAAAGAACGCGAGGGTGTGATGGCGCCGATGATTGAATGGTTCAAAACAATTAAGAAAGATGCCCCTGATAACAGGGGAGGATGATCCATATGCCTTTAAAATGGTTGGAATGGTTTCTTCCCCGCATCCGGGACAAACGGGACGATCTCCAAAACGCTTCCATCAGCGTATCCTTGTCCATCCACCGCTACTGCCATCTATCACAGGAGCTGCAGGAGATCGTCAGAAACAACAATTTCGCCAAATATCTGATTTACGAGAAGGAGGGGGAAGGATGATGTCCCGCTTCATGGACTGGACCCTGCTCGCATTATATACCTTCTCTGCCCTATCGGCTTTGTTTATGCTTGTCTCACAAATCACCTATTTGAAGGAACGTATCAAATCGGGCGTTGTCAGCGCATTTTTGCTGGCTATGCTCTTTTTTTTATTCTCCTACGCCCTGTCGATGGGCATTATGTTGTGGATATCTCTAACGGAATTGCTCGGAATCATCAACGAGGTACTGGAGGAGCTTCAGAAGGCGGCTTGGTTGACCGCTCAACTGGCGGCCGCCTTGGGGCTGCTTCTGCTGTCCATCCAAACCTACAAGAAACGTTATGATGCCTTTATTCATTTCAAAAAGATACGAAAACGAAAGGATGACTGAACATGGCCCATCTACAACCGTATGTCCTTATGATCTTACAGGCCCTTGTCGGCCTGCTGGCTGCTTTCCTGCTCGGCATCATCGCGAAGCTGCACCGGAAGCTGAATGTATGGCTGGATATCCATACGACATCCGGTCAACGCGACCTGCTGGATAAGCTCGCCAAAGAAGCAGCGGCGCTGGCTGAAGCCACTTATATCGAAAGCGGCGGTCCCCAGAAGCTCGAAGCTGCTTTTGACTACATCACGAGTCGTATAGGCAAACTTGGTATTGAAGTCTCTTCGGAAACGATCCGCGCCGCAATCGAGAAGGCCGTATTGGATTACAACACGGGCCAACCCCAGGAAAGCAGGTGATCTCCATGGCAAAAGGTCTCGATTGTGCGATTCCCTTGAGCGCATCGAATGCGAAAGTGCTGGCCGGTGCGGGATTCGTCTTCGCCGCCCGGTACCTTGTCCCGGAGCGGCTGTCCTGGAAGAGGCTGAACCGCGCTGAAGCGGAGGCTATCACATCCGCTGGCATGCAAATTGTATCCGTCTATGAAACCAGCGCCAATCGTCCTGCAGGAGGCGCAGCTCATGGCAAGTCAGACGGCCTGGCCGCCTTGAGGGAGGCCAAGCTGATCGGGCAGCCGAAAGGGAGTGCGATCTATTTTGCGGTCGATTACGATGCGGGCCAGCAGGATTACGAGGTGATCGAACACTATCTGAGAGCTGCTTCAGCTCAATTGCTGGACTACCATACAGGCGTGTATGGCTCCTATGCCGTCATTGAGGAGATGGCAAAGCGTCAGGCCTGTTCCCACTTTTGGCAGACCTATGCCTGGAGCCGCGGGAAAAAAAGTCAACATGCCAACATCTATCAGTACCAGAATGACACCAGCGTAGCCGGGGTGAAATTGGACCTTAATGAATCCTTTGGGAAAGAAGGCTGGTGGAATACGCGGATATCCGAACAGCCGGTTAAGCCGCCTCTAGCCCAGCGGGAATATAAAATGGAAACCAGGGATGCACAAGCGATCATCCGCTTGTTGGCCGCCAGTTACGAGCTGACGACCGACCGGCAAGCCCGGGCGGAAATCCACCGTCTTGCCAATGAAATACGCCGGGCGGCAGATATCCCGATTCCTTAATACTGCCTGCAACGAAAGAAAAGACGTTCCAAGGCATCTTGCCATGCCTGGAGCGTCTTTTTTCATTCTGCCCTTAACGCGCACTTCCCCTTAACCATGCTTGCATTATTCCAGGCGATAATCGTCCGTTTTCTCCCCATCTTCCCAAATTTCCACAAATAGAGCATCACAATTATCAAAGTCGTCAGGCTTTAAGGACAAAGCTTTTTCTTCGTCCGTACCTGCATATACATTTTCCATCCCGTCTTCGTTAAACGAGAGGATCACATAAATTTTCAATTCAGCAAACCTCCTGCAAGATATTCTAAAAGGGAGTATATCATAGTTTTTAGGTGCGAGGATGATAAAACCGGTCAGCGTGTTCCCGTCACCATTACACCCATGCAAATTGGTGACGTCAGACATATGCATTTGAGGTATACTTAACATAAAGGTGGTGGATTTCAATGCACAGAAACAAGGATGTGAAAAATTCCGGACGCCGACTCATGGGAACTATCGATCATCGTTTCGATGTCTATGAGGTCGCCCCAACCGTGCCCGGACCGAACGACAAGTTGCGTGATCAGGAAGTAAGCAGCGCCATCGCTCAATGGAAAAAAACAAACTCTCTTGCTGCAAAGGCCCGCCAATAACAATAAGCGGGTCTTTTTTGTTTGCCTGGTGAACGGTGCAGATCATTCCTGCACTTTTCCAACATCCTTGATTTTCATATCGACGACGACCTTGATAGGGGTTTGGGAGTAAAAAGCGTGCCAATCTACTTCTTTCCACTGGGCGTAGCCCATTTTATTTCGGGCGTATTGGCCGATCCCCATGGAATCTGCACCCAGCAGCTGCATATTCTTAATCATGGTCAACGCTTCTTTCTCGAGATAAGCATTCATCTGGGTTTCTAATTTTCTCTGAACCTTCGAATCCTGCACATTTTGTTTGCCCGAGTATTCCAGAAGGGAACCGCGGATCTTCAGCTTTATCGTTACGGAGAGGTCGGAACCGCTTTTGATCGGATGAACCGCGTTAACCGTCACTTTTCTTTTGCTGGAAATAAAGCTCATAAACACTATATCGCTCCCTTCCCCATCCCCGTCAGGCACGGGTATCGACAGGTCTCCGGCCTTCACGGGTCCGATCAGAGAAGCAAAGAGCAGCGAATTCCGGGATTCAATTTTCCCCACATAACGGTCTTCCCGAAACAAGGCCAATCCGCTTATCCGGATCGCATTTTTATAAGCTCTCACAAGGGGTGTTATGGGATCTATCCCTTTGTCAAAATAGTCCCGCGTAAAGGTGTATAAATTCGAATAAGGAATTTCGTTCGTGCGGTACGCGGAACGGATCAGATTTTCGATGTAATCGCCGGTAGACGGATATTGGGCATATTCTCTCTGGAGCAGTTGGTTTGCATCTCCTTCAACAACGGCCAGGCTGACTTTGTTGCCGATCGCTGGATCGCGGATCAGGGTGTCAACATGCTGCCACAATCCCTTTTGTGACAAAACCTCGCCAAAAAGCACGGTCTGCAGCTGCCCGCTTACGACCTGCCGGTTATTCTCCCGGGCAAAAGTGCTCCTCGCTTCCTTGCTCGTTGCGGCCTCAGATGTCAGAACGATGCTTTCTTTTGGCGGCTCGGCTTTCGGTATGCTTATGGTAACGCGGAGCTGCTTGCCATTTTTATTCGTGCTTCCGGTATCGAAGGCGATGGTACGTATAAAACCCAGCTGCTCAATAATCTTCTCGTCTCTGCAGCCTGCTGTGCAGCAGCAAAGTGCAAGGCAGAGTATAGCTTTTTTTCTCACGTTAGTTCCTCCTTGCGGAAACGGTTTTGCCAGGCCAACAGCACCAGTAATACAAGCGGAGCCGCAAAGGAGAGCGTAATCTCGCTATAAAAGACTGTGTTGAGCCATTCATCCGCTTCCCTGGAAATAAGGGGGATGAATCCGAATCCGAATAATAGGACCGTCAATACCAGTTCCAGAAGCCTTGACCGTACTCCTGGAAAGATACGCCTCAGACATAAGAGTGCCGCCCATGCATATAAGACGATAGAGATAAGATTAGCGAAAAGAAAAATCGTGTAGATCAGATTTTCAACCCGGTTGATAAAGGGGAGCTCGATATAGGACAACAAATTGATAACGGGGTACATAAGCGACTTCAATTGCTCAAAGCTGAAAAAGCCGAAGCAGGTGGCAATCATCAGCAGGATCGTAAATGTATGGAAGAAATGACCTATATAAACCCCTTTCATCAGCTTGCTTTGTTTGCTCGCAAATGGGAATAACAAGAGGGCCAGCTCGTAGCCGATAAAAATGGGGAATACTTGGAGCCATTTGAAGACGGGATTGCCCGCAGTGGTTCCTTGAAAAATAAAATTTGTAAAGCGTATTGCCCGCCAGTCGGAGAAAAAATAGAAGATGAAGAAGATTAGCACAATGGTAAAAATGAAGAAAATCGTGCTTGCTTTCCCGATATTGTAAATCCCTTTGGACAACAGATAAAACATCAAGAGCACGATAACTCCATAAAGAAGCAATGGATTTGTTGTAGGGAAAGAAAGCATTTGAAAAATCAGGACATACTTCTTCACGATTAAACCTCCAAGGGCTATCCAAAGAAAAGCAAGCAGAAGATAGACGGGAATCCATAGAAAGCGGGGAACCGACCGCTCGACAATCTCGAATGCGGACCGCCCCCGGCTTGCCCGGTAAACCAGTTGAATCAGCCAGATATTGAAGGCCGCGACAAGAGACAGCAGCATAACCCCGATCCATCCGTTGGTTCCGATATTTTCGGCAACAAGCCGGGGCATGCTGAACATGCTGACATCAAGCTCGATCATGTAAATGAGAATGGCAATATGAAACCAATTCAATTTTTCCTTCAAGGGCAAAGCACTACTTTCGCATTTTATTTTTGTTCGGGTTGGGTGAGCGCACCAGGGATGGGCGCCTGCGAAGGGTAGAGAAAGGTCCGCGTATAAAGGTGTCGAGCCATTCCTTCCCAGACAGAGGAGCTACCGGCGATAAATAGGAGGCGCCTAAATTCGTGATGCCGCTCAGATGTATGACGATCCAGCAAATGCCGATGGCCAGGCCGAAATTGCCCAGTACACCAGCCAGAATGATCAATCCGAACCGGACCAGGCGGATGGATGCGCTCATAATGTAGCTGGGGATAACGAAAGAGGCGATAGCGGATGAAGCCACGGCAATAATGAGAATATTGCTGGTGAATCCGGCTTGGACAGCCGCCTGTCCGATCACGATACCGCCGACGATGCCGATTGTTTGCCCGATCTTGGTGGGAAGCCGCGCACCCGCCTCGCGCAGCAGCTCGATGGTGATTTCCATCAGCAGCGCTTCATACAGCGGCGGAAAAGGGACCCGGCTGCGTGATTGAGTCAGATTGAGCAGCATCGTATGCGGGATCATCTCATAATGGAAGGTCGTTAGGGATACATAGAATGCCGTAAATACAATCGTCACGACAAATCCGATGATCCTCAGCAGCCTCAGGGCGCTCCCCAACAGCCACCGCTGGTAATAATCATCAGGCGAAGTGAAAAATTCAAAGAACGAAGAAGGGCAGCTGAACGCTGAAGGAGAGCCGTCAACCAGACAAACAACCCGTCCCGCTGTGAGCTTGGAACAGATCGCATCCGGACGCTCGGTTGTCATAAATTGAGGAAAGACGGAATTGGGATTGTCATCGATCATCTGCACAAGCATATTGGTGTCGAATACGGCATCGATTTCGATATCCTTGATCCGTTCGACAAGCTTCTGAATCAGCTCGTCTTGGGCTATTCCTTCAATATAGGCTACAATAACCTGGGTCTTTGTGATTTCACCCACATGGAGCGAAATGGTTTTCAATTGCGCGCTGCGAATCCTCCTGCGGATGACACTCAGATTCTCCGTGATATTTTCGACGAATCCGTCATGTGGACCGGCCATTACGGTCTCGGTCCCGGACTGCTCGATATTCCTTCCGATTGTCTTCAGCAGATCGATCAGATAAGCTTGATTGCGGTAAAAGACTGCCGCTTGTCCATCCAGAATGCCATCAATGCATTTTGTGTGATCATCGGCGTTCTGCAGCAAGCCGCCCCCCTGTTGGAGAAGCGCTGCCAATTGAGCGTTATCGGCCTGTGAGAGCGGCACGATGAGATCATGGTGAAGTCTCTCCATATCGACCAGGTTGGAGAAATAGACGGCATGCAGCTCCTCGTTGCCCGGGAATGTACGATGTATGACCTCTATGCAGTTATGCAAATCTTCGAGCGTCCGTGCAAGTGACGGCGGATCTTGAGTGGTTGAAGCAGTCCCCATCATGGACCTCCTTGGAAGGAAGTAACGAAACCTTCCTTATACTTCTCTCAAACTCGGTCGATTATTCTCTCGGCCAGACCGCCATACAGGTATCCCTTATGCCCCCACTGAAAGGAAAAGCCTGTTAGAGGCTTAACGATTACGATATAATTTGGATAGGATGAAAGAGAAAGGACGAGGGTCATGACGGAGCAATTACAGAAGCAGCCATCCGCTAGGGTGCCGATTCATCTGATTTCCGGATTCTTGGGCAGCGGCAAAACAACCCTGCTCAACCGGGTGATCGATTATTATAAAGCGGCCGATGTGAAAGTGGCCGTTATCATGAACGAGCTTGGAGATGTCAATCTGGATGGACAGTTCGTCGACGACGATGTACCGATGGCCGAGATGCTCGGTGGCTGTATATGCTGTACGATCCGGGGAGACCTGGGTCTGGAGCTGAAAATGTTGATCGAGGAGCATCAGCCCGATGTGGTGCTGATTGAGTCAACGGGAGCGGCTAATCCAATGGAAATTATCGATGCGGTGACGGAGGCAGCTCTTTACATTCGGGTCGAATTGCAGACCATTGCGACGGTGGTTGACGGGCCGGAACTGCTGAGTCGCAGCCGCCGCGGCGGCAGAACCTACAGGCTGATGCAGGATCAGATCCGCTGTGCGACCGACCTGATTATGAACAAGGCGGACAAGCTGGGTCCCGACGAGCTTATCGAAGTGCAGCAGCTGATCAGGGAGCTGAACAGTTACGCTCCGCTGACGATCACAGTCCGGTGTATGGTGGAATTGAATATGTTCGATCCTTCTCCCGGGCGGCAAGCAGGCACAGATGCCAGGCAGCTGCACGAGAGCCATGTTTGCGGGGCTAACTGCAGCCAGGAAGGCCATCACCATCCGCATGACGAACAGACCACAGACATGGGGATTTCGCATAGCCATGTGATGGCATTGACGTATTACTTTGACGGTCCTGTGAACAGCTACGATTTTGAGTCGCTTATATCCAGGCTTCCGGATGACGTTTACCGGGCGAAAGGGATTGTTACGTTCTCGGACACAAACAGCCGGTTCCTGTTCCAATATGCGTATCGCGAGCTTGAATTCACACGTATTACGCCGCAGGGGAAGGTCAATGATGTCGCGGTGTTCATCGGAGAGCATTTTGCCAAGGATGCACTCGTTCAAGATCTTGTCCGGCTTCACGAAGGTACAGGCTCGACCGGGATTGCCCCTTAAAGTACTGTTAATGGGAAAAGTTGACTACGACTCCTTGAAGTTGGACAAACTATCGGTGGTGATAGACATTCCTCTTCATAAGGAGCTGACCAGAAGATGATCGTATGGAAACAAAATTGGATAACAGCAGCTGCCGCAGGCATCATTCTTGCTGCCGCTGTACCGGGATTTGCCCGGGCGGCGGAAGTAATGCCTCCTGCAAGTCCTTCTTCCTCCCAAGAAGACAGTAAAGAAATCCGCCAATGGGATGGCCGCGATCACCACAAACATGGCGGTCGCGACCATGAGAAGTTCCGGATGAGACGCCTGACAGAGGCTGCGCAATATTTTGGCATTGAGACCGCAGGCAAGGACGCCAAGCAGCTCAGTGAAGAGCTCAAAGCCGCGCGCAAGGCGGATGAAGCCAAATGGAAACGGTTTGTGGCGGAGCAAGAAGCCAAGCACTTGGTAAGGCTCCAGACTTTTGCGAAGAAGCTTGGCATCGCTACGGAAGGCAAAGACGCCAAGCAGCTGCGCAAGGAAATCCGTGAGCGCTGCAAGGAATCGCGGACCAGGCAGGAAAGCGGAGGCAAGGTTGAAGCTCATGACAGGGACAAGCTGAAAAAAACAGAGTAAGTATGTGAAGCGCCGGGAGCAATCCCGGCGCTTTATTATGGATCAGACAGCTTACTCAAGGAGGATTTGGGGTATGAGACTTAGAAAGCATTAATGGTAGGCGGTTGTTGGAAAAGATAAATTTCAGAAATGAGGGTTGACCATGAATGAAATCAGAATTGGCATGATTGGCCTTGGCGGCATGGCCCGCTGGCATATCGAGCAGTTCGGCAAAGTACCTGGCGTCCGGATCACGGCATTATGTGACGTAAGCGCGGAAGCGGTACAGGAGCTGGGGGACAAGCTGGGGATTTCGCCGGAGCATCGTTACGACAGCTATGAAGCGCTGATTGCCGACGGGGAAGTGGACGGGGTTGTTTCGGTTACCCCAAACAACACGCATGCTGCTATTCTGAAAGGCTGCATAGCCGCAGGTAAGCCTCTTTTTGCAGAGAAGCCGCTTACGCGGACCTTTGAGGAAGCTGAGGAGGTATTGGAACTCTATCGCCACAATCCTATCCCGCTGATGATAAATTTCTCCTACCGCAACGGAGCAGCTTTCCAGCATGCGAGGAAGTTCATCCAGGCGGGCCGGCTTGGCAAGATCAATCATTTGTTTGTTCAATATTTGCAGGAATGGGGGGCTCCCCCCTCTAATACGCCCTATGTCTGGCGCTTTGACGAGAAAGTGACCGGCACGGGGACACTTGGCGATCTTGGATCCCATATGATAGATTTGTCGCAATATTTGCTCGGGGACCGGATCAGCGAGCTGCAGGCGATGCTCAAAACCATAGTCCCGGAGCGTTCGGATCCGTTGACCGGTCAGCCTTATGATGTGCTGGTGGACGATTTTGCTTGCTTTAATGCCCGTTTCAACGAAGGGGCGATTGGTGTCTTTCAGACCTCCCGCAATGCCATCGGCTCCGGCAATCAGCATGAAGTGACGCTTTATGGCGACCAGGGAACGCTGCATATCAGCACCTTGAATGACCAACAGCTAATATGGACCCATCCTAAGGAGAATGGCGTGAAGGAAACGATAACCGAATTGATCGCGGTTCCGCCGGAAGAAGGGCTTAATCCATGGCAGTCTTTTCGCGAGCTGATCCGCGGCAATACGGTTAGTGAATTCGCGAGCCTGGAAGAAGGCTTCAACAACCAGGCGGTTCTGGAGGCTGTTGTCCGGGCAAGCCAAAGCGGAGGAATTGTGTCCGTTGCTTCCTTATCGGCGAAGCCGCAGTAATGTTGTGCAGTAAGAAATCGCAAAAAGACGGAAGGGGCGCTTATAGCGGATTCCCTTTCCGTCTTTTTTGCGTTTTTAAGAGTGAGGCGACGAGCGCAAATTTTACCACTGAAAATGCTATTCGATAAAGGAACGGTAATGATTTTCTGTATACTTCGTAATCCCTTCGTCATAATCGGGATAGGCGTATCCCAAACTTTGGGCTACAGCTTTGGCGTAAGTCCGAAATAGCTCATAGCAAGTAAAGAGAGACCGCCACATCGTTGAATAGCTGTCTCCGGAATAAGTCGTTAATAATGCATTCCAGTCGTCTTCCGGGAGGTAATGCTCGATAAACTTGTAGTTCTTCCCTATGCTAAAGGAATAACCTTTCTCCGCTCCGATTTGCCAAGCCATCATTCTGAGCAAATTAGGCCGGGCAATCTCATTCAAATGGTCAATTGCAAATAGAATTTCTTTTCTCGCAAGTCCCTTTACGACATAAGTCGAAACCATCCAGAACTCATTGCAGCAATCGTCAAATTCGCGTGCGGTCGGCTTTTTAATCCAATATTGGTGGTCGTTTGCTGACACTTCTTTTTTGACAAGAGCATCTTTATCAAGCAGAACTTCTACAAGACCATCGCTATTGGCAAAATATTGTTCGGTTTCATTCACGGGAATAAGGGTGAGGTCAACTTTATTGCCGTCTTCAAAAAGAATGATATACGAGAACCAGCTCCCTAATTCGGAAGGAAAAAGCTCCATATCCTCGGGCTTTTGCATCATAATACGGCTCCCGAAAATATCCAGCCACTGATCATTTTCTTTGAAAGTATCCAAATCGGTCACAAAATAGGAAATATCGTAGTCCTGGAACCGGTCAGGGGGGATGTTTGGATTTGTTCGCGACCCTTCCAACACGGCCAATCGGATCCGCGGATCCTGTCTGGCAAAATCAACGATGATCTTCATCATTTCCTGTTCACTTCGCATGGCTTTTGATTCCTCTCCAATCGTATGTCCTTTTCTTTCTAAATTTTATATTCGGTGCCGGCGTTGCATTCTCCTTCTGTTTTCTGTCAGAAAATGGTTGGACCAGGGGAGGAATCCGGACTTGGCTAAGAGAAAGAGTATAGCGTAAGATAACGGGTACAGGAGCAGATCGAATGAACAAAAAATGGATGAATTCTCCTTTTACTTACGCGCTGGGAATGTTTGCTTTAATGATTCCAAGTCAGGCCTTCAACTCGTTCTACAGCTACTATTATGTGGAGAAGCTGGGGCTGGGGGTGGGGCTTGCCACTCTGGCGCGAACTCTATATTTGATCTGGGACGCCGTGAACCAGCCGATTGCCGGTTATCTGTCCGACCGGACGCGGACTCGTTTTGGCCGCCGCAAACCGTGGCTTTACTCCGCCATTCCGCTTTTCATGGCCGCATTTGTCATGGTTTTCGCGGTGCCGCATGGACTGAAGGATATGGATCTATTCTTGTGGTTTCTGGTTTCGCTGATCCTCTATGAGGGAGTCGCCACCATACTCTGGGTCAATTACGGTGCTCTTTTTCCGGAGCTGTTCCGGGGAAACCGGATTCGCGCCAAAGCTTCCGCCATCCAGCAGGGTTTCCAAATTGTCGCGATTCTGATCGGCTCGGCACTTACCCCTCTGGTTTTCGATGCGTTTGGTTTTGGTTATATGGCGCTTATCTATGCTGTCCTGTTTGGGTTATTCATGCTCCTGTGCGTCATGTCGGTACAGGAAGGAAGCCAGGCGGACGCCGAGCCGAAGCTGGGGCTTGTGGAAGCTTTTCGGGAGACGCTCAAGAACAAGGAGTTCTGGCTGTTTAATATCGCCAACTCCTTTGCCCAGACCGTGAACGGGCTGCTCAGCTCCATGATCCCTTTTTACGCGAAGTATGCGCTCCGAATCCCTGAGGCCCAGGTCACCTTTCTGTTGGCTTCAATCTTTGTATCGGTCATTCCGCTCGTTATGGTCTGGTATTGGATCGTAAATAAATTAGGGGCTCATAACGGCTGGCGGGTATCGCTTGCCGTCTACGCCTTATCCGTTGTTCCGCTGTGGTTCGGCCAGGGGCTTGCCAGCGGAATTACGTTCGGGATTATTGTCGGCTTCGGACTGGCCGGGTTTCTGGTTACGCCGCCGGTGCTGAACAGCCGTATCATCGATTTGGATACTGCTCGGACCGGACAGCGCAGGGAAGGGGTTTATACGGCGGTCAGCGGGTTTATAACCCGCTCCAGCGGCCTGATCTCGGCCTTGTCCTTCTGGATTATCGGGATGATTTACGGTTATGTCAGCGGCGATGATCCCGGCCCCAACCCGGATTTAACGTTCCGGGTATTAATTTGTGTGGTTCCTTTTTGTTTGTTGATGGTTTCTTTGATCATATCGCTTTTCCTGAAGCCATTTTCGGTGAATGAAGACTCAAGAAAGTGAGGGGTAAGCCGGTTGGATAAATATTTAATAGTAAACTGCGATGATTTTGGACAAAGCGGAGCAGCCAACGAAGCGATTATGCACCTGCTGGAGGAGGAGAAGGTCTCTTCGGCAACGATTATGCCCCCGGCTACAGCTTTTGAAGAAGCGGCAGCCTGGTGCCACAAGCGGCAAGCAGCGAACATTGGACTTCATCTTACGTTCACGAGCGAATATGACGCGCTCCCCTGGAGCAGTCTGACCGGCGATGCGTCCTTGCAAGACGCGGACGGGCGGATGCCTGCAACCATTGAGGCTTTCGAGCGGTTATCCGATCCGAAGGCGGTCGTGCGTGAAATGCGGGCGCAGTTTGAAGCCGTGAAGCAGGCTGGAGTTAAGATCTCTCATGCGGATAACCATATGGGCAGCCTGTACGGACTGGCGACGGGCAGAAGCTATCTGCCGCAGGTGCTATGGCAATGCTCCCGCCGCCGTCTGCCGTTTCGCTTGTTCCGCTGGATCGATCCAAGAGATAAGTTCCTTGCATCCATCCCTGGCGCGGAGCAGGCGCTGCGTAAGGTTGTGACCCTGGCGGATGCGCTGGGCGTGCCAATTCCGGACTATTTGCTCAGCCACTCATACGGTGTGGAAGAGGGGGAAACCTATGACCGTTTCAAGCAGATGATGCTGGCCAAGGTCTATGATCTTCCGGACGGGGTCAGTGAAACGTATATTCACCCGGCTGTAGAAGATGCGCGTCTTTCCAGTCTTGTGCCATCCTGGGAGAAGCGGGTGTGGGAATACAAGCTGATGCAGGGCGATGATTTTGCTTATGCGCTGCGGGATGCAGGGGTAACCCTGACAACGTATGATTATGTCCGTAAGCACAGGATCAAGCCCAGGCTTAAATCGGCAGCCCAACTTGTCGGAAAGCTGATTTCGAAGAAATAAGATGAACGCTTAGGGGATGCGCCTTCCGTCAGGCAGACTGCTTCTCCTGCGGATTCGTGGTTGTTTGCCGATGGATATAACGCGCAAGCTCGCCTTGGTATTCCAGCCGCAGGGCGGCTGAGCTTTCCAGATCGCCGGGAGTGACCAGAGACGCCGGCTTGTCGGCAATGGGAAGCCCGCTGTGCTCAAACACTTTGGCCACAAACTGCGTGCAGAAATAAGCATTCTCCCGTTGAACCTCCATATTCAGGATGATTCCGAAGAGGCCGATCAGATTGTATTTGTAGTCCTGCTGGTTGGCTTCGATGGTTTGAATGTAAGCTTGCATCCGCTCATATGCGGAGCGGTTAATGGTGCAGCTGTAAACCGCGCAGGCGGCCTTGCCGAACAGCTTTCCCTTGATATCCTCCTTGACGAATCCGCCGGACAGCGGATTGCGGGGCTGCTTGCGGCCAAAGCTGTATACATCCTTCAAGTCCGGGTCAAATGCGATGGAGGCGTGGTTATGCTTTGCTTTCGTGACCAATTTAATCATCCTCGTGAATAGTGTTCCGGTATCCGTCATCAAGACATATATGGTTTTCTGATCATTCATTGGAATCGTGCCCCCGTACCTGGATTAAACTTCCGTTTCTGCTGCTTTAAGCGTACAGGAGATAGGGTGGCGGGAAAACATGCTGCAGGTTGGTTTGTTTCCCGGTCCTGGGGCGGGGGAACGTTCCTCCTGGAATCGTATGAATTCCTTGCAGGAGCTTGAAAGGCTATGCCTGCCAGCGCAAATATATGAATCTGGAAATGGTGATCGTAAGAAAAAGCTTTATCCAGTTGGTTCGAAGAAGGTGGTCTTGAATTGAGAGATATGGAGTCCACGGGCGGCAGGCCGGTAGCCTTGATTACGGGAGCTTCCAGCGGCTTTGGTTTATTAACAGCGATTGCTCTGGCGCAGGAAGGTTACCATGTCATCGCAACGATGCGAGATATGGGGAAGCAGGATAAATTGCTTTCGATGGCTGGGGAGAAGGCGGTTCTGGATCGGATCGAGGTTATGGAGATGGACTTTACGCGAGAGGAGCAGGTGGACCTGGCGATCGGCGAGACAGTCGGCCGTTGGGGCCGCATTGATGTGCTCGTCAACAATGCGGGGTATGCCGTGATGGGAGTCGTAGAGGAGATTCCTGTCAAGGATTGGCACGCCCAATTCGCCACCAATTTCTTCGGGACCGTCGCGGTGACCAAAGCCGTTCTTCCTCATATGCGCAGGCAAGCCCAAGGGAAAATCATCAACATCAGCAGCGGTGCAGGGATTATCGGGTTTTCCAACACGGGACCTTATTCGGCTTCTAAATTTGCGGTAGAAGGGTTCAGCGAAGCACTGCGCCTGGAGCTGCTTGCTTTCAACATTGCCGTTGTGCTCGTGCAGCCGGGAACCTACAACACCGGAATTGCCGAGAAACATGATTATCATCAGGCCCCTGATTCACCTTACGCCAAAATGACGGATGCGTTCAACCGGTTCAATAAAAAATCGGAGGACAATGCCCCGGATCCGATTCATGTCGCCCGTACGATTGTCAAAATCGTTAAAGCCCGTCATCCGAAGCTCCGTTATACATGCGGGAGCGATGCCAAACTGATCGCGATCATGAAAAGATGGCTGCCCTGGTCGCTTATCGAATGGATGCTGCGCAAGATTCTTCACTGAATGGAGCAGGCTGCTGTGCAGCCTTGGCTTGATGAAGACCATAGCGGCATAGGCTTCAAGTTTTTTGACCAAACCCGCGCTTGAACAGCAGACCGGTTGACATCTTCGCGCACCATAACGAGAAAGCGGTAAACAGCAGCGCCCACACAAATGCCGGCACAAAAGTCGCTTTGCCCAGATTGGCGGCGTCACCCGCGGAGCCGGTTGAAAGGATGGCATTCGATAGAATGACAAAAGGGCTGATAACGGATTCTACAAGGACGATAAAGGCGATCAGCAAATAATAGCCATGCCTCAGCCAGATAGGCGCCATGGCAGCAATGACCGCCGTCAAAGCGGCAAATCCGGCACACCAGGTCATCCCGTACCCATTGCGGACAAACAGGGCGACACCTGCCACGGCCAGAACGGCTGCGATAATCAGCCCGGCTTTTTCCTTGCGGCGGGCATATAGCAGAAACAACAATAGAGAAAATAAAGACGAACCCATATAACCGGCAAGCGAGATCGGAATCGTCATCCATTGCTCCGTATAGGAGGAGTAGGTAACGCCGGCCTGATTGGAGAACAGATGGATATACATGACTTTTCCCGAAAGAACCAGCGTAACCAGCGCATGCGACAGCTCATGAACGAGCGTATCGACGTTGCGGAAGAACGCGGAAAACGGGATGAAACGCGTCAGGAATAGGGCGAGGATCATGAAGAGTCCCATTTTCAGCCAAGCCTTGATAGCAATCCCCTCTTTCTTTGAATATTCGGTAACACCAGGTCATCCCTATACTAACCCGTTAGGCGCTATGGCGTAAAGATAAGGATTGCCGGGAATAGCAAATGCCTGTGATACTGGGATGGTTTTAAGAGGTGGGAGCATGAGCAGCAGCGCACACTATTTCAAACAGATAAAATTCTAGAAATATCACTCGATGATGCTTTTAATCATTTAATGTAATTGAAGTTTCGGTCATTTAAAAGAGAATGATTGTCAATTTTAACGGAATATTTAAAGGCGATTGTGAGTTATTATCATTTGGAAAATTGGGTTGCTGAAACCCTTAGTATCCAAACAAGTTGAATCGTTAAATAAATCAGACTTAGTTCAAATTATCATTAAAAGACATGCAGCAGTATTTGGAGACCGCCTATCGGATATAAAGGCAGCTAAAGATAATGGTTGCACGAGACGACGAACTTTCTCAGGCTGATATCGTTATAGATGACTTAATTGAGTTGAAAACAATAGTATCTCAGTTAGAAAATAGCTGTTCAACTATCGGGTGCGATAGTGGAATGAAGCAGAATGCAGTGGTAGTCTGCTTCTTTTCATTTGAAGTAACGGGCAGTAGAGCGTGGTGTTGCCTTGTTGAACTATTGGGGAGTTATTGCAGTATTATATGGTACAATTATCCATAAGAGATGAGGTGCCTTTATCAAGAAAAGATATGCCTTCCTAATAGTTTCCATATTATTGTTTGTGATGGTTTATACAAAACCAAGTACTCAAGATTATGATATTTACCTCCATAAGATCCATGGTCTTAAATGTGACAGTACCGAAAGCTCTAATTGCTTTCACACTATTAATGACTTGAAATCATCACATCTCACACATCAGATTATTTTTATGACAGCAGAGACAAAAATTTTTGGAGATACTGACAATAAAATACGAGTAGTAGGTATTTTCAATCATTTCTTTGTAATAGAAAATAGTCTTCATCCTAAATCGGATAATGACAATAATATCGGAGTTCCGTTATGGGTAACGATAGCACAACGACCAATAGGCTACCTGCGATCGGCAGTCCTTGCTTAATTATCGGTGAATGATAACACAATGATACCAGGCTGCCGATATAGTCGGCTGCCTGGTCAGTTAACAGGCATTTAATTGGATAAATGTTACAATGGTATGAGAAAAGGAAATCAGATTACGGAGGGTGAGAATGGAATTACTTATTATAATTGTATTGGTAATTGGTTTGGCGGGTATGATTGGGAACCAATATTCGATGTTAAGGAAGATGGAGGGAATTGAAAAAATTCTTTGTGAAATAAGGGATAAAAAATAAGCAAACAATCTTACACTAACGGTGAACGATAGTTGGATCTACTCACACACCGCAGCAGCCAGCCATACGATCGGCTGCCGTTGTCCGTTGAAGTACGGGCAGGATACTGAGGTTTTCATGAATTAATTATATTTAGATTTTAACTTTGCATGGGAGGGATTGTATTGAATATAGAAATCATATCCCTTGATGAATCTCATATTCCTAAAGTCAAAAATTTGATAGCAGGCTACTTAAATTCTTCTTCCAATGGAGTGGGCGAATCAGAACCATCACCAGAGCATCTAGAACAATGTGAACAAATCTTAAATAGGTTTATTAATGACGGCTCATCTAATTGTTTTTTAGCTAAGCAGGATCATGAATATATTGGGTTCATCATCCTTTCTTGGAGCTTCTCGATCAGCAAAGGCTACCCAGTATTGCGTATAGAGGCATTATATTCATCATCGAAGCATAGAAAGAAGGGTGTTGGCAGGAAACTAATGGAGCATGCCATTGATTTAGCTATTTCTAATAAAGCAACACGAGTACAGCTCGAAACAGATGATGATAACGCCCCTGCTCGTACTTTGTACAAGCAACTTGGATTTAAATTAATACAAGGTAAGGGTGTATATATGTCATTTTTATAGAGGTTGTGGGATTAAGCTAACGGGTACGATAATACAACGAAAAACAGGCTCTCAAGAATCGGCGACAGTTATGCGTAACAAATCCGTTAGGACTTAGGTATAGAATGTAAAGAGTATTAAATGAGCTAAGAGGAGGTGAAGAACATTTATGGAGTAAAAAAGAAGTGGCAAATAATGATGATAATTTGTACTGCCCTGCTTATATTTGTGACCTTTATTTGGTTTTCGAATACGACGGTTATCTACGAATATGCATCAATTTTCGAGAAAACACCAAACTCCATTTCTCTGGAAAATGAAAGTGGGCGGAAAGTGAGCGTATCAACATCCTTGAATATTAGTGATTTAATTGTGGTTGGAGAGAAGTATTGGGTTAGATATGAGAAAAAGAGATGGCAATCACCGAGCTTAGAATCAATTGAGCATTGAGCTAACGGGCAGCATTCCTATTATGAAGAAATACGGAGTTTGAAATATAAAAAGACTCCTCGGTATGATGTTTAGGGGTCCCAGATGCTGGCCAGCGTCAGATCCAAAAACAAACCAAGGAGACTACAAGATGCATTCTACTCAAAAAGAACGAATTAATCAAATCACTTCTTCTACCTAAATCATAGGAATCGACATTGCAAAATTCAAACATGTGGCGAGGGCCCAAGACTTCCGCGGAGTCGAGTTTGGGAAGCCCATTACGTTTGAGAATAACCGAGAAGGATTCGAGTTGTTCATGAGCTGGTACCAGAAGATTTCAATGGATCAAGGGTTCCAGGACGTTATAGTTGGCATAGAACCTACAGGTCACTACTGGTTAAACCTTGCTCATTTCCTAAAAGAAAAGCAAGTGAAGTACGGTGTGGTGAATCCATTACACGTGATGAAAAGCAAAGAACTAGACGACAATTCTCCTACGAAGAATGACATTAAAGATGCGAAAGTGATTGCACAGCTGGTCAAAGACGGGAGATACGCCGTACCGAGCCTTCCTAAGGGCATCTATGCCGAACTGCGGGAAGCGATGAAAATTCGCGAACACCTAACGACTGGTTGTGCAAGCACGTGTCCATAACTGGTCAGATCGGTATTTCCCAGAGTCTCTGACGGTCTTTAAAGATTGGGAGTGCAAATCTGCCATCCAAATGTTAAACCTTCATCTACTACCGCATGAACTTGTTCACGTGCCGGATACAACCTTACTACAGCACTTGAGAGAAGCTGCAAAGCGAGGGCTTGGTCTAGGTCGAACATTAGTTTGAAAGCAGCAGCAAGCCGTTCTGTCGGCATACGAGACGGCTCAGAGTTAGCTAAAATGGAGTTGAAGCTACTGCTGATCCAGTACGAATGGTTTCAAAACAAGCTTGAAGAACTGGGGGCAAAGGTGCAACCATACTTTACCGTAGCATCTACTTTTTACATCAAGTGGTTTTCAACATACCCATAAATTTCTTCCCATACAACTTAATACCATTGTAATGTTATCTGCTAAAAAGAAAACTTGGTCAAAATCTAAGAAAACGAGAGCAATTAAGAGCTTAGCGATTCTCCATAGAGGGAGGATAGTTCAATCACTTCTCGAATACTTCAAGTACGGAGAATTTGTGAAGTTCGTGAATAAGAGTTATCAGAAATAATTATAGAGAGGTAAACTAATAGTATGAAATATTGTTGTGAATCTATGGAAAAACAAATAAATCATAAATGCGACCAACATTCAGATCCTTTTGAATGTGCAGATAATCTTATTTTTTACTCACCGAGATTTGATGAGTATGGAATAATAATACATGATGGTGGAGCATCTTTTTCAAGGATATCTTACTGTCCGTGGTGTGGAACCAAATTACCGAACTCTAAGAGGGATTTGTGGTTTGATATACTTGAAGGAATGGGCTTTGATAGTCCGTTTGAACAAGATATCCCAGACGAATACAATTCAAACAAGTGGTATAGGGATAAATCAGTAGTTAAACCTGATAAAACTAGTATTAGAGAATATATTGAGAGTTGCATTCAAAAGATAGCTAATAAATATCGAATGGTAGAACCACCTAGCTTTATAATTGATAATTCCGTTGATTATATGACTGTCGATGTAACAGAGTTAGGTAAATTCTATAAGGGTACTATAAAGCTGTGCCCTAGTTCACAAGATTACCATTATGATGAAGTAATAGGTTCTACACTAATAAATTACTCTTTTGATGGATCTAAAACATTTAGAATTGATTTTTGATATGAACATGCCATATATAATGAAGAAGAACAAGGGTGCTATGGATTGATGAAGCAATCGAAAAAGACTATATAACAAATATCCGCCCGAGGCATTTCGAGGAAATTCATCCAGATCTTCATTACGCTAACGGGACACGATAGCGTGGAGTAGCTTGCTGCGGCAGCTGCTCTTTTTCTATTGAAGTAGACGGGCAGTTTAAATTAATCGTGACAGAAATCAAATGCTGCTGAACCACTTGACATGGGAAAACCGATAATTTAATATTAACTCAACGAACGTTTTGTGAAAAAAACGGAGGTGAATTGGTGTCTACCACTGGAAGAAAAAAAACGAATCGCGATCTTTTGGCGGAAGAGAGAAGACAGCAGATCCTAGATATCGCTAGGCGGCTTTTTGCGGAGAAGGGATTTCATGCGACTTCCATGCGCGAATTGAATAAAGAGATTGGTATGGCTGAGGCGTTGACTTATCATTATTTTCCCGGCGGCAAGCATGAAATTTTACAGGCTGTATTGCAAAATGCACAAGAGAAACGGATGGACAACATTCTTACGTCATTCGCAAGTACATTCCGCGATGATGCATCACTGCGGGAGGTGCTATTGATTGCGATTCACGGTTTCTACGAACGGCTTGTGAACGATAAGGAGTACTTTCAGATTTTACTTAGGGAACGTAGCCTGGTTGAGCACGAGCAATTGAAATGGTTAAATCGTATGGCGGAAAAGCCTTTCGACGCATTAGTCAGTTTTTTAAAAAGACAGGCAGAGCTTAGCGAAATTCGTCAGATGGATTTTGAGATGGCGGCGTCCCAGTTTATTTCGCATGTGGCGGTTGGTGCTTTCCAGCATATTTTATTTGGCAAAGAGAGAGACTCAGCACAGCTTGATCGAATGGTCGACTTCTATGTCAAGATGTGGTCCGCGTAGGACCCGTTCTTTTCCGCCCATTTTACTCAACGAACGTTTAGTTAGTGAAACGAATTAATTAATAATGGAAAACGGCGGTACTTAATTCAATGCAAAACACAGTACATCATATTGGAGGAAAATACTATGAAAAAACAACAAATTCCTGTATTGATCGTTGGCGGAGGATTGGTCGGTTTATCAACAGCCTTGTTTTTAAGTCATCATGACATAGCTTATCGTGTGATTGAGCGGCATCGCGGAACATCCATTCATCCCAAAGCACGTGGGATCAATACACGGTCGATGGAGTTGTTTCGCCCTTTTCAGATCGAAGAGAAGATTCGAGTAGCGGGCACAGCCTTAAGCAGAGGTAGCGGTGGTTTGCTCCAAGCCAATACACTCCTTAATGCGGATTTCTCAACGATGAAAGACTTGATTCAAAATCTTGTCATCGAGAATGAACAACTTAGCCCAACACGCGGTAGTTTTACGACCCAAGATTTAATGGAACCGATTTTATTGCAGGCGATCCAAGAACGCCAAGCGGATGTCCAATTTAATATGGAATTGGTTGAGTTTACTCAAGATGAACAAGGAGTTAAAGCAACCATCTTGAATCGTGAAAAAGGCACTCGCGAAACGATCTACGCGCAATATTTGATCGCAGCTGACGGTGCCAATAGTCGGATTCGCCAAGCATCAGAGATCCGGATGAGCGGACGCGGAACACTTAGCTATAATATGAACATGTATTTCCGAGCCAATTTGAAACCATACGTCGAAGGACACGAGTTTAGCATTTGTAATATTAATAATCCCGAGGCGACCGGTACATTGGTATCGATCAATAATGACAATCTTTGGACCTTCCATGTGAATTTTGATCCGGCCAGGGGAGAAAGCTTGAGCGATTTCCCTGATGAGCGCTGTAACCAATTGATACGAAAGGCAGTGGGTGATCCGGAGCTCGATGTGGAGATGATCAGTGTCCTTCCTTGGGAAGCCGCGGTAAAGGTGGCGGATCACTTCCAAGTCGGGCGTATCTTTTTAGTCGGGGATTCGGCACACCTCATGCCGCCTACTGGAGGATTTGGTGGAAATTCCGGGATCGCAGATGGACATAATTTAGCTTGGAAATTAGCTGCTGTACTAAAAGGTGCGGCTGCACCTGGACTCTTAAGCACATATGAGATCGAACGAAAAGCAGTTGCTCACTTTACCACCGAGCAAGCGGGTCTGATTGCGAATACAGGACAGCTTAATATGGTTCGTAAAAAAGAAGACAAAGCTCCTGTTACTAGTAATAATCATGTCATTATGCGATACCAATATTGTTCATTAGCTGTCATCGCTGAGCACTTTGATTCAGAGAGCAGCTTATCGCCTTATGTCGAAAAGCTTGATGGTAAACCAGGCACACGTGCACCCCATCTCTGGTTAGAACAAAAGGGACAACCCATTTCCACCATTGATCTTTTTAACAAAAACTTTGTCCTTATAACCGATGAACACAGCCCATGGGTCCATACAGCACAATATGTGTCTGCTGAACTTAACAACCTTCCAATTGATGTGTTCACCATCGGTCAAACAGGAAGTTTACAGGATCCTGAAAATCTGTGGCACAAAATCTATCGGATTTCAGCAGGTGGAGCCGTACTCATCCGCCCAGACGGTTTTGTCGCTTGGCGTTCTGGTCAGGAAGAAAATTTAAACGGGACATTGTTATCTGTGATGAAACAACTGTTATTCTTAGAAAAGTAATTAAAAACATAATGATCTGGTAAACCTTACCCATGAGAAGATCAATATCAACCAAAGGGAGCTGCCACGGCAGCTACTCCTTGTTTTATTAAGCGAAGGGCAGATGGGCGCTGTCCTAGTCATTGTTATCTGTTTAATAGCCAAATATAAAAAGGCAGGATACATATGGATTTTGGCACATATCCAGTTTTAGTCGAAGTTAAGATACAACGGCATCCAGCCAAAATGATCGGCTGCCTTTTCCACGCTATAAGACATGGAGGTTATCGAGTAGCCCTCGACTTGATCAAGGATCGTCATCGGAAAAGCTCCGGTGCGGCGTAGGGTGACAAAGTCTTGCTGTGTCTTAAAAATCCTCATTTTAAGATACCTCCTGAAAATGAAAAAGACCCTTCAAAAGGGATCATGGTACTAGGACACAGATATGATATATGTACAAAAAATTGATTGAGTCAGATTTTATCCAAAGGAGCAAACATGAACAAAAAAAACTGGAACAATTATGTACCAGTTAAGTGTGTGCCAAGTGCAAAGATGGATATCCCTAAAAAAGAAATGGATACATATTATCCTACAAAAAAATTCAACATAAGTCTATTACTTTTTTTGAATAAAATGTATGTTATTTATGCGGCCGCAACGCAGTATGAATAGAAATGATGGGAGATATCAATATGATTACACTCAGAAAGATCACACTGGAAAACCGGCGTGCCATGTTTAACTTGGAAGTATCAGAAGACCAACGGCGCTTTGTTGCGTCCAATCTGTCAAGTGTGGCTTCGTGTTATGTTCTTGCAACCAATGGGGGGCATCCATTTCCATTTGTCATTTATGCTGATGAGCAGCCGGTCGGTTTCGTTATGTTGGCATATGGAATCACTGGATATGATGAACCATCTATCGCAGAAGACAACTATTGCATCATGCGGTTAATGATCGACAGACAATACCAGAACATGGGTTATGGTGGGGAGGCTATGAAAAAGATTTTGGAATTTATCCGTACCTATCCAGCAGGTCCAGCACATTACTGTTGGATTCCTTATAAACCTGAAAACCTAGCTGCAAAAAAACTTTACGAAAGATTTGGCTTCCGTGACAACGGTGAAATTTTCAATGACGAGTCAATAACGGTGTTGCAGCTTTGATTTGATACTAAAACCGTTGAAGAACGTAAGATCAAAAGAAGGGCCATCTCGTTGATGATATGCTCCCCATACGGTAGACAGGTGAAATAATAAAACCTGTCACTGTAAGGGGAG
>NZ_BMHP01000008.1 GCF_014641075.1 Paenibacillus nasutitermitis
GATGTTATCCCAGGCTTATAGGCAGGTTGCCTACGTGTTACTCACCCGTCCGCCGCTAACCAACGAGTTCCCGAAGGAACCCGTTAGTCCGCTCGACTTGCATGTATTAGGCACGCCGCCAGCGTTCGTCCTGAGCCAGGATCAAACTCTCCATAAAAGAGATCCGAAGATCTCATAGCTTACAGATAAGCTAAAAACAGCTCATTCTTTAAAACCTGTTTGACAGGTCGCTCATTGTTCAGTTTTCAAAGAACAAATGCTTCTTCTTGCAGGCTGCATAAGGCTTTGCCCGCTTTGTAAGCTGTCGTGCTACGTTTCAGCGGCGACTTGATTAATATATCACATCCGCCTAGCTGATTGCAAGTACTTTTTTTAAATTGTTTTTTTCAATTTCGTGGTCGTATATGACGCAAAGAGTAATTTAACATAGATCTCGCATCGCGGTCAAGCTATTTTCGCAGAAGGTTTAGAACAGCGTCCATTGCAGCCCCAGTACCAGCATGATACCCGGCAGCCCGAGCAGGACGACCGTGCCGATCGTAGCCGGATTAAGCGGCACCTCCATGCCTGGGACAACTCCGGAATAGTTGAGCAGGTACAGCGCAGCGGCAGCTGCGATAAGATGAAGCGCAAAACGGCGGAACCACAACCAGGATATTTGGTTTCTCAATATAACAACTGCGAGCAGCAAAGATGAAACAATCAATAAGACAAGCCATATGGTTTGCATACCGCCATCCCCCTTACGGACTCGCACCAGTCCCCATTCAATGCTTTGGCTTTTCTTAACAGCATTTCATATCTTTTCTCGGCCGCTTCGATGGCAAAGATCGCGTAATCGGTCTGATCTTTGCCCAGGGCATATTCAAAATGACGCAGGGCGTTGTCCCAATCGCGTTTTGCAACAAGTATCTCATCATAAATTTCCAGCATCTCCTGCTTCAGTTTGTTCTCTTTCTCTGCCAATGCCGCTCTTTGACGTTGTTGCAGCCATTTATCCCACATTTTCGTTTTTCCCCTTCCGCTTGTCCACTGTGTCCATGCCCGATTGATTTAGCATGTAGTACAGATTTATGAAAGAACACCGGAAAACAGAACGAAAACTAAGAAGAAACGGCTGCACCGTCCTCTGGAGGCTAAGTTAGTTTCTTCCCTTACACCTTATAGAATTTATAAGAGTGAAACGTATAAATTCTATAAAGGTGAAGAAAACCCTGTGAATATGCCTTCGCTCACAGGGTTTCGATATTGAAAGGAGGGCAGCTGCCTTAAAGGCGGCCTTGTCAGCCGTTGATCAGATAGAAATAAATCAGTTCAATTCTCTTCTGCCTTCCAGCGCTTTGGAAAGCGTTACTTCATCGGCGTATTCCAGGTCGCCGCCAACCGGCAGCCCATGCGCAATACGGGTTACCTTAATACCGAAAGGCTTGACAAGCCGTGACAAGTACATAGCGGTCGCTTCACCTTCAATATTAGGATTGGTCGCCAATATCATTTCCTGTACCCGCTCATCGCTAAGCCGCCTTAGCAGCTCGGCTATCCGGATCTCTTCAGGTCCAATACCTTCGATCGGCGAGATAGCTCCCTGCAGAACATGATATTGACCTTGATACTCTTTTGTTCTTTCCATTGCCACCAAATCCCTTGATTCTTGAACGACGCAAATCACGGCATCATCCCTGCTTTTGTCCTGGCAAATCCGGCATGGATCAATGTCCGTGATGTTGCAGCAAACCGAACAAAAATGAAGATTGCGTTTCACGCTGACCAATGACTTGGCAAAATCAATAACATCGTCCTCTTTCATCTTCAGAACATGAAAGGCAAGCCGGGCAGCCGTTTTGGGACCGATCCCCGGCAGTCGGCTGAAAGCGTCGATAAGTTTGGCTATCGGTTCGGGATAATACAAAGACGCAGCTCCTTTATTTCAACTTCCCCAAATCGGATTTGGGCGTTCCCTGCCTTTAATCAAGAAGAAACCTGCATCCTCTGACGACGATACAAGTTTCTTCATCCGAGCTATTGCCATTTACGCATGCTTGCCGCAGGTGAAGCGAATTTAGAACAAACCTGGAATTTTCACTCCGCCCGTATACTTACCCAGGTCTTTATTCGCCAGCTCATCGGCTTTGGTGATCGCGTCGTTCACGGCAGTCATGACAAGATCCTGCAGCATTTCAACATCATCCGGATCAACAGCCTCCGGCTTGATGACAATGCTCTGTACATTTTTGTGGCCGTTTACGATGACCGTAACCGCGCCGCCGCCAGCTGTGCCCTCAATGGTTTTGGTGCCCAATTCCTCTTGCGCCTTAAGCATTTGCTCCTGCATTTTCTTCACTTGCTTCATCATTTGGTTCATGTTGTTCATTGCGTAACACTCCTTATGTTTGTTGGTAATGGAATTTGTGGATGATGACATGCAACGGATTCTTTCTGGTATTTAAGAAGTATCAATTGCGCCATTCCTGCGGGAAATCCTTCAACCGTCATTTGTCTTTGATGACCACAAGATCCTCGCCGAACAGCTTGACCGCTTCTTCGACCCATTCCGGTTCGGCTGGAGGTCCACCCTGCTCATCAGGCTGCAGGACCAGTGTCTCTGCGGAAGATGCCGGCGCTGAATCGGATGCGGACTGCCATTCTTTGAGCATAACCGTTGCCAGACGCACAGGGCGCGAAAAGGATTCCTCCAGCACCTTCTCAATGACTTCACGGTTAGCCGGCTTCTCTGTTGTTTCGCGGTGCATGGTATTCTTGAACGCGATAAGCAGTGTATGATCTGCGGCGGATACCGGTTCCCCATCCACCAGCCAGGCATGCACGGTTATGCGCATTTCCTTGACACGCTGCAAAATCTCGCTCCACTTCATACGCACCTGAGCAATCGCTTGTCCATCAGCCGCAGCAAGAAATGGCTCCAGCTTCACATTTGACCGCACAGCTCCACCGGAAGAAGGGGAAGCACCGGCCCGGCTGCCGAAGCTGGCTCTGCTGTTGTTGCCGCGTGACTGGCCTGTCCCCTCGGCGGCAGTGCCTTTGGCTTCTTCGCCGGTAGGCTGTACGCCCGAACGCAGCAGCTGTTCCAATTTCCGCTCCAACGTATCGATCCTCTGCTGCATCCGCATCAGATCTGCGGAAGCTGCAGCCGAAGGAGCCGCTGCAGAGGACATCTTATTCGCTTCTGTTGCCGCGTGATCGCCTGATGTGCTTGAAACCGCAGTTTCAGGTATGGTGCAAATCTTCATCAAAGCGACTTCAAAGATCGTTTGAGGAAGCGTTGCATGACGGATTTCGGATTGATATTGATTCAATACATCAATCATGCGGAATAACCGCTCCGAGGTGAACGCTTCGGCCATAGCCCGATACGGCTCCTGATCGACGATTCTCTCCGTCGTTGCCACTCCATTTGGTCCCAGCTTGATCACAAGCAGATCCCGAAAATAGTATACTAAATTTTCGAGGCATTTGTCCGCGCTTTTTCCCGCCTGCATCAGACCTTCCACAAGGGGAAGGATAGCTCCCGCATTACGGTCCCGCACAGCTTCTGCCAGTTGGCTGAACTGCTCAGCCGCGAGCCCCCCGGTTACTTCGACCGCATTTGAGAGTGTAATCTGCTCGCCCCCATAAGCGGAAACCTGTTCCAACAGGCTTATGGCGTCGCGCATTCCACCATCGGAAAGACGCGCAATATAGGCCAAAGCCTCTTCCTCCGCGCCAATTCCTTCTTCATCGCATATCTGACGCAGCCGCTGCGTCTGCTCCGGGAGCGAAACCTGACGAAAGTCAAAGCGCTGGCAGCGTGAAATGATGGTTGCCGGCAGCTTGTGCGGTTCCGTTGTCGCCAATATAAACATGACATGTCCCGGCGGCTCCTCCAGCGTTTTGAGCAGAGCGTTAAACGCCTCCGTGGTAAGCATATGCACCTCATCGATAATATAAACCTTGGTGCGTACCTCGGACGGGGCATATCTGACCTTGTCGCGGATATCCCGAATTTCATCAATCCCGCGGTTGGATGCGGCATCGATCTCCACGACATCCATCACGGTTCCTGCGGTGATACCGCGGCAAGCCTCGCATTCGTTACATGGCTCCGGCGCGGGCCCCCGCTCGCAGTTGATCGCTTTTGCCAATACTTTGGCTGCCGTTGTTTTACCGGTCCCCCGGGGACCGTTAAACAGATAAGCATGCGAAACCCGGTCTTCCCGTATTGCATTCTGCAGCGTCTGGATTATATGTTGCTGGCCAACCATGTCCTGGAACGTCTGTGGACGCCAGGCGCGATATAAAGCGATATGTGTCACACGGACCGTTCCTTTCGGCTCATTGGTGGGCAATGCCCAGTATTTCCATTATACACGAACCTGTCCTTCAAAAAAACCGTTAACCTCCGGTGTTTCTTTCCTTCTTTCGAAGCATGCCGCCTCCCTGGGTGCGTTTACAGCATGGCATTGGATCATTAGCGATGATGCGGCGGGTCTATATCCAAAGCTCAACAGGGCAGCATCACCGTAAATAGCGCGCCCTCTGTCCGGGTAGCCGCCTTGATTATCCCCCCAAAATCATGCACAATCCGCTGGCAGACGGATAATCCAAGCCCTGTTCCATTTGCTTTGGTGGTGACGAACGGATCAAATATTTTATTCAGCATGGAAGAGGGAATACCAGGTCCGGTATCTTGGATGTCAACCGCCAGCCATCTTCCTTCGCTGTTGACTTCCATTTGTGCATAAACCGTTAAGTCGCCCCCGATATTCATTGCTTCTATACCATTCTTGCAAATATTTAAAAATACCTGCTTGAGCATTTCCGGATCTGCCGTCACAAAAGGAAGCCCCGGTTCCCACTCCCAGGATACGGTCACGCCATGAAGCAGCGCCTCGCTCGAGACCATCGGCATGATGTCCCGAAGTACGGCATCAATATGAATATGGTTCTGCATTTTGTGTCTGGGCTTGCTCAGCATCAAAAACTCTCCGACCAGACTGTTGATCCGGTCCAGCTCCGTAAGCATAATCTCGGTATATTCGACTTCCTTGCTCATTCCGCGAACGGTCATCGTTTTTTGAAACAATTGTAAAAACCCTCTGATCGCCGTGAGCGGGTTACGGATCTCATGCGCGGCTCCCGCTGCTATCTGGCCAATCATGGCCAGGCGGTCACTCCGCTGAACCTGCTCTTCAAGCGAACGCAGATTGGTGACATCCTTGAACAGGATATAGGCGCCTTCCACCAGGCCGAGCGGACTATGAAACAGGCCGACATCCATCAGCAGTTCGGTCTGCCCGGCCTGCTCGGTTCTATGCAACCAGGTCATTGGGTGATTCCGTACAGCGGGACCGCCGGCAAGCGCATTTTGTATCAGCTTGTATTCCTTCGTGGAGGCAAAAAAGTGATGCAGCGGCTCATTAACGATGCTGCATTTTGGAGCACCAAGCAGTCTGCATGCGAGCGGGCTGATATCCAGAATAATGGAATCGGCGGGATGGAGCAGAATGGCTCCGAGATGATCATCCGTCAGCATCGTTTCCCCGAAGCGTTGGATCAGATTTCCTTCTTTGACCGGTTCCTGATTGAACAACAGCAGCAAATGGAGCAGACCCTGGCCCGTTTCCATTCGCAGCGGCATGACATGAACGATGAGAATTTCACCGTTTGCCATGATCAGATGGGCCGGTTCCGGTTTGAATATGTTGCGGTTTCCAATACTGAGGGCATTATCGACCATTCGGGTGTTGAATAAGGGACTATCGGATAGTACAGCGATGTCCCGTTTGAGGATCGTGGAGGAAGCGTAGCCGGTTTCGTTCAGAAACAAGGAGTTACATTGTGTGATGACACCCTCGTCATCAAGGACCAGAACCATAGCCCCGGGCAGATGACTGGAATACTCATCAAGCGTGTCCATACTCATAGTGCCGACCGGTAAGGATGGAGCTTTGTACATGTTGATCCCCTCTTTTTTTATTTTACTTCTACTTCCTTTCGTTCCATAATTACCAAATTCCTGCAAAAAAAGAAAAAACATCCTCGCGAAGCCATATTGAGCTTCGCATGGATGTTTGTCGTTTAATTCGGTGGCTGATACTTAAATGATGAACCGCGCACCTGTCTTCGATACGTGCAACCCGGGCGGCAATTTTATTTCCGGCTCTGGTCAGGCACTCCCCCGGCACATGAACGTACCCGCTTACGGCTGCTTCCTTCCGGACCTGACCGAGTTCACAAGCGTTCATTGCGGAGGACCAAACCGTCAACACCGTTCCTAAAAACCAGCCCCGCATGGCACAACCTCAGACAGGAATTCAACCTCGCTACAGCGGATTGCGAGTTACAGGGCACCGCTACCTCCCCGTCTAGCACGGCAGAAATAATTATAGCGTGTTCTGTCCCAAAGTGCAACTGCAAGAAGATTGGCTTATCATCCGTATCTTCCCGTCAAATTATTTCATTGTCGTTACCGACACTTCATAACGGGGCATATTGGCTTGCAGGGTGGACAAAACTTCCCTTTCCAGACTTGCGGGATCAACATTTCGGGCCGCTTTCACCGCCACTTTCAGTTTAGGGCCTTGGATGATGATTGTATAATCCGCCACTCCGCGAATTTCCTTCAGCTTACGTTCCGCGAAATTCCCATCCGAACCATAATTGAGATCATTGCCGTTCCGGTTGGGCAAATGAGGGTTGCTGTTGGAAATGCCCAGATACCCGTCATGTCCGTACGATCGGGTATTCATATTGTTGCTGCTGTCTTTTTTGATGCCACATCCGCCTATCACGGCGATCATGAGAAGCAGAGCCAATCCTGCGGCGGCCTGCGAAAATTTGCGTGACTTCTCCATAAAAAAACCTCCCTTCAACCATAGGATGGCTGAGGGAGGTTCTTGTATTCTGCCAAATATAGACAGAAACGGATCATTGGAATTAGATGCCGTATTTTTTCTTGAATTTGTCGACACGTCCGCCAGCATCCAGGAACTTTTGCTTACCCGTAAAGAATGGGTGACAGTTGGAACAGATCTCTACACGCAGGTTCTCTTTAATCGAACCTGATTCGAAGCTGTTTCCACAAGCGCAAGTAACGGTAGTGACGTGAAAGGCCGGATGAATACCTTGTTTCATTCGTATACACCTCTTTCTGCCCTGAGCCACAGGCGGACCCAGAGTTAAAATACACACTCAAGTAGTATAACATGCGTGCCATCAATCATGCAATGCCATTCCTAATCCCGTTACGAGCGCTCCGTTCTACTTGACCGGCATCGGCGGCACATGCGTGTAGGAGCCGATTACTACATCGGGGAGTTCTTCAGCAAAGATATCCAGCATCTGCTTCATTCCGTAAATATCGCCCTGCGGCGCCGGGATCAGCTCCAGATAGCTTTCGGGATCGATGTTCAGATTGCGCATTTGGATAAATCGAAGCCCCGTCCGTTTGATGAAGCCAATCATTGCTTCCATCTCTTCTTCGCGGTCGGTGACGCCAGGGAAAATCAAGTAATTAATAGACGTATATACCCCTTTATCCGCGGCGTAACGAAGGGACTTCTCCACATTGCGCAAATCATATCCGCGAGGCTTGTAATATGCGTTGTAATGATCATCCAATGCACTGATGGTGCTCACCCGCATCAGATTTAATCCTGCATCCACAATAGCGCGGATATGATCGGTCAACCCGGCATTCGTATTGATATTGATATATCCCAGCTGCGTCTGCTGCCGAACACGGCGCATGGCTTCCACGATAATCTTGGCCTGGGTCGAAGGTTCGCCTTCGCAGCCTTGGCCGAAGCTGATAATCGCTTCAGGCGAATGCAGATGCTCCAGCATAATATCCACAATCTCGTCGACAGTCGGCTTGAAGTTCATTCTTGTCTGCGGAGCAGGGAACCCGCTGTCGTCAGGCTGCTCGGAAATACAGCCGAAGCAGCCTGCATTGCAGGAAAACGATACCGGTACCGCGCCTTCCCAGCGCTGCAAAAATGTATTGGATGCGGTCAGGCATTCATAGCCTTGCGCACAATGGGACAAATGCTTGTAAAGACGGTTGTCGGGATATTTGGCAAGCAGACGGTCAACCTGAAGATTCAGTTCCTCGGGATCGCAATTCAGCGGATTCCAGCGTTCAGGATCATCCGATTTATGTGCAGCCACATAGAAACCGTCCTCTTTCCAGACCACGGCCGAATAACCGAACAAGGGAAGCTTCTGCGTCTTGTCTGTCTTCATATAGCTTGGGATGCACAATCGGGTATAGCCCTGTGGAAGGAGCGCTCCTACGGCCTGGAAGTCACCGGGCAGCGGCCTCATTTCACCGGAGGCCGCATGAATGCCAATTGGCCGGGTATAGGGCAAGCCTACCAATGTCGCACCTTCAGGCAGCGGAATCAATTCATCGTCCATAAGTTCAGTGACCATGTCGCCGCTTCTTCCAAGCGCCAACCAATCCGGATGATCGAACAAGTTGCCTTGTTCGTCCGCATATACGAGATTCATGATGTCCTCCTTCTTTCCTTAGGAGACAGGCGTCGATCGAGTGGTCGGGCGCCGTGTCGCGCTCGTTCCCGTGCCGCTGCTCCCGGAGCCGGAAGAATGGCTGCTTTGCGGCCGCTTAGGCGGCTGCCCCATTGCCGATATATCCAGCGAGGCCAGAAATTCTTCGTTCGTCTTGGTGTCGGCGAGCTTCTTGAGGAATCCGTCGACAAATTCGATCGAATCATTCATATTCTTGCGAATGGCCCATACTTTATCCAGCTCTTCCTTGGTAAGCAGCATTTCTTCGCGTCTTGTTCCCGAGCGGCGGATGTCCAACGCGGGGAAGATACGACGATCTGCGAGCTTGCGGTCCAAATGAAGCTCCATGTTGCCTGTTCCTTTAAATTCTTCATAAATAATATCATCCATGCGCGAGCCTGTTTCCACAAGCGCCGTCGCCAGAATCGTCAGGCTGCCGCCCTCTTCCACATTTCGAGCCGATCCAAAAAACCGCTTCGGACGGTGAAACGCAGCAGGGTCGATACCGCCGCTAAGCGTTCTCCCTGAAGCCGGAACGACGAGGTTGTAGGCGCGAGCCAATCGCGTAATGCTATCCATAAGAATAACAACATCCTTCTTATGCTCAACCAGACGAAGCGCTCTTTCCAAGACCAGCTCAGTTACCTTGATATGATTCTCCGGCAGCTCGTCGAACGTGGAGGCAATAACCTCTCCTTTGACAGAACGCGACATATCCGTTACTTCCTCCGGTCGCTCGTCGATCAGCAGAACAAACAGTTCGATTTCTGGATGGTTGGTTGAAATACTGTTGGCAATCTCCTTGAGCAGCAAGGTCTTGCCTGCTTTCGGCGGTGCGACAATAAGTCCGCGCTGACCGAGTCCCACTGGGGCGAGCAAATCCATAATACGCGTGGAAAGTTTGGATTGGGAAGTTTCAAGGACCATCTTCTTTTCTGGAAACAGAGGAGTAAGGGCAGGAAAATGCAGGCGTTCTCCAGCTTGTTCGGGGCTTTCTCCATTAACGGCGTTGACCTGCAGCAGACCAAAATAACGTTCATTCTCCTTGGGAGGGCGGCATTTGCCTGAAACCAGGTCGCCTGTCCGAAGGTCAAACTTGCGAATCTGGGACGCTGAGATGTAAATGTCTTCCGTGCTCGGCAAGTAATTGATCGGGCGGAGAAATCCGTACCCTTCAGATAAAATCTCCAATACACCCTGCATAAACATAAGCCCGCCTTGCTCGGCTTGCGCACGCAGAATAGCAAAAATTAATTCTTTCTTCTTCAATGTACCGTAATACGGTATCTGAAACTGTTTGGCAAGCTTGTACAGCTCGGTCAGTTTCAACTCTTCCAGATCGGCGATCTGAAGATCGGACATATTATCACCACTTCTTTTCAATGATCAAAAAAAATGCATCTTATTCCATCCATCATTGCCGGAATCGGCCTGGTATATTCCAGCGCCGATTCGGCTTCCTCTTGTAAAAAGCTTACTCTTGCCCTTGCTCGCGCCAGACATCGGCACCCAGCATCCGCAAATTATCTACCAGATTGTCATAGCCTCTGTCGATATATTCCACGCCGGTTATTTCCGACACGCCCTCCGGAATGGTCAGAGCCGCCACAACCAACGCCGCTCCTGCCCGCAAATCGGCGGCACGGACTTTGGCAGCTGTGAGCGGTCCGCCCTCTACGATGGCAGAACGTCCCTCCAACCGGATGTTGGCGCCCATTCTCATTAATTCGGGAACATGCTTGAACCGGTTGCTGTAGATATAATCACTCAGAATGCTAACGCCTTTCGTCTGGGTCAGCAGACTGGTCATTGGAGATTGCAAGTCGGTGGCAAATCCGGGGTACACCAGTGCTTTAACATCGATTGCTTCATAGTCGGCTTGACCGACGATCCGAATCGATTCATCCATTTCATACACATGAACGCCCATTTCCTGAAGCTTGGCGGTAACAGCCTCCATATGTTTGGGAATGACATTATCAATCAACACATCGCCGCGTGTCGCTGCAGCGGCAATCATGTAAGTACCCGCTTGAATGCGGTCGGGAATAATCGAATGACGGCAGCCATGCAAGCTTTCTGCTCCCTCAATACGGATCGTTTCCGTCCCGGCTCCTTTAATTTTCGCGCCCATGGCGTTTAGAAGAGTAGCTACATCTATAATTTCAGGCTCTTTTGCCGCGTTTTCGATAATCGTGGAGCCTTTGGCCCGGGAGGCCGCAAGCATAATATTGATGGTCGCTCCAACACTGACAACATCCAGATAAATCTTTGCGCCCCGCAGTTCTTTGGCTACAATCCGAACCGAACCATGGTCATTTGTCACTTTTGCGCCAAGGGCTTCAAATCCTTTGATATGCTGCTCGATGGGCCTGGGCTCGAAATTGCAGCCACCGGGAAGACCGATCGTCGCTTCGCCGAAACGGCCAAGCATGGCACCCATCAAATAATAGGAGGCACGAAGCAGCTTTACTTTTCCATTAGGCATCGGGATCGATTGCATGCCTGATGGGTCAATCGAAATCGCATCCCCGCTTCTGGTAACGGTTCCGCCCAGCTCCCGAAGGATATCACTGTACACCGCCACATCGCTGATAAGCGGCAAATTGTCCAAAACAACCGTTGACTCCGCTAAAATAGCGGCGGGCAGCAGTGCGACCGCACTGTTTTTGGCTCCGCTGATCTGCACGGTGCCGCGCAGCGGTATACCGCCGCGTATCATTAATTTTTCCATCAGTCTCATTATCCTCCCACTCGGAAGGGAGCAAAGGAAAAACCGCCGCATCCTTTGAAGAACATCCGATGCCGTTACTCATACTTTAATATGACGGGAACTTGAGTGAAAGAGGGCATCGGTTTCATAAGGGGTTTATGTGGCGGTTTACTCCATGCTCCGGAAGTTACGCTTGATTACTGCTGCCGAACAGCCGGATTTTCTCTTGCACAACTGCTTTCATCGCATTGCGGGCAGGAGTCAAATATTTACGCGGGTCAATGACAGTAGCACTAGCTTCAAGCGCCTGACGAATGGCTTCTGTACAAGCGACCTGGTTCTCGGTATTAACATTGATTTTGCCTACGCCGGCAGCGATCGACAGACGAATGGCCTCATCGGGAACACCGGATCCGCCGTGCAAAACAACTGGTACCGGAATGGCATCAGCTACTTGTTGGATAATATCGTAATGGATTTTTGGTTCGCCTTTGTACATACCATGGGCGGTACCTACTGCGATTGCCAGGCAATCCACACCGGTTTCTTCATAAAAGCGGATAGCTTCTTCAGGCTTGGCCATCGTAGCATCAGCTTCATCAACGCTCAGGTCATCCTCAACCCCGCCAATTGTTCCAAGTTCGCCTTCAACGGAAACACCCATTGCGCGAGCGGCTTTAACAACCTGCTTGGTCAATTCGATGTTTTCTTCCAGTCCGTAGTGAGAACCGTCAAACATAACCGAAGAGAATCCTGCGCGGATACATTTCATGGCGACTTCAAAGCTGCTGCCATGATCAAGATGAAGGGCAATCGGCAAGCCGGATTTTTTAGCAGCGGCTTCTGCGATGGCAACGGTAAATTCGATGCCCATGTATTTCAAGGCGCCTTCGGAAACACCATAAATAAATGGCGATTTCTCTTCCATTGCGGCTTCCACGATCGCTTGCGCGAACTCGAGGTTATTCATGTTGAACTGACCAACTGCGAATTTGTTTGCTTTGGCTTTCGGTAAAAATTCATTCATCGATACGAGTGGCATAGGTTCTCTGTTCCTCCTAAATGTTTTTGGCCAAGTCTTCTCCAAACAATCAGCCGTAAAGAAACAGGCTGGGGCTTGTTGAAGCATCGGCTCTGGCATGTGCGGTGCTTCTCTCTTCTGCGCGCCATTCTATTCAATCATAAACATCCGCGGGACAAGAAAAAACGGCCCGTTGCCTATGAGGCATCGGTAAGGGGTGTTCCTTCTTTTTTGGAAGTCAGGTGGGGTCTATCGCATAGACTTTCCTTACCTGACATGCCAAGGGAACGGAGTTTATGCTTGCTGCGAGGGTGCCAGTCACTGGCTGGACGCTTGATGCGACTATAGCGTTCCCGCAAAAATATCAAAAAAAGGGCGGCGAGGCCCGTCCACCTGTTATTTTAGAAAAGGCCGGCAGCGGGAGCACTCTCACGGGCAATCTTAAATCAAATCACGGTTCTGCTTGTTATACCCCGCTAGTATACCACAACCGTTTATTGTTTGGTACAGGTCTTTGAAACGCTTGGCTCCGTGGTTAGGAGCGCGAATTGTATCTGAGCCTGCCCGAACGGCGGTAAACAGGTCCACTTCCCGGCAGGCAGGCGAAAAAAAAAGCCCTGAATATGATTCAGGACCCTACTGCGTACCAATTATTGGATTCCCCGCCGCGAAGCTGCAAATTCACGGCCATTCTGATCTCATCGATATCAAACGGTTTGGTAAAATGCATCAATGCCCCGTGGTCGGTAGCTTCCTTGATCATGTCAAGCTCCCCGTAGGCGGTCATCATAATCACTTTGATGTCTTTGTTGATCGCCTTGATATGCTTCAGAATTTCCAATCCGTCCATTCCTGGAATCTTCATATCCAGCAAGACGAGATGCGGCGCGTCATTTCTTACGATTTCCAGCGCCAGTTTGCCGTTAGAGGCTTGAAAGGTTACATAACCCTCACTGCTAAAAACTTCCATCAGCAAGACTCGAATACCATTTTGGTCGTCGACGATTAACACTTTCTTCTTATCCAACTCGAACCCTCCTACGAATGCGCTAAATGCTGCCGCACGATTGGTACAACTCTCCCACAATCGTTAGTTTATTCGCGTAGCGGTATTCAATATCCTTCTTCTGTTGGAAAAAAAGTGAAAAAATACAACTTTCCCCCTACAGCTCCGATCGCTGCAAGGCGGCTTTAACAAATCCGCGGAACAACGGCTGCGGACGGTTCGGACGGGAAGTGAATTCCGGATGGAATTGCACCGCAAGGAACCATGGGTGATCAGGAAGCTCAATCATCTCCACAAGCCGGCCATCAGGCGAGGTTCCCGAAATGCGGAGTCCATCTGCTTCAATACGCTCGCGATATTCATTATTAAATTCATACCGGTGGCGGTGGCGCTCATACACCAGCTCATCATTATATTCACGCTCGGCAAGGGAGCCTGTGGCAAGCTTGCAAGGATACAAGCCAAGACGCATTGTGCCGCCCAAATCCTCGATATCCTTCTGTTCCGGCAGCAGGTCGATAACCGGGTATTTGGTGGAAGGGTTGATTTCCGAGCTGTTCGCATCAGTAAGCCCTGTTACGTTGCGGGCATACTCAATGACCGCAACCTGCATGCCCAGACAGATCCCGAAGAAGGGAATTCCGTTCTCGCGGGCGTAACGGATGGCTGTAATTTTGCCCTCAATTCCCCTGTCGCCGAATCCGCCAGGGACGAGAATGCCATGGATGCCCTCGAGCTTGTCCGCCACATTATCCTCATTGACATCCTCCGCGCTCACCCAGCGCAGCTTCACATCCGCATCGGCATCGAAGCCGGCATGGCTGAGCGATTCCACTATGCTGAGATAAGCATCATGCAGCGCAACGTACTTGCCGACAATGGCAATCTCGGTTGTCCGGCTCAGCTGTTTGACACGCGTCACCAGATCTTCCCATTCCGTCATATCCGGCGGCGGCGTCGTCAGCTTCAGGTGATTGACGACAATCTCATCCAGCCCCTGCTCGCGCAGGTTCAACGGAACTTCGTACAATGTGGAAGCATCGCGGCATTCTACAACTGCACTCGCGTCGATATCGCCGAACAACGCAATTTTGCGTTTGAGCTCGTCCGCAAGCGGATATTCGGTCCGGCACACAATCACATTCGGCTGAATGCCGATGCTTCTGAGTTCTTTGACACTGTGCTGGGTCGGTTTTGTTTTCTCTTCGCCAGCCGCTTTGATGAATGGAATCAGCGTCACATGAATATACATCACATTTTCGCGTCCGATATCGCTTTTGATCTGACGGATCGCTTCCAGAAACGGCAGGCTTTCAATATCCCCGACCGTGCCGCCGATTTCCGTAATCACCACATCGGATCCCGTTTCTTTGCCCGCGCGGAACACGCGTTCCTTGATTTCGTTGGTTATATGCGGAATAACCTGCACCGTACCGCCTAGATATTCACCGCGCCGCTCCTTAGTAATCACGGAGGAGTAGATCTTGCCTGTCGTCACATTGCTGTTCTTCGACAGGTTAATGTCAATAAAGCGCTCATAGTGGCCAAGATCAAGGTCGGTCTCCGCACCGTCGTCGGTTACGAACACTTCCCCATGCTGATAAGGACTCATCGTTCCCGGGTCCACATTAATATACGGATCGAACTTCTGAATCGTTACCTTCAAGCCTCTGTTCTTGAGCAATCGGCCAAGCGATGCTGCCGTTATGCCCTTACCCAAAGACGACACAACACCGCCGGTTACAAAAATGTACTTGGTCACTGATGATACCCTCCATGCTAGGATGTTAAAGTATAGGATTGCCTATTTCCTCAAGAAGAAACAACTGCGCCGTTTTTTGCGCCGAAACAGACTCTTTCCCTTTCGAATTTCAAGCAAAGTATGATGGAAGCTTATACCCTCTTATACTTTGAAAAAGAGCAAAAAAAAGAAAAAAGTGACACCCGTATAGACGGGGCACTTTCTAAGGTTGGCTTATTACTTGCATGTGCGAACTTAAAGCCCATGCAATAGTTTACTCTTCACGGCTATCCTCTGTCAAGACAAGAAGAAGCACCGTTCGACCTTAAAAAAATGAAAGGTTCCGGGATCTACTTATCCTCGTCGTCGTCTTCAAAATCCTCCGCGTCATCGGAATCCTCTTCCTCCGACACCTCATCCTCGTCCGCGTCGTCCGTGTCCTCATCGATTTCTTCGTCGTCGATCAAGACCTCTTCATCAACCTCGGCTTCCTCTTCCGACTCGTCAAAGATCTCCTGATCTTCATCGTAGCTGTCGAAATCCTCTTCCTCGGCTGTGTAGGTTTCTTCTTCCTCGTCCGGATACACCTCGTCATCCTCATCATCATCATTGATAATGCGGGGACGCTTGGCATTGCCAACCGGATCCTCGGAGCGTTCCACCGGATACCAGCGCTTGAGCCCCCAGGTGTTGTTTCCGACGCAGGCAAAACGTCCGTCAATGTTGATTTCCGTATATACTTGCGCAATCACTTGGTTGGTTTCTTCTTGAGACAAGCCCCGTATCTTGGCAATTTCCATCATGATATCCCGATAATAAAACGGCGTATTCGCCGCTTTAAGCAGTTCAAAAGCCAAATCAACCATTGGCATTTCCTTGACGCGTTCAGGATCGATCTTCAAGGTGATCTCGCTGCTCATTGGACACTTCCTCTCATCTCAATCTACTACAAACTATCCAGCTTTCCATTATCAACTTATAGTAAAACTTATTTCTTTCAAAAAAGCAAGCGCCTGGCCCTTCCGTACGCAAAAAGAAAAAGCGAAGGTCAACCCTTCGCTTTGACTGTATCCTTCCGGATGATCCGGCTGCTGCCCACCCGGGATGCGGGAGCCGCTAAGGACTCCTGGTTTATATTATGTAAACGCGCGGCGAATGACACGGATATTCAGCCTAATTATACGAAAAAAGGTCACTCGCTCATACGGCTTGTTGTCCTCCATCATACAATACTCCAGCACAGTCCACCGGGAGGAGACGTGACCTTGGACCGAACCGCAATTCTCCGCCTGCTGCAACGCCCGCCCGCCCAGTCCCCGTCTTGCACCAAGCGCCGCATCATCCATTTTAAACGGCGGAACGACTATCTGCGCTTCCTCCAGGAATGGTCGGAATTGCGCGTGCTTCCTGGCGATGAACACGCCCCCAGACATCTTCCTTTAATTGAAGCCTTCTCGTTATCCCTATGCGATGAACAGCTGGATGCCCCTACCCGCGAAGACATCCTGATGGAAGAGGATCCCCTGCTTGCCGTTGACGGCACCGCGCTCAAGCAGACCGGCCGCGAGAAAGGGATTCCCTGGGGCGTCCAGGAGATTAAAGCTCCGCATGCATGGAGCACGACAACAGGCCACCGGATCAAAATCGGAGTGATTGATACCGGCGTAGATTTCAGCCATCCCGATCTGAAGCATTCGCTTGCCAGAGGCATTAATTTGCTTAACCGTGCTGCGCTGCCGCATGACGACAATGGGCACGGGACACATATCGCGGGTACGATTGCTGCCGCCAACCAGCTCCGTGGCATGATCGGCGTCGCTCCGAGATCGACCGTTTATCCGGTTAAAGCATTCGACCACAACGGCAGCGCATTTGTATCCGACATTATCATGGGCATCGACTGGTGCGTGCGCAGCCGGATGAATATTATCAATATGAGCTTCGGCATGAAAACGCGCAGCAAGTCATTGCTCCATGCAGTCACAAACGCCTTCAACGCCGGTATTATTATTGTCGCCTCCTCGGGAAATGACGGGAAACGCAAATCCGTCGATTACCCCGCTAAATATCCGCAAACCATTTCCGTGGGAGCAACTAACCGCCTACGCCGTATTGCGCCTTTCAGCAACCGCGGTATCCATATTGACATCTATGCCCCGGGAGAGAAGATTCTGTCCTCCTGGCTGCGCGGAAAATATCATGAGATGAGCGGCACATCGATGGCAACCTCTCATGTCAGCGGGGCCATCGCGCTGCTGCTGGCTTACCAGCCGGGACTTGCCCCGGCCGAGATTAAAGCCATCATGAAACGTTCCATGCTCCCACTGCGAGGCACAAAAGCTCCCCGACTGACCGGGGAGCTGGATGTAATGCGTATGATCGCAGCCGCGGACCGGTAGGTTCGCGGTTTTTCAATAATTAAGCCGCAGATAGAGCTGCTGCTACATCCGTTCGGGGGCGGAGACGCCAATCAGACGCAGCACGGTTGACAGCACGGTCCGGACGGCCGCAAGCAGCGCAAGACGCGCCTGCGTCTGGGCTGCATCCTCGGTAATCACCCGATCCGCCTTGTAATAGCTGTGGAAGAGCGAGGCCAGCTCATAGACATAGCGGACAAGCCGGTGCGGCGCATACTGCTCGGCCGAATCGGCAATTTCCTGAGGCAGCTCGCCCATTTTGCGCAGCAGATCGAATTCATGCTCAGTCGTCAGCTTGGTGAGATCAACCGAGGCCGGCGGCTGGATCAGAATATCCTGCTCCTGTGCCTGACGGAAGATGCTGCAGATGCGCGCATGGGCATACTGCACATAAAACACCGGATTTTCATTGGATGTCGAAATGGCCAGATCCATGTCAAAATCCAAATGCGAATCCATGCTGCGCATGGAAAAGAAATAGCGAATGGCGTCGATGCCCACTTCCGCCATCAGATCCTCCATCGTAACCGCTTTGCCGGTGCGCTTGGACATTTTCATCTTCTCGCCGTTCTGAAAGAGGCTGACCATTTGGGCGATCAGCACAACCAGCTTCTGCGGATCGTGGCCAAGGGCAGCCATCGCCGCCTTGACCCGCGGGATATACCCGTGATGATCGGCACCCCAAATATTGATCATCCGGTCGTAACCGCGCGCGTACTTATTCTGATGATACGCAATATCCGGTGTCAGGTAGGTGTAAGACCCGTCATTCTTTACCAGCACGCGGTTCTTGTCGTCGCCGTATGGCATTGTGGACAGCCACGTAGCGCCTTCCTCCTCGAATACCTGGCCCCGTTCGCGCAGCGCCTCAAGCGCCTGTTCGACCTGACCGGTCTCATACAGCTTCGTCTCGCTGTACCATTCGTCGAATTCAACGCGGAATTCCCCAAGATCGCGCTTGATCTTGCTCAGCTCCCGCTCCAGGCCGTAGGTGCGGAAAAAAGCAAAACGTTCCCCGTCCGGCAGCGCCAGCAGCCGGTCGCCTTCCGACTCGGCCAGCGCCTTGGCAAAACCGATGATATCTTCGCCGTAATAGCCGTCCTCCGGCATTTGGGCTTCCTGCCCGAGCGCTTCTTTGTAGCGCGCTTCAATGGAGTAGGCCAGATTGGCTACCTGCTTGCCCGCATCATTAATATAATATTCACGGGTAACCTTGTAACCCGCATAGTCCAGCAGATTGCAAAGGACATCGCCTACTGCGGCCCCCCGCGCATGACCCAGATGAAGGCTCCCCGTGGGATTGGCGCTGACAAATTCCACTTGTACAGACTGACCGCCCCCGGTGTTTACGCGGCCATAATTCTCGCCTTGTCCCAGCACCTCGCTGATAACCGGATAAAGATAGCCTTTGTCGATCCGGAAATTAATAAAGCCGGGACCGGCAATCTCTGCCGATTGGATGGAGGCCTTGCCTTTATCCAGATGAGCGAGTATCTCCTGAGCGATCTGGCGCGGATTCTTCTTGGCCAGCTTGCTCAGGAGCATGGCTGCATTAGTAGCCAGGTCGCCGTGCGACTTCTCCTTGGGCACTTCGAGCACAAAGAGGGGCAGCTCCTCGCGGGAGGCAAGTCCCGCGGCCACCACGGCGTCAGCTATCGCTTCTTTAACAAGCGTATTCAATCGATCTATCGTATTTCCTTCCATATATACAACTCTCCTTCATCATTCACAAAACCAACATGATTTTCTTCTATTCTTCAGACGTTATCCCCGGCGGGCTTATCTTTCTGTTCTTCCGCATGCAGCCGGACGATGAACATTCCGGTCGGCTGTTCGTCGACCCACAGCCTGTAATGCCACTCCAGCAGCATGGGGAGGGACGGCGCCATCGGTTCCTCCTGCGGTTTCCCCAGAGGATTGCCCGTAGCCATATCCCCGCACTGCATCCATAGCAGCGTTGTATCCGTCTCGAGCTGAAAGCGGATATGCGTGGATGTATAATGCCCCACGCGGCGCATCCCGGCTGCGAAGGTCTGATCCGATTCAACATCCCCGTGCCTCTTCACGCTGAGCTCGCCTTCCCGCCAGCGTACTAAGGTTCGCACCTGCCCATTCTCGTCAGACTCCTCATAGCGGACATATACGGTGCGGTCTTTGCGGAACCATTCACCGATGAAAGCATGCGTCTGCCGCTCCCCATCGAGCTCGCTCGTCAGCGTAATCTGCACTTTCGCTCTGCCTGTCATCGCCCTGTCTCCTGTCCTGCTTCTTCTGATACTTACTATATACAGGAGCAACAAGGATTTCAATGCCGGCCAAGGCCAGCACTTAAATCTGCCGCGGCGACTGCAGACCCAGAAGTCCCAGTCCGCTGCGGATGACCTGGGCGCATGCCGCCACAAGCACCAGCTTCGCGCGCGTTTCGTCGGGCGAGTCCGATATAATCCGCTCCTGGTGGTAAAACCGGTTGAAATCCTTGGCTGCCTGGAGCAAGAACCGGGCGGCAAGAGACGGCTCGTTGGCCCGGACGGCCTCACGGACAGCCTGCGGATAAGCGGCCAGCGTTTTGAGACAAGTCCACGCGGCCGGCAAGGCCAGATAACCGGTCTGCCCCCGGAGGGCTCCCTCCTTCACAGCCTGAGCCGCTTCCTCCATGGTCATGCCCCCTTTGTCCAGCAGCTTGCAGGCACGCGCCGCAGTATACTGCAAATAAGGGCCGGTTTCCCCCTCAAAACGCAACGCCTCGTCAAGCGAGAAATCAACCTCCAGCTGCCTGTTATGCTTCAAATCGCCAAACACAATGGCGCCGATCCCGACCGCTTCGGCAATCTCTCTGCGCCCGGTAAGCTCCGGATTCTTCCCTGCGATAATAGCCTCGGCTTTGGCTACGGCTTCATCCAGCACCTCATCCAGGAAAATCACCTGTCCCCTGCGTGTGGACATTTTGCGCCCGCCGAATTTCATCAGACCGAAGGCGATATGCTCGCAGTGCTGCGCCCCTTCCATTCCCATCCGCTTCAGCACGGAAAACACCTGCCGGAAATGCAGCTTCTGCTCTGCTCCTACGACATACAGAAGGCGGTCAGCTCTCATCTCCCGCTTCCGGTATAAGGCCGTAGCCAAATCACGCGTCGGATAAATGGTCGTGCCGTCGGATTTCAGAATGAGACAGGGCGGCATTCCTTCTTCATCGAGGCGTACAACCTGCGCGCCATCGCTCTCTTCAAGCAGGCCCTGCTCCGTGAGCTGCTTGACCACTGCAGCCATTTTATCGTTATAGAAGCTTTCTCCAAGGGTGTAGTCCATGGACACCCCCAGCCTCGCATAGACCCGCTGAAATTCCTCCATGCTGAAGGTAACGAAAACGTTCCACAGCTTACCCGCTTCCTCGTCCCCGTTCTCCAGCTTCCAGAACCAGCGGCGCGCCGCATCCTCCAGCGACTTATCCAGCTCCGCTTCCTCATGGAAGCGGACATACAAGCGCAGGCTCTCGCGGATGGGCTCTCGCTTCAACGCCGCCTCGTCGCCCCAACGGGCATAGGCTTCCAACAGCTTGCCGAACTGCGTGCCCCAATCACCGATATGATTGACCGTGATCACCTCATAGCCCGAGAAGCGGTAGAGATTGGCAAGCGCATTTCCGATCATCGTAGAGCGAAGATGCCCCACTCCAAAAGGTTTGGCGATATTCGGCGAGGATAAGTCAATCACCACCCGCTGTCCCGCTCCTTCCGAAGATTTGGCGTATTCCGGATCCAGGATGGTGTCAAGCAGCTGCGCCGCCCAATAGGCTGGATCAAAAAACAGATTCAGATACGGCCCCTTGGCTTCTGCACGAACGCCCGCCGAAGGATCGTGGACAAGCTCCGCAAGCTCCTGGGCAATCACCGCAGGAGGGCGTTTCCACTTTCGGGATAGCAGATAACAAGGAAAAGCCGCGTCGGCAAGCAAAGGGTCCGGGGGCAGCTCCAAAACAGCGGCAAGCTCAGCCTTCGAAAGCTCCGTATGGGGGTGCAGCCGCTCCGCCGCCCACTTCAGCAACAGGTTCATTTTTATTCTCCTCCTCAGAGTTTTCTTGTATCTCCTTGACTATGCTCCTTAAGCAACAAGAAAACTCACATCGGAAGCATAAGCCTGGTAAAGATAGACTCCAAAAAAAACATAAAAACCCCCGTCTCTGTAAAGAGACGGAGGTTAGTCCGCGGTACCACTCTTCTGGCGCCCTTCATGCTTAAGAGGTGACGGCTGGGTAGCCGAACGCCTTCCATGGTCATAAGAGGGGCCGCTTGAACACGGTAACGGGGTGACCGGATTATCCTACTAGGGCAAAATAACGCTCTTTCGGACAATCAACTCCCGGGCCCGCTTCCCATGCCTGGCTGCACCGGCTTTCACCATCCCGGCTCGCTGCTTGCAGCGCTATGCAAAGTACTGTCCCGTTCATCGCTTGTAAGCTGTTTTTTTCTATTATATGCATCCAGGGGAAAATTGCAAGGGGATGGGGACGTTCTATAAAGGGTGAATCATATCCTGCCGCAACAGGAAAGAGATTGCCGCCGCCATTCTTGCGCCACGGCGGGCTTATGCTATACTGGCTTGAATAACGGGAATTATCACTTTCTATTGAAGGACGGCATGGATTCATGAGCAAAGGAACCGGATTATTGCGGCAGATGAACGAGAAGCGCGCTCTCGCGCTGCTGCGCAGCGGCGAACATCATTCCCGGCAGGAGCTGGCCAAGCTGTTGGGTCTAAGCAAAAATACCATTTCTCTGATTATCGACAGCTTTATCAAGCAGGGCATCGTTGTGGAAAAGGGGCTCACGGAGCAGGCCGGGGCAGGCCGTCCGAGAATCCGTCTGGAGCTGGTTCCCGATTTTCATACGGCAATCGGCTTATCCATCGGCCATTCCAGCTGTCAGTATATCGTTACTGATTATCGCTCCTCCATTCTCGAGAGCGGCGAATATCCTATTTTGAACACAGACGCGGAGCCTTTTATCGGGGAAATGATCGGACTGTGCGGCCGGCTGCTGGCCAAGTATCCCCGAACGATCGGCATCGGAGCCACCATCCCTGCGCTGGTCGATCCCCATCGGGGCATCGTTCATTTCTCCTCCCATCTGAATTGGAAAAACACGCCTCTCAAGGAGAAATTGGACAAGCACCTTCCGGTGAAGACGATGGTAATGAATAATGTCAAAGCTTCCGCTCTGGCCGTAGCTTCAACGATGCCGGGCGCTGGAGACTCCGCCAATCTTTTCTATTTGCGGATCGACGAAGGGGTGGGCGGAGCGCAGATTATTGACGGCCGGATCTATAACGGCGCCAGCTTCATAGCAGGCGAGATCGGCCATCTATGTGTGCATCGAGATGGTCCCTTATGCGCCTGCGGGCAGCGGGGATGTCTGGAAGCGCTCGTCAGTATGCCAGCGGTAAAAGAGCAGATACGAAGCCGTTACCCGCAGGCCGAATTGGAGGGGAATCCGCTTCCCTGGATCGTCAGCAAACAGAATGAAGATGACATGCGATCCCTGCTGCGGACCTCCGGCGAGCATGTCGGGTTTGCTTTGTCCCAGCTGGTCAATCTGGTGAACCCGCGGCATATTATGATCAACAGCCCATTGGCGGAGCTTGCACCCTTCAAGCAGGCCGTTCAACGGACCATGGAGCAAAGAGCTCTGCATCTGCCCTTCGCAAAGACGAGTCTGCAGTTTCTGCAAAATGCATTCTCCGCAAGCATCGGCGCCGCTTATGCGGTCATTTTGGATTTCGAGAAGGAATAAGGCGCGAGGGGCAGCCTGGCAGACTTTTTCCGTCTGTACATGGTTGAAGGAAGGGCTGGCTGGCAGCGTCCCCCCTTTCCATCATTCCACAAATGGATTGACGGAAGGGTAGGGACATGATACCTTAAAATCAATTAGTCCTAAACAAGGACAAATCGACAAAACAGGAGATGACAAGGGGAATGAGCACAGCTAAAGGACTTGTAACAACCCGGAACGCGGACCTTTTAAAAGTTGAGGTCTATGAGAATCGGAAGCATATGGGGATCTCTGCCGCTGAAGCGGTCTCGGCCAAGATGAAGGAGCTTCTGGCTAGCCAGAAGGAAATCCGGATGATTTTTGCGGCTGCCCCCTCCCAGAACGAATTCCTGGAGAAGCTCCGCTCCGTGGAGGGTCTGGACTGGTCGCGCGTGACCGCCTTCCATATGGATGAATACATCGGGCTTCCCCCTGGGGCACCGGAACGCTTCAGCGCTTTTCTGTGCAAGGGGCTGTTCGATGAGGTCCATCCCGGTACAGTCCAACTGATTGACAGCACTTCTTCCGCGGAAGAGGAGTCTCAGCGCTATGCCCGTTTGCTGCAGCAGCATCCCATCGATATCGTCTGTCTGGGTATCGGGGAGAATGGACATATCGCCTTCAATGATCCGCCGGTTGCCGACTTCAATGATCCGGTCTGGGTAAAAAGCGTCGAGCTGGATGAGATTTGCCGGCAGCAGCAGGTCAATGATGGCTGCTTCCCCGATCTGCCGTCGGTTCCCACCCACGCCATAACGCTAACCATTCCCGCCCTGTTCTCCGGCACTCATCTCTTCTGCATGGTTCCGGGCGTGACCAAGGCCGCCGCTGTCTCGGCGACACTGAACGGACCCATCACCACACAGTGCCCTTCTTCCATCCTGCGCAGGCATCCGGATTGTACCCTTTACACCGATAACGACTCGTATGGAAAGCAGGTCTAGTATGTCTCATTCCGATATAACGGCCATTAGAGGGCTTCATTATTTAAGCGGAGAGCCCGTCACCGTCACGATGACCAGCGGGAAAATCAGTGGGATCCATAAAGAAGAAGGGCCACAGGCAGGCGATGAGAACCTGCCCTGGCTCGCGCCGGGCTTTGTGGATTTGCAAATTAACGGCTTCCGCGGGCTGGATTTCAACACGATTCCCATTGCGAAAGGAACCGCCAAGAGTGTGACAAGTGCATTATTCGAGGAAGGTGTTACTTCGTATTACCCTACGGTAATAACCAACGGGGATGACGCCATTGAGCAGGCGCTGCGCAGTATCGCTGGAGAGTGCCGGGAAGATGCCGCCACGGCCGCCGGCGTAGCGGGCATACATCTGGAGGGGCCTTTTATTTCCCCTGAGGACGGCCCCCGGGGCGCTCATGGCCGATCCTTCACCAAGGCGCCCGACTGGGAGCTGTTTCTACGGTGGCAGGAGGCTGCCGAAGGGCGGATCAAGCTCATCACGCTGTCCCCGGAATGGCCGGGTACGGCAGGGTTTGTCGCCCGATGCGTGGAGCATGGCGTGCAGGTTTCCATCGGACACACTTCCGCAACCGATGAACAGATCATGGAGGCTGCGGCGGCCGGCGCGCGCTTGTCCACGCATCTGGGCAATGGGGCGCATCTCATGCTGCCCCGCCACCCGAACTATATCTGGGCACAGCTGGCCCAGGAGGAGCTATGGACCTGCGTGATCGGCGACGGCTTCCATCTGCCCGATTCCGTGCTGAAGGTCGTCCGCCGCGTAAAGGGAAAAAGAGCCATCCTCGTCAGTGATGCCGTTGCCTTCAGCGGCCTGGCCCCCGGGACATACGAAAGCCATATCGGCGGAAGAGTTGTCCTGACTCCTGAAGGCAAGCTTCATCTGGAGCAAAGTCCCGGAATCCTGGCGGGATCGGCCCAAATGCTGCAAAGCGGAATCAGTCATCTTGTCTATAAAGGGATCGCCTCCCTCTCCGAAGCTTGCGATATGGCCTCCGTTCATCCGGCTGCTTTCATGGGACTTCCCGCAGCGGCGGGACTGGCCATTGGCGCGCCTGCCGATCTGGTAGCCTTTGAATGGACAGGCAGCCGTTTGAAGCTGATGCAGACCTACAAACATGGCAATCGGGTTTATACCCGTGCTGGAACAGACTGCTGACGCTGGAATGCGTCAGGTTTTTTCCGCAAGCGGATAGAGCTGACTCTGAACGCCCGGCCCGCCGCGATTGTTCCCGGCCTTTACCGGCGCTTGTTACAGCCGCGGCGACGGGCGCCCGTCCAGCTTCTCGATTTTCTGGCAGATATCATGCTGCCACTCCGTATCTCCTGTCATGGACGCGAGCAGTGACATATTGTACAGATTGGCCAGTTGCCTGCAATAGGACGCATTCACCGCCATGCAGTGCTCATAATCAGCCTGCTCCTGTTCAGTCAGCTTGCGGCGGCCCTGCAGGGTCCACAGCTCCGCCAGCCGCTCATGGACCGGAAAAATTCCCATCTGCTTATCTCCCCCTCTACCAGCCATTATGGCCAAAAGAAGCATAAAATCTTCCTGCTCCAGCTTAAAGAAGGGAAAAATCGCACCGTACACCTCGCGTATGCTTCCGGAGCGCGGTGCGGCGCTTTCTGACGGTTGAAGAAAATACGCCAAGGGCAAAAGAAAACACCTGCGCTTCGAGGAAGCGAAGGGATAAACCTGTATCCGGATCCTATCTTTATACATGCTCAAAAAAAATGCGTTCCATTAAGGCTTCCGCATATAATCCAGGATCGGCCGCCATGCTTCAACCCGGTCCGCTGTGGTTCGCATCCGGGCCGTCGGAATGGGACTTGTGGACGGCAGCCGCAGATGCGCTACCCTTTCGTTCATGGGATGGCCGGAAAAATATTTCTTGAACGTGTCGTACGCCTTGTTCCCGTTGAAGGCTAGCGCACGGACAGCAGGATATCCGGCAAGCAGCGCCGGCAGATCATTGGGAACCGCTTCGCGGATGTTGGCGTCCAGACTGCCCTCACGCTCGCAGGCCGCAATTACATCCCATAACGCTACCCCCCGCTCCCTGGCAAAAGCGAGCCGCTGCAAGTAATCCGCCGCAGGCACCCCGGCACCTGCCAAAGCATAAAGCACCGGCCAGAAATGATTGCGCGGATGCCCGTAATATTGATGTTTCGCCAGCGAAGCCGTGCCCGGCATACTGCCCAGCACCAGCAGTGTCGATTGCCCGTCGATAAGGGGCGGAAACGATTGGACCGGCATTTATGCACCTCCATTTGTCTCTGGAAAATCAAAAACAACCGATAACCGGGTTCTCGTCCGGAATATCGGCTGCAGCTATATCAATCGCTTAACGTTTATTTGATGAACCCAAGCAGCATCTCGCGTATGACTTTGGCCGCCACGATCTGGGTTTGCTCGGTTGGGTCATAGGCGGGCGCCACCTCAACGAGGTCGCAGCCGACGATGTTAATGCCCGCACGTGCAATGGCGTGAACGGACTCAATCAGTTCCTTCGAGGTAATACCGCCGGCTTCCGCCGTACCGGTGCCCGGCGCGCAGGAAGGATCAAGCACATCAATATCGATCGTCAGATAAACCGGACGGCCGGCAAGCTCCGGCAGTACCTTCTTCAAAGGCTCCAGCACCTCGAACGGATGGAAATTGATATTCTCGCGGGCAAACTGCCACTCCTCGCGCGAACCCGAGCGGATACCGAACTGGTAGATGTTCTGTCCGCCGATCAGGCCAGCCGCTTTGCGGAGTGGTGTCGAATGCGACAAGGGCTCACCCTCATACTGCTCGCGAAGGTCGGCATGCGCGTCGAAATGAATGATCGCCAGATCCGGATATTTGGCGTAGACCTGCTGAAAGATCGGCCAAGATACGAGATGTTCGCCGCCCAGTCCGACCGGCATTTTGCCATCCTTCAGCACATCGCGTACGAACTCGCCGATAATATCGAGGGAACGCGCCGCATTGCCGAACGGCAGCAGCAGGTCGCCTGCGTCGAAATACTCGATATCCTCCAGACTGCGGTCCAGATAAGGGCTGTATTCCTCCAGGCCAATGGAAACCTCGCGGATACGCGGCGGCCCAAAACGCGAGCCTGGACGGAAGGAGACGGTAAAATCCATCGGCATACCATAGATGACGGCCTTGGAGGCGGCATAATCGTCGGAACTGAGAATAAACACATTGCCGGAATATTTTTGATCCAGTTTCATAAGGTTGATGTCCTCTCTGTCCTACTTGATCAGGTCTTCCACAAATTTCGGCAGTACAAATGCCGCTTTGTGCAGGCGCGGGCTGTAATATTTGGTGTCCATTTCCGGAATCGAGGACTCGTCGACCGCCAGCGGATCGTATTTTTTGCTGCCCAGAGTGAAGGTCCACAGGCCGCTCGGATACGTCGGCACATTGGCCCAGTATACGCGGACGATCGGGAATACTTCCTTTACATCGCGGTTGACGCTTTCGATCAGGTCCGCCTTGAACCACGGATTATCCGTTTGCGCGACGAAGATGCCATCTTCCTTAAGCGCCTCGTAGATGCCTTGGTAGAAGCCGCGGGTGAACAGGTTGGCCGCCGGACCGACAGGCTCGGTGGAATCCACCATGATGACATCATAGGTATTCTTGTGATCATGAATATGCATGAAACCGTCGTTCACGATTACCTCAACGCGGGGATTATCCAGCTCCCCCGCGATGTTCGGCAGATATTTTTTAGAATATTCAATGACTTTGCCGTCAATATCGACCAGTACGGCTTTCTCCACCTTCGGGTGTTTCATAATTTCGCGGATCACGCCGCCGTCTCCGCCGCCTACGACCAGTACATGCCTGGGATTGGGATGCGTGTTCAGCACCGGGTGCGCCACCATTTCGTGGTAGACGAATTCATCCTTATCCGTGGTCATGACCATGCCATCCAATACGAGCATCGTGCCGAATTCTTCCGTTTCAATCATATCGAGCTTCTGGAAATCCGTCTGCTCGCTCACATACGTTTCTTTGATTTTCGCGGTAATGCCATAGCTTTCGGTTTGTTTCTCGGTGTACCACAGTTCCATAATGGTTGTCCCTACTTTCGTTGTATGTATAGGCCGATAGGATAACTTTCCGCATCAAACAGCCTGTTCTTCCCTCGTCGATGGTTCAATTTGTATTATAGTAGAACCCCGTGAAATTGCAACCTTTGCCAAGGTCCCTCACAAAAATTTAATGTGACTATCGCCTTCGATGAATAGCCCGCCCTACTAATTTCCATACTAAGGAAAGAAGAAGGTATTGGCATGGCATAAAAGGTTTCACATAAGGGGACCCCTCACATGAAAAAAACAGTAAACGGGCAGGGCGGAGCAAAGCGCCGACTGCCCTTTCGTATTCGCCTGGAAAAATGGCAGCCGCTGCTGCGCCGCGTAAAGCGCCTCTTCATCTATGCGGGAGCTGTCTTTGCGCTGATGCTTGTCGCCGCCTTTGCTTTTCTGTTCTATCTGCGCACACAGGCGCTGCCCGTCTCCTCCATCAGCCAGACCTCACAGATGCTCGATTCGCAAGGCCATGTGATCGACACCTTCCACACGGAGGAGAACAGGCAGTCCGTTCCGCTGAAGTCGATCTCGCCTTATCTGATCGAATCGACGCTGGCGATCGAGGACCAGCGGTTCTATGACCATCTCGGTTTTGATCTCAAAGGGATGGCCCGCGCAGCGGTCGTCAACATCGAGCACCTGGATGCCAAACAGGGAGCCAGCACGCTGACCCAGCAGCTGGCGCGCAATCTGTATCTGTCCCATGAGCGGACATGGTCGCGCAAGCTGAAGGAAGCGATGTATACCATCCAGTTGGAAATGACCTATTCCAAGGATGAGATTCTGTCGCTGTATCTGAATCAAATCTATTACGGCCATGGCGCATATGGAGCCGAGGCCGCCGCGCAGCTATATTACGGCAAGCACGCTTCCGAGCTCTCGCTCGCGGAAAGCGCCATGCTCGCCGGCATTCCCAAAGGACCGAAATATTACTCGCCCTACAGTGATATGAAGAATGCCAAGGACCGGCAGAAGACGATTCTGGGCACGATGGTTGACCAAGGCATGATTACGCGGGCCGATGCCGACCATGCCTCGGGTGTGCTGCTGCAATTCCAGCCGCTTGGCGCAAGCAAACAGGACGGAACGGCGCCGTACTTCCGCGATTATGTCCGGCTGGTCGCTATCGACAAGCTGGGCATCGACGAGCGGCTGCTCAGCGAAGGAGGCATACGCATCTATACGACGCTCGACGGGGATGCGCAGCGAGCGGCAGAGGATGCGGTAGCCGCAGGCATACCGGCTTCCTCGGAGCAGCAGGCGGCGCTGATATCCATCGATCCTCGCAGCGGCTATATTAAGGCAATGGTTGGCGGCCGCGACTACAAAACCAATCAATTCAACCGCGTCTTCGCCAAAACGCGCCAACCCGGCTCGTCCTTCAAGCCGATCCTCTATCTGACAGCGCTCCAGGAGGGAGCCATGACTCCGGTGTCCCGCTTCAAAAGCGCGCCAACCGTGTTCACCTATGACGAAGGCCGCAAAACCTATGCGCCCAACAACCATAACGACAAATATACCGGCGATTATATCGATATGCGGCAGGCCATCGCAAGCTCCGATAATATTTACGCGGTAAACACGATTATGGCCGTCGGTCCGGATAAAGTGATCGATATGGCCAGGAAGCTGGGCATCGACAGTCCGATGCAGCCCTTGCCTTCTCTGGCACTGGGCACCTTCCCGGTCAGCCCCTTCGAGATGGCCTCGGCCTTCGGCACCTTCGCCAATGCTGGCATTCATATAGAACCAACAGCAATTCTGCGCATTGAGGACAATAAGGGCGAGGTGCTGTATCAGGCCAAGCCTGCGTCCGCCCAAGTTGTCTCCCCTGCCCAAACCTATGTGCTGACCAGTTTGATGGAGAGCGTCTTCGAAACCGGAGGCACGGGAAGCCGCGTCGCAGCCATGATCAAGCGGCCCGTGGCGGGCAAGACGGGAACGACGGCAACCGATGCCTGGCTGGTCGGCTATACGCCGGAGCTTGCCACCGCAGTCTGGGTGGGCTACGACAAGGACCGCAAGCTGACCACAGCCGAAGCGCACCGGGCCGCGCCGATCTTCGCCTCCTATACGGAGAAGGCGCTCTCCGCCGTGCCGCCCAAGCTCTTTCCGATGCCAAGCGGCGTCGTCTCCGTCTATATCGACCCAACCAGCGGCAAGCTGGCCGCAAAGTCCTGCGCCAGCAAGCGGCTGGAGACCTTCGTCAGCGGCACCCAGCCGACCGAGGTATGCGGCGATCACGGTGATGCGACCGGTACAGCCACCGATAATGGCGCTGCGCATGAGGAAACGTCATGGTGGAAACAGCTTAAGCGCTGGTGGACGGATTAAGCGGGTTGAAGGAAGTAAGACAGGGGCTAACGCCGCCACCCGGCAGCGTTAGCCCCTGTTCGTATGACTATGCCATTGAACCGGCAGGAGTCTTATCGGCAGAGCTAAAGTGTTCTGCCGATATAGAGGGGGTTGGTCAGGCATGTCATGATCGTGCGATCAATGTCTTCCATATAGCGTCTGGCCTCCACCCGATAAAACAAACGGTCAGACGCCCCCTCAAAATCGAAAACAGCCTGTTCATTATCTGTCGTCCATTGCGCCTCTACACCCTGATCGGACCAGAGGCTTACCTGGTCTGCTTTCAGAGCGGACGCTTCAATACGCAGCGGCACGGCGGCTTCCGGGCTCGCCGGGGTAAACGAGTCGCCGATTCCATACTCCCCGGAGGACAAGGTGATAAAGGTTTCCTCCGGATCGAAGGATAACACCACACGACCTTGACGCATACCGTCCAGCAGCCCCTGCACGGTATCCGACATGGTCCAGATGGAGACAGCCGGTCTGCCATGCCTAACGAAGCGGTCGGCGCGGTGCGTGTCACTGCCGCCGAGAGCCACAATACGCTCCCCTTTACCAAGCTGCTCCTGCCACCACTGTACAGCCTTCTCATTCAGCTCGCGCCACGGTCCGTTCCAGACTTCAATGGCGTCATAAGGAACGTCGAACCCGAGCTCCCACGGGCAATTGTCGCAGAAAGGATGATTCAAGGATATGAACGCCCCCTTATCGCGTGCTTGCCAAAGCTCCGACGCTGCAGTCTCCGGCGTCAGAACGCGAAAATCATGGAGCGCATCCGGCTGGCCCAGCAGATTGGCATGCCCCTTGTAGCTGGTCAGCTCCACGCCCGGAATAATGAGCAGCCGTTCATCCGCAGACAGGGAGAAGCGGTTCTGCGAGGCTGTGTTATGATCCGTTAGGGCGATAAAATCAAGCCCCCGCCCGGAGCACAAGCTGATCACCTCGGCTGGAGTATAGCTTCCATCGCTATGAACGGTGTGCATATGCAGATCGCCTTTCAGCCATCTGCCGCGGGCGGGCACCGCTGTGATTTCCACAGTGACCCTGCAGCCAGCTTCAGGTATGCGGTATGCCCCTAGCAGCACCGCCCACATGCCGGACGCGATCGGACCGGCCAGGTAGCCAGGTGTCGCTTTCTCCAGCCCCACGAAGAAGGAATTGCGCGCGCCCCCGCTCCATCCCACGATACGCTCCGGCGATTTCAACCCGATATCCACAACGGATCCCGCGGCCTGTTTGTCATAGCTGTAACGAATTTCGATACGCTCATAACCATCACCCATCAGCTCGAAGGGCACTGCGATATAGGTCTGCTCCTCTTCCTTGACGATGAACCTCTCGCGGGTCAATTGAAGCGTTTCTGCCTGTGCTGAACCCCGCTTGTATACTTCAGCCAATTTCCCTCTCCTCCTCTATTCTTTGTTCGCTCCCAGCATAATCCCCTTCATAAAATATTTCTGCACAAAAGGGTAAACCGCAAGCAGCGGAATAATGCTGATGATAATCCCCGCCATCCGCACATTAGTTGTGACCAGGTAGTTGCTGGATACGGAGCTGGTATCGATAATCATGGATTTCAGCGCCACCTGCAGCGTATATTTCATATCATCGTTAATGAACATCACCGCGGCGGTGAACATATTCCAGCGTCCCACGAATTCGAAGAGCGTGATCGTCGCAAGCCCCGCCGTGGCAAGACGCATATACATCGTAAGAAAAATGCGGAATTCCCCGGCACCGTCGATTTTTGCCGATTCGGCCATCTCATAAGGCACATTCATGAAGAAATTGCGCATCAGCAAGATGGAGAAGCCGGACACCAGGCCCGACAGCACCAGCACCGACAGTGTGTTAATGAGATGCAGATCCTTGTTCACGACATATAAAGGAATCATGACGGCCTCTTGAGGCACCATCATTGTGATTAAAATAAACGTCACCATCGTTTTCCTGCCGGGCACATACGGATGAATCAGCACATAACCCGCAAGCGACGACAGCAGCACATGCAGCAGCGTACCAACCACGGTAACAATCGTACTGTTCATCAGGGGCCGCCAAATATCAAGGCTTTGCCATACAATCTTGAAGCCTTCCAGACTGAACTGCTTGGGAAACAGGATAATATCCGGCTGCATGGATGCCATTCCCGAGGAAAACGCCAGCGAGATAACGTTCAAAAAAGGAATAACCATCGTCAGCATGAGAATCAGCAGAAATAGCATATTCAGCGCGTCGAAGCATTTATTTTTCCAGCCCAGCCGGTCAAATCGTTCTCCATTCATGGTTTACACCTCATCAAAACGCGTTAGTCGGCGAACAATTAAAGTTAGTACAAGCGTCATCAGGACAACAAAGAAGCTCGCCGCTGCGGCAGGACCGATCTTGATATCCAGAATGCCTTTCTGGAAGGTATACATCATCAGCACATCCACCTTGGCGGCAATCGACGGGTTGCGCAAAATAAACACCTGATCGAAAATACGCAGGATTCCCAGCGTGTTGAGCAAAAAGATAACCTTCATCGTCCCGCTCAGCTGAGGCAGCGTGACATAACGCATCTGCTGCCAACGGGAAGCCCCGTCGATGCGTGCCGCCTCGTACAGCGAGGGGCTGATGGAAACGATCCCCGCCAGGAACAAAATGCAGTTGTAACCCATATCCTTCCACGTGGCAAGCCCGATCATCATCCAACGGGCCCAATCCGACTCGGCGAGAAAATGGACCGGCGCGATGCCGGCCAGCTTCCCGAGCAGCAGATTCACCAGACCATTGTCGGGCGACAGCAGGAATATCCAGATCCCTCCGACCACGACCCACGACAGAAGATGAGGAATATAAATAATCATTTGGGCCATTTTTTTGTACCAGGTTTGCAGCACTTCATTCAGGGATAAGGCGACAATTAAAGGTGCGATGAAGCTCATCAGCAGAATACCTCCGCCGATGATCACCGTATTTTCAAACGCCTCCCAGAAAGAAGGGTCGTTCCATACCAGCCTGTAATTGTCGAATCCGACGTATGGCCGCGTGCCCATAAGCTTGTAGTCCTGGAAGCTGATCTGCAGCCCTTTAATGAACGGATAATAGCCATATAGCAGAAAGTAGGCCACGACAGGTACCATCATCACGTAAAGAACCGCATATTTCCTAATATTTCTCATTCTCTTCACACATCCAATCCTTCAAAGCGGCATTTGCTGCCGGCCGCTAATCGATCAGCTTTTTGGCTATCAGCTCATCCTGCATCTTTTTCACGGCTTCGCCGGCCGGCATTTGTCCCGACATGGCTTTAAGCGCGTAATTCTGTACGATTTTCTCCGCATCGGCCCACCCTGGCAGCGCCAGCTCGAGTGTCGCATACTGCTTCACCAGGTCCTGCGCATCCTGCACGCCGGGAAGCTTATCAAACGCCGTTTTCACATTCTCGTTGTACCAGAACGGCACCCCGTGATCCATATTGTGTTCCGTGCCGACAGCCGTCATTTTGTATTCCGTACCTTCTTTCGTATAATCCACGCCTTCAACGCCCAGGCTGCCCAATCGGATGCCTTCTTCCGAATTCCAAAACTCCAGGAATTTCTTGGCTGCATCCGGGTGCTCGGCATTGCTTGGCACGATCCAGAAATCCGGGTCGCCGCGACGCATCAGAATCGTTCCATCGGTACCGGGAATGCTTGCGATCGCTTTGGCATCGAACGTTGTATTCGGATCCTCCTGATGACGCAGGTTGTTGAACATGCCCACCCAGGCGTCCCAATACGTGACCATGCCTACACGGTCGGTGAGAAACAGATTGCGCATCTTGCCGGTATCATTCGTGATGAAATTCGGATCCATGATGCCTTCCTTGGTCAGCTTCGCAAACCATTCATACATCGGGACAGCCGCTTCCGTCGCATAGGGAATCGTACGCTTGCCGTCCTTCATGACATAACGGTATTTGAGACCGGCCGCGCTCATAAAGCCTTGAATTTCATAAAGTCCCGCTGTGCTGAGCCCGTAAGTGTCGTTCTTCCCGTTGCCATCGGGGTCCTGCTCCTTGAAGGCCTTGAGCACCTTGTAATATTCATCCAGCGTCTTCGGTTCGTCCAGCTTCAGCTTGTCCAGCCAGTCTTTACGGACGATCGGCATCGTACCGCCCTGGAATTTGGTGAACACAGCCACGATCTTGCCGTCTTTATCCTTCAACTGGTCCCATTCTGCCTTTGGAATTACTTTGGGGTCGGAGAGCACAGTCGAATTGGTTACGAAATCGTTGAGGTCGGATACGACGCCCTGATCGATAAATTCACTTAATTTACCCAGATCGCTCATTTCGATCAGATCGTATTTCTCTCCGGAACCAAGCGCCGTCAGCACCTTCTGGTCATAATCGCTTGCCGGCTTCTCCAGCTTCGCGTCGATACCGGTTTGCCCTTTGATGGCTGCTTCGAACTGGGTGTTCTCTTCCGGTGTTTTACCTCCAATGTTGGCAGCCAAAATCCGCAGCTTCATCTCTCCTGCTGGTTTGGCTGCCGGGTCGCCGGTAGAATTCGCCGGTGTGCCTTCAGGCGTGCCGCCACTACCGGCTCCTGTGTTCGCCGTATTGGTGTTCGAGCATGCGGAGAGCAGAAGTGAGCTTGCCAACATTAGTGCAGATGCGGTTTTTATCATTGTGTTCATCTTTTTCCTCCTAAAAGTTATCTGCTTAACTACAGGGAATGACTTCTTGCTAAGCAGATAACTCGCTCCGAAAGCATATGCTTTGTTATCTGCTTAACTACAGGGAATGACTTCTTGCAAAGCAGATAACTCGCTTCGAAAGCATATGCTTCGTTATCTGCTTAACTACTTCGAATCATCTTTTTGCAAGAGCAGATGACTCGCTTCGAAAGCATATGCTTCGTTATCTGCTTAACTACTTCGAATCATCTTTTTGCAAGAGCAGATGACTCGCTTCGAAAGCATGTGCTTTGTTATCTGCTTAACTACTTCGAATCATCTTTTTGCAAGAGCAGATGACTCGCTTCGAAAGCATATGCTTCGTTATCTGCTTAAATACATAAAATAGCTTCTTGCAAAGCAGATTACTTGCTTCGAAAGCATATGCTTTGTTATCTGCTTACCTACATGGAATAACTTTTTGGTGTACAGGAGCCCCGTATGACAAGCTCGGTGGGGACGAGCACTCTCTTTGCTGTTTTTGAAGGGACCTTCAGCTGCTCGACCAGCAGACGGGCGGCTTCCAGACCCAACTGCTCGGAATGGAGTCTGACCCCGGTCAAAGGCGGCGAGAATTGCGGTGAAAACACGGAATCATCGCTAAAAGCAAACACCGATAATTCCTCCGGAATACGCAGGTTCAATTTCTCTGCAGCTTTATATACGCCCAGCGCCATAGTATCCGTATCCGCTATAACCGCCGTAATGGAGGGAAACTCCTTCAGCATGGCAAGTGCTGTCTGGTAACCAAACTCATAGGAGGCGGGACCGGGCACCGGGATATGGAGCATCATCCGGGGATCGGGCGTTAGCCCTTTCGAGCGGAAAGCCGACTTGTAACCAAGCTCTCTGTCACCGGCAACCGTCCGGCCGGCAGCTGCATTGAGAAATAAAATATTCCGGTGCTCCAAAGTCAACAGGTACCGGGTAACTTCCGAGGCCATGCCTGCATTGTCGTTGTCCACATAGCTTACCTGAGCCTCATAATAAACGGGGGGACGCCCGATGATAACCAACGGAGCACTCCTGGCCACTCTTTCCTCTACACGCGTATCTCTTTCGGCGGGATCAAGTAAAATTTCGCCATCCACAGGGTCAGACGCCATATTTTCCACCTGGCTTAAATACTCCGGAGACAGTGTATTCACCAGCAGACGGTAACCATGCTCGTAACAAACTCGCAGAACACCATTTAATAGAGACAGATGAAACTGGCTGAACTTGGAGGAATCCCCCATCATGTTGAGCCCAATAATACGGGTCGAGCGGTTCGCCAGGCTTCTCGCCCAATAATTCGGTTTGTAGTTCAGTTCTCTGGCAGCGGCCAGCACCCGCTCGGATACCGCCTTGCTGATGGGCCGTTTCTTGCTGAACACATTGGACACGGTTCCCTTTGAAACTCCTGATGCCTTTGCCACATCATCGATCGTTGCCAAGCCTATCCAACCTCGCTTTCCCTGCGGCTTTCCAGCCGTATAACCTGCGCCGAAGATATAACAGAATAGAATGAACCGGGTTGACGGGACAGACTTAGATTAAACCGGTTTTGTCAGAGGCGTTTAAAATAGAGATGGATTTTATGTAAAGGAATTAAAGTTGTTGCATAAAAAGAAGGAATTTCAGGATAAGAGGTGGTAAACAGGGGGATGGGACGTTAAACCGTTTTAACAACTTTTTATGGCTTTCATAAGAAATATAGGGATAGAAAAAGCCTTCTGTCCTGCCTCAAGTGGCAGAACAGAAGGCTTTCCTTCCTTTAATAAAGTAAAATCGATTAACGATTATTGGTACCGATGGGCATTCAGGGAATTATTGGTGCGGAAGGCGTCATAGGCGCGAATATCACGCTGCGCGTCGGAGTCCACCATCACCAGAATTTTCCCGCTGTTCACGTAGCCGTCGTATTCTTTCGCCTCATCCTCGGGAATGCCAAGTCCCACCAATCCTCCTACGATTCCGCCAGCGCCTGCGCCAACAGCCAGCCCTGTAAGAGTAGCGGCAATAGGACCTGCCGCAAGGATCGGGCCGATACCCGGAATCGGAATCAGGAACAAGCCCGCCAATAACCCGGTCACGCCGCCGACGACACCGCCTGTTGCCGCACCTGTCGCAAGTCCTGCCGCCGCTTTGGTATCCGTCTCCTCGGAAACCCCATCCACAACATCATGATTTTTCGCTACAATAGAAATATCGTCAGAGGAATAGCCCTGGCTTTTCAAATCGTCGATCGCTTTCACTGCTTCTTCATGAGTACTGAACACGCCTACAATTTTCTTTTCCATGGTTAACGCCTCCTAATGGTATTTATTTCCTTGTTTTATCAATCGTCCAGTCTAATTCCATTTACACCCGAGAACGCAGCTTCAAACAACCGCCCTCTTCTAAGCCCAAGCAAAAAAAATCGTGCATCACCAGGGCCGCCCGCCTGGATGCACGATTTTTTGGGTTTTTTTAAGATCAATTACAGCTTTGCGATCAGCTGGGCAGCCTCCGCCCGGGTGGCAGATGTTTGAGGAGCAAATTTGTTGTCTCCTTTGCCGTTAATAAAGCCTAAATAATGGGCACCATTCACATAATTGATAGCCCAATCACTAATCAAATCACTATCGTTAAAACCGGCCGACTGAACCTCATCCAGGGGCACGCCTGACAAGAACTCATAGGCTTTCATCAACATCGCAGCCATTTCCTGCCTCGTTACCTGTTCGTCAGGAGCGAAGGTCCTATCCGAACGGCCTTGAATAATCCCCGCTTCGAATGCAGCTGTCACCGCATCTGAATACCATTTGGTTGGAGATACATCTGTAAATGTGCTGTCTGCCCGCGCTGTCAGGCCAAGCTTCCGGGTCAGAAACGCTGCAAATTCAGCCCGTGTTACCTGCTGATTGGGAGCAAAAGCCGTTTCACTGACCCCACTCAATACATGCTGTGCCGCCAACTGCTTAATAGCGGATAAGGCCCAGTGGCTGGCATTCACATCATCAAAAGACTTATCAAATTCCAGTACGGCATAGGTGCCAAAACGGTCGATTTGCACCTCCAAAAATCCATCCTGAAGCTTACCCGCGATAAACTCCAGCTCACCATTATCCCCGATAAAATAGACGCCGGTCAGCTTCAAATTTGCCTCCGTTGCGATTTTGAGTTTGAGTGTCACTGGCGTTTCAAGCTTGCTCAACCTTTGTTCTTTACCATCCTTGGTGATGATGGAGAGATCAAAATTATAGAAATCCCCTGCTGATTGAAGACCAGTATTCTTCAGTCGCTTCTGAGCGTTAACCAGCATCTTCTCGGCTGTTTCCTGATTTACCTTATCCGAAATAAATGAAATCTGCGCATCCTCCAATTCTTTGGCGGTTATAAGGCTTTTTAGTTTCTCAAGAAGAGATCCCGGTATGGTTGCATTTAAATCCCCGTTACGGAAGGTGAGCGTATTATTACTAGAAAGATCGGAAGCACAAGCCGGGAGTAATTTCTGCTTGTCCTGCGTACCCATTGAAATGTCTAGAGTGCCTGATTCTTTATTTGTATTGTCAGCGATAGCCGCACATGGCGCTGGCTTAGATTCAACAACCGGAGGCGGTGTTATGACGATTCCACCCCCTCCCCCCCCATTATTGCCACCATTGCCATTGTTTGTGGAGAGTGGAATAACATCCATTGAAGCTTTGGGAGACTCATTGCCCGCTTTATCGACTGCAGACAGACCCACCTTATAGGTCTTGCCATTGATCAGGCCAGTCAAGTTATAGCTTGTAGCCGCAATCGGACTACTCGTGAGCAGTACCCCTTCCAGATAAACGCGATAACCGGCCAAATCCGACTCGTTATTGGCCTCCCAGCCCACTTGCGCCTGAGCATCACCCGGGGTAATCTTGAGTCCTTCCGGCTGTGCCGGCGGATAAATATCGCCATAGACAAGCTGCCAATTGTCATATTTAAAATGATAGACATCGTTGTTACGGTAGCCGTAAAAAGCTGCATGCAGCTGCCCTTGTGTCGAATAAACATCCGGAATCCTGATTTCTTCTCCCGCGCTTGTCTGGGACATGCGCAGCGTATAGGTTTGCGTTGTGCTTAAAAATTCATTGAAATGAAAAGCATAAATGTTATATTTCACCGAATCCATCGGATTTGTATAAGCAGTTACGTAGACAGTCGAGACAGGAATAATCGATCCATCCGAAGCGACCACTTCGAAATCTGAGGCGATAACAGGACCTGAATTACCCGGGGACCCTCCCGGAAAATTCGGTTGACCCGGAATAAAAATGCCACCAGGCGGATCGATTTCATCATTGGTTGCAGACATGCCGCCAGGCTCAACCGTTAAACCTGAAATACGCTGCATAGGCTCCTCAGAGCCGGTTACGTCAGATAAGGAAAAAGACAACTCGGATCTGCCAAAGTGCTCCGGGATACTCCCATCAGAGGCTTGCAGCAGCCGGAAAGAAAACAATTCGTCGCCTTTTTGAAGATAGGAGCCTTTGGGCTTATAGTTGAAGACCGGGTTAAACAAATCAAATGCGCTGCCGATTCTGCCTGAAGCAATCGTTCGGGAGGCAGACTCTACGCCAGCCCAATTTACAGTAGCAACCGCATACTCATGGGTAATATCCAGATCGACTCCATAAAGACTCGCAAATATGTCATCCTTTGAGGCAAATTTGATAAATACATTATCTTCATAAATATTGTATCCCTTTACATTGGGATCCTCGACTTTTGTCCAGAAAAGTGCCAAAAGGCCAACTCTGTCATTGATACTGATCCCCGAAATGCTAAGACTGGCGGGAGCGGGTAAGGGAGCATTATTAAATGTATAGAGGGAGGAAGTGACTAAAGGCGTCACCTCTGACTGCACATTATCCGTCACCAGCAGCCGGTAAGGGTTGAAACCGCTACCAATATTGCCAGTAACATTGTAGTAGTAGGAATCCGAGTTTTCCACTGTATACGCCTGACCGACGACTGACGATAGATCAATGTTGGTATTCCCCGAATCCATGCTCAGATGAACCGTTGGCTGATCCGATTGAATCGTTCCAGTGATCGATCCGCTGCCTGAGTCATACACGACTTTAATAAAGCTTGCCGCATAAGATAGTACCGGAAAACAGAGGCTAAGCAGCATACTGGCAAGAATAATTGTACTCCACTGATATAAAGACCGACGATTCATTCATGCTCCCCCCAAATATTCCTATTTTATCCTTCTATTTTAAAAGCTATCTATTAGAAATACAATAATAAAATAGTTCTACAAGCCTATTAATTCTTGTTTTTTTGAAAAGGAAAGTCCCGGAATTGGTTAGACGTTATTCCAGCTCCTTCCCGGTACTTTTTTTGGTTAACAGCGGCTTATTACCCCTTCTGGTCTCGTTCATCCTCCTCGTAATTGACCATAGAAAAAAACCTGCCGAACTGGCAGACCTTGTATAACCGCAGCTGCGACCCCAAACATAAGAAAGGGATACTTCAAAGTGAAGTATCCCACCTCCTACATATAAGAGTTCGCAAAGCTTACGCCAGTGCCTGCTTGAGTTCTTCCGGCGAGCGGTCCCACCATTCTTGATTATTGGCGATCAGTAGACCCCGCAGTGCCGCTTTCTCCTCCGCGCTAAGCTCGCTTAGCACGAAACGGCGTTTGATCGCATAATCCAGATTGTTCACATGCTGGGCGAGAATCTTCCAACCGCGGCGCGCCTCTGTATCCACCAGCATCGGACAAGCCGTCGCTCCCGCGTAATAAGAACCTTCCTCACTTCTGTCCACCGCAACCCAAACGATCCAGCACAAGCGCCCGTTTGGAACCAGCTCCTTATCCGGACTGAACTTGATGCCTTTCTCCACCTTGCTCTTGGCATGCATGGCGCCCACATCGATATAAGCCTCGCCTTGATCGATAATGACGCAGGATACCGCACTAAGATCGATGGTACCCGCACCAAATCCCCGGTGCTCCTTGTTGCTCACCACATTAAGCGATAGCTGCCTCTTCTCTTTCTTCTCCGGCGCAGGTGCCGTCTGGTCCGGTGTCTGACCTTGTCCTTGATCCTGTTCGGTCATCTGTGGTTCCACTCCTTCTCTGATGCCAGTATATGATGCCCGTTGCAGTCCCGGGCTTTCGGCGCATGATCATTTGAATTGTTTTGTGAATCCCGCGTCCGACAAGGCTTCTTCGCCTGTCCACACATTAATTCTATTTTAGCTAATAATCCGGGAAAAGCCAACATATACATGCTGTAGATGCTTGTCAACGGGAGGGAATGGTTCAATGACGCCACGTCACGCCAAACGTTTGCTGCTCTTTGCAATAGCTGCCGTCCTGCTCGGCGTGAGTGCCCAGCATGGATTCGGGGATGCCTGGACTTCGCAATATACGTATGCTTTTGCCCCCGACAAACCCAATACAGCACCCAAGATGACACCGCCCCGTCCCAGCGCACCCGAACCCGATTCGGTGATGCAGCCCGGACCGGAAACGCTCAGCAAGAGAGTTGTGGAATACCAGATCGATGTGCGGCTGGAGGAAAATACCCATACGCTGCAGGGCACGCAGACGATCACTTGGACAAACCCGGGCAGACAACAGGTGTCCGAGCTATATTTTCATCTGTACCCCAATGCCTTCCAGTCCAAGGAATCGACGTTCATGCGCGAATCCGGAGGAAAGCTCCGGAATGACAAGGCTACGGAGGCCAGCCTTGGCTATATGCGCATCCATTCCCTGGTGACCAGCGAGAATGACAGTCTGCTGCCAAGGCTGCATTATGTACAGCCCGATGACGGCAACGAGAAGGACCAGACATTGGCCAAGCTCCGCCTGCCGCAGCCGGTAGCCCCCGGAAAAAGCGTCACTCTGAAAATGGGCTTCGAAGTGAAGCTGCCGGAAGTCTTCGCACGGATGGGCTACATGGGGAATTTTGTGATGGCCGGCCAATGGTTTCCGAAGCTTGCCGCCTATGAAACGGTCGGCACCCGGGGGCGAACGACGGAAGGCTGGAATGCCCATCAATACCACGGCAACTCCGAATTTTACAGCGACTTCGGCATTTACAGTGTGAAGATCAACGTTCCATCCACCTACAAGGTAGCCGCAACCGGCTTTCAAACCAAACCCACCGCGGCTGACAAAGACCGCAAAGTTTACTCTTTTTATGCCGATGATGTGCATGATTTCGGTTGGAGCGCTTCACCAGATTTTGTTTATGTGGAGGAGCCGTTATCGACAGCCAACATACCCGGCGTCCGGATCAAGCTGTATCTTGACCCGTTGCATGCCAAATTCAAGGACCGCTACATGCATGCAGCCAAGTCCGCACTGGCGAAATATTCGCAGTGGTACGGCGCTTATCCCTATTCCACGCTGTCGATCGTTGTGCCTCCCAAGGGCGGCAACGGCGCTGGAGGAATGGAATACCCGACGCTGATTACTTCCTTTGCCGCCGAGACGGACAATCCCGGCTATGACCTGGAGCGCACGGTTGTTCACGAAATCGGCCATCAGTACTGGTACGGCATGGTCGCCTCCAACGAGTTCGAGGAAGCCTGGCTGGATGAAGGCTTCACTTCCTATTCCGAGGACAAGGTGATGGAGAGCGAATACGGGGTTGCCCCCAATCTTCCTGTGGAAGCCAGTTATATGACCGCCCCCGCTCCGCTCAAGCAGCTTTCCTGGTCCTACCAGAACCATAATCATTATGCGGAAAATGTGTACATGCGGGCCAAGCTTGTCCTGTTCGGCATCGAGAAACAGGTCGGCGCAAAAACGATGAGCAAAATTATGCGGACCTACTTCCAGAAATATAAATTCAAGCATCCCACTACAGCGGATTTCCAGCATGTTGTGGAGCAGGTGACAAGAACCAAGTGGAATGATTATTTCAGCCAGTTCGTATACGACAAGCTGATGTCCGATTATGCGGTGGAATCCATTGCGGTCAAGCCGGTGAAGGTAAACGGCGAAGCGAAGATTGAATCGACTGTGCTGATCCGGAAAAACGGCGGAAGCTTCGGCCCTGTGCCGATCATGTTCAAGTTTGCCGACGGCACAACGCTGCAGAAGACCTGGGATGCGGGAGAAAAGCATATTCAATACAAGATGGTTCACAGTTCTCCTCTGCTGTGGGCCTCGATTGACCCGAAGAATGAGAATGTGCTCGACAACAAGCATATCAACAATTTCATGAAAGCCGAGCTTCCGGAGAAAACAAGAACACGCTGGAGCATCGGCTTCACCAAGCTGATTGAGGGAATCTTCACCTCCTTGGCCTGGTAGTGCCTGCCCCTGTTACATGCCTCGCGGACTAATAATATTTTTTAAAAAAAAGGAGGTGAAGGCTCGCATGAACCATCATGTGAAGCAAGGCTGGCGGCTGGCCATGAAGCATTTCTATATCATTATCATGTTGTTTCTGTATGAGCTGCTGTGGGGCTTCTTCCTTTACCGTGCGGTTGAAGGCATTATTGTTCCACTGCTGAAGCGTTACCCGGACAGCGCGCCTTCAGACGGGGCAGTCAACCTGTTCCTGACGGAGGCGCAATTCCAGCTGCTCAAAACCGATCTTATTCGTCCCTATATCTGGCTATTCGCCATACTCCTGGCGGCCCGCATGCTCCTGACGCCCTTTCTGAATGCCGGATTGTTCCACTCTCTCCATCATTCCCATGACGCTGACGGCACTAAATTTCTGCAAGGAATCCGAAAATCCTGGAAGCCGATCGCGCTGCTTTACACCCTTGAGACTGCCCTTGCTCTGGCGCCGGGTATCTGGCTGCTGCCCAAAGCGCTTGCTGCCCTGCTTAGCAGCGGCAGCCTGGCGGACCTCACCCACATGGCGGGACCCTGGGTCTTTGGTTGGCTGGCATGGGTCTTGCTGCTGCATCTGTTGTTCCTTGCCATGCAGTTCGGGGTTGTGGCAGGAACGAGCCCGGCACGCTCGTTATGGGGTGGGATGCGGCATTTGCTCCCCCTTGCCGGTATATCATTGCTGATGTGGGCGATTGGCATGGCGCTAAGTCTTACGATGGCATCCGCTTCCATGATCTGGGCCGGATTAATCGCACTCATCCTGCATCAAAGCTATCATCTTATCCGCACGATTATGAAAGTATGGACCGTTGCCTCCCAGTATGAAGTCTGGCATTCCAAGCAAACTTGACCCCGTCAGCCACTTATCCTCAAAGTTATCCACAAGTTATCAACAATTGGTGAAACCGCTGGACTGCGGTCAGCAAGAGGCTCCTGCCCAGTGAAATGGTTTCATTTTCACTCACTCGGGTAATATCGTTAAGCGCAGCAAGGAGCGCTATAAGCCGCAAAGGAGCGATGCACCATGTCTGATAAAGGTCTCAGCGATAAAATCAAAGGCAACGTGAATAAAGTCAAAGGCGAAGTCAAAGATCAGATCGGCAATGCAACGGACAATCATTCCCTTCAGGCTGAAGGCAAAGTCGATAAGGCAAAAGGTGCCGTTCAGGAGAAGATCGGGCAATCAAAGAATAAACTTTCCGATTAGCGTTGAATGTGCATTTTCATAGAAGACAACAAAAGAAACCAGCGGTACGTCGCCTTCATTTTGCCGGCGGTGCTGGTTTCTTTTTTGCGATTCTATAAATAATATTAGAAAGAAGGATCAGCCGCCTGTGTGCGGTCGATCCTTTTTGTTGTATGATGAGGACATCATGCGGTCGGTTTATGTCGATAAAGCAGGAAAAAATGGAAAAATTCACTGAATCAGGCTGGACTTCAGTCATAGAATGGCGTCCAGAACCAACCGGCAACTGATGCCGGAAGTCCTTACCTCTTATTTTGCAATATGATTACGAGACGAGTTGTCAAAAAGTTTCACTCTAATAATTCTAATTTGTGAACAAATAGTGAACTTGGAAGGAGATTCGCTAAAAAAACAGAATTAGTATGCCAGCATGAAAAAATTGCCGAATTCCCTTAAGTGGGAAGCGGGGGAACCATCTTGGGTGAATTGATCCCGACATTCGCTGCAACGAATGTCAGAGGGCATCATAGGGAGCCTTCAACCGAACCCCACAGCTAACCTCGCAGGCACCGGAAGGGGTAACAATTTTTGAAAAAAGCTTCTGCACTCCTCATCGGTCTAGCATTGATGCTTTTATTCCAAGCTGGAAGCGCTCTTGCAGATTCCAAAATGGACGGAGTTATCAGTGATGTGATCGGCGTTCCCTACCTGACAGCAGGGACAACAACCAAAGGATTCGACTGCTCCGGATTTACGATGTACGTGTTCAAGAAACTCGGCGTCTCCATCCCGCACGCATCCTCCTCCCAGTCCAAGTTGGGTAAGAAAGTTGCCAAGGACGACTTAATCGCTGGTGATCTCGTATTCTTTAATACGAACGGTCGAGGCATTTCGCACGTCGGCATTTATGTTGGAGATGGCAAGTTTGCTCATTCCTCCTCCAGCAAGGGCATTACCATTAGTGGCCTCAGTGACTCCTACTACATTAAACGCTATGTTACTGCTCGCCGAGTAATGAGCCCGGAAACATTTGAGAAATATGCTGACGAACCGTCTGATGAAGTGGTTGACCAAGACGCTGCTTGATTAGTGGGGAGATCAAAAAAAAGCACTTATGCAACAGCCGCAGGTACTTGTCCGTATGGACAAGCGTCTGCGGTTTTGCATTTTCATCGGGTGTATGAATAGGGAGTTAAACAGGGATGTATTTATATATTCACCGCAAGGACCTGCGTTTAAACAAGCTGCCGGCATTTGATGCCACCAACCGGCGCGGCGGCCCCGGCATTCATCTATTGTTGTTCGACCCGCTGCTGATCGGAGGAGGGCGCCTGGACACTCACAGCGGTAAAACATTTCTACGTGGCGCAGCCCGCCTGCACAGCTCGTACCGGGAAGCCGGACAAACTCTCCATATGCTGTACGGCGAACCGGTCGAGGTTGTGCAAGCGCTGCTTGCCGCTCATCCTATTGCGGGGATAGCCATGCAGGCCGATTATACGCCATATGCCCGGCAGCGGGACGACCGGCTGCAGGCCACTGCCGAAGGCCTCGGCCGGGGATTTATAGCCTATAACGACGCGCCGCTTGTGGATCTGGCTGATTTCCAACATTTCACAGGCCGATCCGGGCCGTATAAGGTGTTTACGCCCTTCCACCGCATGTGGGAGTCATACCTCCGCCAGTTCTATGTTCCGTCCAAGGACGTATCCCCTGCCCGTCTGGAAACGATCACGACGATCGACCCGGCAGCCGCCGCGCGCTTCTCCCTGCCTCCCGAACTGGCGGCGGCCTTGGAAGGCGCCGGTGCTGAAGAAGCCAGGGACAGGCGGGGACCATCCGGGAGACTGGCTGACTTTATGGAGAAGCGGCTGGAGAATTACGCGCAAACGCGCGATGATTATGCGCTGGAAGATGGAACGAGCGGACTCGCCCGCTGGCTGAATAGCGGTGCTTTATCCGTGCGTGAAGTGTATGAAGCCGTGCATCACGCGGCGGATTCAGCCGCTTGGGTCCGCCAGTTGGCCTGGCGGGATTTCTATCTGTATCAAGCGCGCTTTAACCCCGACTATTTCGCTTATGAACAGCAGTTTGACCTCTCTGCCTTGAGCGATGAACACTTTGCCGCCTGGGCGCAGGGAAAGACAGGCATTCCGATTATTGATGCAGCCATGACCCAGCTGCGGGAAACGGGCGGGCTGCCGAACCGACTGCGGATGATCACCGCGATGTTCCTGACCAAAAATCTACTCTGCCCCTTTACGAGCGGCGAGGACCATTTCCGCTCCATGCTGGCCGACTACGACAATACGCAGAACCGCGGCGGCTGGCTGTGGAGCTCCTCGCTTGGTTACGATGCGGCCCCTTATTTCCGGATCATGAACCCCGTTACCCAGTCGCAGCGATATGATCCTTCCGGCAGCTATATCCGGCGCTGGCTGCCGCAGCTTGCCCATCTTCAGGGCCGCGCCATTCATGAGCCGCAGCCCGATGCCATCGTGGACCTGAAGGCTTCAAGAGCGCGGGCTATCCGCGTATACAAAGAGATTCTGGGAAATGCCCGCGAGCTGCAGGATCCGGATTCGTCCCCATGAATCGCCAAAGTCGCAAAGCAAAAACCGTCAGGGAAGTGTACCCTGACGGTCCTTTGGATGCATAATAACTTTTTCGGCCAAGCAATCGAAAAGCGCCTGACTTATTTGAATTGGGGTAAATAGCCTGCGTGCTCCTTCAAGATGTCATCCAGCACCTGTTTGGCTTTGTCGGCAGAACCGACAAGCGGATGAATCGTCAGCGCCTGCAGCGCCATGCCGTAATCGCCGTGAACGGCAGCCTCGACCGTCAATTCCTCATAAGCTTTGACAACCTGCAGCAGACCGCGGATTTGCGGGCCGATCGGGGTCCGCGGCTGCACCGGACGCGCACCGGACGCGTCGATGACCGCATTCATCTCGACGCAGGCGTCGTCCGGCAGACAGGGAATGGCACCATTGTTGCGGATATTGACGGTTTGAATGTCTTTGCGGTCATTATGGATCGACGTCATCAAACTGACGGCAACTTCAGAATAATAAGCCCCGCCGCGCTGCTCCAGCTGCGGCGGCTTAACGCTCAGCTGCGGGTCTTTATACAGCTCGAACAGCTCCGCCTCCACGCGCTTGACAACATCGGCACGGGTCGTGCCCTCCTTCAATTGCTCATTCTGATGTTCCAGCATTTGTTCGGTCAAATAGTAATACCGGTGATAGCTGCACGGGAGCGCGCCCAGCGAGTGCAGAAATTCGGAATCCCAGCCGAAGTCGGGGATGTTCTTCATCGTAAGGCCGCCCGCACCGGCCGCTTTGCTCAGAAGCGCTTGCGTTACGTCCGTGCCGTCGACCGCAACCCTCGTTGTCCAGTTCAGGTGGTTGATGCCTACTATCTCCACATCGACCCTGGATACCTCCACCTCAAACAGCCCGGCGATTTGCATGCGGGTACCGATCGGCAAATTGCATAATCCGATCGTCTTCACCCCACCGTATTTCAGCACCGCTTCGGTAACAATTCCCGCGGGGTTGGTGAAATTGAGCAGGAATGCGTCGGGAGAAAGCTCACGGATATCGCGGCAAATATCGAGAATAACCGGAATCGTGCGCAGCGCTTTGGCGAATCCCCCCGCACCGGTCGTCTCCTGACCGATCAGGCCGTAAGCCGCCGGGATACGTTCATCCAGCGCCCTGGCGTCAAGCAGTCCGACACGAAGCTGCGTCGACACGAAATCGGCGCCGCGCAGCGCTTCCCGGCGGTCCAGGGTCAGATGGACGTCGATCGGCAGTCCGGCTTTCGCAATCATCCGTTTGGCGAGCGCGCCGACGATCGCAAGCTTCCCGCTTCCCGCTTCGATATCGACCAGATACAGCTCTTTAATTGGAAGCTCATGATAATGCCGGATGAACCCTTCCACAAGCTCAGGCGTGTAGGAAGAACCGCCGCCGATAACAGCAACTTTCAACTCTTTTTTGGTCAATTGTCGTAGCCTCCGTATCCAATGAATTTGTGCGCCATTTCCGCGCTTACAGGCATGTTCATCCGATCCATGGCCAACATCACAGAACCGTACACCGGCTCCATCTCCGGTATATTCAACTCATACGACATATTTGCCCGCGTAAGCGTAGCTGAAAGCTCAGCCAGCAAATGCCTGTTCCGGCCTTTCTGCAAAACGCTTCCGATCAGCACCACCGGGACGGTCTGATCTTCCATGCCAAGCCGGCGAATGACGGAGATCGCGGATAACGCCAATTCGCGGCCCGTCTGGCGCAGCAGGCTGCTCGCCAGCTCATCTCCTTCGTCCGCCGTTTGATGGAGCACCAGCGTCAAGTCCCGGGAGACCTCATAGATATCCCGGTCCAAATAATCGTTCCACATCTCTTCCATCGACCGGTACCCCAAATAGTGCGGTACCGATTCGGTCAGCATCGACGGAATGTCGCGAAGCTCCCACGACCGGACAGCCGCCCGGAAGGTGCTCTCCGCCATATCGCTGCCACCCGCAGCATCGCCGTAGAGATAGCCGAACCCGCCGGTTTGCACCGTCGCCCCGCCGGCGTTCCTTCCCGCCGCATTGGTGCCCGTGCCACATACAAGAACGACGCCCGTATTGTCCGGACTTCCGATCCGCAGTCCTTCCATCGTGTCGCATACCAGATCCCACTGCCGGAATGGCAGCGTGGCCAGTGCAGGACGCAGAAGGCCGAAATCTTTATCCCGATCCGCACCCGCCAATCCGAATTGTACAAAATCGATGTCCTCCGTTGTCAGTCCCGCCACCGCCAGAGCTTTGCCGATGGAGTCCTGTATATGATGAAGCGCCGTTTGAAGCCCTACCGATTGATGATTGCCGGCTCCGGAAAGACCTACTCCGAGAAGCCGCCCCTCCTCATCCACCGCAACAGCATGCGTCTTGCTTCCGCCGCCGTCCACTCCGATAATCACCGCCATACCGCATTCACACATCCATTTCCTGTATCGTTCGTGCGCATAGCTCCGCCAGCGGTCTTCACTCGACCGATATGGCGAATACGCCGCTAATTTTCTTCATCTCCGCGATCATTTCATCCGGTTCCATCGATATGGGAACCACGACATGAAGCCGCACTTCCACATGATCCGGCTCCTCCAGGGGAAACCTCTTTTCCAGCAGCGTCATCTTTTGGATCTTAATTGAGATGTCGTTCAGACGGGCGGTGAGACAGCCCAGAAAATCTTCCCTGGCCGCAGCCTGAATGGTGAGCCGTCTGATTTTTTTACTGCGCAGAAAACGCCGTTCGATCTTGTTGAATGCCCACAAATTGACCAAAACAAGAGCAGTCCCGCTCACCGCCGCAAAATAAAAGCCTGCTCCGATAGACAGGCCGATCGCTGCAACTACCCATAATGAAGCTGCCGTCGTCAGACCTGTTATCGCTTTCCCCGTAAAAAGTATCGTACCTGCGCCAAGAAAGCCGATGCCGGTAATTACCGCCGTAGCCAGTCGCGCAGGATCGATCCGGACGTTCGTCTCGCCGACGAATTCCGAGAATCCGTAGATGGACAGCATCATTATCAGGGCTGAGCCGAGACAGACAAGAATATGCGTCCTGAACCCTGCCGGGTGATGATTATGCTCCCGTTCGAAACCGATGGCGCCTCCGAGCAGAACCGACAACAACAGACGCACCAGAATGAGGCCGTTGCCGATTACCCATGGGTTGTTCATTGCATCTTTCCCCTCTCAAGCCTGCGCGGAAAATAACGCGCGCCGCTGCCCAATCAGGCATCCAGGGGAAGCATCGTTCGCTTGCGTCCGCGGAAAATTGCCCACTCGCGGTAACCGATATCGAGCAGATGCTGTTTAATTGCTTCGAAATGCTCACCGACGCGTTCCGGTTCATGCGCATCCGAGCCGAACGTCACCTTGACGCCGTAATGAAGCGCGCGTTCCAGCAGCCAGCCGTCCGGCACCCAATTGTCGTCGGAAGAATTGATCTCCATGACAACGTCATGCCTGGCGATCGTCTGCAGGGTGAGATCCGCCGCTTCCGTCCGAAGCTCCGGGTATCCCGGGAAATAACGGTTCAGCGCATCGACGTGACCCAATATGTCATACAAGCCCGACTTTGCCGATTGAGCCACATGATCGTAATAAAGATTTTTGAGATCCAATTTGCCTTGCACCGTCAGTTGTTCCCATTGCTTCTTATCGTAAAGTCCATTCCCGGCAAATTCATGCACCGAGCCGATGACATAGTCGAACGGGTAAGAGGCAAGAATGTTCCGGTACAGATCCAGACAATCCGGAATAAAATCCGCTTCTATGCCGAGGAGCACCTCGATTCTGCCGGCAAATTCCGCCTTAAGCTCCAGCACTTCCCGCACATAAGCCGGAAACTCGCTCTTCGCCATACAGCCGGTCAGCGAGGGGCGGTCCTGCTCCTGGGCAAAAAACGGCGTATGATCCGAGATGCCGATCATATCCAGCCCGCTGTCCATAGCGGCAATAATATATTGTCTTATCGTGCCTGTTGCGTGACCGCAGCGTTCATGGTGCGTATGAAAATCGAATTTCATGAGATATCCTCCGTAATGAGTCTTATGCTCTGATTTAGGGCTGTCGCTATCCTTTCGATCCGGAAGTGACAATGCCTTGAATGAAGTATTTCTGCGCCAGGAAGAAGAGAATAAGCAGCGGCAGAACGGCGACGACCGAAGCGGCCATCAGCAGGTTCCAGGGCGTTGCGCCGTAGGCCGCAGTAAAATTGGCCAATCCCAGCGAAATCGGATATTTGCTGCCATTGTTCAAATAAATGAGCGGACCGAACAAGTCGTTCCATCTCGACATCATCTCCAGAACGGCCGCGGTCGCAAGCGCGGGCGCCGAGAGCGGGAGCAGGATCCGGTAATACATAACAAATCGGCTGCCTCCGTCGATTTTCACCGCCTCGTCCAGTTCTTTGGAGATGCCCATATAAAACTGGCGAAGCAAAAAGATGCAGAAGGCGCTGGCCGTGAATGCAGGTACGACGAGCGGCAAATACGAATCCGTCCAGTTCAGCTCATTAAACAGCAAATATTGCGGAATCAGCGTCACCTGTGAAGGAATCATCATCGTGCTGAGCACCAGCGCGAACAATACCGTGCTCCCGCGCGCCTGCAGGCGGGCGAAAGCAAAGGCCGCCAGCGATGAGGTCAATACGGTTGCTGCAACGGTTACAACCGTATACCAGGTCGAGTTCCACATGTAGTTTCCCATCGGGGCATCGATGAAGATTTGTTTGTAGTTGTGCCATTGGGCCGGCGACGGAATCCAGGTCATCGGTATTTTATGAATCTCTCCCATCGATTTGAGCGAGGTCAAGATCATCCATATCAACGGGAACGAGAACAACAGAACGCCGGCATAGATCAGTGCATACAGCATGATTTTCGCAATTGGCCCCAGTTCGTTGTACGCGTATGTTTTTCGCTTCATCGGCAGGGTTCCTCCTATCTCTTGGAGTCGTATTCATAGTGGACAAACCGCTTCGAACCCCGCAGCGTGACGAGTGTCAGCGTGAAAATGATAGCAAATAGGATCCACGCCTGCGCGGATGCGTACCCCATCCGGAACTGCTTGAACGCCGTATCGAACAAATAATAGACATAGAAGTATGAACCCCAATCCGGTCCGCCCTTCGTGATGACATAGGCTTGGGTAAATACCTGCAGCGATTCGATAATGCAGATAATCGTATTAAACAGGATCACCGGCGATATCAGCGGCAGCGTAATCCGGACGAACATTCTGAACTTGCCGGAACCGTCGATCGAAGCGGCCTCGAACAGATCGGCTGGAAGTGATTGCAGCGCCGCCAAAAAAATAACCATCGTGCCGCCGGAAGCCGTCAGCTGCATAAGCACCATGGACGGTACGACGGTCGCGGTGCTGGTGAACCAGCCGGGACCTTCCACCCCGAACCAGTCGTAGAGCAGCGAATTCACCACGCCGAACTGCGGATTGAGCAGCCATGACCAAAGAAAGGAGACCGCAACACCGGAAATAATGCTCGGTGCATAATACAGCGTCCGAAGGAGTGTCTGGCCGCGGATTTTCTGATTAAGCAGAACGGCCAGCACCAGCGACGACAGGATCGTGAACGGAACGGCCAGCAGGCTGTAATAGACGGTCACGAACAAAGACTTATAGAACAATTTGTCGTGGAACAACACGTTAAAGTTATCAAATCCTATAAATTTCGGCGGGGATATGACGTTATATTCCGAGAAGCTGAGAAGAAGGGAAATGAGAATCGGACCGCCTGTGAACAATACGAAACCGATGAACCACGGAGCGATGAATATCCAGAAGGACCGCTCTTCCCTTTTCATTTCTTTAGTCCGCCTTTTCACAACCGCAACCTCCGTTCGCCGGCGAATTCCAATCGGTGGATCCGAAGGAACCACGCCGGCGGCATATTGATTGTTTCTCTACCCGTTAATCCAATTTAAGCGAGCGCAGGCTCTGATCCAATTCCTTCAGGCCGGTGTCGACGCTCTTCTTGCCGTTCCACACCGTAGACATCGTTTGGTTCATCGTTTCCAAAATCGTATTGAATTTGACGATCAAATGGTTCTCGGCTTCCCGGCCGTATTTAATGGAACCTTCGTGCACTTGCTTGAACTGGGCCGCATCCATGCCGATTTGCTTGGCCATTTGGTCGTACCACAGCTCGAACAGACTGGAATCCGCCGGCGTCCGGCCAACTTCGCTCATATAGCGGTAAGCGCCTCCGCCTTCCTGTGGATCGGCAAGATGACGGACGAATTCCCAGGCTTCAGCAGGGTGCTTGCTTGTCGCCGAGATGCTCCACGGATCGACGTACAGCGTCACTTTGCGGCCTTCATGATAAGGCACGGCCGCTACACCCCAGCTGAATTCCGCATCCTTATAGGAGCCAAGCCCCCATCCGCCGGAAATATACATCGCTACTTTACCGGTCATGAACGGATCGCCGAGCTGTGCGGAGGCAGCTACAGTCTGCTGGTCAGGCGCGACTTTATATTTATTGATCAAATCGACGTTGAACTGGAGCGCTTCGATATTTTTCGGATTCATCAGGTCCGGCTCTCCCATAACGCCGGACGTATAAGCTTCCGGCTTGAACATATCCCCGCCGAACGACCAGGCCATGGCATTGGGGCTAAGCGTGCTGGAGAAACCGAAAACTTGCTTGCGGACATTGCCGACATCGTGGGTCAGCTTTTGCGCAGTCTCCAGCATTTTGTCATAATTCCATGACGTGTCGTCCCAGTCGGTTGTCGGATAAGGAATTTTAGCCTGATCGAACAAATCCTTGTTGTAGAACAAATAGGTGGCATTGCTCACGAGGGGGATGCCATAGTTTTTGCCGTCAATTTTGTAAATGTTCAGCAAATTGGGATCCATCGTATCCAGCTCCGGCGCGCCTTTCTCGATATAAGGGGTCAGATCCTGCAACGCCCCCATCTTCATATAGGTGGCGAAACCGCTGTCAGCCTGGTTCGGATTCCACACATCCGGCGCTTTGCCGCTGGAAATCATTGTCGTCAGCTTCTGGTCGAATTGGTCGTAAGGAATGTTCTCCAGGCGAACCTTAATATTCGGATGCTTCGCTTCGAACGTGGAGATCATCGCCTCCTGCCATGGTTTCTTATCGGGATCGGACGCCATGACCCATACGATTTCCACCTTCTCGCCGCTGTCGGCGTTCTTGCCGGCTTCGGTGGTCTTGTCCGGCTGCGAGGCATTATTCTTCTGCGGGTCCGCTTTATCGGAACAGGCGGACAATAGGGCTGATACGGCGAAAACAACACTCAGACTGAGCAGCAAGTTTTTCTTGACGGTCGGTTTTTTCATTTTGACCTCACCTCATAGATTTACTTTTTGTTTACATAGGGCGTTACGTAAGTTTACAAAATTTTTCCACTGATTAAAATTCGTTTTTTTAGCGCTCAGACACTCATGCTGTCACCCGCCTTGGTTTCTTACATCTTGAAATCTACTATAGCGCATGATACTATCATTTTCAGTACATATCTTCTCTATTTTCTTTATTTTCTACATATCATCTTGTTAATTTTCTGTAAATTCAACTTATTCCAGGAGATGAAGCGGCATGGAATCGGATTTTTATGAAGCAGCGAGATTTCACATCGATCGTGAGAAAAAGTATCAATCCAGTATGCCCTCCCGCCATTACCATAACGGATATGAAATTTTCTATCTCATTTCCGGCGATATCTGTTATTTTATCGATGATAAAGCGTACCAGGTCGTTGGCGGCGTGTTATTGATGATCAACATGAATGAAATCCACAAGCTCGTCAATTCGAGCGGCGGAACGTTCGAGCGGATTACGCTGGAGTTCAAGAAAGAATTTATCGACGCCATCTTCCCTGACAATGACTCGTTCGACGTGCTGTCCACCTTCACACTGGGGCAACCGATGATACGGCTTTCCGGCTACGAACAGAGCTTTATCGAGAACCAGTTCAGCAAGATGATCCATGAGTTCACAAAGAAGCCGACGGGATACGAGTATTATTTGAAAACGCTGCTGTTCGAGCTGCTCTTGTTCCTCCGCCGCAAAATGGAATCCATGCCGGACGTAGCCCAGGCGGAAACCAACCTCGTCAATAAAAAAGTGTTTGAGATCGTCGATTATCTGAACCGCCATTACGATCGGCAGCACACCATTCATGCCATATCGAGCCAGTTCTATATCAGCCCCTCCTACTTCTGCAAAACCTTCCGGGAGAACACCGGGTTTACGTTCACGGAATATCTCAATAACGTCCGGATCAAGGAAGCGCGGGCTCTCTTGACAGGCGGATCGGATAAAGTGGCACATATCGCCGAGCGGGTCGGATTCGAAAGCCTGACTCACTTCGGACGCATATTCAAAGAAATTACCGGCCTGTCGCCGCTTAAATACCGGCGATATTACAAGGCGCAATAAAACGCTCCGGCGGTTTCTCTCCTCTATAGCGCGTCAGGGAAGTTCACCCTGACGGCCAAAAAAACGTTCCTCACATTCCTAAAGAAAACCGGAGGTGAAGAACGTTTTTTTATAAGCGTTAGAAAGGCTGTAAAAACCGCCTGAAATGCTCTCCGGATGGAGTGACTTGAAGAAGAAATACGTTTCAGTTAGCATGAAGAGATACAGCTTTTGGCAAGACCTAAGAGGATAGCTTCTTAAACTAACAGGCATAGGAGATGAAATACCCGATGAAGCAGAACAAATATGATGACGCGAATTTTTTCTCCGCCTACAAGCAAATGCCGCGTTCCATTAAAGGACTGGAGGGTGCAGGGGAGTGGCATGTGTTCCAATCCTTGTTGCCTGAGCTGCGCAACAAAAGCGTGCTTGATTTAGGATGCGGCTTCGGCTGGCATTGCCGCTATGTCCGGGAGCAGCAGGCAGCTTCAGTGATAGGTGTGGATATTTCCGAAAACATGCTTCAAAAAGCCCGCGAACAAACCGCTGATCCAGCCATTACTTATTTGCAAATGCCGATTGAGGACATCGATTTTGCCCCTTCTCAATTCGATATCGCAATCAGCTCATTGGCCTTTCATTATATCCGCTCATTTGATGCCATTTGCAAAAAGGTGCATGCTTGCCTGAAGCCGGGAGGCGCTTTTATTTTCTCCGTCGAACATCCTATTTTCACTTCCCGAAAAGAACAGGATTGGTATTTCGATGACCAAGGAAACCGTCTGCATTGGCCGGTAGACCATTATCAGTCCGAGGGACTTCGGGAAACGACCTTTCTAACGGAAAATGTCGTGAAGTACCACCGGACCATTTCGACTTACTTTAATGATCTGATCGGCGCCGGGTTTGCAGTGAAGGCCGTTAACGAGCCCATGCCCTCCAATGAAATGCTTCAGACGGATGCAGCGATGAAAGACGAGAACCGGAGGCCGATGTTCCTGATTATCTCAGCAGAGAAAACACAGGTGTCCAGCTAAGCGGGACGGCGGCGGCTCTGCTGCGGCGGTTCTGTATGAAGATCAGAACAAGCTCCGCCGCTTGGCAAGTCAACTGCAGACAGGGGCGTATAAACAGGAAGCGGCATTCTGCAGCTTTCGCTTGAAGCGGAATTGCGATTTCCGCAGCTTGAAAGAGAGGAGCGGTTGTGCTTATGTCAGAGCTCTCCCCCGCATTGCGGGTATTTCATCCGACGCTGGCAGGCTGGTTCGCGCAGACCTTCGGCCAACCGACCGATATCCAGCTGGATGCCTGGGCTTCCATCCTGGAGCATCGTCATACGTTGATTGCCGCTCCTACAGGGTCGGGCAAAACGCTCGCCGCGCTGCTTCCCTGCCTGAACCGCATCGCAGAGGAAAAAATCGCGGCGCAAGCCACGGGCAAAAGCCGGAAGCCCGGGGTGCGCGTATTGTATATTACGCCGCTTAAGGCGCTCAACAACGATATTCAGTACCATATTATCGGCTTCATGGAAGCCATTGAACGTTTCCACGATGAAAACCTTGCACAGGAGACTTATCCCTGGCCCGGTGTACGCTCTGCCGTTCGAACCGGGGATACCTCCGCAAGCGAACGCGCCAAAATGGTGCGCAACCCGCCTGACGTGCTTGTTACTACGCCCGAATCCTGTTATCTTCTGCTGACTTCCGAGAAAGGGCGAGGGATGCTGAAGACAGTGGAAACGGTTATTGTCGACGAAATTCACGGGCTGGCCGGGGACAAGCGCGGAGCCCATCTGTCCCTTTCTCTGGAGCGGCTTTCCTCGTTGTGCCCGCAGCCGGTGCTGCGCATCGGGGTTTCTGCCACGCAGAAGCCTCTGGAACGTGTGGCCCGGTTCCTCGGCGGCTGGGAGTCTCCGTCCGCTGTTTCTTCTGCCGCCCCGGCAGCGGAGACGGACAGCGGTCCCAGCGGGAGCGGGCAACCGCCGCATCCGCTCGGTCATGTGCAGAGAGCGGTCAGAATCGTAGAAAGCCTCATGTCGAAGTCGATTGAGGTGCGGGTGACCATGCCCGATCTGAGCCGCCCGGCGAAGACGCGGGATGCCGCCTGGCTGCCCCTCGTTGACCGGGTATTCCAGCTTATGGGCGATGCCCGTTCGGTGCTGGTGTTCGTCAACAGCCGCCGAATGTGCGAACGGCTTGTTCTGCGGCTTAATGAGCATGCCGGCTACGAAATGGCGCGTGCCCATCATGGCAGCCTCGCTCGCGAACGCAGGTTGAGTATTGAGCAAATGCTCAAGGCGGGCGAGCTCCGATGCCTGGTCGCCACCTCATCGCTGGAGCTTGGCATCGATGTCGGCCATGTCGAGCTGGTCATTCAGATCGACTCGCCGAAGCAGGCCGCCGCCGGCATCCAGCGGATCGGACGCGCAGGCCATGCCGTTGGCGATGTAAGCCGCGGCTTCATTCTCGCCCGCGGCCGCAGCGAGCTGCCGGAATCGGCTGTACTCTGCCGTGATATTTCCCGGCGCGACATTGAAGAGATTGTGCTCCCTCATGAGCCGCTCGATGTGCTTTCCCAGCAGATTACGGCAATGGTCGCAGCGGAAGATCTGGAGGTGCGACAGCTTCATGCGCTTATTTCGCAGAGCGAATGCTACCGGGAATTTCCGCTGGCACGCCTGGAAGCTTCGCTGAAGGTGCTGGCAGGGTTCTATCCGTTTGCCAAACCGATTATGGATTGGGACAGGAGCCTCAATCTGCTGCAGAAGCGGGCGAATACCGCCATGGCCGCCATCACCGGAGCCGGCACGATACCGCAAAGCTCGGCTTACCCCGTGCACCACGCGGACAGCCGCGTCCACCTGGGCGAGCTGGACGAGGAATATATTCATGAGAGCCGCGTCGGGGACGTATTTCAGTTGGGCACCTCCTCCTGGGTGATCAGCTCGATCCAGAATGACCGGGTCTATGTGAAGGAAGCGCCCAACCGTTTCAGTGAAATTCCGTTTTGGCGGGCGGAATCCGGGGGTCGGGGCTATGAGCTTGGCGTGAAGCTGGGGCAATTCTTCAGTCAATTGGAGAACCGGTTGAACTGGAACAAGGAAGACGTGCACGAGCAGTCATCCGTTCCTGTGCCAGACGTTTCCGGCACTGGCGAGGAAGCCCTCCCGCCTCTGAACGAATTGGAGACCGCCGCCATCGATTGGCTGGACACCGAATACGGACTGGATGCCGTCTCTGCGGGCGAGCTGATCGGATTTGCCAAGTCCCAGCACCTGGCGCTTGCTCTGCCTACAGACGGGAGAATCGTAATCGAGCATTACCGCGACCTGATGAATCAGACGCGCGTGATTATCCATAATCCCTTCGGTCGCCGGATTAACCGGACCTGGTTGCTGGCCATTGAACATCGATTCAAGCAGCTGCTGCCTTATAAGATGTATGGAAATGCCAAGGACAACGGCATCGAGCTGGTGCTCCCGGAATGGGATGCCTCCTGGCTGCAGACATTATGGCAGATAACGCCTGAGAGCATCGAGCCATTGATGACGGAGGCGATTACAGGCTCGCCGCTGCTGGCTATCGCTTTCCGTCGTATCGCCGAGACCTCCCTGCTGCTCTCGCGCAGCTTCACCCGGACACCGATGTGGCAGAAGCGCCTGCGCAGCGAGGAGCTGCTGAAGCAGTCGCTGCCGTATGCCGAGCATTTTCCTTATCTGCAGGAAGCCATGCGGGAATGCCTGCATCTGTATCTGGATGTGAACGGGTTGAAGCGGCTGCTTGCGGGCATCTCGGCGGGACAGATCGATATCGTTGTGCAGGAGACCAATACCCCTTCCCCATTCGCGGTGCAGTTTCTGTGGGAATATATCAATACGCAAATCTATGAAGGCGATGGCTTGAGCGAAGCTACGCAGCTTCAGCTGATGAGCGTCAGCAAATCCCTGGCAGGCGAGCTGTTCGGCGAGGAAGCGGTCCGGCGGGCAATCGATCCGCTTATTGCCGACCACGAAGCGAAGCGGCTGGAAGCCGGCGAGCTTATTCCCTCTTCGCCGAGCGAGCTTTATACGCTGCTCAAATGGCGGGGTGATCTCACTTTCGAAGAGGCGGCCGCCATCACGCAGGATGCGGAGCATACCTCCGATTGGCTGGATTCACTCCGGCAGACGGGCAGTGTAACCACAATGACGTTTGGAAGCGAACTCCGCTACATCTGTGCGGACGAAACCGGAATGTATGAGAGCTTCCCCGGGACGGACAGCGGGATTGCTTTTGTTGCCGGGCGATTCGCTGAGCACCGGCTCTCCTTCACCGAAGAGGAGCTTCGCGGGCGTTATCCGGCGCTCTCCGCTTCCGATGCCGGGCAGGTCGTGCTTGCGCTGATCCGTCTGGACCTGATCGAGCAAGCACCTTTCGCCGCCAGCAGCGAGGAGCGGATCTGGACAAGCCGGCGTGTGGCCAAGCGGCTGATCCGGCTGACCATGGAACAGGCGCGCAAGCAGGCGGAGCCCGTCGATCCGATCCGCTGGTGCGCCCACATGTCGATGCTCCAGCACGCCCTGCCCGGTACGCAGCTCACCGGCATAGACGGCCTGAGGACGATCATCGGACTGCTCCAAGGCTTCTATCTGCCGGCATCGCATTGGGAATCGGTCATTTTCCCGGCGCGGATGACAGGGTACCGCAAGGAGGATCTGGACCTGCTCTGCGCGACCGGAGAAGTCCTATGGCTGGGGCGCAAGGAGGAGCAAGAGAAAGAAGGCAAAATTGCTTTTTTCCTTGCCGATGCCAAGCCGCTCTATGCCCCTTATGTCAAGCAGGCGCCTGTTGAGCAATCCGGGAACCCCAAGCTGTTGGCCCTGCTGCAGGAAAACGGAGCCAGCTTTCTCACGAAGCTGAGCCGGGACTATGGCAAGCCCCCTTCCGAGCTGCTCGCCGACCTGATCGCCCTGGTATGGGAAGGTCGTGTCTCGAACGACCAGTTCGCACCGCTGCGGCTGCAGCTGCTCACCAAAGGCAAGCAGCATGCCAAGACCGGTTCTGGGCTTGGACGCTGGTACTGGACCGGATCGCTGAAGGATCATGAAGATGCGGAAGACGTTCGGGAGCGGCCTGCCCCTGCGATCAATGGATCGGCAGCGGAAGCCGAAACGGAACCCGTTCTGTACTGGACCCAGCATTTGCTGGACAGCTGCGGCATTGTATCCAAAGAACTGGTCACCCAGCTTTCGCCGTTCAGCTGGGATGAGCTGCTGCCTGTGCTGAGGCAGCTGGAGCATTGGGGAGTGGTTACGCGTGGACTGCTTGTTCAGGGCGTGCCCACTTTGCAGTTCGCCCGGCGGGAGCAGATCGCCGCCGTACGCGAGCCGATGCCGGGACGTATGGACGATGCACTGACGGTACTCTCCGCCGCTGATCCCGCCAATCCCTTCGGCCTTGCAGCCGATTGGCCTTCCGCTTACGGAGCCAACTTTTCACGCAAGAATGGCAATTATCTGGTCCTCCACAACGGCATATGGCGTTACTGGATGGAGAACAACGGCCGCCGGATTGTGGAGCTGGACACGCCCTCCGCCTCCGGTACGGATCACGCCGCTCCCAAAGCAGGCATTGAAGTACCGCAGAAACATGATCTGCTAAGGCAGGTATTCCGCACGGTGCTGAACCAGCAAGGACTCAGCAAAATCAGGATTGACCGCTGGAACGGCGAGGACATTGCCGATTCGGGTATGGCGGCAGAGCTTCGCTCCCTTGGCGCTGAACGCGATAACCGCTCACTTGTGTTATGGGCTAGCGATATCCACTAATTTTCTGCATAAAACCCGCGTTCTGCGGAAAGCTAATACTTGTTGCAATTTTGAACCAGGAGGTGTCCAAGTGGCCCGTTCACAGAACAAGGCAACCAAAGCGGAAGTGCAGACCACCGAATTAAACAAATTCGCAGAAGAATTTGATACAGAGTTTTCCGCAGAGGAAGCGGCTGAGGTCTTTGAAGAAAAAGAAGACTCCAAGTCCGAGCATCAGGAATAGGGACAACGGAATTTCTGAAAAGGGCCGGCTGCGCCGTTCCTATCAGAGTTCGTTCGTTTCCCTAAGACACGAAATGAAGATGACAAAAGCAGCCTTGCACCCCGCCCTTCATGCGGGCCAGCCTGGCTGCTTTTGCTTTTTCCCCTTCCAGCCTTATGCGGCGGGATTGTTATACGATTATCTGAATTGCCGTTTATTACTCCTTTAGCCATAACTCGACGGACCCGGGATTCAATGGATTACCGTATCCCGCGCCGCCTCTCAGGATTATTCCAAACGAAAGAGACCCAAAAAAAGAGCAGTGGGGCTGTCTCCCTTAACTGCTCTTCCTCATTTTAATTGCAACTATTACTTCTGGTAATCAATTTCCAGGAAACGCTCCACTTCCGTCTTCCAGCGCTCCTCTACAAATGCTGTATGTAGCGGGTGTGCGTTATACGCCTCGTACTCCTCCCGGCTGGCAAATTCCATCGAAAATCCGTAATCATAGTCGTTCTTTGGACTAACCTGGCGGAATACATGAAAATGCTTCACTACCGGAATAGAGCTGAGAATCTTTTGCCCATCAGCGAGAAACTGCCCGGCTTCCCGGGAGCCTTTCTTATGCTTCAAACAGAAAATAACCGAATGCTGGATCCATTCCTGTTCCATCCTGAAATTCAACCCCTTTGCCATTCATACACGCTTTCCCTTGTCCCGGTCGGTCATCTGCCAACTGCCTCTATTCTATCAAAAAGCCCTCTGATGCTCCAGAACATTCAATCCGGCTTTCTTTACCAGCTGCCGCATCCATATCCGATGTATCAGTAATTCCGCCTCCTTGATATAATCCAGATATTGAACCGTTTATGCAGCCCACTCCAGGGATGATTACGAAATGAAAAAACAAGAGGCGGACATATCATGTATAAGGTCATTATTGTAGATGATGAAATCGAAATTCGCGAAGGTTTACGAACCATATTCCCCTGGCAAGAGCTGGGCGAGTTTGAGGTGTACACGGCCGAGAATGCCAATCATGCGATGCAGATGATTGAGGAGGTGCAGCCCGACATCCTTATTACGGATGTGAAAATGAATGGGATGACGGGGCTGCAAATGCTTGAAATGATTCAAAACCAGGGCTTGTTTCAGGGCAGGGCAATTGTCATCAGCGGTTTTGATGATTTTGAATATATTCGAACCGCCCTTCAGAACGGCGCCGTTGATTATATATTGAAACCGATTAATATCGAACAAATGAAGCAGATGATCATGAAAGCGACCAGTCAGATCAATGATGAGAAACGATTCAAGCTCAACTATGAATTGCTGGAGTCCCAGGTTAACCAGGCATTGCCCCAGATGAGAGAAGAGATTTTGAGAGAATTAATTAAAGCTCCCTTTGATTCCATCCTGGAGGCCAAAATCACCTATCAGATGGAAACCATGAAAATGGGCTGGATGATGTCAAGCCGCCATTGCCTTTTTGCCATTGAGGTGGATGATCTGAAGGCAAGCAAACAAAGCGAGCTTGTCCTGTTCGCGGTCGGGAACGTACTGGAGCAGACACTGAACGAAGCGTATATGCAGCGTTTCGCCATGTTCAAGGACCGCCAGGAGCGGTGGGTCGTTCTCCTTGCGGAGAATGAGAGCGGGACAGACCCGCAGTCGTTGGATAACCTCATTCAAACGATCATTACGCGGCTTAATATTTATGTGAAGGTGACGGTGACCATCGGTCTATACCCGCAGCTTGTCGATGTGAAGCATACCTATCACGCCTACCGGGAAGCGATTGGGTATCTCGCAGCAAAAGCGGTTTATGGGGGCAACCGGATATTGGCGGGCGAAACGGGAAATCCCGCTGAGTCCGATGCGATTACGCTCGATGATGTCAACGTGCTGCTCGAATTGATTCAATTCGGCTCTATCGAGGAAATTCAAACGGAGCTGGCAGGTTATACAGGGCTTGTTCAGTCCTGGTCGCTGTCTGCTGTCCGCGATATTCAAGAACGCACCTTCGAATGGCTGCTGGAATTGTTGAATGTATGCGCGGAACGGGGGCTGCGTGACCGGTGGTGGGAGAAGGAAATTATCTCGATCTGGGAGGAATTCGAGCAGTATGATACGATGGGCTCGCTTCAGGGCGTCCTGGAGAAGTACCTGTTCCGGCTTTCCGATACGATGAAGCAGCAGATGCCGGCCAGAAATCAGATTGTTCAGGAGGCCGAGCACTATATGCTCAAGCATTTTCAGGACAACCTGTCCCTGCAGGCTGTCGCCGATCATGTGCATGTTACGCCGGTCTGGCTAAGCAAATTGTTCAAAAAAGAAAAGCAGATGACCTTCATCGATTATCTGACCTGGATCCGCATGGAGAGAGCTAAAGAACTGCTTGGCGACACAAGCTACCGCATCTATCAGATTGCTCTTGAGGTCGGTTACCGGGACCGGGCCCATTTTGCCAAAACCTTCAAAAAAATAACGGGGAAAACTCCTAAAGATTACCGCAATTTTATGGGGATTTACGATGAGTAAACCGATTATCCCGCGTGCTATTTCGATCCGGATGACGATCATCGTTCTGTTCATCGCCGTTATCGTCGTTCCGTTTCTATTTTTCTCGTATTATTCATACAAGAAGTCTGTCGAAGGTATTTCTACAGCCAACACCTCCTTCTCCATCGATGCCTTATTCCAGCGTACAAAAGCGCTTGAGGATTATTTGACCGGTTTGAACTATCGGGTCAATGATGTTATTGCCCAAACAAAGATGAAAAAATTGTTGAATCAGGTGCCGAAAAATGAACAGGAAGCCAAAACATTCGCAATTAGTATGACAACTCTGCTGGCAGAGCAGGAGCGATTGCTCGCCGTCCGGAAGCTCAGGTATTATCCGATTGCCATTGACGAGAATCCCGAATATCAGAAGGTTGTCGAGGATGGCGCCAATATCAGCAGACAGCCCTGGTTCATTTCGGTAAAAAAAACGGGCCAGCCAATATGGCAGCTATTTATGCCCCGGGATAACTACGACATGTTTTCCGAGCCCATTATCGGCCGGATCAAGAGATTGGATAATACGCTCACCAACAAGCCGATCGGTATTTTTACCTTCCATGTAGGGGTGGGAGACATTAAACCGTTTATTGAAGGGACCCGGGGTCAGAAAGGGCAGCAGACTTTCCTGCTGGATGAGAACGGGACGGTCATTTATCATGCCCGGAAAGAATTGATCGGCTTGCGATACGATGCTCCGCATCTGCTGGATATGATTCACAAGCAGAATGAAGGAACGGAAACGATTACGATTCAAGACCAGGAAGCGCTTATTTCCTTTGTCACGATGAGCCAGATTCCATGGACGATGGTCAGCTCCATCCCTCTGGATACCTTAACCACGCCGATCAGGAAAATCAGCGAGCTGACGTATGTGTTTCTTCTGGTTTACATGTTCTGCGGCTTGTCCATTATCGTCTATATTACCTTTTACTTTACCAATCCAATCGTACGGCTCGTCCGCTCCATGCGTATTCTTGAGACCGGAGACTTCCAGATTTCCTTGCCTTCTTCCAACCGCGGGGATGAGATCGGCTGGCTGTACCGGGGATTTAATCGTATGGTTCACAAGATTCAGGATCTGGTTGAAGAAGTGTATAAATCGGAGAAAACGAAGAAGGAGCTTGAGTTCCAGGTGCTCAGCCATCAAATCAACCCGCATTTTCTGTATAACACCCTGGAATCGATCCGTTGGAAAGCGGAACAGCACAAGGTGACAGAAATCAGTGAAATGGTGGAATCCCTTGGAAATCTGCTGCGGCTCAGCCTCAATCAAGGAAAAGAATTAACGACCGTCCGGCGTGAAATTGAACAGGTGAAGGCTTATATTCGTATCGAGAAGGCCCGCCTGGGCAAGCCTTTGAATATTAAGCTGATGATCAATGAAAGCATTATGGACCTGCCGATCCTGCGCCTGCTGCTGCAGCCGTTAATTGAAAATGCGATTCATCATGGCATACGGGACAATCCGGATTCAGGAAAAATCGTCCTGATCGGGAAGCGGGAGGACGACGATCTGGTGCTGGAGCTGTCCGATAACGGGGTAGGCATCCCGGATCAGCTTGTGCAGATGCTCTTCTATTCGCCGCAGGCGGAATCCACGCTGAATAAAGGGGCAAAGGGTGTCGGGCTGTACAACGTCAACAACCGGTTGGAACTATACTTTGGGGAGCATTACCGCCTGCAAATTTCTGTAACGGAAGGTAAAGGCACGCGTATCATTATCCGTCATCCGATACTCCCGTTGGACGACGACCCCATGGCTTAAAGGCGAGTACCCGAGAAGACGCTTTCCAATTGGAAGGCGTTCTTCTTTTTTTGGGAAAGGATAATATCCCACACAAAAGTTTAAACCGGTCGTATCGAGCTTTACGAAGGGGCATTGTAAGATAGGGAAGCAAGGAACACAAAACATTTATCAAGCGATCAGGGGGTTTGTCAGATGCCGGTTATTCGCAGAGAAGCTCAAGATTTGGAGCTGTTTCCAAATTGGAGCGAGATCAATCATTATGGCATTAATCATTTAAAGGTCGGTCAGGAAGTGCCTTTGCACTATCACGATTGCAATGAGTATTGGATCATTGTATCCGGCAGAGGCATTTGCACCACAGAAGGGGACGAATACGAAATCGGACCCGGCGACCTTGTGCTGACTCAAAAAGGAGACGAACATTCCCTTGTTGTAACCGAGGAAATGACGGCCGTATATATCTACGGGATTTTGGCTCCGGGCTGCAAAATCGGTTACTTGTACCGCGATCAAACATAAAGCCATGTCAATGTGAAAGAAGGAGCGGCCATCCATGAAGTTAAACATCATTCAAGTCGGGCTCGGAGCTCACGGTCAAGGCGTTGGCGAGCATTTTGTTATGCCGTCACCGGATTTCATCTATTCGGGACTGGTGGATATCAACCCGAATGCGCTTGCCGTTTATGCCAATAAGAACAACCTGCCCCAAAGCATCTGTTTTACCGATCATGAGCAGGCCTTTCGCGAAACGGAATCCGATGCCGTCTTTATTTCCGCCTTCTCACCGGTACACTATGAGATTGCCAAGTCCGCATTGAAGCATGGTCTGCATGTGCTGATTGAGAAGCCCTTTGTGCTGACAGTCGCGGAAGCGGACGAACTGAACAGTCTTGCTGCCCTTCACGGCTGCAACATTATGATTAATCAGAACTATCGGTATTTCACGTCAGTGCTGACGTTGAAGCAAGCCCTTCAGGATTCGCGCCTCGGGAAAATGCTGTTTGTTCAATCGTCGTTCTTTTACGACCATGACGGAAAACCCTATCAGAAACAAATGGACAACTACACCCTGCTCGAAATGAGCGTTCACCATGTCGATATGATCCGTTTTCTGGTGGACTCCGATATTGCGGAAGTATCCGGCAAGACCTGGAACCACACAGGCAGTGGTTACGCGGGCGATCCTCATGTCCATGCCGTTTATACAACCGAATCCGGTGTTTCTGCTTTCTACCTGAGCAGCTTGCTGGCCGGAGGCGTTTCGATGCCATGGGAAGGGGTTTGGAGATTTCAATTCGAGGGCGGATCCGTGCATCTGGACGATTTGGGCGACGGATTCGGCGTTTACATCGCAGACGGCACAACCAAGACGAAAGCTCCCATGATTACGAATGAACGCGAGAGCATTCATGGCGTCCTGCATGAATTTGCTTCTTCCATCCGGGAGAAACGGGACCCTAGCATTTCCGGCAAGGATAACGTGCGCACACTGTCCGCTCTGCTGGCAACAGCGGAATCCTCCAGGCAGGGCCGTACGATTCATTTGTCCAGCACCAGAACCAACCAATAGACGTTTTGAAGGGAGCCTCTATACATGAACCAACCGACAAAGAAAAAAACCAAGAAGGGCATGATCGCAGCCTCGCTGTTTTTGACGGCGTCCATTGCTCTATCGGGATGCGGCGGCAACTCCGGCGCAAATAACGGCAATGCCGGGAATGCCGGCAATTCGCCTGAGCCAGGCAAAGCCGGAACAGGCAAGCCTGTCGAGCTCGTCTTCACCTTCTGGGGCAGCAATTATGAGAAACAGGCCGTTGAGAAAATGGTGGATTCTTTCAATAGCTCTCATCCGGACATTCACGTCACCCCGCAGCATATTCCCGGGGACTATGAAACCAAAATGAATACGCTGATGGCAACAAACGAGCTGCCGGATGTTGCCTATCTGGACACTCCGCTCGCGCTGAAATGGGGAAAAGACGGCAAGCTGCTGAATTTCACTCCTTACCTGGACCAGTTTCCGGAGTTTAACGATCGCCTTCCACAATCCAAGCTGTATCCGGAACCAGGCAACTTTATCGGAACAACCATTGCCGGGGATAACTACAACTTGTTCTACAACAAGGATTTGTTTGCTGAAGAAGGTGTGGACCTGCCTCCAGTCACAGCAGAAGACGCTTGGACCTGGGATGAATTTCTGAAGGTCGCGATGCAGCTGACCAAGGACAAGAATGGCAAGCATCCGGACGAAGCCGGATTTGACGAGAAGAATATTGTGCAGTACGGCGTGGATTTTCCGGGCGATTTCCATGGCTGGTTCCCTTACTTGCGCAGCAACGGAACGGATATCGCAAGCGAGGACGGCAAAACGTATACGATGAACTCCCCTGAAGCTGTTGAAGTGTTTCAATCGCTTCAAGATCTGATCTATAAATATCATGTAGCGCCGACGCCAACGCAGAAGAAAAACCTGCCGGGCATCAGCGTTCAACTGCAAACGAAAAAAATCGCCATGATTCATGCCGGCGCCTGGTCCCTGCTTGACTTGGCCGAAACGAAGCTGAATTTCGGCGTCGGTGTTCTCCCTAAATTCAAGGAGCCAAAAACCGGCTTCTTCGGTGCAGGCGCGGTTATCTTCAAAACGACGAAGCATCCGGAAGCGGCGCTTGAGTTCTACAAATTCTACAATGATCCTTCCCAGGTCAACCTGTACGCAGACGGCTTGTGGATGCCGATTGAAGACAAATATTACACGGATGAGGAAGCCGTCGAATCATGGACGAACAACCCTGCCCATCCGCCGGAGTTCAAAACAGCTGCCTTGGATTACATGCTTAAATACGGAGAGCCAACTCCTAACCTTACGCTGATCAACTACCTGGAGCTGCAGAGTCAAATTAATCCGGCGCTCGACCAAATCTGGACCAACAAAAAGCCGGCTAAAGATGTGCTGGACGAGCTTAAAAACAAGGTTCAGCCTTTGCTGCAGGGCCGTTACAGTCAAACGCAAACGAAATAATCGGTTGTGAATCAAATGCCTGAACTCCCGCCTTGGTCGGTTATGGGCGGGAGTTTTTTATGAAGCACGCACCACTTTTTGTTATCCAGCAACCTGTTAAGGAGGTCAGACATGCGGAAGAAAAACTTCGGGCTCGCACGAATGGAGCAGCGTTGGGGAGTCCTCTTCGCTTTGCCTGCGATAGCGGGATTTCTCATCTTCTCACTTGGGCCCATTATTGCGTCGATGGTCATCAGCTTGACGGATTGGCAGATCGGCCAGTCCCTCTCCTTCATCGGATTCGAAAATTACAATCAGATTTTTGCCCATGATGAGCTGTTTGCCAAATCCGCATCGGTTACGACTTATTACGCGCTGGGAAGCGTGCCTGTCGTACTTGTACTCGCCTTTATCGTAGCCCTGCTGCTCAACCAGAAGGTCAAGGGATTGCCGGTGTTCCGGACGATCTACTACTTGCCGGTTGTTGTGCCGAGCGTAGCCAGCTCGATGCTGTGGCTGTGGCTGTTCAATCCTGACTTTGGCCTGCTTAATATGATTTTGAAATCCGTAGGCCTGCCGGGCTCCGACTGGATCTATGCGGAATCAAGTGTTATTCCTTCCCTGATCATTATGAGCACATGGGGAATCGGCAATGCGATGATCATTTTCCTCGCAGGGCTTCAGAACACGCCGGCCCATCTCTATGAAGCGGTTGAGGTTGACGGCGGAAGCGCCTTCCGCAAGCTGATCCACGTGACTATTCCGCTGATGACGCCGACGATTTTCTTTAATTTGATTATGTCGCTGATCAGCTCGTTCCAGATTTTCAACCAGGCTTACATCATGACAGAGGGCGGACCCAACAACTCCTCTTTATTTTATGTCTATTATTTGTATCGAAAAGCGTTCACCGAAACAAAAGTCGGCTACGCCAGCGCGCTTGCGTGGATTCTGTTTATTGTCGTCATGGTACTGACCTTTATTGTGTTCAAAACATCGCGTAAATGGGTGTACTACGAAGGGGAGCAGCGCTGATGAGCTCAACAAAAAGTTATTTTGCCAAACCCAAATTTCGTCCGTTGCAACTGATGGCCTATATCCTATTGATTCTCGGAAGTGTAGTGATGCTGATCCCCTTCGCCTGGCTGCTTCGCAGCTCGCTGATGGATAACAGCCAAATCTTTATTTTCCCGCCCCAGTGGGTGCCGGATCCGTTCCGGTGGAGCAACTTTTCCGAATCTCTCACCTATGCGCCATTCGCTACTTATTTCATGAATACGATGACGCTGGAATTGTTTACGTTGAGCGGGGTCCTTATCACCAGCTCGCTTGCTGCTTACAGCTTTGCGCGGCTGCGCTGGAAAGGCAGAGATACGATATTCGGCATTCTGTTGACCACCTTAATGATGCCCTATGCCGTTACGCTGATCCCTACGTTCATCCTTTGGCGCGAGCTTGGCGCTATCAATACTTATTTTCCGCTTACCGTACCTGCTTGGCTTGGAGGCGGCGCCTTTAATATTTTCCTGCTCCGTCAGTTTTTTCTCTCCTTGCCTAAAGAGCTGGATGAGGCTGCTTATATTGATGGAGCTAAGCCTTTCACCATATTATGGAGAATTGTGCTCCCTCTCTCCAAGCCTGCACTTATTGTCGTCGCCATCTTTACCTTTATCGATGTCTGGAATGATTTCCTGGGGCCGCTGATTTATTTGAATTCCGACACCAAGTTTACGCTTGCGTTGGGACTCGCCTCGTTCAAAGGGCTGATGACCTCGCAATGGGGCTACCTGATGGCGGCATCTACGACGGTTGTCGCACCGATTATCGCTTTGTTCTTCGTTGCGCAGCGATACTTTATTGAAGGGATTTCGTTGACCGGAATCAAAGGCTGATTTTGCAAAGCGATAACCTTACTTTGGAAGCGGGGGATGGCATGGGCGCCAAGGTTGTCATTGTATGCGCACTCGATACGAAAGGCATCGAATGTGCGTTTATAAAAGAACTGCTCGTGGATGCAGGTCTGGATGTTCGTGTGATGGATACGGGAGTGCTGGGCGAGCCTGCTTTCGAGGCGGATGTTACAAACCGCGAAATCGCCCGGCTTGGCGGCACGGAGCTGGAAGCACTCCATACCCGCAACGATCGGGGCATTGCTGTCGAGACGATGATGCAAGGAGCGGCAGCCAAAATTCTGGAGCTCCATGAGCTTGGCGAGGTGGATGGGATCATCGGCCTTGGGGGCAGCGCGGGAACGACAATCGGGACGGCTGCGATGCGTGCTCTGCCGCTGGGCATTCCAAAGGTGATGGCCACCACGCTCGCATCGGGCAATACCCGGCCGTATGTCGGGATGAAGGATGTCACGCTGTTCAATACCATTGTCGACGTTTCGGGACTGAACCGAATATCCCGCCACATGCTGGCTAACGCGGCATTTGCCTTGATCGGGATGGTAAAGGGCAGGCTGCCCGTATTCAAGTCGGATAAGCCGCTTGTTGCAGCCTCTATGTTTGGCGTAACTACGGCTTGTGTAGATACGGCCAGAGCTCGCCTGGAGGAACATGGATATGAGGTGCTGGTGTTTCATGGGACGGGCATCGGAGGGGCGACGATGGAGAGCCTGATTGATGGCGGCTTCTTCGCAGGCGTGCTGGATATCACGACAAGCGAGCTGGCGGATGATGTTGCGGGCGGCATGCTCAGCGCAGGCCCGCAGCGGTTGACAATGGCCGGCCGCAGAGGCGTACCACAGGTGGTCTCCGTCGGCGCCGTTGACATGGCCAATTTCGGGCCGCTTGAATCGGTGCCCCTGCCTCTTCATTCACGGCAGCTCTACCCGCATAATCCGACCATAACTTTGATGCGGACCAATATCGAGGAGAACCGCGGCATTGGCGAACTAATTGCCAGCAAGCTGAATGCCGGTCCCGGGCACACGAAAGTCTTTCTCCCGCTGCGCGGAGTATCCGCATTGGATGCCGAAGGAGCACCGTTCTTCGGCCCCGAGGAGAATGCGGCCTTGTTCTCTGCCATTCGGGAGAAGCTGAGCCCTGAGATCGAGTTGATTGAAATGGATTGCCACATCAATAACGAGATTTTCGCTTTGGCTATGGCTAACAAATTAATAGAAATGATGAATTCCAGGGAGGAAGAATAAGACATGGCGATTTCAAGACAAGATATACTAGCTCATTTGAGGAAAAGAGTCTCGGACGGCGTGCCGATTATCGGTGCCGGAGCGGGAGCGGGAATATCGGCAAAAAGCGCGGAAATGGGCGGCATCGATCTGATCATCATCTATAACTCAGGAAAATTCCGGATGGCTGGTCGCGGTTCCGTAGCAGGAATGCTGCCCTATGGCGACGCCAATCAAATCGTTGTCGAGATGGGGAATGAAGTGCTTCCTGTCGTGAAACATACTCCTGTTCTTGCCGGAGTGTGCGGGACGGACCCTTTCCGGATGATGCCCAATTTCTTGCGTCAGATCAAGGAGATGGGCTTCTCGGGCGTTCAGAACTATCCGACCGTAGGTTATTTCGAAGGGGCTGCCCGAAGAGATATGGAGGAAACAGGATTCGGATACGGCCTGGAAGTGGATATGATCCGACAGGCCAGAGAGCTTGATTTATTTACATCTCCTTACGTCTATAATCCGACCGAAGCGGTACAAATGGCTGAAGCCGGCGCCGATATGCTGGTCGCCCATATGGGCTTGACTACCAAAGGCTCCATTGGGGCGTCCGTCTCCATGCCGCTTGATGAATGCATCGAGAAAATAAACGCGATCCGTGACGCAGCCAAGAAAGTGAACCCGGACATCTTGATTATTTGCCATGGAGGCCCGATCTCCGAGCCAGGCGATCTCGAGTATGTATTGTCACGGACCGAAGGCCTGGACGGCTTCTTCGGCGCATCCAGCATTGAGCGGCTGGCTACGGAACGAGCCATTAAGGAGCAGGTCATCAGCTTCAGAGAATCCGGCCGGACAAACGGCATGTAATTGAAGGAAACATACCCAGCAGCCTATGCCTGCTTATGGCTGTAAAGCCGTCAACGAGTCAGTACCGGTTGGCGGCTTTATTGTTGACCCCATTGATAAATATCCCGTCCCCAATCGATTCGGCCTGCGGGTTCTTATCCGTCCCTTCAAAAATCTAATATGGCGGTAAAAGGATTGTTGTCGCCTAAATGGCTGCGGGTGCTCCCGCTTCTCATGCCCGCCCTACTGCAGCGTCCTCCCTCGCCTTGCGACGAAGAAAAAGCACAGTACGGCCGCGACTACCAAAGCCGACATGACGATAGCCAGCGGCCAGGCGTTCTGATTGTCGCCGATGCCCACCAGCGGAGCCGCCGCGCCGCCGATAATAAAGGAGAGCATCCCCAGGAGGGCGGATGCGCTTCCCGCGGATTTCGCCTGGCTCTGGAGGGCCAGCGAGGTAGTCGTCGTGGATATCAGGCCCACGCTGGAAACGACCAGGAAAAAGCCAGGCAGCACGAGATACAGTCCCGCATGGAGCGCAGCTGCAAGCAGCAGCAGGGCTCCGCCGAAGGCCGCCATCATAAGGCCGCTGCCCAGCACATTCCGCTCATGGACACGCCCTGCCAACCGGCCGGCGATTTGGCTGGCGGCTATAATGCCCGCGCCATTGATGCCAAAAATCAGGCTGAACATTCGCGGCGAAACGCCGAACAGCTCCTGTAGAACAAATGATGAGCCCGAGATATAAGCAAACATCGCCGCCATCACAAAACCTTGGGTCAACGCATACCCCATAAACAGCGAATCGCTCATCAAGCGCCGGAAGGTAGCCAGTGTATGGGCCATACCGCCGCTTGAGCGCCGGTCTGTCGGGAGAGTTTCCTTCATTCCGAACAGAACGGCCAGCAGCATCAGCACGCCGAGAATGCTGAGAAGTCCGAACACGCCTCTCCATGAGGTGAATGTCAGCACCTCGGCGCCGATAATGGGCGCAAGAATGGGAGCCGCTCCATTGACCAGCATCAACAGCGCAAAAAATTTAGTCAGCTCCACGCCGGAATATAGATCACGCACACTCGCTCTGGAGATGACGATCCCGGCGGCCCCCGCCAGCCCCTGAATGAAACGCAGGCCGATAAAGACCCATATATTGGGGGAGAATACGCATAATAAAGAAACAACCGCGTAAACGGCTACCCCGATAATAAGAGGAACCCGGCGGCCCCGCACATCGCTCAGAGGCCCTGCAAGCAGCTGGCCCAGTGCCAGCCCGAGCAGGCAGGCCGTCAGACTCAGCTGCGTGACGGAGGTTGTGGAACCGAGCTCCGCAGCCAAGGAAGGCAAAGCCGGAAGATACATATCCATAGAAAGCGGACCGAAGGCGGCCAATGAGCCCAGCACGATCGCGAGCCATAAACGGCTGGATCCTGTGGCGGGCCGGGCCGCGGATGTGGATTGGCTCATTTTTATCATTCATTCCCTTCATTGCAATCCTATGCATGTCCAAGGCGGACTGATACGCCGCCTCTACCTTGTATCGTTGGACCAACAACAGTATGGGGAATACTATCATGCATACCCGCCTGATGTCCAGGCCTAATCATTGGCATTCCCGCATAGAGCGTTTATACTGTGGGAGGACTAACTTTCAATGAGAGCGGGTGGCTTTATTGGGCAGCAATGGTAAAATTGGCGGCGGCGGTTTCCATCATGTCGCGATTCGAGTCTGCGATTTCGATGCAACGGTACGTTTCTACACGGAAGTCCTCGGTTTCACGGACAAAGTCCGCTGGGGCGAAGGCGACAGCCGGGCGATTATGCTCGACACCGGCGACGGCAACTATCTCGAGGTTTTTGCCGGCGGCACGAAAGGCGAGAAGCCCGAAGGCGCTTTTCTTCACCTGGCCCTGCGTTCGGATGATGTGGATGCCGCGACGGAGCTTGCCAGGGCAGCCGGCATGGAAATTACAGTCGAGCCCAAGGATGCCGAGCTCGGCGGCTCGCGGGTTCGGATTTCGTTCTTCAAAGGTCCAGATGGCGAAATTATTGAACTTTTCCAAAGCACGGGCGGCCATCCTCTTTAAACACGCAAACGCATACTTTTAAGCGCAGGCTCTGAGCCCCTTTATAATAGAGGGCCCAGAGCCTGTCTGTCCCTGGTAGCCGATCGTGAACGGAAATGTTTAAGATTAGTTGCGGAGAACCGTACCATAAATAGGTAATGGGTAGGGTGATAATAAAGTCCTCGCATGAGCTCAAAAAAACTATGAAAAATATGGAACTTGTGAGGAAGGATATATACCGTTTATAAGTCACTGAAACAGATGTTCGTGACCCGATCTGGAAACGATTGAGCTAAAGGGCACGAAAGTCTGGGGTTGCTAGGCGCGGGCTCGTTTTATGTAATGTGGAGGGGGAGGCAATTGCCCAGCAAATTAAAACCAAATGTAGTGAATATCCTATCATCTTTTGGCACATACTAAGTAGTGATTTTACATTGTAAAAAATTTTTTTACAACCCATTGCTCGTTAGCATATAATAAAGAAAGGTACAGGAGAGAGGTGCGAAGAAATGAACTACGATTATTATGAATACCGTGATTTGATTGCTCAGAACTTAATTTCCTTTTTGAAACAGCGCGGCTACTCTAAGTTATCCTTTTCAAAGTTGACTGACATTTCACGTCCAACGATTGATCAAATTTTAAAAGGTGAAAGTCCAAGTCCAAAACAATATCACACTCAGATCACAAAAATCAATGAGACGTTCCAATTACCAGAGGATTACTTCATTATGTTTCAGGAGCAACCCACGATAACTTCACGTTACGTGTACGCTTATTCTGACCATGGTCGAGATGCAGATAGAAGTCCCAAAACAATGGAGCTTCTCAATGCGCTGGATGATATTCTGGACGTTTATTCCCTTTATTTGAAGTAAGGAGGGGCTTGTTTCATGCGAATTACCAGCGATAATCTGGATCAAACGATACGTTTAAATGAACAAATTTCAGAACAGATTGTAGATCACATTCACTTCATTGAAAAACGTTTAATCAAATGGCAGTCCCTTCCGATTGAGGAGCAAGCTTTTGAGATCCTAAAGGAACAAAACTTGATAGAAGTGCCGATACCTGATGAAAATTGGGGTGGCGCAATACGTAAGTTTACGAATAATAAGTTGATTCCCATCATTAATACGTATCAACCGCGATTGTATCAATACTTCATTTACTGGCATGAAATTTATCATTTAACTGAACGTGAAGAGATGCAGACAATGCATAAGGATGGTTACGAGATCATAACTGATTTTGATCTTAATGAGCGCAAAGCAGATTACTTTGCAAGCCAGATGATCTTTGGTAGAACGGATCTTTACGACTTCTTCCACTCATTAAACACAAATGATTTCATTGACCGAATTGCGCATTGTATGAAGTCCTTTAAAGCCCCTTATAAAGCGATCTTGATTGAATTGTATCAGATCGCCAATAAGAATAATCACGCTCAACTGCAGGGTGATATCAAGAAACATTTTGATTTACGTCTTAAACCAAATGAGTGGGAAATTATTTTCCAGGAAAATGGTTTGGATGATTCTTTGATTAAGCCTTCATACGTGACGAATATGAATGCGATCATCAACACAATCCAGAAAGAAATCAAAAAACATCCTGATGTCCAGTTCTACAAAGACAACTTATATTTAATCAAGGAATGGGAGCTAAAGTACAAAAACGTTCAGCTTGAAGCCAAAGGAGCAGAGGATGGGCAACTATCGTGACCTAAGTCAGTTATTACGAGGAATGACTGGGGCAAAGATATTGATTTTGGATACTAACAACATCCAGTTTTATTATCAGCACGAGACAGTATTGCCGAAGTCTGAAGTTTTTGCCCCATATGATCTTATTCTTATTCCAGGTTGGGTTCAAAATGAATTCGGCCATCACGCTGGGAAATCAGCATTTGTTTACTCCATTCCTAAACCCTTAATTATTATTGATGAGGCTGAGGATTACTTGGAGATGATCGGATATAATGATGAGCGACTAATGGAGCTATTCCGACTTGCCTCCACTGGTCTTGGCAAAGCATTACGTTTCATTCACATCTGTAAAAAAGATCATCAAATTCTACCTGATGCATGGATTGATGATTTTTATGATCAGGGTTTTGAGACAAAGCGAATGCCATCAGGACTGACCACAAAGAAGAATGCTGGGGAAGTTTCAATTGTTACGCTGTGCTTCTTGTTGCTGTCTCACTTTAGCAATCATATTGGATCTATTTCCTTAGCGTCCAGTGATCATGGTACTTACCATTTAAAAGACAAGGTGCTTAGCGAAGCCAATTCACCTTTATTACATCTTGGCATTTCGCAAGCGCCGCCAATCTCTTTTCAAAGTACGGACGTCGTAATCTACAACGCAGTAAGGACAGGTCTAATCCAGCCTCAACAAATTCATGCTTTACGAAATCATACACAGGAACGGTCGACGATCTATCTCGAAAGCTTTTCGGATCGAGACTCGGCAATCCATCATCACCTGGTGGATATCCCCTCCTTCATTTCGATCTGTTCCGATCATGAAAAATATAAAGTGATCTTTTAGTGCCTGTGGCTACATAAAGACAGAACCCTCCCAAAACAGGAGGGTTTCTTGCTGTACATTACCTTTAAATCGATACGGAGAGCCGTACCATAAGTGACGGCGAAATTTCTTGGCTTATCAATTCAAAGGTGCGGTAAGGATTTGTTACACTAGTGGGCAGGATAGTGTGAATAGTAATGCGAACAGTAGAATTTCTCAGTGATGTAATAATAGGTTCGAAGTACAGGCCGCCGATTACTTCGACGGCCATCAGTGCATGTTTTATTCACTTCATGACGGTTCATCATGGTTTTGTACAGCAATTCCTTTCATGATCGTAGTAATGGCTTCTCCCCTCTACTCTTCCCTCTCTCCAAAATAGATACGAAAGCATTTCTTCTGGGTAGAATGAAGTGTCTTCGATACACATCCATCAGCTGGGGGTTCTCAATGATCCCAACCATAATTCTTACAACAGGTGGCAGAGATATGCCATAAATCGAGTTTACTGATCGGACCATACTATCCGTAAAAGAGAGCAAATCTTCCCCGCTTCCGATGTCCTTATACCTGTCCAAACTTGCGAATTCCGTCGTGATCGGCACCTATTCGAGGGCAATCGCGGCCGCCAGCATACTCGCCATTTACTCGCGGGTCAGCGGCTGATCGGGTTTGAAACGATTGCCTTCTTCTACAGGCCGGTGAATGGACCTGTTTTGATTTTCGACACGGAAAATGCAATTTCCTTTGGCCCCCCCGTTTACAATTCGTGTAAAAGATCTTTATAATTAATAGAGCTGAAAGAAATTTTAAAGAAGGACAGAAGGAGGGCTTTATCTGCAAAACGTTATTAGAACCGGCATTGTAGGCTATGGAAACCTCGGCAAAGGGGTCCTCAAGGCCATCGCCCAGAATGCGGATATGGAATTGGTGGCAGTATTCACCCGCAGACAACCCGAACAGATGGAAGCAAGCGGAGACGGCGTCCGTTTTGAACATATCTCGGCCATTGAACAATATAAGGGCCTTATCGACGTGATGATTCTTTGCGGCGGCTCGGCTACGGATCTTCCGGAGCAAACCCCGCTTATCGCCCGTATGTTCAACACCGTCGACAGTTTCGACACCCATGCGAAAATCCCCGAATTTTTTGAAACCGTTCATGCTGCGGCCAGCCAAGGCGGCAATGTGAGCGTTATTTCGACCGGCTGGGATCCGGGTCTGTTCTCGCTTAACCGGCTGCTCGCCGAAGCGATCCTCCCGGAGGGCAAGGACTATACGTTCTGGGGCAAAGGCGTAAGCCAGGGCCACTCCGATGCCATCCGCCGTGTTGCGGGCGTGAAAGCGGGCGTCCAGTACACCGTGCCGGTTCAGTCTGTCATCGACCGTATCCGCGCCGGCGAAACGCCTGAGCTGTCCACGCGCGAGAAGCATCTGAGAGAATGCTTTATCGTGGCGGAGGAAGGTGCGGACCAGGAACAAATTCGCAGCACCATCGTTAATATGCCGAACTATTTCTCCGATTATGATACAACGGTAACCTTTATCACGGAAGAAGAAATGAAGGCCAGCCACCAAGGCATGCCGCATGGCGGCTTTGTCATCCGCAGCGGCGTTACGGGTGAAGGAACGAAACAAATCGTGGAATTCGGCCTCAAGCTGGAAAGCAATCCGGAATTCACCGCGAGCGTTCTGGTCGCCTATTCCCGCGCAGCTTACCGTTTGAGCCGCGACGGAGCCACCGGTGCCAAAACCGTGTTTGACATCCCTTTCGGCCTCTTATCCCCCAAATCACCGGAGGAACTGCGCCGCGAGCTGCTGTAGGAGTCTCCTGGGCCTTGTCGTAATATGACAGGCTCTTTTCGTTTCATCCCTTCATAGGAGTTATTGATCAGTCCAACAAGTAATTTTAATTGGATCTATGGACGAACTTTATGTAAAATTTGCATACTCGCTACAAACATCATACATTTAATGCAAAGGATTTAAAATTAATGTATGATCTTATAAGTCGATATTCTAAAGGAGAGCTGTGTACCTTGATAACTGTTACTACCGAAAACGATCCCACTTCCGCTAAGGAATATGTCCAGTCTGTCTACGAAACTGTCATTCACCGCAACCCCAATGAAAAAGAATTCCACCAAGCAATCAAAGAAATTTTAGATTCCCTCGTCCCCATTTTTGAGAAGCATCCCAAGTACATGGAGCATAGCGTTCTCGAACGGATCGTAGAGCCGGAGCGGGTTATTTATTTCCGTATCCCTTGGGTCGACGACAAAGGCAAAGTGCGGGTAAACCGCGGATACCGCGCCCAATTCAACAGCGCGCTTGGCCCATACAAAGGCGGCCTGCGTTTCCACCCTTCCGTCAACGCCAGCATTATCAAATTTCTGGGCTTCGAGCAAATTTTCAAAAATGCGTTGACCGGCCAGCCAATCGGCGGCGGCAAAGGCGGAGCCGACTTTGACCCTAAAGGGAAATCGGATAACGAAATCATGCGCTTTACACAAAGCTTCATGACGGAATTGTACCGTTATATCGGTCCCGATACCGACGTGCCTGCAGGCGACATCGGCGTTGGCGCCCGTGAAATCGGCTATATGTTCGGTCAATACAAACGCATCCGCAGCGGCAATGAAGCGGGTGTCCTGACGGGTAAAGGCATTCATTACGGCGGCAGCCTTGCCCGCACCGAAGCAACCGGTTACGGCTGCGTGTATTTTGTAAACGAAATGCTGGCCTCCAAAAACCTGAGCTTCGAAGGCAGCACCGTCATTGTATCCGGTTCGGGTAACGTGTCCATCTACGCCATCGAAAAAGCGCAGCAGCTCGGCGCGCATGTCGTGGCTTGCAGCGACTCTGCCGGATATGTTTATGATCCGGCCGGCATCAATCTGGAAACCGTGAAACGCATCAAGGAAGTCGAGCGCGGCCGCATCAGTTCCTATGTGGATGAGCATCCTGAAGCTACCTTCACCGAAGGCTGTGACGGCATCTGGACGATTCCTTGCGATATCGCGCTGCCTTGCGCCACCCAGAACGAAATTGATGCTGATATGGCAAAAACACTGATATCCAATGGAGTCAAGGCGATTGGCGAAGGCGCCAACATGCCTTCCACCCTGGAAGCCATTCATCTGTTCATCGACAATGATGTGCTGTTCGGACCTGCCAAAGCAGCAAATGCGGGCGGCGTGGCCGTCTCTTCCCTGGAGATGTCCCAGAACAGCATGCGTCTGTCATGGACGTTCGAAGAGGTTGACGCGAAGCTGCATACCATTATGAAAAGCATCTACGAGCAAAGCGTAGCGGCGGCGGCAGAATACGGCCACCCCGGCAATCTGCTCGATGGAGCCAATATTGCAGGATTTATCCGCGTAGCCGATGCCATGATCGATCAAGGTGTCGTGTAAGAAAAGATTTTAATCGACCTGCCAAGTGCCAAAGACCCTGACAATCTGTTGTCAGGGTCTTTGTTGTATAGTTAGGGTATAGATTAACCCGGGGAGGTTATAAATCATGGAAAACCACAGGCTGTCACAGCCTCACCGTCCTGACGCTGCTTTGAAGGCGGCTGCGAAGCGGAGCAGCAGCACCGGGAATGGAGCTCCTGTGCTTGGGCCGCGGGCGCTAGGCCGGGCGCTGCTGGAACGGCAGCTGTTGCTTCGCCGCTCCAAGCTGTCGGTATCGGAGGCTCTGGAGCATCTGGTCGGCCTGCAGGCCCAGGCACCCAATCCTCCTTATATTGGATTATGGTCGCGGCTGAGCGGATTCCATCAGGATGACCTGGCCGCCTTGATTAAGGACCGGCGGGCTGTGCGTATTGCGCTGATGCGCTCCACCATTCATCTGGTAACCGCCCGCGATTGCCTGACCCTGCGCCCGGTCATTCAGCCGTTTATGGACAAGGCCCTGAAGGGCAATCACGGCAAGCTTCTGACGGGAGTGGACTCAGACGAGCTCGTCTCTGCTGCCAGGACGATGATGGAGGAGCACCCGATGACCTACAACGAGCTGGGCTTAAGGCTTGGCGAGCTGTGGCCCGGGCGCAATACCGAAGCTCTTGCAGTGGCCGTCCGCATCTGGGTGCCGCTCGTCCAGGTGCCGCCCAGGGGTATCTGGGGCGAGAGCGGGCAGGCTGTCCATACCCCAGCCGATGTATGGCTGGGTCAGGAGCTTGACCGGGACGCCATGCCTGGCCCCACCCTTCTGCGCTACCTGGCGGCGTTTGGACCGGCAACCATTCAGGACATGCAGGTATGGTCCGGGCTTACCCGGCTGCGGGAGGTCATCGAGCCCATGCGCCAAGGGTTGCGAGTATTCCGTGACGAGCAGGGACGCGAGCTGTTCGACCTGCCGGATGCTCCGCTGCCGGACCCGGACACTCCGGCTCCACCGCGATTCCTTGCGGAGTTTGACAACATGCTCTTGTCCTATGCGGACCGCAGCCGGATTATCGCCGACCATTACCGCCCCCGTGTTTTCACCATAAACGGGATCATTCGGGCTACGTTTCTGGTCGACGGTCAGGTCCGGGGAATATGGAGAATAGAGCGCCACCGCAGCGGTGCCACTCTGATCATCGAACCCTTCGAGCCCCTTGCCGGTGCGGATCGTGAGGCTCTTGTACAGGAAGGCCGCAAGCTGCTCAGTTTTGCCGCAGCGGATGCGGCGGAGCTCGACATCCAATTTCATTAAACGCATTGTCGCAGCGTACGCGCACGGATTTCACCTATACACTGCGACAGTGGGGGCATAAGACTTACACGGCCAATGCCGGTTTACGGCTTGCTTACCGGGAACTTGCGACAACGAGCAAGCATGTAGCTTGCCGGTCAATCAACCAAGCGGCGAAGCGCTGACGATCCGGCTGTAACCCGGCGCATTTAGCTGCAGCGGCCGCTGTGCGAAGCCTTCCTCGAATAGCAGCCGCTCACACTCCAATTCCTCCAGCACGGATTCCCGGCCTTCCGCATAGTCCAGAATCCGCTCGCTGGCGCTGGAGATCCGGGCCATCAAGCCGCCGTACCGGATATCGAGCACTTCCCAGCCGAAGGGCTTGTAGGTTAGCATCCAGAGCTTCCGGTGCGCCTGGCGCAATCCATTCACCTGATCATGGAGATTCGGGAGCACTTTGCGGGCTATTTCTTGCAGTGAACCTTTATCCTTATTCCTGTATTTGGCTGTAATCTCTACGCCGAGCGTTGATTTCACGGCAAGGATCTCGCTTAATTTCTCGTAGACGTAGAAGATTTCATTGAACGGCGATGGCGATTCGCTCCCGATATCCCGCCATTGCTGCGCCATTGACGAATAATGCGCCGGAAGATGGCTGCCGTCCTCGCCCTCCACATGCTTGTCGAACAAACCAAGCAGAAGATCCTGCCAGAGCAAATATTTAGAGGGGTTAGCCATAAAATGATTCCCTTGCTCAATTCCAGGCACTTCGTCCATGGCCTTCAGGCCGACCAATTCGTCGAATAAATCCAGGCCTGTGCAGGCTGCGAATCTTCGGCGCAGCTTATCATCATCCACCTCGTCCGAGTAGCCATGTTCGGCAAACAGCTGCAGACCCGGAAGCATAACCAAATGATTCGTTTCCTGCCCATTGTCCCCCCACGCCGTCGCAAGCACTTCCCTGACGCCTTGGCTCTTGCAAGCAAGCAGCGCAGGATGCGAGCTCATCCACGTCTTGCCGTAGTTGGGGCTCATGCTTCCCCATAGATGAATGCCGCCGGCAAACAGGGGAACCGAACCAAATGCCTTATGCTTATCCAGGATACGCTCATGAACGGCCTGATCCCTGTTGCCGTAATCCCAATAAACGAACTGAACATCCTGCGGAATCTGCTCCAGCCGTTCCTTCGAGAAGTCGACATTCATGCTGTAGTGGAAAGCGTGCTTTTCATTCGATAAAAAATGAAAATACATGTCGCTCCAGATAATGGGCTTCAGGTCATATTTCCGGGTAATCTCCAACACTTGGCTTACATGCTCATTTATGATTTCGAATCGGTCGCGATAACCGTTAAGCTCCAAATATCGCCCCAGACCAAGTCCGAATGCTTCATCCATCCCGATGTGAATCCGTTTCGAACGGAACGGAGCTGAAGCCGATGCAATCATCTCCTCGATGAAAACATAGGTCTGCGGTTCTCCAACGAGCAGGATATCCGGATGATCCTTGATCGCGGACGCATACGGCCATTTCAGCGCTTGCGCCAGATGGGCCAGTGTTTGAATGCACGGGATAATCTCGATTCCGAACAAGAATGCGTAATCGTCCAGCTCCTTTAGCTCTTCAACCGTGTAACGTCCTCTCATGTAGCCGAAATAAGGCCGATTCGGCACTTCGTACGTATCCTCGGCATACAGCATCAGTCCGTTCAAGCCCATGCAGGCGATGTAGCGTATGAACTGCTTCACCACTGCCGGCTTCAGAACGGCATTGCGGGACACGTCGAGCATCGGACCATTAAAGTCGAATCGCGGCCGCTCCACCACCTCGAATTGCTGCTCCGTCTTCGCATGCTCGATGAATAAGCCGAGTGCACGGTAGAAATGATGAGGCTCCGCAGCCTCGATTCTCCCCTGCCCGTCCTTCAAGGATATATAAATATCCCCGCTGCGCCTTATGACCGCAACCGGTATACTGTCCCCAGCCTCGCTCCAGTCGAATAAGCCGGCATGGACAAGCTCCCTGATACCGTCTTCCACCTGCCCAATTTCCCCATATAAACTCAATTTCATTCGCCCGTTCCTCCATCCTCATTTTCTTCCGGTATGCAGCCATAACTATGAAGAGAGCGGTATTCGCTGGCATTATGACCGGTATATTCTTTGAACTTCTTATAAAACCAATCCAGCTGCCGGTAGCCCACCTCGTAGGCGATTGCATAAATCTTCTGATCGGTGCGCACCAGCAGCTCCTTGGCTTTCTCCATTCGCAGACGCATCAGATAGTCGTTGAACGATACGCCATCGGAGGCCTTGAACAGCTGGCCCAAATAGACCGGATTCATATGCACCTGCTCCGCAAGACTCTTCAGGCTAATGTTGCTCGTATAATCGGATGCCAAGATCTTCTTGACCTGTTCGACCGCAGTCGGAAAACTCGTTCGCTTCGATTCCTCGATAATCGCTATCACCTGCATGCATTTATCCGCTGCAAATTCGAACAGGTTCTGGATCGTTGCCGATTCCATAATACGGAGATAGTCCCTGGATGTAGGAGCCGCTGTAATCGGCATCTGTCCACGAGCATGCTTGCCGGCTATGCTCTGCAGATCGGCAAGCAGGTCGATCACCATCGACTGTACATGCGGCTTAGGCGTGTCGCCGGTCTTGAACCTGTCCTGCTGCCTGTTAAGAAGGTCTATGACCCGTTCCTTGTCGCACTCCTGAACAGCATTGATCAACGACTGGGCCTCCTGGATATCGCCGCTCTTTTCCTGCAGGAATGCTCCGCCAAACGAGTTTCCGGTAATGATGGATAGACTGCCCAGAAGAAACTTCCGGTCCAGCATCCGCTTGGCGGAATGAAACGACTTCTTGACCTCCTCCGCCAAGCGGACCGATTCCCCGATCCCGATCGTAATCGGCATCTTGGCATAGTTCAGCGCACTTTCTTGAAGCAGTGCTGCAAGTTCCAAGATAGGCATCTCCTCTGTCCCGCCGATGTCACCGAAGCATACAATTCCGAAGCGGTCAGGCAATTCTTCAAACATATACCCCTTCCCCACAAGAAGCTCTTCCAGCACATTCCGGACAGCAAACCGCTTCAGATCAATGTCAGCTTCCGTCATATAGGCATTTAGCGTCTCCTGAAAATCCAGCTCGACAAACAGGCAGCGGTAGTTTCTGCAATCTGCCATAGCTATTCCCCATAGCAGCAGCTGATTGATCGCTTCATCCGCTCCAATGAGGCCGTGCGTCCATCGCTTGAGCATATGATCCCGCGCTGCGGAAGCACTTAAATCGAGCTTCCTGCTGATAATCATGTCGCGGCTGATCTCATTCTTTACAGCCGTCAATATACGTTCTGCATCCTCTTCCATGACCGGCTTAAGCAGATAATCCTTTACGCCGTGCTGCAGACATTCCTTCACGTATTCAAAATCCTCGAATCCGCTGACGACGATGATCGGAAGCCTAGAATTTCGCCGAACCCGGGAGATCAGCTCCAGCCCGCTTATTCCCGGCATCCGGATGTCGGTTATGAGCAGATCGTAGTGGCCCTGCCTCAGCATATCCAACGCCATGTTGCCGCCTGTCGCCTCACCGGCGATCGTAAAGCCCAGCTGTTCCCAATCCAGTAAATATTTCATAGCCTTCAGTGCGCCGGGCTCATCATCGACCATCAGTACGTTCAACAAGAAGCTCTCCCCCTTCTCTTTCCGTGTTCATGGGCAGCAGGATGGATACCCTCGTCCCCCAATCCGGCCCGCTCTCTATATGCAAGCCATAAGGCGCACCATACATTTGTCTCAGACGCTGATGAACATTCCTTAACCCGATATGCGTCGTGCCCGTGACATCGGAGGCGTCATTGATTCCGTCGATTACCTGCTCAAGCTGCTTCGGCAGCATGCCAGGACCATTGTCTTCCACGGTGATGAGACATTGATTGTCTTCCAGCGCACGGGCATGAATCAAGACGACGGTAACGCTCTCGACTTTCTCCAGGACATGCACGATTGTATTCTCGACGATCGTCTGCAGCGACAGCCGCGGAATCGGACAATCCGCGAGCTCCTCCGGGATGTCCGTCTCGTAAACAAGCCGGTCGCCAAACCTGAAAACCTGAATACGCAAATACGTTTCGACGATGTCCCTCTCTTCCTTCAAATCGATCAGATGCCCAGCGCGGTTCAACACGTTGCGGAAAGAACGCGCAAGCAGTTTGACGATCTCCGCATTCGCCTTGTCCCCATTCTCCAGCAGGCTGCCGCAAATCGCATTCAACGTATTGAACAAATAATGCGGGTTGATCTGGGTTTGCAGCGCATATAATTCTGACTCCCGGTTACGAAGCTTCAATTCCTTCCGGTTCAGCTCCGATTCATATACTTCCGTAATCAGCTGATTGATCCGGTCCATCATGTCGTTGTAATTCCGGCAAAGCTGCCCGATTTCATCGTTGCCGCTTACCTGCAGATGGGTCAATGTCTGCACATTGTCCGCATTGACGGTCCGCATCCGTTTGGCCAATTGGGTGAGCCTTCCCGTCAGACGGATCGAGATCAAATAAATAAGCAGGATGGAGCTGAACATCGCCGCAATGAACAGAGCAACCGCTGATCGCTTCATTTCGTTCACCTTCACCATCATTTGATCGAGCGGGGTCAACTGTACAATCGTCAGTCCTTTGACGCTGCTGCGGGTTTCCAATGATTTGCTCGTCAACAGATACGCGCTGCCCTCTTGGTTGTATATAAAAGACGACAACGATGCGCTCTTCTTCATCTCATCATAGAACGCATAATCTTCAAGCCGGGAAGTGCTCCCATTCGATTGCTGCCAAGAATCAATCAATACATGGCCATCCGGCAGCGAAATGATGAACTGCTGCTCCTTTCCCTCGCTCGAGATCAGATTGCGGAGCAGCCGTTCTTCCAAGTCAAGCGTCACATACATTTCGCGGCCCGAAGGCGCATTGTACACCTTCTGCGTCAGACGCAGGACACCGCTGCGCAGCAGCATGTCATCCTCGGAAAGCGTCCATGACTTCACCAGTCCTGCATTGGAGCCTTGAACGCTTCGATACCAATTCGATTGTTTGACTTCCTCATCGATCGTGCGGACCTGCGCATACTGGAACGTGGGATTATCGGTATAGATGGAGAAGCGCAGAATATCCTTCGACGTCGTGATCCACTCTTCGTAAGGCTGAACATAGTTCAAGTAAGTGTCCTGTGCTTGTTCGAATGTGTCATAGGGTTTGAGAAGCTTATCCTGAAGCTCGATGCTCGTATACAAGGAATCGACAATCTGCTCGTAAGACTGGAGCAGATTGTCGATATTTCGCGAGAGCTGGGTAATGGAACGGCCGACATCCTCTTCGGTATTGTTTAAAATGATGCTTCCGCTCTTCTCGCTCATGTAGTACGTTAACAATCCGAGCAGCAGAACCCCCACAAGCGCATTGGCAGCAAATATTTTGGTGCGAACTGTCATTTCCATCCCACTCCCAGCTACGAACGCATGCCGGAGATCCCTTAAGGGACCTCCGGCATGCGTTCGTATTACTTCATCGCCTCGTTATACCGCTCGACGTATTCCTGCCATGTTTTCGTCCATGTTTCCTCATATTTCGCTTTACCCGCTTTGTCGATTTGCTCGACGAAACGATTCCATGCGCTTTCGAACTCATCTGCGGATTTCGCGAGGATGAGCTTCGGAATTTCTTTGTTCAACGTATCCTCGAACTTCTTGAAGATCGCCTTGGTCTCTTCAGGCTCGTTCAGCTGCCACAGCAAAGCCGGTACAGGCTCAGGCTTCGGCAAGAAGTCCGACCATGTCGTTTTGCCGTATTTGGACAGCACTTCTTTGGTCAAATCATCGTAACTGGCGATGACCGCTTCCTTCGTATTCGGTGTCGCATAGTCGCCATCCTCAAGCTTCGCGCCGTCGCCTATGCTGAACGAAGTGATCGGTCCTGCCGGGCCATCTGTATATTTCAAGTCAGGCGACATCTTCGCTTTGTCCAGATAATCCTGCTTCTGGACGCGTTTGCCATCCTTCACTTCATAGTGCAAGCCTTCAACACCCCAGTTTATCGCCTTCTGCCCTTCATCCGAGAACATGAAATCAATCATTTGAATAATACGTTCCGGATCCTTGGCCTTGTTGCTGATCGCCCAGTTGCTGCTGGATCCGCTCGGGGTCACGACAAAGCTATGATCTTCCGTGTTTTCGTCAATGTAGAGCGGTATTTTGGCATATTGACGCTCCAGCTTCCCTGAGGCCACAATTGATTTCTCGGCGCCATTGAGCAGCCATCCCGGCATAAACTCAGCCAAGACCCGGCCCTGTGCGATCTTCGCCAGATTCTCTTCGCCTTTGCCAAAGATATTCTTGTCCATTAAACCTTCCGATTGAAGCTTATTGAGAAATTGATAATACCTCTTGGCAAACGGTTCCGTCAATGCGAACTTGACGTTGTTGTCTTTATCGATCATATTGAACCCTTGATCCGGCAAACCCGCTGCCGCAATCGCCGGATTAGCGAACGTCAATCCGCCCCAATAGGCGGAGAAAGGGATCGTTTCCTTTCCGTCGATCGTCGGATGCTTCGTGTAATAGTCTTTCAGAACACCGACCAGCTGATCCAGCGTCTTGAGCTCCGGATATCCGGCTTCCTTCAGTACGTCGTATTGAACGAGGAACGATGCCGCCGCATTGGCAGGCGCTTCCTGGGTGAGGTTCACGCCATAAAGGGAATAGATATGACCGTCCGTGTCACGAAGAAGCTCGTAGTTTTTGCCGAATCGCTTCTTGATGTTCGGTCCATATTGGTCGATCAAATCCTCCAGTGGAATGATCGCGTCTCCATCGCGGTACTTGCCGGTCATGTTAGGCGACATGAACAGCAGATCTGGATAATCGCCCGAAGCCAGCCAAAGGTCCATCTTCTGGGCCTCGTCTCCAACGATTGGCTGGTATTTGATGGAAACCCCGGTTTTCTCGGTGATCAGCTTGTCGACAGGCGTTTCCCATTTCAGCTTGGAATCCGTTATGGACATCGTGTACGTAATCGGTCCCGTCGATTTCGAGCCGTTCTCCGGGGTCTGTGCTCCCGTATTACCCGCTTCATTCTTGTCCGCGCAGCCCGCCATCAAGGACACCGCAAGTGCGATACTGATGATACCAAATAATTTCTTTTTCAACTTCATGACACCCTCTCTTCTTGGCCATTATATATCAACAGAGAACGCTCTGCGGATATCTCATTCCTTGACGGCGCCAATCAGCGCGCCTTTGATGAAATACTTCTGCAAGAACGGATAAACCAGGAGGATCGGCAGCGTAACGACAATCGTCATGGTAGCTCGTATCGCCTCCGGCGTGACATTGCTTAGTGCCTCGCTGTCAACATACCCCGTCGAGGAGGCGTTGCTGACCATCTGGCTCGTCGATTGCAGCAGTACCTTCATGAGTTCAAACTGAAGCAGATTCAAATTATCCCGCGTGTTATACAGATAGTTGTCGAACCAGGAGTTCCAATGCCCGACGGAAATAAATAGCAGAATCGTCGCCAGAACCGGTATGCTGCACGGGATAACGACCCGGAACAGCACTTGAAAATCGCTTGCGCCGTCCAGTCTCGCCGATTCAATGAGCCCTTCCGGCAGCTGTTCGATCGCGGTTCGTATGATAATGACGTTGAACACGCCGATCAAACCGGGAATGATATAAACCCAGAAGGAATTGGTAAGTCCCATACCTTTGATCAACAGGTAAGAAGGAATAATCCCTCCACTCACATACATGCTGATGATCATGAGCAGGTTGATCGACTTTCGAAGGATGAACTCTCTTCGCGAAAGGGTATAAGCCAGCATGGTTGTGCAGACGAGCGAGAGAAAGGTGCCCAGCAGCGTTCGAACAACCGAACGGACAGCCGCCATATAGAGCGCATCTTCTTGAAAGATGATCTGATAGTTATTCCACGTGAATTGATTGGGCCAGAAATAGACTTCCCCTCTCATTGTGTCTAGAGGATCGTTCAACGATACGGCCAACAAATTGATGAACGGATATAATGTCGCAAATCCCAGCAAGGCCAGCAGCGTATAATTAATGATATCGAAGGTTGCTTCCCGGTAACGTGTCATGCTTGCAGGTAATACCTCCTTTTCGCCTTAAAACAATCGGATGCCGCTAAACTTACTGGCAAGCCGGTTGACTCCGATAACGAGCACCAGACTGATGATCGTTTTGAAAATGCCGAGCGCGACACCGACCGAATATTGTCCGGAACCAAAAGACAGGTTCAGGGCATATAAATCGAGCACTTCGGAATAATCGAGCACGAGCGGATTGCCGAGCAGGAACTGGGACTCGTAGCCGATGTTAATGATCGAGCCAAGCGACAGGATCAAGAGAATAACGGCTGTCGGCATGATGCTTGGAATCGAGATATGCCACATCTTGTGGAAGCGTCCCGCGCCATCCACGTCCGCAGCTTCATATAAATCCGGATTGATCCCGGCGAGTACGGCCAAATAAATAATGGTGCTCCAGCCCAGCTCCTTCCAGAGCCCGACCGTCGTATTGATAAACCAGAACCATTCGCCCTTACCCATGATGAATATCGACTCGTCGATCCAACCAAGCTTGAGCAGCATGTGGTTCACAAACCCGTCAGGCGACAAGAATGTAATGACGATGTTCGCAATGACGACCATGGAGACAAAGTGGGGAATATAGGTCACGGTTTGAATCGTCCGCTTGAACAATGTTTTTCGAACTTCGTTAAGCAGCAGTGCCAAGGTAATCGCGCCGACGAATCCAGTGACCAGACTCATGCTGCTCATAACCAAGGTATTGCGCATAACCAGGAAGAAGCGTTCATCGTTGAACAGTGTGATGAAATTATCCCAGCCGACGAAAGAGCTCTTCCAGATGCCTCTGCCAGGGGAATAATTCTGAAAGGCCATGATCCATCCCCAGAGGGGAACATATTGAAAGATGAACATCAGAATCACGAAAGGGACCGACATCAGCAGCAGCTGATATTGTGCGGCGAGCCTGCGTATCACGTTCTTCTTGCCGGATTCCGGGCCCAGTCGGGTTATTTGCGTTGTTTGCATCTCTTGAATCCTCACCTCCATACCCTTTTTGCGCGTGTTGTCGTTTTTCATTATAGGTATCGCAGCAACCCTCAAACAACCATCGAATGTTTAGAGTTAACCGTTGTAATTAAAGTACTTTCTATGGGCGCGTTCAGATCGCCGGTAATGATTAAATACGCAAAAAAGACCGCAGATGAAAATGCGGTCCATTCCATATCGTGTTTCGTGATTTCTATTTGCCAAGGCTGCAGTTAACCGCTTACCGTGAACGCCGCTCCGGCCCATGGGTATGCAGGATCCTCCAGACTGCCGTCCTTGTAGGTGGAAATAAGCGCCCATCTATCCAAGCCGGAGACGTTGGGGTAAGAGGAGTGAAACAGCAGATCGTGGAAGATAATGGCATCCCCCGGGGAAGCCGGCAGATCGACGATCTGTGACGGGTCGATGTCTTCTTCACGCAGACGATTGATGAAGCCAAGTCCATCCGAGCTGTCCCCGCCATGATGAAGATCGCCCGCCAAATGGGAGCCGGGCACGATCCGCAAGCAGCCGTTATCCGGAGTGGCATTGTCCAGCGCGATCCATACCGAATATTTATGGCTGCCTTCCCAGTACGGATAATCCTGATGCCAGGGCGAGCCGAAGTCGGCTGCCGCGTTTTTGAAAACCAGCTTGTCGCTGAGGAAGATGACATGCGGGCCGATGATCGTCTTCAACGCCTCGATCATTTCCGGCTTCGCGGCGGTTGTCCTGAACAGGGAACTTGCTAAGGCAAGACCTACATAGACGCCGGTATGGCCGGCTCCGGCACCGTCTGCGCCTACGATCTTCCCCGCTTCCTCCTTCAGCAGCCGAACATCCTCCGGCGTGAATAATTCCTTCATCACCGCATATCCGTCTTTGTTAAACTGCTCCCTTAGTGAAATACTCAAGGTTCGACACTCCTTCGTTTCGATTTATTCCAAATCGCCACTCCGAATTTCCGTGGGGGTATGTTTCTTAAGTGCTTTGACCATACGGGCAAAATGATACGAAGTCTTGAAGCCGCAGCGCTCCGCGATATCCCCGATTGGCAGCCCCGTCCCGCGCAGCAGCTCAATGCCGCGCTCCACCCGGTAACGCCAAAGATACTGCCTGGGCCTTAGCCCTTCGTGCTGATGGAACAGACGAGTAAGATAGCCCGGCGACAAATTCGCCGCACCGGCCAGATCATCAAGAGTCAGCTCTTCCTGGAAACGCTCCTGGATGAGTGTCTTTACCTGCGAAATGGCGGGATGAGTTTCGGAGTAGGCGCTTTTCCGGCAATCGGCAGCGTACAGCTGGAAAGCGGCCAGGGCAAGCGTATGCCCGGCGCTGGTATTCGCCGCCCCCTGTTTATGCAGCCCGACCAGAATATCAATCAACTGGGTCATCTGCTCCGAAGCCGCCAGAACCTGCGGCAGCACTGCCAGCATTTCCAGTGACTCCGCTTCGATCTCATAGTCAAAAACGGTAATCCAGCGATGCCAGGTTTCCGCTTTCTCGGCAGACGAGATGTATACGCGATGTCCCGGCAGCAGAAGAAGAACTTGACCGGGAAGCACCTCAGTCACCCTTCCGTCGATATTCACCTGCATCGATCCCGTATGAAGCTGTACGATCTGCAGCTCGCGCTGCATATGGGGACCGTACGTACAACCCGGAACATTGACGATGGTTCCGGCAAAACATTCTTTCACGATAAAAGCCGGACCACCTCCCCCGCTGTTCGCCACCATCTCGTAATCTCCCATCGTTCGTTCATGATTTAAAATTATCTTATAATACGCAGAATGAAAATGCACAGGATCAGCTTCTTTGTGTCTGTAATCGTTATTTCAGATCTGTATTGACATCCGAAAACAGCCTTTGTTATTATATCCGCATTGGATATATCCATTATAGATATAACGTAAATGGATACAAACAAGGGAGGTTTTTATTTGTCCCGGAGCAATTCCCTGGATAATGAGCTGCTCACAGACGCCGCCTATTATATACTGTTGTCACTGCTCATTCCCAGACACGGGTATGGCATTATGGGCTATATCGAGCAGTTGACGGACAAAGAAGTAGCCATCGGACCTGCGACGGCCTACACCTTGATTAAGAAGCTGCTGGGCAGCCAGTATATTGTGCTCTCTGATGAAATAGACAACGAGCGGCGCAAGACTTACAGAATCACGGAAAAAGGCAAGCGCATTGTGACCGACGAGATACAGCGGCGCTCGCGTATGGTGCAGCACGGACTGAAGGCGCTGCAATCTGCAGAGGAGGAGTCGGATCATGAGTAAGCAACATCAATATGTGGCATCTTTCTGACCGCATTCGGCGATATCGTAAGCTTTCCCGTTCTCATGACGTATATTTCCCTTGTTATCAGGCTCAGAAGCGTCAACGAACCCTATTAATTCCAAATTCCATCCAGAAAGGAATCGCCCTCCATGCTGAAAGAACGAATCGAATTTCTGTGCAAAAAGAAAAACATCTCACGCAAGGAGCTCGTCGAAGGGTTGGTTACCCAAGCCCATCTCGCCAACATCTTGGCGGAGCGGTATCCGCTGCCCCCGGACTTGGCCGAGCATATGGCTCTTCGTCTGGGGGTTGCCCCCTCTTATCTGCTCCAGGTATCGACTGCGGATGAAGCTGTGCTGGAGCGCGCCGAGCACATCTTCGGGGAATTGAGCCAGCCGGCAGGATCCGTGCCGGAGAGCGCCGTGAATGATTTGGCGGACAAGGACGATGCGCTGACGATCGAGTTGACCACCGCCCTGATGAAGGCCGTTTATTACCAGCAGATGAACGACACCGCAGCATACGACTATCTGCATACCTCCTACCTGAATGACTATCTGGAGAAATTCGGCCGGCCTGACGAGGTGGCTGCTCCTCTTCCTCTCCAGAAAGCGCTCCTCTATTATAAAATTCATTATTTCCGCTCCAAAAGCCGCTACTACGAGGTGATGAACCATGTAGAACGGTTGCGCGAGCGTGTCCAGGCGGGTTCGGAAATATGGCTGACGGTTCAGAATATAAAGATGGAAGCCTGCGTCTATCTGAAACAATTTGAGCAGGCCAAGACCGTGTTCGAGCATACGATGCGCCATGTATATGACGACCGGCTGTTTCACCGGCTCGCCGGTCTTTATGTGGCCCACAGCGGCTTCTGCTTTGCAATGGGTCTCGTTCAGGAGGCCTTATTGGCACTCTCCATGGCGGAAGCCAACCTTGTGTATGCGATGAACCAGGGGGATGTCATGACCTCCATTATGAACAACCGGATCATTATCCTCACGATGACGGGTGAGCTGGAGAAAGCAAGCGAGGAGATCGGCCGCTTCGAAGCCATGGTTGAACGAGAAGCATCCGAGATCAGGCAATTGATGCTGCCTGTCACGCTTATTTACCGGTGCGAGGTGGCTTCTGCGCGGAAGGACTGGGCGGTGCTTGCCCAAAACGTGGAACAGCTGGAGGCAGCCTCCACGACAGAGGATCAGCATATGGCGCTGGTCTACTATCTAAGCCAGCTTGCTTTATCCCGCGGGGATCAACCGGCGTTTCTCGGCTACGCGATGGAATGCCTGCCTTATTTTGAGTCTGCCTCGCACATGGCGCGTCTGGAGCAGCTGTATGAGGCGCTGGCCATTGTCTCCGAAGATAGCCGCCGGTACAAGGAATCTTCCTATTATTACCATAAACTGGTCGAGGTGCTGCGTAATAACAGCGCCACGCGCGTCTGAATGGCCTTTCAAATCGTGCATCCTTGCAAAACAACTGACAATCCGGCTAAATGAATCGCCCTATGGGGTGGAAAATTTTGCGGATTGTCTTCTTTTTGTCCAAAAAAAAGAACCATACAGGCAAATAAAAAGGGGATTTTCCTCTTTCTTTTCGATGTCCCCAAACCCATTGTACCAGTGATTGCTGGCCGATATACTTGGGTTACAAGAAAGAGAAGAGACGGACATCACCGCCATTCATCCAAGACCAATCCGTTTCTGTCTCAATCCAATAACGTGAAAAGGTGTGATCGCGATGGGACTTTTCGGAAAAAAGAAGAAACCACAGGATGCATTGGAGCAAGCTGACCAGGCGTTGAATAAAGGTCTGACAGGACTATTTGTGAAAGGGTTTGTATCCAAGGAGCACCGGGAGATGATGAACCAAAGCCTGGATTCCGCCAAGCAGGCACAACTGGCTGCAAGCGGCGCGATCCCGCTGACCGCGACGGCTGCCGTGCTGTCCATCAGCGATACGGGCAGGCTGATTAATTTCGACCCCGTTGTTGTGATGGAACTGGATGTGACGGAAACCAGCGGCAGCCAGTATAAGAAAACGTTGGAGACATTGGTGTCCAAGCTGCAGATTCCCCGGGTCGGCGACCGCATCGGGCTGGGTCAGAATCCAGGAAATCCGATAGAAGTCGTGTATTTGGGCCTACTTCCGTAACCTGCGGGCAGCTCCCGCCCTGCTTTCTGTTTGATGGCATCACCTGGTAACTCTTAGTGTTACCAGGTGATGCCTTTCCTGCGTTTTACCTATGTCAGTTCTGATTCCCCTCTAGTTAACCGCCCGCAATGATAGTCAATCAGATCTTGTTCTTCTGTGCTTTCGGCCATAGGGTGTAGCTGAAACTAATGAGAAAGTCTATGACGAGAATAAGCGTCCATAGCTGGATGACATGCATCAGACTGGAGGTGCGTTCCTCCGCATTCACCATCAGAATCATGCCTAAGAGCAGCGCGCATCCGATCATCCAGGCAATTGCGTGAAGGAACCAGGCCTTCCGCTCATTTCGGGCATGTTCCTTGCCGTGTTTGACTCTCTTCTCCGGTGCAGGGCCATGGGCGAAACGATGGGCAAAACGGACATCCGCCCAGCGGATCATCCGATGCCCGTAGGCAACCGAGACGCCGATATAAATCGCAGCCAGTCCATGAACGCCGCTTGCCGCTGTGCCACCCCGCAGATCGGCAACGGTAGCAACAAGAAGAATGAGATCAATAACCGGTGTACAGTAAAGCAGAACCGCTCCAGTCCTCCTGGCTTTCAACAGGTATCGGCAGGCCAGCCCCGCCAGGACAAACAACCAGAAAGCAATTTCACAGCCAATAATAACTGCGGTTATCATCATCATTCTCCTTTTAATACAGTCGTGTTATATAAATTATAGCGCGACTGTTTTATAAAATACAACTGTGTTATAATAAAACATGCCTAAAATCGTCGATCACCAGCAGCGAAAAGAGAATATTGCGGAAGCCGCTTGGCGTGTCATCCGCCGTGAGGGGATGGACGGAGTATCGGTCCGCCGGATTGCACAGGAAATGGGTATTTCCTTGGGATCGCTGCGGCATTATTTTGACAATCAGAGCGAGCTTCTCGCTTTTTCCATGAGGCTTGCTTCGCAGCGTGTCCATGCCCGTATAAGAAATCTGCCGTTTAGCGGGGATATCCGCCATGACATCGAGCAGGTTATCGCCCAGTTGCTCCCCCTTGACGAAGAACGGCGCTCGGAAGCGGAGATTTGGCTGGCCTTTGCGGGTAAAGCAATCTCCGATTCCGAAATCCGGATCATGAGCCAGGATATCCATGACGAGCTGCGCGCCGGATTCAGGCTCATCATTGATCAGCTGACCGCTTCAAAGCTGACGCCCTCCGCTATCGATGCCGAGTATGAAGCCGGCAGGCTGCATGCGCTTGTTGACGGGCTGGTCGTCCATCATACGGTTTATCCCGACCGGGTGAACAAGAGTGACATGATCTCCATCGTTTCCCGGCATCTGGACAGTCTGCTGGCAGCCTCACCACGCCAATAATATCCATCCAGTCCACGAAAGCAGGTTGAACCTATGACGCAGCGCTCTGTTTCATCCAAGCTTCAAGTCATTATTACCGGTACGACGGGGATGGTCGGTGAAGGCGTGCTGCATATAAGCCTGGAGCATCCCGATGTGGAACGCGTTCTGGTCATCAACCGCAAGCCATGCGGGGTCGCCCATCCGAAGCTGACGGAAATTCTGCACCAGGACTTCTTTGACCTGTCGCCGATCGAGCAGCAGTTAGCCGGATATAACGCCTGCTTCTTCTGTCTTGGGGTATCGTCGGTTGGAATGAAGGAAGCGCAATACGCCAGGCTGACCTATGATCTTACGCTCCATATGGCCGAGTTGCTTGTTCTCCTGAATCCGGATATGATCTTCAGTTATATCTCAGCCAGCGGCACGGACAGTACCGAGCGCGGGAGAAGCATGTGGGCCCGGGTAAAAGGAAGAACGGAGAACCAATTGCTCCGAATGCCTTTCAAAAAAGCATATATGTTCAGGCCGGGCTATATCCACCCCATCAAGGGGCTCAAAAATACCCATGGCTATTATTCCGCCGTGTCCTGGCTTTACCCGCTGCTGAAGCGGTTCCTCCCCCAGTATGCCGTGTCCTTGAAGGAGCTTGGGACGGCTATGATTCATACGGTAAGCAAAGGCTATGATTCACCCATCCTGGAATGCAGCGATATTCATAAGCTAGCCAAGTGAGTCAGGGGCAGCAGTATCTTCTTTAGAGCTTCCATTGCCAATGGATTATATAAATCTTCCGCATCAGCCCCAGCAGACTCTTCCATGCCGTTGAAGAGTCTGTTTCTGTTGTTTATACTAGAATCTATTAGCCCATCCTCCCGATGCGGGGTGATGAGGTAAGACAGGGGATAAATAGAATTGAGCGAGAATGAATGGGATTGGGCCCGCGGTATTGTGCTGCTGGACCGCACGAACGAAGCGGCAAAACAGGATATTAGCTATCCCTTCGCGCTTGATGAGCTGATTGGCCGCGAAACCGGAGACGGCGGTCCATCGGTGTGCCATCTCTGGCGGCATCCGCGGGCCTTCGTCATCGGCTCGCGGGACAGCCGCTTGCCTGGCGCCGCCCAGGCCGTGCGCCTGCTGCAGGAAGAGGGTTATTCAACGCTTGTCCGCCATTCCGGCGGGGCCGCCGTGCCGCTGGACACGGGCGTTGTCAATGTATCGCTCATTCTGCCCGGCCAGGGGGTACACGGGCAGGACATCTACCGCGACTTTGACCGGATGTACGCGTTGATCCGCACAGCGGTCGCTTCCCTGGGCGCGGAAGCGCATAAGGGGGAAGTTCAGGGTTCTTATTGTCCAGGCGACTATGATCTGCATATCCAGGGATTGAAATTTTGCGGGATCGCCCAGCGCAGACAGCTGCGCGCCACTATCATCCAGGCTTTCGTCCTGGCGGAGGGCCCGGCACAGGCCCGCGCCCGGCGGGTGCGGGCTTTCTATGAACAGGCCGCTCTCGGGGCCGAGCCGGGGTCTTATCCCTTGATCGAAGACGATCGGATGACCAGCCTGGAGGAAGGACTCGGCCTTGGGGAGAGCGGAGCCCGCGCCTTCACGCAAGCGGTTCATGAAGTTCTTCAGGCGGGCCGGAGCCCACAGGAAGCAGCAGCCTCAGCCGGTCTATTCCGGATGCCGGAGGAGAACGCCCTGCAGAGCATGTGCGAGCAGCTCAAGCAGCGGTATGCGGTGCCGGAAGCCGGGCGATAATACAGCTGCTGCACCCGCTCCAAATTAGAGGCCCGATTATGTTCGACTTGCCCGGCCTGCGCCGAAAACCGCTTCCACCTCGTCTTTGATCGTATGGAGAGACCCGCCTGCCAGTTGTTCCAGATCTGTCGAAACCTTTCTCATGTCTGTTAAAGCCAGCAAGCCGTAGATCTCATTCTGCACCGCGTCATCGGCCCGGTATACGACGCGGCGGCCGGTTGCTTCCGACAGCGCCCGGGCCAGATCATATAAGGTCCAGACCTTCGGTGCCGTCAGTTCATAGGTTCGGCCCGCATGACCGTCCTCCGTCAGTACGGCAGCTGCCGCACGCGCCAAATCTCTTCTATCCGCCGTATTGAATATCCACTTTCCGCGGGGACTGACTAATCCGCCGCTTGCTGCCGCCTCGCGTATGCCAAGTGCCCTAATGAGTTCTGTATAATAAGCATTGCGCAGAAAGGTAAATGGAATTCCGCTTGCGTGAATCATCTGCTCCGTATCCAAATGCAGGCGGTGCAGACGCCCTTGTCCGGCATAGGCCATGCTGGTATAGATGAGATGTTTAATTCCTGCTTTCCCCGCAGCTTCCAGCGCAGCGGCATGCTGCCGCAGCCGAACGGCATCGTTGGCATGCGAAGAGGAAATAAGCAGCAGCCGGGTGGCTCCTGCAAAAGAGACCTCCAGCGAATCTGGCGCATCATAATCGCCAAATCTCACCTTCACCCCTTGTTCCGCCAGATCTGCTGCTGCATCCGGTCTGCGTACGCTTACGATCAACTCTTCTGGCGGCAGCCTGAATAGAAGCTGCCGTGCAATGAGATTGCCCAGCTTGCCGGTAGCGCCTGTCATCACAATCGGCATTCCATCATTCATCCTCTCGCTTGTTTATTTGGTTAAACGTTTAACTACTTGGCCAAGAGAAAGCGGCGGCCCCCTCTTAATCCATTCCGCCCTGCAATTTGCGAAACAGCCGGAGCAGCTCATGCATCTGCTCTTCGTTCAGCCCTTTCATCTGAGACGCAATGACCTTCCTGTTCCCCGGGAGCTCCTCCCGCAGAAGCCGCTCACCCTTCTCCGCAAGCACGATCCTGCGCTTCCGACCGTCTTCCGGGTGACCGGAGCTTTCAATGTAACCATCCTTTTCCAATGGCACAAGCAGTACGCTGATATTGGCTCTTGTTACACCGATTTCATTGGCGAGCGTCGACGGCAAAATGCTCCCGCCCGCTTTGGCAATCTCCACAAGCAGCCGGATGCGCGCTCCATTCAAGCCTCTTGAATGCCAATACTTCTCCGAAACGCCGACCAGCCGCGCTGTTGCATCCACAAGCGCAAAAAAAGTCTGCGTTTCCAGCGGCTGATTGATGACATAGTCCTGAATATCCGACATACTAATCCTCGACTCCAACTAGTTAAGTGTTTAACTATTTGTAATGTAACTTATGCCAAGCGGGAAGTCAAGCAAACGGACAACCTTCAAATCGGCCAATAAGAAACAATCCGAGTGCCCATCTATGATAAACTGATAGAAGAAATCATCTATGAGCAGCAAGGAGAATGTTACCCATGAAGCTGGTATCCTGGAATGTGAATGGCTTAAGAGCCTGTGTGAACAAAGGTTTTAATGAGTACTTCCATGAAACGGCCGCCGATATATTTTGTGTGCAGGAGACGAAGCTTCAAGAAGGTCAGATTGATCTGGACCATGGAGAAGCCTACACGCAATATTGGAATTATGCCGTCAAAAAAGGCTATTCCGGGACAGCCGTTTTTACGAAGATCAAACCTTTGTCGGTCCGCTATGGACTGGAGGAGGATGAGGAGCCTGAGGGCCGTATTCTTACCCTGGAATTTGAAGACTTCTATCTCGTGAACGTCTATACGCCCAATGCCAAACGCGATCTGTCCCGACTTCCGTACCGACTGGAATGGGAGGACCGGTTCCGCAGTTATCTTCTGGAGCTTGATGCCAAGAAACCCGTTATTGTTTGCGGCGATTTGAATGTTGCCCATCAGGAGATTGATCTGAAGAATGCCAAAGCCAATCTGGGCAATTCGGGATTTACCCTGGAGGAAAGGGACAAGATGACCCGGCTGCTGGAAGCCGGCTTTATCGATACCTTCCGGCATCTTTACCCGGACCGCACAGACGTCTATAGCTGGTGGTCTTATATGCCGAAGGTACGAGAGCGCAATGTCGGATGGCGGATCGATTATTTCCTGATCTCCTCCCGACTTGCATCCCGGCTGCTGGACGCACAAGTCGATTGCGCTATCACAGGCAGCGATCATTGCCCCGTCGTGCTGACTTTGGCCGATTCCGAGTAATAATCAAGAACCCCGCCTGCATCCTGCAGGCGGGGCTCTCCTTTTATTCTACTTCTTATTCTCCGCGCTTCTTTCAAGCAGCATATCGACAATCAGATCAATTTGTTTGACAATAGCGATTGGATCATAACGGTAGAAGGTATCAAAATCATTATAGAAAATTTGATTATTTTTCGCAGCATCCAGACCTTTCCAGATGCCGGATTCCTTCAACTGCTTCAACTGCTCGCCTTTCTTCTCCGGATCGTACGTCGTCAGGAACATATAATCGCCTTCGTATTCCGGCAAGGCCTCCATGGAAAGCTGAAGCGTTTGCTCGCCTGCGCTGTCTTTATGCGGCATCTTGAACTTCAACGCGTCGTACACAGCCTGACCGCCCCGGCCTGCATTATCTCCGAATATCCATAGATCACCCTTGTCGGTCAGCTCATAAAGCCCCAGTGTCGCATTCTCGTCAATGACACCCTTGAGTTTCTCGCGTCCTTCCTCGGCTTTCTTCTCATAATCGGCAATGAATTGCTCTGCCTTCTCCGGATTCCCTGTTATGTCTCCGAACAGATTAACCGTTTCTCGAATATTAGTAGCCGTCCCGTATGGGATGTACAGCGTCGGGGCAATTTTGGACAATGCTTCATAGCTGTCCTCGTACATGACAACAATGAGATCAGGCGCAAGCTCCAAGGTTTTCTCCACGTTGATCGGCGCGCCTACATCCTTGGCATCCTTGAGCAAATCCTTGATGAACGGGTTATCAAAGGCTGACGGCTCTACACCGACCACATTTGCCCCAACAGACAGAAGCTCCCCGCCATAGTAATCTGTCACAATCCGCAGCGGTTTTACAGGAATCTCGACAGATCCTTTCTTGGTCTCGAAGATGCGGAGCTTCGCAGCGGCCGCTTCATCCTTGTTATCCGGCTCCGGCGGCGCCTCGGCATTCTTATCACCGGCTGCCGTTGTATTGGCTGCGGGGGTTCCGCCGCCCGCTTGATTATTCTTGCTTCCGCAAGCTGACAACACGGCCAGTATCATAATGATCGCCGCCGTGATAAAAAATGACTTTCTCATAAACATAATAACCTCCCAATATATTCGTCCCATACATCCGCATTCCAAATGATAATGCGAATCATTATCATTTGGAATATTATCAGACCCCTTTAACCCTGTCAATATAAACTTTGTTGTCAGCTGTACCTGCCGGTCACCCGCCGAACGACCGGCAAGCATCCGCACACAAAAAGGCCGAAAAACCCTCAAGAGGTTGATTCGGCTGAAAATATTATTTTATGAAAATAAAATAACTGAACCCCTGATTCCGTTCCTTTTCATGCGAAAGACTCTCTACGTTCTATAGTGATTACACATTCCTCATAAGATCGCCAATAAATACAACTAAGGCCGTAAAAAGAAAAAGCGGTACAGATAAAACCATCGTTCCAATTGCTCTCAAAAGGGATCCCACACCCTGAATGCCAGATATTCCAAACGACCCAGCAGCAATGCTTGCTCCTGAAAACCAAAAAAGAAGATAGAATGGTTCAATCCTCATTCCGTCTCTAATCAGCAGAAAAAAATCCCGATTAAAAAGGGCTAAAAATAACGCCCAACACAATAAGGCAAACCATAGCGCCCACAAATTAATTTTGTTCAGTATCCGCAGCACGGTAAAGGAGTTTCCTTTCTAAATTATTTGAGCTTGCTGCTGCTCATCGCCGCTACGACCTTCACATCCTTGAACTCGCCGTTCACAAATCGCTGATAGTCCGGGGAGTCTACAGGAATCAGCGCCATTTTTCCCTCGGCATTGAAATGGATGCCCCATCCGTATTTCTTTGGGAGCATGGAGGCTCGCAGGCAGGCTTTTGGCTTCTGAAAAAATTCATCTCTGATCTGCGTTCCCCGCGCTTGCCGCTCTTCTTCGGAAATGTCCTTATGCCGGATGTGCACCTCATACAGCAGTTCTTCCTGCGTATACGCATAAGGGTGATCCGCCACAAGCTCAAACTCGATGCCGGGCTTTGTTTTGCCGCTCTTCTTGTCCGGCGGGGTCATGCCCTTCTCGGCAGTGCTATCCCTTGCCACCGTGATAAATGTGTTGTAATAATTCCACTCCATCCTGGTTGTCTCCTTTTTGGCCCTTTTGTCCCCCCATTATAACCTGTTTACACTGACAATAACGGTCAGTAATTAACAGCGCTTCCCGGAAATTTTCCCTCATGCATGGTTTCACCATCGGCGGCTATCCCACACAAACGGACCGGAAGCCCTGAGTATCCAGGATTTCCGGCCATTTTGCCGCTACCCGCCACTCACCTCATGATGCTTCACAAAGGCAGGCCCGCTTCAAGCTGTGCCAGCCCTTCGTCCATCAATTGGATCAAATTCGCTTCGGGATGTTCGGCGTAATTCAGTAAAACCGAGATAATAACCCCGATAGCAGCCCCCGACATGGTACGTACAGCTAAGTCGTCCGGCTTGCGGTCTATCCGTTTTGCTATCATCTCCGTAATCATCTGCATCGTCTGGGAAAGATTGTTCAGCATCGACGCCCGCAGCTCAGGTACCGATACGATGAGCCGGTTTCTCTCCCATACGGTCTCCAGCTCTTCGGCAGACAATTCGGACAAACCGGCCATGACCGCATTGCGCAAAGCCCGAAGCGGACTTATGTCGGCCGGCTGTTCCTCAAAGGCCGAGATAAGAATGGGGTCGTAATTGTCACTGCTGACCACGTCCTCTTTGGTTGCAAAATAACGAAAAAAGGTACTGGGCGAGATTTCCGCAGCCTCCGCAATCTGTTCCACGGTCGTGGCATGATAACCTGATTCTCGAAACAGCCGCATCGCATGCCTTTGGACGGCAGCCATGGTTTTGGCTTTCTTCCGTTCGCGCAGGCCGGCTGTTTTCTGTTGGTCAGCTGCCATTATGTTTATCCCCCTAAATGATGTGACTTGGCCTCCTCCCGGCTTTTGCTGCTTTCTTGCAGGCGCAGGAAGGACATGGCGAGCAGGATGCCAATGGCCGCAACTCCTCCGCAAACCCAGAGCATGGCGTCCATTCCGTGAATGAAGGAGGCCCGCACCGAGGCGAGCAAAGCTGTGGAATGAAGCTCATGAGCCGCAGCCGCTCCGGCTGATACACTCTGCTGCACAGCGGCTGCAGCTTGTTCCGGCAATCCGTCTATGTTCAGTTTATCACGATAGCCCGTACTTAGCACGGTACCCAGAATCGCTACCCCCATCGTTCCGCCTACATTGCGCATTGCAAAAATCAACGCCGAGCCCACTCCGCTGTGCTGGGCCGAAAGCGCGGACATGGCGGCATCCATTGCTGCCGGCAGCGCAAACCCGATGCCAAGACCGACAATGCTTATCCATATGGAAGCAAAACTGTATCCGTCGTTTATTTCTGTAGTGGCGCCAACCGCCAATCCTGCCGCAAGCAGCAGGAATCCGAGCGCTATTGTGAATGTGATCCCGATCCGTGGCTGAAGCCGGCCCGCTATCTGCGATCCGATCAGCAGACCGCCGACCAGCGGCAGCAGCCGGAGTCCGGCACCGAGTGCGTCCGCGCCTTCAACCGCCTGGAAATACTGCGGCGCCACAAACAAAATGCCAAACATCACAAAAGAAACGACGGCTGCCAGTATGGAACCCCAAGTGAAGCCGGATGAGCGGAAGAGCGACGGATCAACGAGGGGGTGAACCGCCCGGCGCTGCCACAAAATAAAAGCAGCAAGCAGCAGAAGCCCGGCTATAATGGTCGCCAGCGCTTCAGGATTGCCAAGACCCTTCTCCCCCGCCTCGATTACACCGTAGGTTAATCCGGTCAATCCGATGCTTGAAGCCAGTATGCCAATAATATCGGCACGTGGGCTATTGTCATTACGGGACTCCGGCATCAGCATATAGACAGCGAACAAAGCCACAATTATTAGCGGAATATTGATCAGGAATACGGAGCCCCAGGCATAGTTTTTGAGCAACCATCCGCCCACAATCGGTCCAAGCGGAATACCCAATGCGTTGGACATCACCCAAATTCCGATTGCTTTGGGACGCTCCTTCTCCGAGAACAGGACCGGAATGATCGACATGGACAGCGGCACCAGCAGAGCACCGCCAAGTCCAAGAAGCGCCCGGCCGGCTATAAGCTGCGCTGAAGAATCCGCGTAGGCGCAAACAAGCGAAGATGCTCCGAACAGCAGCAGTCCGGCAAGCAGCATTTTCTTGCGGCCCAGCCGGTCTCCAAGCAGCCCGGCCGGCAGCAGCGCCGCAGCAAAAACAAGATTGTACGCATCGGCAAACCATTGCAGCTCCCGGTTGGATGCATGCAGATCAGAAGCCAGTGTGGGCAGGGCCAAATTGAGAATCGTCAGATCCAATCCGACCGCAAGCAGCCCGATGGCGAGCGCTCCCAGCATCCACCATTTGCGATTTTCCATCTTTATCATGACAGTTACCACCTTTCAACATTTACTTTATAATGACACTTTATTTCATTTGATAGTTACTGTCAAATTATAAAATTATTTAGATGAAGCGCAAAAAAGCCGTCCCTCAAAAGGAACGGCTCGTTGTCTTGCCCGGCGTTTCATTTGCCGCAAGGTTTATCCCATCTATTTATCATATAAATGGAGGAGCTCCTGGATCTGGCGGCTGTTATTATGGTCCACGGCAGCAAAATAGGGCAATTGCCATTTTTGCGTGGCAATCGCTTGTTTGCTTGTGGGGGTGTCCCAAGCAGGGTAAACGCGAATGGCCATTTTCCCTTTAACAGACCCGGTCTTAAGGATATTGTGCTGCATCAGCACCTCTTTTGGAAACACGAATTGCCCAAAAGCATGACTGTCCGCAGCAAAGGTATGAATAACCCATAAATCAGCAGCATTTTCATATGAAAAAGCCTGATTTTTATTATCCGGGCCCTTTTCCCAAAAGGCCACAAACTGCCCTGTCTTGGCAGGCGTTATTTTGGCTACTCTAAATCGGACCGATCTGGAATTGAGCAGAAAAACCCCTGCCCCGTAATCGGCATTTTGCGTTTCTTCCTGGATGGCTTGTATAGAAAGGTGATTCGGTTCATAAACCCTTTCATTCACATAAGCTAATGCCTTGCAGAAGCTGTTCATGGCCGTACTCCTTACTGGAAATCGGGAATATCAATCTATGATCGGCTCGTTTGCGACAAGGGGGGCCAGCTCGTCCCGCGCTTCCTTCAACCAGGGGTGAACCACCCTTAATTTGTCACGCTGCTGCCAGAGATAATCAATATAAGCAAAGGAAGCATGTTCCAGGGATTTATTCAATTCCTGCAGGATCTCCCGGATATAAGGCGGGCTGCCTTGCTGGTCCCATTGGATTTTGTCCGCGACAAACAGAATCTTGTCCATTGGGGTGGATTGTTTTCTCAGTGTCGTGTGACATCCAACGGCATCCAGAATGTCCGGGTTGGTTATGTCAAACAGATCTCTGGCCATTTCTTTCGATAATTTTTGATGAATGATCATAGGGAAGATTTCTTCTTCCGGCAGAACCTCCACCCCTAACTGGCGGGCAATGGAAATTCTTGTTTCATTCGGAAAAACAACGCTGATATCATGCAGATAACCGGCAACCTCCGCATCTTGCGGGTCCGCGCCGAATAGCCCGGCAATTCTTCGGGCTTCTTCCCCGACTTTCATGCAGTGAACCGCTGTCACTTCGCGGCCATTCTCCACAAAATAACGATATACATCCTCACGTAAATTTCCTGTCAGCCTGCTTCTGGATAATTCAGCGTACACATTTTGCATACCCTATCCCTCCTCAGCTATTTTAACAAGTCACTTACAGCTTATCATTTTCCGACGAAGATCGCTTCTATCTGTGCATCCATCGAAACTTTTTGCATCCATTGGTGTAAGAATAGGTACAGCTTTATTTTACGCGCGGGTTTGGTTATAGTACCAATGGCCTGATTATTAATGGGGCGCAGTCATCTTGTCATCCTGCGGTTCATGCTACATACTGGAGCCAAGGCCAAGAAGAACCGGCTAACACCGTCCTTTGCGGCGTAGCCAAGTTTCTTCCCTTTGCAATATAAGCCTGGTATAGGTGAACACCAGACCATTGGTCCTGCTGTTCAAATCCTGCTGTTTCGTTTATGGATAGATAACGAGAGTTCCATCATAGAGGAATGAAATCGTCAAAGAAGGAGAGGTTTGCCTTGAACAAAAAGCCCATAGACAGCTACATCGGTCCCCGAGGCTCGCGCTCAAAGAAAGACAGAACCATGCTATTGATCATGCTGGCATCCGGAGCCATATTCATTATTATCTGCGGAATTTCATACGGTATTTTTACTAAACCGCTCGGATCCGGTCCCAAGCAGACGGCGGCGGAAATTGAGCAGCCTGGGAATCAGCCGGCTGGAGACAACGAGGATGACGGCCCAGCCCCTGACCTCTCTGCGGGCGACGGACAAGCTTCCGGGAATGCTTCGGCGGGAAATGAGCCAGCCGGACAGACTGAGCAAGGTGAAAGCGAATCCGCCGCGACAGAGGAAACCGGCTTAGATACGGAGGACAAGCCCGCCAGCACGGAGCCGACCGGCACCGAAACAGCTGACAAAACGGAGACCTCCGGGTCCGGAGCACTTGCCGGGGAAGACAGCACGGGAGCTGCGGATAACGGCCCGAAAGAGGTAGCGACCCAGCAGACCAGCAGCAGCGCTAAGACGGACAAGCCTGCCGGCACGACCGCAAAGCTCCCAACAAGCTATGTGGTGAAGAAAGGAGATACACTCCGGTCGATATCCATGAAATTTTATGGAACGAAGGAATATATCGAACTGCTGGCTGAGCGCAACAATATTCTTCTGATTAATGATATGAAGGTCGGAGATACCCTGACCATTCCCGCGTTATCCTCCGCCAGCGGCTCAGCTTCAGGGAAGAAGCAGGATAACAGCAGCGCCTATGCCAAGGTCACTTTGCCGGCAACCTATTTGGTGCAGCCCGGCGACACCTTGTACAATATTTCGAAGCAATTTTACGATTCCAAAGATTATGTGGAATTGATTGCCGCCCAGAACAAGCTCAAGGCAACCGAGGATTTGAAAGCGGGCAGCTCCTTAACGATACCCGCCCTTCCAAAGGCCAAGCCCGGTAGCGGAAGTACCGCGAAGCCGCAGGCTGTGAAGAATCATACCGTTCTGGAGGGAGAGACGCTCTCCAGCATTTCCAGGACCTATTACGGCTCCAGCAAATATGCCAAAACCATATCGGAATACAATCATGTGGCCAATAGCGACACGGTAAAGGCCGGAGATGTGCTGAAAATCCCCAAGCTATAAGACGACCTGACTTGCCCATAACTGCCATTTTCAAAAGCCAGCCTAGGTGCTGGCTTTTGCTGTGTTCTTGTCCGGGCAGATGCAGCTTGCTTCCAATCTTTAATAATAATTTAGGCCTGTTCTACCGTTTATTCGACTATAATTGGAACCGTATATCATTTCCATTGTCCGTAAAGTGGCGAAAAGAACATACCATTACGGCTCTAACGGACAAAACGGGACTGCGCTTGCCTACAATGAAAGGAGCTCTACACTATGAAAAAGATTCAGGCTCTGATTCTCGCCATTTCCTTGCTTACTCTCGCTTTCTCCGGTGCTGCCTACGCGGCGGAGCAAAAAAAACCCATCCGTGTATGGGTTGGTGAACAAGAAGTTACATTCGACGTCCCCCCTGTTGTGGCAAACCAAACGACTTATGTTGAATTTAAAGGCTTATTCAAGGCATTGAACTACACGGTTGCTTATGATGCCAAAACAAAAATGGTAACCGGAAAAGGCTCCCATGCCATCCAGATTAATATCGGAACGGGACAAGCTTCCGTTGACGGCAAAGCTGCCGCGCAGAAGCTCAAGCTGATCACGCAGAATGGCCGGATATTGATTCCGCTTCGTTTTGTTGGCGAGTCGACAGGCAAGCTCGTGAACTGGAATGCCGCTGACAAGACGATCAAGATTATGGACAACGGGCCCAGCGCCGCAGATCTGAAAAGCTTTCAAGCCGTCCTTGATAAATTGGATGCCTATGAGCTGAATGCCGATGCTAAAGACATTATCAAAGTCATTGATCCAAAATCACATTACTATGACTACTTTAAGAATATGACAGCCCAAGATGCGGATAAACCGGTCGTCCGCACTACTTCCAAGCTGGAGAAGGTTGCCGATTTTAAATCCAATTCCGCCGTCATTCTCGTCCACCATGTATCTGAGAAGGTGAGCGGAGGTTTTTATCTGAATAATGAGTCTGAATCCGAAATCACCTTGAATCGCGGTGCAGACGGACAGTGGCGATTATTTGACATTACATTCACGGATATGAAATACATCGATGCGGATAAGGTGCTGAGCAAGGAAGCCACGGTCCCCGCACCGGATAAAGAGAAAATCCTGGCTCTTATTCATCGTCAAGAAGAGTCTTCCAACAAAGAGGATCTCGACGGTTATATCGCTACATTTAATCCGGAATCATCCGATGTTGCCCTGCTAAAGGAGCAGACGGAGCAGTTATTCAGTGAATATGATTTTAAGTTTACCACGGAGAACATCACAATTGTGGATTATACCGGAACAGCAGCCGTCGTTTATTACACCCAAACGACTGAGAAATTGAACGGGCCGCAATTTCAGGACAACCGTGTCCGTGCCATTGTTACGGTCAAGAAAACAAGCGCAGGTGACTGGATATCGGAATTAGATGGACAACTGATTGATGTAGAAGCAATTGAAAACACGGATACAGATTTCTAAAAAAGCTCAAACGCCGGTAGTGATTGGTTCGTCCAATCGTTACCGGCGTTTCATAATTGCGTATTCAGCTTAATCGTTCGCAATTTGTTGATTGTATATCCAACTACACTGCAGGTTGTGTAAATGAAGCGATTTTCCCTAATTATGATATTGATTCTCTTCATGACACAATATCATCTTCCCGATATAATGTAAGTATATCTAACAAATGGGGGAAGAAGCATGGGTGCATTTGTATTATCAGTCACTGTCCATAACCGTCCTGGCGTTCTCGCCCGGATTTCGGAGCTGTTCGCCATTGTGGACGCCAATATTGACCGGATGTCGGCGGGGAGAACCAAGAATCGGGCGATGTCCCGTCTGCGGATCGAAGCCATGCTTGATGACAGGCTGCTTCCGCAGCTGACCGGAGCGCTTCAGCAGCTCGATGATGTGCTGCAGATCAAGACGGCGCAGTCCCGTTCCGGAAGCTTTGCCTATTGGACTGCCGCTTACGGGTTATTCATTGCTGTTATGGGGCTTAATCTGGTTACGCCCCTTTATGCGCTTTATAAATTACAGTGGGGGCTTACGCCGGGGATGCTGTCTCTTGCCTTTGCCGCCTATGCGATGGCGGTGATCCCCTCCATTATTGTGTTTGGCCAGTTATCGGACAGAGGGGGACTTCGCGGAATGCTCGTTCCCGGCATGCTGGTCGCTTTGGCCGGATCGTTATGTCTGGCGCTTGCAGGGGGCTTCCCCATGCTGGTGGTGGCAAGAGTGCTTCAAGGCCTGTCTGTAGGCATCTTCAATGGCGTTACGGTCGCAGCGCTAACCAAGCTTCATCCTGCACAGGACCGCCGCCGGGCTGCCATGCTTGGGGCGATTGCGGTTACGGCCGGCAATGCCATCGGGCCGATGCTGGCGGGGCTGCTGGCGCAATTTGCGCCGATGCCGACGCTGCTGCCTTATGTTGTGCATATGCTGCTGATTGTGCCGGGGCTGATCGCCCTGCTGGTAGTACGGGCGGATATTCCGCCTGTCGCGGGAACAAACAGCAGGTTGCATTGGCCCAAGCTGCCGCAAAGCATCCGTAAATGGTTTTTTGTTGCCGCCCTCTCCTCGTTTATTTCATGGGGGATTACGAGCCTGTTCGCTTCGATCATACCGATGTATCTGGAACAATGGATTGGAAAAACCGGCTTTGTCTTATCCGGCTTTATTGTGGCGATGGTGTTGACGTTATCCGCCATATCCCAGCTTCTAAGCAGAAAATGGCCCCTGCGGCGAATGGGCATTTTCGGATCTCTGCTGATCGGATCGGGCCTGCTGTCGCTTTTGTTGACTATTCATACAGGGTCGATCCTGCTGCTTACGGCGGCTATCCTGCTCGTAGGTTTCGGCTATGGGCCTCTATATGCCGGGAGCCTTGCCTTGGTAAATGAAATTGCGCCGGACCGTTCGCGGGGCGACGTGCTGTCCTTCTTCTACGGGTGTACCTATTTTGGTGTTGTATGTCCGGCATTGGGACTTGGCATCATGACCCAGCTGCTCGGTCTGAGCGTGGCCTTCAACTGGTTCGCCCTTATTCTGGGCGGTTTGCTGGCCGTCAGTTTAACAGGGTGGATACGAATGAAAGGCGAATCCCGTAAGGAATGAAAGCGGCAGCGGCGGCCCGTTCCGCAATCCGTGAAGAATGAATGCCGGAGCCGGTTTGACGGCTCTCCATGCAAACGAGCAAACGCGCACAGGAAACTGTGCGCGTTTGCTTCGTTTTATTCAAGTTTTTCCTATGAAAGCCGGTTTTTTTGCTGTGTTTATTGCTACTCCCCGTTTGCGGCAAGCGCCTTGCGGACGATTGGCGCAACCTTGGTGCCAAGCAGTTCGATGGCCCGCAGGACTTCCCGATGCGGCATCGTGCCGACATTGACATGAAGAAAGAACCGGTTAACCCCCAAATTTTTGCGCAGCAGAAGTATTTTCTCCGCAACATATTCGGGATCGCCTACATAGAGAGCACCTTTTAGGGTACGTGCGGCATCATAGCTGGCACGGCTGTAGGGCTGACCCCACCCCCGCTCACGGCCGATGACGTTCATTTGAGCTTGTGTGGAGGGGAAAAATAAATCGGCCGCCTGTTCCGTTGTTTCCCCTACAAACCCATGGGAGTGCGTTGCAATCCGCAGCGATGCGGGATCATGTCCGGCCCGCGCGGCAGCCTGCTTGTAAAGGGTGACCAGCGGAGCGAAGCTCTCCGGCATGCCGCCAATGATAGCGAATGCGATAGGAAGCCCCAGCATGCCGGCCCTGACCGCAGATTGGGCATTTCCGCCGCTTGCAATCCACACCGGCAGCGGGCTCTGTACCGACCGGGGATAAACACCCAGGTTGTCAATGGCAGGACGATGACCACCGCGCCAGGTTACTTTCTCCGAGGCCCGGATCGCAAGCAGCAGCTCCAGTTTTTCCTCAAATAATTCATCATAATCATCGAGGCTGTAGCCAAACAGCGGGAAGGATTCGATGAACGAGCCCCGGCCCGCCATAATCTCGGCTCTGCCGTTTGAGATGCCGTCAAGGGTGGAAAATGCCTGGTACACGCGGACCGGATCATCCGAGGACAGCACGGTGACGGCACTGGTAAGTCTGATCTTTTTGGTCATGGCAGCCGCCGCTGCCAATACAACCGCCGGTGCAGTGCCCGCATAATCCACCCGGTGATGTTCCCCAATTCCGTAGACATCCAGTCCGACTTGATCGGCCAGGACGATTTCCTCAACTGCGTGGCGCAGCCGCTCGGCATGGCTGATGACCTCTCCCGTTACCGGGTCCGGTGTCGCTTCCAAAAACGTGCTGATTCCTATTTCCATGGTGTTTGCCGTGTCGGCCATTTTTCAATTCCTCCTACATTAGCATATGTACCTTTAGTTTACTAAACTATTTAAAGTTTCTCAACTTAAGTAAGCGAACAGTGCGGGGAACCGTCCTTTTCCCATGAAAATTGAATAGCTAAGGATGTATTCGGCCTATAAACGAGAAAAAGACCGTATCCGATGCGGCCTTTTTCTAAGCGTCTTTTTACTTACTAGTATGACCCTTGTCCGGCAAAGGTGGCCGGCAGTGATTCTTTGCCATTTCTTATATTGCTCCAAATCAAATGGCACCATACCTGTTGCCGCCGGGGTCGTACTCCGGGACAATGTTTTCTTGCAGGGTTGGTTTGGTCACCGTCATTTAGCATATAGTTAGCTATTTTCAATGGAAGGCGGATAATAATCCACCATAATTCTATTCCCGGAGGGATCTTTCATTTGAAAGCTTTTCCCGCAACCAGTCCGATCCAATATAGCTGTAACCTCTACTCCCTTTTGTTCTAAAAACATGTGATACTCTTCGATATCAGGGGTATACCAGAGTGCCGATTCTGCCAAAGCAATAACGGGAATGTAAACAACCACGACACCTTGGAGCCGATCTATTACCCTACGTTCAAACGCCTCATCCCGTTGATTGTGAACCAGCATTTCCTTCCAATTATAGCAAAGTCTATATCCTGGCGCAAAGCTCAAAGTCCTTTAATCGGCATCACGAACACAATCGACAACAGCCTTGCGTTCAAGGGACAAAACCGTATTAGCAAGTGATATGAATATGGACGTAATGGATGACGAAAGCTGCGGGCAGTCCGCTTTGCGGCATCCTGTCGCAGCCCCCTAAGCCGTGCCCGGCCCGGCTTCTCGCCGTTTACTCGATCCTTTTGAAAAATTGGCAACAAAATAAGATTGCATCATTTATTTTTTTGAGAGGCATACAGGAACCGGCAGTAACCGATTTCAGCAGCATTCTTCATCAGTTCAATATTTAGCCATGCTGCAAGTTCATGTAACGGCTTATCGGTGAAAGGCCATTTTGTTCGATCGCTGGAGAGGAGTTCATCATCCGCCAACTTAGCCATTGCTGCTTCCCATTCATCACGTAAACGGATTATTCTTTCCCTCGTTTCTTTCATGTTGCCCGGACAATGAACATCCTCCCGTGTTAAAGTTCCATTTCCAAAAGAGTAATCAAGAGTCATTTCCCACCAGAATGTAATATGCCATGTTAGCCAGGCTATACTCGCCGGTCCAATATCGTACGCCTCTGATTCCGGCCAATCTGCGCGCCAAACCCCGGATTCATTAAAAATATGAAGCCCCTTTGAAGCAGGCCGCCACAGATACTCTTCGTCTTCAAGACCGGTAAGATGAATTTCAAACAAACTCCAAGAGATTTGAAACTGGAAACGTAGTGAATTCCGGATGCAGTCGGCTGTGTTTTGAATAGGTTCATCATTCATCAATACTTCCTCCTTTTTTATAAAACCAAACAAAAACATAAATTGTTTGATATATAACTAACATTTTATAATAACGTCTATTAATTTTCAATATTCCATGAAAATGAACGTGATCGGGATGAGGAAAAGCCAACCCATAGCAAAAAAGCCCCACGCCATGCGGGAGCTTTATTCATTCCTATATCCATTCACTGCCGTTATGGGCTGAACCAAAAAACAAACCACACTAGCTCCTGCATGGAATTAGTGTGGTATCCATTCTCAAGTTATTCTCCGAAGCAGAATCAGGGAGCTATCACAATCATCCAATTAAGGCCATATTTGTCTTGGAGTTCTCCGTAGTAGCCGCCCCATACTTGTGCGTCGAACGGGAATTTTACCTGGCCGCCTTCCGACAACTTGTTGAAGGCTTCGCGAGCGTCGGCATCCTTATCGTAAGCTACGCTTAGTGAAATACTGCGTCCGGATTGAACCGGACCAAAAACGGAATCGGAGAAGAAAAGCTCATTCCCGCCAACATCGACTTGCATATGCATGACTTTATCCTTGTTTTCTTCGGGTGTGCCCGGTATCGATCCGAAAGTAGTGACAGACTTTATTTCACCACCGAGAGCTTGAATATAGAATCCAGCTTGCGCTCTTGCATCTTCCGAGTGAATATAAGGGGTGATCTTTGACATAATAAAAACCATCCTTCCATTTTTTGAATTGTTATATCGATTTTGCTCCTTGATGGTGTTCGTGAAACTTTGAAGCTATTATGGTAAAACGCTAGGTTACTGTGTTCTGCCATCGATCAGCAAGGTCATCGCTTTTGCGAGCCGCCTTTGCCGTGTTTCGGTTGTTTTGGCCTCCTCGATCGAAGTCACAAACCTTTTCTTATTGGTAAATGACAGTCCCTCAAAGAAACGCTTTGCTTCCTCATTGCGATCAAGCTCAGTAGAGAAATCGTGCGGCATGACAACTTCTCGTGGCTCTGTATCGAGTTCGATGTCAACGTCCACCTCATCTCCAGCGCGGACACCGGCACCTGCGCGGTGATCGGCATTAAGCGGTATCATATAATTCCCACTCATAGGCGCTACAGTGGTTCGGTAGGTGTAGTCCCCGATTGTGACTCGCACAGACGGACGCTTACTCGTCCCGAGACTTGCAATGACGTCTTCTGGAACCCGGATACCTGTTGCCGACTTGCCGCTAAGTAAAATAACAGCATGAAATCTCATATTGAACACAACTCCTTCCCAATACATACGTCAGTTTTGTAAAGCAAGGGGGCCGTTATTCCAGAGTTCTATCGATCTCAGATGTCCTCAATATACCATTTCAGGTAATTTTATACTAGTAATTTCAATAGCCAGCAAGCCGGGCACAGGTCTTAAATACCGGTATGCGAAATTGCTATATTCTTTTAAGAAAGGATTCAATTTGTTATCCCGGTCTGACGGTCCTATTGTTTGACGATCTGCCAGGTAATGCCGAATTTATCTGCAACTTCACCGTAATAGCCTCCCCATGGCTGAGGATCGAACGGATACTTGACCTCACCGATCTCTACGAGATTCGCGAATATTTGACGGGCTTCGGTTTCGCTTTCAAATGCCAGTGTCAGTGCAATGCTGTTGCGGCGGCCTCCGGCCTGTTCAAAGGCATCAGACAGGAACAATGTATTCTCGCCCGCTACTGTCATCACCATATGCATAACCTTGTCTTTAATCGCTTCCGGGGTGCCTGGAATCTGACCGTGAGTCATGACGGAATGTATTTCGCCTCCGAGGGCTTGCTTATACGTTTCGGCTTGTGTACGTGCATCCTCCGACAATAAATAAGGGGTCAATTGTGCTTTCATGTTTCATCAACCTTTCTTTTTGGTTTGATTTTCGGTTGGCCGGGTACACGGGGATTACCGTCTAACCCGGCCTCTACTAACACGACGAACGGAAAACGGCTAAATCGACAAGACCAATAAAAAAATAATTTGTTTTTTCTCAGCAATTGAAAACCGTCACGATTTCTTAAGCTGCTCCATCTGGTCACGCAGCGCCGCGTCATTTATCAGCATTTGGGGATCCTGTGTCAATTCAGGTGTTTCGAATACCTGCCTGAGTTCAATCTCCCCTTCGCCGAAACCATGCGGATCCGGCATGCGCATCGCCCATTCGATTGCTTCTTCCCTCGACTTGACTTCGATTAGCGTATAACCGGCAATTAACTCTTTCGCCTCCGTGAAAGGGCCGTCGATCACTTTCGGCTTGCCGCCTGGCTCCGGGTAGGAGATCCGGATGCCGCTTGCACTCGATTGAAGCCCGTCGGCTGCTAGCAGCACCCCGGCCTTGGCCAGTTCCTCGTTGTACCGCATCATCGCTGCGAACAGTTCCTCGCTGGGCTTTACGCCCGCCTCTGAATCCTTGGTACCTTTGACAATCATCATGAATCGCATACTTTTTTCCTCCTCCTGATTTTGTATTGGTTTTTTTCGATCTTGCCGGGCCGCTTAACTTTGCCTCTATATAGACGACGAACGGAATTCGGCAAAATCGACACACCGGAAAAACTTTTTTTGGATTCTTTTCACTAAAACGCTTTCTTTATTTGGATGAGCATGGATGGCGCTGGCCCAAAGGTGCGGTTAGATAAAAAATCGGCGCAGTTCTTGTGCAACTCGTTCCGGCTGTCCGCCTCTATTGGTATTACCCGAGGCCCCATGATTGAGACCGGGGAACTCGATACGCCTGGCATGCAGCAGCGCCTTCTCCAGGGCGTTAAGCGCCACTTTGAAGTAGGACGGACTCTTGCTGCTGCCGAGCAAGAGCAACTCGGTACTTATAGCCTTGAAGTTCTCCATCAGCCCTTCCGACTCGACAGCCAACTGAAGGTCATAATGCATCGTCGGAGCCAGCATTCTCATCGTTACATCGTCACCCTTGGCCTTCTTATCCTCACTTGCCATCATCATCTTCGTGAGTAGTTTTAATAGCCACCGGGGTATAGAGCTAAATACAGGCGGCCCCATTTGCGATCCTAACATGCCTGTAACAAGGGCTGAGGCCACATCGCCTTGGGCAATCTCCTCGTCATAACGCGTCAAGAAGCCAGTCGACACGGATCCGTTGATGATGATCGGCGGCTCAAAGATTGCGGCTTTGCGAATGGCTGGCAGGGAGAGTGCCGCTTGGAGGCAGACAATGGCGCCAACACTGACTCCGAAGACAAAACAGGCTCCCGTTTCGGTAAGGAGGGCGTCCAGATCTTCCACTTCTTTCTTTATGCTGTAATCATCGCCGCACGGGCCGCTTTGTCCACGACCACGCCGATCGGGCAAATAAACGGTAAAAGCATCCGACAGTGCCCCGGCGAGCTGCATGTGGCTTTGGGCTGACTCCATGGTGCCATGCAGCATCACCAAACCCGGGCCTTGCCCGAGTTGACGGTAACTTATGGTTGTGTCATCTTTGGAAGTTACAGAGCTGTTTGTAAAAGGAATCTGCACGGCTGTTGTCGATTGATTCTCAACACTGTTTTTCCGCTTCATGTTCGGATACCCTTTCTTGTATAAGTAAATGATTTTCATTATAATATCTTTATAATTATCTTAATCGTGAAGATAATAAATGTCAATGAGGAGAAATCAACGATGAGCGAACCGGAGCACCGAAAGGCACTTATGAGTCAAATGCAATTTCTGGGCCAGATGCTGAGCACCGAAACAGCCCTGTTCCACCAGGCGGCCGCTGCCAAGTTGGGCCTGGGCATTACCGACTTGAAGACGATCTCGACACTGCTGCAGGAAGGCCCCATGACGGCCGGACAACTCTCGCAGCGGCTAAACCTCACAACTGGCGCTGTCTCGAATCTGATCGATCGGCTTGAGCAGCGGAAGTTCGTTAAGCGCGCACCTGACTCCAAGGATCGTCGCAAAGTAATCATTACTGCTATTAAGGAGAACCTCGCGCCTTCTGACCATATATATCGTTCGATGGGGGATGCTTTTGAAAGGCTGCTGGAAACTTACACTACGGGGGAGCTCGAGTTTCTGGTGCGGTATAATCAAGCGACAATCGAACTGACCATGTTGGAGAGTGCCAAATTAACGAAGCTCTACAGGAAGGCGGGGGACATTGTTGATAGTGAATAACAAGGCGGAGGCGTTATCTTTGAAGTTTTTAAACGAAAAAGAGCCCTACCAGCATCACTGTTGATAGGTAAAAATGTAAGGACGTTTATGGTAGTTACTGGGAGTTTAATTTATGAGTATAATCTAAAGGAGGAAGAATAACGTGGAAAATTCTGACCATGCGAAGCTTTATGATCGTTGGATGGATATGTGGAACGGAAACGTGGAATTAGCAAAATCAATTGTAGACAAAGAGTGTGTCGTGCACCAGGCTGGTTCCGATGGTTTTCGAGGACCGGAGGGTGTGATGCGCATGGTGCAAATGGGCAGGGAACCCTTTTCCAATATTCATTTCACTTTAGAGGTAGGACCTTTTGTAGATGGCGATATGCTATCTGCACGCTGGACAAGCCGGGCGGTCTATCAGGGTGGAATTCCAGGTACAAAAGCTCCAGCCGGAACGGAGGTCGAATTTGGCGGAATCGATATATGGCGAGTGAAATCAGGTAAAATTATTGAATATTGGGTGAGTTCCGATGGTCTGCACCTTATGGCACAGCTATCATGACTTCATTGGCTGTAGCGGTTCACCGTTTCTTCCAAGCCGGTTTGCCCGAATATTTAACTGGTTGGTCCCTGCCACTCTCCCTCTCGGAGCGCGGGACTCAGCCGCATGGTATCCCTATTTTCGTTTTAGATGGGATGATGATTAACGAGAAGCAGCCTTCGCTATCCACAAGGACAGCGAAGGCTGCTTTTTCATTTATCGATTACTCGGATTCCAATCGCTACCGCTCCTTATCCCCCGCCCCCTGTGCTCAGACGGTTGAGATCCGCGCTCCAGCACAATCTGGCATTTGCCATCGCTAAAAAAATTCCTCTGCATTTACGGTTGTCTATGAGTCTTCCATCCAATCATAACCCGTGAATAAAAAAGTCTTTACATCCCAGACTTATCCCAGATTGACCGTATATGACGAAGAAAACCTTCGGGGCCGCAGAAGAATCTATACCGGCAATCTGGGTATCCGCAATACCGATGCGATTCTCGACGGTATCGAAAGCTTGCGATTGGCTTTCGATCCGCTCCCCTTTACTGTTCCTTCCTCCGCCGAAAGATCAATACGTTAGTCGGCTTTTTTATTTTTGATAAAAAATACATAAATCCCCTGAACCAATAGGATAACCAGCCATACAAACCCTATAAAGACTCCTGAGGGTTCATGGTAAAACCATATTCTCCCTTCGGTGATGGATTGCAGCATTCGAGATAAAAAACCAGGAAGTGAGTCATCGTCGACCCGCAGCATGATAAAAATAAGAACATGAACAGCTATAAAAACGAACAAATGAGAATAGAAATCCTTTCGATTACCCATCTCTTCTGAAATGCTCAATTTAAGCGACCTTCTTCCTCATTGTCCAGATGATTAATAATATTGTCTATAAAATCTATTAGTTTTTGATCCCATCCGTAAATGACTGAACTGCTTTCCGCCTCTTTTGCGATAAAAGAAAAATATTTATTTTGAAGAACCGAATTGCCGTTAAACCAACTTAATGTGAGTCGGTACCACTTATTTGCAAGCTTCTGAGCTTCAGGGGTACCCGGATGAACATGCATGCTTTCCCTTGTTTCTCTTATTAAATCCAGCGTTGTATGGATTCGCGGATCGTCGCTCCCAATGAGGGGAAGTTGATTAAGAATGTTTATTTCTTCTTCGCTGAAAATAGTTGTCGGAAAAGTAGCCGGAATGGCTCCATCGACAAAATGAGAGCTTTCGATCTGGTTCATGAGCAAGAAAATGTGCTCCTGATTATATTTCCCGGACATTTCTATCGTTTGGAGCATACCTCTGAGAATAAATTGTTTTCGTTTTAACTTTTCAACCTCTACTGCCACGTAATTCAATTGTTTCTGTATGGATTTGACCCATGCCCCCTCAATTTTTACGTCCAAATCCCTACTGGATTCAAATAATTCTTTGATCTGAATCAGTGTATAGCCAATGGATTTTAGAGATAGAATGGTTTGAAGCTTCTCTAATGCCTCCTGATCGTAATAACGATACCCATTCTCCTTATTGATTGTAGGTTTCAATATTCCAAGTTCGTCATAATAGTGTAACGTTCTACGACTAATATGAATTCGTTTAATGATGTTGCCTATTGAATATATCGTGTATTCCCCCCTCCACATGATGAGCTTAACATTAACGTTAACGTATAAGTCAAGGTGAGTTCAATCAAAAGTTTTGCAGCTGTTTTCTTCTCGTCAACTTCCACGTTACCCGTCATTTCTATATAATAATAGGTATGAAAACCATTCATTTTACCGTATTGCCGCCTCCCGCGGCATTAAGCCGGGATATCGAATGCCTGCGAATCGCGTCCCAATCAGGTAATCAGCCTCTCGAGATTAAGGTATGCCCGAGCGGTTACCCCGGTATTGTGTACCAGCTTGCAGCGGATCGGAAAACCGCAATCGAGCATATCGCCATCCGTTCCACGCAATCGTCCAATATACCTGTATTGTTTCTTCACGGACAAGGGTCGGAACCGAGCGTCATGCGTTTCAGAGGCACGCCATATACAACGATTCAATTGGTATTAAAACCCCATGCGATGTACAGCTTGTTCGGTTGGGATGCCTCTGTTCATAATCAGGGGCTTTTGTTTCCGGACCAGTTTGGCGCGATGGAACTGGAGAAGCAGCTCCGGGCTTCGAATTCGGATGAAGTCCGTATCGCCTTGCTGAATCATTTCCTTATGAAGAAGAAGGAGCATAACGGTAAGCGCGATGAGCTCATTGAGCTGATACTCTCGTTTATTCATGAACATACTGCGACGGTTTCCGTGAAGGAACTGGTAGCTGTATTTTCCATTTCCGAACGGCAGTTCCAGAAGCGCTTCACCCGTGTCGTCGGTATGCCTCCGCACTTATTTATAAGGGTAAGACGCGTCAATAAAGCGCTACGGATGATGCACTCAGGGAAGTATGAACGACTGTCCGATGTCGCATATGCACTGAATTATTATGATCAATCACATTTCATACGCGATATGAAGACGTTCTCTTGGGTTAGTCCCAAACATATTGCGATGAAGGTAAGTGAATTTCACAGCGACTTGGCAGGATCGTCCTACTTGTAGAATTGACGGTTTTGTCCAATTTTTTTGCCGTCATAACCGTTAAGATTATCTTATTCCATTAGGAATGCAGATATCATTATCAAGGAGCGATGGCGAATGTGCAAAATCAAAATGTTAAACCGGGTATCGATCGATGGTTATTTTGCAAGCAACAATGAAGCGAACTTTGGGATGGACTGGTTTATCCATGATCCGGAGGTTGACAAAGCAGCTCATGCTATAGGCGGCAAGATGGACAAGCTGCTTTTGGGAGGCACGACATACCGTGGATTTGAACGCTCCTGGGTGCCTCTGCTGAATGATCCCAGCGCGCCCCAACCATTGAAAATGGTCGCAGAGGAGTTAACCAGCATGACCAAGGTTGTTTTCTCCAAAACAATCAAAGAAACCAGTTGGGCAAATACCCAAATTTATGATGGCGATCTGATAGAAGTTGTGCGGCATTTGAAAAATCATTCCAGCTCTGACATTCTTGTGATGGGAAGCGGCTCCATCGTTCAGCAGCTTGCCAATGAAAGGCTGATTGACGAATATATCTTTATTATCACTCCGGTTGTAGCCGGCGAAGGCAAACCTTTATTTCCCTATATTAAACAGTTTGGCCTCACGCTGGGCGAGACCAAAACATTCGATTCCGGAAACGTCTTGCTTCATTACAAGTTACAGAATTAAAGCGGCTCGTTTAAGCCCCAGCAGCTTACTGATGCTGAAACACCAAGTTTGAAGCGTTCATTCTAACGGGAGAGGGTGACCGTGCAAAGTTAAGAGCGCTAACCCAAAGGTCAGCGCTCTATTATCGGGTTTCGTAATACTTACCCTATTATGAATGTAGGCTCGTTCCCCGCGCAGACTCCTACCCCTGGTTTGGGTTTGTTGCCCCCTGATTGGGATCCGTTCCCTGGTTTGGATTTGTTGCCCCTTGATTAGGATCCGTTCCCTGGTTTGGGTTTACTGCTTCCTGATTGGGATCCGTTCCCTGGTTCGGATTTGTTGCTTCCTGGTTAGGATCCGTTCCCGGGTTCGGATTTGTTTCTTCCTGGTTAGGATCCGTTCCCTGGTTCGGATTTGTTGTTTCCTGATTGGGATCCGTTCCCGGGTTTGGATTTGTTTCTTCCTGGTTAGGATCCGTTCCCGGGTTCGGATTTGTTGCTTCCTGATTGGGATCCGTTCCCGGGTTTGGGTTTGTTGCTTCCTGATTGGGATCCGTTCCCGGGTTCGGATTTGTTGTTTCCTGTGTTGATGCTGGTTCTTGGATATACGGTGTTGTTGGTTTAACTGGAGGTTCGGTCAAAGTAACCGATATCTCATTACTTTCTTCGTTCTTCACCTCGTTGCCGAATAGCGTCTTCAGGCCGTTCACGGCTATGACTGGTGTCTTAGACGTATCAAGCTGGAAGCCATCATGCAACTTGATCATGATCGTCTTCTTGTCCTCGGACAGCACGTAGCTATCCATCTTTGGATCAAGAGGCACGCCGTTGATTGTAATCTTGGACAAATCGACGGAGTCTGAGTCGACCCCTACCGTCAGTGTCAGATTCAGTTTATTCCCCGCCGCGAAGTCCGCTCCAGACACTTCAAGAGGTTTGGTCTTTTCAACCGTCCTGGCCGTTTCGAAGCCTCCCATAGCAAGCAGCCCGCGACTTGCCTCCTCCTTCCCGCCGAACGTACCGTCCGGGGAGTTTTCTAACAACTTTAGCTCCAGAGCCCTCTGGACATAGTCGCTCGCCCAACTAGAGACAGTATTGTCGCTAACAGGTGGAGTCGATGTACCTCGCTGTTCACCTAATCCCAGAATCAGGATTTTGGCCAATTGCTCCTTGGTCACGTCGCCTGCAGGGTTGAAGGCGCCATTACCCGTACCATCCGTTATTCCCGCGGCTTTTAACGCCTCAATATAAGGCAGCGCATAGCCGTGTGCAGGATCGTCCGACTTTACGTCCTTGAATGTTGATTTCGTAAGCGATTGATCAATTCTTAGGTTAAAAACCAACGCCGCCACCTTCGCGAACTGGGCCCGATTCATATTGTCAGCCAGTCCAAAAGTGTCATTGGAGACACCATCGAAGATGCCAGCTGAAATCATCGCATCGAACTTGCTCTTTGTTGCCTCGTCTAAACCTTTTAGATCGCTAAAGTCGGCAGCTGACGGCCGTCCAGAATTTTCTGCTGCTTGAACCGATGTTGCAGACAAACATAGTCCCAATACCATAAAGCTTAATAAAGTGCGTTTACGCATAACCAACCCCCTCGTTTTTGCTGACTCAAAAAAATTCCTTTTATTATCATACTAAAATACAGATGCACTTTTCTTAATGGATTCTTAATGAGTGCTCGGTGAATATGTATTTCACTATTTATTAGTGCTATGATTTGATCGTGATGAAGATTGGCTTCACGTCCTTGGAGAAGGAGGAATGATTCACCATCAATCAAATTTTAATTGTAGATGATGAACCCGACATTCGTCAGTTAATTCGGATGCATGTAGAACAAGCAGGACTGCAAGTCATAGAAGCCAGCTCAGGACGGCAAGCTATTCAATGCTTGCAGGAATATACCATAGAATTAGTGATACTGGACCTCATGATGGATGATGGCAACGGGTTTGAGGTGCTGCACTATTTACGAGAGACACATGCTGGGCCATTAGTTATAGCCCTTAGTGCAAGACGAGAAGTTGAGGACAAAATTTTGACGCTCGGATTAGGTGCGGATGATTACGTCACGAAGCCTTTTAGCCCCGTGGAATTGGTTGCTCGCATGCAAGCACAGTTAAGAAGACATCGTCCTCATTCTTCATATCCGGCTAAAGTTCTGCGTTTAAATAAACTGGTGCTGGATATCGACAACTATATTTTGCGAAATGATGGGAAATCCTTTCCTGTAACGCCCGTTGAATGCAGACTTTTAGAAATGTTCATGCAAAATCCAGACCGCGTTTTAACCAAAAGAGAAATTTACAAGCAGGTGTGGAATCATGAAAACTTTGACGATAACAATTTAAGTGTTTTTATTAGCAAACTGCGAAGTATTCTTGAACCCTCGGAGGACTCCCTTCATTACCTTCATAGCATACGTGGAATCGGTTATCGGTTCTCAGGAGATGGACAATGAAAAATCGAACAAAGCTTTGGCTGCTTATGCTCATTAGTGCAATCATCAGTATTCTTCTGTTCATTCCGCTTACTCTCATTATGGGAAAAATAGGAGATAAGGGTTATAATCTGAAAGGTCTGAACACTATCTCGCAAGAAACCCTTGAGACGATTACAAAGCATCAAGCTTTTCATGCCGCAGACATAACACCCATACTGGATAATGCTCATCAAAACCATCCTGATATTCGTTTTGAATGGATTGCAGCAGATGGCTCGACGATTTATGATACTCGCGGGGAAAAGAAAAGCTATGATTTTAGGCAGCTTGCCGATCGTATGCTAGCTATGCCCCAGAATCTATGGGGGGTCAATGAGCCGGTAACGCTTACTTTTTCCGTTAGCCAAGGGAATCAGCCCTATTATCTATTGATGAGTTTATCCAGTGACGCTATGAAACAAGGGCAAATTTATTTCTTCATGCGCTCTTTTAAAGTCATGTCTACTTTTATGCTGCCGTTAATCGTTGCGTTCTTCATTCCCTATCTGCTGTCTCTATGGTTCTTCTCTTCCATGAACAAACGCATTAATAAGCTCAATCATGCCATGGGGCAGCTTAACCTCCAAAGTAAAATCACTGTACTTACGGACACGAAAAAAGATGAGATTGGCCAGCTCGCTGCGCATTATAACGCCATGGCCCACCGTATTCAAAATCAAGCCGAACAAATCAAACAATTTGACACCAGGCGCAAGCTGCTGCTGTCTAATCTTTCCCATGACCTGCGCACCCCATTAACGATGATTTTGGGCTACGCAGAAACGATTCGTGCCGGATTGTATAAGGATGAGAGGGAACTGCAAGCCAGTGCCAAGGTTTTGCTGCAGCGCTCCCGTTATATGGATAAGCTTTTGGATCAATTGTTGGATATTACCCGGCAGGATGAGGGGAATTTAGAGCTCCATGTTGAAGTGCATAATGTATCTGAAATGATGCGGAAAATTGCAGCAGACTACCTGATGTTTCTTGAGGGGCAAAATTTCAATGTCGAAGTAAATATCCCCGACGAGGATATCCATGCCTGGATCGATTCCTCCCTGATCGAACGTGCATTGCGGAACCTGTTGGACAACGCGATCCGTTACGGATCAGAGGGCTATTATCTTGAGATCGGACTTTGGGAAAAGGATGAATCCCTATTCATGACGGTTATCGATAAAGGACGCGGCATTCCCTTACAGGATCAAGAGCGTGTTTTTGAACGGTTCTACCGGGTCGATGACAGCAGACAAGGCGAAGGACTTGGCATTGGACTGTCCATTGTCAAAGAAATCATTGCCTTCCATGGCGGATCCATTACCTTGACAAGTGTCCCATCTGAAACCGTGTTTGAGATCCAACTACCAAAACGTCAGCGTGAATAGTCATTACTGCAACCAACCCAACCCATGTGCCTCAATAGCCATGACATGCCCCACCTGTTAAGCAGTCTTGCCCTCTTGGATGTTGCCGCCGATTATGCCGTCGGTCTCGTCTTATAGCAGTAATGTTGGTTTAAAAGGGCTTGAACACCATCAGCAGAATAGAGATCACAACACAGAAATTCGCGATTCCCTCTAATCGCAAGGAACGTCTGCGGCTTTGACGGTATGCTTCCGGCAAGGTGTCGCTCTCAATGCCCTGAAGTGCTGCCAGTTGTTGCTTTATGTTTGCCGGAAGCACTACGGCCAGAATCACTACAATAATAAAGAAAATAGCAACGGAGAACCAATACCATAGCTCGTGGAACAGATAGGTTTGTTGGTAGCCAAATGCAAGACCGGTAAGAAGCAGCAGCATCCCTCCGATTCTAGGCAAGATCGCCATCTTCTCCAACAGCCCCAGCGCAAATTTGGCCTGTTCCACCGTTCGAACGCTTCCCATGATTACGGGATAGCCAGCGACGGCTACCATTGCCGTAACGGCTGAGATAATGTGAATGAACAATAAGTAATTATACATGATTAAGCCACTCCATTCCTGGCAGTTTATGCCTCTCTCCGGTATGCAATCCCCACCCGTTTGCCTTTGAAAGGGCCCCCGGTCTCGAGGTTATCCAGCATGCAATCCGCTACATCCTCATAAGCCACATCCAGCTCCTGAATGCGGCTGAACACATAGCCCGCCAATTCGGCTTCCGAAAGCTCCCGTACGGTCTCCGGAAACGGCAAGGGCAAAATGTCTGCGGTAACCTGCTGGTGATAAGGCGCGGACTTCTCCGCAGCATCAATCATCGTTCCCGGACACATGATGGACCAATCCAGCTTGGTTTGCTGAAGCCGATTCAGATTCTGATTATGATATTGGAACATGGGAGGGAAACCAGGCAGATCGTTGCCCATAATATTAGTCTGTGGAATTTCGAGTAATCCCGCACCTCCCATTAACCATACACGGCCGGAGAATAAGGGATGATTCTCGCATTGGGTGACGATGTTGTCGACGATACGGATGAATTCTTCCCCCTGGCTGACATTCCCGGCCGCAATCACGGCGGCATCCTGGTGGCGAAGTGCATCGTACACGCTCTGCGGGTCCATGATGTTTTGAGTAATCACCTTTACTTTACTGGCCGTTTGCTCCCCCTGTTGTTCGTTCAGCTTTTCCAGGCTTCTTACAAAGGCGGTCATTTCATGCCCTCTGTTTACACCCGCAGCAAGTACTCTCTTTCCGGTATTTCCCGTTGCACCGAAAACAATAATTTTCATTGTTCCATTCCTTCTTTCTCCAAGCCATTGGATTTTTTTTGATTTCCGATTGACTTAAGCCTACCATCAGTCATACAATTTTGTTAAGAACGCACTTTCATGTAGGGTACTAACTTGAAGTAAGTATGGTTTAGAGGAGGGCTTAAATGGAAGCAAACGTCGAGGTCGTAGCAGAACGTAAATGCCCCATAGAAACCGTTATTCACATTGTAGGGGGCAAATGGAAACCTTTAATTCTATGGCATCTGTTGGACTCCAACAAACGGTTCAGCGAGCTGGAAAAGCTAATTCCCGAGGTTACACAGAAAATGCTGACGCAGCATTTACGGGAGCTGGAGAATAATCGCTTGATTACCCGAACGATATACCCTACGGTTCCGATAAAAGTGGACTATTCGCTAAGCGAATATGGATTAACACTAGTTCCTGTGTTGAAAGTCATGTGTGCGTGGGGCGAAATTCATAATCAAATGAACAGCAGCGTGCGTGTGCCTGCTCGCGTAGGTGTACAAATATAAGAGGAGCGGCAAGGGTGCAGCTCCGTGATCTACCTTTTCAACCAACTTTCCGACAGCTGCCAACCTGGATACAACCGAAATGCACGAAACAGGCCACTCCATGGGATCATTTCTCCATGAAGCGGCCTGTTTCATATTAGAGCTATTCATTATCTTGTTCCGCTGGCTTAACGCCCGCCGCCCATTTCATACCCATTCAGCGCTTTCCTTTCAAGCTCTTTAACAAACGCATCTTTACCGTTCATATAGGCTTCAATATCCCTTGGAAACTGTTTAGCGAGATTTTCCTTTAAATCCCCGTAACGATTTGCTTCATCGGGATGTGTTCGGAGGTAATCCCTAACTGCCAAATGGCGAGTAATATCTTCCTTGTTATCCCCTTGAAACACATGTACTTGATGGGTGCGATTATCTCCGCCTTTCCGGAAATACCTTCTTCCTTTCATGCCGAGCTCGCCCATACATTCATAACCAAGTTGTTCCATCCGTTCATTAAACGAATCTGTCTTTTCGATATCTTTTACTACCGGCATGATATCAATGATTGGTTTGGACTTTAACCCTGGAACTGAAGTGCTGCCTATATGATGAATGTTGGTTAACTCATCGCCAAAAATGTCCTTTATTTTCAGGGCTTCCTCGCTAAACGCCTCTTTCCAATTATCGTTGTATTCTGTAATCACAACATTCATCTGATTACCTCCTCAGGGAAATAGTCACCATGATCCGTTTTGGGCATTACATCATCATATAAAAGGGAGAGAGAAGTGTCAATTACTGGTTGACTTGGGACTTGATTTCGTCCCGCAAAAATAAACCGCTGGGGTAATTAGCTTACATGTTGGCGGTCGTTTGCAATACTTGCAAGCAATGGAGTGAAAGCATCTATCGAATTCCACGAACCAGGGTTCGAAGCAATATTTCAAACCTCCGCCTATGGTACAACTGAAAGTGAAAGAAGAGGAGGAGCTGATGGGAAATGACAAAGTTGAATGGAAAAGTTGCTCTGGTGACGGGTGCAAGCCGCCCGGATTCGTGGCCACGGACATGAATTCCGCGATGCTGCAGGATCCTGCTTCTCATCAATTTGGCGCTGATTATTCGATTTTCGGAAGATGGGGGGAACCGGCAGATATCGCAGATGTTGCGGCATTTCTAGCCTCTTCGGAAAGCCGCTGGATTACCGGTCAATGCATCGGCACAAGCGGAGGATCACATCTGTAATATCCATAACCCCAAAACCCGCGTTCGAAATGAAAAAGCTGACTGTTATGTCGTCAGCTTTTCGTTTTGTACCTGATGGCCTTTTGTCGTAGGGCGTTTTCTATGCTTTGCCTTACTTGTTTTTATCGATAAGAATTTTTGTCAGTATTTCAACTTGCTTCGTCACCGCAATCGGATCGCTCTCCAAAAACAAATCGTAATCGATCGTGTATACCTTGTTGTTTTTCACAGCCTCCATATTGCGCCATATACCTGTATTCTTGAAGCTTTCAAACGCTGCTTTGTTCTCTTCATTCACAGCCACGAAAAGATTGTCGCCTACGAAATCCGATATGACCTCGGCGGACACTTCCGCATATGGGGGCTTCTGCCCGCTGTTGATCAAGTCGCTCAACACTTTTTGTTGGGGCTTCAATCCCAAGTACTTGTACAAAATATTACCGCCCATATTTTCATCCCGATATACTCTGGGCGATTTCTCATAAAAACTGGCGATCGTATACGTTTCATTAACATCGATCGCATCCTGAACTTGCTGCTTGGCTCCGGCAATCTTTTTCTCAAACTCTTCGATCCAAAGCTTCGCTTCGTCTTCTTTCCCGAGAATATCACCCATTAGTGCAATATCTTTCACCGGGTCGTAATAAGGCTCGATAACGATGGTAGGTGCAATTTTGGAAAAAGCGTCGTAACCCCCGCTCATATCTACATAGGCATCGACCAAAATAATCAAATCCGGGTCAAGGCCGGATATCTTCTCCAGATTTAGCGGCACGCCCAAATCCTCCATGCCCTCTGTATCAAGCACCGGATTTTGCAAAATGTAAGTGGAGGAACCGAGAGGTCTGACACCAAGAGCCATAAGCTGACCCAAATGAAAGGCCGTAACGATCCGATTCGGCTGTTTTGGAATAACCGTTTCTCCATATTTATGATTGAATACTCTTGTCGCAGCGGTCTCGTTGCCGTCTCCCGCAGGGCTCGTCTCATTTTGTGCCGGAGACGGATCTGAGTATGGCGACCTTTCATTGGCATTGCTCGTCGTATTCCCCCCAGTCTGGCACGCACTGAGCAACAAGGTAAGACATAACAGCATGACGGCTGCCAATGATGGTTTCGAATTTCTGTACATGGGCAAATCTCCCTCACCGATATATTGATAATCATTATCATTACCAATATATCGACGAGTTGTTCGTTGAACAATGGATATTCTTCGCATCCTCGATGACTCTTTTTCATCTGTAAAGTTTTGTCGGTCCTTGACACGAAACAAAATCGGAGACAACCCCGTATGCTTTTTAAAAATGCGACTGAAATGATATTTATCCACGTATCCTACACCAATTGCAATTTCCTGCAATGTCGAATCGGTAAGAAGCAGCAACTCCTTGGCTCGCTCCATCCGCACCTCTGTCACAAAATGAATCGGGCTGTTAGCAAGTTCCTGCTTAAACAATTTCGATAAATGGCCTGCGCTGCAGTCGAACACCTCTGCCAGTTTATCCAAGGTAAGCGGCTCCGCATAATGCTCCTGTATAAAACGTACAGCCAAGGTGACCAAGTCCGTTCGAATTGCGGGCAGCCCCTGTTGATTTAATTGTCGCAGCAGATCATGTACGAACTGAAAGAACAGCCCCCTCACATGCAGCTTGTCCAGCATCCGCGATTGTCGCCATTGCCTGTCCATCTGTTGCACTTTGTGGTACAGGCAAATGGGGTCCTGCGGCTTAAAACCGTATTGGACTTGGAAGGGGTTGTTCCGTTCCATAAACTGCTGGACATCACGACTGTACGGCAGCGTGAACACGGCTTTATAAAAGATCAAATAATATTCGAACGTTTCCTCCGAAAGAAAGATATTCAGACGCATTCCTTTACCGCCGTGAAGGACATGAAATCTTCTTGCTTCATATTCCGTTCCATCCATCATCACCCTTGCACCGCCGCGCGTAGCATACAGGAAACAGCTGGCAGGCAAGCTGTACGCGTGCCGTTCATCGCCAAACTTCAATAACATATGCCGGATATCCATGACTTTTATATTTGACTGGTTCCATAGCAAAACATGGTCGTTCCAATTCATTGCACTCCCCCCCATTCCATAACGTCTATATGGACGTTTTTTATGCTGCGCAGAGGAATTCAAACGAACGACAGATAAACTTTGATTTCTGCGGCAGTTCTATTGGTACATTCTATGTGATAATCATTCTCAATGCAAGACATCCAGGAGAGATTAGGCAAAGATCAGGCTTCATTTCTTGAACTTGCAAAAATATTACTGGTTGCTTTGGATATTCATTTACAACGAGATAAGGCAGTAAACCAAAGCATTAAAGATAAACTACAAAAGTTATTTAACATTTACAGTACCGAAAATCCGGATTGATCCATCAATCATATACTGGGGGACTATTCTGCTTAATCTCTGCAAATGGTAAAATTGAAAGACTGTGACATTGAAACTATACAAATATCTGCTCTTATGGCTTTTGCGGGAGAAATAATGGAGGGGGAGGGGGATGCGCTTGGCGTAGCCTGCGAATGATGGATATACCTGCCTCGGACCGGTAACGCTTGAGCTTGCGGCGGGTACTTTTCCTATCTTAAACTGAATCATTGATCAGATTGTAACCCACACATCATGCCTATATCATGGACATATCTTTAAAGTTTCGTAAAGGAGTGTTGGCCGGTGATCACGATTTATGAGGAACAGCGAAAAGGAGCTGTAGCGGACACAATCGAGCATTCACATGCATCGTTTGAAGAATGCCTGGAAGTCATCCAGCGGATGGATGGCTTCACACGCAGTCAGGTCACGATTCAGTACAGGGAGAATATGATCATGATCGGCGGCGGCGGTCACGAGTTCATCGTTACAGTGGAGACACGTACTGCGATTCACAACCTTCTCGGCTCGCTGGAGGAAGAAGAGGAGTTTGCTGAGCTTACAGTAGGCGGCCAAGCCTGTGAATTTCCCCAGAAGTACATCGTTAGACTTGAGCTTGTTGAGTCCGCTCTCCTTCAATTATTAGCAGACACATCTGCCGAACTGAACTGGGAAGTTATTGAGAAATAATTGCGGGCTGAATCGATACATTTTTTGACCGATTACTCGATATAGTCGGCGAGATTCTCCAGACTGGACCTCAAACCAACGTCGTGATCTTCCTTCCGTATACCTTCGGGTACGTTCTCACAAACGATGGTAACCGCGGTGCCTTCCGGAACGGCTGCTAAGGTCCAGGTCATGATCATCTCTCCCGCAAAAGCGGGGTCGTCAGACTGGAATTCGACTAATTGTACCATTCGCTCATCTGGGATGAACTCTAAGAATCTCCCATTAACAACGTCAGTATGTTCGGAGGTCTTACCTTGCGTTGAATGGTCCGTTTCGAGATAAGTTAGGGACATTCGATACGCTCCACCGGCCCGGGCGTCGAACTCGAAGATATGGCCTTTCATACCCTTCGGCGGAAGCCAGGAAACCATAGCCTCCGGGTCCACGAGTGCCTTATAGATATTTTGCGGTAATGCTTTGATGACTCTCGATGCCGAATCAGTTCTCTTCTTGCCGGGTGCATTTGTCATGGCATAAAACCTCTTTTTTTTTGAAGTTACGTTCCGTCTCATCATTCTTATTATAAAAGTTAACTTACGAAGTAATTTCTTATCGATTGCTGATTATCCAAATATGATGAGTAACGCTCCTGCTAAGAACCCCGGATTTCCGAGATAATGGAGTGGAGAAATTTTTGCTGTTCAACACTGGCTTTTTCACATAGCCCCCATAGCAATTGATTCTCATGCTCCGTCAGATCCCGTTTGAGTGTTGAACTCATTCTTTGTTTCAAGTCGAAATATACGCCTCTTTCTTCGACAGCCCGAATATAGTGCCCATCCGGATCATAAAAGGTGAAATAACCGAAATCATTCGTAAATACCGGTTCTTTGTCAATATGGGTGCCAGCTTGTTTAATCCGTTCATGCAAAGCAAGCAAATCATTCGTTAATAATTCAACCATCGTCACGTGTCCCGTGCTGCTTGTGATAAAGAATGAACGAGGAAATGCAAACTTGAGTTGTGTGACATCTTCCGGGGTGGTTTCCATCAAAAAAATACCCGGACCGTTTCCGTTTTTCAATGCAACATGCGCCTCTCCAAACTGAAAATCCGCCGAAATCAATTCATAGCCCAACACATTGCAATAAAAATCTACCGACTTTTTCAAATCCGTGACTGGAAATCTCATGCAACAGTAACCGATCACATCCGCATCATTCGTTTTTTTGCTCAACATATGCTGCATCCCCCTTTTTCATTGATAATTAAATATGCCGTTCTTAAACGCTTGTTCATCATCATTCTCAATACCGAACAAAGCTTCTTGAAGCGCAAATGTGCCCCTGTAAAACCTCATTCGCGATTCAGCGCTTTGCAGTCCAGGGTAGAATACGTACATTTTTTTCAAAAAATCTTCTCCGTATCCGCTTATTATGGCGGCAGCATCAACAGCGGGATCGCCTACATGTGATCCGCCAAAATCAATGATGCCTGCCACTTTTGGAAGGTGGTGATTAATCAATATATTTCCCACACCAAAGTCCCCATGCACGTAGGTTGGTTCATATTGGAAGTTAATGGTATCATTCAAGAAATCCTTGAAATGTTTTTCTACGCGCACCTGACTCTCTTTGCTCATATAACGAAACAATTTCTCCTGAATACGTTTGTACATGTCCTCCCAATACTCATATAGATTTTTTTGATAGAGGTGATCGATGGATTCTTCTTGTAAAGGAATACTGTGCAGCTCAAATAAAAATTGTGCCAGCTGCTCGGCAATCACACATAAATCATCATGGCCTAAAGAGTGAAAAGCATGCATGTCGAACGTTTTTCCCGCTATCATCCGATAGCCTACGAATACCTCTCCCACAGTCTGAGATTCGAGATTCTGATAGATAGGGTTTGGAATATTAAGAGTAATGTGTTTGTAGATGTGCTTTAATATCCGTGTTTCCTCTTTTAGCTCTTTAACGCCTTGTTGATATTTGGGGAACCGGAATATGAGTGCATTATTAACTTCAATGACGGTATTGTTTTGGCCGTTTTCATTGAATATGACCGAATGGATCAGCAGGTTTGGATAAACGTTGAGAATTTTATTTACATAATCTTGCGGCATAACCGACCTCCGTCTAAAAGGGTATATATCCAACCTGCGTTAATTAAAAAAACGTATGTGCTTCATTCTCTTCAAGTTATTCCTTCGCGCTAAGATGAATATTTGACACAATGTCTAAAAGATTTTGTAAACAGGCGATACCTCGCACTTGCTCAACCAGTGCATGATCAATGTATTGAAGAGATTTAAGAGCGATTTCCTTAGCCTGCGCAACATTATGTTTATCGAGCTCCGATAATACTTTACGAACGGTATCCAAGGAATACACGACTCTTTGAACCGTTCGGATGATAAGCACTTTGCGAATATCTGAAGGACTATAGATACGGAATCCACTCTCTTGTTGACGCTCAGGCTTGATTAACCCTTCCTTCTCCCAATGCCGAATCGCGGAAGCAGATACGCTCGCTTCTTCAGCTACCTCACCTATCGTAAACGAGTTGGTATTGCGGTACTTCGGCAGATCGTTTAGCTCTTTCAAATCAAGCATGTCGACTGTTCGTTGTACGGTTTCTTTTTCTGCATGCAAGTTTACTTGCGCCTTGTTAATTAGCCATAACGCCTCAAGTGTTTCCCCGCGAATGATGCGCGGCATCACCTCTCGAATCAAATCCATTCCAAAACCAGCATACATCGCACGTATACATTGAAAATAAGCCTCATGTTCCTTTGTATATATGCGATAGCCATTTACCGCTCTCTCGACATGAGGAACAAGTCCCCAGGCTTCATAATGCCTTAATGCACTCGTACTTATATTTAATTTTTTTGCGATCTCAATCCCTTTCATCTCAACCTCCTTGGATAAACCTATAATTTATAATTAAAGCACATGACGGGTTTATGTCTTTCAGTCATTTTAACACAGTATAAATTGCAACGAACCTTATCATTTGCATTAATGGTGTAAGCTTGATGTGTAAGCTAAATTCACGAAAAAAGAGGTGGCCAGTAATGTTTAAAATCAAACCGATTTTACCGTGTCCATCCATAAAGGATCAGGTGTCCTTTTATGTGAGCTTGGGTTTCAAAACCGTTCAAATTTACACTCGACCAAATCCATATGCAGTTGTAAGTTACGGTTCGCTCGAGCTGCACTTTTATGGAACCAAACGAATTTTGCCTAATGAAAACCCCCAGATGTGCTATATCGAAGTCGACGATGTAAACCGGGTATATGAAGATTTCACTGCTGGACTGAAACGACACTTCGGGAAAATCCCCCGTTCCGGCATACCGCGCATATCAAAAATGAAATATTTAGAAGATGATCGAAGATTTATGATGACAGATGTTGGAGGGAATACGTTTTACATTGGAACACCGAATGCCGTTCCTGCTTTCTATAGAACCATCGAGAGCGTGGAGTATGCAAAAAATTTCGAGACACTCTACGATTTAATATATTCAAAAGAGGACAGCCATTCAGCGTTTAATATGTTGGAAAAATTCTTTCCTGCAAAAGATTTAGATTCAAAAAATATAGGTGATTTGGATCTAGCCAAAATATTGCTGGTTGCCTTGGATATTCATTTACAGCGAGATAAAGTAGTGAACCAAAGCATTAACGATAAACTACAAAAGTTATTTAACATTCACAACACTGAAAGCCCGGATTGGAATAAAATATCAAAGCAATATCACGAGATTTTTGGCTGTGAATAATAAGCGTTCAACAACAACTTGACCCGGGCCTCCCTGCCGTGGCGGGTTCAGGGGTTCTTGCAATCGCGTTCGTCGGGTTGTTGTTTGCAAGGTGTTGAGCGGAAAGCCCAAAGAGGGCCGCTAGCAGCCTGCCTCTCGGCAACCTGTCACAGCCCTCCAACCTGCGTCCGACGCGGCTTCGTGGTTCTTATAGAACAAGTTGCATTGCCATTGCTTGCAGCTTGCTGGAGATTGTTTGCAGCATGCCAACTATCACCGACTACGTTTATTCGAAAATCAGATACCAGAATATCGCAATTTCATCATTGGATTTATCAATACCCTGATATAAGTGAAGATCAAGCCCGCCGATGACAAAACCGCAACTTTTATAAAATTGGCACGCATTCACATTATTACTTTGCGTCTCCAACATGATTCCGGGCATTCCACCATTTACCGCCCACCGCTTAGCCCGTTCGATCAATTTACGACCTACTCCATGCCCTCTATAATTTTTGTCTACTGCTATGTCTTCTACAAGGGCATATTTGTTCCAGTTTCGTGTCAATACGATACGGCCTACTACTTGATTCTCCGCCCAAGCCAAGTACACAATTCGATCCGAGCTATCGATATAGTCTGAATAGTCTTCGTCCTCTGCTTCCTTAAACCGTTCTTCCGAATAGCTTTTCGTATAGCCAGGAATTGGTTCCACTGTGAATCTGAACTCTCGCCCCGACAGGGACAGGACGAGAGTAGAATCAACAGTAAAACTGTCGTCTATATTTCCCCAGGCATTTTTATCTCCAACCGCGAACTTCCGAATCACAATATCCATACTCATCCTCCTAATTTAGGGCATCGTCTTAACTGGGGACATGGTATGGAGTGAGACGGTGGGCCCCGGACTTAACGGAACTCGATTTTCATACTCATTATCGTATCCTCCAAAGATTTTATTTTGCACCATTTTATCATAATTCACTAATACACTAATCTAATCAGGTACGAGAGGTAACTTGCTTCGATCGCCTATTGAGCTGATGTTTGCAGCTGTTGGCGGTGGTTTGCAGTTCCTTTCAACCTGAAAATTAGTTCTTATACCACTCGGCTACGGTTATTGTATTGCCGTCCGGGTCAACCACATCAAAATACTTGGAACACGGAGCATTATCATAGCGCTCGCTTACTTGCACTCCATCTTCTTGTAATTGTGCATAAAAGGATTCAATATCATCTGTTTTTAATTCAAAAAGCGATGCCGGAACTCCATTTCGGGAAAAGTGCAAAGGTGTCCTCTCTACTTCTTCGAGCAAAAAAACATTTGGACCGTTTTCCCCTAATTGAATGATTGCATTGGTACCTTCCTTGAAACGTATCGGTTCACGAACCGGTTTGCATCCTAAATGCTGTACATACCATTGGAAGGAAACCTCTACATTTTTTACTGGAAAATTAATGCATGAAATGCCGACAATTCTTTTTACCACCTTTTGCTCAAATACCTCGCCCAACTTTTGATTGCCCAACGTCTGCTCCGCCAAATCAAACAGCTCCTTTTTCAATTTATCTTTGGCTCTTCTTAACCGGCTTTCCGCTGCGCTTACTGTAACATGCAGGAATTCCGCTATTTCCTTGATGGTAAAGCCGCTAATGAAGTACAGGATTGCAACGATCCGATACTTCTCGTCCAGTTGCTTTAAAGCCGTTCTTACCGCCCGATCGCGCTCTCTCTGAAGTACTTCTTCCTCGGTAGAATGTGTTACAAAGAAGAGTCCCTCCTCCAGCTGTCCATCTCTTAGTCGACCGTACTTCCTCCACCAGTCCTCTGCGGTATTGCGGACAATTCTCATCAGCCAGCTGCCGAATTTACCCGGTTCATTCAGTCTAGTCAAGTTATACCATGCTTTAATGAAGGCCTCTTGCGCTGCATCTTCCGCATCACTTCTTTGACCCAGCCTATTGAGAGCAACAGCATATACGGCATTTGCGTATTTGCTGATTAAATATCTGAAAGCATCCACATCACCTCCGGCAGCTCGTTTAACGATTTCCTGCTCTTCGTTTGGCATCGCTCACCTCAATGCTGTCACTAATAATGACGTACTTAAATGATAAAACTGGTCAAATTGTTTGAAAAAATATTTTTAATTGTATTGCGGCGGGAACACAAAGGGCAAGGATGTTCGGAGGGCTTCAGCGTACAAAAATAGGGATTTCAATCAGCGCGGCGGGACTGGCTACAGAGAATATGAGCAAGAAGCCCGTAGACAACGGGACTGGTGAAACAATGCAGTTTGAGCCAAGGCGAGTCATCCCTCTGCGGCTGGTCCAAAGTAGTTGAACATTGTTTGTAAACCGTCGCAACTGAATGATCTTTATCTCTTAGTGAATTGAGCTCGTATTTTTTATGTGGTGTGGCTAACTTAATGGAGTTATTTGTGAAAATTAGAAAGGTGGAACGCGCTGGGGCTGGGTTGTGGACGGATAGGGGTGTTGCAAGTTGTTGAATGGTTGCAGGCAGGTTGTTTGCAATCCAGTACCATTCTAATCCGCATTATTTCGTGTACCTCAACGATACAAGGTGATTGATCCCGATTTTCTTTGCCCGTTTAATCGGTATTTGCCTGCGTTTGTATTCTTCAAAACCTAATTTATAATAGAGTTTCATGGCTGGCATATTGGTATCGGCGACTTCTTCAATCAAGTAAACCTCATAAGGTGTATGCTCAAGGATATGACGAATCAATTGTGAAGCAACACCTTGCCCCCTGAATTCGGCAGCTGTCCCTACAAATTCGATGGAGCCTACACCCGGTGAAGGATTAACAAAGGGGGATTCAAATTCTTTTTTCAGGAAAATACTAGCAAGACTTCCTTTATAAAAGCCTAAATGTTTGCGAAGCTCCTTTTTATCAAGTTTAACCGAGAGTGAGGTTCCATCCGTGCAGGCAGCCATTCCGATCACTTGTCCCTTGTATAAAGCCACATAAAATTGATCCAGAACGAACATATGAGCGAACGCTGCAGCAATCTTCTTCGGATCCTTGGAGAAAAACCCAAGCCACTGTGTGAATCCCTCTGCGAATATTTCAGATATCCCTAGCCTCACATCAAACTCAGCTTGATCAGCTCTTACCACGTTAAGCATAGCATGGTCACTCCCCTTCCTTAAATAGAAATGCGGTGAGGACAGATGGTGAGGGCATGATAAAGTTGTTCTTTAGCAGCACCTTCATCTCAGCCAATCCTTGAACCGCAGCGTAAAAAAAGACTGCCATCTCATGCGCATCACCCGAGCGGAATTCTCCAAGCTGCTGACCCTTACGAATGAGTTGCGCCGTAGCATCAAGAAGTCCAGCATTGACCCGGAGTATCTCTTCATTTTGTTTAGAGGCTGTAGCAGTGCCTGCTAATAGCGATTGATTGATAAGGATCAGCAAATTGGCCAGTTCCTCTCCTTTCATCATGTCGGTGTAGACTTCGTCGACAAACTGTTCAATTACCTTTTTAGGGGATTGATCAGATTCAAAGAAGTTAATATTACGTTTCAATCCTTCAACTGCGTAGGCAACCATTTCGTGAAATAATTGATCCTTTGTCTTGTAATGACGATATAGCAGCCCAATACTAATGCCAGCTGTATCCGCGATATCTTGAACATTCGTCGAACCGAAACCTTGATGAACAAATAACTCCATCGCAGCTGAATGGATTTTTTCCCTGGTGGCATTGCGCATTTCTTCAAACTGCTCCTTGCTACGCGGCAAACGATTTGCCCCTTTCTTTGAGTGAGTTTTTACTCATTATAATAAATATAAATCGGAATAACAATACTCCATTCCATTAGCGCGACTGCAGCGGTGTTTCTTCAAGTATTTTGAAAGTTCCTTGACCGTTTGGACTCTTAGGTTTTATAATTCGACGGATGAGGAATTGATGCAGTTTTAGGAGTTCACGTCACAGCAAATCGTGGAGGCGCTCAAGAAGCATCGCCTTGTGTTGGAGGAAGACCGGAAGAAGGCAGAAAAGAACGGTACTGAGTACAACGATCACGGGTTAGTCGTACAGACTCGAAATGGTTTCCCTCTCAGCCCGTATTTCTAGTTAGACCGCTACTCACACCTTTTCCCGTCCCTTTAACAAGAGGCAGCGGAGAAGTTGGTCGAATTATTAACAAGCGCATGATGCCTTGCAGGGGAGTGGCTGAATAATAATCCAGGAGCAAGCAAAAGAAGCCAAGCAAGCGCCCATGCTTGTGGCTGAATCTATGCTTTGATCACCATTTCCCCTTCTCCGATAGGAGTCTCAAAACCACTTAAAAACCGGGTAAGGGTGTCTTCTGTGATTGGAAACGCCGCATTGGCGTCAAAACGTTCACTCCGGATGAGAAGCCTCCGACGCAATTCATCCCGCTGAACCTTTAAGTAAATCAATTTCCACACGCCGCCATGCCGCTCGATCAGTTGCTTGTATTCGTTTCGTCTTTGACACTGCCAAAAGCTGAAATCGATGACGACAGGGTGTTTAGTCTGAATCAGATTAACCAGCACGCCACGCAGCTTTATTTCCGATTCTTCTTTATAGGACTCATAATTCTGCTCCGGATAATCCACTCCAAAACGGCCGTGTGTGGCCCAAATATCCTCATCTATCGAGAGCCGGACGAATCCCTCTTTCTCCAGCTTTTGAGCAAAGGTTGTTTTACCCGACCCCGCTACGCCGCACATCATCACAACGACGGGTGCCACGCTCTTACGCTTTTGCTGCACCAAATTTTCGATAACAAACTTTTCATTCAGCACAATACATCATCTCCTTTATATCTTTGACTCACTGAAATGAAAGTACATCCATTATAGTTAAGCACTTGCAGTAGATCCAGTCCCGACCACCGGACTACGGCTGCACCGGGGTTCCTGCAACCACTTTCCCCCGACTCCCTGTTTGCAAGCTGTTGAACGGAAAGCCCAAAAAGGGCCGCAACAGGTCACTTACTCCTAACCTGTCACAGCCCCTAAACCCGCGTCCGGCGCGGCTTATTGGCTCTTACTATTCTCCTGTTGCAATCCGAAAAGTGCTTATTATTAACCCAAGAAAGCGATAGATCGTTTTACTTTCCTTGCAAATGCGATGGGATTATCAATCGACTCCCAGTGAATATACATCAGACGCGGATTCTCGAACAACCAGTGATTATGGAGCGCCGTTACTGTAATCCCGTTTTTACGAAGGTTTGACAGCAATCGATTGGCCTGGTTTTGGAAAAGTGCCGTTTCCCCTAGACAGAGTGCGCGTCCCGAACTGTTCAGCGATTCAAATGAGAACAATTGATAACGGACCAAAGGAGATGTGGTACGCCTTCCTAAGATAGAGGCGTTTATTACCCTGTTTCTAGTAACAAAACACACCGGTCCTTTGGTAATTTCATGCTCTGTTCCGCCTAAAATAGATGAAAATTGGTTGCATAGTCTTATAAAATGTGGACTTGCTTTCACTTGCCCCGCCATAAGAGATCATCCTTTCGTACTTTCTTATACATACAACTTCATATCTCAACCCTTAACCCAAGAATTTAATAGAATCTTTCGTTCTTCTGGCGAACACAACAGGATTCATAATGGCTTCCCAATGCATATACATTAATCGAGGATTTTCTTTTAACCAGTGATTGTGAAGCGCAGTGACTTTAATCCCGCGTCTACGGAGATTCGACATCAGTCGATTAACCTGATTTTGATGGACGGCAGTTTCACCCAAGCAAAGTGCGCGACCAGCCTTATCGAGCGATTCAAACGAGAACATTTGCATTTGAACCAAGGGCGAGCGCGTTCTTCTACCCAAGATTGTCTCCGTTAAATTCGTCATCCGCGTGACAAAACAAACCGGGCCTGCATCGATTTCCGATTCGCCACCCAGGATATTTCCAAATTGGATACACAGCCTTCTAAATCGCGGGCTTACCTTCACATTTTCTGCCATATGAATCCTCCTTTACTCACTTTCTGAATAGCTTATGATCAATGTGGATAAGCGTATTGGACAGATCACTAATATTGAAAAAAAAAGCTTTAACACACATAAAAAAAGAAGGGCTCCAGACTCGAGCTCTTCTCTTTGGCGTTGTTCAGTCTACCGGTTATTCCTCGTTTTCCTTGTAGAGATTATGATTTCGTTTCTTGATTTGCCGGGCAATGGTATAACCGATCAGAAAAGCCGCTGCCGAGGTGTTGCCGTCGACCGTAAATGGAATAATGGAGGCGTCCGCAACAATCAGATCTCTTACCCCATGGACGCTGCCTCGTCGATCAACAACTCCCCCGTGGTTTAAAGGAGCCATACGTAACGATCCTTGTTGGTGATGGTTATGGTCGAAATTTTGCTTAATGAACGCCTCCAATTGCGAATCGTCGTTAATCACATCCAATGTAGGAGAAACCAGCCGATAGGAAGGATCGATAGCCTCCAGCTGCGCCGCAATCTCCTTAATGTAGATTTTGTATATATGTTTAACGGCGTCCAGATCATCTTGGTTAGTCAGAAAACCTTCATCCGCCAGCGCTATTTTTAAGGGATCCTTATTCTGGATAGCAATACTTCCGCGGCTTTTAGGACGCAAGAAAATAATCGCCAGCGTTAATATTCCGTCGGCCGCTATACCGACAAGTTGAACCGCCCGCTTGTGAGGATCTTTTCCGGTGGGATCGGGTAAAAAAGCTCCTCCTGTATACAAAGCATTCGAATCATTCGAAGGCAATGCCTCATCTACGGGGTTGGTTGTGAAGGAGGCAAAATTAAGCGTATGGTTTCTTAGCTTCTTCCCTACATGAGGATTATTGAATACGACCGGTATGCCCGCTTGTTGAAGCATTTTCGCTGGCCCGATTCCCGAGAGCATGAGAAGCTGTGCGCTGTTGATTCCGGCTGAGATAATCACCTTTTTCCGAGCATAGGCTCTAATTCGCCTACCTTCCTTTAATAGCTCCACTCCGTTCGCTCGTTTATTGGTAAAGAGAACGCGAAGTGCGGTCGTCTTAAAAAAGACCCGCAGCTTTCGCCCTTTCACCCCTCGCCCACTCGGAAGCATAATATCCGACGATAAAAAAGCGCTGGACGAATTTTCTCTTGTTCCGTTCGGATTTTGGTAGAGCTGCCACCGCGTAAATGGCCCTAGCGGGGTTCGAGGATCATTATAGTCGAGAATTTCAGGATACCCTGTAGCTTGCTCAACAGCCGCCGTAAATTTCTTTGACATGGCCGTTGGATTTTTCGGTGCTTGCCTGATGTCGATTCTCCCTCTATAACCGCGGAACCGCCGATTGTCTGACCGGCCGTTATATTTCTCCAATTGTTTGAAGTGAAGGATTGCACGTTTAGGCGACCACATGGGACCGAGCAATCGTTCCCACTGCTTCAAAACTGCCGATGTAGGTCGTACGTATTGTTCTCCATTAATCGACGATCCTCCGCCTAATAGCCGCCCCGTTGTCCATTCGAACATCCGATCATCCAGTCCTTCTTGAGGCACCCCCTCCCCTTGCCAAAAATATTGCGGAAAAAATTGCTCTTCCAACTCCAGTGCAAATGCGGAATCCCTGATTGGCTTATCCTTATCAGTATTCTCGCCTGCTTCTATTAGAAGCGCCGAGGTCTTGTGATCATCCGTTAAAATTTTGGCGATTACCGCCCCAGCCGGTCCTGTTCCTATAATGATATAATCAAATGTCCATTTTTTATCCACCGTAACACCTCCAATAGGCTAATGTAGCGTATTGCTTTCTCAGACGGTTCGTGCTTGTCTTAAAAAGCAATAAAAATAGGACTCGCATCTCTGCGGGTCCTTGAGGCAGCAAACGTAGAAAAAAAGCATCGGCGTATGACGATGCTGGACGATGATGGATCATGTCGCTGCAGGAACCTTGCAAGCTGTTGAGCGGAAAGCCCAAAAAGGGCCGCAGCAGGTCGCTTACTCCTAACCTGTCACAGCCCCTAAGCCCGCGCCGTACGCGGTCTCTCGGCTCTTACTCGTCTCCGGCTGCAATCGGATTCCCCTTATACGAAATCCAATCGCACCAGCTTCTTATCCCCCCACGAACAAGAGGCTTAGTTTTGTTTTTGAAGAAATGCGTTGCTCTCTGTATGAATCAGGCGCAGCAGCTCGACTAGGTCTTGAAGCCGTTTCAATTGTGAAGCATACTGTCTTGCATCCTCTCGACGCTTGATCGCGATTGCCTCGCGGATAAGCCCATGCCAACGTTCGGGCAATTGCGAAAGGCTATACTCCCCGGCATCGATTTTGCTCGTCACGTCATGCTCCCGAATGGTATAAAATTGCCGCAGCATGCCGAGCGTGCACCATTCAACTGCAAAGTCCAGTTGTCCCACCGGCACTGTATCTTCTGTCATACCCGATGAATGTAGGTTTTGTTCCAATCGGGCAATCCATCCGGCCCAATAGGAATTCATATTTTCAATAACGTATTGGATAAGGGCTTCAGATGATATTTCATAATCGAAGGACAAGCGCTGGCCATACACACAGATGCCGTGTCTTTGAAGGATCCACCATGTGACCGGATTTAATCTTTGGTGTTTCAATACCACCAACCTTTTGCGGCTTTTTTGCATCCATTTTGAGAGGGGCGATTCATAGGTCCATGGCAACTGCAACACGCGAACGGCTGACTTCCACCGATCACCTACCAGCTGTGGTTAGGCTATCCCTCTGCTGCGTTCACTCCCTCGAGTCAACGGCTTCCTGCAATCCGAGCTTGGCTGGAAGGAATGTTCGGCTTAATTGCCTAAGGGGTCTCGGGTATACGCTTTGAGGTCACAATCAGCAACACAATGGCGATCAACGAAAAGAGCACATTGCCTATCCAAGCTAGAATGTCATCCGGCCATAGCATTGTTGTCATAACAAAGCCTCCCCACGCATAGGTAAGTAAAGCTCCGGCAACCAATGCGAACTGATGCCTCAGGCTCCACCCCTGCTGCCGTGACCAATGGGCAACGAGCGGCGACACGATACACAAGATGAGGATGCCAATAATCACACCAGCCCAACTTTCAGGCTTCATAAAAAATAAACTTGCTACTACAAACGCACCCGCACCAAGAGGCCATGGCTTCGGCACCGGGTGGGCTGAAGGAACGGCAGGATCCTTTTTCTTTCTAAGGGAAAAGGCGATAGCAATAAACATGAGCGACACAGCGGCAGCACCTATTAGCTGTCCCGGCGAAGCTAAGAATTTTTCATCGGCGTATATAAAGTTAAATACGATGGCACAGCCTACAAGGTACAAACCGCCGGTTACAGACAGACCCACTTTACCTAGCCAGGGTGCCGTCATTCGGGCAGGCGTCAGCATCTCAACTATGGCTATAGGGACGCCGATACTCCAAATGACATGCCCCATCACAAAAGCCATTGCATTGTAGGCACTGATACCCAGGGCGGGAATAGGTGTAACTTTTTGAGATTCAAGGCCCAAGAAGGCTGGGTTAAAAAGTGATTGATCTATGAGACCCGCCTCAATAACGCCATATGCCGCAGCCAGAAGAAATAGGGTAGGCCAACCGCGGCCAGTACGCCGGGTTAGCTCTCGAACAAGCAGAGCACCCCCACCATACAGCGGCAGAATCAGCGGAAACCCGAGGATGTTCCTGAGAGGACTGACTCCCAGTAAAAATTCACCCACCCATGGCGCAAGAAAAAGCAAACCCAGCGCTGGAGCAAGGCGCTGAAGCAGTGCTGACGATGAGGAGGAATCCTCCGGTGGATTCTTCGTTCCTCTCTCTCGAATCCAGCAAACAGCGCTGGCGATCAAGCCAAAAACAATTCCTATTACGAAGTGAGTCGCAAGCATCCTTATAAATATCACGAAGCGAATGACTATCACTTCCAATACCGGACTGAAAAAGTCATTCCATTTGCCCTTAAACTCAGATATCTCCATGGTAATCTGATGGGTTATGGCTACGAACAGGCCAATCAGCATACCCAAGACTATAAAGTCATACAACGGTCGCTTGTTCTTCCGTAGCAAAGCAACGGCAAGATATACTATAAACGGGCCTATTGAAAGCACTTTATACAGTGACGACTCCAACGAAAGAGGCTGCATGTTTTCTACGACCACACGAGGAATCGCAATAGCAGCCATTACCACCAGCAGCACCAGCGGCATATCTGTACGGATATTTAATCTCCCTCGTTTCTTTAACATGTCAAATGTCTTTTTCATCTGAATGAATCATCCTTCTTTCTTTGACGATATCATTGATTGGGTCTGAACAAGCCTGTCGGGGTGACCTGTTCGGGATCCAATATCTACAGTTGGGTCAGGGCCAAGGCGAGGCATACCACTGCGGCTGGCTCAAGCCGAACCGGAACATCAAGTTGTTAGTCTTTTTTAAATTTCTCTTTGAGGATACCGGAACCAATCCCCGCAACGATCATTAGAAATAAAGGTCCAAAGTTCCATAAAAACTTCCCTCCGACCAATGTAAAGTCCAACGGAGTTAATTTGTTCAAAAGGAAGACACCCAGCTTTATGGCAAGCAGAACAACACCGGCTAAAAACAAAACATCGAATATTAATTTTAATCTTGGATAGGCCAACTTCTTACTATCTCTTATCACTTTCTTGGTCAACTCCTCATCGCTTCTCAATAATTCATCAACCGATACACCAAAGAGGTCGCTAATGTTAATGATGACTTCAATGCTCGGATAGTTCTGGCCATTCTCCCATTTCGAAACAGACTGTCGACTAACAAAAAGCTTCGCTGCCAATTCCTCTTGAGACCATTCTTTCTTCTTTCTTTCCGTCTTTAACTTCTCTCCAAAAATCATACTTCAGCAACAACCTTTCAGGAATATATAAGCCATTATTCGCTGACCCCATGCGAAAAGTAAAGATCGCTGTAGTTGCAAGAGCCCGCAACCCCCGGTTGCCATCAATATCCCCTGGAGTAATCTCCTCTACGGAAGGCGGTCGGACTCTTGCTTCGCACGAAAGGTACGCCGCGCGCATGTTGATGGATGGATGCCGACAAGATGTTCGATACTATCCAACAGCAACCTGTTCCAACTGCAGGACTGTGGCTGCTCCTGACTTCTCTTGCAGGACAACCCAAATCGAGTAGGCCCATGCGCAATTGCATAGGCCTCTCACAGACCGGACGTGCGGGTCATCGCATCCGGCTTTTTATGTTGTCCCGATTTAAAACCAAACATCTAAGGATTTCGAATGCTTCTGACATTGCCCGGAATGAGGAATATCGCAATATTACTGAAAACTCAATTCGTATCCAGCAAGATTTGAGAGAAGGACAAGATAAAATGATGGCTGAACTGTCCCAAATAAGAAACCGTATGACTGCGATTGAAAAAATGCTTCGTGAAGTGGATTAGCGGCACCAGCCAAACGCAACAGGATTTGAGGGTGCATTCCCGGCTTTTTCTGTATACACGGGCACGTGTGAAGCATACGAGCGTGCGCTCAGGTCAACGTTTCCTGAAAATACTTTCAGTGGACAAGCGTTGACTTCGTGTTGACTTCGGGGCAAAAAAAATACATCGTCGGGCCCTTGGGCTACATGGCGATGTATTCAAAATCTGCATACTGCTATGCCTTGCTCGGTTGTTCTTCATCCCCGGTGGCTATCGGGTTATCTTGCCAAGTAATCCAGTCGCTCCAGCTTCTTATCCCCCCACGAACCACTATTCTTGAACGATTCCAAAATAAATAAATGGGGGTTCCGATCAGCGCGGCGGGAATGCCTCGGAGGATATGCCAGCACTCATGTGCAACGATCTCCCTTGGCTACGCTTGGGAGCGATTCAAGAGCAAGAACCCCGTGGACGACGGGGCTGGAAAAACAATATGGTTTGAGCCAAGGCGAAGTATACCCCTGTGGTTGGGTCAAGCCGAACGGAACGCCAACAAAAGGCCAAGTGAGGCAAGGTAGCACCCGGACGGTGACAGAAGGTGACAGCGGGTGACAGCGAAGTGACAGAACAGGGCAAAAGAAAAATAGAGAAAGAATAATAATATACTCCTTCTCTTTTACTTTGCTAGTGCCCCGCTTTTGACCCTACCGGGGTTGTGGCTGAATAATGCTTTTTATCTTTACAGCCAGCCACAAAATGGAACGGCTGGGCTGTCTGGACCTTGGCGCTCCGAACGACTCCTGCTGGCGATGCCTTGGGCTGTGGCTGATTCAACGTTCTGCCGCGTCCACTCCCCCGAACCTGCACGTTCCTGCTGCCGATGCCACCAAACCTGGGGATACCGGAAACGCCAAGGAAACCCAAGCGAATTGCTCCGGAAGGCAATCGGACTCTTGCTCCGCACGGAAGATTGCGCCGCCCCTGTTTGTGGTGGAACAGAAGCAATGCGCACGATGCCATTCAACAACAACCTGTCCCGACAGCCGGACTGTGGTTGGCTCTGAGCCTGTTGCAACTGCTTTCTTTTTGTTCTTGTTTGCAAGCTGTTGAACGGAAAGCCCAAAGAGGGCCGCAACAGGTCACCAACTACTAACCTGTCACAGCCCTCCACCCCACGTCCAACGCGGCTTCTTGGCTCTTACTCTTTCGCCGTCGCGATCGGATTATTTATTTCTGAAAATGGCTATTGTTCGACTGGATGTACTTTTCGCCCCACTCGCTCATTTTATCCAGAAATTCAATCATGGAAAGCCCATAGGAAGTTAATCTATATTCCACTCTCGGACGAGCATCCGGATATAGATTTCGTTCGATTATCCCGTCATGCTCAAGTTCGCGAAGTTGCTCCGTCAGTATTTTTTTTGAAATAGCCGGTAAATGCCGTAGCAGAGCACTATAACGTGCCGGCTCGTTAGTTTTATATAAATAACGATATATTGGAATTTTCCATCTTCCGCTTAAGATAGCAAATACAACTTCTACCGGGCAATCATTTAGCTGGACAGGCATTTTCCCACCCCTTTTCAATATTATACATTATTATCATGGAAAGCTTGGATACTAAAAAGTGCCTAATTGTTCGCAACATTTTAAGAATATATAATCGTTCATAGCGAGGAGGAGATAGCAATGAAAATTGGAATACTCGGGGCAGGAAATATAGGTAAAGTTATGGGAAAAGGATTGGCTACGGCAGGTTATGAGGTACGAATCAGCAGCCGAGAACCCCACAGTCCGAAGCATTTCCCTTGGAAGCAAGAAGTAGGCGTGTCGGGAGATATAACTTCATTTAACGAGGCCGCCCAGTTTGGCGAGATTATTATCATAGCGCTACCCTGGTCCTGTTTAAAGGATGTGCTTGAAACCATCGATTCTGTCTCACTGAAAAACAAGACAGTCATTGATGTAAGCAATGCGGTACATTTTGTAAACGGACCACGCTTACTACTTGAAGATACATCAGCAGGGGCAATCGTTCAGGAGTTGTTGCCGGAAAGTCTCGTTGTTAAGACACTCAATACAATCAGCGACAAGGTCATGATCCATCCGTATTTTAAAGATGGCACTCCGATCATGTTTATGTCCGGAAACGATAACCCGTCCAAAGATCGGGTTAGAACGCTTCTTAAAGATCTTGGCTGGTCAATGATTGTTGACTTGGGTGACATTGGTCAAAGCCGTCTGCAAGAATCAATCATGCTTGCTTGTGTAATTAGCGAAATTCAATTACAAGCGCCAGATTCTGCATTTGGGTTTCTGAGACAGTAATGGAGATTCCTCAGGGTGAGAATTCAAACTGATCCGACTGACCCGCCGTGTCTGGTTCCGGGCCTCTTGCAACTGTTTTCTCCAACCTCTTGTTTACAAGCTGTTGAACAAGAACGTCAAAGAGGGCTGTGACAGCCTGCCTCCCAGCGACCTGTCACAGCCCTCCAGCCCGCGTCCGACGCGGCTTCTCGGCTCCTACTCTTCCCCCGTCGCAATCGGATTGTCCGCGTACGAAATCCAGTCGCTCCAGCTCCCCGGATACAGCTTCACTCGGGTAAACCCCGCCGCCTCCAGAGCCATCACATTCGGACAGGCGGTCACGCCAGAACCGCAGTAGACGATTATCTCATCGTCCCGGGACAGATCCGCGAAGCGTTCGCTCTGCGCTTCCGCGCTCTTCCACGCGCCATCAGTGCCGCGGCCCTCGCCCCAGAAGCGGTTGACCGCGCCGGGGATATGCCCGGCCTTGCGGTCAATCGGCTCCGCTTCGCCGCGATAGCGCGGCGCTTCGCGGGAATCGACCAGCACTACGCCCGGCTGGCCCAGCTTGCTGCGCACCTCTTCCACGTCCGCCGTCATCTCCGGCCGGACCTGCAGGCGAAAATCCCGCTTGATCGGCGCAGGCCCCGCCGAATCCAGCGGATAGCCGGCCTTCTCCCAGCCCGTATATCCCCCATCCAGGATATACGCCTTACCCTCATGCCCGGCATAGCGGAGCAGCCACCATAGACGCGAGGCCATGGCGCCGCCTTGATCATCGTAAGCCACGACCGTCGTTCCGCTGCCGATGCCAAGCTCGCCGAGTTTCCCGGCAAGCCTTGCAAGGTCAGGCAGCGGATGCCTTCCTCCATGCTCGCCCTTCCCGCCCGTAAGATCGCGGTCCAGATCAAGCCGCACCGCACCCGGCAGATGGGCGGTGCGATAAGCGATGTCTCCCGCTTGAACATCGTCCAGCCGGAAGCGGCAGTCCGCGATAACCAGATTTTTGTCTTCCTTATGCTCCAATAGCCAGGCAGCCGTAACGACAAATTTCATGTGAATCGCTCCTTTACGAATGAGTGGAATGAAGTCTTGCGTTGTGTGCATTCTGCACCGGCTGCTTCGCGGGTCTGGATACAAGCAATGCCCAGATGACGACACCCAGCATCAGCAGCGCGTATCCGGCGAACAGCCAGCGTGTGGCGTCCGCCCCATTTTCGTCCAGGAACCAGCCCGTAAACCGGGGCAGGAACGCCCCGCCGATACCGCCGCAGGCCATCAGCAGACTGATCGTCCGCTCCGTCATGCCAGGAAGCGCGCGGTTGGCGAAAACAAGCGCGATCGCGAACATCCCCGACATGGCAAGCCCGGCGCCGAACGTTAACAGGAACATCGCCCACGGCCCGCCGAACCCGCCCATCAAGACAAAGAGGACCAGGCTTATGCAGGAGGTGGCCAGCAAATAGGCTGCACCGCCCCACCGGTCCGCCAGTTGTCCGGCAACCAACCTGCCGAGCACCATCGCGCCCCAGAACACGCTTAACGACAGTGAAGCCGCTCCGTCTGTCAGCCCATTGCTTTGGACCAGCAGCGAAGGCAGGTAATGGACAAAGCTCATCTCCGTCCCCACATACATAATGAAAAAGGTGCAGCATGCGGCAAGGACTGCTATGATGCGCGAAAGCTTGAGCTTCTGCGTAATACCATCCCCTCCATCGGCATGCTGGACAGCAGGGCGGTCCAGAATGGTTGGCCAGAACAACACCCACAAAATCATCGTGATAACGGCCATTGCGCCCACAACACCGAATGCCGCGATCCAATGCCCTTTGGCAATGAGCGCCGCCCCCGCGAACGGCATAATCAGCGCGCCAACTCCGAAGAACACTTCAACCCGGCTCATGGCCACATTGGCGTTGCCCAAAGACGCTCCAATAATAAACGCGCTCACAATCGCCTCCATCGTTCCCAGCCCATAACCTGCAAAAGGCGCCGCAACCAGCATCCATTCCCAGGGAGGCTGGCATACATAAACCGTTTCACCAATAACGATAAGACCCAGCGCAACCAGCAGCAGCGGCTTCTTGCCAAGCTTGCTGATCATCCACGGCGCAAGCAGCACGCCTACCATACCGCCCAGAAAGGAGTGCATGACCAGTTGCCCGCCATCTCCATAGTTAATGCCATATGCATGGACCATAGGCTCCATAACGGCTCCTATTACAAGCTGTCCCAAACCTACAACCAAATAAGCAACGCAACCCAAAAAAACCAATCGAGACATAACATATTTCCCTTCTCTTCTCTCTTAAGATGACTCTGCTATCATACCATGCAAGCGATTTGGCAAGGAAGGGTCTATACAGATTGTTTGGTTCCATTGAACGAATATGCAGATATGGTAATTTATGCGACCTATCCTCCTGTAACTCGTATATAATGTAGCAGGAGATATAAAGAAAACTGATATGAGGGAGGTACGTGATTACTATGGAGCTCGTGGGGATGGAAAGCAAAAAGAAAAACCAGGTCGATCTACCGCCGGGACTGTTTAAGAAGATCGCGATTGGAGTCGTGATTCTGCTTGTCGTGATTATTGGATATTCCAGCTTCTACACCGTGCAGGAGCAGGAAAGAGCCGCCATTCTTACCTTTGGCAAATATACCGGAGAAACGACGGCCGGTCTGCATTTCAAATGGCCTTATCCGATCCAGCAGGTCATTGTCGTACCCGCGGAGCTGACACAGCGCATATATATCGGCTACCGTCAGGACGGGAACAAAATTACACCGGTTGAAGAAGAAGCCATGATGATTACCGGCGATGAGAATATCGTCTCCGCCGATGCTGTCGTCCAATGGAAAATCAGCAATATTCACGAATACTTATATAATATCGACAATCCCGAACAATTTCTGCGCAATGCTTCAAGCTCCTCTATCCGTTCCGTGATTGGCTCCGAGAAGCTCGATTACGCCATCACCGATGGAAAGACCGAGATTCAGGACAAGGTCCGCGAAAGACTGCTGGAGCTGCAGGGCAAATACCATACAGGCATGCAGATCATCGATATTAAATTCCAGGATATTGAACCGCCAAGCGGCCAGGTGGAGGAAGCCTTCCGCGAAGTCACCAATGCCCGTGAGGAGAAGAATACGAAGATTAACAACGCTGCCAAATATGAGAATGACAAAATCCCCAAAGCGCGCGGCGAAGCGCAGGCTTTACTTGAGAACGCGGAAGGGAAGAAAAAATCCCGGATTCTGAACGCCGAAGGCGATGTTGCCCAATTTAACGCCATTTTTACCGAATACAAGAAGAATCCCGGGGTTACCCAGAGCCGTCTGATCATCGAGACCCTTGAGAAGATTTTGCCGAAGGCCAAAATTTTCATTTCCGATTCCAGCGGGGACACCGTGAAATACCTGCCTATTAATGAGCTTCTGCGCAACAGCGGCGCATCGGCAACCCCATCAGGATCAGCTGCGGGAGGGACAACGCCATGAGTAAAAAAATGATTTTGAGTCTGGTCGCGGTCGTAGTTGTCGTCATCCTGTGTATGACCTCTATGTTCATTGTCAAGGAAGGCGAATACAAGGTCGTGCTCAAATTCGGTGAAGCCGTCAGGGTGGAGAAATCGCCCGGCCTGGCCTTCAAAATTCCGTTTATTGAAAATGTCTCGCCATTGCCCAAGTATCAGATGACTTATGAGAGCAATCCCACTACGATTCTGACCAAGGACAAGAAACCGATTATCGTCGATAATTATACGGTATGGCGCATCGACAATCCGGAATTCTTCCTGAAGACGGCCCAAACTACGGCAGTGGGCATCCAGAGGATCGATGAAGCGGTCTACAACTCGGTCCGCCGTAAGCTTTCAGAAATCAATTACGATAATATTATCAGCGAGAATACGGAACGCGGCAATATTAACGATGAAATTACGAAAGACGTTTCCACTGCGCTCAAACGCGATAATTACGGAATCGAGATTATCGATGTGCGGATCAAGCGGACCGACCTGCCGGAAGGAAACAAACAGAGTGTATACAATCGGATGATCTCGGACCGGCAGTCGATTGCAGCCCGTTATCTGTCTGAAGGCGACGAGGAGTCGCGCAAAATCACGTCCAAGGCGGATCGTACCGCGACCGAACTGCTTGCCCAGGCGGAAGCCGATTCCAAGAAAATCATCGCCCAAGGGGAACAGGAAGCGGCCAAAATCTACAATGAAGCCTATGGCAAGGATCCGGAATTTTACAACTTCTACCGCACCCTAGAAAGTTATGTAACCACCCTTCAGAACGAGCCGGTTATCCTTATGCCGATCGACTCGCCTTACACCCGCATCTTGCTGGGCAAATAATTTTTAAATTAAAAAACAAGCCGTAAATCCAGCATACAACTGGGTTTACGGCTTCTTTCCCCTTCTGCGTGGAAAGGGGTTATTTAATGATAAGAACCGGGATCTTGGCATGCTGCGCGATATTATGGCTCACGCTGCCCATCATAAATTCACGCAATCCTCCAAGCCCCCGGCTTCCGATCACGATCAGATCGCCACCATTGTGATCGGCATACTGCAGAATGGCCTCTGCGGGGCTTCCCTCCAGAATGACCGTATTTGCATAAGGCAGCTGCTCGGTCTTCTTGCCGGCATCGGCGAGCAAACTCTGCGCCCGTTCCAGCCATTCCTGCTGGACGGAGTTTGGAACCGTCACAATCGAATCCGCGATGGCCATGTAGGGAACACTGTAAACATGCACAATGCTGATCTTCTCCGCCTGCTTGTTTTCCACCAGCGCGATCGCGGTATCCAATGCTTTGACTGCTGACAGTGATCCGTCATATGCCACAATAATATGGGAAAAAAGCATAGGTTATTCCTCCTAGTCTGGACATCATCGTTTATACCTATTATTATTTAACCGTCAGGATGACAAGACCAAACAGGAAGGTGAATATTTCCTTCCCCTGCCCTATTCCGCCCGTACTGTTGAGGAGGCATTTCTATTTATGAATCTCATACACAGCTCCGCCCCATCCCGCTATACCGTAACAGCCCTTTCTCCTCTTCAGGCTGAAGAGCTGTGCAGCTGGCGGTATGAGCCTCCTTTTGATTTCTACAACTGGTCCTCCTGGGGAGTTATGCTGCAGCTGGGCCTGGAGTTCGGGGATGAAGAGATCCGCGAGAAACAGTACTGCGCCGTTGTGGATGGGGACGGCTCGCTGGTCGGCTTCATCCAGTTCTTCCCGCTTCTTGGCGTTACCCGTATTGGGCTGGGCATGCGTCCGGAATTGTGCGGTCAGGGGCTGGGGCTGAAGTTTATGCAGGCCGTCGTCGAGGAAGGGCTCCGCCGCGCTCCCGGCGATGAACTGGATCTGGAAGTACATATATGGAATCTGCGGGCTATCCGTGCGTATGAGAAAGCGGGATTCGTTGTTTCGGACACCTATATCCGGCGGACGGTTGACGGCCCTATTGAAGTGCATTGTATGGTATATTCCCCCGAACCCATGGATGCCTCTTAATGAATAACCCCCGGGATGCGTACTAAAATCGGCCCCCTCCGCATAATCGTATTTATGAGGGATGAAGAATGAAGCGGGAAGCCCCGGCTTTGTTCGTTTATGCTTCGCTATTCATTTCCAAGGAGGCGGGTCCATTGAAAACGTTGAATATCATCGGCTTGATCATTCTCATTATCGGGGGGTTGAATTGGCTTCTGGTCGGATTGTTTGAATACGATGTGGTATCGGAAATATTCGACGGCTCGGACACAGTCGGCGCCAAAATCGTTTACATTATTGTAGGGTTGTCCGCCCTTTACGCTTTATCCTTCTTCACCAAAATCTCCGCTGAAGACTGATAGCGGGCCCCGCGCAAGAAAAGAAGACATACCCGCCTCTTCCAAGAGCAGCGAGTTGTCTTCTTTTTTTTGGCTGAACGGGCATGTGCGGCAGATCAGCTTTGCCCTTCAGGATCAATCATATCGGCAAACAACAATCTCCCTTCCCCGACAGGCAAGGAGATCGTACGGATGCGGTCATAGGAATCCAAATCTGTATACGCCCGGGACACCGCGGCTCGCAGTGTGCCTCCCAGCTTCACCGAAGTCGGAATAAAATATGGCCTCCAGCTCCAATTCAGTCCGCGGAAGGCGGTTTGGCGTTCCCAGGCCTCTCCCGCGTTCCGCTGGTAATTGGAGGAGACCTGACTGCCGTCTTCCCGGCATATATACACCCGTTTGCAAGATCCGGCAAGCACGGGAAGGATCTGCTCGATGACGATGTCCTCCGCCTCTTCCGGGCAGTCTTCTTTCTCCCGGGTCCGCCAGGCCTTTTCCACAATCAGCCGCAGCTGCTCCGCCTCTTCGGTCCAGTTCCGCTCAGCCAGCATGATTTGCGAGCGCCGGCGCTCCAGCTCCATCGCAATCAGTCCGGAAAAACTGTCTGCAGGAAGAAACTCCGGCTCGGCCGGAGCAAACAGATAACCCTGCACATAACGGGCGCCGACTTCAATAGCCCGCTGCAGGTCCTGCTCACTCTCTACGCCTTCGAGCAGCAGCGAGGCGCCGATCTGGTCGGCCAGCGTGGAGAAGGAACGCAGAACACCGTAATAACCGCTATGCAGCTCGCTTTGTTGGAGCATATGGATATCGATTTTCAGGATATGCGGCTGAATCAGGGCTATCCGATCCATATTGCTAAAGCCGCTTCCCACATCGTCAATGGCAATCCGGCAGCCTTCCTTACGGTACACATCCACAACGGTACGAAGCTGCTCCAGGGGATCCTGAAAAGACTCCTCCGTGATCTCGATAACAACGCGGCCCGGATCGATGCCGTATTTATCCAGCAGCCGCAGTGTGGGCAATTCTCCTGTTTCCTTATAGGTCTGAAAAATCCAGGAGGGCTTTAAATTCAGAAAAAGCATGCCCTGCTCGCAAAGGCGGGCATCTGCCGCAAATTTGGCCAGCGCCTGCTCCCGCAGGAGTCGGTCGATGCGAATATGCTCGCCCATCGGCACATCCTTGTCTTCAAAAAACGGACCCAGACTGCGCATGCCCTGGCGGGTCCGCACGCGGCCGAGTGCTTCATAGCCCATGATCAGCCGGGTATCCAGCGCAAGCACCGGCTGGTAATACGGGATGAGTTGATCAACCGCATTTTCCTCCATTGATCCCTTCATGCTGTAAGCTTCTGCCATCGCCGCCGCGCCCCTCATGATATCTTCATGTCATATTTACTAACAATTCTACTTTTACATATTGTAAAATAGTGTCGAATTATTGTAAAGGGCCCTTGCAAGCATTCTACTGGCGTTCATTGCATAGATTTCGTCCCTCGTTTACGAAAGATTCATCTATCCTGTAAGAAAATATGCCGCGGATTCGTTATAGCGCCGCGCCGCATGCAGGTCAAGCTCCGTCAACCCTCCCGCATCATGGGTGCTCAGACGGAGAATGACCTTCTTGTAATCGATGCTGATCGAGGGGTGATGGTCCATCTCCTCGGCAATAACGGCCACACGCTGGACAAAAGCGATTGCATCCTTGAAGGATGCGAGCTTATAGGTGCAGCAAAGCCACTGCTCATCCTCGCGGGCCCAGCCTTCGAGCCCCGATAACGCCTCATCCACGACAGCCTTCGGCAGTTTTTCCACTTTAGCCATGACGCTCACTCCCTTTTGATTGGTTAGATCAAGCGGACAATGCGGCTTTCCTTCCCATCTACCGATACTTCGATGCAATGATGCTTGGAGCGGTAATTAATGACACCCTGTCCTACTTCTATAACGGCGTCTTCGCCCAGCGCATAGAACAGGTCATCCGCAAGGACTTCCATTAAATCGGTCTGCTGCTGCGGCTCAAGCGCCAGCCAGTCCGAGCGCTCCATTTCAAAAAACGTGTAGCTGTCTTCAATCGAGCCAATAGCCTCGGTCAGATCTTTTAAGATGTCTGTATATTCTCTAGCGTGTTTAACGCCCATGTCTTATAACCACCTTTACCCTTAAAATGGAGCTTCTTTTCATTATTTTACACGAATATCCCGTAAAAAATAATCATTTGCCCGAAAACATCCAAATTGCTCTAATCTACACGCTCGATTTGACGATAAATAAGTATAGACTGTTTTGTCGAAAGCGGGTTTATTTTGTCAGTCGGACACTCCGTGTACCGCCCTGCAACTCTAACAACGGGATTGATCGGCTCTTGGTGGCGGGAATCTCATTGTAATATTTTATCGGACGAGGTGTGTCATGGAAAAATCAACAATTATCGGCATTGTGTTAGGTCTGGTAGCGGTCGTTCTCGGTATGGCGTTAAAACATGCGCCGCTCACCAGTCTGCTCAATCCGGCTGCCTTCACGATTATTATCGTAGGAACCGCAGCCTCCCTGTTCATCGGATTCCCAATGAATGAAATCGCCAAATTTCCCCAACTGCTGAAAATGACTTTCACTGCGCAAAAGCTCCTGCCCCGGGAAGAGCTCATCGGCTTATTTATGGACTGGGCGACCATTACCCGCCGCGAAGGCCTTCTTGCTCTTGAGGCCCAGGTCGATGATATCCAGGATCCTTTTCTGCGCAATGGCATGCGGATGATAATAGACGGGAACGATCAGGATTTCGTACGCGACGTGCTGCTTGAGGATATCTCCGCAACGGAAGAGCGTCACCGCGCAGGCGCCCTTATTTTCTCCCAGGCCGGCATGTATGCTCCTACACTAGGCGTTCTCGGGGCCGTTATCGGTCTGATCGCCGCTCTGGCGGATATGAGCGATATGGAGAAACTGGCCAAGGCCATCGCCGCGGCTTTCATTGCAACCTTGCTCGGGATTTTCACCGGTTACGTGCTCTGGCATCCTATTGCCAATAAGCTTAAACGCCTTTCCAAACGCGAAATCGAGCTTCGCCTGATGATGGTGGAGGGTCTTCTGTCCATTCAGTCCGGCGTATCGACGATCGCGATCAACCAGAAGCTGTCTGTTTACCTGACACCTACGCAGCGCTTGAAAATGAGCGAGAAGGGGGCGGAGGGCGTTGAGCAGAAGGCATAAAAATGAGCACCACGAAGAACACGCCGACGAGTCTTGGCTCATCCCTTATGCCGATCTGCTTACCCTGCTGCTCGCCTTATTTATCGTATTGTATGCCATGAACTCGGTCGATTCCAAAAAGTTTGAAGATATGAGCAAGGCCTTTAACTCCGCACTTGACAGCGGAGTCGGCGTCCTGGAGAACACCTCGGTGATTACCACGGGCGAGGAAATGGACCGGAACAACAAAACCAAACCCAAACCTGAGGATGCCACAACCGACGCTAAGCGCAATGAGCTGATGAAGAAAGAACAGCAGGCGCTTGAGGATCTCAAGAAGCAGATTGACAAATATATTCAGGCCAACGGCCTTACGAACCAGTTGGACACGAAGCTCAATCAGTCGCAGCTGATGATTACGATCAGCGACAACGCCCTTTTCCCATCAGGGAGTTCCAAAGTCAAGCCGGACGCGCGTATTCTTGCAAAGGCAATCGCAAATATGCTTACATCCTATTCCGATTATGAAATCGTCGTATCCGGACATACCGACAACGAACCCATTTCCAACTCGGATTTCCAGTCCAACTGGGATTTGAGCTCCTCGCGGGCCATCCGCTTTATGGATGTGCTGCTGCTCAACGAGAACCTGAATCCGAAGCTGTTCAGCGCAATCGGCTATGGGGAATATCGTCCCGTGGATTCCAATGATACTGTGCTCGGACGCTCCAAGAACCGCCGTGTGGAAGTCTCTATTATCCGCAAATTTCTGGATGTAACCAAAGCGCAGGAAATGCCGGCCACACCCAAAGCATAAGAAGACCTTTTAGAAATTTATAAGAGTAAGCTTATCAATTCTATTAGGTTGCAAAAAACCAACGTCTCCGGCAAGAACATACCGGACAAACGTTGGTTTTTGTTTTGCATGTGCTGACCCCTTACTCCTGCGGTGCAAGCAGGGAAAGCAGCTCCTGCATCTCGCTGCCGGTCAAGTCGCGCCACTTGCCCTTACCCAGATCCCCCAGATGTATGTTCATGATGCGGACCCGGCGAAGGCCATGGACCTGATAACCGAAGGTTGCGCACATTCGCCGGATCTGACGGTTCTTCCCTTCAGTCAGGACAAGCCGGAAGACGCGGTCGCCTTCCTTCGTGATCTTACAGGGAAGCGTCATGCTACCGAGAATACGAACGCCTTCACTCATGGCTTTGAGAAACCGGGGAGTAAGCGAACGGTCCACTGTAACAATATATTCCTTCTCATGCCTGCCCTCCGCCCGAAGGATCCGGTTGACGATATCCCCGTCATTCGTCAGCAGAATGAGCCCTTCCGAGTCCTTGTCCAGACGGCCAATCGGGAAGATCCGTTCCGGATGACCGACAAAATCTACGATATTGCCAGCTATATGGGTCTCCGTTGTGCTTGTAATGCCGACCGGCTTATTGAGCGCCAGATACACATGTCCTTTCTGCTGACCGATCGGCTTCCCATCCACTCTGACATCATCTTCAAGCTCTGCCTGACTGCCAAGCTCTGCAGTTGTCCCGTTAATGGTCACACGACCGGATTCGACAAGCTTATCCGCTTCCCGCCTGGAGCAATATCCGGTCTCGCTAATAAATTTATTAATCCTCAATCCGTCACCCTTCTTCTGCATAGCAAGATATATCGCCTTGTCAAAAACATTATCACATCTTACTCCCGGCGACAAATCTCTCCCGCACAAGAAACAACGGCTGACCCGGTGCGAAGCAAGTTTCCGCTGGTTTTAGCTTAATGATGAGTCTGACTATTCGATCAGAAATCCAGCTCTCTTCACGTCTTGTAATATAGCATCGACTTCAATCGATAGATCAGGCGTAGGCGTTTCTGAGCCACCTTGTGAGGCGAAACTAATTTGAATGCTCATCTCCTCGTTTAAACCATACGTTCTAATCCAACCATGATCCATCATTAAATCAAGGCCAAGCACATCCTGGTAAAAGCTTTTAGCTGCCGTGATATCCTTCGTATTTATATTGGCGACGATTCGTTTGACCTCATTTCAAACCTCCCAGACATAAGCAGATTGTCCTTCGATATAGAAGGATTCCTCATATAACCCCCATCGACTGCATTCAATTTATAATTTTCTCCACATCGATTATAATCAATAGATACCTATTAAATAAAAAGGTGGCTTCTTGTTGAAGAGAAAACCTATATGAATGAGGAGGGGTGAGCGGCGAATGCTTTTTTATATGACTGCCATTATAGTTATCCTGGTCGATCAAGTATCTAAAATGATAGTCCGCATTCATTTGGCGATCGATGAAGATTATTCCCTGTGGGGAATACAGTTGACGCATATTGAGAACAGCGGGATGGCTGGCGGCTTGTTTCAAGGCTATGCGCGATTTTTTGGAATCGTGGCTGTCCTATTCGTGGCGGGTGTGATCTACTATCGTAGAAAAGAAGGGCTAAATACGCTGGGCGAGATTAGCTGCGCCTTCTTAGTAGGGGGTGCTGCCGGAAATGGGATTGATCGTTTGTTATTTGGGCAGGTTACGGATTTCGTGGTCTCGCGTTCCGGTAATGGTGTGCTTAATATGGCGGATTATGCGATTGGGATTGGAGTCACCCTTTTAGTGGGTGGTTATGTGGTTCAATCTTTGAAAAGCTGGGTTTGTAGACGATGCTCCGTCAGATACTAATGCAATAGGGTTTTCCTTCAGCATACAGCAACGTATGGGCGAAAAACTTCTACTTTAAACAAAAGCGAGGGCCGCCCCTCCAGGGACAGCCCTTCGCTTCCACTTGCCTCGCCAGGCCGAGCAAACAGCCATCTAAGTACGGTCCTCTTATGCAGCAGCAGCGTATTGGCGGGTTATTTCATTCCACTGATGAGCATCCCTCTCGTCAAATGCTTCTGGGCGAACAGAAACACGATCGCGGTAGGAATCAGACTGAGGAAAACGCCGGCGAGCACAACCGGGTAATCCGTTACATATTGGCCTCTGAAGTAGGAGATCCCAACCGTTACCGTCATTTTGGAAGGGGAATTCAGGTAAATGAGCGGACCCAGCAGGTCGTTCCAGTTGCCGATAAAATTCAGTACCGCCAGCGTTGCCAGAGCGGGCTTGATCAAAGGCAAATAGATCGAAACGAATATTCGCAGCGGATTACAGCCTTCCAGCTTGGCCGATTCATAGAGATCATGCGGGATCGACATCATGTGCTGGCGAAGAAAGAAGACGCCGAATGCCGTCCCGGTCCATTGCGGAAGAATGAGCGCCCATAAACTGTCGATCAAACCGGCCGATTTCATAATAATGAATAGTGGAATGAGCGTAATGACGCCGGGGATCATCATCACAACCAGCACCATCGCGAACAGTGTATTTTTTCCCCGAAAAACAAGCTTGGCGAACACAAATGCGGACATGGCGCTGGCCAGCAGTCCGCCAACGGTCGCCAGTATCGTCACGAACATACTGTTCCTGAAGAAACTTAGCATCGGAATTTCCGTCATGATTTTCTTATAATTCTCGAAAGTCCAATGCTTCGGAATCAGGTGATTGCCGGACATGACTTCAACACTGTCCTTGAAGGAAGACAGCAGCAGCCAGGTGAATGGAAACAGAACCACGATGCCGAGTCCATATAGAAGCAGATAAGGGACGGTTTTTTTCATAGATCGTAGTTCACCCACTTCTTCTGCAGCTTTAATTGCACCAGCGTAATCAGAAGGATAATAAGAATCAGCAGATAAGACAAAGCTGATGCATAGCCCATCCGGAAACCTTGAAAGGCCTCGCTGAAAATATAAGGAACGATCGTCAAGGTCGAATCGAGTGGTCCGTGAATGATATACACTTCCCCGAACATCTGGAACGATCCGATCATCAGCGTGACGATGACGAAGAACATGGTGGGGGTAAGCAGAGGAATGGTAATCATCCGGAACTGCTGGAACCTCGTCGCTCCATCCACCCGCCCCGCTTCGTAATATTCAATCGGGATATTTTGCAGCCCTGCCAGGAAGAGCAGCGCATTATACCCTACACCGCCCCAGATGCTCATGATCGCTATGGACCCCATGGCATGGAATTCATCCAGCCAGTAAACCTTCGACAGACCCAGGTCATTCAAGAAATTATTCAACAACCCGTTGGAGTCATATAAATAACCCCATACAAGCGCGACCGCGATAATCGAGCAGGCGGTAGGAAAGAAGTAGAGCAATTTAAAGAAATTTACGCCTTTCAGCTTCAGATTGAGCAGCATCGCAAGAGCCAGACCCAATATGATCTTCGCAGGGACGGAATAGACAATAAAAAGCAATGTATTCGACAGCGATTTCCATACCTTCTCATCGGCCGCGAGATCCCGATAATTCTGCAGACCGACCCATTCCGCTTTTTGAACGATATCCCAGTTCGTGAAGCTGACGATCAAACCGAAGATGGAGGAAAAATAAATAAGGCCGATTCCGACCAATAAAGGGATTAATAACAGGAACGCCCATACATAATCTTTACTCATCCAGTTTCTTCCGATGCGTACTGCCGGAGCTGCCGCTCCCCCTTGGTTTCTTGCCACGTCGCAAACCTCCTAAGCGTTTTCGAAGAAAACGCGGCTTCGTAAGCATACGCTGCGTTTTCGAAGAAAACGCGGCTTCGTAAGCATACGCTGTGTTTTCGAAGAAAACGCACTTCGTAAGCATACGCTGTGTTTTCGAAGAAAACGCAACTTCGTATGCACACGCTGCGTTTTCGAAGAAAGCGCGGCTTCGTATGCGTATGCTAAGCGCTTTCAAAGAAAACGCACTTCGTATGCGTAAGCTAAGGGGACAGCAATAAATCACTATCCCCTGCGTCATTATTTCTTTTCCAGCTCTTTATTGACTTTATCATGCAGCTCATCGAGCACTTTCTGAATATCGACATTCTCTTTCTGAAGAATTTTCACATCGGCATCCGATTCAAATCCGGCCGTTTCAAAGAACTTGGGGGTGAAAGCGTATCCCGTTCCATTATTAATGGCGCCATCCAGAAACACTTTGAAATGCTCCGGCTTCTGCGAGGCAATCTCGTTCACGACACTCTCATCTTCCAGATCCTTCTTCAGCATCGGAAGTCCGGTTTGCCGCAGCAGCTCCTGAGACTTGGGGTCGAATATGGCAAACTGCATGAATTTCCATGCCGCTTCTTTGTTTTTGCTGTCCTTCGGAATGCTAAGCAGATCGGGTCCGGCATATGTTTTAGATACGCCATCCTTGGTCGGCATCGGGGCTACATCCCAATCGAAATCCTTGATTTTCCGGTATACCGGGAAATTCCATGCGCCTCCGACGGTCATGGCCACTTTGCCCGCAACGAACGGATCGACCGATGCATCCAGATCTTTAGGATTCGGAGACACCTTCTCCTTGTAGATCAGATCGTGCAGCCATGTCTTGTAAGCCAGCATCTCAGGCGAATTGTAGTTGCTGTGCAGTCTGTCCTCTGTCGTAGGCACTCCGCCGAAAGCAGCCAGCAAGCCCGCATTCATTGTAAAGCCCGGCACCTGGAAGCCAAAGCGCTTGTCAGTTGTCAGTTTTTTGGCGGCAGCAACAAACTCTTCGATCGTCCAGCCATTCTCCGGATAAGGAACGCCGGCTTCTTCAAAGGCGGTTTTGTTGATATAAAGCGTTCCGCCGGTAAAATGCCATGGCAGCGCAAACTGCTGTGGATTGTCCTTCGGCCATTGGCCTTCGGCAACCAGTGCGTCCGGAAGCTCGTCGGCTTGGTGTTCACTTGAGCTTAAGTAAGCGTCCAGCGGTTCCAGCTGATTCTTCTGAACGTAGGAATAAACGATACCGACATGCATGCCGATGACATCAGGTGATGCATTCCCTGCCAGCTGAGTCGGTATTTTCTGCCAATAGGCGGCGAAGTCCAGCGGTTCGAATTGAACCTTGATTAACGGATTATCCGCCTCGAACCGCTTGATCACTTCTTTCCAAATCTCGATATCCCCGGCTCCGTACCAGGTTGTGAACCGAATCGTCGTCGGTTTGCCCGAATCCTTCGGTCCCTCGTTTGTTGCCTTGTTGCCCTCGGCTGCTTTATTATCCTCACTCTTGGTGTTCTGCTGACCGGGTTCATTGTTTGTGTTGTTGGTCTTGGCATTGGAGCAGGCTGACAAGATCAAGACAATCATGATAATCATAACCGTGACGGTACTTACGACCCTTCTTTGTCCCATGGTTATTGTCCCCTTTACAATGAATGGTGAATGACTGGCTTCATTATAACACCAGCTTTTTTTGATGTGATCCGAGTAAAGAAACCGCTTTCCTGAATATCTGAAAAAAAGAGACGCTTTCCTGCCGGTATCCGTTATTCATACACATTGCCGTTGGAATCGATAGCACCGACGGATCCCAAGCCCTCATAGACAACAGCGACAAGCCCAGTCTCCATAGATTGACCGGCCTTTAGCAGCTGATGTGTGCCCCGCTCGATCCCCGAGTTCACGCTCATGGGATAGCCAGTGCACGGCTCCAGGATAACCATCTGCTGCTGCTCTCCCCATCCCCCGCAGCTTGTGAACACCCATAAGGTTTTGAAGAAAGCCGGATCGAACGCAAGCCCGAAGCCTACGCCGTCCCTGGTATTGGTGACCGAGCACCAGCCGGCATCCATCTCCTTCGAATATTGGATCTCCTTGACCTTCGTGCTTGGCGGCAAGCACAGGCGCATATCCTGGGTCTGTCCGTTATCGGCAGGGAGATACGGCCATTCGTACGGACCACTGCGAATACCGCCCCGCAGCTGGCCCAGATTCTCCATAACCATTGTTCTTGCCCCGTGATCCACCCGGCAATGCTCGTCGGTCATCAGAGCGGGATGCAGCTTGAATAAGAATGGCTGGTCCGTGTCGCTTAAATTCGTTATTTTATAGCGCAGACCCAGTTTGCTTGCTCCAGACTTCAATGTAACCCACTTCTCTACTTTGCAATTGCTGATAGGAGCCGTTACCCACATATGAACGGTAATCTCGGCCGAAGAGTCATCCACGCGAAAAGCCCAAGGCAGCGACCAGACTTCGCCATGGTCGGGCTGCGCTTTGCCATTCAACACTTCGGCCATATCGTTTGGGAACAACTCGTCCCAGCCGCCGAAGAATACCTCCTCGAATTGTTCACCGAATGCGACCTTACCGGGCCGAAGCTCCGGATTGTTCCACAATAACGGCTTATTTTTCGGTTTATAGGTAATTTGCCATATTTTACCCCCAAGCTCCGGTATGATAATTACGCTCAGCCGTTCGTTCTCCAGTATAATCGTTCTATTTCCGCTGCAGATCTTGTCTCGAATAACGGCTATGCTCATGCATCTAGCTCCTTTGGTCAAATAAGGTTTCCAGGACGGTCATCTCATTATACACGGGAACATCAGACGCTAAATCGGAGAAAAGAAACCACTTTCACGAAAACCCGAAACATCCGGAAGAACACGCTTTGGCCAGATCCATTTGTTTCAGATATTAAGAATTATGGAGAAAACATTCGGCCGCGCAAATGGTATAATGGGGGCGGATAGGATAACTTCTATACAGTTAGGATGAACCGACCGATGCTGCTACGCGTGCTTATCGCCGATGACGAATCCATTGAGCGCAGAGTCATCCAGAAAATTATTACAGACAGCAAGCTGCCTGCGGTTGTACTCGACATGGCCAAATCCGGCAATGAGATTATTCAACTGGCCGAGCTGCATTACCCGGATCTGATCTTCATGGACATCAGCATGCCTGGCGTCAATGGCCTGGATGCTTCCTGTATTATTCGCGAGAAGCACCCCGACACGATCATCTCGATCATTACAGCCTACGATGAATTCAATTATGCCAAACGGGCGATAGATATCCACGTTAACTATTTCCTGCTCAAGCCGATCGAGCCGGAGGAAATCATTAAAATCATCAAAGAATGCATCAAGCAAAAATTTGCCGCGCCGGTTCAGGACACAACAAAAATCAGCCCCAAACGGATGAGGCTGGCTGAAGAAATTGTCGGGTTCATTCATGAGCACTATACCCAGCCGGTTACGCTGCAGTATATCGAGTCCCGTCTCAATGCCAGCCAGCAGTATCTCAGCCGCACCTTTAAAGAAGCCTATGATATGACCATCATGAATTATTTACAGCAGGTGAGAATCGAACGGGCGCTGGAGCTGCTCAAAAACCCGGACTTATCCATCTCCCAGGTTTCTGAAATGATCGGTTATGCCGATCCCAGCTATTTCGGACAGATTTTCAGGCGGATACAGGGCATGTCCCCTCTGCAATATCAGTACAACCACGCCCAAAAGACGGGAACAACAGATTAGAAAGCAGAACCAGCAGCCTACTTGCGGGGGTTCTCGGTTATTTTGGGACAGGATATCTTGACGAGCGTTCCTTCGCCTTCCGTTGACTGGATATCAAAGGCAAAGTTGTCGCGGTAATAATATTCCAAGCGCTTGCGAATCATCATAATTCCAGAGAACTGCTCTTCCATCCCTTCGCCAGAGGGGATGATTTTTTTGACGCGTTCTCCCGTTAAGCCTACACCATTGTCGCGAACTTCAATAACCAGACGATCCGCTTCACTATAGATATGGGTACGGATAAAGCATGGACCTTCCTTTGGCTCAATTCCATGCTTGATCGCATTCTCAATCAGAATCTGAATGGTCAGACTGGGGATTCTATACTGCTGCAGCGAAGGATCTTCATAATGGACGCTGTACGAAAGCCGGTCCTCGAACCGGAGGCATTGCAGCTTGATATAAGGGTCCAGATACTCCAATTCCTCGCCTACCGTAATAAGCGGGCGGTAGGACTTTAACATATAACGCAGCATCTTGGACAATTGGGCTACTATGGAATGCGTCCTGGAAGCGTTCTCAAGAAGGGCCTGGCCCGAGATCAGATTGAGTACGTTAAACAGCAGATGCGGGTGCAGCTTGGATTGGACGGCTTTCATCTCCGCCTCGCTGAGCAGATAACGCAGCTCCGCCTCCTGCCGTTTGAATTCATTTTCCTTCAAATTTTTAATGATATAATCGACCAGAATTGTAATAAAATCAGTATTCGCAAAGAGCCGCTCCTTGGAGATTTGCGGGATTTCATGGATGGCCTGCCGCAATTCCTCACGGTCAAGCTGAAGGTCAGCCACCCTGTGCAATATGTCCTCCACCATTTCATCCGTTGGAGCTTCGAGCAATACCTGGCCGGTAATGAAAGATCCGATGCCTTGCTGGTTGAATTGAATCGGCACCGCACAATCGTACAGGCCGGCATGACAGCGGCGTATGACCGCCTTCTCCATCGAGATCGCCGCATTGGTCACCATCAGATCACATTGGATACAGCGTTCTTTGCCGACCGGTACGGAATGCACAAGCTGGCAGAACCTGGGGGATCTCTCCTGGGGTTCCGGGGTCATGGAGATGCCCATCGAATTCACGACATTCGCATTTAGTCCGGTCGCGGCCATGAAGGTTTCCTGCAGCCTAATGTAAAGATCCATATCGATCAATTCATTCTGGTTCTGCTCGACCGATCTTTTCTTCGAGAGCATCTCATCCAGCATTTCTCTTAGCAGCTCTTCCTCCACCATTTATCGCCCCGATCCGCCATTGCTCGCCTTATGGACACTATAATAACCCGAAGGCCTCACATAGTAAACAAGGAAAATCAATCTTTGCGGCTGGGAGCCGGAATGGATTATTTAACTGCACCGATTACGAGTCCTTTGCGGATGTATCCTTGCAGAATAATATAGATTACGATGGGCGGCACCGAGGTCATAAACAAGCCTGCAAGCAACAAGGGATAATCGGAGCTGTACGTTCTTAATATCGTTGCAACTGCGACTGTCATTGTTTTCATCTGATCGGATTGCAAATAGACAAGCGGTGTTAACAAGTCATTCCACCAGCCCGTCGTATTAAATATGGACACCGTCATCAACCCCGGAATGCTCAGCGGCACAACAATTTTGGTCATCACCTGGAGGTAGCTCCCTCCATCCATTTTGACCGCTTCAAGCACTTCATTGGGGAGCCCTCTCATCAAAGAGGTTAACAAAAACACGTTATTCGCAACGGAACCTACACCCCAAATGATGATAACCGAAAGGAAATTGTCAATTAAGCCCAGTTTCGACATCAGCAAATAATTTGGAATGATGAACGTAATTCCCGGAATGGTCATCGTCGCAATCATGGCCATATAGAGGGTGCTTCTATATTTGAAACGGATTTTGGCAAAGGCGAATGAAGCCGGAACGGAAAGAGCAAATGATAGAATAAGCGCACCACCAACTGCAATCAGCGTATTGCTGAATAGCTTAACAAGCGAAAATCGGAAGTAGAGCGCCTTGAAATTGTCCAGATATAACGTTTCGGGCAAGGCCAGCGGATTTTGTGAAAATTCCAATGACGTTTTTATACTGCTGGTGAACATGTAGAACAGTGGATAGACGACTACAAGAGCGATAAGCAACAGAACGATAAATATACAAAAGCGGATCATTTTCTCATATATGGTGGTTTTCAAGCCGTTACCTCCTAATCATGTATTCGATCTTGGATTTTCAGCTGTACCCAAGCCATTATGAAAACGATTATAAACAAGACAACCGAGAGCGCGGATGCATAGCCCATCTTACCGCTTTGGAACGCTTTCAAATAAATCATATAATCGATCGGGGTTGTTTCGTAACCTGGCCCCCCGCCGGTAATCGAGTACACTAATCCGAAAAGCCCGATAAATACATAGATCATATTCGTAATCGTAAAATAGAATATAGTCGGGATCAGTGCCGGAATAACAAAATGGTAAAGGCGTTGAAACCAGTTTGCTCCATCGATTTTTCCAGCTTCAAAAACCTCCTGGGAAATAACAGACATCCCCGATAAAAAGATGAGGACTCCCTGACCAAGCGTCTGCAAATAAAAACAAAGAATAATGATTAAAAAAGCAGTCGGAACATAGTTGAACCAGTCTATGACCAAGTTCCCAAGCCCTAATTTTTGCAAGGTTGTATTCACAAGCCCATGCGTCGAAAACATCGATTTGGCCAGGAAGCCGATGACCACAGCGGAGAGTACGGATGGTAAATAGTAAAGGGAGCGAAAGAGCCTCCAGCCGGGTACCTGCTCGAACAGCAGGATCGTTACCACCAGGGTAATCAAAAGAATAACAGGAACAGATAATAGAAAGAGAACGTTATTTCTTAATAATAGGAGCAAATCTCCATTACTGAAAATGGAAATGTAATTATCCCAGCCAATAAACTCGCTATTTAATCCATCCCAAATCGTAAAGCTCTGATAAAAGGTGCGAATAATCGGATAGCCGAGAAAAACAGCCAGCATTAAAAATGCTGGAGCAACCGACAGAAGCCCGGTTACATTGTCACGTTTTTGGTCCATCTAGGTTTCCCACATTCCTTTTCAAAGGCCTCCATACCTTACAGAGTAGGAGGCCTTCTTCATTAGATTACTTTTCTTCAAAAATCAGGCCAGTTTATCGCCTGGAACGTCTTTGTTGCTGCTGATTCATTCGCTTTCAGACAGATCAACGCACTCATAATACCGCTGTTCAATGTGACTTCTGATAGCTTCGTTCCTGTCATTACTGCGATGAAATTTTCCGCCAAAGCAGCATCTCCGCCGAAATGATCGTTTTCAGTGCCGAATTGATAGGTCTCTACCGTTGATGAATGATGCAGATATACTTTGATCTCTCCGGTATCGAACAAAAACTCGATGGTCCCTTTATAGCCGTAAAACCGTGCTCCACGCTTGGCTGCTTTCTTTCTTGCGTAGAAGACCTGGGTGTAAGAAACATGCATGCCGCTCTCATACTCAATCAATGCGCTTCCTGAATCTTCATTACCGGTATCTACAGCAAAGGAGCAATAGCTGCCATAGGACTGCTCGCCGGCCTTCGCTAAGTTTTGAGGACTTTCCAGACATGTATGGCTTTCATCACATACACTGCACTCAAGTCCTGCAGGTTTATCACCTGTAAATACCCTTTTGGATTTCATTGCACTGATCATTACCGGGTTCTGGCCCAAAATATAGCTGATATAATCAAAATCATGTGTCGCCTTCTGCAGAAATAAGCCATGCGTTTCTGATTCGTCCCGGTACCAGTTATGATAGTAGATCGAACCATAAGGAACGGCGGTCGTCGCTTCGACATGCTCTACAGTTCCGATCCTGCCGGAGTCGACAATTTCTTTGATTTTCCTAATAATCGTGGTCAACCGAAGAGGGAAAGAGACAACGACTTTCCCCGCCATGAGGGGATGCTCAAGCAGAACATCCCGCAGCATTTGCAAATCTTCCAGTGAAATGGCCACCGGTTTTTCCAAAAACAGTGGAATGCCCCGGCGAATCACCTTTGCGGCCAGCTCCGCATGGGTGGAGCATCGCGTGCCGATGAGAATGCCGTCTAATTCGCAATGATTAAACATATCTTCTGCATCCGTGAAAAAGCGTATGGAATCGGTGTCTACCCCTTTTTCCTTTAATCGGTTTTTCACCCGTTGTTCATTGAGATCCGTTATTGCAGCAATTTGACACTGTCCCAGCAAATTCCCCTCAATAACTCCGCCGACCCGGGCACCATACCCGATTACTCCTAGCTTCAGCATCGTTTGACATCCTTTCTTAGAGCCGATTATCACTGCTGTTCTTTAAGCAGATCATCACGTTTTGCATCCAATCTTTCCATATATTCAGCAGCAGACATTTTCCCGGCAAATACAAGGGTTTGCAGCGTATTCATCTCACTGCCCAGCTCCGGCGGATATATATTATCTGGCCAAAACATCGTTGTCGGTTCATTCGACCATTGCTGCATCTGCAGGATTAACGGTTCATCCGTATACTGTGTAATGTCCACATCTTTCACAATTGTTAAGGAGGTTTCCCCAGCTTTGAATCTGTTCTCCTGCTCTTCCTTGCTGTTGAGGAATTTAACGAAATCGATAGCCTCCTGCTTGTGATTCGAATAGTTCGGAACGATATAGGCTGCCCCTGCTCCGCCGACTCCGCCATTATGAACCTTGACATCCTCGCTGAAATCAGGAACTTTGATCATGCCAAGATCATCTTTAAGAATTTTACGAGCGTTCGGAATATCCCAGTTCCCGCCTGGCACCATCGCGACTTGTCCTTTGTAAAACTGTTGAACGTTCTGCCCAGACTGATCGGACATCGTTAAGTTCTTGGCATACAGCTCATTCCAGCCTTCTATAATCTTGACCAAAGCAGGATCTGCGAAGTTCATCTTGCCGTCAATTAAATCCTGAATACCTGCTGGCGTGATCGTTTGCGCAATCCAATAGGAGGGGATGAACCAGAAATTGTCCGCCATATTTAGTCCAAGTGGCGTAATACCCGTCTTTTCTTTCACCGTTTCCAGCATCGACACAAATTGGGCGAAGTTTTTCGGGTTATTCGCCTCCGGATCTACACCGGCTTTAGCGAAAATACTTTTGTTATAGTACAATACCGTCGTACCGCCCGTCGCCGATGGAACACCGTAGATCGTCCCCTGCTCTTTAAAGCCTTCCGTAACCGCCTCCCAGCCAACAATCCGGGATTTTTCTTCCTCTGTAAAATAATCGTTCATCGGCTCTAAAAACGCTTTGAATCTCATCAGATAGCTTCCAGACCAAATATCCGTTACATCCGGACCATTCTTGGCTATACTCGCCGTTTGAAATTTCGTAAACAAGTTGTCCCCGCCAGGCACATCTTGCAATTCGATCGTGATTCCCGGATGAGCAGCTTCAAACCTTTTGATAGCCTGGAAAATATAAAAGTCTTCCTTCCTTTTGCTTTTATCATTCTCATCGACAGTCGGGAAGGATGAATTCCAAAATACGAGATTCAATTTCTTTTCATTTGCCGTATCTGCGGAAGATGCATTCTCTTCATTTTGTGAGCAAGCTGCCGCAGACACCAAGAGAAGCAGCGTAAGCGCAGTGATCACCCATTTTTTCAACCTCATCTGTTAATCCCCCTTGTTTTTCCTTCTTAAAAAACTGATAATTCTGACAATTGTTTCTGCCCCGTTTCATCCGCAGCTGCCCGCTTTCCGCCAGACTTCGTTCAGCTGACTGGATTCATTATAATGCCCCTGCCGTCTTGATGAACATGACAGCAACAGCGGAATGATTTATCATTTTTTGCAGCCCCGTCATGGGGGACTTATCTTTTTTAACGATCACTTATCCGAATTTATTTGACGAATTGAGAAGGTGCTACACCGACTCTTTTTTTGAACATCCTTGTAAAAGAACTCACATTCAAATAACCCAGCCTCTCGGCAGTCTCTGTTACTCCCATGCCGTTCTCCATCATATTTACTGCTTTTTTCACCTTAATATCCAGCACAAACTCTGTAAAGTTGTTCCCCGTCTCTTCTTTAAAAGTCCGACTTAAATAAGCGGCGCTTACCTTCAAATTTTCAGCGATTTCATTCAGATTCATTTCGAGATGCGGGGTTTCGTGAATGTAGGACTCGACGGCTTCGATGATCATTCTTTTTTCTGCTTTCAATCGATTCTCACCAAACTGGGCAAGCAGCATCTGGATCTCGTCGTCGATACCTTTAAGACTATCCTGGAAATAAACAGGCTCCAGCACTTCGTTCGCTGTGGCCATATCCGGCTTTCGATGGGTGCTCTCCCTGTTTCCGCATACATCGGACAGCTTATTTAAAATATCGATGATCAGATTTTTCACTGTCCCTGGCAGCACATAAGGCGGCGTGCCGAGCTCTTGTTCAAGCATCCTCAACGATTGCGCCGCTTTTTCAAATTGAAACAAGGATAGCCACTGATGAATTTCCTTTTCAATCCCAACGATACTCGTCGGAATAGTTGTGCACCATGCCGGCTGCGAATCCGCTTCATATTCAAAAACACTTTGGTTTGGTTTATAGTATTTCAGCTCCAGGCAGCTTGAAGCTTCTGCTTCACTCCGGGGCCAACAGGATAAATCAGTGAATGTCCGACTGCAGCCCATTGAAATCTGATAATCCAGATAGTGATCCACTGCTCTCACTAATGCATTCGGATCTGTATGATTAGTGGCTTGGTCGACAAGGATATACCATCTCCTTATTCTTACATCCTCCACTACGCCAACCAGGCTTTCCCTATATAGTTCTCGTGCGATATTCTCAATGGCGTACCCGAGCTTGTCCAAATCATGGGGAAGAAGCTTCTGCCCTTTTCGATAGGGAGTATCCAGTTGGATCACCCAGGCTTGCAATTCGGCTCCCTGCACATCTAAACCGTTCTCCGCCGCTTTTTTTGCGATCACGTCCGATTGAACATAGTTGCCGTTGAGCCACTCTCTCATAAACTCCTTTTTCTGGAGGGTTTTGAACGATTGAGCGCCAAGCTTATGCTGGTCGTTGCTTTGTTTCTCTCTTTTTTTGTTCATCAGGCCGACCACATTTTCGATAACCTGCCTTAAAGTTTCAATTTCCATTGTAGATTTAAGAATAAAATCGCGGACTTCAAGCCGCAGAGATTGCCGCACCATATCAAAGTCCTGGTTGCACGTCAAAATGATATATTCACATTCCGGATAAATTCCCTTAGCCTGCTCAATAAACGCAAGACCGCTCAGCTTCGGCAGCCCGATATCCACTAAAGCGATGTCAGGAAGCTGTTTCGCAAATATATCCAGCGCCTCGATGCCATCTCTTGCTTCACCTACAATCTCCAAGCCTAATTCCGTCCATGGGATCATCGACTTTACCCCAAGGCGAACGAGCATATCGTCTTCAACGATCATAACTTTCATTGTCGTCACCCTCTGCTAACGAATTATTTACAATCTGTATTTCGACAACCGTCCCCTGATCGGGCTTGCTTTCTATGCGGACTCCGTAGCGAACGCCGTATTCCAATTGCAGTCTCTTATTAACATTTCGAATACCAATGCCCGATGAGGAGGATGAAAGACTGCTTTTTTTATTATCGGTCAGTATAGTCGCTACGATTTCCTTATCCATGCCTACTCCATTGTCTTCGATATGAATAACAACGATCCCGTTTTGTTGAAAAACTCGAATCATTAATGCGGGCTCTCTTCCTTCCAGCCTTTCAAACCCATGCAATACGGCATTCTCTACGATCGGTTGCAAGGAAAGCTTCGGAATTCTGGATTTGCTTGCCGCTTCGTCAATCTCATAACGGCACTCAATTTTTCTCCCAAGACGAATCTCCTGAAAAGCCAGATAGCTGCGGATATAATCGATCTCTTCGTTAATTGCACTCCATACTGTATTGGATTTATCGAGTATATAGTGCTGCATGCTCGCCAAAGAAATGAGCGCGCGGGCAATCGCCTTTTCTCCTTTGATCTCCGCCATCCATCTAATCGAATTTAAAGCATTATGAAGAAAATGGGGTTTGATTTGCGATTGCAGCAGGATAAGCTCCAGCTCTCTTTTTTTTCGCTCATCCTTACGAATTTGTTCGATCTGACCTTCAATTCGATCCAACATTTGATTCATACCTGAGGAGAGGATCTCGATTTCTTCAATGCCTTTATAATAATATCGTTTGGGCATATGCTGCACATGAATGTTTCGGGCCAGTTTTGTTAAATTCAAAATCGGAATCGTCACTTTTTTTGTAATAATGAACAGCACCAATGACAAAATCACGACGGATATCCCCATCATGATAAAAGCATAGGCCCAAACTCCCTTGCTTTCACTCGTCAGATTATCGTTTGGCGTAACTGCCACCATATACCAGGGCAAGCCGGAAATTTCCCGATAGGAACCAACATACTCAACAGCCTCATACTTCAGCTGTAAAGTGCCACTGCTCGAATCCTTCGTTTTCTTGTCCTGATCGATCAAAGTGGATAAGCCTGATAAATCCCGCTCATTGCCCTCGTTCTCAATCAGAACATTTCCTTGTTTCCCGCTTAAAAAAACAGTCGTGGAAGGCTGGATTTGCGCCTGATGCATTAATCGCTGAATCGGTGACAGATTCATCTGAACAACCAACATGCCCAAATATTGATTGTTGTAAATAATATTCTTGCTTACATAAATCGCATTTCTAACTTTAAGTTGTTCGTGAAAATCGGTTCCTACATGAATATAAAGTGCATTCGGATTATAAGGAACGTAATCGTTATACCACTCCGCGGATTGAATAACGCCCAGCAATTGATCGGCCTCAAAGCTGTTCATTTTAATATCGCTGTATACTTTCTTCTCAGGCGTAATAATTTGAATATAGAGAGGTATCCTTACGTTGTAGAAGGTGGCAGAGACGAGCAGCTCTTCTCTTATGGAGGCTTCTTTCTTTTGGCTCTCTTCCAGCAGAAGTGCATCCACCACATTTCTGTCCGTGGACAATGCGCGGCTGAAGTCTTTCATGTAATTGAGATAGAATTCGATATTTATCGCTAACGAATCCATATTTTTGGTAATGGAATTTCCATAAAGCTCCTGGATTTTTTTCGAGGATTGCTGCCCGACCAAATATCCTTGGAATAGAAGCGGCACCAGGACCAATAAAGATACAATAATAATCGTTAGCAGTCTCCAACGGAACTTCAGTCTCGTGTTCAATCCCAATCCCTCCTGTGCCTGGAAACACTTCACTACCCAAACCCCGAATGTAATATTTTTGTCCGGCCCGGGTTGCCCGAGCAGATATCGTTTCGTCATTTGTATCCTGATTGATTCGCGCTTTGGCCCCTCTCCTCCTCTTTGCCAATCCATGGCTCAAATAAAAAAGAAACAGCGGCAGCCCCGGACGGGAATATAAATTCCGGGACTACCGCTGTTTTATTGAGTGCTATTATCCGTGCAGTCCCCTGCACGAGAGCCGGGAGAAGTTTCGCCTCTCGCTGCAAGGGAGGCCATGGGAGGCCATATGAGCTGCAAGCCAAATCGGAACCGCAGTTAAAATTGCAAGCGAATTTGTGCGGAGCCGGTGAAGTTATCGATCCGGACAGTTTCCTCCTGCGGCGCGTAGATGCCGCCCGATACGTTAACGGGGATTCTGCCCTTCGGATGCGGCAGCCGCACCGTTACGGAAGCCGGCCTGCGGTCGGAATCGGTACCAACTGTCGCGACGATTTCTCCTTGCTCCAGTCTGGATTCCACACGCAAGGAAATCGGTCCGAAATAGGAAGCCGCATTGGAAAGCTCGATTACCTTTCCGTGCTCCAGCCACTTGCGCGGAATTCCCGGCAGAAGCTTCAATAAGATGCCTTCCTCCATATAGAGCATCCAGCGGGTTTGCATAAGAAACCAGCCTTCCTCATGCGTCTTATGAGGGCTCGCCTGGAAGAAATGTTCCCAGAACGAATGCGTTTCCCGGTCCGCCAATCCGCTGAAGCCATTGTAATAGGCTTTAAGAAACGGCTTTACTTCGCCGCGCTTCAGGTGCACCCAGGGATGAATGCTGTAGTAAGGCTGACTGAACGCTACGTTTCGCGTACACATCAGTTCATTGTGAAAATTCAACAGGAAGCCCGTTTCCCGGTCTCCGGGCTGAATGACTTCTTGCAGTGCCAGATAAAGCGGGCCAAGCAGCGAATCGCGCGCTACGAAAGAACCGTGCGTCAGCCATCTGGCGCTTTCGGCATACAGGGACAGAGGGCCGCGATGCTCAACCCACGGAGGGGCGGTCGGCACCCAACTGCCATCTCCCAGAGGGACTACCGGCGAACGGGCGATAGAGGAAAGGAACTGGGTCCGGATATCCAGCTTCAAGGCCTCCGCGGTCTCGCGGATCGAAGCGGATGCCTGCGGGTCCGTTGCCTCCAGCAATTCGGCAAGGCGGCTTAAGCCGATATACGCATAGCCGTTGAGCATAAACGAATGGAACGGATCCTCCGGATCGGCTGTTTTCCCTTCCAGCATGCCGTATCCTTTGCCGCGGAGCTCTTCTTTAAGATTGCGTTCCCGCCATGCGACAATATACGTGTAGGCCTTCAGCAGCTTTGGCTTGATTTCGGCAATCCACTGTTCGTCCCGCGTGTAGCGGTAGTGCTCCCCAATGCTCCATAGAGCAGCTCCTGTTTCCAGCATGTAACCGCCGAAATTCTGAATAAAACCATCCTCATGCTGCTTATCCAGAAAAAACATCAACGATCGTTTGGCGGTCTCAGCCTGGCCCATGGAATCCATAAATTGCACGATCGGCGAGCTCTCCGAGCCGATTGCCGTATAGACGCCGATGGTCGGAACGATCGTCCCCTCCTGCTCCAGGCCGTAAGCTACCAGCTCCAGGTGGAGCAGTCCCGCCTTCATCATTTCCTCCACCCGCGGTTCAGGCAAGCGGATCTGCGTAGCGCGCGACAGCTTCTCGTGCCAGAAATCGCGGCATTCCTGCAGACGCTCCCCGAAGCTCTGGCTAATCAACCGCTTGGCGCGTTCCCTTGAGATCGGCCGGTGAGGCAAATAGAATTCGAAGACCGCGGATTCTCCCGGTTTAATCAAGATCGCCGTTTCCTCTTGGGCAAGCGGCTTGCCATTCAACTTGGAAACCGTGCATACACGGTCCTCCGAGAAGCTGACGAATCCTTCCTGGCCATCGAACGAATAGTTGGTTGTATTGTTCATCACATAAGCATTTGGTACGACGTTCTTAAACCACGCATACCGCGGTACTTTTGCTGTATTTGTCGCTTCGCAGCGGAAATACAGAACCGTCTCTTCCGCCTGCTCCAGCTCTTCCGGCAGCAAGCCTGTCCGCTGCTCCTCCTGCTCCGGCGTCAGCATATGACCATGGCCATAACCGTCTGCAACCAGATAATGTGTCCCCCGCAGCGACTGGCGGCTCAGCTTCGAATGCTCATAAGAAACGAATGAGGTTCCTTGATACAGAATGTCATCGTCAGTTATGGTCGTATGCAGAATCGGGAGGATACCTTCCTCAAGTCTCCGCTTGATATCGTCTACACAGCCGATTCCACGTCCTAATAAGTAACGGTAACGAACCGGCTGATCATCATTCTCGGGGAGAGTCGTTTCCATCCCGTGAAACCGCGGCTGAACCCAATCCCACAGCCGTTCTTCGCCGCCAATGCCGCGAAATCCGACACCGAAAATACGCATATCGCGTGATAAACCCAGCCACGTTTGTCCGGGATTATCGCGTGTATGACGGGCAGCGTCCTCATACCCTTCCTCCGCCTCGCTCTCGATCTGCTGCAAATTGCTGAGCAGCCCGGATTCACGGATGGATTGCTCGATTTCCCCATACGTCCTGCTGTCATCAGCCGTCGTTACAATCGCTTCGTAGGCAGGGATATAGATGGGGTACTGCTTGTTCACATCCCGCAGGAAAAAGCTAAACGGGTTGGCCTCGGTATCGAGCATGACGATAGCCGGCGCGCTCTGCCCATCCCCATCGCTCTCCACGGTCAACAGCAGCCTGCTGGAAGCCGATAAGTTGAATACGCCGTCAATCGACGCTGTCCCTCCTTCCGCACCGTTGGCCGGCTGCAAGCTGTTGATCGTTCCGCCTGATACATCGACTCGGCCTTGAATACCCTTATTTTTCCACTCGACCGCAAGTTTCGTCATCATCATCTTTAGAATACTCCCTTCTTCGGATGCGTTTATGGCAGCAGGGTACCCGCTACCCCGCGCGGCCAGGCTTTGGCCCGGATGAATCCTTCCGCATAACGGACCCCGCATTGAAATCCCCGGTACTTGGCGCTTACTTCTACCATTTCCATGATCGATCCGCCGTATTGATCCGATAGCCAGTCGTTTACCTGGCTGTGGTGCTCATGAAGCGCTTGCATTTTCATATCCAGCGAGTCGCTGATATCCACATATTCATCAGGCACGAATCCAACGCCTGCAAGACTATCCATAAAATAAACAACCGGTATTTTCTCGCAGGGAGGCGCCTCCGTAACGATATTCGGGACCGTCGTCATAATGGCCACATCGTTCGCCATTTGGCCCGTAACCGTATGATCCGGATTATACAGATCGCCCGGCCAATGCGTCAGAATCACATCCGGCCGGCACTTGCGGATCACATTGATAAGCGCCAGTCTCGTTTCTTCATTGTCAAACAGGAATTCGTCCCGAAATCCCAGCCAGAACAATTGGGCCCCCAGCCGGGCAGCGGCCTTCTCGGCTTCTTCTTGTCGTACTCTGGCCACTTCTTCCTTCGGCCACGTAGGATGTCCAACCTCCCCGTTAGTCGTAATGGCGATGAATACTTCGTCCCCCCTCTTGCTGTATTTGGCAAGCGTTCCTCCTACCAATATTTCAGCATCATCAGGGTGCGCACAACAGGCTAACACTCTCACAATATGACCGCCTTTCTAGGTTTGGCTTGATTATATCAACCTCCTTCCAGCCTGACATCCGATAATCAGAACGAATTTCATGTCAATCTGAAACAAAAAAAACCGCCAATCAAGCCCTCCCCATTGGATGGTGATTGAACGGCGGTTAAACCTCCTGGCGCCCGGGTCCCAGGGTTCTATCGCAGAGGACGCGGCGGAGGATCGGATCTCCCCTGCAATAATGGCAGTGTAATCGTCACACTCGTTCCCACATTCACTTTGCTCCTGATTTCCATCGTCCCTTGATGACTCTGAATAATACGCTGACTGACCATAATGCCGAGCCCTGTCCCACTATCCTTGCCAGTAAAAAAAGGATCGCCAAGCTTTGAAATCATGTCTTCCGGAATCCCGATTCCTTGATCAACAATCGAGATGGATACTTCCCCGCTTCCTTTATAGTCCAAACTGATCTGAATTTGCCCACCTTCCGGCATCGCTTCTATCGCATTTTTAAGCAGATTGATAAAGACCTGCTTGAGTTGATTTTCCTCGCAGGAAATCAGGCCGGTTTCGATATTAAAGTGAGTAAGAAATTCAATGTCGCACAGATGCGCCTGGCTGTCCAGCAGGGAGATGACATCACCTAGAATAAAACGGACATCCTTCTCCTCAAAACGGGTCGCCTGAGGCTTCGCAAGAATGAGAAATTCCCCTACAATTAAATTAATTCTGTCCAGCTCGGAAAGCATAATGTCGACATGCTTGGTATTCAGCTTGTTTGTCTCCAACTGGAGCTGCAGAAAACCACGCAGCGTAGTCAGCGGATTGCGGATTTCATGAGCGACCCCAGCGGCCAGCTGCCCGACCGTTGTCAGTTTCTCTGACCGGCGCAGCAGTTCCTCCATTTTATTTCGGCTCGTCATATCCCGGGTGATGCTGGCAATGGCGTGAATCGCGCCATTCTTGTCCCTGATCGGCGAAGACGTTACACTGACGGAGATCCATTCCCCTTCTTTGGTAATCCGAACCGTCTCTCTTGCCGTCAAATGCTTGCCTGACTTGAGCCCCTCCATCGTGTGCAGCTCCTCCGCATGCAGATGCTCCGGAACCAGGGGCAGGATATTCCCGACCGCATCATCCGCCGAGTAGCCCAGCAGCTCCTCGAAAGCCCGGTTGACCTGGGTTACACGGCCCTTCAAATCAACGACATGAATGGCATCGGTCGTATGATTGATAAAGGATTCCAGATATTCCTTCATGGAGCGGTTCTCTTCGAATGCCATCTTGAGCTTGGTCATATAGATGCCCAGATTCTTGGACATGGCATTGACACGCTTGGCAAGCTGCCCAATTTCATCCTTGCGCTTAACTTCGATTGAATTATCAAACCGCCCAAAGGAGACTTCGTTGATCTTCCATAATATCGAACGGATGGGGCGAATCAGGAAATCGGACAACCAATAACTGCAGAATACGACGATGATAAGTAAAATAGCGGAAATAAAAAGCTGATTATTGCGCTGTTCATCGATTTGCCGGTTAATCGGCTTGGCATCGAGAACCAGGCCAATCACATAAGGGACGGGGGATGTTACCTGGACGAAGCTTTTAATGACATCTTGCCCTTTGATTTTCGTATATCGAAAAACATTGTCGCCCTGCGATGCCGCCAGGATGTTTTTTTCGTCCATCTTTATTTCCTGATACTCGTAGCTTCCGAAGGATACAGGATGCTGCATCATTTCCGGGACGCTAATCATTTTCGGTATTTCGCCGACAGGCCCCTTGCCGAACAAGACTGGATTGAAGCCGCTGACCTCCAGCACCGTCAGTTTATTGGTCATACTTTGTGATAAGTCAGAGACGAGGTTGATTTCCCCTAAGCCCCGGGGCTGGTTGTTTTGAATAAAGCTGACAAGGATATAACCGCGGTCCTCCATCTGATAGAAGCCCCACTTGCCAGAGTCGCCGGGTGTAGTGTCGGACGTGTTAAATTCAATTGCGCTTGTCCAGAAATCATTGCTTTTTTTCAGGTCGGATAGTCCTTCTTGCGGAACTTGATTCGGCTTTCCCAGGCTTTTTATGGTGAGTCCGCCCAGCTTCGGATCTGACGAACTCCGGATCCTATATTCTCCATCGCTCGGTATAATAACCGAAAGATGCGTTAACCCAAGCCGATCAGATAACTGTTCCAGCTGTGTGCCCGTAACAGCATTCACATCTTTCCCCAGCAGCATGGCGGCTTCTGCCGAAGCCACCTTCAACTTTTCATCAAAAACCGTTTGCAGCAGCTCATATTCTCTGATATGTTGGGCCATGGAGGAAGCAATCATTTCACTGATGTAAGTCATATTGAATTGAGTCTCGGCCCTCAGGTTGACCCGGGTATAATATTCGTTCAAAATTACATTAACAAGCAAAAGTATAAATACAATAAACGACATCATGAACGATAGCTTCGTTTTTACCGACAACTAACGACACACCCTTTGGCGAGCTTGTGGACATCTAATTGGATCATAACATATTTGTCATAAAATGAAAGTAATCGTCGCCATGATTGCAGAGCGAATTGCGCTTATTTTTATAATTACCCACAATTCTATCCCCAAATTCACAAAGAAATCCACAATTTGTGGACAACTCTGTGTATAATGCATTAGTTATGCACAGAGTTGTCCACACGCTGTTAACAACGAATATTTGTTCGCGGCACAATCGTAGAATTAAATGGTAAGCCCGGTCATCCGCAACAGAATTATCTGAATTCAGGAGGAAGCAGAACGGTAATGAACAATACTTATTTTCAAGACAAGGATCGACAATGGATGAATGCTGCGATTGAAGAAGCTTTGAAAGCAGAACGGCTTGGAGAGGTCCCCATCGGAGCGGTAATCGTGCGAGGTAACGAAATTGTAGGAAAAGGGCATAATTTACGCGAAACCTCCATGGACCCAACCGCCCATGCCGAGATTATTGCCATCCGTGAAGCCAGCCATGCACTTGGCGCCTGGAGGCTGTTGGATTGCTCCCTTTATGTCACGCTGGAGCCTTGTCCGATGTGTGCTGGGGCGCTGGTCCAAAGCCGCATCAAGAAGGTCGTCTACGGCACGGCAGACCCGAAGGCCGGCTGTGCCGGCACCCTGATGAATCTGCTGCAGGATCCGCGGTTTAATCATGAAACCGAGCTCGTCAGCGGCTTGCTTCAGGAAGAATGCGCCGCGTTGCTGACGCAATTTTTTCGCCGATTAAGAGGGCGGCTGTAAAGATTTATCAATGGCGGACTGTAAGGATAGGGATGCTCTTATCGATTCAGCTCTCTTTTTTGGATATTTTGCAGGCTTACAATAAGCTGGTCGGCTGCTTCGCTGATCGCAAGCACCTCGGGGTCCGTTAAACTTCCGCGTGTCTCCGCAGCTTCCTGAAGTTTGATGCGAAGAATGCACAATTCATCGAGCAGCTGTTTTTTGTCGTTCATAACTACTTGCGAATCGCTCCTATCACCTCTTGGGTTACATTCAGTAACAATTTAATTATACTCTTATCTTTTACAGGATTTTGTAAAAACTTGTCGATAGTTCTCCGTTTTTCCGAGTTTTATTTCGACATTATTCTACAATTATTTTCCTTATTCGTGAGGATATCCCTTGGTTTCTGGCCTAATTAGCGGATATTCGAGGTTTTTCTGGTTTCTTTTTCCTAACAGGTATTTAGTCCTGTTTGCAGCCATCGGCAGATTCCTTTTTCGCACTTCTTGTGCACAGGCTTGCACGTTCTTAAGCAAACGTGATATTATAATTGTTGCCGCGCGCCCGTAGCTCAGCAGGATAGAGCGACAGTTTCCTAAACTGCAGGTCGTACGTTCGAATCGTATCGGGCGCGCCATTTTCTTTGACACTCCTTGCCTTGCCTCGATCTCACGGTCGAAGCAGGGCAATTATTTTTTGATAGCCAATATCCCAAAGAGGGAGCATGCATCTTTATGACGGAAGACAACAACCGTTTGTGGGAAGAACTGATGGCCTCCGCCCGCTTCCAGGTGGGGATTGCCGACTATACGAAGGTATCTCGTTCTTGGCAGGAATCCAGTGTGGTGCCGACTTTTAACCGTTTCTATCTAATTGAAGAGGGTGAAGGTTCGATACGCATTGAGGATAAAGTCTTCTACCCTATCCCGAGACAGATTGTACTGATGCCCGCCGGCGTGCGCCAGGGCTATTCCACCATCAGCGATAATACGTTCCGCAAGTATTGGTGCCATTTCACGGCCACGCTTGGCGATTTGAGATTGTTCGATATTATGGAAACGCCTTATGTCCTTACCATCGAAGATGAAGATCATTGGCAGCATTGGCTATTCCTCTTCCGTTCCTTGAAGCAATACATGAAGCGAGATACGATTGCGGCAGGCTTTCGCGTCAACGCGCTTATTATGGAGATTATGGCTTGTTTCATCGAACAAATCGGGGAAGTCAAAATCAATCGCAGCTCAGCAGTGGTTGATAAAATCCACACCGCCATTACTTACATGGAGCAGCGGTTTGAAGAGCAGCTGACGATTGATGAACTGGCCAAACTGGTGCATTACCATCCGAATTATTTTATCCAGGTGTTTAAACAATTCACCGGCCGCTCCCCCATTCAATATCTCAATGTCATGCGGGTGGACAAAGCGAAGCAGTGGCTATCCACGACTGACCTGCCTGTTTCCGAAATAGCGGATCGTGTAGGCATGACCTTATTCTATTTCTCCCGTCTGTTCAAGGAGCATAGCGGTTTCACCCCTTCCGGCTATCGCCAGATCAGCAGAAAATAAAGCCGACTTCGGTCTTTTGTTATCCATATGCAAAAAATGCGCTCTTTCAGGTCAAACCCTGGAAGAGCGCATTTTTTTAGTTTTGAACCTTTAAATCAGATACTTGAAATGAAATTACATACCTTCTTCTGTATCAGACATATCGTCCAAGTCGGAGAAATCGTCTGAACCATCCAGACCGTCCAGACCATCCAGACCGTCCAGACCGTCCATACTGCCGGCACCCATCATATTCCCGATTTCTTCTACAGGGATAGCGCCTTCCGGAATACCATACTCGAATTTAACATCCTTATTAATATCCGCGTATGTCATCACCATATGAGCGGCAAGCTTCACCGTGTCTGAACCTTCGGTAAAGTCCATATTCATCGTCATATCCTGGTAAGTCAGGTAATCCTTCTCAATACCGCTGGTCAACGAGAACTCATTGACTTTAAGCGATTTTTTAATTTCAGCGATTGCATCCTTGACTTCACCTTCTTCTGTGCCAGCCACTTCTTTCTTGGCTTCTTCCAAGTCTTCTTTGCTTACCTGAAGGGTCTTCATATACTCTTCATTATTAAGAATAAGATCGATGATTTGCGGAGCGACTTTTTCCATCACAGTCGTAATAGCAGCCTCGAAATTTTGCGGGTTAATCGCGAAACGGACAAAATGGTCGCCTTTATAATCTTCCGGCACCCATTTCACTTCTTCAGCCTTAGGCTCGCTGAAATACGTTTTTTCGTCGAAATTGTCCAAGGTTGTCTTCATGATATCCTGGCTCAATTTTTGCAGGGAAGCCGCATCCGGCATCGTAGCTCCGCCCTGTTCTTCAGCCAGCTTCTTCACGTCGATTTCGACAAACTTCCCGGCGATCGTTTCGGGAATGGGAAAGCCCGGAATCGTCGGTACTCTTACCCATACTTTATCTTGCGTTATGATAATAGGCACTTTCAGATTAAATTTCATATCCTCGCTGCCCAGTGCCATATCCATTGTGAACTCAGCATGCTGAGGATCTGTTTGGATTACACCGTTCATATTAATCTTTGCACCTTGAAGGAAACTAACAACTCCCGATGCCATGGCGGCACTTGAGCTGTCGCTAAGCGCACTATCCGGCAGCGTAACATTATCAACACCAAAGGACCCCTTAAAGGTCATCGTTTTTGCTTCCTGCATTTTGGTCAGCGCGGACGTAACAGCCTCTTTAGGCGGTTTTGCTTTGCTGCAGCCTGCCACGACAACCATCATGACGGCTAATAATAAAATAAGTCCAGCTTTAATACTCTTCATTCGTTCTTCCCCTCCAGTTTTTAAAAGCAACTCTCATTCTAACCCAAAATTGCCTATCGCGAAAGTCTTTTGTAAGATATATCCATGCAAAATACCCCCGTTTCCCGGATATTTAACCGGAAAAAGGGGGTAGTAAGCAACTTTTACCAAATCTTTAACTTTGTTAGCCTTCGGCGTTATTATGGCGGCTATGATTGCGCTGCTTCACCTTTTTCGAACCCGATAAAGGCTCTGGCTGAGCATGGTTAGATTTAGGCTGCTCCTGATGGTTATAAGGGTTGGGAACCGGGATGCTGTCTGGTTTACTCATCGCTTATTCCTCCTCTTTTATTTAGATTCTTTAACTCCTCGGATGCCTCAAGTCGGTCGGTTCGTCATGATTCAACGCATCCTGGTGACGGCGGTCGTTTTTGTCCTGTTGAAGCTGCTGGGCATGATGGCTGTTAACGGGATGAATATCCAGCGCCTCGACAACATTACTCAGGTTTTTATCGGCTTTACCTTTATTCCTGGTCATTCATCTAACCTGCCTTTAATTGGATTGGTTTAGGCATTCGTCAAAACATGCAGCGCTTGGGCACATTCATGAATATGACGGGTGTAGTCCTGCACAAGCTCCTGGATCGTGTCCGTCCTCTCATCAACCGAGCGTCCGTCCTTCTCCACATCAACCAGTGTAACCTGAATTTCACGGCTATCCACGTAAGTAGCTTTAAAGTCAAAGCTGTACATCTGGTGGCCGGCCGACTCCAACGTTATACGCAGGCCCCGCGAATCCGCTTCATCCTTCAAGACAGAGACGCGGTCCGCTTCATTTACATATTCCGGCAGCGTGTGCTGCCAAGCATCTGCCAGCTGCTGCTGATCGATATGAAGCTTATCTTGTTTACTCATCCCTTACCACCTCCATGCGGATAATATGCCGAGATGGAGCTGTTTTTATCCGGTCCTTGTTTCGTGAAAAAACATAAAAAAGCACGTAAGCATGAATGCCTACGTGCTGAATATTTTGTAAGTTGGCGGAGAGGGTGGGATTCGAACCCACGTGGACTTGCGCCCTAACGGTTTTCAAGACCGCCCCGTTATGACCGCTTCGGTACCTCTCCAGCTAATGCATGACTCAAGGTCACAAGATATATTGTACCACAGGCCAAATTAAATAAGCAACTGCAACTTTTGCCTGTGCAAAATGAAACGGCTGTCGCCATCCTCTGATGGCGCAGCCTCCTCATAAAAATAAAGGGTGAACACCTATACTTGCTTTTGTTTGAATAAAATCAAGAACGGGAATCAATTACCTCTAATCCGCCCATATACGGACGCAAAACCTGAGGAACAATAATCGAGCCGTCAGCCTGCTGATAATTCTCAAGAATTGCCGCAACCGTCCGACCGATCGCGAGCCCGGAGCCATTAAGGGTGTGCACAAACTCCGGTTTGCTTTTGGAGTCCCGCCGGAACCGGATGTTGGCTCTGCGCGCCTGGAAATCCTCAAAATTGGAACAAGAGGAAATTTCACGGTAGGTGCCGCCGCTTGGCAGCCACACTTCAATGTCGTAGGTCTTGGCTGACGAGAAGCCCATATCGCCCGTACAAAGCGTCAGAACCCGGTAAGGCAATGCCAACAGCTGCAGCACGGTCTCCGCGTTCAGCGTGAGCGACTCGAGCTCTGTGTGCGAATCCTCAGGCTTGCACAGCTTCACCAGTTCCACTTTATTAAACTGATGCTGGCGGATAAGCCCTCTTGTATCTCGTCCGGCAGCTCCGGCTTCCGAACGGAAGCAAGCGCTATAGGCGACAAAATTCTTGGGCAAATCCTCTGCGGACAAAATCTCGTCCCGATGAATATTGGTGACCGGCACTTCCGCCGTCGGAATCAGATAATATTCCGTTCCCGCAAGCTTGAACAAATCTTCCTCAAATTTCGGCAGCTGGCCCGTTCCCACCAGGCTATCCCGGTTCACGATATAAGGCGGCAGCAGCTCCTCATAGCCATGCTTATCGCTGTGCAAATCCATCATGAAGTTGATCAGCGCGCGCTCCAGACGCGCCCCTAATCCACGGTAGAACACGAACCTCGAGCCCGTGACTTTCCCGGCAGCCTCGAAGTCGAGAATGCCCAGATCCTGAGCAAGCTCCCAATGCGCTTTCGGCTCAAACCCAAGCTCCGTTACCTCGCCCACCCGGCGTATCTCCACATTATCCGTTTCCGAAGCCCCTACAGGCACACTCTCATGAGGAATATTGGGAATAGCCAGCATCAATTCGGCAATCTCCGCTTCTACGGTGCGAACCTCTTCATCGAGCGCCTTGATACGGTCCCCGACCTCACGCATTTCTACAATAAGGCTTTCCGCGTCGCCACCGCTTTTCTTCAGCTTGGCCACTTCCTGAGAAACCGTGTTCCGGCGGCTTTTCAGCTGTTCGCTTTCCTGCAGCAGATCCCGCCATTTGGTATCCAATACGGGAAATTCGCTGATGAGCTCTGCGGATTTGCCGCGATTTTTCAGGGCCAACTCAACTTTATTGAAATCATTTCTAAGTAATTTAACATCCAACACGAAAAGGTAACCCCTCTCTGATTATGCAATCGCTATCGATCAAGAAGAAACGGCTAACGCCGTCCTTCCTTGGCTTAGCCAAGTTTCTTCCCATAGAAATATAAGCCTGCTATAGGTGAAAACTTATACGTTCTTATATGTTAACAAAAAGACTGCGAATCCGCAGTCTCTTCTTTTTCTAACGCGCTGGCTGAGCCGCTTCCTTCACCATGCCCAGGAAATAGGCATGCAGCCGATAGTCATCCGTCAGCTCCGGATGGTAGGAGGAAACGAGCAGATGGCCCTGTCTGGCCGTCACAATCTCGTCATGATACGTAGAGAGCACTTCAACGCCTCTACCCACTCCCTTGATCAGTGGAGCGCGGATAAAGACCGCTCTGATGGGTTCATCGATGCCGATGACATCCAGATCCGTCTCAAAGCTCTCCCGCTGACGCCCGAAGGCATTGCGGGCGACAGTCATATCCATCAGCTGCAAATGGGCATCTTCCTGCCCTTCAATCCGGTCTGCCAGCACAATAAGACCCGCACAGGTGCCAAATATCGGCTTGCCGGCTTCAGAGAAGCTGCGAATGGCATCCATGAAGCCGTATTTGCGCATCAGTTTGCCAATCGTCGTGCTTTCCCCGCCCGGGATAATCAGCCCACCCAGCTCATTGAGCTGCTCAGGCTGCTTGATCGCAACAGGCTCTCCGCCGGCTGCCTGAATACTCCGCATATGCTCGGCAACGGCGCCCTGCAGCGCCAATACGCCAATCTTCATTTCGTATGCCTTCTTTCTTTGCCAGCTACGTTTACAAACCGCGATCTTGCATTCTTTGTGCCGGTTCCAGCTTGGAAATTTCAATGCCTTTCATTGGAGCACCCAGGTTCTTGGATACTTCCGCGATCAGCTTGTAGTCGGTGTAATGGGTTGTTGCTTCCACAATCGCGCGTGCAAACTTCTCCGGATTGTCGGATTTGAAAATACCCGAACCCACGAATACGCCATCTGCGCCCAGATGCATCATAAGAGCCGCATCGGATGGTGTCGCAATGCCGCCTGCCGCAAAGTTAACGACCGGGAGCTTGCCGCTCTCATGAACCTGAAGCAGCAGTTCATACGGTACGCCCAGAACCTTTGCTTCCGCATACAGCTCGTCTTTTGCCAGGTTTTGCACTTTGCGGATTTGGCCGGTAATAATACGCATATGACGGACAGCCTCAACGATATTGCCCGTTCCCGGCTCGCCTTTGGTACGCATCATTGCCGCACCTTCCTGAATGCGTCGCAGCGCTTCGCCCAGGTCCTTGGCTCCATTGACGAAAGGAACCGTAAACTCGCGCTTGTCGATATGGAATACTTCGTCAGCGGGAGTGAGCACTTCGCTCTCATCGATGTAATCCGCTCCGAGTGCTTCAAGTACTCTTGCTTCTACATAATGTCCGATACGGGCCTTAGCCATAACCGGGATCGATACGACCTTCATAACCTCTTCGAGAATGGTCGGGTCGGCCATACGGGCAACTCCGCCTGCAGCGCGAATATCGGAAGGAACCCGCTCCAGCGCCATAACGGCGGTAGCGCCTGCAGCCTCTGCTATTTTAGCTTGCTCGGCGCTCATAACGTCCATAATGACGCCGCCTTTTTGCATTTCGGCCATACCTCTTTTTACACGTGATGTACCTGTTTCCATGATCCAATATCCTCCTAAAATGATCTACTTTTTGGTTCAATATCCGAGTTAGCTCTAACCATTTATTTTACATGATCCGTCCCGAATGGACAACCATTAAGTACAGTAAAATACTTGGCATTGCAAGTCATTAGAACAAATCCACGATACCTTTAAACAATCCGACAAAGAAGCTCCCGATAGCCCGGAACATCAGGCGCCACCAGCTGCCTTTCTCCACTTCCTCGGAAGCGATCAGGTCAACCTTCTTCTCGATGGTTTCGCCAGTATCGGCATCCTTGTAGGAATAAGTCGCCGAGCCGACCACTTGCCCCTGTTTGATGGGAGCGACCAGTTTATCTTCTTCCAGCAGGGTCACTTTTGGCTCGGAAATTTGCGGCTCGACACCTTTCTTGACCAGGAAGGTCATGTCGTTCGCCGTTACAACAGGCACCGACTTGGAAACACCCTTCTTTATTTTGACCGTTTCTGCGTCTTTTACCACCGATTTGGGAGCAACAACGGTTTTCTTCTCAAAATTGTTGAAGCCGTAGTCAAGCAGCTTCGCCGTTTCATAAAAACGGGATTCCTTGGAGCCAGCACCCATGACAACGGAAATCAGCCGCATGTCGCCACGCTTGGCCGTGCCTGTGAAGCAGTAGCCGGCTGCCCCGATATAACCTGTCTTCATCCCGTCCAGGCCCTCATAGGCAAATTTCTTGAAGCTCGTTACATTCTTGTTGCTTCCCAGCATCCAATTCCAATTAACCATGGCATTCTTGTCGCGTTCCCGAAATTTATAGGATTGGAGCTTGGAATATTCCAGAAATTCAGGATGCTGCTGCAGCAAAATTCTTGCAAATTTGGCAAGCTCCGCTGCCGAAATCACCGTCGTGTCTAGAAGTCCCGTCGCCGAGGTGAAATGGGCGGTATTCAGTCCAAGCTTTTTCGCCGTCTCGTTCATCTTTTGAACGAAGCCTTGTTCGGTGCCGCCACCGATATGATTCGCCAACGCTACGGTCGCATCATTGGCGGAACCGACAGCCATCGCTATGTACAACTCTTTTACAGTATGCTTGTCGCCTTCGGCCAAATAAATTTGCGATCCATCCGCAGGTGTAGAGGCCGCTTCTTTTGTGACCGTTACGATATCTTCCCATTTAAGCCGTTTTTCCTTGATTTCTTCCAGCACGATATATTCCGTCATCATTTTTGTCATACTTGCAGGGGGACGAACGTCATCCTGTTTCACCTGATAAAGCACCTGACCGGTATCCGCGTCAATCAGGATGGCTGATTGAACCTCAAGTCCAAGCGAATTCGGTGAATAACTGTTTTTTGCAGGGGCGGCGGAAGCTGATGCCGAACCTATGAACATAGTAAAAAGCAAACCGACCAATAATGCGGAGATCGCCGATACGAGACGTACCGGTCTTTTATTCGGTTCCAACGTCTTCTCTCCCTCTTCCAGTAGATTGTCTATCGATTATTGTACCACACGAAGAGTACATGAAAAAAGAGAGGCAGGGAAATGGGTGATTCCACACCATTTCCCTGCCTTGGCACGAACCTTCTATCTAGAATTCTAGCTGATTCCTATAGCAGGTTACAATAAGCGAATGTTGCCTATAGATTAAATAACTCTCATGTTTGGTTTATAGCGAATAATTTGGCGCTTCTTTGGTTATTTGAACATCATGCGGATGGCTTTCACGCAGACCCGCGTTGGTGATCCGGACAAATTGGGTGTCATGCTTGAGCTCTTCAATATTTTTGGTTCCACAATAACCCATGCCTGAACGCAGTCCGCCAATCAACTGATGCACGGTATCGGCAAGCGGCCCTTTATAAGCGACGCGGCCTTCGATCCCTTCCGGAACGAGTTTATTCTCATTCTCCTGGAAGTACCGGTCTTTGCTTCCTTCTTTCATGGCTCCAAGCGAACCCATGCCGCGGTAGACTTTGAAACGGCGTCCCTGGTAAATTTCCGATTCGCCCGGGCTTTCTTCCGTTCCGGCAAACAGACTGCCAATCATAATGGCGCTGGCGCCAGAGGCAATCGCTTTGGTCACATCCCCCGAATATTTAATCCCTCCATCTGCAATAACCGGCACATTATACTCACGAGCCACGCTGGCACAATCATAAATAGCCGTAATCTGCGGAACGCCGATACCGGCGATGATCCGGGTGGTACAAATAGATCCTGGTCCCATACCGACTTTAACAACCGATGCACCTGCTTCTATCAGATCGCGCGTACCTTCGCCCGTTGCTACATTTCCGGCTACGATAACCAGGTCCGCATATTTCTGGCGAATCTTCCGCACCATATCCAGCACATTGATCTGATGGCCATGCGCCGTATCCACAACCAATACATCTACTCCAGTCTGTACAAGGGCATCTGCTCGCTCCAGCGTATCTTTGGCAATCCCGACCGCTGCGCCGCATAGCAGCCTTCCCTGGGTATCCTTTGCAGCGTGAGGAAATTGAATGGCTTTCTCAATATCTTTGATTGTAATAAGACCCTTCAGCGTGTTCGTCTCGTCCACCAGCGGAAGCTTCTCGATCTTATGTTTCTGCAGCAACCCCTCTGCCTGCTGCAGCGTAGTGCCTACAGGGGCGGTCACAAGCTGCTCATGAGTCATCACTTCGCTGACCTTCATCGAATAATCGTGGACAAAACGCAAATCACGATTCGTCAAAATCCCCACCAGCTTCTGGTTCTGATCGACAATCGGAACTCCGGATATACGGTATTTGCCCATCAATTCTTCGGCGTCGTATACATGGTGATCCGGTGTTAACGAGAACGGATTCGTAATGACGCCGCTCTCCGAGCGTTTCACCCTATCCACCTCTTCAGCCTGCTGCTGAATGGACATATTCTTATGAATGATCCCGATGCCGCCCTCACGCGCCATGGCAATCGCAAGAGCCGATTCCGTCACTGTATCCATGCCTGCACTGATCAGGGGGATATTCAGCTTTACATTTGCGCTTAGATGAACAGAAACGTCAACCTCCCGCGGTAATATTTCCGATTTACGCGGTACGAGCAGAACGTCATCAAAGGTCAATCCCTCTTTGGCGAATTTATTTTCCCACACTGGTACGTTCCTCCTCAAATGGTTTCCGAAAAAGGGAAGAAACGTCCGCCGCATGGCATGAAGACTGCTACGGAGATAATAATTATCTCGCGCTCGCTTCCAAGCCGATTCCACGGTAATACGAGTTCCTTCCCCTCAAAAAATATAAATAAAGTAAGAAGTTATTCAAACCTTTCTTATATTCCAACATCGGTTTTTTTTGTTGTAAATTTGATTCCACTCACTTATATTATTGCAATATTAGCAGAGGGGTTGGGGGCTGTCAAGGATTCGCGAACCGCCCAATATTGTCAATTTGACGAACGATAATCATATTTACAAGTCGGACTCCAAAGCAGGAATTCTTTTACACCCTGGTCCTTTGCGGCTTTAATTTGCGTGAGGATTTGATCTGCCCCATAATGCTGATGCGGCTTTACCCAGGTGGCCGTAAAACCCTGCAGCCAAGGGCGAATCCGGGCAGCTTTCTTGAAAGGGTCAGCGGATAAGGAATCGTTTCGAAGCCGGGCATCTTTCATCGCTTTATGGATAATCGCATAGGGCTGCAGATCGGGCTTGCTCACGCCGTACATGCCCTGAGAATAATGGGACGGGTAGGTCATCGGTGAAATCACATCCACAACGCTTGCAATCGATGGCCATATCTGACCGATACCCATATCGTCCTCCGAGGAAGTGACAAGTCCGAACACATCCGCCGAGAGAATTGCTCCTGCCCCGTGAATACGATCGCCGGCCTGCTGCAGAAAGTATTGAATAGCTTCGGCTTTGCTTTGACCGTTCCGATTGGCATACCGGACTTCCTTGTCCACCTTGGGTCCATTATCCGGAAAACGGACATAATCAAACTGGATTTCGTCAAAACCAAGCCGTGCCGCTTCTTCCGCTATCGCAATGTTATACGAATGCGGCGCAGTCTGGAAGGGATCGACCCATGCTTTATCCTGTTGGTCCTGCCATATGCCTCCGCTTTTCTTTTGCAAAGCCATTTCCGGTTTCTTTCGTATATAAAGAGGATCCTTAAACGTAACAATCCGGCCAATACAATAAATATTTCGGGAATGGAGCCGAGCGATCAATTCCCGCACATCACGAATCGCCGGCCGGGCGTTGGCCCCCATATTGCGCACTTCGGGCACATTGGACGTATACGTCATTTCCCCATAGTCGTTTTTGACATCTATTACAACCGCATTGAGGTCGGTTCTGTCGATCAATTGAATGAGCCGGTCCATCGGTTTTTGGCTGCCAGCCACCCATCCGGATATGTAGATGCCTCTAACGGGGTCCCGTGAAACTTTTGTATCCATATGTTCGGCATCGTAATGAGCGGAGGTTGGATAAACAAGCGACTTCTTTTGCTGAGAGGGCTGGGCCTTTAGGGATAAAGACCGGCTGGGCGGCGCTTCAACTGGCTGCACAAGAGAATTTTTGGATTGCTGAGGGGCTGAACCTCCTTTACGGAGATTATCGGCGGTGCATCCGGTAGTTCCGCACACAAGTACAAACATAATTATCCATGCGAGGTTGTGATGGCGTCTGATTGTCATGTTGCCGTTACACCTCCATTGTCCTGAATGATTGCTCGTAAGGTTAGTATGAGCATTCCGTTCCATTCCGTTGTAAAGGAGTTCTGACCAGAAATGGCGATTATTGGACAACAACAAAAAACCGACCGCAAACTGCGGTCGGCTTCTCGTGCTTGGCAACGTCCTACTC
>NZ_BMHP01000009.1 GCF_014641075.1 Paenibacillus nasutitermitis
TTGTTCGAAGGCTTCCACATACCGTGATAGCAGCTCACGATCAGGTTCGACATCCATCATGCTAAACTCGTTAGAATGAAGTTTCGTTCGGTCCATTGTTTCTCTGGCTCTTTGCAAGGCACTGTTAACCGCTGCCGGCGTCATTCCTAACGATTCCGCGATCTGTTTGGAGGACCATTCGAATACATCTTCCTCACGCATCTCTGAATATAACGGTAGCTTCGTCTACAGAGTAGCATAATTCGGTTCCCATGAACATTTTTTAAGCGGATGTTCCATCCGCTTTGTTTGCTGTACGCTTTTTCCTTGCTTGCATAAAGGGGCTGGTGTTTGTCGCGCGGTTCACCGGAGATGAATTCATCGTACTGGCATGTGATCGCGCCCAGACTAGCAGCCTCATCACAATCCTTGAAGATACGCTATCCGTGATCTTGCTGCGGCTTGAAAACGGGAACGTGCTATCGATTACCGTAATATCGGAGCCAGCAATTATCCGAAAAAAGCCTTTGAGCTCTATAAGAGAGCAGGTGAACGCATGTATCGGATGAATGCTATGCCGCATACGTAAAAAAGAAGTCGACTATCTCGGTAGCCGGCTTCTAATATTCTATTGGGCGGTCAGGATTTGTGGACCTTCAGCCGTGATAGCGATCGTATGCTCGTATTGGGCGGCGAGCTTGCGGTCCAGCGTCCGCGCGGTCCAGCCGTCCGGATCGATTGTCATGTCGTAGGTGCCTTCGGTGATCATGGGCTCGATCGTGAACACCATGCCTTCCTTGATGCGGAGGCCTTTGCCGGGCTTGCCGACATGCATATAGTTCGGATCCTCGTGCAGGTCCCGGCCAATGCCATGCGCGAGAAGGTCGCGCACGACGCCGAAGCCGTTCGATTCGGCATGCTGCTGGATGGCGCTCGTCACGTCACCGAGCCGATTGCCGGGCAGCGCCCGCGAGATGCCGAGGTCAAGGCATTCCTTCGTGACGCGCATCAGCTTCTCAGCCGTCGGCGAGATCTTCCCGACTGCATAGCTCCAGGCCGAATCGCCGAGCCAGCCGTCGAGCTCCGCGACCGTGTCGATCGTCACGATATCTCCCTCCTCAAGTGGCTTATCGCCAGGGAAGCCATGAGCGATCACGTCGTTGACGGAGGCACATGTCGCATATTGATAGCCCTTGTAGCCCTTCGTGTAGGGCTTGGCGCCGTGCTTCAAGATAATGTCCTCGAAGATGCGCTCAATCTCGTTCGTCGTGATTCCCGGTTTGATGAGCGGTGCGATCGTGCGATGGCATTCGGCCACCACTTGGCATGCCTTGCGGATAGCCTCGATTTCATGCTTGCTTTTTAAGATGACCATGTTCGTATCAGGACTCCTTCGTAATAGCTTGCATCGCGAGCTTGGCGATTCGATCGACGTCCAGTTCGGAAGTGCCCGCATAGTAGTGCAGCCCACAGCAGCCGACCAGCACAGCAAGCATATGGTCGACGCTGTCGTCTTCGCGCTGGGTGATCGATTGAAGCGGAACGTACAGCCGTTCCATGAATCGTCTCTTGGTGGGGTGCCGATCCTTCTCAGGCAAGCCCGCATAATGTTCCGCCGCCATTTTGTAGACGAGATATGCGCGGGCGTCCGACTGCCACAGCCGGAGCAGCGACTTGCAATACGTCAACAGCTGCCTATCATCCGGGCTGCCGCCGCAGATGTTTGCCCATTCTGTCAGGGCTTGCTCGCATCGCTCGAAGCCGCTGGCCAGCACATCCTCTATTAATAAATGCCGGTTGGGGTAATAATGGTATACCGTGCCGTAACCGAGCTCGGCCTCGCGGGCGACGTCGCGAATATCAAAGCTGCCGCCTGTGCGAAAGTAGGCACACGCAGCGGCGTCCAGGATCTGTTCTCTGCGCTGCATGCGGATGAGCTCATTTTGTTCTTTGGTACGGGGGCACATGTCGTGTGAACCTCCTTGTTTAGACCTGCAAATATGTCGATATAAATATAATAATGCATGGGGCGGGGATATGCAAATTATCTGTTGGCGGCGAACTGTGGTTTGCATAGCCACGGTTCGCCTCCACCAGCCTTATCAAATACGAACATACTTATCCGTAACGGTTTGGAATAAAAAGGAGGTTAGGGCACATTGAGAAGTCATTGCTGTTCCGACCGACTGGCTTACCAATAGCGGCAAACAAGTCGATAAAGCGCAAGGAAGTAAAAAGATCGAAATATCCGATTGAGGAACCCGGTGATATACTGGAAACGGACTGTACAAAAAATGATTTGTCTTACTGCACGATATGAACGCATGTCATGCCTGGGAAGCTGCTCCGCTTTTTCGGGATTTTGTCTTGTTCTCCTTTAATTAGAGGCCGCAAAAAATTACAGGAGGGATACGCCATCAAATTTTCCGTTTATATTAAAGTTCTCGTCGTTTTCACTGTTCTGATTATCCCCGTCTATGTCGTAAATTTTTGGATGAACGCGATGGGTATGAATTTTATTCGCCAGAAGGATGAGGAGACGAGGACCTACAATCTGCGGTTTTACGCGAGCCAGCTAAATGAACAACTTTATTTTATTCGTAATCTCCAGAGGCAGCTGCTCACCGATTCGGATCTTCAGAAGCTCGCCTTCCGGTCCGGATCACTGGATCTGTACGATGAGTTTCGTTTAGCCAGCAGTGTCAGCGAGAGATTGGCGACGATTCGGAATTCCAATGAATATGTGATAAACGCAGGCGTCTGGGTCAAATCGTACAACAAAAGTATCTCTACGAGCCAGGGCATTTCGGCGCTTCCGAACGAGGAGTGGTCGACCATCGAAAGCATCGTCGGCCTTACTCCCAGGCCATTGATTTATTATGGAGAAAATAGATTGTTTTTTCTCGAATATTCGAACAATGCGAGCATTGTCTCTTATCTGGAGCTGTCGATCCCGAAGCTGCAAAGCACGTTGAACCGGCTTGCACCATACCCGGGGTCGGGCGTGTTGCTGACGAACAGCCGGTTTGAAGGTTTGATCTCAGATCGCTTCGATGAGAAGATCGTGGCGGCCATTCGCGACCAAGCGAACGCTCATGACAGCAGTGGCTCCGAGACGGATAGCTGGCTCTTGCGTGTGGATGGCGGCCAATACCGCGTAAGCCTGAATCTGGTACCGGCTATGGGGTGGACCATTTATACGTATGTTGATGAAAACGAGCTCACGGGCTTCCTCAAAAAGTACAGCATCTGGTTTATCGTACTTTCCGTCGTGTCCGGCATCGTAATTATCGCGTTTGCTTTTTCCGTCAACCGGATGATTCACCGCCCGCTGCGCAAGCTTATCCGCGTCTTCAACAAGATGGAGCCGGATCACGTTCGCCTCCCCTCGGGAGGGAAGGAAGAAAGCGAATTCGATTACTTGTATCGAGGCTTCGACAAGATGGTGGAGCGGCTGAATAAGTCGATTCGGGAAAATTACGAGGACAAGCTGGCGCTCCAAAATTCCGAGCTCAAACAGCTTCAGTCCCAGATCAACCCCCATTTCCTGTACAACAGCTTCTATAATATTTACCGGTTTTGCAAAATCGGAGACTACGATCATGTAGCGATTCTGACGCAGAAGCTGGCGAGCTATTACCAGGCGATTACGCGTAACGGCAAGGACGAAGTGCCCCTGGACAAAGAATACCGACATGCCATGGATTATTGCGAGATTCAGGCGATTCGATTTTCGAACCGGATACGCGTCTCGGCGCCAGAAGTACCGGAATCGTGCAAATCGCTTACAGTGCCTCGCTTGATCATCCAGCCGCTTATCGAGAACGCCTTCGAGCATGCTTTCGAGAGTGTTGCGCGGCCAGGTCATATTCGCTTGACCATGACTTACGAGGATCGCCGTTTCACGCTTTGTGTGGAAGATGACGGAACCGGCTTGACCGTTGAGTCATTAGCCGAGCTGCAGCGCAGGCTGGGTTATCCCGTAACGGGGAAGAATACCGAAACAACCGGGCTGATCAATGTATGCCGGCGTATCCGGCTAAAATACGGTGAGAACAGCGGCGTATTCGTGTCGAGAAGCGAGCTTGGCGGTCTGAGAACCGAGCTCGTCATCTTGTGGAGTTAAAAGGAGGTCAAACAAGATGTACCGATTACTGATTGTAGATGACGAGCCGATTGTCGTAGACGGGCTCGGACAGTTGTTCCGGGAGCAAGAGCCAGGTCTGGACGTGTGTCAGGCTTATTCGGCCGTTGAGGCGCTGTATTGGATCAAACGGGCGAAGGTGGATATCGTCATCAGCGATATTCGTATGCCGGAGAAAAACGGACTCCAACTGATCGATGAACTGATGCATTATTGGCCTTCCTGCAAAGTTGTTTTCCTGACGGGGTACAACGAATTTGATTATGTCTACTCGGCGATTCGCAAAAACGCGGCGTTCTATATTTTGAAATCCGAGGATGATGCCGTGCTGCTGGATGCCGTTAATCAGTGTGTACGACAGTTGGATGAGGAGGCAAAACAGGTCAACATGATCGAAGCGGCTCGCAGCCAGATGATCCTGATGGGGCCTCTGTTCCGAAAGCAGCTGCTGGAAGCGGCGCTCTACGGTGAGAATGTGAAGGAGCTTGTCGCGGAGATGGACAATCGTGCATGGGATGATGCCGATGGCCAGGGGTTCGCGATGGAAATGAACATGAACATGCCGGTGCTGCTGCTCGCTTGCCGTGTGGACCGCTGGCGGAAACAATCCACGTACAACCATAAGCTGCAAGCGTATTTTTCCATCCAGCATGTCGTCGAAGAACGTCTGGCCAAGTCTATTGTCCGTGAATCACTGGTGTTCGAGCATGAGCTGATTGTATGGTTCCTTCAACCTGATCCCACCACAAGCAAGTTCTGCGGGGACGGCGGAACGGTGGATTGGCGCGGGTTGAGCACTTATCTTACTGGCGTATTAGAGTCCGTGCAGCAAGATTACGGGGATGGGGCGGGTGAGAATCTGATCTTCATCATGGCCAAACAGGCCGCGGCGTGGGAGGACGTTCAACGGGAGTTCGACGTGCTTCGGTTATTTCTGAAACATCGGTTATTGCCGAACCGGGAATCGGCGGTCATCGACTTGGGCGTGCAAGGCGGTATTGGAACGAGGAGCGCCGAGACGCCTCTGACCCCTATGCTCGAATTCAAACGCAAGCTGCATGAGCTGGAACGAAGCCTGGAGGGAGAAGAAGATGCGCATGCTGAACGGATCTGCCGGGAATTGCTGGCAGACATTCGCCTACAGGTCGAGACTTACTATTTGACGGGCACAGAGAAGTATTACGCGTTCTTGCTCGTCTTTCTAAGCGCCATGGATGTGCTCGAAGTCGATCAGGTCACGATAACCAATATTCCGACGGATTGGGACGCCGCCGCTGAACATTTTGTTGGACTGGGACGGCGAATCTGCGCAGACAAACGTCAGCGGCGGCACCGGGAGGGGGATGACCTCATTCGGCGGCTGCAAAACTATATTCAGGAAAATTTGCATGACGATCTTTCCCTTGTCCGCATGGCGGAAGTGACGTTTTTTAATCCGAGCTACTTGTCCCGTTTGTATAAGCAGCATACGGGAACGAACTTGTCGGACTATATTCAATCCGAGCGATTGGAGGCAGCCAAACGTCTGCTTGCAGAGTCAGGGATGAAGGCGAATGATATCGCGGTCAAGCTCGGTTTCAGTTCTCCGTCGTATTTCTCTACCTTCTTTCGGAAGATGATGGGTCGTACGCCGCAGGAATATCGGGAAGACTTAAGCAGCTCCGAAAGAAAGTCATCAAAGTAAAACGATGTAAAAGAATCGAAATTGTAATCGCTTACGGGGGTACCTATAATTAGGCTCAGAAAGGTCGACCTTTCCATAATCATGACTGTTAATTGGGGGAGAACGCATGCCAGGTAAATGGATAAGCGGAATAATGGCTGTAATGTTGTGTTCGACAATTCTGCTTGCGGCCTGCAGCTCGCAGGATAACGAAGAGCAAGCACCTCAGACGCCTGCGGCGAATTCGGACAGCAGCGGAAGTCCATCCGAGAGCGGCAACGCACCTGACGAACCGGCCGCGGATCCGCTGGGCAAATACGAAGAGCCGATCACGGTGACTCAAGTGCTGGGATTCGCCCCGCCTCAGGATTCCAAGACGCCGAAGGGTCTTACGCCTGAGAAGAACGGCTACGTTCTGAAATTGAAAGAGATGCTCAATATCGACCTGAAATACTTGTGGACTGTGCCTACGGAGCAGGCCGAACAGAAGTTTGCGTTGACTGTATCGTCAGGTGAGCTGCCTGACGTGCTATCGCTGAGTCTGCTCGATTTCGAGAGCTTCAGGCAGCAGGGACAACTGGCTGACCTGACCGAAGCTTATCAGAAATATGCTTCTCCGACGTTGAAGAAGTACCTGGAATCGGATGGCGGCCGAACATTGGATATGTTCACGTACGAAGGCAAGCTGCTCGGGCTGCCGTCTTATGAGGATCCGTTCATGTCCAGCCAGATGCTTTGGATTCGGGCGGATTGGCTGGACAAATTGAAGCTTCAGCCGCCAACGACGCTGGATGAATTGGAGAAGGTCGCGGAGGCATTCGTGAATAACGATCCCGACGGCAATAACAAGAACGACACGTACGGCATCGCAATGAACAAGGAACTCATTTCATGGGGATTCGATGCCAGGGGATTATTTTATTCGATGGGTGCCTATCCGAAGGCGTGGACCAAGGGCAGCGACGGCAAACTCATCCCGGGTGAAATTCAGCCGGAAACAAAAGCCTCGCTGGAGAAGCTGAACGATTGGTACATGAAGGGCATTCTGGACAAAGAATTCGCCTTCAAAGATATTGATAAAGCCGTTGAAGACGTCGTAGCGGGTAAAGTGGGCATCACGTTCGGCGAGTGGTGGGATCCCGAATGGCCTCTGAACCTTGTCAAGGAGAAAAATCCAAAAGCGGAATGGATGGCGCTGCCACTCCCTTCTTATAATGGAAAGCCGGGCATGACGCTCGTTCCGGGACTGCGGCTCAATTGGGTCGTGTCCGCAAACAAAGAAATGGAACATCCGGAAGCGCTCGTCAAGATGGCGAATTTCTACCACGAGTTAGGGCTGCCGAAATATAAGGACGAGAACAAACCGGAGAATGGCTTCGTGTACAACTGGTATAATCCGAGGATTTACAATCCGCTCAATATCGACGATTTGTACACGCGGGTGAACGCCGCCCTCAAAGCGAATCAGGACACGATAGATTCGGAAAACCCTGAGGCTCCGAAGCTGTTTGAGCAAGCCAAAAAGTTTCTGGCCGGAGATACGGACCCGACCGCCTGGGGCTTCTATAATAGCAGGGTAAATGAAAACGGGGGCTGGGGTCTGACCCGCAAAATCAAGGAAGAGAAGAAATTCGTATACAATGAATTTTACGGTACACCGACAGCAACTCAAGTGGAACGCGGCAGTTCGCTCGGCAAGCTGACGGATGAGACCTATCTGAAAATCATCATGGGCTCAGGCAAAACGGACGAATTCGAAAAGTATGTCGATAGCTGGAAGAAGCTCGGCGGGGATGAGATTACCGAAGAAGTGAACGCGTGGTACACAGAGCGTCAATAAATGAAATGCAATCGAAAGGGGAGAACTGCACCTGGGCTCTCCCCTTTGCGGTTCATGTAGGAGGTTGTGACCGATGGGAATCAGAAGCCGTTTGAAGGTGGAATGGCCGCTGCACTTTCTTCTCTTGCCAGGCGTATTGGTAACGCTGGTTTACCATTACGGTCCCATGCTGGGGATCGTCATGGCTTTCCAGAAATTCCAGCCCATTCTCGGCTTCTTCAAATCGGAATGGGTCGGGATGCGAAACTTCGAGTATGTATTCCACCTTCCTGGATTTGAGCAAATTTTGTGGAATACGCTCATCATCTCGTTTTTCAAGATCTTTTTCGGCCTCGTGGTGCCGCTCACGCTTGCGCTGCTGCTCAACGAGGTACGCAAAGCGTGGTTTCAGCGCATCATTCAAACGAGCATCTTTATGCCGTTCTTTCTGTCTTGGACAGTGCTTGGGGGCGTAATCTTCGAATTATTCACCCTTCAGGGTCCCGTCAACGGGATGCTGTCGGCGATCGGAGTTGAGCCGATCATGTTTATGGGGAGCAACGGATGGTTTCGGGGCATTCTGATTGGGTCCGATGTCTGGAAAGGCATGGGCTACAACATGATTATTTTTCTGGCGGCCATCGTGGGCATTAACCCGAATTTGTACGAAGCGGCGGAAGTGGATGGGGCAGGCAGATGGAAGCAAATGCTGCATATTACGCTGCCCGGCATGATGCCGATTATCATATTAATGTCCACTTTGAGCATCGGCAACATTTTGAATGCAGGATTCGATCAAATTCTACTGCTGTATAATCCGATCGTCTACAAAGGCTCCGACGTAATCGATACGTTCGTGTATAGGCTTGGATTGTTCGACCGTCAGTATGGTCCCGCGGCAGCGGTCGGACTGTTCAAGTCGGGGATTTCGCTGTTGCTCGTCTCCATTTCCTATTTCATGGCATATCGGTTCAGCAGGTACAGAATTTTTTAACATAAAGGAGGTCGGACCTATGTTTTATAAAGAATCGCTCGGCAGAAGGTTCTTTCACATCGTTAACGTTATCTTGCTGAGCGCCATCACGCTTATGGGTTTTCTTCCTTTCGTGCATTTGCTCGCTGTTTCGCTAAGCTCCAACACCTTTGCCTCCGCCGGCGAAGTCACTTTATGGCCGAAAGGGTTTACGACCAATGCTTACCAATACATGAGCCAGAATGCAGCCTTCTTCAAGTCGGTCGGCGTATCTTTGAAACGGGTACTGATCGGGACTATCGTCAACATGCTGTTGGTCATCATGACGGCTTATCCGCTGTCGAAGGAGAACACCAAATTCCAATTCCGGACAGTCTACGTGTGGTTTTTCGCCATTACCATGTTTTTCGGCGGCGGGTTGATTCCCACGTATATCGTCGTGAAGGAAACCGGACTGCTCGACTCGATATGGGCACTGATCTTGCCGGGGGCGCTCAACGTGTGGTTCACGGTTATGCTGTTGAACTTCTTTCGCGGCGTGCCCAAAGATTTGGAGGAGGCAGCAATTATCGACGGGGCGGGACACTGGACGCTGATCTGGCGCGTGTACTTGCCGATATCGGTCCCAGCCATTGCCACGGTGCTGCTGTTTACAGTTGTCGGCCACTGGAACTCCTGGTTTGACGGCATTCTGTACATGAATTCGCCGTCCAACTATCCCTTGCAATCTTACTTATCAACGCTTATTACCGCGATCAACGTGCAGATCATTTCCATGGACAGCTTGGCGTTGCTTCAGAATCTGGGCGAGAAAACGCTGCGTACCGCACAAATTTTTATGGGCGCTTTGCCGATTATGATCGTCTATCCGTTCCTGCAAAAATATTTTGTCAAAGGCATCGTCGTAGGGAGCGTTAAAGAATAAGGAGAGGAAGAGTGGATGTGGTGAGAGGACAGACTGACGTAACCGCATATCCGATCGAAGATACGGACCGCTTCCTCCGCAATCCGGCGATGGGCTGGGCGATTTATATCGACTCATTCGAGAAGCCGTTTCCCGATGCGGAGGATTATTGGCGGCGGCAGGATCCGAATATCGGGATGGCCAGCCTTCTGTATATCCGGGTGCCGTGGTCTCTAATGGAGCCTGAGGAAGGCTGCTATGCTTGGCAAGCGGACGATAATTACCGCAGGCTCATCGCCATGGCGCTGGAGCGCGGCCTGAAGCTGGCTTTTCGAGTCTATATGGATAGCAAGGATGCTTGCCGGCAAGCGACACCGCAATTTGTATTCGACGCGGGTGCACGGGGCTACGTGAACGAGACGAAGCAGGGGATGCCGTTTCAAACGCCTTATGTGCTAGATGCTGTATTCCAGGCGAAGCTCGACCGATTCGTGGGGGCATTCGCCCGCGAATACGATAAGCCGGGCATCGTAGACTTCATCGATGCTCAAGGATTAGGCTGGTGGGGCGAAATGCACAACCTGAACTATTTGCACGGACCGCAAAAAAAGCGGGCGTTCCAGTGGATCGTCCGGTTATATAGCGGACACTTTCATCACGTGCTGCTTGGTGGCCAGTACGGCAAAGGCGGATTCAGTTACGGTTTGCAGGAATGGGCGATTCGAGAACATGGCTACGTCATCCGCCGGGACAGCTTCGGCAGTCCGATATGGTTTAAAGAGCCGGACAAGCGGCAAATCGCGAAGCTATGGCCCTCCGTCCCGGTGTTCGCCGAGAACTGCTATCATACGTTCGCTGGCCGTCCGGAATGGTATGAAGGCGACGGATTTCAGACCTTGCATGACATGATGGCCCGGGTCGTTCAAGACGCCGTGGATATGCACGCCAATACACTTGATTTGCGGAATCCGGAGGATGCGGAGCTGTGGATGTCGACCACGCCCGAGCTCGTTCGCGATTTCGCCCTTCGTTGCGGCTACCGGTTTGTGCTGACGGAGGTTACGTATCCGGGAGAAATGGCGGCGGGTCAGGAATACGTCATCCGGCATACGTGGAAGAACGCCGGTGTGGGCAAGCTTCCCAATGACAACCGCAACTGGCGAAATAAATACAAGCTGTCGTTCGCGCTGCTGAAGCGGGGAGACGGCACTCCGGTCTGTCGGATACTTGCGGATGCAGAGCCGGCGGAATGGCTTCAAGGCGTGGAATACCGATATGAGACCCTGTTCGCTTGCGGCGATTGCCCTTCGGATGTCTATGATCTCGCCGTAGCGATCGTTAATACGGAGCAAAGGAACGAACCCGAAATCCGGCTTGCGCTCAAAGGAGAGACATTGGACCGAAAGTGGTATATCATCGGCAGAACGACAATCATCTAAGAAAGGCACGGTGCAGCCAATGGCAAAAAAGAAGCTTGAAATCGAGAGGAGCCCGGGGGAATTCTGGTGGGGCGGAAATATCGATGACGGGATTCATATGCCGCTGGGAGAACTCGATCATGCGCGGGACTTGATCAGCGAAGCTAGAAATAATCAAGCTGTCCCGCTGCTTCTATCGAACAAAGGAAGATATATTTGGTCGGAGGAACCGTTTCGTTTTGAGTTGGCGGAAGGCAGACTTACCCTGGAAATCGAGAGCGGAGATTTCGTCTATCGCGAACGAAACGGCAGTTTGCGCGAAACATTCAGAACCGCAGCGGAGTCCCATTTTCCGGCTTCCGGCTCTATTCCCGAGGAACTATTCTTTACCATGCCGCAGTATAATTTATGGATCGAATTGCAATATAACCCTACCCAGGAGAAGACGCTTGCTTACGCGGAAGGTGTCCTCGCCCATGGTTTGCCGCCGGGCGTGATTATGATCGATGACAACTGGATGGAGGATTACGGGGTGTGGAAGTTTCGTGCCGACCGTTTCCCGGATCCGAAAGCAATGACCGATCGCCTGCACGAGCTTGGCTTTAAGGTGATGCTGTGGACCTGTCCTTTCATCAGCCCGGACAATGCCGCGAATTTTCGTTATCTAGAGCGGGAAGGTTTTTTGCTTAGGGATGAGAACGGCGAAACGGCGATCCGTCGATGGTGGAATGGCTATAGCGCCGTACTCGATTGTACGAACGCGGCGGCGGTCGCGTGGTACGAAAACGAGCTTAAGAGATTGATGGACGACTTCGGTATCGACGGTTATAAATTTGATGCCGGGGACCCGCAATTTTACCGCATGTCCGACAAAAGCGCCAAATCGGCCCATCCGAACGGTCATTGCGAGTCTTGGGCGAAGATCGGGCTGAACTTTCCTTTGAATGAATATCGGGCGTGCTGGAAAAGCGCGGGACAACCACTCGTGCAGCGGCTTGCCGACAAGAACCACAGCTGGCATCGGGACGGTCTTGCTTCGCTGATCCCGAACGGCCTGGCGCAAGGATTGGCTGGTTATGCGTTCACCTGTCCCGATATGATTGGCGGCGGCCAAATCGGCGATGTGGAGAATAATCCGGATTTCAAGCTGGATCAGGAGCTGTTCGTCCGGTATGCGCAATGCTCGGCATTGTTTCCGATGATGCAGTTTTCTACTGCCCCATGGCGCGTTCTAGATAGCGAACATTTGTCCTGCTGCGTCGAAGCGGCAAAGCTGCATGAAGCATTCGGTCCTGCGATCCTGGCTTTGGCGCATCACGCGGCAGTAACGGGCGAGCCGATCATTCGCCATCTGGCCTATGTATTTCCGGAAGGCGGATACGAACGAATCCAGGACCAGTTTATGTTAGGTGATCAAATTCTCGTTGCACCCGTTCTGGAGAAAGGCGCGCGCAGCCGAACGATTGCGTTCCCTCCCGGCTCCTGGCAGGGCGACGATGGAAACATCATTACGGGTCCATGCCAGCAGCCAGTCGATGCGCCTTTGTCCCGATTGCCGTGGTATCGGCTTATGTAGCGACAGATGATAAAAGAAATGAAGCTTGGCGCGCACCGATTCGGTGCGCGCCAAGCTTCATTTCGCTTGAAAGCGGTGGTAGTTACAGTTAAAATAGGTCCGATTTTGCTATGCCTTTCTTTTTACGCAGTGCTTTTGTATAAGAGCTGAGAGTTCTTCAAAAGAAAAGTTGTGATTCACCCTATCAACCGTCATGTCATCAGCGTCTTTCTGATTCATCACAAATCGGTATCCATTCAACTGCAAGAAGATAACAAGAGCTGCAAAGGCCGTTCTTTTATTAGCATTTTGGAAGGGATGATTCATTCCTAACGATTCAAATAAAGCACTTGCTTTATCGAATAATGAAGGATAGGCATCCTCACCAAATGAACGTGGACGTTGAACAGCTGATTCCAGTAAGCCGCTATCTTTGACTCCAATGTATTCGCCTGGACTATATCTTTGAATCATAGCTACATTAACCGCAATGATCTCTTGAACAGCTAAATAACGGATCTCCATTCTAGCGATCCTTCAGTCCTTTTAAAGTATCATCATATTGTTCCATGACTTGAGAGAGGGTTTCTATGAAGTCGGGGCCAATACCAGCAGGCAACTCGATTTTATTAGCTTTGCGAATGATGATTTCTCCATCTGTTTCTTTTACATCGATATGCACAGTGTCACCAAGTTCAAGGCCGATTTGCTTCAATGCTTCTGTCATCGTGATTCCAAGACTGTTTCCAAACTTTGTAACTTTACGTTCCATCTCTATCACCTTACCCATATGATTCACTCCTTATTATACTATTCAACTGTTATAACAATTATATAAATGGTTTGATTAATAAAGCTTGTGTAGCAATTTATCTGTTGCCTGACTCTTGTTTCACCAGATAGTATAGAATCAGATGAATTAAAGTCTCATCGGCGAGTTTTTGGAAGAGGTGTTTCTAAATTATTCGCCATCTCATTAGGGCGGGTTCTACCCCAACTATCTTCAGCAAACGGGATTTATGATAGGATGGTAAATGGACAGAATTATTAGGAGGAGGCTTGCGAAAATGAGTCAGGAAATATTGCATGAAGGGTACTTCGGGGAATTTGGGGGCAGCTTTGTCCCACCGGAATTGCAGGAGGTACTGAACTACCTGAGTGAGCAGTTCTACAAATACAAGGACGATCCCGAGTTCAACGAGGAATACCGTTATTATTTGCACGAATATGTTGGCCGGGAGAACCCCCTGACTTACGTGAAGCGGTTGTCCGAGGCTTGGGGCGGCGCCAAAATCTATCTGAAACGCGAAGACCTGAATCATACCGGTGCACACAAAATCAACAATGTCGTTGGCCAAATTCTGCTCGCCAAACGGATGGGCGCCAAGCGGATTATCGCGGAGACGGGCGCCGGACAGCATGGCGTAGCGACCGCAACGGCCTGCGCCATGTTCGATATGGAATGCATAATCTATATGGGAGCCGAAGATATGCGCCGTCAAGCGCTGAATGTGTTCCGGATGGAGCTGCTGGGTGCTACCGTCGTGCCGGTTAACAAAGGACAAGGCAGGCTGAAGGATGCGGTGGATGAGGCGCTGGGCGATCTCGTCCGGAACTACAAGAACACATTCTATCTGCTGGGCTCGGCAGTCGGTCCGCATCCGTTCCCGACGATGGTGAAGCATTTCCAGGCGATCGTGAGCGAGGAATCGAAGCGTCAGATTCTCGAGAAAGAAGGCCGTTTGCCGGATGCGGTTATCGCCTGTGTCGGGGGAGGAAGCAATGCGATCGGCGCATTTGCCCACTATATAGACGAGCCGTCCGTTCGATTGATCGGTGTCGAGCCGGATCAGGCGCCTACGTTAACGCAAGGCGTTCCAGGCGTCATCCACGGCTTCAAGTGTTTGGTGCTGCTTGACGAAGAAGGCAATCCGCAGAAAACCTATTCCATTGCGGCGGGGCTTGATTATCCCGGCATCGGACCCGAGCACAGCAACCTGAAAGTGATGGGTCGGGCGGAATACGTGACGGTTAGCAACGAGGAAGTATTGGCGGCATTCCAGGAGCTGTCTCGCATGGAAGGCATAATCCCTGCTCTCGAAAGCGCGCACGCTGTCGCTTATGCGAAGAAGCTGGCACCGGCAATGAATAAGGACCAGATCATAATCGTCAACCTGTCCGGACGCGGAGACAAGGATGTCGAGCAAGTGTTTCACATGCTTAAGAAATAATACGCCATAATAATCGTGAAAGAAGGGCATCCAGTCCAGGGGTGTCCTTTTTAGTTTTCGCCAAAGGTCACAAGATAATGGACTAACCATCCTCTTCGTGTTGCCCGCATCGGGCTCCTTCATGTCCGCGATCCGGATTGGCAGAGTCCTCTCGGCGGGGATTATAAGCGGTCGGCCCACTCTCTGCAAATAGGATAAAAAATAAATATTTAGAGCGGCTCAAAAACCACTTGTCAATTAAAGCGCTTTCATTTACAATGAACCCATCAGACAGGCGGAGTATATGCTTGGATGATGAGAAGAGGAAAAAGCTAATTGTTAGTGGGTCTGTTTTTTAAAAAAAGGAGGCTATATCAATGGCGGCAAAGAAAGCAAAAAAGATGTTGTTCGGCGCTTTTGCAGGTACTCTGCTCCTGGGCGTTGTGGCAGGCTGCGGCAGTAACACAGATAACTCGCCAAGCAGCGGCGGGGACAACAAAGGCAGCTCAAACAAGAAAGTTACCTTACGGATGATCGAAAGCTTGACCAGCCCCGCCCGGACAACTGTATTGAAGAAAATGATTTCCGATTTCGAAACAGCCAATCCGAATATCAAGGTTGAATTGATCTCCCCTCCTTTTGACCAGGCCGACAACAAAATCAAGACGATTCTTGGAGCGAAGCAGGATCTGGACGTGCTCGAAGTGCGCGACCTCACCGTTTCCGAATTTTCCAATAATGGCTATCTGGAGCCTCTGAATGATTATGTGAAAGACTGGGCGGATTTCGCTACTGAAGTCGATGTGGCAAAATCGGTGGCTACGCTTGGCGACAATCTTTACTTTATCACGAACGGCATGTATCAGCGTCAAATGTTCTACCGCAAAGACTGGTTCCAGGAATTAGGCATTCAGCCTCCAACGAATTACGAAGAGATGGTGGCAGCCGCAATCAAAATGACGGATCCAGGCAAGAACCGCTATGGCTTCTCGTTCCGCGGCGGGGCAGGAGCTAACGGCGTTCCGGATACGATCATTCTGAATCAGAACTTCGATAATATCGATCATGATGATTCGATGTTCCTGAAGGACGGCAAGACGATGTTCTCCACTCCGGAAGCCAAACAGGCGCTGGAGCTTTATGTGAAATTATATAAAGAAGGTTCGCCGAAAGACTCCATCAACTGGGGCTACCAGGAACAAGTGCAAGCGTTTACATCCGGAGTCACGGGCATCCTGCTTCAAGACCCTGACGCTATTCCGGCGCTGGTAGAAAAAATGGATGTCAACACGATTGGCACAGCTCCAATGCCAAAAGGTCCAAGCGGCAAGGCGTTTACGGCAACGGGCGGCGGCGGCTGGGGCATCACCCAATATTCGAAGAATAAGGAAGAGGCGTTTAAACTCATCGCATTCCTGTCGAGTCCGGAACAAAACACGTATTTTGCCAAAGAGACAGCACTCATTCCCATCCATTCGACAGCAAGCAGCGATCCGTTCTTCCAAACGGATATGTACAAATCGCTGCTGGATATGGCCAGCAAGCCGGATGAATTCGTTAACTTGAAAGCGAATACAAAATATCCGGGTACCGGCCAATGGGGCCAAGTTGCGATGGATGCGGGTCAAGCCTTGCTGCTGGGCGCTGCTACCGTTGATGACACGTTGAAAAAATGGGATAAATTCTGGGCCGACCAAAGAGCAAATTTAAAGTAAGAAGCGGATAAATAAAAGGACGGTGGGTGGCAGGCAAGCCACCCATCGTTACCATTTCATTCCTGATAAGGTGGTGTGTTTCATGAAAGATGATCATCCTTCCTTCATTGGACGAATGCGGGCGAGCTTCCGTAATTCGCCCAGCGGATTCATCTTTTTCAGTTTGCTGCCGACGCTAGTGCTGGTACTGATCTTTACGTACTATCCGTTCTTGCGGGGCATTATAATGGCGTTTCAAAACTATCAGCTCTTCGACCTGACCAACGTCCATTTCATCGGTCTCGACAATTTCAAGGGCATCTTCAGCGATCCGAAATTTAAGCACGCCTCCATCAACAGCCTGTATTGGGTGTTTATCTCGCTTATTTTGCAATTTACGATCGGGTTGTCGGTCGCGCTTATGTTAAGCAAGAAGTTCCGCGGGCGGGGAATTTTTCAGGGCTTTGTTTTTTATCCGTGGGCGTTGTCCGGATTTCTGATCGGCCTGATCTGGAAATGGATGTTCAACTCGCAGATCGGGGTCATCAACGATTTGCTGATCCGCGCCGGTTTTATTAAAGAGCGGATCGGTTTCCTCTCTGATCCGGATTGGGCGATGTCTTCGGTCATAGCCGCGAATGTCTGGTATGGAATCGCTTTTTTTGCCATTATGCTGCTAGCGGCGCTGCAGTCGGTTCCGTCGGAGCTGTATGAAGCGGGAAGCATGGACGGGGCGGGCAGTATTCGCAAGCTGTTCAGCATTACGCTGCCCTTCATCATGCCAACCGTCATTACGACAACGCTGCTGCGGGCGATCTGGATATTCAACGATCCATCGATTATATACGGGCTAACGAATGGCGGGCCCGCCGGCTCGACTCATATATTGTCTTCACTTATGCTGGACAAAATTATGTATGGCGGCGACTACGGCGCTGCTTCGGCAATCGGAATTGTCATGATCGGTATCCTTCTGCTCTACACGATCTTTTATTTAACGGTGACTAGATCAGAGAAGATAGGAGATTTCTAACATGAAGCGACATCTATTGAAAAGTTTTAAGGTCATCCCGATGACTCTCTATTTCATTGTGATGGTATTTCCGCTCTATTGGATCGTCATCACGTCGCTGAAGCCGCAAAAAGAAATTTTCTCCTTCCCGTTGAAATATTGGCCAACTAATCTGACCTTTCAAAACTACATTAACATTATCAAAATTTCAAAGTTTCACATCTATATCGGCAACAGCTTGCTGGTCTCGCTCAGCGCTGCCGCGATTGTCGTCTGCATTGCGGTTCTCAGCGCCTATGTGCTGGCACGGTTCAAATTCCGCAGCCACCGTCACGTTATGCTGGGCTTCTTCCTGACACAGATGCTTCCCGGCTTTGTTGCACTCGCGCCGCTCTATCTGCTGATGACCAAGCTTGGATTGGTGAATACGCGAATCTCGCTTGTGTTGATGTACACGGTTGGCCTGATCCCGTTTTCGACGATATTGCTCAAAGGTTTTTTCGAACGGATTCCGTCCAGCCTTGAGGAGGCGGCGATGATCGACGGCTGCTCCCGCATGTCGGCCCTTATTCGCGTCATCATGCCGGTCATGCTCAACGGGATTGCGGCAACCTTCATTTTCGCGTTCGTGCAGAACTGGAACGAGCTGTTCATGGCGGTCATGTTTATCGATAATGAATCGCTAAAGACACTGCCAGTTGCAATGAATTCATTTGTCATGAAGTTCGACGTCGATTGGGGCGCGATGTCGGCCGGCACCGTCTTGTCGGTCATCCCGACCATCGCCTTATTCGCCATTGCGCAGCGTTTTATTGTTGAAGGATTGACGCAGGGTGCGGTCAAGGGTTAATCGGCAGATTGCAGGATAAGGAAAGGAACATAAACGATGACCAAGCAGAATGACCGGGAATGGCAGTACACATCGGCGGCTCACGATGCTGTCGATGAACGGCATCATGGATCGATTAATATTCCGATCTATCAAACAAGTTTGTTCGCTTTTGAAACGTACGACAAGTTCCAGCAGGCTACGCAGAGCTCACAGTCACATCACGTTTATTCACGGGGGAATAATCCCACCGTCCGGTATTTAGAGGATAAACTGGCCGAACTGGAACATGCTGAAATGGCGAAATGCTTCGCATCGGGGATGGCCGCAATCTCGGCTGCGATCTTCTCTGTCGTCAGGACGGGTGACCACATCGTATGTGTGGATCAGGCATACGGTCCGACAAGAGAGTTTGTTCACCGTTACTTGAAGCGTTTTGGCGTCAAGTCGACCATGGTCGACGGACGTTCAGTGGATAATATCCGTGAAGCGCTGCTGCCGGAAACGAAGCTAATCTATCTGGAAAGCCCTACCTCAATGATGTTCCAGCTGCAGGACCTAGCAGCCTGTGCCCAGCTTGCCCGCAGCCGGGGGATCGTGACGATTGTCGATAATTCCTGGGCGACCCCCATCTTCCAGCGGCCTTTGGAGCTGGGCATCGATCTCGTAGTCCATTCCGTCACCAAGTATATTTCCGGGCAAAGCGACAGTGTCGCTGGAGTGGTGCTGGGCTCCGGGCAGCTTGTAAGCCGGATTGCCGAGGATGAATATATGTTGATCGGAGGTATCATGACAGCGAATACGGCAGCCCAACTGACCCGCTGCTTGCGTACGCTGCCCTTGCGGATGGAACGGCATGAACGCAGTGCGCTGGCGGTTGCGAATCATATGGCCGGCCAGCCGTATGTCCTGCAGGTCAACCATCCCGCACTTGCTTCGCATCCGCAGCATGAGCTTGGCTTAATACAAATGAACGGCTCCAGCGGACTGTTTTCGTTCGAATCAGCCGAGCCGCCGGAGCAGATGCGGCAGTGGGCAAACAGGCTCAGGCTGTTCAAAATTGGCGTAAGCTGGGGCGGCTTCGAATCACTCGTTACGGTCAATCCGGCCAACGACGCTTGTACGTCGGAAGCCCGAAGTCTGATCCGTCTGCATATCGGTTTGGAAAGCGTGTCCGATTTGATCCTTGATCTGGATCAGGCCTGGGCAGCCGTCTCGGCGGCTGACAGTAACATAGCATCAGCCGCCGATTAATGCGGCTATCAGCCCCTCCAGGAGGGGGCGAAAAAGGGTTGTCTATTCTCCTCCTGGTGGAGTAAGCTATTTTAATAATAGTAATAAATGGATATTTTTTTCATCTGTGGGGTTCCAGTTCAATGAAGGAAATAACAGAGCTTGATAAGGGGGTGTGGGGCGATAGTGGCAAAAATTCAAAAACAAACGATGCATGAATTGGTCTCACAGGAGATTCAGAATTTTATTGAGGAGAAGGAAATGCAGGAAGGAGACAAGCTGCCTTCGGTTGAGGCCATGACGCATATGTTCGGGGTCGGCCGTTCTTCGCTTCGTGAAGCACTGCGCTACCTGGAGGCGATCGAGGTGATCACGGTTGTCAATGGAAAAGGAATTTATGTCCGTGACGTAGGCACTTATCGTTTTGCTGGCAAAATCAAGGTTGAAAACGAGAAGCGGTTTTTGCTTTCGATTTTGGATGTGCGCCGGGCGCTGGAGGGGAAGGCGGTCGAATTGGCGGCCAAACGGATTACTCCGGCGCAGATTGTTGAACTGACGGAATGCTTGGATGAATATGCGAGACTGAAAGAATCGGGTAAACCAACCGGTCAAATCGACTTGGCCTTCCATCGCGGAATTATGAAAGCGGCATCCAACCCCATCTTGTTCAGCGTGCTGGAGTCGATATCGGCCATGTACGAGAAGTTTTTTAACGAACCGCTTGGCGAACAAAGGCTGTTCGACGAGACATATCCTTATCATCACACGATGTTCGAGGCGATCGCGGCTCACAATCCGGAGCTGGCGCTGGCCGAATTCAACAAACTTATGGACTGCATCGAGAGTATCATCCGAACTTATTAATCTGTGATCGAAGGCTCGAGCTTGGGGCACTATTGAATTCCCTCCGATATCCACAATCATAAACATTCAGTAACATAGCCACAGCATAAACTGGCGGCGAATAGCTGGCTGTTCAGCGATGATTCGTCTCCACCCAAATAAATGAAGAAACCGGCCTGGCTCAGACCGGTTTTTTTGCTTGCGGTATTTAGGGGGACCCAGGTCTCATGTCCAAAATGAAATATAATCCAAAAGATGCAGGGAATCATCAAGATTTGTCGAATTAGGAGTTGTCCGCAAACAATTTCAAAGGAGTACGGGGTTTATGTTTATATTTAAGAGCCGTTTGGTATTAAAGCTGTCTGTCAGTATTTTGGCTATCCTCATTCTCTTATCCTCAGCTCTTCTATACATACAGATCCAGAACATCAAGAAGGCAAGTGAAGAAGCCATTGGGAAATTCAGCATCCATATCGCAGAGGCTTATGCCGGTCAATTCGACTTGAAATCCTATGAGGATTACTTGGGGGATGCAGAGGAGAACGATTTATATTGGAGTCTTCGTGAAGAGCTGAATCAGTATCGGTTACAGATCGGCGCTTTATACGTATATACGGTGACAATCGATGAGAAAGGCCAGCCCTTTATTCTTATCGACGGCCAGCCAAAAGGATCGGAGTCCGCTTCGCCCATCGGTGAAGCAACCGATATGCCGCAAGAGGCGGTAGAAGTGGTATTGAAAGGGCAATCGGCCAAAACGGGCCTTATTCATAACCCGGAGTATGGCGATTATATTTCATCCTATGCACCTCTTCGCAATGCGGAGGGAACGATAATCGGAGCTTTGGGGATCGATACGGATGTATCGGTATCCAATTCCATCTATCGGGAACTCATCGATAAGAATACACCTTTGTTTATAATAATGGGAATACTTACCTTGCTGGTGTTTATGCTGATTGTCTGGTTTATAGCCCGTGCTCTGAGGCCCTTGGGAATGATTGTAAAAGGGGCAGAGGCTATGGCGCAGGGCAATGTGGCGGAAGCGAAGACTCATTTAAGTACCCTGAAAGGTGCTTCCAATGATGAAATCGGTCAAGCCTATTCCGCCATGATCAAAATGATTGAAAGGCTGGGCACCACACTCGAAGATGTTATCCGCGATATGTCGGTGACCGCGCAAAGCATCATTCAATCGACCAATCAGTTTGGATCTGAAGCGGATCAGATGCTGTCCTTAAACATGCAGCTTGAGCAGTCCGCAAGAGAAATGGCTGAAGGAGCGCATCATCAACGCGCAGGGGCAGAGGAAAGCGCAAATGCGATGCAGGAAATGGCGGCAGCAATCCAACGGGCTGCCGAAGCTTCAACGAATGTTTCCTATGCTTCCAGCGAAGCCATGGAAACCGCTGCGCAGGGCAGGGACTCGATCCATTCGTTGAGAGAGCAGGTTGATTATATTTCCGAAGTTGCGAGGCAAACGACTAATTCGGTTCAGGTTCTCCATTCCTACATGCAATCGATTGCGCCGGTACTTGATTCGATTACGATCATCTCCGACCAAACGAAGCTGCTGGCCCTTAATGCCTCTATCGAGGCTGCCAGAGCGGGTGAGCAAGGGGCGGGCTTCGCTGTCGTTGCCGGTGAAGTGCGCAAGCTTGCGGAGGCTTCTTCCCATTCCGTGAGAGAGATTACCTCACTGCTTGAGCAGATCCAATTGGAGTCCGTTCATATTGGCGAGAGGATGTCGGAGGGCAGCCGCCAAATGAACAAAGGAACCGAACTGGCAGGCCAGGTGGAAACCCTGTTTGATCACACGATGAATCAGTTCATTCTCGTAAATAATCAGATTCAGGAGATTTCGGCAGCCTCCGAGGAAATTCTGGCCGGTTCCGAAGAAGTTGCCGCATCGGTAGAGCAAATATCCCAAATCTCTAAAGCAACGGAAGCGAAAACGGATTCCATCCAAAAAATGTCCATCCATCAGCTGGAGGCAGCCAAAAGAATCGCTGACGCCAATGAGCTGTTAAAGAAAAGAAGCTCAGGTCTGGAAGCGGCAGTAGCCAAATTCAAACTGTAGAATGCCATAAGAAACCTGGTCACATTGGCCAGGTTTTTTTGTCAGGTATCTAGGACATGTCTCCTATCAGGAATGGGTGCTAACTTGATCATAGGAGCATGATCGCCCGACGGTCATTTAATCACTCTCTAATTTTTGTCATATGACAATAATGATGACAACACTCACTATTTTCTCAGGGTGTTTTACGTTACAGTTAGTGTCAATGTCGTGTTTTTCGGATATCGGGGGGCGGACGGGAAACAACGAAATTCGGAGCACGCAAGGACAACTATAAGAGGAGTGACAACAAAGACGATGAGTACAACAAAAGCAATGACGGCTGTAGACAATGCGGGAAGAACCATGCTGCGTAAGGTTTCCCTTTATTTGTTAATGGGAGTAATGGTGGTTACGGCTTTGGCGATTTCAACAAAGGCTTCAGCTGCGCCAGGCTATTTTGTTCCCGTTTATACGGGATCTAACAACTATGGTGACGAATTATCTTTATATTTCAGCTCCAATTTCAGTATCAATACTTTAAATGAGGAAGAAAGATATACCTTCCTGAAAAATAAAATTACGATTGCCACGGATGGCGTGAATTTCGAAGCGTTGCCAGGACATAGCGAGATTTACCAAAATTCGTCATATATTAACATCTATTATGATAATAATATACCGGTTGTGCCAACTCAGAACACAAAAATTAAAATAGCGGCTGGTGCACTGGTGACAAGCAGCGACGATTTAAATGAAGAGATGATTCTCAATGTATCTCCGCCGGTTATTCAAGGCACCGAGATCAGCGCAGACAATAAGACCGTTACGATTACTTTTCAAAACGAATTACAAGAATACAATATTTATAATTTAGCACAAAACATCTATTTATCACGAAATGGCGTAGACTCCTATAGAGAATACTTGTCTTCCAATTTAGGTACCGCTTCGATTGTATCCGGGAAGCTTGTTATCACTTTTAACCAGTCACTCTCAGGGGCTAATAATCTGATTTCGATAAACGGCGGCGCCCTAAAGGACAGTTTTGGAAATACTCAGGGAAATGGGATTATGAGTGCGCCTATTCAAGTCCATGCGAACGTAGATAATAAAGCGCCAGAATGGGAAAGGGTTTATTTTTCAAATTCCAACCGCACCCTCAATATTGTATTTGATGAAGATATTCAGAGCAATATCACGGAACCAGGTAGTATCCGGAATTTCATCGAATACTATAACCCTACCACGGAAAACTATGTGAACGTGGGTCAACAGTCTGAAGAGGATGTAAAGGTGACATTCTCAGGCCGTAGCCTGATGATTGAATTCAAAACTTCCATGAGCAGAAGCGAGATCGGTTATATCCAAATTGCTCCTAATTCCATTAAAGATATGGCAAACAACGTTTACACATATTGGATTGGTGGGAGTGTTTACCCTGTTGAAGGCTGGGAGGACTATTTCAATTACGCCTACTTCTCTCATAATGGCCGTTGGCTGAATCTGGAATTTGAAGGTAATTTATTAGATCAAACCCTGGATGAAGATGACGTGTCACACCTGCAGGACAAAATTAAAATTTCGACGGATGGAACAACCTTCACGGATTTGGATCCGCGGGATACCGTGACCTTACAGGACAACAGAATGGTTATTATCTTTCATGACATGAAGAAGAGCGGCACCGTTACCCTTAAAATCCTGGAAGGTGCCTTTATGGATGGACACCATAACATGCAGCTCCCGGAATTTAATAGTGTGATTGGCTTCAATGTTCCTGATATTACAGGATATCTCTTCAGTAATGAAGCAAGTGAATTGGCATTCGAAGACAATGAAGAGTGGAGAAACAAAGTAAGAACAATTAAAATTCAAGGTGAAAATGGCTATGCAAGAACGTTAACCAGCTCGGAATACGCCTTGACGGCAGGCAAGCTTACCATTGTTCCAGGCATCTTTGAAAAAGGTACCGTATATGAAATTATTATTCTTGCAGAGGGTTATAGCGAACGAGCGGCCTTTTATACGAAATCTATATTCGCTCGCGCACAACAATCATCCGAAGTTTTCTACATGACTGCACCTGCAGTAACAAACGAAAATGGCATTACGGCAAAAATAAATGTACTGAATATGGATATCTCAGCTTATATCGACCCCGCGGGGTTAAGGATAACGCCAACACAATCCGTAGTTTTCCAACTGATGGACGGAGATACTCCGGTGAGTATTGTATCAGCTAAACTGAAAATGAACACGGGCACGTATTCGGCTAATTTCAATGTGAAGGAAACAGCCGGCAAAGCGTATACGGTCCGCGCCTTCATTGTTAGTAAATATGATGCGGATACGACGAATATTGGCATGAATATGGCCAAGCAAGTGACCCAGCTTGAACTGGATTTGAAGCAGAATGAACTGGAACGTGCTGTCGAATATATTTTAAATGATTATTAGAATGGATATTATCGCCCGTGGCTAACGAAGAAGAACTGAAAGTGAGGAACGTCCAAGTGAAATTACGCAGGTTGAGTGTTATGTTAATTCTGGCGCTTTGTTTAACGTTAGTACCTGTAACGGTATTTGCCGCTTCAGCGGCGGTTACGCTGAATCCCGTCACTTCCGTAGAACAAGGCAAATCCGTTACCGTTTCGGGAACCTCCACGTTAAATGAAGTGATTATTCAGATACTGCGTCCGGATCAAGCCGGAACGGTATTCTACGATATTACGAAGGTTGTAGACGGAACATTTTCAAGTACGTTCACCTTTCCGCGTACAGAGCCTGCCGGGACCTATAAGGTAGCCGCAGGTCAGGGCAATCAAGTGGATACCAAGGATCTTGTTGTTACCGCGGCCGTAATACCGCCGGGTCCTACGGAACCCGAGATTCCGGGCACCATTACGCCACCCGTAACGCCGCCGGTTACGCCACCGGTAGTTAATCCACCTGGACCCGTCATCATTGGTCCCGTTGGTCCGCAAGCACCCGTCGAGACAGGTAAGCCCGTAACCCCGCCGCAAACGAAAGCGCCGGTTGTTACGGTGGACCCGAGCAAATTTGTGGTGAGCCAAACGACAGGAGCCGATGGCCGGATAACGAACATCGTTACGGTAGACGATGCGGCGCTTGCTGCAGCTTTGGCCAAAGCGGCAGGTCAGGATAACCAGGGCGACGCACCCATCATCTCGGTTTCCTTCAACAACAAGCCGGGAGAGAGCGTCAAATTCAACCTGTCAGCTTCGGTGCTTGCTGCTGCAGCGAAAGCAGCCCCTGACATCATCATTTCGCTCCAATCGAATGATGGGGAATATTCATTGCCTGTTCGCCTGATCGATTTGGCTGCACTCGCGCAAAAGCTGGGTGCTGCCCAAGCCGACATCAGCATTCAGGTCTTAATCGCTACGGCCAATGCCGACATCAATGCCCGAATTAAAGCCAGCGCACAAGGTATTTCTGCTTCCCAGATCGGAAGCGCTATGGAATATTTTGTGTTTGCCGAAGGAAATGGCCAAACGTTCGAAATCAATAGCTTTGGGACCACTTATGTAGAACGATCCATTATAGCCGCTATTCCGGATGGAGCAACATCGACAGTCGTTCTCTATGATCCAGCTACAGGTGAATTTTCATTTGTTCCCGCCCTGTTTGTTAAACAAGCGGACGGCACCTACAAGATTACCTTCAAGCGTAACGGGAATAGTATCTACACCGTGCTTTCCGCTCCAAAAACATTCGCGGACGTTGAGAAGCATTGGGCTAAAGCAGACATTGAGCTGCTCGCCTCCAAGCTGGTCGTTAATGGGGTTACCAATACAACGTTTGTGCCTAACAAGGATATTACACGTGCAGAATTCGCTGCGCTGCTGGTCCGCTCCTTGGGCTTAACAGCGGATGCCGCTGCAGTCTCCTTTAAGGACGTGAAATCAACCGATTGGTTTGCAGGTTCGGTAGGAGCGGCTGTGAAAGCGAAGCTGGTTGAAGGCTTCATCGATAACAGCTTCAAGCCGAATGCTCCGATTACGCGCGAGCAAATGGCGGTTATGGTGGCAAGAGCCATCAGCGCTGCAGGCAAGCAAATGGAAACATCGTCATCCAGCGCTGCCTTGTCTGTATTCAAGGATCAGGCATCGATCAGCAGCTGGGCGAAATCGGCTGTGTCTCAAGCCGTTGAAGCCCAAATTATTAACGGTGTAACGGACAAGACTTTTGTTCCTGCAGCGAATGCCAGCCGCGCTCAAGCGACGGTTATGCTCAAACGATTGCTGCAGTTTGCAGATTTCATCAACTAAATCTATTCATGTATAAAAAAGAGCTGTAGGCAAGCGATGCCTTCAGCTCTTTTTGTTGCCGTCTGTTTGCGTTGACAGACCTTAAGCTCCGGTGGTACCATCGATCTAAAGTCTTTATTCCGGTTATGGACGAGCCTTATTGGCCGTCTTCTGGGGCGGATTCTGTTCCTTTTGCTGCCTGTTGTCTGACATTAGATAAGCAAAGCTCTTCGTTGAAGAGCTTTTTTTGAAATCCAAAAAAAGAATGTGATGATGTGAATCAGGCAAAACTGCGTGTCAGGACGCAAAGCTTTCTTGACAGGCATCTATCCGGAGAATCTATCGATTACCGTCAAATTATCGCCCTTTTTTTCCCGATTCTGATCGATCAGGCCTTCATCGTTTCTCTCAGTCTGATGAACACCGCGATGATCAGCTCCTCGGGTGTGGCGGCGATCAGCGCGGTTAATATGATCGATTCGCTTAATATTTTTCTAATCAGCGTTTTTGTCGCCGTGTCGACCGGGGGAACGGTGGTGGTTGCGCAATATAAGGGAAACGGCAATGATTTGATGGTTTCCAAAGCTGCGGCCAGTTCCGTCACCTCGGTTTCCTTGCTGGCCTTGTGCATCAGTCTGTTTATTATTATCTTTCATCAACCGGCGTTGACGATTTTGTTCGGAGGAGCTTCTTCGGATGTATTTGCCAATGCCAAAATTTATCTGGTCGGCAGCAGCATTTCCTACGTGGGGATTGCTGTCGTGGAGGCGGTTTGCGGCGCGCTCAGGGGGATCGGGAAGACGAGGGCCTCGCTTGCATTGTCGCTGTTCATGAACTTTTCTTATGTGCTCCTGAACCTGCTGCTGATCAATGGTTTTCATATGGGTGTCCATGGCATGGTTATCGCAGTGAATGTTTCGAGATATTTGGCTGCGGCCTGCGCGATTATTTTCCTGGTGCGAATGGATACCAACCTGCATGTTCAAATCCGGGATATGTTTCGCCTTCAAGCGGGCATGCTCAAAAGGATCCTGTTTGTCGGACTTCCTTTTGCAACGGAGCAGATGTTTTTTAATGGGGGGAAAATTATAACCCAGACGTTCATCGTCAGCCTGGGTACTTACGCCATCGCGACCAATGCCATCAGCGCTTCCTTCGCCGGCTTGTCCCAAATTCCCGCCAGCGCGTTGTCCATTACGCTCATTACGGTGGTCGGTCAATGTATGGGGAGGCGAAATATTGAGGATGCCCGGAAATTTACAAAGTCGTTTCTCTGGCTGGCCTCCTTTTCTTTTGTGATTATGGGATTGATCATTCTCCCGTTGTTTGGCCCGCTTGTCAGTCTGTTCCATCCTCCTGAGGAGATTGTGGATGATATATTCACGATTGTCCTGATTAATTTAATTGCGCAAGTCCCGCTCTGGGCGATCAGCTTTATTATGCCATCCGCGCTGCGGGCGGCGGGCGACTCGAAATTCACATCTGCCACGGCCATGCTCTCGATGTGGCTGTTTCGGATCGTGCTTGGTTATATTTTGGGCATCGTGCTGCATTTCGGCATTATCGGCGTCTGGTTGGCAATGAACTGTGAATGGGGCGTGCGCGGCGCGATTTTCCTCTGGAGGTTTACAGGGAAGAAATGGTACCGGCACCGTTTGATTGATTGAGCGTACGGTCATGGCAAGGATCACCGCTTGTTATACTTGCTCGTCAAGGTTAACAATGTGTAAAAGCAGAAATGAGAACAATAACCAAGGCAAGGAGAGTGCAGCAGGTTTGTCATCAGGTGTTATCGCTTCAGAGTCCCTTGCTTTCCGTCATCGTCTGAATACGTTGCTGCTGGTCGTCGTCGTTGCTGGAATGAGCCAGGGACTGCTGCTGCCGCTGTTGTCCATCATGCTGGAAGACTCCGGTGTCTCATCGGATAGGAACGGTATAAATTCAGCAGCCATGTATATCGGAATTTTCTGCACGATGTTCTTTGTGGAGAAGCCGGTTATGCGTTTTGGTTACAAGAAAGTCATTTTAGCTGGCATGATACTGGTCACCTGTGCGAATATCCTGTTCCCGTTCACCCATTCGCTGACCGTCTGGTTCGTGTTGCGGCTGCTGGTTGGCGTAGGCGACAGCGCGCTCCATTATTCAACCCAGCTATGGATTGTGAGTTCCAGCCCTGCAAACAGGCGGGGAAAATATATCTCTTTGTACGGCATGTCATATGGACTTGGCTTCAGTCTGGGGCCGCTTGGCATTAATCTGCTCCCGTTTGGGAGGGCAGTCCCGTTCCTTGTATCCGGTCTGTTCTTCTTTATTGTGCTGCTGCTTGTCGTGAGGATGAAGAACGAGATCCCCGAACGGCCTGCGAAAGGAGCTGCGGATCAGAACCGGTTCGTGACCACCTATCGCCTCGCGTGGTTCGTGCTCATACCCGGTCTTCTGTATGGATTAATGGAAGCATCCATGAACAGCAGCTTCCCGCTGTATGGCCTGCGGATTGATTTGGATCAGCATTGGATATCCCTCCTGTTAATGGCATTCGGCGCAGGGGGCCTGATTCTCCAACTGCCGCTTGGTCTATGGAGCGACCGGATTGGGCGAAAGCCGGTATTGATAGGCTGCGCAGCAGTAGGCTCATTAGCATTCTTCGTCATACCTGCCGCAGGAAGCAACGTTCTGCTCCTGTTCCTCTTATTCGCGATAGCCGGCGGGGTCATCGGATCATTCTATTCCCTTGGCCTTGCGTATGCGGCGGATATTTTGCCCCGGGCCATATTGCCTGCGGCCAATGTCGTGGCCTCCATTCATTTTAGCGTGGGGAGCATCCTGGGCCCGACTCTCGGCGGTTACGGTATGCGTTATGTATCTGTCCACAGCATCTTTCTATTCCTGGGCGCCGCGTTTCTTGGTTTTGCTTTGCTGGGTTTTGGATTTCGTCCGAAAAACAAAGCAGAATCGCCGGTTTAGCTTATAAGCCGGAATTAAAATTTTTTTTGCGGCGATGTCGATTTTGTCGTCCTTCGTTCGTCGTCTATGTAGAGGCCCGGATAGTCGAGTGAAAATAGGGATCCGGACCATCATCTTATCCCTTATCCCTTCATGATGGCTGCAGCAGCAAAGGAGGCAGAACGATGTACGACGTACATTCCAAGGACGGCACCAGGATCGTCTATGATAAAGTTGGCCAGGGGCCGGCGCTCATACTGGTAGCGGGTGCGTTTAGCTACAGAAAATTTCCGGGGCAGGTGGAGCTGGCAGGCCGGTTGTCAGAGCAGTTTACGGTCTACAATTACGACCGCCGCGGCCGCGGCGATAGCTCGGACGCGCTCTCTTATGAGACAGCGCGCGAGATCGAGGACCTTCAGGCCATGATTGAGGAAACGGGCGGCTCCGCCTATGTGTGGGGCTTGTCATCCGGAGCGGCTCTTGCCCTGCTTGCAGCAGCGGGGGGAGCGGGCATTGCAAAATTGGCCCTGCATGAACCTCCCTTTGTGGTTGAGGCTGTGGACCGCAAGCCGCCGGAGAATTTCGTCATGCATGTCACGGAGCTTATCGCCGCCAACCGCCGGGCCGAGGCCATCAAATACTTTATGACCAAGGGCATGGGGGCGCCTTCATTTGTTGTCAGCCTGATGCGGATGATGCCCGGTGTGTGGTCCAGGCTCATGGCCGTTGCCCACACGCTCCCCTATGATGCAGCGTTATTGGATGGATTTATGGATGGAAAGCCGCTGTCTTCCGACATGTGGACGTCCGTCACGATGCCAACGCTGGTGCTCGAAGGCACGGAGAGCCCGTCAGGGCTGCGTCATGGTGCAGAGGCGCTTGCGAAGGTTCTCCCCCATGCGCAGCTGCTGAGTAAAAAGGGACTCGGCCATACCAAAAAGCTCGATACGAAGCTTATTTCTTCTGAGCTAACAGCATTCTTTATGGGCAATCGCTAGCGGAAATCCAATTCGCCGGCTTGCGTCCGATCCTTGCGGGCCGTCTCTTCGGCAGCTGCAAGCAAGTCTTTTTTATTAACCATTACATAACTAAAGGAGAGTATGCATAATGAATCAGGAAATCACCGACTTTATTGAAGCCTTAAAGGAACCCTGGCAGGGAGAGCTTGCCGCAAGTCTGCGCGGGGTTGTCCATCAGGCTGTACCGGATGTGCAGGAACGCATGCAGTATAAGAAGCCCCATTTTTTGAAAAACGGCAAATACGCCGCGGTCATCTCGACTTCGAAGGATGCGGTCAGCTTTACAATCTTTCATGCCGCCGGGCTGGAGCTTCCGGAAGGCATGTTTGACGGTCCCGAGGAAAGAAAAACACTGAAGCTGCGCAAAGGGGATACGATGGATGCCGGACAGTTGGGGACATGGCTGAGCCAGGCTTCAAGCGCCCTTTAAGTGCAATGGACATCCAATCTGTTTCAAACGGAGGGCACATTCGGATGCATATTTATCAATTCAAACCGGGTCTGCAGGGAGCCGGTCGTACGGCGGAGTTCCTGAGGGAGAATTACGTGGGAATGGATTGGCCGGGCATCGGAAATGCGGAGAATATGAGCGGGGAACATATCCTGCATCTTCTGGGACAGATGGATCTGAATCAAGCGGAGGAGCATACGCAGCTCATCCGATTCGAAGAGATTATGATGTTCTGCCATCAGATGAAGGACGGGGATTATCTGCTCATGATGGATGAAGACCGGGTCCACCTGGGTGATCTGGGGGACTATTATTACCTTCATCCTGCCGGCACAGAGGAGACAAGCTTGCATCACCGGCGCGGCGTTACCTGGTTGAAGAGCTTTGAGCGGGAGGAGCTGAACAAGGAGCTTCAGCAATTTCTGCTTAGACCGGATACGATATCGCGGTTTGACAGGCCATTTTCACAGGAGCAGTTCGAAGGCTGGGCAACCAAATCCGAGGAAGAAACCGGGCGGGTACACGTCGATACCCAAACGATTCAGCGGGCCATCGAAGTCCTGCAGGAAGCGATGCAAAGCGACGATGCCGACCGCCGGGTGCGGGCGGCGATCGCCATTTTGCAATATGCCAAATGATGATTCATCCATTGATGTACGGACGGAGTGAAATCATAATATCAAGCGGCATGCGGTCGCTGACCCGTCATGCAACTGCCGCACAGTGAGGGCCAGGGGGCCGTACCCGGTGCTGGAACCCGGAAATGAAAAAGGTGACTTCATTTACGAGCTGAAGTCACCTTTGTTATGTGTATCGGCGGCGATTCGGACGTGAACGGATCCGCCGTTTCGGTGGGGCTTTGGCGGCAATGGGTCAATCAGCCGTAAGGCCCGCGCGGATGTTCGCCAAGCAGTCTGCGCTGCCGCGGATTGGCCGCCTCGTAAACCTGGTCGGGCAGCTTGTAATTCAGGAAAGGGTAGAAACGCTGCGACACCCAGCGGCGTCCATAGGTGATTTGCTGCACGACGCGCGGCTGCTCATGTTCATTCCTTGCGCCGCGATGCCAGGTCTGGCCGCTGAAAATAATGAGATCGCCGGCTTTGCCGGTGCAGGAAACCGGACCTTGCCCTTTATAATCCGGCACGCCATCGACAAGCTGGGGGTGTTGACCGCTTCGATGGGAACCGGGAACGACCTGAGTCGGGCCTTTCGTTTCGTCGACATCGACCAGGTAGTAATTGCACGTGAATTTGAAGACGGGCATGCGGATGGCGGGGTCGAGCTCGCTGCCTTCGGGAATCGGGAAGAACAAATCCTCATCCACATGCCAGGTGTCTATGCCCGCGCCCTTGGGGTTGCGGACAGCATTAACAGCCACGACATGACAATTTGCTCCGAGCACCGCCTCGGCGAATTCGATAACGCCGTCCTTATCCATTAAGTCGAGAAACATATTGCCGCGCTCGAACATTTTAACCCGAACGATTCCACCATAACCGTCATCCGGTTCCTCGAATGCGCCTTCCACAGCCGCCCGCAGCGTATGAACCTCTTCCGGGCTTAGAACCTGGGGGATTTTGACGAAGCCGTCACGGTAGAAGGCTTCCAAATACCCGTCGTATTTACCCATTTTTCATCCCGTCCCCTTGTCATCAATGATAGAATACAAGTAATCCACGACAAAATATTATCATGATCGGGCGAACCTTGTATTTCGGATAATCAGCGGGAATTTATCATTTTCAACGGTAAATTAACCAGGATGCCTGATGAGAACGGGAAGGGGAGCGGAATGCCCAGACTTTCCACAATGACGCCGTTTATTTATGCGGGTCATTATTATTTGTTTCCCAAAGAGAGAAATGCCGGAGAAAGGGACCGCACCGGGTATTGCTACGCCTTCCATTATATAGCCGAGGGGCGCGGCGTTATCACGATCGCAGGCAAGCCTTATCCCGTGCGCAAAGGCGATTTCATCCGCATTCCGCCTCTTGAGCTCCATACGTTCGACACGCAGGAGCCGCATTTGTTCGTCACCTACAATATTTATTGCGATTTGTGGAATCCGGCACCGGGCAAGGACAATCCGCTGGTTACTTATCATCAGGTGGATCCGGGGCAATTGGTCCGCATGCTTCCATGTCCCGAGCTTGACGAGATGCCGGTCGTCCTGCCGCTCCGGCATCACCCCATGCTCTCTGAAATGTTCGTGCGGACTTATGACCTTTATGCGGCCGGGCAATCAGAGGGGATTAAGCTTGCAGGGCTCTATCTGCAAGCGCTGCTCCTGGAGCTGAGCCTTCTTCCGAAGCAGACCTCCTTCGATCCGAGAATCGCCAGTTTGTCGGAACGGCTGGAGAAGGGGGACCCGGACCTGCAGGTGGCTTCGGTAGCCGATTGGGCGGCGGACTGTGGTCTGCGCAATACGCAGTTTAGCACCCTGTTCAAACGGATGACGGGCATGGCGCCACAAGCCTATAAAACGCGGATGAAGATGAGAAAGGCGGCAGCGGCTCTGATCGAAAGCACGAGATCCATTTCCGATATCGCCGCTTCCCATGGATATTCGACTATCCATCACTTCTCCAGGCAGTTCAGCGCCTATTACGGTGTGTCTCCCTCCGCTTACCGGGGGCGTTATATCCGAAAGGAGATGGCCCCCGATTAGCATCTGTGTCTAACCCTGCGATCATTAGGATCATGAATAATCCACCTTATTAATGATTCAACCGCTTAAAGGCAAGCAGCTTTTCTGGCCATGCGTCGAATATAGTCCCTTCTGCCGGGCTATAATGACGATCCTCTCCAGGGGACAACCGATTTACCCCATCCAATCCCGCCGCAGCGTAAACAGATCCTTCAGCGCATCTGTCGATAGCTCGGTGATCCAGCCTTCGGAGCTTGTGATCACATTATCGCTGAGCTGCTGCTTGTTCTCCAGCATTTCATCGATACGCTCCTCCAGCGTTCCGAGTGAGATGAACTTGTGTACCTGAACATCCTTCGTCTGGCCCATCCGGTAGGCACGGTCGGTGGCCTGATTCTCGACGGCGGGGTTCCACCAGCGGTCAAAATGAAAAACATGGTTGGCCGCCGTCAGATTAAGGCCGACTCCGCCGGCTTTGATCGATAAAATAAATACATTCGGCTGTTCATCCAGCGGAAGAGTCCGGGACTGAAACTGGTCGATCATCCGGTCGCGCGCGGTTTTGGAGGTGCTGCCGTTCAGGTAAAGCACAGGTTCCTGAAGCTCCTGCTGCAGCACCATTTGCAGCAGCTGTCCCATGCCGACATATTGGGTGAAAATCAGGCAGCGCTCGTCTTCCTCGCGCAGCTCCTTGACCATGGCCAGGAGGCGCTCCAGCTTGGAGGAACGGCTGATCAGGGTCTCCGTGTCGAGCTGACCGGACTTGGCTGCGGCTGCATCCGGGAGAGGCTCCTTCGTCAGCAGCATCGGATGGTCGCAGAGCTGTTTAAGCTGCGTCAGCGCCGCGAGAATGGCACCTTTGCGTTCAATGCCCTCAAGCTGCAGCATCCGTTCCATCAGCTGGTTCACGGCCTGGTCATACAGGGCACCCTGCTCGGCTGTCAGATGGATATAGGTCTTCATCTCGTTCTTATCCGGCAGGTCAAGCAAGATGGCCGGGTCCTTCTTCTTCCGGCGGAGCATGAAGGGCTTGACCAGCTTCTGCAGCTCCTTGGTGCGTTCTTCATCCCGCTCCTTCTCAATGGGATTGGAGAACCGCTCACTGAAGCCCCGCGGCGTGCCCAAATAACCGGGATTGATGAAATCATAGATGGACCAAAGCTCGGACAGCCGGTTCTCGATTGGCGTTCCGGTGAGCGCGATGCGGTGGCGGGCAGGAAAGCTGCGGACAGCCGAGGATTGCTTGGTCTGGGCATTCTTAATATTCTGGGCTTCATCCAGTCCGACGGCCGCCCAGGTGAAGGATTGAAGCAGCTCCTGATCCAGGGTTGAGGTGGCATAGGAGGTTAGTACAATATCCGCTTCCCTGGCCGCGGCTTCAAACTCGTCCCCTCCAAGGCGCCTGCCGCCATAATGAAGCAGTACGCGCAAGGGCGGCGCGAAGCGGCTGAGCTCCTTCTGCCAATTTCCGATAACCGAGGTCGGGCATATAAGCAGAGATGGCCAGTTGCCCGTCTTAGCGGTTTCCGTCTCCTTGATATGCAGCAGATAGGCAATAAACTGCACGGTTTTGCCCAGGCCCATATCGTCGGCAAGGCATGCGCCGAGTCCGAAGCGGCGCAGGAAAGCAAGCCATGCGTAGCCGTCATGCTGGTAAGGGCGCAGCTCGGCCTGCAAGGCATCAGGAACCGGGAGGGAAGGCCACTGCGACTGCTGGCTGATCTGGCCGATGAGCGTGCTCAATTGCTCGCTCAGCTCCACCTCAAGCCGCACGCGCTGCGTTTCTTCCGGCCGTTCCCCGGCCTCGCCGCCTGCCGCATCATCTGCGCTGCCCAGCAGGTGCAGCTGCATCACATCCTGGAAGGACAGGCCTTGATGGACGACACTCATCATAAGCTTGCGGATCTGGGCAAGCAGGGCGGGATCGAGGGGGACCCACTGTCCCCGGAAGCGGACCAGCCTCGCATTGCGGGCGAGAAGCTCCGCGAACTCGGCTTCTGTGAGATCCGTGTCGCCGATTGCGATGCGCCAGTCAAAATCGACCAGCGAATCCAGTCCGAACAAGGATCCGCCGCTGCTGCCTTGTCCGCCTGCGCCGGAACGGACCTTGGCGCGGAGGCGGGGTTTCTTCCGGCTGGCCGCATCCCACCATGCAGGAAGCAGCACCTGCCAGCCGGCATCCAGCAGACGGTCGCTGGCCGCCGTCAGGAAATGCCAGGCTGCTTCGTCATCCAGCGGGCTGCCCAATATATCTTCGCTGCCGCCGGCCAGCCGCCCGGCAGGCAGAATCATCCGCAGGCGTTCCAGCCACCCGGCTGAACGCTCGCGGATAGGGGCCGACCAGGCAGCAGGCCATGAGCCTTGTGCCTCGCCGTCTTCTGTCAGCCGCACGGGCATAAGGAGGGACGGATCTTCCTTGTCCTGCAGGACAAGGCCAAGACGCCACAGCGTATCCTCCTCATCGGCCGGTTCCAGCAGCTGCAGCATCGGACGGAAGGGAGCGGTATCCGCTTTCCAGCCGACCGCAATCAGCCATGCCCGTTCATCCAGGCCTTGCGCAGCCGGGTCGTCTTTGGCAAACAGCAGCGGGAATTCCCGGCGTAGATCGGCTGCCGCCGTTTCCGTTGCATAATAACGGCTGAATGCGGCAGCGGAGAATGAAGCGCGAAGTCCGCCGCCGAAGCCGTCGGAGGAACCGGCGAGCTTAAGCCTCGGCCGGTTCTCTCTATTCAGCGCTTCTTCATCCCAGGTCCAGCGCAGCTTGCCCATCTGGAAGGCGGAGAAGTCGGGAATGATTTTCTTTTCCTCCAGACAGGCCGCAAGAGGGGGAGCGAGTTCAACCAGCCGGGCCGCATCACCCTCCCACACCCATTCAATATGGTCAAGAAGCTTGCATTCCGCAAAGAAGGGGATGACATGCTCGGCCGGAAGCAGCACAAGCTCCACCTCCTGTATCGTTTGAATGGCCAGATCGGTGCCGTAGAAGGATGCTTCATGCCAGGCGAATAATAAATGCTTCAAGGCCATTCCAGGCAGATAATCCCGGGTGCCTCCCGTTCCGTAGATCAGCGCATCCCCATAAGCGCTTAAGCTGATCTGGACCGTGATGGTTTCCGTATTGGCAATCATGAGATCAATTTTCCTTTCCGCAGCTCTTCCTGCAGCGCCCGCAGCCGGCTGTGGCGCTCGGCGAAGGCGCTGATGAATTGTTCCCAGCGCGGCTCCTGCTTTATTTTTTTGTACAGTTTGGCCAGCCGCTTAAGCAGTTTTACCGCCGCTTTATAGCTGTCTCTATTTTTTTGGCTGACATATCTCTCGGCGGCCTGGTGATAGAAAGGCAGGAGCATCTCCGGGGCGTTTTTCTCTATCGGCGCAAGTGAGCTGACCCGGAATTCCAGCGGCTCTCTGCGGGAACTGAGCGTATAATCCATCCACAGCTGCCATTTGCCATGCTCCAGAAGCTTCTCTTCGTACACGGTTCGTGAATACGGAAGCATGCCCGCGAGGGTTTGCCACATCGAGGATTCCTGATCCGGCAGCTGCTCACACACCGCATTCCAATAGTTCTGGTATGCAGTCTGTACCGCATACTCAAAGCTGTTCAGAAGAGGGCCGGTCTCCGCCAGCCAATCGGCCAGCCGCTGCCACTGGCCGGACCGCTGCAGCTCATCCAGATACGCAAACAAATCGGAGGCAAGGACATCCGTTTCATCGGCGGCTTCTTTCAACAAGGCCCAGGCTTCGGGGTCCCTACCGAGGAAATAAAACATCCGGCTCCGGGCGAGCATTTGTGGAACCCGGGATAAAGCCGTACCCGGCTTATTCCCATCCGGCTGCAGCTGCTGCAGCTCTTCCTCGACCATGGTGCCCGGGTCGTCCATATTCGGAAGAAGCCAGCTTCTCCACATCCGGTCATAGTATTCAAAATGGTGATGGAGCTTATAAGGCTGGCTTACCATTGCATCGCGCAGTAGAGCCAGCGTTTCGGCAATGCGTCCCCACGGGTCCGGATCATTATCGAGAGCAAGCTCTTCTTCCAGGCTGCTGCTGATGGCTGCTTTTAAATCATCAATGGCCGTGTAGGTATGAAAGCCTCTGAAATAAGGAGTCCATTGGTTCTGCCGTTCCCTTGTCACCTGATTGAGAACAAACAGCAAGGCATGAAGATTAAACAGCCTGTCCAGCAAGGGGGAAAGTGGAGGCTTGATGCCGCCGATAGAACGCAATGCCGTTTGCACATAGGAATGGTCATAAGTCGTATGGTCCAGAGGAGCGGTGCAAAGCGCAAACAGCTTGTACCACTCTAAGACCGGCGTATCTGGAATCTGGCGTGCCTGTTCTTCAAGCTTGGCCTTGTTCTGCGCCTCTTGTTTACGGGCTTCAGCAGAAGCGCGGGAGGCAGCTGCGGCAGGTGAAGAAGCTTTCGGCGGTTGCCCGGATTGCGCCATGGACTTGGCATTGACCAGTGGCTGGACCGGGCGGTTGCTTCGCTCGGCGTACTCCAGCAGAACGGCCACCATATGTTTGCAGCTGCCCTGCACGGGGCAATCGCAAGTGCTCGCCCGCAAGCTTCGGAGGTCAATCTCCACGAGGTACTCCTCGACCCCTGCCACTACTGCCCGGATAAGGGAGTCGTCTGACCTATTAAAATCCTGAACACGCTGCTGCTTGAAATATTGAAATCCGCGTTTGATGGTAATGTCGTCAAAACATTGGGCCGTATTTATTATAAGCTGCTGCCACTGCGCTTCATCTATGGTAGAGGTTGGTTTCATAGGCGGTAAGTCTCCTGAAAGGATGGTAGTTTGGGCTTGAAATCCATCTTCATTATTATAGCAGGTATAGCAAATAAAGAAGAGAAAGAAGGTCCTTCCGGGTGGCTAAACATAAAGAATGTACAGGAAAGAAGGGAATAAAGGGGAGATGGAGAATAATTAATGCTTGCCTGGATATCAGGTGGGGAACGGTGATACTAGCGAAAGTGGTGGAAAGATGAATAATTCGTTTTATGTTATTGTTATTCTGGTAGCAGGGTTGGTGCTCTGGAGGCGGACCAGAAGCTTCTACCGCCCGATTCGCGGGAATGGCAGCAGACTGTTGGTTCCGGTCTTGTACATGCTCCCTGGTTTTTTCCTTATTTTCAGCCCTGAGGTCCATGCGCCTTATTACGAGTGGATCGTATCCGCAGCGCTCGGTTTGCTGCTGTCCATCCCGCTGATCTGGACGACAAGCTATGAAATTCGCGGGGATAACCACATTTATGCCAAGAAGAATATGGGTTTTATTATTGCATTTCTGGCCGTGCTGGCCATTCGCTTCACGCTTCGCAGCTATTTGTCCATGATCGATCCCCAGTCCTTGGCCGCTTTGTTTATGGTGGTCGCGTTCTCATACATCATCCCTTGGCGAATCGTATCTTATCTTAAATTTCGAAGAATCCTTAGAATGCGCGCGGCTTAGAGGTTGATATAATCATCGTTGGGAGCGGTTGAATATGCGGGAAAAGGTGGACGGACCTTCTTTTGGACAGGCGGAAATTCGGTCGGTCACGCTCGGAATGGGTTGTTTTTGGAATCCGGACGCTTTATTTGGGCATTTGCCCGGAGTCGTCAGAACGCGGACGGGGTATGCCGGCGGTACCTCGGTTGATCCGGTTTACCGCCATATGGGGGATCATACGGAAACGGTCCGCATCGACTTTAATCCTGCTATTATCGCGTTCGAGGACATCCTGGATCTGTTCTGGGATTCACATAATCCGGCGAACATCAATGATTATAAGGGAACGCAGTATAAATCCCTGCTGCTCTATGATGATGGGGAGCAGGAGGAAGCCATCCGGCAGGTGCTTGCGAAACGGAAGGAACAGGGGAAATCGGAGCCGGATACGGAAGTGGCCCCTTTGTCCGCGTTTTATCCAGCTGAAGACAAGCATCAGAAATATTATTTGAAAAGATACTCGCATGCTATTGAAAAGCTGAGCCTCCTCTATCCATCCCCGGAAGACAGAGTCCATTCCACACTTGCCGCCCGTTTGAACGGATTGGCCAAAGGCTATACGAGCCTGGAGCGCATCATCGAAGAACTCCCGCAATGGCCCATTGACCCGGAAACCCGGGAGAGAATGACGGGGCTGATTCGTCAAATTCGCTGGTAAGGCTGGAGAAGAGCATCCCTTCCGGAGCTCTTGGCCGCAGGATGCTATAATGGGGGCAGGGGAGGAGGCTGGGCATGAAGGAAACGTCGTCATTCCTGGACGCATCGATGTTTAATGGGCTTCCTGGATTATACCTTTGCGGAGATTTCACGATCCGTGGAGGTTGGCAGCTGGGCCCGCGCAAAAACAGGGAATACGAGATCGTCTATTTTCCCGCAGGCTCAAAGTCCGTCTACACGGCGGGAAGCGTGAAATACCCGCTCGATGAGCCTTGCTTTATCCTTACAAGACCGGGTGAGACCCATGATTATGATTTCGATTCCGGGAAGCCGATCCGCCATATCTTCTGCCACTTCGTGCTTCCGGAGGGAAGCCGCCTTGACGGACTTCCTGCCTATATCCGGGCGGAGGGCATTGCGTATGTTCCCGCTCTGCTCAAATATGTGGTTTATCTGGCCAGTGTCATGACGGCAAATTATCGGGAAAGGATCTCCTCCCTGCTGCTCACCATACTGGGGGAGCTTGGCGCAGCCGCGGCTGCAGAGCAGGTGGCGAAGGAAATACCTGCCAAGACGGTTCCTATGGTTATCACGAAGGCGATGGCTTATATGGATGAGCATCTTCATGAGCCGCTAGTTATCCGCGAGCTGGCGGAGCTTGCCGGATGGTCGCATGAATATTTTACGCGAAGGTTTGTGCAGTACCAGGGACAGTCTCCCAAGCAGTACCTGCTGCAGCGTCGAATTGACCAGGCTTGTGAAATGCTCTGCTCGGATAATTTGTCCATCAAGGAGATTGCCTATAAAGTCGGGTTCCAGAGCGAGCAATACTTCAGCCGGGCGTTTATCAAGGTCGTCGGAATCAGCGCCACGAAATACAAGGAAAGGCATGCCGATCCGCGCCTGCTGAGCCTGCATCTTGCTCCAACCGGAGACATTAACGCGCCTTATCCGCTTAACCGCATGTTTGGGGACCTTCAGGAGCCATCGCAGAAGAAATGAAAGCGATTACCGGTCAGCCGGGCTTCGTTCTTTTATTATGCCGGCTTTGATGCCAGGGGGTCAAATTTGTCCAAGATATGTTCGTTTCGCTCTATCGACAGTACGGTCAGCCTTTGTCATCATTAGGTTTATCACGTATCCGTATAGTGAAAGGGGAACGAACAAGTGATCAAATTTGCCGGAATCGCCGATCCGTATCGAGTAGGGGTCTATAGTGTCGAACGCAATGCCGCCGTGCTCCAACGCTATCGTTATCTTCATGAGGGGCTCCTGCGCGCTGCCGCCGGACAGCTCCCAGGCCGCGGGGACTGGAACCTGCGTATGGGCATGTGCAAGCATTTATACGAAGACGCGGAGGCAGCGGACCTGCTCCACAAACGTATTCCCGAGCTTCGGACCTCCTCCGCCGTGCTGGTTAAGGATCCCGATCCGCGTCTGACCCTGCTGATGGAGGAGCTTGTCCACGCACAAACAGATCTGGAGTGGGCAAGCGCGGTTTACGAGGTTATCAAGCCGGCCATGCTTGAGGCGTTCCGGCACCATCTGGCACATACGCAGCAGATCGTAGATCAGCCTACGATCCGGATTCTCCGGCAGGCAGCGGCCGATCTCGAGGATCAGATTGAGTGGGGAGCCGCCCTCCTGGTGGATCTGCGCACGCAAGGGGAGCCAAGCGGCGAAGAGCAGGAATTATGCAGCGTTCTGCGCTTGCTGCTCCAGGCCGCCGGCGGCGTCGCTGGCGATCTCCCGCGCTCTGCGGAGGTTCCCAGACGCTGGCGTTCCGGCAAGCCATATGCGATCCCAAGCCGCTCCAGGCGGGATCCGAACCGGATGGGTCCGACGACTTTGGCCCGAACAGGTGTGGAGAATCCGCCGGCGGACCCCGTTCTGAGGGAGCTGGTCTTCAAAATGCGCGTCCGTCAGGAAGAGATGACCGCATGCGATCTGATAGCCGGCGTACTGTACAGCCAGCAGCATATGCCGTGGAGCTTCTATCATGACCTGGCCCGCCATATTTGGGACGAAGCCCGTCATGCGATGTTCGGTCAAGCTGCATTGGAAGAGGACGGGTATGAATGGATGACCCGTCCGCAGTACACCTCCGACTATGATGTGAATGCCGAGAAGATTCCCGCCGCTCAATACGCGTGGCTCAGTATCGGCATCGAGGAGGGGGCCATGGTCAGTCTTGGAAAGAAGAAGGAATTTGAATGGTGCCGGGATGAAGCCAAACACCCGCTGATGACCCAGTTCCAGGATTACGATTGGGCCGATGAAGTGGTGCATGCCAATCTTGGACGCAAATGGGCGCCTGATTTGATGGGTGAACCCATTGGTTTTGTCCGTGAGATCGCCCAGAAGGAGCTGGACCATTTCTGGGCGGAGGTCAGAAAAGCCGAACAGCAGCAGGCAAAGTAAGGAAACCGGCAGGAAGATGAGGCAGAGGGTTATCATAATAACGGGATATTAAAGAAGGAGGGGGTAGGCAGATGAATATTTATATCATGCAGACGGCTGCAATCGGACCGTTTGTGGCGGATCAATTTCAGGAGCTTCTAGCCCTCACGCCGGATGCCGTTATCGGCTTAACTACGGGCAATACGCCGCTTACGACCGGCATCTATAAGGAGCTGGTCCGCCGGGAGCGGGAGGATGGCATGGACCTTCAGTCCTGTGTATTTGTGAATCCTGACGAACAGATCGGTATTACCCGGGAACACCCAGAAAGCTACAGCACCTATATGAACCGGCATTTCTTTGATTCCATCACGCATCCCCTGGAGAAACGCTTCATTCCAGACGGAATGGCGGAGGATCCGCAGGCGGAATGCGAGAGGATGGAGCGCTTTATCGAGCAGTCCGGCGGCATCGATTACCAGCTGATCGGGCTTGGCATTAACGGCCATATCTGTTTCATCGAGCCGGCTCCGTCACTGCCTTCGCGCAGCTTTGTAACGCCGATTGCCCCCGTGAACCGCGAACTTTATGCACCGCTGTTCGGCTCCGTGGATGCCGTGCCGACCCATGCCGTGACCTTCGGCTGGGGGACGGTTATGCGTTCACGCAAGCTCTGCCTTGTAGCGGTGGGAGAGGGCAAGGCGGAGATTGTCGCACAGGCGCTGCTCGGCCGCGTTACAACCGAGCTGCCGGCAACCTTGGTGCAGCTGCATCCCAATGTCGATATTGTGCTGGATTCCGCCGCCGCCAAGGTGCTTGAAGCCCATTGCGAGAGCGGGAATAACCCGCCTATCAACATCCGGTATATCACCTGAAGCTTGTGACTTTAGATCGTCTCATCAAATGAACGATAAAAAAAACGCCACTACATTAAATGTAATGGCGTTTTTGTTAAGGGGCCTGGGGATAGCTGCCCGTGATTCACTCGCTCAGCCTCGTTATATGCATGCGAATGTTCCGTTAGCATACACGGGCTGCTAGTCTAGTTACAATCCACCGGTAACAGGGGCATACGATCCGGTAACAAAACGTGAGTCATCGCTTGCCAGGAACGAGATAACGCCTGCAATATCTTCTGGCTCCGCCACACGCCCGAGTGGTGTGAAGCTGCTGATGGTTTGTTTCTCTTGCTCAGACATAAAGGAAGTTGCATCGGTTTGCACGAGTCCAGGTGCAACCACGTTGGCTGAAATCCCTTGTGGGCCGAATTCTTGGGCAATATAGGCGGAAAAGGTATTCAATCCTCCTTTTGCCGTTCCATGAGCGATCATATAAGGAGATGGATCCTTTCCTAAACTGCTGGATACATAAATGATTCGTCCGAACTTTTGCTTGATCATGGACGGAATAACGGATTTAGTCGTCACGAATGCCGCTTTTAGTTCATCGTTTAATTTCTGGGAGAACTCCTCCCAATTCATTTCGGCAAAGGGCTTCGCAGTGAAACTCATATTCGCATTGCATACCAATATATCGATTTTTCCAAAAGCCTCTAACACAGTGTCTACAAGTTTTGCAACGTGACCAGGATCACGAACATCCGCCCGCAGAGCGATAGCTTCTCCGCCGTTGGTTCGAATATCGGATACTACGGCTTCAGCTGCTTCTTGATTATTCAAATAATTGACTACGACTTTCGCGCCGCGCTGGGCCAATAATTTTGATGCAGCCCTCCCAATTCCTCTAGCTCCGCCTGTAACGATAGCAACTTTTCCCTCAAGATTCATCGTATTCTTCCTTTCGTTTTCCTATTTGATTTTGAATTTTTTACATGTAAGATCCGAGCTGGCTTTCAACATTCCGGGAAGTCCTAGCGAAGTTGACCAAAAAACTTTCGGACGTCATGAACTAATAAATCAGGTGCTTCCATTGCCGCAAAATGACCACCCCGATCGAATTCCGACCAGTGTACGACGTTATGCTCGCGTTCGACAATACCCCGGATCGAGAGGTCATTCGGAAAAACCGCAACACCGGCAGGAACTGTAGAGCGCTGAGCAGGCATGCCCCACGATTTCGCTTCTTCTTTATATATCCGTGCCGATGACCCTGCCGTTCCGGTTAACCAATACAAGGAGACATTTGTTAGCAAGTGGTCGAGATCAACGGCATCCTCCGGAAGAGCTGCTGCAGGGTCTGTCCATTCCTTGAACTTCTCAACGATCCAGGCAAGCTGACCGACGGGCGAATCAGTCAGACCATAGGCAAGCGTCTGAGGTCGTGTAGATTGTATAATCGCATAACCTGTTGTCTCATAGCTTTGTCCAGTCAACTTATCGTAGCGCGCTTGCTCAATTTCAGTTAGATCAATCGATTCTGCGGGATCTCCCGACGGGAATGTTGTAAGTCCGTTCGCATGTATCCCAATAACAGAGTCTGGCACCAATCGCCCAAGCTCTGGAGAAACCATGGATCCGGTGTCCCCGCCTTGTGCGCCGTAACGTTCATACCCTAGCCGGCGCATTAGTTCAGCCCAAGCTCGGGCTACTTGACCAATGTTCCACCCCACCTCGGTTGTCGATCCAGAAAAACCAAAGCCAGGTAGAGAAGGTATAACAACATGGAAGGCATCTTCAGGGTTGCCGCCATGAGCACGGGGATCAGTGAGCGGTCCTATAATGTTCATGAACTCTACGATTGAACCCGGCCAACCATGCGTAATGATCAGCGGCATTGCTCCAGGTTCCGGTGAACGTACATGCAGAAAGTGAATGTTCTGGCCATCGATGGTGGTGGTGAACTGCGGGAATTTGTTTAGCGATTCCTCGTGTTTGCGCCAGTCGTATTTGGATTTCCAATACTCCGCCAGTTCCTTAAGGTAATCAACTGGAACACCATAGTCCCAGCCTACACCCGGCAAATCATCCGGCCAACGGGTGCGGGCTAAACGATCCCGCAGGTCATCAAGGTCAGCCTGTGGAACATCGATGTGGAAGGGATATATTTCGGTACTTTGACGATCACTGCGTTGTTGTCTTGAATGAATCATTTTTTGAAAGCCTCCTCTGAATTCTTTAACCTTTTCCTATGACCGACTAACGTAATGTTCGCTATCTGATATTCATCATAAACCATGCTTATTGACAACAGCGTGTCAACAATCCATATAAAGTTCGGATATTTCTAACGCCGTTTGTCGTACAGCTGCAGCAATATGTAAGGGTTCAATAATAAACAAATCCGCTTTGAAACCAAGTAAAAAGCCAATTAGCCACTCATTATCCGGGTATCGGACCCGAACGATAAGCGAACCATCGGGTTGCCGTTCAATTTCATCCTCATCAAAATGATCCTCCGCTGCAACTTTAGCCGGACCTTTGATACGAAGCACTAGATCAATCATCTTGGAAGTGCGCTGCGGACTCAAGTTTTCATTCAACTCAGACAACGTCGCCGATCGACGCTCAAAAGTATCCTCAAGAATGAGCAGATCCCGGATCCGGGATAGCCTGAACATGCGGTAAGCGTCCCGGTTTAAACAATAACCGTGGAGATACCAGGTGTAGCCTTTGAGTACCATCCCCATCGGCTCGATACAACGCTCTGTTTCTCCTCCTTGTCCGTCTGTATAAGTAAACCGGATCACCCTTTCATCATTTACGGCTTTATGCAGCGTATCAACCTTGTTTCGTTCGGAAGAGCTGTTTCTCCACGGATTCAGGTCTATCATGACCTGTTCAGAACCTGCCATACGACCTTGTTCCGCCTTCGAGACCAATGCGCCAACCTTATCGAGCAGTCCTTCCAGATTCCGGTTGCCAAAAGCCTGCGTGGAATGAAGGCCCCGCAAAGCTGTAAAGAGTGCAATAAGCTCATCAAATGAGAGCATTTGCCGGTCCATGCGGAAGCTATCCATGATTTCGAATCCGCCTTCTGCCCCCGTGTATGATACGATCGGAATTCCTGCTACATTCAATGATTCCAAATCGCGGTAAATGGTGCGAAGCGAAACCTCCAGGCGTTCCGCCAACTCCTGGGCTTGTACACGCTTGCGGTTTAATAGAAGGATGGTAATGGCCATAAGCCGCTCAAGTTTCACTGCTGCTCCCCCTTATTTCTTCTTCTTCTTCGCTGTGGATCCGGAATCCGGATATTTCTTCAGAGCTGTACCTCTTTTCATTCTAACTGTCTGACATGTAAAAAGAGAAAAAAGTTTCTTTATCATGTCAGCGATGCAGGCAAAGGCAGGAGATTGGTCTTCATGTTCTTAGTATCTTGATAAACAAGATTTCTTTTCTTTTTTATTTGTGTCACATTCCGTCTTGCTTCCCCGTCATACGGGTACAAAATGGAAAGGGATGATTCCGATGCTAAAATATGAAGTAGCAGTTGTGGGTGGAGGAGTAGCGGGGTTAACAGCTGCAATCTATGCAGCAAAAGCGGGAAAACAAACGATTGTGATTGAAAAACAGGATCGCTTAGGAGGCCGAGCCATTTCCAATAAGAAAAAGGGAGCTTACTTTAATTTAGGCGGACATGCCTTGTATCATGGAGATGCTCTTGCAACGTTCCGTGAATTGGGACTGAGTTTGCAAGGAAATCAACCTTCGATCGATGGGTATGGCATATGGAAAGGGAAATTACTTACTATGCCTATGGGATTTAAATCCCTGTTCACCACCCCTCTCTTAACTTGGAAAGGTAAAATGGAGCTTGCCTCTTGGCTCACGAAATTAGGGAAACTGGATACCCACCAATATGATCAAATCAGTCTCCGTGAATGGATCGAAGGGAATTTACATGATCTCATGGTGCGGAATTTATTCTATTCTCTACTGCGTACGGCAAGTTATGTGGTGGCGCCTGATTTACAAGCTGCGGGTCCTGTATTAAAGCAACTTCAAAATTCCCTTAAAGGTGTGTTGTATCTGGATCGAGGCTGGGGCGCAACGGTCGATGAATTAGAGAAAAAAGCAACGGATCATGGGGTACAATTTTTAAAGAAAAACAAGGTTGTTTCTATTGATCATCACAACGGAATCGTTCAACAGGTTGTTTGTGAAGACGGAACGAAAATAGAGGCGAAAAATATTATCATCACATCTCCGCCTGCGATCGCTTGCCAACTGGTGCCCCATGCCGAAGCAACCGCTCTTCACATTTGGAAAGAACAAGCGATTGAAATCACGGCTGCTTGTTTGGATGTAGCTTTGCGACGTCTGCCAAAACCGAAACAACAATTTGTTTATGGAATTGATCAAACAGTCTTTCTCTCCAACCAGTCGCGTGCGGCTTACCTAAGTGAAGATGGCGCTCAAGTCTTATCCGTTATTAAGTATCAAGGGAAGGGGGTTGAAGCAGATAAGGAATTACAAGTGCTGGAACAAACCTTGGATTTGGTTCAACCGGGTTGGAAGGATGAATTGATTGTCAGTCAATACCTTCCTAAGATTACAGTTAGCTATGATTTTATGCATACGAAACGTCAAGAGAACCCAGGGCCCGCTGTCCCGGAAATTAAGGGTTTATATGTGGCAGGAGAATGGGTAACACATGGTGAATTATTGGTCGATGCTGCGACAGCAAGCGCCAAAAGAGCCGTACAACATATACTCTCGCAAGAGAGTAAGGAGAGAGGACACTTTCGTGAGCTTAGAGACATTGTATAAAGCCTATAAAACTCCTCTTTTTTCGTTAGCTTATCGAATGTTGGGAAGTGTCATGGATGCGGAAGACATTGTACAAGAAGCCTTTCTGAGCTATGATCAATTGCCCAATGCTAATGCGATTCAAAATGAAAGAGCGTATCTATACAAAATCGTAACTAATCGGTGTCTTGACCTTTTACGTTCATCAGCCAAAAAACGGGAAATGTACGTTGGACCATGGTTACCGGAGCCCCTGATTGAACAAGGGGCCCTGGAAACCGACCCCTCCGATGCTTATTTGCAACGAGAATCTATTTCAACGGCTTATCTCTTGCTCCTGCAACAGCTTAACGCGGTGGAAAGAGCCGTATTTCTTCTCCGCGAGATTTTTCATTATTCGTATGACGAAATTGCCGAAATGATCGGAAAAAACAGTGCAAATTGCCGTCAAATCTTCCATCGCGCCCGGAATAGCATCCACTTCGAACCGGATCCGACCCCGTCAATCTCGGTTGCGGAAGAGAAAGTCAAGGAATTCGTGAACTCACTCATGCAAGGAAATACAAATAAGCTGCTTGAGCTGATAAGTGAAAACGTGGTGTTCTATTCGGATGGCGGAGGCAATGTCAGAGCGGCGCAGATTCCTATTATCGGCATCGATCAAGTCATCAAATTACATCAGAGCCTGCTGAAAATGTACGAGGGAAATTTCAGTTACACTTTCCTGCCCGTGAATGGGTCGCCAGGGATTCGAATTAACATTCGTGATGGTATCCGGCATGTATATTCGTTTGCTTTTAAAAATAATCAAATTCAGACGATTTATTCCGTAGCCAATCCAGACAAACTAAGACATCTATAGAATTGGGCAATTCAACTATGAAGGTTACAAGCCTCGAATGGATCGCATCGGCAACCGCTGGATATAGATCCAATATGTTTTATATATTCGTTAACGGGAACGATAGATGAACCTACTCACACACCGCGGCAGCCGGCCATACGATCGGCTGCCGTTGCCCGTTGAAGTAACGGGCAGCAGGATAGTGTGGTCATTATGGTATAATTTATAGCATTAAGGATGAGAACGAGTAAACCACGAGGAAACAGAAAAAATGGATTTTAAAGAAAACGAACTCTAAGAATGGGGACACAGATATGACTTCAATCGTCATGGATATTGGGTGGCTGGAAGTTTTCCCGTGTTTGAGGGATGTATGCCCCGAGGATTGGGCTGAAGCAAAGCCGGAAATCCGGACGTTCTCCGCCAAATCTCGTCTCTTTAATCGGGAGGAAGCAAGGTTCTACGGCATGTTCTTGCTGAAGGGTAGTGCTCGCATCAGCCAAATCGGAAAAGATGGGAACGAGCGGGTTGTCAGTAAACTTAAACCTGGTGAAATATGCGCTCTCCTTGTGCTTAGCGGTCTGAGCGGACGAGACTACCCTGCCGTCATCGAGGCTGAGACGGAAGTCGAGGCGCTGTTTATATCCAAACGCAGCTTCTTACTCTGGGTGCAAGATTACGAGGCGATCCGTAAAACCGTATTCGGTAACCTGCTCGAAGGAATGATGCATATGGGCGAACAGCTTCAAGCGAGACAGACCAAACCGCTGGAAATGCGGCTGGCTGAAGCACTGCTGCGTTCCACGTCAGAGCAGCGGCCGATGCTGCGAATGACGCATTATGAGCTTGCTTCTGAAATCGGCACTGCCCGTGAAGTCGTGAGCCGTACGTTGCAACGATTTCAGCGTCAGGGATGGGTGGAGACAGGACGAGGTTGGGTACAAATCACCTGCCGCACTGAATTGGAGGAGCTATTTGGTGACTAAGTCACAGAAACGGTAATGCTATTCTGGTAAATTGGATTAATAAATTAAATTCCAAGTGCAGGAGGTATCACCGATGACTCACCAGCTTCAGCAGGGCATGATTGCCCCAACATTCCGAACTGTCGACCACTGCGGCAATCCGATATCGTTTGAAAATTATCGTGGCCGCAAAGTACTGCTCGCCTTTATGCGATTCTCCGCTTGCGCTCTTTGTAATTTGAGGGTGCATCAATTTATCAACAGATATCCCGATTGGCAGCGCCAAGGTATGGATGTCATCGCCTTCTTCGAATCACCAGAGGCGAATATGCGGACATATGTCGGAACTCAAAATGCTCCGTTCCCACTCGTCAACGACCCGAAAGCACGCTTGTACGATTTGTATGGTGTTGAAACGTCCGAAGAGAAAGTACGTATGACAATGGCCGATGCGCACACAAAAATGTTCGTTGAAGAAGCTGCTGCTGCCGGCTTTCCTCTTACTCCAGAGGAAGGTTCAAATTTTAATCGAATACCTGCCGATTTTTTGATTGATGAGAGTGGTATTGTACGGGTTGCACATTATAGCCATATTATTACCGATCATCTCCCGCTTGTGGAAATTGACAGCTTCGCTTCAGGCGAATAATTACGCCAGACTCGGCATTCGATCTCTTCATGCCTTTCAATTTGTTCAGCTAGCGGAGAACGATAGTTTAATTCATCTACACCACCACTAGGCTGCCGTAGATTGTTGATCGGCAGCCTTGCTACGTTAATAGAAGCGTATTTAAGTATTATGAATTGTTCCTAATGGATGGCTTATTATATTCGGCCTATCACCGATCGATCTCCAGCATCATTCGGCTAATACTAGGGCAGAACATTTCATGAATATGGTCGACCGATATCGGGGATCCTTCTATGAATTTACCGTTCAGCCGTATCCTCGTGGTTTTCATTTTGTATAATAATACAATCTTAAGTTTATAATTTCATTTCTATCATCCGGAAGTGTCCCCTCACAATCTATCCTCCTAATCTTTTTTTGATCCCGCATGATAGGTTCCCGTATAATTTGAAGAGACATGTCGTATTTCGTAGGAACGGGTCTGGAGACACTTTCAACTCATTCGGATACACAAAAATAAGTGATGGGGAGACCCATTCAGTTAAGAAATATAGCTTCATGTGATGTGCGGTTTGTTTTCCCTGCCTCTGGAGTATCGTTTCAAACACATCTTTGGAGGCATCCCCTATCGGCGGTTCTGTTGTATTCTTATGGATGAAGGCCAGGCAAGCGTGCGAACAACAAAGGAGAGAGCAGAGTGGGGAAACGTTTTTTTAAGTCATTTCGGCAGATGCATTGGCGACTCACGTGTTCCTATATGCTGATCAGTATACTGGCATGGCTCCTTGTAGAGCTTCTGCTTCTCGCGGCGTTGGGTTGGGGATTGCATGCCTCGCGATCATTTTTGCTGACGAGCGCCTTGAAATCTAATGCGAATGTGGTCGGCTCTTTGCTGGCAGGCAGCCAAGGACCCGATCGTACGGCCTTAACCCTATGGCTGAAGCAACAACAGCGTACCGTGGATAGAGTGTTCTCTTACACAGGCATATATGCTGTTGTTGACCCGCAAGGGAGAGTCATTGTCTCGACAGGGACTGGTAACCCCCCTCCGTTGCAAGGAACCTTGCTGTCGGCGCAGCTCTCAAACCAGGCGGCGGGACTGCTGCAAACTTATCTCGACAGCAGGGACCCTTTCGAGACGATAACGCATAACAGCCCATCCACAGGGGTCTTTGCACTCATTCCGATCGAGGCAACGGATAAGCAGGCAGCCGGAGTCCTCGTTTTCCAAGCCAATGACCTCGATATTCGCGCCTCATTATGGCTTGGAATTGGTGTGACCATCTTGCTTCCGGCCTCAGTGGTTATTGTTCTGTGTGTCGGAGCGGCGGGCGCCGTGTTTGGTGCGGTCACCTCACGGCCGCTCATCCGGCGGTTCGGCACGTTAGCGGATGCCGCCGACCATTGGAGCCGCGGCGATTTTACCACTCTGGTGCAAGATCCTGGCGAAGATGAAATCGGACGGTTGACTCGACGCTTGAATCATATGGCCGAACAACTCCAGCACCTGGTGCAAGTGCGCCAGGAGCAGGCCGCTGTGGATGAGAGGGGAAGAATGGCGCGGGATCTGCATGACAGCATCAAGCAGCAGCTCTTTGCCCTGTACATGCAGACTAGTGGAGCGAAAGCGCTTCTGTTGCAGGGGAAAGAAGGAGCGGTCATCCGTCTGGAACAAGCAGAGGAGCTGCTGGGGCAGGTGCAGGACGATCTTTCGAATCTGATCCATGAGCTGCGTCCCGCCATGCTGGAAGGTAAAAGGTTTCCGCAAGCGCTGCGGGAGCAGATTGAGCAATGGACGGAGCGGACAGAGATCGAGGCTGTTTTTCAAGTGCAAGGGATGAGGCCGATCCCGTTGCAGTTGGAAGAAGCCTTGTACCGGCTTACACAAGAAGCGCTGTCGAATGTTGCTCGCCACAGCCAGGCAAGTAACGTTTGTATTCAACTCATATTTCAGCCAGATAGGACGATGCTGGAGATTGCCGATAATGGCCATGGATGTAATGTCTCAAACAAAATTGGCAAGGGGGTCGGTCTCCTCTCCATGTCTGAGCGGCTTCTTCCTTTTGGAGGAGAGGTTCGCTATCAAAGCAAGCCGGAGCAAGGATTTGTCGTGACCGCAATAGTGCCGGACGAAGGGCAGAAAGACGATAAAGCATGATGAAGCATAAGCACAAATGCCAATAAACGACGAGAGCGTGGAATTATACCGATGACGGAGAACATTCATATTTTGCTCGTTGATGATCACAGTGTGGTGCGCCAGGGGATTCGTTCCTTTCTCGAAACGCAATCCGATTTGCGCATCGTGGGCGAAGCGGCTTCTGGGGAGGAAGCGGAACGTCTTGTTGCCGATCTGGTGCCTGATGTCATTCTAATGGATTTGTCGATGCCGGGAATTGGAGGGATTGAAGCGATCCGCCGGGTGAAGAAAAGCAGTCCCCGTTCCCAGATTGTCGTGTTGACCTCTTTCCAGGAGGACGACTATATTTTTCCCGCTTTGCGGGCGGGAGCTCTTTCTTATGTGCTAAAGAACGTCCAGGCGGGAGATCTTGCTGATATTATCCGAAAAGCGCGTGGCGGCGAAGCATTTCTCCATCCGCGCGTGGCTACACGAGTAGTGCAGGAGCTTCGTGAGGAACGAAAGGATATTCCGAACTTATTTAACGATCTTACCGATCGTGAGCTTGAAGTATTGCGCCTTATCGCCCAAGGAAACGCCAATGCGGCTATCGCGCAAGCGTTAGGCATTAGTGAGCAGACGGTAAAAGGGCATGTCAGCAATATTCTTGGCAAATTGCAGTTGGCGGATCGTACTCAGGCGGCTGTCTATGCTTGGGAACAAGGCGTCGTTCAGCGCAAACGAGGGGATGTATAGGATCCAGTGAAAAAGGAGTGATCGGATTATGAACGAACGAAATGAAAAAATGCAAACAATGGGTGAGAAAAGGATGGGATACGGCGCATGCGCCTCGGCGTTCGGGCTTGGTATTATCCATTTTATCACCAACCTCATCGGCTTCATAAACGCTCCTGCTGCAGAACAAAAGATAGGACTGTTTTTCGTAGGTGGTGTGCTTCCCAGCCTCATCTGTTTTGTGTTCGGCTCAGCTGTATTGGTGCTTGTCCGCTTCTGGGGGAGCAGAAAATGGTTCCGGGCAGCGCTTGCGCTCACATGGACTGCGTTTGTGATTTTGAGTTTACAGAATGTCTGGCATCTGATACTCGGGTTGAAACGGGGAGACTTCTTCATTTATTTGCATCCATTAGGGCCGGGTCCATGGGCTCTGATCGGAGTGATTTTGTTTGGCTTAACCGTAAGGAGTACACGTCGCAGACTGAAAGAGAATGACGCTTGACAAAGTGATGATACCGTGTCACTAGCAAAAGATAGGAGTTCGAACGAAAAAATCAAGGGAGGTGTTTCAATAAATATGTATTTGAAAACGCAACAATCGAAAACAAAATCGCTGGTTTGGTCGGGATACGCCGTTTTTATTTGGTCCATTGCCTATATGCTTCCACACCTTTATTGGGCTTTGGGCGGCAAGATGGGAGGGGTATTGCTAAAACCTGGAAGCATACATTTAAACTATTTTGAATGGATTAACTGGGTTGCATCCGTGTTTCTAACCGCTGCCGGGCTCATCGGCCTTGCATTTATTTATTGGAGTAAGAGTAGAGTTTCTAGTTATATTTTGCTATTTATATCCTTCGCAGGATGTTCACTATCCACTTCGCACGGCATTTATGGAATTTTTTATCGAATCCTTCAAATCATTGGGGTAGCTGATTTGGAGTCGGGATCATTTGACATCAATAAAGATGCTTATCTGTTGTGGGATCTATTGCTAATTGAGCCGTGGTTTTTAATCGAGGGGATTTTATTAGGCATTGTAGGGTGGTATTTCTTGAAAGAAGCGCGCAGCAGAAAAATTTGGCTGGCTGCTTGCATTTTCGGCACTATTCTCGGTTTGATCACTGGGATTATGGGGGTGCGATTTTTATAAGCAATTGGCAGGCAGAAGGATTCGCACCCACCCCAGTCCGTTTCCATTCCACAGAATACGAAGAGCTGCGTGTCTTGAAGCTACTCCCACCTCTGTTCCCGCACGTCTTCTAACGAATGAAACTATGAATCATAACTTTCTCTCTTACATCATCCAAATCTAAGGTGGATGAAATCCTGCGAATACACGGGCTTGGGTGAGAAAATCAAATCATATCGAGGGAGTTTAATAAGTACATCGGCAGCCGGTCACAATGACCGGCTGCCTTTTTCTCAACAGGCAGATAGTTGAAAATGTTCAGAGCAAACGCTATTGACAAACCAACTACTACGTGTTACTTTGTAGAGGTAGTAAGTAACACTTCATACCAGTCATACAGAATAGCAAGGGGTGATGGTGCTGGAAAACCTAACGGAAATGCTCAAAGGCGTGCTTGAAGGCTGTGTCCTTGAAATTATAAGCCGCAAGGAAACTTACGGCTACGAAATCACGCGGCAGCTGAACGCCCTTGGCTTCACAGATGTTGTGGAGGGGACGGTATACACCATCCTGATCCGGCTTGAAAAAAACAAGTTGGTGGAGATCACCAAGAAGCCCTCCGATATGGGACCGCCGCGAAAGTTCTTCGCGATCAACGACGCGGGGCGAGAGGAACTGCGGAGGATCTGGGAAAAATGGGAGTTCGTATCATCAAAAATTAACGAGTTAAAGGAGAGAAAATCATGAATTTTTGGGAAAAAATCACCGGCAGCGACATGACTAAGGAAATGAAAGCTTTTGAATCGCGAGCCAAAAAGCTGCCGGCGGATTATCAAGCGGCATGGCAAGAAATTAATACCAATATCTGGGCATACTCGGACTTCACCGGCCGCAACCTCATGCCAATTCTTGACGGTGTGCTTGGCCTGCTGGAAGAAACGGCGGCGGACGGTCAGAGTGTCCAGGAGGCTTTGGGTGACGATATCAAAGGCTTCTGTTCAGCGCTGGCCGGCGAAGAAGGGGCAAAGTCTTTTCGCGACAAGTGGCGTGAGCAGCTCAACAATAATATCGCTAAAAAATTAGGTAAATAGGAGGAGATAACATGAAAATACGAGATATCATCGAAGGCAAAAAAGAATGGCGGGCGCATGTGGCCCGTGTCAAAACGCTCCCGCAAGATTATCAGATTGTTTATAAAGAGATCCAAAAATATCTCATTAAGGTCGGCCCTGTTGAGCTAACCGAAGGGACGGGATTGCTCTCGGGGATTATCGATCTTTTTGAAGAGGGCGCGGCCTTGGGGAAAGGCGTGCTCGAAGTGACGGGCAGTGACGTAGCGGCTTTCTGCGACGATTTAATCAAAGATTCAAAAACGTACGCTGACATCTATCAAGAATCTGTTAACCAGGAAGTGAACAAGGCCATGAAAAAGGTTACGGATAAAACAAAGTAAAAGGGGGATGTCGGGATGGAAAAAGCGATTGAAGTGAAAGGTCTGCGAAAGTCTTTCAAGGACACAGAAGTTCTTAAGGGCGTCGATTTTGAAGTGAAGCGAGGTGAGATTTTCGCCCTGCTTGGCTCCAACGGCGCGGGCAAGACGACGATTGTCAGAATCCTCACCACGCTGCTCAAACAGGACGGAGGCACTGCCGCTGTAAACGGATTTGACGTCGTGTCAAAACCAGGGAATGTGCGGCATGCGATCAGTCTGACCGGACAATTTGCCGCCGTGGACGAGATATTGACCGGGCGGGAAAATTTGATCATGATTGCTAAGCTGCGGCATCTGGATCATCCGTATCAGGTAGCGGACAATTTGTTGAAACGTTTCGGCTTAACTGACGCGGCCAACCGTAAGCCATCTACTTATTCGGGTGGTATGCGCCGTAGGCTCGACATCGCCTTGAGCCTTGTGGGAAAACCGCAGATCATTTTCCTCGACGAGCCGACCACCGGGCTTGACCCCGAGGCACGAATCGAGGTTTGGAAGATTGTCAAGGAGCTTGCCGACAGCGGCACGACGGTATTCCTGACCACGCAGTATTTAGAGGAAGCCGAGCAGCTTGCCGACCGAATTGCCATTTTGCACGAGGGCAGGATTATCACCACCGGCACACTCGCGGAGCTGAAACAGCTGTTCCCGAAAACGAAGGTAGAGTATGTTGAAAAACAGCCGACATTGGAGGAAATATTCCTCGCAATCATCGGTAAAAAGGAGGCCATCTAATGGAGGCGGCAAAAAACCATTTTTTCAGCGATATGAGCGTGATGCTTGGACGTTCCATGCGCCATATTTTCCGCAGTATGGACACCATCTTCACGGTCTGTATCACTCCGATTGCAATGATGCTGCTGTTCGTGTACGTGTTTGGCGGCGCAATCGAAACCGGTACGGATAACTATGTGAACTTCCTGTTGCCTGGTATACTGCTTATGGCGATTGCCAGCGGGGTGGCCTACGTGGCTTACCGCCTGTTTTTGGATAAGCAACGGGGCATCATTGAGCGGTTCCATTCCATGCCGATTGCGCGTTCCACTGTACTATGGGGGCATGTGCTGACCTCGGTGGTATCCAACGTCATTTCTGTTGTCGTCATCATTCTCGTAGCGCTCATTATGGGCTTTCGCTCGCCCTCCGGGGTAATGTCTTGGCTTGCGGTAGCAGGTATACTCGTGCTGTTTACGCTGGCTTTGACTTGGGTCGCGGCCATTGCCGGACTGTCCGCAAAAACGGTGGAAGGTGCAAGCGCATTTTCCTATCCGTTAATCTTCCTGCCATTCATCAGCTCGGCGTTTGTGCCGACAGAGACGATGCCGTCAGTCGTACGCGCCTTTGCCGAAAACCAGCCGGTGACGTCTATCGTAGAGACCATCCGTGCACTATTGTCAAGTCAACCGGTAGGCACTGATATCTGGGTCGCTTTAGCGTGGTGCTTAGGGATAATGATCGTCGCATATCTATTTGCGATGCGCGCATACAAACGGAATGCAGCTTAAGGGTCATTAAAGATAACCAGGGAGCAGACTGCCACGGGTAGCCTGTTCTCTTTTTTATCTCAATCGACTCCCGACAGTGTTCTTGGACGATTATACTAGCTGGAACAGGAGCGCCTTAATTTGGGGAGCTGGCTCGAATTCTAGTTGGTATTATGACCCATCCGCTACTCTCCATCTTTCAACACTCCTCTCAATACTTGTAAAATGATTTCTGGTTCCACACGTCGCATAAAGTTAGAATTGGCATGAGCGAAACGGATAACAGCCCTGCTGTCAATTACAAAGGTTGAAGGGACCGGCAAGATCCATCGATTCGTCGCATTATATTCCAACAAATTTCTTCCAAAGCCCTGCAACACGTTTTTTTCCGCTTCCGGGACTTCATACAGCACATGGAATTGGCTCGCTACATGCCCGTTGTTATCACTCAACACGGAGAATCCAAACCGCTCTTTTTCTTGTTGCCCTATCGTATTATCGGGACTTTGCGGTGAAACGGCAATGAGATTTGCGCCGAGTTCCCGAAAACGGGGGAGTATGGCTTGTAATGCCCTGAGCTGAAGGTTGCAATACGGACACCAGCCCCCGCGATAAAACGACAAGATTACAGGACCATTATTTAACGCTTGATAGAAGTTAATCTCGGAGCCTAAAGCATTCTTTAACGTGAAGTCCGGCGCTTGGTCCCCGACCTGCAAACCGTTTGCAACGCCTGACTGTTGCAGGTTCTCTAATGATTGTTGGAGCAAACGATATGCTTCCAAAGGTATAACTGTTTTGAGGTTCTCTTCCATGACCGCTAATTGTTCGTTCAGGTTTTCCATTTATTCTCTTATCCTCCGATCTATGATCATTCGTTACTTTTTAAGACCCACCAAAAGAAACGTAAGATGTGGATAAAACCATGTGAACCGCAGCCTACCTTTTGTCCTTAGACAACGTCGTACCCTAAATATTCAATGGCATCCTTCATAGCTTCTATGGATACTTTGTTTGTATCATGTTCAACAACAACGATGCCCTCTTTCAGGTCAATACACCCTGACACCCCGAGCGCATTCAATGCATCCTCAACTGATTTGACACAATGATTACATACCATACCAAGTACTTGAAGTGTTGTTTGTTGCATATAATTCCCTCCGCTATATATTATTAGATTTCAATAATACGTTATCGTAAACCCTCACTCGAGCTTCATTCTCAGGTCATTTTTTAATTGCTCTTCTTACCAAACGATTGATGAGAACAGTCCAAGCCAGAGACAATTTTTCATGTGCCACGGTATGGGTCCTGCCAGATTCAGCTACCTTGTTCACATCCCAACCCGAGTGAACGACCGTCAATTCCGTTTGTCCATCCAGGTCTCTCAGCTCGAATGTCAAAAGCCAATCCTTGCCCCATTCATACGATAGGCGATTAGGCGGATCGATTAGCGTCACTTTACATGGAATCAAGCCGATCGGGCTTGCATCCACAAAAAACATATGGCCTAGGGCGGGCTTAAAATCATTCAGCATGAACCATGCGGCAATTCCTTCCGATGTGGCGATAGCCTCCCAAACCTTCTGAATGGGAAAATCCACGACCTGCATCATGCGGATATCGGGAAGCAGACCCTGACGCGGAACTTCCATATTCATTCCTACTTTCTATGTGTTCGAATTTTTTTTACCGAAAACCTTTTATATTTGGCAAAGTCCACAAATGGCGCCAGCCGGATATTCAATCACGGCCCCACTGTTTTTTTCGTAGTTCATTGGCTCCATCAATACATTACCTCCCAGCTTTCTGCACCATTCCAAGCTCGCCCGCAGATCACTTACCAGGAAGGTGGGGACCCAGACCGGTGGCAAGCCGGAAAACATTCCAGCGGGATGGTGAACGCCGGCCATGAACTGTCCATCCGGTGTCGTCTTTCTATAGTCCGAATGATCTCCTTGACTGACTTCAATATGCTCCCAGCCGATCACCTCTTTATAAAAATCGCGTACATCTTCGGATTGATTGGTAGTCAAACTCGCTCCAATCATTCTACCCTGCAGGTTGGACGGGGTACCGCTTTGGTTTTGTTCCATTTTTTTAACTCCTGCCTCTCTTCATGGTTTTTTTGCTCCAATGATTTATAATGAGTATCAGAGCATTGAATTTTTACCGATTGGTTTTTTGAAAAACCTATAAGTAACTTATTCCATTCATTATGTTCGACGAACGTTTGAATGTCAATTCTTATTTGAAAAGAGGTAATCCAGTGAGTTTACTGAAACAGAGGATCATGGACTCTGCCATGCGGTTTTTTTCAGAAAAAGGGTACGTGTCTACTTCCATCCAGGATATAGCGAACGATTGCGGCATTGCCAAGCCATCGTTGTATAAATTTTTCTCTTCCAAAGAGGATTTACTAATCGAGGTCTATGCTTTCAAAATACAGGACATGTATGACCAAGCAGAAGCGATAAAAGCAAACATAACACTCTCGCCCAAAGACAGATTCATCCGTGAAACGTTGCATCAGCTAGAATATTTTACGGAACTAAAATTCAGCATAGAGGAAAATCAAGTTCAATCTGTGCAAGAAAAAGGGAAATTTATTTCTTTTTGTCATTGTCTCAGAGCTCGCCAGTTAAATTATTATAAAGACTGCTTGCTAACGGTTTATGGGGGGCAGATAGAAGCGTGCATATGGGATTTGGTTGCCGTATATCACGGAATGATGAAAGAATTTACGCAGTTCCCGAATTTCGTGAACCAACCGTTGAATCTGGAGAGTGCCGCAATATTTATTGTTGCTCGGATGGAAGATATGGTCGTTGGCATTCTGAAAACCAAACTAACGCCCATCCTTCAACCTTCGGTCATCGTGGAATATGTGCAGCACGGTTTGGAAGGAACACCGGTTCCGGCAGCCAAAAACATAGAAGATCTGTTCCGGAACCTCAGATCTACCGTTGACGAGCTAATGGTGCCGATTACGCGAAAAACGGAACTAAATGAAGTCGCAGGGCTGCTTCAGGAGGAAACCGATAAAGATCAGCCAAAACGAATGCTCATTCGAACTATGCTGGAGTTCTTGCAAACACAGCATGAATTAAAAAACATCGTAGGACAGTTGGATAAGCTGCTTGGGTAAATGATTAATATTCTCCACGAGGCTACCGACAATGGTCCGGTGGCATTTCTGATCAAACGGGCTGAAGGGCGTAATAGCAGCTTGAATACCGGTAAGTTCATCCGAATTCAGATAATTAACGATTAACTAAAGGTTGATCGTTGAACTAAAACCACCTCTTGTCAACATTTTTTATATTAAATTAAGTTGGCGATGGCGATATACTAAAAATAGGTGCACTAAAGAGCCTTCTCTGCGAATGCTGGAAGGTTCTTCTTTCGGATGCTGAATATATTTCTTATCGCTTTGTGGCGGTGCCATCGTTTCAAACGGTTATGATAGCTGTTTACATTCTGAATAAACGTCTTTCACACGATCCACCTGGGCAATGGCCTCGAGCTAAGTATCAGGTTTACATTACCGGCCCAAGCTTAATGAACACAAAGAGAGCAGGCTGCCGTAGCAAGCTGCTCATTGTCTGTTCAACGATCATTCTTCGTTCTTATTCTTCTTTAGCCGTCTCCGCATATTTCTTGAAATTGTCCAAGATCGCCTGCCATCCGGCTTGCTGCATTTCAGCGGCGTTGGTCTCTTCTGCTTCAAACGATTCGATGATCTGCGTGTCGTTGTCCTGGCGAATAAAGTCGACCTTTACTTTTCGACCGTCGCCGAGCGTATAGGAGAGATTCTTATTCACATTCACCTCGTCGTATACGCCGCCAAAGTCAAATCCGAAGCTGCCGTCTTTGGCTTCCATTCGCGAGACGAATTTACCGCCGGCTTTCAGATCGTTCTCCGCGAATGGCGTATGCCAGTCGTCGGAAGCCTTATTCCATTGCATGATATGCTTCGGCTCCGTCCAATACTTCCACACGCTTTCGACGGGAGCTTGTACAATCGCTTCGACTGTTATCGTTACCGGACTATTCGTTCCCATAACATAACCTCCTTATAAGATCTATTATTCCGGGAAGAACCGGCCAATGCCACTATCCCCGGATGCTGACGCATATTCAAATCCTAATAATTCCCAAAACCTATTATAGCACAGGATTACCCGCTGGATTTCTTTTCGTTTGCTATTTTATACAATATCATTTCCGGTAGACAAGAACTTCTCGATCTCCTGAGCCGCAATAATATGCTAGACTACATATATCACTTTTTAGGGGTTCATAATACGATGAAGACATCTACCATCTTGTACATTGAAGACGATCAGGAAATCGGTTCCTGGTCCAGGGACTTTTTAATCGGTCAAGGCTATGAGGTGATCTGGAAGACTTCAGGCCATGGTGCGGAGGTAGCAATGGAACACTGCGATCTGGTCGTTTTGGATATTATGCTTCCGGGTCTGGACGGATTCACGGTCGGTCAGCGGCTGAAACGGATCAATCCCGCTATGCCCATCCTGCTGCTTACAGCCAGAACCGCAATCGAGGATAAGCTTGCAGGCTTGACGTTTGCCGATGATTACATAACGAAGCCATTTCATCCGGATGAGTTGGCTGCCCGCATCCAAGTCCTCCTCAGGCGTACCGGCGCTGCGGAAACAGAACTGCTTCAAATCCGGCATTTAACGATCGACCGGAAAGAAAGCCGTTTATGGATTTCCAAAACCAGGGCAGAGATTGTGCTTACAGGTAAGCAGTTTCATATATTCATGTATTTCCTGGATCATCTGAATCACATCTTGACCCAGAAACAGATTTATGAAGCTGTTTGGGGCGAGCCGCATTTGGACGGAGATAAGACGCTGACGGTGCATATCCGGCATCTGCGCGAGAAGATCGAGTTGGATTCCGGTTTTCCAAAAATTATCGAGACAATCCGTGGTGTCGGATACCGGGTGCGATCATGAGAATCCGAGGCTCTTTAATGGGGAAATACCTGATCCTTATTTTGACCGCGTTGCTTCTATGGCCGATCATTCCGGCAATGTTTTATATGCCGGTCTATTTATTCAGGGAAAATGCGCTGTATGTTCCGGAGGATATTAACCGCATGTGGCGGCAAGAAGCAGTCAAGCTGGACGGTGCTAGTAGGGATGAGATATATGAAAGGCTATACAAGTTGAACGAAGACTATCCGGATGCTGAGATGTTCTGGGTGGACTCATCGGGGAAGAAATATCCTGTCATGAACCATCCGCCGGATATACCTGAGCAGTGGACCTATGAGGATGCTCTCTCATTTTGGGCACAACACCGTGAACGTGAGACGTTTGCGGCAACGTCACTCATCGGAAACGATCCGAAGCAGGGGGTTATGGTCATTCAGCTTCCCGAATCCCATATTCTGTCTGCGGAATTGTCGCTATCGGGAAACGCGCTGCTTGTTCTTCTGTTCTTCGTAATCTGCCTGTCCTTTTTCGTGCTGTCGTGGCTCTTCTTCTTTCGTCTTCGCAGAAGACTCGTCAGGCTTCAATCAGCGATGACAGTAAACAATCTGAAGGATATTCCGGATGAAGTCACCATAAGCAAGGACGACGAAATCGGAGAACTCGAAGGTGCGTTTAATCGGATGGTACGAGAGCTTAAGGACAGCAGTAACCGGGAGAGGAAGGAGGAGGAACTGCGCAAGCAACTTATATCGAATATTTCCCACGACCTTAGGACGCCGCTGACCGTGATCCGGCAGCATACCCATACGGTTCGGAAAGACCCTGCTTCCTCCCGGGGACAGGCCTCGCTTGACGTAATCGAGCACAAACTGGATGAAGTGAGCAGGCTGATGGATAACCTTCTTTCGTACACACTGCTGTCCGCGGGAAAGTATCCGCTGCGTGTGCAAACGATCGATATAGCTGAAGAAATAAGGAACAGAGTGGCCGAGTGGTATCCGGTATTCGAGAACAAGGGTTTTGAGGTCTTTGTTGAGCTTCCTGAGCGGCCTCTGAGATGGGTTGTCGATCCGCTCTGGTTTAACCGGATCCTTGACAATGTGTTTCAGAACGTGGTGCGTCATGCTGGGTTGGGTCGGTACATAGGCATTCAAATCGTTGAACGAAAGGGGCAGTCGATGCTTGTCATTCAAGACAAAGGTCCTGGCACCTCTGGCGAGTCACCTGAAAAAGGCGCGGGGATCGGTTTGTCCATCATATCGATGATGGCCAGGGAGATGGGCTTGCAGTGGGGGCTGGAATCCTGCGCAAACGGCAGTGCATTTTATATAGGGTCGGAAAGAAGCTGCAGCGTGAGTCATCTTAGATGATTTGGGCGCGGTTTCTTTTTTTTTAATAAAACATTCCATTTGGATCGTGGGTTCTAACAACTCCCGGGTAAATAAATTAACCTAAACTTAAACTTGAGGTCACTTTACTTTTCGATACGTGTAATAGAATGGGATATGTGGTGATCAGAAAAGGCGGATTTATAGAAAGAATGGAGTGCAGTACGATCCGGACCGCTTCAGCGGTTTAATAGGGCACGATATCGAAACCATTGGGGATTGTTTAAGGAGGTAAAATAAAATGCTGTACGATAACAAGGTAACGGCGGAGCGGTTTGCCCCGCAATGGATGAAGATGCGTAGGTTTTGCGGCTATGGCGCCGCCATAGCGGTGATGCCGTATCTTCTGATTAAAATCGTCTGGACTTTCGGTCTCTTCATTCCGACCGAGCAAATGGGTGATGCCAGCTGGCGCGCGATCAACGGGGCAACTGCTGTTCTCTCTATGGTCGGCATCCTGCTGGCACTGGCATTCAGCAGGCCGTGGGGTGAACGGCTACCGGCATGGCTGGTTGTCCTCCCCGTGTGGGTAGGCACCGGTCTGCTCGTTCCGATGCTGTTGCTGGCACCGGTGCTCGGACCGGCTGCCATGACTCGGGACATGGCGGCAGGCGCAGCCGACATCTGGTCCTACGAACAGATCTTCGTCATGGTCTCGCTGATGGGGATCGGTATTTTCCTGCCGCTCGCCTTGGCGGGATACGCCAAAGCGCGGTGGCCGGAGGCGCTGGGCGGTCCGACCGACATGGAATTGCCGGGACACACCCAGGATATGCAGATCACCTTAGGCAGACTCATCGCAGCTGGCTGCATAATACTGGGTGCTATCAAGATGTACTGGACCGCAGGCGGTACCCTCGGTATCGATCCGGACAGGCTGGATGACCGCGATGTGTGGTGGCATCTACTGACATTGAGTACCGGTGTATGGGCCTTGGCGGGGGCGTGGGGTTTGCTGGTGCTGATCAGCCGCCGCGGATCGCGGAGTTTCCTTCCACCGATGGCAGCAGCATGGATTTCGTCGGGTATGTTGTTTGCATATAATCTCTTCTCCGCCATACGCACCGATTCTGAGTTTTCCCCGGAGTACCCGCTGCCACGGGTCCTGACCACAGAGGCCGGCACCGTGCTGGGCGTAATGATGGCCATGATCATTCTGCTGGTACTGCACGATCGCCGACGAGCTCTGAGCGGCAAGTCCTGAGGACCCGTTATGTTTATGTCCGGGCAAAATGAATTTATGGAAAGAATCGGCGTATGGTGCCGGTTCTTTTTTTGTCGTATCGATGGCAGACATAATCATCAGATTAAGTGATAATAACACCGTCCGTAACGAGAGACTAAGCTAACGGGATCTTGCTACGTGAAAACATGGAAAGCAGGAAAACGAGTGAAGGATTCCGTGACGCAGTTCATTGAGAAGAAGCTGAAACTGAAGGTAAACCAAATGAAAAGTGCGGTTGACCGCCCATGGAAACGGAAGTTCCTAGGGTTTACGTTTAGCTGGGATAAAGCAAACCCAAAGATACGAATCTCAAAACCATCTTTGCAACGAGTGAAGGCAAAGATCAAAGAGATCACATCGCGGAAAAGCCCCCTACCAATGGAACAGCGGATCAAGAAACTGAACCAGTATCTAACGGGACGGACGAATGGACACGAAGAAGATTACGCATGTGCTTGTGGAAACAGTGGAAAGTACCACGAACAAAGGTGAAGAAGCTAACCGCACTAGGTGTATCTAAGGGAAAAGCTTATGAATGGGGCAATACAAGGAAGAAATACTGGAGGATTGCAGGTAGTCCTCAGCAACCAACCCGCAGGGGATAACTTATGGCGCGCAAGCAAATCAACTGGAATTCGTTATTAACAGTGATCTGATACCCAGATTTGATACGGTCTGGTCGGAATACTATAACGAATATTTGGATCATGACGCTCCTGGTCGTTCTTTGCCGACAAATATGACGATTGCGTTTGCCAAAGCTTTGTATGCCATGGCGCAAGTAACCCCTTCCAACCGTCATTATTTAGTATGGGCAGACTTGATTGCCGGAAATTTCAGGAACTCTCTTACAACGAGCGGCAGTGCGTATACCTGGAACTATTGGGAAAGGAAAACTTCGTCCGACAGCCACACGGTATATTCCGAAGGTTGGGGGCACGCCCCTCTGGATATTAGCGGAGCGATATACAACTACATGCGAGGGGGCAGTTTCACAGGCAGTGAACTGACCAAGTTTGGAAATACGGTGTATAGTCTGATGTGGAACGGATCGACAAGTAATCCATGGCTTTCTGATTCCGTAGACGGGTCCGGGGGTTATCCGGGACAATTTACGCTTGAGTACGGTGACCTGGAAAGATGGAAAAGCGGCATTTGGACACTTTATGAAAAGTTTCTTTCTCTTCATTGGGGGACTAGCGCTCGAAAAATGGATGATATCGCTATTTTGATGCAACTTCATCCGGGGCAGTCTTCGCCGCAACCCTTTTCGCTTGGCACACCCTCCAATGGGGCAACCGGTCGGAACAACATTTTAAGTTTCCAATGGCAACCCTCGGCAAATGCGGCAGATTACAGGCTGCAAGTCGCCACAGACAGCGGTTTTATGAATATCGTGATAGACAGGAATAAAATCATTTATCCTTATGCTTTGGTACAAGGATTATCCTACAGTACAACTTATTATTGGAGAGTAACTTCAAGAAATACATCGGGCGGCACGTATACAACGGGTTCCAGAAGTTTTACGACGAAAGCGGCGCCGACTTATACGCTTGCCTTTTCGCATTATGATGATAGAGGCACTACGGCTCCCAAGACCTATCATTACAAGCAAGTGCTCATTGATGGGGTTGTTGTTTGGGAAAAAGATGTGGCAGATGATGACTCAGGGACTTGGTATAACGAGTCCGTTGACATTACCTCTCAAGCTTCAGGGAAGTCAAACGTTGTCGTTACATTACGTGTCTTTGAAAAGAAATCGAACGGTGGAAATTACAGCGTTAATGTCAATTGGGATGACATTTCGATCACCAATAGCGATACTTTGAATGGAGGATTCGAGGGCAATAAATCTTATAAGATAAGTCTGCCGGGTATGATAACGACCGGTTCGTTCGATTACGGCTCAATTCAGCAAAGAGTCGCTTTACAGATGCAATAGGGCGAGGGGGATGCTAAAGTATGAATCATGACAACTGCTTTTATTGCACAGATGAGTACAAGGATTACATGAAAGAAGTAGCGATTTTGGAGCATTCACGAGTTTATCTCAATAATGAGCAGGAATATCCGGGACGTTGCTATGTCGTATTGGACATTCACCAAACAGAATTATTTCAAATGGATGATGATAAATTGGCCGGGTATATGAAAGATGTTGCCAAGGTAGCGCAAGCTATCCAGCATGCTTTTTCGCCTGACAAAATTAATTATGCCGTTTATGGGGATATCGACTCTCATATTCACTTTCACATTGTGCCAAAGACAAAATCAGGAAAATTATGGGGTTGGCCGTTTGAGTTGACTGGAGAGGAGGGCAAGAAGAAATTTTTAACGGAAGAACAGTACCAACAGATCATTAATAGGATCAGGGCGTATTTGTAACTTCAGTTAATGGAGAGTGAAATGATGGGAGTAACAACTCAAGTCTATACGAAAGTGATAGATCATTTGTAACAGCTTCACGATACCATGCAGCCAGCGATTGAACAGGCGGCGGCATGTTTAACTGAACAAATTAAACAAGACAAAGGGAATGCTTTCTCATTTATGAAGCAATAGTAAATCGTGATGATGAGATAGACAATTGATTCAATGAGGAGTTTCAGTGAAGTTTTTTATGACTCCAAAAGGCTTGTTACCAGCATTGGGAGCGGAAGAAACACTTCCGCTTCTTTAGACGTTTGTAAAGTAGGTGGTTTGACTTGACTGGTGAAGGAAGACGGTGAAAAAATCACGGCGTCTTCCTTTTTATTTTTCGCTGTCTCGCATACGCAGTGCATTTTATATAGGGTCGGAAAAGAAGCTGCAAGTTTAGCGGAACACCTTGTACGGCTATTTCTCCAACTCATAGCGGGCCGCGATAATGCCCGAATTGAGCGTTCGGCTGGACAGCAGCTTGAGCCTGATTTTCTCGCCGCCGCCGTCGAATACCGATTTTCCGCCGCCCAGGACGACTGGGCAAATTGTAAGCAGGAACTCGTCGATCAGGCCGAGCTTAAGCAGCGTCTTCGCCGCTCCCGGGCTGCCGAAGATAACGAGATTTTTGCCGGGCTGCTCCTTGAGTACCTTGATTTCCTCTGCGATATTGTCCTTGATCAGCATCGTATTGTTCCATTCCACCTTGTCCATCGTGCCGGAAATGACGATCTTCTTAACATCCTGCACCCATTTGGCATGCTCCATAGCGTGCCTCGACGCATCCGGATTGTCCAGCACCGTGGGCCAGTAGCTCTCCATCATCCGATACGTCGTGCGTCCGTATACGGGAGAGCCGACTTCGGCTACGACCTCCTCGGCGTATTTCTCTAATTCCTCATTGTAAGGAATCCAATTTAGTCCTCCGTTCGAATCCGACGCATACCCGTCCAGCGACATATGCATGAACAATACGAGTTTTCTCATGTCTGTTTCTCCTCCGATTTCGAATTTATTTTGTTCGATGTTTTTGGCCGTTGGCCTGCGTTTCATCCTGCTGCTGACGTTCATTATAATTCATTACGTTACGTAAGGTTCAAGTGGAAATCTGGATTTTTATGAAGACAACACCCCAAGTAAATATAACGTAGTAGGGGAATTTTCAGCTAAATGACTCTAGTTAACTTGATCTCCATCCAATGTACCCAATTCTTTCCGTCGGTCGACAGCTCCCAGCTACCTGTTAACGTAGTGCTATCATCACTAAACATACCTGTGAATCGCTCCGATTTACCCAAAATGGTCCAGGTACTGTCGTGTAGGTTCGCTTGGTATTCACTGATATTGCCATGGTTATCATACGAGCGTGTTGTATAAGTCTGACTGGAAGCATCATAGCCGATGATCTCAATAGCTTTGACCCCCGGGCAAATATTCGTAGGTATCTACTGCTTTCAACTGCGTAGCTGGCCCGGACGGACTAGCTTTAATCAAACCCTCTGTATTCCATTTCCCTACGAAGACATTCAAGCGTGCCATTGCAGGATCAGGTGTAGATTATGCGAAGTTTTTTATATCATAGCATACAACAAATGTTGTAATTTCTTATAGATTGCGTATTTAATTACACAAGATAATCAAAAGCTATATGCCGAAGCTTGATGTTTGTGTCCGTTACAATAAACAGGCAGGAGTTCTTCGTGTCCGCTGAAGTGGGGTATTCGTCAGGTCATAGAATGTTTGAAGCCAGGATTTACAGCGGTAACGTTGCCGTTTGACTTGTCCAGTACGTGTTTTAATAACGTATTTGCCAACTTCCGGGTCAAACAATTTAACCTACTTAAACTTGAGGTCACTTTACTTTTCGATACGTGTAATAGAATGGCCGCCGTAGCGGTGATGCCATATCTTCTGATTAATATCGTCTGGACTTTTGGTCTCTTCATTCCGACCGAGCAAATGGGTGATGCTAGCTGGCGCGCGATCAATGGGGCAACTGCTGTTCCCTCTATGGTCGGCATCCTGCTGGCACGGGCATTCAGCAGGCTTTGGGGTGAACGGCTGCCCATGAAAGTGATCAGATTAAGTGATAATAACAACCGTTCCGTAACGTGACTAAGCTAACGGAATTTTGCTGCAAGGGATGTGTGTTCGTGCTTGTGCAAATGAATGAATTTATTTGTTTTCAGAGTGTATGCATTTGCCCGGAAATTAGATAAAATGAGGCAGACCCGTAAAGGTTACTACTATGATATTGGGGAAGAGATGGCCTTCGCCGCATGAGGCGGATAAAGGGATCGTTTGTGCGTTCACGGCATGGACGGTCCGCGCGAAGCAAAACGGCGGCAGTCGTTTTTTTCTTGAGACAGGGAGAATGATCGTGGACAAACAGCTGGGGACACTTCGAGGATTGCAATTTTGGCTGTATGCGGCGAGCGGTGTAGCGACGCCTTACCTGCCGTTATATTTTGCCGAGAGGGGGTATACTGCCTCTCAAATCGGAGCGATGCTGATGGCCGGGCCATTGATCGCTGTATTCTTCCAGCCCATTTGGGGTTATGTCAGCGACCGGATGCAGACGGTAAAGAAAGTCGTATTTGTGCTGTGGATACTGACGATTCTGTTCAGCATTGGATTGTTTGTTTCGGAAGCTTATGTGATGACGTTTATGTTCATTATTCTGATGTACGTATTCTTCCAGCCTTCTTTTCCGCTGCTTGACAGCGTTACCATTCAGGTGGTAGAGCGAAGAGGGGCCACATACGGGTCCGTTCGTCTGTTCGGTTCACTGGGTTTCACGACGATTGCCGTGGCGGGCGGCTACGTGCTTGAGGCCATGGGCGGGATTCAGAATTTGGGCTATTTGTTCTGGGGAGTTTGGATATTCCCTATCCTGCTGCTATTTCGCCTGAAGGACGAGCCTGTTGATGGGGAGAAGATGACGCTTGGCAGCATAAAGGGGATATTTGGGAACAAGGCGTTCCTGTTATTCCTGCTGCTGGTCTTCCTGATTACGATCCCCCAACGAATGAACGATGCCATGTTCGCCTTGTATATGAGGGAGAATGGCGCATCGGATTCTTTGGTTGGTTGGGGGTTTGCCATCTCTGCGATTGTGGAGCTGCCCGCCTTCTTGCTGCTCAGCCGGTATTTGAAGCGCATTCATGAATTTGTGCTGATCGGTATCGTCGGCATTTTGTATGCCATCCGCTGGCTGCTCTACGCCTGGGCTTCCGAGCCATGGCAGATTCTCCTGCTTCAAGGGGGCGCAGCCGTCACCTTCGCCGTCTTCTGGATCGCCGCCGTGCATTACACCGTGCGCGTGCTTCCCCGGCAGTTGGGCGCAACCGGCCAATCGCTGCTGGCTATGGTATTCCTGGGCCTCGCCGGCATGACAGGCGCCACGATCGGGGGCTGGCTCAACGACAGCTATGGCGGCTCCAGCATGTATTATTTTGCAGCGGCCGTATCGCTAATTGCGGGTGTGGGTTTCTTTGCGGCTGAATATGCGGCGAGGATAAAGCCAGCCCGTATTAAAGAGCGGAATTGGACGCAGACGCCCCGGTGACAGGGAAGGGTGCGCCATGGCGGATGAAGATCAATCGGGGTGAACCGTATCATAAATAGGGCGAAAATTTTTGATAATGCTTATGTTAAGTCTTATTTTTGATATTCGGTTCACTAATTTCCCCCACTACCGTTCAGGTTAGACTGGACGTTTTTTTTTTGGGAGGACCAGGCGGACCAGGAGGACCAGGATTTCCAGGTGGATTTCCCGGACAATTTCCAGGGGGGCACCAGGAGGCGTTCAAGCGCCGACGGCTCCTCCACCGCAATTCGTATCGCAAATGTCGGCTACCACATTTGCCATCGACCCCGGCTGGATCAGACACTGCCTGTTCCGCAACACATACATTTGGCTGAACAATGGCGAGCAATTCTGGTTTTTTCCAGTATTCGTCGGGCGTAATTCTATTGCAGGGTTCAGATGGTTCGGTTTCTCCTGGGCGTACTTCGGCATTGATTTGAATCGGATTCGCTCGTAAGGCAGACAGCGAAAGAGAATAGCCTGCGGGCTGTTCTCTTTGTTGTGTGCTTTTTGTGTTTGCCGCACGTCACGAAAGATCAACGATTATAGACCGTGTTAATGCAGGAATGAGAAAAGAATTGAAAAGGGTTACTGGAATGGCCCTTCAACTCCGCTCAGCCGCTACGCCGCTACAGCCGTAAAGTTAAAAAATACGTTGTAAAAATTCGTGCTCGTAAATCATATTAACCCTTTCCAAAATGTTCCGCGCTTGATCTTTAAATTTTATTTCCGTAACCTGACCTTTCAGCAAAAATACGCCGGTCTCATTATGGTGTTCCCCGAGAGCACCCTCATACAGCTTGCCCGCGCCATGGGTAGGAGGTGAGAAAAACAACTTCATCAACGGTATAACCAATAGGGGCAGTCCGGATTTTTTCCCTTTTCTTAGCGTATTATTGCTACCCGGGTCAACACTGCGGATCTTGATGTCGTCCTTGGCAAGTTGCGACGCGATGGCGTGAGTCCACAGCGAAAGCGCTAGCTTTGAAGTGGCGTAAGGACCAAGCAGCTTGCGGAAGGTTTGGGGGTGCTCTAGAATTTCGATATTAAACTCTTTCGTAAATTTTAGCGCTGAAGATGAGGTATTGATCACCGTCTTTAAGCGACCACTTATTATGAGTTCCTTCAATTCCATCAGAATGATATACGGAACGACCGTCAATAGCTCATAATGCTTTTCGCGTCCTTGTTTCGAAAAGCTTAGCTCAGAAAAGGACCCGCCCGCGTTGTTGAACAAAATATCGATCCGCTGTTCCTTTTCCTTTATCTCTTCCAAAGCCCGTCTCAGGCTGGCATAGTCGGCAAGATCAGCTGTTTTATAAATTCGAAGCCATCCACTCTTAACGGCTTCTTGGATTCTCATATCGTCCGTCGGAAAGTCGGAACGGTTCAAAGCAACCACCTGCCAGTCCTCCGACAGCAATTTGCGGGTTAATTCCAACCCAATCCCGGCGCTTGCGCCCGTAATCAATGCTATATTTTCACGTTGGTTCTTGTTCATAGTACGTCTCCTCCTAATATCGGCATATATACCTGATAGCGCATATTCTATAACTTGGAGTCGACTCCAAGTCAAGGGTCGAAAAAAGTTTTGTTCAAATATAAGAAAGTATGAGTTTCACTGGATACTCTATTCCTTATATTTCCGCTGGAACGGGTGCCGTTTTTGAAGAAAGGATGGCATTACTGGTTCTACTTCTAAGGATAAGAGACTTGACTTGGGGCCAGTACTAAGATGTATAATGCACAGAAAAACAATTTCCGGGAGGGAACAGGATGAGGGAAGAGCAAACTTTTACGATAAAGCAAACCGCTGTGCAAACCGGAATTTCTGAGGATACGATCCGTTATTACGAAAAAATCGCGCTGCTTCCCCGTGCTGACCGGAAGGATAACGGGCATCGCGTCTACCGGCAGGAGAACATCGATACGATTCGGCTGATATCTTGCCTGAAAAAAACGGGAATGCCGCTAGAGGAAATTCGGCCTTTTTTGGCGGTTTCCGCCGATGCCGATCCCGCGGAATATCCCGAACTGGTGGAACACTTAAGAAGCCACCGGGAAGATATCGTCAGCCAAATAGCCTCATTGCAGCAGGTCGTCGATTTTATTGACATGAAGTTGGAGGTGGGGAGATACCGACGGGACTGCTCGGATGAAAGTCAGGTCGGCTTGTCAGAGAAAACGATGGGAGAACCGAAACGAATACCTGTCTCAACCGTTGAGATGAGTTATTTTTCCGTATCGGCCAAAGCGGGCAAGTTATCGTCTTCCGCAAGATAAGCTCGCAATAACAAGGGGGGTACAGCGAAGCTGATCACTTTGGGTTGGATTCAACAACTAATGAAAGATCAAGGGTGGAAAAATGATTGTAGGGGAACTACTTATGATACGGAGAACCTTATCACAAGTAACGGCAAGTTTTTAGGGGAGTTCCCTGCCGAACAATGTGTCGCTGCTCATACGCTATACCGAACACTGGCTGCGCCTGTCCGCATTTGCAGATCTATGCTCCAAATGATCGGCAGCTTTTATTTGTGGCCGTGATTCAACTCGCCTTTGCCATGTTTGTGTTGAAATGGGGCTACCGGGTTCCTATGAATGATTCGGAATGGTCCTTATGAGCAGCTCCTGATTGTTATGATTGCAATTATCCTCCAGCTTGTTAAAGAACGATATTACGATTCCATTTGGTTGACCATCATAATGCTCCTGCTTACTTGTGCAGGCGTTGCGATGGATTTTCGTTTCTCCATATACCGATCCATTTGCGCACTTGACATTATATATCGATGTAACTACAATAGTTTTATTGGGGAGGAGGGAGACCTATGGCCGTTGTAAGTCGGTATACGATAGCACTTCATAGTTTATCGTGGATTGCGATGATGACGAAAGAGAAAGACGAGTTTGTGACTTCGGATCGGATTGCCGCCAGCGTGAATACCAGTCCTGTTTTCATCCGTCGAATATTGGGGCAGCTTCGGAAAGCCCGCTTGGTCATCGTACAGCATGGAGGAACAGAAACAGGCTGGAAACTTGCAAAAGATCCGGATACCATCACACTGCTGGATGTTTATGAAGCGATTGTACAAAAACCGTTGTTTGAGCTCCATCATAGTCCACCCAATCCAAGATGCCTGATTGGAAAGGGAATACAGCCGGCATTAAACGGTATTTTCAGTCAATCTGAAGATGCAATGAAGCAAAGGCTGGCTCAAGTAACCATTTCCGCTCTGTTACAAGAAACGCTCACTCAGACCAGCGTATAAGAGTAATGAGGGGCTATTAAGCGAAGAAACAAAAGGGGCTGGATAGGGTAGATTTTCCGGCGACTCTTTATCGCTTACCAATGTAACCAATTTAGTTCTCTTGATAAGGGTGAACTTTTTGCTTATACATCCATTACTTTGTTATTCAATGTAACTGAATTGATTATATTGAATCAATGAAGTCTTCGAAAGGAGTTCATTTTTATGGGTTTTCGGCTGCTTTTACTGACACTGGGAGGATTCGCCATTGGAATGGAAGGATTTATGATAGCCGGGTTACTTCCTGCGCTTTCTCAGGACTTAAACGTTTCGATATCTACCGCAGGGCAACTTGTTACGGTTTTTTCGATTGTTTATGCGGTCGGTTCGCCGATCTTAACGATGTGGACAGGAAGGGTCGAGAGAAAACGGCTCTTGGCGGGAGCTATGCTTTTATTTGCCGCCGGAAACTTTCTCTGCGGATTGGCAAACATCTATGCTGTTGTTTTCCTGGGGAGGATGATCACGGCAGCTGGTGCAGGGATGTTTTCTCCGGCAGCCGCGGGCGCTGCGTCCGTTCTGGCGCCTCCTGATAAACGCGGCCGTTCGCTATCCATGGTACTGGGGGGTCAGACGATCGCTCTCATTCTTGGGGTTCCTCTAGGGACGTGGATTGCTTATACCCTTGATTGGAGAATGCCATTCTGGATCGTTGGCGTGTTAGCGGTCCTGGCGGCCATTTTCATACACTTGTTTTTTCCAACGATCGATCCGTCTGAGACCGTTTCTTTGAAAAACAGATTATCTTTACTTAAACGTCCTTTGATCCTATCTGCCTTAGTGACGAGTTTAACCTGGGGAATCGGCATTTTCCTCGTCTTTACTTATGTAGCTGATATTTTCGGACAGTTCGGAGCAGCAGGGCAAACGATAACCATTCTTCTCTTTTTTGTAGGGATCGCAAGTTTTGCCGGGGTGAGTTTTGGCGGATATGCTGTTGACCGATTCGGTTCAACACGAACGATCGTACTCAGTCTATTCTTGTTGCTCGGCGCGGTCTCGACTTTATCTTTATTACGCTACATCCATGGTTTCGCAGATCCATTGATCGTCGGAATCACCGCAATGGCTTTATGGGGCTTTAGCGGCTATGCTTTCAATCCTGCCCAACAGCATCGGTTGATTGATTTGTCCGGAAGCATGTCGGGGGTCGTTCTCTCTCTGCACAATTCCTTCATCTATTTGGGAAGCGCGCTCGGAGCATTGTTCGGCGGACTTGGGCTCAAGTATGGATCGGTTAACAATCTTGGATTCTTTTCGGGGGCTGCCGTTCTCTTAGCATTAATCGTTTTTGGAATTAGCTATCGTATATCTAAAACGGAAACCGTTATTAATCGTACGGAAGGAAGGATAGAATGAAGCACATGTAGTGGACATGATTGCTCGTGACATAGGTGGTATGGCACACCTAACATCGGCCCTCTCTTTGCTTCGCGAACCTGCGCGGTCACCTTCTAACCTCACGTACGTTCTTTTCGTTCTGTCCTTGACACCCAATGGCCGGCCTGTCGTGCAAGTCATCCTACACCATCACTTTCTAACAAGGAATAAAAATGATCGCGGTCTTCGTCATCGAATTTACCAAGCATCCGTACCCTGATGAATTCATGTCCGCCATACATGTCTATTTCCTCGCCATACCTATTGTAGAGCGCAATCATATTGCCATCCCGATTCAACTCCATGTACCCGAAGCATTCTGCTTCGGGCGCTTTACCGTAAAGGAGCATAAATCTGATTTTGTCCACTCTGTTCATGCAGACCCTCCTTTTCTGTTTATCCTTTTCGATTGACCTCAAAAGAAATTTTACGTGAAACTGGATGAATTGGAAAAAACGAAATGGCTTCTTATTCTCGAAAATTCATTCCTATTTCGAAACCAGTATTGGGGTTCCCCCGCTTTTTCGCTCATTCACGCATTATTTCTTGACAGGATGAAGTTTGAGGATTATGATAACGTGCCGGTTAACTCAATAAGGTAAATCAATAAAAGGGCGACTTTTCGAAGTGCCTTGGCACCGAATCGTCAGCCTGTCGTGGAGATCATGAAAATAAAAATCCATAAGAACATCAACTAAGGAGCATGCCGCGGCAGCTCCTTTATCTTTTTTTTGCGTGCGTCCGAGGAGCGGGAAAAGGCGGGCAAATGTCCCTCCGGAACTCAATCCCGATCCTTGGTATTTCTTGTTTTTCCAAAGGCATATCGAACATGTTATTATTGGAGAAGCTTTGCGAGGGTAATAGAACACACGCGCGGATCCCGGCTAGGGATGATATCTTTGTACAGTTGAGAAGGAACGCGAAACTTACGGTCAGGAGGCAAAGAAGATGAAGGCAAAGGGACCCTTGATGGGGAAAACATGGTTTTATCGCCTGCTGCTATCTTATATTCCAATCTTTTTTATTGTCATTACCTTCATCTTTTTCGTTTTCTTCCAAATGCTGAGTGAGCAGAACCGCAAGGAGGCGCTCAATGCGAATAAAATGCTATCGCTGCAGGCGATGCGCCTCATCGATACGTCACTCAAAGCCATCGACAACGCGGTGATGCTTGAAATTATCAATAATAAGGTCCTGAACGACTTTTTTAACAGTCCAACGGACGGCGATCCCTATGTCAATATTAATGCCGTTAAAAAAATGAAGGATATGATTACATCCTATCCGTTAATCGATTCCATCTATTGGGTCCGCTATGAGGATCAATTCGTTCTCACGAATGCGACAAGCGATTATGTAAGCAGTTACAATGACCACTTATTCATTACCAGCAACAAAATGTCTTCTTCCAATAAGAAGTGGACGAGCGTGAGAAGTTTCAAGCCGTTCTCGGTCATTAAGGGCAAGCAAGTTGTCAGTCTGGTGAGAGGCGTCCCTTTCATTACGAATGAGAAAGGGCTTGTCGTCATTAATGTATCAACCGAGTCGCTGCGCAAAATGACCGAAGATCTCTACGATCCGAATTTGAGCTTTATCCGGGTGAAGGATGCTTCGGGCAGTGCCTTGTTCACGGATAGCGGAGCGGCGGATACGGCCAAAGTGTATTCCCATTACGTATCAAGCTATTCGGATTGGACTTATGAAAGCGGACTCGTGAACGGCAGGGTCGTTCATTTTATATCCTCCTTGTACAATGTCTGGTTTATGATCGGTCTGGTGATGATAGTCCTGGGCATTGTTTGGATGATCGTTGTGTCCCGGCGAAATACCCGGCCGCTCGAACAGATCGTCTCGCGCCTGCGCGGCTATACGCTGCCGATTCCCGGCAGTCTGGTTACGAAAGGCCGAATCGACGAATTTATCTTTATCGAGTCGGCGCTGGATAACATGATGGAACAGGCAAACCAATTTCAACAGAAGCATAAGGAAGATCTCCATCTGCGTACCCGGCATTTATTCCACAAACTGATTGAGGACAGGCCGGCCCTATCGATTGATCAGTGGAAGAAAGAAGCGGACAGTCTGCAGCTTCCGGCGCCTACGAACCGTCAGGTCATGGCCGTGATCGAGATTGACAAGTATGGAAACTTCTGCGGGGACTATTCGAGCCAGGATCAAATATTACTGAAGTTCGCCCTGCGGACGATGGTCCAGGAGCTGGCAGCGAAATACGATTGCGAGCTGTGGACGGAATGGACTTCGGCCTCGCAGCTGTGCGTCATGGTGTTTGAGCAAAGCGATGACGAAGAGCTCGAACAGCAGCGGACGCTGGAATTATTTGAGAATGTCCGGAGCTGGACACAGCAGTATATGAAATTTTCCGTCACGATTGGAATCGGCCAAACGGCCAACCAACTGGCCGATCTTTCGAAATCATTCAAAGAAGCGATCGAGTCGCTCAAATACAAAATCATGCTCGGTGAAAACGGTGTCATCACGTACAAACAGATTATGAGCCAAGGACAGGCGGAAGTATTCTCGCATCTGAACGCGATTCGCTCTATTGTGCAATCGTTCCGCCTTCTCGAAGAGGATTGGGCTCATAAATACGACGAGCTGTTTCAACAGCTGAATCAAGGACTGCTGAAGAAAGAAGAGATTATGAGCTTGATGAACTATCTGGTCTATTATCTGGGCCGTGAACTGACGGGTTTGAGCAAGGAAGTTCAAGAAATTTGGAACCGGGAAGGGCTGCCGAAGCTGAGTGGATGTATTGACGCCTGCGAATCGCTGGAGCAAATGCGGGAGGAGACACAGCAGCTGTTAACGGATCTTGCCGCTGCTCTGCAGGAGGTTCAAAATAAGCGCCAGCATGCCGTCATGATCAGAGATATGCGAAGGTTGATCGAAGAGCAGTTCGCCAGCCCGAACATGTCCCTTGAGTATTTGAGTGAAAATTACGGTTTGAATGCAAAATACGTCAGCAAGCTGTTTAAGGAAGAAACTGGTCAGAAATTCGTCGACTTCCTGATTCATCTCCGCATGCAGGAAGGGAAACGTCTGCTTGCTGAAGCCCATTTTTCGGTGCAGGAGATTGCGGAGCGCGTCGGGTATACGAGTGCGATCTCATTCAGCCGCGTGTTCAAGAAGATTGTCGGGGTTTCGCCCAGCGAATACCGCGAGGAAGCGGCCAAACGGCCCTCTTAGCACGAAATCGGTTAACTTGTAGAAAACAGTTTGGTCCTGCTGCCAGCCCCGGAATCCTCCGGGGCTGCGTCTTTTTTCAGCTTAAAAGGAAAACGGTTGCATCGCCGATTCTTGTTTATTGCCATATCCGTTCACAGAGGTCTAAACTGGGCATCAGAAAAGCAAAACTACAGCATGGACGAAAGGAGATGAGAACTTGTCAAGTCCGAATGCGGCACCTTCGCCATGGAGAAAGGCCAAACGTCATTGGCAGCTGTATCTGGTCTTATTTTTGCCGCTGGTTTATTTGATCGTCTTTAAGTACGTCCCTATGGCAGGTATCGTCATCGCTTTCAAGGATTACAACGTCATCAAGGGAATGTGGGGCAGTCCCTGGGTGGGGACCAAATATTTCATGCAGTTTTTTGATTCCCCCAATTTCTGGTTGTATATGAAGAACACGCTCGGCATCAGCTTGTATGGTCTGTTGGTCGGCTTCCCTGCGCCCATCCTGCTCGCCCTGGCCTTGAATGAAATCAGGAATGGCTGGTTTAAGAAAAGCGTTCAGCTTGTCACCTACGCGCCTTATTTCATCTCAACGGTCATCATGGTTTCCATTCTGGTCGTGACCCTCTCGCCGAATGTCGGAATCATCAGCAAGTTCTTCTCCTTGCTTGGCATGGAAAATACGAACTTCATGGGTATGCCGAGTTTGTTCAAATCCATTTATGTCTGGTCCGATGTGTGGCAATTTACCGGGTATGGCGCAATCATCTACATCGCCGCTCTCGCCGGAGTTAACCCCGAGCTCTACGAATCAGCCAAAGTGGACGGTGCTTCTCGGTTCCAGAAAATCATCAGCATCGACATTCCGAGCCTGATTCCGGTATCTGTCGTGCTGCTTATTCTGAATCTCGGCAACGTTATGAAGCTCGGCTTCGAGAAAATCTATCTGATGCAAAATCCGCTGAACCTGAGCACGTCGGAGGTCATCTCTACCTATGTGTACAAGGTCGGATTGCTCGGTTCGAGCTTCAGCTTCTCCGCGGCCATCGGTTTCTTCAACTCGATCATCAATCTGATTCTGCTCGTTTCCGTCAACTATATCGCCAAGAAGCTGTCGAGCACCAGCTTGTGGTAGAAAGGAGTCATTATGGATAAAACAACCACCATTCGCGAATCGCAAGGCGACCGGCTGTTTATGTTTGGGATCTATCTGTTCTTGACGGTGGTGCTTCTGGTCGTTCTGATTCCACTGTTGTATATATTAAGCTCTTCATTCAGTTCGCCGCAGGCCGTCGTATCGGGCAAGGTCTGGTTGTTCCCAGTCGATTTCACCCTGGAGGGCTATAAAGCCGTCTTCCGCAATCCGCAAATTCTGATCGGCTATGGGAACTCTATCTTTTATGCGGTGATCGGGACATTGGTTAACGTCACTCTGACTGTTATGCTGGCTTATCCGCTGTCCAAAAAGACATTGTACGGGCGTCATTTAGTTATGGTGCTGCTGGTTATTACCATGCTGTTCGACGGAGGACTTGTTCCGTTCTATCTGGTGGTCAAGAATCTGCATCTGCTGGATACCCGCTGGGCGATGATTGTGCCGGGGGCGCTCGCCGTCTTCCAGGTCATTGTAGCCCGCACCTTCTTTCAAACGACGATTCCCGATGAGCTGGCCGAGGCGGCCGAGCTGGACGGGTGCGGCGATATCCGCTTCATGACAAGAATTGTACTGCCGCTCTCGAAGCCTATTCTGGCCGTCATGACGCTGATGTACGCCGTCGGGCATTGGAATGCGTATTTCGATGCACTCATCTTTTTGCGGTCAGCCGAGCTGTTTCCGCTGCAGATCGTTCTGCGCAACATTCTGATTCTCAATACGATCGATCCGTCAATGGTTTCCGATGTTGATCAGCTTCTGGCCCAGCAGGGACTTAAGGACCTGCTTAAATATTCATTGATTGTCGTTGCCAGCGCACCTGTAATGATCATCTACCCGTTTGTACAGAAGCATTTTGTCAAAGGTGTCATGATCGGATCGTTAAAAGGCTAAGAGGATTGAACTTCATGCGGGAGGTGATGCAGGGCCCGCCGCGCCGGCGCAAACTGCTGCCATTGGAGCATTGATTCATGCGATACTTAATACGATAATTGGAGGAGCGGTACGATGAAAAGAAAAACAAAAACGTTTGCGGTCATGATGGTTATGCTTCTAATTTGTTCGCTGGTGATGAGCGCCTGCAGTTCCGAATCCGGGAATAAATCGGAAGCGGGCGGCAATTCCGGGGATAAGCAGACATCAGACAATACGGGAAGCAGCGAGCTGTTTACCCCTGTCGGTACGTACCCCATTGTATCGAAGCAGATGAAGCTCAAGATGTTTGCTCCCCAATTCGCCAGCATTGAGAACATGGATACGAATGAATTCACGAAGTATGTCGAAGAGAAGACGAATATCGACATTCAGTGGGAGCTTGTACCCGACAATGCATTAAATGACCGCAAGCAGCTTATGCTGGCCAGCGGTGATTACCCGGAGGTGATCCTGCAGGGAGCCCTCACGAAGGAAGAACAGATGAAATACGGGAAGCAGGGCGTCTTCATCCCGCTGAACGACCTGATCGACAAGTATGCGCCGAATTTTAAGAAAGCGCTAACGGATATTCCCTATCTGAAAAGCTCGATTACAGCACCGGACGGCAACATCTACGCACTGCCGCAGATCAACGAATGCTACCACTGCGACTACGCCATGAAGCTGTGGATTAACAAGGAGTGGCTGGATAAGCTTGGATTGTCCGTTCCGACGACAACGGATGAATTCTACACCGTGCTGAAGGCGTTCAAGGAGAAGGACCCGAATGGCAACGGAAAGAAGGATGAAATTCCGCTTACCGGCTCGGATGAAATGTGGGCGGGCAATGTCTCCGCTTTCTTGATGAACGCGTTTATCATGGACGATTATACCGAGAAGAGTAATGGCACGTTCCTGTCTGTAAAGGACGGCAAGGTCGATATGGTTGCCGATAAAGAGGAATGGAAGCAGGGACTGCTGTATCTGAACAAGCTCTATAAGGAAGGGCTGATCGACCCGGCTGCGTTCACGCAAAATGCCGATGCGATTCAGCAGCTCGCCAACCGCGAGCCGGACAATGTCATGGGCGGCTTGACAACGGCATTGATCAGCTACGCGCACAGTCCGGACGACAAGCATCCGAGGCATAAAGAATATGTCACCGTACCGCCGCTCAAGGGACCGAACGGGGTGCAGCAGACGATTTATTTTGCCGGGATCGGCAGTTCCCAGTTCGCCATTACGAACAAGGCAACGGAAGAGCAGCAGATCGCCGCAATCCGGCTGGCCGACTATTTGTATACCGAGGAAGCGATCGTTCTGGAGGAGCACGGTCCCGAAGGCAAGGGCTGGCGCAAAGCGACAGACGGAGAGATGGACATGGACGGCAAGCAGGCGAAATACACGGCTATTATACCCGAGGTGAAGAAAACGACGCATAATGACGGCTGGGAGCAGATCGGCCCGTCACTCCGCACTTATGCATACCGCAATTCATGGACAACTCCGCAGGATCCGCTGGCCGATGATGGATATGGCACCCGGCTGCAGCGGGAATCAGAGAAATACGAGCCGTTCAAATCGAATGAATCCTATCCGAACAGCGTCTTCATCGCGCTGGAGGATGCGGAAGCCGCTGCACAGCTCCAGACGACGATTCGGGACTACATCAAATCCAATATGGCGCAGTTCATTACGGGATCCAAGGATATCGGGAAAGAATGGGATTCTTATGTGAAAGGCTTCGCCGGACTTCAAGTGGATAAATATATGGAGATTTACCAGAATGCTCTTGCCGTAAAATAAATCAATTTGAGGTCCACCGGACTAACAAAAGAAAGCGAGTGAAGAAACGAAAATGGATACGACTGAATTGGCGAAACCATCTGCGCAGCAGATGGCATGGCAGGATTTGGAGTTCGGGATGTTCTGCCATTTCGGCATGAATACATTCTGCGATCAGGAATGGGGCGAAGGGAACGACTCGCCGGAGCTGTTCAACCCTGTCAAGCTGGATGCCCGCCAGTGGGTAAGGACGGCAAAACGGGCTGGATGCAAATATTTAATCTTCACGGCGAAGCACCATGACGGCTTCTGTCTGTGGCCGACGGCAACGACCGATTATTCGGTCAAGTCCAGTCCGTGGAAGAACGGCAGCGGCGATGTCGTGCGTGAGGTTGCGGACGCGTGCCGGGAGGAAGGCTTGCTGTTGGGATTGTATTTGTCGCCATGGGACCGCCATGAGCCTTGTTATCCGGACAAAGACGCGTACGACCAATTCTATGCCGAGCAGCTGACGGAATTGCTTACGCAGTACGGACCGCTTGTGGAGGTATGGTTTGACGGAGCGGGCTCCCAGGGAAGAGAATACGATTGGCCGCGAATAATCGGATTGGTGAAGCAGCATCAGCCCGATGCGATGATATTCAACATGGGCTCCCCGACCATCCGCTGGGTCGGCAACGAGGACGGGGTTGCTCCCTATCCTTGCTGGAATACGGCCGAATCGGCAAGAGAGAGCATGTTTACCAGCGATATGCTTACCTGGATGGAAGGGACGCCGGCCTGGGTGCCCGCGGAATGCGATGTGCCGATCCGCAGCCGTCATTGGTTCTGGCATCCCAATGACGAGAGCAGCCTGCACAGCCTGGAGCATCTGCTCGACTTGTATTACCGTTCGGTCGGTCACGGCGCAACGCTGCTGCTCAATGTGGCGCCTGACGACCGGGGACTGCTGCCGGACGTCGACGCGGAGCGTTTAATCGAGCTCGGCGATGAAATCCTCCGCCGGTTCGGGGCCGCAATTGCAGCTGCGGCAGGCGAAGGAACGGAAGTCACACTGGAACTGGAGGAGAGCCAGACTGTGGACCACGTCATTCTGATGGAGGATATCGCCCATGGGGAGCGGGTAAGAGAATACGTGCTGGAGGCGTTCCGGGAAGACCAGTGGGTGGAGCTTGCGGTTGGAAGCGCCATCGGACACAAGAAGATCGACCGATTCGAGCCGGTCCTGGCAAGCCGGCTGCGCCTGCGGGTTACAAAGCATGCGGCGGAGCCGGTTATAAGGCGATTCGAAGCTTATTGCGTGAGCGGACAGCAGTAGTCGAGCGATAAATAAAGGGGAAAGCCTGGAGCAGACGAAGCTTAAGCTTACAGCTTACCTGGACGAAAGCGGGGAAACGAATAAAGTGAAGATCGGAATAAGTTCATACAGTCTGCTGCCCGCATTGAAATCGGGAAAGATGACGATTCTCGATGTGGTACAGTGGGTGAAGGATCATGGCGGCGAGCATCTGGAACTGGTGCCGTACGGATATTCGCTGGTGGATCATCCAGAGCTGGCCGATGCCTTGAGAGAGCGGGCGAGAACGCTCGGGATCGAATTATCGAACTATTCGATGCCCGCCAATTTCGTACAGGATACGCCGGAATTGTTTGAAGCGGAGCTTAATCGCGTCAAACTACATGTTGATCTTATTCACCGGCTCGGCATGCGTCACATGCGTCATGATGTTACAGCATTTACGCTGCCGCCGGAGAAGATGACGATTCATTACTTTGAAGAGCATTTGCCGGAGATCACTCAGGGCAGCCAAATCATCGCCGATTATGCCGCCGGTTTCGGCATTACGACAACGATCGAGAATCATGGCTTTTCCGTCCAGTCGAGCGATCGGGTTCAGCGGGTGCTGCGCCAGGTGAATCGTCCGAACTTTTCCACAACACTCGATATCGGCAATTTTATGTGCGTGGACGAACCTTCGCTTGTCGGCGTCAGAAAGAATTTGCCGTTTGCTTCATTGATTCATATCAAAGATTTCTATTTCCGCCCCTATTATGAAGACCCCGGCGAAGGCGATTGGTTCACAACCTCGAACGGAAATTATTTGCGGGGCGCCATTGTCGGTCAAGGCGATATTCCAATACGAGAAGTTCTGCGGCAAATCAAACAATCCGGCTATGACGGCAATATTACAATCGAGTTCGAAGGTATGGAAGATTGCGAAGCGGGAACGAAGATCGGAATGGATAACGTAAAGCGTATCTGGAATGAAGTATAAACGAAGTGCCTGGTGCGGCCAGGCGGACTCGTGCAGATACCGCGACATGATATAAGTAAAGGAAAGGCACCCAAGCGGGTGCCTTTCGATTTTTCTCTAAAGACAGACAACAGGGACGTACAGTAAAGGGTCTCCTCAAATGCTGTTCCGATATCCAAACGACTGCGGAGGCAAGCATCACCCATACGTTGCAGTCGTCGTCCCTTGGCCGCTAGTGTTGTAAAAGTCGCATTTGCGGGTCAAAACGGGATTCTTTTTGTACTTATTACGTAGTCATGTTCGGCTGCCCACTTCACGAGGCCATTCCAGAAATTTTCACAAGCAGAAACGATCTTTGAAGGTTCTGATAACTCTCCAGACATAACCATTCGCACAATATTGTCGAATCCTTCTGGACGGTTAGGCAGTTCCAATGCTTCCGGTAAAACCATTGAGCCGGTCGAGAAAAGTTTTTGGTTGTGCAACCCGACTAGCATAGCTCCGTATTGGGAAAACTCCACTGCCAAGTATGGCAAGTAGGTGTGTGGGCCATTTAGACTGGCATTCCTAAGTTTCCCAACAAATTCGTACATTTCCCCTACAAGGACTTCATTGATTGAAAGTCGGAAATCTTCCCTTGTTGGTGATTCGGCAACTTCCTTCAATCTTGGGAAAAAGCCTTTTGGATCATACAGGCTAAGTTGAGAAAAGAATGGCCCATGCGTCAATGGCCAACTTCCTTCAATAGTAGAGGCTGTTTTAAGTAGAACGTCTGCACTTTGGACGTCCACTTCTGCTTTCCAAGGCCCCGCCGACCATTCATAGCTAAAATCTACGGATTCGCTGGATTCACTTAGTACGCAAAACATCTCAATGTCTGAAAAAGGGCCGTCCGTACCTCTGGAAACAGAACCGTAGACTCCAATGGCAAGGATTTTTTCGCCGTACACCTCGTGTAATCTCGAGGCAATTTCGTGGCAGGTTTCAAGTCTTTCGTTTCGAGATATATTTACAGGTCCATTCATGTGCATTAGTGTGCATCTCCCTTTGATTTATTTGGGTGAATAGTCACTAACACATGGATGGAGGACCTCGGGCTTAACGGGGGACTTTTTTTGGATGCATTTGATCTCCTCCCACAAAGTTTTCTTATGGAAATTGTACCCAAGACAAGCTGCTTTGACAAGGTATGGGGCGTGGTTTACAAAAAACTTGCCGTTACAGACAGAGCGGTGAACCGTATCATAAGTAAAGCGAGTTTTATTCGATACACAACGGGGGTTTTCATATCCCAAAAGTGAATGTTTATATTAAATCGTTTTTGATGTACTATTTGGTAGATAAAAGGGATTAAATATTTATTTTACGAGAGAAAACAGAGAATGGAAGTCTCATATGTTTCAGTTTACCGGGGTAGACTCGCTAAATGAGTATCAAAGGAAAGTCACTCATGTTTATGGAAACGAGGCCGAACAAATGCGCTTTAAATGGATTTATCTTATACTTTTGAGTGCTTTGGCGATTAGACTCTACTACATTTTTGGCAACTCGTTCCCCCCTCTGGCCGAAGATGCAATGTTCTACAGCAAGATGGCGAAGCAATTTCTGGAGACCGGGATACTTGGCTATAATTCAACAGAGCCTAATAGCTTTGTCACGCCTGGGTTTCCGCTGGTTCTCTCCGCAGTGTACGGGTTATTCGGTACCGCTCAGCTGGGGTTTCAACTCACACAAGTTGCGTTCAGCGTACTCACGATATGGGTTGTCTATCGGATCGCCCAAAAGTATTTAAGCGAGACGTTCAGCTTAATTAGCGCTGCATGCATGGCCATTTATCCAGGTTTTATTTATTCCAATGGACTGCTTCTGACCGAGGTTACGTTTACGTTGCTGCTGGCCTCATTTTTGTTATTGCTGTTGGAGGGCTTACAGAGGGGCCGGAGTTCGATATTAATTGCTGCCGGAGTTTTGCTGGGATTCAGCGTCTTGGTCCGGCCGACACCCGCGATTCTCGTCCTGCCCCTGGTTCTTTATTTCGCAATTCAGCTTCCATCCAAAAAGCTTGTTTTTCGAGCACTGTTCTATGTCGGTTTCAGTTCATTTATCGTCGTTCTTCCGTGGTGGATTCGAAATTCCCTGTTATTCGGCGAGCCCGTGTTATTTACTACTTCCGGAAACAATCCTTTACTGTGGGGTGTCCATCCTTACTCCATTGGGTGGGAGAATACTTTCTATTCTATTTATCTAATGGATACCACTGAGCTTGAGCGGAATGCATTATGGGGTGACAGGGCGAAAGAAATGTTCCTCTCCCAGCTTCACCAGGCAGGATTTATCAAATGGTTTCTAATTGGCAAGCTAAACGCTTTCTGGAGGATCCCTTGGGTCGAAAACGGAGAGATTGCCCACATGTTCGGAAAATGGCGGAATCCTCTGCACCTGTTGTTCGTTGCGGGAGGCTGGCTGGGCTTAATGGCAAGTGTTTGGCGCAAGCATGCGATCGCTTGGCTGGCGTTGGTTATCGTTATTTATACCATTATGCATCAAATCATGCTGCCTATTCCCCGCTATGCTTACCCCATAATGCCTTACATGATTATCTTTTTCTGTTACGGAATGAGCCAGCTTTATGATGCGGTAAACAAGGGTGTAACAAAGGAGAATCGACATGCTTTATAAAGCTTATGCTGGAGTTATCCTTGTATTTGCCACTCTTGTCTTATACAGTGTGTTTATATTCGACCGTGATAGAGGAGAGCAGGAATGGAGGCAGGCTCAGGCAGAGAGAACTGCAGAATTCGTATTCACAAATTTTGAGGATTGGACGGTTTACAACATCAGCAAGAAGGAGAGCGAATGGACCTCTACGACAAATGACCCGATCTTGATCGGCCCTTCTATGGAGATCTCTCAAGCCAAGCAAACTTATTTTCGCATCCAGCTATCGGTAAATGGCGAACGTGAGGTTCAAGTGTTTTGGAGGGGAGCAGGAGAATCATTTTCGGAAGCGAAAAGCAAAGTATTCTCCGGCAAGACGATCGAATCGATGGTCGATGGCGATGTTGAACAGCTTCGAATCGATCCTGCTATGAAGCCAGGAGCGGATTTCATTATGCAGGAGGTACGTATTGAGAAGTATCGCTAGCCCTTCTGCACTTGCCGAAATGACTATGTTAAAGAAGAAAGGATGATAGAAGTGCCAAATGATAGCCAAGCTCATCCTCCTACTGGTTCTGTTAGAGAAGTTGGTCGTTATCCGATCGATCTGACAGGTCCACGCAGTCACACTCTTGTCATTCAGCCCGGTGTGGGCAGTCTATCCCTTGGACCGTCGCAATTGGGGAAGAAAGCAGACCTTCATGTCGCGTCTGATGCGCACATCGATTGGACCGTATTCAATGTCTTTGCCACACCGGCGGGCTCTCCCTGGCCGCGTTTTCTGCATTATACCGGCAGTGACACAGGCTTCTTTGACTGGGCGAAGAAACGTCCCATTGAAGAGATGACATGGACTCCGATCCTGTCCGCAGACACAGTGGTGGACGCCAGCGAGTCCAATTTGCATGGCTTGAATATTGAGTTGGACAAGTCAACGGGGCCTCTGAGCCTGAAACTTCCGAAGCGGCATTTCCGCTTGAGTGTGTCCGGCGAACTATCACGCTTCTCGGCCACAGGCGATATGCCCAGTTCGCTGACACTGGCACCACGCACCGGCCGACGCAGGAATGATCCTCCTTTCTTGCTGCCCGACCTGGGTGAGCTGCAACAGGTGACGAGCCTGACGCTGCAGAACACACCGCTGGGACAGCCCATATCGTTGGGGTGTCTAAACCGGTTCCCGAACCTTAACTCACTGAGTTTGTGGGGGAATTTCTGCGACCTGGAGTTATTAGCTCATCAAGCCCAGTTAACGAGTCTGGAGCTGCGCTTCATGCCCGATCTGGAGGAGTTGCCGGCCTTGAACGCGTGGCCGTTGCTAGACAGATTTATCGCCTACAATGTGGAAGAGACCGCTGGCAAGCGTCTCAAACAGCAAATGAAAACACGCGCCAAAACCCGCCCGTGGACATACCATGCTTCAGTGAGCCAATTACGAAAGCCTGAGTGGTGGACGGCCGAGTTCGGCCGCCCGTTCTCTTCCTGGCCTAAACGTCTGGCCAAGCCGGCTAACGAAGCTTACAATATTGCAAAGGCAGCCTTGGCCGAGGCCCGCAGCTTTGCCGATGCCGAGGCAGCCATTACCGCTTTCACCGTGCGCTTCAACACCCTCAAAGGCATCGAAACCACCGAACGGGAAGACCTTGGTGAAGCGGTATGGCAACTCAGCCAGTCTGACCACCTGATTGGCGGGCCTATAACGGAGGAGATGGCTCAACGCTGGTTCGATGCAGCGCGCGAATACTAACTAAAATGAGAACATGAAGGTAAAGAAGGGGTTGACCGGTGATTACCGTTTATGAGGAACAGCGGAAAGGAGCTATAGTATGTTCAATCTAAAAGGTATCGGGAGATTCGAGGAGCTGCCGGAAATCGCGTTGCACATTTACAAAGGAAATATTCCGGCTTTGCAGGCTGCAATTGCAGCAGGCTGGAATATTGAAGATGGCATCGTACTTAGCAAGCATACCACATTAAGTCCGCTCGATCTGGCGCTTATATTGCAGAGAATGGATGTTGTAAAGCTGTTGGTCGATCACGGCGTCAACCTGAATGTCCATCATAATCCGGCTTTTCTGCGAGCTGTTCGCTATTGCAAGGGGGACATCGTTCGCTACATTGCAGCGCAAGGAGCCAAGATGGACAAGCTCAATCAAACGGGATCAGGCGCATATTCACAGGCCTACTATGGCAACAAAAATAATATCCCGCTCATTCATGAGCTGGGATTAGATATGAAGCTGCATGGCGGTGCTGTATTGCGTCAAGCCGTATCGGACCATGACTATAAGACACTCACGTATTTGCTCGATCATGGGGTGGACATCAATTATAATAAACCGGATATGGTCTATCCGTATCAAGCGACCCCGTTAACCGTTGCCGCGCGCATGGGTAATATGGCTATGGTCAAATTTTTGATTGAACGCGGTGCTGATGTGACTTTTGCGGAAAAGGACGGCGAGCGGCCGTATACGATTGCGGTCAGCAATAAGGATAAAGCATTGGCTGAATATTTGAAATCGCTGGAGCTGGAAGAATTACATAATATGGAAAATGAAAAATATAAGTTGAAAAAATATAAATTGACCGATGAGCTGGTCAGCTTTCTTACCGGAGACAAGCTGCGCCATGAGCTGGCGCAAAATGAATATGAAATCGGGTATATCGAATTTTTCACATTAACCGATACGATTGAGATGAAAGTTGGCAGGCAAAAGCTGCTGCGTCTGTCAGCCGATATCGACGATTACTCCGATCTGCAGCTAGTGTGGAATCCGAAGAAAAAAGGCCTGATAGGCTGTTATGACGTGGAGCATCAGGTTTATGCGGATTTATGCAGCTTCACAGAGTTTCTAGCGCAGCCTGAAATATACCTCATCAGGTTTCTTGAAGGAGAGCTGTAAATGAAGAACCGCTGTTTGTCACACTAACGCTGGTAGGGGAGCAAGTATAAGTTAATGGAAAGCGATAAGAGGAGGCCATCCCGTGGTGAAGAAGATCGGCCAAACGTTGTCCCGGATTATCGAGGAACCAGTGATGACCGCCGGATATATGAATGAGGACTTGTTTGAGTTGTCTTTTTTCGAGAATGGAGGCATTCAAGCCGAAAGGATCTTTTGTGAGCAGTGGATGAGGGAAGAATATGAGGAACTCAAGGAAGAGCGTATTAATGATGACTACCTGCGGAAAGTGCTGGATATCCGTAAAGAGAATTTTGACGACTTCATTAGCATGACGAGTCCGGAACAAGCCGTAGATAAGCTGTCAGAACTTGTAAGCATGTCTTTATGGAGTGATTCGAAGTGGATACCGCACGAAGAAACGCTCAGAAAACGATTTAGGAAATATGAATTTTGAACATATATGAGCTGAATATGCGCGCTTCCCTGCTTTAGACAGAGATGATGAAGAGTGGTGAACCAGAAATGGACAAATTAAAGAACAGCGGATTTTATAAGCTTAAATTCTTCATACGGCCGGAAGAGTTCAAAAGCGTTTTGAAGCTTTTTGAACATAAGCAAGCGCAATTTCATCTTACCAACTATGACCGGACAGAGCATGATCAGAATCAGGTGTATGAGGCTTATCAGACATTTTATCAGTATTTTGCGGCAGAGGAAAAAAGCAACGCTGGTCACCCCTTCTTTGTTTATTCCATTTCTGTTGCATCTGATCATGAAAGCTCCGGATTTTTTGCGAGAAATGAAGGTGTCCATTTTCCATATTGCGGACAATGGGCAGAGGATGAACTTCCGTGTATCTTGCTTTCATTTCCAAAAGGCTTTCAAATTGAAATGGAAGATGAAAAAGGGAAGTATTATATCTATGAGGATATCCGGAACCATAAACCGTTAACGTATTCGTTCTTCGATGAGATAACGGGCACTATTAAAAAAATGACAAAGCCGCTTCGCTTCTCGGCTCATGACGCAGATGCTATGAAGGAGCAAAAGCCTTCGGTGCGTATAAGCCATGATGCGATTCACGACTTGAGCAAATCGTGGATTTTCAGTAAATATGGACTTGTGATCCATGGCTAATGACGACCAGGCCGCCGATTAATTCGACGGCCTTCTGCCGGGCAGCCGTTTTCCGGATCGGCCCCGGCATTGCAAAGTCGCTGATCGTGTTCGGCTGCATAAATAATGAGGTGCTTAGGACCCATAACGGCGTCCGTTCATATAAAAATTGTCCTCTCGGCCGACCCGGAAGGAAATCTCCAGATCGGGTATGCCAAGCGACCGGACATGCCTATCGATCGCCTCGGCCATATTATCACGCACTTCGTCCCCCCGCTCAAACCACCATACGTCGATGAAAGGGTACGAATCGGTATATTTCCCGTCGAAGATAGCGGTGACGTGCAGGCACTCTAAGGTGAAATTATCCGTTCCGCACTTACATATTGCGGCCATCTCCTCTACGAGAGGTATGCTAATTGCGCGTATGCCCTCGGCTGGAATTCCTCTAAAAATTAATTGCGGCATCTAATATCCTCCTGTGATATGGCTTTTTTAAAATTAGGGCGATGGAAAGGATCGCTCTTTTTTATGTGGGTCCCGTAACAAAAGATTAAATCAAAATAGGTCAAGATGCTAGTCTTTATTGAATCTTCCTGGCTCAGGATACGATGCATCCAACCTCGGCCGATGTTGACAGACACTTTATATAGGAAACGGGGACCTGGCGGCCTGTTGTTCCGCATGTTTCCGGTATTGTCCGGGCGTGACGCCCGTCGTTTTTTTGAACGTGCGTATAAAATTTTGAACGGAAGTATACCGCAGTTTTTCGGCGATGTCCTGAAGCTTGATCGTCGGATTGTCCAGCATCTCTGTTGCTTTCCGCATCCGGTAAGCAATAACATAGTCCACGAACTTCTCCTCGACGATCTGCTTGAATATTCGGCTGAGCTGAACGGGATGAATATGGACGAGATCGGAACAGAGCTGTAAGGAGATATCTTGATCGTAACGGGCATGGATATAATCCAGCACTTCTTGTACGATGCGGATTTTCTCGGCCGTTTGGTCTTCCGGCTTGGGTGTCAAGAGCGGGATGATCACCGTTTTGAAATAATGATTCATATCCGATATCGTCGGCTGTTCGGCAAGGGAGAGCAGAAGCGGTTCGATCGTCTCCGGCGAGATAGCCTTGTTCTGTTGGTGTTTAGCCGCTTTGATCAAAGACGCAAAAAGCCGGGTGAAGAAGCCGGTGACAAACTCCCTTGTCATTTCGTATCCGTCCTTCATCGTCTCGGTCAACAGATCGAACGTCTCTAAAGCTTCTTCGATTCGCCACGCTTGCAAAGCCGCGCATATTTTCGCTTCTTGCTCATAAAGAACGTCCACCTGAAAAGCCAGCCGGGGTTCAAGCGCATTCATTAGAATGGTTTCTTTATCGCCCAGCAGAAAACGATAGCGCAGTGCTCGGACCGCTTCGATATAGGCATCGTGCACATCCGGTATTCCAAAGCTTGAATGACTTGCAGCGATAAAAACCGGGAAAGGCAGGTGACGGCGAAACGCACTCAACATCTCGTTTCCATATGTCCGAAGCAATTCATTGCCGGGAGGATGCGCCATAGGAATCAGAACGGCGAATAAGCCCGGATGCATGGTCAGAATATGAGGGATCAGACTGTGTAAGCGCAAGACCTCCTGAGCGATATTCTGTATGCAATAGAAAAATAAATATTGGTCGGTCCGCGAGTATGTCTTATCGAGCATCAACTGATCCGTCTCGATTAGAAACAGAGCGTAGTGAGCTTCTCCTTGTCCGGCTGCCCAGCCGGTCATGGAGGCGGAATCCTGAGGATTACCGAGCAACAGCTGATGTAAACGGTAATTTTCCATATGCGCGAAGTAGGCGGCAGCTTCTTCCGAAAGCTTTTGGTTTTGCTCCATCACGCGGCTTACAAAATGATCGAGCCACTGAATTTCATCTCCGACGCGCCCCTCCGTCTGCCCTTTGGAAAGTTTGCCGGCAAGCCGCTGTACAGGTTCGTAAATATTACGGGACGCCTTCAATGCGATGAATATGGCGATTAGAATAAGTGCGAGACTGATAAGTAGAATCGTATACAAGGTTTGCCTGGGCTTCGAAGTCAAGGCATCCATAGGAATCGAAATGATATAATTCCATGCTTTAGTACCGGAGGGCAGCGTGTAAATCAAGCGTCGTTCACCCTCCAAATCTGCCGTATATTTTCCGATGGCGGGAAAATCGTCGTCGGAGCCGCCGGAGTTCGAGAGACTGTTCAGCTCCTGAACGATATCGTTGTTCAGACGGTTTCCGATGGCATCCGGGTTGGAGTGCATGAGTATGTTGCCGTCTCTATTGGCGATAAACATGGATGATGACGGGTATTCGGGAGGCAGCGTCAACAGCCGGCTTAGCTCGCTCGCATCGAAGTAAATGATAATGGCTCCACCTAGCGAGTTGCCCGTGCTTTGCATGAAAGGGCATATCACTGTAATGACCGGCTTCGTAAATCGTTCGTTTACTTGAAGTCCCATACGCGTATCGATCCATCGGCTGCCGATCGGATGGTCACGGGATTCGTTCAGCACCTTGGGGTCGTTGAATTGGTCTTCCGTTAGGATATTTCCGTCGGAGGTCATAATTTTTTTGTAATGGGGCGAATAAAAATCGACTTCCAGCGCCTGGCCCATACCGTTTTTCACGACGTTAAGCATGTCCCCCAACTGCAGAACCATTTTCCAATTAGCCGGGACAAGATCCTCATTCGTAAAACGATTAAGTGTAGCGAGATTATCGGAATTGTAATTATGGTAGGTGAATTGAAACAGCAGATCGTTCAGCCGTCTGAAAACCCCCTCCATTTCTTTTTCGTTCTGCCGCAAAAAATACATATTGGATTGATAGGCTTGATCAAGAATGATAGACGACGTAAATCTTGCGGTGAACAGTCCGATAACGGCTACGGGAATACTGGAAAGAAGCAGCAGGCTGACCAGCAGCTTCTTTTTCATTTGATGGCCGGAGCGCATCCAGGTCCACAAGCCTTGAAGCTTCTTCATCATGAGAGTCAACTCCGGTAGGGGATTATCGCAATATGCCTAATTTCCATTTCCATTATAGCATCAAGCATTCCCGTCAATGGAAGTGTCATCATTTTCACATGTATCATTTTTTAGCAGCAATACGCTGCGGAGGCTTTCGATAAGGATTAAAAAGTGATTATTGATTGTCACGGAAAAATCCGCAATGATGGGTTCATGTCATCGATGACGCTTATTTTGCCGCAAAAACGGACGGAAGCGGGAGGGAACCGATTGGATGTAACGACAAACGCGGGGGCTCGAATAATTACAGAAGCTCGTAGGCGGAAAAGAGGCTTTCGCCGTTTTCGGGATGAGAAGTACTTGTGGTTATTGGTTTTGCCGGGGCTGATTTATTTCGCCGTGTTTAAGTATTTGCCGATGTTCGGCATTGTGATCGCCTTTAAGGATTACAATCCTTTCACGGGCATTTGGCGGAGCCCCTGGGCCGGCTTCGAATATTTTCAGCGCATGGCGGACAGTCCCGATGTTTTGCGCGTTTTATGGAACACGATTGTGCTCAGTTTTTATCAGATCGCCTTTGTGTTTTTCGTACCGATTGTTTTGGCGCTGATGATTAACGAGGTGGCTTCTCCGTGGTTGAAGCGGCTGATCCAGACCGTCATTTATTTGCCGCATTTTTTGTCCTGGGTCGTCGTGGCGGGCGTTTTTTACCTTCTGTTCAACAGCAGCGGGAGCGTGACCGGCATTCTCGCGAGCCTTGGCTTTGACAATGCGAATGTGCTGACGGATCCGGCGATGTTCCGGCCGCTTATTATTTTGCAATCGATCTGGAAAGAGGCGGGCTGGGGGACCATCATTTATTTGGCTGCCCTCCTGGGCGTCGACCCGGAGTTGTACGAAGCGGCCAAAATCGACGGTGCCGGACGTTTCCGCCAAATGTGGAATATTTCGCTTCCGGGTATTAGAAGCACAGTTTGTATCCTGCTTATTCTCCGGATGGGGAGCGTGCTGGATGTCGGCTTCGAGCAAATTTTTCTTATGCTGAACCCGCAAGTATCCCATGTCGGTGAAGTAATCGATACTTATGTATACTTCCAAGGGATTCGTCAAGGAAACTTCAGCTTCGCGGCAGCCGTCGGCTTGATGAAAGGGATTGTCGGATTGTTCATGATCGCATCGGCTAATTGGCTGACCAGGAGATTGGGCGAGAAGGGGTTATTTTAATAAGTATAAATAGAGGAGGTCATTCTATGAAAGTTCCGAAACTAGCAATCACGGCGGTGAGCGTTCTTATGGCAGCAAGCCTGCTTGCCGCCTGCGAGCCTTCCCCTGCAAGTAATCCGCCGTCGCCGGTTTCTTCCGCAAGTCCGAAAGCGGACGACATGAGCAAGAAATATGCGGTGAAAGCGATGACGATTTTGTACGGGAATCCACCGGAGGCGTCCGGCTACGGGATTCAGGCCATCAACGAGCGGTATAACATCGATTTCCAATTCAACGCGGTTCCATCCGGCGATTATAACAATAAGCTTGCAACCGCGTTCGCATCCGGGAATATTCCGGACATCACTTTAATGGAGGATATTACTCAAACGTTCTATAACTATGCGGAGGCAGGAGCTTTTTTACCATTGGAAGCATATATCAAGGATTACCCCAACTTATCCAAAATTCCGCAGGATGTGCTCGATCTGATGACGTATAAAGGCCATCTTTATGGAATTCCGCGTATTCGGGCGGCTTCCAACTGGGTACTGTCGATCCGGAAGGACTGGTTGGACAATCTCAATCTTCCGATTCCGACGACCTACGAAGAATTGACGAACGTCATGAAAGCGTTCACGGAAAATGATCCGGACGGTAATGGCAAGAAGGATACCTATGGTATGGCGATGTCTTACGCCTCCGGATTTATAAGCAGCGTTGCGGCGTTCACGCCGACCAAGGTGATGCCGTTCCAGTCGTGGGTGGAGGACGGGAAGGGCGGAATTTTGCCGGGCTGGGCTGCGCCGAACGGGAGAAAGCTTGTAGAGCTTGTGACCGATTGGTACCGAAACGGGTATATCAGCAAAGATTTCGTACTGATGAAATCAAGTCAATCAGAAGAAGATTTCTTGCTCGGCAAGGCCGGGATTCACGGCGATTTCGCTTACTTGGCCTACTCTCCGGAGCGGTTGAAGAAGGCAAGAGCCGCCAACCCCAACTTTCAATGGGACGTCGTTCCTCCGCTGACTGCGTTGGACGGAACGGAAGGCTCGTATTCCCTTGGCAACGGGTTCTATGGCTTTAATGTTCTATCGGCGAAAGCCGGCAGCGACGAAGGGAAGGTCCGCCGACTGCTGAAAATACTGGACGACCAAATGAATGCGCCGGGCATCGTGCCGTTCAGCGATGGGCAAGAAGGTGTGCATTTTACAAAAAACGCCGACGGGACCAAGTCGTACACGAGCTTGGGCAATTCGGAACGGCCCGGCTTATATTTGCTGACGAATCCGATTCCGGAAGGGGATTACCTCTTATCTCCAAGCCTGCCCGACGAGATCAAACAAATTCAGAAGAAAGCATATGATACGGCACTATCCGGAACCCCGTATAAGGACGCGAGCCTCGGAGTGATATCCAAAACGAAAATAGATAAAGGCGAGGAGTTATCCAAATTTTTGCTGGACGGGGTCGTTAACATCATCGTCAATGGGGAGCCGATCGCCAACTACGATAAGTTGATCGGGGAATGGAAGTCCCGGGGCGCGGAGCAAATGATCCAAGAGATGAACGAAAGCTACAAGTCTAAGCACGCAGAGTAAAGATTCATCCGGCACGCTGCGAGTACGGGGTTCTCCCTTCGATCCCCGTTGTCTCGCAGCGTATCAATCGAAAGGAGGGGCGGCCTTTGCCTTCCGCGAAATGGTCTTATCGTATTTTTGACGGAATGAATATGCTCCTGCTGCTGGGCTTTTCCTTTCTGACATTCGTTCCGTTTCTCCATGTGTTCGCCATGTCGCTCTTGTCGCTTGACGACACGAAGGAGTTTCAGCGGTTTCTTCTATGGCCGACACGATGGGATTTCAGTTCCTATCGGTATATTTACGACACCCAAATCTTTTTTAGCAGCTTGAAAAACACCGTATGGATCACCATTGTCGGTACGCTCATCAACATCGCGGTCACTTCTTCAATGGCTTATTCCTGCTCGCGCCGTTCGTTCAGCGGCAAAAGATGGATCATGCTGATGGTGTTGTTCACCATGCTCTTCAACGGCGGCTTGATCCCGACCTATCTTGTCGTAAACGGCTTGGGGCTTATCGATACGCTATGGGCTATCGTTATTCCAAGCGCCGTGTCGGCATTCAACATGATTGTGCTCAAAGAGTTTTTCGAGGGCATACACGAAAGCATTCTGGAATCGGCTAAAATTGACGGCTGCAACGATCTGAGCATTTTTGTCCGAATCGTGCTGCCGCTATCTTTGCCGGCGCTGGCCACATTCACGTTGTTTTATGCCGTAGCCAACTGGAATCAATATTTCGCTTCCATTATTTATACCAACAGCTCGGATTTATGGCCTTTGCAGGTCCTGTTAAGACAGGTTGTTATGGTTGGTCAAAGCGATATTTTCGGGGCAATCGACTTAAGCGCGCCTCCGCCTCCGCCCATGTCCATCCAGATGGCAACAGTCATGTATACTTCGCTGCCGATTCTAATCTTGTACCCTTTCCTGCAAAAGTACTTCGTCAAAGGAATGACGCTCGGAGCTATCAAAGGATGAGCGAACAATAAAATCCGATTTTGGGGAGGTAACCTTGATGAACGAAAACAAGCGCGTGTTGAGCCGCCGGGAAATGCTAACTTCTCTCGGGATGGCCGGGGCGGCCGTGATGCTGGGCGGTAAGATAGTTTACGGTGCGGAAAGTATGACGGGTGAGCATGGGGACGATAATGAATTACGGAAGCTGCAGCAATCGTCAGCCGTCATGAAACGGTTGGGAAAATTCCGGCTAGGCATGAAGCTGACGTCGGAAAGCGAAATTCTGGAACACGATGACAATGAGGTGACGACCGGGTATCGCTGGGCCGGAGCGCTGCCCCATACAACGGGGGCCGACGATCCGGCAGGCGACGGAGGCATAAGCTCGACCGCATGGGTTGCCGTTTATCAGATCGGGCTGAAACATGCGCTTGCATCCAGCTCTGGCGCCGGTGCTATCGGATACGGCTCCGAAACGGTGCAAGGGACTTTCGATCGAATTCAAAAAAGAACTCTCGTCGATGCGAGAGAATTCGGGTTATCCGCCGACTCCGTAAATGACACGGTGACGCTCATCAACGCGATACGCGAGTGCTATAATAACGGAATGACGCTCAGCATATCCGGCCTCCTTGACTTCGGCGACGCCGAACTGATTATCGATACCCCATGCGATATTTGCGGCAGCGGCTGGTTCAAAGATCTTAAGTTTATCATCGGAGGAGCCGCCAATGGCGATCTGTGGGCGCGGATAGACGGCATAGGGGTGATCGCTTCCGCCGCAGGCGGCGATCACGGCTTCGTGGTCCGAAAAGGCAGGTTCATCGACTTTCTGAATATTCGGGCAAGGCTGGTCGATACGGCGATCAAGGGTGAGTCCTTCACGGATACGGGCAGACATACCGTGGGGCTTATCACGATCGATAATCTTAACGCGCTTGATGTTGGATCCATGGTGAAGCTGGTCAAGCAAGGCGGGGATTTATATGCGTTTAATGACATTAAAATACAAAACAGCAGAGGCTGGTTTTTGCGCGATTACGGGACCTATATCGAACAAATAGACGGTCTGGTGTACGCCGATAATTACACTCACTTCGGGCGCAATATGCCAACCTCCAAAAATCATCTGCGGGTCCAGGATGCCGAATGGTTGAACATCGGAGGAACGAACACAATGTTCGAAGGGGGGGAAGAGGCCGTATACATCAGCGAGGTTGGCCAATTGGCGATCGGCGGTTCTACGCTTATCGGCTTGACCGGGCAAAACAGGCCGGCAAGCGCTTTGAAGATTGCGAACAGCAGCAAGTTCCTTTCAGCCAGCATTGCAGACGGCGCGATTAAATTCGAAAAGCCGTCGCTGCACGGCATCGAAATTTCATCCCCTTCGGGCATGATTCATATGGGATCGGCCCAAGGCGCGATAGATGCAAGAATCGGATCGAACGCAAGTCCGTCTTACTTCGGCACTACCGATCTGTCTTCGATCAATCATTACGGCGTATTCATTTCAGGCGGCGTTGCGGCATATGGAGAATGCCAATCCGATGGATTATTCATCAATGCGGGGAGCGTTTCGAGCAAATTGAAGGATTTCAACGCATCCACTGCCCTTCGAACAAACATGAAAAAGCTTGGAAACAGGGCTGCGGTTGCTTCCGTAACCGTGACAGCCGTTGTGCCCGAGAACATGGGAACGACCATAATCGGCCCCACAGATCTATCGACAATATCGGGCAATACCCCTACCGGAGCCGAAATATTCGTTCAAGCCTATAATGCGGACGGCTCCAAGGTCGCCGTCTACCATTTGCTCTATCGCCGAGCTTCAGCAACTGTGGCGGAAGTCAAAACAGTTTCGTTTAGCGAGGAATCGGCGATCGTTGACGGCACGCCCGCTTTTACTTGGGGGACGTCCAGCTCGGGCTCCTTGCAGGTATATCCGAAATCGAAAACGGGAGGCGGCGGAACGGTTATGGGAAACTTCACTTTTGTCATCTCTTCGATCGGCGGCGTGACTTTCGGTACGAGATAACATCAGAGCCGCTATTTGCTAGATATTAGCTAATAATGACGATGGCTAGGTCAAATAACGTCTTCTCGCTGCTTAGTAGGCACGTTTTAGTGCTTTGTAAGCGGCTTTTTTTTATGATTGTTCGGACTTTTTGGAGCTAAATCAGTTGACTTGGTAAACCCCTCGTGGTACATTGTGCATACACAACATACACAATTTGATGAGGAGGTATGGTATGCTGGCATTAGACATTCGAAATTTAAATAAGACATACCCAAATTTTCAGTTAAGAGACGTATCGTTTCAACTGGAAAAGGGTTATATTATGGGTTTTATCGGTGCCAATGGCGCAGGAAAAACAACCACGATAAAATCGATCCTGAAAATGATTCATATCGATAGCGGCGAGGTACGCATATTGGGCAAGAATATCGCCGAACAGGAAATCGAATTGAAGCAAGAAATTGGATGCGCATTCGGCGGCATCGATTTCTATACTCGCAGCAAGATGAAAACGTTGACCGGTATCATTAAGAAGTTCTACAAGAATTGGGATGATGAAACCTATCATAATTATCTGAGAAGATTCAAATTGGATGAAAACAAAAAAATTGCCGAACTGTCGACAGGAATGAAAGTAAAGTACAGCCTGGCCCTGGCCCTGTCCCATGGCGCGAAGCTTCTCGTCCTTGATGAACCGACAAGCGGACTCGATCCGGTGGCAAGAGATGATCTGTTGGATATTTTTCAAGAGCTCGTAGTCGATGGTGAAATCAGCATTCTTTTCTCTACTCACATTACATCCGACTTGGAAAAATGCGCGGATTTTATTACCTTCATCGAAAACGGACAAATCATCGCAAGTTCGGAGAAAAACGAATTTATGGAGTCCTATCGTCTACTTAGTGGCAGCGAGAGCCAGTTACACCAAGTGAAGGAACAGTTGATTTCCTACAAAATTAATTCATTCGGTTTTACGGGATTGATCCATTCCAGAGACTTCGATCCCTCTTCCGATGTTAGAGCCGCTACGCCGAGTCTCGAGGAAATCATGATTTATTTCGCAAAAAAGGAGGACATGCATGTATAACTTGGTGATGAAGGATTTGAAATTAGGAGTAAATCCGATGTTCTTCGTCTTTCCTTTCGTAATAGGTGCCTTAATGCTTATTCCCGGTTGGCTGTATTTTCTCGTCCCGCTGTATTTTTGTTGGATCACGATACCGAACATGTTTGCCGGATTTAGAACTCAGAACGATTTGATGTTTACCACGATGATGCCCGTATCCAGGAAAGATATCGTGAAAGCAAGGGTAACCGTTATTGTCATCCTGGAAATATTGCATCTTGTAATTGCCATGATCTATGGCATGATCACGCTTCGCTTATATCCGCATCTAACCTACTATTTCTTCGCACCGCATATGGGTTTTTGGGGACTATGTTTTGTTATGCTCGCGCTCTTCAACATGATCTTTATATCCATGTATTACAAGACAGCGTATAAGTATGGCGGGGCGACGACCGCATCCATTACGGCCACTATGCTTTTTGCCGGCGTTGCTCAATGGATCGGAACCCAGAACTCTGTTATCTCTGACACTTTCAATGGCAGCGGAGTTGACAATACGGCGCTTCAAATATCCATTCTGATCGCAGGAATCGTGATATTTATTGCAATCACCATGATTGCTTATCGAATTGCGGTCAAACGGTTCCTAAAAGTTGAAATCCTATGAACGTATCGATCTCGAATACATCTGAGAAACCGATTTATCAACAGCTTTACGAACAGATCAGCGCCCAAATTCTGAAAGGGGATCTCGAAAGCGGCTATTGTTTACCGCCCATACGACAAGCTGCCCTGGAGCTTCGTGTCAGTGTCATCACCGTAAAGAAGGCTTGGGAAGAACTCGAACGAAGCGGTTTGATCAATACAATTACAGGCAAAGGGTGTTTTGTAGCCGAATTCTCGCCGGATGAGATGCTGCGAATACGCAATGAAATGATCTTGAAGCAAATGGAAAGCGACACATCATACTACAAATCCTTTGGCCTCACCCTGGATGAAGTTATTGAACTGCTGAAAACAGTTTATAAAGGAAAGTAGGACGTCATCTGATGCCATTCGTGAATATTTAGTTGATGCTAAAAGTAAGAATGCGATTGATTTTGGGTGTGGAACTGGTCTTGTCGGATTGAGCCTGTTCAACGATTTTCATTCTATGCTTTTTCTGGATACTTCTGAAATGCGACCGAGCAAGCGCTCAGGACTGCAACCGTACAGAACATGAAGAAGATTGCCCTCCAGCTAGAAAGGAGGTAATTCGGGTAAAGTCCCCTTCCATTTTTACTGATCCTCTCTACAAAATGAAGAGAAACCCTTGCGTCTTAAAAAGACGGGGGTTTCTCGACAATCTGAGGCACCGATTGCGGTGCCTTTTTACATGCCCTTATACTTGCCAGAGTTAAGCTCCGGGTGGTGTCAGTTACAAAACCAGAATATGTCGTACCAGCAAACAATTCCTTTCGAAACAAGAAGATGAAGAACGTTACCGACCCAGTCCTTGTACAAAGCATGACAGTCCAAGCTGAAAGCCTTCAACCGGAATACATTGCTGCAAGTGCCCCGTTAATTCGAGTAACACATAGCCATGCACAAAAGCCCAGACGGCCTGTGTCGCAGATGCAGCCTGAGATTGTCCGACCAGTTTCCCCGTCGCAGTTAGTATAGGAGCAAAAGCTGCGATGGGCGATGAAGACGAGGTATCCTCAATCGGCGGCGTATTCGTGAAAAGGAGCCGATAGAGTTGAGGATGTTGAAGTGCCCACTCGCGATAGGTCATACCCATTGCGTAGATCTGGCGACGCGGGTCTGATTTTGCTAAGGCAGACACCCGCTCTAATTCTGCTGCCAGGAGAAACAGCCCTTTTTCTGCGACAGCACTAAGTAATGCCGACTTCTCATGAAAATGATTATAGAGTGAGGAGGCGCGTACATCTAACAGCGTAGCCAGCCGACGCATAGAAAGTGCCTCGGCACCCTCCCGCTCCAATAGCTCAAACGCACTCTTTACCAGCATATCCTGATCGATCTTCTTTTTATATACCATACTTAACAGTGTACTCCTTACTGGATCCTTTTTCAATCCATATTTATATGAATTGACGAACATTGTTCGTATTGACATTTCCGTTTTTTTGATGTTATTCTTTTAAGGCGTACACTGTTAGTTTTGATCGTGGAACGTGACCATATTGACCCAAATTAGGAGGAACATTCTATGGCAACAACATCTGCATCCAAAGAGAAAACAGTCTTTTCATCTCGTGCCCGCCTTGAAGCTCTGTCTCTTATCGTATCTGGATTTCTGTTTATACTCTACCCGGTACTTCGACCATTCTCCGACGAATCATCCTTGCAAGGCGCTGAAGCTTTCGCTTCCACTGCTTGGGTTCTGGCACATGTACTGGCTATAGTGGCTTTCATCTTGCTCGCTTTGGGCCTGTTGGGTCTGCAAAGTATATTCCAAAAAACAACCGCTGGAGGTCTCACATCTCTAGCGCTTATCTTAACCTGGATCGGAGTCGGATTCACGCTCCCCTACTATGGTGCAGAGACCTTTGGGTTGTATGCGATCGGACAGGAGGCTGTTAAGCAGCAGAGCGTTACGCTGCTGACTTTAGCAGATGCAGTCCGTTTTTCGGAGCCAGCAGTCGTTATGTTCGCAGTGGGGCTCCTTCTGCTTGCAGTTGGTCCCATCCTGGTTGCGATTGCGGTATGGCGATCAGGCACGATGTCGCGATGGAGTGGTTTTCCATTTGCTCTGGGATTTGCGCTCTATCTTCCGCAGTTTTACGGATCCCAAACAATCAGAGTGGCGCATGGACTCCTGGTTGCTCTTGGATGCATCTGGGTCGCATTGAGTATGTTAAGAAGCCAGAAATGGCGTTCACAGCTCTTAAATCGCCCAGCAACTGAGTCGGTAGAGCAAGTTCAATTTGATTGACCCAGGAATGTTGTTTGGAAATATATAAAAGGAGAGTAGAGAGATGTGGCACATTCAGGTGAAGAATTGATTGACCCGATCAGGAACCAACGCATTGTTTTCCGTAGAACGGCAAAAGATACTAATGGCGAGTTGGTAGAGGTTGAGGCTTACTATCAACCAACCTCGGTAGCGCCACCCGCGCACCTTCATCCTCAACAGGAGGAACGCTTCGAAGTCCTGTCCGGCAACATTACTGTACGTTTGAATGGTCGGGAGTATATCTATTGCGCGGGAGAAACTTTTTGCATTCCTGCCGGTGTCGAGCATGCAATGTGGAATGGCAGCGAAACCGAAACCCACCTGCTTTGGCAGACGAGGCCCGCGCTGCACACAGATAACTTCTTTGAGATCATGTGGGGGCTCGCTCAAGAAGGCAAAACGAATAAGGCAGGGGTACCACACATCTTACAACTCGCGGTTATCATGCAAAAGTATCGTCAAGAATTTCGTCTGATCAAGCCTCCGCTCATTATTCAGAAAATCGTTTTTGCGCTTCTGGCACCTCTGGGAAGGCTCTGTGGCTATCGAGCGACACGTGCTCTAAAGGAAGATTAAAGAACGGTTGAAAGTGAGTGCCAGTACTCGCCTGTATAATCGATAAGATGAAGGGAATTTGTTGCTCTACGTGTGGTGCGGTAAACATCAACAAGGATTTAATCATTAAGGCACCCTGTTTCATTGAATACTTTATAAGAACCCGCATAAGATGTAATAAATAAATCTGGTGTGCTCGTTAGCACATATTCAGCAGTGAAAAAAACAGGCGTACGCTTCAGTATAAATAAACAGGTTGAAGGCGAGGGAGAAATCCTGAGCCTTTTTTTGTATTGAAGCTTAATCTCCTTGTGAAGCATCATAAAATAAATCGTGCAAAGAGCCGTTCTCAAAAAGGACGGCTCTTTGCCAACGCAACATCAATATTGTAGGGAATACAAAATGAAGATTGCCTAACGGGGATATCGATAGCAACCGGGGGTTGCGGGGCACTGCAACCAATGCGGTCTTTACTTTTGCATGGGAGTCGGCAAATAATGGCATATAAAGGTTGGAAAGGTGCTGCTGAACGATGATTTTTGGAACGAAGTTAAAGGCGGAAAGAAATAAGATGGAATGGTCTCAAGAGGAATTGGCGGCTAAGCTTTTTGTTAGTCGTCAGTCTGTTTCGAAATGGGAGAACGGCCAAAACTATCCGAGCATTGAAGTCATCATTAACATTAGCGATCTCTTTGGTTTAACGATTGATGAATTATTAAGAAGCGATGAGGAGCTGACAAAAAAAGTGATAAGAGATAGCAAGAAATTGGCCTATCCAAGATTAAAATTAACGTTCGATGTTTTATTTTTAGCCGGTGTTATTCTGCTGGCGATAAAACTGGGTGTTCTCCTTCTGAACGGGATAACTCCACTGGACATTACATTGTTAGGCGGGAAGTTTCTTTGGAATTTTGGACCTTTAGTTCTAATGGTCGTTGGAGGAGCGGGTTCCGGTATACTCAAAGAGAAATATAAAGAGGACTAACCGACTTGGAATAACTAAATATTCATTATTACTTTCCGAAAGGCGAAATTTCCTGTAAAAGAAATTTCCTATTGAAGAAAGTTCCTTTTTATGTTAAATTCAATTCTGTAAACATCTTCTGGAGAGTGCATAATTTTTACAGGGGGGGATATGGCATGAATGCAACGACTTTGAGCGCACTAGCCGAACCGAATCGAATCCACATCATTGAACTGCTGCGTGACGACGGTGCGCTATCGATGGGGGAGATTGCCGAGCAACTGGGACTCAGGCTGCCTCAATCTTCCAAGCATCTCCGCGTACTTACGGAAGCCGGGCTGGTCAACGTGCAGGCCATCGCCAATCGTCGAATCTTTCAATTAAAGACGGAGCGATTCACAGAATTGGACAACTGGGTACAAACATTTCTCAGTAATAAGGAAGAACAATACGAACGCTTCGATCAGTATTTGAACAAACTCAAAGGAAAATGAAAGGAGCAATTGCGATGAACAAAGCAACGATTATTTCTGAATCCGGAAAACAGGAGATCATCATTCGCCGAATATTCGATGCGCCCCGCGAGCTTGTTTTCAAGTCATGGACCGATCCGGAATCCATACCGGAGTGGTGGGGGCCAAGTCGGCTCACGACCTCGGTGGACAAGATGGAAGTGAGGAAGGGAGGGATATGGAGGTATATCCAGCGTGACAGCAATGCGAATGAGTACGTGTTTAATGGGGTTTATCACGACGTTGTTTCACCTGAACGGCTTATCCATACCTTTGAGTTCGAAGGCATGCCTGGTCAGATTGGCCTTGTCACGGTAACGTTCGAAGACGAACCAGAAGGCAAAACGATGTTTACGGAAACCTCCCTTTACCCGTCCGTAGAAGCTCGTGAAGCTGTTCTTCAATCGGGGATGGCGGAGGGAGCCACTGAGCTGATGGACCGTTTTGCTGAACTGCTTGCGAAAAGGCAAGCTCTTTAAAGAGGTAAAGGAAGGCAATACCCCTCCTCCACGCAAGAATATGTTGGAATTCAAGGCGCTGAGCGATAATGGGAAAATGTCATTCAAGTCATATCGTTGATTTCGAATTACGGGCGGGTATTTGTGAAAAGTTTATTTTCGATTAAGGAGGCGAGGATAATGACAAACAAAATTTCAAAAATTCGGATTTGGGCAGCACGAATGATGAGCGGATTTGTAATTTTGTTTATGATGGTTGACAGTATAAACAAATATATTAAATCTGAATCTGTTGTGGAAGGAACACTAAAACTTGGATATTCCGAACATCATATTATTTTGAATGCAACCCTCGGACTGCTTTGTACGATTCTTTACGCCTTTCCTCGCACATCTATGTTAGGGGCAGTGGTGCTGACCGGATATTTTGGAGGAGCGATTGCTTCTCATATGCGCATAGATGACCCGCTATTTGCCTATATCCTGTTTCCGTTCTATCTTGCTGTCTTAACCTGGGGAGGAATTTGGTTAAGGAATGAAAAAGTGCGCAAACTCATTCCATTTCAAAATAAGGATTGATAAATGGGATAGTGTGCTCCATATGAAACGCAACAACATGCGGAATTTTAATGAAATAAGTTTGTTCAAAAAAATTAATTTGAAAGGATGATTGAAAATGGGAAAATTAACACCTTACATTATATCTGAGAATGCGAGGTCTCAAGCTGAATTCTACATTCAAACACTCGGTGGTGAGATTTTGTCCTTAATGACACATGAACAGTCAATGGGAGCCCAGCATGAGAGCAAGGATAAAGTCATGCATTTGAGTATGGTTGTTTCCGGAGAAAATTCGATATTTATGGCGGATGTATTCGACGAGCCGTTTACGAACGGGTCCAGCGTCTCGCTCAGCATTGCATACTCAACGGAGTCTGAAGCTAGTGAAGCGTTTGTCAAGCTTGCGGCTGGCGGCAAAGTGAAATATCCGATCGAAATGCAGCCTTTTGGCTTGTTCTTCGGAGAACTCACAGATAAATACGGCGTAAGATGGATGATTACCACCGAGCCGAAAGCAAACGAATAACAAGCAAGTCCTTACGGAGCGCCGTCTGCAGAGCAGGCGGCGTTGGTTTTGGTTTATGGCTGTTTTAAGGTCTGGCGCGGGGCGTAACCCATCAAATTCCACGGTCATTCAGAGAATGAAAGAGATTGAACCTGCCCTAGAGAAAGCATCCAGAAAAAATACGATATTGTATTTTCGTTTGTCCAAGTTTCCTTGATTTTTCCATAAGGAAGCTTTTTGCTTTGCTGCGATTAATATTTAGCAGGGCTAAATTTCTTTCATAATTCTTTCAGAGCGATTTGGTATGCTTCCAATGGGAGTTTCGCAATGATGAAGGGGAATGAGGGAGCGGATATATGTTGTTATCTATTAAATGGCGAAAGACGGTTCGCCTTGCATTGGTGTTTGTGTTGTTGTTCAGCGTAACAGTTCCATTCAGTCACCACTCAGCAGATGCAGCGCATCAAGAGGTTGGCAGTCGTGAGCTTGTACGAATCGCTGCGGGAGGCTCTCATTCGCTCGCGTTAGATTCGGACGGCACCGTCGTCGCATGGGGAAATAACGCCCATGGTCAAAGCAGCGTTCCGGATGGACTGACCGGCGTGATGTCGGTCGCTGCGGGAGGAAATCATTCACTCGCGTTAAAATCGGACGGCACTGTCGTCGCATGGGGATTCAACTTTAGCGGTCAGACGACGATTCCGAATGGCTTAGCCGGTGTGGTGTCGATCGCGGCGGGAGAACACCATTCGCTTGCATTGAAAGCGGACGGCACCGTCGTCGCATGGGGAGAAGACTCCAATGGTGAAAGCAGCGTTCCTGGTGGATTGAGCGAAATTGTGGCGGTCGCCGCAGGGGATCGTCATTCGCTCGCGTTAAAATTGGATGGTTCTGTCGTCGCTTGGGGGAAAAACGCGCATGGTCAAACAGCAGTTCCGAATGATTTAACCGGCGTGATAGCAATCGCTGCCGGGAGCGAACATTCACTCGCGCTGAAAGCGGACGGCACCGTAGTAACATGGGGAGATAATCCTTCTGGTGACATGACCGTGCCGGCTGGCTTAACCGGTGTGGTGTCGATCGATGCGGGAGGCTATAATTCATTGGCATTAAAATCGGACGGCGCCGTCATCGCATGGGGATTTAACAATGCGGGTCAAACGATCGTTCCGGGTGGACTGAGAGGCGCGGTAGCGATTGCCGCGGGTGGAATACATACACTCGCGTTGCAAGCGGACGGCGCAGTGGTCGCATGGGGAAGCAATTATAATGGTCAAACGGCCATTCCGGCGGGTCTGGCAGCGGGCCTTTCTTCACCGATCAAAGGAAACGGGATTGCTGCAGGTTTAGGTCATTCTCTCGCACTGAGGTCGGATGGCACCGTCAGCGGATGGGGGTACGGTGTTGGGGGTGCATCGTCTGTGCCGACTGGACTAACCGGCGTGGTATCTCTCGCTGCCGGAAGATATCATTCGCTTGCGCTTCAATCGAACGGCACTGTCGTCGCATGGGGATCCAACAATTATGGTCAGCTTAATGTTCCGGCTGGTCTAACCGGGGTGACGGCGATTGCCGCTGGGGGTTATCATTCGCTTGCGTTGAAATCAGACGGCACGGTTGTTGCATGGGGTGGAAACGGTAGTGGTCAAAGCAGCGTTCCGGCGGGACTAACTGGCGTGGTGGCGATCGCCGCCGGCGACGAACATTCACTGGCACTGCTATCGGATGGCACCGTCGTCGGGTGGGGAGCCGACTTCTTAGGTCAAGCTACCGCTCCGGCGGGACTAACGGACGTGGTAGCCATCGCCGCTGGATGGGAGCATTCACTTGCGCTGAAATCGGATGGAACCGTCGTCGGATGGGGAATCAACTACGATGGTCAAAGCACCGCGCCTGCGGGACTAAGCAGCGTGGTGGCGATCGCTGCCGGATACAGCTTTTCACTCGCGCTAAAATCAGACGGCACCGTCGTCGGATTCGGCGCTAACGCGCATGGTCAATTGAACATGGGAGGACTAAGCGGAGTAGTTGCGATCACCGCGGGGGCCTTTCATACGCTAGCACTGAAATCGGACGGTACTGTCGCCGGATTCGGGAGAAACGACAATTCCCAAAGGACCATTCCAGGCAACAACAATCTGAGCGCTTTAACGCTGCAAGAGGGGGCTGAATTCACGGAAAATTTCCAATCCTCCGTCACCTCCTACACCTATTATTATGACGGTCAATCGTTGAGTAGTGTCCAGATAACGGCAAAGCTTCCTAATGGAGCCCAATCGGAGTTGTATGTGAATAAAGAGTTGGTCATGAGCGGCGATACCGTGACGATTAATCTTGGGGGGGCAGCGTCGGACATCGACATCCCGGTTCGGGTCGAGCCGTATTTTCTGCCTGGCAAAACCTATACGATTACGTTAGCGATCGACTCCACGGTCCCCGATGTGCAATTTGGCACCAATGGCCGGGCCGAGGCGGCGGCATCCGCATCCAGTGCGGTCACGGTGAGCGATACCCAAAGCGGTGTCGATGCCGATTCCTTGCAATATGCATGGACCCGGAGCACAGCGGTTCCGACGGGCGGTTGGTCGGCCTTCAGTGATGGAGATACGTTAAGTCAAACAAGCGGTGACGGGAACTGGTACCTGCACATTCGAGCGACTGATAAAGTGGGCAATGTGGTCGATAAAGTGTCGAATGCTTTTGTTCTGGATAACACCCCGCCTATGGCGGCGGTTTCCAGCCCGGCAAGCGGTACGGTAAACGCAGCTTTTCCGGTGACCATCGCCTTTAACGAGGACGTCAACGGGTTTACGGAGGATGACCTGGTCATTGGCAATGGAGCGGTATCGGACTTCGTTTCAGTGACCTCGTCGACTTACACGGCAACCATTAACCCGACAACCAGCGGTCAGGTTGTGACCGTTAAGGTTGCTGCAGGAGCAGCAGCGGATGCGGCCGGAAATGGCAATACCGAATCCAATATATTGAACGTGCTGTATGACACGACCAAGCCGGTTGTGACCTTCGGCGGCTTTACAGACCGCCAGCGATTTATTGCGCCGCCTGCAGATGTTGCCATTTCTGTTACTGAAGCCGTGTATTGGATCGCAGACGGAGCAGAATTGACTCCGGCGAATGCGCTGTCGCTGATCAGCATGAAGAAGGACGGCGGGGTATTCGCAGCCTATACGCCAAGCTTTGACGAGCTTTCCCGGACGTTTACCTTAAGCTTTAACGACTTGCTCGAAGATGGCGATTACGAGGTGCTGGTTGCCGGGAACGTGGTCAGGAACGTCAACCACAATACGCTTGACGCCACAAGTGCAAGCTTTACCGTAGCTGTTCCTGAGATTACGGGAATCTCCGCCGATCCAACAAGCCTGACAAGCAGCGGAGGCAGCACACGGGTTGCAATAACAGGCAGCAATCTAAGCGGCCAGACCATTAAGGTCCATATAGACGGAGTTGAAGCTGCTGCGGCCAATGTTCTTAGTGATACGAGCGCAGAAGCCACGGTAACTCTTCCATCAAACGCGACGCAGGCCGTTAAAGATCATCTCGTAACGATCTATCTAAACGGCGTGGAAGTGACAGGCCAATCCGCTGTGGTTAGCGTGAACGCAGCACCACCTCCACCGAAATCCAATAATGCCGATTTGGCTGCATTAATAGTAAATGTTTCGGGTAAGGAACTTGCATTATGGCCTGCTTTCAAGCCTGACATTACCTCATATACAGTCGAGACTGATGCTGAGCAGGCAGAACTGCAATGGACTGCTGGCGATTCAAAGGCGGTTATTCAATTAGCAGACAAGCCGATCGATGGAACGCAGGCGGTTGATCTAAAGCCCGGAGCTAATGTGCTGGTAATTACGGTACAGGCTGAGGATGGAACTGTCAAAAGGTATACGTTAACGATTCAACGGATAGTCATAGATGGGCCTGTTTCACCTTCGCCAGGCAACGGGGGCACGCCAGGAAGTGGTCTTCCATCCGATGATGGAGGTCTTGAGCAGAATGAAGAAGAGAGTCCATCCGTTCCACCGGCGAGCCGGGCATGTGCGTTTCGTGACATCAAAGGCCACTGGGCAGAGTTCCCGATTTGCGAGGCGGCAGACAAGAGCATTGTAGAAGGCGACTCGGTGACGGTATTCCGTCCGCAAGGGCTGGTTACACGAGTGGAGTTTGCGGCTATGATGGTGCGCATACTAGGGAATTCTTCAGGATCGGAAGCGGTCAAGCTTTCCTTCACCGATGCCGATAAGATTCCTGATTGGGCACAAGATGCGGTAAGCCATGCGGTGGAGATCGGGATATTGGAGGGATACCCGGACGGTACGCTCCGGCCGCAGCAGACGGTGAGCCGGTCGGAAATGTCTGCCATCATGGCAAGGGCTATGAAGTGGGAGATTGATCGCACACCGACAACTCCGTTTGCCGATGATGCGGATATTCCGGATTGGGCCAAAGGATACATTCATGCTGCTGTTCAGCGTGGATTGTTGGAAGGTCGGGAAAGCAATACATTTATCCCGTATGGGCAAGCCACAAGAGCGGAAGCGGCAGTCGTCCTCCTCCGTTTGTGGAATTCATTACAGTAAGCGGGTTCTTATTGCCTTTCACCGGAACGGACCTATATAATGGGAATAAATTCCTGTTATATAGGTTTTTTTAAATTTTATCCTTGTGAAACGGGTTTCTACATCGTTTGCTTTTTTTTCTTTTTCTTGCATGATATGGTTTCGTATACTATATTGAGAGAAAAGAATACCTCAAACCTAAAGGGACCTACCTCATGAATCCCACTATAGAGCTTGTCTTCATGATTGCTTCCGTGATGATGATGTGCATTATTTTTATCACTGTATATGGGCACAGAAGAGAACGCGGCGTAAGCTATCTGCTCGGTTTAATTATATGCCGGATTATTTATGCAAGCGGTGTCGTTCTGGAGAAAAGCAGCGATTTATTAATGGAGAAGCTGATATTTCGCAATATGCACCTAACGGCGCTTAATTTAATGGTGCCTTTCTTTTTATTGTTTACGCTTGAATTGATCGGCCGCGACAAATTATTACGAACACCATGGAAGATTATGCTATTCACGGCGTTCGCCTTATGGTCGCTGCTGATGTGGTTCGATTCCGATTTGCATCTGATTTATCGCACGATTGAACTGATTGACGGTCAATTAATCACGAAGAGAACCGTCTATTCCATGACGTTCTCTATGATTTGTTATAGCATTATCGTCCTATGTTTTTATTTTTTATTTCACTATATACGGAATATCCGCAGCGATTTGCGTAAGCCGGTCATGTGGGTTTTGTTTCTGGCCTCATTTTCGTTTATTTTTGAAATTATAAAATTCACGAACCCCCATTGGTCGCCGTGGCTGCTTCCGCTAACGGTTTATTGCGGATTTATTGGGATGTTCATGCTCGTCATAATACTTCGGTACAAGTTTTTCTCTATCGTTCCTTTTGCCAGAAATATGGTGCTGGATACGCTTCAGGAAAGTATTCTGATTGCGAATGCTTCAGGGCAGATCATTGACAGCAATAAACAGGCATCCCGATGGTTTTCGAAGATGGGCCATGGATCCGTCTCCGGCCGGAATATTGCCGAACTGTTGGCAGTTTGGCCAGATTGGCACCGGTTGTGCATGTCTATGCAGCAGGGTAATGCAGAGATTGACATCTGGCTCGATGGAGAAAGAAGAATTTACAGTGTGAACGTATATCCGCTGCATACACAGCGTAAGCAGAGGCAGGGCAGTATTTCTCTTATCTTTGATATTACGGAGAAACAACGGCATTTGGAGCAGATTGCCCGGCTCAACGATATGAAGGATCAATTATTTACAATCGTGTCGCATGACATTCGCAGCCCGTTGGCGATGCAGTATCAGCTCATTGAATTGCTGGAAGATGATAAAGACAGTCTCGGTAAGGATCACCGGGAGATCGTGGAGATGTTGGGCGATCAAATTCGCAATACGCTGGGAATGACTACCAATCTATTAGAATGGTTCCGCAGCCAGCGGGAAGACCTGGCACTTCGTCCGCAGTCATTGGAATTGTCCGAGGTCGTGGAGGAATGTTGTCATGCGCTGCATATGAATAACGAGGCCAAACAGATCACGGTAACGAATAGAATTGCTTCAGGTACTCGTGTGTATGCCGACCGGGAAGCGCTTGGATTAATTATTCGCAATCTGTTATCCAACGCGATCAAATTTACCAGATTGGGCGGCAGCGTCCATGTGCACGCCGAGTTATCGGGCGACATGGTGATCGTTTCCGTTCGCGACAACGGGGTAGGTATGGAGGAGGAGCAGGTTCGTCAGCTGTTCGGCGGGAAGCAGCTCAGCTCCATGCCCGGTACTATGGAAGAGAAGGGGGCCGGGCTTGGGCTGCTCGTAAGCCGGCAGTTCGTACAACGAAGCGGCGGGAGCTTATGGGTGGAAAGTACAAAAGGGCAAGGAAGCATATTTTATTTCACCATGAGAGGGGAACATACGTGATGAAAGTTCTCCTGGTTGACGATGAGCCTGCCATGCTGCTGGCCATGAAGCGGATGCTGTCGACTATGGAAGACGTGGAGCTGGTGGGAAGCTTCCGGAATGCGGCAGAGGTGCTGGCATTTGTTCGGAATAATGATGTGGATCTGGCATTCCTGGACATTCAGATCGCTGCGGACAATGGATTGGAGCTGGCCCGCAGTTTGCGCTTGATCCGTCCGAAGCTTGGCATCGTATTTACAACCTCACATACGGAATATGCGCTTCACGCTTACGATGTTTATCCATTGGACTATATCGTTAAGCCGGTTTCCAGAACTCGTCTGGCCCAGACGATCGCGAGGGCGGCTGGCAGAAGCGGCGCTTCTTCAGATGACGCTGGTGAGCGCTCGCCTCATCGGTTGACCGTTCGGGGATTGGGCTGCCTGGAGGCCAGCAGCAAACAAGCAGGTGCTGTGAAATGGATTTCCAAAAAAAGCATGGAGCTGTTCGCCTATTTGGTGGTTCATCGGGGCCGGAGTGCAGCCAAAGTCCGAATGCTGGAGGATATCTTCCCGGATATGCCTCTTAAGAACGCGGAAACCTATCTTCATACAGCGGTCTACCAGCTTAGGAAAGCGTTGTCGCCGCATGGGTTCAAGGAGATCGTCATCTCCGCGCAAGAACAGTATCGTATTGATTTGGATCAGGCAGATGTTGACTTTATTCAATTTGAGCAAGGCGTGGAGAAACTATCCGAAATCAACGAAGAGAATGAAGCGGCAGCCATAGAGCTTGAGAAACGGTTCGCCGGAGAGCTTTTCGAGGATAAATCTTTCATATGGTTAACGGTGGAACGCGAGCGTCTGGCATTGATTTATGATTCCTTCTCCAAGCGTCTGGCAAGCTGGCTGCTGGCTCGGAAGCAATTCAGAGAAGCAGCGCAAATGGCCAGAAGAATGGTCATGCGCAATGAATTTGAGGAAGACTCCAATCTGCTGCTGCTGAATATATACGGAGCCATGGGGGACCAGCGATCCCTTCATATCGCATATAAGCAATATACGCAATTACTGTTTGATGAGCTTGGCCTTCAGCCATCGGAGCGTATTCAGCAGCTCTATGATCAATATCAGTAATCCCCTTCCGACCAGGAGAGGGGATTTTATGTCATTAATCATTAACCATACCGTTATGCGAGAGCTTCCCCATTGACTTTGACGTGGTCCAGTATCGTATTTCCCCAATCAGGAAGCAGGCTTGTCTCTCCCGTAAAACGGCTTCCAGCCAAGGAACTGTAATGAAATACAGCTCCTTCAAAGCTGCATTCCTCAAACCGGCAATACATAAACATGGCCCCGCGAAAATTAACATCAGAAAAACAGCATCGCGTGAACGTGGCGTCGCTCGCTATTGCTTTGCTTAAATTACTTCCAGTAAAATCGCAATCCTCAAATTGCTCGCTAATCCTCGCATTATTCAGATTTACCCCTCGAAACGAGCAGTGGCTGAATTGACGTGACATATACCTGCCATTCATCTTGACCCCATCAAAGCAACAATTCATAAATTTTGAGGTGCTCAAACTTGTATTCTCCACGAAACGGGCATAAGACAGATCAACCTGCTGTACAGTCAGGTACTGAATCGTCTCAGCCAATGCGACTCCCCGGAAATCCTCCAGTCCGGCATCGGTCTGACCGAATGGGGAGGAGGGGAAGAGCCGTTCTTTTTTATGCAGATTTTGTTTGCCGCAAACCAAGGCCAATCCTTGATTGACTTCAGCGAGCTGCTCGTCGTTCCATCTTGCAGTAAATTGCTTTTTGTTCAAAATGATAACCTCCTCCCTTATCCCATTATAAGGTATATGTCTTCGATTATCTCGTTATTGGATACTTCAAGGCATCCGTGGACCTGAATGCAGCCGGTACCTTGTCGGCAGTAGGCTCCTTGATCTTCCCGGGCAGCGGCAACTGTTTTCAAAAAATAGGTATAACGAATCGGACAGGCCATTACGAGCGTTAAGTTGACACTGGTAATGGTTTTTTTTGTTTCGTATACTTAAGGGATAAAATGACATTAAGGAGTGAGATGATGAAGAAAAAATTAGGCCATGTTACATTGTTGGTGAACAATTACGATGATGCCATTGAATTCTATACGAACAAAGCGGGGTTCGTGCTGTTATCCGACAACACATTTGGCGAAGGCATGCGATGGGTCGCGGTGGCGCCTTCCAAAGATTCGGAAACTGCGGTTGTTTTCGTTGAGGCGGACACTCCCGGGAAGAAAGAACGAGTCGGCAATCAAGCAGCCAATCATGTCTTTCTTGTTGTCCATACCAATGATTGTCGCCGCGATTACAGCATGATGAAGTCGAAAGGGGTAACATTTTTCGGAGAACCTGCAGATGTGCCATGGGGAGTTGAGGTGGTATTTGAGGACCTGTACGGCAATCGTCTGGATCTTGTACAACATAATGGCTTCTAGCGGCCGCTGTGGTTCGAGGAACGAACTCTTCGCATGAATGACTATGAGCAGCCGGCGTTCATCCCGAACAACATGATAGCACAAAAAGCCCCGCCCTGTCCGTTGTGAGAAAGAGCGTGAGCTTGCGTCCTTATCATCCATTTCGTCTCATGGCAAATAGGCGCCTACAACTTCAAATTGCTGCGTGTCGTCTACCGTCAAATATTTGACTTCAATGATATTTCCTTTTTGAAACGCGGGAATATTCACGATCTGAATCGCCGTCTTTACTACGGTATGGACAACCTCGCCATCCTGCTTGGTGACGGTCAGGTCCAGCAAAACTTCTGGTTGATCGTCAACTTGTACATTGGTTTGCCGGATCGAATTGATCACCGCTTGTGCAGACATGCCGCCCGCGAGAACCGCCTTGCGCTGCAGGGTACGGTTTTTGTGGGCCCGCAATCCCTTGACAACTTTTGAGATTGTAAGGGACGCCGTCAGTAATGAGAAAAGAACGATGATCACAATAAAAGCAGTCAAATAGCATTCACCTCGCTTTCCAACCCCAATCAAAAAACAAAATCCCCCTATTTTTGACTGAGCAGTTCAATCATCTCTTCTTCTTGCCTGGCCTTTGCAATATCCAGCGGGGTTTGTCCGTCGTTATTCGTTATGCTTGGATCCGCGCCTTTGGCAAGAAGGAGTTCAACGACATCCAGGCGTTCTTCACCATCAGCGGCTTGCGTATGTAAAGGCGTGCTGCCGTCCGAGGATTTCTTATTGATATCGGCACCGCCTTCCAACAGGCATTTAACAATGGCGGGATACAGAGCAATGTGCAAAGGGGAAATGCCTTCATCATTTGTTGCGTTCACATCTGCACCCTGATCAAGCAAATACCTGGTCATCTTTGTGTTTTCCGTCATCACGGCTCCATGCAGCACGCTAAACTCATAATCGTCTTTTCCCGTAATGAGCGAGGGATCCGCGCCCAGGATCTTTTTCAGTTTTTTGAATTCCCCCTCTTCCGCAGCTTCATATAAATCTTCGAATGTATAGGCCATTAGTGGTCTTGTCCTCTCTATTTAGAACTCTTTACTATTTAATCCAGTTTAATAGAATTTGAAGCACATCCATGGGAATTATATTAAGCGTTTGGGGGAGGCTCCTTTCCTGGATTTGGAGCAGGTCAGACAATAACGCCGGCCATAAGCCTTTCCATAGGCGACGATGGTGTTGATCATGGTTTTATCGGGAAGCTTGGTGAACGGACAGGGGTCCGGACGGGTATTGACTTCCAGCAGCCATGGCTTCAGCCGCCGGTCTACGGCTATATCCAGTCCGAGCTCATTCATCGCCGGGTAGGTCTGATTGAACCGGTCGGCTGTCAACTTGGCCATACGGTACATCTCTTTCAGGAGGCGGCTTGACGCTTTTTTGCTTGCCAGCGGGACGATCAGCGCATCGACGGGGTAAATGCTGCCTCCCTGGCTCCCGTTGGTAACCGCTTTGCGGGGATGGGCTACGCGTCCGGCTGCTCCGGTCGGCTTCCAGTTGCCGGATGGGCCTTTTTGAATCATGATACGGAAATCAAACGGACGGCCCATATGCCGCAGCACATGAATGCCTTTCTGTACCAAATAAGTCCGGCTGCCAGCCTGCCGCCGGATGGAATCATACAATTCCGCGAAGGTGCGTAAGACGCAGATGCGGGTGCCTGCCTGATAACGATAGGCGCCTGCAGTTTTCTCCACCCGCATGACCCCGATCCCAAGCGATCCCGTATCAGGCTTTACATAAACCATGCCATACCGTTTCAGCATAACAGCTAGCTGGCTTCTTGAGAATAGACGGGTTGCGGGCACATGACTGGCCAGCTTCCGGTCGCGCATGACAATGCGGGTCTTGCGCAGCTTGCTTGATACGCAGGTGCGTCTACTTTGCATGGTTGTCTCTCCTTTTACGATACCTGACTTCCCTTTAGTATATGGCTGCGCATAGGCACTGGTGACGGGCTTTGAAGGGGGATTAATAGGGTAGGCGAACGCCCGGAGTCCTTGCAGCATAGGATATAAAGTCACATGTTGGGTGTCGGAACTAGCATTTTTTGAATTAAACCCCGAATGCAAGGAGGAAAGTCTATGATCCGGCCTGCCGACCTTAAGCGGACGATTGAACGGATGGGAAATCGTTTTCCCTGGTATTCCCCTATGCTGCCCAGCGGACGTACCGATCAGACCTCCACGGAGCAGTGGAGTCAGCTGCCCTTGATTACAGCCGGGATACTGGAGACGCATTACTATACCGCAGATAATCCGCTTGCTGCCGGCGAGGGAATGAACCTGTACCGGACCTCCGGTACCAGCTCGAACCGGCGCAAGGCGATTTTTTATTCTCCTGCCGATGAAGAAGCCTACCTTCAGATCAAGCGCGAAGTGCTTGGCCTCATTCTGGGCGGCCGTTACCGGACGGCCATCGCGGATGTGGGCACAGGGCATGCCGAAGCCACGGCGGTCCAGGTATTTCGCGAACTGGGCATGGAAGTGGATTCGTTGTCCTTCCGTCTGCCCATCGAACGGCATATCGAGCGGCTGGCTGAATTCCGCCCTGAGGTGCTGTACACGATGCCATCCCTATTGGACCGCATCCTGCAGGCATCCGGCGACCCGGCAGCGTTTGGCATCCGCCATGTTATTCTGGTCGGTGAGATGGCGGCCCCATCCTGGATTCGCAGCGCGGCGCGCCGTCTCTCCATTGGAACGGAGCAGATAACGGATACGTACGGCTCTATTGAAATCGGAACGATTGCTTATTATTCGCACAGGCATGGCCGGTATTTGCTGGCGGAAGGGCTTTTCGCCGAAGGCGTCGGCACGGAGGTGCTGGGGGATGGGCTTGAGCCGCTTTCGGCTGCCGAGGAGCGGGTGCTTGTTCTGACCTCTGCATGCAGAGATTCGTTCCCTGCGATTCGTTATGTTACCTATGATGTGGTCCGCGATCTTCGATGGATCGTGGTGGACGGAAAGCCCAGGCAGAGCTTTCACAGTCTGGTGAAGCGGATTGGCCCCGAACTGAAGCATGGAGAGAAAATCAGTCTGTATGACATCGAGAATGTGGTATTGGAGCATCTGCCCGAAGCCAGCATCCGGGTAAAAGTAGCGGGCAACGCGCTGAGCGTACAGGTATGCGGCCCGGAAGCAGAACCGCAAACGCTGGAGAAAATCCGTCATGACCTGGAGAGGAGAATTCCGGAGATCGGGATTATGATACAGTCGCGGATTCTCGGTGAGATCCAGGTCCTTCAGGGCGTATTCGATGACTCGCTTGCGCGCAGATCCATTAAGAACAAAACCGTCAGCTACGAGCAGGGGGGAACAGCATGAAGCTGGAAGGAGGCATTGCCGAAGCCATCGGAGGGACTCCGCTTATCGGTTTGAGCCGGCTGTTCCAAGACGAGCCTTTCGAGGTCTACGCCAAGCTGGAATGGATGAATCCGGGGGGAAGCGCCAAAGACAGGCCTGCTCTGTTCATGCTGCGGGAGGCGATTCGCCGCGGGGATATTACCGGTGAAACCGTCATTATTGAATCAAGCTCCGGCAACATGGCAATCAGCCTGGCCCAACTATGCTGCTATCTGGGACTGAGGTTCATCTGTGTGGTCGATCCCCGCACGACCGGGCAGCATAAACAAATTATTGCCGCCCTCCATGGCGAAATCGAACTGGTAGCGGAGCCTGATGCTTCGACAGGCGAGTTTTTGCCTGCCCGTATCCGCAGAGTGCAGGAGCTGCTTCAGCAAATACCGCACGCCTATTGGACGAATCAGTATGCCAATCCGGACAACTACCGGGCACACGCCGAGACGACCATGCGGGAAATTGGCGAGCAGCTGGGGCCGGTCGATTATCTGTTCTGCGGGGTCAGCTCATGCGGAACGATTCGCGGCTGCCGGGAGTACATTCGCAGCCGGGGGTGGCCGACACGGATCGTGGCGGTGGATGCTGCCGGCAGCGTCATATTTGGCGGAGAGAAAGGCGCACGCAGTTTGCCTGGTCTGGGCGCTGGCATCGCGCCTGGCTTGTTCCAGAGGGATATGCAGGATCATCTGCTGTACGTAACGGATGCCGAGTGCGTCCGGGGCTGCCGCGATCTCGTCCGTTATGAAGGGATATTGGCTGGCGCCTCCTCCGGAGGCGTAATTGCCGCCGTAAGCAGAATGAGGGACAGCATTCCGGCCGGGGCCGTATGTGCGGTGATTCTGCCGGACCGCGGCGAGCGGTATCTGGCATCGGTATATAACGATGAATGGGTCCGCCGGGAATTGGGCGATGAATGGCTTACTTAAAGGGAGAACATACGATGATCTATTTGAACGACAAAGATATCCGCAGCATCGGAATTGATTGGAGGAAGCTGACCGGCATCATCCGGGATGTAGCAGGGATTCAGCACACGTCGGATTGTGTCCATCCGCTGAAGCCTTACTTGCGCTTTGGCGACCCGGACAACCGGATCATCGCCATGCCTGCCTATGTGGGGGGCAGCATCCGGATGGCCGGTATCAAATGGATCGCCAGCTTTCCCCATAATCACCGTCTTGGCCTGCCGCGTGCCCACAACACGATGATTCTGAATGAGCCTGTGACGGGCAGGCCGCTTGCGTTCATTCACAGCGCATTGCTGAGCGGGCTGCGCACCGCAGCGGTCAGCGGATTGATGATGGAGGCTTTTCTCAAAAGAAGAAAACCGGGCGGTCTGCGGATCGGCATGCTGGGATGGGGACCCGTAGGCCGGCTTCATCTGGACATGTGCCGGGAATTGCTCGGCGAAGTCATACAAAGTGTTACTTTATATGACCCGAATGGCATTGATCCCGCATCCGTGCCCGAAACGCTTCAAGCCGTGACTGCCATTGCGGATGATTGGCGTCCGGTCTTCCGCAGCGCGGATATCTTTATCACCTGTACAGTCTCGCCCATGAGGTATCTTGACGAGCAGCCTCCTGCAGGTGCTCTTCTGCTTCACGTCTCCCTTCGCGATTATATGCCAGAAAGCTTGGCGGGCCTGAAGGTTGTCGTGGTGGACGATTGGGGAGAAGTATGCCGCGAGGATACGGATGTGGAGCAGCTTCACAAACGCTTCGGCCTGATGGAATCCGATACGGTCTCCTTCCCGGATGCGGTGTGCCGGGACAGACTGGCCGCATTCCCTGCGGAGGAGCCGGTATTATTCAGTCCGATGGGCCTTGCCGTATTCGATATTGCGATCGCCGCCTGCTACTATCATGAGGCACTGCGGCTCGGGATAGGCAAGGCGCTGGAGGGAAATTTATCTTGAGCGGCCAGCGAACCAGCCTCCTCTTGTTCTTTTCTGATCGTTGTTGTTGGAAGAAACGCGCATCCTCCCACACGGCCGGGTTTGCGTTTCTTTTTTACTGCATATGGACAAGCTTACGGAGGAATAGGAGATCCTGGCAGCAATAGGGTGATTGATTTTTGAATCGCTTTCATGCCGTACCCAGGTATATAATAGAAAGATGAAATTTGGATTGCTCAAGGCTATTGGAGAGCGGCAACAGGGTAATGGTGAGTTGATGCTGTGCAGGTAAGTGTTTAAAACTTGGCGGAGGAAAACAGAGCATGACTATTATTTTTCGTTATTTGGGGAAGTACCGGCTCGCTGCCGGCATGGCAGTCTTGATGATGCTGATTGAACTGGCGCTGGAGCTGATACAGCCGTTTCTGATCGCCGTCATTATCGATGAAGGAATCACGCAGAAGGACACGTCAGTGGTGCTGTTATGGGGCGGATTGCTCGTTGGCGGCTCGATTGTGGCATTCGGCGCCGGCATTCTGAGCTCGTTTTTTGCTTCGCATACGAGTCAGGGATTTGCTTTCGATATCCGGGAAGCCCTTTATACAAAGGTGCAGGCGTTTTCTTATGCGGTGTTTAACCGGTTCGCCACTTCATCGCTGATCACCCGGTTAACCAATGATGTTACACAGCTTCTGGACACGGTATTTATGGGTTTGCGGTTTATGCTCCGGATGCCGCTTGTCGTGATCGGCAGCATTGTCATGGCGCTTGTTGTGCATCTTCAGTTGGGGCTCCTCTTGACCCTAACCGTTCCGGCACTCTTGGTATTTGTCGTATGGATTATGAAGAAAGCGTCCGTATTGTTTAAAAAGGTCCAAATGAAGCTGGACACGGTCAATCGCGTGATGCAGGAGAATTTGACGGGCATGCGGCTGATCCGCGTGTTTGTCCGGCGCAAGGAAGAAGCAGGCCGGTTTGACCGGCTCAGCGGGGAACTCATGGGGAGCACGGTCTCAGCGCTGCGGCTCACCGAGATGACGATGCCTTTTATTCTGCTGATTATGAACGCCGGCATCATTGCGGTCCTGTGGTTTGGTCATCAACAGATTGGCGTGGGCAGCGCTACATCAGGCGAGGTCGTGGCGGTTGTGAATTATTCGCTGCGAACCGCGGGCGCGCTGTCCGCTTTCTCCATGATTGTGGCTACCTTGTCCAGGGCGCGCGCATCGGCGCAGCGGATCGACGAAGCGCTGGAGACGGACAGCAAGGCGCGGGTCCACTCCGGTCATATCCCGGTAGAGTCTTGCGCAGGAAGCGTGGAATTCGATCAGGTTTCCTTCCTTTATCCGCATACGGACGCACGCGTACTGACAGATATTTCCTTCAAGATCCAACCGGGTGAAACCGCCGCGATTATGGGGGCTACCGGATCGGGAAAATCCTCGCTGATGCAGCTCGTTCTGCGCCTCTACGAGCAGACCGCAGGCGTAGTCCGGATCGACGGAAGGGATGCCCGCGAGCTGGATCTTGAATTTTTGCACCGCTCCATTGGTTATGTCTCTCAAGAGGTGCTGCTCTTCTCCGGCACGATACGCGATAACATCGCCTGGGGGCTTGAAGATGCAAGCATGGAGCAGGTTGTGGAAGCAGCCAGAATGGCGCAAATCCACGAGACGATCGAAAAGCTGCCGGATGGCTACCAAACGCAGCTGGGGCAGAGGGGCATCAACCTCTCCGGCGGCCAGAAGCAAAGGCTGTCGATCGCCCGGGCTTTGATCCGCAAGCCGGCTATTCTGCTGCTGGACGACAGTACCAGCGCGCTTGATGTGCGGACAGAGGCGGCGCTTTTGCACGCCCTGAAGGAAATGGCCTGTACGACGCTGCTGATCACCCAGAAGATCAGCTCCACGGTCGGAGCGGATCAGATCCTGCTGCTGGATGAGGGAAGCCTGATCGCTCAAGGCACCCATGAGCAGCTGATGGCCGGCAATTCCCTGTACCGCCGTATTTATGAATCTCAATTCGGGAAGGAGGGGACCGCTCATGTGGGAAGCTTTAAGTGAGCCCTTCCGGTACCCCAGACCGCTTGGGAAAGATGCGGCAGCACCCGGCAGTTCCCAGTCCGGCAAACGGGCCAAAGCCAAAGCAAAGGATTGGCAGGGAACCCTAAGACGGATCTGGCAATACCTGGCCCACCGAAAAGGCCGTCTGACGCTCGTCCTGCTGATGGTTATTGCAAGCTCCGGGCTCACGCTGCTGGGTCCCTACCTGATCGGAATGGCGATTGACGATTACCTGGAAGGACCCGGAGGCAGGCCGTGGCTGCTGTTTCTGCTGGGACTGGCCTGCGTGTATGTGCTTCAATCCGTTGTCGGCTGGCTGCAGAATATCTGGATGATCCAGATTGCCCAGGAGGCCGTGTTCCGGATGCGCACCGATCTCTTCGAGCAGCTGCACCGTCTGCCCATACCGTTCTTCGGCAAACGCCGGCAGGGCGATCTGATGAGCCGGATGACCAATGATATCGACAGCGTAAGCTCGACGCTGAACAGCTCGGCGATCCAATTGTTCTCCAGCGTGCTGATGCTTGGAGGCACGATTGTAGTGATGCTGCTGCTCAGCCCCCTGCTTACGCTGCTGACCTTTCTGGTAGTGCCGTTAATGGCCCTTGGCATGCGCTGGATTACGCGGCGGACCGGGGCGTTGTTCAAGGAACGCCAGCGGAATCTGGGGGAGCTGAACGGATTTGTGGAAGAGACCTTGTCCGGTCAGCGGATTATTAAGGCGTTCTCCCAGGAAGAGCGGGTCATCCATGAGTTCCGCAAGCGCAATGAGCGTATTAAACAGTCAGGCTTCTGGGCGCAGACGATCTCCGGCTTCATTCCCAAGCTGATGAATGGGCTCAACAATCTGAGCTTTGCCATTATTGCCTGTGTCGGCGGCGTATTGGCGATCCGGGGAGCGATAACGGTTGGCGTTATTATTGTATTTGTCGAGTATGCCCGCCAGTTTACAAGGCCTCTGAACGATCTGGCGAACCAGTGGAACACGCTTCTGTCGGCTATTGCCGGAGCGGAGCGGGTGTTTGAAGTACTGGATGAAGAGAAAGAAGATGTGGACGAGAGTTCGGCTGTATCCCTGGACACCGTTTCAGGCGCAGTGGTGTTTCAAGAGGTTTCCTTCTCTTATGAGGAAGGGGGGGAAACGCTTAAGCAGATCAGCTTCGAAGCGAAGCCGGGGGAAACGATCGCGATTATCGGCCCTACCGGTGCCGGCAAGACCTCGCTGATCCAGCTGCTGTCGCGCTTTTACGACGCTGACGGCGGTAAGATCACGCTGGACGGAAGAGATATTCAGTCCATCCGGCGGGAAAGCCTGCGTTCCCATATGGCTTTTGTGCTGCAAGATTCTTTCCTGTTCGAAGGTACGATCCGCGATAATATACGCTACGGCAAGCTGGACGCCACCGATGAGCAGGTAGAGGAGGCCGCCAAGCTGGCTAACGCGCATTCGTTTATCATGCGGCTTTCCGGCGGCTACGACCGTTTGTTGATCGCGGACGGGAGCGGCATCAGCCAGGGGCAGCGGCAGCTGCTCGCCATCGCGCGCGCCATCCTGGCCGATCCGGCCATTCTTGTGCTGGACGAGGCAACCAGCAGCATCGACACCGTTTCCGAAATCAAAATCCAGGAGGGTCTGAAGCGGCTGATGGAGGGGCGGACCAGCTTCGTCATCGCCCATCGGCTCAATACCATCCGCGAGGCCGACCGCATTCTGGTGCTCAAGGATGGACGACTGGTGGAGCAGGGGCCGCATGAAGAACTGCTGAGCCAGGAGGGGCTGTACAGCGAGCTGTTCCACGGACAGCTGGAGCAGTAAGGTTGTCCGGTCCTTGAATACGGCTGTCCCTACCGGATATCCGGCCGATCCCGTACTTATGGCGGGGTCGGCTTTTTTTGCGTTGAGCCTTCCGTTGGTATGGCGCCCGTTGCCCCGATTCATCGATATTTGTTCCGGCTGCATCAAAGCCCGGCACATGGGGTAATGAAGGAAGACAACAGACATAGGCTGCAAATCTGGAATGCGGATCAGGAAGACATTAATGTCCCATGAGATTAACAGGAGGTGCAAATAGTTATGACGGAGAGAAACCGGACAGGAAATGACGATGTCATCGTTCAGAGGCAGGAGCCCATAGAAACGGAATTGGAAATTGAAAAACAGGGAAATGGTTTCATAGTGAGGGGTATCGGCGGTCAGGTGGGTGAGATCAGCTACAAGCTGGCGGATGTCGGCACTTGGGTGATTGATCGCATCCATATGGATGCGCCCTACAACGGAACGGAGCTTGAGCGCCAGCTATTGGATCTGGTCGTGGAGGAAGCCCGGGATAAAGGGAGGAAGATCATTCCATCCGCCCCTTATGCGCTTGAGCAGTTTAAGGAAAATGCCGAATACGATGACGTATGGGAGAGAAGCGAGAAAGAATTTTCCGACACGTACAGCTCGAACAGCGTAAGCTCGTCCTAAAACCTCGTAGCGAGTAAAACGATCCATTAACCCAAAACCATTACGATCCTGTGATGGTTTTTTGTAGTTATTATCCAATGTAAAAAGGTTATATCTCGATAAACATTGCCTAGTATGAAAGAGACCCTCTACCTGTCAAGAGAATATCTTCCAGGCATTGACGAAGTATAAAATAGCGATATAAAATAAGTAGACTCCAATGAAGGTGTCAATCGACTGTTTCAGGTCAGGGAAAGAAGGATCATATCTCACATGAATATTAAAATAGCAGCCATTTGTCTATATATCACACTGATTTATTGGCTGTCTTTGCATTATCCCAGTCTTCATATGATGTTTTTTCCTACACTGGGTGCATTCAGTTTGCTTTTTGCGACACGTTCCCTGGAATTGAAAGAGTTGAGCAAAATATCGCTCGGCGCGGTCCTGTCTTCCGTCATAGGAACATTATTGTTCTATCTGGACGCGGGAGTGTTTTCCTTATTGGCCAATATCTTGATAACAATCTGGCTGATGACGAAATTCAAATGGAATGCGCCCCCGATTCTGGCGGTTTCCTTTATACCCTTCTTTGCCCAAGTTCCAGAGCTGTGGACGGTGCCCCTTTCCGTATGCGGGTCGTTGCTGGGGCTGCTGCTTACCTTAACCTTAGCAATTGCTGTTGAGAAACGGATGAGAGGCTTTTCCGCTTTCCTCCTCCGAAGAAGAGAATGGACGAAGTCCGAGTGACGTCTATTCACCTCCATACTCTGCAAAAGAGCGCCTCCGTTCGCCGGGGTGCTCTTTTTTTGTGCGCTTGACCGTATACACAGGCCAAGGTGTGACCGCCCCTAGTATGCGGGTTGGAGGACATGTCCGGCAGGATCCAAGGACCGAAAATACCAGCGGCGGACCCGGGAAGCCGCGTCCTGACTGGGCCGGCAAAAGATGTGCGTTCTAAAAAAGTTGTGGCTTGTGGGCATTCTCCGCCTGCTTTAGGATGGGAGTTGGCTGCAGCCGAAAGAGATTGGCATAAAGGCGGTAATGAAAAAATGGAAAATACACTGTCCCGGAATCGCGCGGGAGACCGCCGAAAACTGTTCGACCGAAAGCGCCTTCTCATCAACATCCCTTTATTCGTGATGTTTATCCCGATCATCGTGTACTTCCTTGTGTTCAGGTACATCCCGATGCTTGGGCTCGTGGTGGCCTTCAAAGATTATAATTTCACCGACGGGATATGGGGAAGCCCCTGGGTGGGGCTGGATCATTTCAAGCTGCTGTTCTCCAATCCGAATATGCAGAATATCCTGCGCAATACGTTTATCCTCAGTCTTCTGCAAATTGTCGTCGGCTTCCCGTTTCCCATTCTGACGGCGCTCCTTATCCATGAGGCCCGGAAGCTGTGGTTCAAGAAAACGGTCCAGACGGCGGTCTTTCTGCCCCACTTTCTGAACTGGGTTATCGTGGGACAGATCGTGATTACGATTTTTTCCCAGCAGACGGGTATCGTCAATACAGTCGTGGAAGCGCTGTTCGGCGAACCGTACGCTTTCCTTTACCATGAAGGCTCCTGGATCTCGATCTTCGTCGGGGCCGGCATCTGGAAAGGAGCGGGATGGGGAGCGATTATTTATTTGGCGGCGCTTGCGGCCATCGATACGTCCCTCTATGAGGCGGCGAGTATGGATGGAGCCGGCAAATGGCGGCATATCTGGCATATTTCTCTGCCTTCGCTTGTCCCGGTCATCGTCATTCAGCTGATCCTGACGATCGGCGGCGTAATGGAGGTTGGGTTTGATCAGGTATTCGTACTTCAGAATTCAGTCGTATCCAGCATATCGGAGGTTATCTCCACCTGGAGCTACAAATCCGGAATCAACGGGGGGCAATTCAGCCTGGCGACGGCTCTTGGCCTGTTCGAATCACTTATCGGCTTGACCCTGGTGCTGCTGACGAACTGGGTCGCCCGGCGCTACAATCAAGGATTATGGTAAGGCGGGTGGGACATAGATGAGAGATTCACGAGGAGAGAAACTATTTTATACACTGAACGCCGTCATCCTGTCGTTGTTTGCCCTCAGCTGCATTCTGCCGATGGTGCATCTGCTTGCCCTGTCATTCAGCAACCAGGATGCGATTGTGTCGGGGCTGGTATCACTGTGGCCGGTCGGCTTTACGGCTGTCGCCTACGACAAGCTGGTGAACGGTACGCAGATTGTGAAAGCGCTGGGTAACAGCGTCGAGATCACCCTGGTCGGTACGTTCCTCAATCTGCTGTTTACGCTGCTCTGCGCGTATCCGCTGTCTCGGGGTTACATGTACGGCAGACGTTTCTTTACCCTGGCCATCGTCTTCACCATGCTGTTCTCCGGCGGTCTGATCCCCGGGTATCTGCTGGTCAAGTCGCTGGGACTGATCAATACCTACGGGGCGCTCTGGCTGCCGGGTCTGGTCAGCGTATATAATATGCTGGTCATGCGCACTTTCTTTATGGGGATTCCCGAGGAGCTGGTGGAGGCGGCGCGAATCGACGGCTGCGGGGAGTGGCGGCTGCTGTTCCGGGTATTCCTGCCGCTGTCGCTGCCTGTCATCGTGGCGCTCGGTCTGTTCTATGGCGTCGGCCATTGGAACTCCTTCTTCAATGTCATGATGTTCATCAATTCACCGGAAAAATTCAATCTGGCCGTGCTTGTCCAGCAGATGATTCAAAGCCAGTCGCTGCTTCAGGAGATCGGCACCATGTCTCCGGAGGATTTCGCTTCGATTACGCCGGAGTCCATCAAATCGGCGGGAGTTGTGGTCATGATTGTGCCGATGCTGATCCTATATCCCTTCCTGCAAAAGTATTTCATTAAAGGGATTTTAATTGGGGCCATTAAAGGATAAACCGTTTACCAGAAGAATTCATTGAATAGGGAGAGGGTCTCATGAAAGGCTACATGAAAAAAACGGCAGGCTGCACCTTATCGGGTCTGCTTGCTCTTACAGTTATCCTGTCCGGCTGCTCCAAGGATAAGCCGGCATCTTCCGCCACGGGGGAAACCGGCGAGACCGGGAAATCGAAGCCGTCGATTACCGTGTCGATGTACGACCGCGGCAATATCCCGCAGGAAATCGGTACGGTGGATAATAATCTGTGGACCAAGTGGGTCAATGAAAACTCGGGGGTCAACGTGAAGTTCGTTCCGGTGCCCAGATCCGACTCTGTTAAGAAATTCAACACACTGCTGGCCGCAGGCCAGGCGCCAGACCTGATACTGGAATATGACACGAACTTCCTCAACCAGTTGTACACACAGAAGCAGATTATGCCGCTCGATGATCTTATCGATCAACACAGCACCGAATACAAGCAGCTGCTGGAGCAATATCCGCTGCTTCGGAAGCTCGGAACGAAGTCGGACGGCAAACTTTATGGAATCGGGCGGGTGCTTGGCTACATTCCCGGCAACTTTCTGTTCATCCGCCAGGACTGGCTGGACAAGCTGGGTCTGAAAGTGCCGGAGACCGATGAAGAAGCCCTCGAGGTCATGAAAGCGTTTGCTGGAAAGGATCCGGACGGCAACGGAAAAGCGGATACATTCGGTGCCAATCTGAGCGGCGCCGGCGGCGGCTGGGTGGACACGATGTTCCAGAATGTCTCCTGGATCATTAGTGACGGTAATCTGGAGAAGGATTGGGAGCGGGCCGAAGCGGCAGCTTCCTACAAGAAGAGGATGTTCGAAGAAGGACTCGTCGACAAGGATTATCTGACGGACAATGTCGGCAAGAAATCGGAGCAGGATTTCCTCCAGGGCAAGACCGGGATTTATGGAGCAACGGGCAGCGTGCATCTGATTTATACCCAGTATCAGACGTTCAAAAGCAATAATCCCGATGCCAAACTGACGGTTATCGCCGTTCCGCGCAGCAAATACGGCCAGTTCAGTCCCGGCTTCAATGCGCCGATACAAATGTCCGGCGCTGTGAATGCCAAAGCCGCTTCCCCGGAGGGTGTGATGCAACTGATTGATTTCATGAGCAGCGCATCCACAGTCAAAACGATGAAGTACGGCCTCGAGGGCGTTCATTACAAAATGGAGAATGGCAAGGAAGTCACCCTCGACAAAGACAAATATGACAAGGAGATCAGCTGGCTGGGCGATTTCCGGATGGTCGGATCGCAGCACCTGATCAATGAATTTACTAAGTATCTGGAGGATCTCGACCAGTCCAAGCCGCTGGACAAGGATGTTTATGACATGATGAAAAAAGCCTACAGTCTCTACATTTCCAAGGATCAGCCTATTCCGGCGATTACGATGGACGGTTACATGCCGGGTCTGCCCGCGGACATGCTGTTCATCGCCAATAACGTGAACCAGCCGGTTGCCGACCTGTGGAACAAGGCGGTTGTCAGCGGCAAAGGTTATTCGGTGGAGCAGGCCGCCGCCGATGCGAAATCGCTGTGGAAAAAGTCCGACGGCGAGAAGCTGGAGACGTGGTATGCCGACTGGTATGCGGCCAATAAAGACAGCTGGGTATTCACCAAAGATCTTTACGATATGAAATTTTAATGAAATGAAGGACCTTTCCTACCGGCTGCGTATGACGCGATACCGGTAGGATCTTCGTTTTTGCCGGAGAGCGGCCTGGAAGGAAGGGGGATGCCGATGAATACAAAATCGTGGTTTCAACGGCTGCTGTCTACATATTTGCCGATCTTTTATCTGGTCATTTTCTTCCTGATCTTCGTATTCTTCATGACCGTCAGCCAGATGTCGCGCCAGCAGACGGCCAACGCCAACGCCAGCTATGCCAAATATGTCATGCAGGCGCTGGAGTCAGCCCTGCAGAATATCGACCGGGTATTCTACAGGGAGCTCGATACTGATCCCGATATCCAGGCATTCCTGTTCCGCAAAGACGACACCGGTGAAAGTGAATATCTGCTTAACAGCCGGCTGGCGAACAAGTTTAAAACCATGGGAGTCAGCTACCCGCTGATCCACTCCATCTATCTGTACCGGGATGCGGACCGCCGGGTGCTGACCTCCAATGCGATCATGTCCAGCGACAGCTTCGGCGATCACGAGTTCGCGGAGGAGCTGGCAGGCGGAGGAGAAGTTCCCTATACATGGACGGGAGTGCGCGATTACAGGCTGTTCAGCTTCGATCCTCTCACTTCGGTTGTCTCGTTGGTCCGCAACGTGCCCCTGCAGTACGAAAGCCGGGGATTTCTCGTCATCAATGTCTCGGTCAGCGGAATTCGGGGCATGGTGGATGAGATGGCCACTCAGAATGTCGGCTCCACAGCGGTATATGACGCCTCGGGCCGGGCGATTGTCGGTTCGATCAACGGCAATCTGCAGGGCATGTCTTTGGTGAAATCCTCCTATATGATGTGGGAGGTGCGGACCGGCCTGATCGGAGGTTCGGCATACGGGGTAATTCTGAATTTCTTTTACGGCTGGGTAGTGCTAGGGTTTGCGGCAATTGTGCTCGGAACGGTCGGAATCGTGTTCGTTACCCGGCGTTATACCTCACCGCTTGACGCTATTGTCCGGAGGATCAAGTCCTACTCCAAATCCCGATCGAAGGAGCTGGCCGTGATGGCCGGCGGCCAGCCGCAGTTCTTCGAGACGGCATTCAATCATCTGCTGGAAATGGCGAATTTGTACACCGATGTTCATCATGAGAATCTGGTTTACCGCAGAAAAACGTTCTTCATCGAGCTGGTTGGCGGGGAACGGAGAATCGACGCTTCTGCCTGGGAAGAAGAGACCGGAAGATTCGGAATGACGGCCGGTTTCCGGGAGCTTGCGATCGGCATTGTGGATATCGATAAATATCCCGGCTTCTGCGGAGCGTACAGCTATCAGGATCAGAATCTGATCAAATTCGTCATCTCAAGCGTCGTGAAGGAAACGGCTGCCGAGATGCGCATAGCCGTCTGGTCGGAATGGCTGGAGAACGAGCAGCTGACCGTGCTGTTCCGCACGGAAGGGTCAGAGCCTGGACTCCGCTCGGAGGTTGCCGTCTTGTGCGACAGAATCCGGATTTGGATTCAGGATAATCTGGAGTATACGGTGACCATCGGGATTGGGTCGGTTGTGGAGGAATTGGGGGACGTTCCGCGCTCCTTCGATGAAGCCGAGGAGGCGTTGACCTATAAATCCTCTGCAGGTATGAACCGGATCATCGCTTATAGCGATACCGAGCGCGGTTTTCAACTGGATTCGTTTGTTTATTTGCAGCTGATCCGCAGCATTGCAGATTCTTTCAAGCTGAGAGACGCAGACTGGAAGATCAAGTTTGCCGAACTGGTGGATCATATGCGAAGCCGGCTGTTTTTGCGCCAGGATATGGTTAATCTGCTGCAATACATGGTTTTTCACATCTCCAAGGAAGTATGGGACCTCCCCGCACCTTACAAAGAGGCATGGGACCGGGTGACCCCGGAGCTGAGCGGCGTGCTGAAGGACTTCGATACGCTGGAGGACGTCCGGGAGCGGCTTGAAGCTCTGCTGGACGAGGCCGCCGCACGGTTTGAGCAGCTCCGTCCCGGCAAGCAAAATCAGGAGCTGATCCGCAATGTCAAAGCATACATTGAAGCCCATTATCACAGTCCTGATTTGTCTCTGGGCCTGCTCAGCTCCGAATACGGCATTCACCAGAGCAATTTGAGCCGTCTGTTCAAGGAGGAAATCGGCGAGAATTTCGTCGATTATCTGGCCCGCATCCGGATTTTGCGGGCGAAGGAGCTGCTGCAGACGACAATTGATCCCATCCAGGACATTGCGGGCAGGGTGGGTATCTGCATTATTTTTCCTTTAACCGGGTGTTCAAAAAATTGATGGGCCTGACGCCCGGCGAATACCGCAGAAGCGCAGCGTCGGAAGCGGAAGGCGGATAGGAGACGAACATGGATAAACATTGGCAGGCGAACTGGATCCGGCATCCGGATTTTCAAGGGATAGCTCCGATCGGGCTGCTGCACAAGGAGACGCAGCCGCAGCCGGAACATTTGCATCCTTCGGAGCTGAAACATCATCATTCCCTGTTTCGCAAAGAGATTAACCTGGCGGCGGAGCAGATGGAGAAGATAAGACTGGATATCAGCGCAGACGATTATTACAAGCTATATATCAACGGAGCTTATGTCGCCCAGGGGCCGGCCCAGGGATACCCGTTCCATTATCATTACAACCGGCTGGACGTCACTCCTTATATGACGGTTGGCCTCAATATCATCGCCGTCCATGTCTATTACCAGGGGTTGGTGAACCGCGCCTATAACAGCGGGGATTTGCGCCAGGGTTTGATTGCCGAGCTGACGACGGCGGGCCAAACCGTGCCGCTCGCGGAAACGGATGAAAGCTGGCGCTGCGCGCGCACGGTGGAATATGGCACCGGGGATGCAGCTACGACCGGCTACGATACCCAATATATCGAGCATATTGACAGCCGCCTTGCCTTCCGTGGTTGGCGCGCGGCGGATTATGACGATTCCGGCTGGATGAAGCCAGCCACGCTCGGGCTGGAGCATGCCGGTTACACGCTTTTCGAGCAACCCACGCCTCCCGTGGAGGTATATCGGAAGAAGCCGGACCGGGTGCAGCGGATCGGAGAGGATCATTATCTGGTGGATTTCGGCGAGGAGGTAACCGGCCAATTTACGATGAGGGCACGCGGAGAAGCAGGGACGGTTATTGAAGTACGATGCGGGGAAGAGCTGGACGATCATGGACGCGTACGTTATGAAATGCGCTGCAACTGCAATTACCGGGAGCAATGGACTCTATCCGGGCACGAGGATGAGCTGGAGCCGTTCGATTACAAAGCGTTCCGTTATGTGGAGATCATCGGACCAGGCGGAATTCTGGATGAGCGGACGTTCGCCGCTGTAGTCCGCCATTATCCCCTGTCGCCCGGACAGAGCGGCAGCTTCCGCTCGGAGGAGCGGCTGTTGAACGGTATCTGGGACATTTGCGGCCGCGCTGTCCGCAGCTGCGCGCAGGAATCCTATGTGGATTGTCCCAGCCGGGAGAAGGGGCAGTATCTTGGAGACAATACCGTTATCGGCCATGCCCATTTGTATGTGAGCGGCGATTCGCGTTTGGTCCGGAAAGGGCTGCGCGACTTTGCCTTAAGCACGGCGGTGTGTCCGGGCATGATGGCGGTCGCCCCCGGGAATTTTATGCAGGAAATCGCGGACTTCTCCTGCCAGTGGCCCATGCAGCTGCTCACCTATTACCGGCATACAGGGGACACCGCCTTTCTGCAGGAGATGCTGCCTATCGCCGATGGCATCGTGGACTACTTCCGCAAGTACCAGCGTGCAGACGGGCTGCTGGCCGATGTGAAGGAGAAATGGAACCTCGTCGATTGGCCGGAAAATCTGCGCGATGGCTATGACTTCCCGCTGACGCGTCCGGTCGGGAACGGCTGCCATAATGTAATCAACGCACTCTATTACGGCTGCATGAAAACCGTACAGGAGCTCAAGGATGAGCTGCAGGTAGAATATGAGGACCGGCTTCCGGCGTTCAAAGCGGCGTTTCTCGCTGCCTTCTACCGGCCGGAGAGCGGGCTGTTTGCCGACTCGGAGAACAGTGTACACAGCTCGCTGCATGCGGGTGTATTCCCGCTGTTGTTCGGACTGGCGCCGGAGCAGGCGGTGCCTGCTCTTGTCGCTGAAATCCGCCGCAAGCGGTTCAGCTGCGGTGTTTATATGGCTTACTTTGTGCTCAAGGCTCTTGCCCGCGTGGATGAACACCCTCTCATCTATGAGCTGATTACCGGAGATGACGAGCATTCCTGGAGCCAGATGCTGCGGGAGGGGGCAACCAGCTGCTTCGAGGCGTGGGGCAAGGAACAGAAGTGGAATACCAGTCTGTGCCATGCCTGGGGCAGCGCGCCGATCCCCGTGCTTATCGAGGATATCATCGGCTTGAAGCCGGCGAGTCCGGGCTGGGAGGAGATTTCATTCGAGCCCCGGCTGCCTCCGGGTATGAAGCCGTTTCATCTGCGCATCGCTGTCCCTGCGGGCATAGTGGAGGTTCGTTACGACGGCGCGGAAGCGGAGCTTGTCCTCCAGGATCAAACGTTGAGACGGCCAGCCGGCGGGTAGCTGTATACGGATTGCCAGAAACAAGGGCGGGATTCCGCAAGCCAAGAGCTGGTTGGAACCCCGTCCTTGTTTTATTACTGGATGACGGCAGGATTTTTAGCCAATCGCAAGTAAAGGAAAATAGCCCTTGAGAGGTTCGTCGAGGAGACGATCTATCGCGGGCCACCCGGCCTGTGTTGTCCTCGAATCCAAAAGTAATGGGGCAATAACGCCTTCTAAGGTGCATTGTCGATTGTTTTCTGATATCGTTTCCGTTCGCATAATTTAAGGCCATGCAGAAGAACCTAATCCATAATCATTGGAAAAGGTGGTAATCGTTATGCGACTCCTGCGAAAATGGCCTCAAACCTCCCTGGTCCTCTGTACTGTCCTGCTGCTTGCCGCGGCGGCGGGATGTACCGGACGTCGTTCGGGGATGAACACTGCCGAGGCGCCGGGCCAGAAGGGGCGGACGGCCAGCATTATGGTGGCGAATCATGAGGTGTTCGCCGATCTTCCCGTTTACAGGGAAAGCGGAGGGCGGCTCTGGATTCCCTTGAAGGAAAGCGCCGGCGCTATGAGTTTGGATCTGCACAATAGGGGCGACCGCCTGGCGCTGGGCAACACGGATGCCGCCTATTGGCTTAAGGTCAATGACAGCAAGGCCGCTGCGGGGGAAAGATCCATATCACTGCCTCAGGCCCCCAAACTATTTGACGGCAAACCCTACGTCACGACCGAAACCTTGTCCGCATTGCTGGCTACTCCGGTTCATTGGAACGAGCAGAGCGGACAGGTCACGATCACTCCCATCGATGACCGGACAAGACTTGCCCTGCAGCAGCAGGCTGGTATGACCCTGGGGCACGGGCAATTGAGAGGCCTGTCCCTTCCGGCCGACAAGGACGAAATCATTCAGTTTGCCAAAAAATACATCGGCACGCCGTATGATTTTGGGTCCAGCAGCTACAGCGCATCCCATAAATTTGATTGCTCCTCCTTTGTCCAGCATGTTTATGCCCACTTCGGCGTGGATTTGCCAAGAACGGCAAGGGATCAGGCGGAGGTCGGCCAGACGATTCCACAAAGCCAGCTTCAGACAGGCGATCTGATGTTCTTCTACACCCCGGACCGCTTTGAGACCAATCGGATTGTCGGCCATGTCGGTATTTATGCAGGCAGCGGCAGGATGATCCAGACTTACGGGGATCCCGGTGTGGTAATGTCGGATTTTAATGATTACTGGAAAGGACGTTTCCTGCTGGCCAAACGTGTAGGCGGGTGAAGCCCGGGTAGAGGCGGCACTCCGTGGCATCAAAAAAAACCATCCAGTTTGGCTTCCTTTCGGAAGGCAGACTGGATGGTTTGACGTTTCTGGAATATCGGTCAGCCCGGCAGGCACCTTAAGCCAGCCTGTTGAATCTGGCGATAGCTTCCTGCCACTTGTCGGCATCGGCCGGCTCATAGGTCTGAATGGGAAAGGAGCGTTTGACCAACTGCTTTCCTTCTTCAATGCCCGCGATCTCGCCGCCGGCTTGAAATTGGACCAGCATGTTGCCAATGGCGCTCGCTTCCACAGGACCCGCCCATACCGGGCGGCCGATGGCGCTTGCGGTCAACTGGCAGAGCAGCTCATTCTGAATGCCGCCGCCCACCATATGAAGCTCAGAGAAGTGCCGGCCGGTCAGCCGCTGGCATTGCTCCAGCACGATATGATACCTGAGCGCAAGGCTTTCCAGAATACATCTTGCGGTTTCGCCCCTGCTGCGGGGAACGGGCTGGTTCGTTTCTTCGCAGAAGCGGGCAATCTCCTGTTCCATATCCTTTGGATTCATGAAACGCAAATCATCGGGGTGGATCAGACTGCGGAAAGCCTCTGCATGACCGGCTTCGTGCGTCAGCTCCGCGAAGGAGATCTCCGCACCGCTTTTGTTCCATTTGCGCCTGCATTCCTGCAAAATCCACAAACCCATAATATTCTTCAGCAGTTGAAAGGTATTGCCGACTCCGCCTTCATTGGAGAACTCCAGCTCCCTGACTTCCGGCGTCAGCAGAGCGTCCGGCAGCTCCGTGCCGAGTAGGGACCAGGTGCCGCAGATCAGATAAGCAAAGGAAGAGGAGCCGGAAGGAACAGCCGCCGCCGCGGACTCCGTATCATGAGAACCGACTGCAATGGCGCGCATGGACGGCACGCCAAGCTCCTCGCAAACCGCGGCTGTCAGCCTGCCGGTCTCTGTGCCGGGATGCACAGGGGCGAGAAATAAGCCGGACGGGATGCCAAGCCGATCCATGAGCGGTTCATTCCATACCCGTTCGTCGGGCCGGAACAGCTGGGTCGTCGTCGCCATCGTGAACTCGCATGCTTTCACTCCGGTCAGGAAGTAGGTGAGCAAATCAGGCGTGAGCAGCAGCGTCTGTGCATGCTCGAGCGGGACAGAGCCCGCCTTCTTCATCGCATACAGCTGATAGATCGTATTGAAGGGCATGAGCTGCAACCCGCTTTCGCGGAACAGCTTGTCTTCCCCGATCATGGCGCATACTTCCTCAATCAGCCCCGTCGTGTGCGGGTCGCGGTAATGATATGGATTGGCAAGCAGCTCGCCGCTGCGGTCAAGCAGGCCAAAATCCACGCCCCATGTGTCGATGCCAAAGCTTGCCGGTTCAAAGCCCTGCTGATGGGCTTTAAGAATGCCGGCCTTCAATTCCTTGAGCAGCATAAGAATGTCCCAATGCAGATGGGCGCCAATCTCCACCGGTTCATTGACGAACCGGTGGATTTCCGTAATCCGCAGCTGCTTGAGGCCGTCCTCTCCCGTGACCAGCTCGCCGATAAACGCTCTGCCGCTGCTCGCGCCAAGGTCAAAGGCCAATGCCGCAGGGGGCTTTTTCATTGTGGAGTCCACCGCCTTCGCTAATGTTTTCTACAACGCTGCTGTAGAATTCCGGTATTCCCTGCATGGCCGGCCGAAGTCAGCCTGTGCCTTCAACGGTTGTCGAGCGGCAGTCTCTGGCTTCTTAAGGCCGGATCGATATGTCTATTTCATCTGCTGCAGCAGCTTGATGCGGTAATCCTCGCTCTCAAGCGACGCGATTTCCTTGAATTCCTCGTCCGTCAATACTTTCAAGGGGCCGACTGCTCTTGCGCTCATATAGATCTTTGCGCTTTCATCGACGACCTGCGTCCGGTAATAAGCCTCGCGCAAATTCCGTCCCGTGGTGACCAGGCCATGGTTGCCGAGCAGGATGGAGCTTGCTTCGTTCACCTTGTCGGCCACGGCTATGGCAAGCAGATCCGTCGTTGGCAGGACATAAGGAACGTAAGCGGTTTTGCCTACCAGCGCCGCTTGGTCGGGGAACATGATCGGCAGCTCGGTCTCCACCAGAGTGAATGCGATGCAGGAGGAAGGGTGGGTGTGCACAATCGCGCCGATAGCCGGATTCTGCCTGTAGCAGAACAGATGCATCAGCACCTCCGAGGATGGACGCAGTCCGTTGTCCGTAATCTCTCCGGTTGGAATATCCACCTCAACCCACTGTTCCGGGGTGATCTCCTCGATCGCGAAGCCGCTCGGCGACAAATACATCTTGTCCCCGGCACGCGCGCTGATGTTGCCGCCCGGGCCCACAACGAGCCCGTTCACTACCGTTTTGACGGCATATTTGCAAAGCTCGTTGCGTGTATCCATGTTTTGCATCTGAAAAGTCTCCTATCCCGTGCTTATTTATAAAGCGGTCCGAAATTCGCGCATGCTCTGAAATCCGCGCTTTCCGTGCTTTCGGTACCGAACATTCCCCAGGTGCGGGGGCGGAAAATCTGATCGCCCGGCACATTGTGCATGCTGACCGGAATCCGCAGCATTGACGCAAGCGTCAGCAGGTCGGCGCCGATGTGGCCATAGGAAATGGCGCCATGATTGGCTCCCCAATGATCCATAACGGAATAGACGCTGGTGAACGCGCCTTCGCCGGTCAGATTCGGAGCAAACCAGGTGGTCGGCCAGGTCGGATCTGTCCGGTCATCCAGCGTTTGGTGCACCTCATCCGGCAGATCAACGGAATAGCCTTCCGCGATTTGCAGTACAGGTCCGAGGCCTTTCACCAGATTAAGCCGGGACATCGTCATCGGCATCCCGCCGCGCGTGAGGAAATCGCTGGAGTAACCGCCACCGCGGAAATATTCAAGCGATGCTGGCCTCCATGATGTGGCGTCGAGGCATTTCTGCGCTTCTTCGCTGCTGATTTCCCAGAAAGGCTTCATTGCCGGTTGGCCGTCAAGCTGCTGCTCGCCGGTCCCGTCCAGCGTCGCAGCCCCGGAGTTGATCAGATGAAGCAGTCCGCCTGCAGCCTTGCCGTCCAGATCGTGGCCGGTCACGCGTTTGACGGCATCCGGGCTCCAATAGGTGCGGACATCGGCGAAAATTTGCGCGGTATTGGTCAGCAGATAACCAAACAGCATGTTGACACCGTTCAGACTGTCGTTCTCGGTGGCGACCATAAACGGGGAACGGATGCCGTTCCAGTCGAAGGAGCTGTTCAGAATCGCCTCCATAAAGTCGCCGTTCGGGAAGTGGTCAGTCCATTGGCGCTGCCCCTGGAAACCGGAAACGAGTGCGTTATGGCCGCCTGCTTCCTCGCCAAAACCAAGCCCCGCCAGCTTCGGATTGCCGATCATCAGATCTCTTGCGATAATGGCCATCTTGACGACCGTTTCCCAATCCTTGTCCTTCTGCTCGCGCGAGGTGGCGTTGGCTTCGGGATTGTTGTCCGCGCCTTCCTTGCAATTCTCTTTTGTCCACGCGAGCGCTTTCGCAAATTCCTCTTTGTCGTAAATCTCTTCATCGATGCGGCGCACAAATTCGGTCATATCTATATATTCATTTCTCATGCCCAGATATTCCTGGAAGAACCGCTCATCTACGATGGACCCTGCAATCCCCATCGACACCGAACCCATGGACAAATAGGATTTGCCGCGCATCGTCGCGACCGTCAAGCCCGCTTTGGCAAAACGGAGCAGCTTCTCCTTCACATCATCCGGGATAACGGAATCGCCTTCATCCTGAACGTCCTTGCCGTAGATGCCAAAAGCGGGAAGGCCCTTCTGCGCATGAGCCGATAATACGGCTGCCAAATATACGGCACCGGGACGTCCGGTCCCGTTGAAGCCCCATACCGCTTTGGGCAAAGAAGGGTCCGTATCCATCGTTTCCGTCCCGTAACACCAACAAGGCGTAACGGTTACCGATAACCCTACGCCTGCTTTTTTGAATTTATCTGCAGCGGCAGCCGCTTCCGCCACGCCACCTATACAAGTGTCGGCAATCACACATTCAACGGGCTCGCCATTTGGATAACGAAGCTCGGAAGAGAGCAGCTCTGCAACCGTTTTCGCTAAATTCATCGTTTGATCTTCAAGGGATTCGCGCACGCCTCTGCGTCTTCCGTCGATTGTCGGACGAATACCGATCTTAGGGAAACCATCTTTCCATCTGTGATCCAAAGTCATGATGAACCATTCCTCTCCAGAGTAATAATAGTAAGGTTACCGATAACCCTAAATTAGCAACAAGCACACTTGCTGTCAACTCTTTTCTTCGTTATGATTGAAATAGACAACATAAAAGGAGCAATTAGGCTTGACGACCATATATGATATTGCCAAGAAGGCGAATGTATCTGCCATGACGGTCTCCAAGGTGATCAACAACACGGGGAGTATCAGTCTGAAGACGAAGGCCAGGATCAAACGGGTGATGGAAGAACTCAATTATGTGCCCAATCAGATGGCGAGGGGACTTGTGCTCCAACAGACGCGGCAGCTGTTTCTGCTCATCACGGATATTAACAATCCGTTCTATACCACACTTTCCCGCGGGGCCGAGGATGCCGCCAAGGAGAAGGGGTATCGTCTTTCTTTTGGAAACAGCGATGAGAATATTGAGAAAGAAGGCGAGTACCTGGAAATCATTCTGGGAAACCGCGTAGCAGGCGTCCTGTTCTCGCCTGCGGGGGATCAATCGGTTTCCCATTTGGAGACACTGCAACGGCACAAGGTTCCGTTTGTACTGCTGGATCGGGAGGTGCCGGGAATCGAGAGCGATGCGGTAATCGGGGACAGCCGGGAAGGGGCCAGGCGGATCGTCGAGCATTTTATCGAGAACGGGCATCGCCATATTGCCCTGATCAACGGATCGCCCGGCATATCCAGTGCGCGCCTGCGGCATCAGGGGTATATCGAAGCGCATAAGCTGAATGATCTTCCTGTACAGGAAAGCTACCATCTGGCGTTCGGTTACGGCTCGCAGACGGATCTGTCGGGAATAATGACTTGGCTGAACAGCTTAAATCCCCGCCCCACAGCCATCATGGCGGGCAATAATGTCCTTGGCGTTGAGGTGATCCGCGCCATACGGGATAGTGGCCTGCGGGTTCCGGAGGATATTTCAGTCGCCTGCTTCGACGATCTTGGCCCCTTCTCGCAGATCTCCCCGTTCCTGACCGTCGTGACCCAGCAAGCGTACGAATTCGGGTATCTGGGCACCCAGCTGCTGATCGAGCGCATTGAGAAGAAGGATGAGAACCGTCCGTTCCGCAGAATCAATCTGCCGGTTGAACTGGTACCGAGGAAGTCGGTCGCGAGGCTTGGAACCTCTACGTAAACCGTTCACGGAGCCAGCCGCTTCTGCTTTCCGGGCAGCTCCCGGCCTTCAGGCATTGCCAATAGATGAAGAAAGGGACAGCCCCGGGCCATTATTGTGGCCATGAGGGACTGTCCCTTTTTCTCACCTATTCCTGTTACCTATGCCTTCCAGTCCTGCGGGTGGTTGTCCTTCACATAATCCACGGCAGCGGCATTGGCAATAACCTGATCGGCATCCTTGCAGCCGGGAATAACCGTTGTAACGGCCGGGTTATCCAGACACCAGGCCAGAGCCCATGAGGCCATATTCACATGGGAAGGCACCTCATGCTTGCGGATTTCCTCCACTTCGCGGAGCAGCCGGTCGCGATTGTCCGCATCATGCCTGTTGCGCACATCGTTATCGGCAAAGGAAGCTCCCGCTTTGTATTTGCCGCTCAAGTAGCCGCTGGCAAGCGGAACGCGGGCGAGTACGCCCAGATCCTGTTCGATGCAGGAAGGAAATACTTCTTCTTCCGGCGCTCGATCGAGACGGTTATAGACGACCTGAATGGCGCTTGCGCCGACTTGGGCTGCCCGGGAAGTCTGGTGAATATTTTTGTTGCTGCCGATTGAGATACCAAGATGGCGGATTTTCCCCGCCTGTACCTGTTTATCCAGCAGTGTCCATAACTGGTCGTTGTCAAATTTATCATCCGGTCCGGAATGGAATTGATAAAGGTCAATATAATCCGTTTGCAGGGAGCGCAGCGATTCCTCCAGCTGCTTCAGCATGTCATCGGGCGACCATTTCTCGTCCCTGTTGAAATTGTGGTTGAAATGATGACCGAATTTTGTGGCAACAGTCCAGTCTTCCCGCCGGTTGTTGGCCAGATACTGCCCAATAAACCGCTCAGATGTATGATCGCCGTAACATTCTGCGGTATCGATCAGGTTGATCCCGACCTCGCCTGCTTTGTCGAGAATGGAATTGGCCTCATTCTGGTCATAAGTCCGGCCCCATTCGCCTCCGAATTGCCATGTGCCTACGCCAACGACGGATACGCGCAAATCTGTCTTGCCCAGTCTTCTGTATTTCATCGTGCATCTCCTCCTTATTAATGAAAGAACGGCCTGTAATCGAAAAACATACAGCTGGACAGCCTATCGTTATTCTAGACTTTGGAAAGGAAATAGGCAAGGCGCGCAACAGCCATCCGCTTGCAGGCCGTCCGCCACCTGCTAATGCCGCACCGCGCATGGTGAGCTGACGCGCGGTGCGGAGCCTTTGCGGAAATTACCGATGTTTCCCCGGCCAGCGGAGGCGTTGTACATGGGTAAGCATGGTGTCGAATACGAGGCTCCATTGCCGTTCATTCAACCGGCATACAGGGAGGTTGCGGTCTACGCCGAGGCGTGCGGCCAGATGTTTGAGCTGCGGCGGTGTGAAGATGCCGTTCAGCGTATCGTAAATCGACCTGTCCGGATGTTTCAGGCCATATTCGGCCAGCGCCGCGAACCGGCCGGTAAGATGGACCGGGAGAAGCGGCTCCTGCTTCCGCTGAATCCGGAACATGACGGAATCCACATTTGGCGGCGGTGAAAAACACCCGCGCGGTACGGCTTTTACCATCTCCATCTCATACCACATCCGCCAAACCAGCAGTCGCGGACTGCGGATCGTCCGCGAGGTGAAACCTTTTGCAGCGCCTTTCTCCATAATTAGCACGGCCCGCTGCAGCAAGCTGTTCTGCGGCTGGAGCAGCAGCTGAAGAATGGACGTCGTGAGATAGAAGGGGATATTTGCGATAACCTGATAAGGTTCCCGTGGAAGCCGCATCTGCAGGATATCTTTTTCAATAACCGTAATGCTGGGCATAGCCTGCGATCTTCTGCGCAGCGTCTCTGCCAGACGGGGGTCATTCTCAACGGCCAGAATGCGGCAGGAATTCTCGGCCAGCAGCATGGTTATGGCGCCTGCTCCGGCTCCGATATCCACAACGATATCGGTTGGTTGTATGTTAGCAGCCCGGATCATATCCTTCACCACTTGTTTGTTTTGCAGGAAATGCTGCCCGTGGGCATGGAGAGCGGGTTTCTTTTGCAGCGCGCAGGGCTGCTGTTTGTGGCGTTTATTCATCTTCATCCTCCGTTACCAAGCAAAATAAAAACACAGGCAAGACTGCTGCCTGTGTGGAGGTAAACGGAAAATGAGGATGCGGAAAATGGGCGCAAGCCAATAAGCGGCCGAACCTTCCGTAAAGGGGGTCTATTAAGAATTCCATCCCTTCATTCCCGGTATCGGTCAGGGCGGGAATGCGAGGGGTTGGATAACCTTTTTATCGTCCAAGTTCAAAAAGAAAGATACCACCAGTATCCATTAAGATGTATTGCTGCTCGGAACATGAGCGCACGCAAGGCGTTATCCAAAACTTGGAGGGCGAAAGACGGTTCCATCGAAACCGGGCCTCGCCTTGCTCGAAGCATGCGCTGAAGTTATGGAGGCAGCTGTCATTCGATATGGACAGGACATTGACCTGACTTTGAACAATGACTGGCTGAAAAAAGGCAGACCACTTCCGAGTCCTCTGCACACAGGCAGAGCCTTTGGCGTATTCAATTAGCCGCGCAAGGTTCGAACTCGAAAGTAATGGTCTACCACACGTAACCCTCCGTTCCTCTGATAATAGTGATTAGCCTGTCATGCTTCTAGGGTGGACGGGCAGTCACCTGGCATGATCCGCATTAGCGGGACAGGAAAGGGCTCCCGTATTTCTCGAAATCAGCGGTTGTGCATTCCAGCGTAAGTCGTGTTCCCTCTTCTTCATAACTGGTTGACTGGACCCAGGCATGCTCGTTAAAGTAGGAGACGATCTGCCCCTGATCGAAAGGGATCAGAACTTCGCATTGTATATAATCCGTCAGGACACGGTCGCGGATGAGCTGGACAAGCTCGTCAATCCCCTTGTTCTGTTTCACGGAAAGATAAACGGACTTGGAGGTTCCGGCTGGATGCTCCCCGTCTGTCAGATCCGTTTTGTTGTATGCGTATATGACGGGGATATGATCGGCGCCCAGCGCTTTTAAGGTCTCCTCGGTCACGGCGATCTGCTCCGGATAAGCCGGATTCGAATAATCCACAACATGAATCAGCAGGTCTGCTTCGGCAACTTCCTCCAGCGTGGAACGAAATGCCTTGACCAGATGATGGGGAAGGCGGCTGACGAAGCCTACTGTATCGGTAAGCAGGAATGCCCGGTGATCCGGCAGTTCTATTCTTCTCACAGATGTTTCCAGTGTGGCGAACAGCATATTTTGGGCGAGCACCTGTTTATCTGCCTGCGGATTATAGCGCTGGAGCAGAGCATTCATCAGGCTGGATTTGCCTGTATTCGTGTATCCGACGAGACAGACGATCGGCAGTTCATTCTTCAGGCGCTGCTTGCGCTGCGTTTTGCGGCGGGAGACAAGCTTCGCAAGCTCCGTCTGAAGAGCGGTGATCCGCTCTTCAATGCTCCGGCGGTCCAGTTCCAGCTTGGTTTCGCCGGAGCCTCTGTTTTTGAGGCCCGAGCCGCCGCCCTGCCTGCCAAGCGATTCCCGGAGGCCGGTTAAACGCGGCAGCATATATTGCAGATGGGCGATTTCCACCTGCAGTTGCGCTTCCCGCGTCTTTGCCCGCTCTCCGAAAATATCCAGGATGAGCATTGTGCGGTCAATGACTCTGCGCGCAAGCGTCTTCTCCAGATTGCGGATCTGGGAAGGCGACAGCTCATCGTTGCAAATAACGACGGCGGACTCGTGCTGTTCCAGCAGAGCCGCCAGCTCCCCAAGCTTGCCGCTCCCCACATAATGAGCGGTGTTCAAGCGGGCTGCCTTCTGGCTCAGCTCGCCTACCACCTCTACGCCGCATGCGGCAGCCAGGCCGCGGAGTTCTTCCATTGCTGCTGCAAAATCCGTCCGATTCTGCAAATGAATGCCGACGATAACGGCTTGTTGTTTCGTTTGTTCCATCTTTTTCATCATCCTCCAAGTTAAAAAACATAATAAAAAACACAAGCATAACTGCCTGTGTTTTCAGTAAATTGGAAGAGAACTCCGGGATAAGCCTGCAGGGAAACGAATTTCCCCGCCTGATGGATTCCAGGTCTTCCATAGCTGTGAAGGGCTACTGTCCCGGACCGACCCGGAAGCAAGGCTGCAATTTCCTAACATCCTGCGCGGGCAGCCTCGGGGGGCTATTCCTTCACCTATGAAATTGTTTCTTTAAGGCAACCACAAAGCTTACGACACCGTAAGGGCAGTATCATCCGCTGCTTTGTTGATGTTCAAATAAAGGATACATTCATTCACGTACGCCAATAGTTGAACATACTGCGGGGAAAGGGCAAGCCGTCAACGAAACGTCAGACAGACTGGTCCTTCTGTACCGCAATAGGTTATGGGTTACCTGTAAAAAGACAGACCTATCCGGAGTTCTCTGCACACAGGCAGAGCTTTGGCACTATTCAATTACAGCTGCGCTCAAAGATCTAACTCGGATAAAATCTATCACACGTAACCCTCCGTTCCATATTAAGTAAACTGATTCTAACACAAGATTTCGATCTTGACAAATGGGGGACTGGCCCAAATGGGGTGTATAGCATGATTTTCGAGGGTAGATCAGGCTATAATGAACAAGCAGACATGCTAAAGGAACATACGGCGTTACGATAATAGGACCAAGGGAGGCAGCGGAAAATGGATTTAGGATTAAACGGCAAAGTTGCACTTGTTGCGGCATCTAGCAAAGGGCTTGGCAAAGCCTGCGCCATGGAGCTTGCGCGAGAAGGCGCATATGTGATGATCACCGGCCGCAAAGAAGCGGAGTTGCAGAAAGCCAAGCAGGAAATGGACCAGCTTGCAGGAAAAGTAGAGTATCTGGTGTGCGATATTACCAAGAGCGGGGATATCTCTTATGCAGTGGAAACGACCGTGAAACGATTCGGCAAAATCGATATTCTGATTAACAATGCGGGCGGGCCGCCGCCAGGGAGCGTCGAGACCCTGACGGACGAGCAGTGGTACAAATCATTTGAATTGAATCTGCTCAGCTATATCCGCTTTATCCGGGAGGTTCTTCCGTATATGAAGGAGCAGAAGAGCGGCAGAATCATTAATTTGGCGTCCTCTTCCGTCAAACAGCCGATTCCTGGCCTGCTCTTGTCCAATACGTTCCGGACGGGAATCGTCGGTCTGGCCAAAACGTTATCCCAGGAGCTGGCACCTTATAATATATTGGTCAACACCGTATCGCCCGGCAGGATTGCCACTGACCGGATCAAGGAATTGGACGGAAACCGCGCGGAGAAGACGGGGAAGACCATTGAACAAGTGGCGGAAGAAGCTCATAAGGGCATTCCGCTGGGAAGAGACGGTGATGTGGAGGAATTCGGGCGTACGGTTACATTTCTTGCCTCATCCGCTTCCTCCTATACAACCGGTGTATCTCTGCTGATCGATGGCGGAATGGTCAAAGGCATTTAATACTCTCAAATGGGGCCGGGCGGGGCGAACATATACCGCACGGCCTTATCTTCTTCCGGTGCCGAGGGGCGCCACCATGGCAACCGGTCGCTTCTTCCTCATTTTGCAACGCCTCTAAACTGCTGCAAAGCCGCTCGCTCTATCCTCTCCCTCTTTTTCGCAGCTGCCACAACGCCCGCAAACCGCCCATTCCACCATGATTTCTCATTTCACTGACTATTCGGGTGACCGCAAGCTGCACGAAATCTGTTCCTTTCCTCTTTTGACTACAGCCACAACCCATGGAAGCCCCATTCTCCACTATGCTCCCTCATTTCATGGACTGTGCGAGTAGCTCGCAAGCCGCATTCCACCATACATCCTCATTTCCCTGCATCCACTTGCACGCTCATTCATTTCGAACCTGACCTCATCGCCCCCGGAATCCGCATAATTCGCACGCTCATTCTTTTCCGCAGCCCATCAAGCGTACTCGCAGGTGATCACTCCACCTTCTTCCCTCTTTCTTTCGTTGGGACGCCTCTTCCAATCACGCTTCTCCGCCTTCTTGTGAATGCCTCTCACCCTCCGGGGCGGGCCCACACTCTGGATCATCTCTGATCCCTTAACCCTTCGGCTCTTGAATCTTGCGTTCTATTTTTTGGCTTTTGTCTTAACGGTTTCCGCGTGTTTTTCGGCGTTCTTCTGCTTCCTTTTGAGCCCCGCGGCCACCTCATTCCGTTGAATTCCATGATCTGATTTTGTATTTATTATGCTAAAATTACATCTTCGCCATTTCGTTGTTTAGTATTATAAAATATTAATTATATGCAAAAATATATTTTCGTTGTGATGCCGAATCTCCCTGAATTACTCATTAATACGCTTAATAATAGGTATTTTAGATGATAAAATTAGATGGTAGTATCGTTCATTATATGCAATTATATATTTGATATCGTTGAAATATTTTTATCTATAAACACACAAAATACTGATGTTGAAAATATGCCGGTTGAAAAATCCTGACGAAAGGATATGGCGCCTGGGGCGTCGAAATAGTCAAGGAAAGCTTAAGGAGGTGACAATGATGGGAGAGAACAAAACGCATCGTATAATTGTCCACTTTAACGGCGGAGACAAGCTTGTAGTCGGCACGAACGACGTGGAAGAAACGATTGCCCAAATCAAAGGGCAAACCGGGGGCTGGCTGGAGCTCGATGGCAAAATCATTTATCTGAATAATATTACGTATGTTGAAAGCGACGAGCAGCGTGACCGCTCGGTAATGGGTTTTGCTTTATAAGCAGCCGGCCGAAGTCTTCATGAGTGCAGCATCTACTAAAGACACCTTTGCGGTGTCTTTTTTTGCCTATAGAGAATCCGTCGTGTTTTATCCTGTAAATATTCCTGAAAAAAAGGATTGACCCTGCCATTGATGGCAGGGTTTATAATGGGGATCAGCAGGTCGTATCCAAGGAGGTGCATGCTTGAAAATAGGGGAGCTGTCGAAGGCCACCGGCGCGAGCATCCGATCCATCCGGTATTATGAGCAGCAAGGCCTGATGGCGCCTGCAAGGATGGAGAACGGATACCGGGTATATAATCGTCTGGCTGTCGAACAGGTGCAGACGATACGGCTGTATCTCTCGCTCGGGCTCAGCACGGAGCAGGTCGCTGGTTTCCTGAACTGCGTCATGCTCAACAAAGAAGCGTTCTGCCAGGAGGTGCTGCCTGTTTATAAGGAGAAGCTGGCGGATATCGACCGGCAAATCGAACAGTTGTCCTCGATTCGCCAAAACCTGGTGGAGCGGATCGCATCCATTCACACAGAAAACCATGGAGGTGCCGCAGATGGGTCTGCAGAAGATAAATAAAACAGAATATGAGGATTTAATGAGTGAGAAAGGAGTCGTGGCTATAGAGTTTGGGGCGGTATGGTGCCCGCCCTGCAAAAGGCTGCTTCCTATACTGGATGAATTGGCAGAAGACTATGGCTCCTCGGCTTCTATCGTCCAGGTCGATTGTGAAGAATCCCCGGAGCTTGCCTCCTCCTTTGGTATTATGGGCATGCCGACGGTTATCGTTTTTCGTGACGGCCAGCCTGTTGATAAGCTGGTAGGGCTTCGTCCGGGCGCAGCATACAAGAGCATTATCGACCGGCTGCTTGAGGAGGAAGCGGCGGAAGTTTGATGAAATCGCCGTATGATTGGTGCAATCGCAGGGCAGTTCAGGAAGTAAAAACCAGATTGGAATTGATGGCGATATCTGTTAATATAACGTTAAGGCCTCCTTATCCGGAGGCCTCTACGTATAGGGAGGTATAAACATGCAAAGGCGATTCGATTGTGCTGTATATAAGGTGCTTCATAGAGGAGGAGAAATCTACTATGAGCCATAGTCTGCTGCACCAGGATGTGAAACTGCAGCTCGTCAGCCAGCTCGTCTATTTTGATGAAGAAAAAACGCGGTTCCTGGACCACTACTTCCCTGACCATGGCAGGGAGCGAAATAAAGTGGAGCAGGTTCTATTTGTTTATTCTTCCGTTTTGGAGAAAATTGTTAATGATTTCAACGAAACAACCCTGCATTCATCTGTTATAATCGGAAGCCGGGTGAAACTGCGTTATCTTGATGATGATTATGAGGAAAGCTATACGATCGTATTTCCACAGCAGACGGATGCCGGACAGAATCGGATATCTTTTCTTTCACCGATCGGGATGCAGCTCCTGATGACAAAGAAGGGCGAGACCTATGGATTAATTGTCCCATCTGGAGAAATTAAAGTGAAGATTGAAGAGGTTGCTTACGACAACTGTGGGCAAATTTGATTTTTAGATGAAAGGAGGGCATGGGAAATGATACAAGTAAAGGAATTCGTGGATTCGGATAATTCCTACGCTGAGAATAAAGCCAATCAATTTTTGGCGGGGCTGCAGGAGGATCAGGTTATCAATGTTTGTTACGCTTCCGTGGTGAAGTCATCCCCGTCGCGATCCGAGAGTCAGCGCAGCACGATTCTGGTCGTTTACAGAACAGAAAATCGAAAGGGTGTCTAAGCAATGAGAGAAATTAAGCCTCCTCCTGGCAATCGGAAGGAAGAGGCGGCTGCGAGCGATGCGTCAAAGCTGTTAATCTGTTCGAATAAACGCTGTACAAGCTGGAGGAAAATGGACGGCTTGCAAGGAGACCGGCCTCTGTGTCCGCTGTGCGGCGCAGCCATGGTTCCAGGCGGAGTATTGGATCTGGAGGCTGCAACGGATCGTAAATACAAACGGTTTTTTCTGTTTTTATCGGCAGTTTCCACCGTTTGTCTTGCGGCATTGGCTATTGTTTTTTTGTTTCACCTGATGTTGAGATGAATATCTTTCATGCGGGATGCCTGATGGGGGGTGTCCCTTTTTTTGTTGCGGAGGTATATAGTATAAAAGATAGTAAGCTCTATAGATAACGTGCGGATAGGAGAGGGAGCATGTCCATTGAAGAACTGCGGGAAGATGAACTGATCAGGCGGTTGAAGGGGAGGGCGGGTCCTGATGCTGTACTGTTTCACACCGTATTTTGCGGAACATGCAAGCTCGCGGAACGGATGCTGGATATTGTACAGACTGCAGGGACGGCCGTCCCTATTCATAAAGTGAATATCAATTATGCTCCTGGTTTGCGCGATGAATGGAAAATATCAAGTGTTCCATGTTTGGTGCTTTTGAACGGGGGGAAGCCGGTACGCTTTGAATATACGATGAGGTCCGTCGACTATTTATATGGTCTGCTCAAGGAGCTGGAAGCAAGCAGTCCGGCGCAGGAGGATTAATTCGGAGATCCGCCGTGGGAAGGAACATGGGGGAAGGTAATCGAATACAGACTGTGGGTAATATATAGAAGTATGCCAGTCTGGCGTTGAATAATATGGAGGTGACGGTAATGAGAGAGACAATTATGGAAGGCAATGGTTTTGTGGTGCGGGAAGACGGGGAGGCGGTAGCGGAAATTACATTCGTCCCGAGCGGAGAAGATGCGCTTGTCATTGATCATACTTATGTATCCGAGGCGCTGCGCGGGCAGAAGATCGCGGAGGATTTGGTGAAGCGCGTCGTGGAGTATGCCCGGGAAACGAATAAACAAATTATTCCTGCCTGCTCTTATGCGCTTGCGCAGTTCAGAAGGCATAAAGAATATCAGGATATCTGGAAGCAATAAGCTTCAAGGGAGTGTGGGGACACGGGCTGGAAGGGGTCTTTCCCAATCGAGCCGCTGCCGTTCTGGGCTACTGGGATGAACTGTCGCGGATTGCCGGGCGTGTCCAGGCGGTGACGGAAACAAGGGCAGTGCTCCCGCTGCATCGCCTATACCAGCTTGGCCGTCTTCCGCAGCTTGCGCTAAGACGGCCATTGCTGCTTCCTGGCTTGCTGGCGATGGATCGCAAATCCACAAATAGACTTTTTTGCCGAATGTTCAGGAAAGGATATCCGCTGTAAAATCAGAAGCATTCTAACAGGAAAAGAGGTGCCGAAAATGGAACAGACAGCTCAGGGAGCGGCGCAATGGATGGTCGATGAAATCAAATTTAAAGGGATGCTCCGCCAGGAGGAAGCGATCGAATATGTCCGGTCTCATTTTGGCGGGGAGCATGTTTTTGTGAATGAGCAAGGCAACGCTTCGCTCTCCAAGGATGTGAAAAAAGCCTTCCGCAAGCTGCATGGCGGCAAGGTTGCCTGGGACCGGGACGGCTTTTTCTGGGCCTGGACTTAAAGCAAATGGCTGGCCTATGGTAAAAGACAGGAGGTTGGAGTTGAACAGGTATGTCATTCAAATGATTGCCAGTGCGGCGTGTATTCTGATACCGGTATTCGGTGTTTTATATGGGTTATGGGACAGCAGCCGGCCTAAAACAGGGCCGGTAGGTGATGGGAATACATCTCCTTCGCTCATCCAGTTGATTCCTTTAATTTCCACATTTATTATGGGAACCATAAATTTTCCTATTGCTATTATCCGCTACAAAAAACATAAACAAATGTCAGACGATCAATAAAAAATTAGAGTTGTTGTAAAAATGAACCCTGCGGCAGCGGGCGAAAGCGCCGGGGCTTCTTTTTTTGCTTTGAAAAGGACAGGAGAGGGTATTGGGGTCATATAAGATGATTTTCGAAAGGATTGTTATGAACCAGTATGCCTATCGATTTCAGAACAATTGGCTGCTTGCCAAAGGCTCGGACAAGGTCTGGGATTTAATCAGCAATTTTCAGGATGACAGCGGCTGGCCAGGCGTTACGGTGCGGAAGATCTGCGATGGACGCCAGTCAGACGGGGTTGGCCGGGAATACAAGTCGCTTTTCCGGACCAAGCTTCTATACAAACTTTCCTTCCATGCTGTTGTGGTGAGCAGCAGCCCGCCTTCGCGTCTGGAGATGAAGGTGAGCGGACAACTGGAAGGAAGAGCGGTCTGGACGTTGTCGCCGCAGATGGGAGGGACAAGCCTGACCTTCCTCTGGGAAGTAAATACAAATGCACGGTGGATGGCTCTGCTGTCTCCTTTGCTTCGCCCTCTGTTTATTTGGAACCATGATCAGATGATGAAAGAAGGGCAGCGTGCCTTGTCGGCGCGTATCGGTGCGCCTGTCGTTTAACGGCAACGGTGACAACGGTTCTTCAGCCGTCTGGACAAGGTCGGCCCGCAAGCTGTGAGATTTGGCTGAATAAGACCCGGTTTGTTCTTAGGATTTGTGGTAAAATAATGATTCGGCAACACGCGATTAATTCTCCATACAGGGAGATCGAAGGAGCAGTACATAGATGGCGAAGCAGAAATTTTATGTCGTTTGGGCTGGCAGGAAACCGGGCATATACACAAGCTGGACAGAGTGCCAGCAACAAATTAACGGATTTACAGATGCCAAATACAAGTCCTATGAGACTAGAGCATCGGCTGAAGATGCTTACAGAGCAGGTTGGAAGAAACATTGGGGGCAGGGCAAAACGTCCGGAGCCGGCAAGTCCCCATCCTCCGCATCGAAGGCAGCTTACAGCGGGGAAGAGATTGATTATAACAGCATTTCGGTAGATGTGGGAACCAGTGGCAATCCCGGCCCGGTCGAATACAAAGGGGTGGACACGCAAACGGGCGAGGTGATTTTCTCCTATGGACCGATCAAGAGGGGGACCAATAACCTGGGAGAGTTTCTGGCCATTGTTCACGGCTTGGCATATCTGCAGAAGCTTGGCAGCAGGAAGGTAGTCTACAGCGACTCCGTCAATGCGATTAAATGGGTGAAGCAGAAGGCTGTTTCCTCGACGCTGGCCCGGGATGAGTCCACGAAGGAGATCTGGACGCTTGTGGACAGGGCGGTCGAATGGCTCAAGACTAATTCCTATGAGAACAAGGTAGTCAAGTGGCAGACGAAGCAATGGGGTGAAATAAAAGCGGATTACGGGCGAAAATAGAAAAGGTCAAATATGAGCTTTTCCTCATTTGTTGTATCAAATTGTGATATAATGTGAGTATCTATGCAATTTGATCATCACTTAGAGAGGTTGCCGGTAAATGAATGGATTTGAAGACCACAATCTGAAAGTGAAGCGCACCTTTAACGCAACAAGCAATGAAGAGGTGCTGACTCTTACGGAAGCGGGCAATACGTTGGGACTTTCCAAGGACCAGATGAAAGTCTATGTCGATAAAAACAAGCTGACCAAGGTTCCGATAATGAGGAGCGTTCACAGGTATCTTCTCCTGAAAAGCGAAATAGATGAAATTGTTGGTAACGGCTGATTGCCGCCTGAATGTGATGCAGCGGCAAGGCGGAAGATATAGAATAAGGGCACCTTTCCAGGTGTCTTTTTGTTATTAAAGGGTTGCGTCGCGGTGACTGTAAAAGTTGTGTATGCATACACCGCGAATATCTTACTGATCGCCACGTCGAAACGGACGAATTTAGGATGAAGAAGAGCTAATAAATTGAATGACTCCAATCGAAATCAATAGAAGTACAAACACAATTATAAAACCTAGTACAAACCGTATAATGTTAGATGCTTGCGATTTATGCTGAAGTTTATTCTCGACAATTGTCAATCGCTCTTTAAGTTCTTTTATTTCTTTATCGTTTTCCATTAGTATCCTTATCCCCTTTAATTGAAGTACTTTCAGCTTAATATTGAATCCCGAATGCTAAATGCTTCGGTTGACTGAGGATTGCTTGATTTGGTTTATTATTTCCGTGATGGTATTGGGATCTTTTATTTCAAATAGATAATTAGCTTCGTCTGTACCAGGTGGTATTTCCCCCGAATTTTCTTGTTGCTCCAACACTTCTAAAAAGCTCGATGCACTTCTGAAAATAGCTTTACTTCTTTGTGTTCCTTCAACTCGTGCTCTCAGTATTTCAATAGATAAATTAAAGTAAACAATAATACTTTTAAATCCCTTTTCATGAAAATATCTGAGTACATTTGTTCGTCCTGATTTATTTAGATTACAATTGCTTAAGATGATGTGAAAATTACTTTGCACTGCAGCATATTCAACAATCGTATTGGTAATAGAGAATTTTAGTGTGTTAGGTCCTTTTATAGGGAGAAGTTTCTTATAATGACTATTAATAAATTCAGCATGATTATCCTGCTCAATGACTACAGCTTGTTGTAAGACAGATTCCAATTCTTTAGCGAAGGTAGTTTTTCCACTATGCGTTTTTCCAACTGTCATAATTACTAGGCGGTTCATATAATATTAATCGCTCCTTTATGTATTAGGTCGTACTCAAATCTGCCGATCATTCCGGCAGTCTCGTCGTAGATGTTTATTCAGCTGCCGTGCCTGTTAGCTCAACACCCATAGGTTTTATTGAACTGTCACCAATATGTATCATGGCTCAAGCGAATTAAATAGTTTTGTAAGTTTCCCCCATTCTTCACCGATCCAAATCATTTCATCTATGAAGCGACTCATGGCTTTATCGTTTCTAAACTGCTCATCGATCCATTTGGATTCTTTGAACCATGTCAATTTAATGGAGCGAACCAGTTGTTCTGTTGTAAGTGGCGAGTAGGATCTATATCCCGCAATGAATGCGTTTGTTGTTTCCTTATTTAGTCCATTGTCAGACACTGCACCTGATAAAATAGCGCGGGAAACATCAAAATCCGGAAATACGAAATGAAGTCTATCGAAGTCCAAAATATCTGCTACCCCGTCATCATAGAACATTAAATTATCCACGTGCATGTCCCAATGCGTCCAACCTTTATTGCAGGGCTCGAATGTTTCAATATCCAGAGTCTCAAGAATAGACAATTGCTTTTCAATGGCATTAGAATATCGTTCGTTACCGGCTTTTAAGGATTCAGTCAGGTTCATTTTTGCTTTCTCGACCACATTTGCTTTTGATGGTAATTCCCATTGTAAAGCTTGCAGCCTTGGCATATTGGATTCCATCCAAGCATGCATGCGACCGGTAGCTTCGCCAAGACTGAACATTTGATTCGCATTACATTTTCCAGGCTCCACAAGTTTTCCTTGGCTTACGCCAGTAATCATATAATTTTCTCCCGATGGTGTAGTGAGGATATATTCGTCTTTAAGGCTATAAAGTGGCTGACATGGTATCCCATCGAGATACATTTGGTGCTGGTACTTTAGCGCTTCTTTGACTCCATCTAATCCCCGTCTATATCTAATTTTGTTATATTGCTTGACGAAAATAGAGTTGTGATCCGTATCAATTATCCACTTCAAGTTTGCATATCCAAGCTCGCAAGGTCTAAAATTTATTATTTTCCATCCAAATTTTTCTTCAATATCACTCATAACCTCACTTAATATTTGTTCGTTTGTTAACGCATTCATGAATTAATATAATCCCCCTTCAAATAAGTAAATTCGATTAAAAGTATTGCTAAGAGCAAATTGATCCCCGTTTGACTGACTGCTTTCGTATCTCGATTGAGCAATCGTTCTCTGTTAGTTTATTCCCATGAGTATTTGTATTGCGTAAGAATCCCAGTCCGCTTCGTCTGTGTATATCTCGAAAGTGGGAATTAGCGATTGTTTCGCACACTTGCGAAGTTTTTCCTGATCCTCTAAGAACTTCTGACATGCCTCCGTTACTGTGAAATGGTTTTCCATCACATATGATTTCCAAGCTTCGCCACGACTTTCAATAAATCTGGGCTCAACAGCATCTTGAGACAAGGTTAAGAGTATACAATGTGCATTCAACCTTGATAAACGCATTTCCAGCATCTCAATTTCTGCAGAATTTATAAATGCCGCTCGAAGATTTAAATGAAACCTCTCAAAAAGATAAAATACACCGTTTGATGGTTTCGTATGACCAAGTGAATCAATCCAATTGTATTGTTGCTCAAGATAATCAACATGACGATTTAAAAGCTGAATATGTTCATCCTTGTCCAACGATCTTAAGATGCCTGGTATGAATGCAAAACTTGCGAATATTGTTCACTTATTGCAATTAATCGTTTTTTCACGATTGGGTGTTTGACTATGTAATCTCTTTATTGCAGAAAAAACTGATGATTTTCCCGCGGTAGACAACCCTTCGATTATTACCCCCTGAACCATATTTCACCTCTTCAGCTTGTTTTCGTATTCTGCCCTTTAGCTTAATAAAAAACAAGGAGCAACTGCGCGGCAAACTGCTCCTTGTTTCATTGAACTATAGTGTCCCGTTAATTTAGAAATGATAGGCCATCAATTCTTCATCAAAGTATTTTTCATTGTGAATCATTGAATTCTTTTCAAGCCCATAAGATATAAATCCATGTGATTCATACATCTTTTTTGCTGCTTCATTAAATGTGATAACCCCGAGGTTTATTTGGGAAATTCCCTCAATTTTTTTAGCCCGAAGTAGTACTTTATCTAGCAACTTATGACCTATCCCTTGTCCTCTAAACTCAGGTAATACATAGGTGCCCCAGATATTACCTTTGTGACTCAATTTCTTATCTGGTTCCCTAACAAAACCAATCATACCGATGACAATCTCATTGTTAAATGCACCCATAATAAAATGGTCATTTATAGTTAGGATACGTGCTCTGACTGAATCCAAGGATCGTGATATCTGATCCTCATAATTTGCAGAGAATGCCTCAGGATTGTTTTTTAGGGCGTTCAGTCTTAAATCCCAGTACGACTCGGTATCTTCAGGGGTAATCATTCTAATTTCAAACATTTCAAATCCCTCCGCCTGGTTCAGCCTAATCTTTAAATATACCATATATTTACTGAGGCTAGCTGCGGAATTCTGCCCGTTCAAAACGACATCCCTTTCCTGTTCAGTTTGACTTTATTGTCAGTCTTGCAAAGCCTCTTAATTATTCATATATAGCAGAACATCAGCAATGTAAGAGTCTAGGGGTTGTGAAGTGACTACTCTCATACATTTCAAGTATACTGGCTTTTTTTGCTCGGTTGATTACCTCTTGCCATTTTTTTCTGGTATATCGACTGGGCCAATTTGGGTCATCACTTTTACGCGATTTTTCAATCTATTGCTTTATCGCCACATGCGCAGATCAGCTCCATTGACAATCCGTATCAAAATATCTATAATTGTTATTATATTAATTATAAACTGATAATTATTATCGTTAATTACCGCCGACATGTACCGTTCCTGTGACGCTGCCCGAATGCATGCATGTGCATAGGCCAGCCGATGCTTTATCGTACACTTATGGAGGTGTAAGAATCATGACAAACTATGATTTGAATGCAGCGCTTCAAAAGCTCGAGCAGCAAAATATTCATTTATCCCCTCAGCGGATGGCTGTTTTGGAATATTTGTATTCCGCTGAAGGATACCGTGGTGTGGACGACATATTGAAATCGCTCGTCCCCAGGTATCGGACTTTAAATGCTTCAACGGTATATAACCATCTCAGAGTATTCAGAAGGCTGGGAATGGTCAAGGAAGTGACGATCGGGGGTTCCGCGCGCCGGTACGAGGCAGCGAGCTAATCCGATTGCTTGCAAGGTGAAGGTCCCTGCGCAGGGACGCAGATAAGGCGTTTATCCGCTTGTGGGATAAACGCCTTTTTGTGTTTCATATTGTTTAGAAAGGTCTTGTCAAAAGACGGCCAAGCCGGTTCTTCCTGAATGCTGCATGCTCCAAGCTAATCGAAGTCCTTATGGTGCCATTCATCATCCGGAATGTTCAGGTCCTCGCCGGAGAAACGCTGTTCTGCAAACGGCTCTGCTTCATTATGGAACCCCAGTCGTTCCCAGTAGCCGTGCCGGTCTTCCTTCATAAATTCAATACCCCGGATCCACTTTGCGCTTTTCCAGAAATATAGAGAAGGGACAACAAGCCTGAGCGGCCAGCCATGCTTGGGTGTAAGCGGCTCGCCCTGGTAGCAGTAAGCAAGCAGGGCATCGTCGGCCAGCAGGGTCCGGACGGGAAGATTGGTCTCATAATCCTGATCGGCATGTATCATGGCAAATTCAGCGGTGGACTTGATGTCAAGCGCCTGTAACAAATCGAGGACGGCAATGCCTTCCCACTGCGTATCGAATTTCGACCAGCGTGTGACGCAATGAATATCGGCTTTGATCTGTGTCTTGGGCAGTTTCATCAGCTCGGCATAGGTTATTTCTGTGGCCTTATTCACTTCGCCGAAGATCCGCAGGGACCAGGTATCCATGTCATACTCCGGAACGTCCCCCTCATGAAGAATGGGAAACCGTTCAGTGAGTACCTGGCCGGGCGGCAGCCGGTGCGCAAGCTCGGTCGGGACGGGCGGCAGTTTTACGTTTTTGATGCGTTTTACTTTATCGTGCATGTCGATCCTCCTTGAGTCAAGGGTGCTGCTTGAATGCTAATGACGTGCGGGATGTCCTCCATTGATAGTACATGAACGATCCGTGAAAGGGAAGGGAAGGGATGCCCACGGGCAGAGAAAAGGCAAACGAAAAAGCCTCCAGTGCAATATTACATGGGGAGGCTTTGTTCATATTGCTGCTGTTAAAGCAGTCCATGCACGCTTTTTGTGATGATTTCGGGAAGCTCCTGCTTCTGCGCCCGATAAGCTGAGGGTGTGAGATTTCCCTGCTTCAGGCGGGCGTCCAACTGATTCGTCATCTCGGCGATTTGCAAGTGAATGATTTCCTGAATGTCGGCATCATTGGCTGCTGCTATGTCGGCCAGTGAATATCCCTGGTACAGGGCATCGTAGATTTCATCATCGGAGGATACCCCAAGAAGTTTCTGAAATTGCGCATCTGCAGCCGGATTGGAGGCGGATGAGGAAGACTTTATTTTGGACGTGCTTATCGATTTGAGCGGCGCCGCGCTGCTGGTATTGCTGCTCCAGATATTGCTGCCTACAGAGACTGCGAAAGCAAGGGTGCCAACCAGGATAAAGCGTTTTGGATCCATGCATTAAACCTCATTTCCTTGCTCTTTTTGTAAAGAGCGTTAAAGGTGACAAGCCTATTGTAGCGTTCCAACCTTAAACCAAGCTTAAGGAGTGTTGAAAGATTGGTGAAGATCTGCAACCAACAGCATATGAGATCCTAAACCGTATTATGACTGACAGGACTCGGGTATTCCCTCTTGCGGGTTAAGCCGAAGGCCTTAAGGGAGTCTGAAACTTTCTTGAAGACAGCAAGACCGCCCTGCAAGAGGACGGACTTCTTCTTGGTTGAAGGCTCCATGGAGTTATATGCCGTAATGGCACTACCAGAATTGGAAAAGGGAGCGCAGAATGCCGCGTTTGCGGCGGTGGGAATGATGCCCGGGCAGCTGAATTTCCTTCTCGATGACAGGTGGCCTGGCCAATTTCCGCTCCAACAGCTCCACGGACTCCGCCAGCTGCTTGACGACCTGGTTCAACGCTTCAAGCTCCTTGCGATGCTGGAGAATTTGCATGGAGACAACCTCGTCGGCTTTTTGCGAAAGCATATGCTCTATACGCTTCATGCGGTTGATCAGTTCATCTGCCTGCTGGGCAGATTCTTCCGGACATGACTCAGCACTGGAATCGTCGGAATCTTCCTTTCCGCTCAATTCGAGCCGATCCAGGCTATCGCCCAGATCGACCCGTTCCTTGATATATCGCAGCCGGATGAGATCCGAGTCTGAGAAGATATAATGTCCCAAACGGTCTTTTGTGAAAAAGGCAGGAAAAGCAATAACCCACCGTTTCACGGTTGTCTGGCTGACTCCGAGCGCCACCGCCGCTTCCTTCGTCTTTAATGCTTGCATTACGATCACCCCGTTATCGGATCTTTATTAGGGTATTCGTGCCGGAACGGCATCTCCCTGCAAGGCCGACAAAGGTAGTGTCCATTCGATAAACAAAGTGTTTTTGCGTCATATTCATTTGTATGAAAGTCATTTCATTTAGGAATCTGTGTTTTCGCTTTGGCAATGATACCGGAGGTTTTCTTCTCCAGCTCAAGTATTTTCCGGTTCTGCGCGGAAATCTGGCGAGCGACAGTAACCAGTGAGTTCAGTGAAGACAACACGCTGTTGGCATCGTTTTTCTTGATCGCCTGGTTCAGGCTTTTGCCAAACTCTGTTGTGAGCTTCCGGGGAGCGGACAGGGCGCTTTTCTCCGCTTTGATACTTGCGCGAAGGGGGTCGGCCTCATCAAGAATGGCACGGATTTTTTTCGCTGTTTGCGTGTTGCTGTCTTTAAGTGCCTTCAATGCGGCTTGCTTGGTCTTGATGTCAGCGCGGGCGATCTGCACGGCGGTTTGCATGATATCCGCTTGCGCGCGGAGCATGGCGTTGTAGGATTTGCTTTTCAAGGGCCTGACCGCTGCGATTTGCTTGTTGAGTGCGGTATAGCTTAAGAACAGCGGCTCGTATTTATCCTGTGTCAGCTTGACCTGAGCTTCAAGCTTGCTTCGCTTATCCGCATTCAGTTCCTTGATCAGCTTGCGGACGAGGGTCTCGGCTTCAGCGTTGGCCAAGTGCAAGACGCCAATGTCCTTATCCATCCGGCCTGCTTCCTCCTGAAGCTTCAACAGCTCATTATAGGCGGCCGTTATTTTTCCGCCTAATGCCCGATCGGGACCGGCCGCCAGCTTGTCCATTGCGGTTTTGGCGGTAGGGGACAGCTGGAAGGCAGCAGCCAGCATGGCATGGGGGGCAGCAACAAGAAGCCCCGCGATTAACAGTAGAATGACCATTTTTTTTAGCATGTGATAAGTACCTCCCGGTATTTTTTTAGCGGCTTAGACTGGCTTGACCACCAGGGACAAACACAAAAAAAGCACCAAGCAAGAAAGGCTGTACGCCTTTTCTTACCGGTGCTTCCGCTGTAAGAGTCATTTGCCGCTTTAAAGTTGTAGTTCGACTATACGTTAAGCCTGCCTTATGTGTCAAGCTCTGTGTCCGGGGTATTGCGTGGAGGCCGGATTCGTATAAGAAACGAATAGGGAAGTAGCGGAAGTGAAACAATAGGAATAAGAAGGATGCGGCTTTAGGCTGATCCTGTCTGAGCGCCGCAGCTGCTGCGGATGATCAGCTCTGACGGAATGGAAATATTTTGCGCCGGTCTATCCTTCTTGCGGTTCAGCAGCTTGAGCAGCAGTTTGGCTCCCTCCTTGCCGATCTCATAAAGATTGGTTGTAATGGAGGTAATTCCGTATTTATCTGCCAGAGCCGTATTCTCGAAGCTGACCAGAGCTATATCGCCGGGAACGGACAAGCCGTTTGCTGCTGCATAATCCAGGACCCCGACAGCTTGAACATCCCGTCCCGCCACGATGGCGGTCGGCGGCTCCTTCAATAACCGGAAATGCTCGGCAGCCTTGCGGCCGCTGGATTCATTCTCGTCGCCAATATAAATATATTCTTCTTTTCTTTTGATCCCTGCGCTGTCCAGCGCATCCTGATAGCCTTCCAGACGGTCCTCGCATACGAGAAATTCAAGCGGCCCCGGGCTGATGAAAGCAATTCGGGTATGGCCCAAATCGATCAAATGCTGTGTGTTCCGGTAGGCAATTTCATAGTTGTCTACATCTACGGAGTTGACCTGGTTCTTCAAATCATTGCTGCCGAGTATAACAACGGGAAAATTCTGCTCAGTCAGCTCCTCGATAATGGATGAGTCGTGATCAGGCAGCGAGATCAGCACACCGTCCATTGCCCGCTCGCGCATCAGTTTGATCAGCTTGGGAGTTTTGGCTTTGTGACCAAGATTCTCCCAGGATATGAGTAGGTTATGATCCTTCTGATCCAGCACTTCGCCGATTCCCTGAAGCAAATCGGCAAACACGCTATTTCCTTTGAAGGAGAAGAAATCGGATGCGGGATGAGGAGTGAACAGGCATATATTATTTGTTTTGCGTGTTACCAGCCCGCGAGCGGCTGAATTTGGCTGATAGTTCAAGCGTTTGATGACTTCGAATATACGGGCTTTGGTTTCCGCCGCTACCGGCGCAGTGCCGTTGAAAGCGAAGGAAACGGTTGAGATGGAAACGCCGGCTTCGCGTGCGATATCCTTGATGGTTATATTACGACTCATATTAGGGCTCATCCTCATAAAAACGTTTTATGAAATAAACCTATCATATACGGACAGATTGGTCAACAAGCGCTTTCAAAACACATTTTTAACGTTATTTTTATAAGAAAACAAGCTAAAACCGCTGAAACTACTGAGTTTTTGAATTTGTTTTTATAAAAACATTTTTATATTGAATTGATTCCTTTCCCGTGTTAGCATGGAGATAGACCCAGTTTGTAAGTGTTTTCATTTTTATATTTGAATGGTTTTCACGTAAATTCGCATAAAAATAGCGAATTTTTAGGAGGTGAAGGGTGCGTATATCGGAATGTATAGAAACGTTTTTATAATAATTATTGAAATGACTGGATGATGTTCATTACAAGGCCTGAATTTAATAATCCTAAGGGGGATTTCGCTACATGAAGATGAAAAAAACACTACTGTTAATGCTCAGTGTTATTGTTGTGATGAGTATGCTGGCTGCCTGCTCAAGCAAGAATAACAACGCTGGGTCGGGCAATACACCGCCGCCTGCCGACACGGGTTCCGGTACGGACAACAACCCCGATACAAACAAAGGCGAGGATGGAACCGTCGGGGGTACAGGCAACACCGATCCGAAAACGATAACTTTCTCGACGATCAGCAACTACTATACGGACGGGTTGAAGGAAGCGGCGGTGGAATACAATAAACTGCATCCGGAAACCACGGTGAAAATTGATGTGCAAAGCGATAATAATGCTTATATCACTTCCTTCCAGGCGAAGATGTCCGCCGGTGGCGACAATGCTCCGGATATTGTGCATACGAACCTGACGGGCGATAAACCTGGCGCCAATATTACGAAAGGCTGGTTTGTGAAGCTTAACGATTATGTAAAACAGCCGAATCCTTACAATGAAGGCACATCAATCTGGGATGGCGTGGACGAGAATTATCACGCCAATATGTACTCGGAAGCAGGAGATGTTGCGCTGCTCCCCTTTGACCTTGTAGGAACAGGGTTCTATTACAACAAAGCGATTTTTGAAAAGGCAGGCATTACGGATACACCGGCCACATGGGAAGATTTGCTGGCTGATCTTCAGAAAATTAAGGATTCCGATTCCAAAATCATTCCGCTGGCTATGCCTTTCCTGCACACGGCGGATTATGAAGGCTGGATGAGAGGCGCGTTTGTCGATTGGGCTCTGCGTCCACTGATCGCCGATTTCCTTGTTCAGGAAGGCGACGGTATCGCAACACCGCAAATCGTAGAAAATAACAAGAAAATTGTATACGAAGCAGGCAAACCGATGTTTGATGTTGGCGGAGTGGTCAGCCAGGAGCGCATTATGGACTATGCCATGAGCGGCAAATATGACCTTGAAGGACCGGCTGAGCAGAAATACTGGACGTTGCTGAAAGATTTATCCAAGTTCTACGAGCCAGGATACTCAACGATGGGCGACTCCGATCTATATAAACTGTTTATCTCCGGTAAAGCGGCTGTTTATTGGAATGGCAGCTGGCAGGTCGGACAGCTGGTGCAGGACCAACAGAAGCTTGGCGACAAAGGCTTTGAATGGGGAACCTTCAAGTTCCCGAATTTCTCCCAGCCTGATCCGAACTTCCCGGATGACCCCCGCGGCATTCTGGCTGTAGGCCACCAGCTCAGCATTGTCCAAAAGAAAGATGCCGAACAGGTGAAGAGAGCGGAAGATTTCATGCAGTATCTGTTCTCGCCGAAGGTGGCTCAAAAAGTATATGAAACAACGCTTGCGGCTGGACAGTTTGTGCAAGGGCCAAGTCTTGTAAAGGGTGTTCAATTATCGGACGAAATCAACGGCTATTTGGAAGGTTTCCTTGTATCCGGTAACATGAATGGTGAAATTACACGCATTTCCACAGGTAATCCGAATAACGATGTAACAGCGGGTACGGAATTCAAAGCTCTGCAGTTGAAATTCTACCAAGGCGACATCGACCTGGCGGAATTCCTGAAGCAGAAGGCTGCATTTGTGAAGAGAACGAATCAGAAATTTATCGATGATAACAAAATGGATCTGGATCCAAAAACAAATCCCTAAACGTTAGCTCAAGCGGAAGCGGGATGGCGCTTGCCATCCCCCTTTTCTGTTTCATAAGGACAGGACCCGCCCATACAGATAAGAAAGGAGAGGAAGACTCTTGAACTCGCATAAATGGAAACGATATGGAATTTCCTATTTATTTCTGGTCCCTTCTTTTGCGTTTGTGTTTGTCTTTTTGTATTATCCCATGATTTTGGCTTTCTTCCATTCCTTTACCAAGTGGAATCTGGTGACTTCGGAATGGATTGGTTTCGACAACTTCACTTCGATCCTGAAGGATCCCACATTTCACACCGGTGCGTTCAATCAAATTATTTATACGGTAACCGATGTACTGAAGGCGATTATATTTCCGCTTCTTGCCGCAGAGCTGATTCATTTAATCGGCGGAAGCCGGTTGAAATATTTGTTCCGCACCAGCTTTATTCTGCCGATGCTGCTTCCTGGCATTGTAACCATTCTGCTCTGGCAGAACATGTATGACCCATCCAATGGCCTGATCAACCAATCCTTGGCGAAGCTCGGGCTGGATAGCCTGCAGCATGCCTGGCTGGGTGAGGAAGGCACCGCAATCTGGGCTTTGATCGCGTTTGGTTTTCCTTTTATCGCAGGTTTGCCATTCCTGATCTTCTATGCCGCAATCGGCAATATGAACCAGGAACAAATCGAGGCGGCGCGGATGGACGGTGCAACGGGCTGGCAGGTATTCAAAAAGCTGCATCTGCCGTTCCTGATTCCTCAGTTTAAGGTAGTCACGATTCTAACGATTATCGGAAGCCTTCAGGATTTTGTGAAAATACTCGTTATGACTGGCGGAGGACCGGGTGTGTCAACGATTAACCCGGCCATTATGATGTACAATTCCGCATTCGGAAGCTCGCAGTACGGCTATGGCTCGGCGATCGGCGTGACGCTGTTCCTTGTTATTCTTGCACTTACCATTTTCAACCTGAAATTTCTTCAAACTGACAACTAAGGAGGGGATTGCTCATGTCCGCACGTTTGCCAAAAGTGATTGGGGGAGCCATCCTCGTCTTGCTTCTCATATTAACGGTTATTCCGTTTTTTCTGCTGATTTTCTTCTCGTTCCGCGATCAGCTTGATATTCTGATTGACTTCTGGAGTTTTCCTGAACAAATTAAGTGGGAAAATTACTCGCAGGCCTGGTCCGTTGTTAAAAGCGGAATCGGCAACTCTTTATTTGTCTGTATCGTCACGGTAGCTGCTGCGGTGATTCTGGGCTCCTTGTCGGGTTATGTGTTTGCCCGCCATAAGTTTCCTTTGAAGGGTCTGCTATACATGATGCTGATTGGTGTCATGATGATTCCGTCACTGCTCACGATCGTTCCCCTGTATTCCATTATTACGGTACTTGGGTTGACCAATAACTTCTTTGGCCTAATCCTGCCCTATATCGCGGGTACGCAGCTGCTGGGTATTCTGCTGTGCAGAACCTTCTTTGAATCTCTGCCTGAAGAGCTGTTCGAGGCAGCCCGGATGGATGGAGGCAATGAGTTCTACCTGTATTCCCGGATTGCTCTTCCGCTTTGCCTGCCCATCCTGGTTACGGTTGGCATCGTGACTTTCCTCAGCGTCTACAGCGATTATGTCTGGCCGCTGATTGTATTGGACGAAGATCACCGTACCTTCACCATGGCTGCAGTCAGTTTGAACCGTTCGGGAAGCGCGGATGTTGGCCTTTCATTTGCGGGCTACATCATCGGCAGTATTCCAACGATTTTCGTAATCGTGTTCGGCATGAAATATTATATAGAGGGCATGGTATCGGGCGCAGTCAAAGCATAAGTGCTGGAGGCTGCGCAGCCTCGCTTTTACGTCATTCAAAAGTGAAATGGGGATAATGACAATGACAAGTCAAATAGAAAATGCTCTGCCGAAATGGATATGGCATGCAAAGCGGGAGAAGCAGGCAAGCTTTGTACTGCGCAAGCAGATTGAAGTGGGGAAAGAAACATCCGATGCACAGTTTTTTGCCGCCTTTACCGGCGCTGCCCGGGTGAGCTTTGATGGACAGCAGATTGCGCAAATTGAGGAGCACCCGGGGAATATTACGGTTTACCGGCAAATTCCCGGACTGCCTCAGCCATTGCCGGCAGGCACTCATGAAATCAGTATTGAGCTGAACTGCTCGGCCTTTGTGCCTGTTGTCTCGGTTAATGGCTATTTGCACAACCGCACAGTGGGTTTTTCCGCTTATCTCCAGGGAGAAGGATTGTGGATCGTAAGCGATGATTCCTGGCTGGCCGGCGACGAAGAGGCCGCAGTTATCTGTCTGCTGGGGGAGGAGCCTTTTGGCGATCTGGATGGGGGACCAGACTGGTTTGTATCCGGGGGATTTGGGGACATCGAGGTGTTTCCGGTTAATGAAGCCTCTTCTTTGCAATCGCAGATGATGGAAATTGCATTGCAGCAGGGGGGGATATTCACGCTGACCGGCCAGGCAAGCGGTGACCTTGCGCTGACGCTGCCGGAACGGCCGCAGCTGGAGCTGTTCTACCACTTGCGCAAGCAGAGCGATTGGCGCCAAATGCGGGCTCTTCAGCGAAGTCTGGATTTGAGCGCAGTTCCTTCCGTGACCATTGATTTGAAGCGGGAATTCAACGCACGATTCACACTTGAGAACAAAGGGAACACACCGCTCAAAGTGCTGTGGAACGGCGCCGAATCGCTGCACGAGCTGGAACATTATGACGGCTGTATCACGGAATGGTTCGAGGCGGCCGCAGGGGAAGACTTCACGACGCTCCCTGAAGGGATGAAATATGTCAGGCTGTATGTGATCGGGGCGCGAAGCGATGCTTTCAAGCTGCAGCTTTCCTTTGAATCGGCACATGTCAATGTATCGCAGGTCGGGCAATTCCAGGCGGATCTTCCACTTATGCCCCAGATCTATGAAACCGCTGCCCATACCAGCCGCATCTGCCACCAGATCGGTCTGTGGGATGGAATCAAACGCGACCGGCTGAACTGGACCTTCGATTTCTATCTGGCTGCCAAGTCCTGTTATGTGCTCTGGGATGATTTCAGCGTTCTGAAGAGAGCGGTCCGGGAACTGGGAACGGGAACGCCTTACGGCATGTGGATGAATGGCATTGCGGAATACACGCTGTGGTGGATTAAAACCGTCTGCGAGTATTATTTCCATACCGGTGACAAGACATTTGTTCTCGAAATGCAGGCAGCACTGCAGCGGCATGTCGCCTGGGTTGAAGCGAATATCGATCAGTCGACAGGAAGGCTGGATGTGAGCGATGGCATACTCATTGAATGGGTGCCGTTCAGCGATGAGGAGAAGCAGGCGGGCCTTCAGGCTATATATCGCATGACGCACGAGGATCTGGGGCGGCTGCTTAAGGAAATCCCTGAGCTTGCGCTGGAGTATCACTGGAAGGTGCCGGATGTGAAGGAAGAAGCATTCATGGAACCGTCCAATACCCTGGCGGTCAAGATTCTGGGCATCGAAAGCGGCTATGTCTCCAAGGAAACGGCGCTTCATTTTCTGCAAACGTATGAGTTGAAGGATCCCTTCACGCCGCTGTCGGCCTATAGTCTGATGGAAAGCTATTCTCGTTATGGCCTCCACGATAAAGCGTATGAGATTCTGGAAATAGTCTGGGGCGGTATGCTGAAGGAAGGAGCAACAACCTTCTGGGAGGCGTTCAATCTGGATTCCGATACCAATTTCCATGACGGGCTCACCACATTCACAGCCTATGATTCGTACCGGATGAGCCTGTGCCACGCCTGGTCCAGCACGCCGGTCAAATGGATGAGCGAGACGGTGCTCGGCATTCACAGTCTGGAACCCGGATTTAATTCTGTCCGCTTCGATCCTGTTCCGGTTGGCGGTATCCGGGAGTGCGAAGGGATGGTCAACACCCCGCACGGCCCTATTCAAGTGAAATGGAAGCTTGACGAGAATGGAAGGCTGGACGCGAATCTTCATCTGCCGGAAGGCATTGTGCTTCAAGATTCGGTTATGCATTCTTAATTATTAATAAGCGGAAGAAGAGCAAGGTGGGGAAGATGTGCGGGGGTGCTTGCTAGGTGATAAGCAAACCTCACATCCTGACCCGCTTTTTTGTTATATTTATCCTATGCCATCATGGTCATCATCGATTCTATCGCTCTACCGTATAAGGGAGGAGAAGGCGCATTATGCACAATCATATAAACGCATTGTTCCAGGAGCCCACCGCAGCTTATCGCGGAAAGCCGTTCTGGTCATGGAATGGCGAACTGAACAAGGAGGAATTGCTGCGTCAAATTCATGTGCTGAAGGATATGGGCTTTGGCGGATTTTTCATGCATTCGCGGACGGGTCTGATCACGGAATATATGGGGGAGGAGTGGTTTGACCTCATTAATGCCTGCGCCGACGAAGCCGAGAAGCTGGGAATGGAAGCCTGGCTGTATGATGAGGATCGTTGGCCGAGCGGGACGGCTGGGGGCATCGTGACAGAAGAGCCGGCTTACCGGCTGAAATATCTCCGCCTTCGCGTTCTGCCGCCGGAGGCTGGATTCAGTTGGGAGGATCATGAGTCTGTTGTGGCTGTATTTGTCTGCAAGCTCAGCGGACTGGATTACAGCAGATGCCGGCAGGTTGGTCACGGCCTGGATCCGGAGGCAGGGCCTGACGAAAGCTTGCTTGTTTTTGCTGTCGAGGAACAGGCCAGGGAGAGCTTCTATAACGGCTTCACATACCTGGATACGTTGAACCGCGAGGCGGTGGATCATTTCCTGGCGCTTACCCACGAGAAGTACAAAAGCAGAAGCGGCGGCCGATTCGGCAAATCCATCAAAGGCATCTTCACGGATGAACCGCACCGCGGTGCGTTAATGGATGGCTTCGGCGCGAAAAACCCGGATCATGAGTGGCTGGTTCCCTGGACGTATACTCTCTTCGAACGTTTTTTGGATAAGTACGGCTACGATCTGATTCCGCTTCTGCCGGAGCTGTTCTTGCGTCCGGAGGGACGCAAAATCTCAAGGGTCAAATGGCATTATACCGACCTGCTGCAGGATATGTTCCACGATAATTTTGCCAAGCCGATTAATGAATGGTGTGAACGCAATGACCTGATTCTGACCGGACACACGCTTCATGAGGATTCGCTTTCAGCGCAGACGGCGATGGTCGGATCGGTTATGCGTTTCTATGAGCATATGGGCTATCCGGGCGTGGATGTGCTGTCGGAGGGCAACGTCAATTACTGGATCGTCAAGCAGCTGGCTTCTGCCGCGCGCCAGCTCGGCAAGCCATGGATGATGTCCGAACTCTACGGCTGCACAGGATGGCAGATGCCGCTGGAGGGACATAAAGCGGTTGGAGACTGGCAGGCGCTCTTCGGTATTAATCTGAGGTGCCATCATCTCTCCTGGTACACAATGGAGGGGGAATCCAAACGGGATTTCCCGGCCAGCATCTCGTACCAATCCGCCTGGTGGCAGGATTATGAGAAAGTGGAAACCTACTTCTCCAGACTTGGCGTCCTGCTCTCGCAGGGAACGCCGGTATGCGATCTGCTTGTCATCAATCCCGTAGAGAGCCTCTGGTGCCAGATCTATCCGGGCTGGTCAAGGGGGCTGTCCGCCCAATCGCCTGATGTGCGGGAGATTGAGCAGCATTACGAGCAGACCTTCCACTGGCTTGCAGGCGGTCAGCTCGACTTTGATTACGGGGACGAAGAGATGATGTCCCGTCTGTCTCAGATCGGGAAAGACCCGTTGACGGGCGCTCCAGTGCTGCATGTCGGGCAAGCCAGCTACCGGGCCGTGCTGGTCACCGGGTTGACCACGATGCGCTCGACAACGCTGAGCCTGCTGGAGAAATTTACGCAAGCGGGCGGAGTTGTCATTATGGCGGGCGAAGCGCCCGCGTATATCGATGCGATGCCTTCTGAAGAGGGAAGCTTTATTGGAAAAGCTGTACCGTTCGAGCGCGAGTCGCTCATTGAGGCTTGCCGGCAAGCTGTATTGCCGCCGCTGGAATTGGCAATCGCGCAGACAGGGGAGCCGGTAACGGATATTTTCGCGCAGGTAAGAACCGATGGCGGGCGCTTATGCGCGGTGCTGATGAATATGAACCGCAAAGATTGGCATCGCGGCGTAGAAGTGCGTATACGGGCGGACGCCTTTGCTGCCTTGGAAGCCGACTCCGCTGGCCCTATTGAGACATGGCTGTGTGCTACAGGCGAGCAGAAGCAGATTGCAGCCAGGCTTGTGGATGGCATCTATTCGTTCACACTGGATTTTCCGCCTGTCGGGGAGCATGTCATTGTAGCCGGGGGCGGAGCAAACCACGCTGGCTCTGATGCCCTTACAGGTTCGGTGCCCGAGGTGAAAGCTGTAGCGGTCCGTTATGAAGAAGCGGAAGCAGCCGGGATCGAGGGAAGCTTCGACTACCGGCTTGAAGAGCCCAATGTTTGCGTTCTGGATCGCGTGCTCTACCAGTTGGATGGCGGGCCGGCTGCCGGTCCCTTCGAAATTCTCAAGGCGGATCGTGAAATCCGCAGCCAGCTTGGCCTCCCCTGGCGTTCCGGGGAGATGATTCAGCCCTGGTACCGCCGGAAATATCTCGGCGAGTCGCTGCATGAGCTGGCACGGCTCCGGTTAGCCTACACGTTCAATGTGGAGGCAAGCTTCCGCGGAGAACTGACGCTTGCAGTCGAACGGCCGGATCTGTTCGGAATCCGTCTTAACGGCCAACCGGTTGCGGTACCCGAAGAAGCTGGCTGGTGGGTGGACCCCTGCTTCGTGAAGATTCCGCTGCCAGTTCAGCTGCTGCAAGGCGGCGAGAACGTCGTCGAGCTTGAGGGCGGCTTCCACGCGGGCATTGACCTGGAGGCAGTTTACCTGCTCGGCGCGTTCGGGGTGAAGCTGCAGGGAACGGCCCGGATTCTGACTGCGCTCCCGGAGTCATTGACGGTCGGCGATATTACGAAGCAGGGACTGCCGTTCTATGGAGGCGCGATAACGTATATCCTTCGCCAGGAGCAGGCTGCGGCTGCAGCCTGCAAGCTGCCGGCGGGCGATGCCTTGCCGGCGGGTGGAAGCCGGACCGTGCTGCAGTTCCCTGCCTTCGAAGCGGCATGCATCCGCGTCAGGAAAGGCGGAGCCCCGGAGGAATTGTTGGCCTGGCAGCCTTACGAGGCGGAGCTTGCCGGCAGCGGGGCGCAGGCGCTGGAGTTCGACCTTGTGCTGACGCGCCGCAATACGTTCGGGCCGCTGCATCAACTCCCGCTGCTGACCCCGCACTACGGTCCGGGGAATTGGGTGACGGAAGGCGAATCGTTCGACGAGATGGATGTTTTGCTTCCTTCGGGACTGCTGGCAGCGCCGAGAATCGTACGGCAGCACCGGATATAAACCGCAATATCTAGGTACTCCTGGTGTCGGGTTATATGCTTTGGGCTCTATGTGACGAATCAGGCCGGCGGGCTTTTCCACAGCCCGCTGGTTTATTTTGCTGCTCCTCCGGCCAGGGCTTTATTTCAAAGGGGAACATCCTTCACGAGACATAGAAACATCTGTCATCAGGCGCAGGCGATCCGATGTAACAATTAGCTGGTCATAAACGTTTGGAGTAATAAGGCGAAATGGCTAAAAACAGCTAAAAGGGGTCTGTCTATGAGATTGAAACAGCTTATTCTACTTTGTGTCTTCTTGATCATATCGGGATGCGGGGACGCGAAACAAGAACGATCGGAAGGTTCTTCACCTCCTTCCCCGGAAGTCGCAAGTCAGGCGGATCATCATGAACCGCCTGTTGTCCGCGTCATAATCGGCGAAGAATCGTTCCATGCCATTCGGGGTTCTTATTGCTGGAATAGCGAGGGTACCGGCAGTTGCGTGGATGTGTCCTCCTATGAGAAGCTGGTTGCCAAACAGAAGGCTCCACCCAAAGCGGAATGCGGGGGACCGGTAGAGCTTCTGTTTGATTCCCCTCCCGATGAACTGACCGTTATGGCTTCCTTTCCCGGGGAAGAGCGGCCGGATGAGGCGCTGGCTGTTGAAGATGGCCGGTTTCATCTGGCGGTGGGAAGCGGGAAACAGCTCTATATAATCCAGGCGCAGTGGCCGCAGGGCAGCTCCGACTATATATTTGAAGTAGAGAGTCAAGCCCCCTCTAAACAATGGCCTCAAGAGGATTTTGCCGTAACGGTGAGCGCAATAGGCGGTACTTTCAGCAGCAATAAGAAATTTGAGGTGGCAGCCGAATTGACGAATAAGTCTGCGGCACCTGTAAAGCTCCTCCATGCTTCCCCGATGATCCAGATTCAAATCTACGATGAGCTGAATAATCCGCTTATTAATACTTTTACAAGGAATGATATCGGGATAACCCTTACGCTTGAGCCGGGAACGGCCTATAACCCCGACAGCAGCTCGTACCAGGGCGGGAAAAGGATGCTGAGAATCGAAGAGCCGGGACAATACAAATTGGTCGGAACCGCTTCTTTTTCTGTTCAAGCCGATGATGGACAATGGAAAACAATCGAGCTCGCCTCAGAACCCTGTGAGATCACGGTAGGACCGTAGAACCTAGTAGAGCAGTTATAACCGCCCTTGAGGAGGACGAAACGATGACCCGTAATGCTATTCCAGCTTTTATTCAGGACCATCACCGCCAGGCGATTGAGAATCTGGCGGAACGTTTCAAGGAGGAGCCCGGTTATCTTGCCGTTATTATATCGGGATCGGTAGCCAAAGGAATTGCCAGGGAAGATTCGGATATTGACTGCTATCTCGTTGTATCCGATGAGGAATTTCAGCAAAGAAAGCAGCGGGATGATCTGTTTTTTTATGAGACAGAGGGCTGTGATTACCAAGGCGGCTATTATGATGGTAAAATCATTGATTTTTCTTTCATTCAGGCAGCCGCGGAGCGGGGCAGCGAACCTACGCGGGCGTCTTTCGAAGGGGCATTTGCCGTTTTCACCCGCATTCCCGGCCTTCAGCAGCTGATTGACCGGATTCCCGTCTATCCGGAAGCAAACCGCGAGAGGAACTTTGCGGATTTTTACGCACAGGTTGACTTATATGGCGGCTATTTTGCCGACCGGGCTATTGTGCTGAACAACAGCTATTTGCTTGCCCATGCCGTCAGCCAGGTGGCGCTGTTTGCGGGAAGGCTGATCTTGGCGCACAACCGTATTCTGTTTCCCTGCCATAAGTCACTGGCCCATGCGCTGCGGCAGGCGCCCGAGAAACCGCGGGACTATTTGGAGCTGCAGCAGGCCATGCTGGAAGGCCCGACCCGGGAAACAATCGGCGCGGTTGTCGCGAGCATTCAATCCTTCCGTGACTGGGGCCTTCCCGGCGAGAAAACGATCAGCCGTTTTGTTCTCAACAATGAGTGGAACTGGCTGGATGGCGAACCGCCGCTGAGCGACCGTTAATATTCCGGGAGAATCACCTATCGTAGCGCCTTCCCTAGGGAGGCGCTATTTTTTCGGCCGAATAAGGGATGGATAAAGTTCCAGCGTATACATTTTCAATCACACAATGAACATCCGGGGAAAACAGGCGTGATAGAATAAACAGGTAAGCGCTATCATGACAGCAAATGCAAGGGAGGCACACCATATGTCCAAGACAGATCCCAAGACGGGGGAAAGCACGATGGAGACGGCAGCAGCGCGTCCCGCTGGTGCCGCTCGTTCTGGAAGCGCGCCAAAACCCCGGCTATGGAAACGCATACAGCAGCATCGGACTTTGTATCTGCTGTTTATCCCCGTATTCGCATACTTCGTGGTATTCAAATACTGGCCGATCGTATTAGCCTGGGTGGTAGCGTTCAAGGATTTACAGCTGGGAGCGGGGGTCTTCGCCAGTCCCTGGATAGGGATGCAGAACTTCAAGGATATTTTCCTGTCGCCGGAAATTCCCGGCGTGATCAGCAATACGGTCGAGATAAGCGTGCTGCGTCTGGTCATCGGCTTCGTACCGCCGATCATACTGGCGATCATGTTTCATGACATGATGAGCAAGAGATTGAAAAAATGGCTGCAGACGCTGGTTTATATTCCGCATTTTTTCTCGTGGGTCATCGTGTTCGGGGTTGTATTCGGCTTCTTCTCGGTCGGGTACGGCTTCGTTAACAATATGCTGCACGCTTTCGGCTTCGAGCGGCATGAGTTTCTGCTCGACTCCGACTGGTTCAGGCCGATCCTGATCGGCTCTGCGCTGTGGAAGGAAATCGGGTGGAGCACGATCATCTACCTGGCTGCGCTGTCCACAGTCGATGCCCAGCTGTACGAGGCGGCTGTAATCGATGGAGCAGGGCCGCTTAAGCGCATGCGGCATATTACGCTGCCGGGCATCATGCCGGTCATGACCTTTGTCTTATGTATCAATCTCGGTTCCCTGCTCAATGCCGGCGGCGAGCAGATCCTGCTCTTCTATAATGATGCCGTATTCGATACGGCGGACGTCATCGATACCTGGGTGTACCGTGAGGGGCTGGCAAGACTGCAGTTCAGTCTGGCTACCGCCGTCGGACTGTTCCAGTCCGTGATCGGGCTTGCACTGGTGGTGACGGCCAATTATTTTGCCAAGAAGCTGTCCGGCCGGGGCATATGGTAGCCTGCATGCTGCCGCCCCGATTCCCGCTGCCGGCAGACCTTGCCCGAATAGAGAGGAGGACGACACATGTATAAATCCAAGTCGGAGAGAACCTATCAAATCGTCATCCATGCCTTCGTCATCCTCATTGTCGCATCGGCGGTATTTCCGCTGCTCTACGTCCTGGGGATGTCCTTGACCGGACATGTGGAAATGATGCAGCGCAATTACTTTGTCATTATTCCGCATGAGCCGACGTTCGCCGCATATGAACGTATCCTCAGTTCGCCGCTGATCTGGAAGTCCTTTGGCGTTTCTGTCTTCCGCAGCGGGGTAGGCACCTTCCTGATGCTGCTGATGACAGTGGTTGGCGCCTATGTGCTGTCGGTCCGCACACTGCCGGGCCGCACAATGATGCTGTTCCTCGTCGTATCGACGATTCTCTTTAATGCCGGGCTGATCCCGACCTATCTGGTCGTCAAACAGCTGGGACTGATCGATTCCATCTGGTCCCTGGTCCTGCTCTACCTGGTTGACAGCTTCGGTCTGCTTGTCATCAAAATCTTTATCGAGAATTTGCCGGATGGCCTGGTCGAAGCCGGCAAAATCGACGGTGCGGGCGATCTGCAAATGCTGTTCAAAATTGTGATCCCGCTGGCCGCGCCCGCGCTGGCCGCCATTGGCCTGTTCAATGTGGTGTTCCACTGGAACAGCTGGTTTGATGCCATGGTTTATTTGAATGACGCGAGCCTGTTCCCGATGCAGCTCATTCTCAAAAACATGCTGACCGCAGCTTCCGGCGATGCCATGCAATCCCTGGTTATTAACGGCAGCGCTGTCACGCCGGAATCGATGAAAATGGCGACGGTTATCGTCGGTACACTACCGATTCTGATGGTATATCCATTCCTGCAGAAGTATTTTGTGAAAGGTGTTTATATGGGTGCCGTTAAAGGCTAGTCTCGATGCGGCTCTCCTTTCAATAATGATGCTTTTGAAGCACCGCGGGCTTCTTGGCATAGATGGCAACTTACAATGATACCAAAGAAAAGGGGATATGGCATGTTCAGAAAAACGACAGCCGTCATGATTTCGCTGCTGCTGGTTCTGTCGCTGCTATTGGCAGCGTGCAGTTCGAATAAAGGTGCGACAACGAATGGCCAGGCCAATGGAAACGGCGATAAACCGGCTAATACATCGGGTAATGAGGGCGCGGCAGAAGGCGCATCCGAGGAAGGAGTGCCCAAACCCGAGGATCTCAAATATCCCAAAGCGTTCCCGGACGTGCCGACTCCGGTCGATTACGACAAGAGTTACGCGTATGACGATATGAGCAAATCCTACACCATCGATATCATGCTGGGTGGTTTCATCAACCAACCGGCTACCAAGGATATGATCAAGGAATTTTATGAGAAAACCTTCAACGTGAAAATTAATTTTACGAACCTGACGGGTGAGGATCTGGTCAACAAGACGAATGTCCGCTTCGCATCCGGCGACGCGCCTGATGTGGTGCTGCTGGGCGACAGACCGGTCGCGCAGGCGCTCTTTAAACAGGATCAGCTGCTTGAAGCCACGCAGATGCTTCCTTATATGCCGCAAATGATGAGTTACGTGACGGAAGAATACAAGAAATGGGCAACGGATGACGGCAAAATGATCGGAATTCCCCGTCTGCCGACATTCCCGGATGTATGGGGCAACTTTATCCGCCAGGATTGGCTCGCCAAGCTGAACATGGAAATGCCCAAGACAGCCGATGAGGTGTTCGCTTATGCGAAAGCGGTTACCGAGCAGGATCCGGACGGAAACGGCAAGGCAGATACCTGGTTTATGGGTGCTGCGGGCGCTGGGCAGGGTTGGGGCATGATGGCCGGTCTGATTGATATGTTCGGCCACCGCGGCTGGAATGTGAAAGATGACAAAATCAATAATCCGATGCTCGACGGCACAAATAAAGCGTTTCTGGAATTCATCAAGAAGCTGAATGACAACAAGCTGCTTGCCCCTGACTGGTATACGATTCAATGGGAGCAGTTCAAAGCGTATACGCTCCAGAACAAAATCGGCATGGTCAACTATCCAGGCTGGAATCTGCTGCAGGAGCAATATTCGGCTTCCCAGAATAACGCGGATACGCTGAAAAACTGGGCACCGGTACCGCCGCTGACGTCTGAGCTGAACGCCGACGGCAAGCTGGGGCCAGGCGGATCGCCAGGCGGCATCATCATCATCTCCAAGAAGGTGGGCGAGGATCCAGGCAAGATGAAACGGATCGCTCATTTCCTGGACGCCGTCCAGTATCCGAACAAATATTATTGGGTCGGCAATCAGGGCGGAGGACCGGAAATCTGGCCGGATTACACGAAAGTGACCAAGAACGAGGACGGTACCTATTTCTATGATTCCGATATGGTGAAGCTGCAGAATGAGATGAAGCCGGAGCTTAAAGGGATGATGGATTGGCAATCGGTCGGCTACACGCTGATCTGGGAACGTCATAAATATTCCCCTGAATTTCCGTATAACGAGCCGGGGGACAACTACCAGGATGAAGTCCGCGCCTATCCGCGTGTAACGAACTATGATATGCTGTTGAATCTGGATGGACCGACGACCAATCGGTTGAAGGATTTCATACAGAAGAATGAGATCGCTTTCGTCCTGGGCAAACGAAGCTTTGACGATTGGGATAAATATGTGGAGGAATGGAAGAAAGCGGGCGGGCAGAAGCTGATTGACCAGGCTGCCGAGCAGCTTGGGGTAGGCAAGCCTTAACCGCCATTCTGTTACAACTGGAAATAAACAGAGCATGCGAGTATACCTGCAGTCGCCTTGACCATTAGGCGGGGGCAGGTATACTTGATCTTGTATCCTTCATAAGATTAGCTTCGATAAATGTTTATAAGGCTAAGGATAAGGTTAATTGTACCGCCTTCAAGAACGGCTGACCGCTTCTTGACTGCAGCTGTATCAGTTAGAGAAAGGATGGGGATCATGGGGCGAAGCGGGCGTATCGGAGCGAGGACAAAGCTTCTGATCTGGCTCATTATGCCCAGTTTGATTCTGATAACGGCCATTATTCTGCTGGCCCAATCCAACACAACGTCCTATCTGCGTCAAACGCAGGATAGCGCCCTGAATGGCATGGTCGTGCAGTCCGTAAGGCTGATGGAAAGCCAGATGAATGATTTGGTGCTGAATGTGCTGGGTATTGAGAATGAAATCCTGCATGGGGAGAAAGGGCCGGCCGACTGGATACGCTCCATGCAGGCTGCTGCCCAGACCAGACCGGAGCTTGTTCGCGGAGTCGTCTATCTTCGCAATGACGGGTTGACCGCCGGATACCCGGAATATTTCTGGGATAGCTTTGGACAGAAGGAAATGGGCATTATCCGGGGACAGAGCCGTGATTCCGCCAACGGCGTCGTCTGGTCGGAGCCGTTCACGTCCACGATGGGCTCGACGGGACTGAACAGTCTGGTGAGCATTGTGACGAAGCAGGTGATCAACGAGGAGGGCAAGCAGGAAGGGGTATTGGCTTTTGTTACGGATGTAACAAGCATCGTTCAGCGAAGCGCCGCATTCGCCGGCAGCTACGATACCCGTACGCTTTTATACGACCGCAATAACCGTTTGATCTATTCCATCACGATCGTGGCGCGAAACAGCTTTGAAACGCTTGAATTTGCCGAACGCAATACGCAAACGCTTTCAGCGGCCAAAGCCTATTTTGAGAAAAACGGCGAATATTATGTCATTTCCGATATGAATCAGGCCCCCTTCTGGAAGGTTGTGATCGTCGGTGACGTTAAGACGCTTGAGAATAAATACCGTCCAATTGTGCAATTTGCTGTTATGATTCTGCTGCTTGGCTCGGCAGGGCTTATTTTTCTGTATATCGGCGTTTCCTGGTGGTTCACCAAGCCGATTGTATCCTTGACAAAGGGTATCCGCCATATCGCAACCGGCCATCTGGATCATCAGTTCGAGGTTGCCCGGCAGGATGAATTCGGAGAGATGGCCCGGGAATTCAACCGGATGATGCGCACGATTCAAGAGTTGATCGGGACGCTCAAGCAGACGGAGGAGCAGAAGCGGCAGGCTGACTTTCAAATGCTGCTCTCGCAGATCAATCCCCATTTTCTCTATAATACGCTCAATACGATCGATATCATGGTCGATTTCAAAAGCAAGGAAGAGATCCACCGCGTAATGACGGTTCTGATCCGGCTGCTCAAATACGGGCTGGACGGCACCAACGTCCTGCGGCGGCTGGATGAAGAATTGACTTATGTAAAAGATTATCTGTACATACAATCCGTCCGGTATGACGACCGCTTCGAATTCCACGTGGAGGACCCGCCCGGGGAACTGGCTTCGGTACCGGTACTGAAGCTTGTTCTGCAGCCGATTGTGGAGAATGCCGTCTTTCACGGTTTGCGTCCGCTTAGCGGCAGAAGAGGCATACTATCGGTGAACGTAAGGCGCTGCGGACGGGATCTGGAAATTATCGTCGCGGATAATGGCGTAGGAATGAGCAGGGAGAAGATCAAAAGCCTGCTGAAGACCGGTATTCCGGCAGAACCCGGCACATCGCACAGCGGCGATCATATCGGATTCCGTAATGTGCATGAACGCGTACAGCTCTACTACGGAGTGGGCTACGGGCTATCGATTGAGAGCGATTCAGCCACAGGAACGACCGTGACTGTCAGATTGAGGATGGATGAAACGGAGGATGGACCAGGTGGACCAAACCGTCAAATTGCTGCTGGTCGATGATGAACCGCTTGCGCTCCGCCGGATACGCGGCTTTAAGCTGGCCGCCCGGGGCTTCGAAATTGTGGGTGAGGCGGAGAATGGGGTTCAGGCGCTCCAATATGTGGAGCGCCTGAAGCCTGACATTGTTGTGACGGATATCGGCATGCCGTTGATGGACGGACTTGAGCTGCTTCAGCAGCTTCAGCAGCAGCCGTCTCCGCCGAAGGTTGTGCTGCTGACCTGTTACGAGGATTTTGACAAGGTGCAGATCGCGCTGCGGTTTGGGGCTGGCGATTATCTGACGAAAGTTATGCTCAGCGAGGATGAATTTGTGAGCGCCTTGCAGCGTACGGCCGCTTCGCTGCGCAAAGAACATGAAGGGACAGAGCTGATCGTGCGTATACTGCTGCAGGAGCTTTTGCTGTTCCCGTCGGAGAATGGCCTGGCAAACTTGAAGCAGGCGGGTTTTGCCCATGATATTTATGCGATTGCCATCATCCGGACAGCTCTGCCGCTGCAGGATGCCTGCGCAGAGGAGCTGTTCGCTGCCGAAGAGGAGGATCATCAGCGCAGATGCCTGCCGGTACGGATGTCGCCGGATACCTGGTGCTTGTACTTTTATTCCAAGCAGCGCGAGAATGACGCTTCGTTCTACGGCTGGTACAGCAGGCAGTGCGGCCGCATCGTTGGAGGGCTGCGCGGCAGGAAGAGGATTGGCGATTATGTCATCGCCGCCGGTGCGGTTTATCACAGGCCCGGCGACCTGCCGATGGCTTACCAGCGGGCTGCGGCCCAATGCGATGCAGGATTTTATACCCCTTCATGGGTCATTGCAAGGGAAGATGAAACGCCTGTGTTCACGTCTTTCCCGCAGGAACGTTTCCGCATGCTGCTGGCCGATATGGGAAATGCCGTGCAGCGGGGGTCTGGTGCGGATGCCGGCGCCCTTGTCAGCGAGTGGGCCCATTCCATCGGCACAGCGTTCCATCCCGCACCCGTTCAGGTCAGGCAGATGGCCTTGGCCATTCATACGCAGCTTGAAGCATTCGAATGGGAGAGGCTGGGGGAAACGGGGCAGGAGGTGTTGCAGCAGAAGTTCAAGCTGGCTGCCGAGTCGGCGCTGCATGCTTCGGTTATCGTCCATGAAGCCAAACAAATGGCCGACATGCTGATGCAGAGCCGTCCAACTGCTTCGGCATCGGGATCCATGCGTAAGGAAATCAAGCAGGCGATGTCCCTGATCGCTGCGAACTACGCGGGAATTGAACTGGGGGAGACCGCGCGCCAGGTGAGCCTGAGCCCCAGCTGGTTTGCCGCGCTGTTCCGCACGGCGACGGGGCAGAGCTTCCATGATTATGTTCAGGAGGTCCGGTTGAATCAGGCCAGGGTCCTGCTGAGAACGACGGATTTGAAGGTCTACGAAATCGCGGAACAGGTGGGGATCCCTAATTCGCGGTATTTTTCCCGTTTATTTTCTGAACATGTCGGTCTGACACCGCTGGATTACCGTAAGAATGACCGGATGTAAAATAAGGCATATTTTCCCGCGATTGAGACATAATACCCCTGTGCCACAACATTCGTAACAGCAAAAAGCTTCAGCTGTTGAGTCAGGGGATGAAGGATGACGATGTTCAGCAAACGGTACAGGGTAGCTGTTGTGCTATGCGCCCTGATTCTCATCACAAGTATAAACATGGTTTCCGCTTCGCCCGGAGGAACATTTCATTTTGGTTTCAAGAAAAGTGTCAAAGGTGCGCTTCCTTCCATTCGGGAAGAAGGGTTCCAAAGTATTCTTCAACGACAGGATGCCATCTTCCTCGGGGATATCGCCAAGAAGGAGCTGTATCTGACCTTTGACAACGGTTATGAGAACGGGTACACGGCAGGAATCCTGGATGTGCTGAAACAAAAGAAGACGCCGGCAATCTTCTTCGTGACCGGTCATTATATTAAAGACCAGCCCGATTTGGTCAAAAGGATGGCTTCTGAGGGCCATTTGATCGGCAATCATTCGTGGAGCCATCCGGATATGAGCGCCATTTCCAGCGAGCAGATCAATACGGAGCTCGGACGTGTGAAACAGGGTATCGCGGACCTGACCGGCGAGCAGGAGATGAATTATCTGCGCCCGCCGCGCGGTATTTTCAGCGAGCGGGTATTAGCCGCGAGCAGGGAGCAGGGGTATATCAGCGTGTTCTGGTCCGTCGCCTACAAGGACTGGGATACGAAAGCCCAAAAGGGGTGGAGGCATGCCTATGACAGCGTCATGTCGCAGCTTCATCCGGGCGCCGTTATTCTGCTGCATACGGTCTCGCACGATAATGCCCAGGCACTGGGGAAAATCATTGACGATGCGCGCGTACAGGGTTACACGTTTAAACGTCTGGATGAAATGGCTGTAAAAAACTACTAGCTGTAATGGGCGTGCAGTGCGCCCGATCGAAAAAAAGACATCCCTTACACGTACAGGGATGTCTTCGTAATACCAGGTCAGCCGGAATATTCCGGTTGGCCTTTTTTCATGAGAGGCGGTTTCCATTTATTATGCATTATTTTTTATCCCTATTTTAATAGGAATTATGATACGATATCTCTTGCTGAAATGCGCAACATCTAAGAAAGCAACAGGTGATGATATGGAATCCAGTTTGAAGCTGTTCCGGCTGACGTGGCCGATATTTTTGGAATTATTTTTGTTTATGATGATGGGAACGGCCGATACGTTAATGCTTAGCGGCGTTTCCGATGATGCCGTATCGGCGGTCGGCGTCGTGAATCAATATATGTTTATTTGTATCCTGATCATGGAAGTGATCGGCAACGGCGCATCGATTGTTGTAGCCCAATATATCGGAGCCCGGAGAGTCGTGGAAGCCTCCAGGATCGCCGCCTTGTCCATTACGCTTAATTTGCTGGTCGGAATAGTCATCAGCTCATGCCTGTTCTTCTTTGGCCCTATCATCTTAGGCGAGATGAATCTTCACGGGCAGGTGCTTGTTCACGCCAAGACGTATATGAGCATTGTCGGCGGATTTCTTTTTCTGCAGGCCTTGATCAACGCCTTCTCCAGCATCATCAGAACCTACGGATTTACGAAGGAATCGATGTATGTGTCGCTGGGCATGAACGTTCTGCATATCGGGCTGAATTATGCGCTGATTTTCGGCCATTTCGGATTTCCCGAGATGGGGGTAGCCGGTGCGGCGGTATCGACAGTGGTCAGCCGCGGGGTGGCGCTGATTGTTTTTGTCTGGATGCTCTACCGGGTAATGGAGGTGCGCATCGCCTTCAATTATTATCTGTCCTTTTCCAAAGTGTATATGGGCAAAATATTCAAGGTCGGCGTACCCGCGGCGCTTGAACAGGTGACGTATCACTGCTGCCAAATGGTGTTCCTTTATTATATTACTTTTCTGGGCTCGGCAGCTCTTGCCTCCAGGCAGTATGCGATGTCGATCTCGCAGTATGTGTTCCTCTTCAGTATCGCCATCGGGATGGGCACCTCCATTGTGGTAGGCCGGATGATTGGCGCGGGGCGCAAGGAGGAAGCGTACCGCAGGGTGCTGAACAGCCTGAAATGGAGTGTCATGATTACGGTGCTGGTAGATTTGGCCGTCATCCTATTCAGAGTGCCGCTGGTTGGCATCTTCACCAGCAACAGTGAAATTATTGCATTGGCCTCTCAGGTCATCGTTTTTAGCATTGTGCTGGAAACCGGGCGCTCCTTCAATTTGGTTCTCGTCAATTCGCTGCGTGCGGCAGGCGATGCCAAATTCACCGTATACGCCGGTTTCCTCTCCATGGTCTGCATGAGTCTGCCGCTTGGTTATTTGCTGGTCTTCAAGCTGAACATGGGGCTTCCGGGCATATGGCTGGCTATTGCAGCGGATGAATGGCTGCGCGGCATCATAATGTGGTTCAGATGGAGAAGCAGAGCCTGGGAGAAGCAGGCGCTGGTGGAGCCTATGGAGCAACCGGCGGCGCTTCAAGCGTAGGTTGGGGAAAGAATCATCATGCTGCATTCAAAAAAGCCTTGCCCTTTTATTCTCGAAGGGTCAAGGCTTTTTTTTTCTTGACAATAATGTCTCCAGCTTATATAGTTAGTTACATGAGTAGTTAACCAGTTTGGTGGTGATGAGAAAATGGCATTTTTGATGGATGACAGCAGGCCTATATTTGTTCAGATTGCGGAACGCATTGAAGATGACATTATTGAAGGCGTTCTGCCGGAGGAGTCGCAGGTTCTCTCAACGAACCAGTTTGCCGCCTTTTACAAAATTAATCCGGCGACGGCGGCTAAAGGCGTGAATATGCTCGTTGATGAAGGAATTTTGTACAAAAAGCGGGGGATTGGGATGTTTGTGGCAGAGGGTGCACGCGCGAAAGTGGTTGAGAAGCGGAAAGAACAGTTTTTCGAGGAATATGTGGTCGCCATGGTCCGGGAAGCGAAGAAGCTGGGTATCTCGGCCGAACAGCTTACGGAAATGATCCGGAGAGGGGATGATGTTTGATGAGTAAAGTAGTGGAATTGAACCGTCTGACAAAGTCGTATGGCGATGTGAAGGCAGTCCATAACGTCAGTTTTTCCATGGAAGAACAGAAAATTTACGGTTTGCTCGGCCGGAACGGAGCCGGGAAAACAACGATCATGCATATGATCACCGCGCAATTGTTTGCGACAAGCGGCGAGCTTAAAGTATTTGGCGAAGCGCCATTCGAGAACAACCATGTACTCAGCCAGATTTGCTTTATTAAGGAAAGCCAGAAATACCCCGATAGTTACCGGATTATCGATGTGCTGGAAATTTCGTCTGCTTTCTTCCCTAACTGGGACCGCAACTATGCACTTTCGCTGGCAGAGGAGTTCAGGCTCCCTCTGAAACGCCGGATGAAGAAGCTTTCCCGGGGCATGCTCTCCGCTGTCGGTATTATTATCGGACTTGCGAGCCGCGCGCCACTTACGATATTCGATGAGCCTTACCTCGGCCTGGACGCGGTAGCCCGCAGCTTGTTTTATGACCGGTTGATTGAAGATTATTCTCTGCACCCGCGTACGGTCATCCTGTCCACGCATCTCATTGATGAAGTAAGCCGCATTCTGGAGCATGTGCTGGTGATCGACAACGGAAGCTTGATTATCGATGAGGATGCCGAAGCGCTCCGCGGCAGGGCGTTTACGCTGGCCGGTCCCAAAAAGGCCGTCGATTCTTTTGCTGTTGACAAGGAAATCATTCACCGCGAATCGTTTGGCAGTATGGAGTCGGTAACCGTAATGGGAAGCTGGGAAACTTCCGAGCGCAGGCAGGCTGAAGCATTGGGGCTGGAGCTTGCTCCCGTGTCTCTCCAGCAGCTGATTATTTATCTGACGAATGGAACAACTCAGAGAAAGGCGGTCGATGTCCGATGAACCGAATAGCTGGCGTTATGAAAATGCACAGCAAGGATAAATGGTCATGGTTTCTAATTCCGTGGCTGATCATATTGTCCAGTTTTATCGTCAATTTTATCATCAGTTTCTTCGCAGAAGAGCCTATATATACCGGAGGGCTGGCTTCAATCTACATTTATATGTTTATTATGGGATTGATTACGCTGATACAGACGTTTCCGTTTGCACTTGGCCTCAGTGTCAGAAGAACGGATTATTATTTGGGGACATCGGCGATGATCGTTCTGATCTGTGCCATGTATGCGGTTGTCTTGTTCCTCCTCGGCCGCATCGAAATATGGACGGAAGCATGGGGCACAGGGCTGCATTTCTTCAGTCTGCCCTATCTCAATGCGGGTCCTGTCATCAATCAGCTTTGGGTGCCTTTTGTCATTTTATTATTCATGTATTACTCGGGAATTGTTATATCTAGTCTATATAAGCGCTCAGGGCGCAATGGGATGTTTATCGTTTCCGGTATTATTCTGCTAGGGGGAACCATTGTAGGCTTCCTGGCCAATTATCTTGACTGGTATCCTGCTATTTTTGAATGGATGGGTAACCAGAGCGCTGTCAACTATGCCCTGTGGATGCTTCCTTTCATCGCCGTATTCGCGCTTGCTTCTTATCTTCTGCTGCGCAAGGCGACTGTATAATGAAAGCAGGTTGAAATCCATAATCGATGGATGACGATTCGTAAGCTAACCGCCCGGTCCAAGCCGGACGGTTAGCTTTTTGTGAGAGGGTTAATCGCTTAGCGGGGATGATCAGTTTGAGCTGCGGGGCAATACCAGCAAAATACCAAGAACGACGATAATAATAAATAAGTAACGTTCAAATTTTTCTGCAGGAATGCGTTTATTGAAGAAAACGCCGAGTACGGTAGCGCCGGCAATAGCCGGAAGAGAATAAGCATAATAAATGAAGGCGTCATTGGTCCATAACCCGCCAAGAGCATGTCCTGCAACAACAAGAACGCCCGATATAAGAAAATGAGCTTGCAAGGTGCCGCGGAACCGGTCCGGATTCCATCGCCGTAATGTACCGTAGACGACGACGGGCACGCCGTTGAAATTATAGGCACTGCCAAGCACCCCTGAAGCAAAGCCAAACGGCAATACCCACCCGCGGCCGTTAAGCAGTGGACGCTCGACTGTTCTGAAGAGCGTTTTCTTAATCAGGCAATAACACCCGTAGGCAATCAGAAAGATGCCAAGCCCGGATGTAATGACGATGGCCGGCGTATAATGGAGCAAAACAAGTCCGACAGGGATACCGAGTATGGCGGAAACGGCCAACCGGAGCAGGACAGGAGGTTCAATGTGACGCCATCCGCTGAATACGGTGAGCAATGCGACGGTCAATCCTGCCAATCCAATGAGCGAGACCGAGGTTTGAAGGGGGACCGGAAGCAGGGCAAGCAAAGGCATGCTCACAATCGCTTCCCCGAAGCCGAACATCGCTCTCATCAAGGCGCCAACAAAGACTGCAGCGACCACTAGTACGATTAGGGTAATTGTCATTGTACAATCCTCTCGGGAAATCCGCAGTTTATTCATTAATACTTTATAATGATAACACTCGTCCGGTTGGTTTGGAACACGAATTTTAAGACCTATATCAGGCATTTCGAGTGCTCAAAATTCATTCGTTAAGGTGATATACATTAATCGGTTTAAAATGCCTTATAATCAAAATATGGGGGTTTGATGCGGTTGGGATTTCTCTCAAAAACAGACTCTCTTATCCTTCAAAAACAAACGCCAAGCCGATTAAGATCCACAGGGCTTGGTGTATTATGAGAATGAACGACGCCCATATTCTGATTCACGGTTATATCTCACGCCGGGCTGCATCATTTGCTGGCCGCTTCCGATCCATTCTATAATAGGGTGAAGCATAAGGAGAAGGAGCGACTGGGATCCATGATAGTGAACGAAAAGATTAAAGCATCCGAGGTTCAGCTGACAGGCTTAAAGGGCGAGGATTTGGGCATTATGCCGACTGAAGAAGCGCTGGCGCTGGCGAAGAAACTGAAGGTGGATCTGGTATGTATTTCGCTGATGAGCAGCCCGCCCCCTTGCAAGCTGATGAGCCGGGGAACGGCCAAACAAGCCGCGGCGGCGGACAAACGCGACACCGGCCGTAAGGATCAGCCGGTAAAGCTGAAGGAAATCCGCTTGACGGCGGCGATCGAAGACCATGACTATGATACGAAGCTGCGCCAGAGCGAGAAGCTGCTGACCGCGGGCAATGCCGTGCAGCTGGTTATCCGCCTGAAAGGCAAGGAAGGCCCTAAGGCCAAGGAATTGCTGGAGAGAATGCTGAAGGATTTGGCTGCCGCCGGGAAGAAAGACACCGGCATCCAGGTCAGCGGCAAGCAGGCCGCGGTCCGGGTCAACCCGCTGTAGGTTGTATAGCTGGAAGATACGCGGAGCGGGACTGCCGGATAGATAAAATTCGCGCTATAGAGCTCCAACCTTGCAGCAGGGTTGGGGCTTATTTTTGCAATTAGAAAAGTCATGGCGCAGCTGGTGCTCAATACATCGCAAATGCGCCAGAAGCCTCGGATAATTTATCGTCGAAACCCGGATGGCAAGCGTTTATTAAAGCCCTTCCCAAGGTTACACATATACAGGGGGCCGGCCGATTCACGAAATCCGTTATCGTCTGAAAAGAACCCGATAATCCCCAGGACTAAGCCATAAGTACGATGGGGAAGTGGGATATTATTACTATTTCCATTCGATAATCTTAGGTATAATTGGTTATATTTGTTGCCCATAAGGAAAAAATTTGTATTTATTAAATATCATTTGATAGTATGAGGATTAGTATTTGGAGGTGTATCCGTGATTCGAAGACCGTTCTTAATAATAGCTACGTTAATTGTATTCCTTGCCGGCTGCAGTAATGAACCAGACAAGAAGAACTCGGCCATTCAGAACCCGCCAGCTAAAAATCAAAGCGAGGAGCCGAACCAGAACGCCTCAACCGGTCAGGATCCATCTGATGCAGTGCAAAGCGAGGAGCCGGATAAGAATGCCCCAGACATTCAGGATGTATCTGATACAAACCCGAGTAAACCTCAGATTTCCTTAACAGATGAACAGATATTAATGAAACCCCCTGGACGTTATGCTGGTTCTAACTATGACGAACAGAAAGTTCAAACGGATCTGGATCAATTGTCAAGCGACTTGACAGCTGATGAATATATGGATGAGCTTCTCCTCCTGTTGGCCGAAGACTACCGTAAATATGTGTCGACCTTTATTAATTTCGAATCCGAAGTTACGGTGAACAACCCGCGTCCTAATGAAAAGATTACCTTACCCACGAATAAGAAGCTGCATATTTCCATTCTGCTTGATGCCAGCGGCAGTATGAAAGCAGAGATAAATGGAAAATCAAAAATGGATTCTGCAAAAGAAGCGATTCAGAGCTTCGGGGATAAGCTGCCCAAAAATGCGGAGGTATCTTTACGGGTTTATGGACATAAGGGATCGGGAAGTCAGAAGGATAAAAAGGTATCCTGTACCAGCACGGAAGAAATTTTTCATGGCCAAGGGGCACAGACCAGTCAAATGAAAACGGCGCTGCAAGATATAAAACCGGCGGGATGGACACCCATTGCAAGCGCGCTGGAATCCGTAAAGCAAGATATGAATCCGGACACAACCGATTCGGTTGTATATGTGGTAAGTGACGGTATTGAAACCTGTGGAGGCAATCCTGTACAGATTGCAAAAGAGCTCCATCAGTCCCAGGTAAAGACGATTGTGAATATTATTGGCTTTGATGTGGATAATGAAGGGCAAAAACTGCTCCGGCAGGTTGCCGCATCTGGCGGTGGAGAGTTTACTGCCATTGATAATGACGAAGCGCTAAAAAATTATCTGAATAAAGCCTATGATAAGTTGCGAGGCGAGTGGACGCTCTGGAAAGAAAAAGGAGCCGGTGAGGCAAATATAAAAAAAGAGCAGAAACAAGGAACAATCAATCGAACACAAGAAACGATGCAAAGTCTGGCAAACAAAGAAAAGGATAACCTGCAAGCTGCCCTAGCGTATTTGGAAAGCAAAAAAGAAAAGGATTTTCCCAGGAGCGAGCTTCTACAATTGATTAATGAACGCCAGCGATTCGCATGGGGTTATGCCCGCGATACCGGCAAGCGCCTGTATAGCGAGGTTTCCAAAAGCGGAAAAAAGGTCTACGACGATATAACTGATGAAGGAAACGAGAAAATCGATGATTTGAAAGATAAACAAACGAATTAGCAATCAGCACGGCAGAAACGAAGAAAAGACTCCTGAAGAAGGCAATGTCATTAAGTTAAGGCACAGGGCCAAAAAATCAAGAAAAAGAGCAGGTTATCGAAAAGATAGCCCGCTCTTTTTATGCAACTCCTGATCTCCATGGGGGCAACAGCCTCTATAAGGAACTCCTGGAATCACAGGGTTATGACGTAAACACCGCAACCACTTCTGCTTTTGTACAGCAGCGCAATAAAATCCTGCCGTCTGCTGTGGAATTCTTGTTTCACAAATTTACACAATCGTATACGAATATCACCAAAAAACAAACGGCACAGTGCTTTTTCCCATGCCGTTTCGGATTCCATTTTAACTTAATGACATCGCTTTTCGAGGGGATGTGCTTCCTGGCCATTTTGGATACGACTATGCCTAAAGGCTAAAGCTTGCGACAAAATAACATCAATCTTTTTCATAGCATGCGCGATCACTCACTGGCATATTTTCGTGTTTTTGATCAAAGGTTCCTTCGTAGGTAGTCAAGGTGAACTGCTTGTCGGAGTGCTGTGTTAACAGACGATCCATTGCACTTTATCAACGGGGTAGCTGTTTGTGTTGACAGTAATGATTTGCCCGGTTGAGCTAAGCTTTAGCGGGTTTGTAGGTTACCAAGAGGGAACCAACCTTAAGTGTTTTGACGTCCACGAGATGGAATTCCTTCTGCACCTTAAGATTGTCAAACAAATGCTCGCCTACGTTGACCACAACCGGGTGCATGACGATCTGATATTCGTCAATAAGATTTGCGTTTGCAAGTGATCGCACGAGCGTTGGACTACCGAAAATAACAATGTCGCCACCGTCACCATTTTTTAGGTCCTTAATTTGCTCTTCTATATGACTGCCGGTCAATTGTTTTGGAGCTTCAAATTCTCCCCATTTTAGATTGTCGAGCGGGCGGGCGCTTGTTACAACGAGTTTGTGGGCGTTGTTTATCTTATCACCCAGTTTGGACCCTCGAGTATTCGTCCATTTTCCAGAGAGGTCTTCGTAGGTTCCGCGGCCAAGCAAAAGGGTATCCGCTGTCTCGAAAATATTTAATAGATACTGAGAACCTTCCTCAGTGCCAGCGCTATTTCTCCAGGCCGCCCAGTTGGTCTTGTCCTTGCTTGGGTCGCCAGTGACAACTCCATTAATAGTACTGTGAATGAATAGAATGATTTTACGCATGAACTAACACCCTTTCTATCTTTGATCATCGTAATTTTGTTTCTCATTTATTTAGACGAAATTAGATTACGATATTCATCGGTGTATTTGTGCAGGAAGCCCAAATCGGGAAAATAATTTTGTATTAATGAAATTTTGGACGTGGTATATTTGCTTGTCCTTTACTTCAATCATGTGAATACCCCAGGGTACCAAGTAGGCGTCTTCACCGCTTGGCACATACTGTGCGAAAGCAGGATAACCCCCATTCGCCGTAATC
>NZ_BMHP01000010.1 GCF_014641075.1 Paenibacillus nasutitermitis
TAGTTGCGCCGACGATTACGAGCATTTCGCCGACGTCGGGTCCGACGTCCGGAGGCACGAGCGTCACATTGACCGGTACGAATCTGTCCGGGGCAACCGCGGTGACGTTTGGAGCAACCCCGGCGACATCCTTTACAGTAAACTCGGCGACACAGATCACAGCAACGGCTCCGGCGGGTACGGGAACCGTAGACGTAAGGGTAACGACATCGGGCGGCACATCAGCGACATCGGCGGCGGACCAGTTTACGTATATAGCTGAGCCGACGATTACAAGCATAGCGCCGACGTCGGGTCCGACGTCCGGAGGCACGAGCGTCACGCTGACCGGTACGAAATTGTCCGGGGCAACCGCGGTGACGTTTGGAGCAACCCCGGCGACATTCTTTACAGTAAACTCGGCGACACAGATCACAGCAACGGCTCCGGCGGGTACGGGAACCGTAGACGTAAGGGTAACGACATCGGGCGGCACATCAGCGACATCGGCGGCGGACCAGTTTACGTATATAGCTGAGCCGGCGATTACAAGCATAGCGCCGACGTCGGGACCTACGTCCGGAGGCACGAGCGTCACGCTGACCGGTACGAAATTGTCCGGGGCAACGGCTGTGACGTTTGGTGGAACGGCGGCGACGGGCTTTACAGTAAACTCGGCGACGCAGATCACAGCAACGGCTCCGGCGGGTACGGGAACCGTAGACGTAAGGGTAACGACACCGGGCGGCACATCAGCGACATCGGCGGCGGACCAGTTTACGTATATAGCTGAGCCGACGATTACAAGCATGACACCGACGTCGGGTCCTACCTCCGGAAGCACGAGCGTCTCATTGACTGGTACGAATCTGTCCGGGGCAACCGCGGTGACGTTTGGAGGAACCGCGGCGACGTCCTTTACAGTAGACTCGGCGACACAGATCACGGCTATCGCTCCGGCGGGTAGTGCGGGAACCGTAGACGTAACGGTAACGACACCGGGCGGCACATCGGCGACATCGGCGGCGGACCAGTTTACGTATATAGCTGAGCCGGCGATTACAAGCATGACACCGACATCGGGTCCGACGTCCGGAGGCACGAGCGTCACATTGACCGGTACGAATCTGTCCGGGGCAACCGCGGTGACGTTTGGAGGAACCGCGGCGACGTCCTTTACAGTAGACTCGGCGACACAGATCACGGCTATCGCTCCGGCGGGTAGTGCGGGAACCGTAGACGTAACGGTAACGACACCGGGCGGCGCATCAGCGATATCGGCGGCAGCCCAGTATACGCAGTTTGTTCTGACGTACACGATCAGCCCGTTGTCGGATGAGACGTTTGACGCGCTGACCGCGGACTATGCATCGGGGACACAGGAAACGAAAACGGTGACGGTGACGCGAACGGGAACCGGCGACTTGGCGAGCTTGGTGACAACGCTAAGCGGAACGAACGCGAGCAGCTTTACGATTACGCAGCCAACGGAGACAACGCTCAATAGCGGGACGCCGTCCACGGCCTTTACGGTAAAAGCGAATGACGGACTCACCGCAGGAACGTATACGGCTATTGTAACGGTGTCCGCTGCGGGCATGACGCCGGTAACCTTTACGGTAACGCAAGTTGTTCTGACGTACACGATCAGCCCGTTGTCGGATGAGACGCTAAACGCGCTGACCGCGGACTATGCATCGGGGACGCAGGAAACGAAAACGGTGACGGTGACGCGAACGGGAACCGGCGACTTGGCGAGCTTGGTGACAACGCTAGGCGGAACGAACGCGAGCAGCTTTACGATTACGCAGCCAACGGAGACAACGCTCAATAGCGGGACGCCGTCCACGGCCTTTACGGTAAAAGCGAATGACGGACTCACCGCAGGAACGTATACGGCTATGGTAACGGTGTCCGCTGCGGGCATGACGTCGGTAACCTTTACGGTAACGCAAGTTGTTAATAGTAGAAATAGTGGCGAGACTGGCGGTAGTCCAACATCTCCGGGTGCTCCTACCCGTTTGGATATCGACCAAAATGGCATTATGATTGACTCAGATAAAATTGACACCCGAAAGCCGTCCGTCGCTCTTGAAGTTACACCAAAAGACGGCGTTGCCTATGTCAGCATACCGGCAAGTCTATTAACCGAGTTTGAGAAGAAAAACGCCACTTTTTTCATGGAGATTAAGACGCCTTACGGTAGTTACCAAATGCCGGTCAACCTGACGTCGCTCATTCCGGGGCTGCAGGATTTGCTTGCGAAAAACAACCTCAATACAGGGGACATAAGCTTCAAGGTCACTTTGACCGATAAGTCTCGTGACAAGGACATTCAAGCGGCGGTTGCAAACGGATTGCCAAATGGCCAAGTATTGGGCGCGATTGTGGATTTCAGCATCTTAATTATTAACACCAAGGCAGGGCAAGTGATCGGAACAGCGGACAAATTCAGCAGTGCGCTGACGCGAATCATCCCGATGCCAAAGAACATGACCGATATGCCGGAGCAATGGGGCGTGTTCCGTTATAACGAAACGACTAAGAAGTTTGAGTTTGTATCCGCGAAGAAAGTATTGATCGATGGCGCATGGTACGTGACGATCAATTCTAATTCCAACAGCGTGTACGTCGTGGCAAAAAATCCGGTGAGTTTTGCCGATACGCTTAAACATTGGAGCAAAGCTTTTGTAGAGCTGGCTGCTGCGAAAGGACTCGTTGAAGGAGTTGGCGAAGGGAAGTATAGCCCTGACAAAGCCGTAACGAGAGCGGAGTTTACCGCTATTCTAATCCGGGCTTTGGGACACAGCACATCTGCCGGCAATGCAGCGCCGTATGGAGATGTAAAGCAAGGCGCATGGTACTTCGATGAGGTAGCCAAAGCGAAGGAACTTGGACTGCTCGGCTTCTCTACTGGTACGAGCTTCAAGCCCGATCAACCGCTATCCCGCGAGGAAATGGCGAGCATGTTGGCGGCAGTGATTAATCTTGAAAAGTCGCCGATTGCAAAGGATTCTGTTAACCTGAACGGCTACAAAGATATCGGAAGCGTGAACCCAGCTTACTTGGAGGATGTTCGCACAATGTTTACCCTTCAAATTATGAACGGTACAAGCGCGAAAACGTTCGATCCGAAGGGTGAGACGACACGCGCACAAGCGGCGGTTGTGCTCATCAGAATGCTGCATACACTAGGTTTAATCGATAGATAAGATTCATGGACAAACCCGCTTGAGCAGAGATAAGTCTGTTTAGGCGGGTTTATCCATGTCTATGGTAGTGAAACCGATCACTGCTGTAGGGCGCATCGCTTGGCAGCGAAGAGGTATCCCGTTAGGCTGTCCCGGCAGCAAACAAGGTTATTGTATAGGATGTGAGGAAGATGATCAGAGTAGCGGCAGCGATAATTGAGAACAGACAGGGACAGCTCCTGATTGCCCGGAGGAAGAAGGGGAAGTCTCAGGAGGGTCTGTGGGAGTTTCCGGGTGGGAAAATCGAGCATAAGGAGACAGCCGAGGAGTGCCTGAAGCGGGAGCTTCGGGAAGAGATGAATATTGAGATTGAGCCTTATGCGTATTTTGGCGAGAACGATCATTGGTATGGTCAGACGCATATTAGGTTAATTGCTTACCGGGCAAGGTTTGTGAGCGGTGAGATCAGGCTTGTGGACCATGACGAAAATGTCTGGGTGAATCCGAACCAGCTTGGAGAGTTTACGTTTGCCCCGGCGGATATTAAATTTGTTGAGCTGCTTTCACGATAGTTTTGTATTAATCATAAGAGTTGGATTCTTCTTTAATGCGGCTAATTCATTGTAGATTAACTGTGCGACTTTTTCAGAGCAATTTTCACTACTAATCATGATCTCTGGTACATTCATCATTAGATAATTATCTTGTTCATAGAGTAGCTTGTGCTTATTCTCAAAGTTTTTTACCGTTTGTTCATCCCATTCCGAACAAACACCATAGCACAAAGGACTTCCATGTTTATCCCAAAAATCGTACCAAACTCCAAAGTACAAGACATAACCTTTATTTTCATCCTTGAAGTAAATGGCATATTCCGTATCATTACTTGTTATTTTTCCTTTGAACTCTTTACTGCAGTAGTCCATTACCCCATTTACGATCTCAAACAGCTTATTCATAATACTGGGTATTTCAGGCTTGAACATAAAAGAAACCTCCGAATTCGTAAATGTGATTCTTTTTACCTCGAACCATATCTTTAGCAGATCATAGAAATCTTTTATTTTCTCACTTAGAAGAAACAATTCACTTTCATGTATGATATGAATCAGTTCGTTCCAATATATGGTTGGGGTTTGGATATTGGCAAGGCCATTACGTTTTATAAATTCGCTCGCTTTTGATGACCAGATATGTTGATAGGCATAATTGGATGGTACGAGAAAAATTAGAAACTTTTTCTTTTCACCTGCTTCATACAAGTGCTGAAGATAGGTTACAGGTTGATTTTCCGTTAATCCCGAATTGGAGGTTTTAACCTCAATTAATATTTCATATTCATCATTGGATAGAACAATATCGGGTCGGCAATTATTCAATTCTACTGTATATTGTGTTTGGAAATGATCGTACTCAAATCTTTCAAGCTCTTCATTGCTTAGAAATAAGCCGAGGAATAAATCTCGAAATGGTTTATACGCCATATAATTGCAAAGTAATTCCGTCATGCTGTTTTCGTTAGTTACTACGCCATAATATATATTTTGTACTCTTCTCATAACTTCACTTCCATTTATCAATATATTGGAAATTATATCATATTCTTTAATCTTGCACTCTAAATCATCAGCTGGATTTGGGCTAACTCTAGCCTTTCGTCCAGCTGTTTTCATTTTTGAGTCACACATCATACCTTTTTTATTCTTTGAAACAATGATTGAAGCCCAAGTAATGTAAATATACCCATCAGGAACGTGTAGTAGTTAATATAGATCGTGTTGGTGTACTGATTTATCCAACCATATTCATCAATTAAATTAGCGTTGGTGCTATTAATATGATTTGCGTGATTATACTGTAGATAAACACTTGCGACGATGATGAGCAGGAACAGCAATGGATAGTAAATACTTCGATTGGTAAAATATTTTTCTTTATTCACTATATAACATATGCCAAGAAGCAGGAATACATAGGCTGGAATCTCGATAAACCACAATATGAAAGCAGGGTTACCATTCCCTGAAATGGCTCTTCCTGGGATCATCTTAAAAGTAAGAAGATCCACTAGAAATATCAGGATAACATTGAATAACAGCAAGATCATTGTAACGATAACAGCTGTTTTTGTTCTCACTAAAACAGTCCCTTCTCGAAAGTGGAATTAGTAGGACCGCGTCAGGTGAATAGCGAAGTTTGGGGCTTGTATTGTCCATTATCCATTGCGTAACTTGGTTGGATTCCCTACCATCAGGAATCTTTTACACCAATATACTTTGAAACGTCTGTTCATACAACATAACCTTTTGCAGGAAAGGCGGATACTGGAAAACCGATGTTCAACTCAAAAATGCTGGAACCGGGTTTATTTAAACTATGAACTTTAAACGATATCAAGCCGATATAGAAGCTAGATATAGGACAAATAATTACATAGAAAGCGGGTTGTTTCTAACCAGATGTCACAGAAATATGTATCAACCTCCGCACTAGCCAAGGAACTGAAGATGCAAGCCAAGGACTTGTTCGGGATCTTATTGTCACAAGGACTGATCGATCGGGAGAACGAGAGCTGGGTGTTGACCGATAAAGGAAAAGATGCAGGCGGGATTCTGAAGTCGCATCCCCAACACGGCACCTACATTGCGTGGGAGGAAAGCATAAAAGACCAATTAAATTCTTCTGTAGAAGAGAACAAATTAATAAATGCAACAGCGCTTAGCCAGCATTTCAACATATCCAAGTTCCGCATGAATCCCATATTATCTGAGCTCGGTATGATCCAGAAGTCCGTGAAGGGATGGACGGTAACCCGGTTAGGCGAAAGCTTGGGAGGAAAACAATTCGAGCATGCACAGACGGGCATTCCATCTGTATCCTGGGGTGTCGGCATTTTAACAAATAAACGCCTTATTGAAACGATTCAATCCGTAAAGGGGAATGTAATCGAATGCAATAATGAAGAAAGTGATAGGGCAAGTAAAGAGAAAGAGCCGAAAGTCGAAAAGCCTCATATAGGATTCCGGGAGAAGTTCGAAGCCAAGCACCGTACGACAGATGGGCATTATGTGCGTTCCAGAGCGGAGATGTTAATCGATAATTGGCTCTATATGTCCGAGATTGTACACGCCTATGAGAGAAAACTCCCTGTGGAAGAAGATCTGTATTGTGACTTTTATCTTCCCATTGGCAAAGTGTATATCGAATACTGGGGAATGGAAAACGATGAAAGATATAAGGAACGCAAGAAAGCCAAGTTGGATATTTACAACAAATACGGCTTTAAGTTAATTGAAATTGAGGATGCCGATATTCAGAACCTGGACGATATATTGCCGAAGAAATTATTGAAATTCGGTATCCAGGCCTTTTAAGTAAGAGATGTGTGACGCTGGTAGCCGGCGGTGGGGAATTAATTTCAACGTTTGGATTAAAAAGGTCTATGTAGGCCTTTTTATTATGGATGATTACATGTTAACGAATCCTCAATGGGTCATTTCCGCTACTTGGTGTTCAGAAAACACCAGCCATCCCTTCCAATTCATGATACAATATTTGTATGAACGCATGCGTCAAGCTAAGCTTCCGCATCATTTATGTAATCGTTCCCAACTATATTCCTGCTGATGGTTAGCAAGGTCTTCTAATATCTTTGCAGTTTGCTTTATGTTAACCCAAGCAAATCTTAAATAAGGAGCTAGAAATCGATGAATGCAACTTACCGCTTTGACGAAGTCGCCAGACTTCCTTTACCCGGAGATAATGTGGCTGCTGCCATTCGGCAGTTGGACGCGGGCACCATCATTCACTATGAAGGTCAAACCTTGATCTTGGATTATACGGTTATGGAAGGCCATCGCTTTGCGATCAAGGAGATTGCCCCTGGGGAAGGCTTGCTTTCCTGGGAATTGCCTTTCGGTATGGCTGTGCAATCGATCCAGCCCGGCAATTATGTGATCAACCAGAATGTATTGGAGGAGCTTAGTGTGCGACCGCTGGATTTTGCGCTGCCGGCGGCGCCTAATTTTGACGACGAGGTTCACCCCTTTGTGCTCGACGAGACGAAATTCCAACCGGCTCCGGCATTGCCTGCGTACCCGGATACGCGCACCTTCCTCGGTTATCGGCGCAGCGAGGCGCGCGGCGTCGGTACCCGCAACACGATTGTGTTGCTCGGCACCACTTCCCGCACGGGAAGCTATGTCAAGCAGCTAGCCCTCCGTCTGCAAGGCGAACTGATGAAATATGCCCATGTGGAGGGGATTGTCCCCGTTGCGCATACGGAGGGGGGCACGGATCAGCCCAATAACCGGGAATTATTGCTGCGCACGTTGGCCGGATTTATCGTCAATCCCAATGTGGGTGCGGTCTTGATCGTAGATTATGGCATTGAATCCGTGACCAATCAGATGGTTGAGGCGTATTTACGCGAACACAACTATCCGTTGGATGATGTGCTGCATCGGTTCTTGTCCATCCAGGGTAGTTTTGCAGATAATCTGACCGTAGGGGAAGACATTGTACGGAATTGGCTACCAACGGTCAATGCCATGGAACGGACCCTGGAATCCATTAGCCATCTGAAGATTGGGCTGCAATGCGGAGGATCGGATGCTTTTTCCGGCATTTCGGCGAATCCCTTGCTGGGTCGGATCGCGCAGGAATTGGTACGCTACGGTGGCGCTGCCAGTCTTGCCGAAACCGATGAGCTGATCGGCGCTGAGCCCTATGTCCTGCAGAAGGTACGGGACGTGGAAACCGCCCGTAAATTCCTAACGTTCACAGAAGGATTCAAGGAGCGTACGTCCTGGCATGGTGCCAGCGCGGAAGGAAACCCGTCCGGCGGCAATAAATTCCGCGGCCTCTATAATATTTATCTCAAGTCCATCGGCGCTGCCCGCAAAAAAGACCCGGCGACCCGCCTGGACTATGCGATTGACTATGGTGCGCCCATGCCAGAACCCGGATACTATTTTATGGATAGCCCCGGTAACGATCTGGAGAGCATTGCCGGGCAGGTGGCTTCCGGCTGCAACCTGATTTTCTTCGCGACAGGCAATGGCTCCATCACGAACTTTCCATTTGTGCCGACGGTCAAGGTGGTGACCACGACGCAGCGTTTCGAATTGCTGGCAAATGATATGGATGTCAACGCAGGCCAGTACCTGAATGGCATATCTATGGATGAGTTGAGCGAGCAGGCCTTTGAGCTTTCGCTGCAAATCGCCTCCGGCAAGCGCAGTGTCGGCGAGAAGGCGGGCCATTCGCAGGTACAGATCTGGCGCAACTGGCGGCAAACCGATTCCAGCCAGCTGGATGCCTTGCTCCACACCCCTCTGCCTACGGGGGAACCTATTGCGATTCAAGCGGATGCAGCTGCGGATACGAATCCCATCCGCTTCACATTAACGTGTCACAACGGCCATCGCGCCAGTGACCGCATCGGCTTAATCCTACCCACCAGTCTTTGTTCCGGGCAGGTGGCGAATATGATTGCACAGCGGCTGAATAAACGCGGGCTTGGTCAGCCCAAGCAGCTTTCGCGCTTTGTCGCCTTGGCTCACACGGAAGGCTGCGGCACTTCGGGCGGTCAACCCGAGGAGCTGTATGCCCGCACCATGATTGGCTATGTCACTCATCCGCTGGTCAAGCATTGTCTGCTGCTGGAGCATGGCTGCGAGAAAACCCACAATGACTTTATGCGTCACCAGATGGAGGAAATGGGGGTTGAGCCCGGCCGCCTTGGTTTTGCCAGTATTCAGCTTGACGGCGGGATCGATAAGGTGATGCAGAAGGTGGAAGCGTGGTTTGTGGATCAATTGTCCGCAGCCGGGCCCGACACCACGGAGAGTGTAGGGCTGGAAGCCTTGCGGATAGGGATCGTCAGCGATGGTCCCGTAGCAGGCGCCGCCGGCGAGCAGCTGGCGGGGTTGACCAAAATGATTGTCGGCGCAGGGGGCATGGTCGTTGTACCCCACAACAGCGGATTGCTTTCAACGCCTGCTTACAGGGAGAAGGTATTGACTACAATGGATGCCACACCGTCTTTGGCTTACGGGGAACATGCCCGCCAAACGGGCTTCCACATCATGGAAACCCCAACCGAGCATTGGGTGGAGACCGTTACGGGCTTGGCGGCCACTGGTGTAGAGTTAATCATAGCATTGGTCCATAATCATCCGATGCAGACGCATCCGTTCGTGCCGATGCTGCAAGTGGCGTCGGAACCGGCTGTGCAGCAGACCTTCGCCAATGACCTGGATCTGATGCTCACGGGGAATCCCGCCGATTGGAACAGCCGCATTCTGGAGCGCTGCAAACAAATCATGGAGCATAGCTATACGCCGCGTCTCTATCAGCAGGGGAACGTTGATTTTCAATTAACACGAGGGCTCCTTGGCGTATCGTTGTAAGTGGAAGGTAAGTTAAGAACCAAACTAAACCCCCGAGCGATTTTGTCCCTTTATCGCTCGGGGGTTTTTTGCGTCTTTGCGTGTGCTTCAGCTTAACCCGGGCGAACACACAAAAAAAGAAGACCCCTCGGCACGTTACTACGCCAAAGCAGTCCCCCTATGATTCTTCCGTATGCTCCCCGCAGCCATAAGCAGCAGATTCTGCTCTTGGCCATTCAGCTTCCTTCCCCATCAAGGGAATTCTACTATTCTTCTTCCCTATCTACTTGTATCCAAGAGAAGCGGAAATGATCTTCGCGGTCTGGATCAGCTTCTCTCCGTACTCGGGGATTTTTTGCATTGGCAAATTCCCTTTGAGGGTAGACACGCTGATAGCCCCGAACACTTGGTGGCCTTCCGTGAAGATCGGAGCTCCTACGCAGCGTACGCCCATTTCCCCCTCTTCATCGTCAATCGAATAGCCGTATTGCCGAATCTGTTCCAGATGCTCGCGGAAGGCCTGTTCGGTATTAATCGAATTGGGCGTTAAGGAAAGCATCCCTTTGCTGAACATCACCTGCAGCTCTTTCTCGGGCAGGTAGGCGGCCATTGCTTTGCCGCAAGCCGATACGTTCATTAATTTGCGTTCACCGACATAGGAAAGAAACCGGATGGTGCTCAAACCTTCGATTTTCTCAAGGCACACCGACTCTCCATTATCATACGTACAAAGATGTACAGTGTAAGTCGTCTCGTTGCGCAATGCCTCCAAATGGGGAACGAATAGCTGTTTGGAGTCGATATGCCGTACAGACAGCATGCCTAAGCTGTAGAAGCTAAGACCCAGATTATAGGTACCGCCAGGGTTTTTGCGAATATAATTATGGGCTTCCAGGGTACATAGGATGGCGTAAACGCTCGTCTTCGGCAAATCCAGTTTCTTGCATATCGCGGATAATGAAAGGCCGTCGGTCGATTGCGCCAGGCACTCGATGATTGAGATCGATTTCTCCAAAGCGGGTACGGAGTAGCTTACATTTTCTGAAACTTTTGACATCAATTATTCCTCCAGTGAAACAATATTGAAGCCTTGTTCGGTAAATCAACTCTATTTAATATCTATAATAGATGAATTGGAGATATAATGCAAAAATATTGGGCATTGACAAAAAATAGCTATTAAATTATTCTGTATGTAGATCAAATATTAAATTTGTTCTGTATACGGAACGACCAAGACGGATTTGATCTTGAACAGAATGGAGTACCGGGCTAGAAGGAATTGAGAACAGGTATTGGGCTAGAAGAGAACTGGGGACTGGGTCAGAACAGAATGGAGTTCGGGTTTGAAGAGAATTGAGTTTTCGGGGTTATGTAAGCGCATACCAATTAACAATGGGAAAGGGAGAATGCACGTGAAAAGTTTAAGAAAGAATTTTCTGGCGCTGCTTGTTGTTTGCATGCTGGTATCCATCACTGCTGCATGTTCGAACAACGGCGACAACGGGGGAAAAAATGAGGGGATAGAGCCAACAAATTCACCTTCCACCAACAAAGGTGAAACCGATCCCAAAGAGGAGCGCCCGCTGTACACGATCAAGTATATGGGAGGGTCGGACAAAATTAAGCGCTCGGATGAAACCGAGATCGGCCAAATCATCAAGGAGAAATTCAATATTGTTTTTGAATTTATTCCTTATGCAGGCAACTGGGAAGAAAAGGTTAACCTGATGCTGGCCGGTGGCGACTACCCGGAAATCCTGCGGATTGAATACAATCCAAGCCTGCAGAAGTACATACAGGCAGGAGCAGCGCTGGCCCTTGATGAGTACTTGCCGGATTCCCCGAATTTCTCCAAGCGGTATGCTGAGCAAATTCCATTATGGAGAAGCATATCCGCAGATAAGAAGCTCTATAACTGGCAAACCGGACAGAGCGACTTCAAGAATAACGTTCGCGGGCTTGATATCGGCACCCGAATTGATGTCCTGGAGAAGCAAGGTTATCCAAACCTGGTTTCAGAGGATGAATGGATTAACTATCTTAAACAGGCGATGAAGGATTTCCCGAAAACAGCGTCAGGTCAGAAGACGATCGGCATGGCGGTCCCCTTCGGAGAACCGTGGGGAATGGCCGGGATTGCCGGAATCATGTACGAGAAAGGCGGAAGATATACCGGCGTGGCGGGAAATGGCGCGGTCATTTTCGATCATGCGAATAATCAATTCGTCGACTATTTAAAGAATGAATATGTGGTTGAATCCTTGAAGTTCTTCAATAAATTATATCGAGAAGGAATTCTGGATAAGGAAGCGTTTACGGATAAATATGATCAATACATTGAGAAGCTGAATAGCGGCAGAGCACTGTCCGGCTGGTATGCCCTGTGGGGACTTTCCGGCGTCAATCAAGCATTGATTAAAGCGGGGCAGCCTGAGCAGCAGTATATCGTCCTGCCGGTCCGCAGCAATACGCAGGTGGAACGAAACGAGAAACGCCTGATTATGGAATTGGACCTTGTCCCATTCAATAACACCATCATAACCAAAAATGCAAAAGATCCGAAACGAATCATGGAATTGTTGGATTGGGCTTCAACGGATGAAGGCCAAACCTTGATCCAATCCGGAATCAAAGATAAGCATTACACCGTGGATGCTCAAGGTATAAGAGTTCCGACAGAGCTGTTCACAACTGAGTCTCTGAATGCGGACAGCAAGGTAGGGATTGGCCTGTTCTCGTTCCTGGGCCTTGATGCCAGAACGGGAGAAGACGGTCAGGCTTTCAACGTTGGCTCGAATCCCGACTACGTCGACAAATTGTCCCAAACCGCGGAAACGATGAACGCCTTTGAGAAGCTGGGCTGGAAAACCTCGGTCGATTATTGGGAGAAGACGGCTGTAGGAGCAAAGTCGGGAATTGTGCCTTCGATTAAGATGGATCCCAACTCGCCCCTCATTCAGACGGAACAGAAAATGGTTGAATTCAGGGTGAAAAATTCAGCCAAACTGATGATGGCCAAGGACGATGCGGAATTCAGCAAGATTTGGGATGATGTCATTAAAGAATACGACAAGCTCAATCCCGATGATGTCATTAATGAATACAACAAACTCTACCAAGAAGCGTCGGCTGAGCTAAACAAATAAACGTGTGGGGAAATCGGAGAGAGTGGCGCCTCTCCTGGTTTCTCCAATATAGAAGGTGAGGGCTGTCATGCTAGGAGCGAGATTGTTTAAGCAAAGGTATCTTTTCCTGATGTTGGCTCCAGCGTTTCTATTGGTTCTGACTTTTCAATATATACCGCTGCTGGGTTGGCTACTTGCCTTTAAGCGATATGAGATCGGTTTGGGTTTTTGGGGCTCGGAGTGGGTGGGGCTGGAGCAATTCAAGCGGTTTTTCCTGCAGAGCAATGATTATGTCTACCTTCTTCGCAACACCTTATCCATGAACATCATGATGATTATTACCAATCTTTCATGTGGTTTAATATTTGCGGTGTTGTTGAATGAGATCAGGCAGAAGTTTATTGTAAAAATTTTGCAAACCGTTTCCTTTTTCCCGTATTTCATCTCCTGGGTCATTATCTATTCCATCGCCAATACGTTTCTGTCGCCTTCATCGGGATTGCTTAATGAATTGCTGATAAAGTGGGGGATTCTATCCGATGGCATGAATGTTCTTGGAGAGAGCAAATATGCCTGGCTGCTGGTTGTTTGCCTGGAGGCGTGGAAGTCGGTGGGTTATATCAGCATTATCTTCCTTGCAGCCATATCGGCGATTCCATCGGATCAGTATGAAGCGGCGGATATCGACGGGGCATCACGCTTTCAGAAGCTGAGATTAATTACGATTCCCAACTTAATGCCGACCTTCATCATCATCTTGATCTTGAACAGCGGATGGATCCTTAATTCCAATTTCGAATTGTTCTTCATGTTTACGAATGCCACTAACTGGGATAAAATGGAAGTCCTTGATATGTATATCTATAAATTCGGGCTTCAGCAATTGAATTATTCCTATTCTTCCGCCGTCGGGATCGTGAAGACAATCGTGAGCTTATTGATATTGGTTTCTGTTAACGCCTTTTCCAAGAAAACAACGGGTAAAGCGATCTTTTGATTCAATCGCAGGGAGGAAAATGATCGTGTACAAACAAAGTTCGGGGGACCGCATATTTGATTCGATCAATATAGCGATCATGGCTGTTGTTTTTATCGTCATGGCATTCCCATTTCTTCATCTCATTAATTATTCGCTAAGTAATCCATCGCTGGTGAGCGGCAGGTTTCTGTTTCTGCCCAAGCAGGTGAACCTTGATTCGTATAAAGCGATCTTTGCCAATGGCGATGTTCTGCACGGTATATATATCTCCGTAGCCAGAACGATTTTGGGCACGATATCGATGGTCCTTGTGACTTCGATGGCGGCTTATGTGATTACCCGCGATGATTTGGTTGGCATTAAATTCTTCCGGAAGTATTTTGTGTTTACCATGTACTTCTCAGGGGGTCTGATTCCTACGTATATCCTGATCAAAAGCCTGGGGCTGGTCGGTTCGTTCTGGGTGTATATCATTCCGTCTGCGGTAAGCGTCTTCAATATGATTCTCATCAAAACCTATATTGAGGGCATTCCCAAAGAGTTGGAAGAGTCCGCACTCATGGATGGAGCGAACGACGCTTATTTATTTTTGAAAATCATACTGCCGATCTGCATCCCGGTTATTGCGGCAGTCTCGTTATTTGCAGGCATCGGTCAGTGGAACTCATTCATCGATACTCAATTCTATAATGCCATGAATCCGGATTTGTTTCCCTTGCAATATATCCTTTATAATTCCTTCCAGTCGATTACTTCCGTCGAGCAATTCACGATGGGCACGGGGGCTGCCAATACGCAGCTGCTTACTCCCCAAAGCCTGAAAATTGCGATGACAGTCATTACGGTGCTGCCTATTATGGTTGTTTATCCTTTCCTGCAGAGGTTTTTCATGAAAGGCTTGTTAATCGGATCTGTCAAAGGATAAAACCTATTTAATCATAAGAAATGAGGTATACCATGATCTTCGACTGCCACACCCATATTGCTGAACCGGAGCATATATCAGGACATTTTCTAGCTGATGCACAGAGGGCATGGGGTACAGACTTCCGAATGAATTGCACGACAGATGAACACCGGCAAATGATGAAGGACGCCAAGAACTGCTCGGGTGCCGTTGTACTGGCCATGGATGCTCCAGCGACAGGGTTTAATGTGCCCAATGAATATGTAGCCGAATATGTAAAGGAGGATCCGACACGTTTGTTCGGATTTGCCAGCATCGATCCGAATCGGGCGAACGCCCATATACTGCTGGAATCGGCTGTGAAGGAACTCGGATTAGTGGGGCTGAAGCTTGCCCCCTTCTACCAGGACTTTCATCCGCTTGACCGGGAATGTTATCCGTTGTATGCCAAGGCGCAGGAGCTGAAGCTTCCGATTATGTGGCATCAGGGCACATCTTTCGTACAGCGGGGGCCTCTGGAGAAATCAAGGCCGGTGTATTTGGATCCGATCGGCAGGGCATTCCCGCAGCTGAAGATGATCATCGCCCATATGGGTCATCCCTGGCTTGGCGAAGCGATAAGCGTTGTCCGCAAGAACCCGAATATCTACACGGATATCTCGGCGTTAAGCAGCCGGCCCTGGCAAATGTATAACGGCTTGATAGAGGCAGTCGAGTATGGCATTGAAGACAAGTTATTATTCGGCACGGATTTTCCCTTCTTTGGCATCGAGGCTACCAAGCAATCCCTTATCAATATTAATCATTTGGTTGACGGCACCAATCTTCCACGCGTGCCCGAGAGAGTGATCGAGAAAATTCTGTATAAGAACACACTGGAAACGCTGGGGCTGGCATAAGAGGAGGAATGAGGAATGAAAATTTTATCCGTGGAGGCCGTTCCCATTAACCTTCCGTTCCAGGAGCCGGTAAGCGATATGTGGGGAACCTATCATTCTTCGAATCATGGAATTGTCATCATCCGCAGTGATTCCGGAGAATATGGTGCAGGCGAGATCGCTCTTGCATGGTTTGGAGGCGCCCATTCGTTATGTCATGAGGTCAATACGTATTGGGCGCCGAAGCTGAAAGGCTTGGATATCAGGAACATGTCCCATATATCGGATTTGATGGATCATTGGTCAAGCTTCTCCAAGCGGCACTTATTGGCTAAAGCAGGGGTAGAGATGGCGTTGTGGGATTTATTGGGGAAGATTCTGGGACAGCCTGTTTATCAATTGCTCGGCGGCAAACGGCGGGACAAAATTCGTCTTACGGGCGGTATATCCATGGGCGATCATGCAAGCATGGTTCAGACCGCCATTCGTAAAGTAGGTGAAGGCTACAAGGAGCTGAAGCTCAAAATTGGAAACGATGACCGGGCGGATTTAGAGCTCGTCCGGATGATCCGCAATGCCATTCCGGATTCCGTCATGCTTCGGGTGGATGTGAATATGGCCTGGCAGGATGTCAAAGCTGCCAAACGGCTTATCGATGAGCTGACTCAGTATGGGGTTACCATCGTCGAACAGCCCTTGCATCATGAACGTTTAAGTGAACTGGCATGGCTGCGCCAAAATACGGATGCGCTCATTCTGATTGATGAGGGTGCCTGGGATGTGCATGACGCCAAAAGAAATCTGGACGCCTATGCAGCCGACCTGATACATGTCTATATAACGGAAGCCGGCGGTGTATGGGGAGCCCGTAAAATCTTTGAGCTGGCCTCGGTGTATCACATCGATTGTACAATAGGCTCGATGCCTGAAGGGAAGATTGGCGCTGCCGCCTCCGCTCACGTTGCCGCGGCGATGTCCAATCTGTCCGGACACGCGTCGGATATCCGGGGGTTTACCGGTTACCGGGAGGATGTTACGCAGGAACAACTGGTTATCCATGAAGGAGAGTTGATCGTTCCCGATAAGCCTGGGTTAGGGGTTACTATCGATTTTGACCAGTTATCCAAGCTAGCCGTATAGATGGGGGAAGATGTCCAATGATCTTGCACAATATGACAGCTCCCGAGGTTGGGAATATTGATTTTGAACACACGTTGGTTGTCATTCCGGTTGGATCAACCGAACAGCATGGTCCGCATTTGCCGACTGACACGGATACCTTTATTGTTGATCATTTGGCCAAGGAGCTTGAACGGGAAAACTCGCAAACGATCCTGCTGACGCCGACCATGTGGCTGGGTCATTCCCCTCATCACCTGGATTACGGCGGGACGCTTTCCGTGTACCACCCGGTTTATATTCAAATGCTGCAATCCATCTGCCAATCTTACATCGGTATGGGCGCGCGCAAGCTATGGATCTTGAATGGGCACGGAGGAAACAGCGCACCCAACCAGATGGTGCTGCAGCAGTTGAAGAATGATTTTCCCGATATCCTGATTATCGCTGCTGAATATTGGCATGTTGCCGCGCAGGAGATCGCATCGATCCGCGAATCGGATTCAGGAGGATTGGGACACGCCTGCGAGCTTGAGACTTCCTTGTACCTGTATTTGGATCCGTCTAAAGTGCGGCTTGATTTAATTGCCGATGACGGGGGCCAACCTGCCGGAGGGATTTGGGAATTTGATATGTTGAAAGGCAATGCGGCGGCAAGAGTATTTAACTTTAAAGAGCTTACAGCATCCGGCGTTTTCGGCAAACCCTCAATGGCCAGCAGCGAGAAGGGTGGGAGGTTGTTTGAAGCAATCTCGGGCAGATTGTCGCAGTTCGCCAAGTCGATACTTCAATTAGGTAAGGAGAGTTCAATTTGACCAAACAACAGCTGGCTTCATCCCTTGTCCATCCGGTGTTCGGCAACTATTCATCCGCTATCCTCAAAGGCAATACCTTATATCTGGCCGGTTTCGGGCCATTCGACGTCAACCAGCAGCTTGTGGGCGAGAATATTACCGATCAAACGCATCAAACGATGCAAAATATCCGCAATCTGCTGGAGGACAATGGCTTCACTATGGACGATCTGGTTAGGTCCACCGTATATTTGAGCGATATTTCCCACTGGGCGCAGTTCAATGAAGTGTATGGCCAATATGTTACGGAGCCATATCCGGCGCGCACGGTGGTGGCCTGCCAGCTTAATGGGTTTCTGGTCGAAGTGGAGTGCACGGCTGTTCGGGATTAAGGCAGGGGAGGAGAGGACGGCATGAGCGAAGCACTTCGTATTGGAGTTATTGGCTGCGGCGATATTGCCGCTTCACGGCATATTCCGGCAATAATGGCTTGTCCGGACGTACAATTGGCGGCGCTTTGCGATGCGGATTTGATGAGGGCACAGCAGCTTGCCGGGCAGTACCAGGTGCCGCTGGTGACAGAGGATTATCGGGAATTGCTGCAAAGCGAGTCGCTGGATGCTGTTATCATATGCACGCCTCCGTGGGTGACGCCTCATCTGACGATGGAGAGCCTACAAGCCGGCAAGCATGTATTATGCGAAAAGCCGATGGCGGTTGATCTGGTAACCGCCAAGAAAGTTCAGGCCACGGAGCTGGCTACGGGCTGCAAGGTCCAGGTCGGATTTACCTATCGGCACGGACCCCTGCTGGAAACGCTGAGACAGTGGATCAGAGAAGGAAGACTGGGCTCTCCGCTTGTCTATCGTCTGGGCATCTTCGATGAAGTATGGGATCCGGAGGGCAACAAGGAGCATTATGACCGGATCTACCGGACGATGCAGCATGGCTCGCCTTCGATTCACGATGGCGCTCATGTCGCCGACTTTCTGCATTTTCTCACGGATTCGGCTGTAGCTTCTGTGGACGCTTATGGCATCCGCACCCGTCCAGAGTTTCCGGCGACGAATTATGATCTGTCCATGATTCATTATGAGAATGGCGATATCGCCAGAGTCGAGATTGGCTGGTTCCTGCCGCACTTCCCGAATGGGGAATTTGAGGTGGTGGGACCCAAAGGGATCGCTATATTTGACCGCTTCGCTCAATACGTCCAATTAAAGACGGATAAGTTAACGGAAACGGTCAAGCTGGAGGAAGATTGGGCAGCCTCCTGCTTTCGAATTCAGTTGGATAAGTTTATTGCCAGTATCCGCATGGATACCCCTTGTGTACCGGGTACGGCAGAGGGAATCGCGAGCCTTGCGCTCACCAAGCAGATCGAACAGGGTATAAGAAATAATCATAATTAAAGCTGTTTAGGAGCGTGCAACCATGGAAAACTGGACCGACCAGCAATTGTTTGCGTTGATGAAAGAGAAGCTTTATACAGGCGTCATCTGTGACTCAATGGATGATCTGGGATACCGCAATCAGGCGATGGATGAACATATCCGTCCCCTGGAGGATGGGGTTGTCGTGGTAGGCCGGGCCAAAACGATACTGGCCGCCGATGTCTACCATATTCATGAGAATCCCTATGAGATGGAAATTAAAGCGATGGACAGCATAGCGCCGGATGAGGTAGTCGTTGTCTGTACCAATAAATCCCGAAATAACGGCATTTGGGGCGAGCTGCTCTCGACTGCCGCCAAGATGAGAGGAAGTAGCGGGGCTGTTATCGACGGTTTAATTCGCGATACCAGGCAGATTAAGAAGCTGGGCTTCCCGGTCTATTGCACGGGATACAAGCCCGTGGATTCCAGAGGCAGAGGCATTGTCATCGACTACGACTGCGTAGTGGAAGTCGGAGGCATTATGGTACACCCGGGCGATGTTATATTTGCCGATAGCGATGGAATTGCCGTTATCCCGTCCAGCCAATTGCTGCAGACCGTGCAGAATGCCCTTGATAAGGTGGAGCGGGAGAATCATACCCGTACGGAATTGTTGGAAGGCAAGCTGCTGATCGAGGTTTATAACAAATACGGCGTGTTATGAGATCGTCCAGGTGGGATCGTGGAGCAACCTTACAAAGCGGCTCTGGCCGAGGGGAGATTAATTCGAATGGCAAATAAAAAAGTCAGATTAGGCGTGATCGGTACGGGGATCAGAGGGATTTATGTGGCTCAATTATACCGCAAGCATCCCGATTGTGAAGTCGTCGCCTTATGCGACTCGATTCGCAATAATGTGGAGAGGGCGGCCGCCGAGTTAGGCGTTCCAGTTGCCAACTGCTATACCGACTATGAGAAAATGATCAGCAATGAAACGATAGATGCCGTACTCATCGCCGCTCCGCCGGATATTCAAGTCGATATCGCCTGTTATGCCATGGAGAAAGGCATTCACGTCACGACTGAGGTTCCGGCCGCATATTCGATCGAACAATGCTGGAAGCTGGTCCATACCGTCGAGAAGACGGGGGCGAAGTACCAGTTGTCTGAACAAACACGATATTGGGGTTTTATTCAGGAATGGCGGAGAATGGCGGCCCAGGGTGAATTTGGCCATATTCTTTTTGCCGAAGGAGAGTATTTGCATTACGGGGAATGGGATTATTTCTTTGACCCGCTCACAGGTGAGAAGATAAGCGGGATCGCTACTCCGCCGCAAGACAGGAAGGTAGAGCCGACGTGGAGGAATATCCGGTTCTATAATCCCATCTATTATTTGCCGCATACGCTGAGTCCGCTTCTAAGTATTACGGGAGGCCGGGTGACGAAGGTTTCCTGTATGGGGACCCGCCCGCGAAGCTATTATGTGGACAATTATGAAGCCCGGGATATGGAAGTGGCCCTGATGCATACAAGTACGGACGCGATATTGCGGGTAGCGGCAGGGTTCACATCGCCGCATGGTCACCGCAAGGACACCGGGTATCATTGGTATCAAGTGAAGGGGACGGAAGCAACCGCTGAATGGGCCAGATCGAGCGAAGATAAGCCCAAGCTGTGGACGGCGAATGACGATACGTGGAGGAATATGGATTGGGAAGTGACGGCAGCCGATATTAGCGAATTTGAAGAGCATAGTGCTCACGGCAACGCGGATTCATGGCCTGTTCATAATTTTCTGAAGGCAATCCTTGAGGATAAAGAATTAGAGATGAATGTGTATACCGCGGTGGAGACAGCAGCACCTGCCATATTGGCAGCCGAATCCTCCAACAAAGGCGGCATTCTGCTCGAAGTTCCAGACTTTAGAAGGAAGGAATCCTGATATGAAGCATTCTACAACAGGCTATATTTATGATCAGCCTACGAAAGACCATACCCTTTCGCAGGGCCGCAATTATTGGTATGCCTACATGGAGGAAATATGGGATGAGATGGGGCTGCGGGCATCCCGGTTGACACGAGCAGATTTGTCTGTTCTTGGCAGCCTGGCACAGCTGAAATTTCTGTTTATCGATGTGCACGATTTGTCAGCAGCCGAGCAGCAGAGCTTGCGCGAGTGGGTTTCGCAAGGCGGTATCTTAATCGGATCGGCTATAAAAGGCGCAGACGACCTGTTTGGCATTCAGTCGTTGGCGGTTCAATCCCAGCCTGACGATGAATACACGATTTCGGGCTATGCCAATTTTCAGATGGAGGCAGGAGCCCAGGAGAATCGGCTGGACCCGTTTTACCAATTTCGCGGTGCACTGCTGCCCATCATTTCTCCACTATCGATCGTTGAAGTCAAAGCCGACCATGCCCAGGCGGCAGCTATGCTGCTAAACGCCGGCAGAATGCCAATGGCAAAGGCATATCCCGCCGTGGTCGAAGGACGTATCGGGCAAGGGCAAACCTGGTACTTCGCCTTTGATTTCGCGCAGACCTTGTGGGTGATGCACCAGGGAAGGCCGATAGACCGGGATTATGACGGTGATGGCTATTACCGGACGGGCGATGCGATTCCCTTCAGCCGGCTGCATGATCTTAGTATCCCTTATGGGGATTACTGGCTGCAATTTCTTGAAGGCATTCTGACGCAGCATCCGCAGCCTTTTATTCATCAACTTCCGCCCTTCGCGGATGGAAATGTTCCCGATTTGTTGATCCATTACGGGGGCGATGATGAATGCGTGCCGGAGTATCAGATGATTGCGTCGAACTACATGAAGGCCAAGGGCCTTCCGTATCATATCAACTTGATGCCCATAGCAGGCAAGTTCGCCATTGACTCCGAGGAATTCAAAGCCATCAAGAATAACGGACATGACTTGTCCATTCATTTTGACTTTGTAAAGCCCCATTTCCATTATACCGAGAAGGACATCCAGGAACAGATTAATCTGTTTACCGAAGCCTTTGGCGAAACGCCAATTGCTTCCGTCAATCATTGGTGTACGGGAACCGGCTGGGCCGAGCATGCCCGATGGGCAAGTGCGCATGGAATGAAAGGAGATAACTCAAGAGCGCATGCTTTTAACCCGCCCTACAACCCGATTAACTTAATGGGATACGGGTTCGGGACGGTATATCCGCATTTTGTTTATGACGACTACAAGCATGGCAACGTTAAAATTCCATTCGTAAATATCCCGATCGGTTTCTTTGAGCCGCGCATCTATGAAGAGTCGCGAGTAGAGGATATCAGTCGCATACATGAGGCCATTGATCGTGCGGCCTTCTTCCGCTGGACGCTTAACATGTTTATTCACCCGGTATATATTGCGGACGACAATGAGAACAAGCATTGTCTGCCCGCCCTGGATGAAGTGCTGGACTACCTGGAAGTGAAGCGGCTCAAAGCGATTCATCATTCGACCAACCAGCTATGTCTGTGGTGGATCGACCGTTCGCAGACCAGAATCGATGACTATGCCGTTTCGGTGAACGCGAACAATCAATCCGTTATTTCGTTTGTGGCAGAGACAGAAGCTGTGAGCGGCGTGATCGTGAAATTGCCATTGCCCGCCAGCGTGTCCGAACCCATATTCTATATGCTTGACGGGGAGCGAAAAGCCACGGTCATTCAGCAGCAAAACGGGCGTTTATGGGCGCTTGTTCAAGTGCCCAAAGGCAAACATGAAATTGAAATCGCATTGACGTAACAAAAAATGGACGACAACAAGATATACACATAGCAAGGAGCCCAGATGCAGAGGAATTGCACGTATCTGGGCTCTTTTCTTTAAGGAGGTGGTAGCGTATAAGCAAAAAGCAGGAAGCAAGAAGCCATTTATGAGAGGGGCTGGGCGGGGAAGCCAGAAAAGGCGATTCATTCATTTGAGGGAAGAAGGTAAAGCCGATTCACACACTGACGATGAGGTGGGAAAAAAATGATTAAAAGATGGGCAGCGCTGCTCCTGTTCTTTTCAATATTATTTGGGATCTCCCAGTTTACGGATCAGAAAGTATCTGCTACGGGCGACGCCTATGTCAACTTTGACAGCGTCAATAAAATTTGGACGATTGGAACGGACGCAGTCGAGAAGAAGCTGCATTTTAATTCAAGCGGACAGTTTTTGTTAACCAGCTTTAAAAATAAAGCAACCGGTCAAGAGTATATTCAAGGTGGACAAATATCCGACGAGTTTTCCATCAAAGTGGGAACCTCAACGTTTAATGGCATTCAAACGGGCTGGACTTACGACACCTATACGACGACCACTCTCTCCCAAGGGGAAACGCAGCTGGTCATTACCTTTCATAATTCCCTCATCAAAGTGAACCGCTATTACATCATCTACCATGGCACGGGGATCATTCAGGAATATTCGGTCATTCAGAATATTTCGGGTGTCTCGCAATATTTCTCGGATCCGAGTATTTTCAGACAAAGAATCATGTCAAACGATGTGGCGAATACGGATTTCTATTATATGACTGGTGGGGCGAATTTCAGGGGAAGCCAGATCCTGAAGCCCGTTACATTAACTACTGGTTATGCGCGGACATTCGATTCGCAAGACGCGCCGGAATTAATGATGGTGGATGGAAGCGATAATAATTCGGTCATGGATGATGTCCAAGGCACATCCATTTACAACTTATTCTATGCTATGCGCAACCGTTCGACGAACAGTGGAATGTTCCTGCTCTTCGATTATTTCGGGCATTGGAATGCGCAGATGGGTAATTATGGCGGCAAATTTCTGATGAATGGCAAAGTGTTTATGAGCAATTATTCGGTGGCCCATAATGCCAGCATCACAACACCCAAAGCCTTGACTGGCGTATTTACCGGCGATATTGACGATATGGGCAACACGATCCTTAATTATGTGTATACCTTCAAGTGGGACTATACACGCGAACAGCACATGATGCAGCTGAAAGCGGCCCAATTAAGCGCAGGGATTCAAACGGACAACCTGTATCAAATCACGAATAATTTGAGGTATGTCGGCGGAGATTCAGTCTGGATGGATGATTTTTGGTTTGATCAAAAGGGGAACTGGGACGCTTTGTATCATGATGATTATCCTGGTGTTGTCTCTTACGCGGCAAAATCCGGGATGAGCTTCATTGCCTGGAATCCCCCATGGCATGTGAAATGGCACTCCAAGGTCTTGACAGAAAACCCGACATGGCAAGTCGGAGACGATGAAGAAACCTGGTATGGGCTGCATTTAAATCTGGCCATTCCGGAGGTTAACACCTGGATTCGAAACTATTTGAACAATAAACAAGCCACTTGGGGAACACATGTCTTCCGGTATGACGGCCAGCCGATCTGGACTTCCTATGGGGGCACGGAGAATGACCAGCTTGCCCAATCCAATAATTTTCTGAATATATTAAAGACATTCAAAGATGATAATCCGCTTGCCGGAATATTCGGCTGTGCATCAGGCGGAGAGCTGCTGAGTATTGAGGCGACGCGTTATTCCGATTCACAAGCAACAACGGATGATGGTGCCGCGCATTATATCGCCTATTGGAACAGTTTATTCACGCCGATAGATAAAGTGCTGACCGGTGGAGTAGGGATGAATAATGCCTCCAATCCCGATCTATTGGCAAGACTGGAAGGGATCAGGGTCGAGTGGGAGATGTACCGTTTCTTAAGGACGCAAGGCGTAATGGGTAGATGGGTCAAGATCTATCGTCCTACTCTTAACACTGGCGATGAAACATATTACATCCAGAAGATGAGCGCGGACAGAACGAAAGGATATATTGAAGCGGGCAGTCAACCTCTTTCGGCGAATAGAATCGTTTATCCCAAAGGATTATTGCCAACAGCCAATTATACCATCGCTACTCAAGGAGGCAGCATGGCGACGGCAACGAATACGGGAAGCTACTGGATGACGAACGGTATCCCGTTAACCATTGCGGCATCACATGAGTTCATTTACCTGAACCTGGAGAACAGGCCAGGTGCCGGTACTCCGGATACGACTGCTCCCACGGTTCCAACCAACGTTGTGAAAAAGCAAGCGTCATACTTGGGCCACAGCGGGATAGAGCTGACTTGGACGGCGTCCACAGACAATAAATTTCTGTCGTATTACGAGATTTTCAAAAACGGGGTTTCCGTTACGAAAGTGTCCAAAGGGACTTTTTACTTTGGGGAAAATGGAAGTGTAACGGACAATTACCAAATCAAAGCGGTAGACAGTCACAATAACAAGTCCGCCTTTGCTACTGGTGTTTTTACGAATACTAACGTCTATAAGCTGTCTACGGATTTATCTTCTGTACAAGGAGGGAATAATTGGTCCTACCTGCAGTCGGACGGAACCACTTACTCCAATATGACCTGGAGCGGAACCCAATGGGTAGGTGCCTATCCTCTCAACGTCATATCCTCTCCTATGGCGCTGCACCCGGACACGAACGATTCCGTTATTGCATGGACCGCCCCTCAGACAGGAACGGTTACCCTTAACGGGACGGTGGCCAAAGGCGCGGCCGGAGGCGACGGGGTTAAAGTAAAAATCATGAAAAACAGCACTCAGATCTGGCCTGCGAGCGGATGGCAGTTGGTCGCAGGGTCCGACACCATCGGATATATTCACCAGAATACGATTTCAGTGACTGCCGGAGACAAGCTGTATCTGATCGTCAATAAAAACGCAAATACGTATAATGATACGACAGTGTGGGACGCAAGAATTACGTATGGTACCCCGGAAACGATTACTCAGCCGCTTCCCAGCTACAGCGCAACCGCTGATTTCACGGGGATGCAAGGGAAATACAACTGGTATTACCAACAGCTGTATTTTAATACCTACACGGATATGACGTGGAATCCACTGTCTCTGCAGTGGACAGGATCGACGCCTTATACGCTGGTCGGGCTGCCTGAGGTCATGCATCCTGATGTAAATGACGCAGTCCGGTCATGGATCGCTCCAAAAACGGGAGTTGTCCGGCTTACGGGAGCGGTTGTCAAAACATCGGCTCTGGGCAATGGCGTCAATGTGAAAATTAACAAAGACAGTACACTGGTCTGGCCTTCCAGCGGCTGGCAATACGTGCAAGGAACAACGCGGACAGGCATCACGTATGATATTAGCAATGTGAGCGTGACGCAAGGCCAAATCCTTTATTTTATCGTTCAAAACAATGGCGACAGCAGCAATGATTCAACGAACTGGAATCCTAAAGTGACCTATACTTCTATCCCTTAATCAAGAAGAGTAAGTGCTGATGAAGATGGTTGCACGTAAGCTTAAATGCGACGCTCACCCATGATAGATTCCCGGCAAGATGTTGTGAAGACTCTCATTGCGGGGGTCTTCTTTTTTTTAGCAGCCGCCGTATCGGTTGAGCAATGGTCACGGTCGCAGGCCTGCTGATGGCGACGGGGACGCCCAAAGCGGTGTATGCGGACGAAGATACGGTGAATTTCTCAGGGGGGACGGCACGTAAGCCGAATGCCACCATTACCCGTGAGCAGATGGCGGTCATGGTAACCAGAGCCATCAGCGCAGCAGGCAAGAATGTGGATACTTCAAGCGGCGGTTATGCTGAAACGTTTGCTGCAATACACGGACTTCATTAATTAACCGTTTGGAATATTGAAATCGCAAAAGCCGGAGGTTATTATGCTCCGGCTTTTTTTGTACGGGCTTACGTGCCCAATATATATTTGGAAATATGTGCGGGCCACAGAAATCATCTTTTGACAGCGTAGTGTTTTCTGCAAGTTCTTGAATCGAATTTCCAGAAGTATATGCTTGTTTTGTTTTACTTGTTGTGTCCGTATAGCTGACCGCATGCTGCGTCAATGTCCGTTCCGAATTGAGCCCGCACAGTGACTTTAACTCCCTTTGAATTCAAGATACTGACAAAGCTTTGAACCCGATCTTTGTCTGATTGATGAAAGCTTTCAGGTGTCACGTCGGTTGAATTGTAGGGGATCAAATTGACGTGATATAAATGTTCCCAAGGACCTCTGTCCTTTAACAAAGCGGCAATGGCTTCCGCATGCTCATCTGAATCATTCTCTCCTCGAAGTAATATATACGCAATATATACTTTTCTACCTGTATCACGAATATGCTGATCGAACTTGTTCATCACATCATTAAGCGGAAATCGATTGTTAATGGGCATTAGCTCGCTCCGCTGTTCGTCGAACGGAGAGTGGAGCGAAAAGGTTAGGTTAACCTGTGGAAATTCCTTTGCCAGACGATCGATACCCGGTATAATCCCGATGGTGGAAACTGTAATTCTTCGATGCCCCAAGCCAAAGGTTCGTGGATCTGTTAGAATCATAAGCGTGTCGAAGATATTAGGATTGGCTAGCGCCTCTCCCATGCCCATAAACGAAACACTATCCAAGGCCTGACCATTTAAATGAAAGAATAACAGTTGATCGGTAATTTCATCAGCGGTTAGATTTCGTTTCAGTCCGATTGTACCTGTAGCACAGAAGCGGCAACCATATCCGCATCCGCACTGGCTGGATATGCAGTATGATTTCCAGCCGCGCTCATAGCTTAGTTGAACTGCTTCTATGTGTTCACCGCCCTCAATGGAAAAAAGCACTTTATTCACTTGTTTGGATGTCTTTTGCATGACAGGGGTTAAGTTCAGAACGTGTTCGCCAAGGTTTTTAATTAATTCGTTTCTTATCCCCTTGGGTAGTAGGGTCATTCTGTCATATTCATTAATTCTTTGCTTGAAGATCGCATCCGCAATTTGCTGGAACCGATATGCAGGTTGTTTCAATGCTGTTAATATGTGTTGAATCATTTCATATTTCGAAGTTGATTTCATGTTTTTTCTCCTCTTGAGCCGGAGAAAATGCCTTAAGCACCAATAAAGGGTGCTTAACATCTACATTAACCAACTAAATTAAAACCCAACGATGCTTGCAGCTCCAGTCGCTACGTGCATCTATCGATAGATGGATAATGCTCCGGCTTCCATTTAGTTTGATCGTGAACCGTACCAACGGACAAAGAACGATTCACGTGAACATCTACAACTTCAAACATTTATTCAACCTCCTCATTTAAATAAGAAAAAGTTACATTACAGTTCAGGGTGTTAAATTCCTTGTGTTCAATATGGAAGGGGAAGTATCAAAGCTGACATTTGCTGAAATGGTTCCGCTGTAATCATATTTGCCAAGCAGCAGGTACAGAAATGTTGTTATGCCTCGACCGTTCCTTCCAGTAAATTAGTCACATTATTAAAGACATTGACGAAATTATCCATAAAAAAATGAGCTGCAAGAAAGTTACCTTTCTTGCAGCTCAAATAAATAAATACTGAAATCTAACCCAATAATGGATTAGATATTGATATTTTATTTGAGTGAAGAGAATAAGTAACTTTCTTGCTTAACAAAAAATAAAACAGTTTTTGTTTTATCAATCGTAAAATAAGCAAGAAATATTACATTATTCTCATCATCTCCCCTTGATTAATTACAAGCATTGTAGCACAACCAATTTCGCAATTCAAATTTGTATCCATCAAGAATTCCTCATCCTTGACTTGGATTCCGCTTGATTCCCAATCGCAGTTGATTCACTTCAAGGCTTGATCTCACAGAATGATTCCCTTGCTTCTGGCTTCTTTAAGCCAGGATGGGAACTCAGCCAGGATCCGGTCATACAGCTCTTCATCGCTTATTTTGTCCAGATCGTTAATTTTGAAGAAGTTGGCGTTGTCAATATAGCGGCCATCCATCTCGTCGAGCTCCTGCAGGAAGAAGAAGTGGGTGGGACCCATTCCCACAAATTGAAAGAAGATGCCAAGCTTTGAGACCTGACGGATGATTTCTCGGGTCTCTTCCTTGTCCTCGTTGTCGCCATCCGTGACAAAGAAAATGTAGCATGGCGGGTCATTCCGGTATTTCGACGCATCAACCGTGATTTCTGAACGGCCTCCGATCCCGAAGAAACCGCCCTTTTTCTGAACCGATATCGCTCCCGGATAATACTTCTCCGCCAGCCGTCTAATGACCCCGGCATATCGGGTTCCGCCTTCAAGCGTTTTCTTCTTGATGATTTCACGATCCACGAACTCGAAAAAATTGGATTTGTCGATTTCGCCGATCTCATGATCCTTAACCCCAAAGGCAAATACATCGGCAGCCCCATTGTCGTCGAAGTTCATCGCCAGGGCCAGGCAGCGTTCCGCCGCGTTCTGAACGGTTCCCTTCTTATATAAATTCCGCATCGATGCCGATATGTCAAATACGATGCCGACTCTGGCAATTTGACCGTTAAGTCCTTTCTTTTCCAAGGTAATCGTCGCTTTCTTGCTAAGGTCAATCAGCTTCGTCTCCGCTTTGCGCAATTCGATACTCATGTGCAGCCGCCTCCTGTTGGATTGATGAAATTCGAATGTTTTGCCTGTGTTTGTTCCGCAGCCGCTAAAGGATTTGCCCATTCCTTCTCGAATAAGTGGTTATACCTAAATTGGAAGTGGTGAATACATGCCTCAAGGAAAGTATTTCAGATATGGCTACGGAATCATCATCATTCTAGTGATTATTTATTTAATGACGAAAGTGGATTTTCTATTAAATCCGATTGTAATCGTCTTTAAAACCCTGTTTCTCCCATTTGTGCTCGCGGGTCTTTTCTATTATTTATTGCGCCCGCTTGTCCATTTTCTCGTTCGCATGAAACTGAATCTGACTTTGAGCATTATGACTATTTTTATATTTCTGCTGGGACTAGTTGTTTTTGTCGTTCTAGAGATTGTACCAATCATTCAGGAACAATTAAACAATTTAGTTGCAAATCTTCCCCAGACCATCGAAGAAGCCAATAAGCAGATCCGGAATATTCCATGGCTCACGAAGGTTCTGAACCAGAATCAATTTGATTTGCCGACGAAACTATCCGAGTATGCCGCCAGCATTATATCGAATACCGGCTATGTTTTTAACAGTATAATGGGGTTCATTTCAAAGGTCGTTATTTTGTTATCTACGGTGCCTTTCATCTTGTACTATTTGTTGAAAAGCGGCGAGAAGGTCCCGGAGTTTATCCTTCGCCGATTGCCGTCTGAACAACGTGAGGAGGGGCACGAGACCCTGCGCGAGATGGATAGTGCTTTAAGCGCTTATGTCCAGGGCAAAATAATGATCAGCATCCTGCTGGGCATCCTTGTTTATATCGGCTACGCCATAATCGGACTGGAATATTCCTTGATCCTTGCGCTAACCGCAGCCGCGCTGAATGTCATTCCGTTTGTCGGCTATTTTATCGGCATTATTCCCAGCATTGTTGTCGCGTTTATCCATTCGCCCGGCATGCTTCTGAAGATGGTGATCGTTGTCGTCATTGCACAGCAAATAGAGAATAATTTCCTGTCGCCGCAAGTGATGGGCAAGAAGCTGGATGTGCATCCTTTAACGATTATTTTATTGCTGATTACCGTTGGTGCCTTCGGAGGTCTTCTCGGCATGTTCCTTACCGTTCCTCTCTATGTCCTGCTGAAGATCTTCGCCAGCCATTTCTACCGCTTCTATACCATCAGCAAGCTGAAAAAACCTTGAATGCAGTGAGCGGCAGGTGAAGCCGTGAATAAGTACTTATATGGAAACGATGGTGGCTATGAAAATTGAAATCGGCAGCGAGAGCATAGATGCCCATGTCCAATACGGAAAGGGCAAGAAAATGTCCATTCATATCGATGTGTCCGGTTTTATAACGGTTAAAGCACCTAAAGGCACAACCGATGAGAGGGTTCGGCAAACCGTGGAACAGCACGGGACATGGATACTGGAGAAAATCCGTAGTCTTGAGGAAGCCCGGTCGCTCCCCAAGGCCAGGGAATATCAGGACGAGGGAACGTTTCTTTATCTGGGGAAAACGTATTTGCTTCATGAGTTAATAGATACCGGGGAATTAAGCGAAGAGGAGCTTCGGCAACAACTCAAGAAATTTTATTTCGCCAGCTGCAAGAAGATTATTGGCGAACGAATCGAAGGGTATCAAACCCGGCTGAAGGTCAAACCAAAAAGCATCGAAATTGTAGAGTCGAAAACCAAATGGGGAAGCTGCAGCGCAAGCAAAATGCTCACGTTCAATTATCGGCTGGCCATGGCTCCGCTGGATGTCATCGATTATGTGATCATCCATGAGCTGTGCCATCTGACACATATGAACCATGACCGCTCCTTCTGGAGGCGTGTGGGAAGTATCATGCCTGATTACAAAGCGAAGCAGGAGTTTCTGGAACGGCATGGACAAGCGATGACCCTTTAAAGAATTGCAGATATGCATGTGCAAGGAGGATGCCGCCCAGTGCAAGCACCATTTCAAATTTTTAGCTTTATCGGCACGATGGACAGAGATTGGCAGGATTCGGGCTTTCATGAGCATGAAACGCTCGAAATCAGCCTGCTGATGGAAGGACGCGGCGTTTTCGAATGGCGGGAGGATAAGCTCACGCTGGAGGCTGGGCATGTGGTCATTGTGCCTTCCTATTTACCGCACCGGTTTGAAGGGGCGGGCAGGAACCGGTACGGGGTTATTCATTTAAACGGCATTCCGCCGGAAATGATGAAGCTGCTTGACGGCTGGGTCAAGGATGGCCTTCCAGCGGTCTTCACGCTGTCCCGGCTGGACAAGGAACGCTACGAGCGGCTGTTTCGCGAATGGCTGCGCATTAAGTCATCCCCGTTGAAAGAGATGCAGCGCAATTATGTTTCGTGGGCCGAGGTGCTTATCCTGTTTCTGGTGGAGCATATGCAGTCCGATCAGAGTGCGCTGACGATTACGAAGACCGCCGATTATATCCGGGAGAATTTGCACCAGGGCTTGCAGATATCCGATTTGGCAGTGCTGGCAGGCCTTACGGAATCGGGGTTCCGCAGACTTTTTGAACAAATCTACCATGTGAGCCCCAAACAATATCAGCAGCAGTGCCGGATGACGGAGGCGAAGTGGCTGCTTAGCTCTTCCCAGAACGATATGATGGAGATTTCCAGTCAATTGGGTTTTACCCGCCTGCATTCATTCTCCCAGTGGTTTAAACGAAGCGAAGGAATCTCACCATCCGAGTGGCGCAAAATGCAGCAGGTTAATTTTGGGTAGGCTTTGTGTAAATTGTCTATCGATTTCAATAAATACAATGTTACTCGAATGTTCTATTCTGTTGATAAGCTTGAGGGTTGATCTGAATTCGATGAGGAGAAGTGATAGGAAATGACGGTTAGAATCGGGTTTATCGGTGTTGGGGGAATTGCGGAACACCATATGGGAATCTTGAAGAAAGTGGACGATGCCCGCATCACAGCTGTATTTGACATTAACCAGGCGAGATCTGCGGAGATAGCTGACAAATACGGTGCCCTGTCGTTCGAAAGCGCCGAGCAGCTGATGGATTCGGGCGAGGTGGACGCTTTGTTCGTCTGTACGCCGCCATTTGCCCGGACGGGAATCGAAGAAGCGGCCGCCCGCAAAGGCATTCATTTGCTGGTGGAGAAGCCTCTTGGTTTAGGCATGGAGGATGTGCGCAAGAAGGAGCAGGCCATTCGCGAATCCGGGATCATCAACAGTTCCGGCTACTGCCTGCGTTATCAGGATATCGTAGCCCAGGCGAAGGAATATTTGGCCGGCAGGAAAATCGATTTGGTCATGTCGCACCGCTTCGGCGGTATGCCCGATGTCAGATGGTGGCGAATGCTGGAACAATCGGGCGGTCAATTGGTCGAGCAATCGACGCATCAGCTTGATTTGATCCGCTATTTGGCTGGTGAATTTAAGGAAGTGCAGGCCATCCACGTACAGAGACATATCCAGCAGATAGACCCTGAAGCGACGGCTTATGATGTGGGGACCGTTTCATTCGTGCTGGAGAGCGGTGCGATCGGCAACATCACCAGCACCTGTATCGCCAATTATGGTGGCCGCAGCGGTGTGGAATTCTACGGCCATGATTTCTTTGTGTCGATTGACGGCGCGACACTGCGTATTATTGACGCCCAGCAGGATACGACCGTCAAGTCCGAGGTTGACTTCTACCTAGAGCAGGACAAAGCGTTTGTGGAAGCGGTCCGCACGGGAAAACAGGAATTGCTGTTGTGCGACTATTCAGAAGCGGCGGATACCCTGGCCGTTACGCTGGCGGCGAATGAATCGGCAGCAACCCGTGCAGCTGTAAGCTTGACAGGCGGAAAGGAAAACTCCGTATGCTGAAATCGGTCAATCAATGGTGTTTCGCTGCAGATACGCCTCTGGAGAGAGTGCTGGAAGTCAGTAAGGATGCCGGGTATGACGCGGTCGAGTTGAATCTGTATGAGCCAGGCGGAATCGGCCTGACGATGGACACCACCGCAGCGCAAGCCGAGGAAGTGGGGCGGCTTGCCCGCAGTCACGGGCTGCAGCTTCGCAGCTTGTCCACCGGCTTGTTATGGGGACATCCGCTCTCATCGCCGGATGCCCAGGTGCGTGAGCAGGGCCGCCGGATAGTCGTGAAGCAGCTGGAGCTGGCCGAGCTGCTCGGCATCGACACGGTTCTGGTTGTACCGGGAGCGGTGAACAAAGATACGTCCTACGATCAATGTTATGAGCGGAGCCAGCGGGAGATGCTGATTCTGGCGCAGGAAGCCGAGAAACGCAAGGTCCGGATCGGCGTGGAAAATGTCTGGAACAAATTTCTGCTGTCGCCGCTGGAAATGGCCCGTTATGTGGACGAATGCCAATCGGATTATGTAGGCGTCTATTTCGATGTGGGCAATATTCTGTTGTACGGTTTTCCAGAACAGTGGATCCGGATCCTCGGCTCGCGGATATTCAAAATTCATGTCAAGGATTTCAAAACCGACGTTGGCAACGGAAGCGGATTCGTGTCGCTGCTCAGCGGCGACGTCGATTGGTCAGCCGTCCGCTCCGCACTCGGAGAAATCGGCTACACCGACACACTGACTGCAGAGCTTGGCATTTATAAATCCGATCCGCTTCAGTTGATTTACGATACAGCGCGCCATCTGGAAATCATTCTAGGCGGCAACGCCCGGTAGCACCACGGGGCGGCTGGATCGGGCCTTTTGAAGATAAGCAGCTGCATTCCGCAGCTGCTTTTTGTTCTAACAGGATTGCATGTAAAAGTTTACAGCACCACACTTGCTGCATCTCCGCCAAGACGCACCCGATTGGGGTACTGACGGGACACCAGGCCGCTATATCGAGAAAAATCAGGAAGAATGTATACCGAAAATAATAATAGTTGACATTTGTGGCGAGGTGCAATATATTTACTGGTGTTATAGCGCTTACATGGGAAATTAAAATTTAAATTTTTAGCAGGGAGTGAGCCTGAGATGCGATTATCCGCAGCCCAAATCGATTTTTTTGAAACATTCGGTTTTATTAAGCTTCCCCAGTTATTGCAAGACAGTGTGGACTGGATCACCGATGAGTTCACCAAGACATTTCCCGGTCAGAAGGAAATAACGCCGCATGACGGGATGAAACGGACATGTATTGCCCGGTTCATCGACCAGCGTGAGAAGATGAATACTTTACTGGACGATCCGAGAATTGAAGGCATTGGTGCATCGCTTTTAGGCGAGAATTTCAATTATATGGGCAGCGACGGCAATTATTATACCGGTGAATCCGGATGGCATCGCGATGGTTTCCATCATAAGTATAGACATATTAAAATCGCGTTCTATCTCGATCAGCTCGATGGGAACTCGGGGGCGCTCCGCGTTATTCCCGGCAGCCACCGGCTGGATGACCGGTTCGGTCAGGATCTCCAGGCCAAGATGCACCGGAGTCAGGAGCAATGGGAGCTCAAGGGCAGCGAGCTGCCGGCTGTCGTCCTTGATGTGACCCCGGGCGATATTCTCGTCTTCAACCATAATATGTTCCATGCCTCGTTCAATGGCGGTTCGAACCGCAGAATGTTCACTATTAATATGTGCGAGCGTTATCAAGAGGAGGATTTGCAGCAGCTCCGCGATTATATTGCAGGCGCAGCCCGGTTCTGGATTGACCGGTCCTACACGGATTTGATGATGAATACGGCAACGCCGGGCAGAATGGTTCACCTCGAACAGGTCATGGCGAACGACGGTCATCTGGCGGGACTGAGCGCCGAGATGCGCAGGACGATGCCGGAGCCGGCAAGGGGTTAACTTCCTGGCGGCCATGAGGCGCTCTTTCCTGTGGAACAGGGATCGCCTGCTGCCAGGCTTATCCAGTCCGATAAAGGATGGTTAGCGGATACGAATCTCCCTGCTTTACAATAGGAGCAATAGGGAATAAACTAAAGCGTAAGGGTTTTGCTGCGTATCCGCAGAAGCCCGTTACGCTTTTTTTTTGAGTGGATTCAGCCATGCATACGGCTATTGCAGAGGAGAAATCATGAGCCAATTATTTCATTCCAAGATTGACAGTCTGGTCACCGCTATTGTGGCCAGCCATAGGGAGCATCCCCAGACAATTTCGCTGGACTCGGTCGCGCTTCCCAACAGGGACGCCGTTATAGATATTATTCATCTGCTGAGGGGACTTCTGTTCCCGGGATATTTCGGCAAGCAGAATTTGAGCAATGCCACGATTGAATACCATATTGGCGACATGCTCATCAACATCCATGAGAAGCTTCATGAGCAGATGTGCGGCGTGCTGAGGCTTCAGGAGAGCCAGGACGGCGACAGATGCCCGGATATTGCCAAGAAGTCGGATGGAATTATACACGCCTTCCTGAGCAAAATCCCCGAGCTGCGGGATGTGCTGGCAACGGATGTACAGGCTGCTTTCGATGGCGATCCATCCGCCAAGGACACCAATGAAATTATATTCTCGTACCCGGGTATTCTCGCGGTCAGTATTTACCGGATGGCCCATGAATTATATCTGCTGTCCGTTCCTCTGCTCCCCAGGATTATGACGGAATATGCCCATAGCGTCACCGGAATCGATATTCATGCCGGTGCGTCGATTGGCCGTTATTTCTTCATTGACCATGGAACTGGAGTGGTGATCGGGGAGACGACCACGATCGGCGATCATGTGAAAATCTATCAGGGCGTTACCCTTGGGGCACTGTCAACCCGCGGCGGACAAACCCTGCGGGGCGTGAAACGCCATCCTACACTCGAAGACGAGGTAACGGTGTATTCCGGCGCTTCCATTCTGGGGGGAGAGACCGTTATCGGCAAAGGCGTGCTGATCGGCAGCAATGTATTTATTACCACTTCGGTTCCGGAGGGGACCCGAGTGAGCGTAAAGAACCCGGAATTGGTATTTAAAGGCCATACTCCGCGGGAGTTCGTTCAGGAGTTCACAGCCGACTGGGTCATTTAGCCCCCAAGCCTGCGGGCTGCGAAGCCTGTACATCACGGAGAGCGCATAAGAGATCAGGGGGAAATCCTTGATCTCTTTGCCGTGTCTGTTATGCATATCCAGATAGATGAAGGAGCGGATCAGCTGCAGATGAAGGATACCGGCATCGTGATTCTCGAAACCGAGCGATTGTTTCTTCGTTGTTATCAGGACGAGGATCTGCCTGCTCTACACGCCATCTTCTCGGAGCCGGGGATGATGAGCTTTTATCCGGCACCGTTCACGTGGAGCCAGACGCAGAGCTGGATTAAGCGCAATCAGACACGGTACGATAAGGACGGCTATGGATTATGGGCGGTCTGCCTGAAGGAAACGATGGCATGCATCGGCGATTGCGGCCTGGTTGCGCAGCACATCGAAGGCCATACAGAGGTGGAAATCGGCTATCACATCAAACAGGAGCAATGGTCGAAGGGTTACGCGACGGAAGCGGCCATGGCTTGCCGGGATTATGGGTTCGGGCCGCTAGAGCTTAAGAGACTGATCAGCATTATTCATCCCGGGAATACGGGCTCCATTCGTGTCGCGGAGAAGCTGGGATTGTCCTGGGAGAAAGACGTCGATATTTTCAATAATCGGCATCGTATTTATTCGGCCGTTAAGGGCTGAAGCATTTCATGATAGAGGGCAGAGGAGCAGGCCGGGCTGCTCCTCTTTTTTTGTCATTTATTTTAACTGGCCGATGGACAAGCTCAATTTGTAGTTGCCATACTTCAAAAGCTCGTCGAGAAAAACATTCAGATCTGCCGGCGAGCCGACACGAACCCTCATCCAATAACAGCCTTCGCCGCTTACGCGGTGCATTTCGATAATCCGATCGTTTTGGCTGACGAAGGATTGGAAAGGCTGATGGGCTGTGCCCGACTTCAAAAAAACCGTCACAAAGGCGTGGACCGACTGACCGATTTTGTCCGGATTCCAGCGCAGCGTATAGCCTTCGATGACGCCGAGCTCCTGCAGCTTTCGCACGCGGGCGCCGACGGCCTGGCCCGTCAAATGGACAAGCTGGCCGATTTCCTTGTTGGACTGGGAAGCATCCTTGATTAAGAAGCTCAGGATGCGCAGATCTATCTCGTCTATCGTATAGTTGCCGTTCATGGGGAATTTCCTTTCATCGTGAAAATGGAAGCCGTTATATCGTTTCGTCAAGCGGTATGCGCGTATTCATGCTCATCTTATAATTGTAACAGAACCACATCATAAAGGATAAGAGGTGCAAAGGCCATGAACATTCAATTGATCCGCCATGCCGCGCTATGGCTGGAATATGCGGGCGTTAAGCTGCTGATCGACCCTATGTTCAGCAATACCGGGGAGAATCCGCCGATTCCCGGTTCTGCGAACGAAAGGTGCAATCCGCTTGTTCCCCTGCCTTCGGGGATGGAGGCCTGGCTTCAACCCGATGCCGTGCTGGTGACGCATATGCACCCGGACCACTGGGATCAAGCGGCTGCGGCGGCACTGTCCAAATCGGTACCGGTTCTCTGCCAGCCGGGCGATGAGGAAACCATCAGGGATGCGGGTTTCACCTCGGTAACGGCAATCGATACGGCTCTGGCCTTTAAAGGCGTAACCATCGCCAGGACCGGGGGGCAGCACGGCACAGGTGAAATCGGGCAGAGAATGGGCCATGTATCCGGCTTTGTATTCAAGGCCGCTAACGAGCCGACGCTTTATGTGGCAGGGGACACGATCTGGTGCGGGGAAGTGAGCCGGGCCCTGGACGCCCACCGTCCGGCGTTCACGGTCGTCAATGCGGGCGGAGCGCGGTTTGCGGTTGGCGATCCCATCACCATGGATGTGGACGATGTAGTCAGTCTGGTCCAATATGCGCCCTATACGAAAGTAATCGCCGTGCATATGGATACGATCAATCATTGCCTGGTTACAAGAGCGGATTTGCAGAAGAGCCTTGAGGTCCGGGGATTGCTGGGCCAGGTCGCGATCCCGGGCGACGGGGAATGGATAACGGAAGCTCTCTGAATCTCTACCGAGCCGTAACGATCAAACGCCGTTTGACCTCCCTGAAGGGGATGGGCAACGGCGTTTTTGCGCGCATTATTTTTTTCTGTTCGGTGAAACGGTACCGCCTTCGTAACGCACGAATTCCGTAAAGCTGCAGAATCGTCCTTCCGCGCTGCGGTCATTAATGATATCGATCAACAGAGCAACCGTTTTGGCTTTTTCCGTTTCGGATACATAATAGGTTGTCAGCTGCGGGACACTGACCTTCACCAGGTCGGTATAGCCGGAACCGATCAGGCTAACGTCGTTTGGAACGGATACACCGGTGCTTTGAAGACGCTGCAAGACGCCGAATTGGATAATGGTATTGGAGCAAAAAGCGGCCGTGTAGTCCAGCTTCAGCATCTCCGCCCGCTTGCAGAGCTCATAACCGTTCTCCTCATTGCTGATTTGAATGAGCGAGCGGTCCAGAGTAATTCCGCTTGCTTCATGCGCTTCGCAGAAGCCTTCCAGGTCCCGCTGATGGATGCTGTAATCCAGGCTTCCCAGGAAGAACGCGATACGTGTATGACCGAGCGAGATTAAATATTGCGTGGCATCGAAAGCCAGCTTCCTGTCGTCAAAGGCGGCAACATTCAAGTCTTCGGATTTTTCAGGCAAAGGAAAACCATACAAAATGTAAGGGGATTGGGAGCGCCGGAACAACTCGATGAAGCTCTCGTCCACATCTCCGGAAACGATATAACCGTCGATTTCCTGACTATCCAGGTTCTTCTGCAGCTTATTCAATGAATCCGGGTTATTGGTAATATTCATGAAGACCAGTCCGTAATTAAAACGGCTGGCAGCCTGTTCGATAATATGCAAATCCGCCATATAACGCGGGTCATTTGCATCCCGGTCGTACAGAACGAAACAAAGCTTGGGAGAGACTTCAATGTCCCGGTAGCCCAGTTCTTTGGCGGCCTGCAGTATTTTGTTGCGGGTTTCAGTGGAGATGGTGCTGCTCGGCGTATTGTTCAAAACCAGAGAAACGGCTGTCCGTGAAATGCCGAGATGTTCCGCGATTTCTTTCTTTGTAACCATAGGGATTTCTCCTTTGTAAACACATTCATAACGATAGTTATATTATAGTCTGAAAAGGTGGAATCCGTCAATTTTTATGGGATGAGATCCATTTTTTAGAATCAATAATGAAAATGTAAGCCCTTTATGTGGGAATAATAACGTAAAAAAATGGATTGACACCGCGATATAACGATTGTTATTATTACCTTGAAATTAAGTTTACCGATGTATGCATGGAAAGGTGGGGCATTCAACATTTGCGACAAATCACCGCAATACTTATAGGGGCCGGTGCGAGAGGGAGATTCGTATATGGCGCCTATGCGATGAAACATCCGGAAGAAATGAAAATCGTCGCCGTTGCCGAACCGGATGAAGAACGAAGAATGCTTGCCAAAGCGGAATACGGTCTTTCATTCGATCAGCTGTACGATAGCTGGGAACAGGTTTTAGCCCTGCCGCAAGCAGCGGATATAGCCATAATTGCGTCACATGACCGAATGCATTACGGACCTGCAATGAAAGCAATCGAGAAGGGTTACGATATTCTTCTTGAGAAACCGATGTCTCCCTTTGCGGGAGAAGTGATCGATATGGCGAGAGCATCCCGGGAGCATAAGCGGCTGCTTGCGGTCTCCCATGTCCTGCGATATACGCCATTCTGGTCCAGAATCAAGGAAATGATCACAAGCGGTGAGATTGGTGAAATCGCTTCCGTTCAATTAAGCGAAAATGTCGGCTATTTCCATATGGCCCACAGCTTCGTCAGGGGCAGCTGGAGCAGGACGGAAGAGGCGAGCCCGATGATTCTGCAGAAATCCTGCCATGACATGGATATTCTGTCCTGGCTGATCGACAAACGCTGCTTGAAGGTCAGCTCTTACGGATCATTGCTGCATTTTCGTCCGGAGAACGCTCCGCAAGGGTCCACGCTCCGCTGCATGGATGGATGCGCAGTCGAGCGGGAATGTCCCTATTCCGCCGTTCGGATCTATGAAGAAGATGAAACGCATGAATGGTCGCGATTTATTACGAATGATTTAACGCCCAAAGGGATACATAATGCGCTGCATGAGGGGCCTTTCGGACGCTGCGTGTATCATTGCCAGAATGATGTGGTCGATCATCAGGTAGTCAACATGGAATTCGAGAACGGCACGACGGCATCGTTTACGATGTCCGGTTTCTCGCATGACATTTCCAGAACGGTTCAGATTATGGGCACGCGGGGCGAGATCAGAGGGTATATGGAGAGAAATGAGATTATGCTGTACCCGTTCGGCAAAGAAGCCGTTCACATTCCCGTTGACGCGGAAGCAGGCGGTCATGGGGGCGGAGACGAAGGACTGGTCCGGGAGTTTCTCAGGGAAGTCCGCAAGGGGAACAAGGGTGGCGGCCAGACGCTTACGTCGGCTGAGGTTTCCGTACAAAGCCATCTCATGGCTTTCGCAGCGGAGCAATCCAGGCTGGAGGGCGGAAGCTCGGTCATGATCACGGATATGAGCGCTCAAAAAACCTGTTCGGTTCGTTAACATCCGAATGCGAAGGTTTGGCCAGCTTCATATAGCATGAACGAAGAAGATAACGATTAGGGGGTCTCATCAATGAAAACGGTTAACCTGGTATTGCTGTCATTCGTTATGGTCGCTGTTCTGCTCGCCGGCTGCGGCGACAATAAGAAGAACGAACCGGCCGGTTCCGCAGGAAACAAAAATAATACGGGCTCGACTGCAGCGCCTGACGGCACGAATTCCTCAAGCGAAGCGGATGTTTATGCCGATAATGGGCTGCCTAAGAACGAGAAAGTGACACTGAAGATGGGCTTCTGGGAAAGCGGTTCCGGACGCGCCTGGATGGATCTGGCGGTGAAGAATTTCACGGAGAAATACCCGAACGTCAATTTCGATATTACGTCGACTCCGACGCTTGAAACGATTCTTGAACCGAAAATCGCGGCAGGCAACGACGAGGATATGTTCGATCTGTTTATTCCGCGTTTCCTCGCACCCGGCCAGCTTGACCGCTTGGCCCAATCCGGCCAGTTGGAGCCCCAGGATGATCTGTGGGACCGCGACGTACCCGGTGAAACCGGCAAAAAGCTGCGGTCGGTCATCTCCGACGATGCCTACGAGACCTCGCTTAGCGTTGGCTTCACGGCCCGTGTTCCGGTAAACGGTTATACGGCCGGATTATTTTTCGATCAGAAGCTGTTCGACGAAAAAGGCTGGAATAAAAGCCCCGCAACCTGGGACGAATTTACGGCGCTGCTTGATCAGATCAAAGCCGACGGCCTCATTCCGATTACATTCCCTGGCGTATACGCCGGTTATTTGACGGATTACGTATTTAATATCCTGCAGTTCGACCTGGCCAAAGCCAACGGCAAATTCGACGAATATTTGAAAAACTTCCGCAATTACGACGGGCCGCTGCTCACGACGGAAGAAAATAAGGAAGCCTGGAACCGGATGTACGAATTCGGCAAAAAAGGTTATTTCCCGGCAGGCGTAGCCGCATTGAACCATACGCAGTCCCAAATGCAGGTGCTGCAGCACAAAGCGGCCATGGTCTCCACCGGGGATTGGGTCGGCAACGAGATGAAAGACAGCACGCCCGAAGGGTTCACATGGGGTTTCATGGCCGTTCCTGCGGTCAATGATCCGAACCAGACCGTATTTGTCAACTCCGGTGTAGGGGATGCGTCCTTTGTCATTTGGAAAAACAAACCGGAGCTGCAGAAGAAATGGGCAAAGGAGTTTATACTCAGTCTGTATGACTTCAAGGTTCAGGAAGCGCTGGCATCGGAGGCTGGAACCTATCCGGGCAGACTGGATTTCGGTGAAGATCCGGCCCGCATTGCCAAGCTTCAACCTACCCAGAGAACCGTAATGGAGTATGCAACCAAGCATAGTGTGGAGTATATTTCGTACCGTCATACCTTCGGCTTGACGAGTCCCCAGAGCGGACAGGCGGAGAAGCTGCTAAGCGAGCTGATCACGGCGGTGGCGACAGGCAAGAAGGATCCTGTGCCTGTCCTTGAGAAAGCGGAGGCGCTCAAACAAGTGGCGATTGAGAAGGACCGTCCCAAACAATAAATATCCGGATGGTTGTGTGAGAAACATACACCATCATTAGGACCGGGGGGAGCCGATTCCTCCCGTTCCTTTATTCAAGAAAGGGGGAAGTCGCTTTGAATGCCGGCAACGAGGCGCGCAAGCGGTTGGGCTCCGATAAGGCCTCAAGACAGAAGACCGTTTTTTTGATCATTGCCATTGTTCCGTCCCTTCTTGGCTACCTGTTGTTCACCTTGTACCCCAATGTCATGTCGGTTTATTATTCGCTGCTGGATTGGGACGGTTTAAGCGGCGCTGTGTTTGTCGGCTTTGACAACTACAGCAATATGTTCAAGGATGATTTCGTCTGGCGCGCGCTTTACCATAACCTGCTGTATATGATTGTGGTGCCTGCGCTGACCGTGCTTATATCCCTGCTGCTGGCTTATTTGCTGAATAATAAATCGTATAAGGAAAATGCCGTCTACAAGGTGATTTATTTCTTTACCAACGTGCTTTCGACGGTCGTTGTGGCCCTGCTCTGGTCGTTTATTTTCGACGGAAGCTTCGGGATGCTCAACGGTGTTCTGAAGCTGTTTGGATTGAATATGAACGATTTCTATTGGCTGGGCGATACGAGTACCGCCATATGGGCGCTGGTGCTGCCGATGGTATGGGGCGGAGTCGGCTTGTATGTCGTTATTTTCATCAATGCGATGAGCTCCATTCCCGCTTCCCTCTATGAAGCGGCCGTTCTGGAGGGCGCACGGCCCATGACAATTTTATTTCGTATCACCATTCCGCTGATCCGCGGCGTTATCCGTGTGTGCGTCGTATTTGTCATCCTGGGGTCGCTGAAAGGATTTGAAATTATTATGGTCCTGACGAACGGCGGACCGGAAGGGGCAACCGACGTCATCGGCTTGTATATGTTTAATCTGGCTTTCGGCAAAGAATATCACAATTATGGGTACGCCTCTGCGATCGGCATGCTTCTGTTCGTGATTCTGGTCGGAGCCAAGCTGATCATCGACAAATTATATCCGGAAGAGCACGTGGAGTTTTAGAGCTCTGTCCGGTGAGCGGACGAACTTTCAGCATAAGGAAGGAGGCATGCGAATATGGCGGAGCGCCGAACGCTAATGGATGTGGTATGGAGGCTGCTGCTTTTTTTGTGGGCGGTATCCATCCTGTTTCCGGTCGTCTGGATTCTGTATCAATCCTTAAGGACGAATGCAGAATTTTTTCAGGATATATGGGCCCTGCCGGGGAAATTCCAGTGGAGCAATTATACCAAAGCCTGGAGCGGCTACAATATCGGCCAGTCCCTGCTTAACACACTTTATTATGTGGGCGTCAGTCTTGTGCTGGGGACGTTCCTGACAACAATTAACGCTTACGCGCTGACCCGGATGAAATTTCGCGGCCGCAAGCTGATTTGGGGACTTATTATGCTTTCGCTGTTCCTGCCGGGCATCAACGCGCTGGTTCCCCAATACATTCTGATGAAGTCGCTGCATTTGACGAACAGTCTGACGGGCCTGATTATACTGGACAGCTTCGGAGAAAATGTATTTTTCCTCATGCTGCTTGGCGGGTTCATGTCTTCCCTGCCCAAGGACCTAGAGGAAAGCGCATATATCGATGGAGCTACCATCTTCCAGACCTTCTGGCGGATTATGGTGCCCCTGTCCACGCCGGGTATCGTCACGGTGGCAATCTTCAAGTTTCTCGGTCTGTACAATAATTTCCTGGGGCCGTTCGTTTATCTGGGCGATCCGGAGAAATACACGATCGGCGTCAACATGTACCAGGCGAATATGAAAATGCAGTACAGCGCGGATTGGGTGACCCTCTTTGCCGGTGTTCTGATCGTCATGGTGCCATCTATTATCTTCTATATTATCTTTCAAAGGCGCATTATGTCAGGCGCTACGATGGGAGCGATGAAAGGATGAGCAGTATACCGGTTGCCTTGTCATTCACCGGGGATTTGGAAGGCCGGCAAGCCGGCTTGGACAGAATTTGCGGCATGCTTGGTTTGGAGCGTGCCGAGAGCGGAGGCATTCCGGTAAGCCTGGAGCAAGCGGCGGCAGAGCAGCTGATTGTGGAATTCGATGGAGCCTGTGCGAGAATTCAATACAATCAGCCTTGCCAGCTGTTCCGTTCCGTCGGCCTGCTGGCGGAGGCTCTTCCATCGGATGAGCCTTTCCGGATCATGGAAGAACCGCAGTTTGATACAATCGGATTTATGCTGGATTGTTCGCGGAATGCCGTTCCGCGAACGGACAGCATTAAAAAATTGCTGCGTTATATGGCTCTGTTGGGGATGAATGCCCTCATGCTCTATACCGAGGATACGTATCCGGTAGAGGATGAGCCATATTTCGGATACATGCGCGGGAGATATACGGAGGAGGAGCTGCGGGAATGCGATGACTATGCCGCGGGGCTTGGCATTGAGCTTATTCCCTGCATCCAGACGCTGGCGCATCTGGAAACCTTTCTGAAATGGGAGGCTGCGGCTTATTTGAGAGATACCCAGGACGTGCTCCTGACCGGCAGCGAACCGACCTATAATTTGATCGAACGGATGATTGCCGGTGCATCGCGATTGTTCAAAAGTAAGCGTATACATATCGGAATGGATGAGGCCCATGGTTTGGGGCGGGGGCGGTCGCTGGACCTTTTTGGTTATCGGAACCCGTCGGAGCTGATCTATAGGCATTTGTCGAAGGTGAAGGAAATAACGGCCGCTTACGGACTAAAGCCGATGATCTGGAGCGACATGTTCTTTCGGACCGGCTCGCTCACGCATGATTATTACGATCCCGATGCTATTGTCGGCGGTGAGCAGGCAGGCGTGGCGGCTCAGGATATACAGCTCGTATATTGGGATTATTACCATTACGAGCAGGAATTTTATGAGGGTATGATCGGCAAGCACCGGCAGCTTGGGGGCGTTCCTGTTTTTGCCGGAGGCATATGGTCCTGGTTGGGGATGGCCACGCATTACAGCCGGACGGCGAAATGCTCCCATGCGGCTCTGGCGGCCTGCAAGCAGGAGGGGGTCAGGGAAGTGTTTGCAACGGCATGGGGGGATAACGGGTCGGAGAATCATTTATGGTCGCTCCTTCCGGGACTGCAGTTATATGCCGAACACGCCTATGCCAAATTGCCGGATGAAGAGCAGCTGCAGCGGAGGATTGCCTTCTGTACGGGGATTCCTTACGGCCATTATATGAATATAGAGCGGTTGGACGATATTCCCGGACTGCTGACCGGACACGGCGATTATTCCAATCCGTCCAAATATCTGTTATGGCAGGATCCGCTGATGGGGCTGTTTGACAAGATGATTGCGAATACTGCCGTTTCCGGATATTACGAGCAGCTTTCGGGGCTGTACCGGGAGCAGGCGGCGGTCAGCGATGAAGCTCGTTGCCTGTTCGAGGTTCCGGCCCGGCTGAGCGATGTGCTTGCGCTCAAAGCGGATTTGGGACTGCGCATGAAGCAGGCTTATGAATCGGGGGACAGGGCGGGACTGAAGCAGTTGGCGGATAGTGTGCTGCCTGAACTGCTAGCGAGAGTCGAAGCGCTGCGGATCGCCCACCGGACCCAGTGGATGGACACGAATAAACCCTTCGGCTGGGAAGTGCTGGATCTTCGTTACGGCGGCCTGACAGCCAGACTGAAGTCGGCGGCAGACCGCCTGGCAGACTATTTGGAAGGGAGGGTGTCCCGCTTGGAGGAACTGGAGGAACTGCGTTTGTATTTTGACGGCAGGAGCGAAGAAGGCGAAGCGGGAGGGGATTATTTTACGTCGTATCACCGCATTGCAAGTGCCGGAACGATGATTTAGATTTCAGCTTCTCTGCACCTGACAAGAAGGAAGGGGAATGGTGATGAAGATCAGCCGGAAGTTATGCTGGATATTGGTTATTGCCGTTGTGGGGATGTATTTTGCACCGATGGCTCCCATTCGCACCGCCGAGGCTTCGCCGCTTGCCGGAGACGATATGGAGGATATTGGCGACTGGAGCCTGACTAATCCGGCTAATGGCGCTATGAGCGTGTACTCCGGTGCTTCCAGAGTTATTCAGGGATCCGGCAGTATGAATTTCAGGATCACCGACGATAACGACGGAACGAATGATGCCGTCTCGGTGTCCAAAACCTTTTCGCCGCAGCTAAATCTGGGCTCCCAGGATGTCCTGTCCTTCTGGATTCAGAGCGATGCTTATGATCCGCGGTTCGACATCATGCTCCAGGATTCCGATGGAACGGTCAGCAAGGTGCCGCTCTCAAACGTCGTTCGCAGCGCTCATCTGCCTGCCTCGATCATACCGGATAACTGGTACCAGGTATTCTGGCATTTCAAGGAATACAGCGGTACCGTGAGTGGCGGAGACGATGCCATGAATTACGGCTCCATTCAGAAATTAACATTTGCTTCGACAGACGGCCGGCCGGCTAACATGAAATCGGAGCAGGTTAATTTCTACATCGATGATGTGTATTTTTATGCCGATTCGGATCTCTATCAGCAGAACCTGATCGACGGCATGGAGAGCACCGCCGCCTGGAATGCGACTGCCGGAGCGAGCCGTGCTCTCTCCACCGCACAGGTGAAGCAGGGAACCTCCAGCATGAAATACACAGTGACGAACAACAACAACGGCCAGGCCGATTATCCGGCCTTATACCGGGCCAATGTCAGCTACAATCTGACCGGCTTCTACGAAATGACGTATTGGATCAAACCTTCGCAGAACCTGACCTTCTTCAATGTCCGCATAACGGATACCGATCAAACCTCGGAGGAGTTCCATCTGTCGGATATGTTCCCGGCCTCCGGAGGTACGCTGCTGGCCAATAAGTGGTACAAAGGCCGAATATTGTTCCGAGATGATCCCGGCACGATTGTCGGGGGCAACGGAATCATGAATTTCGACCAGATGAAAGAGATTGTGTTCGTCACGAGGGATTCGGAGCTGCCTCCGGGCGTAAACACGGATATTTATATCGATGATCTGCAGGCGGTCAAATATACGGACCGGGTGACGGTTGACGCCTTCGACTCAGCCGGCGGATGGACGACAACGCCGGGTTCCGACAACACCGTAAACACGAACAATTACCGGGATGCGTCCCGCGCATCCGTAACTTTTCATGCACCGAACAATAATGACGGGATTGCTAATTATTATACGGCGTCCAAGAGTGTATCGGCCAATCTGGCGAACCAGGATGTGCTGTCTTTCTGGCTGCTGGTCAGCGAAGATACGGAGAAGCTGGTATTCAGCCTGAAGGATGCCGACGGCACGGCGAATTATATCCGTCTGGATTCCATTGTATGGGGTTCTCAGCTCGTTCCGGGACGCTGGTGGCATATCGAATGGCCGTTTAAGACGCAGACGGACGAGATTGCGGGCGGCAACGGGGTCATGGATTACAGCAATGTGACCGGCTTTGAGATGACGGTGGACGATAACACGATGGTCAAAGGAACCGCTGGCAACTATTATTCTGTGGACAATCTGGAGGCCATGACCGATAAGGAATGGATGCGGAGCAAGGAGCAGACGCCTATGCTTGAGCCAACGGGGAATGATTATGCAGCCCGGGATTTCCAGATCGGCATCTATAACAACGCTAATGTCCAAACGGAAAAAACGCTGCACGATATGTCCAAACATGGAGTCGATTTCATTGTTTCCCATGTCTCGCACCGGGACGACACGATTACCAAAAACGCCGCTTTGGCCGAAAGGCTCGGACTGAAAATCGTCCGCCAATCTTTCCCGGTAGCGAATAATAACTCGCTGGATCATGCCGGGTTAAGCGCGCTTGCGGCAAACGATTCCAACCGGGCGGCACAAGCTGATCCCGCCAATACGACGATCAGCTACCTCAATGCCAATGAGCTTGAAGTGTATTGGCCCAACCGTCTGCAGTCGGATCCCGGCGGAGATTTCACTTATTTCGCCGACCAAACGCGGATGAATGACAGCGCAAACGGCGTGGACCGGCGCATCAATACCCATCACATCAATTATCTCTGGTACGATACGGGCGAGGATCATCCCTGGTACATGGACTGGTCGACGCTGGGGAACTACGGGGGATTTCAGTGGACCGACCGACTAAAGCAGACTGCATGGCGGATGGGGAAAACAAATGCGACAAACACACAATCATGGTCGCCAAGCAATCTGTTGACCAGTATGAGCGACAGAATATATAGGCATGTCGGCCAGGCGCCTCTGAATCTGGATGAAATCGCCGATTTCAAGGATTCGCTGTGGACCAACTTTGAAGGCGGATTAAGCGGGGTCGCTTTTTTCATCTGGGATGGGGATGAATGGGCCAACGAATGGAACTTCGTCGATAATGACGGCAATCCGATGAACGACCGGCGCTGGGCGGCGGTAACCGACATGTCCAAACAAATCCGCGCCACAGAAGGCAAGCCCTACGTGGAGCTAACATACCCGAGAAGCTTCGAGGTGGTGGAGAAGGGCAGCGTTGCCGTCAGCGCACAGGCTGTTCCAAGCGGATTGCCTGTGACATCGGTAATCTTCGAATATAACGACGGCACGAACACGGCCTGGACGCCGATCGGTACGGCCTCGGCCGCCCCTTACACGGTGAACTGGAATACGGGCGGATTGGATGCGGCGAAGAAATACTTCGTGCGGGCAAGAGCTTATGACGGGGTCCATGAATCGGCTCCGGATACCAGCTACTCCGTATCGCTGAATAATGCCGGGGGGCCGAAGGTTTCGGGAACGGCCGTTTCCTCCAATGCGACGAACGGAGCGTCATCGGTTACGATATCCACGGCTGCGGCAGGCAGCGGAAAGCCGGTGGCCAAGGTCCAATATTATGTGGATACGGTCCAAAAGCCCGGACAGGGCATAGACATGGCCGCAGCCGACGGCATGTTCAACAGCATCAGCGAAGGAGCGACCGCAACAATCGCCATTCCTCCGCTGAATAAGACGGCGCCGATCCTGATCGATGACATGAGCGATAGTAGCGATTGGAGCGGAACGGCAGCAAGGGCGCTGGAGTCGGGTTATCTTCGCCTCGATGTCAAAAACAATAATAACGGCGCTGCGGATATGCTGACGGCCGTCAAGGATTACGGCACCGGCCTGCAGGATTTGAGCGGTCTCGATACGCTGTCCTTCTGGGTGAAGGATGTTACCAATCCGCTTAGCCAAATGCAGATCAGGCTCAGAGACAACGACGGTACGACGCTGGAAGCGTCTCTTCCCGCTTATTACGGGGCAAGCAGCGTTCCGGCTGATAACTGGAAAAACATACGCTGGAATTTCAAAGAGAATGACGACAGCATCTCCGGCGGCAACGGCGTGTTTAATTTCGATCAGGTCAAAGCGGTCGAATTCAGTATCGATGACAGCACGCTTCCGGCCTCAGGCGCGCTGCAGAAGATTTATATCGATCAGATCCGCGCATTCGCGGAAACACGGTGGCAGGAGCAGACATCGCCGGTCATCTACGTCCGCGCGATGGATAATGCCGGCAACTGGGGGCCTACGCAATCGGTGAAAATAAATGTGACGAACGCTCCCGCCGGAGATACCCAAGGACCCGTTACGGTAACGGCTGGAACCAATCCTCACGGAATCACGGATGGTCTGACGTCGTTTCTGCTCACCGCCAATATCGATGACGGCATTAACAGCACGGGCGGCACCCGGATCGAGAGCGCCGAATATTTTATTGATGCGCCTGGGGCAAACGGGGCCGGAACGCCAATGCTGGCGGTTGACGGAGGCTTCGACTCCATGAGCGAGTCCGTGGCGGCTTCGGTATCTGCTGCCGCCTGGGCGGACAACAGCAAGCATACGCTGTATATCCATGGCCGGGATGCTGCAGGGAACTGGGGGCCGTTCTATAGTGAAACAATTATCAAAACAACCGCTCAGGGACCGCTTATCCAGAATGCGTCGGCCAGCCCCAATCCGGTTCAGGGAAGCGGGCCGGTGACCATCCGGGCGATTGCCGACGAGACGGACACAGGCTGGGGAGATATTGCCGGCGGGGAATATTTTGTGGATACGATTGGTTTTGAAGGAAGCGGCACGCCGATGACGGCGCTTGACGGCATCTTCGACGCACGGAATGAACAGATGACGGCACAGATCAACACCGCTTCATGGTCGAACGGTTATCATACGGTATTTGTTCATGCGAAGGATTCGCGGGGTAAGTGGGGGCCGCTGAAATCGGTCACCGTGGTAAAAAATTAAACGAAAGGAGCAGGAGAAATTCCTGCTCCTTTTGTTTTTGGCGTTCAGGCGCCGGGGATGCCAACCCGGGACCAGCCGAGCACCTGACGAAAAAAGCGGCTGAGCGTACCGGGTGCCCGCAATCGGCGCTAACGGTTCGAGCGCAGTGATAACGAATGCCGTTTCGCCTTGTTCCAAATGATTTTGAGTGGTCCGCCGTTCAAAGCTATCGGCCTTTCAGCTTGTTCCAAAACGGAATGCGCCCTTGAATATCGTCGATAACGGAAGAGAAGCCGGGAGCCAGCGACAGGAAAAATCCGGTGCAGTGATGGGCCTTCTGGTATTCGGAATCCTGCATCAGCACCAAGTGCGCCTTCTTGATACTGTAATGGGGCACCGCTGGAAACAGATGATGAACGAGATGATACGAGTTGCGGTGGGGGTGAAGAAGTATCCGTTCGAACCGGTTGCCGAACGAATTCCGCGTCGCGAACAGCTCCTTGTCGTTCTCCAGTCCCGCATGCTCCGCCATTTCGGCCCAATATTTCAAGATTTGCAAGGTCGTCAGAAACGGCACGGCCCAGAACATAATCAGCTCCAGCCAGAAGCCGAAAATGATGGAGCAGACGATGATTGCGACCCAGTAGACAGCACGCACGACGGTATCGAACGGCGTTTCGTCTTTAGGAACCATCGTAACCTTGACCATGCCTGTCAAATACCGCGGTACATGCGCAAGCGTCAGCGGCTTCAGGCAGTGGCGCAGAAAAAATTGCGTTCTGCTTATGTTCGGGTTGTCCAGGCCGACGATTTTATAGCGAATTTTGTCGGGATCGATGTCGCTCCACAAATATTTGTGATGCGTCATATGACCCTTGATGTAAGCGCGATAGGAAATCATAATGGGGAATGCCGCAAACAGACATGCGACCCATTTGTTCAAGTTGCGGTTTTTAAAGAGCATATTATGGCTGGATTCATGCATCATAATGTCCAGTCCGCGCATGCGGCTGCCGATGATAACGATGCTGATCAGGTACACCCAGACGGCGGGCTTGAAATAATACAAGCCGATAGCTGCCGCGATGATCAGCCAATCCAATCCGATGGCGAAGAAGTTGTACCAGTTGTTCCGCTTTTGCAGTTCGCGTATTTGGCTGCGGATTTCGGAAGCGAACCGGTATTTTTCCAGTTCCTGCGGAACTTCAGCCTCCAGGCGGCTTGTTGCGACGCTCATGTTTCGTGCCCTCCTCATAACTTATGTCTTTCAAAAACCTTACAAAATCAGTTCGATAACAAGGTTGAAAATGTAAGTGTTTTTTAAACATTGAAGGTTATGGTGGATTAGTCACCACATGTTTTTATCAAATATTAAGTTGCACTTTCGAATTTTTTCAGGTTAATATAAATTGTAATACAACCGGATTGCAATTTGATATAGGTCAAATATCATATTATCATATAAATACAACCAATGAATGAAAATTAAGGGATTTAATAGGTTTGTATTATTCCATTTCAGATGGTAAAATAATGTTCGCAATGCAGGCGGGGATTTGACAAAACCCTTACAAACGTAACCCCGACAAAGAAGCTTATTCCGATTGTGTTGTCGGATTCTGAAAGTCTATCAACGACGGATATCGCGAGGGATTCGATAGAATATGGAAATGCCAGCCGTCTACGCCGCAAGGATCGGCAGCCAGCCGGACCGCTCGTCCATCGACCGTCTTCTGGCCTATTTACCGCCTGACAAGCAAGCCCGGATCGGCAGATTCAGAAATTTCGCCGACGCGCAGCGAACGCTGCTGGCCGAAATCGTCGTCCGGAATGCGATCGTCGGGACAACCGGCACGGATAACCGTTCGATCCGGTTCGACACCAATTGCTATGGAAAACCGTATTTGAAAAATTCTGAATATTTCAATTTCAATATTTCGCATTCCGGGGAGTGGGTCGTCTTTGTTTTCGGCCACTGCGCCGTCGGGATCGACGTCGAGCAAATCGGGCCGATCGACATCAGCTTAGCGGAGCGCTATTTTTCGCCGCTCGAATATAGCAGCCTGATGAGCCACGACCCGTCCGATCGAATCGCTTGTTTCTATGATTTATGGACGCTGAAAGAAAGCTATGTGAAGGCTGTCGGGAAAGGCTTGTCCATTCCGCTTGACGCGTTCGCCATCTTGATCGGGAGGGACGGCATCCGGATGGAAGGCGGCGGGCCCGAACGCTATTTTTTCAGACAGTACGGCATCGACGCCGGCTACAGGCTTTCGGTCTGTTCGGCCAAGGATGAGTTTCCTGCATGCCCCGTCTTGTTGAATGCCGAAGACGAGTGCGTGTCCTTCATCCGCCATTGTCAGGAAGGAACCGGCTATGGATAAGACATTGCTCTATTGTTTCCCCTATGCGGGCGGTTCTGAAACGGTTTTCTACCCGTGGCGTAATACACTGCTTCCCGAAATCGAACTGAGGCCGGTCTCGTACGCCGGACGCGGCAAACGGTTTCATGAACGCTGCTATGCCGGTATGGACGAGGCTGTCCGCGATTTGTACGAAACAGTTGGCGCCGCAACCGGCGGGCGGCCGTATTCGTTTTTCGGACACAGCATGGGCGGGCTGATCGCGTACGAGCTTTGCCGGAAGATCGTGGAGAAGGGTGGACCGCCGCCCGTGCATCTTTTTCTGTCGGCCGTCAAAGCGCCAGACAGGATTGGCGGAGAGAGCTTTCACAGCTTGCCCGAGGATAGATTGATAAAGAAGCTGGAGAATTTGAATGGCACGCCGAAGGAAGTGCTCGAAGACCGCGGGCTGATGGATCTCTTCCTACCGATTATCCGGTCCGATTTCAAGCTGATGGAAGAATACCGGTTCGCCGGCGGTCACGAACGGCTGAACTGCCCCATGACGGTGTTATACGGCGAGGAGGACGAGATCGCCAATGAGGAGATGCTGCGCTGGAATTCATACACGAAGGGGGTATTTCGACTCGCCGGATATCCGGGCGACCATTTTTTCATTCACCGTTACCGGGACGCCGTCGTCGGATTGATCAATGATACATTGGCTCCGCGCTGAGGGCTGGGCCAAGCGTTCCACTCCACTTTTTGTGCCGAATAGGAGGTATTTATGTCCATTCATAACGTTTCCGCCAAGACGAGTCATGCTCAAGGTACCGGTAAACGTACGGAAGAAGAAAACTATTGGCTCGGCAAGCTGCCGCCCGATTTGACGATGAGCAGCTTCGCCGACGATCACAGGATGGTCCGGCCGGGCAAATCGCGGCAGACCGACTATTCCTTCAAGCTGCCGAACGACGTTTCCCGCAAAATTGTCGCGATGGCCGGCGGTTCGGAGCATGGCGTATATATCATTGTGCTGAGCGGCATCCAATATTTGCTGTCCGTTTACACGGGGCGCAAAGATGCGGCGGTCGGAACGCCGGCGTTCAAGGCGAAATCCGGTCCTTCCTGGCAAGACCGCTATCTGATCCTGCACAGCGAGCCGGAAGGGCGGATGACATTCAAGGAGCATTTGCTGGACGTGAAGCAAACGGTCGCGGATGCGGATAAGCACCGGAATATCGACTACGGAAAATTGTATCGATGGGAGACCGGCGAGCCGCCTCGTCCGCGCACGTTCGTCCTGCTGGACAATATTCAGAACGACATCTTCGCCTTGCGGTCGGCAGCCGATACGACGTTTCGGTTCAACTTGGAAGACGCATGCATACGATGCTCTATTTCGTACCATGTGGAAGCGTTCGCAGAAAGCTTCCTGCACGGAGTTGCCGCTTATTTGATTCATTTTCTCGAAACGGTTCTGAATTATCCTGACGTGCGGCTGTCCGAGGTTGGCATTCCGGACGAGCAGAAACAAAGGCTGCTCGCGGTGTTCAACGATACGGCAGCTCCATACCCGAAGGAGCGGACGGTGATCGACTGGTTCGAGGACCAGGTTGCGAAAACGCCCGAGCGGCCGGCCGTCGTCTACCGGGACCTGCGCCTCACCTACGCGGAGCTGAACGCGAGGGCGAACCGGGTTGCGCATGCGCTGATCGCGCAAGGAATCGGAGAAGGCAGCGTCGTCGGCATCATGGTGGAACGGTCGCTGGATATGCCCGTCGGCATGCTCGGCATTATGAAGACCGGCGGAGCGTACTTGCCGATCGATCCGAATTTGCCGGAGGAGCGGATTCGAACACTGCTCGGCAATTCGAAGGCGACGCTTATTTTGACGGACGAGGGGCTGGAGCATAAAATTTCCGATCCGGCGCTGTCGACGATCCGGATCCGTTCGCTTCTGGAAGGCGGCGCGCCCGAGTCGGCGGAAAATCCGGGCCTGACGTACGATCCGGAGGGCGTCGTTTATGTGCTCTATACATCAGGGACGACGGGCGTGCCCAAAGGGGTGATGGTGAAGCGGCGCTCGTTCATCAACCTGATCACCTGGTTTATCCGGGAAGCGAATTTGAACGAATCTGTCCGTTTGATGCTGATCGCTCCGGTCAGCTTCGATACGGCGCACAAAAACGTGTTCGCTCCGCTGCTGGTGGGCGGACAGCTGCATCTCTTCACCGCGGGCATGTATGACTACGACGAAATGTCCGACGTGATCGAACGCGAGCGGATCGATGTCATCAACTGCTCGCCGAGCGCCCTCTATCCGCTCATCGATTACAACGAGAAGAACGGCTACCGCAAGTTGAGCCCGCTTAAGCAGGTCATACTCGGCGGCGAGTCGATCAATATGAAAAAGCTTAAGCCGTGGCTGCTGTCCCCGCAATGCGGAAGCGACGTCATCAATACCTACGGACCTACCGAATGTACGGATATCGCTTCCAGCTTCCGGATCAACCGGCTGAACACGGCCGAACTCGATATCGTTCCCATCGGCAAGCCGCTGCCCAACGTCGAGATCGATATCGTCGACGATGAGCTGAAGCTGCTGCCGATCGGCGTGGCCGGCGAATTGTGCATCGGCGGAGACGGGCTGTCGTACGGCTATTACAATGCGCCGGAGTTGACCAGCGAGAAGTTCGTGGACAATCCGAACCGCGAGGGGCGGGAAATGTATAAAACCGGCGACCTCGCAAGGTGGACCGAGGACGGCACGCTCGAATTTCTTGGCCGCAAAGATTTTCAGACGAAGGTGAGAGGCTTCCGCGTCGAGCTCGGGGAGATCGAGAGCTGCCTGTTGAAGCATCGCGATATCGAAGAAGCGGTCGCAGTGGCGATGACGGATGCGGCGGGGGGAGATGCGATATGCGCCTACTTCGTTTCGCATGCGGATGCAGAAGTTCCGGAGCTGCGTAGTTATATGGCGCGGAAACTGCCCGAATTCATGGTTCCCGCCTACTTCATGCGGCTGAACAAGCTGCCGCTCAACAATAACGGCAAAATCGACCGCAAGGCGCTGCCTGCGCCTGATCCGGCCACCGCCTCCAGCTCGCCGTATGCCGCGCCGGAAAACGGGACGGAGCGGCTGCTCGCCGAGTTCTGGGAAGACGTGCTGGGCGTGGAGCGGGTCGGTGTTCATGACGATTTCTTCGAGCTGGGTGGCCATTCGCTCAAAGCCGCTTCCATCGTGCTGAAGATGAACCGGGAGACGGGAGTGGGCCTGCAAATAAGCGATCTGTTCCGGCATCCCACCATTCGCGAGCTTGCCGAATATGCAGTCGGGCTCCGGCAGCGGCAGGTTCCGGCAATCGGGACCGCCGAGGAGGCCGACGCTTACCCCGTTCCTTCGCAGCAGAAACGGCTCTTTATCCTGTGGCAGTTGGACCGGCATTCGACCGCTTACAACTTGACCTCGCTCAACATGCTGGAAGGGCGCATCGATCTGCCAAAGCTGAAGGCGACGATCGAGCGTTTGATCGAGCGGCATGAAACACTGCGAACCTCCTTCGCCTTCAAGAACGGCAAACTGGTGCAGACGATCCGGCTCGCAGGCGAGGTGAAGGTCGAGCTCTCCGAAGCGGAGGAGTCCCGCGTCCGCAGCGCGGTCGACGAATTCATCAAGCCTTTCGACCTGGAGGAAGGGCCGCTTGTCCGGGTGAAGCTGTTGAAGCTCGGCGACAACCGGCATCTGCTGATGACCGACATTCACCATATCGTGTTCGACGGCGCGTCGATGGATATCGTCATGCAGGAGTTTTCCGAGCTGTACGCTGGACGACCGCTGCCTGTGCCCGAACTGCAATATAAGGATTATTCGGCGTGGCAGGCGGGATGGAGCAAGGCGGAACAGTGGAAGCGGCAGGAGTCATATTGGCTGGAGCTGTTCAGGGACGGCGTTCCCGAGCTGCGGCTGAATACGGATTATCCGCGGCGGCCAGTCATGAGGTTCGACGGCGCCGGCGTCACCGTCTCGGCTGACGGCAGGCTGACGGCAGGCTTGAGAGCGGCGGCGGCGGAATGCGGCGCAACCCTTTATATGCTGCTGCTGGCCGCGGTTAACGTCCTCTTGTACAAATATACGGATCAGGAGGATATTGTGATCGGATCGCCGACGTCGGGAAGAGGCTTTCCCGGGCTGGAGCGCGCCGTCGGCATGTTCGTGAACACCGTCGTCATGCGCAACTTTCCGGCAGGAGACAAGACGTTCAGCGCTTTTCTCGGCGAAGTGAAGGAAAATACGTTGGGGGCGTTTGAGAACGAGCAGTATCCGTTAGAGGAGCTGGTGGAGAGGCTTGGCTTTGCCCGCCATTTGGGGCGGAATCCGATGTTCGACGTGATCTTCTCGCAGGAGAGCGGCGAGCGGGCGTCCATGGATACGGGCGAGCTTGTTTTTCGGGAATACCCGCGGGAGGATCGCGCCACGCAGATCGACCTGTCGATCCGCGCATTGGAGAAGGAGAACGCCGTCGATTTCCGGTTCAAATACCGGACGGATCTGTTTGCGGAAGATACGATAACGAATCTAGCCCGTCATTTCATGGAAATTCTGGAGGGTATCGTCCGAAGCCGCAGCGTAAAACTGCAGGATATTCGCATCATGTCCGAGCCGGAGGAGGAGCGGGTGATCGCGGACCTGACCGGACAGCGGGCGGAATACGACTATCATACGACGGTACAGGAGCTGTTCGTGCGGCAGGCGAAGGCAACGCCGGCAGAGGTGGCGGTCGTCGACAAATACGGGGAGACGACCTATGCCGAGCTCGAAGCGAAAGCGTGCCGGTTGGCCCGGGTTCTGCGGGAAAGGGGCGTGCGGCGGGGCGACATTATCGGTATCGCCTCCGACCCGTCCACGGACAGAATCGTCGCCGTGCTCGGCGTGCTTATGGCCGGAGGCGCTTATTTGCCGCTCGATCCAGACGCTCCGGCGAAGCGCATCCGCTATATGCTGGAGGACAGCGGCTGCTCGCTGGTCGCGGCGCAGCGCCATTTGGCAAGGACGCTTGAGCTCGGAAGGGACACGGTCATCCTGGACGAGGAAGCGGCGTCAAGCATCAGGGAAGGCGACGAATGGAACAATGCCAGCTTGCCCGGGGATTTGGCTTATGTGATGTATACATCCGGGACGACAGGCCAACCAAAGGGCGCCATGATCGAGCACCGCAGCGTGACGAACCTGCTTATGGGCATGATGGAACGGCTCCATTTCGATCGCGACTGCCGCCATTTGCTGCTGGCGAAGTTTACGTTCGACGTATCGGTGCAGCAAATGCTGCTGCCGCTCGTATCAGGCGGATGTCTCGTTATTCCGGATCGTGAAACGGCCGCCGATCCCGAGCGGCTGTGGAGCTTCATGGAGGACAGCGGCGTCAACGTGCTGGGCGCGGTTCCGGGCCATATGACGCTGCTGCTCGACAACCGGCGCGACGCCGGACCGAATGTTCGGCTGCGGTATATGCTGCTTGCGGGAGAACCATTCACCCGCAAGCTGCTTCACCGGCTTCGCGGTGCCGGCATCGCCGACGAGATCGTGAACCTGTACGGACCGACGGAAGCGACGGTCTATTCGAGCCTTCACCGGTGCGGCGGCGGCGAGACCGACGAGGGAACTCGGATCGGCCGTCCTTTGCCGGGCTACAGGCTCTATATTCTGGACCGCAAGCTGCGGCCGGTTCCCCGGGGCGTGACCGGCGAGCTTTATATATCCGGGGCGGGCGTCGGCAGAGGCTACTTGAAGCTGCCGGAATTGACCGGGGAATGTTTTCTTCCCGACCCGTTCGCCGAAGGGGAGACGATGTACAAGTCGGGAGACCTGGCGAGGCAGCTCCCGGACGGCGGCATCGAATATTTGGGCAGGGCCGACCACCAGGTCAAAATCAACGGCATCCGCATCGAGCTGGGTGAAATCGGCCATACGCTGCTGCATTGCGGCGGCGTCAAGGATGCAGCCGTTGCGGTCAAGACGAAGCCGGGCGGCGAGCATTATCTGTGCGCATACGTCGTTGCCGATGAGGGAGTTACCGTCACGGATTTGAGGGAATATTTGGCCGCGGAGCTGTCCGGCTACATGATTCCCGAGCGTTTCGTCAGACTGGACCGGCTGCCCATGACAGTCAACGGCAAAGTCGACCTTAAGGCGCTTCAGACGCGGGAAGACGACGACTATATGGTTCCCGGGACCATTTACGAGGAGCCGGCTACCGATCTCGAACGTGCGATTACGGAGATTTGGCAGGAGGTACTCGGGAGGGAGCGGGTCGGACGTCACGATCATTTCTTCGAGCTCGGCGGCAATTCACTGTCGATCGTGCAGGCGAACGAGCTGCTGAAGCGGCGGCTTCAAGCCGACATTCCCGTCGTCGACATGTTCCGTTATTCCACCGTGCATGCGCTGGCCCGGCGGCTCGGATCGATGTCGGATGCGGGCGAACGGGAAGAAAACGGACCGGATCGCGGCCGGATCCGGGAGGATGCAAAGAGCAGGCTGCAGCAGCGGAGCAAGCGGAGACAGGAAGGAGGGAGGTCATGAGAGATTACAAGGCGACCGGTCTTGAAATCGCAATCGTCGGCATGGCATGCCGGGTTCCGGGCGCGGACGACGTAAGCAGCTTCTGGGAGCTGCTGAAGAACGGTACGGAAGCGATCTCCTTCTTCTCGGACGACGAGCTGCTTGCCGCAGGCATCGGCGCGGAGACGATCCGCGGCTCGGATTATGTCAAAGCCGGCGGAATCATCCGAGGCTCGGAATGGTTCGATACGCAGCTGTTCGCGTATACGCCCCGGGAGGCGGAGGTAATGGACCCCCAGCTCAAGGTGCTCCACGAATGCGCCTGGGAAGCGCTGGAGGATGCCGGCTGCATGGGGGAGCGGGGGAGAGGACTGACCGGAGTCTATATCGGGGCGTCGACGAGCCTGTACTGGATGAACGACGTGTTCGAGCGGGCGCCGGATTTTCTGAGAGAGGCGAACCTGCTCGCCGGCTCGCAATTTTTCGGTACGCGATTGTCGCATCAGCTCGATCTGAAAGGTCCGGGCTATACGGTGCAGACGGCATGCTCCTCCTCGCTCGTCGCCGTTCATCTCGCCTGCCAGGGGCTGCTTGCCGGCGATTGCGATACGGCGCTGGCCGGCGGGGTGACCGTGACGCTGCCGGAAGTGAAGGGCTACCGTTATCAGGAAGGAATGATAATGTCGCCGGACGGTCACTGCAGACCGTTCGACGCCGATGCCCGGGGAACGGTGAACGGCAGCGGAGTGGGCGTCGTCGTTCTGAAGCGGCTGCAGGACGCCGTAGAGAGCGGCGATTACATCTATGCCGTCATCAAGGGCTCTGCGGTCAACAACGACGGGCGCGACAAGGTCGGCTTCACCGCGCCGAGCGTGGCCGGCCAGGCGGAGGTCATCAAGTCCGCCCAGGCAATGGCCGAGGTCGAGCCAGATAGCGTCACGTATGTGGAGGCGCACGGGACCGGGACCGTCCTTGGCGATCCGATCGAACTCGAAGGGCTGAAGCTGGCGTTCGGCAGCAGTGGAGGCAGACGGGGCTATTGCGGCGTCGGCGCCGTGAAGGGGAACATTGGCCATCTCGACAACGCGGCGGGCATCGCCGGCTTGATCAAGACGGCGCTCGCGCTGCGGCAGCGGCAAATCCCGCCGAGCATCAACTTCAGCAAACCGAACGGCAAAATCGATTTTGCTAACAGCCCGTTCTATGTCAATACCGCTCTGAAAGATTGGGACGTGCCGGAATTTCCGCTGCGCGCCGGGGTCAGCTCATTCGGCATCGGCGGCACGAACGCCCATGTAGTGCTGGAAGAGGCGCCGGAGCAGCCGGCGCCGGACCGCGGCCGGGAGGCGCAGCTACTGGCGCTCTCCGCGCAATCGATGAAATCGCTTGACGATCAGACGAAGCGGCTTGCCGGTTATTTGGACCGCAATCCGGACGTTCGTTTGCCCGATGTTGCGTATACGCTGCTGACCGGAAGGAAGCAGTTCAAGTACCGCAGAGTGCTGACCGCCTGCGGTGTGGAGGAAGCGAAGGCAGCGCTCTCCTCGCCGGATTCTTCAAACGTGCTCACGGCGGTCGCGGATGACGCCGACAGGCCGGTTATCTTCATGTTCCCGGGTCAAGGGGCACAGTACGCAGGCATGGGCGAGGCGCTCTACCGGGAAGAGGCGGCGTTCCGCGAAGCCGTCGACCGGTGCTGCCGCATTCTGTCGGAAACGAGTGCATGCGACTGGAAGGACGTTTTATATCCAGCGGACAAAGAGGCAGGAATGAGCGGGAGGATTCATCAGACTTCTTATACTCAGCCTGCAATTTTTATATTCGAATATGCGCTGGCGGAGCTGCTCATGAGCTGGGGCGTCCGACCGGACGGCATGATCGGCCACAGCCTGGGCGAATATGCCGCCGCCTGCCTATCCGGCGTACTGACGCTGGAGGACGCGCTGGCACTGGTGTCGGCGCGCGCCGAGCTGATGCAGAAGCTTCCGGCAGGCGGCATGACGAGCGTGATGGCGTCAGCGGAGAAGGTCGGGCCGCTGCTGACGCCTGGCCTGTCCGTCGCTGTGTCGAACGGCCCAGCGCTCTGCGTCGTCTCGGGCCCTTTCGGGGAGCTTGAGGCATTGGAAGCCGTCCTAGAGCGCGAGGAAATCCGTTATAAACGGCTGCAGACGTCCCATGCCTTTCATTCCGCGATGATGGACCCGGTTATAGAGCCGTTCAAGGCGGCGGTCGAGAGCGTTTCCCTGAACGTGCCGAACATTCCGTATATCTCCAATGTGACGGGAACCTGGATTTCGGCATCCGAGGCGGCTGATCCCGCCTACTGGGTCAACCATTTGCGCGGAACGGTCCAATTTTTCGAAGGAATCGGCCGCCTGCTGGCGGATGCGGACAGCGTCTTCGTCGAGGTCGGTCCCGGCAGAGCGCTCGGCTCGTTCGTCAGGCAGCAGCTTGATGAAAATGCCACAAAGCGGAACGTGATCGTGAACGTGGCGGGATCCGCGAATGCGCGCGAGGGGGACGACGAGCTGCTGCTCCGCGCGCTCGGGAAGCTGCACGTCCACGGCGTCGATGTCAATTGGATGCGATACTACGCCGGCGAACGCCGGCTGAGCATCCCGCTTCCCACCTACCCGTTCGACCGCAGCTATTATAGTATCCGCTCCCGCGGCGGCCATGAAGAGCGGGGCGAACGGCCCGACATGGACGGCCGTCATGAAGCGGCCGCCGGCGGCGATATATCTGCCGAAAAAGGGGCGGTTTCCCTAGCGGACAAGGAGCGTCTTATCACTGCGGCATTTAGTGAAGTGACCGGCGTGAACAACGTCGGCGTCCATGACGATTTTTTCGAGCTGGGCGGCAATTCGCTGTCGGCTGTGGGCGTCGTCGCCCGGCTGCAGGGCGAGCTGAGGATCTCGCTCGGGCAGCTGTTCGAGCATCCGCGTGCGTCCGATCTGGCGCGGGAAATCCAAAGCCGCACGGTCAGCGGATTGATTGAAAAGGCGGCAATGAAGCGGTACTTGCTGGCGCGGCAGGAGCGGTACCGCACAAGCGCGGACTCTATCGTCGAGCTTGCGCCTATGCGCCGTCTGTATGAGGAGCGTAACCGCGCCTATGATACCGCCGATCTCAGCCGAAGGAGGACGTATCGCGATATTCTATTGACCGGAAGTACGGGTTATCTTGGCATCTATCTGCTGCGCGAGCTGCTGACCCGCACCGAGGCCGACATTCATCTGATCGTCAGGGGCGGAAGCCGGGAAGAAGCCGGGAACCGGCTGCTGGAGAAGCTTCGCCATTATTTCGGTCCAGACTTTTACGGCAACTGGAAGCGGAGGCTGTTCGTTTACCGCGGCGATCTGACGAAGAGCGGTCTCGGGTTGGAGCAAGGCGAGTACGACAGGCTTGCCGATCGCATCGATTGCGTGCTGCATTCGGCGGCAAATGTAAGCCATTACGGCAAATACGATGATTCCTGCGAGGCTAATATTACGGCAACGAAACAGTTGATCGGCTTTGCGTTTGCCGGCGGCAAAAAAGCGTTCCATCATATCTCAACGATGGCGGTTGCGTCCGGTACGGTCCCGGATAAGCGGGACATCCTGTTCACGGAATACGACGGCGACGCCGGACAGACGATGGCGGGGGCTTACGCGGCGACGAAGTTCGAGGCGGAGAAGCTGCTGTTCGAAGCGCGGAAGCAAGGTCTCGAAGCGTCGATTTACCGCGTCGGCAATATCGTCTTCGACTCCGTCAACGGCAAATTCCAGACGAATATCGAGCAGAATGCGATTTATTCCTTGATCCGGGCCTACGCGGCGATCGGTTTCGTTCCGGAAATGGAGCGGGATACGGATTTCTCGTGCGTGGACGATGTCAGCCGGGCGATCGTCAGCTTGTTCGACCGGGAGGCGCTGCAAGGGGAGACGTTTCATATTTGCAATCCACATGCCGTCAGCATGTCCGAGCTGCTCACTTTGCCGGATCTCGGGCTCGGCGTCGTCGAATTGCCGCTGGAGCCGTTTCTCGATGCGGTGTATGACGATGACGGAAATTCCGGACACGAAACCGATTTGTACACGATTCAGCTGCACAGCATCGGAGAAGATCGGGACAATCTTGACGATCCGTCCGGGCATACGCTTTTTCATCCGGCGAGCGACAAGACAAACGAGCTGCTGGCCCGGACGGGATTTATATGGAGCGTGCTGGACGAGCGGCAGGCGAGCAAAATGATCGCGCACTGCCGGGCAGCGAATTTTTTGTAGCAACGGAGGTGCAGCGCATGAAAGACGTTCGAAATCGTACGGAAACGTATCCGCTTACCCATCCCCAGAAACGAATCTGGTATATGGAGAAAATCAATCCCGGTCAGCCGATGCACAATATCGGCGGCACCGTGCGCATTCAGGGGGAGACCGATTTACATCTGCTGGAAGAGGCGATCCGCCTGTTCGTGCGGGCGAACGAAGGCATCCGGCTCCGTCTGGCCGAATCGGAGCGCGAGGTCAGGCAATATATCGGCGAAGATGAGGATTTTCCGGTTGAAATGTTCGATTTCGGCGATTTTCCGGACGGGGAGGAGCGTTTCGCCGACTGGGTGCGGCGGGAAGCGGCGGCGCCGATGCCGCTCTGCGACAACAGGCTGTATCGTTTCGCCTTGTTCAAATTGCCGGGCGGCGACAGCGGCTATTTCGCCAAGGTTCATCATATCGCCGCCGACGGCTGGTCGATGAATTTGCTGACCGGGCAAATTTTCGACGCGTATTCGCAGCTGTCCCGAGGAGACGTCCCGGAAATCCGGGACGGGCACTCCTATCTCGACTATATCGATCAGGAGCGCTCATACCTGGCGTCCGCCCGCTTTATGAAAAACAAATCGTTCTGGAACGATAAATTCGCTTTGCTGCCGGAACCTGCCGGCAAGTCCGGCATGGAGAGCGGCGAGGGAAGGCGGCGGACGTTCCGGATCGAAAGCGGTCTTGCCGGGCGTATCAAGCGGTTCGCCGAAGAGCGGTCCGTGTCGCCGTATACGTTCTTCGTCGCCATGCATTTCATCTATCTATATATAACGTCGCGGCGGGACGATATCGTCATCGGCCTGCCGCTGTTCAACCGGGCGGGCCGAAAAGAAAAAAACACCGTCGGGATGTTTACGAGCACGATGCCGTTCCGTTTCCGGATCGATTCCAATTTGGCTGTCGACCAGCTGATCTTGGAGTTGGGCCAGGAGCTGACGTTATGCTACTACCATCAGCGGTATCCGTTCGATCTTCTCGTGCGGGACCTGGAGTTGAACAAAAAAGGGTACGGAAGCCTGTTCGACACGTCCGTGAACTACTACAACACGCGGATGATGGACGAGCTTGCCGGCGCGCCGGTCCTGAACGAGGAATTTTATAGCGGAAACCAGCTCTATTCCTATCAGCTTATCATAAGAGAATGGTCCGGATCGGGAGAGCTCCGGCTCGATATGGATTATAAAGTGCGCGATTATACGGAAGAGCGGATCGAGCGGATCTACCGCGGGCTGCTCCATTTGGCGGAGCAGATGATCCGGCAACCCGGGCGTCCGGTCAAGGAGCTCGGCCTGCTTCCCGAAGCGGATTGGAACCGGCGGATCCGCGATTTCAACCAGTCCGCCGCAGATTATCCGCGGGAGAAGACGATTCACCGGCTGTTCGCGGAGCAGGCGGCCGGGACGCCGGATCGTATCGCAATCCGCATGGGCGAGGAGACGCTGAGCTACCGGACCTTGAATGAAAGAGCGAACCGGCTGGCGCATGTACTGATCGGAAAAGGCGTCCGGCGCGGAACGGTCGTCGGGCTGCTCGCCCGGCATTCGATCGAGTCGGTCGTCGGCATTCTCGCCGTATTGAAGGCGGGAGGCGCTTATTTGCCGCTTGATCCGGGGCTGCCGGCGGACCGAATCCGTTACATGCTGCAGGATGCAGAAGCCGGTCTGATTCTGACGAACGTGCCGGAGGGCGAGCGGCCGGACGGAACGCCGCTCCCGGGCGGGATCGTTTCATTGACAGCAGAGAGCGGATATTCGGGCGATCCGTCCGATCCGGGAGAGCGAAGCGGGCCGTCCGATCTTGCCTATATCATCTACACGTCTGGCTCAACCGGCGCGCCGAAAGGCGCCATGATCGAGCAGCGCGGGCTGGTCAACTACATCTGCTGGGCGCGCCGTGCCTATACGGAGGCCGAAGCTGCGGACGTGTTCCCGCTCTACTCGCCGCTCTCCTTCGATCTGACGGTCACCTCGATCTTCACGCCGCTCATCGGCGGCGGGCAGATCGCCGTTTATCCCGAGGGCGCAAGCGAATTCGTGCTGCACCGAATCCTGCGGGACGGAATCGCCACCGTCGTCAAGCTGACGCCCGCGCATCTTTCGCTGCTTCTGGATGCCGACTGCGGCTGCGGCTCGGTTCGCGCCTTCATCGTCGGGGGCGAGGATTTGAAAGCGAATCTCGCGGCGGCCGTCGCGGAGCGCTTCGGCGGCCGTATTCGCATCTTTAACGAATACGGTCCCACGGAGACGGTCGTTGGCTGCATGATCCACCGTTTCGATCCCGCGAAAGATACCGGCGGATCTGTGCCCATCGGTGTGCCGGCGGCCAATACGAGCATCTATGTGCTCGATCCCGACATGAATCCGGTGCCGGACGGCGAAACCGGGGAGCTGTACATTTCCGGAGACGGCGTCGCGCGGGGCTATTTGAACCGACCGGAGCTGACGGAGGAACGGTTTATGGCCGATCCGTTCAACGCCGGCGCGCGGATGTACAGGACGGGCGATCTTGCGAGATTTACGGAAGGCGATGTCGTCGAATATGCCGGAAGAGCCGACAGACAGCTGAAAATCCGCGGATACCGAATCGAGCCTGGCGAAATCGAATCGGTCCTGCTCGGCCGTGCCGGAATCCGGGAGGCGGTGGTGACGGACCGCGTCAGCCGGAGCGGCGGCCGCTATTTATGCGCTTATTATACCGGTGTCGCCGGGCTGACCGAGGCCGAATTGTCGCAATATGTAAGGGACCGCGTTCCGGACTATATGATTCCGGCCCGCTTCGTCGCATTAAGCGCCATTCCGCTGACGATCAACGGCAAGATCGATAAAGCGGCGCTGCCCGATCCCGAGGCGGCGGAGCTGGACCCGGCCGAACGGGAGACCGTTTCAACCGCGGCGGAACGGGCGTTGATCCCGATCGTGGAGGAGCTGCTGAACGCCGCCGGGATAAGCCCCAGCGACAATTTCTACCATCTCGGCGGAGATTCGATCAAAGCGATTCAAATCGCCTCGAGGCTGGCCGGTGAAGGATACCGGATCAAAGTGAAGGACATGCTGGCGTATCCGAGACTTGCGGATATGGCGTTATATATGGAATCTTCGGGGGAAGCAGACGGCGGTTACGAAGCCCCGTCCGAAGGTCCCGTCGGAACGATTCCGGCGGCATCCTGGCTGCTTGCACAGCGATTGCCAGACATGAAGCATTACACGCAGTCTGTGCTGCTGAGTATGCGCGGAGAGCCGGCGTTCACCGTATTGGAGGCGGCTTTCGACGCCGTTGTGCGCCGTCACGACGCCTTCCGCATCAATGTCGGCGCCGGCGGGGGCGAGCTCTATTACAACGAAGCGCCGTTCTTCGTTCCGAACAGGATCAGGGTCGCCGATCTGTCGGACCTGTCCGCCGCCGAAGGACGCAAGCGAATGGCCGCGATCGGCGAGAAGCTGAAAGCAAGCTTCGATCCGGCCGGCGGCATCATGATCAAGGCTTGTCTGTTCCGGCTGGGAGACGGGGAAACGCGGCTGCTGCTGGCCGCCCATCATCTGGCCGTCGACGGAATCTCGTGGCGGATTATTTTCGAAGACATAAGCCAGGCTTATGAGCGGCTGACGCAGGACCGCGCGTCCGCCGAGAGCGCAGCCGGGACTGAAGGGTCTGACGGTTCGAGGGATGCGGGCTTGTCCGGCGGGAAGAGCTTTCATCGCTTTCATGCCTCTATCGGATCGGACAAGTCTAGCGAATATGTCGAGGCGGAACGATTGCGTTCGCTCGCGCAAGAGACGCTGCCTGCGAAGACGGCTTCCATGCAGGCTTGGGCCGCCGGGCTGGAACGATTCGGTCGGGCGCGGGCGATCCGCAGCAAAGCCTACTGGGAGGACGTGCTGGATGGAGCGACCCCTTCATCTTGGAACGATTACGATCGCGGTCCGGACGCAATGAATCAGTGCGAGACGGTAGAGCTTGTGCTGACGGAGGACGAGACGCAGCGGCTCGCGGCCAAGGCGGACGACGCCTACAGGACGAGGGCCGACGAGCTGATGCTGATCGCGCTGGCGCTTACGGTCCGGGAGTTTGCGGGGAGCGGCGACGTCCACTTGGAGCTCGAGCGGCACGGTCGCGAGGAAATCATCGAGGGGCTCGACGTATCGCGCACCGTCGGCTGGTTCACGAGCCTGTTTCCAGTTCGGCTGGCGGTACCCGAAGCCGGTCTGTCCGCGCAAATCAAGGGACTGAAGGATCAGCTGCGGCGAATTCCGAATAACGGGCTTTGCTACGGCGTGCTCAGGCATGTAACCGGCGAATTGGACGGCGATTCCGGCAAGCGCGTGCGGTTCAATTATTTGGGCGACTTTGAAGCTTCCTTTACGGGAGGCATGTTCGGCTATGCGGAAGAATATACCGGGCGCGAAAGCGGGGGATGCAATGAATTGCCTTGCCTGCTGGACATCGTGGCCTTCACGATTGGCGGCAGGCTGCGCTTGTCGGTCACTTACAGCCTGAGCAAATTCAGGCGGGAGACGGCCGGTCGGTTCGCCCGCGATTACAGGGACCGGCTCGGAGCGGTGATTGAGCATTGCTGCGGCAGGGACAGGAGCGAATTTACGGCCGCCGACTTTGAGACGACGAGCCTGTCGGACGACGAGCTTGACCAACTATTTGACGACTGAATCGCGGGCCGAAGCGATTCGCGGATTGGAGTGGAACATGGCGAAGATGACACGGACACGAAATGCCGCCGCTATCCTGCTTGCCGTTGTGCTGCTCGTTCTGACGGCGGCTGTGAATCCTCTTGCCGCCGCCGCGGATTCGGGCGCGGCCGCCGATTTGCCGGACGGGTATGAGAAGCAGCTGGATTCCTGGATCGGAAAGCTGAAGAAAGAGGGCAAAATTCCGGGCCTGTCGGTCGTCGTCGTGAACGGCGCACAGCCGGCGTACAAGAAGAGCTTCGGCTATGCCGATCTGAAATCGAAGACGCCGGTGACGCAGCGGACGCCGTTCGAGATCGGCTCCAACAGCAAGGCGTTCACGGCACTGGCGGTTTACCGGCTTGCCGAAGAGGGCGCGCTCGATTTAAGCAAGACGGTGAGCGATTATCTGCCCTGGTTCAAAATGAAGTACAAGGGCGAATACAGAGGACGGTCCGTCGACGGAGATGTCGACATTACGCTTGAGCAGCTGCTGCATCATACGAGCGGCATTCCGTTCGAGACGATCAAGGACATTCCGGCGGCGGACGATGACGGCGCGCTGGAGCGGACGGTAAGAACGCTGCTGAATCGTCCGCTGGCGTCCTATCCGGGCGAGCGGTTCGAATATGCGACGATCAACTACGATATTTTGGGCCTGATCATCCAGGAAGCGTCGAAGATGAGCTTCGAGGACTATATCCACACCCGTATTCTGCAGCCGCTGGAGCTTGACGAGACCTACTTGGATCGAGCGGAAGCCACAGCGAACGGGATGGCCCAAGGGTACAAAATCGGCTTTCTGCGAACAATGCCTTACGACGCTCCGATGTACCGCGGCAACAAGCCGGCCGGTTATTTCATTTCGAACGCGAACGATATGGAGCGGTGGCTGAACATTCAGATGGAAAACGCCGCCGCGCCGGACGCGGCGATGGCGGAGGCTCTCCGGCAAACGCTCGAGCCGGACCGTTCCGTTGCGCCGGCCGGCGATGGCGGTTCGTATGCGGGCGGCTGGGAGGTCTATCAGCGCGGGAGCGGGGAAATTTCCCATGACGGAAGCAATCCGACCTTCTCCTCCTTCATCGTTTTCCGTCCGCAGGAGGGGCTCGGTGTCGCTGTTCTGGCGAATCTGGACTCGGAATATACGCGCGCCATCGGCCAGGGCGTTATCGATATTTTGCAAGGGAAGAGCCCCGAGAAGAACGCGCGGGATACGTATAAAAGCATCGACGGCTTCGCGTTCGCCGTCATTCTGCTGACGGTTCCGTTTATCGGCGTCGTGCTGTTTTTCATGATCCGGTCTATCCTGCAGCTGATCCGCGGAAACAGAAGGGTGGAGAAGAACGCGAAACGTCGGCTCGGCATACCCGCCCTTTCGCTTGTATTTGCGTTGGCGGCGGCGTACGGACTGTATCGGATTCCGGACGTGCTGTTCTCGGGACTGAGCTGGGAGTTCGTCCGAGTATGGGCACCCGCAAGCCTGCCCGTGGCGGCGCTGGCGGCGCTGTCCGCCGTCGTCCTGTTCGGCCTGTACCTGTCGTTCGCTTCGGTGTTTCCGGAGCATCGGGACCGAAACTTTTTCTCGCTCATCGTCATGAGCATTGCGAGCGGCTTCGGCAACGCCATGATCATCTTCATCGTCAACGAGGCGCTGAACCGGATGGACGGGGAGCAGTCGGGCGGTGAATTGTTCCTCTATTTTGCGCTTGGCATCGCCGTCTACGTGCTCGGCCAAAAATTCGTGCGCACCCGGCTCATCGCGCTGACGAACACGATCATTTACGAGAAAAGGGTCGAGCTGCTGGACAATATTTTGAACACGCCCTATGAAAAAATCGAACGGATGGAAAATGAGAAGATCCAAACGACGCTCAACAACGACACGGAAGCGATCAGCAACCATGCCGCTATTCTGATCACCGGATTGACGGATTCGATTACGCTCATTTGCTGCCTCGTTTACCTAGGCGTGCTGAATGTGTACGGACTGCTTATTTCCATCGCCGTCATGCTCGCCGCGGCGGGACTCTACTACGCGGCCGGCCGTTCGGCCAATAAGCTGTGGGAGCAGACGAGAACGATTCAAAACACGTTCTTCCGCTTTATCAACGATCTCATCGGCGGGTATAAGGAGCTCAGCCTGGGCCGGGCGAAGCGGGACGAGTTCCGGGCGGATATGGAAGGGACGATCGGAGAATACAGAACGAAACGTATCCGCGGCGGCTTGAAATTCGCCAACGTGTTCATTATCGGGGAACTGCTGTTTACGCTCGTGATCGGGGCGGTAGCGTTTCTGTTCCCGCTGCTGTTCGAGAGCGTCCGAAGCGATATTTTGCGAAACTACGTGCTCGTCTTTCTCTATATGACCGGACCGGTCAACAGCATTCTGAACGCGATCCCGCAGGCCGTGCAAATGCAGATCAGCTGGAAGCGGATCAAAACGTTCATCCGGCAGCTCACAGAGCCGGAGGACGGCGGACGGGCGGCGGAAACCGGGCCTGACGTCGCCGGCGATGGATTTGAAATCGAACTTGATGGCGTGGAATACGAATACCGCGGCGACAGCGGCGAGTCGTTCCGTGTCGGCCCGATCGACTGCGTCTTCCGTTCCGGCGAGATCGCCTTTGTAACCGGCGGCAACGGAAGCGGCAAGTCGACGCTGGCGAAGCTGATGACGGGATTGTACGCCTGCGACAAAGGCGAAATCCGGATCAACGGCAGAGCCGTCGGCCAGGAGGAGCTGGGCGAGCTCTACTCCGCGATTTTCAGTGATTATTATTTGTTCGGGAAGCTGTACGGCATCGATTCCGCCTCCAAAAAGGATGAGATCCGGACCTATATGAAGCTGCTGCGCATCGACGAGAAGCTGACCATTCAGGACGGGACGTTCAGCACGACGAAGTTGTCGACGGGTCAGCGCAAGCGGCTGGCGCTGCTGATCAACTATTTGGAGGACAAGCCGGTCTGTCTGTTCGACGAGTGGGCGGCCGATCAGGATCCGGAGTTCAGGCAATTTTTCTACGCGGAGCTGCTGCCCGAATTCAAGTCCAAAGGCAAATGTGTCATCGCCATCACCCATGACGACCGGTATTTTCACGGGGCGGACAAGCTGATCAAGATGGAACAAGGAGAAATTGCGGAAGATACGAGCCGCATCGCCGCAGGATCTCCTGCCCAGGCGAGATAGGAGGAAGTCGAGATGGCCAAATTGGAACGGGAGCTGGTCGAGGATATCGTCGCCCTGACTCCCATGCAGGAGGGAATCCTGTTTCATTATCTGAAGGATCCCGGCAGCGAGGAATATTTCGAGCAGCTCAGTCTGGAAATCGAAGGGGACGTTGACGAGACGTTGTTTGCCGAGGCTTGGCGGCACGTCGCGGAGGGCAATGAGATGCTACGCACCATGTTCCGCTGGGAGAAGGTGAAGGCGCCCGTTCAAATCGTATTGAAGGCGCATCCTTTGCGGCTGCAGGTGCATGATCTTGAGGGCATACAGGCGGATAAGCGCCGCGAAAAGCTGGAAGCGATCCGGGCGAACGACCGGGCGGACAAGTTCGATCTCCGGCAGGTGCCGTTCCGGATTGCGCTGTGCCGGTTGGAGAATGACCGCAGCGAGATGATCATCAGCCATCATCATATTTTATTCGACGGCTGGAGCACCGGCCTTCTTCTGAAGCAATTCATTGACGCATACAGGCGGCTCGGCCGATCGGAGACGGTCGTATTCCCTGCAAGGAAGCGGTTTAAGGATTTTGTCATGACCGTTCAAAATCAGGATAAAGATGAGCAGCAGCGGTATTGGCGGCGTATGTTCGAACGGTTCGAGACGCAGGCTCGGCTGGCTTCGGGAGATTCGGGACCCGGCATCGCGAAGAGCGATGTCCATTATTCGGTTACGCTGGACAAGAATAAGCCGGAAGAGTTCGCAAGACGGAACGAGGTGACGCTCGCCGCGCTTGTTTATGCCGCATGGGGGATCGTGCTGCAGAAAAACGCAAACGCCCGCGACGTCGTATTCGGTACGACCGTATCCGGCAGATCCGCTGCGATTCGGGGAATGGAGGAAGTCGTCGGCTTGTTCATCAACACACTGCCGCTGCGGGTAAGCCGCGATGCGGGCGAATCGGCCGCCGAGCTTGTGCGGAAGGTCCACCGCAGCCTGCTGAACCGGGAGGAGCATGAGCACACGCCGCTCGCCGACATTAAACGGCATGCTGGCATAGACGGCCGGACGGACCTGTTCGATACGATCGTCGTATTCGAGAACTACCCGCTGGACCGTATCGTGACGGCGCGGCGGGAGAGCGAGGACGGCATCGCCTTCCGCTCGTACGCCGCGTTTGAGATGACAAACTACGATCTGACCGTCAGCGTCACGGTGTCGGACGGGATCGAGGTCACCTTCAGCTGCAAGGAGCATGCCTTCAATGCTTCGGCGGTCAAACGGCTTGCGGAGCAGCTGACCGCCGTCATGGAAGACGTCGCCGATCACCCCGGCAAGCGGGTGGAAGAGATCGAGCTTGTGTCCCCCGCCGAGAAGGCGCGGATATTGGGTGAATTCAACGGCATGCGCACACCGTTCCCGGAGCGAGCGGCGGTCAGCCGGCTGTTCGAGGAGCAGGCAGCGAGAACGCCGGAGCTTGCGGCCGCGGTGTATAACGGGCGGACGGTCACCTACCGGGAGCTGGACGCGATGTCGAACAGCCTGGCGCACGAATTGCGCAAGCGGGGCGTGAAGAGTGGGGATGTCGTTGGCATTATGGCGGAGCGGTCCGTCGAGACGACCGCCGCCATAATCGCCGTCCTGAAGGCAGGCGGCGCCTATTTGCCGCTGGACCCGGCGTATCCCGAATCGCGCAAGCAGTATATGCTGGAGGACAGCGGAGCGCGATTGCTGCTGTCCCGGCTGGGGACGCTAGGGGAGGGAGGCGGGAGCGACGAAGTGGACGCTGCGGGCGCGGAAGCCGCCGGATTGCTGGCGGCCGACGGTATCCTGCTGCTGGACGATCCCTCGCTATTCGCCGGCAATACGTCCCCGCTGTCCGCCGACCCCGATCCGGGAGGGCTGTTCGCCGTCTTCTATACGTCGGGAACGACGGGGAAGCCGAAGGGCGTGCAGGTGGAGAACCGAGGCGTCGTCAATATCGCGCTCTGGTTCGGCGACATGTACCACATCGGCAGCGGCATGAATGTGCTGCAGATGACGAACGTTGTGTTCGATCCGAGTATTGAGGAGATATTCGGCACGCTGCTGCACGGGGCGACGCTGCATATTGCCGACAAGAGCCTGATTCTCGACCCGGGGCAGTTCGCCGATTATGTGGACCGGCATCACATCCATCTGATCAACCTCGTTCCGACTTTATTGAAGCAACTGGTCGGCGGGAGGCGGAGGCTGGACAGCCTCCGCACGATCATCTCCGGAGGCGAGCGGCTGGACGATGCGCTTAAGGACGAGCTGACCGGCATGGGCTACGGACTGTACAACCATTACGGACCGACCGAGACGACGGTGGACGCGCTGTTCACCCGCTGCTCGGAACGGAAGGTTTCCCTCGGCAGGCCGATTGCCAACATGAGATGCTATATTCTTGATTGCGACGGCAATCTCGCCCCCACCGGCGTCGTAGGGGAGATCTGCCTGGCCGGGGCCGGCGTGACCCGGGGCTATGCGAACAGCCCGGAGCTGACGGCGGAGAAGTTCACGGACGATCCGTTCGTCCCGGGCGAACGGATGTACCGGACGGGCGACCTCGGAAGGTGGTCGCCGGACGGGGAAGTGGAATTGATCGGCCGGGCTGACCATCAGGTGAAAATAAGAGGGTACCGTATCGAACTTGGCGAAATCCAGAACGTCCTTTTGAAGCATGACCAAATCCGGGATGCCGTCGTGATCGACCGGGATGGCGGCAACGGAAAAAAATCGCTCTGCGCCTATTACGTGTCGGATGACGAGCCGGAGGTCGCAACGTTGAGGGCGTTTCTGTCCAAGAAGCTGCCGGACTTCATGGTTCCGTCCGCTTATGTGCGATTGGAGCGGCTGCCGCTGACCGCGGTCGGGAAAATCGACCGCGGCGCGCTGCCGGCGCCCGATCCGGCCGCGGCCGGAAGCGGCTATGAGGCGCCGCGCAGCGAAACGGAGGCGAAGCTTGCCGGAATATGGGCGTCTGTTCTCGGCGTCGACGAGCAAACCGTCGGCATTCACGACAACTTTTTTGAGCTGGGCGGGGATTCGATTCTGAGCATTCAGATCGCCGGGAAAGCGATGCAGGCGGGCATGGCGATTACGGTGAGCCAAATGTTCAAGCATCAGACGATCGCCGAGCTCGTGGCAGCCGCGGAGCTGACGGAGGCCGGGCACGACGGGAAGCGGGGAGCATCGGAGGAGGAAGCGTCGGGAGAGGTGCCGTTGACGGCGATTCAGCGCTGGTTTTTCGAGCAGAAGCTGGAAAACGTTCATCATTGGAATCAGGCGGTCATGCTGGAAACCCGCCTTGGCCTGAAGCCCGAGCTGCTGCGGGAAAGCTTCCGCGCGCTGACGCGAGCGCACGACGGCTTCCGGCTACGCTTCCACCGGCGCGGCGGACAATGGATTCAGTCTTATGCAGCGGTTGAGGGGGACCATCTGCCTTTCCGGGTTTATGATTTGTCCGGCATGGAGCCGGCGCGGCGCGAAGCCCAGCGGAAGCGGATTTGCTCCGCGCTCCACCGCGGTCTGAACTTGACGGACGGACCGCTGGCGGCGGCGGCTTATTTTGAAAATGGGAACGGGCAGAACGGAACGCTGTTCATAGCGGCTCATCATCTGATCGTGGACGGTTACTCGTGGCGGGTCATTGCAGGCGACATCGGAGATCTGTACGATCAGCTCGAACGAAGCGGGTCGGCGCCGCCGCCGCCGAAGAGCCTCGGCTTCAAGGAATGGTCGGAATACGCGCATGCGTATGCGGCTTCATCCGAGTTATTGGAGAAGCGCGGCTTTTGGCTGGACGCCGCCCCAGCCACCTCCAGGCCGATTCCCGTCGATTTCAAGGACGGCGTGAATGCCGAGCGGGATGCGCGGACGGTATCCGTCGCACTCGCCAAGGAGGAGACGCGCCGGCTGCTGCTTGATATCCATCGGCCGTTCGGCACGAGAATCGACGATATCTTGCTTGCCGCGCTATCCTGCACGCTGGCGGGCTGGTCGGGGGAGACAACGGTCGATCTGGAAGGCCACGGACGGGAGAAGCTGCTGGAGGAGCATGATCTGTCCCGCACGGTCGGATGGTTTACGTCCGTCTTTCCCATCGTTCTAGGCGATGGTGACGTGAAGGGGGATGAGGAGGACGACGGCCGGCCGGCTGGATCTACGGGCACGCTCATCAAGCGGGTGAAGGAGCGGTTTCGCGGCATTCCGCGCGGCGGAATCGGCTACGAGATGCTCCTCTATCTCGCGGAGGAGGAGGTCCGCGCGGTGTTCGCAGCGAGGCCGAGAGCGCAAATCAGCTTCAACTATCTGGGCCAGTTCGACCAGCTGTTCCGAAACGACGCGCTGTTCATTAAGCCGGCAGCCGACCCGGGCGATACCCGGGATCCGGACGGCATCCGCAGCCATCTCATCGATATCGACGCGATCCTATCGGACGGGGAGCTGACCGTCGACTGGAAATACGGCTCTAAGATCCATGAGGAGACGACGATCAAGCGGCTCGCGGACGATTTTATGCGCAACCTGAAGGCGATTATCGCTTATTGCCGGCAAGCGGAGACGCGGCAGTTTACGCCGTCCGATTTTCCGCTCGCTCCGGTCACGCAGGACAAGCTGGACGAATGGTCCTCCCGGTACCGCAATATGGAGGATGCGTTTACGCTGTCGCCCGTGCAGCAAAGTATGATTTTCCATCATGTCTATTCGCCGGATTCCTCCGTCACCGTGGAGCAGACCGTCTATACGATCAAATCCGCGTTGAATATCGAGGCATTTCGGCGCGTATGGCAGACGATTCTGAGCCGCTACGAAAGCTTGCGGGCGTCCTACCATTGGGAGGGGCTGAAGGAGCCGGTGCAGCTCATTCACGGCGGGATCGACATCCCGTTCGAGGTGCTGGATTGGACGGACGCCGCAGAAGCCGAGCGAACCGGAAAGCTGGAGCGATGGATCGAGTCGGACCGCCGGCTCGGTTTCGATCTGTCGAAGCCGCCGCTCATGCGGATTACGGTCGTGAAATGGGCGGAATCCGTTTACGACGTCATCTGGACGCACCACCATCTCCAGCTGGACGGCTGGTGTGTCGGCATTCTGCTGGGCGAGATCGGAACGCTGTACGAAGCGTATTGCGACGGACGGGAAGCGGAGCTTCCCGCCGCTCGGCCGTTCAAGGACTACATCGCCTGGTTCCGCGGCCAGGATTTGCAGCTTGCGGAGCAATTTTGGAAGCGGACGCTCGCCGGATTTCGGACGCCCGTCCGGTTTGCCGATTTGTTTCCGTCGGCGAACGGAGCGGAAGATCGGGCGCAGGCGTTCGGCAAAGCCGAGCAAGACGTTTCGCCGGAGCTGCAGCAAAGGCTTCGCCAATTCTCGCGCAAGCACCACGTCACGCTGAACACGATCGTACAGGGAGCCTGGGCGCTGCTGCTGAACCGCTACGCCGGCGAAACCGACATCGTGTTCGGCACGACGTCGTCGGGCCGTCCGGCCGACCTCGCCGGTTCCGGCTCCATGGTTGGCTGCTTCATGAACACGCTCCCGTTCCGGGTTCTTACGGCTGACGATGCCGGCACGATCCCATGGCTGCAGGACATTCAGCGAAGCAGCGTGGAGATGCGGCAGTACGAATATACGCCGCTCGCCGACATTCGCAGCTGGAGCGACGCGCCGAGAAGCTCGGCTTTGTACGACCTGTACGAAAGCATCGTCATTTTCGAAAACTATCCGTTCGACGAGACGCTAAAGGACGGGCTCGGCTCACTGCGCATCGAGTCGCTGCGCGTGGAAGAGCAGATGGATTATCCGCTGACCGTCTACTGCAATTTGCAGCCGGAGCTGCATTTCAAGCTTCTGTTCGATTGCCGTTATTTGCGCGAGGAGGAGGCCGAGCGGATTCTCGGCCATCTGATGAATCTGATCGAGGGGCTGCTTGCCGGCGGGGAAGCGGCGATCGGCGACATCCCGATGCTATCCGCCGCCGAGCTGCGGGGGCTTGCCCATAACGGCGGCGCGATGGACTACCCGCAGGAGCGGTGCTGGCATGAGCTGTTCGAGGACCGGGCGCGGCTGCAACCGGAGCGTACCGCGGTCATTCAGGAAGACGAGCGGCTGTCGTACGCCGAATTGGATCTTTTATCGAACCGGCTGGCGAACAAGCTGAAGACTTGGGGCGTCGGTCCCGATGTGCCTGTCGGCTTGTATGTCGAACGGTCCATTCCGATGATCGTCGGCATGGTGGCCATTCTGAAGGCGGGCGGCGCCTTCCTGCCGATCGACGCGGACTATCCGGGCGAGCGCGTCGATCTGATGCTGGACGATGCCCGCGTCCCCGTGCTGCTGACCGAGTCCGCGCTGGAAGGTAAAGTTAAGGGAGGCGGATGCCGCATCGTCTGTCTGGATACCGAAGGGGAGGCGCTGATGCGGGAGGCAGGAGACCGTCCGGTTTCCGAGGCGAAGTCCGAAAATCTGGCCTATATCATCTATACGTCCGGCTCAACCGGCAGGCCGAAGGGCGTCATGATGCCGCATGAGGCGGTCGTCAGTCATACCGTCGACATCATCGGCCGGTACGAGCTTACGCCGGAGGACCGCGTCCTGCAATTCTCCTCGATCGGCTTCGATATTTCGCTGGAGCAGGTACTGACGACGCTGGCTGCCGGCGCCGCGCTTGTGCTGCGGGACAAGCATACTTGGACGCCCCGGGAATTTTCGCAGAAATGTGAGGCGTACGGCCTTACGGTGACGAATCTGCCCACCTCCTATTGGAACGAGGTCGTGCAGCTGTGGCACTCCGCCCCGGACATCGTCCCGCATGGAAGGCTGCGGCTGATGGTCGTCGGCGGGGAACGAATGCTGCCGGAGAGGGTCGCGCAGTGGAATCGGCTGCCGGGCGGCCGGATCGGGCTGCTCAACGCATACGGCCCGGCGGAGACGGCGATGACGAGTACGCTGTACTCGGCTTCCTCCGAAAGCTCCGCAGCGGACGCGGAACGCGCAAGCACGCCCGTCGGCAAGCCGCTTGCCAACCGGCGGATTTATATCGTGGACGAGCGCATGCGGCCGGTTCCGGCGGGCATTAAGGGCGAGATCTGCATCGCCGGCATTCCGCTGGCGCGCGGTTATTTGAACAATCCGGGGCTGACGGAAGAAAAGTTTGGGAAGGATCCGTTCTTTGGCGGATACGGAAGCCGGCTTTACCGGACCGGCGATTTGGGCAGGATGCTGGATGACGGGAATTTCGAGGTGCTCGGGCGGAAGGACGAGCAGACGAAAATCCGCGGCCACCGCATTGAGATCGGCGAGATCGAAAGCGTGCTGAACCGGTGCGAGCTCGTGCGCAGCGGCGTGGTCGTCGTCAAAACAAGCGCTTCGGCGGAAAACGATCTTGCCGCCTTCTACGTCGCTTCCGGGACGGAGGGGAACGACCCATCCGGCATCCGGGAATTTATGCGCGGCAGTCTTCCAGCTTACATGGTCCCGTCGTTTATCGTGCCGATGGATCGGCTTTCGCTCAATCCGAACGGAAAAATCGACCGCAAGGCGCTCGCCGCTCTTGAAATGGGGGTGGATCCGACCGAGCAATATGAAGGGCCGGAAAACGGCATTCAGGCCAAGCTGATCGCGATATGGGAACAAATACTCGGAGTCGGCGGCATCGGCATTCATCATCATTTCTTTGAGCTCGGGGGCCAATCGCTGAAAGCGATCAAGCTCATTTCCGAAATTCAACGGGAATTTGCGGCCGAGCTGTCGCTTGCCAACGTGTTCGAAGCGCCGACGATCAAGCAATTTTCGGCATTGATCGAACGCACGGAACAGATGCGGGACGGTTCGCCGGACGAATATGCGGCGGCCGCGATAGAAGTCGGGCCGGCTGGCGAGCTCGCGCATCTGTCGGATAAGCGGACGCTTCCGGCTATCGAACCGGCGGTGGAGAAGGAGCGCTACGGCGTCTCACCGGCACAGCGAAGACTGTTTATCGTCAACAAGCTTGCGGGCGCAACGACCAGCTATAACATTCCCGGCGCGGTGCTGCTGGAAGGCGATCTCGATGCCGCGCGGCTGGAACGGGCTTTCCGGGCGCTCGTTGAGCGGCACGAGGCGCTCCGCACCTCTTTCGAGCAGGAAGGGGACGCCATTTACCAGCGCATTCACCGGCAGGCGGAATTGAAAGTTTCCCATCTTCGCGCCGCCGAAAGCGAGCTGGAGCGTGTGTTCGAGCGGTTCGTGCAGCCGTTCGATCTGGCGCGCGCACCGCTGCTCAGAACTGCACTGGTCAAGGTGACGCCCGTGAAATGGCTGCTTATGTACGACATGCACCATATCGTATCGGACGGGCTGTCTGTTGCCATTCTGATCCGTGATTTTGCCCGGCTGTATGCAGGCGAGATACTGCCGGCGCCGCCGGTCCGCTATCGGGATTACGCCGAATGGCAGAACGGCCGGTTGAATGCCGGGGAGTTCCGGAAACAGGAGGAATTTTGGGTCCGCGAATTCTCGGCGGAAATCCCGCTGCTGGACTTGCCGACCGACAGGCCGAGGCTGCAGGAGGCGACAAACGAGGGAGGTCAGGTCCGGTTCGAGCTGGACGGCCGTCTCGGTTCCGGGCTGAACGCGCTGGCGCGCGGGCAAGGCGTGACCCTGTATGCGGTGCTGTTGGCGGCTTTTAACATCCTGCTGCATAAGCATTCCGGCCAGGAGGATATCGTGGTCGGCAGCCCCGTTGCGGGCAGACGGTCTTCCGATTTGGATGCCGTCGTCGGGATGTTTGTGAGCACGGTAGCGCTGCGGAATTTCCCCGAACCGGGCAAATCGCTGGGCGAGTTCGTGAAGGAAACGGCGGCCCGTTCACTGGAAGCGCTGGACCGTCAGGACTACCCGTTCGAGGCGCTGGTCGAGAAATTGCAGCCCGACAGGGCGCTGAACCGCCATCCGTTGTTCGACGTCATGTTTGCTTTTGAAAATGTTGATCTGGCGCAGGCGCGGGTCGACGGCGTCGACATTACACCCTATGAACCGGAAGGCAGCAATGCCAAATTCGATCTCGAGCTGAAGGCAACCGAAAAGAACGGCGGTCTGCGGCTTGTGCTTGAATATAGAACCGAGCTGTTCGACCGGGAAACGATCGGCCGGATGGCGGAGCATCTGATCTCGATACTGGAAGCGATGGCGGCGGACTTGACGGTTCCGATCGGAGAGCTCGAGTTGTTAACCGCGGAGGAGAAGCGGCTGCTGGCGCGGCTCAACGAAACCTCGGTACCGTATACGAAAGAGCGCACGATCAAGCGGCTGCTCGAAGAGCAGGCGGAGAAAAGCGCCGGCCGCACGGCCGCCACGTCCGGACGGGATGCCCTGACGTACAAGGCGCTGAACGAAAAGGCGAACCGGCTCGCCAAACGTCTGATCGAAGCGGGAGCCGGCCCGGGCAAGGCGTTCGGCATCCTGGCGGAGCCGTCGCTCGACATGATTGTCGGCCTATGGGCGGCCATTAAAAGCGGTGCCGCTTACGTTCCCGTCGATCCCGAATTTCCGGAGGAACGGATTCGGTTCATGCTGGTGGACAGCGGCGTGATCGGACTGCTCTGCCAGCCGCACTTACAGGCGTCTGCCGATTATCGAGGCGCAATCATTCCGCTCGATCAGGCCGCGCTGCCGCCCGGGGACGAAGAAAATCCGGCGGATAACGGGTCGTCCGACGATCCGGTCTACATCGTGTACACATCGGGGACGACCGGCGTTCCGAAGGGGGTGCCCGTCAAGCACCGCAGTCTGATCAATTACTGCGCATGGTTCACCCGAACGGCGGCGATTACCGCCGGCGACCGGACGATGCTGCTGTCGTCCTTCGCATTCGACCTGGGCTATACAAGCTTATATTCGTCGCTGCTGAACGGAGGCGAGCTGCATCTGGCCGCAAAGGCGGATTATGCCGATCCCGGCAAGCTGTTGGAGATGCTGCGCCGCCGCCGGATCAGCTATATCAAGCTGACGCCGTCGCTGTTCGGCCTGCTCACGGGCAGTCCGTCCTTCGCGGAGCATGCCGATCTCGTGGAATTGAGATTGGTCGTGCTCGGGGGCGAGGAGCTTAAGCCCAACGATGTCCTGAAGTTCCACAGCCGCTTCCCGAACGCGGCGCTGATGAATCACTACGGGCCGACGGAAACGACCATCGGGGCGATCGCCCGTCCAATCACGTTCGATCGCGGGGATGCGCCGCTCAAAGGCTCCATCATCGGCAGGCCGATCGACAATATGAAGGTCTTTCTGCTCGATGCGCGGCTGAAGCCGGTCCCGGTCGGCGCCGTCGGGGAAATCTGCATTGCCGGGGACGGACTGGCGGATGGTTATTTAAATGAAACCGGGCCGACGGCCGGCAAGTTCGTCGAAGCCGCGGTTTCCGGAACCGGCAGCGACCGCTTGTACCGGACCGGCGACCTTGGCCGATTGACGGCGGACGGCGAGATCGAATTTCTCGGAAGAGCCGACAATCAATTGAAAATACGCGGCTACCGGGTGGAGCCGGAGGAAGCGGCCGCCGTGCTGCGGAATCATGGTTCGGTCGCGGACGCGGCTGTCATCGTCAGGAAGACTGCGCAGAACGACCCGATATTGTGCGCGTATGTGGTGCCGGGGGAGGATGCGGATCTAGTGGAGCTGAGAGCGTATGCCGCAAGCAGGCTCCCGCATTATATGGTGCCTGCCGCGATGATTCGGGTGGACGGCATCCCGCTGACGCCGAACGGCAAAATCGATGCCAAGGCGCTCCCCGATCCGTCGGACGCACCGGGCAAGGACGGTGGATACGAGCCGCCTGAAGGGCCGGTCGAACGGAGGATGGCAGAGCTTTGGGAAAAGGTGCTCGAACGCGCCGGCGTCGGCGCGCAGGATTCGTTCTTCGAGCTGGGCGGACATTCGTTAAAGGCGATGCTGCTGGCGGCCGACATTCAGCGGGTGTTTCGTGTGGCGATACCGCTGCGGGATATTTTCAAAGCCCCGACCGTGCGAGCGATGGCCCGCTATGTGACGGAAGCGCCGGAAAACATCCATTCATCACTTCAGCCGCTGCCCGAAAGGAACGTTTACGAGCTTTCCTCCGCCCAGCGAAGACTGTATACGCTCGATCAAATCGAAGGAATCGGCACCAGCTACAATATGCCGAGGGCGACACTGCTGGAAGGCAAGCTCGATCCGGATCGGCTGAAGCGGGCGTTCAGCGAAATCGTGCAGCGGCACGAGGCGTTCCGCACCTCCTTCGAGATCGCGGACGGCGAGCCGGTGCAGCGGATTCACGACCACGCGGACGTCGATATTCCATATTGGGACGGCAGCGAGGATGCCGATCTCGATCCGGAGCGCGGGTTGACCGGCAGGGCGGAGAGGCTTTTCGAGGCATTCATCCGTCCGTTCGATCTCGGCAAAGCGCCTCTGTTCCGAGTCGGAATCGTCGCCTTGGGCAAGGATCGGCATGTGCTGCTGACCGATATGCACCATATCGTTTCGGACGGTTATTCAGTCGGCATTCTGGTGCGTGAATTCGTGAAGCTCTATGCAGGCGAAGGCGGCGAATTGCCGGAAATGACGCTGCAGTACAAAGATTTCGCCGCTTGGCAGAACGGTTTCGTGAAGACGGAAGCGGCCGAGCGTCAGCTGCGGTATTGGGCGGAAAAGCTGTCCGGTGAGCTGCCCGTCCTGAATCTGCCGACTGACTTTCCGCGTCCGGCACTGCAAAGCTTTGAAGGCGCAAGCATCCGGTTCTCCGCCGAACGCGGGCTCCGGGATCGGCTGGAACGGCTCGCGCGTGAATCCGGCGGAACGCTGTACATGGTTCTGCTGGCGGCTTACAGCACCCTGCTGTCCAAACTCTCTGCCCAGCAGGATCTGATTGTCGGCGCGCCCGTTCTGGGCCGGACGCATGCGGAGTTGCAAAGCATCATCGGCATGTTCGTCAGCACGCTTGCCATCCGCTGCCGTCCGCAGGGCGATCGGACCTTTGCCGGGCTGCTTGCGGAGGTGAAGACGAGCTTGCTTGAAGCGTACGACAATCAGGACGTGCAGTTCGACTTGCTGCTGGAACGGCTGCAATTCAAGCGGGATCCCGGCCGTAATCCGGTATTCGGCACGATGCTGGCGCTTCAGGAGGCTCCGCAGAACGAACGGAACGCCGGAGAAATGAAGCTGAATCCGGTAAGCTACGGAAAACGCGATTCGAAATTCGATCTGTCGCTGTTCGCGCAGCCGGACGAGAGCGGCATTCATTTCGAATACGAATATGCGACCAAGCTGTTTACGCAGGAGACAATGTCGAAAATGGCGGACGATTTTCTGGCCGTTCTGGACGCTGTCAGCCGTGATCCGGACATTGCGCTGCACGACATTGAAATCGGCGGCCTAGCCGACGACAGGGCTGATATGGATAATGTCACGTTCCATTTCTGAATCATAGCAACGCCTCCGAAATCCGCGATGGATGCGGATTTCGGAGGCATTGTCGTATGAGGATGTCCCAAAAGTCGATAGATGGGACATCCTTTTTTCATTTCTTTAGACAGTTGAGTTAGGAAAACAATGAATGAATGACTCTTTAGTATTACAAAAGTTAAATATATAAATATAGACAGGAGTGTCTATACAATGAGCTTGGTAGTGAGTGAGCAAAAGATTTTAAAGGAGAAAGATAATAATGACTCACATCAAATCGAGATCGAGTACTATAAAGGACATCAGTTTTCAAAAAATCTGCTTCGTGAAATTAGGGCCTTACAAGAAAAAAATAACTGGTATAACTTTTTCTCATTAGCGTTAGATTGGCTTTTAATAGCTATGGCAATTGTAATAACACAAGTATATTCGAATATTATCGTATATATATTATCTATTATTCTAATAGGCGGTCGTATGCGCGGATTAGATAATTTGATGCATGAGTCAAGTCATAAAATGTTATTTAAAAATCAAACACTTAATAAGTGGATGGCTTCAATTTTTATCGCTCTTCCTGTAGCTACAAACTACAATTCATACTGTAGTTCACATTATAAGCATCACAAATACTTGTGGACAGATGAAGACCCCGATACCTCGGAACTAAAACGATTAGGATTGGGAAGTAACGCAATAACAAAAAGGCAATTCGTACTGAGATATATATTTGGCTCATTTCTGATAAAACACATTATTAAAAATATAATCGATTGTATCACTAGGTTAGTTTCTAAAGATCAGCAAACCAATTTCGAGTATTTCATCAAGTTGAGCGGCTGGATTATAATAGTATCTGTTTCTGTGTTATTTAATTTTTGGCAGGAACTTTTACTATTCTGGTTTGTTCCTTTAGTTACAGTATTCCCTATTATCCGCTTTTGGTCTGACTTGGCAGATCATTCTGGACTAGAAGATTCCAATCCATTTCACTCCAGCAGAAACAATTACGGAAGTTGGCTTGAAAGACTCATCTTGACTTCGCATCATGATAACTATCACATTGCCCATCACTTATTTCCTGCTATTCCTCATTTTAATCTTAAAAAAGCACATATAATGCTTTTAAAGCACCCGCAGTATGCAAAGGCTAGTCATTGTACTGGTTTTTTTAATACTTTTCTTCCAGGTTTTAAATCGGTTATTTCGGATGTGGTAAGAAAGATGAATAAAAACAGATACTGAGCATAATCGCAGCCATTTTCTTATTAGGGGCCAACCACCGGTTGGCCCTATTCTATGGGCGTTCAACAGGATACTCATTGCTCTTCGCCGGAAGGTGAGGTTACAATGTGGGTAATTGGATGAATGAAAGGTGAATGGGAAATGGTGAATTGGAAGCGGCTGAAACAAACCTTATCGCAGCATACGATCAAGAGCAGGCTGACGATCTATCTGATCGCCTTTTCAGTTATTCCGTTGACCTTTGTAAGTATCTTTCTCTATAATGAAACCTCTGATATCGTCCAGTCGCAGGCCGAGAAATATGCCCAAACCGTCTTGTCGCAGACGACAAGCAATATCAACCAGTTGATGGACGATGTAACGGGTGCGAGTGTAAGGCTGGTCACCGATCCGAATATTCAGAATGAGGATTCGCTTGGCCTGAGCGGATTTGAGCAAAAAATGCATAACCGTGCGGTTGCCAATCTCATGACCAGCGTCATGATGAGCCAGCCGGAGATTTCCTCCATGTATCTGTGCATGGACAATGGCAGCATCATTACGCCCAATCCCATCAATCTTACGCTTGATGCCGATTGTAAGCGCTATAATTCCTATCAGCAGGCCTGGAACAATAATTTGAAGCCCCTGTGGCTGGGAATGCATGAGAATGAATTTGATGAAGGCACGGTATCGAGGAACCGTTATGTGATGACACTGGCACGAGCGGTGTACAGCTTTGATACTTACAAGCCGCTTGGCGTGCTGATTATCAACATTTCGGATGAAACGATCAAGAATATGTTCCAGGACGGTTTTGACGGCGAGCCCGGCATTTTCTATGTCACCAACCCGCAGAAGAATGTGATCTACATGAAAGAGCCCTCCCGTTATGAGACGCAGCTGACTAAACCTTATCTGGATCAGGTGCTGCAGATGAAAGCCCAGGGCGGTTTTGTCTGGAAAAACGACCAGGAGCTGAAATATATCCGGTATGCTTATTCCACCAAGTCGGACTGGATCTATATCGCCGAGCTCCCGATTGATTATATCACCCGCAATTCGGATGTGATTCTGAAAGCGATGATCGTTGTGGTGTCGGTCTGTTTCCTGCTCTCGATGATTATTGCCTATATGCTGGCCAACCGCATTACCTTCCCGATCAAAAATCTGATCGCCTCCATGAGGCGGAGCAAGGATGGCGATTTCAGCCGGACCATAGAGCTGCAGAGCATGAACGAAATCGGCATTTTGACGCAAAATTATAATAACATGATCCATGAAATCCGAAACCTGCTGGATCAATTGGAGAAAGAAAACGTCATGAAACGCCAGGCGGAGCTGGAAACGCTGCAGGCCCAGATCACGCCGCATTTTCTCTACAACTCGCTCAATTCCATAACCTCTATGGCGCGCATTCACAATAATGAGCCGATTTACCGGACATCGACCAGCCTGATCGGTCTGCTGCAGCTGAGCATCAGCAAGAATACGGTGTATATTACAATCGCGGAGGAGCTGCAGATGGTCAGGCATTATATGGAGCTGCAAAACATCCGCTATCAGGATAAGATCAAGCTTCTATTCGAGGTCGAAGACGAGCTGCTGGAATGTCTGACAGTCAAGCTGGTCCTCCAGCCGCTGGTGGAAAACTCGATCCTGCACGGGCTCGATTTGAAGCAAAAAGGCGGCATTATCGTCGTCCGCGTGTTCCGTCTTCATGGGGATATCTGCCTGCAGGTGGAAGATAACGGTAAAGGGATGGAACAGGCGCGGCTGGGGCATCTGCTCTTGGTCCAATCGCAATCCGGAGGGCCGCGATTCAGCCGCATCGGTCTGCGCAATGTGGATGAGCGGATCAAAATCCATTACGGCGACAGCTACGGAATCAGCTTCGAGAGCGTACCGGGCGCAAGCTTTGTGAATACCATCCGCATCCCCATGCAGGTTAACAATCATCCTCAGGAGGCTTTGGCAAATGGTTAAAGTGATGATCGTAGACGACGAATATTATGTCCGAATGGATGTCAGGACCCTCATTCCATGGGAGCAAAAAGGCTTCCAGCTAACCGAGGATGCGGTGGACGGGCAGGATGCCCTGCAAAAAATCAGCGAGCTGGGCCCTGACATCGTCCTGCTGGATATCAGCATGCCGGGCATGGATGGCATTACGCTGCTGGGGCGGCTGCGCGAGCAGGGATTTGCGGGAAAAATCATCGTGCTCAGCTGCCACGACGATTTCAGCCATGTGAAGGAGGCGCTGCTCCTGGGTGCCCAGGATTATTTGCTCAAGCATAATCTTGCGCCGGATATGCTGGAGAAGGCGCTGGATAGTGTGGTTCGCAAGCTTGAAGAGGAGCGGCAGGAAACCGAGCAGCTGTACAAGTGGAAAGCTGCCGCCGCCGATTCGCAGCAGATGTACCGCAGAAACTTTCTGCAGCAGATGCTTCAAGGCTACATGACCCAGCCGGAACCGATCCGGGAGAAGCTGAAGGAGCTCGAGCTGACCTTCCCAACTGCTTACGGCGTTGTGATGGTCATGCAAATTCATGATGCCGCGCAGGAGAAAGAGCGGCGCGGAAGCCGTGCCTTCGATCAGGTGAAAACCCGTCTGGAAGAGCGCATCAATACGGCTTTTATCGATCCTTCCACAGGCTACTGCTGCGAGAACGGGGAAGGGCAGTTTGTTTTTCTTCTCGGCTTCGCAGAGATGCCAAGCTTCCTGTATTTGCAGAATCTGCTGTATGCCTTGTCCAGCGGCGTACGGGGCCTCCTGCAAAACGACTATCAGCTGCAGGCATCGATAGGCATCAGCAGGCATTGTGAAGCGATCGGAGAGATTGCCGATTATTACCGGCAGGCACAGGAAGCGCTGGCAGGCGTGTTTTTTCTGGGGAAAGGGCGGGTCATACATTATTCCGAGATCACCGACTATGTGAACCGGCCGACGGCAGGATTCAAGGAGGTGGAGCTGCAGCTGCTGGCGGCAGTCAAGGAGGGAGGACGGATTCCCGCGCTGATTGGGGACATCCATGAGGATCTGATGCGGCAGAAGGTTTCCATGGAGGCGATGAGGAACATCCATTTCGAGTTTGTTTCCTTCATCAAGAAGCTGCAGCGCGACCATGGCATTGCGGATCAGGAGCTGTTCGGGGGCGGGGCCTCGCCGTATGAAGTGATCAACCAGATGGAGACCGGAGAAGAAATCCGGCTTTATATCACCGGTATTCTGGAGCTGGCAAGCGGCATTATAACCTCCCGTTCTCAGCGCAAGCTCCGCAAGGAGATCGCCACGGCCATTGCGTATATGCAGGAGCATTACCGCGACAATCTCTCTCTGGAAATTCTGGCTGCCCATATTAATATGAACAGTGCTTATTTCTCCAACCTGTTCAAGAAGGAGACGGATGAGAACTTCGTTGCTTTCCTGCAGAAAATCAGGATCGAGAAAGCCAAGCAGCTGCTGACCGGCACGCAGGATAAAGTCTATGATATCGCTGCGCAGGTCGGGATCGATAATTACCACTATTTCTGCAAAACCTTCAAGCAGCTGACGGGCATGACGCCGGTGCAGTACCGCCTCCTGGGGTAACCGGGCTTTATATGCTCCTTCATCATCTTCATCCGATTAGCCAGCGGATGGAGATTTTTTTGTCCCGATTTGGACCTGCCGGAGCTGCGGCTGCCGCGGTTTTACAAAAAATGTGCAAGAATTCTAGAAATAATGCATAAAGCCGCTGTAAAAATGACAATGTTCTCTAGAACCTGTTGATTTGAAAGCGGATTCAGCCCCTTTATAATGAAGGTACACAACAAACGGGGGGCGCAGGGATGGAACAAATGAAAAACGGAAATTGGCTCAGAACGCTCTCGCAGCAAAAGGTACTGCTCTTATTCTTGCTTCCGGCTATCGCATTGGTCTTCATTTTCAACTATATTCCAATGTTCGGGCTGGTGATGGCCTTTCAGGATTTCGATATTATGGGCGGTTATTTCGGCAGCGAGTTTGTCGGCTTCGATAATTTCAGGGAGTTTTTTCAGTCGGCTGATTTCTATCTGTCCTTGAAGAATACGATCGCCATCAACCTGATTTGTCTGATCATCGTATTCCCGATGCCGATTATATTCGCTATCCTGCTCAATGAGCTGGTTAGCTCCAAACTGAAGAAAACGATCCAGACGATTACCTATCTGCCCTACTTTATCTCCTGGGTCGTTGTGGGTGGATTATTCTATAAGCTGCTGGAAAGCGACACCGGGGTCGTGAATATGATTCTGATGGCATTGGGCTTCGATAATATTCCTTTCTTCCGCGAGCCGCAGTACTTCTGGGCGATTATTATTATCGCCACCATCTGGAAAGGGATCGGCTGGAATTCGATTCTCTATCTGTCCTCCATCAACGCGATCGATCCTCATCTATACGAGGCGGCGGAGGTGGACGGAGCGAACCGTCTGCAGCGGATCTGGAATATCACGCTGCCTGGCATTATGGGAACTGCGACTTTCCTGTTTATTCTGACGGCGGGCAGCCTGATGAACGGCACCGGCGGTGCCGGAGGCTCGCTTGCGCCTAATTTCGAGGCGTTCTGGAATTTCCGCAATGCGCTGGTAGCCGGCAAGTCCGACGTGCTGGATATTTACGTTTATCAGCAGGGGGTGCAGGGTGCGCATTATGCTTATGCGGCGGCAATCGGCGTGTTTCAGTCGCTCATGTCTCTGGCCTTGCTGTTCGTGACCAATTCGCTGATTAAACGCTGGCGCGGCGAAGCCTTATTTTAAACTATAAGAAAAGGGAGGTACCTCATGAGAACGCGTCTGAAGCTGTTTGATCTAACCGCGGGTACCTTGTTTATCCTGCTGTGCTTTCTGACGATTTACCCGTTTCTGTACGCCTTGTCCTACTCGCTAAGCAGCGGTCAGGAGGTGCTGACGGAGAAGGTGACGTTCTGGCCGGTCGGGTTTACGCTGGAAAATTACAGGACGGTATTCGCCAATAATTCAATCCTGCATGCCTTTATGATTTCCGTGCTCAAAACAACGGCAGGGACCCTGTTCTCGCTGGTGGTGATTGCCACGGCCGCTTATTCCGTCTCCAAGCGGCATCTGATTATGAAGAAATGGATTCTGCCTTTCTTTATTATCCCGATGTATGTTTCCGGCGGCCTGCTGCCCTTCTACATCCTGATCTATAATCTGGGACTGATGAATACCTTCATGGTTTATATTCTTCCGGGAGCCTTCAGCGGACTGTTCATGTTTCTGATGAAGGTCTATTACGAGACGCTGCCCGGCGAGGTTGAGGAATCGGCGAAGATCGACGGAGCGGGAGACTTCCGCATTTTTGTGAGCATCTTCGTGCCGTTGTCCGCCCCCGTTTATGCGACGGTCGCCTTGTTCGTCGGCGTGGGACAATGGAATGCCTGGTTCGACGCGCTGCTGTTCGTAAGCAATGACCAGCTGCACCCGCTGCAGCTGCTGCTGCAGAATATTTTGCGGGAAGCGGAAATTACGACCTTCGCACAGGTGGCGGCACTCAGCTCGCCGCAGGCCGTCAAGCAGACCTCCGTGGAAACGCTGCGGATGGCGACGCTGATGGTCGCCACCTTCCCGATCCTGTTTATTTATCCTTTCTTCCAGCGGTATTTCATTAAAGGGGTGGCCCTTGGCGCTGTGAAGGGATAACGTATCGTTAACGTTATTAATTGCCGATGCAATTAATATAAAGCACCAACAAACATTAGGGGGCAATCGTATGCAACGTTTAAGGGGAAGAAGCGGGAAAAGTGCCATGTCATTGCTGCTGGCGCTTGTTATTATGGCAGCTGTATTTGCCGGATGCGCCAAGGAGAACAAGCCGGATGCGCCGACAGCGGATCCGAAGGAAGGGACGAACGCGGAGCAGGGCGGAGCAGCGGAGGATACGACGCCGCTGGAATACAGCTTTTATCAGGAGAATGACACGCCGCCGGCTTTTGCGAACAACCCGAATGATGTCCTCACTCCGATCGTGGAGGAGCGCTTCCATGTGAAGGTCAGCAAGGTCCTGTACAATCAGGGTTCAACGTTCAAGGAGCGCTTCAATATGCTGCTGGCCACCAACGATTTGCCGGATGTCATTTATTCGCAGTCCAACGCCAGCATTGTCGCCAACAGCGGACAATATGCGGAGATGGGCCCGCTGATGGAGCAGTACATGCCGAATCTGATGAAATATGCGCCCAAGGAAACGTGGCGGGATGCGCTGTTCAATGGAAAAATGTTCGCCATTCCAGCCGTTTGGGTGGATACGACGGCAGATCAGTATAAAGATGATATTTATGCGGTACCCAACAGCAACTGGGGCCTTCTAATCCGCGAGGATATTCTTGATAAGCTGGGTTACAAATATACCCCGCTTAAAGAGATTGAGAAGAATCTCAATGACAGCCAGGCGAAGCCGCAGCTCAGCGATTTTGCCATCGAGCCGGCCATCAAGACCCCGGAGGATCTGTACGAGTTTCTGAAAAAGGTCAAGGCGCTGAATCTCAAGGCAGGCAGCAAGGACGTAATTCCGCTGTCGATCCCGTGGTGGGCACAGCATCATCTGGCTAATATGTATGCCGTCAACAGCTCCTGGCAGTATCATCCGGAGGACAATATCGTCTCGGGATCGCCTTTTGGCGATGCCAACGGCAAGGAATATTACCAGTTCCTGAACAAGCTGTACAACGAGCAGCTGCTTGATCCCGATTTCTCCATCCAGAAGGATGAGCAGCTCAAAGAGAAGCAGGCGAGCGGTCAGGTTGCCGTATCCCTGGTGCTGATGGACCCGGCGGGAGCGAATACCGGCATCGACAAAATTGCGCCGGGAAAAATGTTCCACCCCATCCCGATGCCCGGCATCGAAGGAGTGAAACGCAACGGAATTGATGCATTTAATCCAGCCACTTACCAATTCTTCTTGAAGAAGGATTTCAAGGATATCCCCCGCCTGCTGAAATATTTTGACTGGTTCTTCTCGGATGAAGCGCTGGACCTGAAAGTATGGGGACCCGAAAGCCTCGGCTTGTGGGAAATGAAAGGCGACAAGAAGGTATTCAAGGACGAGGCGCTGCATCAGGCGCTTATTGAAAGCCAGGACGGCAGCATTGCCGACGAGCAGTATTACAAGAAGGGGCTTGGTCAATACACCACGGGCTCCAAGCAATATTCCAAAGCGTTCGGAGCGGCTCCTGGACCGATTGGCTATAATCCGTTCGACTGGCAGCGCAGCTACCCGTACAAGGTGTCGGATATTTTCTCGCTGGCGATGGCTTATGTGACGACAAGCGCGCTGGAGCGTGACGGCAATGTGCTGAGCGGCGTCGACGATGCGACGAATGCGCCAGGCAACTGGTTATGGTCGGATTTCTACAATAACAAGGCGGCGAAGCTGTATGCGGTCAAGCCCGCCGACTTCGACAAGAATTGGGAAACGCTGAAGAAAGAGTTTCTGAGCAAAACCAAATATGAAGAGGCGCAGGCGGCTATGACTGCCGTATTCAAGGAACGCGGATTGATGAAATAGGCGGCACCGGTTGTCGGGCCGGACGGATTGGACAGGGAAACCATGTTTGATCAGTCCGGCTTTTTAACAACATATCCATGATAACTGGAGGTGTAAGGATGAAGAAGATTTTGGTCTATGCGGGCTCAATAGTGGCGGCTTCTCTGCTTGCTGCGGGTGCAGGGCAGGCGAAGGCTTCGGCGGCAACGGATGTGGGGATGTGGTATGCCACCTGGTATTCCAAGGTGCCTGCCGTCAACAACGACTGGCTTACGAATTTTGGCGGGTCGAGCCTCAAGCAGTTTGTGGGGGATGTGAATGGCGACGGGAAGGATGACGCCATTACATTTAACAGTGGAGGAACCTGGAATGCCGCTCTTGCAAACGGCACCAGCTTTGGCACGCCCTCGCAGTGGGTGACCGGCCATGGCGCCGGTTCGGATCAGCAATTTCTGGCCGATGTGAATGGAGACGGCAAAGCTGATGCAATTGTTTATTTCAACAGCACCGGCAGTCTGTATGTAGCGTTATCAAGCGGCAGCGGGTTCGGCTCCTATACCCAGTGGAAATCGGGCTTCGGCACGAATGCCACCAAGCTGATGTTCGCGGATGTGAATGGGGACGCCAAGCAGGATGCCCTTGCATTCTTCAGCGCCACAGGCACTTGGCAGGTTGCTCTCTCCAGCGGCACGACTTTTGGAACTACGCAGACCTGGGCAACCGGCTTCGGAACGAATTCCACGAACCAGTTTGCCGCCGATACCAACAAGGACGGCAAAGCCGACGCCATCTATTTCACGGGCAGCAACGGCAATTGGTATAAGGCGAACTCCAGCGGCACTTCATTTGGGGCATCCGCAGCCTGGACCGCCGGCCATGGGGTAGGCTCGTCTATGCAATATGTGTACGACGGCAATGCCGACGGTTATGCGGAGCCACATCTTTATTTCAACCATGACTTGAATGCGGACGGCAAGATCGGCGACATTATCGGACGGGAATATGACCGTTCCCTGAAGGCCATAGCAGCCGACGATATCAGGATGAACTCGGGCTTCGGCTATCAGGCGACAAGCTTGATGCAGGGGAATGTGACAGGCGACCTCTACGGCTGGAAAGCGAATATCGCCTTCTATGCGGGTATCGGCGGGGGAACCTGGAAAGTGGAGCGTTACCGTCAGCTCGATACCGTCTCGACGGATACCTGGCTTGGTTTTCCCGGCAAGCCGGCATTGAACTACCGGCCATTGACGCTGGGCAGTTATCAGACCTATGACAGCGGCGATGCGGCTGTAATCGATGAGCATCTGGCTACCATTGCCGATGCCAAGGTGGACTGGCTGCTGCTTGATGAGACCAATGGGCTGAATAATGTAAGTGGGGCCATACTTAACCGGGCGAAGCGGTTAGCGGAGCGGATCAAGCTGTGGAACGACGACCCGGCGAAGCGGGATGTCCGATATGCTTTTGCCATCGGCAGGGTGCAGTGGACCAATGATCCACTGACGATCGAGCAGGAAGCCGGACAGGTCTGGGAGGAGTTTGCCAACCATGCTGCCATCGGCGGGGCCAATTATTATTATCAGCTGAACGGCAAGCCGATTCTGGTCATTTACGCGAACACGAATGTACAGACCGCCTGGAAGAACTATACCGGGGATAAAACCAACACCAACCACTTCACGATCCGGTTCGCATCCTCGGCCCTGGCTGGCGAATACGGCTGGCAGCTGCCGCAGAGCGGAACGGTGGACCATGATGAGGTGATGGTGGTGATGCCGGGATGGAACAATCATGTGGCCGGCTATACGCCTGTTCTGCGCAATAAAGGAACCTTCTATATCCAGTCCAGCTGGAATAAAGTGCTGCAGCGGGCGGTGAAACCGAAGATCGTGGTTATTAACTCCTTTAACGAGTTTGCGGAAGATACCGGCATTCAAATTGCCGATACGAGCGGACTGACGGGAACCTCGGAGAAATGGACCGACAGCAGCGGCGCAATCAACAATGCGATGTACTGGAATATGACAAAGAATTTTATTAACCAACTTAAGAACCCGGCTTCCACTTATTCGGCAGCGGCTGGATTCGGAAGCACCCAGGGCGCTGGTGGCTGGTCTTATCAGGAATGGAGCTACAGCGGCACGACGCGTACTGTGAATCCGATGACGTGGGATGCGGCGAACAGCCGCTGGAAAGGAACGACGGCCTATAGCCTGATCGGCAGCAATTGGCAGCATCCCGATATCAACAAGGAGTCCGTTCGCGTCTTTACTGCTCCGGCATCCGGTACAGTGACCATCACCGGAACGATTGCCAAGCAAACGGCGCAGGGCGACGGGGTGAAGGTGAAGATCCGGAAAAACGATCAGGATTTCTGGCCGGCCGGCGGCGGATATATCACGATTACGGATACAACCGGCTATAACGTGTTCGTCACTTCGGCCGTGAATGCGAATGACCAATTCCAATTTATTGTTAACAGCAATGGTACAATCGATTATGATGGAACAAACTGGAATCCAACCATAACGTATAACTAGTCAGATGTTGGGAAAGTGGGCAGTAGGCAGGCGGTGCATTGGAGCTGCCTGCCTTGTTTTGCTCGGATGCATAATCCGGACATATACATAGTTGTTTGCACGGAAAGGGGACGACACTCTGGAGTGCTCTATTTCTGGCTTGAACGGTATGCTTGGGCTGCCAGCACCAAGAAGCTGTGTTGCAGCAAGGAAATTCCTGCTTGGAGGCAGGAATTTCAGGCTTTGGCGGCTGCAGCAAGGATTTTCCTTGCTAGAGGCGCCGAATGTGCGGGAGCAGCTCGATTAGTAGGCTGTAGCAAGGAAATTCCTGCTTGGAGGCAGGAATTTCAGACTGGGACAGCTGCAGCAAGGATTTTCCTTGCTAGAGCACCCGAATGTCCCGGAGCAGCTAGATTAGTAGGCTGCAGCAAGGAAATTCCTGCTTGGAGGCAGGAATTTCAGACTGGGACAGCTGCAGTAAGGATTTTCCTTGTTAGAGCACCCGAATGTCCCGGAGCAGCTGGATTAGTAGGCTGCAGCAAGGAAATTCCTGCTTGGAGGCAGGAATTTCAGGCTTAGGCGGCTACAGCAAGGATTTTCCTTGCTAGAGCGCCCGAATGTTCGGGAGCAGCTAGATTAGTAGGCTGCAGCAAGGAAATTCCTGCTTGGAGGCAGGAATCTCAGGCTTAGGCGGCTGCAGCAAGGATTTTCCTTGTTAGAGCGCCCGGATGTTCGGGAGCAGCTGGTTTACTAGAAGAAACACATTCGGTTATAAGCGTGTATACAAGGGATTTTCAATATGTTTAAGGAGGCATCGTTCATGAAGGTTTTGCCAATGGAGTGTGTAACGATGAAAGGCGAATTAGCGGAAAGGGCAAACGCTAACTTTGCCAGACTGGAGCTTGCGGAATACGCTCCGGATCGGCTGTTCCAGCCGGCCGGCTACAGCTGGCCCGGGGATTTTGAAGGGCGGACGATTCTGGCCTGGGTGCTGTTGTCCAGAGCAACAGGAAAGGATGCGCTGTTCCTGGAGGAGGTGCTTGAGAAGCTTCCTGGTTATTATAATGAACGGGGATATCTGGGTATGATCCACCCGAAGGGCACGCTCGATGAGCAGCAGTTGTCCGGACACAGCTGGCTGCTCAGAGGACTATGCGAATATTACGAATGGAAGCGGGATTCGCGGGTGTATGGGTGGATCGGGAATATAGTACGCGGACTGCTGCTCCCTGCTGCCGGAATCTACGCCGGATATCCAATCAGTCCCGGCGAGCGGAGGCAGGAGGGCGAAGCCATCGGGGAGTTGACCGGCGAGAAGATCGGCGCCTGGTACGTATCCTCCGATATCGGCTGTGCGTTTATTATGCTGGATGGCGCGACGCATGCCTATTCGATTATGCCAAGCCCTGAGCTGAAGGAGCTCATAGAGGAGATGATCGCCAGATTCACCGATATCGATTTTATCGGCGTATCCATGCAGACGCACGCCACCCTGAGCGCGCTGAGAGGAATGCTGCGATTCTATTCATTTCATCCGCAGGAAGATCTGCTTCAAGAGATTAACCGTATTTATCAGCTGTACCGCCAGACGGCGATGACCGACAATTACGAGAATTTCAACTGGTTCGGGCGTCCGGACTGGACGGAGAGCTGCGCGGTGATCGACTCTTTTATGGTAAGTTTCGAGCTGTGGCGGATTACGGACGATCCGGGTTGCCTCGGGGATGCGGAGCATATTCTGTTGAACGGAATGGGCTATGGCCAGCGGCCGGGAGGCGGCTTCGGCTGCAACGTATGTGCCAGCGGCGGCCATCATGAGCTTAAGCCGCATCCGGATTTATATGAAGCGTACTGGTGCTGCTCCATGCGGGGCGGCGAGGGCCTTGCCCGGGCAGTTGAATATGCCTTTCTTCAGGATAGTGAGACGATCCGGCTGCCTTTCTATCACAAAGCGACTGTAAAAACGTCATGGGATGATGAAAGCATCGCTTTCACGGTGGAAACATCCTACCCAATTGAAGGAGAGACGGCCATAAAGATCGAGAGCAGCACGCTGAAACAAGCCCGAAAGTTCCAGCTGTACATTCCCGCTTGGGTAGACCCCTCAGACGTTAAGCTTTCGTTAAACGGAGAGGCTGTGCCTTCCGAAGTCGCAGATGGTTTTGCCAGCTGTGAAGGACTGTTCCGCGAAGGGGATGTAATCCGGCTTTCCTTCCCGGTCGGACTCCGCCGGGAGCAGGCGATGCAGGGAGATGAACGAAGTGTTACCTACCGTCATGGCGCGCTGCTGCTGGGGGCGGATGGCGAGCTATATGTTGCTGCATGTGAGCATAAAGTCAATGATGATCCTCGTGGAACGGGTTCCCAGGAAGCGCCTATCTATCTTGGGGATGGGGAATATCTCTTTCAGTCAAGCCAGATAAAGCTGTCCCCCGTTAACCGGCTGTTCTACAAAACCACTGAAGAAGCTAAACAGGATCATAAAATGGTCATTTTCCCCTGACTGGAATAAAAGATTGCCTATACTCAAGCCGATCATGGCTTGAGTATATTTTTTTGACCGTATAGAATTTATATGTTTCACTCTTATAAATTTCTATAAGGCCTAAGGAAAGAAACTATCTTGCCGTCAGAGAACGGCACAGCCGTTTCTTCTTGGACTAAAGAAATCAATCACAGCATCGCGAAACGCTTCTCTGTCTTTTCGAGAGCTTGCAGCCTCATCTCCAGGCTGCGGTCTTCCATACCGGTATAGTTGTACCAGCGGAGCTTGCGGATACCCATTTTGCGGAAAGTGCCCCGGAATAGGATCTTGGTGACGGGATTTCCAAAAATCCACCGGTAGATGAAGTCGGGCGTGCTCATGACGGTCAATAGGGAAACGCCTTTCGTATTCGGAAGCAGACTGGCAAATGGACGCCCGGGCTTGGTTCTCTTGTAAATTGTGCCCTCTACGAATACCTTTTCGATGAACCCTTTCGTAAGGGCAGGCATCGACTCCCACCAGATCGGGAAGATGAAAACAATATGGTCCGCAGCGATAAGACGCTGCTGGTAATCGGCTGCGAGAGGATCGGCGGTTTTCTGCAGCCGCCAATCGGCAAGTTCTTCGGCAGACATAACCGGATTAAATCCGTCGGCATGCAGATCGATGAGATCGATCGTGTGCCCCTTTGCGGCAAGTCCCCGCATAACAGAGTCCAGCAGGGCTGCTGAATAGCTTCTCCGGTGCGGGACATTTCCGGATGCTGAAGCTCCGTACGGATGATCGAAAATAATGACGACATTCATTAACAGGACTCCTCTGCAATCTTATTGTTTCAATGAAACAAAATTCAGATCTTGGAAACAATCATATAATCCACTCTTGCCTTCTGTCAATATTGTTTCCTGGAAACTTTATTTGTTTTCTGTTTTTTGTTAAACTGGACAGTAGATGAGCTTAACGAGGAGGCCGGTCAATGAACCCTACTTCCGAACAATTGCCTGATAAGGAACGGTTAATAAACAAGTTGCTGGAGACTATACCTAAATTACAGAAGCGGTTTCAATCGGAGGATGACGAAGAGAAGGAGTGGCTGATCCAGAACTGCGGCGGCAATCCCGTTATCATAGATTTTCTCAAGGAATGCACCGTCATGATGCTTCATGTCATCGATGCTGTTGGTCAGCTTGAGCCGGTGAACGGAGCTACCATTTCGAAACAATTCGGAATTCCTAAAGGCAGTGTATCCAAGATCACCAGAAAATTAGTGCAGCAGCAAATCATCCGCACGGAATTTCTTCTTGATAATAAAAAAGAAGTACTGTTTCACACTACGGCCTTGGGCAAAGAGATCTTTCATTTGCACCAAGCGCTGCACAGACAGATGAGAAACGGAATAAATCATTTTCTCCAGCGTTATGACACGGAGGAATTGTTATTTCTTATCCGGGGTTTCGAAGATACCTTGGAAGCGTCGTGGGTTAATCCGGAACCTGCAGATTCAGAGCAGCAGGAACACCGTTCAACCCCCGATAGGGAACATGCTGTGCAAAACGAGGAACTCAATACGATCGTAGATATGCTTAAACAACTGGATACCCGCAGTCTGAAAAAAGCGAAGGCGATTCTGCAGGATGTATTTTTCACTTCTTTTGATTAGCAAAATGAGGAACGGATCGTTAATAGGGAACGGATCGATTCGCTGGAGGAGCTGACCCGCGCCAATCCCGTCCTGGATTATGTGGAAAGATATGATCATGAAAGATCATGGCTGGCTGAACTCGCTCAATGAGACAACAATGGAATCAATCGGTTCTCCCTGATATCGGGGGGAACTTTTTTGTGTTATTGGGGACAGCGGTACGGGGATGTATTCGGCCGCCCTTCTTGTCAATAGGGCGAGAAGATTTTTCCATATTTTACAATGCACATGACAGTGTTAAAATATAGTTGTTTAAGCAAAGGACATGTTTATGGTGAGCCAGCTAATGGGGGGATACGCGCAATGTTTTCCATTCTTATTGTTGACGATAATCTGTCCGATCGGGCGGGAATCAATGGCCTGATCGATTGGGAAGCTCTTGACATTGAAGTGGTTGGGTTTGCTGTTGACGGGGGAGAGGGGTATAAACAGGCGGTTGAACTGCGGCCCGATTTTATCTTGACTGATGTGGCTATGCCGGTCATGGATGGAATCAAGATGACGCAGCAAATAAAAGAGGAACTGCCGCAAACGAAATTCATCTTCATGAGTTGTTTCGATGATTTCGAGTATTTGAAGGGAGCCATAAATTTAGATGTATACGGTTACATATTGAAGCCTATCAATTTGTCCGAATTAACCGAAACGCTTGCAAAGGTGAAAAATTTGAAGCAGGATGAGCTCGAAAAGGAACGAAATGACCAAAAGCTAAAGGTACAGCTTCAAGAAAGCATGCCGATCCTCCAGGAGCAGTTAATCAGGGATTTATTGTACGGGAAGCTGGGGGATGAGGATAATATCAGAAACCGGATGAACAGTCTGGGTATGGATTTTACCAATAACTCGTATGCTGTTCTTTATCTTCAAATCGGTAACACTGACGCCCAGAATCCGGATAAGACGATGGAAAACAGACACTTGACGATCTACAGCGTGCAGAAATGCGTGGAAGAAACGATCTTGTCGGAAATCCCGGGTTACGTAACCAATCAGCATCAGGACAGTCTGGCTGTTATTCTCTTCATGCCCCATACAAGCGACGAAGAAGCGGTCCATCAATTGATGAGCCTGACCAATGCCTGCAGGGAAAAGGTTAATCATCAATTGGGCTTGCGCATAACCATTGGGATCAGCGAGTTTTCCAACCGGCTGAGCTTGCTTCCCAAACTATTTGAAGATGCGGAATATGCCATTAAATCAAAGTTTTACAGTAAAGACAACCAGGTTATTATGACGTCGAAAGGGCGTTACCAGAAGGTCATGGAGGATATTAAAGCGATTATTGATGAACAATACGCCCAAATCGAAAATGTGAATCAAATTGTCAGTCCGCTTTTTCTGAGCGTCAGCCATGCGAATTTAATCTTCAAGCAGCAATCCGGACAAACGATATTCGATTATTTGATTAAAAAAAGGATGGAAGTTGCCAAAAGCATGCTGATGGACCCTTATATTAAAATATATGAAATCGCAGAGAAAACGGGGTATAAGACTAATTCTTATTTCGCCTCTGTATTTAAAGAATATACGGGCCTGACTCCAAAGCAGTTCAGAGATAAAAATCGCGATTGAAAGAGGGGGAGGGAGAATGCTTAAAAAGCTGATTCATTTCTTTCTGCCGAATTCCACGCTTAAGAACAGGATTTTTAAAAATTTAATCATTTTTACGATCATCCCCTTTATTCTCATTTCTATCTTTGTATTTCGTTATACGAATCAGAAAATCACCAAAGAATACAGCGACAATATGACAGAAAAACTAAATATAAGCAGAAGCTTAATTAACGAAACGCTTCTCAAGTATATTGAAAAAAGCAGTTATATTATTACAAACCAGTATCTTATCGGAAATATTCAAAAAGATTACGGCAATGATCTGGAACAGATGATCTATTTTATAGATAATGTCAACGCCATGATCAGCGAACCTTTCAGCGATAGAATTAAAAGCCCCTATATCATTCATTCCTACAATAAATCGTTATTGGAAGGTAAATTCATAGAAATAACCGATCTAAATAATATGAAGGAAATGACTGACGACGATTTGAAGGTTTCTGCCACCGGGATTTTCTGGGAGCCAAAGCTTACCACGAAAGTTGATCAACAATATGTAACGTTTTACCGAAATATTGTGGATTTCAAAACATCTGTTGGCATATTGGAAGTGAATATTCCTTACAGCAAAATAAAATCGGTTATGGATGACACGGGAATGCCAGAGCAAGGATTGATTTTGTCGACGAATGAAGATGGAGATCTCATGCATTTTAACAGCTCAATCGATATGAACATGACAAATATCGGTTCAATCACAAGCCATGATTATTTAATCATAAGCGATACGCTAAAGAACGGAAACCTGTTGACGATTGCTATTCCTAAACATGAGATATTCAAAAGATCGTTGAGGACATTGGGACTGATTCTGGCATTTTTCTTGCTGTATCTTATCGTTATGCTTCTTGCATCCCGAATGACGGCCCAGAAAATTACGGGTGACCTGGAGGATTTCGTTAACAAGATCAAACGCAATGACAGCCTTCTGCTGCATGAGGAGCTCATTCAGATCAAAGGCAATGACGAAGTATCGATTATCAAACGTAAATTAAAAGAACTTGTAAGCAGAATGAATGAAATATACAAGGAAATGGTAAGTGTCAGACTTGAAAACAGTTCACTGGAAATAGAACTGCTTCAATCCCGAATCAATCCGCATCTTCTCTATAATTCATTATCCGTCATCAACTGGACCGCCCTATGGAACAAAGACCACAAAACGGTGGAGATTATCGACGCCCTGACGAAATATTACAGAACCGCTTTGAGCAAAGGAAACAGCATTATCAGTATAGCGGCCGAGCTTGAGATGATTGAAGAATATGTGAGAATTAATAGATATGCCCATTCTATCGACTATCAGCTTGTGTTTGATGTGGATGATGACATATTGGGTTACTTTACCTTAAAGCACCTGATTCAACCGATTGTGGAAAATTCAATCTTGCATGGACTTAACGGGAAAAGAGAAGAAGCACGAATAACGATCGCAGGGTACAGGGAAGATGCGGATATTATTTTTGAAATCAGGGATAATGGGCGCGGAATGAACCCGGAGACCCTCCGGGACATTATGAACCTGAACTATACCGCAAGCTATGGAGGGTTCGGGATCAAAAATTCAATTAAGCGAATACAAGTTTATTATGGCAGCCATTGCGGCATCCGAATTGAAAGCAAATGGGGTGTGGGCACCGCTGTTACGGTTAGAATCGAAGCGCTCGGCGAGAGGGAGCTGAACGAAAGAAGGGAGAGCAGAAGCAGTATTCAATCGGCTGAATTCATATAATGCGCTGCCGCAATCCAGCGAGGCGAGGCAGATTGCACCCCCCTTTTGGCAAAGCCAAAGGGGGTTTTTCACCTTTCTTAAGTAGATATTAATACTTTTCGGCAGATTGTTGCCTTGTTGTGCACTTCGTATTTTCTTAAGATTAAATCAAGATCAAGCCGTTCAGCCAACCTGCAATTCTAACAAGGAGGGGAGTTATTGAATACCGCTTATTCTACAGAAACCAATCGTACCGCGCTCCCTCAACGGAAGAAATGGATCCGAAAAATGGTTCGTTACCGGTTTTTATATCTTCTGATATCGGGCGCATTGATTTGGACATTCATCTTTAGTTACTTGCCCATGCTGGGCATCGTGATGGCATTCCAGGATTTCAATATTTTTAAAGGTTTTCTTGGAAGCGATTTCGTAGGATTTAATCATTTCATTACGATTTTTACGGACCCCATTTTCTTAAAGGCCATCGTAAACACCTTGTATTACAGCGGTGTGATCCTGATCGTGGGATTCCCGTTTCCGATTGTGCTCGCTTTATTGTTTAATGAAATCAGAGGCACCCTCTTTAAAAGAATTGTTCAGACTATCAGTTATCTTCCTTATTTTCTGTCATGGATATCGGTTGTGGCGCTGTTCTATGCTTTTTTCGAAATGAGTGGTCCGTTCAATGATTTAAAGGCGATGATCTTTGGAGCGGATATGGAACGGACCAATATTTTAATGGATCCTGAGAACTTTCTGGGGATTCTGCTAGGATCGCATCTGTGGAAAAATGTTGGCTGGTCATCCGTTATATTCATTGCTGCAATTGCCGGAATTGATTCGCAGCTGTATGAAGCTGCCGTAGTAGACGGCTGCGGAAGATGGAAGCAGATGATTTATATTACGATTCCAGGCATATGGCCGACGGTGATGATTATTTTCATACTCTCCTCGGGAAGCCTCGTATCGGCGAATTTCGAGCAGGTTTTCGGGTTTCAAAACCTGTACACTGTGGAACAGACTGAGGTTGTCAACACGGTTGTCTATCGAATGGGGGTACAGCAGGGAAATTATTCGATTGCGACAGCCTTTGGATTGGCTCAGGGAATTGTATCTTTTCTAATTGTGTATGTGGTTAACAGAATCGCCAAGAAATTAAGCAATATTGGCATATGGTAAAGGAGACAACGATGAAAATAAGTATCAGTGAAAAAATATTTAAAATTTTCAATATTATTTTCATGCTAATGCTATGTGTGGTTACCTTATATCCTTATGTGAATCAGTTTGCGATTTCGTTAAATGATGCGAATGACACTATATTTGGAGGTGTCACCCTATACCCGAGGAAATTCACGTGGCAAAACTATAGTACGGTGTTTTCGAATGCAGGGTTTTCCCGTTCCATCTTGATTTCATTTCTGCGAGTTGTTTCTGGAACTGTGTTGGGCATTATTGTGATTACGGGGGCTGCATATGCGATATCCAAGAAAGACCTTCCGGGCAGAAATCTGTTTATTAATTTTTTGATCATTCCAACCTTTATCTCGGGCGGGCTGATTCCCATCTATATTCTTTACCGGTATCTGCACTTGATGAATAACTTTCTCGTCTATATTCTTCCGATGGCCTTTGTATTTTTCTACATGATCATTATCAGAACCTACCTGCAGTCCCTGCCTCCAAGCATGGAAGAATCGGCAGTCATTGACGGAGCTAACGAAGTGCAAATTCTGTTTAAGATCATCATTCCGCTTTCAATGCCGGTCATGGCTACCGTTATTTTATGGCTTGCAGTTGCCCATTGGAATGATTGGCTTACGTCGCTGTATTTTATAACGAAAAGCAATTTATACTCCTTGCAATATGTCATGTACAAAGTAATCAAGGAAGCCGAGCTCATCAATCAGTTGGCTACGCAAAGCGCGATGACAGGAAGCAATGCAACCGCCGGAGTCAAGGTTAGTCCTGAATCGGTTAAAGCGGCGACGATTATTGTGGCGACATTTCCGATCGTCATGCTGTATCCGTTTCTGCAAAAATACTTTATTAAGGGTGTCATGATTGGCGCTGTCAAAGGATAGCCGAAATTCGGATAATACACGAACAGTGTTTATCACATAGAATGGATTGAAAAAAGGGAGGAAGTAGAATGTTAAGAAAAAAGGCCAGGCCACTGAGCGTGCTGTTCTCTTTGGTATTGGCGGCGATTATGTTTGCGGGGTGTCAAAGCAACAGCAACAACAATACTGCGGCAACGAAAAAGCCGGAATCGTCGGCAACAACAGCAACATCGGCTGAGGCAGAGAAGAACGGGGATTATGCTCCGTCCACAGATCTTGAGCTCACGATCTGGAATACGCAAGGCAACGATGTGATGTCCATTGAGAAACCGGATGAAGACCTTCCGGGAGACTGGCTCGCCAATAAAACAAAGGTCAAAATAAAAGAGTTTTATGGAAACGGAGGGCAGCAATGGGAACCCAAGCTTACGACATTGGTGGCAAGCGGGAACTTGCCTGATCTTGTTCTCACTCAAGCAGGTCAGGGGCCCGCACATCATGCCAAACTGCATGAGGGCGACTTGAACTGGGAGCTGACTCCTGAAATGCTCCAAAAATATGCTCCGGATGTGTGGAAATTCGTACCGTCATGGGTTTGGGACAGTATTAAGATCGATGGAAAAATATATGGAATTCCGTTTTCATTCACGGTGGATGAGGAAGTGGATTCAAGCCTCAGCTCTGACTTCATCACCGCCTTTACGCTTCCAAGACAAAAAGCAACATGGAACGGCGGTGATAATATTTTGGCCGTCCGGGATGACATTCTGAAGGAGCTCATTCCATCTGCTATGGATTACAAGGAGATTATGGATAAGATCAAAACGAATAATGCTCCAATGGGTGACCAATATATACTTCCTATTAAATCATCAGACGAATATATCAAGTTTATGTACGATGTGAAAGCGCTGGGACTTAAAGAAGGCAATAAACCCGTATATGCGTTCGGCTACGCCGGGGGCGACAACTGGCCCGCTCTAAGTATATTGGGGGCGGAGATGCTGGGCTATAAGGGATACAATTACACAGGGTGGCTGAATATAGCGGACAAGAAAATGGGCTTTGGATATTTGGATCCGGTGTTTAAGGAAGCGGCAAGCATACAAAACAAGATGATAAATGATAAAGTAATCGATCCCGAATCGCTGGTCCATAACGGCGAGAAATTCAAGGAAAAAGTATTGAATGGTCAGTATGCCATTGTTGCTATCAACTATGTGGATGGGATCGATACCGTCAATACTAATCTGGAAAAGGCAGGAAAGCCCTTCCGGTACGTGCCTTTCTTCACACAGGTGCCGCAAAGAGCGGAATACCCGGCCTTCAAGGAAGGACCCCAATCCTTTAACGAAACCTTATCCTTGATGAAAACGCTTAAAGAAGACGAGGTTCCGCAAGTCCTCAACTGGATTAATACGATGTTCACGGATGAATGGGATGATATTCGTTTCTGGGGCACGAAGGAGGCTGGTCTATATGAAGACTTGACCGACGGAACGAGGAAGTTTAAAGAAGAGACTATGAATAAGCTCCTTCTCGACGGGGATTTAACCGCTATGGATTGGAAAAAAGCCAAAGGGCTGATGACCAATAACATACCATTCTCGGGAGGAACGCCAGGCTTTTGGAATGGTGTTCAAAAGTGGAACAATTTTGCAAGCTCTTTCGAAAGACGGTACTTTAATAAAACGATTAAATACGCTACGGTGCAAGCGTCATTGAAGTTCCCTGCCGACAGCGAATGGACAAAAGGGTTCGTGCCCGTACCTAACATCCAATCCTGGTCGCCTGAATATGCCAATATCCCAGAAGTACAGGAGCTGTGGTCGAAAAGGGCTTCATGGGATGATCCGTTCAAGGTAACATTAACTGCAAAAAATGAAGAGGAATTCAGCAAAAAGTGGGATGCCGCTATTGCAAACTTCAGGAAGGTCATCGATGTAGATAAGATGCTGGAGGAACAGACGAAGATTGTTTTGCCCTTGCTTGAGCAGCGGACGGCACAAGCAGCACAAAAATAAGCATCGCGGTCAGTTGACAGACTTGGCTTTACGGGTAGTGCTTAATTTCAAAACTGAATATGAAGTGGAGGAAGGAGCGACATTGTGAAAAGGATAAAATCAATCTTCGCCGGTCTTATGAGTATGTTTTTATTAACCGGTATGTTAGGTATTTTTCCTGAATCGGCAGCATCGGCATCGGCACAGCATACTTTTTTCGCATCAACGGATGGAAGCGGTGCCATTTGCTCGCAGGAAGCGCCATGCACCCTTGTTGGAGCAAGAGACAAAGTGCGTACAGTCAACGGGAATATGGCTGGAGATATTGTTGTTTATCTCCGCGGCGGCGTTTATCCATTATCGGAAACCCTCGTATTCGATCAGCGGGACTCCGGCACGAATGGATACAACGTCATATATAAAAGTTTTCCCGGGGAAAAAGCATCGATCAGCGGGGGACGGGAGATATCAGGTTGGACACCCATAGGCGGTGCGATTTATAAGACGAATGTGGGAACGCAAAATTTCAGACAGTTGTACATTAACGGCCGCAGCGCCGTCAGAGCGCGAACGCCGAATGCGGGAGAGTATAGGGTCCTCTCATGGGATACTTCGGGCAAGAGGATCAATATCGATAGTTCCAATATTGCCAATTGGAAGGATTTCGCCAAGACAGAATTAATACTGAGACAGGATTGGACGATGTCTGTCCTGAAGCTTAAATCCTACACTGTAACCGGAAATAATGCGGCCGTTGAGATAGCGCCGGAATTAAATTCGATATTTACCCGTTCGGCTCCATCGGCTAAGGCCGGTGTCAGCTTTCATTTCGAGAATGCTTATGAATTTTTGGATCAGCCGGGCGAATGGTATTTGAATCGGGATACAGGCGATTTATTTTACATGGCACGCGAAGGGGAGGATATGTCGGCAGCCTCGGCAATCGTTCCCAATGTGGAAACGCTGGTCAGATTGGTTGGAAAGTCGGGCAGCGACCCGGTTCATCATGTTCAATTTGAAGGACTTGTGTTCGAATATACGAATTTTACGGCGCCCGGGAACGGGCGCATCGGAACCCAGGGCGACTTGGAGGGAGGAAGACCGCCGGCTGGCGTGTTCCTGGAGTCTGCGGATCATATCAAATTCGTACGCAATGCCTTTCGTTTCATGGGATCCACCGCACTCGATATTCATCATCGAACCCATAACGATGAAGTGATTGGCAATACGTTCACAGATATTGGCGGCAGCGGAATTCTCGTGGGCGTTTTCTCCGAAATGGGAGGCAACGGCGCGTTGTTCAACCCTTCGGATCCGAAAGAATTGTCACAGAACATTGTCATCAGCAACAACTATATATCGGCCGGCAAAGTGACGAGTTCCACCGTCGGGATACTGGCAGGCTATACGCAAGGCATCCTGATCGAGCATAATGAAATCGCCGATATGCCTTACACTGGCATCTCATTAGGCTGGGGCTGGCAGGACAAACCTTCTTCCTTGCGGGACAATGTGATCAGATACAATAATATTTACAATGTGATGAACAAGAATGAAGATGGAGGTGCGATCTACACGTTAAGCCAACAGCCAAATAGTGAAATTTATGGAAATTATATTCATGATTTGGACCGGGATGAATATGCGACTATTTTTGCTGTTGCCGGTATTTATTTGGATCAAGGTTCCAACTTCTTTAATGTTCACGATAACGTGCTGACCGATATTGTCGATAAATTTCAACTGAATATGACCGGAAGCAACAATAAGGTCACTAATAATGACGGCGAAGACCGAGCAGTGATGTCGTTAGCCGGGCTTGAACGCGAATACTGGAATATCGTTCCCGGTCATCTCCTTCATACGATAACCGGCAGCGATAAAATCAGAGAATGGACAGCGCCGGAGAAAGGAGACGTCAGGATCAACGGTACCGCACAGAAAAGCACATCCGGAGCCGGAAAGATTTCGATCAGTAACAACGGTACGACCGTCTGGGGACCCGCTGCGGTAACGACTGATGGTCATGCATCGCATAATCTGGTCATTCGTGTAGAGAAGGGAGATAAGCTCCAATTCACAATGGATTCCGCTGATATTGTTTGGAATCCGGTCATTAAGCTGGAGCCTTACCCGGTTCGATTGGAAATCGAAGATCTGACGATGGCTGAGCAAGCCGAAGCGCCTACGATTGCCTCAGCATATCGGACTGTATCCGTTACGGTCAAGGAAGGTACCGACATCAAACATTTGGCCCCGATCCTCAAGGTGCCTCAGAGTGCAGTCATTACGCCAGCTTCCGGATCAGTACAGGATTTCACGAACCCTGTGCAATATAAAATAACGGATGCAGATGGCGTAAAATGGAAGTTGTGGACAGTTACCGTGAAGGTGGAAAGCATGAATGGTGCAAGGGGCTTTCCGTTGAACGAAGCGATCGGCGACAGCGACAGCTGGTTCGTGCCCGCCGGCGCGACGAAACAAAAAGGGGTGGGCAGCCTGATCGTAAATACGCCGGGGTCTTCGCCCTATGCGATGTATACGGCGAAGAAATTCGGCGATGAACTCCTGGAATTCACCATGAAAAATGTGAATGAAGATACGGGCGCCTGGCCGGCCATCAGCATCCGGAACAAGCTGAACTCGGAGAGCGTACTGGCTTCCAATAACGAAGGATATATTGCGGTATTCAAGCATGACGTGATTGAACTGCAGCGGTTCAATCAAGGAAAACGAACGGTCTTCTACGGAGATATTGGCGCAGAACCGGGAATTGCGGGTCATGCTGTGCCCAATACGGTGTTCGAGTTCGGGAAACCGAGCCTGGTGCAGTTCGGGGCGCTGAACGTGGACGAAGGGGTCCGACTGGTTCTTAATGTGAATGGAACCAAAGTATTCGATTATGTGGATACAGGCGCCGGGAAAATCACCGCGCCGGGCTATTTCAGCGTGTACGCGCAGCAAGGTCCCGTCATGCTCGGCAATGCGCCAGTTCCGCTCCGTTTGAACGAAGCGATCAGCGAGAGCGACAGCTGGTTCGTGCCCGCCGGCGCGACGAAACAAAAAGGGGTGGGCAGCCTGACCGTAAACACGCCGGGATCTTCGCCCTATGCGATGTATACAGCGAAGAAATTCGGCGATGAACTCCTGGAATTCAACATGAAGAATGTGAATGAAGATACGGGCGCCTGGCCGGCCATCAGCATCCGGAACAAGCTGAACTCGGAGAGCGTACTGGCTTCCAATAACGAAGGATATATTGCGGTATTCAAGCATGACGTGATTGAGCTGCAGCGGTTCAATCAAGGAAAACGAACGGTCTTCTACGGAGATATTGGTGCAGAACCGGGAATTGCGGGTCATGCTGTGCCCAATACGGTGTTCGAGTTCGGGAAGCCGAGCCTGGTGCAGTTCGGGGCGCTGAACGTGGACGAAGGGGTTCGACTGGTTCTTAATGTGAATGGAACCAAAGTATTCGATTATGTGGATACAGGCGCCGGGAAAATCACCGCGCCGGGCTATTTCAGCGTGTACGCGCAGCAAGGTCCCGTCATGCTCGGCAATGCGCCGGTTCCGCTCCGTTTGAACGAAGCGATCGGCGACAGCGACAGCTGGTTCGTGCCCGCCGGCGCGACGAAACAAAAAGGGGTGGGCAGCCTGACCGTAAACACGCCGGGATCTTCGCCCTATGCGATGTATACGGCGAAGAAATTCGGCGATGAACTCCTGGAATTCAACATGAAGAATGTGAATGAAGATACG
>NZ_BMHP01000011.1 GCF_014641075.1 Paenibacillus nasutitermitis
CTAACACATTCAACCACTAAACGTTTCGCAAACGTTCGTATCCAGTTTTCAGGGTGTAAGAATGGAAGCAGCCGACAAGTGCGGCTCATTCCCATTTAAGCATACGACGGTTAGACCTAACCTCGTATACCTGACTTTACCGGCTGGCCCCAGTCGCAGTAAAGGACAAGCAGTTTTGGGGCGTTTTGTGTGGCGGTGTAGCTCAGCTGGCTAGAGCGTACGGTTCATACCCGTGAGGTCGTGGGTTCGACTCCCTCCGCCGCTACCACACCTATATGGAGGCTTAGCTCAGCTGGGAGAGCATCTGCCTTACAAGCAGAGGGTCGGCGGTTCGATCCCGTCAGCCTCCACCATGAAAGTTACATACGGAGCTGTGGTGTAGTGGCCCAACATGCCTGCCTGTCACGCAGGAGACCGCGGGTTCGAATCCCGTCAGCTCCGCCATTACACACCATTCGTGTAATGTTCCTCTTTTTAGGGGTATTTTTACAAATGAGGCTCGGTAGCTCAGTCGGTAGAGCAGAGGACTGAAAATCCTCGTGTCGGCGGTTCGATTCCGTCCCGAGCCACCATTTTTTCTCAAGGCGTTCACGCCTTATGTTTACATTGTGGAGGGCTAGCGAAGTGGTTAAACGCGGCAGACTGTAAATCTGCTCTCTTACGAGTTCGGTGGTTCGAACCCATCGCCCTCCACCATTCCTTATAACAGCAAGAGCCATTAGCTCAGTTGGTAGAGCACCTGACTTTTAATCAGGGTGTCGAAGGTTCGAGTCCTTCATGGCTCACCATTTCCTCACCTTGACATCTTAAATCCAATATCCGGAACCGCGAGCTGATGCTTGCGGTTTTTTTGTTTATATTTACCTGTCGTTCAGCATAAGGCTCACCGTGACTGAGGCTGAAATCCTTTGAGATGTATGATACAATGTCCCAGAAGAAGCTGTTGCAAGCTATTGATGAGGCTTTTTCGAAATATAGCACATGCGGATTTTTAAACAAAGGACGCAGGAAGCGTTCTACGGATAGGGGCCAGCCGATGAGTGAAGCAAAATGGATTGACCAGCTGCAAACGATACTCGATTGTCCGGTGCGCCAGCTTCAGTTGCCCGTGCAGCAATGGAAAGCGCAAATTGACGAAAGTGAAAGCTTCTTGAAGTATATTTGTACCACCCATACTGTGACACCCGGAGACTATATGGTTGTTTCAAAGGGGCCCTTATGGTTCGCGCTTGGTAGTGACTCAGAGTATGTCGATTATATTGAAGTAGAACGCGCTCAGCTTACCGACAAGGAAATGAGACTGATTGGATGGAGTCTTACGCAAATTCGTTCCTCTACCGTAAAGAATTATGAAGGCGTTACAGAGTCCGAGCGCTTCGCCCGGGAACTCGGTGCCTGGATTGTGGAGCAGTTGGATACGAGCGAGTCGCAGATTTCGATCCCGGACAGGCTGATGGCCAGAGGCCGCTTGTTCTCCAATATGATCCCCTTTCTTCTCGTATCGGAGCAGCTGGAGGTTGGAAGGACCAGTTACAGCGATCTGGAGAAGCTGCTGCGGACTTTTCTGGCCGAGGATATGATGCTTATTCCGTTAAAGGAGCAGGAGTGGCTGGTGCTTGGTCCGATATCGCTCATTCGCGATGCCCAGTCCGAAGAGCGAGATGAGGAATCGGAGGAGTCCGTTGAAGAAAGTCTGGAACCGATTGCATACGGGCTGCATGAAATGCTGGCCAGCGAGTGGATCGGGGAATGCCATCTGGCGGTCGCGCCGCCCATATCGCCCGCAAATTCGATTGTAGCCACTACGGCGCTGCTTCGCGAAACAGTCCATCTGGGACGAGCCTTTCACGTCGGTTCGAATATCCATTTGCCTTGGCTGCTTCATTTGGAGAGATTGCTCAATACGATCCCGGAGATGCAAAGAGCCAAGTTTGTCGAGCAGGCACTTAAACGCACTGACTTTTTCCTTGAAACCGAAATTTTAACGACACTGGAAACCTTTTTTGACTTGGACTGCAATGTCAGCGAAACGGCGAAAAAACTATATATTCATCGAAATACGCTGCTTTACCGGTTGGACAAGCTGAAGCAGGAAACGGAATTGGACGTCCGGTTGTTCCGCGATGCGGTATTGGTTAAAATCATATTACTATTGTATAAAGTGACGAAAAGAAAGTGACTTTTTTGTAAAGTATGTGCATAGTCATATAGCCTACACTGATATAAGATATAAATATAGCAATGATGAACAATATCCGTTTAGGGGGAAATACAAATGGCAGGTGTACGCTTAGAACATATTTACAAAAAATACGCTGGTACTGATCTTGCTTCGGTTAAGGATTTTAACCTTGACATTAAAGACAAGGAGTTTCTTGTTCTTGTTGGTCCGTCCGGTTGCGGTAAATCGACCACGCTTCGTATGATTGCTGGCCTGGAAGAGATTTCCGAAGGTAAATTGTTTATCGGCGAACGTCTTGTAAACGATGTCGCTCCTAAAGACCGCGATATCGCGATGGTGTTCCAATCTTATGCATTGTATCCGCATATGAACGTATATCAAAACATGGCCTTCGGCCTTAAACTTCGTAAATTCAAAAAAGCGGACATCGAGAAACGCGTTCGTGAAGCCGCTAAAATTCTTGATATCGAGCATCTGCTTGAGCGTAAACCAAAAGCATTGTCCGGTGGACAACGTCAACGTGTCGCGCTCGGCCGTGCGATCGTTCGTGAGCCTCAAGTCTTCTTGATGGATGAGCCTCTTTCCAACTTGGATGCTAAACTTCGTGGTCAAATGCGCGCGGAGATCAGCAAACTGGTTAAACGTCTTGAAACCACTTGTATCTATGTAACGCATGACCAAATTGAGGCCATGACGATGGGTGACCGTATCGTAGTTATGAAAGACGGTATCATTCAACAAGCGGATTCACCGGAAGGCCTGTACAACAACCCTGTAAACCTGTTTGTTGCCGGATTCATGGGCGCTCCTTCGATGAACTTCATTACAGGCGCACTGACCGAAGCAGGCGGAGATGTTCGCTTCAAAACAACAGGTGTGGATGTTGTCATTCCAGAAGGCAAAGCGAAATTGCTGCGCGACAAAAACTTCATTGGCAAAGATATCATTCTTGGAATTCGTCCGGAAGATATTCATGAAGAGCCGGTATTCCTGGAAGCATCGCCTAACTCTATCGTTAACGCTCATATCGAGGTTTCCGAGAACTTGGGTCATGAAATGTATCTGTACCTGAACGGTATTGGTAAAGACACCACGATCGGTCGTGTTGATGGTCGTTCCGGCCTCAAAGAAGGCATGAACGTGAAGCTTGCCCTCGACATGAACAAAGTTCATGTATTTGATAAAGAAACAGAACTGAACCTTTTTGAAGTTTAAGAAATAGAAGCTTTTCTTCGAACAGCCGTCCTGCCGCAGGACGGTTGTTTTTGTATGTCCGGATTATGAGACAACAAGCAAGTATTTATTCGGCTGATTGCATTGTTATCCGGCTGGAGATTTAGGGAGACGTTGATTTCAGCGCTTATTTCCTATACGATGATTACATTAGAAATTTACATAACAGTGACAGATGCAACACCAGCGATTTAAGGAGGCCTGGCAATGGCTAAAAAAGTAAAGGTGTCGGAGCTTGTCCAGCAATTTCAACTTGAAATTGTCAGTGGAGAAGATGGTCTGCGCCGCAGTATAACGGTCGATGATTTATCAAGACCAGGCTTGGAGATGGCAGGGTATTTTCATTATTACCCGAAAGAAAGGGTGCAAATCCTGGGTAAAACAGAGCTTGCTTTCATGGATACGCTGAGCAATGAAGAACGGATGGACCGGATTGAGCGCCTTTGTGATGATGAGACCCCCTGTTTTATCATTACCCGCGGTCTTGAAGCCCCGCTCGAACTCATTCAGCAATCCAATGAAAAAAAAATCCCGGTGCTGCGCAGTTCTGTAGCCACCACGATCCTGATCGGCCGGATTACGAATTTTCTGGAGCGCAAGCTTGCGCCTTCGGCCACGATTCATGGGGTTCTGGTGGATGTGTACGGGGTTGGCATGTTGATTACCGGAGGCAGCGGAATCGGCAAAAGTGAAACCGCGCTTGAGCTTGTCAAACGCAGTCACCGGCTGGTTGCCGACGATGCGGTTGAAATCAGACAAACCTCTGATGGACAGCTGCACGGCAGCGCACCTGAATTAATCCGTTATTTGCTGGAAATAAGAGGATTGGGCATTATCAATGTAATGACGCTATTCGGTGCCGGAGCGATTCGTACGATGAAGCGGATCAGCGTTGTCATTCGACTTGAGAACTGGCAGCCGGACAAACAATATGACCGCCTGGGGCTGGATGAAGAGACGACGCGCATTATTGATACCGATGTTCCACTCGTAACCGTGCCGGTCAGACCGGGCCGCAACTTGGCAGTTATCATTGAAGTGGCAGCTATGAACTTCCGGTTGAAGCGGATGGGTTATAATGCGGCGCTCCAGTTTACGAATAAGCTGACCGAGACCATCGCTGACGATTCGGACGATTTTGATTGATAAAAGGAGCCGTTGTGGATGTATGAACTATTGTTAAATCCGATCGCTTTTTCACTGGGGCCGATAAGCGTGCACTGGTACGGTATTATTTTGGGGACGGCGGCGCTTGTCGGTCTCCTGCTTGCTGTCCAGGAGGGAAAGCGATACGGACTGTCGCCGGATTTCTTCATGGACCTGCTCCTCCTGGGTGTTCCCTCGGCCATTATCGGGGCACGGATCTACTTCGTCGCGTTTAAGTGGGACGAGTATAAGAACAATTTGATGGACGTATTTAAAATATGGAATGGCGGTATCGCCATATATGGAGCGTTGATTGGCGCCATGATTTGCGGCATTATCTATTTCCGCTATAAAGGGTACAACCCCTGGCGGATTATGGATATCTGCGCACCATCACTGATTGCCGGGCAAATGATCGGCCGTTGGGGCAATTTTGTAAATCAGGAAGCCTACGGCGGGCCGACCGACGAGAGCTTTCTGCGCGAAACGCTCCATCTTCCCGGCTGGATCGTGAATCAGATGAACGTAGAGGGGGTCTTTCATCATCCGACCTTCCTGTACGAATCCCTGTGGAATCTGGCTGGACTTATTTTGCTGTTCGTGCTGCGCCGCCGTTATTTCGTGAGGGCAGGCGAGATACTGATGACCTATTTCATCTGGTATTCCATCGGACGCTTCTATATTGAAGCTCTGAGAACGGACAGCCTGGCTTTTGACGGACCGGCTTGGCTTGTATCCATTATGGACGGCTTGTGGTCTCCGATGACTATAGTATTCGAGCAGGGTTATCTGGATCCCGCCTATGGCAATGTTCGTATCTCCCAGCTGCTTGCGGTACTGCTCATTATTGCGGCAATAGCCATCATTATTATCCGCCGTGTCACAGGAGCGGCATCCGAGCACTATAAGGATCCGATTATAAACCGCAGAACGGGACTGCCTGCAGGTGTGAGCGCAAGCGGAGACCCGGAAGCGGAAGCGGCCGCTCCGGATGCGGCTGAGCGGACAGCGGTTCTACCGAACGAAGCGGAGCGTAAAGAAACAGCGGACCGCAAGGATGAAGGCATAAAGGGGTAACGAGACATCATGACATTAGCAATACGCACCGTTTTGTTTGACTTGGACGGAACCATATTGGATACGAACGAATTGATTATACATTCCTTTCTGCATGCGCTGCAGGAAATTGTCCCGCCGCCATTCAGCCGGGAGCATATCATCCCCAGCATGGGAGAGCCGCTGCATGTTCAAATGCAGAAATTCTCAGGGCAGGAGGATGTTTCACAGCTTATTGCCGTATATCGAGAGGTTAATCTGCGGATGCATGACGAGTATGTGAAGCCTTTTCCCGGGGTAAAAGAAGTACTGGCCAACCTGCATGCTGCAGGAATACAGATCGGCATCGTCACAACCAAAATGAGACTCACGACAGAACGGGGCCTTCATTACACCGGTTTGTATGATTACATTCATCCGGATGGAATTGTGACCATCGACGATGTCACGCATCCCAAGCCGCACCCCGAACCGGTGCTTATGGCGGTGAAAGCTCTAGGCGCAGATCCGGCAACGACGATTATGGTGGGTGACAGCATCGTGGATATCCAGTCGGCTGAAGCAGCGGGAACGATTTCCGTCGGCGTTGCCTGGTCGCTGAAGGGCGAAGCTGTGCTGACCGAGTATGGCGCACGTCACATCATTCATGATATGCGCGATCTGTACGCGCTGGTCGGATTGGAGCTGTAGCGGTTGAGGAATGTGGAGCGCTATCCGGTCGAAGGCCCGAATGCCCTTTGGCAAATGTATCATACAGTCAGCCGGTTCAAGGCTGTACGTAATTTTATATGCATACAGTTCACGCGCTATTGTCCGTCCCTGCCGGTCAAGAACTGGATATACAGGCATGTGTTGGGCATGAGGGTCGGACGCAGTACCGCATTTGCGCTTATGGTGATGGTTGATGTTTTTTTTCCGGAGCGCATTACGGTGGGGGATAACTCTATCATCGGCTACAATACGACTATTCTGACGCATGAATATTTGATTAAGGAATACCGCCTCGGCAATGTGGTTATTGGCTCGAATGTGATGATCGGAGCAAATACCACGATCCTCCCGGGGGTGACCATCGGGGACGGAGCGGTTGTGGCCGCCGGGTCGGTGGTTCATAAGAATGTGGCTGCCGGGGCTTTTGTCGGTGGCAATCCCATTAGGGAAATCCGGAGTTCCGTGTGATCCGGAGTCTGCGGTCCAGCGATTAGGAAGGCCTTCGCAGTTGCGGCTGCGAGGGCTGTTTTGCTGCTCAGGAGGCAAGTTCTTACGTCTTGACGAATGATTTGGAGCATGATATTATTACGACTAATCACTTTATTTTGGCAGTATGGTAACATGGTAGCACGTTAATAAACTAAAGCGTATGTGGGTGAATATACATGTCCAAACCAAAGGTATTTGAGAAGCCGATTGGGGTTAAAGATTACCTGCCGCATGCTGTATCCAGGCTGCGGCAAATTGAAAGCCAGGTGCTCGCTTGCATGAGCGCATGGGGATATGAGCAAATCATAACCCCCACCATGGAGTATTACGATACGGTTGGAGTAGCCAGCGCCACTTCCGATCAGAAGTTGTTCAAGCTGCTCAACAATCGGGGAACCACGCTTGTGCTGCGTTCGGATATGACGGCACCAATTGCAAGGGTCGTCGCTTCCCTGCTCAAGGAATCCGAATTTCCTCTGCGACTATCCTATCACTCCAATATTTTTCGGTCTATTGAGGAAGAAGCTGGCCGCGAGGCGGAGTTTTTCCAGACGGGGGTCGAGCTGGTAGGCGACGCTTCGGCTGAAGCCGATGCAGAGGTGGTTGCGCTTGCGATTGCTTCCCTGAAGGCGGCCGGAGTGGACCGGTTTAAGATCGCTATTGGCCATGTCGGTTTCCTGAACGGGTTATTTGAAGAAACGCTCAAAGGACGGGAAGATGCCCAGGAGGAGCTGAAGGCCTGTCTGCTGGGACGGGACTATGTCGGTTACCGTGAGCGTCTGCGTGCGCTGTCGCTCGCTGAACCGGTACAGACGGAGCTGGAGGGCATTCTCCGGCTGCGGGGCAGCCAGGATATTTGCGAGCAGGCGCTGCAGCTTAGCGCAAATGTTACGGCCCGTTCGGCTATCGGGCATCTGTGCGAGATGTGGGATGTGCTGGAGGCTTACGGTGTTTGTGAGCATGTGCTTATTGATCTGACGATGATCGGGGACTTTAAATATTATACGGGCATGACCTTTGAAGGTTATGCTGCCGATCTGGGCTCGCCGGTAGCAAGCGGAGGGCGTTACGACAATCTGCTTAAGCAGTTTGGCCGGCCGGCTCCGGCAACGGGATTCGCGTTGAAGACAACGCGGATTCTGGAGCTAACCGGCAACCGCGTGGCATCCGATGCAGCAGAGCGGATATTAATCGGTTATGATGCCGCAGGAAGGCCGCAGGCGCTCCTGGAAGCGCAGCGGCTGCGCGAGTCGGGCACATCTGTCGTCGTCACGGAGAAGATGGATCCAGCCGCTCAGAAGGCGGCAGCGGATGCGGCTTCTATTGGCGGCAGCGCAGGAATGGTGTATAAAGGCGTAACGTTTGCGAGGCTGCTCACATTTTTCAAAGAAGGGAGCCGCCCATGATGAGCTTGCATGACGGATTATGGAATGGGGCATCGGACCTCAGCGGAGGGGCCGCCGGCAAGGAATTGTTGAAAGTGGCCATGCCAAAAGGGCGTATCTATAAACAGGCATCCAAGCTGTTCCGTGAGGCGGGGCTTCCGATCCCCAGTGACTTTGACGATACGAGAAAGCTGATTATCGAAATCCCTGAGCTGGGCATGGCGTTCATCATGGCTAAACCGGTCGATGTGCCGACTTATGTGGAGTATGGCGTAGCGGATATCGGCATTGTCGGCAAAGATGTGCTGATGGAGGAAAATAAAGATGTTTACGAGCTGTTGGACTTAGGCATTGCCAGATGCCGGATGTCGGTTATCGGAATGCCGGACTGGAAGCCGGTTATCCATCCCCGCGTAGCCACGAAATATCCCAGCGTCGCTTCACAATATTTCCGCGAGCGCGGGCAGCAGGTGGAAGTGATCAAGCTGAACGGCTCCATTGAACTGGCGCCGCTGATCGGCCTTGCCGACCGCATTGTCGATATGGTGGAGACAGGCCAGACCCTGAGGGAGAACGGCCTTATCGAGATGGAGACGATCTTCGGCATTACAAGCCGTCTGATTGCCAATCGCGTCAGCTACCGGATGAAGAATGAGGCGATCCAGAGCTTGTGCGACAAGCTGCAGCAGACAATCGCTGCACAAGCCTAAAGTCTGAGCCCTGCGGACGCAGGTGGGAAACCGGGTGCGGGGAAGCGTTGAGAAGCCAACCAGGGGCGTTATCGACCTTGGCGTGGAAATAAGGGCGCTGCCGGCCGTTAAGGCGTCAGCGCGATGATGAAGGGAGCGATGCGGCATGCGTATGCTGCGTGCGGAGCAGTACGGTTTAACCCGCGAGGTGGAATACGGGACACCGGAGCAGAACAAGGCGGTCCAGCAGATCGTGGAGGCCGTCCGGATAGAGGGGGACGCGGCGCTGCTGCGGTATACGGAGGAGCATGACCGCGTCAAGCTGGATGCGGGCTCGCTGCGTGTGACGGAGGATGAGATCCAGGCCGCGTATGAGCTAGTGGACGATGCGTTCCTGACAGCCATCCGTCTGGCCGCAGTCAATATCCGCACCTTCCACGAGAAACAGGTGCGCCAGTCCTGGATGGATGTACAGCCTGACGGGACTATGCTGGGACAGATGCTCCGCCCTCTGAAGCGTGTTGGGGTATATGTGCCCGGCGGGAAAGCGGCCTACCCTTCCTCGGTGCTTATGAATGTAATTCCGGCCCAGGTAGCGGGCGTACCGGAAATTGTGATGGTCACGCCTCCGTCAACCGGAGGCACGGCAGGCATCGATCCTTATATTCTGGTAGCCGCAGCGGAGGCTGGCGTGAAGGAGATGTACCGGGTCGGCGGAGCGCAGGCGATTGCCGCGCTTGCCTATGGTACGGCGAGCATACGCCCGGTGGACAAAATATGCGGACCCGGCAACATTTATGTAGCCTTGGCCAAGCGCGCGGTATTCGGCGCGGTGGACATCGACAGTATTGCGGGTCCGAGCGAGATTGTCGTATGGGCGGACGACAGCGCGAGCCCTGCCTATGTGGCCGCTGATCTGCTCTCCCAGGCGGAGCATGACGAGATGGCCTCGGCTATTCTGGTCACGACCTCGCAGAGATTGGCAGATGCCGTTGTCTCGGAGGTGGAGCGCCAGCTGGCGACTCTGCCGCGGCAGAGCATTGCCCGGCAATCGATCGATAGCAACGGGGCTGTGCTGCTGGCGGATTCCGTGGATGATGCTGTTGCAGCCATCAACCGGATGGCGCCGGAGCATTTGGAGATTATGGTGGCGGAGCCGATGGCCCTGCTTGGACGGATTGAGAACGCCGGGGCGATCTTCATCGGTCCTTACAGCTCAGAGCCGGTCGGGGATTATTTTGCGGGCCCCAACCATATTCTGCCTACCAATGGAACAGCAAGATTTTCCTCTCCGGTGAACGTGGATGATTTCGTCAAGAAATCAAGTTTAATCTATTACAGCAAAGACGCGCTGCTGGCTAATGCCGATCACATTATGACGCTTGCACGGCATGAAGGACTCGAGGCGCATGCAAGAGCAATCGAGATCCGTGTCGAGCATGAAGGGAAATAGGTTCGGCTAGAGCTAAACGATGTGAAGGTCTAATACAAAAAATTCAATCTTGAACAGCGAAAGAAGGGCATCTCATATGGCGGAGCAAGTTATTCGCGCGGCTGATGTGGCGCGTAAGACAAATGAAACGGATATTAAACTGGGATTTGCCATCGATGGAAGCGGTCAGGCCAAGATCGACACGGACGTGCCGTTCCTGAATCATATGCTGGACTTGTTCACCAAGCACGGCCACTTCGATTTGAATGTGGAGGCGCGCGGAGATATCGATATCGACGATCATCATACGGTGGAGGATATCGGCATCTGTCTCGGCCAAACGATTCAGCAAGCCCTGGGCGACAAACGGGGCATCAAACGTTACGCCTCCGTTTTTGTACCGATGGATGAGGCGCTTGCGCAGGTCGTGATCGATTTGAGCAACCGGCCGCATTTCGAATATCGGGCAGAGTATCCATCCGCCCAGGTCGGCAGCTTCGAGGTTGAGCTGGTCCATGAATTTCTATGGAAGCTGGCGCTAGAGGCGCGAATGACCCTGCATGTTATTGTGCATTACGGCGCCAATACCCACCATATGATTGAAGCGGTATTCAAGGCGCTCGGCCGCGCTCTCGATGAAGCGACCAGCGTGGATCCGCGGGTGCAAGGAGTCCCTTCCACGAAAGGAGTGCTGTAAGATGATCGCTATCATCGATTACGGCATGGGCAATTTGCACAGCGTCAGCAAAGCGGTTGAACGTCTGGGCTATGAGGTGCTGATTACGGCGGACGTGAAGGAAATCATGGAGGCGGATGGTGCAATATTGCCGGGTGTCGGAGCCTTTGGCGATGCCATGCAGAACCTGCAAAATACGAAGCTTGAAGATGTCGTCAAGTTCTACGCATCTTCCGGCAAACCACTATTGGGCATCTGTTTGGGCATGCAGCTGCTTTTCACCGAAAGCGAAGAATACGGACAGCATCAGGGGCTCGGCTTATTACCGGGGAAGGTGGTCCGTTTTCAAGGCGGCTACAAGGTTCCCCACATGGGCTGGAACAAGCTGTCCTTCCGTCAGGCAAGTCCGCTGCTGGACGGATTGGATGAAGGCCATGTTTATTTTGTGCATTCCTTCCACGTCATGCCTGGACGGACGGAGGATTTGCTGGCGACAACCGATTATCACCAGCCGGTGACGGCGGTTGTAGGCCGCGGTAATGTTTATGGCATGCAGTTCCATCCGGAGAAGAGCGGCGATCTGGGCATGCGGCTGCTGAATAATTTTCTGGCGTTGACCGCTTCCCGGCAGGTTGTGGTCTGAGATTGGCAACCAAGATCAGCGGATGGCATGAGAATCAGCTGACTGGGGCCTGAGCCCCTAGATACGGAAGGCGGTTTCCGCAAAGCTGGAGACAGAAAGCTGATATTGAGAGAAAAGGCTGTTGCACCAACTTGGGTTACGATGCCAAGATGCACAACAAGAAATCGGTATACAAAAAGGGGGATGGCGTCATGTTGGCCAAACGGATTATCCCTTGCTTGGACGTGAAGGATGGCAGGGTAGTTAAAGGAGTCAATTTCGTCAATTTGCGCGATGCCGGCGATCCAGTCGAGCTTGCGGCGACTTATGACAAAGAAGGGGCCGACGAGCTGGTATTTCTGGATATTTCGGCCTCGCATGAAGGACGGGCCACCATGATCGAAGTGGTGAAACGTACCGCTGGCGAGATTACCATTCCGTTTACGGTCGGCGGCGGAATTGCCCATGTCGACGATATGAAACGCCTGCTCCGCGCAGGTGCGGACAAAATCGGCATTAATACCGCAGCTGTCAAAAATCCGTCACTTGTTAAGGATGGCGCGCGCAAATTCGGTTCCCAATGCATTGTCGTCGCGATTGATGCGAAATTCAATCCCGAGTGGGGCGAATGGGAAGTTTATACGCATGGCGGCAGAAACGCGACCGGAATGAAAGCACTGGCCTGGGCGAAGGAAGTCGAACAGCTCGGCGCGGGCGAGATTTTGCTCACGAGCATGGATGCCGACGGCACCAAGGACGGATTTGACCTGAAGCTGACGCAGGCGGTTTCGGATACGCTGGGGATTCCGATCATCGCTTCCGGAGGTGCAGGACGGGTAGAGCATTTCTATGATGTATTCCAGCAAGGACATGCCGATGCAGGGCTGGCGGCGACGATTTTCCATTACAAAGAGATGACGATCCGCGATGTGAAGGATGATTTGCGGCAAAAAGGAGTCGAGGTTCGATGAGCAGCAGCAAGCAGGGTATAGAAGCGGCAGCGGAACAGATTAAGTGGAATAACGACGGCCTGGTGCCGGCTATTATACAGGATTCCATCAGCAAGGAAGTGCTGATGATGGCCTACATGAACCGGGAATCGCTGGAGAAATCGGCGCAGTCGGGTGAAACCTGGTTCTGGAGCCGTTCCCGAGGCGAATTGTGGCATAAAGGAGCGACCAGCGGACATACGCAGCGTATTGTTTCGATGCATTATGACTGCGACGGAGATACGCTTCTAGTGCGTGTGGAACAAACCGGCGTGGCTTGCCATACCGGACGCTACAGCTGCTTCTTCAATGAAGTGGACGGTTTCTCCGGTTCCGCGGACAAGGATACGGCAGAGCCGGGAGGCGACCGCTTTGCGATGCTCAGCCAATTGGAGGCTGTTATCGCGCAGCGTTATGCGGAGCGTCCTGACGGTGCCTATACGACCTATCTGTTTGAGAAGGGCGTCGATAAGATCCTTAAGAAGGTCGGCGAAGAAACGGCGGAAGTGATCATCGCCGCCAAGAATAAAGACAACGATGAGCTGCGATGTGAAACAAGCGATCTTATTTTCCACTTGATGGTACTGCTGCGCGAACGAGGAATGCCACTGGATGATGTGATGCGCGAGCTTGGACACCGTCACAACAAATCGAAGCAGTCCTCTTAGTTCCGGAATTGAAGAAGGCTTTAACCACTCATGACCAAGGAAGGCGGTGTACCCGTCAGATGCGGATTGACTACCATACTCATCATGAACGATGCGGTCATGCTGTCGGCAAGCTGGAGGAATATGTGCGCCGGGGAATCGAAATCGGGCTGGACGAGCTGGGACTGTCTGATCATATGCCGCTGCTTCATGTGGACCCGGCGACTTATTTGCCGGAGATGGCCATGCCGATGGATGAGCTGCCTCGTTACGTGGAAGAATGTTTTGAACTGAAAGCCAAATATAAAGGCCGGATCGACCTGCGCGTCGGACTTGAAGGCGATTATATCGAGGGCTGGGAAGACCGGATCGGGGCCATGATCGCAGGTTATCCATGGGATTATGTGATTGGATCGGTGCATTTTTTGGGAGAGTGGGATATTACCGACTTCCGGCAAACGCAAGGCTGGGAAAGCCGGGATCGTCTGGCTGTATACAAGCAATATTATGGGGCTGTCAGTAAGGCCGCGGCCTCCGGTCTGTATGATTATATCGGCCATATTGATGTCATCAAGCGGTTCGGCTTCCAGCCGGGCGCCGATGTCACCGATCTGGAAGATGCTGCGCTGGAAACCGTAAAGCGTTATAATGGGGCTATTGAGCTGAATGCATCAGGCCTTCGGACTCCTGCAGCGGAGATGTTTCCGAGCCGCAGGATGCTGGAGCGGGCTTGCGAATTGGGAATTCCCGTGACCATTGGCTCCGATGCCCATCAGCCCGAGCGGCTTGGCCAATATTTGGATGAGGCGCGCGCGATGCTGAAAGAATGCGGGATAACGCAGCTGGCGACCTTTGAAGGGCGAAAACGGAAGATGGTCGATTTTTGAATTATGACAGTTTCGATGTATAATGAAACTTGTCGAAACTTAGTTACGTAAGAACGATTGGAATGCATTTAATCCATGCAAATTTCAGTAGTTTATTCGCTCAGGAGGGTATCATGTTTAGCGACAAGCTGCGTATTTTCTCGGGTTCCTCGAACCCGAAGCTAACCGAACGGATCAGCGAGGAACTCGGTCTGCCTCTCGGTAAAGTCAAACTGTCCCGCTTCAAAAGCGGAGAGATTTATGTCCACTACGAAGAAACGATCCGCAACTGCGACGTATTCATCGTGCAGTCTTTTTCCCATCCTATTAATGATCACTTTGTCGAACTGCTGGTCATGATCGATGCGGCCAAACGTGCATCCGCCCGTACGGTTAACATCGTCGTGCCTTATTACGGTTATGCGCGCCAGGAGCGGAAAGCCGCACCGCGCGAACCCATCTCAGCCAAAATGCTGGCTGACGTTCTGACAACGGTTGGTGCGAATCGCGTCATTACGATCGATCTGCATGCGCCGGCCATACAGGGCTTCTTTAATATCCCCGTGGACCACCTCACTGCGCTTGATCTGATCAGTGATTACTTGAAAGGCAAGCATATCAAGAACCCGGTCGTCGTATCGCCTGATGCCGGACGAGCCTCTACCGCGGAGAAGCTGGCTAACTACCTGGATTCCCCTTTTGCGATTATGATCAAAAAACGTCCTACGCATAACGAATCGATTATTACTCATGTTATCGGGGATGTTGAGGGTCAGACACCGATTATTATTGAGGATCTGATCGATACGGGAACCACGATCGTCAATGTTGTGGAGGGTCTCAAGGAACGCGGCGCGGAGGACGTTTATGTATGCGCCACACATCCGTTGTTCTCGGGACCAGCGCTGCAGCGGCTGGATCATCCCAGCATTAAGGAAGTCATCGTAACGGATTCCATCGCTCTGCCGGACCATCGCTCCGACCGGTTCACACTGCTGTCGGTTGCGCCGATGCTTGCGGAAGCAACCCGCATTATTACCCAAGGCGGCTCTATCAGCACCTTGTTCAAGAACGCGGGCGTATAACAATTGTCTTAGCGGGGGCACTTGCGGCATAGCTGCAATTGCTCTCTTATATGACTGCCTGATACAGGCGGTACCTACCTGAATCGCGTGTGCTCCTTCATTTGCGATTACCGTCTTCCTGCCGGAAGGGGTAATCGCCCATGCAGGCAGTCCGCGATTTTGCCACATTTCTTTCGTGTATGGATAGGCCGCGCTATGGTATAATCGTAGAAACTTTGAAGTACCGGGGAGGTGCCTTGCGGATGAAAGAAAAGAAACGTGCGGCTATGAACAACAAAACAAAAGTAATACCGATTCAATGGGACGCTACGTTCTTCTTCGAGCGAGCTGTACGCTCGCTGGATCGATATCATTATGACAAGGCACTGAAATATTTCCGGCGCGCTGTCGAATACGAACCGGATAATCCGGTCAACCATTGCAATATGGCGGGGATATTGTCCGAGATGGGCAATTATGAAGGATCCAATGAGATCCTCCGCAGAATTGTGGAAGAAATGGATCCGGAAATGACGGAATGTCATTTCTATATGGCGAACAACTTTGCCAACATGGAAATGTATGAAGCCGCTGAAGAAGCACTGGTCCGTTATCTGGAGGAAGATGGGGAAGGTCAATTCCTTGAAGAATCCGAAGAGATGATGGAGCTGCTGCATTATGAGCTGGAGCGGCCAACGAAGCTTGCTTTTATTAAGGCTCGCGAAGGCATCTATGAACATGACCAAGCCCGCTCCTTGCTGGAGGAAGGCAAGTTTGTGGAAGCCGTCAGGATGCTGGAGAGTATTGTGGAGAAGAACGCGGGCTTTCTCGCTGCCCGAAATAACCTGGCGCTTGCCTATTATTATATGGGCATGTTCGACAAGGCGCTGGCGACTATCGGCGAGGTTTTGGAAATCGAGTCAGGCAATTTGCACGCGCTGTGCAATCTGGCGATTTTTTATCAGCATGCCCACGACCAGGTCCAGCTGAAACCGCTGGTTGAACTGCTGGCCAAAACGGTCCCGTTCCACGAGGAGCATGTGTTTAAACTTGCCACTACGATGGGCATACTTGGCGAGCATGGAGAAGCCTACCGCCATTTTTTGCGGCTGCTAAAAGACAGCACTGTGCAGTCCGATGCCTGTCTGTACCATTATACGGCGGTTGCCTGCAGCAACATTGGCAGATTCGACGAAGCCCAGCGGTTGTGGCTGCAGGCCGGGAAACTCGATCCGGAATCCAAGGTTTCCAGCTATTATCTGGAACAGCTTGCAGGCGTGCGTGCCGGGAGGCATCCAGCACCCACGAGTTACCATTACCATTTGCCCTTTGAGGAGCAGTTCAAACTCTGGGAGAAGTCGACCGACGCTATCCCTGATCATCTGAAGCGGGATCCGCTTGTGCGCTCTTCATTCTTCTGGGCGCTACGCCATGGCGACCGGCATACGAAGCTTCAGGTCATTCAAGCGCTTGGTCTGATTGCGGACAATGAGGTCAAGGATGCGCTGCGTGATTTTATCGTAGAACCGCAGGAGGAAGATTATCTCAAGAGAATCGCGATCTTTGTCCTCCGATCCATCGGTGTGCATGATTCCCTTCAAGCGGTCCTGGAAGGCCAGGATACGGTTATTGAGCACAGCCGCATGCCCTCCAGGCTTCCCGTCTGGGAGGATAAGTGGCAGGCGGTGCTGGAGGCTGCGCTGCTCCGCATGAAGAAGCATTATGATTTGGTCCAGCAGCATGATCTGCTGACTCTCTGGATCGAATTCTTGTCCCGCGTCTATCCGGATGTGCCCAAGCTTGGCAAGATTGAGGGCTGGGCAGCTGCCCTGGAGTATTTAACCGCCAAGATGCATCGCCGTGCGATTTCGTACCATGAAGTCTCCCAGCGTTACGGAACATCGATTGCAACCGTAAGCAAATGCGCCAAACGCATTGATGAAATTTGCGGCATTAAGGAAAAAATGAAAATGGCTTTTCCCGCTTTGACCGCTAACCATCAAGAATAAGAAATAGCGAATGCATAAGGAGGAAATATTGTATGTACAAGTCAATCATCATCGGAACAGGTCCTGCCGGGCTGACCGCAGCGATCTACTTGGCCCGAGCCAACATGAACCCTCTTGTTATTGAAGGCCCTGAGCCTGGTGGACAACTGACCACAACGACGGAAGTGGAGAACTTTCCGGGCTTCCCAGACGGTATTATGGGACCGGATCTGATGGCAAATATGCGCAAGCAGGCAGAGCGTTTCGGTGCTGAGTTCCGCACGGGCTGGGTCAATTCGGTGGATACATCCAAACGTCCGTTCACTATACAAGTTGAAGGGCAAGGCGAGCTGCAGGCGGAGTCGCTGATTATTTCGACTGGCGCATCGGCCAAATATCTGGGCATTCCCAATGAGAAGGATTATGTCGGGCGCGGAGTCAGCACTTGTGCGACCTGCGACGGATTCTTCTTCCGCGGCAAAAAAATCATCGTGGTCGGAGGTGGCGACTCTGCAATGGAAGAAGCAAGCTTCCTGACCAAATTCGCCTCAGAGGTTGTGCTTGTACATCGCCGCAGTGAAATGCGGGCCTCCAAAATCATGCAGGATCGTGCGCGTGAGAACAGCAAAATCACCTGGTCGCTGAACCGGACTCCGCTTGAGGTTGTGGCGGGCGAGCATAGCGTTTCGGGACTGAAGGTTCGCAACAATGAAACCGGCGCTGAAGAGGTTATTGAAACGGACGGTATCTTTGTGGCAATCGGCCATACACCGAACACCAAGTTCCTCGGCGGCCAGCTGGATACGGATGAAACGGGTTATCTGATTGTGAAGCCGGGCACGACGGAGACGAATATCCCGGGTATCTTTGCCTGCGGCGATGTTCAGGATCATAAATACCGGCAGGCGATTACGGCTGCAGGCAGCGGCTGCATGGCGGCACTGGATTGCGAGAAATTCGTGGAAGGCCACGCGGTGCATGACTGGAGCGAAATTTTGAATCAGGACTAACTGCCATGCATGCGAGTGGTGGCTGAAGCAATAGGAAGTTGAAGTGGCGCTGTCCAACCAGCATGGACGGCGCCACTTCATGCAAGGCAGTCCATGAGGTTCCTGACGTCAGGCAGGGGGTCATTCGAGCGCTTTTAGAGGTTTTCCATGCGCTTGACCAGTCAGGAGCGTTCGCTTATAGTTGAACACAGAAACACCCCCATTCCTATATTATTGAGGTGTCCTATTCATGTCTGAGAAAATTGTTATTGGTGTAGATATTGGCGGAACTACGATTAAATTAGGCATTTGCAGCAGCGAAGGCGAGCTTCTTCACACTCACGAAGGACCGACTGGCGTAGAAGACGGGTCAGATGCGGTTTGTCAAAATATTGCGGATTATGCACGTTTAATTATCGATGAATCCCCATACAGTTGGGAGCAGGTTGAAGGCGTTGGCGTCGGTATCGCCGGTTTCCTGGATATCCCTAATGGGATCGTTAAATTATCAGTAAATCTGTATTTCAACAATGTACCTTTAAAGGATATTTTGGAAGAAAAGCTTCAGACTAAAGTATTGGTCAACAACGATGCGAATGTCGCCGCCCTTGGCGAAGCGTGGGCTGGAGCAGGACGCGGCATTTCCGATTGTGTCTGTTACACGCTGGGTACCGGTGTCGGCGGCGGCGTCATCATCAACGGTAAAATCGTTGAAGGCTTCCGCGGTATGGCCGGGGAGCTTGGCCATATGTCGGTCGTGCCTGATCTGGAAGCCATTCAATGCAACTGTGGCAAAATGGGCTGTCTGGAGACAGTCTCATCCGCGACCGGCATTATCCGGATGGCCAAGGACGCTGTACAGCGTGGTGACCGTACCTCGCTTTCCTTTGTGCCGGATATTATGGCCAAGGATGTCCTGGATGCCGCCAAAGCGGGCGATGAGGTGGCAATGCGCATCGTCAGCCGCGCTGCGTTTTATTTGGGGAAATCGATGGCCGCCGTGGCGGTTATTCTCAACCCTCAGCGTTTCATAATCGGAGGCGGAGTTTCCAAAGCCGGCGAATTCCTGTTTGAACAAATTCGCGAAGTGGTCCGCAAGCTTACTCCTGAAGTGGCTCAGGAGGGCGTTGAAATCGTGCCGGCCATTCTTGGCAATAATGCCGGAGTTGTAGGCGCTGCCGGTCTTATCATTCGTTCTTAGACGTATAATCACGATTAGCGGTTGCAGGTTAACTGACAACCTCAGTCGGATAAACCACGATTAACGGTTGCAGTATTACTGACAACCGAATCGAAAATGATCCGATTAACGGTTGCAGTATTACTGACAACTGAATCGAAAATATCCGATTAACGGTTGCAGTATTACTGACAACTGAATCGAAAATATCCGATTAACGGTTGCAGTATTACTGACAACTGAATCGAAAATATCCGATTAACAGTTGCAGTATTACTGACAACTGAATCGAAAATATCCGATTAACAGTTGCAGTATTGTTGGGAGGAATAAGCGATGGATGCGGGAACAGCGATGGCAAAGCTGGTCATCATCACAGGCATGTCCGGAGCGGGGAAGACAATTGCAGTGCAGAGCTTGGAAGATTTGGGTTATTTCTGCGTTGATAATTTACCGCCGGTTCTTATTCCCAAATTTGCCGAGTTAATTGAGCAATCCAACGGCAAAATAGGTAAAGTGGCGCTTGTCATCGACTTGCGGGGACGTGAATTCTTTACGGCGTTGTCGGAGTCACTGAGCTACGTGAAGGACCATTTTACGATTGGTTACGAAATTTTGTTTCTGGATGCTACGGACAGCGTGCTCGTTCAACGCTATAAGGAAAGCCGCAGGCGCCATCCACTGGCACCGGATGGTCTTCCGCTGGAAGGCATTAAGCTGGAGCGCAGAATGCTGGAGGACCTGAAGGGCTGGGCAACGCAGGTGATCGATACAAGCAATCTGAAGCCTGCTCAGCTGAAGGAACGGATCATGTCCCGGTTCTCGAATGCCGACATGAGCATCATCTCCATTAACATTACTTCATTCGGATTCAAATACGGGATCCCGATTGATGCGGATTTGATTTATGATGTCCGTTTTCTCCCGAACCCGCATTATGTGGAGCAGCTGCGCCCGAACACGGGGCAGGATCCCGATGTTTACGATTATGTGATGAAATGGCCGGAGACGCAGACCTTTCTGACCAAGCTGCTGGATATGCTGCAGTTTCTGATCCCTCTTTACCGCAAGGAGGGTAAGAGTCAGGTTGTGATCGGAATTGGCTGTACGGGCGGCAAGCACCGTTCCGTAGCGATTGCTGAATATATGGGACGCATGCTGGGCAGCGGCGATACGGAGATCATCCGGGTGAGCCATCGAGATGCGGATAGGGACCGGCACTGAGGTGGAGCATGACTGAACAATCCAAAGAAAGATTGCCCCGGATCGTGGTGATCGGCGGTGGTACGGGACTGTCTGTGATGCTGCGGGGACTCAAGGAGAAGCCACTCGATATCACCGCAATCGTTACCGTCGCCGATGACGGCGGAAGCTCGGGCATTCTGCGCAGCGAGCTGCAGATGCCCCCGCCTGGGGATATCCGCAATGTGCTGATTGCTTTAGCCGATGTGGAACCGCTCCTGTCCGATATGCTCCAATACCGCTTCAGCAACGGCACCGGGCTGGCCGGACACAGCCTGGGCAACCTTATGCTGGCTGCCATGACGGACATTGCGGGCGATTTTGTTTCCGGCGTACGCGAGTTAAGCCGGGTTCTGGCGGTCCGTGGCAGTGTACTGCCGGCTGCCGGCGAGGCGATTGTATTGCATGCCGAGATGGCGGACGGCACAATTGTGACTGGCGAGTCGAATATTCCCAAGGCGGGCCAGCCGATCAGACGCGTGTTCATCGAGCCGGCTGATGTGGAGCCGCTGCAGGAAGCGGTTGAAGCCATTCAGGAAGCCGACGCCATTCTGATTGGCCCCGGCAGCCTCTACACCAGCATCATTCCCAATTTGCTGGTGCCTAAGCTTGCCCAGAGCATCATGGATTCCAATGCGATCAAGATGTTTGTATGCAATGTAATGACCCAGCCGGGAGAGACGGACGGGTATTCGGTCAGCGACCATTTGGCGGCTATTCATGCTCATGTCGGCCACCATCTGTTTGATTATATCATTGTTAATGACGGCGAAATTCCGCCCCAGGTACAGCTTAAATACGCGGAGCTTGGTGCCAAGGCCGTCCATCTGGATCTGGATGAAGTGACGCGGCGCGGCTACAAAGTGATTGCCGACAGGCTCGTTCTGTTTCGCACCTATCTGCGTCACGATGCCGAGCGGCTGAGCCATCATATTTACCAGCTGGTGGAAAACTGGATGGAACGAAAGGGGTGAGAGAAGATGTCTTTTGCGGCTCAAACGAAAAAAGAACTTACGCTTATCGAATCGGAGCCCTGCTGCGAAAGAGCGGAATTATCTGCCCTCATCCGGATGAACGGATCCGTCTCGGTATCCAGCCGCAAAGTCATTCTCGATATCTCCACTGAAAATGCAGCGATTGCCAGACGTATCTATACGCTTCTGAAAAAACAATTCGACGTCCATACGGAGCTGCTTGTCCGCAAGAAAATGCGGCTGAAAAAGAATAATGTCTATATTGTCCGCATCCCCGCAAAGGTACAGGAAATTCTGAGCGATTTGCGTATTGTTTCTGAAGGGTTTATGTTTAATCAGGGAATAGATAAAGACATGCTCCGTAAATCATGCTGCAAGCGGTCTTACCTCCGGGGGGCATTTCTTGCCGGGGGATCCGTCAATAATCCGGAAGGGTCCTCGTATCACCTGGAGATTGCCGTCATGTATGAGGAGCACTGCAAGGCGCTTGTGGATTTGGCGAACAAGTTTGACCTGAATGCACGCTGCATCGAGCGCAAGAAAGGCTTCATTTTCTACATGAAGGAAGGCGAGAAGATCATCGAGCTGTTGAACATTATAGGCGCTCACCAGGCACTGTTCAAGTTCGAGGATGTCCGGATTATGCGCGATATGCGCAATTCAGTTAACCGTATCGTCAATTGCGAAACGGCCAACCTCAATAAAACAATTGGCGCCGCCGTCCGGCAAATTGACAATATCAAGCTGCTCCAACGGGAAATGGGCCTTGAGAACCTGCCGGAGAAGCTGCGGGAGGTCGCAGAGGTGCGCCTGATGCATCCGGATATCAATTTGAAGGAAGTCGGCGAGATCCTTAAGGGGAAGGTCAGCAAGTCGGGCGTGAACCACAGATTAAGGAAACTGGACGAACTTGCAGAAAAAATAAGGAACGGTTAGCCTAAGGCTAGTTAAGTTGCTGAAAAAGTGGTATAATGGAGAATAAAATGACGTTTGCAAAATTCTCAATCGCACGATTGAATATAGTTTAGGGGGTAAAATTTCCATGACAAGGCATCCGGTTGTCGTTCGACTGAAGACAGGTCTTCATGCAAGACCGGCCGCACTTTTTGTTCAGGAAGCGAACAAGTTTTCTTCCGAGGTGTTCGTCGAGAAAGACGAGAAAAAAGTGAATGCGAAATCGATTATGGGGATTATGAGCCTTGCGATCAGCTCAGGTACGGAAGTAACGATTAGCGCGGAAGGTTCGGATGCCGACCAGGCTGTAACCGCTTTAGTCAATTTGGTCAGCAAAGAAGAGCTTGAGAACCAATAAATCATAAGATGGAACTGGCGCCTCTAGCCAAGGCCATAGAGGTTTTTCAAACAGAGAAGTCCCGGGAAGGGGCTTTTTTCTGTTGATTCCGCTGCTTGTCCATAACCGGGATGCAACATCCCAAGCCTTGCATTCGTTATAGAAAATGAAACCAATTTTGTGACAAGGGGATGATGATGCATGTTTGAGAGGAAAACGACCGATTCAGTAACCGAAACCGAAAGAGGCCAAATAGGAATACAAAAAGGCAGGAAGAAGTGGATACTAACGGCCGCGCTTGCGGTCGCTGTCGGGATCGGAGCCGTCATCGGGGCAAACGGAGGTTTGGGCAACGTATATGCTGCCGAGGAGGTTGGAAACGTGCAGAAGGGGATTATTACGGTAAGCGGCAAAGGCGAGCTGCAAGCGTCGCCTGATGTGGCCTACATTAATGTGGGCGTAGAGACGCGGGCTGCGACAGCCAAGGAAGCACAAGCCAACAACGCTACGAAGTTTGCGGCTCTTCAGAAGGTGCTCTTTGAAAAAAACAAGCTGGCGACGAAAGACGTGAAAACCACGAATTTCAATGTTCAGCCGCAGTATACGTATAACGAAAAAGATGGAACAAATAAAGTGACCGGTTATGTGGCCACGCACAGTATTCAAATTACGAGCAGAGAATTAACTACCATCGGGCAGCTGCTGGATCAGTTGTCCACTGCAGGCGCCAACCGGATGGAGGGTGTGCAGTTTGATACCGAAAAGCAGGACCAATACGAGCTTCAAGCACTGGAGAAAGCCATGGCAAATGCCAAATCCAAGGCTGAAACGCTAGCCAAGGCTGCAGGAAAACAAGTGAAGGAAGTTGTCAATGTTACGCAAACCAGCGCGGGAAGCGTCCCTATTTATAATAATCGGGCAATGGCGGAAAGTGCCCAGTCATCTGCGGATGGAGCGGGAAGCGTGCTGCAAACCGGTGAAATCACATTGTCGGCCCATGTACAGGTGACTTACGAAATGCAGTAGCGGTTGCCCGCTTGGACGGCTCGAATATGAAAAAGAAGCAGGGCCGATTGGAAACATCCAATCGGCCCTGCTTCTTCGTGCTGCTGCGGATCCGGACAAGTTGTGAGACTCTAGGTGGAATCCGATAATCCGCGTTGTTCGATCGCTTGCTCGATTAAAGAGATAAACTCTTCCGAGAGCCGCATCGCCTTGGCTTCATGATAGACTTCAATCAAATGGATGTCGCTAAGCGGTCGTAGTAGTAGAGATTTATCCTGCATCGGCAAATAAGATTTGCGATTTTCGTGTAGGGTTACGGTTTGATCGAAGGAGCGATCAAATGCTGGCGTGAAATGGTTATAAACGTAACCAGGTTCACTGGGACGAATGAAATTTCGCACGCTTGCGAATGGATTTGATAGTTTCATGCGTGTGCAACTCCGTTAGTTAGATTTCAATAACAGCCTAAGTGTCGGTGGATCTGGAATCATTTAGTACATAGTAACATGAAATATTCATGGAGTCGTTACCAATTCAACTCGCTGAATTTTTGTTGACAATGTTTAAATGTTATGATATAAGGCTAGCCTGAAGTTATAAAAAAAGTGCTGACCCTCTGCGGGATCAGCACTCCTAATTGAAAGTATTAATAATTAAGGATGTTACAGTTTCTCGATTACTTTATCAACAAGTCCATAAGCTTGCGCTTCGGCGGCTGACATGAAGTAGTCGCGATCGGTATCGCGCTCGATTTTCTCAAGAGGCTGGCCGGTGCGTTCCGCCAAAATCTTGTTCAAGGTATCGCGCGTTTTCAAAATATGTTTGGCGCGAATCTCAATATCGCTCGCTTGGCCTTGAGCTCCGCCGAGCGGCTGATGAATCATGACCTCGCTGTTGGGCAATGCATATCGTTTGCCTTTCTCACCGGCGGCGAGCAGGAATGCGCCCATGGAAGCGGCCATTCCGACGCAAATGGTGGACACGCTTGGCTTGATAAATTGCATCGTATCGTAGATGGCCATACCTGCCGAGACAGAACCGCCGGGACTATTAATGTAAAGCGATATATCTTTCTCGGGATCATCCGCAGCCAGGAAAAGCAGCTGGGCGATAATGGAATTAGCGACCATGTCATTCACAGGAGTGCCAAGGAAAATAATGCGGTCTTTCAGCAAGCGGGAGTATATATCATAAGCACGCTCTCCGCGGTTGCTCTGCTCGATAACCATAGGTACAAAGTTCATTTCCAATGTAATTCCCTCCTAAAAGTTATTGCGTGGTTATTCCTGGATGCTTGGGTTACCAAGCGTTCAAGCAATAACTCACTTCGTAAGCGATACTTAGGTGTTTTGCGCTGCTTTAATTCGCCAAGCGGGGTAGATCGTTGTTATATTTCCATCATAACGGATTGTTTTTTAAAAGTCAAAGATGGTCAAATTATAGATATTAAAAAACCGGCGGATGCCGGGAAGTGTTAAATGATGGCGCGCCCGCGAGGAATCGAACCTCGATCTCAGGCTCCGGAGGCCTACGTCATATCCATTGGACCACGGGCGCAAAATGTGATAGCGAAAATAAGTATATGTGATACAAGCAAGAAAAGCAAGGAGCTGGCCAATATAAATTTGTGTAAAATGTGACAGAAAGCGCTCTATGGGGTAAATAGTGACTTGCCCCCTGTAAAAGTTTGCAGTACAATGGAGGTGGGACTTAAAACGATCATGTGGGACGATAAATGTCCATGAGCATCAGGGCGCGGATTTGGCGCAAATGGAGTTGATGTTGAAAGATGCAGTCTCTCATCGAAATCCAGCAGCAGCTGCTGCCGGATGTACTTGCCATTATGAAGAAAAGATATTTGATTCTCAGGCAAGTGATGTTATCCGACATGATTGGCCGCCGGACACTTGCCGCTTCACTGGATTTATCCGAGCGGGTGCTGCGCGCCGAAACAGACTTTTTGAAAGAACAGGGTCTGCTTCATGTGGAAACAGCCGGCATGCGCATCAGCGAATCCGGAAGAAAGCTTCTGGAGGACCTGGAGCCTTATTATAAGGAGATGTTTGGACTAACGGAGCTGGAGCAGCGGCTTCGCAAGCACTTTGGTCTCAAGCATGTATGGATTGTCCCGGGAGATTCCGACACTTCTCCGCACACGAAGCGGGAGCTCGGTAAAGCCGGTGCTACGGCACTGCGCAAGATGATGAACAAGGACGATGTTATTGCCGTAACTGGCGGTTCGACGCTCGCCTCGGTAGCCAATCAATTAACGACGCAGACGCCCCTGAAGGGCAACTGGTTTGTCCCGGCTCGCGGCGGACTGGGCGAAAGCCTCGATTATCAGGCGAATACGATCGTATCAACGATGGCCAAGCGGACCGGCGCCCATTACCGGCTGCTGCATGTTCCGGACCATTTAGGCGAAGGAGCTTATCTGACGTTGATGCAGGAGGAGAACATCCGGGAAGTCGTCGATGTGATCCGCAGCGCCCGCATTGTCATTCACGGTATCGGAGACGCTATGGTGATGGCGCGGCGGCGGCGCGTTAACGAAGAGGTTATTGAAGCTTTAAAGGCGGAAGGCGCACTCGCCGAATCCTTCGGTTATTATTTTGACCGCGAGGGAGCGGTGGTCCATAAGATGCCGACTGCAGGACTTCGGCTGGAGGACATCCTGGAGACAGAAGTCGTCATTGCCATCGCCGGCGGGGGCAGCAAAGGCGAGGCGATAGCAGCCGTGATGCGTTTTGGCCACGACGATATACTCGTGACGGATGAAGCTGCGGCTCTTGTTATTACGGCCATACTGGACGAAGAACAGCAGGCATCTTTTTAAAGGCAACTGAAAAGACATACTTAGCGTGATCTTGACGACTGCAGGTGGCGATAGGGCTGCCTACCGGCAGGCGTCTTAAGATATATATTAAAATCAAGCCTAGGAGGAAACAACAATGGTTAAAGTTGGTATTAATGGATTTGGTCGTATTGGTCGTAATGTATTCCGCGCTGCTCTGAACAACCCGGAAATTCAAGTGGTGGCTGTTAATGATTTGACAGACACGAATACACTGGCTCATTTGCTTAAATATGATACGACTCACGGTACACTGGACGCTAAGGTAGAAGCAAAAGAAGGCGCCCTGATCGTTAACGGACGCGAAATCAAGGTGTTTGCCGAGCGTAATCCTGAGAACTTGCCTTGGGCTTCCGTAGGCGCTGAAATCGTAGTAGAATCCACGGGTATCTTCACGGCGAAAGAAAAAGCCGAGCTTCATCTTAAAGGCGGAGCTAAAAAAGTAATCATCTCCGCACCTGCTTCCAATGAAGACATCACGATTGTTATGGGCGTGAACGAAGAGAAATACGATCCTTCGGCTCACACGGTTATCTCCAACGCTTCTTGTACAACGAACTGTCTGGCTCCATTCGCCAAAGTAATCCACGAAAAATTCGGAATCGTCAAAGGTATGATGACGACGGTTCACTCTTATACAAATGACCAATCCGTTCTGGATGTGCCGCACAAGGATCTGCGTCGTGCCCGTGCAGCTGCCGAGAACATCATTCCTTCATCCACTGGCGCGGCAAAAGCGATCTCCCTTGTTCTGCCTGAGCTTAAAGGCAAGCTGAACGGTATGTCGATGCGCGTTCCAACTCCAAACGTTTCCCTGACGGATCTGGTTGTTGAATTGAAAAACAACGTTACCGTTGAAGAAGTGAACAATGCCCTGAAAGCTGCTTCCGAAGGCGAGCTTAAAGGCATCCTTAACTACTCCGAGGAGCCGCTTGTATCGAGCGACTACAATGGCGATCCTGCTTCTTCCACCATCGACGCGCTGTCGACAATGGTTGTTGAAGGCAACATGGTCAAAATCATTTCTTGGTACGATAACGAGTGGGGCTACTCCAACCGTGTAGTTGACCTTGCCGTTTATATTGCATCCAAAGGACTGTAGGAGTCATAACCCCCTAAATCCCCCTTGATAAGGGGGACCCCGAGGGTTCCCCTCTGGACACCCCATATTTTCGAAGGAGCTGCTTGTGGCAGCTCCTTCGCGGCGGTTTGCGGAGGCCCGCTTTACGTCCATAGAGCAGCCCCATTCGGCTGCTCCGGGACCCAGCTTTACTGAAGCGCTCCTTTGCCACGGGATAAAACCCGAGCCAAAAGGCTTTAAAGCTTTAGAGCATTTTCGCCTTCGGCGTTTTTTACTACAGGATAACCTGAGGGAATCGCCTTGATGAAAGCTTCAATGAAAAAGAATTCGAGATCCCCTTTTTTGGGGAAATAATAGATAGATAAACCTGCAAAGAATTGCGGGATGGATAGCGTGGAGAGCTTTGCATAGAATCTAGACCCTTTAGAGCGTTATTCCCTGACGGGGAAATTAAGGGTTACCTTAGGAGGGTTACGGGATGAACAAAAAAAGTGTACGTGATGTTGAGGTGGCCGGCAAACGCGTGTTTGTACGCGTGGATTTCAATGTGCCTTTAGAAAACGGCGCAATCACGGACGACAAGCGCATTCGCGAAACGCTGCCGACAATCAACTATCTGGTTGAAAAAGGCGCAAAGGTCATTCTGGCCAGTCATCTTGGCCGCCCGAAAGGACAAGTTGTCGAAGAACTTCGTCTGACGCCTGCGGCAGAACGTCTCTCCGAGCTGCTTGGCAAGAAGGTGCTTAAAGCCGATGAGGTCATCGGCGATGCCGTCAAGTCGCAAATCAGCGACATGCAAGACGGCGATGTGCTTCTGCTGGAGAACGTCCGCTTCGAAGCAGGCGAAGAGAAGAATGATCCGGCGCTTGCGAAAGCTTTTGCCGAATTGGCCGACTTGTTTGTCAATGACGCATTCGGCGCTGCTCACCGTGCCCATGCTTCTACCGAAGGCATTGCTCATTTCCTGCCGGCCGTATCCGGTCTGTTGATGGAACGCGAGCTTGATGTGCTCGGCAGAGCGCTGCAAAATCCGGAGCGTCCGTTCACGGCGATTGTCGGCGGCTCCAAGGTTAAGGATAAAATCGACGTTATCAATAAGATGATCGAAATCGCAGACAACATCATTATCGGCGGCGGGTTGTCCTATACGTTCTTCAAGGCCCAGGGCCATGAGATCGGACAATCTCTTTGCGACGACTCCAAGCTTGAGCTGACGAAGGATTTTATCGAGAAAGCGAAGAAGCTTGGCAAGCAGTTCCTGCTGCCGGTGGATATCGTCGTCTCGGATGATTTCAGCGCAAGCGCCAATACCAAAATTGTCGACATCGATGGCATCCCGGCTGACTGGGAAGGCATTGATATCGGGCCGAAATCCCGTGAAATATTTGCGGACGTCATTAAAAATTCGAAGCTTGTCGTCTGGAACGGACCGATGGGCGTTTTTGAAATCGAGCCTTTCTCCCATGGTACCCAAGCCGTTGCCCGCGCTTGTGCGGAAACGTCTGCTTACACGGTTATCGGCGGTGGCGATTCCGCCGCAGCGGCGGAGAAGTTCGGTCTCGCCGATAAAATGGACCATATCTCCACCGGCGGCGGCGCATCTCTCGAATTTATGGAAGGCAAAGCGCTTCCGGGCGTGGTTGCCTTGAACGACAAGTAGGATAGCAAGAGGCAGAGGATCAAGCTTTGCGGGGTTCATGCTCCGCAAAGCCAAGTAACGCTTTCGGAGCAGCTTTGCTTCGCAAAGCCAAGTAACGCTTTCGGAGCAGCTTTGCTCCGCAAAGCCAAGTAACGCTTTCGGAGCAGCTTTGCTTCGCAAAGCCAAGTAACGCTTTCGAAGCAGCTTTGCTTCGCAAAGCCTGAGGAGCTGACGTAATGCGTAAACCGATAATTGCAGGCAACTGGAAAATGTTCAAAACGATTTCCGAAGCGGAATCTTTCTTCGCCGATGTAAAGGGAAAAGCGGAAATTGACGGCGTCGAAGCTGTCATTTGCGCGCCTTACCTGACACTTCCGGCACTCGTAGAAGCTGCCAAAGGGACAACGATCGCCATTGGCGCGCAAAATCTTCATTTTGAGGACAATGGCGCATTTACGGGTGAAATCAGCGGTTTGATGCTTAAAGATCTTGGTGTGCAGTACGTAATTATTGGCCATTCCGAGCGCCGCGCTTATTTCCAGGAGACGGACGAGATCGTGAACAAGAAGGTTCACGCCGCATTCAAGCATGGCCTGACACCAATCGTTTGTGTGGGCGAGAAGCTGGAAGAGCGCGAAGCGGGCCAAACCAAAGATGTATGCAACCTGCAAACCGTTGCTGCTTTCCAAGGCCTTTCGGCCGAGCAAGCGGCACAGGTTGTTATTGCCTATGAGCCAATCTGGGCAATCGGCACAGGCAAATCGTCCACTTCGGCGGATGCTGAAGATGTGATTGCTTTCATCCGCGGCGTTGTGGCTGGTCTATATGATGCTACTGTTGCGGATGCTGTCCGCATTCAATACGGCGGCAGCGTCAAGCCGAACAACATTGCGGAATATATGGCTGAATCAAACATAGACGGCGCGCTGGTAGGCGGCGCAAGCCTGGAGGCCGCTTCTTACGTTCAGCTCGTGGAAGGGGCGAAGTAAGATGACTGCTCCCAAACCGGTCGCTCTTATTATTTTGGATGGCTTTGGCCTTCGCAACGATGTAACGGGCAATGCCGTTGCACAAGCGCATAAGCCGAATTATGACCGTTACTGGTCAAGCTATCCGCATACAACCCTGACGGCCTGCGGGGAAGCAGTTGGTTTGCCGGAAGGGCAAATGGGCAACTCCGAGGTCGGCCATTTGAACATCGGTTCCGGCCGCATTGTTTATCAGGAATTGACCCGTATCAGCAAATCGATCCGCGACGGCGAGTTTTTCGATAATGAAACACTGGTCGGTGCGGTGAGATATGCGAAGGAAAACGGCAAAAAGCTTCATCTGTACGGGCTTCTCTCCGACGGCGGTGTACACAGCCATATCGGGCACTTGTTCGCGCTGCTTGATCTGGCTAAGAAAGAGCAATTTTTCGAGGTGTACATCCATGCGTTCCTGGATGGCCGCGATGTGTCGCCGGACAGCGCTCTTGGTTTCATGGAGAAGCTGGTTGCCAAAATTGAAGAGGTTGGCGTCGGCAAGATTGCAACCGTACAAGGCCGATATTATGCGATGGACCGCGACAAACGCTGGGAACGGACGGAGAAGTCCTACCGTGCCATGGTCTACGGCGAAGGTCCGCAATATATGGATCCTCTTGAAGCGGTAAAAGAATCCTACGAGAAATCCGTCATGGATGAATTTGTGCTTCCAACGGTCATTGTGCAGGCAAATGGCGATCCTGTCGGTCTTGTTGAGTCCGAGGATGCCGTTGTATTCTTCAATTTCCGTTCGGATCGTGCGATTCAATTGTCGCAGGTGTTTACCAACAGCGATTTCCACGGATTCAAACGGGGCTCGAAGCAGCCCAAAAACCTGTATTTTGTTTGTCTGACCAAGTTCAGCGATACCGTCGAGGGCTACATTGCCTATAAACCAAAGAACCTGGACAACACGCTTGGAGAGGTGCTTGTACAGAACGGCAAGAAGCAGCTTCGTATTGCCGAAACGGAGAAATATCCGCATGTGACCTTCTTCTTCAGCGGGGGCCGCGATGTGGAGCTTCCGGGAGAAACCCGGATTCTGATCGGCTCGCCTAAGGTTGCCACCTATGATCTGCAGCCGGAGATGAGCGCTTACGAGGTTGCGGAAGCGGCAGTTAAGGAGATTGAGGCAGACAATCAGGATGCCATTATTCTTAATTTTGCCAATCCGGATATGGTTGGGCACTCCGGCATGCTGGAGCCAACGATCAAAGCCATCGAAGCTACGGATGCGTGTCTGGGCAGAGTAGTGGAAGCCGTTCTGGCCAAAGGCGGCGTCTGTCTGATTACGGCAGACCATGGCAATGCGGATATGGTGATTGACGAGGAAGGCCTTCCGTTCACCGCCCATACGACCAATCCGGTTCCCTTCATCGTAACAAAGCCTGGGGTTTCCCTGCGTGAGGATGGCATTCTGGCAGATATCGCGCCGACCATTCTCAGCTTGATGGAGCTGACGCAGCCGATTGAAATGACCGGGAAATCGATGATTAAGGAATAACGGACGGGTATGGTATAGTAAGAGAAGTGTCTGACAGAGCAGCTGCAGCTGCTTCAATGGTAAATCACGTGATGTTCTTATCTCATCCATTAAAGGAGTGTTTGGTACATGTCTATTATTACTGACGTATATGCTCGCGAAGTGCTCGATTCAAGGGGCAACCCGACGGTCGAAGTGGAAGTATCTCTGGAATCCGGCGGCAAGGGCAGCGCAATCGTGCCTTCCGGCGCTTCCACCGGTGCATACGAAGCGGTTGAGCTTCGTGATGGCGACAAATCCCGTTACCTCGGCAAAGGCGTTCTGAAGGCCGTTGAGAACGTCAACACCATCATTGCTCCGGAAATTATCGGACTGGATGCATTGGATCAAGTGCTGATCGACCGTAAAATGATTTCCCTTGACGGTACGCACAATAAAGGCAAGCTCGGCGCCAATGCCATTCTCGCCGTTTCGATGGCGGTTGCCCGTGCTGCTGCTGACGCTCTGAATGTATCACTGTATACTTACCTGGGCGGATTCAACGCCAAAACGCTTCCGGTACCGATGATGAATATCGTCAATGGCGGCGAGCATGCCGACAACAACATTGATGTTCAGGAGTTCATGGTTCTGCCGGTTGGTGCGGAAAGCTTCAAAGAAGCGCTTCGCATCGGCGCAGAAATTTTCCATAACTTGAAATCGGTGCTGAAGGACAAAGGGCTGAACACCGCTGTCGGCGACGAAGGCGGTTTTGCTCCTAACCTTGGTTCCAATGAAGAAGCCATCACCACCATTATCTCCGCGATCGAACGTGCCGGCTACAAGCCTGGCGTTGATGTATTCCTGGGTATGGACGTGGCTTCCACGGAATTCTTCAAAGACGGTAAATACCATCTGGAAGGCGAAGGAAAGTCCTTCACGCCAGCTGAGTTTGTTGACCTGCTTGCTTCCTGGGCGGACAAATATCCGATCATTACGATCGAAGACGGCTGCTCCGAAGATGACTGGGAAGGCTGGAAGCTGCTTACCGAGAAATTGGGCGGCAAAGTACAGCTTGTCGGCGACGATCTGTTCGTGACGAACACCGAGCGTCTGTCCACAGGTATCGAGAAAGGCATCGGCAACTCGATCCTTGTTAAAGTTAACCAAATCGGTTCGCTTACCGAAACTTTTGATGCCATTGAAATGGCCAAGCGCGCAGGCTACACAGCTGTTATCTCCCACCGTTCCGGTGAGTCCGAGGACAGCACCATTGCCGATATCGCGGTTGCTACCAACGCAGGTCAAATCAAAACCGGCGCTCCGTCCCGTACGGACCGCGTTGCCAAATACAATCAACTGCTTCGCATCGAGGACCAATTGGGTTCGACAGCGATTTACGCAGGCAAAAGCGCATTTTACAACTTGAAAAATTTCAAGAAGTAATCGGCCGAATAACCAAATGAAATAAGAATGTCCCAACAGGCGCAGTAATAAGCATGCGGATGTTCGTTATAATAAGGGGAGTGAAGGCGGATAGGGTTCCGCCGGACCTCCTCTTTTTTATTGTCGGGTGGTTCGCCGCCCGCAAACAATAAGCATATGCTTCCGAAGTATTTTTTGCTTAACCAGGCGGAATTGCTCCGATGCCGCAAAAAATTTTAGGACGGTGTACAAGTGACAAAACCAATAGTGGGCTTACAGTTATATACGCTTCGTGATTTGACGGAAATGGACTTCCTGGGCACAATTCACAAGGTAGCAGAGATGGGGTATCGGGCGGTTGAATTTGCCGGGTATTTTGACACGCCGGCGAAGGAGTTGAAGGCGGTGCTGGACAGTACGGGCCTTGAAGCGCCTTCCGCTCACGTGGGACTGGACTTCACTTCGCCGGAAAAGGCGCGGGAGCAGCTCGCCAAGCAGATTGAGTACGCTCAGGAAATTGGCTTGAAATATATGGTTACGCCATGGGCGCCGGTCCCTGAGGATCCGACGGAAGACGATGTGGACAGCCTTGCGGCTATCCTGGAAGCTGCAGGCAGGCTGGTCAATGAGGCTGGCATGAAATATGGCTACCACAACCATGATTTTGAATTCAAGCTGGTTAACGGCAAACCCTTGATGGATTTTCTGCTGGAGCGGGTTCCCGCGGAGTACCTGTTTGCTGAATTCGATCTGGGCTGGATTCATATGGGCGGTCAGAAGCCCCTGGATTACGTCACCCGCTATGCCGGTCGTGTACCGCTTGTGCATTTCAAGGATTTCGGCGAAGGCCGCCGTGACACAGAGGTTGGCAAAGGGGTCGTCGATCTGAAAAGCGTGCTGGGCGTTGCCGGGCAGGCCGGCATAGAGTATTTTATCGTGGAGCAGGAGGAATTTCGTTCCTCGTCGCTGGAAAGCGCAAAAATCAGTCTGGAATTTTTCCGTGAAAACGGGTTTTAAACGAGAGAGATACGAGCGATATCTGCCTTGTAATCGTTTAATTGCTGTGATACAATAAAAATGCTGTTTTACTGGTCTTGTCTCTCGCAGATGGACAAGGCAGCGGCAAAAGATGCTCCTTATTTGGAGGTGGAACCATGGAAGTTACATTTAGAATTTTGCTTGTTATTTTCGCAGTGGGCTTGATCGCTGTCGTTCTTTTACAAAAAGGCAAAAGCGCAGGATTATCGGGTGCGATCTCTGGCGGTGCCGAGCATTTGTTCGGTAAACAAAAGGCCCGCGGCCTTGATTTGTTTTTGCAGCGCCTGACAATAGGCATTGCTGTCGGATTTTTTGTGCTTGCGTTGATTGTTGCTTACTTAGTCAAATAAGTGGAAGCTATGCAGCGAAAAGCGGGATGACCCCCGCTTTTTTTTATTTGCAACTAAGCGGCAGCGGATGGTGGCAGCCACTTTCGTGTATACTATATAGTATATGGTAATCTATCAACCGACTGCTGCATATTCATATAGACGGCATAGGGATACACGAGGTGAGAGGAATATGGTGACTGAGCAGCAGCTTTTGGAATTTATGCGCGAACCCGCTTATAAGCCGATGACATATAAAGAGCTTGAGGAGCATATGGGCGGCGGCGATGCCGAGTCCTTTAAAGCTTTTTTGATTTTGTTGAACCGGATCGAGGAAGAAGGCAAGATTATTCGTACCCCGAAGGACCGTTACGGCGTACCCGAGCGGATGAACCTGCTGCGCGGCCGGATCCAGGCGCATGCGAAGGGATTTGCTTTTTTGCTGCCGGAGGACAAGGAACACCCGGATGTTTACATCGGTGCCCATGATTTGAAAAGCGCCATGAACGGCGATACGGTGCTGGTGAAGATCCTGTCCAAAAGCGAGAATGGCGGGCGCATGGAAGGCGAGGTCAACCGGGTTGTTGAGCGTGCTGTGACCCAGGTGGTCGGTACGTTCGACAATCATGAGGCGTATGGTTTTGTAGTGCCGGATGACAAACGGATCAACCGCGATATTTTTATTTCTAAAGGCGAGTTCAAGGGAGCAGTCTCGGGCCAAAAGGTTGTCGTCCGCATCATCAATTACCCGGAAGGCCGGTCGGCCGCTGAAGGTGAGATTGTCGAGGTGCTTGGTCATAAGGATGACCCGGGCGTGGATATTCTATCCATTATCCGTAAACACCAATTGCCTGAAGGTTTTCCGGAGGATGTGCTGGAAGAGGCCGAAGCGGCGCCGGAATCCATCAGCGATGATGAAATCCGCCTTCAGGGGCGCAGGGATTTAAGAAATAAAGTAATTGTGACGATTGATGGCGAAGATGCCAAAGATCTGGATGATGCGGTGAATATCGAGCGGCTTGAGAACGGCAATTATTTGCTGGGCGTGCATATTGCCGATGTCAGTTATTATGTTCACGAGAAATCGGCGCTGGATCAGGAAGCCTACCGGCGCGGCTGCAGCGTTTATCTGGTTGACCGTGTCATACCGATGCTGCCGCATCGTTTATCCAACGGCATCTGCTCGCTGAATCCGCAGGTGGACCGGCTTACCATGTCCTGTGAGATGGAGTTTGATGCCAAAACGCTGAAGCGCATCAGGCATGATGTGTTTACCAGCGTAATCCGCACCAAAGAACGGATGACCTACACCAATGTGCGCAAAATCGTAGCGGATAAGGATCCGGAAGTGATGGAGCGTTACGCTGAGCTGGTGGATACGTTCAATTTGATGGAGGAGCTTGCGATGCGCCTGCGTTCCATGCGTATGAAACGCGGAGCCATCGATTTCGATTTCGTGGAATCCAAGGTCATTGTGGACGATTCCGGCAAGCCTGTCGATATTGTGAAGCGTGAACGTTCGGTAGCCGAGCAGATTATTGAAGAATTTATGCTCGCTGCCAACGAGACCGTTGCGGAGCATTTCTACTGGCTTAAAGTGCCTTTCCTTTACCGGATTCATGAGAACCCGGACTCGGAGAAGCTGCTGCATTTTGTGCAGTTCGCGGCTAATTTCGGTTATACGGTGAAGGGGAAGGGCGGAAGCGAAATACATCCGCGCGCCCTGCAAACGCTGCTGGAGGATATCCGCGGCACGAAGGAGCAAACAGTCATCTCAACGGTTATGCTGCGTTCCATGAAGCAGGCCAAATATGACGCGCAAAGCCTCGGGCATTTCGGACTGGCTGCGGAATTCTACTCCCATTTCACTTCACCTATCCGGCGTTATCCCGATCTCGTCATTCACCGCGTCATGCGGGAAGTGCTGGAGAACGGCGGCACGCTTCCGGAGTCGCGGATCGAGGCGCTGTCGGCACGCATGCCGGATATTGCCCAGCAATCGTCCGAGCGGGAGCGTGTGGCGGTCGAAGCGGAGCGGGATACCGAGAAGCTGAAGAAATGCGAGTATATGCTTGACAAAGTCGGCGAGGAATTCGAAGGGATTATCAGCGGCGTGACAAGCTTCGGGATATTTGTGGAGCTGGACAATACCGTTGAGGGTCTGATTCGGCTGAGCAATCTCAATGATGATTATTATCATTTCCATGAGCAGCATATGCTGCTGATCGGCGAACGGACATCGAAGATGTACCGGATCGGCGATGAGCTGCGCGTGCGGGTTGATGGCGTCAACATGGTGGAGCATACGATTGATTTTGCCATCGTAGAGACCAAAGCGGAAAGCGCCGAGCGCGGCGGACGCGGCAGGGAGTTCACGGGAGCGGCCGCTGGCGGACGGGGGAAACGCGGCAAAGGCTTGGCGGTTGCCGGCAATCTGCGAAGCGGCGTACGCGGCAAAAGCGGTAGCGCGGATGGCCGCGGCGGCGATCGCGGTCGTAAGCCGGGCGCGGCTGCCTCTGGCGGCGGACGGGGCAAAGACGGCGTGAAAGCGAAGCGTGGACGCAAGCCGGGTGAGGCAGCCATTGATAGCCGGCAGCGGGGGGGCCCGGAAGCGGGGAACGGCTCCGGGCGCCGCGGATCAGGCGGAGCGAGCAATGTGGGTCCGCGCGGCCGCGGGAAGGGTGAAGCGGCCGTCCAGCCGCGTTCGGCAAGAAGAGCGGGCGGTAATAGCCAAAGCAGTTCCATACAGGAGAGAAGCAAAGGCGACAAGCGCGCCTGGAAACCGGAGGATGATTATAACTTGGACCGTTTATTGGGGAATGAAGAGAGCAGTAAAGGAACGACTGCCGCAGCAGCGGAACAGATCGATTCGAACACCGCGCCGGCACGCCCGGTGCGCAACGACATGTGGGGCCTTCCGATTCGCGGAACGGGCGGTATTATTGATGACGGTGAAGATCCGGATGACCGTTCAGGCAAACGGGGCAGAGGAGGATCCTCAGGCCGCGGCGGCCGCTCAGCCTCAGCTCGCGGGGGACGTGGCCCATCCACGGCAAGCAAGCCAGGCGGTGCTCGTCCGGCGAAGAAGCCTGCCGCTGGCGCAGCTGTTGCTAATGCTGCTGCTCGTGGTGGGGTAAATACCGGCGGCCAGCAAGGTGTCGGCAACAGAAGCAGCCGACCGGCCAAGAAGAAAAATGATGACGGCGGCGCGGCTCCGGCTGCCAAGAACAGCGAACAATAATGGGCTGTAAGGCCGACAGGCGCTGCGGTTCTTGATTTCAGCCGTTAAAGTTGCTACAATGGACTCCTGACATTAAGCTGTGGGGAGTCCATTTTGCAGCTTTAATGGAATGGTGATTTTGAACATCACGCGTGTGATTCCAAGCAAAGAGGTGATTGGCATGGGCAAGAAGAGTGACGGGAAACAACTGGCCCAGAACAAGAAGGCTTCCCATGACTATTTCATCGAGGATACGTATGAAGCTGGCATTGTGCTGCTGGGAACGGAAATCAAGGCGCTGCGCCTGGGCAAAGCTAATATAAGCGATGCGTTTGCCACCATCCGCAATGGTGAGATTTTTATCCATAATATGCATATCAGCGCCTTCGAGCAGGGCAACCGGTACAATCCGACCGATCCGACCCGCGCCCGCAAGCTGCTGCTGCATAAATCGCAGATTCACAAGTTGCTCGGCTTGTCGAAGCAGGATGGCTACTCCATTGTGCCGCTGAAGATCTATGTACGCAACGGCTATGCCAAGCTGCTGATCGGGTTGGGTAAAGGGAAGAAGCAGTATGACAAGCGCGAAACGTCTGCCAAACGGGATGCCCAGCGGGATATTCAACGGGCACTGCGCGAGAAGCAGAAGGTCGCCAGGTAAGCTGGTTCAGTTGGCGGCAGGCACCAGCGTTTCCAACAAAGACATCTGATCTGTCCTGATCATTTGTGTTATACTAAGTAAGTAAGGAAAATGATTAACTTTTGCTCGAAGCGTTGAAGCTGGTTGGCAAGCTAAGATCAGCGGCATATCTGTAGAGCGTCTGACCTGCTAAGCGGTGGCAACGATGCCGTTTATGCGACATTGGGGGCGTTTATGGATTCGACGGGGATAGTTCGAGCACGGGTTGCGGGTAGTGGGGACGCGTCCGCTTTAACAACGCTAAAGCCTATTAAATGGCAAAACTCAAAACAACTACGCTTTAGCAGCCTAAGAAACTGTTGGCGTGCTTCTACCCAGCATCGTCCATGTGACTGGGATAGGGGCTAACAAATAGTGGAATACGCTGTCTCATCTCCGCCTGGGGTGAGCTGAAGAAGACAATCAGGCTGACCCTCGCGATAGCCGGTTACGGGGCGCTTGCTAGGGTGACATCAAAACTGTGACTATACCCGTAGATGCCTGTGTGGCGTTATTTTCGGACAGGGGTTCAAATCCCCTCGCCTCCACCAATACCATGAGAAAAGACACCGTGTTAGGTGTCTTTTTTGCTTGTATAGCGCTTTATAATAGTACGAAGTTAGATTGAAATATGGGCGCGGATCAGCCATTGCTCATCGTTGCTCGGGGGAACGCGAAGTCCCATGCGAGAGCACGTTTTCTTTCGTCGATTTGAGAATCTTCGCCAATCTGTCCAGCGGAACAAGCTCCCAGTTACGCCATACCACCGTTTGCTGCACGGTTGGAAAATGGGGGAGACCCAGCGCCTAAATATGTTCATTTGGTGCAAAGCCGGGATACAACATAGTTACCTCCGCGTAGGTTTAATATCGCTAATTATTTGAACAATAGGTGAAAAAGAAAAGACGGTACGGCTGGGGCTGTACCGTCACACTTTTAAGATAGTATTTCGTGATAGCGGCTCTAATACTTGCAGTAAACGTCAGCGTCAAAAACGCAGGTAGACGATTGCCTTGACAAGCAATATTCGAACAAATCGTGGTCGTGGCCTACAGTCTGTTCGGCCGAAGTCTCCTTATTGTTTTTTAGGGTTTTTTGGATTGATTGTTATAGATACCGATGCGATATTGGAGTAATCCTGGCCGTCAAAAGCCTGAAAAGTAAAAGTATCGCTGCCCGTTTTTCCGGGTCTGGGCGTATAAATGAAGGAACCTGTCGAAGGGTTCGTTATTACCGCTGTACCTATAGTCCCGTTCTGCACGATCCTGTAAGTCAATTGGTCCGCATCGCCGTCCGCAGCTGTTAAAGTACCGCTTACCGCCGTTTTTTTCAAGGTCGACACCGCCAATTCCTGAGCGACAGGCGCTTTATTTGCGGCGACAGGCTCGATCACCGTTTCGTAAGACAACGGGATGCGGAAAGCGGCCCCGGGAGCAATGTCATACACATATCCCTTGCTGAAGTCATTGTTGTCCACATAACGCCGGATGAGCGTGGCGGTTCCCAAATCGAGCTTGTATTGATTCGTTCCGAGTTGCGTGACGCCGTGAATTTTATAAACCGCATTCCGCTCGCCGTCATTGGCGATATAGACGTATTTTCCGACAAGCTCGCCGCTGTCCGCACCTTGCAGGTCCAGGTTGACCGTGATGTCGTTCGTCATGGACAGATCCCGCGTGAAATCGGCGACGGTGCCTGTCAATTGCGCCGTATCTTCGTCGATAAGCGGAAGCCCGGCCGGTCCGATCAGCGTTCCTTCACTAAGGTAGCTATACACAGGCTCGCCGTTTTGCACTGAGTAAACCCCGAACGCCCCCTGGAACTGGAATTTCCCATCCACGGTATAAAGCACGGACGGATCGAGCGCGCTGACGATGTAGTCGGTTCTGCCGTTCGTCAAGACAACCTTCACCGCCTTCACATCATTGCCGATCGCAGGTGCGCCATACACGGTTACCGTTACCGGCTCGATCGATTGAACGTATCGTTGCGATTCGTACGGCTCGATGATCGAAGTGAACAGCGAATCCAGATTGCTGCCACCGCGATGGGCGACTACATAACGGAAGCTTTTCGGATTGTTCGGCACTCTTTGCGACGGGCTTCCGTCCGCCAGCGCCACATCGTCGACCTGTCCGAGCATAGTCAAGCGGAGATGAACGTCCCGCGGCGGCTGGTTGATATTCCATGTATCCGTAACATCCCAATCCACGCTGAATTGCTCGGCCGGAGCCGTATCCCGATCGACATTTTTCAAATAGTGGAAGCCCGAGCCCATATAGTTGGGGCCATCGACGCTGTCGCCTGGCGCCCGTTTTCCATACTCCACATTCTCACCTGCATAAGAGCCGATATAGTTGCCGCTTCCGTCCTTCTGCGAAACGAGGGTCAAGCCATCCGTCGTCACAGGTCCCTCGGCCGCATGGAAGCTGAAATTATGGTCGTTGCCGCCCTTAATCCGGAAGAAGTCCACCGTGTAAGAATTGGCGTCGTCGACCTTGATCATCGCCGTCGTCCGTTTGTACAGCTCGGTTCGCGGATACGGATCGGACGCATCTACGTCGATCAGCTTCACTTGCTCGCTATCGTCAAAATGCTGCGGATCGCCGTCCCATTGAATCTGCTGCTTCGCCTTATCGACGACAACCGTATTGTGGGAAATCGTATTGCGCACCCATTGATAATTGTGTGTATCCGCCGATTCGGTCGTCTCGGGATAGCCCAAATCCGGCGTCAGGTCAAGGCCGAAGGCGTTCAGCCCGATTTGCAGCGTGTCCCGGTGGCCGTGGAAGCTGTTATTCCCGTAATACATCCAGACATTGCGCAGCGTGTCGCTATTGAAGCCTTCGCCTTTGCCGTCCCTTAGCGCGGCGAACCCGGTACCGGTCATATTCGTGCTTTTTAAATTCAAAGGACCGTATTGCGCAATAACCGCATCAATATCATCGGCAATTTGCTCGGGATCACTCGAAAAAATGTCGCCGTACAAGCCCTCCGTGCTAAACCCGTTCAAGAAATGGATCAACTGCGCGTATTCCGGGTCTTGATAGTGCTTGAATGCTTCGATCATCGTCGGCATCGAGAAAAAGATGAGCGGTTTTCCCGTACTTCCCGAATCGCCTATTGACGGGGTGAAAACCTCGCTTTGCATCCATTGATATACGCCTGAAAACATGTTTCGGAACTTTACGTTCTGGTAAAGGTCAGCGCTCGGATACAAGTCGTAGCCGTCAAGGATATTGGCCAGCTCGAGATAGTTAATTAGCCATAACGAGTTATAGAGTGGAGCGGCCTCGTTGCCGTTGCCGTCGCGGTCTACATCGTTCACCAACGTCGAGCCGATGTTACCCCCGGTAACCCGAAACGGGTCCGTTTGGAAGCCACCGGACTGGAAGTCGAAATCCAGCCATTCCTTCGTCTCCGGAAATTTGTCGTAGACAACAGCCGCCAGCGCCAGCGCGCTTTGGTGAAATCCGGGATTCCCCCTTATGCGGGAGGATTGCACACCGGGATAAATCTGTTTGACGATGCCATCCTCAATGTTGCGGCGAATGCCGCTTGCGCTGAATTTAAGCTGTCCCAGATCATAAGTGTCTGATTTCGCACCCAGAAACGAGAGGAGCGCCGAATCGTTCATTGCCGGATAGAAAGCGTCGTAAGCATAAAGGAAATGCTTGACGAGCAAGGTTTCCCAGATGGACCCTGTGGCTTTGCCCAAGCGGGTATAGCCGTCGGAATTCTGGTAAATGCTTCTGTTGTAAACCGACGTATCCAAGCTTGGATAAATATCGGCTATGCGATCCAGCAAAATGACGCCCGCACGGGCATATTTGATGTCTCCCGTATACAGATAGGCGTCCCGGAACGCATCCAGCGCCTGCGGAATAAGTCCTTTCAAGCTTCCGGGACCGCTATCCGCCCAAAGCCCCCAGTGGATATAGAAAGCGATGAATGTATATGTTTTTCCATTTTCATCCACCCAGCCTGTGCCGTCATCCACTCCCCAGGTCGGGCCCTTTTCCGGATAAAGAGTATTGACGAGCAGGCTGCGGTCCGCTTTAGTCGGATCAAAGATGCCATGTTGATCGAGTCCGCTGCGATAATAAGCACCGAAATCGTTCGTTGGGAATCTGTAGCCGCTGCTCGGATCAGTAATTTTCCAGGGGTCGTTGAGTGGATCGGTAATATAAGGATAGGGACCGAATTTATCGATTTCCTTCCCGGTGACCGGACTTCCGAGAGCCTCGTTTACGCTATAGCTGCGGGGCAGACTTTGCGGCGGCACCAGCTCCCAAAGAGCATTAAGCCCTTTCGTCAAATAGCTGTTCGCTCTGGCGACGGCATCGTCTCTCAAATCGGCTGCCCAAGCGTAGTTATCAATATTGCTGCGAGCTGCGGCGATTTTATGGGCTGTATAAATCGTGCTGCGGGTTTTCCCGTATACGATTTCGGTAACGCTGATCGGCAAGGAGGCCGAGCGGCTAACGCCGTTTAAATAGACGTCGGCTGTTACGGTAGCCGTTCCTAGTCCGGACGCCGTCAGCATTCCGGTATGATCGACTGTGGCGACATTCTCGTCGCTGCTTGAATATTGAACGTATTCCTGCGCCAATTCAAACCGAATGCCGGCTTGCGTCATCCCGATAACCGGGAGCTTAAACTTGGAACCGACGTAGAGCTCGGGCGGCGTGGCAGTGAATGCAACGCTATCCAATACAGGCAAGTCAGGGGTATGCTCCAAAATAAATTCGCTTGGCGTCATCCGGTATTGGGCCGATGCCGCTTGCTTGCCGATCGTTTTGAGCGTCAGCGTGTGCGTGCCTGCCGTTAAAGCGGCGTATCGAATTGCGGTCGTCGGGCCAAAGCCGGCGGTCGCGCCGTAGAAGTCGTAGGTGCCCATCGCTTTGCCGTCGATTTCCAGCTCCGCGATCGCTCCCGACCCGGCCAGGAACCCTTTGAATTTAATCAAATACGTTCCATCTGTGGAGACATCAAACCGGAAGTCGCGCGACATGCCCGCACTTTCGGTGCCGATCGCGGCTCCGTAATATTGATAGCCAAGGACAGGATAAGTCGTTGGCAAGCCTACAAGACTCCAGCCTGGCTGTGTCGGTTGGCCGGGAAAGCCGATGTGCGTGAACTTGTAAGTCATTGTCGGAATCCGCACATTGATTGGCAATACCGCGGTAAAGTTGGCGCCGTTATAATAAACATTTGCCGTTACGGAAGCGGCACCTGCTCCGGCGGCGGTCAGTATGCCGCTATTGGAATCGACGAGGGCGACCGCTTCGTTATCGCTGGCATACTGAATTTGCGCTCCGGGAAGATCCGTCGCAACGCCGTTATTCGTTTGGCCGTGGACGGCTAATTGCACTTGGGAGCCGAGGAAGATGTCCGGCTGCTCGGCGGCAAGCGCCACGCCCGCCAATGACGGCATGGCTGAATTCGGCTCCAGTATAAACTCGCTCGGCGTCATCCGGTATTGGGCCGACGCCGTTTGCTTGCCAATCGTTTTAAGCGTCAACGTGTGCGTGCCTGCTGTTAAAGCGGCGTATCGAATCGGGGTCGTCGGGCCATAGCCGGCGGTCGCGCCGTAGAAGTCGTAGGCGCCCATCGCTTTGCCGTCGATTTGCAGCTCCGCGATCGCTCCCGATCCGGCAAGGAAGCCTTTGAACTTGATCAAATACGTTCCATCTTCGGGGACATCGAACAAGAAGTCGCGCGACATGCCGATATTTTCGGTGCCGATCGCCGCTCCGTAAGACTGATAGCCCAGGACAGGGTAAGTCGTGGTTAAACCTACCAGGCTCCAGCCTGGCTGTGTCGGCTGTCCGGGAAAGCCGATGTGGGTGAATTTGTAAACGATAGGGCTCGTTCCTGAGGCATGGGCGACAGGCGAAGTAACGCCAGGCATCCCACTTACAAGCAAACTGAGAAGCAAAAGATAAAGGACAAGACTGCTTTTCATAAGCTTCATTGCTTTTCGCACGCTCATGGACACTTCCTTTTCTCATGAATTTGTTCACGCCCAAGGATAAACGGCTACGCCGTCCTTTAAGGACGGGTGCGTTTACCAAGGCTTAGAGCCCCTACCACGGTATACTTTCCGATAAGCTCAGAAAGCCTGTCTTCTCTCTGCTTCGGCAACCGCCTCCTTTCAGGAGCCGTTACAAATTCAGCCCTTTACGGCCCCGAGTGTAGCGCCCTCGACAATCCACCTCTGGAAGAAAACGAACATGGCGATAGAAGGGATCATCGCAATGACGACGCCCGCAAACAGGGTGACCCAATCGGCCGTATACTGCATCATCTGATTGGCCGCATACATGCTGACGCCGATCGTATATTTCTTAGGATCGCTCAAGTATATAAAAGGGCCGAGGAAGTTGTTGTACAACCCGAGAAACTTGAATATGGCGACCGTCATCACACCCGGCATCGACAACGGCACGATAATGCGCCAAAACACTTGGAAAAGGGTTGCGCCATCCATGAAAGCGCTCTCCTCAAGCTCCTTGGGAAGCGACTGCATAAAGCCTCCAAGCAGCAGCAAATAAAATACGCTTTCGCCAAGACTGTCGAGAATGACGAGTCCCGTCAAGCTGTTGGTCAAATGCAAATCTCGCATCAGCACATACTGCGGAATCAAAGCATTAATACCAGGCAGAAACAAGGAGAGCATAATGATGGCCCAAAGCAGCTTTCGGCCTTTAAATTGCATGCGCGTCAGCGCGTAGGCGTTAATGGTCGTCAGGAAGAGACCGATCAGCAAGCTTGCTCCTACGTAGTACAACGTGTTGATCATCGATGCGCCGATCCCGTATTTGGACCAGGCCCGTGAATAATTGAGCCACTGAAGCTTACCGGGAAGCGCCCATACGTCATGAAAAAAATCACGGTTCGTTTTCAATGATTCGTACAGTACCCATACCAGCGGGAAAAGAATGGTGACGGACCAGGCCAGCAAAATGATCCACCATAAGCCGTCAACCCAAGTGCGTTTTTCTTTCATGCAAGCTACCTTGTCCTTTCGCGCTGCAAGTTAATATTCGACGGACTTGTTCGGCATCGCTTTGTCCATCAGCAGCTTGGCGGCTATGAGAATAACGAACAGGAACATGCCTACCGCCGAAGCATAACCGTAATTGTGATAATCTTTGCCGAAAGCGAGGTTAAACATATACAGGCCGATCACATCCGTCGAGCCTGCTGGCCCTCCGTTTGTCAAAATCAGCACATGCTCGAAGCCCTTGAGCGAACCGAGAACGAGAAACAAAGCCCCGACGCGGATGATCGGCATAATTAGCGGGATCGTAATCCGCACGAGGCGGGTAAGATGAGAGGCCCCCTCCAAAACAGCGGACTCATAGAGCGATTTTGGAATCGTCGTCATGGCATTGACGAAAATGATCACATATAAGCCGACCCCTCCCCACACATAAGGCGGAATTACAGCCCATATCGCCGTGCGGACGTCGCCAAGCCAGTAAAAATTGCCGACATTGATCCCGATAAGCCTCAGCAAAGCATTAAGAATGCCGATGCTGCCATCGTAGACGAACGCCCATAGCAAGGCGATGACTACGGTAGACAGCACATTGGGAAAGAAGAACAACAGTTTGAACAAAGAGGAGCCTTTGTATGCTTTGCTTGTCAAGATATACGCCAGCAGCAAGGAAATGAAGATGACGAGTAACGGAACGGTCGCCATGTAAAGCAAATTATGCAGCAGCGAGCGCCAGACGTATTTATCCTGGAGCATCGCCGTATAGTTGCTCAGTCCTACGAATTTCGCCGGTGAAATGCCGTCCCAATCCAGCAGCGAATAGTAGACGGACAGAAGGTTAGGATACAGCGTAAACAGCAAATAACCTCCGAAAGCAGGCGCAATCGCTACAAGCAGAAAAATATTTTTTTGTGTTTGCGCGTGGGTCAACCTTTTTTGCAGCCACCCAAGTCGAGCAGGTCTTCGTGCGGCTGCGGCAGGTTCATGCTGGCTCAACGGCAGCGCTCCTTTCAAAATCGGCGGGAGGAGGGAGCATGGGGCGTCCGAGGATCGGAGAAAGAAGAGCGGAACATCCGCTTAAGTCCGAAACTCGAAGCCCCGGGGCCCTAAAACCTCCTCCACAGGTCGCCGTCTATTTGGTCTGTGCTTCGATTGCCTTCTTCAACAATTCATCCGCTTCCTTCAGCTTCGGTAGAGGATCCTGCTTGCCGGAGGCAATTTCCGAGGCCGCGTCGCTCATCACCTTTTTCGCTTGGGCGGCAGCGGGGTCGGTCAAATTCGTAGCGCGGAATTCGCTTTCGATACGAACCTTATTGCGTTTCATATAATCCAGCAATGCTCTAGGAGCATCCTGAAGCTTGCCGGCGCGAGTCTGGTCATCCGAATAATCCTTGCGAATCGGCAGCTGTCCGCCCTTCTCCGCAATGGCCCCCTGGATATCCAAATTCCACAGCCATACGCTGAATTCTTTCGCCCATTTCTTGGTTAGCTCCGGCTTGGCCGCCCAGATGAAAAAGCCCTCGCTGGTCGTATTTCTGACCCAGATCGTATCGTCCGGACTGTTGCCCATCGGCACCGACATAAATCCCCATTTGAAATTTTGCGGCGTCGAATCTTTCATTTCGTTCTGTACCCAAACGCCTGTAGAAACCATGGCGGCTTGATGCTGAAGCACCTGCATTTGCGATTGGGTATGGTTCAGCGCGGCAACGCCCTCGGTGAAAAATCCCTTCTTGCCAAGCTCATAAATGTGGCTCCAGAGCTCGACGCTTTCAGGTGACATATATAGTGATTGCGTATAATTTCTGAAGTTGTCTTCGACCTTATTTAAATTCTCTTTCAAGTTGGCGAGTTCGAACAGCTTATAATCCCCGAAGCCATTCGTAAGGTAGCCGGGGAACTTGCCGGGATACGTAATCGGGATGATTCCCTTCGCTTTGATGGCCTCGCATAATTCGACGAATTCCTTCCAGGTTTTTGGGTTTTGATTCCAGCCATGCTGTTCGAACAAGGCTTTGTCGAAGAATAACCCGCCTCCGGAGGAAACGATCGGTACGGCGTACGATTTCCCGAGAAAACGCGGCGCCGAGTCGAATTGGCCGTCCAGGGACAATTCCTTCAAGGTTTTCCCGTTGCCGTCGTATGCTTTCCGGTCCCAAACGTCATCCTGCGGCTCCAGCTTGCCCGCTTTTACGAGCGAAAGGGCATCCGTAGCGGTGGAGAACATATCGAACATATCGTTATCGTTATTGGCCGACACTTTGGTTGTAATGATTTTCGTCATATCCGGCGAATAGGTAACGGCAAACTCGACATTAGGAAATTTTTTCTTGAACGTGTCAATCGCGTAATCGAAATATTCCCTGCCCATACCACCTTCGAAAAAGCCGACCTTCAGCGTTACTTTTTCATCCTTCGGCAGCCCGTTCTCCTCATAAACCTTAGGCTCTGCGGCGGCCGGAGAATTTTTCTCCGCAAGCGGGCTTGCGGAAGGCGACTGTTCGTTTTTATCGCTGCAGCCAATCAGCGACAGCGAGGCGGCCAGACAAAAGAGCGATACCCATATAGCTTTCTTGTTGATTTTCAAATCTGCCCCTCCTTGAAATGCTTGCTCATATTTTCGGAAATGTTATGCTCTGGCGAGCTAGCCGTTTAGACGGCAAGCGATACCTCCTTCCTCGTTCCAGTCAAGCACCAGCTTCGTGACTTAAGGTATCATGCTGCCTTCGCAGCGTAAATGACCGTTTTTTTTCTGATGGCCAATATTTGCAATCGCCCGATAAAAACAGCCTGACTCGGCTCCGCAAGCGCTTTTGGCACATGTCGGAACGATTCAGGCCGGTCGTTACATTTCTTCATTGCGAAAATTCCCGGGGGTGGATCCCTTGAGCTTTTTGAACACGCGGATGAATGTCCGGGCATTCGTATAGCCGACAGCGACCGCAACATCTTGGACGGCTGTCACGGTATTTTGCAGCAGCTCCTCCGCTTTATCGATTCTTATCCGGGTCAAATAATCGACGAAATTCACGCCGAACGCTTCCTTGAACAATCTGCTCAGATAGCTGGCATTCAAGCCAAATTCATCACTCAGATGAGACAAGGACAAGTCGGGATTTACAAAATGCTCTTCGATATACTGTTTCGCATTGCGAATCAGTTGATAACTGTTTTTACTTTCGCGAATCCCGCGAATTTGTGCGGAGGCTTCCAGCATTACCCGGAAAATCCCGGCATAAATCTCCGCTGCGGTTTCCTCCTGCTCCAAGATCAATTGCAGCTTCGGATAGGTGTCGGATTCCCAAATTCCGTGCTGCTCCTCCGGCAATTCCAGCATCTCCTTATGCATGTGATAGAGCAGGTAATTCAACAGACTGAGCAAATCCTCATGTGCGAACATACAGGAATCGAGCGTGTCGCAGAGCTCATGGAATCGTCCCTCCCAATCGCTGTCCCCGGCACGGAAGGATTGGCAGATGGCGCGAATGATATGCAACTGCATGAAGATTTCGCCTTGCGGCTTCAAAGTCAAATCGCTTGGCATGATTAGCCGGTTCATGCCGAGAGATGATTTGTAATGCAGAGCCTGAAGAGCGTTTTTATACGTTTCCGAGGTGTCCTCGATGTGTGTGATTCTATTACCGATGCCGACGGTGACGGTAAAGGACAAATTTTGCTCTACCCAAGTGCGCAGCAGTTCACACAACTGTATAACGTTCTCGTCCTGTTCGGAGCCCCCGGCATCCTGATAAAAATAAAGGGCGGCCAGTTGATGCCGGCTTACCCACTCCGGCCAAACGAGGAAAGGGCTGCTCTCGCTAATTTCCATCACGACGGTCCGCAGCGCTTGCTTCAGCAAATATTGGTCCCGGCTGTTATAGCGTGCGACGAAATCTGCGTAACGATCTATTTCTACAACTACGGCCAAAAAACCCGGATATGTACCGTGGAACCCTAACTGCCTCAGTTCGGACTCCCAACCATCCCTTCGGCTGCTCGCGGCGCCCTCGATCATATTAAGAAAAACATGAAGCTTACGATAATCGAGATTTTCCTTGTTTTGCTCCTGCAGCAAGCTGGAACGGTCCAGCATTTGTTCGAACACCGTTTCGATATATTGGAATTCGTCCAATTTGTCCGTATGAGTGACTTGATCTCCTTGTTGCACGGAATATTCGGCAACTTTATCGGCGAAATTTCGAATCGGTTTATAATTGCGTCTGGTGGCGTAGACAAGCCATACGATACAAAGCGTTACGACTAGACAACCGATGGCAATCCATAGATAGAACAGAGAGGATACCCATTCGGTAATACTGGCTTGATACACACCGCTGCGGAGCGACCAATCGGTATAATCGGAGCGAACGCTCGACCATTGTTTGCCCGAGGGGTGGGGCGTGCCGGCATTCGTTCCATTCTCCAAATCCCGCGATGCGATCAGGTTTTCTTCCTGATCGACTAAATCGAGGAAATTAAGCGATAAGCTCGACATGATGCGCATGTGCTTATTCAGACTGGCTGTATCCACGTTAACGACAATGAGGCTTTTATTTGATAGCTTGGCGAATTTAACCAGTGTAACGACATCCGCAGGCCGGTCTCCGGTTTCCTTTCGGTATTCCCTTCGCCCCGTCCACTTAAAAGGCGCAAAGTTCGTAACCTGCTGTCCGATAAACTCCCTGTCGCCGAAGTCAGCCAATCCAACAGATGTCGAGGGCGTAATAATCGTATTATCTTCCATCCTGTATACATAGAGCGAATGGATCATCGGATTGCCGGCAGCAAGATCGCTTAGGGCGACAGCGGCCTGATAATCGGCATATTGCCTTTGCCCGGCGGGAAGCGGTTCGAATAATCGCATTATCGGGCCGTTATCCGTAATGGCCTTGCTCAGCATCGAATCGATGCCGCGCAGCGAAACCTCGACGGACTGCATAATGTCCCGTGAAAGCATTTCATTCGCCCGCAGCGCGGATTTTTTGGACATCTCGCTTAAAGTCAGATACGTCATCAGCAATAAACTGAGACTGACCACGAATATGATCGGCAGGTAAGAAAGGAGCAATCGGTGAAACCACTTCTTGTGCATATGACGCCTCCGATATTTATCAGGGTTTGCGGACCGTCTGACGTAAAAAAACGTTTCAGATGCTCGTTTTCTTGAATTTACTTAAAAGAGGTATTCGTCGAGGCTGGCGCGCGCGATGTCAATCGATTGCTTGGCATGCTGGGATAGCACCTATTAAGTGGGGTTTTTCGACATTTCGCTAATGGTTAAATAGGCGACCAACAAAAGGGACGAGCTGATGACGAAAAAAACAGGCAAATACGAAAGCAACATCCGATAAAACCAATTTTTCCGCATAAGCGGCTCCTTCCGGGTTCCTCTTCTTTGCATCATAATGAAATTTAAGGCGAAATGGCAAGACCCGATTCAGAAATAATCTCTCTATTTCATTTCGCGGCGAATCGTATTAACATAGATGATGAAAACGAATTCATTTTGATAATCGGCCCAGTAAGGAGGAGTAAAAGTGAAGCGGGTAATGATCGTATCCATCGCCTCGATGGCGATTCTGGGTGGTATAGCGGCAGCATTCTTGATGAAACTTGATCTCTTTGTCAGGCGTGAAGACGTTCCGCTACAGTCGAATCCCGGTGAACGGATGTCTTTGCATATCTTCGTGAGCAGACCTGATTCCGATTCTCTGCCTGCGCCGTCGCTCGATTTCGTCAAACAGGCGATCGAAACGAAGTTCGGCGTCCGATTGCAAGTGACGGCAACGGCTGAGGGGGACTATAATACTCAACTGCAAGCTTTGCTTGCAGCAAACGATCCGCCCGACATGTGGCTTGGCCTCGGTTCGGACGGAGGCGCGTCCTATGCGCTTGACAACGCTCTTGCGGACATGACGCTGTTCGTTTCGCCAAGCACGATGCCGAATTATTTCAAATATTGGATGAATACAGAAGAGCTGCGCCAATACCAGTTTCACAACAAATTCATGCGTGCGCCGATCCCTTACGACAAACAGTCAAATAGAGCTTACTATATCCGCAAAGACTGGCTGGACCGTCTCGGACTTCCGATTCCCGATACTTACGATGCCTATGTACGAACGCTTCATGTATTCACCTTCGGTGACCCGGACGGAAACGGAAAAAACGATACGTACGGCTTTACCGCCTCTGGCGGCGGTTCGAGCTTGTCTACGGATTGGCCGGAATATGTCAAAAACGGGCTATTGTATCCGGCATATTATGACGGAAAAAAACTCGTCATTATGCAGATGGACGAACGAGTCGGCCATGTCGTGGACGACATCTTGAAAGTGATGAATGCGGGCGTGGTGGAGCCGGATTGGTTTTTGAACAAACGAAATGATACCGTCGATAAAGCCGTTCGCGGCAAGGTCGGCGTTGTGCTGGGGACTACGGCGGACTTTGCCTACGATTCCAATCCGAACAGCCTACAGACCCGCAGCAAAGCCATCGATCCGCATGCGAACTGGGTCCCATTCAATCCGTTCGGACATGAACCGCTGCAGGCCGCTGTTATGCCGGGCTCTCCGTTCGTATTCTCGAATAATGCCGCCGGCCTGAATCCGGATAAACTGAAGCGGCTTGCCGAGATTTTGGACTGGTTATGCGGGGAGGAAGGATTTTTGCTCACCCACTACGGGCTGGAGGGTAAACATTACACGCGTCAGGGCAATACGATTACGCTGATCCCGTCTGCGATCGAGAACGATATCGTCAAGCAGGGCCGATTTCTCGATATATGGGGCTTTTTTACCCCGATTTCCCCTCAAGTTTTGGGCCTGAAGGTGATCGATCCGCGGATGACGGCAAGGGACGAGACGATTGCCCGGACGATTGCCGGCATTCCCGTGCATGAAGGCGTCGGAACCACGCTGACGCCGCCGCTAGGCGTAAGCGTCGAAACGATGCGCGACAAGCAGAACGAGCTGCAGGTGCGCATGCTGTTCACGGACAAGTCGGGGAGAAACTGGCCGGAATACCGCAAGGAAATCATGCAAAATTACAACGGCGACGAAATATTCAGACAGTATGAAATCAAAATCCGCGAGGCACACGAAGGCAAATGAGTAGCAATATGGAACGAGGGAGCGCACGAACTGGTTCAACAGGCTGCTGATGTCGTATCTTCCGTTTTTTTGGGCGATCAGTTGACGCTTCTGTCGCTTGCCTATTTGTCGTTGAACGAGATGTCCAAAAGCGCCGTGCGGGCGGTGCTTCGCAAAGTGAAATTACTTAAAGGGATTGATATCCGCAAGTTCGACAAGTTAATTGCAGATGCACTTATAGGAGGTTAATCAATATTTGTCGACTTCGTACATATACACCAAATATATTGATAACATTACGATTGGAGATGCTTTCATTAAAGACTTTCAAGTTGAAATAGGAAACATGGTTTATGGGATGGTAATGCACGGAATAGTGGGTTTTAACTCCCTAAAGACGGTCGGAGTGAAGATTGATGCTGGTGAATCTGAATGAGTGAAAAGTTTTGGTTAGCGGTACAGTATCCTCTGAAAAGTGCTACAGGCAGCCAACGTGACCACTGGTTAAGAGATAAAGTAATGGAATACTTGGAGATAGCTCTGGCGGATGTTAACTTAGGCTATGTGGATGGCTTTGATATGGGGAAATGCATTTCCGATCCAAAGAAATATGCTCTTCATATATTTTGTGTCATTACGGAAGAAGAACAGAGTATAGCTCTGGTAAAAAGAGTTTTAAGGAATAGCAGGCTTGATTATACTCGTGCAAAAATTGCTACAATGCCCTATGGAAAAGAAGAAGCATATACGTTGAAATATGCTTATAAAAAGGGCGTTACCGGTTTTTCACTGTAGCATAGTATTGTGATAGTTGTGTTTAGAATTGCAGCTGCACCCGTAGAAGCACATGTGGCGTTGTCTTCGGACAGGGGTTCAAATCCCCTCGCCTTCACTATGTATAACCCGACCTCATGCGGTCGGGTTATTTGCTGACGCTTCAACGGAGCCTAGTGGAACATGTTCATTTAGAAACATGTAAAGGATTGAATGGACTGCAAGCTCAATCCCGTATACACCCAAAACCTTCCGTTCCACTGAAACCCCGAAACCGAGGTGCGCCCTACGAAAACCGGGTAAAACCAGAATTGATTTCTATTCACAAGCCAAACGTACGTATTCCGAAATAAACAACCGGCAATCGCTCCCGGGTCGACAGCCAAGGGAGAAACTGCAGGTTGCTGAGGGATGAATCCCGGGGGAGGTGAGCTGGGTCCCGTAGGTCCCGTGGGTCCCGGCTGCCCCGGGAATCCTGGGGGACTTGGAGGTGGAAAAAATGACATGATGGGTCACTCCTTAATTGATGGGCTAAAATATTGTATGTAGGAGCGGAGATAAGTGAATGGGCGTATCCAATATTTTTCTAATGCGTTTCGCGGGCGCGTTTCCCCGCCAAGCATGAGAAACCCGACCGTGAGAGGTCGGGTTTTTGTCTTGCTTCTCCAACAGGGCCCGGGAGCAAACTCCCGGACGACCGTTCTTTTAATCCCTTACTTCTTCCCGTTCTCCACAGCCCAAGCATCCAACTGTTTTTGCAGCTCATCCTTCAGTTTGGCCGAACCCGCTTTTTTAAGCTTCTCCAGGTATTCTGGCAAATACTCTGCGGGATCGACGGTGCCGGTCATGAGGAGCGGCTCGTATTCCGCCTTCATGGCATTGACGTTAGCAAATTCCGCTTTGAGGGACGAATCGTCGAACACGAAGCCGAAGGTTGGTTGAACAAAGGCCGATTCGTTCAGTTTCTTCGTCACTTCCCACGTGTCCGGCGCCTGTCCTTCGACCAGGTAACCGTTGAATACGTTGCCGAATACCCAGTTCTGCGCGACATATCCGCCGCCTGTTTTGACTTTGACCGTTTTGTCGTCCAATTTCTCGTAATGCGTTCCTTCGATTCCGAAGCTCAGCAAGTTGTACAGCTCTGGATCATTATTGACCAGCTCGATGAGCTGGACCGCTCGTTCAGGATTTGCGGAGGTCCGGCTAACCGCCGTCAATGTTGTAATATTGGAGGTGCGGCGAGTTGTCGCTTCCGTGAACGGAATACCGATAACGTCGTAGCCGCCGTTGCTCGCTTTTTTCTCCGCTTCGTACCCAGGCTTCATGGCGCTTTCGAGACTTGTAGCGTATTTTCCGTTATAGACGGAATCGATCTGCTTCACCGTCGAAGCATCGTCGTTGATATATCCTTTCTTGAACCAGCTATGCATCAAATCGATAAAGCTCTTGTATTCCGGACTTTCCTCCAGTATGTTCGTCTTGAGGCTTGTATCGCCAATTTTAACGCCGCTATCGTCGAATCCGTACATGGAAGGTTCGAATTTGGTGCCTGGACCGGTAAGCATCAGCGGCGTAATCCCCGGCTCGTTTTCCTTGACCAGTTTGAAGAACGGCTCCAAATCTTCGATTCTCTTTACGGTATTGGTGTCAAAATTATATTTATCTGCCAAATCTTTTCTGATGCTTGCGCCATAACGCGAAGTGATCGTTTGGTAGTTCGGCACGGCGTAGATCTCACTTTTATATTTGGTTGCGTCCCAAGTGAAAGTCGGGATCACTTTTTTTGTTTCCGGTGCGTATTCATCCAGCAGCTTATCGAGTGGGATAAAGGCGCCTTTTTTCACATTCTCATCGTAATTGAACGCCCAGTTGGCCGTCCAGACGAGGTCGAATTTCTCGCCTGCCGCGCTTGCCGTATTCAGCTTGGTCGTATAGCTGCCGAAGTCGATCGGCTTGAGCTTGACGGTGGCATTGATTTTCGGCTTAATGATTTTGTTTACTTCATCCTCGATTTTCTGTTGATCCGGGGATACTTGGGATACCCCGTAATACCAGATCAGCTCTACTTCGGGCAGGTCGCCGTCCGTTGAACCCGCATTATTGGATGGCGCAGCCGTTTCTCCTTGATTTCCGCTTGTATTGTTCCCGTTCTTTCCGCCGCTGCAAGCTGATAGGATAACGATTGAGCATAACAGCAGAAGCAATGTCATTTGTATCTTTTTCACATGAACCCCTCCAATATGATTTGCAATACCATTCCATAATCGTCCGCTAGCCCTTCAACGAACCAACCGTCATCCCCTGCACAAAATATCGCTGGAAGAAAGGAAACACAAACATCATGGGACCGGCAACTAGTACGACGAGCGCCATCCGGACGGATTCGTTCGGAAATTGGCTCATATCAATACCGAGTCCTTGAATATACTGACTGTTGTTGCGCAGGAAATCAAGGGTATTCATGATTCGCACAAGCAGCAGCTGCAGCGGAACCAGCTTGTCATCGTCGATGAACAACAATGCATTGAACCATTCGTTCCAATAGTTGAAGGCGATAAACAAACTGAGCGTCGCCAGCGCGGGCGTAGAGAGAGGGAGGATGATACGGAAGAAGATCCGCCATTCGCTCGCCCCATCCATTTTAGCCGACTCGATAATTTCATACGGGATTTTACCCATGAACCCTTTCATGATGAGAATATAGAAAGGCGAGATCAGCCCGGGCAAGATGATAGCCCATAACGAATTTTTCAGATGCAAATATTGGGTCATGAGGATATAGAAAGGTACCAGACCGCCCGAAAACATCATCGGTATAAACACAAAGATGGTGAGTGGAGACCGGAGCGAATAATCCCTTCTTGATATCGCATAACCGATAATGCTGGTCATCAGAATGCTTAGCAGCGTGCCGATAATAGTAATAAAAAAAGTATTACTGTAGGCGCGCACCAGAACAAGCGGCGTTTGGAACAAAAACTCGTATGCAAGCGAACTGATCTGCTTAGGGAGGAACGAGTAGCCGTACGTCATAAGCGTGCTTTCATCTGTCAGTGAGACGGAGATGATCAGGACGAAAGGGGCGATAATCAAAATGGATAGCGCAATAAAAAATACGTTCAAGAGTCCGTCTACGATTTTGTTTTGCCGCGTTGCGTCGTTTCCCATCGGTTGTTCTCCTACCATAATGAGTTTTCTTCGCTAATTTTTCGAACGGTGTAATTGGCGCCAACGACGAGCAGCAGCCCAACAAAGGACTGGTAGAATCCGACAGCCGTGGCCATCGAGATATCCCCGCTAACGCTGAGCGCGCGATAGACAAACGTGTCGATAATATCGGTGGTATTGTACAATAACGGCGCGTTATTCGAGACAAAAAAGTGCAGTCCGAAATCTCCGCGGAACATGTTGCCGATAGCCATAATCATTAAGATGATAATGAGTGGTGACAACATCGGTATCGTTATTTTCCGGGCCATCTGGAAGCGGGTTGCACCATCCATGCGCGCGGCTTCATAGTAGGAAGGATCGATGGCTACAATACCTGCATAATAGACAAGCGCAGAGAAGCCAATCGCTTTCCAGAGATGAGCGAACGTTAGAATGAGCGGCCAATAAGTGGGCTCCAGGTACCAAAGAATGCGTTCCATGCCGATCGCTTCGAAAAACCGGTTAAGAAAACCGTAATTATGATTCAAAAACATTTGCGCAAGAAACATCACGACAACCCAAGATACGAAGGTGGGCAAAAACATAATTGTCTGATAGTATTTGCTCCACTTTCGTGATATTTCGTTCAGCAGAATCGCGACGAGCAATGCTGACAACGTCGTGATAATCCAGAACCATAGACTGTACATAATCGTGTTGCGAGTGACGATAAACGCCTTATCGGAAATAAAGAAAAACTTAAAGTTGCTGAGCCCTACCCATTCGCTTCCCAGCATCCCTTTATCGTACCGGTAATTTTTGAAGGCGATGATGACGCCAAACATCGTTAAATAACTGAATACGAAAATGTAAAGGATCGACGGAAGCGCGAGCAGGGTCAGCTCTCGGTCTCCCTTGCTAAATCGGAATTGACGTTTCTTCATTTCGGTTCCCTTCCCTTATCCATGCTTGACGTGATCGGCCTTGCTTCAAATCATGGCATAAGGGAGGGGCGAAAAAAATCTTAAAAAGCTGATAAAGTATTAAATTGGATATAAAAATCGCGATAAAATGGCTAAAACTGCAAGTTACAACAGGCTCAGCAAGTTATAAATAGCTTGAGCCGTTTCGTCCCGGCTCGTAAACAAGCTTGGCTGGAATGTCCCATTCGGATAACCTTTCATAAGCCGGATATGCGTTGCTTCCTCAATGGATGGACGGGCCCATTCCGATGCTTGGTTCAGATCGTTCGGACGGCTTGTGACATCTCCTGCTTCTACAGGGCCGTCGGCATAATGGTAAGCGCGCATGAGCATAATAGCCATTTCCTGGCGGGAAATCCGATCATCCGGCGCAAAACGCTGCTCCGAGCGTCCCGAAATGATTCCCGCTTCGTAAGCAGCCGCCACCATATCCGAATGCCAATCACCTGGCCTTACATCCTGGAACGGCGATTTCAATTGCGCATTCGGGAGCTTAAGCGCCCTCGCAAGCAGCGCCGCAAACTCCGCCCGTGTCGTCTCGCCGTCGGGATCAAAACGATCTGTCGACTTGCCGCTTACGATATGTTTGGCGGCGAGCGTCTGAATTGCCTCCAACGCCCAATGTCCCGCCGGAATATCTGCGAATGCAGCTTCATATTCCATAACGGCGTAGGCGCTGAAGTGCTGGAGCTCCGCTGAAACCGTACGGCTCGCCTCCTCGAATTCGCCGCCCGCGTATTCCCAGCTTCCTGAACCGGCATTGTGATATACCCCAAGCAAGTTCTCATTGCCATCGAACGAATCAACCGAGAAGGAAACATGAACGGGCTCCGGGAAGTCCGAAGCAAATACGGTCTGCGTACCGCCGCTTCTAATCAGCAGTTCAAATCGATAGGGAACGCCCACTAATTGGTACGAAACGGAATTCCCGTCTGCTTGCGGATGAGAGGCTGCATAATCATCGGATATTGGTACCGCTTTGATAATCAATTCAGCACCTTCCTTTTGCGCGTCCGCTATCGTCCGCAGCATGGAAGGGGAGAAGGTGAGCGTTGCTTTGCCGGCTTGCACGGCAAGCGGCTTTGTCAGTTTGCCAATAATGCCTGGAGTCAGCAGAACCCCGTTCTTATCCGCATCAAGCTCGACCGTTATCGGTTCGTCCTGACTTCCTCTCGCCAAATCGCCGTCTGTAACAACGACCAGATCATCCTGGTTCCCGCCTCCGCCGGCGATGGGTCCGGTGCTCGGCCATCCCGGATTCGGATTCGGATCAGGGTTAGGATTCGGATCAGGATCAGGATCAGGATCAGGATCAGGATCAGGATCAGGATTAGGGTTAGGATTAGGGTTAGGATTCGGATCAGGATCAGGATTAGGATTAGGGTTAGGATTCGGATCAGGATCAGGATCAGGATTAGGGTTAGGATTCGGATTCGGATTTGAGATGTCGATCGGCTTCAGCTCGAAGGCGTTATCCGCCCCTGTGTAATGGTAAACGTTCAAATATCCTTCGGCCGCGATCGGATTGTCCGGATCGGAATCCAGCACGTTCAACACGGGTTTTCCATCCGCTTTGAGAATAAATCGCGTGCCATCATCCACCTGTACCGCGCCAATTTCGATATCATACTCTTGGCCGGGGAGAAATACTGAATTCGGAATGATTTGCATCATCGTTTGTGCCGGCTTCCAGCTCTGAAATTCGATATGATTCTCCTTAATGACGACGAGATAGCCCTTATTGGCTTTCACCCAAGTCGGATCTCCCGTCCGATCGGATCGAACGGCGAAGCCGTACCAGCCGGTTCCGAAATCACCGAACTTCGCCTTGAAGCGGATCAGTTCATTGCCGAATGTTTCGGCTTCGTATCCATATACGCCGTCTCCGAACAGTCTAACGCTCTGCTCGCCGCCATAGACGGAGTCGGAGACGGTCCAGCTATCTTTGTCCTTCAGCTGCATGCCTGCCAGGGTTACAGGATACGATTGTTCGCTTACCGTAACGGTCGCAGATGCCGCAATGGAGGAATCGTCCCCGGAAGCTGCCGTAATGACCGCCGAACCCGGTGCCATCGCCACTATTGTACCGGGCTCCGTAACGGCAGCTACTTCGGGATTGCTGGAGCTCCAGTCCAGCTTTTGGTTAGTCGCTTCGAGAGGGGTAATCAGCGCCGTCAAGGTTCGGCGTTCGCCCGTCTGAAGCGTCAACTGCTCTTGCTCCAGCTCAATGTCCGTGATCGGCACTCTTACGATGGAGAAGGCAACGTCGTCAAATTCCAGATAGTCGAAATTTTCCACATAAAAACCGACCTTGCCGGATGCGCTGTGCGCCTCATTCTGGCCCTGAATCACCAGCCTATCGTTAACAAAGACGCTGATCATCGCATCTTGTACGATCATCCGGATCGTATAGACGGTGTCAGGCTGCAGCTCATCGCTTTCATTCACCGCAGCTTCCTCTAACGTCTGCCACTGCGAGTTAAAAATAACCCATGAAGAACCTTCTTCCGACTGTTGATACCGAACGTATCCGCTTCCGTTATTGCCGTTTCGCTCGTACATGAGCAGGGTTGCCCCCTCCGGAATCGTCCCAGGCGTCTTCAAGCGGTATTCCAGCTCATAATCGGCGAACAGTCTTGGATGCTGCGAATTCGCTCCATTCACGATGCGATACCAGTGGTTTCCTTCTTCATCCTCCTCGATACTGTGGTTGGCATCGATCATCCATCCGTTGCCTCCCGATTCGAAATCGGTAAAGTGCAACATGCCTTCACCGTCGGACACGGTTACAGCCATTTCATCCGAAAGGTCGGCATTGTGGTTGGAAACGGCCGTTATTGTCGTCACTCCGGCGGTTAATGCAGTCACTTGGCCATTCGCATCAATCGTGGCTACAGCCGTATCGCTGCTGCTATATAGGACACCGTTGTTCGTCGCATTCCAAGGCACCACTTCGGCCGCGACCGACACCATTTTGCCAATCGACATCGTCATGTCGTCGGCGGGCAAATAGACATCCGCAACGTCGATGGCCTCTGGCGCATGGGACAGGCCTACTTTGCCTTGTGTGCCGATGTCTTCGAACGGAATGGGCGTGAATCCTTCAATATGGTCGAATACGGCCGCATCCCCGGTAAGTCGGAAGTCTCCGTTCGCCAGGCTGACAAAGCCCGGGTCCTCGTTTGCGATCCAGTTGTTCTCATGCTTAAGCAGGTTGTGAATGTCCCGTACGCCGTGCTCGTTCGTTTGGTCAGAGAGGGCGAGCGTAGGATTGTAAATGACGTTGTTCTCGAACGTGTTGGTAGTAGGGAAGTACCGGTCCTCTTCGAAAAACGTCAGAAGCTCGGGGTACTTCGCGGCATAAGGCGTGCCCTCGAAGTTGTTGTACTGCTCAAAGAGATCCAGCCAAACCGGCATGTAGTCGCGGTCCACGCGGTTGCCAGGCTCCTTGCTCATGAACATTTCATAGTTGTCGTATGGGACAAACGTGTCTACGAAAATATTGTTGCTCGTATGGATGTATGAGCCGGTACCGCTTTTGATCGCGCTGTTGCCCATCTTGTAGAAAATGTTTTCCTCGATCGTCATATCCATCGTCATATTGTCCGGGTAGATGCCTTCGACGCCGTGTTTGTCTTCCCCGATGTGGTGGAAGTAGTTGCGCCGCACGATCGTTCCTCTTTCTTCGGGATCCATACCTGCATTCATATAGATGGCACCTAAGTCTTGAAACTCTTTGCATATATCATAGATGTTGTTGTATTCGATCAAGTGGTCGTTGCCGTAAAGGATGATGCCGGGATGGGGGGCGTCGTGAATTTCGTTGCCGATTGCCTGGTTGCCGACGCCGGAAAATAACACCGCAGGATTATAAGCTTTGTGGTAATAGGCAAAATCGTGAATATGAGAGTTCTGTACTTTGTTGTTCCCGTGCTCCAGCGTTACCTTGTCTCCGCCGTTCAGCGTAACGGCCGTTCCGCCGATATGTTGAAGATGGGAGGAGATAACGGCGTGATTCCGCCCGTCGAGATCGTCTTCCACTCCGTCGTATTCGTAACGTCCGGGCGAATTGATGAGTACGCCCCCATTCGTGAAGTTCCGGATTTCGGCATGCTCGATGACGATATCGCTGCCGCCAAGAATAACCGCGGCCGTGTCTCGACCGTATTCCATCACGAGATCTTCGAAGCGGATATGGGAGGCGCCTATCGCGCGGATCATCGGCTCTTTGAGCATCGTTACCGTTGCTCCGCCTTGTCCGCTGAGGAACGCGGCATTCGGAATCATGTACAGCATCCCGCTAGCGCGGTCGATGTAATATTCGCCCGGCGCGTCAAGCTCCTCGAGCAGGTTCTGGGCAAAATGGAAGTCTGGATACCAGTTTTTTAATAGACCCGACATTTCCCCATATTGCAGCGTAATCGTTTTGTTCTCCGTATCGATCGCGGCTACCTTGTTGTAGGACCACTCCCAGCTATAGCCGAAAATGCCGTCCAGCCATATATCTTCGGCCTCCGTCCAAAATCTCGGGCGATCGTATTTATAGCTGAACGTTCCTCCGCGCTGCTGCAGGTCCGGATCGTCTACCGTCGGCCCCGGATCCACAATATCATTCATTTGAACGGTGCCGGCATTGGGCCAGCGGGCCAGCGTCATGCCCTGTCCGCCGATATACAGCTCCATAGGAGGGACCAGGCTGACGTCGTTCGCCTTCCAATAGCCGTGGCGGCTCATCTGACCGTAGTCGTGGATGCCGAGTGCGGCAAGATCGATCCCTAGCACCTTATCCCGCGCCGAAACATCGATAATTCGCTTCAGCACGTTCGAATCGGTTACGGGAACGAAGCTGCCGCTGTCCAACTGCTTGCCACCCGTCAGCCTGACGGTGTCGCCCGGATAGGCACGGTAGACGATCGGCGAATCCGCCGTACCTGAATCCTCTTCCGACAAGTCAAACGATGCCATCCGCTCGTAGGTGCCTTCTTTCAAGTAAACCGTCACGCCTCCACCAGGAAGCCCTCCGCCTGCTTTGAGCGCACGGATCGCATCTCTGGCCCCTTCAAGCGTCAGGAGAGGCTCGTCTGCGACGCCACTATTGGAATCGCTTCCATTCGGTGCTACAAAAATAACCACTCCTTCTTCCGGTCCCGGTTCCGCCAGCGCGATTGTGTGCGGCATGCCCATGGCAAGCATGCACACAATCAGCCAGGCGGATAACAACTTCTTCTTTGTCACCCACATTCATCCTTTCGCTGATACGTAATGGTCCTGCGGTTTTATTGTGGCAAAGGAAGACATGGGCTGGAATCCTAAAATCAATGAAACATCCGGACTTTCGCTTTGTTTTTTGGCAATCATCTCAATAACATGTTATCCAAGCTCCAAATTACCTGCCAAGCGTCACGTTCAGGCGATGTTCTTTGGGCGTTACCCCATATTTCTTCTTAAACAAGGTGATGAAATAACTCGAATTGTTGAATCCCAAATAGTCGGCGATTTCCTTAATGTTATAGTCGCTGCCAATGAGTAATTCGCAAGCTTTCTCAAGCCTGTAGTCATTTAAGTAGTCGCCGACCGATTTGTACTCGTATTGTTTGAAGATTCTTCCGACATAGGCTGGCGACATCTTCAAGAAGGTCGCGATCGACTGCAGGCTCAAGTTGAGGTCCGAGTAGTTGTTTTCGATAAATTCCTTGATCGTGTCGACGATCATTTTGTTCCTGTCTTCCTTCAAAGGAGACTGATCTTCTTTGAAGATTTGCCGCAGGAAATGTTCGATGATCTCTCGCATGTCCGCCAATGTTTCCGCTTTGAGCACTTTTTGATTAATATTTTGCAGCTCGACCGAATTGGCGTAGGAGGTAAAAGGTGGTTCGCGCAGCACCTGCTTAATCAACAGGATGACCTGGATGACCGCATAAGTCATGTAATCGTAATGAATAGAGGCGATCAGCTCGAATATCCGGACCAGAGCGGCTTGAACGACGTCCTCATCCCTGGTTTTAATGCCCTCCAGGAGTCTTTTCTCCAGCTCTGCCGGGATCATAAAATCATGGCGGCTGTTATTCCCTTCGACCAGTTCCGGCGTGATGACCGCTCCTAAACCATAAGCCAGACGGTACATGGATTGCTGCACCGTTCGTTCGTAGGTCGGAGTCAACTCCTTATAACAGGTTACCGCATGACTAATAGCAGCGGAGAAGCTCCGTTCGCGATAAAATTTTTTGTACGTTTGCTGGGCATCCTTCAGAAGGCGGGACAAGGCGGCAAGATCAACCCCATCAGCCTGTACACCGACGATGACGACGATATATTCGTTATTCATATCGACAACCCGATTGGAGAACGACCGGCCGACCGTTTCTTCTATAATGTTGCATGCAGCGAACCTGTACAATTTCTCTTGCGAAGCGGGTTCTTTGGATGTGCCGTCCGGCGGCGCCTGGTCAAGCATGATGACGACCAATTGCCAGCATTGCTCCGTTTTGTCTGCGAACAGCTCGGGACTAGCTTCGGCGCAATAATCCAGTTCTTCCAAAGTCATCGAACGGCTGTCGGTCACCCAGCGACGCAAGTAGTAGTCTCCGACGATCTGATTGTTCCGGCGCTCTTCCTGATTCACCTGCTGGAGCTTATCCAGCGTCAGCCTGTATAGATCCGACATGAGACTCACCTCATCCTTATTTGGCGGGTCGGCATGCGGGGACTGTATGTCATTTCGTTTGAACAAGTCGAACAGCTTGCCGATCGGCCGGTATAATCGGTTCGTAATGACAAGAGATAGAATGAAGCTTGCCATCAGGAAGATGAAGGTGAACAGCAGCGTAATATTGAGCAACGTTTCCGCCCGGCCCATTACATTGCCGTAGGGAAGAATGTTCATAACCTTCCACTGGCTCACTCCGACGCCAGTTTCCGAGATCACATATTTGTCCCCGTCGATCCGCCTGATCGAAAAGACCTCGGACGGCATTTCTGCCGACAGGACCGATCTGGCCAAATAACGTTGCACGGCTTCCGACGGCTGCGAGGACATCCCCTCCGTTTGCAGAATCGCCCCACGTTTGTCCACAAGCACCGTGCCATCGCTGCTGCCCGACATATTGTCCAGATTCATAATATTTTCAAAGATCCATTGCGGTCTTATATTTACGATAACCGTATTGGGTAGCTCGCCGTTCGTAGGATGGTTATTGGTAATGATGAACGAGAAGAGGTCGACATTGGGCTGGCTTTCATCCAATTTAATCGGAATTAATTGCGAGAAGGAGTCCGTCCCCCTCGATTCCAACTGCTGCATCAGTCTGTCCTGGAGCGCTTTCAGATGTGTGCGCGTCCAAGTGCCCGATCCTCCGGTGTAGAATGTTTCGGTTACGCCGCTGAACACGAAGATGGATTCCACGAAGGTGGTAGAATCGGCAAGCGTGTCCAACTTGCGGTGCGTCTGAAATTTCATGACCGGCTCGGGATTCGCGGCATTCATCAAATAGATGATATTTGGGTCCAGACTCGCCATAATGCCGATGTTCTGCACGATATCATTAATATAGTTAATATTTTGTTTGATTTGCGAAAGTACCTTCTGATTGGCTTCCTTCTGCGTCTGCAAGATCATCTGCTGGGAATACACGTAAAACGAAATTGCCGCTACAAGCAACAATCCTGCCATAGACAAGTTGAAATAGAAAAAGATCCGCAGCAAATACTTTCGGCTTGTTAGGTGCTGGATGATATTCATGGCTCGACAACTCCGCTTCGCAAATTAGTAAGCTGTACGATCAACGCGTTTGCCGACCAATGCATCGGAGAAACGCGCAAGTTTCCCGAGTAGCAGTTCATTATGTCAGAGAGTGACGTGTTCCTGCAAGTAATATCAAGGCGAGGCGCCGGAAATTATAATAAAATGCGTAATTTGAAACGATGTCAAATCCATCCGATACCGGCAAAACACATGATTATTTACCGCTACCCTTTTCTTGCGGACTTGCATTCATCATGGGAATTGGGGGTGGGCCGTCTTACCGCATGACAGAGCCTTCAGAGGATGGAGGTTTAAGAGCATTTCAACGCCGGCGAATTGTGGTTGGTTTTGCACAGTCACGGATCGCCTCCATTTACATTATCAGAAGAAGCACCATGCTAGGTGCTTTTTTTTGTTTGTTATGGATACTTGGCGCTTGTTGTTAGATATATCGCAAATGCAACAGATATGAAGAATGTGACGAAAGCAATGATTTATCTTGAGGGATTAAAAGCTCTAAAATATAGCATGCAATTTGTTCAAGAAGAAAACTCATTCAGATATTAGAACATCAGCTGAAAATAGACACTGTTAATTAGGAGGGTTCATTTTGCTCGCATATATAGACGAGAGTGGGTTTCCTCATCCCAATGATGAGACTGTGAATCCAGTATTAGCGGCCGTGTGTGTGCCTAAAGATGAGATAAGAACTATAAGTCAGAGGATGTATAATATTAAGATGGATGAATATGGTCGTCATGATGTTGAGTTAAAAGCTGTTAATGTTCTAAAACAAAAATCACTAACAAGAAATTCGAATAATAAAATTTTCACCGACAGAGTAGTTAATGAAGTACTCATTAATACACTCAATCTTAGAGTTTTTGCGATTGTTATGGACAAACCTGAAACTTCGGGTATCTTGTTCAAGTATCGGCGGCGAAGCGTGGTTTTACATACCCACGCTTCGCCTCCACCATCATGAACACCATCCGCATGAGGATGGTGTTTTTGCTGTCGTTAGTAAACAATCCCTTTTGCAAATTTCGTTGTTATAATGAATTATCCCTATATTACCTGTAAATTGGCTGGTGAATCTGAATGAGTGAAAAGTTTTGGTTAGTGGTACAGTACCCTCTAAAAAGTGCAGCAGGCAGCCAACGTGACCACTGGTTAAGAGATAAAGTCATGGAATACTTGGAGATAGCTCTAACAGATGCTAACTTAGGCTATGTTGATGGCTTTGATCTGGGGAAATGCATTTCCGATCCGAAAAAATATGCTCTTAATATATTTTGTGTTATTACGGATGAAGAACAGAGTATAGCTCTGGTAAAAAGAATTTTAAGGGATAGCAGGCTTGATTATACTCGTATAAAAATTGCTACATTGCCCGATGGAAAAGAAGAACCGTATACTTTGAAATATTCTTATAAAAAGGGTGTTACCAAATTTTCACTGTAGCATAGTAGTGTGTTGGTCGTGTTTCGAATTGCAGCTGCACCCGTAGAAGCACATGCGGCGTTGTCTTTCGGACAGGGGTTCGACTCCCATTGCCTCCACTATGTAAAGCCCGACCTCATGCGGTCGGTTTTTTTGCTTTTTCTGTGGTTCAAAAAATACTTTGCGAAGATTTCTTGAATATCGTCTCCAAACGCTGATACTGGCGCATCTGGTAATGCCAGCCCTGAAGCTTCAACGGGAGTTGGCTGCTTGGTTTCTTTTTTCTTGGATTGATTTTCTTTGGTTTTAGATTTTCTATACCTCGTTCGTCAGGAGTCTTCTTCCATAAAACGGCTGTAATCACACACGAAAAGTTCCGTTCCTAGTGGAACGGAACTTTTCGTGTGTTCATCTAGAAGCATGTAAAGGATTGAATGGACTGCAAGCTCAATCCAGTATACACCCAAAACCTTCCGTTCCACTGAAACCCCGAAACCGAGGTGCGCCCTACGAAAACCGGGTAAAACCAGAATTGGTTTCTATTCACAAGCCAAACGTACGTATTCCGAAATAAACAACCGGCAATCGCTCCCGGGTCGACAGCAAGAGGCGAAACTGCAGGTTGCTGAGGAATGAATCCCGGGGGAGGTGAGCTGGGTCCCATGGATCCCGGCTGCCCTGGGAATCCTGGGGGACTTGGAGGTGGAAAAAATGACATGATCGTCACTCCTTATTTGATGGGCCAAAATATTGTATGTAGGAGCGGAGATAAGTGAATGGGCGTATTCAATATTTTTCTAATAGCCTTGATCACCTATGAGATCGGTTACTCAATTAATAGGTAGCCTCCTACCCGATGTTAAAAAATTTCGTTTCGATACTCTCTTAGCTTCCGCATACACCAAAAAGTTTGATTATTTTGATTATTCTGAATTAATCGAGTAAATAATCAGAAAGTATGGTATGGTATTTTTTGGTGAATGTCATACTATAGGGGCTATATAAGGATGATCGAGGATACGACAAAGAAAGAGCGGACGATATTTGATCATGTTGGAAATACGATCAAGACAGAAGATCGAGAGATTCGTATTCTTGCCAAGTATGAGGAGCCATTGGTTGTCGTACTAGGAAATGTGCTTAGCGATGAGGAATGCGATGAGCTAATCAAACACTCCAGGGAACAATTGCAACGATCAAAAATCGGTGGAGATCATGCAGTCAATCAAATTAGAACAAGCAGTGGGGTGTTCTGCGAGGAGAATGAGACGATTACAAGAATCGAGAAGCGATTCTCTCAAATTATGAATATTCCGATCGAGCATGGTGACGGCCTGCAAGTTCTGCTGTATACCCCTGGCCAAGAGTATCAACCTCATTATGATTTCTTCGCAGAAACGAGTCGAGCAAGTGCTAACAATCGAATTAGTACGCTCGTGATGTATTTGAATGATGTGGAAGAAGGCGGTGAAACAGCGTTCCCCTTGCTTAATATCTCCGTTTTTCCTAACAAAGGCATGGCAGTCTACTTTGAGTATTTCTACAGCAATCATGAATTAAACGATTTTACCTTGCATGCAGGTACACCAGTGATTAAAGGGGAAAAGTGGATCGCAACGATGTGGATGAGAAGACAAGTTCTTCGTTTATCCTAGGTCAGGTTGTTTATTCATTCTTTTATCTCTTAAAAGCGACCGTGTGGTAGGTCGCTTTTTTGCGTTAAACGAGAATATTTTCATTAAGTTTTATGTTGTTGCGGCGGACAGAACACCATGGCGAACCAGTGTGCAGCAGGGATAGGGGCGCTGCACTCCCTTTCTTTCAGCGGTCATTTTAAACGTTAATGCCCGGAGCAAACTTAGTAATCTGTAATAAAGTATTGCAGCATTCCAAGTTTTTATAGTAGTATTTTATATATGGACAACAATTTTATAATAAGGAAATGGCGGTGAAGTTTTGACGGAAGAGATTAAGCAGTCGGGGACCGTGAAATCCGCGGACCGGGTTTTGGATATCATCGAATTGCTTGCCTCAGAACAAGAGCCTATGAACCTGACAGAAATTTCAAGAGCTTTGGCTATGCCCACAAGCAGCATATACAAGATCATTAAAAACCTGCTGGCTAGAGGTTATCTTGAATCCGACGAGCAGGAGAAGCAGTTCAGGCTTGGATATAAAATATTGGAGGTAGGCACTAAATATACTCAAAATACGAATTTGGTTAACGAATTCCAATATGTTTCGCAGCGCATCGTTAGTGAGATTAATGAGGCTGTTTATTTGTCTATCCGCAACGGCAAGAACGTTCTCTATATAGCGGAAAAACAAAGCCTGCAGCCCATCCGTTTTGTCTCCCACTTGGGCATGCAGTTGCCCATGCATGCGACTGCGATGGGGAAAATGCTGCTCAGTCAGCTATCCGATGCAGAAATTGAGCAATTGTACCCCGAGGAAGAGTTAGGGACTTTAACAGAAAATACCATTCATGAGCGTTCTTCTTTAATTAAAGAGGTTTCACAGATTCGGGAGGAGAAGCTGGCATACAGTCGTTCGGAATCTGTTCAGGGCGTGCATTGCATCGCTGTGGGCATAAAGAATTCCAAGGGTCAGATCGTGGCTGCTATGAGTATATCCATCCCGCAATCGCGAGTGACGGATTCTTTATGGGATAAAGTGAAGGAACTTCTTACGCAGGCAGCCAAAGAGCTGAGCTATAAAATCTATTTTCAATAATTATATTTCCTAATGGAAAATATTTTTCTTGATATAAAAAAATAGTTGTGATATCTTTTAGATGTTATCATCTATGACATTGCTTTTTCGTTGATAACGAGAAGCGGCATAGAAGCGCATCTTTTTTTTTATTATACCATTGGGGGGACTTGAAATGCATCATGGGACAAGCGGAAGTGGTAAATTGAAAGGTGAAAGTTTCAAACAGGTAACGCGAAGCAGCTCGAAAGCAAAAATGGTGTCAGGTTTCATTACATTGGCTTTACTCTGTACGACCATTTTGGGCTGTTCCAATAACGCCAATAACAACGCAGCAGGTTCTGGATCAAGTCCGGACGCTTCTGCTGAAGGCGCTAACAAGTACGATGGTGTTAAGCTTACGCACATCTCCATGTCGGGCTCCAATCGGCCGGAAGCCTACAAGGAATTTGCTAAAGCGTTCAAGGAAGAAACGGGTGCTGAAGTAGAGATTATAGATGCGCCGTGGGATCAATTACACGACAAAATTATTAACGATATTATTTCACAATCGGGATCTTACGATGTTATGGATGTGGATAGCGGATGGGATGGCGAGATGGCCAGTCAGTTCGAGTTATTGGATCCGTATATAGAAAAGAACAAGATGGACATGAGCGATCTGCTGCCCATTTTCGCTAAAGCAGTAGGTGTCAGCTCCATTACGAGCGGGAAACGTTATGGCTTGCCTGTAACGGGCTCGGGCATCGCGCTTTTCTACAACAAGGAAATTCTGGAGAAGCTTAACCTGCAGCCACCGGCTACATGGGATGACTTGCTCGCGATGCTTCCCAAGTTGAAAGAGGGCGGAGTGACCCCGTTCACTTCAGCGGGGGTTAACATCCAACTGCCGAAGATGTTCTACGCAGCCTATGCTCCTCAAGGTAAGCCGTTGTTCGATAAGGATTTCAATCCGCTATTTAACGGACCTGAGGGAATCGAAGCGATCAATCGGCTTAAGACGTTGTATTCCTATGCGCCCAAAGGATATCTATCCATGGATAACCCGGATGCGAATGTTCCTTTCATGAATGGTGAAGCTGCGATTCAGATCGCTTGGCCATTGTTCATTCTCAAGGAACTGGATGATCCGAATAAATCGAAGATTGTAGGTAAATGGGGTGTAACGGTTGCGCCAGGACCAGGTAACATCGCACCTTGGTATACCGCAATTTCCAAGCTGTCCAAAAACAAGGATGCAGCCTTCGAATGGATGCAGTTTATACAGTCCAGTGAGAATGCCAAGAAACTAATGCTGGATTATAACAACTACTCGGTATGGAATTCTATCTGGTCGGATGAAGAAGTCAAGTCGAAAGTACCAGCTGCTGAAGTTGTTAAAGAAGCCAATAACGCTTCCTTCTTCCCGACTTTCTTCCAGCATCCGAAGGGCATTGAATGGTTCTCAAATTCCGGAGGCTTCCTGTCGGCGGCTATCTTTGGCCAGACGACACCAGAAGCTGCGCTCAAGCAAATGGAAGACGACTGGAACAAGCTTAAAGCAAATTCAAAGATTCCTGAAGGGTTGATATACGAAGAACTGTCTGCTGAATAAATTTATATTTCTAAAAGCCTTCATCCTGTCCGCATAGAGATGGCCGGGATGAAGGTATCTCAATATCGATACCGACAAAGGCGGTCCAGATGATATGAACAACTTGAAGACCGACGCAAGAGATAGAATGACAGCATGGCTGTTCTTATTTCCAGGTTTATTAATCTTGCTGTTTAGCTATGTATATCCGCTCCTTTATTCGCTCAAATTGAGTTTCTCTTCCTGGGATATGCTGGATTTAAGTTCCAGCATGCAATGGAATGGATTTGGAAACTACGTAAGAGTACTCTCAGAGCCAAAGTTTTTAGATAGCTTGGTCCGTACCTTGTTATTTGCTGGTGGAGCGCTATTTCTGCAGATTTTCCTGGGAATGGTCACCGCACTTTGGGCGACAAACGAGAATTTGAGCTCCCGGTTCACCCGTATTGTTCGAGGTATGATACTTGCTCCGATGATTATTTCTCCCATTGTAGCAGGGATTCTGTGGAGAATTCTCTATAGCGTAGAGTATGGGCCCATCAATGCTGTTCTGGGCTGGTTCGGAATTGAGCAGCGGCTATGGATTGCGGATCAAGGTTCGGCTCTGTTCTCTGTGATGCTTGTAGAAGTGTGGGCGAATACATCGTTCGTGACGATTATTCTGGTCGGGGCGCTGCTATCTATGTCACACGAGCCTAATCAAGCGGCCCAAGTAGATGGAGCTAACACATGGCAGACGTTCTACCATGTCACGCTGCCACAGTTGAAGCCTGTGTTGATGATTGTTGCTTTACTGAGAATAATGGATCTTTTTAAGGGTTTTGATTTCATCTATTCCATGACCTATGGTGGCCCTGGAGACAGCACTGAGGTCCTTACGATGTTTATTTACAAACAAGGCATTAAATTTTTGGACATGACGGGAGCCGCGGCTTCATCCTGGGTGCTGATGATTTTGCTGATGCCGTTCTCCATCTATTTACTGCGTAAAACGCTTGCGTCGGATAGCCAGAATGGATAACTGGTGATTTCAACCGCAGAAAGAGGAATGCTCATGAAATCGATTCACAGGCGATTAACGAATATGTTCGGCTATGTCTATCTCAGCGTTGTCGTCATCATAGCCGTGTTTCCAATATACTGGTTGTTTCTAACTGCCTTTAAGCATGAGAAGGATTGGTCAACTAAACCTCCTGTTTTCTTTACGAGTAATCTTACACTTAAGCATTTCGAGAAGGTGTTCGCAGACCCTCAGGTGGTTCATGCCTTGTCCAATACCATTATCGTAGCCGTATCCGGTACTTTACTGGCGGTGTTATTCGGAGCGATGGCTGCTTATCCTCTAGCCAGAATTCATCTGGGCCGCTATGTGAATTCAACGCTTCTGACGGGGATATTACTGACGAGACTTTTTCCATTCGTAACGCTTGTATTTCCTTATTTCCTCATTATTCGGAACTTTCGGATGATGGACACATTAACGGCGTTAATTATTTCTGATGCGGCTATGTTCTTTCCTTTCGCCGTATGGATGATGGTTGGATTCTATCAAGGCATTCCAAGAGAGATGGAAGAAGCGGCGATGATCGATGGCTGCAGCATTTGGCAAAGGTTTAGGAAGATTGTGCTTCCGGTATCTATTAATGGTTTATCCGTAACGGCGATTCTCGTCTTTATGGCGGCATGGAACGAGTTTTTATATGCCGTGACGTTTAGTAATAATGAAGCGAAGACGCTGCCTGTAGTGATTGGTGGTTTTATCTCAGATAAAGGCATCGCATGGGGAGATATGACGGCAATCAGCGTTATTTCGATTGTGCCTGTGCTGCTTATCGTTCTACTTGCCCAGAAGCTGCTTGTTCGAGGTATCACGGTAGGCTCCGTGAAATAGCCGGTGCACAAATGGAGGACAACATTCATGAATGACGCACAACACATTACTGATCAACAGAGTGGAGAGAATGCAACCGGGATTTGGCGGTTTGCCAAGTGGCTTCCGGCTGTTCCTTCGAATCAGCGGATCACTTTGGGAGAAGGGAATACTCCGCTTGTCGCAAGCCGAAGTCTTGGAAAAGAGCTAGGCTTATCCGCTTTGCATTTCAAGCTTGAGGGAGCCAATCCGACGGGTTCCTATAAAGACCGCATTTCTGCGCTCGGTGTATCTTTGGCCTTGACCAAGGGGAAGGTTGGTTGTATCGGAACCTCGTCGGGTAATGCAGGGGCTTCCGCCGCCGCCTATGCCGCTCGGGCTGGCATTCCTTATTACTTATATGTATTGGAGAATATACTCCAGGCTAAGATGGTTCAGGCTGCTTTGCATAAAGCATCGATAACTCGAATTCAAGGATTCGGTGTCAGCGCGGAGATCGGGGACCGGGTATTCGAATGGATTGAAGAGCAAGCGAAGGAACGCAATCTCGAAACGATGATAACGGCGTACAAATATAATGCGAATGCGATGGAAGCCGTCAAGACGATTTCGTTCGAATTGGCACAGCAGCTGGCATTCTGTCCGGCGCCTGATGCGGTATTCATCCCTGTTGGAGGCGGTGGTTTGTACGCGGGTATCAGCAATGGATTCCGTCATCTTCGACAATTAGGGCGTATAGATTCGATTCCGCAATTGGCAGCGGTCCAGTCGGCGGGCTGCTCGAACATCGTTCGAGCTTGGACGAATGGCGAAGCCGTACCTGCACCGGGCGATTCTACTTCTATGATATCTGGATTGCAGGTGCCGAACCCGCCGGATGGAGAGAGGGTATTGGAGTCGCTGATCAGCAAGGAAGGTTTTGGAGTCTCTGTCAGTGATTCAGACGTGTGGTATTGGCAAGAGAGACTTGCCGCGCAAGAAGGGATCTGGTGCGAACCGGCCGCGGCGTTATCGCTGGCTGGCGTGGCGGAGGCTGTCAAGGATGGTCGTTTGAAGGCCGGCAGCTCAGCAGTGTGCATTTTAACAGGGGCAGGATATAAGGACGGGGAAAGAGCAGTCGCTATGGCTGGCGTGCAGGAAAATATACCTCTTGTCGATATTAATCGGTTGGAGAATTAAAAACGATGAAGATAACAGAACGTGTCTATTTGGTCGGAAGTGGCAAACTCGGAAGCGGCTTGACCGACGATTACGATTGTAATGTCTATCTGCTGGATGCCGGCGGTATCTATGTTCTAATAGACAGCGGTGCGGGTATTCGACCGGAAGCTATTCTTCAGGAGATCAGAAAAGATGGGCTGGATCCACAAAAAATCGAGACGATCGTCTTGACCCACGCCCATGCGGATCATTCCGGAGGCGCTGCGGCACTTAGCCGGATGACGGGTGCTTCGGTCGTCGGATCAAGTGCCACCGCAGCTTTGCTTCGGGACGTCGATGAAGTGGGAATCGGTCTAAAGGCTGCGCGGCAAGTGGGAATTTATCCGGCTGATTATCGGGTTGAGGCTATTGAAGCGATTCGGGAAGTGCGCATTGGAGAAATACTGATCCTTGGCGACTTAACGTTGGAGATTGTTCAAACACCAGGGCACAGCGCTGATTCCATCAGTTGCTACATTGAGGAGATTGGGACGATGTTCTGCGGAGACTTATTGTTCGAGGGCGGGCGGATCGCAATGCAGGTCGCTCCCGATTTCTCTTTGTATGAGTTGGCCCGAAGTGTGGAAATTCTATCAGGTTACGAGATTCATGCGTTAATGCCGGGACATTTGTCACCTTTGTTAGGCCAAGACGATATTACATTGCCGCAAGTATTAAAACAATTTCAGGCCTTGCAGATTCCATCAAATCTTGTGTGAAGTTTACTATGGGAGGACAGAAAATGAGGAGCTTGGAAAAGTCAGAGCAATTATTTCATTTATCCCAAGAGACGTTAGCCGGAGGCGTATCCAGCACCCTGCGAAACGTCATGAAGCCCGTCCCGCTCTATTTGGAGAAAGGGAAAGGCTCTCGGGTATGGGATGTGGATCAGAATGAATATATTGATTATATTATGGGCTATGGTCCTTTGATTCTAGGGCATTCGAACTCTGAATTGCTGGAAGAAGTTAGTCGGGCTACTTTGAACGGCCAGCAGTTCGGCATGCAGCATAAGGCTGAGATCGAGATGTCCCGCATGATCGTGAATCAAGTCCCGTGCGCGGAGAAGGTAGCTTTCAGCGGCTCCGGTACGGAAGCGGTCATGCTTGCTCTCCGTCTTGCGAGGGCATTTACAGGAAAACAGAAAATTGTCCGATTTGAAGGACATTATCATGGTTGGTACGACGGGATCTATACTTCTTTCCCTGCCACGGTATCCGGCGGGTCGGATTCGATCGCCGCTACTCAAGGGCAAAGCGAGCAGGCACTAAAGGATATTCTGATCGTTCCGTGGAATGATGCCCAGAAGCTGGAGGCCGTCATGAAGGAGCATGGGCATGAGATCGCAGCCATCATAACGGAACCTGTGCTTTGTAATTCTGGCTGCATCTACCCGGTGGAAGGGTATATGGAATTAATTCGCCGTTTGACGACCGAGCATCATGCTCTGTTTATATTGGATGAAGTCATAACCGGTTGCAGGGTGGCAGCAGGCGGTTCCCAGGAACGGCTGGGCATCCTGCCTGATTTGACAACAATGGGCAAAGCGATTGCGGGTGGTTATGCTCTTAGTTTAGTAGCTGGACGCCGTGATGTGATGGATTTGATATCGAGTGGGAAAGTCGCGCATCTTGGGACGTTGAATGGGAACATGGTTGCGCTATCGGCTGGAGTAGCCACACTGAATATCCTCAACCGCAACGATGGTGAAGTGTTCAAGCGAATGGAATCCGTTTCAGATGCCTTAGTTGAAGGTCTGGGAAAGCTGATGGATGCGAAGGGATTGCCCCATCTGATTAACCGTATTGGATCCGTATTCCATTTAATGTTTACCGAGCTGAAGGAAGTTCAGCAATATCCACAATTCCTGACAAGGGATGTAGCCCAGTATACTGCGTTTACGGAAGCCGCGCTGCAAGAAGGCGTCCTTCTTCGACCGAGTGGTTTATGGTATACGTCGGCTGCTCACTCGATGGAAGATGTGGAGGAAACACTTCGAAGGCTGGAGAAGGCAATCAACCGAATATAAGCGGATCGTACAGGGGGATACAGCATGATTACGGACACATTGAACATGTTTCAATTAACGGGGCAGGTCGCGATTGTCACCGGAGGCAGCGGTGTCTACGGAAGTCATATGTGCCTGGGTCTATGCGAGGCTGGTGCGACTGTCGTAGTTGGTGGACACGATGGCGCCGCTTGCGAGGAGACCGCTGCGGGCTTGCGTGAGAAAGGGTTCCAGGCGATCGGGCTTGGCGTTGATCTTAGTAATGAGGCCAGCATTATCGATTTTATTCGTCAGATCCTAACCCAGTGCGGTCGTATCGACATTCTGGTGAATGCAGCCATATCCCGATATGAGAATCGTAATCTCGAGAATATAACAAGCGATGGCTGGGATGCAACTGCACAGGTGAATGGACGGGGAACGATACTCATTACCCGCGAGGTCGTCAAGCAAATGCGGCAACAGGGACAAGGAAATATCATCAACGTTTCGTCGATTGTGGGAGTCGTCGCACCTCGTTTTCCAATGTATGAACTGGATGACCTGATTAGCGGAGTGGAATATACCTATAACAAGTTTGGGATGATGGGCCTAACGCAGTGGATGGCTGCTTATTATGGACGTTATAACATTCGAGTGAACTGCCTGAGTCCTGGCGGTAACAATCTGAAGGGGACCAAGGACGAAATTCGTTCAGAAGCGGTCGCAGATGAATATTTACGCCAGACTCCGATGGGGAGATTTGCCGATGAACGGGATCTGAAGGGCCCGGTTGTGTTTCTGGCATCGGAAGCGTCACGTTATATGACAGGGCAGAATTTAATTATAGATGGCGGTTATACGATTTGGTAAGGACATAACCATGCTGATTGGAGAGATTAACATGACAATTCGTAAAGAAATCATATCTGGAAAAGCATGTAAACCGGGAAGTCTGTATTCACAAGCCGTAGAGGTGGATGGATGGATCTATGTATCCGGTCAGGGTGCATTGGATATGGAGGGACATGTTATCCAAGGGCTTGATATGAAGGAACAGACGAAGATGGCTATGGATTATATTCAATTTATTCTTGAAGAAGCCGGGGCTACGATGGGCGATGTAGTCAAGATGAATGCGCATATTACGGATCACGCTATGTTTGGCGAATACAACGAAATTTACCGGCAATATTTTGAAGTGCCATTTCCTGCCCGGACAACCGTTGTTAGTGTTCTTGCGCCGGGAATGCTGGTGGAAATAGACGCTATAGCCAGGAAAAGAAGTCTCCCCGGTGGAGATCAAGGCTAATGAAAATCGGAATCGCGGGCTGCTTTCACGAGACGAATACATTCGCACCGGGAATAACCGGGTTACCTGCATTCCAGCGGGAATGGTATGAGGGAGATACCGCTTTTCGGCAGGCGTATGCAGGCACGAAGACGAGTATGGGTGCCGGTTTGGATGCCTCAGACATCTTGGGGATCGAAACGATCCCGCTATTTTATACCTATACAACGCCTTCCGCTATGGTTGAGGAAGAGGCGGTTGATGCGATTATTAATACCCTGATTCAGTCGGTTGCCTCCGAGGCAGAACAAATTGACGGTTTATTACTGATTGTTCACGGGGCAATGGTAAGCGAGTCGACCCCTGATGTAGAAGGACTTATTCTAAGAAGATTGCGTTCGATTCTTGGGAACAAGCCAATCGCCATGACGATCGATCTGCATGCCAACGTTAGCGAAGAAATGAACGAGCTGGCAGATTATATCGTCGGTTATGATACCTATCCGCATATTGATGCCTACGAACGAGGTCTGGAAGCTTGCGGTTTGCTGCATAAGCACATGGAGGGATGTATTACACCTGCACGTTATTTAGCGCGGCCGGGAGTGTTAATTGCACCAACATTAATGAATACAAATACGGCACCGATGTCCGAATTAATGGATCTGGCCTTTCGCCTGGAGAGAGAAGAAGGCGTTCTGAATGTGACGGTGGCAGGCGGGTTCGCTTATGCGGATGTACATTGTGCGGGATTCACCTTCGTCGTTACGACGGATAATGATTCGTCGCTTGCGAAGCGAATAGGGGATGAGCTTGCCGATTGGCTGCTCATGCATCAGGAGCAGTTCGCGCCTAAGTTAATTGATGCAAAAACAGTGATTGATCAGGCATCGTTGCAAGGGCGCTTTCCTACAGTTCTGGTCGAATCATCCGACAATGTCGGTGCTGGTTCTCCGGCAGATGCAACCCATGTTCTTCGAGCGCTGCTCGAACAGAAGCAGCACTCCTTCATGATTGTTATTTGCGATAGACAAGCGGTAGCGTGGGCAGACAACATTGGCGTTGGGCATTCTTTCTGCTGCTCTGTCGGAGGCAAGACAGATCAGGCTTACAACAAACCCCGCATGCATGGAGAGCCGGTAGAAATAGCCGGTACGATACGCTGCCTGTCGGATGGAAAGTATAAGCATAAAGGTCCTTATATGACAGGGATGGCGGCTGACATGGGTAGAACGGCGGTTATTGAATTAGACAGGGGTGATGGATCGCTCGTCGTTCTGACCGAGCAGCGAGTAGCGCCGTGGGATATTAATCATGTCCGCTGCCTGGGGATCGATCCAACGAAATTTGACTTTATCGTCGTAAAAGCAGCTGTCGCATGGCGGACTGCCTTCGGAGAGCTGGCTGCTCAGGCGATTGAGCTCGATACGCCTGGCTGTTGCAGCTCGAATCTGTCTCGTCTTCCTTATCGGAATATAGCAAGCGATACTGTCATGATTAGCGGGAAGGTGCCGGATAATGAATAATGAACACATTGAAGTCATTCAAATGGACATGGAAGACTTTGATCATGAGACCTTGCCTCTCGGAAGCAAAGCCTATTATCAGTTGAATTATGATTCCGGAATGGCTGAGCAAGGAATCCTCCCCGTATGCGTCATTCGTGGATATTCCAAAGGTCCGAGGCTGCTCGTTATGGCTGCTGTGCACGGGGACGAATATGAGGGGATCCTGGCATTAACGGAGCTCATTCCGCTTATGGGACCTGCTGACGTGCAGGGGGATCTGGTCGTAATTCCCGTTGTAAACGTGTCGGCCTATTACGGCGGAACACGTTGTTCACAGGCCGACGGCAAGAATCTGGCCCGCTCGTTCCCTGGTGATGCCGAAGGATTGTATACGGATCGTCTAGCTTGGCATATACGCAACACATTCATCGCGAAGGCTGACTTCATGCTGGATCTCCACAGTGGAGGAACGCATTATGCCATGCCCTTAATGGTTGGTTATGATAGCAGCCGGAATAGCCGGGCAAGTATCTTATCCCAAGCCGCTGCCGAATCCATTGGTGTGGAGGTCATCTGGGGACATGAATCTATTCCCCCAGGGAGAACCGTATCGGCGGCTTCTGAATTAAGCGTTCCTTGGCTCTACATGGAAGCGTACGGTGGACAGAGGATACGCCAGAACGAGCTGGAGGCGTTCCGAAATGCTGTTCTTCATCTCATGAATCATATGCATATGTTAAGTGAACCTATTCGCTGGGTGAAAGAGTCTGCCACGTCCGTCAGTCTGCGGCTCACAGGAGATGGCAACCTCGATCGTTCGGATGAGGCCAATTGCGAAGGGCTATTCGTTCCCGCAGTTCGACTGCTCGATGAAGTGCGGAAGGGGACGCTAATCGGAGTCATTTACGATTGGTTCGGCTGCCCGTTACAGGAGATCATAGCTCCTTCTGAAGGGATCGTCATGATGCTAAGAGAGGTTCCTTACACGAAGCCGGGTGATGGACTGTTCACGCTGGCGCTTCGGGAAAAGGACTAGAATCACCTAAGTTCTATGGTTAGTTAGTGAATCAGGGAATGGAGATAACCACAGTTCAATGGTGAACTGTGGTTATTTTGTCTGTCATTGAACAATCCCCGCTAACTTCCGAATCATCAAGAATGCATTTCACAAATCTAATTCTATTTACTCATTAATGTAAGTGTTGACTCGGTTTTGAATCAGTTTGCTGACATCTTCAACTGATTTCTGGCCGCTCATATAGGAATCGAATTCTTCAATCGCAATGGAAACGACCTTGAAATCACTAGTTAAATTCTTACTTGCTCCCTCTATGAGCTTATGCAATTCTTTAATTTTGCTTTCTACTGTATTAGCATCAACCTTCTGTCCAAGAAGTGTACCCGCTACTGCCTGCTGTTTGGTATCCTTGAGCTGTTTTTCTACAACTCCCTTATGCAATGCAAAGCCTGCTACCATTGGTGAAGATTGCATTTCTTCGGAAAGCATGAATTTAATAAAGTTCCAAGCTTCATCTTGAACCTTAGATTTGCTGTTTATGCCTAAAGTGAAATACGACTTAAATGGAGTTCCGCTATATTGTCCATTTACGGTTGGTCTTTGATATATATTTAACTTTTGATCAAGGACTTGAGACAGGCCTGTTGTTGGATCGAGAAGATTAGCATTGTTGAACAAAGTTTTGTCATAGTCGTACGTAAATTCGGCTTTAAGCACGCCTTCATCATACATCGATTTGATTTGCTTCATCATATCTCGAAACAGATCGGAATCAAAATTGGCTTGATCTTGATCAACGAGCTGATCATAGTTAGCCTCTATATATTCTGCTAACATTTGAATTGGGAATAGATTAACAAATGCCACATAATCCTCACCAGCTTGTTGCTTTAGCTTCTTCGAAATATTTTTAAACTCATCCCATGTCCATGTTTGATCATCAATTTTTATCTTAGCTTGCTCTAACAATTCTTTATTGCCAGTAAGCGCGTCAAGAACAAATGAGAATGGCATTGCATACAAACCATCTCCATTCTGGGAGTTTTTAAAGATATTCTGATAGTACTGATTTCGATCAAAGTCAGAATCCTTGTCCATCAGATCATAGAAATTAGTCAGCATGTTCTTGGCGACATATTTGTCCTTCGGCAAATCGTTCATGACGATGATGTCTGCACCTTTGCCAGACATCATCTGTGTGCTCACCGTTTGTACATATTTCTCAACATCGCCCTTTGATACTGCTTCGCCTGATTGAATCATTCCATCTCCCTGCGTTTGAGGTCTAGCTAGATACTCCTTAACTTCAATATGAATATCTGGACGAAGCTTGTTATATTGCTTAATCGCCTCCTCTAAATAAGGATGTACCGTCATGGTTGCGATCTCGATTGTTTTGCCTCCTTGACCTGACTCTTTATCGGATGATCCTCCTCCACCTGATCCCACGCTGCTACTAGAACATCCCGATAATACGACTATTATTGCTAATAAGGCCAATACCCATCTTTTATTCAAATTACTTCATTCCTCTCAATAAATTCGAATTCGATTACCTTCCTGCAGTGGTTCACTTGATTCAATAATGATCTCATCATCAGGACTTAAACCGCTCACAGCTACAACCTCATCCTCGGTTGAATCACCTGTTACAATATAAGCCTTACGTGCATTGAATGTATTGCCGAGTGAGCTTTTCTTCTCCTCAACTACATAGACATAGCTTCCTGTTGCATCTTTATGAACCCATTTCTTTGGCAACACATAACCTTTTTCATTTGAATCCTTCTTTATATCCAGACTTACTTGTTCACCGCCTTTAAGATCATCATCGGAGACGGAAACGACAACCTGATAACCGGATTCATCGGGTGAATCTTCACTATTTTCTGTAGTTGCAGCTTTAATCTCTTCAATTGTGCCGTTAACCACTTGATTGTCTTTCACCAATCGAACAGAGACCTTAGACCCAATCTCGAATAAAGCCGTATTCCCCGAATCGACAGTAAATAAAAATTCGAAGCCCTTGTCACGATCCATAAGTGTCAGAATAGTCCCGCCTTGTGAGGCACTCATGCTGTCCTCAGCTGCAATCTTTGTGATCTTGCCATCAAAAGGGGCAGTTAGCGTTTGCTTGTCCGCTTTATCTTTATGCAGCTTATTTAATTTCCTTTGTGCCAGTTCAAGATCCATCTTATCCAATTCAAAATCTCGCTTTGCTTTGACAATGGCTTGCCCATCACCGTCTCGCATCGCATTCACTAAGTTCTCCTTCAACACCTCCCGATTCATATTTTGCTTTTTCAGCGCCATTTCCTCTTGGTATAGCTGCTCATCCAGTTCAGAGCTGTCGAATGTCACGAGCTTTTGGCCCTTCTTAACCTCATCATTCTCTTTTACATGAAGCTTCAAAATTTTAGAGCCGCTCTCATTCACCAGATCCACCTGCTTTCGAGGCGTTAAGACTCCACTCCCGTTAACTTGATGAACTAATGATTTAGAAGCAAGCTTCTCTGTAATCACTTTGGGCAGCATCATCGTTTCGATTGTGCTGCTAAAAAAAGTCAGGCCAGCCAATATCGCAAAGAACAATACAAACAAAACAGCCGTTATACGTTGTCGCCTGGATATACTTGTCATCTCCTTCCATCTATCCTTTAATTCCAGAAAGCTCTATACCCTCAATAAAATACCGTTCCGCAAGAAGAAACAACAGAATCATGGGCATCATATACAAAACCGCAGCAGCAAAGGATACCCCAAACGCATCTTCCTGCAAGCGAGATAGAAAAATGGACAAGGGCTGCAAAGCGGCATCCTGCAGAAAGATCAGCGGCTGCTCCACCATATTCCAGTAATCTGCAAACAGCAGAACAACAAGCGCTGCCATACCAGGTTTCACCATAGGCAGGACGATCGCGATAAAGGAACGGAAATAGCCTGCTCCGTCCATTTTCGCAGCTTCCATATAAGCAGTTGGGATCTGGAGCATAAATTGTCTGAGCAGGAACACACCAAACGCTGCAAATATTCCTGGTAAAATAATGGAGCTCGGACTATTAATAAGCCCCAATCGATCAGACATAATGTAATTCGGTACAAGTGTGACCTGAAACGGCATCAGCATCGTTATCAAATACACAATGAATAACGGCCCTCTACCCGGAAATCGCAGTTTGGCAAATGCAAATGCCGCTAATGTTGCCACCATGACCTGTCCTATAATAATTGGAACCACCATAAATACGGAATTCCAAAACATACGAAGAAATTGCGAGGTTGAAATAAGCACCTTAAAAAATTGCTCGAACGAAACCCAATCTGGAATCAGCTTCAAATTCGCAAAATCATTGATTTGAGTGCTACCTAACATGCCGTAATTCAGCATAATTTCCTTCTCCGTCATCAAGGAGCTTACGATTGTCAGTACAACAGGAAACAACATGACAAGTGCTATTACGGTTAAGAAGATAGTGAGTAGCAGTGTTCTTATCTGTTTCTGTTTCATCTACACACCTTCCCTTACTCCATAAACGAACGGAACTTTTGTTCAACCCGGAATAGTATGAGCACAATGACTAGAATGCAGAGCACCATCAAGCATGCTGCAGCCGACAGCTTCTGAATATCGAGCGATAGGAACATATTGTTCATATAGTGCTGAAGCATATAGATGCTGTCATGTGGATAGTCACCTGCAACTAAATAGATTTCCCGAAATACCTTGAATGAGTTCAGAATCGACATCAATATAACTAAAAATCCTGTCGGTATTAAATAAATCAAGGTGATCTGGAGCTTGCGAGTCCAGCTTGCTCCTTCCAGGTCTGCTATCTCATAATATTGATCAGGGATATTTTGTAACCCGGCTAAGAACAGGATCACGTTATAGCCCATGTTTTTCCATACATAGATAAATATAATGACTCCTTGTGCCCAATCTGATTTCATCCAATCAATCCGATCGATACCAAGCCACTCCAATACATAATTGAAAAAACCATTCCAATCAAATAAAATCTGCCATACGAGCACAATTGAAGCTACTGGAACAACCAGCGGCAGCACATAAGAGGTGCGCAGCCAGTTTCGAAAGAAGACTCGTTTATTAAGCAGCATAGCAAGAGAAAGGGACAATGCAATAAGAATGGGAACGCCAATAATAGTAAACCAGAATGTATTCCCCATTGCTTTTTGAAAGGATGAACTGGCTAACAGGCTCTGATAATTGGCAAGCGAGAACCCTGCTTCCTCGCTCGGATTCTCAAAAGAAAATGCAATACTTTGACCAAACGGAATTAAATAAAATAAGGCAAAACCTATTAAGCTCGGAGCAAGGAAACAGAAAGCCGCAAGAACCTCCTTACGATCCAATATTGATATTCTCACAGCATCCCCATCCATTTTCGGTTTTTAAAATATACATGGTTGTTCCTCCTAAACTTGATGCAACCATCGTATAACAAACGATGTTAAATCCCTGTTAAGTGATTTTTTATTTTTCATCAAATGCTTAACATAGATTTAACCTATTCTTAGGTACAATAGTAAAAGAGGTGATTCACATATGAGGATACTTATTGTAGAGGACGAGCTTGATTTGCAAGAAGCAATTGCAGATGGGCTTAAAATAGAGGGTTATGCCGTTGATATTTGTGACAACGGTGAAGCTGCTTATGAGCTTTTATTTGAAGTAAATTACGACTTGGTTGTACTTGACTTAAACCTCCCGAAAATGGATGGGCTCGAGGTTTTAGGAAAGATACGAGATGAAAAGCCGGAATTAAAGGTACTCATTCTCAGTGCAAGAAGTAGTGTTAATGACAAAGTAAAAGGGTTAGACATAGGTGCAAATGATTATTTGGCGAAGCCATTTGATTTTCCGGAGTTGGAAGCAAGAATACGAAATTTGTTAAGGCGCAAGTTTGTACAAGAAAGTGCTGTGCATTTCTGCGGTGCAATTAAAGTGGATTTATCAAAGCGTATTGCATTTGTTCATGAGGATGAAATATCACTTACAAAAAAAGAATTTGCATTGCTTGAATATTTCCTGCTTAACAAGGATAGAGTGATTAGCCAGGAAGAATTGATTGAACATGTGTGGGATCAAAATGCGGATAGCTTTAGTGGTGCTATTCGTGTTCATGTTGCAACTCTCCGAAAGAAACTAAAAGCTGTTTTAAACTACGACCCTATTGGGACGAAAATCGGTGAGGGATACTTTTTATCAGATAAGGCTGGTGATGCTAATGCTTAAAAAAATGCCAATTCGATTGCGGCTTACGGTTATGACCGTTGCACTTTTGACTATTTGTTGTGTAGGTCTTACCGTGATCCTTAATTTTTCTGCGGATACTATGGCTGAAAGGATTGATGCAGCTGTGTTATCACCGGCAAAAGAAATCGGGGATGATGGATGGGGGGATGGCAACGCACAATCACCGTCAAGCAGCATAATCACTCCCGTTCCATCTGTTGATTCCCAACAAGCAAGAATGGATTTTAGAATGAAAAGCATCATTTATATGATTTTTGTTATTGTTGGCGGCGGATTTTTAACCTACTATATTTCGGGCAAGGCATTAAAACCTCTTCATACACTAAATGGTCAAGTAAAGAACATAAATGTGCATAATCTATCTGAAACATTATCTGTACCGCCCACAAAGGATGAAATTGCAGAGCTTACTGTAACATTCAACGAAATGACGGATACGTTGGATAATGCTTTTATGATGCAAGGAAGGTTTTCTGCAAGTGCCGCCCACGAGCTTAGAACACCTCTGGCTGTGTTACAAACAAAGGTTGATGTATTTAAGAAGAAAAAAGAGCATACAAACGAGGAATATGATGCTCTTATTTCCGTTATTGAAAAGCAAACCCATCGCTTGAGAGGACTCGTCGGCAACCTGTTAGAAATGACGAATATGAACGATAACGGAGAGCAAAGCAGCATTTGCATAAAGGATATTTTTGAGGATATTATTTCTGAGCTTTCTCACATAGCTAAAGACAAACAAGTTACGATGTTCTTAGATTGTGATAATAGCATTGTTACTGGTAACACCGATTTATTGTATCGTGCGTTTTACAACCTCATGGAAAACGCAATAAAGTACAATGTTGACGGCGGGAACGTGGAGGTCCATGTATACAGATTAAGTAAAGAACAGGTTTCGATCAAAATTAAAGATACAGGCATCGGTATTCCCGATAATAACAAAAAGAATATATTTGAGCCTTTTTATCGCGTTGACAAATCACGCTCCCGCCAAGTCGCTGGTGCGGGCTTAGGGCTATCGATTGTTGACAGTATTATCAAAAAGCATAAGGGTACACTTACGGTTACTGATAATGAAAATGGCGGATCTTGCTTTAATGTAATCTTAACTATATAGCCACTCGTTCCACAGGTTTCCTAAAGATTGGCCGATTGTGTGATAGGGTGATGCGTTATTTGCCCAAGCTGAGCACAAGCTTTTCAAATCCATCGCCTCCACCATGTTAATCCACAACCGCATGAGGTTGTGGATTTTTGCATTTCTTCGACCTTTAACCTGGCTCCACTGATTTTCCTGCACTATGTTATTTGAGCGTGATGCGATGAAGGAGAGAAATGGCCATAGATCTGGAAATATATTTGAGGTGATGTACGTTTAATTATTTGCAGAATGTAATCAGGGTTACAGATTAACCACCTTAAATAAATGTACAATAGTGGAGGATAACATTCTGGGATGTTATAGGACGAGGATCTGATTTAGCGTAGCTAAGATGGCGCCATGTATGAATTTGGACGTGTTATCGACGGGAAGCGGTCAGTAAATTTTAGAAGTTGACCATGAAGCGATTACGATTTCCGACAACTTCTCTATACGAAAGGACGGAAGAACGGTGACAAGCTTGAGTAGGAAATTTGTGGTAATCGTTTTGATTATTCTTGTATCAATAGGCACGATTCCGGGGAAGTTCGGCGCAAGGATTGGCGGCATATCGGCTGTAGCAGCGGCTACAAACATACTCAGTCAAGATGGGATCGGATTTAGGGGCTCCATTCCTGAAAATGAAGTGGCGGGGACCACTTTTACGGGATACCAGGCCTGGCCCAGCGGATTTACCAGAGGCTCTTCTGCCTTTATTGGCGGCGTCTATGACGGCACGAGTATATGGATGATACCTTACAATGCCGACCGATTGGTCAAGGTCAATCCGTCCACAGGGGAGATGACGGGATATAGTAATTGGCCCGCCGGCTTTACTAAGGGGAGCAATGCATTTGCCGGAGGCGTCTATGACGGAACGAACATATGGCTAATTCCATATAGCGCAAGTCACATCATTAAAGTTAATGCGACTACAGGTGTAATGACGGGGTATAGCAGCTGGCCAGGTGGATCGAGAGGCAGCGAGCAATCCATTGGAGGTGCTTTTGATGGTACCCACATATGGCTTGCCCCCTATTCTGGCAGTCGCTTAATAAAGGTTGATGCAACGAGCGGAGCAATGACCAGTTATAATAGTTGGCCAAGCGGGACAAGCCTTGGAAGCTATCCATTTTATGGTTCGATATTTGATGGTACTAGTATTTGGCTCATTCCAAATAATGCCGATCGACTAATCAAGGTTGATCCTGAAACAGGAGAAATGACGGGGTACAACAATTGGCCAAGCGGGTTTACCAAAAGTGCAAATGCATTTTCGGGAGGCGTCTTTGATGGAACAAATATATGGATGTTGCCTCATAATGCTACTCATCTAGTTAAATTTAATACGGCAACCGGAGATATGACCGGATACAACGGATGGCCTAGCGGATTTACCAAAGGGAGCGGTAGCTTCACTGGCGGCGTGTATGATGGTACTAGTATTTGGCTCATTCCGAACAATGCCGATCGTCTGATCAAGGTTGATTCGACAACAGGTGAAATGACGGGATACAACAATTGGCCAAGTGGGTTTGCGAAACAAAATAGTGCGTTCATGGGCGGCGTGTATGACGGAGAAAATGTTTGGATGATTCCGTTTATGGCCGACCGTCTGATGAAGTTTGGGGATAGCTCCGATTTGAGCGGGCTGACGCTCAGTAAAGGTGCTTTATCGCCGACATTCAGCGCGTCGACAACGAGCTACACGGCAGGCGTCGGCAACGAAGTGACGAGCATAGACGTCACGCCAACGACAGCGGACGTTGAGGCAACGGTGACGGTGAACGGGTTGTCCGTCCCGAGCGGACAAGCCCAAGTGGCGGCACTGAACGTTGGCGACAACACGGTTACGGTGATGGTTACATCGGGCAACGGCCATACGAAAACGTATACCGTCACGGTGACGCGGGCAGCGTCAACGAACGCCGACCTGATCGGACTGACGCTCAGTGCCGGTACATTATCGCCAGCATTCAACGCGTCGACAACGAGCTATACGGCAAGCGTCGGCAATGAAATGACGAGTATAGATGTCACGCCAACGACAGCGGATGCCGATGCCACGATTACCGTGAATGGCTTGGCCGTGGCGGGCGGGCAGGGAAAAGCAATGGCCCTGGACGTTGGTGACAACACGATTACGGTAATGGTCACATCAGGTAATGGTGATACGAAAACGTATGCCGTCACGGTGACGCGGTTGGCATCAACGAACGCCGATTTGAGCGGACTGACGCTGAGTGCGGGCACACTATCGCCGGCATTCGATGCGTCAACGACGAGCTACACGGCAACCGTCGGCAGCGACGTGACGAGCCTTGACATCACGCCGACGGCGGCGGACGCCGAAGCCGCAATTGCGGTGAACGGTTCGGCCGCCGCGAGCGGGCAAGCAAAAGCATCGGCGCTGAACGTTGGTGACAACGCAATTACGGTTCAGGTCACCGCGAAAGACGGCAGTACGAATAAAAGCTACACCGTCACGGTAACACGGGCGAACAGCGCCGATAACGGAAATAACGGAAATAACGGAAATAACGGGAATAATGGTAACACCGGTAATACCGGCAATAACGGGAATAACAGCAATAACAGCAACAACGGTGAGACGCAGGGCATAATCGATACGGACATGGACACGTCTACGACCATCTGGATCAATGGCAAAGCGGTGAACGTTGGAACGATAACAACTTCACAAAGGAATGAACAAACGGTCACAACCGTAACCATCGATCCGAACAAGCTCGTTGAGATGCTGAAGCTGGGAGGAGAACGCCCCGTTGTGACGATCTCGGCCAACAACCGTACCGATGCTTTAATAGCTGAGTTAAACGGACAAATGATTAAAGTGTTGGAAGAAAGCCATGCCGATCTGGAAATCAAGCTGGATAATGCCAGCTATAGAATTCCGGCTCAACAAATCAATATCGATGCCATTTTGCGACAAATGGGGACGTCGATAGATCTTAAAGACATTATCATTCAGATAGAAATAGCCTCATCCACTATGGAGAACGTCAAGTTCGTCGAAGATGCGGCGCGAAATTCGAACGTCACCCTTATCGTTCCGCCGCTTGATTTTACCGTGAGAGCCATCTATGGCAATCAACAGGTGGAAGTAGCGGAGTTTAATGCTTTTATTGAACGTTCGATCACTATACCGGATAATATCGATCCGAACCGAATGACGACAGGCGTAGTTATCGATCCGAATGGAACGATTCGTCATGTGCCTACCAAGCTGATTCAACAAGAGGGCAAATATTCCGCGGTTATCAGCAGCTTAACGAACAGCACTTATTCGATCATAGGGAGTCATGTGGAATTTAGTGATGTCGCCCATCATTGGGGCAAGCAAGCGATTAACGATATGGGCTCACGGTTGGTCTTGCGAGGCACGGGAGAGGGTCTCTTCAGCCCTGACCGACCGATTACTCGTGCCGAATTTGCGGCAGTTATCGTACGCGGGCTGGGTTTAAAGCTGGAAAGCGGCACCATAGGCTTTGCGGATGTGCAAGCTTCGGATTGGTACAGTGACGCCGTTCGGACTGCGAGACAGTATCAATTCATCACTGGATTCGAAGACGGCAGCTTCCGGCCGACGGAGATGATTACACGCGAGCAAGCCATGACGGTCATTTCCAAGGCGATGACGCTTACCGGACTAAAAGATCAGCTGCCCATTCAAGAAGCGGCCGTAACGCTTCGGCCATTTTCGGATGGCGGGCAGGTAGCCGCGTGGGCGCAAAACGACGTGGCGGCTTGCATTCTGGCGGGAATCATCACAGGCAGAAGCGATGCTGCTCTTGCGGTGAAGGAAAGCATCACAAGAGCGGAAGTAACAATCATGCTGCAGCAATTGTTGAAGAAGTCTAATCTGATTTAAAGGGTGAAGCAGCATGTGTCCACGCGAAGGGTAAGTATGACCTGAAGCATTTGTGTAGTAAATAAACCTGTAAATTGGCTGGTGAATCTGAATGAGTGAAAAATTTTGGTTAGCGGTACAGTACCCACTAAAGAGTGCAAAAGGCAGCCAACGTGACCATTGGTTAAGAGACAAAGTAATGGAATACTTGGAGATATCTCTAACAGATGCTAACTTAGGCTATGTGGATGGCTTTGATATGGGGAAATGCATTTCCGATCCGAATAAATATGCTCTTCATGTATTTTGTGTCATTACGGAAGAAGAACGGAGTATAGCCTTGGTAAAAAGAGTTTTAAGAGAAAGCAGGCTTGATTACACTCGAATAAAAATAGCTACAATGCCCTATGGAAAAGAAGAAACCTATACTTTGAAATATGCCTATAAAAAAGGTGTTACCGATTTTTCGCTATAGCATGGTTTATTTGTATTTATAAATTGCAGATATACCCGTAGAAAGCCGTGTGGCGTGATCTTCGGACAGGGGTTCGACTCCTCTCAGCTCCACCAAGAGAAACCCGACCGCGTGAGGTCGGGTTTTTGCTTTGGAAATGATCTTGATAAAAAGAGCTCGCCTCGGTGTTCACTAATCTCCTTATGCTTTTGATCTTACCAAGCCGGTACCTGCTCGCTGGAAACCGATCCCGGCGTTCCGAGGGTGTTGCTGGCAGATTTGCGCAATTTAATGCTACCATCTAGTGGGTAAAGATATCGAATCCCATCGTTTTCATTAATATCGCTTGGCAAGTAGGAAGCGGTACTGATTGGATTCCCGTTTGCATCCGCTATAGATATGGTTCGTTCGAACGAGTTAGACATACCGTTATCGTTGTACTGGTATACCTGCGAGGCCGTTAAAGCGGTTCCGTAATTCTGATTAAAATCGTCCAGAGTCGCGCTCACGCTTGGTTGATGAACCCAGATTACAAAAGTGCCTTTTGCTGGAATCGTTTTGTTGGAAGTGATCTCCCAATTCCATTGTGAGGAATCTGTCTGGTAGATAACGTTATAACCTTTCAAATTGATCGGCGAATCGGTTGTGTTATACAACTCGATAAATTCGAAAGCATCCGGTGTACCGGAAGTGCCATCCGCTTTCAAAGAATCGGGTGTTATTTCGGTAATCAATAGTTTCGGTACCGTCTCCACGCGCCAGATGTTATCGGTAGGGTATTTACCGTCAGCTTTAAACCTGGATGTGCCCGATTCGAATACAATTCCCAAACTATGGCCTGATGTCGTAATTCCCTCAGCCAAAGGTGGTGCATTCAACACTGCGGTTTGGGTGTTGCTATCCAAAAACCAGACCGGCACGGAACTGCTATTGACGGTGACATGGGTATCGGGGGGATTGGACAAAAAATCAGTATAAGAATAGATAGTGGAATCTGTGTATCTTCCTCCATTCACTCGGGTTAAAACGATGCGTTGATCCGAAACAATGGCAGCCCCCTGGATGTTGTCTATAGTCGAAAGAATGTAATCGGGTGTTACCGGAGTATTCTCGTCCACCAATTTCCCCGAAGGGATCCGATCGGTTTGGGGATCCAAAATAAACCCAGTCATCCAGGCAGATTGAACTGTTCCATCCGTTGCCGTTAACGTATGGGATGCATTTGTCGGATATTCGGTGCCGCTATGAAATTCACCCGACCACAACACTCCATTATTATAAGTAGCAAAGGAGGATCTTGTGCCGGTGGCAAATTTGTCTTGGATATGGATATGCGAGCCGTCGGAAGCGTTAATAATCTCCTGAAGAGGTATCCGATACAAGTAGCCGTCTGAAGAAATCCATACATTTGACGTGCTCACGGTCACACCACCGGCATGGCCGGGGTAGGGTCTGCCATCTGAGAAATAGATGGACATAGCTTTAACCATTTGCCCGGTGGAAGCATTTACTACTGACAACATACTGGGTTTCCCATCTTGACGGTAGGCGGATATTAAATACCAGTTTTCCGAGGATACATAACCGATTCCTTGCGGAACAAAATTTTGGGCTAAACCCGGTATATAACCGGCCGGGGTTGCTTCGTTGAACCAACGGCCATATTCTGGGAAACTGCCTGTCTGCGGGGGAACGTACGACTCTTGGGTAATGCTTTCTAATTTCGGCGCGCAGGTAACGATATCGGATTTTAGAGACTCTTGCTCTGAGGAGTCCACCGATGAAACCTGAAAAGCATAAGTCATGTCATCTTCCAACCCGGATACACTGGCAATGTGTTGGTTGGAGGGGACCGACGAGTGGTATACGCCGTTCACATAAATAAGATAGGAAGTAATCCCCGCCCCGGTTATTGGGGTCCATGACAAAGTAACCTGATTTGTGCCGGGGGACGATTGTAACCCAGTCGGAACATGCTGAACCACCGGTAACTGACCGTTAACTAACGAACCTGGCGTACCCAACGAACTGTTATTTGTTTTTCTCATGATGTTACTTCCGTCGTTGGGAAATCGATAAACAATTCCTTTGTTTTCGTGTACATCGGCCGGCACATAACTAGCAGTGCTAATTGCCATGCCGCTAGAATTGGCTATGGAGATTGTTCTCGCACTCTCATTGGCCAACCCGTCGTCATAAATCATATATACTTGAGACGAAGTTAAGGTAGTGCCATAGTTCTGGTTAAAGTCGCTTAATGTTGCGGTGCCGTTTACTTCATGAATCCAAATAACCATTGTACTTTTGGCAGCGATCGTTTTGTTTGCCGAAATGGGCCAAGATTCTTGCGAATTTTCCTTTTGATAAACGATTTTATGGTTTTGCAAAAGGATTGGAAAATCCGTTGTGTTATATAACTCAATGTATTCAAAGGCATCCGGTGTACCCGAAGTTCCGTCAACTTTTAATGAGTTAGGAGTGATTTCGGTAATCATTAAGGGTGGTAATAAAGGCGGAACTTGTTGTTCTTCAACAACTCCGGGGGATGCATTCGTGTTATTCGATATTTTCCGCATAACGCTTCCGCCGTCGAGGGGAAATGCATACATAATTCCTTTGTTTTCATGGACGTCGGTTGCTGTATAGCCGGCAGAGCTAAGGATCGTGTGGTTCGGATTGGCTATGAACAATGTCCGATTTTGAGTATTTGACATCCCGTCATCGATATAACGGAAAATCTGGGATGGTGATAATGAGACTCCGAAATTGCGATTGAAGTCCGCTAAATTAGCGCTAGCTACGGAACTGATCCAAACCACTAGCGTGGCTTTTGGCTGTATGATCATATCGGCGTTAATCTGGTGGGTTTCTTGGTTCGAGTCCCATTGATAGATAACTTCGTAATTCTTGAGGTTTATTGCCACGTTTGTCGAATTATAGAGTTCAATAAATTCGAATGCGTCCGGTGTACCGGAAGTTGTATTCAGTGTTCGTGTATCCGGTGTAATCTCGGTGATCATGATATCGGGAACGGATATGGATGCCGCATAGGCTTTTCTATTTCCGCTACCCGGAAACAGAAGCAGACCTTGTAAAACAAGCAATGCACTGACAAACAAGATTGTTGTTTTCAAGATTTTCATGCTAATCACCTTTTTCTTGTAAAATATATTTCCGGGAGGCATCTATCGCCCCATCCTCTAAAAATCCGATCACCCCCTTCATAATTAAAGAATATAAGGCCGGAAGGGAAAGTCTGGCATCCATTCACGGATATTGTAGGATGTAATCAACAGCCAATCAATGTGAATAATTTAGCAGGGTTGTAGAAAGATTTAGCGCTGTCTGTTTTTCTTGACGCTTGACATTACGGAACCTTATACTTATGCCATATTTGATCGTTGAGCGAATGGCGATGACATGTTCGGTTGACCTCCTGTTTGTTCGTCTTCTTCATTTTTAATCAGATGAGATGGGGGGATCCCGAAAGGAGGTTGACCGTTGTTGAGATTGGACAAGCCTTTCAAACGCTTCAATAAATCGAGGTCGCTAAAGACGAAAATGCTGGTGTTATTGGTGACAATTTCGATCATTCCCATTCTGGTTGTCAGCTACTGTTCGCAATATTTGATGTTTCGCTCGGCGACAAACCAGAGCTCGCTGCTTTCCCAGCAAATTATGAACCTGCTCGCGAACGATCTCGATCAACGGATTTCCAACATCGACCAATTGTTGAATCCGCTAAACATCGACCTCGATTTCCAAAAATATTTGAACGTGCCTAATGAGGACACGGTTTCTCAATTGCGGTATTTAAGAGACTTTCGCGGATTTTTCGAAAAAATGACACAGTCCAATGCCAATATTTCCGGAATCCTGTACCTGGATAAGCGCGGCAAAGTGTTCTATGAAACGACTCGCAATGAAATCGTAAATAAGCAATACCAATTCGATCAAGACTCCATCTATAGCAGACTGTTTACGATGACCGATACGGTGCTTTTACCGCCTCATCCCAGAAAATATATTGAGAACGGCGGCATGGAAACGATATCGCTGGTAAAGCCCGTATTTAATTTTGACACCCATTCATTCGATGCTTGGATCATCGTACAACTGGACTCGCGGCAGTTGTTTTCGAACATCGAGCAATCGGACTTTGGCCAATATGGAGAAATCGTTATGTATTATGCCGCAACAGGAGATCGAATCGAATTGACGAAGGGAAGCGATTCTCTTCCAATATCCGCATCTGTTCTGGCGTCTGCCGCTACCGGAGGGATGAAGACGTATTTGGTTGATCAGGAAAATCGCAGTTATCAAGTGGCAAGCAGGCCGATGTCGATTGATGGCTGGACGATGGTAGGCATCGCCCCGCTGGATGTGATGGTCAAGGGAACTGAACAGACGAAGCAATTTACGCTGATTATTGCCCTTTCCCTGTTAATAATATCGTTTGCTGCCGCCATTTATTTTGTTCAATTGATTCTCAAGCCGTTGGAAAGACTAAAATCATCGATTGTCAGGCTCGGCATACAAAAAAGGACAACTAAAGTCCCACCTGCTTCTGTCGGAGAAATCGACTTTCTGATTGGCACATACAACGCCATGCTCGATAATTTGGAGCAGATGGAGGAAACGGTGCAGAAGTCGGAAATGCGGGAAAAGGAAAAAGAACTATTGCAGTTGCAAGCCCATATCAATCCGCATTTTTTGTTTAACACCCTGGAGACGATTGGGGCATTCGCCTTCCAGCACGAAGGTGAAAAAGCGGAAGAAATGGTTCAACTGATGGCCCGTATGATGCGCTACAATATTCGCTCAGATGGCGGTTGGGCGTCGTTGGAAGAGGAGTTGGGCAATATCAGGGATCTCCTCAAGATCCACTATTATCGCACGCAAATGAACATGGAAGCGGAAATGGATATTGACGATGCCGCATTAAGTGAACAGATCATGAAACTCAGCATCCAGCCATTTGTGGAAAATGCGCTGAAATACGCTGGAAACTCCTTTACCAAAGGGACGCTTTTCCGTATTGCCATCAAGGTCCGATTTGACGCTGATCACTTGGTCATTGAGATTCATGACAACGGAAAAGGGATGTCTCCCGAAGTGCGCAATAAATACGAGAAGCTGATTCGTTCCAAGGGTCAATATAAAGACAAATATTTCAACAGCCATACCGGCATTCATAATGTGTTCCGCCGCTTCCTATTGGCATATGGTGAGCATTTCGGCATGGAGGTCAGAAGCCACGAGCATGGAGGAACCCAAATCATCTTGACTGCTGAAAGGAGGAAGATCGCATGATGAAAATATGTGTTGTAGATGATGAGAAGACCGTCAGGGAAGCGATCGTGCGCAAGCTGGAACGATTGAACAAGCCGATTGAGGTTTTCGACATTGGATGCGGTTATGAAGCGCTTGACACGGTCAGACTTATCCGGCCGGAGTTGCTTATTACCGATATTATGATACCAGAGTTGTCCGGTCTGGATATGCTGGAGATGCTCAAGAAAGAAAATAATCATACGGAGATCGCCTTGATCAGCGGTTACGACGAGTTCGATTATGCCCGCAAGGCGATCCAGCACGGGGCTGTTCGTTATTTGCTGAAGCCCGTTCAGATGGAGGAACTGATTGAATTGATCGAGCTTGTGGATTCCCGCTTGATCGACAGGTGGGAAGCTGACATGAAAGAGCGCGTGTGGGAGCTGAAGCGGCATTCTTTGTCGATCGGAGAACTTGAATCGGAGCAGGTTGCAGCCTGGTTTGACGATAAAACTCCTAAAGTCATTCAATGGAGCGAGCAACCCGTATCGGAGGACGCTGAGGTTGTGTTCACGTTTAACGTGAATGATCGCCATCGGGGAGAGGTGAGAACGGCTGATCCGAGGGAAACCAATGTGTTCTATGATCGCAGCGAATTTACCTCCCGATTGCGTCGAGCGGAGGAAAAGTGGCAAAATGAAAGTTTTTTTGGCGAGAGAAGGCAAACAACTGCAGACGGAAGCGATTATGTGAAAACACTCCTTCGCCAGATGCAGAGGCTGCATGATCAAATGCTGAAGGACGCAAAGGGAATACATTCCGATGATCTGCATGAACATTTATACCAATGGTTTTTGTTGGCCGAACCGCTGCACTCTTCCAATCTGAAGAAGCAATGCGCTTATTTGATAGCGGCGCTGGACAATGTGATGACCTCAAGCAAGGAGGTAAGCGTCATTACAGAGGAACAGGCCATGCACTGGTTAGAATGGGTCGGCGGCTTTGCCACTTGGGAAGAACTCAAAATCAGCATGTCCCATTTTATCGTGGACGGCCTGAAGGCGTTGCATGAATGTGCGGTCGTTGCTCAAAATCCCGGATTGACCGCCAAGGTATTGAGGTTGCTTGAGCAATCATCCGATCCCCAAACAAGCCTGAATACGATCGCGGCGCAGTTGAATGTGCACCCGGTCACGATTAGCAAAGCGGTTCGCCAGGAGACCGGGAAAAAATTCATCGATTTGTTAGTTGCGCGGAAAATAGAAATCGGCAAAAAACTGCTGGTGCAATCGGATAAAACGGTGATTGACATTGCCCTGGAAACCGGCTATTCCGATTTTCGCTATTTCAGCAAACTTTTCAAGAAAACGTACGGCGTGACGCCCAACGAATTCCGGCAAACTAAAAAATCACCACAGCAAAGCTAAAACATTCACCATCCCCCTTCCGGGGTTTTTTTTATAATGAATATGTAACATGTAAAATAATATAGGGGTGAGGAAAAATGACGAAAAGCAAAAAGCTGATTTCCATTTGCTGCATTACGCTGATGGTAGCGATGCTACTGCTCGCGGGATGTTCATCCGGAGGATCTTCCCAGGCGGAAGGGGGAGAGCCTGTACCCAGCGATTCCGGTTCTGCGGTCGCTGATACGGAAAAGCAAGAAGATGTCACGATCACGATGTGGATGCGTTGGCCGGAGTTCGCGGAGTTGAACAAAGAAGTTATTGCCAAATTTGAAGCAAAATATCCGTACATTCATGTCGAAAACACGGAAGTGGCGACCAGCCAGTATTTGCCCCAATTGCAGACGGCGATTGCCGGCTCGGAATTGCCGGATATCTTTGCTAATTACTCCAGCTTGCCGCTGTATCAGCTGCACGATCTAGATGTCGTTCACAGCTTGAACGATGTGATTGGCGATCAAAAGGACAAGTTCGAGAAGGGGATGTTCACTCCCGGCATGACGATGATTGATGGGGACATTTACGCTTTCCCGATCACATCGAACCATCGGGACGGTTATGTAATGTATTACAACAAGGATGTGCTGCAGAAAGCCGGTCTTGGAGAACAGGACATACCGAAAAACTGGGATGACTTGTTGAAGGTGGGCAAGCAGATCGAAGAGAAGACGGACGGCAAAGCTTACGGCGTTGTCATGGGCATGCAGGAACATTGGCTTGTCAACAACATTATAGCGCATTTATCTTCGGCCATTACGCCTGAAGTATTGCCCAATTCGCATCTGAACCCGCACACCGGACAATATGTTTATGATACGGACGGGATCGTGGAGACGCTGCAGTACATCAAGAAATTGTCGGACGAGGAAGTGCTGCATCCCAACAGCTTGTTGGTCAAGGCACCGGAAGCAGCCACCTTGTTCGCCGGCGGTCAGGCGGCCTTTTTAATGAGTGGCTTGTGGGAAATTCCAACTTTCTATAAAGCAGGATTCCAGTCCTTTGGTGTGGCTCCGCTGCCGACCAAAGACGGAAAAGCAATGTATGAGGAAGTCAACGGTGACCCGAAGTCCGCCCTATATGTCAGTAAGAAGACGAAGCACTTCAATGAAGTGAAATTGTTCTTGCAATTTATGATGGACGAATATTACAAAGGTCTCGTCTCGAACGAAATCAATTTCTCGCCGATTCCGGAAATCAATCAGTCTGTGGAGATCAAGGATGCGAATCTCAAGAAAGGCTTGGATATGCAGGACAATTTATTCTTTTTCACACCTCACCCGTTCATTAAAAATCTGAATACGGTTCAAGTGAATGAGGCTATGAGCGGGAAGCTGCCGAAGGAAAAGCCCGCCGATATTTTGGAAGGCTATCTGGTCGGACAAATTACAGATGTAAAACAAGCATTGAAAAAGATAGGCGACGCACATAATCAATTGCTGAAAAAGACGATTGAAGAAGTTAAAGCCAAAGGCGTTGAAGTCGATAGCTCGGATTGGCAATTTGCCGATTGGGAATCTTTCAAATCGTATGAAGTCAAATAAAGAGAATCCCGTGCGATGCTCGAAATGCTGAGTGGAGGGGCTGTGTGCGGACATGGCCCCTTTTTTTTCGAAATGTGAAAGGAGTGGAAGGGCATTGGAAAGGCATACTGTGGGCGCAGGCAGTCGGAAGGCAAGCATGTCTCCTATTACCCGGCGTGCAGGAAGAAGAAAGTGGAATCGAATTTGGTGGTCCTATTTGTTCGTACTGCCGCAATTCGCATTTTTTATCGCATTTACAATTTATCCGATCATTATGAGTTATGTCTATTCTTTTTTTGATTGGAGCGGTATCGGCCCCCTGAAGGATTTTGCGGGTTGGGGAAATTATATCGCAGTGCTGCATGACAAATGGTTTTGGAACGCCTTCGGCAATACGTTTGTTTATATGCTTGGAACGACATGCATTCTAATGCCGACAAGTCTGCTCATGGCCATAGCGCTCAATCGTGTCATCCGCAAGGGACGCGTTTTTTACAGGGTGCTTTATTTTTTGCCGGTTATCACTACAACGGCTATTAACGGACTGGTAATGAAAGCGATCTTTGGCAACAAAAATGCGTTTTTCAATGAGCTGCTGATAAAACTGGGCATTCTTGATCAACCATTTTATTGGTTGGGTCACGCTCATTCCGCCATGATTCTGCTGATTTTGATTGGCTCCTGGCAGTTTTTCGGGATGATGATGGTTTACTGGCTGGCGGGTCTGCAATCTTTGCCGACGGATGTCTATGAAGCCGCCAGCATTGACGGAAGCAGCTCCTGGCAGTCGTTTCGCCACATTACCGTGCCGCTTCTTCTTCCCATCGGCGCCGCGATTTTGCTGTTGAGCACGGTTCACAGCATGCACGTCTTCGACCTAGCCAAGACGCTGACGGAAGGCGGACCGTATTTCAGTACGGACGTTATGGATTTGTACGTTTATCGCTATGCGTTCGATACGCAGGGCTTTCCCGCCTATGGTCGCGCCTCTGCCGCAGGGATTTTATTCGGAATTTCGATTTTTGCAATGGCGCTGCTGCTGGGTTGGCTTGTTAAAAAGACACGCGCACATACGGTGTAAGTAGGGGGAAATCATGATAAAAGGACAAAGGTTTAGACGGTTGCCACTGCATGCACTCCTCCTGGCAATGGGGGTTATTTGGGTTTATCCGTTCGTGTGGATGATTTTATCTTCGTTGAAAACAAATACGGAAATGATTAATGGAGGCATTCGGCTTTTACCGGAAGTACTGCAATGGGAAAACTATGCACGGGCCTGGAAATTGGCGAACTTTTCCGACTATTTCACAAATACGGTGATTATCGCGGTGTCCAGCGTTATCATCGTCGTCGCGATGTGCGCGTTGACAGGGTATGCGATGGGCAGGGTAAACTTCCCCGGACGAAATTTGCTGATTGGCGCCATTACGGCCTCAATGTTTATTCCTAAGGGCTATACGCTGATCCCAATGTACATCATCATCAAGCAGTTGGGGCTGTTGAATACGCTTCCCGGTGTCATTCTGGCCGAATCATCAGGCGCGCACGTTCTGTTTATTTTGTTGTTCATGACTTATTTCCAAAAGCTTCCCAATGAATTGGAAGAGGCCGCGGAAATGGACGGATGCGGATATCTCCGCACATTTCTGCAAGTCATGCTGCCGCTTTCGAAGCCGATGCTCGCCACCACGGCGATCATGCAATTTATTTGGGCGTGGAACGCATTTCTTATTCCTTTGGTGTTTACTTTGAGCAAACCAAACCTTCGTACACTGGCTGTAGGCATGTTTTCCTTTGTTGGCGAGCATTCGATTGATTGGGTGGGCATGTGCGCAGGGGCTGCCCTATCTTTAATTCCCGTCATGATTGTTTTTATTTCGTTGCAACGATATTTTATCGAAGGCGTATCCGGATCGATCAAAGGGTGATTATTTGATCGTTAAACCAGGCAGGAGCTTCAGACACCGAACCTGGACAGATTAACGAAAAAAGGGACTGCATTTTTCAGAGCGTATTGCCCAAACCCAACATGCACGCCGTCCAGAGCTTCTATAATAGCAGGGAAGTATCCAAGTCAACAATAAGTTTAAGCTGGAGTTAGAGCCGAGCAAAACCCGATTAATCGAGTTTGGCGATTCGCAAGCAAGCACAGCCAATCCAAAGGCAAACGTAAGCCGGATACCCTCTACTTTCTGAGATTTACGCATGACTGCATGCGAAACCGACAAGGGAATTTCATGGTGGGCAGGAAGACGGAGAAGAAGCGACTAAAGCAAAGCATTGGGAACGTGCAGGAAACAATGAGAAGAATGCAGCATGAAGCGGTAGAGATGCAGGCGGCAAAGATCAACCAGATCCTGCAAGGCCATTACGCCTATTACGGAATGGCAGGGAATATGAGGTGTCTGAACAAAGTCTATGCTGTCGCTGTTACCTATTGGCGGAAAGTGCTGAGCAGGCGAAGTCAGAAAAGCTATGTAACCTGGGAAGAATACCGCCACATTCGCACATTATTTCCCCTTAAGCGACCGAAATTCTTCATTCCCTATAATCGATTGAAGACCTACGCTATGCTGTAAATCCATTTCTGAAGAGCCCGGTGCGGGAAATCCGCACGCCGGGTTCTGTGGGGGTTCGGGCCACCAGTTGGGTGGCCCTTCTACCCGGAGACGGGGGCTAGCCGCCCCCTCCTACTCGATTTCTGTGGTTCAAAAAATACCTCGCGATGATTTTTTGAATTTCGCCTCCAAAAGAATACGCCGATACTGGCGCATCTGGTAATGCCAGCCCTGACGCGCTTCAACGGGAGTTGGTTTTAGGTCTTCTATACCTCGTTCGTCAAGAGTCTTCTTCCATAAAATGGACTGTAAACACACACGAAAAGTTCCGTTCCTAGTGGAACGGATATTTTTCGTGTGTTCATTTAGAAACATGTAAAGGATTGAATGGACTGCAAGCTCAATCCCGTATACACCCAAAACCTGCCGTTCCACTGAAACCCCGAAACCGAGGTGCGTCCTACGAAAGCCGGATAAAACCAGAATTGATTTCTATTCACAAGCCAAACGTACGTATTCCGAAATAAACAACCAACAATCGCTTCCGGGTCGACAGCAAAGGACGAAACTGGAGGTTGCTGAGGGGTGAATCCCGGGGGAGGTGAGCTAGGTCCCGTGGGTCCCGGCAGCCCCGGGAATGATGAAAGGTTCCCAGGATGATCAAGATATCTATTTAATTATTTGCAAAATGTAATCAGGGTTACAGATTGATCACCTTAAATAAATTTACAATAGTAGAGGATAACATTCTAGGATGTTATAGGCTCGGCTATCATGATATGCTTCACGAAGTGCTGGGGATTCGCACGTCTTTTTGAGCGTTTCATTGTCAATTGATGTAGGTGGCGGACAGGTAGCCGTGTGGGCGCAAAGCGACATAGCGGCTTGCATCCTGGGAGGATCATCACAGGTAGAAGCGATGCTGTTTGTCATATGACAATATTGATGACAACAGCTATTTTCAAAAAAATGTAATCTATATAATAGATAGGTTACATATAAAGATGAAATGGGGAGAAATAATGAAAGAGAGAATTCTGATTCTATTCATGACTGTTGCTATGGTATTCACGATGATCACACCCGGGTTGGTACCAAGAGCTGAGGCAGCAGGGGGCACAGTTACAAAAGCCTATATCGCCACGAAGGATACCATGGAATTAAACGGTCATATTCAGTATGACGGCATTCATGATAATGATGGGAATGGTTTTCTTAGTATTGGCAGGAGTAACGATGAATACGGGAATGTTCGGCAGAGGGCTGCCTTATCGTTTGATTTGGGTGTGCCAGAAGGGGTTGTTGTATCAGCAGAGTTGGTCTTGACTGTGGCTACTGTTATCAGAAATCCCAGCCATACTTTGTATATGGAAGCCAGAGGATCTGCGGCGAATGATTTGAACGATGTGACCTTCCCCTCTTTAGATACGAATAGTCCTTATGCAGATAAATTCACTGCGAAAAGCATTGCCGAAGTGCCGATGAGTACTTATCTTCAGAATCAATCCATTACATTTAATGTGAAAAGTGCTGTAGATGCTTTCACAGATATCTCGGATCGTAAAATCATCTTTATGCTCAATGGGAATGAGGCGGATGCAGATAGCGGCTGGTTCTCCGTTCATTCCTTGGAGACATACGTGAATGCTGCATACCGCCCGAAGCTGGTCGTTACGTATGAGACCGGACCAGTAAATACCCCTCCTGCGGGTGCTTTCACGATCACTGAAGGAGCAGCAACAAACGCCAGTACAGTTAATCTGTCCGTTACAGGATCAGATCCCGATGCAGGGGATAGTGTTACCCATATGAGATTTGCGAATAGCGCTGCTAATTTACCGGCAGCATCATGGCTGCCTTTCAGTAATACTGCAACATTCAGTCTAACTGAAGGAGATGGATCGAAGACCATCTATATGCAGGTGAGGGATTCTAATGGGGGGATCTCAGCCAACTCTTCTCAGACCGTTCTATTGGATCAGACAGCACCAACAGGTGCACTGATCATTAATGATGGTGCCACATGGACGAAATCGTACACGGTCACATTGAAAGGGACCTATACGGATGGAAGCGGCTCAGGAGTTGAGCTGGCGCGCCTCTCTAACATCAACGGCACTTGGCAGACCAGCTGGTTCAGCTATGCCGACTTGAACGGGAGGTCTTGGGTACTCACGGCAGGCGAGGGAGCAAAGACTGTCTATGTGCAATATAAAGATAGAGTTGGCAATACGAGTACCGGAACCATTAGCAGTATTGCAGTGGATACGACAACTCCTGTTATTTCCAATGTAGAGACCGGAAAAGTATATAACAGCAAAGTAAACGCTCTATTTAACGAGGGCAGCGGGCTGCTCAACGGCACCCCCTATACGAGTGGTACAGAGATCACGCAGGATGGCGCGTACACGCTGGTTGTAACGGATGCAGCAGGCAATGTGGCGACCATTAGCTTCACGATCGACACAGCGGCGCCAACGGTTACAGGAGTAACGAACGGCGGGATTTATAAAGAGCCGGTGACTGTTAGTTTCAACGAAGGCACGGCGACCTTGAATGGTGCTGCTTTTACAAGTGGTACAAAGATCGCGCAGGGTGGCGTGTACACGCTGGTTGTAACGGATGCAGCAGGCAATGTGACGACCGTCAGTTTCACGATCGATACAGCAGCGCCTACGGTTACGGGAGTAAGCGAAGGCGGGAGTTATAAAGAGCCTGTGACTGTTAGTTTCAACGAAGGAACAGCGACATTGAATGGTGCTGCTTTTACAAGCGGTACAGAGATTGATCAGGATGGCGCGTACACGCTGGTGGTAACGGATGCAGTAGGCAACGTGACGACCGTCAGCTTCACGATCGACACAGCAGCACCTGCGGTTACGGGAGTAAGCGAAGGCGGGATTTATAAAGAGCCGGTGACTGTTAGTTTCAACGGAGGAACAGCGACCTTGAATGGTGCTGCTTTTACAAGCGGTACAGAGATTGATCAGGATGGCGCGTACACGCTGGTTGTAACGGATGCAGCAGGCAATGTGGCGACCGTCAGTTTCACGATCGAC
>NZ_BMHP01000012.1 GCF_014641075.1 Paenibacillus nasutitermitis
AGAAATGCGTGCAGCTGACGAATACTAATCGGTCGAGGGCTTATCCTAACACATTCAACCTTCTAAACGTTTCGCAAACGTTCGTATCCAGTTTTCAGGGTGTAACTTGCCCGATTGATGATCGGTTAAGCCGATACATCCCGTTTGGTAGCAATGGCGAAGGGGAACCACGCGTTCCCATCTCGAACACGACCGTTAAGCCCTTCAGCGCCGATGGTACTTGGACCGCAGGGTCCTGGGAGAGTAGGACGTTGCCAAGCACGAGAAACCGACCGCAGTTTGCGGTCGGTTTTTTGTTGTTTCCGGGTTTATTTGTTCCCAGGTTTATTTATGTTTTTATTGTTTCCCTGTTTTTATTGTTGAAGATCTTTTTATTAAGAATGCCAGCCCGTTTTGCCGTTGATGATGATTGATGCGGCATGCATATGACCGCCTATGATCCCTAATACGTATAATTGTCTATGACCATTCTTACATAATAAAAAGCAGCCAGGAGCTGCTCTTTGATGTAGCCATTAATATGTACCGATATGCATCACCGATGGTAATAGCTTACATCCGTCGCCTGGATGCGAAGGACCCCGTCCCGTCGGCTTTTTCTCAGACTGTGCAGCAGGATCATCCGTGGTGCCAGCATCCATAGATGCCAGCAAATCATACTGATCATTTGGGCTTCATTGGCCCAAGGATAGGCCACGCCAATGGCGCATAACCCAAGCCAAAGCATATGACGGTGCAGGCGGCGAAAGAGAGCAAGTTCGATATGGGCAATCGGGATGTATCCGACCCAGGGTAATAGGATCCTCCAGCCCCAACGGCGATTGTCCGGTTCGTCTACTCGCACCAGAGTCAGACGGATAATGATAAACTGGATCAGCAGAGTCGCAACGATTCCAAGGACAATGGCTAGCGCTCCGTCTTTCTGATAAAGAACCAGCTGAAAGATCGAAATTATGAATGCTATGCTTAAATAGCTCCACATCAGCTCGCTTCGAATCATGATTTTACGAATTAGCTGATATTGATAAATTGTCGCTTTTTCCTGTTCGGCGAGCGTCCCTCTCATTGACTCTATGTCCCCTCCATCCTACTAGTGAATGTATCGGAAATTGGATGACTTTTATGAAGAGCGGGGGAGGCAAACAATATTTTGATATCCTTCACCCTTTTCACTCGTGTATCATATGATGTAGGGCTATTTGAAACGGGCTATGAAACAAGTATATGATGCTAGACTATGCGGCATACTAGTAGCAATGAGTAATTTTTGAAAAGTCGAGGTGAAGCAACGTGGAAGAGCCGATTGGAAGCTGCTGTATTATTTGTGGTCATGAAAAGTTGGAAGGTCTTCGTATTATTAATGAGTTTATTTGCGAATCCTGTGAATTGGAAATGGTCAGAACGGAAGTCCAGGATGCCAAGTATCCCTTCTTTATTCATCAGCTGAAGCAAATCTGGATTCAGAAGAATGCCTGATTGTTTAGTGAAGGGAAAGAAGCATCGACTTAAATCCCCGTTTACCCGAACAGCTGGCCTGTAATGGGGTGGCGGGGATATTTATTTGGCCTAACTCATACCAATGGCATCATCCCAATGATCGATGAAGGAGTATTATATTTGATATGAATACCAGTAAAACTCTCTCTCTCTTCCATGCTCCACTATATAAGGCATTAATAAATTTGTACGACTCAAACCCAGGCAGCTACCATGTACCTGGACATAAATATGGGCAATCGTTGGATATGCTGAAAGAACTTGATCCGGATGCCTTCCATATATTTAAGACGATTATGGCTCTGGATGTGACAGAGCTCTCTGTTACGGATGACCTTCATAGTCCGGCAGCGGTTATTGCGGAGGCCCAGAATTTGGCAGCTATGACCTTCGGTGCGGAGCAAACCTTTTTTTTGATTGGTGGCAGTACAGCAGGCAATCTGGCCATGATATTAGCCAGTTGCAATCCGGGTGATACGATTATTGTGCAAAGAAATATTCATAAATCGGTTCTGAATGGATTAATGCTTGCCCAGGCAAAAGTTGTTTTTCTCTCTCCGCAAACGGATCCGGTATCAGGGTTGCATATTATTCCGGAGTTGTCCGATGTTGCAGAGGCACTAACCCGATATCCGGAAACAAAAGCCGTATTTCTGTCGAATCCCAGCTATTATGGGCGAAGTGTGGATCTTCATCTGTATGCGGAGCTTGTTCACGAACATAACTGTCTTCTGCTGGTCGATGAGGCACATGGCGCACATTATGGGCAGCATCCTTCATTCCCTGTCTCTGCTCTGCAGGCAGGGGCTGATGCTGTCGTACAATCGACGCATAAAACGTTGTCGGCTCTTACGATGGGTGCGATGCTGCATGTTCAAGGCAGCAGCATTGATCGGGATGCTGTTACGTCAGCATTAACGATGATCCAAAGTTCCAGCCCGTCGTACCCGATAATGGCATCACTTGATATTGCCCGGGCAATGATCGATGTTTTTGGTCCTTCCTTGTTTGAAAAGGGGATACAATCGGCTCAGGCTTTCCGGCAATGGGTGAAGCAATCCTCGGCATGGTTGGAAGAGCCGGCAAATACTCTCAATGCGCAATGTGATCCCCTTCGAGTCATTGTGAAGGATCGAACCGGAAGATATACAGGGTATGATCTTCAGCAACGCTTGGAAAAAGAAGGATGCTGGGCAGAAATGGCGGATTCATCTCATGTGGTTCTTTTATTTGGGATGTCGAATTCAAAGGCGGATTATGATAAATTGATCGCTGCATTTATGAAAATAGAAGAAGAAGAACAACCATATAACGATTATTATTTTGCTGTCCAATCCCCCGATGTTGTAAACATGAGAAAATTCCTGTCATATTCGGCCTGTCCGATTTCCGAACCGGTTCTCTTCAGCAACAGGCGTATGAGGCGGGATCAAGTGGAAATGATTGCTGCCACAGAGGCTGCTGGCCGAATTGCGGCTGAAGCGGTCATACCATATCCGCCGGGCATCCCGATCTTGTATCCGGGCGAATTGATCCGGCCGGATGTCCTCCTTTTTTTGAAAGAGTTAGCGCGGACTGGCGCCAAATGTCAGGGTGTTTCCGATCCGACATTACAAAAACTTGCTGTGATCCGCAAGGACTAGCATTTATGAACCCTATACCACGTATAACGGCAGAAAACATTTACGCTTTGTACAGGCTTTGTTATGATAAGGACAAGGAAAACCATATAAAAGGGAGCTTTTTGATTGGAGCCAAGAAATTTTTTGACGATAGAGGGCGGTGAAGGCGCGGGAAAAACGACACTCATTGATGGGCTCGCGCGTACACTGACAGCAAGGGGCGTGCGGGTCATGACGACTCGTGAGCCTGGCGGCATTCCCATTGCCGAGCAAATCCGCAGTGTCATTCTGGATCAAGGCAATACCGCTATGGAAGCAAGAACGGAAGCCTTGTTGTATGCTGCTGCCAGGCGTCAGCATTTGACGGAGAAGGTCATACCGGCGCTCGCTGAAGGCATGTTCGTTATTTGTGACCGTTTTGTCGACAGCAGCCTGGCGTATCAGGGTCATGCCCGGGGACTTGGCATGGAGGAAATTTGGTCGATTAACCGTTTTGCCATTGAGGATACGATGCCGCAGCTGACCTTGTGGCTGGATATTTCCCCAGAAGAGGGACTTTCGCGTATTCATCAGGGGACCGGCCGGGAAATCAACCGCCTGGATTTGGAGGGACTTTCTTTTCACCGTCTGGTTAGAGAAGGGTATGAAAAACTGCAAGCGCAAAATCCGGAGCGAATTGTCCGTTTAAATGCCGAATGTGCCCCTGAGGTCTTACTGAGTGACTCCATCTCGATTATCATGGAGCGTTTTAAAGGATTATTTGCAAACGATGTCAAATTATAATAGTAGACCTTTTTTATTGCCGTAGAACATATCGTACACATATTGCAAACAGGTTGTCGGGTAAGATAATATTTTCGGGAGGGATTGGAATGAAATTAGTGGTCGCGATTGTCCAGGATAAAGACAGCAACAGATTGTCGAATGCACTCGTTCAAGAAGGGTTTAGAGCAACCAAGCTGGCCAGTACGGGCGGATTCCTGCGTGCAGGTAATACAACCTTTATGATCGGTATCGAGGATGAGCGGGTACATGAAGTTCTAAACGTCATCCGTTCCAACTGTAAAGTGCGCGATCAGCTTGTTTCGCCAGTATCGCCAATGGGCAGCACCACGGATGCTTACATCCCATTTCCAGTTGAAGTGCAGGTTGGCGGGGCAGCCGTTTTCGTTGTTCCTGTAGAAAGATTCGAACACTTCTGATTGGGCGTGATTCCATATGAAAATCAATCCGGGGTTTCGCCCGTTAGGGCAGGATCGCGCAAGACCGGATCCAGGATTAAAACCTGCCCAGACAAAAAACTTCACCGATGTCATGATGCATCAGGATGAGCAGCGGACGATGGAACAGCTCCAGCAGAAGCTGCAGGATATTCATAATCAGGGCGAGCGTTTGTCCAGATCCATGACCGTTCGCGAGCTGCAGCTGTACCGCAGGATGATCAAGAAATTTCTGGAGGATACCGTTAAGCGCGGTGTCGGCATGAAGGAAACAAAAGGATTTGACCGGCGCGGTCGGATTAAACGTTACAAACTGCTCGATGAGGTGGATTCCGCTCTCCTATCGATGGGGGAAGAGCTGCTTGATACGGAAGAAGGACGTTTGGAACTTTTGCAAAAGATCGGCGATATACGGGGAATTTTGATTAATCTGTTTTTTTAAATGGACTTCAGCTTCATGCAAGACCAGGCCATCCCTATAAGGCGATGGCCGCCGCTTCTGGCGGCTGAAGTGAAAGGCGAAAGGAATAATGTTATGAGTATCGCGCAACTGGCTGGACAGCCGACAGCGAAACGAATTTTACAGCATGCGCTGCGTACCCGAAAGGTCTCGCATGCTTATCTGTTTACCGGACCGACGGGAAGCGGAAGAATGGCGATGGCCAAAGCATTCGCGAAAGCCTTGTTTTGTACGGAGGGGCTGGATGATGCATGCGGGGAATGTCTGGCCTGCCGCAAGTTCGAACATGGCAATCAGCCGAACCTGCATATCGTGGAACCGGACGGGATTTCCATCAAAATTGACCAAATACGTGAGCTTCAGCGGGAACTTGCCTACCGCAGTACTGGAGCGGAACGAAAAATATATATTATGCAGCGTGCCGAAACAATGACTCAGCAAGCTGCGAACAGTCTGCTCAAGTTTCTGGAGGAGCCGCAGACGCCGGTTGTAGCCCTCTTGCTGACGGAAAATGGACAAGCTATGCTTCCCACCGTCCGTTCCCGAACGCAGTGGGTGCCTTTTAAGCCCCTCGCTCCTGCAGATATGCTTCAAACGCTGGTTGCAGAGGATGTGCCGCCACTGCTGGCTAGGGCTGCTGTTCATTTGGCTTCGGGACTTGAAGCATGCCGATCCATCATCCAACAGAATGAGTTTGCAGAAATGAGAAATGTAGTGATACAATTAGGCAAGGATAGTCTGAGCCGATTCACCGCGGCGATGATATCCGCCCAACAACAAGTGTTTAAGACGGGTCTGGGCGATCAGCCGCAGCAGCTGCTGTCCCTGCTCGTATTATGGTATAAAGATATGATACATTTTCAAGCTGGAAGACATGAGGCACTCGTTTTTATAGATCAGGTTGATTGGATCGGCAAACATGCATTCGGACGTTCAGCGGACGGTTGGGTACGATGCATGGAGCATACGCTCGAGGCAGGCAAACGAATGCGTGCCCATGTACCCCCGCAGTTAGCTCTGGAGCAAATGCTAATCCGCATACAGGAGGGGTGAAGGATTGTATAACGTCGTTGGTGTCCGCTTCAAGAAGGCGGGCAAGATTTATTACTTTGATCCTGTTGAGTTTCCCATCGATAAAGACCAGCATGTTATCGTGGAAACGGCAAGGGGCATTGAATACGGTAAGGTTGTGGTTGGGCATAAACAAGTCGGTGAATCGGATGTTGTCCTTCCACTCAAGAAAGTCATTCGTATTGCAGGTGATAGTGATGCCAAGATCGTTGACGAGAACAAGTCAGCCGCTCGAAATGCATTTAACACCTGTTTGGATAAAATAAAAGACCACCAGCTGAAAATGAAGCTGGTCGACGTCGAATTTACATTCGACCGAAACAAGATTATTTTTTATTTTACGGCTGAAGGCCGTGTTGATTTTCGCGAATTGGTAAAAGATTTAGCCAGTGTTTTTCGTACCCGCATTGAACTGAGGCAAATCGGTGTGCGGGACGAAGCCAAGATGCTGGGCGGGATTGGCCCTTGCGGGCGCGTTCTCTGCTGCTCATCCTGGCTCGGCGATTTTGAACCGGTATCCATCAAGATGGCCAAAGACCAGAATTTGTCGCTCAATCCGACAAAGATTTCCGGTTTATGCGGCCGATTGATGTGCTGTTTGAAGTATGAGCATGATAATTACGAAAGTGTCCGTGAAGAGCTCCCGGCGGTAGGGAAGGTCGTTGTCACTTCTTTGGGAGAAGGCAAGGTAACCGGAATAAACGTTGGCACCAAATCCGTTTATGTGCAACTATTTGATGGTGGGAAGCCGAAGGAATTGCCGCTGGATGATGTCGTAATTAAATAAGCGGAATCCGTGAGTCCGAAGCTGAACAGTCTTTGGGGTGGGAACTTGAATAAGAAGGATTTATTTAATCAAATGGACGAGCTGGAAACGAATATGGGAAATCTCCATGTCCAACTGGGCTCTCTTAAGCAGCACGTTAAATCATTGCTTGAAGAAAACAAACGGCTCAGTATCGAGAATCAGCAGCTGCGAAAAATCTTCAAGCGGGAAACAGCGATACTCTCCTCGCAGGCAGAGCCGGATCTGGCAGGAGCTGAAGAGGAGCAAGGCATGACGGAGGAGCAGAATCCGTATATGCCTGTAGATCAGGAGACAGCTGTTGGAGAGGGTTACGATAACCTGGCCCGGCTTTATCACGAAGGGTTTCATATCTGCAACTTGTATTACGGGCATTTGCGTACGGAGGGTGACTGTTTGTTCTGTCTATCCTTTCTCAATAAGGAATGATTACAACAAGACCCGGTCCTTTCGGGTCTTGTTTGTTTTCATCCCTGCAGAAGTTATGGATATGAAAAAGCGAGATGTGAATAAAAATGCATAATGAATAACATGCTTCATTTTTAGAACTTCTAAAAACCGGTTAAGAATGAATGAAATGAGGGCAACTCGCACGTGATGGAACAATCTAATGAAGAAACATTATTAAGCAATGAGCGATTGGATGATTTGTTGACGCATCAGCTGCACATCATTCAGAGCCGGGAAGTATTCAGCTTCTCCATGGATGCGGTACTGCTGGCGCGGTTTGCCGGTGTTCCCCCCAGGGGGAAAGTGCTGGACTTATGCACGGGAAACGGGGTTATTCCCCTTCTGCTGTCCACCCGCACAAAAGCAGCTATCACAGGTGTCGAGATTCAGCCGCGTTTGGCTGACATGGCAAGGAGAAGCGTGAAATGGAACAGGCTGGAGGAGCAGATTCATATTCATGAAGGCGATCTGCGCCTTTATATTGAGCACGGCGGTTATGGCAGTTTTGATGCCATAACGGTCAATCCCCCTTATATGCCGGTAGGAATCGGCGATAGGAATGAAAATGAACATATGGCAAACGCCAGGCATGAATTGAACGGGACACTGGATGAAATTGTGGCAGCCTGCGCCAAGCTGGTCCGTACCGGCGGACGGGTTTCCATGGTGCACCGGCCGTCACGGCTGATCGAAATTACACAAACGCTGCGCAAATGGAAACTGGAGCCGAAGAGGATCCGCTTTGTTCATCCCCATGCCAAAGCGGAGGCCAATATGGTATTGATCGAAGCGGTGCGTGACGGCAAGCCCGATGTCAAACTGCTGGCGCCTCTAATCGTCTATAATGAAGAGCGTAATTATAATGAAGAGATTATGGAGATCTATTACGGAAATCATCAGCCGGAAACGAGGATGGAGCCAACATGAAAGTTCAGCAAAGTTTTGTGACGCACAAGGATAAGGAGCATCTAAAAACAGGTACGCTTTATCTGGTGGCAACACCGATCGGAAATCTTGAGGATATGACCTTTCGCGCCGTTCGTACATTGAAGGAAGTAGATCTGATTGCTGCGGAGGATACACGCCAAACGCGCAAGCTTCTGACGCATTTTGAAATTTCCACCCGGCTGGTCAGTTATCACGAGCATAATAAGGCAGCAAGCGGCAGCGAGCTGATTCGTCTTCTCACGGAAGGTCAATCCATTGCGCTCGTAAGCGATGCCGGCCTCCCTGCTATTTCCGATCCGGGAGCCGATCTGGTTGCGGCCGCCGTAGAGGAGGACATAGCCGTCGTACCGATCCCTGGCGCCAATGCCGCGCTTTCGGCGCTCATTATTTCAGGGCTGCCAACAGAACGTTTTCTGTTTACCGGCTTTCCGCCGCGTGAGCGCAAGGGGTTGCAGGATTGGCTGCAGCGGCTGCGCAAACAGGATGGAACGATCATTTGTTATGAATCGCCGCACCGGGTAGCCAAAACACTTGCGGCCATGCTGGAGCAATGGGGCGACCGCGACATGGCGATGACCCGTGAGCTGACTAAACGATTTGAGGAAGCGGCAAGGGGGAAAATATCAGAATGTTTGGCATGGCTTGAGGAACATCCGCCTCTTGGCGAGTATTGCCTGGTTGTAGCGGGAGCAGGAGCCGCTGCGGCTGGCGATTTTGAAGGGGACGAGCAGGCATGGTGGACGGACTTGAATTTGGAGGAACATGTGGGACGTTATGAAGCGCAGAACATGGACCGCAAAGAAGCGATCAAACGCACCGCTGTTGACCGGGGCCTGGCGAAGCGGGAAGTTTACAATGAGATTATGCGTAAATAAACCCACCTTTCAGGATAGCAAGGGAAAAGAAAGCCATTTATGAGTGCGGATAAAAAAAGGACCTTCCTGATGATAGAACTCAGGAAGGCAAGGAGTATTAAAAAGGTTAGAATTAACAATTGGAAGTTTATTAAATACAGTATAACCTATAATTTCGGTTTTGTCTCTTATTTTGTTACAGGAGTTGGCATTTCGGATAAACAGGCATTACATACAATTTTTCCTTTGAAATAAGTGACATTCTCGGCATTTCCGCAAAAAATACAAGCGGGCTCGTATTTCTTCAACATGATGCGTTCACCGTCTACATAGATTTCCAGGGCATCCTTCTCACCAATTCCAAGCGTACGGCGCAGTTCGATAGGGATTACAACGCGTCCAAGCTCATCTACCTTGCGCACAATACCTGTTGATTTCATCATAATCTATCCGTGCCCCTCTCAAAATACTTAAATCGTCATTATTCGACAAAGTTCTATTTATTCTACTTTTTATAATACCAACGTTTCCCATAATAGTCAACCTTGATAATGCTTCAAATAGCTCCGTTTTAACCGTTTTCTCTATAACTTAGAGCATTAGAACGGTCTGCGATTACCACGTCGGGGCTGTCTGTTTTGGAAATGAATTTACGACATTATTCGACATTTACCTACAGAAATATGTCGAAAAATCGAACATAGGAGGGGAAAACAATGAATCCTAGCCCCCAATCGCTAGCGGAGGAAAAAGTATTTAAAGATCCGGTCCATAAGTACATTTACGTGCAGGATGAGACGATATGGAATCTCATTAATACCCGGGAATTCCAGCGCTTGCGGCGGATACGACAGCTTGGGACATCCTATTTGACTTTTCATGGGGCCGAGCATAGCCGGTTTTCCCATTCTCTTGGTGTTTATGAAATTACAAGGAAAATCATTTCCCAATTCGAACGGGGCGGTTATACCGACTGGCCAAAAGAAGAAAGGCTGGTAACCTTATGCGCTGCCTTGCTGCATGATGTTGGACATGGGCCCTTTTCCCATTCTATCGAGCAGGTGTTTGAAACCAATCATGAAGAATGGACATGCCGAATATTGCGGGAGAATACAGAAATCAACCAGGTTCTTAGTGAATGCGATCCTTCGCTTCCGGAGCGGGTGGCAGCCGTCATTTGCAAGACCTACCACCAGCCGATCGTCGTCAGTCTCATCTCCAGCCAAATGGATGCCGACCGCATGGATTATCTGCTGCGTGATGCGTATTTTACAGGCGTCAATTATGGAACCTTCGATCTGGAGCGAATTCTGCGGGTTCTGCGGCCCTACCAGGGGCGGATTGTTGTCAAAGAGAGTGGCATGCATGCCGTTGAAGATTATCTCATGTCGCGCTACCAAATGTATTGGCAGGTCTATTTTCATCCTGTCACACGAAGCTCGGAAATTATCCTTCGCCAGATATTTCGCAGAGCAACCGAGCTTTATGGGGGCGGCTATACTTTCTCATGGATGATTGAACCGCTTCGCCATCTGCTGGAGGATACGCTGGATGTGGAAAATTATCTCCTGCTGGATGAAGCATTGATGCAAACGGCCTTTACTCAATGGCTGAAGGAAGAGGATGCGCTGCTGGCCGATTTATGTGCCCGGTTCCTCAACCGCAAGCTTTACAAATACATTACAATGGACAAGGCCGATGAAAAATTGTGGCAGGAAATCCGTACGTATTTCCAAGCCATCGGTCTTCATCCCGATTATCATCTGGAAATCGACTTTCCTTATGATATGCCTTATGATGTATACCGACTGGGGCAAGATATAATGGACAAGGACGAACGGCCGCCGATTCTGCTGCTTGGACAAGATGAGCGCTTGTCTGAAATTTCGCGAAAATCAGATATAATTCGTTCTATTACAGGGATCCATCAGGGCAAATATCATTTGTATTACCCGGAAGAACCCCTAATTGAATCGGCACACCGGCTGCCGCCCCATATTCGTGAATTATTCGGGCTCTTACAATAGAACATTTCTTGGTGAAAGGGAGTTATACAAGGATGATAATCGACACACATACCCATCTGGATTCGAAACAATTCGACGAAGACCGCGCGGAAGTGATTGAACGGGCAAGAGCCGCAGGGATCTCAAAATTGATTAATGTCGGTTTTGACCGGCAGACCATCCCCACGACGATTCAGCTAGCCGAGCAGTACGACTTTATTTATGCGGTCGTCGGCTGGCATCCTGTGGAAAGCATCCATATGCTTCCAGGCGACCTGGACTGGATCGCAGCGCTTTGTGACCATCCCAAAGTGGTTGGAATCGGCGAAATTGGTCTTGATTACCATTGGGACACATCTCCTAAAGACGTTCAACAGCGCGTGTTCCGCGAACAGATTCAACTTGCGCGGCAGAAAAAAATGCCCATCTCCATTCATAATCGGGATGCGCATGAAGATGTGCTGCGGATTCTGAAGGAGGAGGGCGCCAAGGATGTGGGAGGGGTCATGCACTGTTTTTCCGGCAGCTGGGAGACAGCCCGGCAATGTCTCGACATGAATTTCTACATTTCCTTCGGGGGACCGCTTACATTCAAAAATGCACGTGTGCCGAAAGAGGTCCTGGCACAGGTTCCTCTGGACCGTATTTTGATCGAAACGGACGCTCCATATTTGGCCCCTCATCCCCATCGGGGGAAACGCAATGAGTCCGCATTCGTCCGTCTCGTAGCAGAAACGGTTGCAGAAATTAAAGGGAAATCGTTAGAAGAAATCTCGAAAATTACGACAGAAAATACTCTGAATTGTTTTTCATTTAAAGATAAAGGGCTATAAAGCGTAGTATTTCGGATATATCGGGTGATAAAACTAATTTTATTTCATCAAAACGCCTGTTTTTCACGTGATTTTCCTTAAAATTCGTTAAAATCGCGATTAATTTCATCTTTACAATGAAAGGCAAAAGACGGTATCATTCATCTCAGAGCTTCAAATCATCAATTCCTTTTCCATACTATCGCTTAATCTCCGAATGACGGAGAGCGGGGGAACCATTCGTTGAAACATTTCGTATCAAACACGAGACTTCAATGTTGAATTCTTCTTGGGGTGAATTTCCACGGGGCATATAAGCAAGATATGCCAGCCGGGAATAGGGCGACTCTCTCGCCCGAATCCGACAGCTAACCTCGCAAGCGTAAATAAGTTACATAGAGAGATCAACCTCGTGCTATTAATCCATGTCCCGTCGTCATTGGGAAGCCACGAAACAGATCCTCTGTCGTCGTTGGCTTCTTTTATTTTGAATATTGCGTAAAAAGACGACATAGGGTTTATCATGGAGGTACAGAGGAAGGATACAGGAGTGGCGTGCAATCACGCTAACAAAAACAATAGAACCGTCAAATGCAATCATGTAACTAGGCGGCGGGGCTATGAAGGAGGACCGAAGAAGTGGGCGCACTCCAGCTTAAGGATACCCATGGTAAACGATCATCCAGCATGTCTTTCGCATTGCGATGGAAGCATGAGAACGTGCGTTTAATATTACTTAGCGCTCTGATCTCAATCGCTATGACTTTCATGTTTCTGGTGTTGTTGTACGGAACGGCTAACAAGCACGTCTCCGTAGTAGTGAACGGACAAGAAACCGTTGTTTCGACAAAACAATGGGTCCTTCAACGCCTACTGGATGAACAAGCCATCACGATAGGACAGCATGACAAGGTGTCCTTACCTCTCAACGGAGGGATTAAAGACGGCGACCGTATTGTAATTGATCAAGCGGTGCCAGTCCATGTGAAGGCAGACGGCAAGGTAAGAACGTTGTACACGACAGAAAGAACGGTTAAAGCAGTGATCGATCAAGCGGATATATCGATACGAAGCGAAGATAAAATATGGCCGGCTCTGGAAGACAGAGTGAAATCGAATATGAGTGTTACCGTAACACGCATAGATAAGAAGATGTCCGAGAAGTCCTACACGGTACCTTTTTCCGTTGTGAAGAAGGAAGATCCCAAGCTGCTGCAGGGGAAATTAAAACTTGTCCAGAACGGCAACGAGGGCAAGATCGTCAAACAGTTTGAGAATGTCTATGCGGACGGAGTACTTGTGTCCCAGACTATGGTTACCAAGCTGACCAAAGCGGAATCGGTGGATAAAATCGTAGCAGTCGGTACGATGAAGCCGGAGCCTAAAGTTGTGGTGCTCTCGGCAAAAACGAAAGATGCTTCTATCGTTACCACCAAGAAGGGCCAAACGCTTAAAGCAAAGCAGGTTCTGAAGAATGTGACCTTAACCGCTTATGCGGCGGGAGTTGCTTCGACGGGCAAATCTAAGAAACATCCGCAATACGGGATAACGGCGTCTGGCACGAAGGTTCAAGAAGGCAGGACCATTGCGGTTGATCCCAAGGTTATTCCTATTGGCTGGTGGGTCTATATCGAAGGTATTGGATTCCGCCGGGCGGAAGATACGGGCGGTGCCGTCAAAGGAAAGAAAATTGACGTTTATTTTGAGAGCGAATCCTATGCAGAGAAGTTTGGTTTGAAGCGAGGGTATACGGTGTACGTCATCGGGCCCAAGAAACCCACAGCTCTCTAGACCGGCGAGACTGCAAGACCGTGAAGCAAACCCTCATAATAACGTTTACCTCATTCATATCGTAATTTAAACATAAATATGCCATGATAAGGAGAGGCGATCGCCTCTTCTTTTGTATGTTTGTCTGAAGGGAATGGATAGACGGCATGATTAAGGAAATCATTGTAGTAGAAGGCAAAGACGACACGGTAGCCATCAAGCGGGCAGTCGAAGCGGAAACAATCGAAACCGGCGGTTCCGCTATTGGCGCGGATGTCCTTCGCAGGGTAGAGCTTGCCCAGCAGCGGCGCGGGGTGATTATATTCACCGACCCGGACCATGCAGGGGAACGTATCCGCAAAATTGTAGCCCAGCGGGTGCCGGGCTGCAAGCATGCGTTTCTTCCCCAGGAGGACGCAAGCTACAAAGGGGATATTGGCGTCGAGAACGCATCACCCGATGCGATACGAAGAGCGCTCGCAAACGTGCGTACCGAGGCTGCAGCGGGCAGTGAAGGGACAAGCCTGCCGGAGATCGCCTGGGATGATCTGATGAAGGCAGGACTGCTGGTCCACCCCAATGCCTCCAACCGGCGTCTACAGATGGGCAACCTGCTCGGGATCGGCTATGCGAACGGAAAGCAGTTTTTTAAGCGCTGCTCGATGTTCCGCATAACGCGGGAGGAGTTCCAGCGGGCATTAACCACGATGGAGCAGCAAAACAGCGAAGGAGGCAACCCTTAAATGAGCAGAACGGATGGGTTTGACGTAGCTTCGCCAAGACGGACTCGCGATATTATTGACAAATACGGATTTTCTTTCAAAAAAAGCCTCGGTCAGAATTTTTTGATCGATCAAAATATTTTGCATAAGATTGTTTCGGCAGCCGGCCTCGACGAGACCAAGGGTGCTCTGGAAATCGGGCCCGGGATCGGAGCTTTGACCCAGCAGCTGGCCCAGCATGCAGGGCGCGTGACCGCGGTGGAAATCGATAACCGGCTCATACCCATTCTCAGAGATGTGCTCGCGGGTCAGGATAATGTTCATATCGAGCACGGCGATATTCTGAAGCTTGACCTTGGCGATTTGATCAAACGGCAATTTGCCGGTTTAAGCGGGGTCAGTGTAGTGGCCAATCTGCCTTATTATGTGACAACGCCAATTCTCATGAAGCTGCTTGAAGAGAAGCTGCCGCTTGAGCATATTGTGGTCATGATTCAGAAGGAAGTGGCGGAGCGTATGGCGGCCAAGCCCGGAGGCAAGGAATACGGCAGCCTCAGCGTAGCAGTGCAGTATTATTGCGAGCCGGAGCTGGTATGCATCGTGCCACACACGGTTTTTATCCCGCAGCCCAATGTTGACTCCGCTGTCATTAAGCTCACGGTCCGCAAGCGGCCTCCTGTCGATGTGGCCGATGAAAATCATTTCTTCCGCACGGTTCAGGGCAGTTTTGCCCAGCGGCGCAAAACGCTTTACAACAACTTGACGGCCCTGGTGGGGAAAGAAAACAGAGATCGTCTGGCTCCCCTTCTGGAGAGCTGCGGCATTGATCCCACGCGGCGGGGAGAAACGCTGTCGCTTGAGGAATTCGCGCGTCTTAGCAGGGCACTGCTGGAAGCCGGTATGCCGGGCTGATCATTCCCCGAATGGGGACCACTGACCCAACAAAATGCACCAATGGCGTTGTTCGCCCATAGGATAGACGAAGAGGTGATTTGCCCATGAAGCAAGGGGACCTGGTCGTCCGCAAATCGTATGGCGGGGACGTCCTTTTTCGTGTTGCCATTCTTGATCCGGAAATAGCGGTACTTAAGGGCACGGACTACCGGCTGCTTGCAGACGCTCCGATTCGCGACTTAACGGTTGTCCGTCATCCGGAAACTACCGGTGCGGCCAAAGAGGTCCGCATTAAGGTGAATGAATCGATGCGGCGTATGAAGGAACAGCGGGAGAAGCTGGTTATTCATAATGTTAGCGAGCTGAGGCGGGCAACTAATGAAAGCCAGCCCTATTTTGAAGTGCCCGGCAAAGTGCTCCATCTCGATGGAGATGGCAATTACATGAAAAAAAGCATGCAGCTGTATACCCAGATGAAAGTGCCTGCACATGGCCTTCATGTGCATGAATCGCAGATGCCAGAGCTGGTGCAGCGGCTTCTGCCACAGTTAAAACCGGATGTGATTGTAATTACCGGTCACGATGGCGTATTCAAAAACACTCCGCATCATGAGCTGATGAATATTAACAGCTACAAAAACTCACAAAACTTCGTCAACGCGGTACGCATCGCCCGGGAGTACGATAAAAACCGCGACAATCTGATCATCGTCGCGGGTGCCTGCCAATCCCATTATGAGGCGCTGCTGCAATCTGGCGCCAATTTTGCGAGTTCTCCCGGCCGGATTCTTATTCATGCTCTGGATCCCGTTTATGTTGCCATTAAGGCCAGCTATACCTCGATCCGGGAGACCGTTAATCTGGCCGATGTGATCCATGGGACAATAAGCGGAATCGATGGGGTAGGAGGAATCGAGACTTTAGGCAAATATCGCGTCGGGCTTCCAAGGCCGAGGACACTGACAGGAATCAAGCCAACCGTATAATATTCCGCTTTGCAAATAATATTATACATTTGCCTGAAAATTAGACTATTCATTATTGACAATTTGTTTACCACACTGTTATAATTATAATTTTTTGACAAACCACCTCTTTTTAGTTATAATGGACAAGGAAAGAGGTGGTAGTGGACAATGGCTAAGAATGCACTGATGGAGATCAAACGCAGTTTGGAAATCCATGTCGGCTCCAAAATACGTCTTCGCGCAAACGGTGGTCGACGGAAGACCATTGAAAGAACCGGAGTATTGGAAGAAATCTACCCTTCTGTATTTATTGTCAAACTTGACGAGGAGCAGCATGCGTTCAAGCGGGTCTCCTATAGCTACGCAGATATTTTAACGGAATCCGTTGAAGTGACTGTAGATAGCGATGATGGCCAAGTTCGCATTACGTATATGCAATAAAAGAATGAACAATTTGCTTATTCGAGTACGGAGACCCCAAAAAGTCCGTGCTCTTTTTTCTGCCCTTTTTAAGAAATGGATCATGCCGCCAAAGCGCCCGGTTTATCCCAACAGAGAACAGGTTGTCCGCATGCATGAAGATAAATAATTCAAGCATACTAACGGTAACTTGCAGATTTGAAGGAGGAGTTGATTCACATGGGCCGCAAACGCCGAAGCTTCATGAGCGATCAGTTGAAAAATGAATTGGCGAAGGACCTGGGATTCTACGAAACGGTCCAGCGGGAAGGCTGGGGGGGGATCAAAGCCAAGGATGCCGGCAATATGGTTAAACGGGCCATTCAATTAGCTGAGCAGGCTGCTGCCAAGCAGCATATCCAGCAGCAGCAGCCGGCTGCTGAAGCGCACCGTCCCTCCGGGCAAACTTACATGGCGCAAGCGACACCCGATCCCTATAAGCCACAGTCGTATACCTATAGGCCGCAGCAGCCTGCAAGAGGTTCGGGCAGCTCTTACGTCCCTGGCTATATGCAGACGCCGCCGTCCGGGCAGCAGTCATTTGAGCCTCGTCCATAACGGTTCTGTCGTGAAAATCAAAAGGGTAGTATGCCCATGGATAGCTAAGAGTCCTAAAGGACGGTGGAAACCCGTTTGAAGGACATCTTAGCTTTTCTTATGACCTTTTGTTAAAATATAAAAAAGATTCTATTCTTCTATATACAACGAACGGGTGACACTAATGAAGGTTTATGAAAAAGCGCCGGCAAAAATCAATTTGCTGCTTGATGTAATGCGCAAACGCGATGATGGCTTCCATGAAGTGGAAATGATTATGACGATGGTGGATTTGGCCGACCGTCTGGAAATGGAAGAGCTTCCGCGGGACACCATCATCATATCGAGCCAGGCAGGGTACATTCCCCTGGACGAGAAGAACCTTGCCTTTCAGGCGGCAAAGCTGATCAAGGACCGTTACGATGTATCCAGAGGGGTGTATATTCATCTGGATAAGAAAATTCCGGTTGCCGCAGGGCTTGCTGGGGGCAGCAGCGACGCTGCAGCCGCGCTTCGAGGCCTGAACAGGCTCTGGGAGCTTGGAATCTCGGAGGACGAGCTGTGTACCCTGGGAGCGGAGCTTGGGTCTGACGTTCCATTCTGTGTCACCGGTGGCACGGCGATTGCGCGCGGCCGCGGCGAAAAGCTGGAACCGATCGGCAATCCGCCTCAATGCTGGGTTGTGCTCGCCAAACCGCCGATCAATGTCTCGACAGCCGATGTATACGGCAAGTTCAGAGCTTCAGAGCTGAAGCACCACCCGTCCACCCCGGCTATGCTTTCGGCGATTGAACGCGGCTCCTTCGCCGATGTTTGCGCCAATTTGGGAAATGTTCTGGAGACGGTGACGCTGCATGCGTATCCGGAGGTCCTCCAGCTTAAGGACATCATGTACCGGCTGGGCGCTGATGGCGTCTTGATGTCGGGGAGCGGCCCTACGGTTTTTGGTCTTGTCGGCAAAGAAGCGAAGGTGTCGCGGATTTACAATGGACTGCGCGGTTTTTGTAAAGAGGTGTACGTGGTAAGAATGCTGACATGAAGGATACGTTTTCCTTGATTAAATCCGTATAAAAATGATATATTATCATTATAATATTCGGATTTAGCTAGGGGGATGATGCTTTGAAGAAGTTTAAACGAAGTGCCCGGTTAGTAGAGATGACGCAGTACCTTCTTGCCCGCCCCCATACGTTAATTTCTTTAACAGCTTTTGCCGATCGTTATCAGTCTGCCAAGTCTTCCATCAGTGAAGATCTGGCGATTATCAAAGAGGTGTTTGAGGAAGAAGGTCTAGGCGAACTTCATACGCTGGCCGGTGCGGCTGGCGGAGTCAAATATACACCGAAGATGGGCAAGGCAGAAGCGCTTTCCATTATAAATCATATTTGCCGCCAGCTGGAACAGCCTGAGAGAGTCCTTCCCGGCGGCTACTTATATATGACTGATATGCTTGGCTTACCCGGGCTGATGGCCGATGTAGGCCGTATGTTTGCAACCGCCTTCGCCGTCTCCGATATCGATGTCATCATGACGGTGGAGACCAAGGGAATACCGCTTGCCCATGCAACGGCTTCCTGCATGAATCTGCCCGTAGTGATTGTCAGACGCGACAATAAGGTGACGGAAGGTTCCGCAGTGAGCATTAACTATGTATCAGGGTCCAATAAACGGATCCAGACGATGTCTCTTGCCCGCCGCGCGCTCAAGGAACAGTCGCGGGTGCTGATTATCGATGATTTCATGAAAGCAGGCGGGACCGTTCAGGGAATGATGGATTTGCTGCATGAATTCAATGCCAAAGTGGCTGGCGTTGGGGTTTTTGTGGAATCAGGAGAACTGGGGACCGAGGAGCGGCTGCTGGAGGATTATGTATCGCTCGCCAAGCTTACGGCAGTCGATATGAAAAGCAAACAGACGACAATCGTTCCGGGAAATTTTTTCGAAAACCATTAGGGACGACGGAAGAGCCGTAAGTCCCATCATTTTTAGGAGGGAAATTTCAACTATGAAGCACAATCCGCGTATTATCTCATCCGACAAGGCTCCGGCAGCGATCGGACCTTATTCCCAAGCCGTTGTAATTGGCAATTTAATGTTCACTTCCGGTCAGATACCGTTGGATGCAAGCGGCCAGCTGGTGGAGGGCGGTATTGAAGAGCAGACCCACCAGGTATTCCGCAACTTGCAGGCTGTGCTTGCACAGGCAGGAGCGACGTTGTCCGATGTGGTAAAGGCGACGGTTTTTATCAAGGACATGAATCAGTTCGCACCGCTAAATGACATTTACGCATCCTATTTCGGTGACCACAAACCCGCTCGTTCCACAGTAGAGGTCGCGAGACTGCCGAAGGATGTCCTTGTCGAAATAGAGCTGATTGTATCGATTGAAGTCGAATAAAAGTCGAATGGAATCGAATTGTAGGAACTGGAAAAATTTATTTTAAAATTAGGTACTTATTTTCCAAAAACATGAAGGAATTTGCATTGCAATGTGGAATTATACACCAAGTCTTTGATAGGCAAAGGTGGTGAACACAAGTGCAAATTACTGATGTCAGACTCCGCCGTGTAAATTCTGAAGGACGTATGAAGGCAATCGCATCCATCACTATTGACAATGAATTTGTCGTTCACGATATTCGTGTGATCGATGGTAACAATGGGATGTTTGTGGCAATGCCGAGCAAACGGACTCCGGATGGAGAATTCCGCGATATCGCTCATCCAATTTCTTCAACTACCCGTGAGAAAATCCAAGCAGCCGTTCTTGCTGAATATGAGCGTGCCGCAACGGAGGAAGAAGAAGTGATTGAAGAAGGAGCGTAATTGACGAAATTGGGGAGAGTGCGGATCAGGGTGCAGGATGCTCAAGCCCTTTTATCAACCCGGTCTGCAAGAGGAGAGGGAGCCTTTGGGCTCTCTTTTCTTTTTGCCCCGAATACGCTATATTCATTAGAGAAATTTACAAGGATGGTTATCATCTAAAAAAACAGATCATAGCAGACAGGCAGGCATGTGCAGCTTAGAACTTTTTGTATCCATAAGCCAGGAGGGAACTTATATTGAAGAAGATAATGGCCATTATACTTGCTGCGGGGCAAGGCAAGCGGATGAAATCGAAACTCTATAAAGTGCTCCACCAGGTATGCGGCAAGCCGATGGTTGGCCATGTCCTCCAGACTGTGAAAGAGTCGGATTGTCAACGCACGGTGGTTGTTGTGGGACATGGAGCGGAAGCGGTTCAGGGCTATATCGGGGATGGGGCGGAATTCGTGCTTCAGGAACAGCAGCTCGGCACCGGTCATGCCGTCCTGCAAACCGAGCAGCTGCTTGGCTCTGAAGAGGGAACGACGGTAATCCTGTACGGGGACACGCCGCTGGTCACCTCTGACACCATCAAGGCGCTCCTGGAGCTGCACAACCGCAAAGAATCCGCGGCAACGGTGCTCACGGCTGTTGTGCCCAACCCGCAAGGGCTGGGTCGCATTATCAGGAATGAAGCGGGCGCGGTACAGCGTATCGTGGAACAGAAGGATTGTACGCCGGAGCAGGCGGCCATTCATGAAATTAATACCGGCATGTACTGCTTTGACAATCGCAAGTTGTTTGAAGCGCTGAAGCGGGTAACCAATGACAACGCGCAAGGCGAATATTATTTAACGGATGTGATGGAGATTATCCGGGAAGCCGGCGATGTTGTGGAAGCCTACTGCGCGACTGATTTCGCCGAGGGGATCGGTGTGAACGACCGGGTCGGACTGGCGGAAGCCGAGCAGCTCATGCGCGCCCGTATTGTCCGCAAGCATCAGCTTGCAGGCGTAAGTATTATCGATGCGGCTGCTACCTATATAGAAGCGGATGTTATAATCGGCCCCGACACGGTTCTTCTCCCGGGCACCCTGCTGCGCGGACGCACGGTGATCGGCGAGGATTGCGTGATTGGACCACAGGCGGATATTACCGATACCGAAATCGCCGACAGAGTCACGGTCAAGCATTCCGTAACATGCGAAGCGGTTATTGCTGATGAATGCTCGGTAGGTCCGTACGCTTATCTGCGTCCGGGCTCGCGCCTTGGAGTCGGCTGCAAGATCGGTGACTTCGTGGAGATCAAGAACGCCGAGCTGGGTGCGGGCAGCAAGGTGTCCCATCTGAGTTATATTGGCGACGCCATACTGGGCACAGAAGTCAATATCGGCTGCGGAGCGATTACCGCTAATTATGATGGCTATAATAAATCACTCACACAGATCGGCGACAACGCCTTTGTGGGCAGCAATGTCAATCTGATCGCCCCGGTCAAAATAGGGAACGGCGCTTACGTGGTTGCAGGGTCTACCATTACGCACGATGTGGCGGAGGGAGACGTTGCCATTGCCCGTGAGCGTCAGGTCAACAAATCCGGTTATGCGGATAAGCTTCGCGCCAGAGCCAAAGCAAAGAAGGAAAGCTCCAAGCAGGAGTAAAGAGAGCGCAGTCCGCCCTGGCAGCATATAATCTGACATATTGAATAGGGCTGCTATAAGCCGCATGCTTCGGTCATCCACGGACCTGGCATGCGGCTTGTTTAATTATCCGGGGGAGTGGGTAATATGAATATACTATGTACGACCATTTCAAATCATTCAGTACGAACAAACTCAGGAGGTTCCATTTATGGCTATAACTTTCAAAGCGGAACAACGGACGTCAGGCTCACAGGGGCAATTGCGGAAGCTGCGTCATACGGGCAAAATACCCGGCGTGGTCTACGGAAAGAAGCTGGAAAATCCAATCAGTATTTCGGTTGATGAGAAGGAGCTGCTTGCGATTCTGCGTTCACATCCCAATGCACTATTGGAAGTGGACGTGCCGGGTGCCGGCAAACAGCCTGTTATGATGACAGAAGTACAACGTGATTCACTATCCCGCAATGTGATGCATATTGATTTCCACCAGGTGAATATGAATGAGGAAATCAAGGCGCAGGTGCGGATCGACTTGGTCGGCGAAGCGCAGGGTGTGAAGGAAGGCGGTATCCTGCAGGTGCTTCTGCATGAAATCGACGTGCAATGTCTTCCGAATGCCATTCCGGACGCTATCGAAATCGATGTGTCGTCCCTGCTGGTCGGGGAGAATTTGCTCGTAAGCGATCTGAAGCTGCCCAAGAATGTTTCTACCCGCGTAGATGGTGAGCAGGTTGTGGTTGCCGTTCTGGCACCGCAGAAGGAAGAGGTTGAACCTGAAGCTGCTGAAGACGAGAGCGCTGAGGTTACGGCGAAGGCTGAGGATTCGGAGAAAGAAGCCGAATAATTGGCGTGGTTGGCGAAGCGAAAGCAGAAGAAGCCCCTTTGTCACGGGGCTGAAAATATAGTATGGTGAAAGGGCTGCAAGCTGCAGCCCTTTTTGCTGCGTATAGGGGTCCGGCAGGCTCGTAATCCGTGCCGTGATGCTGTTTACGTTTTTATTTTCAATACCCAGGTCGGGAAACAAAGGTAAATTGCCTTCTGTTGTAGAACACATTGTTAATCTTCACATACTGCGGGCTGCATTGCTCGACGAAGCCGATGTCGCTATGCTCGGTGCCCCAGTAGATCTGAACCGGAACATGATGCTCCGTGTGATCCAGAAAATGAGAATCATCATAAATCAGTTGACCGTTCAAATACATCCAAATCGTCTCCCTTATGTAGACTAAATTTATTCCCTGGCTATCTGCCGTCTATATAAATATGACAATTACCAAGGATGATTCGTTGCATCATTACAAAAAGTTTACAAAAAAATATTTTTTTCGGTTCTATTTAGGGCTAAAGCCCCCAGTTAACAATTGTAGGAGTTGAAATCACCATGAAATGGATTGTCGGGTTAGGCAACCCTGGTACGGCTTATCAGGGGACAAGGCATAATATTGGCTTTATGGCCGTCGATGCCCTGGCCAAACGATGGGGAATCAGTATGACGCAAAGTAAATGCAGGGGACTCCTCGGAGAGGGAAATGTGGGCGGAACCAAGGTGGTACTGATCAAGCCGATGACCTATATGAATTTGTCGGGAGAAACGGTACGCGGGTTCATGGATTATTTTAAAGCCGATCTCGAGGACGCTATCATTGTCTACGATGATCTGGATACGGAAATCGGCAAAATACGGCTTCGCTATCAAGGCAGCGCGGGCGGCCATAACGGGATCAAATCCATTATCGGACATACCGGCACCCAAATCTTTAACCGGGTCCGAATGGGGATATCCAGACCGCAGCCGGGGATGAATATTGCGGATTACGTGCTCTCTAATTTCCCTAAAGGTGAAGGTGACAAGGTTTCAGCGATGATCGAGGACACGTGCGACGCCATTGAATTTGCGCTTAAACACCCCTTTGACCAGACAATGGCCAAATTCAACCGTTAAATATTGCCCCGGGCGGGCATACTGGGGGTATAACGAACCTTCAGGAGGCATAATATGGCTGTACATTACGTTTGTCGTCACTGCAAATCGGCGATCGGCTCTATTCACAATCACCTCGTATCGGAGACGCAGCTGGGCTTCCATTTCTTGACCACTGAAGAGCGCAGCGATATAATAGCGTATAATCCAAACGGCGATATCATGGTCAAGGTAGTTTGCGACTATTGCCGTGAAGCGATTGAGAATAACCCGGAGCTTGTGCTTATGACAAGTCCCTTGCAGTAGCAGGACTCCCTTTTTTTTTTGGATCGGGAGCTGAAGAGCCTTGGCGATTGGCTGAGGCTCCTTTTGTGAACGGATTTTTAACTTTTTACGAAAGAGCAGACGTCTGGATGCCTTTTTCCTTGGGCTTTCAGCCCGGAACGTGCCGTCCGCGCTACCGCAAATCGTGTTAATGTTCTCCTGATTTCAAGAAAGTAAACCGTCGGTACTCTATTTATTATTTATATCGTTCCTCCCGGGCAAGGTCTTCACTTAGGGGCTTTGAATTCTGGGGGAATGAAACGAGGTGCAGTAAACGTTGAAAGCATTACTAGAGGCTTACGCCGCGGATACGGATTTTCAGTCCATCGTGTCCGGATTACGAAAAGGAATGCGGGAACAGTTGGTATCCGGTCTGGCCGGATCGTCGCGGCAGGTGATGATTGCTGCTCTCTCCAGAGAAATGGACCAGCCTATGCTGGTTGTCACGCACAATATGTTCGCTGCGCAGAAAATCGCAGAGGATCTCGTGGAATGTCTTTCGCCAAATGAAGTGCTGCTTTACCCGGCGAATGAATTAGTTGCTGCGGAAGCCGCCATATCGAGCCCGGAAACGCTTGCCCAGCGGATGGATGTCTTGATCCGTTTGTCGCAAGGCTTTCGCGGGATTGTTGTCGTGCCTTTCTCCGGGGTGCGCCGTTATCTGCCGGTCAGCAGCGTTATGGCCGAGGCTCGCATTCCGGTCAAAGTAGGCGACACGCTGCCTATGGAAGCGTTCTTACATCAGATGGTAGAGCTCGGCTACGTCCGGGCCGACAAGGTAGAAGCCAAAGGCGAGATGAGCGTGCGCGGAGGAATAGTCGATTTCTATCCGCTGACTACCGCTCATCCTTACCGAATTGAATGGTTTGATGATGAGGTCGATTCGATCCGCACGTTTGATATTGCCGATCAGCGGTCGGTGGAGAAGCTGGAGCGGTATGTGGTTCCTCCTTGTCAGGAGCTTCTGGCTGACAGCAGGCGGTTTGAAAATGCGGCGCAGCACGCCTCAGAGCTGCTGGAGCAGCAGCTTCTGAAGATGAGCGACCGCACGGCCAAGGACCGGCTGCGCACCGAAATGGGCGCAGAGATCGAAAGACTCCGCGAGCATCAATATTTTACAGAAATCTATAAGTACATTTCCTTGTTGTATCCGGAGAGGCAGACGTTGTTCGATTACATGCCTGAAGACACGCTGCTTATTTATGATGAGCCGACACGGCTGATTGAAACCGGGCGCCAACTGGAGCGGGATGAATCGGAATGGGAACTGCATCTGCTGCAGAACGGCAAGTCCCTTCCGGGGCTTGCGCTTGCCCGTCCCTCTGACGAGATTTTATATCACCGTCCGTTCCCGACTTTGTTTCTTTCTCTGTTTCTAAGACAAATTCCGCATACGCAGCCGCAGAACATCCTTAATGTTGTCTGCCGCTCGATGCAGAATTTCCATGGGCAAATGAATGTGCTGAAGGCGGAGATGGACCGCTGGCGCAAATCCGGCGCGAGCGTCATGATGCTTGCCGGCAGCACGGAGCGTATGGACCGCATCAGACGGATTCTGAATGATTACGGCATCGAGCCGCCGACGCTCATCGAAGGCAATTTGCAATCCGGATTTGAGCTGCCTTCGATTCATCTTATTGTCATAACCGAGGGGGAAATGTTCTCGCAGAAGCAGCGCAAAGCGCGCCGCGTTGACAAGAAGATTGATAATGCCGAGCGGATCAAGAATTATACCGAGCTGAAGGTCGGCGATCATGTCGTTCATCAGAACCACGGCATCGGCAAATATATTGGTATCGGCACGCTGGAAATTGCCGGTATTCATAAAGACTATATTCATATTTTGTATGCCGGTGGCGACAAGCTGTCGGTGCCGATTGAGCAGATTGATCTGATTCAGAAATATGTCGGTTCCGAAGAGAAGGAGCCCAAGGTCTATAAACTGGGCGGCAGCGAGTGGACACGTGTCAAAACAAAGGTCCGTTCCTCCGTGCAGGATATCGCGGACGAGCTGATCAAGCTGTATGCAGAGCGTCAGGCGACCACCGGCTTTGCTTTCGGAGGCGACACCTCCTATCAGCAGGAATTTGAAGCGATGTTCCCGTATGACGAAACGCGTGACCAGCTGCGTGCGATAGAGGAAATCAAGAAGGATATGCAAACGCCGCGTCCGATGGACCGGCTGCTGTGCGGCGATGTCGGTTATGGCAAAACCGAGGTCGCAGTTCGTGCTGCCTTCAAATCGGCAATAGAAGGCAAACAGGTCGCCATACTTGTGCCGACGACCATTCTCGCGCAGCAGCATTACGAAACCTTCCGTGAGCGTTTCTCGGGGTTCCCTTTCAATGTGCAGGTGCTCAGCCGGTTCCGCTCCAAGAAGGAACAGACCGATACGATGAAGGGGCTGAAGGCGGGGACGGTGGATGTGGTCATCGGTACCCATCGTCTGCTTTCGCAGGATATTATATTCAAGGATCTGGGTCTGCTGATTGTGGACGAGGAGCAGCGTTTTGGAGTCTCCCATAAGGAGAAGCTAAAGCGGCTCAAAACCAATGTCGATGTGCTGACGCTGACGGCAACGCCGATCCCGCGCACCTTGCACATGTCCATGCTTGGGGTACGCGATCTGTCGGTTATCGAGACGCCGCCTGAGAACCGGTTCCCGGTACAGACTTATGTGGTGGAGTACAGTCCGTCCCTTGTCCGGGAGTCCATCGAACGGGAGCTGGCACGGGGCGGGCAGGTGTATTATCTGTTTAATCGCGTGCAGGGAATCCACCAGATGGCGGAGCAGATCCATGCGCTGGTTCCGGATGCGCGCGTGGCGGTCGGGCACGGCCAGATGTCTGAGCAGGAGCTGGAGAAGACGATTCTCGACTTTCTGGACGGCGAGTCCGATGTGTTGGTCAGCACGAGTATTATTGAGACGGGCGTGGACATTCCGAACGTCAATACGCTGATTGTCCATGACGCGGATAAAATGGGGCTTTCCCAACTCTATCAGCTGCGCGGCCGCGTCGGTCGCTCCAACCGGATCGCCTACGCTTATTTTACGTACCAGCGGGATAAAGTGCTGACGGAGGTCGCAGAGAAACGGCTGCAGTCCATCAAAGAATTCACGGAGCTGGGTTCAGGCTTCAAAATCGCCATGCGCGACTTGTCCATACGCGGTGCCGGCAATCTGCTTGGAGCGGAGCAGCATGGCTTTATCGCCTCTGTCGGGTTCGATCTGTATTCCCAAATGCTGGCCGATGAAATTGCCCAGCGCAAGCTTGATATGGGCGGCGAAGCGGTGGAACCGGTAAAAGAAGTGAGCACAGTTATCGATATGAGCATTGATGCGTACTTGCCCTCGGCTTATATTTACGATAGCATACAGAAGATAGAGATTTATAAAAAGGTGGCGGCGTTACGCTCTCTTGAAGAAGCGGAAGATTTGCGCGAGGAACTCGTGGACCGCTTTGGCGATTTACCGCAATCGGTTGATAATTTGCTTTCCGTGGCCAGGCTCAAGGTACTCGGAGCGGCTTGCGGAATCGAACAGATAAGCGGCAAGGGCGATGATATCAGCTTGAGGTTCGCGGAAGCGGAGAAACGGCGGTTCGATACAAAGAAGGTCGACCGGCTGTGTCTGCAATTTGAGAACCGGATCAAACGCTCAGCTGGCAACGAGCCGTATCCGCTGGTGCAGTTGAGGGGCAAAGGTCTTGAAATGGATCAAAGGCTTGAAGTGCTGGAACGTTTTGTGCTCCACTATAAAGAAACCATACAATCGAAAGGGGAACTACAGGATGTCGCGCACTAATTGGAAGAAAGGCGTCCTGCTGCTCTTTGCGACCATGTTGGTCGTTGTGCTGGCAGCGGGATGCGGCAAGAAGAAAAATGAAGAGGGAACGGCTCCCGGAGAAACGGAAGGCAAAGTGATCGTAACCTATAAGGATGGTACGGTTACAGAGAAGGAGTTTGACAAATATGCGACTTTCTTCGGTATTGTACAACCGCAAACCGAAATGTATCTGAGCATTCCGCAGCTTAAAGAACAGTTTCTGCGGGAATATGTGGGCTACAAGATCCTGAAAGCGCGCATTGGGGACAAAGAAGACAAAGCGTTGGAAGAAGAGATCAACACCTTCTATACCCAAATCAAACAGCAGATCGATGCTACGCCTGAAGTTAAAGCCAAAGCGGACAAGGTCGGTCTGACCGAAGCGGATATCAGGTATTTCTACACCATGATTACCTCGATTATGAAGGATGAGGAAAGCAAGGTTACAGACGCGGATGTTAAAGCGCAATTTGACAAAACAAAAGATGACTATAATGTGATTAGCGTACGCCATATTCTGATCGGAACCGTTAATCCGGAGACAGGCGAAGAGACGCGTAAAGAAGAGGAAGCGCTCAAAATTGCCCAGGATGTGAAGAAGAAGCTGGATGCAGGCGGCGACTGGAAAGCGTTGGCCAAGGAATTCTCTGACGACACCGGCTCCAAGGAAAACGGCGGCTTGTACGAGAATGAACCGGCAAAAAGCTGGGTCGCTGAATTTAAAGAAGCGGCAAACAAACAGGAAATCGGCAAGGTGGGCGAGCCGGTTAAATCCTCTTACGGTTATCATGTCATGAAAGTGGAAAAACGCGAGGCTACTTCCTTCGACAAGCTCACCGAAGAAGACAAAGCGGAATTGAAGCAAATCGTTGCTTCCGAGAACCTGAATACATTTATGACCAAAGAACTTCCGGATCTGATCACGAAGGTTGATCTTCCGGCAGCCGATGCCGGAGCAGCCAATGGAACCGAGGGCGGTGCCACGAATGGTGAAACCGATGGAACCAAAGACAATGGCGCCGCGGGCGGCGACGAAACTCCGGATGCAGGATCAGCCGGCAACAAGGAAGAACCAACAAAGTAGCGCTTTGCAGCAGCTAGAGCAATAACAATAACACCTACGAGAAGCAACCAACTCCGCCACGACTAAAGTGGCAGCCGCCGTTCTTCTTTGAAGGACAAGCCCGGCTAAATGGCCGGGCTTGTTTTTGTTAACCTTATAGAATTTATAAGTTTCACTCTTGCAAATTTCTATAAGGTCTAAGGGAAGAAACCACCTTTGCCGCCAGAGAATGGCGCAGCCGGTTCTTCTTGCAGCTTGTAGTTTTTTTAATGTTTCACCAGCACCTCCGGTTCTTCTTGGAGTTTGGAGGGTAAAGGCAAGAATGAAGTACGGGCGAATGGGAAGATGAAAATCAGGGAGGGAATGGATTTGGGGAAAATGCAGGTGTTTGTCGGTTCTTATTCCACAAAGGAAGCGGAAGGAATTACGCTGATTGAATTAAACACGGATAGCGGAGAGTTGAAAAGGGTCTCCGGTACGGAAGGGCTGGACAACCCATCCTATCTGACCATGAATTCTGCGCGGACCCGCTTGTATGTGGTCACCGAGACCGGGGATCGCCCGGGGAATGTGACAAGCTTTGCCGTTGAGCCGGCAAGCGGCTCTCTATCGCTGCAGAATGAACGCTCCACACTCGGAACGGCCGCTTGTCATGTCATTCTGGACCGGGATGAGCAATTTCTGTTTGTGGTTAATTACAGCAGTGGGAATATATGCCTTTTCCCAGTGGCCGAGGATGGTTCTGTAGGGCCTATGGCGGATAATGTCCAGCATACGGGGACGGGACCGCAAACCGACCGTCAGGAAGCCGCCCATCCGCATTCGGCAATTATCGATCCAACAAATGAATATGTGACGATAGCAGATTTAGGGACCGATGAGCTGGTGCAGTACCGGATAAACCGGGATGCAGGAAAGCTTGAGCGTGTGAGGCAGACCGCTGTAGCCCCCGGAGCGGGTCCCAGGCATATGGCTTACCATCCGAACGGTCAGCTGCTGTATGTGGTAAACGAGCTGAACAGCACGGTTTCGGTGTTTCAGGTACAGCAGAATATGGACCTCGAGCTGCTGCAAACGATTCGTACCCTGCCGGAATCCTTCACCGGCTCCAGCACCTGCGCCCATATTCTAGTCAAAAGCTGCGGGCGTTTCTTATATGCCTCCAACCGGGGCCATGACAGTATTGCCGTCTTCCGTATCAGTGAAGACGGCAGGCTGGAGCTTGTGGATATCGCCACAAGCGGCGGACGCGAGCCGCGTAATTTTACCATTACACCGGATGACCGGTTCTTTCTCTCCGCAAACCAATTATCCGACACGCTGGTCAGTTACTGGATAGACCAGGATACGGGGCGTCTGCTGCCCACCGGCCACCAGATCGGAATATCCAAGCCGGTCTGTGTATTTGTGCAGTAGAACATAAAGGCTACAAGGGAACTTGGACGAACATCCACAACAAAGCGTTAGAAAGGCTGCTCCAGGGAGTGGTGTTCTGGCGCTTTTCTTATTTGATTCATGAAAATCCATATAAGGAGAATAGCACAGCGGATCCGGATAAGGTCTTGACGTTGCCGATGGAAAAGCTGAGAATGAGAATAGAAAAATAATGGGTAAATAATCCGTGTCGATCAAAATGCCGAAGCCGATTTAGTGAACGACAACCAGATGCTTCTGCTTTTGGCGGCAGGTACTTTTTTCAAGGAGGAATGCGGACAGATGCATATTCCAGACGGCTTTCTTGATACCAAAGCATGGGCGTCCACAACGGTTGCCGGAGTGGCCGCAGTCGGCTACAGTCTGAGAAGGACCAAGCTGGCGCTCCAGCCCCGGCAAGTTCCGATGATCGCGCTCATGGGCGCGTTTGTGTTTGCCGCGCAAATGTTGAATTTCCCCATTGCCGGGGCAACATCGGGCCATTTTCTGGGAGGCGCGCTTACCTCCATCCTGTTTGGTCCGTGGATTGGAACGATCGTCATGGCGGCGGTGCTGGTCATACAGGCGCTTGTCTTTCAGGACGGTGGAATCACGGTGCTTGGCGCCAATATTCTATGCACGGGGTTTATCGGTTGTTTTGTCGGGTATGGGGCTTTTAAGGCAGGGATGACGATCATGCGCGGCAGGGGCCGGGCAGCCGTCACCTTCATCGCCTCCTGGCTGTCGATCGTGTCGGCGTCTGCTGGCGTTGCGCTTCTGCTCGCCTGGTCCGGGACCTTCGAGCTGGGTCTGGCGCTCAAAGCGATGGTCGGCTGGCACAGCCTGATCGGCATCGGAGAAGGCGTTATTACGATGCTGGTGGCGAATTATTTGCTGGAGCGCAATATGCCGGCTGTGAAGGAAGTGACCCAACATGGCTAAGCCAGGGCTATCCAACGAAGAATCCGGTAAACCGGGGCAGACCCCCGGTGACAACCAGTTTCGCGTCACGATGAGCCGAACAAAATGGGCGGTAATTCTCGCTGTAACTTTAATCGCTGCGGGCCTGCTTGCGCCCTGGGCTTCCTCGTCGCCTGACGGTCTTAACCGGGTGGCTGAGGATCATGGCTTCAGCCATTTGGAAGGATCCATCAACAAATGGGCTCCGCTGCCTGATTATGAATGGACCGGTTTGTCCAGTTCGGTTGTGAAAGTGGGCGGCCTGATCGGGGTTGTCATCATGATCGTTGCCTTGTGGGGGTTCTCACGGGCATTAACACGCATAAACAATAGACGATTGCATAAGTGACCGATAACGAGAGAGAGGGAGATGCGCATGTCTGCAACCGGTCCCTTTCATGAGGCGGAGAAAGGCGCACAAGTGAAGCTGCCCTTTCTGCGCCGGGTTAACAGACGGCTCATGACGGTTCTCGGTCTGCTGGTTACGGTGATGTTGTTCAAACATCCTGCGGCTCTTTCGGGAGCGGCGGGATGTTTTCTGTTTTTTATGCTGTGGTCGGATATTTCCCTGCGCCACATCGTGAAACGGCTGCTTCTCATTGTGCCGTTCGGCCTCGGGGCCGTTGTGTTTATACCGTTCCAGGGGGATGGCACTCCCTTGTTTGAGCTGTGGAGATGGACGGCTACCGGTGAAGGTGTCCGTCATGCGCTGGTCATATTGCTGAAAATCGTCTGCGCAAACCTGCTTATCACTTATTTGCTCGCCGTCACGCCGCTTTTTGATTTGATCAAGGGCTTGCGGACGCTTGGCATTCCATCGATTTTTATTGAAATGACCGGGTTGATGATGCGTTACTTCTTCCTTTTGAAAGATGAGGCGTACAGCATGGTCAAAGCCCAGCGCTCCCGGGGCATGAAGATGGAAGGCTGGTTCTGGAGCAAACGAACATATAAACGCTTCGGCGAACTGCTTGGCGTGCTGTTTCTGCGGGCTTACTGGCGCAGTCAGCGGATTTATCTGTCGATCTCGGCGCGCGGCGGCTTTGCCGGGGGGACGGAAGGTACCTCTGCGTCACCTCCCGCGGCAGCAAAGTGCAAAGTTCAGGAGGAGAGCCAAATGGTGATTGACGTCAAGGAAATCACGTACCGCTACGGTGCTATTGAAGCGCTGCGCGGGGTCAGCTTTGGGATCGAGCAAGGGGCAAAGACGGTTCTGATGGGCCCGAACGGCGCCGGAAAATCCACTCTGATCTCGCTGCTTAACGGGCTGGAGCAGCCGGCAGCCGGTGAAATCCATGTGCTGGGGGAGAAGCTGACGCAGGAGAGCGGCAGGCTTGTGCGGCAGCGGGTCGGGGTTGTGTACCAGGATCCGGACGATCAGATATTTTCCACCACTGTGGAGGAGGATGTGGCCTTCGGCCCCCGGAATCTCGGGCTGGGGGAGACGGATGTGGCCGAACGGGTTCGTGAGTCTCTGGATTCGGTGGGAATGGGCGAGCTGCGGGGGCGTTCTCCATTCGAGCTGAGCTATGGCCAAAAACGCCGTGTGGCGATCGCCGGGGTACTCGCTATGCAGCCTGAGGTAATTATTCTGGATGAGCCGATGGCGTTCCTGGATCCCAAAAGCCGTGACGATCTGCAGGCACTGCTGGAGAAGATGCATGAGATGGGGATAACGCTTATGATTGCAACGCATGATGTGGATTTTGCGGCGGAATGGGCCGATCAGGTGCTGATTCTCAAGGATGGCCGTATGCTGGCGGCAGGAACGACGGACCTGCTGTTCGACGATGGGCTTCTGATGCAGGCCGATCTGCATCTGCCGCGGCTGGTCAGGCCCTTCCGGATGCTGGAAGGCACGAAAGAGATGCGGCCTCGAACCGTGCGCCAGGCGGCCCAGTATATCTGGAAGCTGATGGCGGCAAGAGGGACGCAGTCGGACATGCAGGAGACAGAGCGCCGGGTGCCCGGCAAACGCGAGGGGAAATAGCTTAACGCCCGATTGCTTGCGTAACGCATTGTGGGTTGAATCTGCTGGTGGATATTTAAGGGCTGTGATCGATTGCCACGTGCATAAGAAAATGGGAGTGGATGAATACTATGGTCAGATTCGAATGCACCTTACTTACACGTCCTCTCCTCATGTGCAATAGAAAGGCAGCAAGGTATCCAGTAGAATTCAAAACCTTCAATGAAAGCGGGGCAACTAGAACATGAAAGCAACTGGAATTGTTCGTCGAATTGACGATTTGGGCCGGGTCGTCATCCCAAAGGAAATCCGCCGTACGCTGCGTATACGCGAGGGAGATCCGCTAGAAATCTTCGTTGATCGCGACGGGGAAGTTATTTTGAAAAAATATTCGCCGATCGGAGAGCTTGGCGAGTTTGCCAAGGAATATGCAGAATCTCTTTCGGAGAGTACCGGCCATATTACGTTGATTACGGATCGCGACAACATCATTGCCGTAGCCGGAACATCAAAGAAAGAATATATGGAGAAACAAATCGGGTCCATTCTGGAATCCTGTATGGAAAACCGCAAAACGGTTGTGGAAACCGGCAGCGGATCTTATGAGGTTGTCAAGGATATCGGTGAAGCCTTCAGCTCTTTCGTAGCGGCGCCGATTGTGGCGGGAGGCGATCCAATCGGTACGGTTGTGCTGCTGAGCAAGGACGAGAACGTCAAGATGGCCCAGATGGAAACCAAGATGGCTGAAACAGCGGCCGGTTTCCTGGCCAAACAAATGGAGCAATAACAGGCAAGCTGTCTGCACAGTGAGGAGGAACACTGGCAGCAGCTTGTTTTTTTGTGAAATCAGCATCCATGCCTCCTCCGTCCTTGAGACAGAGGACAGCGGAGGGCTTCCTGCTATATGATAAAAAGCGGCAGGAGTCGCAAGCTGTCCGTTGAGGAGGAGATGTTGATTATGGCTGTTATTATTATGACTGGAACATCACAGGGGATCGGCGCCGCTATGGCTCACGTGCTGCTGGAACGGGGGCACCGATTGGTGGGCATATCCCGTAGGCGCAACGATGCTCTTATACAAGCCTTCCCCACAGAGCTTGTTTGCATGGAGGCTGATTTGGCGGACACCGCGGGTCTGGGTCCGCTAATGGAACGCATTTTCCAACAGATGGGCACAGATGAGGAACGGGTCTGTCTGGTGAACAATGCGGCGGTGCTGGCCCCTCTGCGCAATGCGGAACAATGCGATAGTGCGGAGATTGCCCGCCATATGCAAATCAATCTGATTGCGCCCATGATTCTCACATCCTTGTTCGCCAAACACACGAGCGGGCTGCGGGGAGAGAAGCGGGTATTGAACATTTCATCGGGGTCGGCCCGCTATCTGCTGCCCGGAATGAGCTGCTACTGCACGGCGAAAGCGGGGTTGGACACCTTTACCGCGTGCGTGGGGCTGGAGCAGCAGAATAAAGAATATCCGCTGCAAATTGCATCGGTATGGCCCGGCATGAACGAAACGCAGATGCAGGAGGAAGCCCGTAGGCAGGATGGCGGTTTTCAGAACGCAGAAATGTTCATCGAGGCCAAGAAGAATGGAAGGCTTCATTCTCCTGACGAAACGGCCCGCAAGCTGGCGGATTTGCTGCTCGGCGAATCTTTTCCCCATGGGACCATCGTGGAAAGCCTGTATTAAGAAGCCCGGCGCAACCTGGCGCTCAGGGCCCGTTCACTGTCATGGGCTTTCGGGTATAATAAGGAAAGGATGACAGATAGGCAGGTGCAAGGCTTGTTGGAACGTGGGAAACAACATCATACAGGCGGCCCCGGGCTTTCCGGCGGAAGCAGCGGGCTGGCGGATAAGGATACGAACGAAACTCCGGAAGAGGAAACAAACGGCAGTTCCAGGCGGGGCAACATGCCGAAAGCCCGGGAGAACCGGCGCATCCGGGGACCGCATATGCTCCATGGAGCGGCGCTTATGGGAGCAGCTATGCTGATCAGCAAGACGCTCGGCACCTTGCAGAAAATCCCGCTGCAGAATATTGCGGGCGACCGGGTTTTCGGTATTTATAATGCGGTATATCCGCTGTATCAGATGCTGCTGGTAATGGTTACGGCGGGGTTCCCCGTTGCGGTATCCCTCCTGGTTGCGGAGCGTCAAGCCGGGGATGACAGGAGCGGCGTCCGCCTTGTGCTGCGGGCCAGTGTTCTTCTGCTCAGCTTAAGCGGTGCGGCGGGATTTGCCGCGATGTGGCTGGGCGCCGGGCATATCGCGCAATGGATCGGCGATCCGGGTACGGCTTCCGCGGTCCGCAGCGTCTCGCTGGCGCTGTGGGCCGCGCCGGTGATGGCCGCGCTGCGCGGGTATTATCAGGGTTTGGGGAGGATGCTGCCTTCGGCCGTATCGCAGCTGTCGGAGCAGACGGTACGTGTAGCCGCGATGCTGAGCTTGCTGGCAATCGGCTGGCATTGGGGTTGGAGCGACGAGTCGCTGGCTGCCGGGGCAACGGCAGGCTCGGCATTCGGCGCTGCCGCAGGGCTTACGTATATCGCAGGCTATTGGCTGCGGGAACGGGGCATCTTGCGGCGAGAGTCTGCGCCCGCAGGAGACGGCCATCGTCAAGATGTGCCTGGCCCTCGCGCGGGATCCGAGAAGGGGCATGGGCAGATGACAGCACTCAGCCCCTCCCTTAGTCCTAAGGGCGGAGGCGTACTTATGATGATGCGCAGGCTGGCTGGCCTGGCGCTGCCCGTCACGCTTGGCGCGCTGGCGGTTCCGGCGCTTGGAGTCGTGGATGCGTTCACGGTGCCGCGCCTGCTGGGCGCTGCGGGGATGGAACCGGCCTCGGCCATGGCCGGATTCGGGCTGTACAGCAGGGGCCAGCCGCTTGTGCAGCTGGTGGTGATGGTGGCGGGCGCTATAGGCGGCGCGCTGGTTCCGGCGCTTGCCACAGCGCGGCTGCAGGGCGACCTGACCGGCGTGAAGCGGCAGGCGGCCCTCATGCTGCGGGCCGCCTGGGCTATCGGCGGCGCGGCAGCGGTCGGGCTCGTCCTGCTGGCCGAGCCCATCAATGTCATGCTGTACGCAAACGCGGCGGGTACGCGTACGTTTGCGCTTGTGGGCTGCACGGCGCTGGCGGGCACCGTCGCCGCCGTGGCGGCAGCCGCGCTGCAGGGACTGGGCAGCGTGCGCGCCCCGGCCCTGTTCATGCTGGCCGCAGCCGTGCTCAAGGCTGCGCTTAACGCGCTGCTCGTCCCGCCGCTGGGCATCGCGGGCGCGGCCTGGGCGGGCATCGCCGCGCTCATGGCGGCGGCTCTGCTGAGCGCGGGCGCCGTCCGCCGCGCCACAGGCGCGGGTATGCCCGTGCGGAGGGCCGCGGGCATCGTGCTCGCGCTCGCTGCGCTGGCTGCGGCGCTGGCGCTGGCCGGGCGCTGGGGCGCGCCATCGCTCGGGCTCGCCCTGCCGCCCCGTGCGGCTGCCACGGTGCTTGCGCTCGGCGGCACCGCGGCCGGCGGCGGGCTGTTCGCGGCCGCGGCGCTGCGCTTCGGCGCGATAAGCGCCCCCGAGCTGCGTGCGCTGCCGGGCGGCGCGGCCATCGCGGCCCGCCTCAGACGCTGGCGCTTGCTCCCGCCGGGGGAGTAGCCTGCGCGGCGCTAAGCGCGGCCCCGCCCGGGCCATTCGCACCGCGCCCCGCTCCAGGGGCACGTGCGGCATTACTCGCCGACGGTTGCCGCATACAAGGATGCGCGGACGCTTAACTGACGAGCCCGGCCTTGTCGTTACATAAACCAACCATGATTCACCAAGGAGGATATAATGATGCAACCAACCATTACCGTTGTCGGGCTTGGTTCCGGCGATGCGGATCAGCTGACGCTTGGCGTATGGCGCAGGCTTCAGACAGCCGGGCGCCGGTTTGTGCGTACGGATCAGCACCCGATGATGCGGATTTTTAGTGAAAACGAGTGGGTCTATACTTCGTTTGACCATCTGTACGAGCAGTTGGATTCCTTTCCTGAGGTCTATGCCGCGATTGCGGAAGCTTTAATCGAACAGGCGAAATCGATTTCTTCGTCTTCCTCGCCCGCCAATACCTCGACAGATGCCGCTTCTGTAAATGAGCTGATCTATGCTGTACCCGGACACCCGATGGTGGCGGAGCGGACGGTTCAACTGCTGCGCGAGCGCTGCCCGCGGGAGGGCATCGGCTTGACGGTGCTGGGCGGAGAGAGCTTCCTCGACCAGGCCTTTACCCGGCTCGGCTTCGATCCCATCGAAGGGTTCGCGCTGCTTGATGCTGCTGAGTTGAAGCCGTCGCAGCTGCGGCCGGAGCTGCATACGCTGATTGGCCAGGTCTATGATGAATTCACCGCTTCGGATGTGAAATTGACCCTGATGGAGCAGCTGCCCGACGACCACCCGATTATTGTCGGGCATGCGCTGGGTGTCGAGGGGGAGGAGCGGATTTTGAGCATCCCGCTTTATGAGCTGGACCGGACACCGGGCTTTGGCAATCTGTCGCTGGTTTATGTGCCGCGATCAACGGATGATAAACTGCGCAACCGTACCTTTGAGAGGCTGCATGAAATTGTAGGCATTCTCCGCAGTCCCGAAGGCTGCCCATGGGACCGTGAGCAGACGCACGCCTCGATCCGCAAAAACTTCATCGAAGAAACCTATGAAGCGCTTGAAGCGCTGGATGAAGACGATCCCGATGGCATGCGCGAAGAATTCGGCGATGTCATTCTGCAAGTGATGCTGCACAGCCAGATGGAGGAAGAGGTCGGCTCCTTCTCTGTCTACGATGTCATTCAGACGCTGAACGAGAAGCTGCTGTTCCGCCATCCACATGTATTTGGCGATTTGGCAGCCAGGGATTCGCAGGAGGCGCTGCAGAATTGGGAGCAGATGAAAGCGGAAGAGAAGCGCCGCAAAGGCGTGAATCCTGAAGACAGGTCGCAATTGGATGGCATTCCGCCAGAGCTTCCGGGGCTGTTGAAAGCCTATAAGCTGCAAAAGAAAGCGGCCAAGGTGGGCTTTGACTGGGATGATATTTCCCCGGTGCTGGACAAGATTCAGGAGGAGTTGTCCGAGCTGCGTGAAGCCATTGCCTCCAAAAGCGCGGACGAACAGGCCGATGAGCTGGGCGATCTGTTATTCGCGGCTGTTAACGCTTCGCGGTTCATCCACGCCGATCCGGAAGAAGCGATTGCCCGGACAAACCGAAAATTCAAAAAACGATTTTCATATATTGAGCAGCAGCTTCGTATAAGTGGCCGAACCTTTGACCAAACTGATTTAATAGAGATGGACCGGTACTGGGAAGAAGCCAAGCGTTTGCCCTGATGAGCTAAAGGCAAGCTCCAGGGGAGGATGCCTGCCCGCTTGAGCATGCTGCGCCAACGGATTCGGGCCGTCTTTTCCATAGAGGTTCGTCAAAATTCGCCTAAAATCGTTAGAAACTGCAAAAAAAATTTACAATGGGGCAGGATTTATTCAGAATCAAGCAGAATAGGTACAAGCGGGGCAAGTTAACTTAAAGTTGAAGTCTAGTGGCTATCTGCTATGATAATTGAAAATTTAGGAGGCTATGATCATGAACAAAACAGATCTGATCAACAGTATTGCAGCAAAAAGCGGACTTACCAAACGCGATGTTGAGTCGGTGCTCAATTCCTTTATGGGAGAAGTGACCGAGGCACTGGCAGGCGGAGAGAAAGTGCAACTGATCGGTTTCGGCACCTTTGAAACACGCAAGCGTTCAGGCCGCACAGGCCGCAACCCGCAGACGGGCAATCCTATCACCATTGCGGAATCCAAAGTTCCAGCATTCAAAGCCGGCAATAAATTAAAAGAAGCCATTAAGTAGACCATGCGTCTTGATAAATTTCTCAAAGTCTCCCGGCTGATCAAGCGGCGTACAGTCGCAAAGGACGTATCCGATCAAGGACGCGTCTGGATCAACGGCCGGGAAGCCAAAGCGAGCAGCACCGTCAAAGCCGGCGACGAGCTCATGATTCAATTCGGCCAGAAGGTCGTCACCGTCCGCATCGAGCGGCTTGCGGAGACAACCAAGAAGGACGAGGCGAGCGGCTTATACACTTTGTTGAAAGAAGAATCGCGTCAAGCCGAGAACAAGATGGAGTGGCAATAATAGACGGACGGCCTTCCCAGGTAATGGGCGGGTCGTCTTTTTTTACGTTCATTGTCCAAGCCTGTAAGGTTCTAAAACCTGTCCCACATCCATAGGCTAGTCTTAAAGGAGGGGACGAGGCAATGAGTGATCAGGGAAAAGGACAGAAACGTCAGGAAATTAAAATGCTGAATCGTAAAATACTCGAAATTACAGGTGTTATGAATGTGGAAAGCTTTGATGTAGAAGAGTTTCTACTGGAAACCGAGCTGGGCTTCCTGGCGATTCGCGGCCAGAACTTACATATGAAGCATCTGAGCTTGGAGCAGGGTCTTGTTGCCATTGAGGGGCTCGTCCATTCGCTGACTTACCTGGACGGAAATACCACGGGCAAATCCAAAGGCATATTCGGGAAGATCTTTAAGTGAGTCTCAGCGTACAGTGGTGGACGATGGCGACGATGCTGCTGTCCGGTATTGGGATGGGCGTAGTTTTTGACGGGTACCGCGTTGTGTCGGACGAGCTGCGGATCGGGCGCCTGTGGATTCCGGTTTTTGATCTGCTATATTGGATTGCCGCGACGATAATCGTATTCCAGGTGCTCTCGGCCAGCAATGATGGCGAGGTGCGGGCTTATGTGTTTCTGGGGCTTCTGCTGGGAATCGGCTGTTATTATTGGCTGCTAAGCAAGCCTGTGGTGAAACTCGTACATTTTTTAATTTATGCGGTCCGCACCCTGTTTCAAACCCTGGTTAAGATGTTTATATATATAGTCTTACGTCCTCTTGGACTGATCTATCGGATGGTTAAGGTAATTTTTTCCTTTGCCATTGCCCTTGCTTTGTTCCTCTTAAAAATTGTGATACAATTAATTCGTCCGCTTTGGGTCATGGTCCGCTGGATGCTCAGCCCCCTTTCCAAGCCGTTAATCCGGTGGGTGGCAAGCTGGTGGGTTCCATTCACGGCCAGGTGGCGGATTTCAGAGAAATGGCATTCCGCGTCCGATCGGGCGGCGGGATTATGGAAGCGATGGACGACCTGGAAGAAACGCAAGGATGAATAGGATATGATATGATCGGAGGTCAATGAATTGATGACGGCTACCGGGACAACTCCTACAACTGCATACGCAGGAACGAAACGTCGGCTGAGGCTATGGATTATCGTCATCGCTTTATTCATGGGCTGGGCATCTTATACGTTTATTTCTCAGTTGGAGCGGCAGGGACAATCCGAGCTCAAGATCGCCGAGGCCCAGCAGAAGCTGGATGCGGCGACGACTCAGATCAATGATCTCAAGGCTCAGGTCGCAAAACTGAATGATAAAGAATATATTGGTCAGCTGGCTACCAAAGAGCAGGGAATGGTAAAAAAAGGAGAACAGCAGATCGAGGTCATTGAAGATTGAAACGGGCCTCTAATCGGGTATCCGTCTGTTGCCTTGCATCTCTCATTCGGTTATAATCACCTTAGTAGCAGCATTTATCATTGTGGTTGTAAGGCCATCAGAAGCTAAGAGCTTCACATAACGGTTAGGGAGGAACATTTTTACCTATGGCAATTGAAGTGGGCGCCAAGTTAGAGGGCAAAGTGACAGGTATTACGCATTTCGGGGCATTCGTCGATTTGTCGGGAGGTGTCACGGGACTCGTTCACATCTCAGAGATTGCCGATAATTACGTCAAGGATGTTAAGGACCATCTTAAACTGGAAGATGTTGTAACAGTAAAGGTCATTAATGTGGACAAAGACGGGAAAATCGGACTTTCGATCAAACAGGCAGTCGACCGTCCGGAGGGCTCTGCTCCACCTCAACGCGAACGCAGCGCCAGCGGCGGTGGCGGGTTTAACCGTACCGGAGGCGGCAGCGCAGGCGGAGGCGGCGGATTTAATCGCCCTAGCGGAGGCGGAGGCGGGGGTGGCTTCAATCGTGCAGGTGGCGGTGGAGGCGGCGGACGTCCCTTCAATAAAGCTGCAGGCGGTAAACCTTCCTTTGGCAAACCAACCTTTGAGGATAAAGTATCGCGCTTTCTCAAGGATAGCGAGGAACGTATTTCTTCGATCAAGAAGAATACGGAATCCAAACGTGGCGGACGCGGAGCGAAGCGTGTTTAATAGTATAGGATTCTTTGCAGGCAGGGCCCTTTTTGGGGGTTCTGCCTTTTTTGATTCTCATTTACCCGTTTCCCCCCCTCTCTTAACCGGCTAATTTGAATATTATGCCTCTTTTACAAAAAAACTTTTCCCTTCTTCTCCTGTATTCCCGACAGGTTCGGACGGCATTTCACCACTTTCCGCTTCCCAACGGGCAATATATTTTGTTGAACGATGGGCCGCCGTAAATGCCAGCGGCAGGTCCAATGCCGCGTGGTTCTTGAAATCGCGCCCGGCGCGCTTCCCATTTGCGGCGCATGTGTTTTTGTCGGAAAAAACTTTCCGGATGACAACGCCTTCTGACAAACTTTTATATGGACATGCTCCTATACTGAGAACACACAAAATTGTGAATGGGTGGTGTCCTTGTGATGAGAGATAAGCAAAACGTAGTGTTGTTCCCCGATGTTAAACGGACAAGCATACAAACAGCGATTCAAAAAGGATGGAGCGGCTCTTTCATGCGAAGGATCGCGACCTTGCTTTCTTCGAAGAAATGGGTATTTGTTCTGATGGTTGTCGGTTTTTTGCTCGGTCGCGCTGTTATTTTGGAATCCCTTGCACCTTTTGCGGTGGCGTACTTCACGGTTGTATATTTCCTTAGACGGGATTCCTATCTGCCGGTAGGGCTCTCGATTGTCATAGGAAGCTGCTTTGCGATATCGCCGGAGCCGATGTGGATTGCGATGGAGCTGGCAGTTGTCTACCTGCTTATGAAGGGGCTTGAAGCCTACGAGCGGGCGGAATTGTCTTATGCCCCTCTGCTGGTGTTCATCTCCACCCTGCTGGTGAAATTGTTCAGCGTCGTTATTGTCGATACGCTTGGCTGGTATCAATTCATGATGGTGGGGGTGGAAGCCTCGCTGGGCTTTGTTCTTACACTGGTCTTCGTGCAGGCGCTTCCCGTTCTGACCATGACCCGAAAAACCTCGTCGCTGAAGAACGAAGAATTGATATGCCTGATGATTCTGCTGGCTTCGGTTATGACCGGAGCAGTCGGCTGGGCGGTTTACGGGCTGTCGGTCGAGCATATGATGTCGCGTTATATGCTGCTGCTGTTTGCTCTGGTCGGAGGAGCGCCGCTTGGCGCCTCGGTGGGCGTGGTGGCCGGGCTGATTCTCAGTCTGGCAGACTTAAATGCTATCGTACAGATGAGCCTGCTTGCTTTTGCCGGGCTTCTGGCCGGCCTGCTGCGGGAAGGCGGACGAATGGCGGTTGCCTTCGGCATGCTGCTCGGATCTTGTATTCTCTCCATTTATATAGGCAATCAGCAGGATGTAATGGCATCCACTTGGGAATCGGTTGTCGCGGCCGCGTTGTTTCTGGTAACTCCCCGTTCCATCATGCGCACAATAGCCAAATATGTACCGGGGACGCAGGAGCATGTGAAATCCCAGCATGAATACGCAAGGCGGGTGCGCGATGTGACGGCTCAGCGCGTCACGCAGTTCTCCGAAGTTTTCCGGCAGTTGTCGCGAAGCTTCGGGCAGGTCAATCTTGTGGACGAGAGTGTGAAGCGCGAGGAAGCCGTCGGCCATTTCATGAATGCGGCTGCGGAGAAAACATGCGCTACCTGTCACCGCAAAGAACTTTGTTGGGAGGGACGATTCTATGATACGTACAGGGTAATGACGGGCATGATGACCGCTGTAGAAGAAGGAAAGAGGGTGGGGCCAAAGGATATACCGAAGGAATGGAGCAATCATTGTATTCGATCGCCGCAGGTTCTGAGCGTCATGCAGCAGCAGTATGAGATGTATAAACATGACCAGCTGTGGAGGAAACAACTCAGCGATTCCCGGCAGCTTGTCGCCGAACAGTTATCCGGCGTATCGCAGATCATGGAAGATCTGGCTTACGAGATTAAGCGGGAAGGCCAACAACTGCATTTACAGGAAGAACAAATCCGAGAAGCGCTGGAAGGGCTCGGTTTATCCATACATGGCATTGATGTCGTTAATCTGGAGGAGGGAAAAGTTGAAATTGAAGTCTACCATACGTATGCCAGGGGCTATGATGAATGCCGCAAGATCATCGCCCCGCTGCTCTCAGATATTCTGGGAGAACCGATTGCCGTGATTTCCGAGCGTTATTCAGAGAAAAGCGGCGAGCCGGCGCTTGTTGTATTCGGTACGGCTAAGGCGTTTGAGGTGGAGACCGGCATAGCCGGCGTAGCCAAAGGAGGGGATTTATTATCGGGTGACAGTTTTAGTACCGTGGAGCTGGGCAATGGCAAATTTGCCGTGGCAATCAGCGATGGTATGGGCAATGGGGAGCGGGCGAAGCTGGAGAGCAGTACCGCCCTGACCATTTTGCAGCAGCTCCTGCAATCCGGTATGGATGAGAAGCTGGCCATCAAATCGGTCAATTCTGTCCTTCTGCTGAGATCTTCGGAAGAGATTTTTGCAACGGTGGATGTCGCGCTTATCGATATGTACACAGCCAAAACAACCTTTATGAAAATCGGCTCAACCCCCAGCTTTATCAAACGCGGCAGCGAGGTCATTCCCATCTCCGCGAACAATCTGCCGGTTGGCATTCTGCAGGAAATCGACGTCGACCTGATTCGGGTCCAGCTAATGGCGGGCGATACCCTGATTATGATGACCGACGGCATCTACGACGCTCCCGGCCATGCGGTCAACAAAGAATTATGGATGAAGCGGGTCATTCAGGAGATTGCCGCCGATAATCCGCAGGAAATCGCCGATGCGCTCCTGGAGACGGTCGTTCGGTATCATAAGGGCGAAATTCTCGACGATATGACAGTCGTGGTCGCCAAAGTGGACAAACACCAGCCGGAATGGGCAACCTTCCGCTGGCCGGGGCTCGCCAAAGTGGAGCGCCCAAGGACGGTGAGTTAGAGACATATAGGTCATTCGAGCCTGCCGGGGGGCGGGCTTTTTGCCGTTCATGAGAAGGGAGAGATGTCTTCTGGCACCTGACTGTGCCCACTGATCGTAAATATCGCTTGGCTGGCCGGCTTTCTTTATCCCGTCTGCTTCCCGCTTGAGGTCGAGTGATCCGGCAAGGGATGTGATTGTCACCGTATTGTCATAGTTGACCATTTCTATCGATTCGCCCAAGGCGAAAAACGGGTAATGTCCAGGCAGGACATGCCGTTACATAGGGTTAAAGCCTCTCAAAACTGGGAACGCTGATAGAGATAATACTCGTTATCCCTGTCAGTAGATTCTGAAGTTTGTGGAGGTTTGTGAGAATGAAACAGATTCTATTAATTACCGACGGATGCTCCAATGTGGGATTAAGTCCGGTCATAGCGGCTGCCCAGGCCTATGCCCAGGGTGTTACGGTCAATGTGGTGGGCGTGGTGGACGAGGGCGATCTGGGTGAATTCGGAACCGCTGAAATCGAGGAAATTGCCCGTGCCGGAGGAGGGTTGAGCCGCTTGGCGCAAACCAAGCAACTGTCTCATACGGTTCAAATGCTCACCCGTAAAACCGTGGTGCAGACGATTCAGCATGCCGTCCAACGGGAGCTTAAGCAGGTGCTCGGCACCTCTTCAATTGAAGCGCTGCCGCCGGAAAAACGCGGTGAGGTGGTGCATGTCATTGATGAACTCAGCGAGACCAGCAAGCTGCGCGTCGCCCTGCTTATTGATGCGAGTGCCAGTATGAAGCCAAAGCTTGCGGCAGTGGAAGAGGCGATCCGCGATCTGTCGCTTAGCCTGCAGTCACGTCAAGGCAGCAGCGAAATCGCTGTGTTCCATTTCCCGGGCTCAGCATATGGCGAAGATTGCAAGCTGGATCTGGACTGGACGGGAAATATCAGCGGCGCCGCTTCACTTTTTCCCCGGCTGCAGATGCGCGGAACAACCCCTACGGGTCCTGCGCTGATGCATGTCATTGATTTTTACCGAAAAGCCGATTATGGTAATAGGAACAATGATGAAACGGACGGGATGATGAGTGACTACGTCGTTTGAATGGAGTTTACCCCGGGGAACGGTAATCAAGGGCAAATGGAAACAGGGCATCTACAAGGTGGAGCGGCTTCTTGGCGAAGGAGCGAACGGCAAGGTGTTTCTGGTCGAGAACAGGCAGAACTGGTATGCGCTGAAGATTGGCGCCGACGCGGTAGACCTGCAGTCCGAGGTGAATGTGCTAAAGTCCATCGCAGAGCAAAAACGCACCTCGAAAGAGGAGTCCTATCTGATTGACGTGGATGACTTGCGAATGGCAGACGGGAGGGAATACCCGTTCTATGTGATGCGTTATGTTCGCGGCGTGACGCTATTCGATTATTTGGCGCGGCAGGGGTCAGAATGGTTTCCGGTGACACTGTACAGTCTGCTCGGCAAGCTGGCCCAGCTGCATGAAGCGGGTTGGGCCTTTGGCGATCTGAAAGTGGAGAATGTGCTGGTGGGCGATTACGGCCGCGTTGAACTGGTGGACTATGGCGGTGTTACGGCCTTTGGCAAAGGGGTCCGGCAGTTTACCGAAATTTATGACCGCGGCTATTGGAATGCCGGTACGCGAAGCGCCGATGCGGGTTATGACCTGTTTTCGTTTGCTGTACTTTGCCTTCAGCTGTACGAAAGTAAGCGGATGGCCCAACTGACCGCTGCCTTGCTGCCCCAGAACCGTGTGCCTGAGGAACTGCTGAGAATCGCTTATGCCAATCCCGTGCTAAAGCCGCTTTGCGGGTGGCTGCGCAAGGCGATGGGCGGGGAATTCAAGAACGCGCGAGAAGCGGCGGCTGCCTGGCAGCAGTGGATGCACCGTACCGGCGGGCGCTCTTCCCCTCCGGTGCCGCGGTGGATTAAAGGATTATTCGTTGCCTCTGCGACTGTGCTGGCCACAACAATTTATTGGTTGCTGCGCACAGGGCTATGAGCAACCTTGCCTTGCAAGGGATGAATCCCAGCGCTGCTACAAATGTTAGCTTATGCTTCCGAAGTGAGTTTCCAGCTCGCTTGGGGTAATCCAGGAAGTTGCGCCAGAAACTCTTAGGGGGTAAGGATGAAGATGGATGAATGGCTCGTCGAACTGTCAGAGCTTGCTGCGGAGGAACAGCTGTGGCTGCCTGGGGAGACCATCATCGTGGCCGTATCCGGCGGTCCGGATTCAACTGCGCTGCTGCACATGCTGAGCCGGCTTGCCCCGGCAGAACAATTAACTCTGGTTGCCGCCCATATGAATCATGGCTTCCGCGGTGAGGAGTCCGACCGGGAGGAACAAGCGGTTCAGCGGTTTGCGGCAGAACTTGGTGTCTGTTACGAGTCCGTATATATCGATATGCCAGCCTATATAGAAGAAACAAAGATGAATTCGCAGGCTGCTTCGCGCGAGCGGCGTTATGCTTTTCTCCATAAAGTGGCCAAGAAGCACAGCGCTTCCCGCATTGCGCTTGCCCATCATGCCGATGATCAGGCGGAGACTGTGCTTATGCGCATCCTCCGGGGGACGGGTCCCGGCGGCCTGGCAGGCATCCCGATAAAGCGTTCGGAAAAAAACGTGGAACTTATTCGTCCTCTGTTGCGTAGAAACAAGGCAGACATCCTCCACTACTGTCATCAATGGGGACTCGCGTACAGCCAGGACAGCAGCAACGGAAAAAGGACCTATGTCCGTAACGCCATCCGTCTCGATGCGCTGCCCTATTTGGCACAATTCAATCCGCAGTTGTCCGATGCGCTCGTCCGGCTGTCCGGACTTGCGGCAAGTGAAGACGACTGGATGGAACGGGAGACACAAGCGGCTTTTGAACGCTGCATCATGATTAGCCGTGAAGGATGCCAAATGACCCGCAAAGCGCTGCTAGAGTTGCATGTCGCTTTACAAAGGAGATTGATTAAACTAATATTAAACCATGTTGGGCTGGAAACGTCGACCATCTCATTCGACAGTATTGAAACCATTCGACAAGCGGTTTCTGATCGTGCCCCGACCACCTGGAGTTTTGATGCGGGCAGTGGCGTGAGATTCGTCCGTGAATACGACAGCTTGCATTTTGTACATGCAGACGTTATGGCCGCCAGGGAACAATCGGAGGCGGATTACGCTTATGTGATCATGGAAGGCATGGACCGGTTGGAGCTGCCGCAGGCCAAGGTTGTAATCATGCTGGATATGCTGCATCCTCCTTGTGAAGGCAAGTCTGCCGACCGCATGGAATCGCGTTTTGATGCCGAGCTGATTCAATGGCCGCTGACGGTGCGCAACCGGCGTCCGGGAGACCGTATGCAGGTGCTTGGTTTAAATGGCACCAAAAAAGTACAAAATATGTTCGTTGATGACCGAATCGCTCCATCGCAGCGCAATACGCTGCCGCTGCTTGTTGACGCCGAAGGTCGCATACTCTGGATCCCGGGTGTAAGACGTTCGCGGTTTGCGCAGGTTACAGGTGCATCGCAGCGAGTTTTGCGTATACGGGCGGATTTTGGGGACGAATGAAAGAGGTCTTGAATAAGTTGCACTGATCTAATCATAAGTATTAGGAAAAAAGTAGGAGGTCCCGGCATTGCTGAAAGACATAAAAGAAGTATTGTATGACGCAGATCAGATTCAGCAGAAAGTAAGCGAGCTCGGGGCAACACTCAGCCGGGAGTTTGAAGGACGCAATCCCCTTGTGATTTGTGTCTTGAAAGGCGCATTTATTTTTATGTCGGATTTGGTCAAAACCATTACGATTCCGCTCGAAATCGACTTTATGGCGGTATCCAGCTATGGACAGTCCACCAAAACCTCCGGTGTCGTCAAAATCATCAAGGATCTCGACTCGCCTGTCCAGGGACGGGATATTATCATTGTCGAGGATATTATTGACAGCGGCTTGACCCTCAGCTATCTAATCGATGTGCTGGAACGGCGAAATGCCAAATCCGTCACACTCGTTACGCTTTTTGACAAACCGACCGGCCGCAAGGTGGAGCTGGAAGCGGATTACAAGGGCTTTGTTTTGCCGGATGCATTCGTGGTCGGTTATGGGCTTGATTATGCGGAGAAATATCGCAATTTACCGCTCATCGGCATTTTGAAGCCGGAGATTTATGAAAAATAACGACAAACCAGCCGTCAGCAGGATGAACAATGGCCTCAGATGGTGCAATACACCAGCTTGGCATGCCTCTTCGCAACCGACCCGGATTTGTGACGGTAATCATGCTGTGGTAAAATATTTGGAACGTCTTGAGAGGAGGTAGGGGATGAATCGGATCATCCGGAACACTGGATTTTATTTGATTATTTTTTTGGTGACTGTCGGGATATTCCAATTTATCAGCAGCCAGAACGATACCACCGTTGAAATTCGATACGACCAATTGAGACAAGCGTTGAACGATAACAATGTCGCCAGTATCGATCTCCAATTTGATGGCTACTCCTATTTGGTTACAGGTAAATATAAGACAAAACCAGATGGCGCGGAATCGGAACAATTCTTTGCCCATTCCAACGTAGAAGAATTTGCAATCAAAGAAATTCACGACGCCCAGATTAAGAACGGATTCGAGATGGATATCAAGCCAACGGAAGGTCCCAGCATTTGGCTGACTTTCTTAACTTCGATCATCCCGTTCGTCATTATTTTCATCTTGTTCTTCTTCCTTATCAATCAAGCGCAGGGCGGCGGCGGCAAAGTCATGAACTTTGGCAAAAGCAAAGCGCGCTTATATAACGAAGAGAAGAAGCGCGTCACGTTCGAGGATGTGGCGGGCGCGGACGAAGAGAAGCAGGAGCTTGTGGAGGTCGTTGAGTTCCTCAAAGATCCCCGCAAATTCGCGGCGGTCGGTGCGCGGATCCCGAAAGGGGTTCTCCTTGTAGGACCTCCAGGTACAGGTAAAACCTTGCTGGCCCGTGCGGTTGCAGGGGAAGCCGGCGTGCCGTTCTTCAGCATATCCGGTTCTGACTTCGTCGAAATGTTCGTCGGTGTCGGTGCCTCTCGTGTACGCGACTTGTTTGAGAACGCAAAGAAAAATGCACCTTGTATCATCTTTATCGATGAGATTGACGCCGTAGGCCGTCAGCGTGGTGCAGGGCTTGGCGGCGGTCACGACGAGCGTGAGCAAACGCTCAACCAATTGCTCGTTGAGATGGACGGATTCGGAGCCAATGAAGGAATTATTATCGTGGCTGCGACCAACCGTCCGGACATTCTCGATCCGGCACTGCTTCGTCCAGGCCGTTTCGACCGTCAAATTACCGTTGACCGTCCGGATGTTAAAGGACGCGAAGCCGTACTGAAAGTCCATTCCCGCAACAAACCGCTGACCAAGGATGTGAAACTGGACATCATTGCGAAGCGGACCACAGGATTTACCGGTGCCGATCTGGAGAATTTGCTTAATGAAGCGGCGCTTCTTGCAGCAAGGCGCAACAAGAAAGATATTGCGATGGTCGAGGTCGATGAAGCTATTGACCGTGTCCTTGTCGGAACCGAGAAGCGCAGCCGCGTTATCAGTGACCGCGAGAAGCGGATTGTTGCTTATCATGAAGCAGGCCATACGATAGCCGGTTATTTCCTGGAGCATGCCGATGTGGTGCATAAAGTCACGATTATCCCGCGCGGCAAGGCGGGCGGTTATGTCATCATGCTTCCTAAGGAAGGCGACCGTATGCTGTCGACCAAGAAGGAGCTGCTTGATAAAGTAACGGGACTGCTGGGCGGGCGTGTAGCCGAAGAGCTGTTCATCGGCGAAATCGGTACAGGCGCATACAGCGACTTCAAACAAGCAACCAGCATCGTGCGTGCCATGATTATGGAATATGGCATGAGCGACAAGCTCGGACCTATGCAGTTCGGAAGCTCGCAGGGGCAGGTCTTCCTGGGCCGTGATATCGGACATGAGCAGAATTATTCCGATGCCATCGCCTATGAGATTGATCAGGAAATGCAAAGCTTCATTCAAACCTGCTACGATCGCGCCAAAACACTTCTCACCGAGAAAAGCAAAGAGATGCATCTCATTGCTCAAACGCTGCTCGAAGTGGAAACGCTGGAGCTTGACCAAATCAAGCGCCTGATCGAGACAGGTTCCATGGATGCAACAGGTACCGATGCTAATTTGGAAAAAACACCGGATGAGCCGCACGCTGAGCCGATTATTGATACAATCGGCGGTGTAAAGGTTCGCATCCAGTCCAAAGAAGCGGGAGATTTGACACCTCCGGACGATCCGGATGGCGGAAATGACACCGAGCCTAAATAATTGAGCCATGAAGGCTGTTCGCTAGCAGACAACTGCGCGGACAGCTTTTTCCTTTTTGAAGATTAACTTTGTAGGAATCCGCTACCTGCTGTACGTCAGGGAGCTTTATCCATGAAAGCAGGCCTCCGTGGGAGGTCCGGTAAGATTTGCCGCCCCTGTGTGTTCCATCGGAGGCAGGTCTGTCGCAAATCGCTTAAAACAGCTTCTTTTGTTGGTTGACAGCAGGTTGCACACTGTGTAAATTAAATGTTAAACAATCGAAAACGCGTTGTCATGATTGTGAGGCGGACCAAACACCGATACGTGATGTAGAGGTATGTGCATCTGTTCACAAAGTCAGCGAAAAGAGGAGACCTACGACTATGGAAGCATTGGCTCTCGAGCGCAAAGCGGAGCAAAACCGCGAGCTGCGGGAACGTTTAATGCAGCTTAAGAAAGAACGCAACGCCATTATCTTAGCGCATTATTATCAGCGTGATGAAATACAGGAGGTGGCTGATTTCCGTGGGGACTCGTTCCTGCTGGCTCAGAAAGCCGCTCAGACGGATGCGGATGTAATTGTTTTCTGCGGCGTGCATTTTATGGGGGAAAGCGCAAAAATTTTGGCTCCGAACAAAACGGTTATTATTCCGGATGAGCGTGCCGGTTGTCCGATGGCCGATATGGTTAATGTGGATGGCCTGCGCAAGCTGAAGGCGCAGCATCCTCATGCGAAGGTTGTCACGTACATCAACTCCTCAGCCGAAATCAAAGCGGAAACGGATATCTGCTGCACATCAGCCAACGCTGTGCGCGTAGTCAATTCGGTGGATTCCGATGAGGTTATTTGGGTGCCGGACAAGAACCTGGGCCATTATGTTCAGCAAAATACCGACAAAAAAATGATCATTTGGGAAGGCTATTGCAACACTCATGACATGTTGACCGTCAAAGATGTAGAAGAGATGAAAGTAAAATATCCGAACGCGCAATTTGTCGTGCATCCGGAATGCCGGCCTGAGGTTGTGGAACGCGGTGATTTTGTTGGAAGCACAACGGCGATTCTGAAATATTGCAAGGAATCCGACAATAAAGAGTTTATTGTGGGCACCGAGGATGGTACCGGCTACCAGCTGCGTCTGGACAGTCCGGACAAGACCTTCCATTTTGCTTCCAAATATCTGGTTTGCCCGAATATGAAAGTCAACAATCTTAAGAAGCTGGTAAAATGTCTGGAAACGATGCAGCCGCAAATTTACGTTCCCGACCATGTTGCCGACCAGGCCCGTCTATCTCTGGAGCGCATGCTGCAGGTGAAATAAAGAATCAACATTAGAGAGGAAAATCTATTGCGATGATCCCACGATATTTAGTTGATGTATCGCTTGCAGATCTGCCTATTATCGATAAGGATGTTATCGTCATTGGGGCCGGCATTGCCGGCCTTTTTACCGCTATTAAGTCAAGCAGCGATAATGATGTCCTGATGATAACGAAGAAATCTCTGCTCGACAGCAATACGCGTTATGCCCAGGGTGGAATAGCGGCTGTCATCTCGGAAGACGATTCTCCCGAATATCACAGGCAGGATACGCTCATTGCCGGGGCGGGGCTTTGTTCGCCTGCAGCAGTCGATGTGTTGGTTCATGAGGGGACGAAGGGCGTTCAGGACCTGGTGCAGATGGGCACCCGGTTCGATCAGGAGAATGGCGAATTTGCTCTGACCAAAGAAGGAGCTCACAGCCAGCGGCGTATTTTGCATGCCAATGGGGATGCGACCGGTTTCGAAATTGTCCGGGCACTTTCCCAGAAAGCAGTCGAAAATCCGCGTATCGAGGTCTGGGATGATCATTTTGTCATCGATCTCATTATCGACAACGGGCAGTGTATCGGTGCACTTGTGCAGAAGCCCGAAGGCGGGCGGGTATTCGTACGCGGAAAAGCAACGATTCTCTGCTCTGGCGGAACCGGTCAGCTTTACCGTTACACAACGAATCCGGACGTGGCTACAGGCGATGGTATTGCAATCGCCTACCGTGCGGGCGCCTACATACAGGACATGGAATTCGTCCAGTTTCATCCTACTTCGCTGTGTTACCCCGGGGCGCCGCGATTTCTGATTTCGGAGGCGGTACGGGGCGAGGGCGGCGTACTGCGTAATATTAAAGGTGAACGCTTTATGGAGAAATACCATGAGCAGCTGGAGCTGGCTCCACGGGATGTTGTGGCCAGGGCCATCGTGTCGGAGATGGAAGAAACCAAATCCACCTTCGTCTATATTGATGTGACGCATGAATCCGCAGATATGGTGAAGCATCGCTTTCCGAATATTTATGAGTTTTGCCTGAGTTTTGGTCTGGATTTGACAACCGATTGGATTCCAATCGCTCCCGCAGCACATTATATGATGGGGGGCGTCAAAACCGATCTTAACGGGGAGACCAACATCGGCCGGCTGTTTGCCTGCGGTGAATGCTCGTCGACCGGAGTGCATGGCGCAAACCGGCTGGCCAGCAATTCATTGTCCGAAGCGATTGTGTTCGGCCGGCGTATTGTGGAGCGGATCAATAATCTGCAGCCGTTGGAGCCAGGGTTAATCATTGAGACGCCGGCAATTCCGCGGAGCGGATCCTCCATGCAAGCAGTTGTAGAGAAACGTCTGAAGCTGCAAAAAATTATGGTCCGCTACGCCGGGCTGCGCCGCGATGGCAAGGGACTGAACAAAGGCTTGGAGGAGCTGCGCAGGCAGCTGCCGATTTTCCAGTCTGTGCTTACAAAACGTGAAGAATATGAATTTGCCAATTTGCTCACCTGTGCCTTGCTGACGACCGAGGCGGCATTGGTAAGGGAAGAAAGCCGGGGGGCGCACTCCCGTGAGGATTTCCCGGAACGCGATGACCTGGTCTGGCGCCGACATACGGTTCTGCATCGCGAGCATGGTGTAACGGAGGGACTAATCGATGAGATATGATGCGAAAGCTGATCTTTTTGCCGTCGGGAGCAGCGAGCATGCCCTTAAGGAGCAAATCCGTGCATGGCTTGCCGAGGATATCGGAGCGGGCGATGTCACCAGCTGGACGACCATTCCTGCTGGTAGCCAATCCAAAGCGGTTATTCATGTCAAGGATAATGGGATTTTGGCAGGGATGCCGATTGCCCGGCTTGTCTTTGAGACCGTGGACCCCTCACTGGTCTTCCATGCGCTCGCCGCAGATGGAGACGCAGTACAGCGGGGTACCGTGCTGGCCGAAGTGGAAGGCAGCACGCACAGCCTCCTGACCGGTGAGCGCCTTGCGCTCAACCTGCTGCAGCGCTTGTCCGGTATTGCCACCAAGACGCGCGCTTTTGTGGATGCGATCGAAGGGCTTCCTGTCCGGCTCGCCGATACCCGCAAAACAACGCCGGGGCATCGATTGCTGGAGAAATATGCCGTACGCATAGGCGGTGGTTCCAATCACCGCTTCGGATTATATGATGCGGTCATGATCAAGGACAATCATATAAAAGGCTCGGGGGGCATCTCCGCAGCTGTTGAAGCAGCACGGAGGCAGATTCCGCATACGATGAAAATCGAAGTGGAAACCGAAACGCTGGAGCAGGTGGAAGAAGCGCTTGCATGCGCAGCGGATATTATTATGCTGGACAACATGCCGCATGAGCGAATGAAAGAAGCGCGGCAGCGGATCAAGACGCATTCGCCGCATGTGATTGTCGAAGCTTCCGGCGGCGTAAATTTAAGCACGGTGAGGGCCATAGCGGAATGTGGCGTTGATGTCATCTCCGTTGGCGGTCTGACTTACTCCTTTGACTCGCTTGATATCAGTCTTGATTTGGACGGGAAGAAAGGAGTGCCGGAAGCGTGATCCTAGTGATTGACGTAGGAAACACCAATATCGTCATCGGGATTTACCAGGAGAAAACGCTGGTGCAGCATTGGCGTCTGAGCACCAACCGGTCGGCAACCGTAGATGAGTACGGGATTATGATTCACAATCTGTTTCAGTTTGCCGGGTACCGTCTGGAGCAGATGGAAGGGGTCATTATTTCCTCGGTTGTCCCGCCCCTGATGCGGATGCTTGAACAGCTGTGCGCGAAGTATTTGCGCAAGACCCCTCATATTGTGGGGCCAGGCGTTAAGACCGGTCTGAATATCCGGTATGAGAACCCGCGCGAGGTTGGGGCGGACCGGATCGTCAATGCGGTCGCGGGAATCGAGAAGTATGGCGCTCCCTTGATTATTGTCGACTTCGGAACGGCAACGACCTTCGATTATATCGATGCGGCAGGCGATTATATCGGTGGGGCGATTGTGCCGGGCATCGGCATTTCAACGGAAGCGTTGTACCAGCGGGCGGCCAAGCTGCCGCGTATTGAATTGGTCAAGCCCAAGAGTGTGATAGGGCGCAATCCGGTTACCTCCATGCAAGCTGGCATTATTTACGGCTATGCCGGTCAGGTGGACGGTATTGTTAGACGTATTTTCAAGGAGTTTAATGTGAAGCCCCATGTGGTCGCCACAGGCGGACTGGCGGAGCTAATCGCAACCGAGTCGGAGACGATTGAGGAAGTGGATCCGCTGCTGACCCTGGACGGTCTGCGAATTATTTATCAGCGCAACCAAGAGCATTAGCCGCATAAGAGACAGCCGGCAGGTCAGGCTGTACGTGCAGGACAGATGAAGGGGGAGATAAGATGGAAGAAACGTTGGGGAAAGATTTCCTGGTGCGAGGAATGGCCTGGGGCGGAAAGCTGCGTGTGTTTGGCGTGAAAACAACGAATTTGGTGGAGGAGCTTCGCAGGCGGCATGGGACTCTTCCTACAGCAACGGCTGCTCTGGGGCGGACTGCTACGGCGGGAGCCATCATGGGAGCCATGCTTAAAGGAGAAGAGAAGCTTACGATTCAGGTGAAAGGCGACGGCCCTATCGGACAAGTTGTCGTAGATGCCAACGCTGTGGGAGAGGTGCGCGGCTACGTGGATAATCCGCAAACGCAGCTGCCAAGCAACGAGCTCGGCAAGCTGGATGTTGCGGGAGCTGTAGGACGCGAAGGCCATATCCATATCATCAAGGATTTGGGGCTCAAAGAACCTTACCGTGGCAGTATACCGATTGTTTCCGGCGAGCTTGCCGAGGACTTCACCTATTATTTTGCCACATCGGAACAGACGCCTTCGGTCGTCGGTTTAAGTGTTCTCGTGGACGAATACGGACAGGTCATGAACGCCGGAGGCTTTATCGTACAATTGATGCCTGGCGTTACAGAAGAAGAGATCGCCCGGCTGGAGCAGGCGATCACGGCACTTCCGCCAATATCCGCCTTGCTGGACCAGGGAGAAACGCCCGAAGGGTTGCTGCGCTGGGTCGTTGGTGACGATATACAGCTTATGGATACGCTGGATATTGTGTTTGCGTGCAAATGCTCCCATGAGAGAGTCGAACGTACGCTGATCAGCATGGGGGAGCACGAATTGAAACAGTTGATCGAAGAAGACGGCCGAGCTGAAATTGTATGCCATTTCTGCAACGAGACCTACGTATTTGAACGGCCGCAGCTCGAGAAGCTGCTCGACCAGGCAAAGCCAAAACCGATTCAATAATCGAAGGGCCGAGGCGAATATGAAGAAAGATCGGGTATTGAAGAGTGTGCTGCTGCTTCAAGCCGCATGTATGATCATTCTGGCCGTTGTGGTTGTCATCCGGGTGTTAGCACCAGGAGATCAAGTCCCTTCGTCCAGCGATGAAGCCGATGACGCCAAGGATCAGCCCCCCGTCATGGATCAAGCGGCTGCCATGGTTGGAGAGGAGCAGATTACAGCTTCCGAGCTGAATCGGCAGTTGCAAAGCCAATATGGGGAAACGGTACTGCATGCCCTGATGGTCAGAGCGGCGATAAGGCAGGAAGCCAAGACATACGACTTGAACATTTCTCCCTCCGAGCTTGAAGAAGAACAACAGGCGATGATGGCCGGCTATGAGAGCGAAGAACAGTATTATAAATCAATGAAGGAGCAGCTTGGATTAACCCGTGAAGCCATTCAGAGCGATACGGAATACCGGCTGCTGCTGGAGAAAATCGCCACAAGATCGATTACCGTGAGCGAAGAAGAGATTGATCAATATTTGAAAGAAAATAAAGACCAGTTTGCGCCGCGCAATCAATACCGGATTTCCTGGATTGTGTCGGAGAACAAGAAAGATGCGCGCGCGATCATGGAGCGTCTGTCGAAGGGGAATGATTTTGCGCTGATGGCCAAAACCTACTCCATCGATGAGAACACTTCGGAGAGCGGCGGGGATCTGGGCTTGATTGATGAAGCCGATCCATTTGTGGATAGCGAAGTGTTGAAGAGTGCCGCCGGGCTTGAGGTCGGAGAAGTGGCCGGCCCAATTGAGCTGGAAGAAGGACAGGCCGTCATACAACTGACGGAAAAACATACGACGCGGCAGATAGAAGGACAGACATTGAGGGCACATGCACGCAAACAGCTTGAGCTTTCCAAAGCCAGTCCCCTGGGACAGGTCGAGGAGGAACTTCTAGCCAAATACAATGCCAAAATCATGCCTTGAGTGCATGTTCACAAATAGCAGGACCAAAGACATTCTTTTTCCCATTCTGGTTAAAACCAACTCTTGACAGCGGGTAGTTTTGACTGATAAAATGTAGGTAAAACCAACTGATTTAGTCGGAATAAGGAGGAGCTCTTATCATGGCTAGAATTGTACAGAATATAACCGATCTTATAGGTGACACGCCTCTGGTGCGTTTGAATCGGCTTGTGCCTGCGGGAAGCGCCGAAATCTACGTGAAGCTCGAGTATCAGAATCCGGGAGCGAGCGTGAAGGATCGTATCGCGATCAGCATGATTGAAGTAGCCGAGAAAGAAGGGCTGATCAAACCGGGAGACACAATTATTGAGCCTACAAGCGGCAATACCGGTATCGGTCTTGCGCTTGTCGCAGCTGCCAAAGGCTATAAAGCGATTCTGGTTATGCCTGAAACGATGAGTCTTGAGCGCCGCAACCTGCTTCGCGCTTACGGTGCAGAGATCATCCTGACGCCAGGCTCCGAAGGCATGAACGGTTCGGTCCGCAAGGCGGAAGAGCTTCAGAAAGAGAATCCTTCTTATTTCCTGCCTCAGCAGTTCAAGAACCAGGCGAATGTGAAAATTCACCGCGAAACGACTGGACCGGAAATTGTTGAAGCGATCAACTCGTTCGACGGCAAGCTGGATGCTTTCGTTGCCGGTATCGGTACGGGCGGAACGATTTCAGGTGCCGGTGAAGTGCTGAAACAAAACTTCCCTAATATTAAAATTTATGCCGTTGAGCCTGAGGCTTCTCCGCTGCTTTCCGGAGGCAATCCCGGACCGCACAAGATTCAGGGGATCGGCGCCAACTTTATTCCGGAAATTCTTAACCGCGACATTTATGATGAAGTCATTGCTGTGGGTAATGAAGAATCCTTCGAAACAGCTCGCCGTACGGCCAAAGAAGAAGGCATCCTCTGCGGTATTTCTTCCGGTGCCGCGATTTTCGCCGCTTTGAAAGTAGCGAAAGAGCTGGGCGAAGGCAAGCGGGTCATCGCTATCGTGCCATCCAACGGAGAGCGTTACCTGTCCACTCCACTGTTCAATTTCGAGAACTAAGATCGATTTACATCTGGCGGCCCGCTTCCGCTGCCTGCTGCAATTGGATCTCCATGACCATGGAGGTCCAATTTTTCTTTTCTTTTGGCCGCTGATTCGGTATACTTGCTTCCAAATGAATGAGTGGATATGGCTTTACGCCGCATCGTAAGATGATGAGTGAAGCCTGAAGCAATATGATTAGCGGAGGACGGCATATGGCGTTTACAGCTTATAGCCAGTGGCAGCTCTGGCAGGAACAACAATATACGATGCTGCCGGTGCTGGTCAGGCGGGCACTTGCTGCGGGCGCAGACAAACCGGCCTCCTGGGAGAAAGCGTGGGAGGGCGCATCTCCTTATGCCTTTGTTCTGGAGAGCGGGAAGGATGGCAGATATACCTACCTCGGGCTTTCACCGTCATCCGTCATCCGCGGCAAGAGCGGCAGGGCGGAAGCCGTTGATACCGTCAGCGGTAGCCGGACGGTTTATGAGGGGGAGCCGCTGGATGCGGTGCGGAGCTGGATGAGTGAATTCAGAGCGCCGCGCATGGGAATAGGGCCGAAGTGGACAGGCGGCTGTGTCGGTTACTGGAGCTATGATATTATCCGTTCAATCGAGAAGCTGCCCGAATCGGCGGCCGATGATCTGGGACTGCCAGATTATTTGTTCCTGCGGATGGATGAGCTGTGGATTGTGGATCATCAGGAACAATCCCTTTACTGCGCGGTCCAATCGCGGATAACCGGTGGGGAAACTGCGGAGCAGCTGCAGCAGCTGTATGAGCGCGCCTGTGCCCAGGCGGAAGCCATGGCCCTCGTATGGAGTCAGATGATGGAAGCTTCGGCGCCAGGTTTGGCTCATAACGGGGGTTTGCAGGAAACGGCCGTATCCGGCTTGTCTGCGCCGGATCAAGCTGCAGGCATAAGACAGGCCAGAATGGAGTTGATGGAGAAGGCATCGCTCCATATCGATGTCGAGGCGGTAGGCGGCAGAACCTCCCCTTTTTCCAAATTGGCTTATATGGAAGCGGTCGAACGGATCCGTACCTATATTGCACAAGGAGATGTGTTTCAGGTCAACCTGTCGTTGCGCCAAAGCCGGGAAACAACGGCAGCGCCCGAGGAGCTTTATGAATGGCTTCGGTTGTTTAATCCATCCCCTTATATGGGGATGCTGCGGTGCCCGGATTTCCAGCTGGTCTCGGCATCACCCGAATTGCTGGTGGAAGTCAGCGGCGGCAGGTTGATCACAAGGCCGATTGCCGGAACTCGCAGACGCGGGCATACCGAGGAAGACGACCAGGCCATGGCGGCAGAACTGCTGGCCAGCGAGAAGGAACGGGCGGAGCATATTATGCTTGTCGATCTGGAGCGCAACGATTTGGGGCGAATAGCCGCCTATGGCTCTGTTCAGGTGAAGGAACTTATGGCTATTGAACGATACAGCCATGTGATGCATCTGGTTTCTCAGGTGGAAGGGACATTGGCTGCCGGAAAAGACGCCTACGATGTTATTGCTGCGACCTTTCCGGGCGGTACGATCACCGGCGCGCCCAAGATCCGAACGATGGAAATCATCGAGGAGCTGGAACCTGTCAGGCGGGGACCGTACACGGGATCGCTCGGCTGGATTGACTACAACGGCGATATGGAATTTAATATTATCATAAGAACAATGACGATGAAGGACCGTATGGTCCATATTCAAGCCGGAGCGGGGATCGTCATTGATTCCGACCCCGAGCGGGAATATCACGAATCGTTGAATAAAGCTAAGGCGCTCTGGAAGGCCATTGAATACAGCGAGCTATGGGCGGCGCAACTTATAAGGGGGTAAGGAGAATGATTCTGGTCATCGATAATTACGATTCATTCACGTATAATTTGGTTCAATATTTGGGAGAGCTTGGCGAGGATATTGTTGTGAAACGAAACGATGAAATCGATCTGGACGGCATTGCGGCGCTGGCACCGGACCATATTCTGATTTCCCCGGGACCCTGCAGCCCCAATGAAGCGGGAATCTCGCTGGCTCTAATCGACCGGTTCAAGGGAGAAATCCCGATATTTGGCGTTTGTCTGGGCCATCAGGCTATCGGACAAGCCTTCGGCGGCGATGTCGTGCGTGCAGAGAAATTAATGCATGGCAAAACCTCACCGATTCTGCATGACGGAAAGTCGGTCTTTGCAGGCATTCCTTCCCCCTTCACTGCTACGCGTTATCATTCGCTGATTGTAAAACGCGAGACGCTGCCGGATTGCCTGGAGATCAGCGCCCAAACAGCGGAAGGAGAGATCATGGGATTGCGGCATAAGGAATACCTGGTTGAGGGCGTCCAATTTCACCCGGAATCGATTATTACCGAAAACGGCCTCTCCCTGCTTCGCAATTTCTTAAGCATGCGTACAGGCGCAGCCCGATGAATATAGGCTGGAACGGAGCGGTTAAGCCAGCGGAGGAAGCCGTGATCTCGGTCTATGATCACGGCTTTTTGTATGGGATGGGCCTGTTTGAAACTTTTCGCACCTATGAAGGCAGGCCGTTCCTGCTTGAGCGGCATCTGGATCGGCTGCACGAGGGCTGCCGCTCTCTGGGCATTGGCTATCGAGCGGATGCGGATGCGATTCGTGCCTGGCTCCGGGATCTGATGCGGGCGAACGGGCTGGCGGAAGCTTATGTGCGGTTGACCGTAACGGCGGGCGTCGGGGGACTGGGGCTTCCGTTGGAGGATTATACGAAACCCGACTCGCTGCTCCTTGTGAAGCCGCTGCCGCCTGCAGATCCATTGCTCTATAGGCGCGGAAAGGAGCTTGCGCTGCTGCAGACAAGGCGGAACACCCCGGAGGGGGATATCCGCTTGAAGTCTCTGCATTATATGAACAATATCATTGCCAAGCGTGAACTGCTCGGCATGCAGGCGGCTCCGGGCGCAGAAGGGCTGATGCTTACAAGTGAAGGCTGGCTGGCCGAAGGTATTGTCAGCAATCTGTTTTTTGCCCGGAACGGCATTATCTTTACGCCTTCGATTGAAACCGGCATCCTGCCGGGTATTACCAGGCAGAGGGTCATGGAGCTGGCACAGGCAGGAGGCCTGAAGATCGTGGAGGGTTTATTCGAGTGGGAGCAGCTGCTTGAGGCCGATGAAGTGTGGGTCACCAATTCCATTCAAGAGCTGGTTCCGGTTACCTCGCTCCGCGACGGGCAAGGAACGGTCCACTGCGTTGGCAATGCCGGTGCCGGTCCGGTCCAGCAGCAGCTGCTCGAAGCCTACCGCCAGGAGGCGGCAAGCGTTCTGGAATAGATTCGCAAACGTTCTCTGCCAATCCTTATGGTATAGTATCTTTTAATAAATGGATAAGAGAGGAGCGATCACATGCAGCAGAAGAAAGGCGAAACCGCAGCCGGCTGGCCTTATTCCCGCAGCTACAAGTTGGACGGCGGCATAGAGCTTGAGTTGGGCCGGCGTACGCTGATTATGGGCATTCTCAATATCACGCCGAATTCTTTCTCTGACGGCGGACGGTTCAATACATTGGATGCTGCGGTCAGGCATGCCTCCGCTATGGCAGCAGAGGGTGCCGATATCATTGATATTGGCGGGGAGTCCACGCGACCGGGATATGAGCCGGTTCCCCTTGAAGAGGAGCTTGACCGTGTGCTCCCGGTGATCCGCGCCGTTCGGCAGGCGCTGCCGCACATCCCGATTTCAATCGATACGTACAAAGCGGAAACGGCGCGCCAGTCCCTGCTGGCGGGAGCGAATATCATTAACGATATCTGGGGGCTGAAGGGCGACCCCGGGATGGCCGGGGTGGCGGCTGAGTTCCGTTGTCCTGTCATCATAGGCCATAACCGCCGTGACATGGAATATAACAACTTTGTTCAGGACGTTATCGAAGATCTCCTGGCGTGTGTCGATGCCGCGCAGGCGGCGGGGATATCCGAAACAGACCTGTGGCTGGACCCGGGTATCGGTTTTGCCAAAAACTACGAAGAAAATTTGACGATGATGGGTAATTTGGAGAAACTGACCGCACTTGGCTATCCTGTGCTTCTGGGAACCTCGCGCAAACGGTTTATCGCACGCACGCTTGATCTGCCTGCGGATCAGATCATTATGGGAACCGCGGCCACGACCACGATCGGCATTTCTAAAGGCTGTCAAATCGTCCGTGTTCACGATGTACAGGAAATGAAGCGCAATGCCCTCATGGCTGATGCGATTGTGTACCGGACATTACACTAGGAGGAGGAACTTCAGATGGATCGGATGATATTGAACGGCATGCGTTTTTATGGCTATCACGGCGTATTTCCTGAGGAAAACAAACTGGGACAGCAATATATCGTCGATGTGGAGCTCAAGATCGATCTTGCGCAAGCATCGCAAACCGATGATTTGGACCATACGGTGAATTACGCGGAGTTGCATGCCCTGGTGAAATTTATTGTTGAAGGACCGCCTTTCAAATTAATCGAAGCTTTAGCCGGTCACATTGCATCGAGGCTTCTCGACGCTTATACTAATGTAAATGAAGTGACGGTCCGCGTGACCAAGCCTCACCCGCCGTTCGATATTCACTTTGACGGCGTTACGGTGGAACTCTGCAGAAAGCGGGATGAACATGGACAACAAGCATCCGCTGAACAATAACACGGCAAGCGCAGATCCGACTCTTACGGATTTGAATATCGTGGAGGACGGGGTCCTGGAAGCAGGCCGAAGGCAATCATACCTGGCGCTGGGCTCCAACATCGGCGCTCGGGAGCAGCTGCTGCGCCGGGCGCTCAGGCTCCTCGACAACGATCCTGGTATCCAGGTGATGCGCATTTCCGGTATCTATGAGACGGCACCCGTCGGTTATACCGACCAACCGGCTTTCCTGAACATGGTGGCAGCCGTTCGTACGACTCTTGAGCCGATTGCTCTTTTGCGCACGATGCTGAACATAGAGAATAAACTTGGCCGAACGCGCGAAATCCGTTTTGGCCCGCGCACGATCGATCTTGATTTATTGCTGATGGAAGACATCCGGATGGAGGATGAGGAACTAACTTTACCCCATCCGAGAATGCTGGAGCGGGCTTTCGTCATGGTTCCGCTAAATGATGTGCTGGACAGCCGCCATCCGTTGAAGAAGCAGGCTGATCAATTGGCATCACGAGCGTTAGAGGATGGAGGGGAAGGCATCACGTTATGGAATACGATCAATTGGCACAACGCGTCCGAGCTTTCCGAAAGCTGAAAGGTTTTACGCAGCAGGAGCTTGCGGAACGGCTCGAAGTATCGGTTGCTGTCCTTGGTTCTTTGGAACGGGGTACCCGAAAGCCCGATCCCAAGCTGTTGGAGCGTATTTCAGAAACGCTGGGAATCAGCTACAAAGAACTGACGGCTGACAGCCGCCGGTAGATAGGATTATTGTTATGATTAGTTCCATTTGAAGCGCGGGCTTGAGCCGGTTCTTCTTGACATCAGAAGGGAGTGAGGAGTGTCATGCTCAAAATCGGCCATAGTGAAATGAAGAATAAGGTTGTCCTTGCGCCGATAGCCGGCGTGTGAAATCCGGCTTTTCGACTGATCGCCAAAGAATTCGGCTGCGGTCTTGTTTGTGCCGAGATGGTTAGTGACAAGGCGATCGTGCACGGCAACAAACGCACGCTGGATATGCTGTTCGTCGATGAGCGTGAGAAACCGCGCAGTTTGCAAATTTTCGGGGGAGACCGCGAATCGTTGGTAGAAGCTGCGAAAATTGTCGATAAACAGACCTATGCCGATATTCGACATCAACATGGTGTGCCCGGTACCAAAGGTTACAAAATGCGACGCAGGCGCGCGCTGGCTGCTTGATCCAAACAAAATCTATGAGATGGTTTCGTCGGTTGTGGATGCGGTCGACAAGCCGGTTACCGTGAAGATGCGGGTCGGTTGGGACTGCGAGCATATTTATGCCATTCAGAATGCCCAAGCCGTTGAGCGCGCTGGAGGCAAAGCGGTCAGTGTTCATGGCCGCACAAGAGAGCAGTTGTATACCGGCAAGGCGGATTGGGATATTATAAAGGATGTTAAAGCGGCGGCAAACATTCCCGTTATTGGCAATGGCGATGTATTTTCACCGGAAGACGCGAAGCGTCTGCTGGATCATACCGGATGTGACGGCGTCATGACCGGCCGCGGAGCGCTGGGCAATCCCTGGATGCTGTACCGGACCATTCATTATTTGACAGAAGGAAAACTGCTCCCTGAACCAAGTCCACGAGAAAAAATGGAAATTGCTATCGTCCATATGGACCGTTTGGTCAAGCTCATGGGCGAATCGGTCGCTGTGCGTGAAATGCGCGAGCATCTGGCCTGGTACTTGAAGGGGCTCCCTGGCGCAGCGCGTATCAAGGATGTCATTATGGAAGAAACAAGCCGGGATGTAATGGCACAGATTTTGGGCAATTATATGGAACTGCTTGGCACGGAAGGCGAACAGCCGACCCTTTCCTCCACTTCATCTGGCGAAGTTGTTTTTCAATCGGATATGAGGCCGGGCATGCTGCGGCTGCCATCGGCTTTGATATATAGCCTGACCGGTATGCTTCGTTGGATAAAGCTGACGTTTATAGGCAGAATTATCAAAAGTAGAATCCTATAACTGGCTTTCGTTGACATTCGGGGCAGACTTGAAATATAATTTCTCAATAATAAGTATCATGACAATAAAGCCAACCAGATCAAGGATATCAGGCAACAGGATTCCACACGCTGTCATCAAAGGGATACTGCGTACTATATTTAGACAAACGGTGAATTCATACAGGGTATGAAAAAAATGTCATTTGACAGGAGAATCAGTAGCATGAGCGATAAAGAGATCATTTTGACTCAGGACGGACTGAAGAAGCTTGAGGAAGAGCTGGAGACGTTAAAGTCGGTCAAGCGTCGCGAGGTAGCCGAGCGGATTAAAGTCGCGATTGGTTACGGCGATATCAGTGAGAACTCCGAATATGAGGATGCCAAGAACGAGCAGGCTTTTATCGAAGGCCGTGTAATCACATTGGAGAAGATGCTGCGCAACGCGCGGATTATCAATAATGATGATATAAACATTGATTCCGTGAGCATTGGATCAATCGTGACGGTTGAGGATATGGAATTTGGCGATACGATGGAATACACGATCGTAGGTACGGCTGAGGCGGATCCGCTTCAAAACAAGATTTCCAATGAAAGTCCTGTAGGCAAGGCCATTCTTGGCAAGAACAAAGGGACCGTTGTTGAAGTGAACGTACCGGCCGGCGTTATTCAATATAAAATCGTCGATATTAAAAAATAACCAAGAACCTTTTTGTGAAAGCTTCCGCGGGGAGCTTTTTTCACAAAAATCAGAGTATTGAATTTCCTGGAATGGAAGAAGCATGCCCGGCCCTGCTAGGGGGACCAAGCCTGTTTCTTCTTGACATTTCAGGGCAATCGGCATGATACGTGGCTTGGGAACAAACAAGGAGATGAATGGCAGTGGAGCATCAAACGCAAGATCAGGAAATAAGCGAGCTTCTGCAAATACGCAGAGACAAGCTGGATGAACTTCGGGGGCTCGGGATTGATCCATTTGGGGGAAAGTTCGAAAGAACGCACCGTGCCAAAGACATTGTGGAGACGTACAATGAGGTAAGTAAAGAGGACCTCGAAGGAAAAGCCGTGGAGGTCAGTGTAGCGGGAAGAATCATGCAAAAACGCGGTATGGGCAAAGCCGCATTTGCGCATATTCAGGATTTAAGCGGTAAAATTCAGATTTATGCCCGAAAGGACACGGTAATTGAAGCCGAATATCAAGCTTTCGGACTGCTGGATATCGGCGATATTGTCGGGATCCGCGGCACGGTATTCAAGACAAATACGGGTGAAATCTCGGTGAAAGCGGATGAAATTACCATTCTTTCCAAATCCCTGCTGCCGCTTCCCGAGAAATTCCACGGTCTCAAGGATGTCGAGCTTCGCTACCGTCAGCGGTATGTCGATCTGATTGTTAATCCCGAAGTTCAGCAGACGTTTATTGCCCGCTCGCGCATTATTCAATCCATGCGCCGCTATCTGGATTCCCGCGATTATCTGGAAGTGGAAACGCCTACGCTTCATTCCATTGCGGGCGGCGCTTCTGCGCGTCCTTTCGTAACACATCACAACACACTCGATATGCAGCTGTACATGCGGATTGCTATCGAGCTTCACTTGAAGCGTCTTATTGTCGGCGGCATGGAGAAAGTGTATGAAATTGGCCGGGTCTACCGGAATGAAGGAATGTCAACGCGTCACAATCCGGAATTTACGATGATTGAGCTGTATGAGGCCTATGCCGACTACAAGGATATCATGGCCCTGACGGAGTCGCTTATTGCCCATATCGCACAAGAGGTATTGGGTACAACCAAAATCTCTTATCAGGGGCAGGAAGTCGACTTGACGCCTTCCTGGCGTCGTGTTTCCATGGTCGACCTCGTAAAAGAAGCGACAGGTGTCGACTTCTCCGTTGAAATGACGGATGAAGAGGCGCATGACCATGCGAAAGCCCATAAAGTAAAAGTGGAGCCGCATATGACTTTTGGCCATATCCTTAATGCGTTTTTTGAGGAATTTGTGGAGCATACGCTCATTCAACCCACCTTTGTAACCGGACATCCGGTGGCGATTTCGCCGCTGGCAAAGAAAAGCAGCAGTGATCCGCGGTTCACAGACCGCTTTGAATTGTTTATCGTAGCGCGTGAGCACGCAAATGCGTTTACGGAGTTGAACGATCCTATCGATCAGCGGCAGCGCTTCGAGTCCCAGTTGGTTGAACGCGAGCAGGGCAATGACGAAGCCCATGAGATGGATGAGGATTTCATCCGTGCACTGGAATACGGCATGCCACCAACAGGCGGACTAGGCATAGGCATAGACCGATTAGTCATGCTGCTGACGGACGCGCCTTCCATCCGCGATGTCCTGTTGTTCCCGCAAATGCGTGAGCGCGCAGGCGAATAGCTTTGTTGATGTACCGCTGTGGAGCCTTTCTCTCCGCAGCGGTTTTTTTGTACCTGGGAACAAGATTAGGTGTCCATCCTGCTACATATATAGAAAAGGGAATCAGTCATGCTCATCATTCTTGTTAATAGTCTGCGCCAGCAAGCTTGACCGTTATTCGATATAATTGCATCGTTTTACTTAATTCAAGGCGAAAATCGGGGGCTCACAATGGACATATGGCCGTAAATCATCGTTTAAATAAGAAGGGAATAAATAACAGGTATAATAGTTGAATAAAAGGGTTGCATTGTGTGCATCGCCTATGATATATTAATCAAGTCGCCGCTGAGGCAACATCATAAGCTTACTAAGAAGGCTGGAAATTACGGCCAACCAAGAAGCATTTGTTCTTTGAAAACTGAACAATGAGCGACCTGTCAAACAGGTTTTAAAGAATGAGCTGTTTTTAGCTTATCTGTAAGCTATGAGATCTTTGGATCTCTTTTATGGAGAGTTTGATCCTGGCTCAGGACGAACGCTGGC
>NZ_BMHP01000013.1 GCF_014641075.1 Paenibacillus nasutitermitis
CCTATTCAGTATCGCCAAGAAGCCCTTAAAAAGGTTGTCTGATTTACTGTTGACAATCCAGTGCCATAGTGCCTATCGAATTGACTTCGAACCTCATCCCATAACATTTGCCCATCCCCTTCATTGTGTATAGAATCGGATTCGGGTGAAGTATAAGGAATGAACCGAATTAATTACAAACTTGCATCTATTGTAAGATTCGGTTCCCATGGTTATTAGCGGTTTCACGTAAATTAACCTTGATTTTATTGGGTTTTTAAATGTAGTACAGGTTGGAAATATTGGTGATACAGTGGTCAAAAATTAGGTTTGATGTAAAATTGATGTAAAAATTGGGCGGATCTCTGCCTAAATGAACATATGAGATCAGAAAACTCATGAATCAAATTAACTTTTAATCGAGGAGTGGAATATGAGCAAAATAAAAATTCAGCTCGTTCCAGATAATTTTGAAGAAGTGCTTGAGCAAATTACGGATTCAGGACAAGCTGTGCTCACTTCCCCTGTTGAAAGTGAAACGGAACTCGAGGAACTCCGCAAATCCATCCAGGATCATACTCAAGGACAAGGAATTTAGTCATAAGTAAAGGCAGGATTATATTAGGGGCAGATCATGGTGCAGTAACTTATCGATCAGACTCCATACCTTCGTGGATTGAATGCATTGTACAGAAATTGAATCCTTAGTAAGAACAGGCCCTGCAAGTAGGTCTGTTCTTTTCTTAATATTAGGAAATTTTATCGATTCAACTTCATAGATCATCCGAACCATGATACGATAATGCTAATGGACATTACCAACTATGGGAAATTGAGGGGGATTAACTTGGTAGATAAAGTGATTCGTATTTTTAAAATGATCAATGCCATTCAAGCGAACCCCGGCATTTCCGCAAACGATCTTGCTTTTAAGTGTGAAGTGGACATACGGACGATCTATCGGGATTTAAGAGTGCTCGACTTGATAGCCCCCATAACCAATGATGGAAAGGGGAAGGGCTACAGGTTTATGGGCAAGTTCTCTATGTATCCGCTAAATTTTTCGGAGCAGGAGGCATTAGTATTTTCGCTGCTTCCTTCTGTATTGGACGAAGATAAGCTCCCGCCTGGTTTCCAGACGGCTTATGATAAAGTCATGGCAACGCATTTCAAGGAAAAATCCAAGCAGATTAACATCATCGAAGATATCGCGAGCATCATTCAAATGGGTTCGCCCGCATACCGTAAAGAAAGCCCGAACTTCTTGCAGCCAATCATCCAAGCGATATTGGAGCAAAAGACAATCGATACAGTTTATCACACTCAGTACCGAAATGAAACGACGGAACGAAAAATTGACCCTTATTATCTCGTTCCGCGTGAACGACTGTTTTACCTATTCGGCTATTGTCATTTAAAGAAGGGGATAAGGACGTTCCGGATCAGCCGTTTTCAAAAGGTAGAAATTACGGAACAGTCATTCGACAAAGGCGATTTCAACATTAAGCAATATTTAAAAAACACGTGGTCGATCGATCGCGGGGAAAAGAATATGGCGTTCAAAGTTCGGTTTTCCGCCGATGTGGCCCGGTACATAAAGGAAGAGGATCTATTCGTTCATCCGCGTATGAAGGATCAGAAGGACGGAAGCCTTATTTTCGAAGTGACCGTTAATAATGAAAAAGAGTTTCTGAAATGGGTACTCCAATACGGGCCTTCTGCGGAAATCCTTGAACCTAAATCGGTACGGGATTCGCTCAAGGCTCAATTATCGCAGTGGGTCAACATGTATCAATAGCTATACAGGAGAGGAACAGCCTCGCTTCTACTTTGAAGCGGGGTTTATTTTTGCGAACGTTTATTCGCTGACAAATAGGTGCCAAATAGAAACTTTAAGATACAAGTACAAAGACGAGACGAGGAGGCATCGACCATGAAGCTCATCATAACGAAACACGCATTTGAACGTTATCGTGAGAGAGCAGCGGTATACCGCGGCGACTTTAATAGTTTTCAAAATCAGCTTCAAAAGTTAACACGGGGAGAATTGTGTTTCTTAGAGTGGCAAGACAAGCCGGTCGTGTATTTCAACCAGTCATATTGGCGTTACGTGCGTTGCGAGAAAAAGAACGAAATCACACTTGTCACATGTTTGGGTATTTTGGAATTCATCAGTAACGATAAATGGTCGAGACTAGATTCATTTAGAAATAGACGAGCGAGTCAGAAAATCATGAAAACCATTCGGAGGAAGCGGAACTACAGTGAGTCAAGCCATATCTTTTAATCATTTAATCATGCTTGGAGCAAAGTTTATTTACCGATCGGCGGAGCCGAAAAAGTGTACTTGCTTATCGAAGCGAAGGGAAACGAAAGGGAGAAGGCACTAATTCGGTCACCGATCAATTTGTCTCTTGTGCTTGACCGAAGCGGGTCCATGTCTGGAGAACCGTTAATGTACAGCAAGAAAGCTTGCCAATTCGTCGCCGATCAAATGAATGTATTCGATCTGCTAAGTCTCGTTGCTTTTGATGATCAAATTCAGACGATTATTCCCCCTTCCAAAATCACGCACAAGGATTTGATCAAGCATCGCATCGAATCCATCGAAACGGGAGGAATGACCAACCTCAGCGGCGCAACACGCTCGGAAGAACAAGCCGGACGGAATGGTCAATCGGGTCATTTTGCTATCCGATGGCCACGCGAACGAAGGGATTACGGATAAGCAAAAGCTCTTCGCGATTGCAAAAGAATATCGTTCTTCAGGAGTAGGATCAGTACGATGGGGGTTGGCGATGGTTTCGATGAGGAGTTAATGGAAGGCATCGCCGAACATGGTGGCGGTAATTTCTATTATATCGATAAGGCTGACGGCATTCCCAAGATTTTTGAGCAGGAGTTCTTGCTATCGGTGGTTGCCCAGAATGTTAAACTTACGCTTAATCCTCCGGAAGGCACTCAAATTGTTGCTATCTACGGATATCCGGTAGAGGAGCAGTCAGGCAAGCCGGTTCTCCAATTAGGAGACATATATCACAACGAGGTAAAATCCATTCTTGTCGAGCTGGCATTCTACCCGCACATCCAAGGCGAACATACCGTGATTCAATTGAACTGGAACTACATTGATGTTACGGAGAGAGCCGTTGCATGCAGCACCCAGATTGATGTATCTGCTTCGTTCACAATGGATATCAATCTGATAAACGAACCTGGCAGTGCCATAGTAGAGCAGCAGGTCGAATTAACGAAGTCGGCTAAGGTCATCGAGGATGCCATGGTGGCTTTCGACAATGGCGACATGGAACACGGGCAGAAGCTGCTGAAAGTTCAAGCGGATCAAATGCTACAAATGTCGATTGCAATGAACAGTCCGATTACGGCGGAAGAGTCAGCGAAGCTTTACAGCCAGCTAGACATTTTCGAATACTCGAGTAAAAAGCGTAAGGAGCTTAACCAGGAGAAGTATCGCAGGATGAAAAGAAAGTAAAAGAGAGGGGCTACATATCCATGACATCATTTTTAATGGTAATCTTCACATTATTGTTTTTCGCATCGATCGCCGGTATCATCAACCCCAAAATGTTCGACAAGCTATTCAAGCGAAGGGTTAAACGTTGGATGTTCGCGGTCGGTACTGTTGTTCTACTCCTATTGATTGGTGTTACTGCGCCGAGTGACCCAGAAACGGAGGCGGCTAGCGTTGCGAGCGTAACATCCTCTGCTGAAAGATCCCAGGCCAAGGTAGACGCGGACGCAAAAGCTAAAGAGGATGCAGACGCGCAGGCGAAGAAAGAATCAGATTCCAAGACGAAAGAAGAGGCTAAGCAGAAAGAGAAAGAAGATAAGGTAAAGGCTGAGGCTGCGGAGAAGGCGGCGAAGGAAGCTGAAAAGGCCAAAAAGGAAGAGGAAGAGAAGGCAGCCGCTCTGGAATTGGCTAAAAATCCTGACTGGGATAAATCTGAAATGGATGCATTGAAAAACGGAAATCCACAATTAGCTTTTCAAATGCTTGAGGCAATCGGAGATACGGCCGTCACCCCAACAACTGTAAAGGCAGGTTCAGTGTTTAAAGCCCCCTGGAACTATTATGGAAAGCCTATCCAATTTACGGTGGATGTGGCGATCGTTCAGGACTACCCGCCAGACGGCGACAACTATATTAAATCCGAGGTTGTAGGTCAGACTCCGGACGGAACGATCTTAGACATCTTTAGTATGGTTGGAAGCGGCGATATTCAAGTTGGAGATCAGATTACAGTGGTTGCTTACCCTGTCGGGATTGTATCGGTCGATAATAAATTAGGCGGACAAACGGATCAACTGGCACTTGTAACAAACAAGCTGTAATCGAAGTAGGCACCGGTTATTCGCCGGTGTCTTGATTTTCCGATTACAGGAAGGAAAGGGGGTAACTCTCAGCGAATGTAGGTATATTGGATTATGAAATAGGGGCTTGCAGGTGAATTGGGTCGTCTATTCGACAAAATAAGTAATTGCTCTATGACGAGCAAGACAAATCAGTAGGGAGGATCAAGACCTTGCATGTAATTGAGACGTGGAATCGAATTATCGAGCGTGCTAATTGCCAACCTTTTGAGATTCACACCGTCCCACAAAACAAAAGGGCACCATTATGGTTTCGAGTCAGTACGGATGGAACTACACTTATCATCAGTCAAGCAAAGGATAACGTACCAAGTTCCACTCTGAAAGTGCCCAGGAAATTACATTCAAAGAATTCGAAAGAATATATCCCTATTATCATTTACGGCTTCAGGGGGCTTCTGTAAGTCAGGAAGTTATGAGTAAATCGGTAAATTCGGTTTACATTTATGGGTTAATTGCAGATGGCTTATTGAATCCTGCTTGATCCCGACCAAGGTATTTGCCACCTTTATTTCCGGTTAGTGGAAGGGAAGAAGGTGTGTTTTAGACAATGTAGGTCTATTGGATTATTCGCTCGAGGAGGCTTTATCATGGATTTGATCGATCGGTTGTATCAGAAAATAAAAGAGGCTCCTTTGACTCCGAAAGTGTTGTTGGCCAGATCCTACGCGCAAGGACACCAAATCCTCGAGCAGCTATGTAAGTGTTACGGAGCTTTTTTTAACATAGAAGTGCAGACTCTTCGCAGTATAGTGACCGCAAATGCAAAGGCAGAGCAGTTCCGCAGAAAAATCAGTTTGCTCGAAGAGGAGCAGGCTGTTTGGGTAGTTCGTCAGCTGATGAAGCAATTCGCCGTGGAGAATCCGGCGAGTTATATAAGCGACTCCATGTTGAAGCCCGGTATAGTGAACAAAGTAAATCTTGCCATACTCGATATGCGGCTAGCTGGTATTCGTTCTGACGAAGTAAAAGCGGAGCATTTCACGAATCTGCATAAAGGCCAATATTTGAAAAGGTTGCTCGCAACATATGAAACGTATCTGCGGGAAAACGCCCGGATGGATGTTGCCGGATTGGCGGAGTACTTAAAACCAGGGGCGGACGATACCGTCTATCTGGCACTTACGCCAACAGGGTGGACATGGGCGGAGCAGAGCATGATCCACAAGTTGTCGGGAGATCGTCTTTGTTTCCTTGAATCGGATGCTCCCTTTTATATAAACGAAGATTTTTCAACAAATAGTTTCACGATGTTTCGTGCGACCGGAAGTTTAGCGGAAGTCAGAGAGGGATTCCGCAGAATAATATCGGACCGCGTGGCTCTTGATCGGATGGAAATCATTTTGTCTGATTATGAGCACTTTGCACCCATTGTTCACTCGCATGCCGAAGCACTGGGCATCGACTATACGCTCTCGAACGGGCTTCCACTTGTATTTTGTGATGCCGGAAAAGCGGCTGTAGGTATACTTGATTGGATTGCAGAAGGCTTCCCGGTAAAGAGGCTTGCGGAGATGCTGCGACATGGCTATATCTCGTTTTCAGATGAACGTTGGTCTCGATCCGATTGGGTTCGCTTGCTGGAGAAGTCCGGGATTGGTTGGGGCATTGAAAGGTATCTTACTATACTTCGCCCAGAAAGACTGAGTGATGAAGAGCGGGAGCAAGGCACTGCTTTATATACTTACTTGAAAGATTGGTTTGATCGGCTTCCCGAAGGTAATGAATGGAATCCACTTTTACTGTTAAGGTGGGTGTCAGATTTTGTTCAGAAATATGTGCCTGCACGGTCACTGGATGATGCTAACGTAGGGGCAACGCTGAAGGAGATGACTAAACGTTACTCAACAAGTCCATCTGAACCTATGCAGATAGATTTGGCTGTCCAATACGTGAAAGAGATGTTAGCTGGAATTCGTATTCGCGCCACGGCAACACCGAAACCAGGTGCGATTCATATTAGCTCTTTACAAAACGGCGGATGGAGCGGGAGAGAGCGGACTTGGATCGTGGGTATGGACGAGAGGATTTGGAGTATATCTGCAGTGCAAGATCCTCTTCTCTTGGACCAAGAACGAGTTATGCTGTCTAGGCACTTGGAGCCAACCCATGAACATGGTGAGTCCCGACTGTCGCAAATTCGAGGTGAGATCTGGTTAAGCTATTCCTCTTATGATATAGGCGAGCAAAAGAGCCAAGGTCCGGCTTTTGAAATGCTTCAAGTTCTGCGTTTGCAGTCAGGGGATTCGTCATTAGATTTTGGAGCATTAGAGCATTCTTTAGGTGAGCCTTACAGTGTAATGGATATCATGCATGCAGCCGAATTATTTACTCCGATTGACGGAATCGATGCGTGGGCTCGACTGCTGCAGGACCCAAGGAGCAAACGCAAGGATGGGTGGCAGGCAATGCTTCAAACATATCCTGCTCTTGCCGCGGGGTATCAAGCTCAAACTTTCCGTCTGGATGAGAAGGTCTCAGCTTATGATGGTTGGTTGGAGATCGATCCTTCCACAATTACTAATGACTTAGAAGAGGTTCAACGCCGCGATACTATTAGTGTAAGTCAGTTAGAGAAATATGCGAGCTGTGGGCTGCAATACTATTTTTACTACATCTTGAAACTTCGTCCGAAGGAAATTGTAGAGCTCGATCGGACCCGCTGGCTGCAAGCAAGCGAAAGAGGCTCCTTGCTGCATGACGTTTTCAGAAGGTATTTAGAGGATGTTACTGATAAGGGAACGAAACCCGCAATGCATGACAGAGGCCGATTGATTGAAATTATGGAAACGGTGATCGAGGAGAATGCGCTGTCCATCCCCGCCCCTAGTATGCATGTATTCGCCAAGGAATGTGAGGAAATCCGGAGAGATGTAGAAGTCTTTTATCTCAATGAAGTCGGCAAAACAGATCAACCTTGCTTCTTCGAATTGGAGCTCGCGACGCATGATGGAGAGCCAATGGAGATTCATTTGTCGGGCGACATTCGTTTTCAGCTGAAAGGTTTCGTCGACCGGGTTGATCGGACTGGGCCTCACGAATACCGAATTATCGATTATAAAACGGGCAGCACAAGCAAGTACAAGGCTTTAGAATATTTCAGCGGCGGAACACAGCTGCAGCATGCTATATATTCAATCGCTGTAGAACAATGGCTTCACGAAGCGGGGGTGGACCCCGAAGCCAAGGTTACTGAGGCGGAATATTATTTTCCAACGGAGCGTGGGCGTGGCGAGTATGTAAGAAGAACCCAGAATCGAAGGGAAGAGTTGACTGCCATCATTGCAAATTTGCTGGAATCCCGGAATAGAGGGATCTACGTTCCGGCTAGGGATTCGAAGGTCTGTGGGTGGTGTGACTACCAGACCGTGTGTGGATCTCATTCGGAGTGGATGGCGGGCAAACGTGATTCGTCTTTAAATGCTGATATATTAAGCACGCTGCTGGAGGTGGAGAGGATTGGCTGAACCGAATGTCTTAACGGGACCTGCAGACCAAGCTGACCGTGATCGGATACTTACGGATTTAGATACGACTTTACTCGTTGAGGCAGGGGCTGGCTCGGGTAAAACGACCAGTTTGGTTGGCAGGCTTCTTGCGTTAATCGAGTCCGGCATTAGCGTCGGCCAAATCGCTGCCATTACTTTCACCAACAAAGCTGCAGAAGAAATGAAAGAACGTTTCCGATTGGCATTGGAGAAAGCATATCGAATTTCATCGGATACTTCTTTAGTGCGCGAGCGGTTATCCGAGGCGTTAGGGAATCTTGATCTTATTTTTATCGGAACTATACATTCGTTCTGTGGATCGCTATTGCGAGAGCGTCCAATTGAGGCAGGGCTGGATCCTTCATTTGAAGAAATGGACGAAGAAAGCGATAAGCAATTCCGCGCGAGTTGTTGGGACAATTTCATGGCTGAGCTGGATGAAGAAGCGCGGTTACAATTCGAAGAATTATTGTCACTGCGTGTGGATGTTAACACACTTCGGGACGTATTTGATCGTGTGTCTTTTTTTACTGATGTCGAGCTTCCTTGTGAGAAACGGGAGCAGCCGGGCTTTGATCGAATTCGGGATACACTGTTTCCCTTGCTCGATGCTGCAGCGCCTTATATTCCGACGACCCAGCCTGAGAAAGGCTGGGATACGGTTCAGAAGCTTGTTCGGCAGACGCGTCAGAAGATGCGGTACATCGATCTGTCGGATGATATGCGAATTCTCGAGATCGCAAAGGAGTTTGACCGCAAGCTCGATGTGACGCTGAATAGGTGGACGTCCAAAGAACATGCCGGCGAGATGAAGAAACTATTTCCCGAATGGCAGATCAACGTGCTTTTACCGTTCCTTCAAGAATGGCGTGAATATATGTATCCAAAGCTGATCCGCTTCGTGCTGCCTATACTTGCTTATTACGAAGCACGCCGATACGCCGCGGGAAAACTAAATTTCCAAGACTTACTCATGGAAGCTGCCAAGCTTGTGCGTGAAAATAGCGAAGTAAGAGCCTATTTCGCCGAACGATACCAGAGGCTGCTTGTCGATGAATTTCAGGATACCGATCCGATTCAAGCTGAGTTGATGTTTCTGCTCACAGGGGATTCGGTGAATGGGGAATTCGAGAAAGACTGGCGGCAGCTTACACCACGGCCGGGTTCCTTGTTCGTGGTTGGGGACCCGAAACAGTCAATCTATCGTTTCCGCAGGGCGGATATTTCTATATATAACGAAATCAAGAAACGGATTCAGGAATGCGGTGCAGTTTTACGTCTAACGGCCAATTTCCGTTCTGCTCGTTCCATCGGCGATTTCATTAATGGTCAGTTTGTCGGCAAGTTACCGCCTTGGGAGACGGAGCACCAGGCTGCGTTCGTGATGATGGAAACGCGAACGTACGATCCCAAAGCTGGTCGTAAAACGCCACATGGTATTTACGTTCTTAATTATCCCAAAATGCCTGGTGGTAAAGCTGTAGTCGCACAAACAGATGCCGAGCAGATTGCAAAATATATCTCATGGGCTTGTAATAATGGCAACTTGCAGATTGTTGATCGTGATGGAGGAAGCCGTGATGCGGTTCCAAGTGATTTTCTGATTCTGACGAAAACAAGGGAGTTCATCCACCTCTACGCAGAACAGTTGGATTTGTTTGGCATACCGGCTGATACTTCGGGTAGCACGACAGTCTATAAGGAGCTACTGGCACTTTTACAGCTGGTACGGTTTTTAGAGGATTCCGCCGATAAACCGGCGTTGCTCACAGTTATGCGCGGAATGCTGTTTGGCTTGAGCGATCGGCAGTTATGGGCTTATAAACAGGAAGGATTTTCGTTCTCATTATTTGACTTGCCGGAGCTAGAAGCATGCAGGGAAGAGGTCAAGGCAGTTGTTAAGGTGCTTGGAAGGCTTCAGAAGTATAAGAGGTGGGTTCGCACGTTAAGCGCGGCGACCGCGTTCAGTCGAATCGTGGATGATCTGGGTATTTTACCATACGTGTCGACGTTACCTGCTGGCTCCGTTCGTGCGGGGACATTGGTTAGAATGCTGCAGCTACTACATGGAGATCCTTTGGCGAGTTCAAGCTGGGCGGAATTGTGTCGCTTGATCGAGCAAATGCTCGCGGATCGAGGAATGGAGACATCGAGCCTATACGCTGGCGGCAACCAGGCTGTCCGTATTATGAATCTGCATAAAGCCAAAGGACTTGAAGCACCCGTAGTGTTCTTGGCCTGTCCCTGCGGGGAGTCTGATCATGATGCGACGCAGTATATTGATCGTTCCGCAGACCCGGCTTCAGGTTACTTTACGATAAGTAAATCGATCGGAGAGTTCAAAACAGAAGTAATCGCTCAACCTTTAGGTTGGGGAGAGATGAACGAGCGAGAGCGTGCTTTCTCAAATGCTGAGAAAGACCGACTGCTTTATGTCGCTGCTACACGTCCGAAGCAGATGCTGGTCATCAGCTTGTATCCTGATCAGCCGGCGAAGTGCCCTTGGACATCACTTGTAGATGGTATGGACTTCGTACGTGAGCTTGATGTGCCGATGATGAAGCCGGAGAAGAAGACTGAATTGACAATAGGGCCAGATTTGCGAAACGTGGCGGAAATCCGAAAGCAAAGGTTAGATGCGATTGCTGAGCCTACCTATGCGGTCATGTCAGTTACCGGTCAAACCAAAGCAACTGGAGATAAGCCGGAATGGTCCGCGGAAGGTAAAGGAATGGCATTTGGAAGTGTCGTCCATCGAGCGATTGAAATGCTGGGCAAGGGGTTACCGGAGTCGGAAATCGAGGACACTGTACGCTTTTTAGCGGATGAGGAAGGCATGATTACGGATCTCGTAAGCGAAGCCAGTCGAATTGTAAAAAGCGTTATTGCCAGCGAACTATGGCAGCGGAGTTTGCGCGCTCGCAGCCGCTTATTCGAGGTTCCGCTGATGATTCGAAAGATTACCGCCGGAATCAGAGGATTTAGCGATGTTGGGGATGCTGGATCAGAGGTTGCGTCTGCATTAGAAGAAACAGGTTCAATTAAGTATGCCTATATTCGTGGAGTCATTGACTTCCTTTTTGAGGAAGAGGATGGCTGGGTCATTGTTGATTTCAAGATGGACAGTGTGACGGAAGAGAAGTTGCAGACATTCATTGATTTCTACCAGCGGCAGGTTCAGGCTTATGCTTCAGAATGGGCAGAAACTTTTGGTTACAAGGTGAAAGAAGCTGGCTTGTATTTTGCCCAGTTAGGAATTTGGGTAACGTGACGCCTTAAGTGAAGGATAACAGGTTCACTTGTCGAATTATAAACCTATAGTCCTATTAGCATAGATTCTAGAACTTGCATTCAGAGGAGTTAACCTTATGGTTGAGAAACTTGAGCTATTACATGCTGAGATCTCAAGTTTGAGTAATCAGAGATATAAAGTTTTTTTCCTTCTTCCGACAACTACGAACCAACAGAAGCTCATCAATGACATAAATCGTGAAGGTATTCCGACAGTAAACATAGGCCTATATTTATCAGAACAACTAAGATTAGTCCCCTCTGACAAACGCCCTTTTGATGTTGCGAAGTGGCTAAGGAAGGCCATAAATGATCAAAAGCATAATGTTGTATGCATACACAATATCGAATATTTATTTGATCCTGAGTTAAAGCAAAATCCAATTAAGTTGCTAGAAGCACAGAGTGGAAATACAGTTCTGTTGGTAATATGGCCTGGTAAAGCTGAAAATGGAGTGCTCTATTATGCGACTCCGGAGCACCCAGAGTACTACCAGAATACCGAGTACAGTAATAGTATTATGTTCTATTAATTGTGGAGGGATTTTACGATGAAGTATAGAGAATTGATCCAATTTGAACCGATAAAGTCTGTAGTTGTTCTAAAGGATGCCGCTGAAGATCAACTAGCTCAACAATTAGTTCAAACATATGTAATATCGGACCGTATGGCAGAAGTAATCGATGATATTATTTTTGAACAACTTCAATTCCAACGTCCTATTGACCACAAAGGAATTATGATCGTTGGTAACTATGGTACCGGTAAATCTCACCTGATGAGTGTAATAGCAGCTATTGCTGAGTCTGATGGGACCTCACAATATATCCATCATGAGAAAATTGCGAAAAAGGCAAAAGAAATAGAAGGGAAATTCAAAGTATTACGTGTAGAATTTGATGGAATTCAATTGCCACTTGGCGAAGTTTTATTTCGAGAAATGACTAATTACCTTCAAGAGATTAATGTGGACTATGAAATGCCGAATGTAGCTACATTGGTAAGTAATAAAGACGAAATGAAACGTATGATGGCTGCATTTCATGAGGTGTATCCAGACCACGGATTTTTGTTGGTGATAGACGAATTACTTGATTATTTGCGCACACGCAAGGAGCAAGAACTCATTCTTGACTTAGGCTTTCTACGGGCAATGGGGGAAGTTGTACAGTCTACTCGATTTAGATTTATTACAGGCGTACAGGAAATGCTGTTTGATAATCCCAAATTTCAATTCGTAGCAAATGAAATTCGAAGAGTCAAGGAGCGTACTGAGCAAGCGATCATAGTTCGTGAGGATATCGAATTCGTCGTTTCCCAGCGGTTATTACGAAAGGATGACCGTCAAAAAGCCTTAATAAGAGAACACTTACAAAGATTTGCTCCACTTTTTGAGAATCTTGGAGAACAAATCGAGAAGTGCACTGCATTATTTCCTATTCACCCTGCGTACTTAACCGCATTTGAGAATGTAAGTGTTGTGGAGAAACGTGTAGCATTAACTACCATTAGCGATGAGACCGAGAAACTTCTTGATACCGAAGTTCCAGTAAATAGCCCGGGAGTAATTTCTTACGATAATTATTGGCTCTATATCAAAGGGGACCGTACTTTGCGTACTGATCGAGATGTACGTGAAGTATTAGAAAAGTCGGATGTCCTCATGGATCGGATTGAAAGTTCTTTCCCTAAAGCAAAGGCAAGTTATAAACCAATTGCTAGACGTATCGTACAGGCTCTTTCCGTATTTAGACTTACAACGGATGATATTAAAGTAAAGATCGGCGTCACTTCAGCGGAATTGAGAGACCAATTATTTTTATATTTTGATTTTCCTGATTTAGATTCTGATTTTCTAAATGCAACTATTGATACGATCTTAAATGAGATCATGAAATCCGTCAGCTACCAGTTTATTTCCTTTAATCGAGATAACGGACAATATTACCTTGATTTGGAGAAAGTAACCGACGTTGACTCTTTGATTGAAGAAAAAGCCGGGATGCTAGTTGGCAACCAATTGGACAGATATTACTTTGAAGTCCTCGAGAAGTTAACCGACGATGGATCTCCAAGTATAGTATCTGGTTATCGAATTTGGCAGCACGAATTAAACTGGTACTCAAAGAAAGTAACTCGGCCGGGGTATCTATTTTTCGGGGCGCCAAATGAACGTTCCACTGCACAACCGGAGCGGGACTTCTACGTTTATATGCTTCAACCGTATGATCCGCCTAAATTCAAAGATGAAGCCAACCCGGATGAAGTGTTCTTCAAACTGGACACAAAGGATGAGTCATTCCATACTGCGCTTCGTCTTTACGCAGGCGCTAGGGAAATGTCCATCACTGCATCAAGCGCGACCAAGAAGCTGTATGACGATAAGGCCGCGGAGTTCTTAAGGAAATTAATGAAGTGGCTTGTTGAGAATATGCCATCTGCATATAAAATGACGTATAAGGGTGTAACTAAGAAACTTGCTGAATGGAGCCTATCTGCTCCAGCTCAAGCGACAGTGCGAGAAATCATCGATGCAGCGGCAGATGATTGTTTAACCACATGGTTTGAGGAGAAGTATTCTGATTATCCTACATTCAGGCATAGTAGCATCAGTATCACTCGTGAAGCCATGTTAAAAACATATATACCGGAGACATTAGCGAATATCTCTAATCCCAAAACGAAGACGGCAAGAACCATACTTGAAGGACTAGTGTTATTGGATGGGGAAAAAATAAATGTACAGAAATCCGGATATGCCAAATGGGTTTTGAGCTTGTTAAATAGTAAAGGCAATGGACAGGTTCTGAATGCCCCTGAACTTCTTGAAGTCCTCCAATCTCAAGGGGATTGGGAAGTCAAGAAAACGATAGAATTCCAATTAGAACCGGAGCTCATAAGTGTAATATTAGCTACTCTAGTCTACACCGGTGATATTGTAATCACAATTAATGGGGAAACCTATGATTCCATGAAGTTTAACCAGTTAATCGCTTTGAAGGCAGAAGGGATTGCTGAATTTAGCCATATAAAAAAACCAAGTGATTTACCACTAGCAGAGTTGCGAGCATTATTTGATTTATTTAGTATTAGTCATGGACTACTTCAACCAGATTCCCAGACTAATGGGGTTCAAACCCTTCAAACAAAAGTACAGCAACTGTTAACTCAACTGGTAAAACTGCAACACGAGCTTAAAGACAAAATTCCTACTTGGGAATTACCACTTCTATCGGATGAGGAGTTACAGGATTACCAAGGCAGACTTCAAAGTCTGAATCAATTCATGCAGAGTCTTCAAGTGTTCGATACACCGGCGAAACTTAAAAATTTCAAAAAGACAATTGAAGAAATTCAAAGCCAGCAAGAATCCATCATGTTAATGGATAAGCTTAATAAGTGGCGTGAGCTTGCCTCCCAAATCACAAAAAAAGCGAACTATATCGTAAGTGCTAGAAATCATGTCTCGATTGCTGATGATTGGTATGTAAAAGTTGAAGGTGCTTTGGAGGATCTATACCTTTCCTTAAAGGCTAACAGTGACTGCAGTGCTGAACTCCAAGTAATAGATCAATTAAAGGAACAATATATTGCTTTCTATTACGCGCAACACGCAGCATCACGCTTAGGAGCAACAGAGGAGAATAAGCTCAACCAACTTAAACGTGACGGACGTATCGATACATTGCAGAAGATTTCTATGATCCCAATTCTGCCTGCACAACAATTACAAGCATGGAAGGCTAAGTCTGATGATTTGAAAATATGCTGGAAATTGCAAAAAGGTGAATTGGAGCATTCTCCAGTTTGTCCGCATTGCCGTTATCGTCCAAAAGATGAAAAATTTGCACAGCAAGTAACTGTTCGGCAGTTGGAAACTGAATTAGAAGAATTAGTTGATTCTTGGACGAATACCTTGTTGACTAACCTGAATGATAGTGAGTTACGAGAGAATATTGAATTACTCACTGGCGAACAAAAACAATTAATAAAACAGTTTATGGACGATAAATCATTTGGGATACCGGTTGATTTGCGCTTAGTCCAGACAATAAAGGAAGTCCTAGAAGGAATTCAGAAAGTTGAATTGCCATTAAATCGGTTGTTGCAGATGGCTGGCGATGGTAGTCCATTGACTATTGAGGAGCTGCGCCTGCGGTTTGAACAATTAGTAAGGGAACAGGTTGGCTCACAATCGACTAATCGAGTACGGATCATGTTAAAGAAGGAGTAACTTAAGATATGAGTGATAACTTAAAGCAAGGAACCCTATTCGAGATGAAAAATGAAACCCAAACAGGTCCAGTAACCTGTTTGGGTTTGACATTTGAAAATGATGACGCGCGCCGCGCGTATTTTACTGAAGAATTACGCAAAAAGTTGCCAGAGCTAAAAAAGATTGAAGGATATCCTATCGGCAATGATGAAGATATTTTGGCCCTTTCTGACCCGCCTTACTATACTGCTTGCCCGAATCCTTGGTTCAAGGATTTCATTTATGAATGGAATACATCAGATAGCTCGAATTCAGATGAGAATAGATACCATCGTGAACCTTTTGCCGCAGATGTAAGTGAGGGTAAAAATGATCCAATATACAATGCTCACAGCTATCATACTAAAGTACCGCACAAAGCAATTATGCGGTACATTCTTCACTATACCGATCCTGGAGATATTGTCTTTGACGGATTTTGCGGTACTGGTATGACTGGGGTTGCTGCCCAATTGTGTGGTGACCGTAACACTGTAATGGAATTAGGCTATCAGGTAAAGAACGATGGATCTATACTGAGAGAGGAAGTTGACGAAGAAGGAAGATCCATTTGGAAGACATTTTCCAAACTTGGGGTACGACGAGCTATCTTAAACGACCTTTCTCCTGCGGCCACCTTCATTTCTAATAATTATAATATGCCAGTAGATGTTCAATCTTTTCGGGATGATGCTCAAAGTACTTTTGATTATGTTGAAAAAAAATATGGTTGGATGTATGAGACCAGACACTCGGATGGGCAGATAGGAGCAATTAATTATATTGTTTGGTCTGATGTTTTTATTTGTCCAGAGTGTTCAGGAGAAGTTGTATTTTGGAATGCTGCTGTGGATAGAGAGGTAGGCCGTGTTAAGGATGTATTCCCTTGTCCACATTGCGATACCATATTGGGTAAAAAGCAAATGGAACGTGCAAAAATCTCTAAATATGACGCAGCGCTGCAAGAAACAACTATTCAGGCAAAACAAGTGCCCGTTCTTATAAATTACTCAGTTAGTGGTAAGCGACAAGAAAAACTTCCTGATGATCTTGACTTTGAATTAATACAAAAGATTGAGAATATGGAAGTACCTTATTGGCATCCAACAAACGAGTTAATTGATGGATTTAATACCCGTCAGCCTAAAGGTTCACATGGGATAACTCACTCTCATCATTTTTACACAAAATCAAGTCTCTTTTGGTTATCGGCACTAACAGATAGGTGCAAAAGGTATGACTACACGTTTCTTCCTACGTTCTCAATAATAAATACAATTACAAAACTTTATCGATATGTAGTTAAAAAACCTGATTATAAAGGCCAAGGAGGAGGTATCCTGTCGGGTACTCTTTATGCTCCATCACTAGTTCGTGGTTTGAGTGCTTCTTCTTCTTATAAGAGAAGCATCTCGCGTTTGGAAAAAATATTTTCTTTTAAGAGTGAATATAGCAATTATGCTATTAGTACTGGCGATGTATCCAAAATAGAAGCACCTGATAGTTCTCTTGACTACATATTCATTGACCCACCATTTGGTGCAAATCTAAATTACTCTGAGTTAAATTTCCTTTGGGAATCTTGGCTTAAAGTTTCAACAGATAATAAACCAGAAGCAATTGAAAACAGCGTACAACAAAAGGGTTTAGATGAATATCGTCAGCTCATGACAAATTGTTTTAAAGAGGCATATCGGGTACTTAAACCTGGGAGATGGATGACAGTTGAATTCTCCAATACTAAAGCAAGTGTCTGGAATAGTATTCAGACTGCACTAACAGAAGCAGGTTTTATCGTTGCAAATGTTTCTGCGCTTGATAAAAAACAAGGGAGTTTTAAAGCAGTTACTACCACTACTGCAGTAAAGCAAGATTTGGTCATTTCTGCTTATAAGCCTTCTGAGGAAATGAAGAATAGAATTGAATCAAATTCGAATACCGAAGAATCAACCTGGGCATTTGTTAGAAATCATCTCGAGAACTTACCGGTTTTTATTGGTAATAAAGGTTCTGCAGATTTGATAGTTGAGCGAACTCCGAGAGTGCTTTTTGATAGAATGATATCGTACTATGTTCAAAATGGTTTTAATGTTCCTGTTTCTTCGGCTGAGTTTCAAAATGGTGTAATTCAACGATTTCCGTTCAGAGATGGGATGGTATTTTTAGAGGCTCAGGTTGCCGAATATGATAAGAAACGTACATTAGTAAGAGACTTTAGTCAGATGAATTTATTTGTTACAGATGAGAATTCTGCGATTGAATGGTTAAGACAACAATTATTAGCTAAACCGCAAACTCGGCAAGATCTACACTCAAATTTTATGAAAGAAATCCAACACATATCCAAACAAGAACTTCTTCCCGAACTGGATATATTATTAGAACAGAATTTCTTGCAATATGATGGGATTAGTCCTGTTCCCAGTCAGATTCATACGTATTTAAGTTCTGATTATAAAGAACTAAGGAACTTGACTAAGAATGACCCAGTATTAATGAGGAAGGCAAAAGAGCGTTGGTATGTCCCAGACCCTAACAAGCAAGCAGATTTGGAAAGGTTACGTGAAAAATCATTACTTCGTGAATTTGAAACATATCGGGATGAGTTGGTTGGTAACCGCAAAAAGCTCAAACAGTTTCGCACTGAAGCTATCCGAGCTGGATTCAAGAAGGCTTGGGGAGAAAAAGACTATCAAACAATCGTAACAATCGGGGAGCGCCTCCCTGAAAATGTACTTCAAGAAGATGATAAATTGCTAATGTATTACGATAACGCACAGATCAGACTCGGCCTGTAGTTAAGGAAGTGTAGACGATTTGAATAAAAATTGGCGTCAAAAGGTGCTTGAACATTTTCAAGCACCTTTCTACCATATTACGTTAGTGACAGACCCAGATTCCTTGTTGCAAGATGAGGCCATTATCAGCGAGTTGCACAAGTTAGGGATAGACGTTGTAGAATTTCAAGATCGGGCCGTATTCAGGTATTGGTATGAAAGCCAGTATAGACCGAATCCATTTAATAGTTATTTGCTAATACATCCGAAGTCAGATGATATCAGTGATATCCCCTACGATATATGGGCTCAGGGTAAACATATTTCAATTTGTAAGAGTGAATTGTTCCCAATGTTATCTGCACCTATAGTGCAGGAACTCGATTTTAGAACACTAGATGCTTTGTCGTTGATGGATGACATACCAGTCAAGAGATCAGACAATGATACCATCAACTTCTTATTGAAACGAATTTACAAATTACCATTCGACACTATTGATACCGCGGCTGAATTTATTCTACTTTGTATTAGCCGACATCAACTTCCTTTTACAATGCCTGAAACGATAGAAAAATATCTGATAGATGCATTAAATCATAAAAACAGTAATCCACAATTAGTTATATCTGAATTAATTCAATCTTCAGATGCTTTGTATTCCTTCTTACAGCAAGAATGGTGTGATTTCTTGGAAAGTGGTACTCCTAAGAATCATCCACAGTGGGATACCAAATTACAAGATACACTTGCTGGTTTATTTCGTATGGGGAAATTAAGACCTATTCCGTTTAATAAAGATTCATTGCCTGATTCATTATTATTTGGAGTAAAACAACTGAATGAAGAACAGTCTCAAATCGTGTTAATAAGCGAACATATCAGTCAGATTGAAAAAATGTTAGAACTTGACATTGACCGTCGCGGCTGGGTCAACCTTATTGGTTTATTCAGTACTGTGAAATCAATCATGTTTACGTTAGATTCTTCATCAGAAATTAGTAAGAAAATAAACTCCATTGAGCAGCTCATAGAAGAGCGATTTGCTCTCTGGCTAAATAATCATTATGGGGCTTTGGCTTCGTTATCAGATCAGCATACACCGGTAATGCTTCATAAAGTGGCTGAGCATATGCACCTGCAAGGAAGTCCTAAAAAGGCTATAATTGTAATGGACGGATTAAGTTTTGTACAGTGGAGTCAAGTGCGTTCAGAGTTACAGTCTTCTTTTGACTTTATAGAAAACGGTACATTTGCTTGGATCCCTACTTTAACCTCTGTATCTAGACAAGCCATTTTCTCGGGGGAAATACCGAAAACTTACTACTCAACCATTCATACAACAGCTAATGAGGAGAAAGAATGGAGAGCATGTTGGGCTAAATATGGTATTGCGCCAATCTATGTCACGTATGAGAAATCATTAGGCCAAGGGGAATATAATAAATCGGAAATTAAGGCGTTATCTAAATCGAGCGTTAAAGTTGCGGGACTTGTAGTCGACATTATTGATAAGTTGACACATAACACGATTCAAGGTCATAGGGGAATGCATGGGCAAATATCTATTTGGTTAAAAACCGGTTACTTGCAATCCTTACTTCACGACTTATTGGAAGCTGGATTTGATGTATATATTACCTCTGATCATGGCAACAAAGAAAGCGTAGGTATCGGAGCCATTCGCGAAGGCGTATTAGCGGATACCCGCGGGGAGCGAGTTAGAATTTACAATTCAGAGGAGTTGCGGGATCGGGCTGCACAGAAATACTCGTCGCAAAAATGGGAATCAATCGGTCTCCCGGATGAATTCTTTGTATTGGCAGCTAAAAGTGGCGAGGCTTTTGTTAAAGAAGGCGAGGTTGTAGTGAGCCATGGCGGAACCAGCATTGAAGAGGTTATCGTTCCTTTCGTGCGAGTTAAGAAAAGAAGAGAATGAAGGTGTCAGATTGAAAAAGGCGGTTGGATTTGATCAAAAACTGCAATTGCACCAGTTGGATCATATCGCACGTGAGTTTTCAAGAGTTGAAAATCGACAACAGCTATATGATCTCGTCGATCAAAATTTGATGGCTGATATTGCTGGTGCAAAGGCAAGACTGAATGCTAGAACGATTTTGTTTAAAATTTGGGTGTTAGTCGACAACGAGAATGTGGAACTTCGGGATCGTGGCTTACAATTATTTGCGAACGCTTCTAGAGAAGAAAGATTACTCCTGCACTGGGGAATGAAGCTTCTTGCATATCCATTCTTCAGGGATGTTGCTGATCAAGTGGGGCGTCTCTTTCAGCTTCATGGGGAATTCTCAAGTTTGCAGTTAAGTAGGAAAATTTTTGCGCTTTATGGTGAACGTAGGCGAGTCAGTGTATCAATGGGAGCCGTACTTGGAACCTTCAAACACTTAGAAGTAATCAGTGAGCAAAAAAAACTGTATGTGAATGCTGAAAAGATACCCATTCACCAGTTAGAATTTAAACTTTGGCTTATTGAGATCATGCTGAAAGCCACCGAGAAATCAGCCATAGAATTAAAGCAAATTGCTACGGAACCTTGTTTGTTCCCATTCAATCTAGATATAACGGAAAGCGAATTGAGAAATAGTCGGCTACAAGTAACGCGGCAGGGGATAGACATGGTGATGGTAGTATTGAGGTAAGGCGGTGGGATAATGATTAAAGTCGGTGAAATTGTACAAGGAGCTCAGTTTCCAGAGAGTGTTGAAATTAAAAAAGTTGAAGCCTTCGATGAAGGCTTTTTCTCTATTGCTGCATTAGGACGGGATTCGAATCGGTATTATGAGTTAATGTTGGATAAAGCCGAGCTTGAGTCTTTAAAGAGAATAAGTGGGCGAATTAGTTTGGACCAGCAGATAGCTGCAAGTGATCTTCAGCATTATCTGCGATATCACGCATTGTTAGTCAATAGTAAATATTCTTCGAAAAGGGCATTGGGTAACAAAAATTTAATTCCATTGCCACATCAGATCGAAGCGGTTTATAGCCGTATGCTTCAAATGCCCCAGGTACGCTTCTTACTTGCGGATGATCCAGGTGCAGGGAAGACGATTATGTCAGGTATGCTCATTAAAGAGCTTAAAGCACGTGAAAGTGTTGAGAGAATCTTAATTCTTGTTCCGCCATTAGTTTTGAAACAATGGCAGGAAGAGTTGCAGGATAAATTCCACGAAGATTTCTTTATAATAAATCGCTCTGTAACAAAACAGTACGGTTCCAAAAACCCATTCTTAGAACATGGTTGCTGTCTTGCTTCCGTTTACTGGGCTGCTCGTGATGATGTGAAAAGCCTGGTAAGTGAAGCGAATTTTGATCTTGTAATTGTGGATGAAGCTCACAAAATGGCGGCCTACACTCATGGTGTTACAAATAAGAAGACATCTAAAACAAAGCTATATCACCTAGGGGAAACTGTACTTAGACAAGCAGAGCACTGCGTACTGTTAACAGCCACTCCACATAAAGGTGACATGGAGAATTTCCGGCATCTGATGCGTTTAGTAGATGATGATATTTTTTCTAACTTATCGGTAACGGAATCTCTACGCGAAAAGGCAAATCCGTTTATTATTCGAAGGTTAAAGGAAACGCTAAAAAATTTTGATGGGACGCCGCTTTTTCCTAAACGGACAGCTAGAACGATTCAGTATACTTTATCTGAAGAAGAACTTGATCTGTACGAAGCGGTTACAGATTATGTTCGTCTCTACTTTAATCGAGCGATGAATGCCGGAAGCAACAGCACAGCTTTTGCTATGATGCTACTCCAAAGAAGACTCAGCTCATCTGTCAATGCCATTGATTTATCGCTTAAGCGTAGAAGAGACCGGTTAATTAAACTGTTAGAAGAAACGATCGCAAGTAAAAAGAAACAAGGCAAAAATAAAGTAGAATTTGATTGGGACGAGTATGAAGACGAATCGTTGGAAACTCAAGAGCTTTTAGAAGATGAACTTGAAAGTTCAACGGATAACCTCGATCCGGAGGAGCTAAGGATCGAAATTAATGAGTTAGAAAGACTAATAAGGAAAACGTCTCATCTGAAAGAAACAGCTGTAGAGCGAAAATATGATGAATTAGAGCAAACCTTATTTGGTTGGAATGGTTTATTGAATCAAGGGGAAAAGATTCTTATCTTCACGGAATCGGCGGACACACTTGATTTTTTAGAGAAACGCTTATTAAAGCGTGTTCCTCAGATCGCGAAGATTGTTGGGCGTTTATCTATGGATGAGCGTAGAAGACAAGTTGAATTGTTCCGTAATGAGTGCCAGATCATGCTTGCTACAGATGCCGGTGGAGAGTCGATCAACCTACAGTTTTGTAATCAGATGATAAACTACGACATTCCGTGGAACCCCAATAAGCTAGAACAACGTATGGGGCGTATTCATCGAATTGGTCAAAAGAATGAAGTGGCTATCTTTAATCTTGTTGCATCTAATACACGAGAAGGCGACGTAATGATTCGTCTGCTTGAGAAAATGGAACGTATGAGGGAAGATTTAGGTGCTGACCTTGTATACGATTTTATCGGTGACATCGTTGATGGAGATTTCAATGATTTGGCATCGTTAATGCAAGCTGCCGTCATTCACCGTGAGAAGCTAGACGTTATTATTGCAACTATGGAGCGGAAACTCTCAGAAGAGCATAAAAAGCTGCTTGAAGAGGTAGAGCGGGAGAGGCTCTCCGAAGATATTTTTGATTTGCCCAAGATGCGAAGGGAACAGCATGATCTGGTGATAAAAAAACACCCCGAACGAAATTTTGGGTTATTTACAGAACATATCCTCAAGAAATGTAATGTACGGATACACCAGATCCAAAATGAGAAGATAAAACGAATTGAACGATTGCCCAAATACATTCGAGATATATCAAAAACCAATCGCCTTCCATTGTATCAACTGGAGGACGCAATTCGTTTCACTTCATTTAGGGGTTATGTCAAAGAAGGAATCGATATCATTTCTGAGGATCATCCTCTATTTAAATTAGGAATGATTCTTACACGTAAAGAAAATGAGAAATTAGCAATAGATCGCTATATGGTGTATTGTCCGGTAAGTGAACCTTTGTCAATTGAGGTTTATCTTAATAGTGTTGCCGATGGCACAGGGAATGAATTAGCTAATGAACTTATCCTTCTAGGTAAACGACAGGATGATTCATTAATTCGATTAGATCCTTATTGGTTGTTTCAGCAGGAGTTTGTCGGTGAACTTACCACTTTAAGTGAGTCGTTAGATAGTTCATTTCGTTCCGCCGCGGTGAAGGCAGCAATGGATTTACGGGACCAGGTTCGACAAAAACGCGAAGAGCAGCTAGAACGAGTATCAAGCTATTTGGACAAAACGTTTAAAAAACAAATTGATGATTTAATTGAACGCCGGGGCAAGTATGAACGGGAAAATGATGAAAATCGTAATGGTGCTTTAATTAATCAAGTGGATGCTAATCTAATTGACGTGGAAATGCGTAAGGAGCGGAGATTAGCTTTAGTCCAAAGACAAAAAAATATTGGAATGAAGCCTCCAAAACGAATTGCCCAACTGGAGGTTATACCAAGAGGGAAATCCCAAAGACTCATTTCAGTAGATTACAAGGACCTTATCCAGGATTACGAACGACAAAATGGGCGGGCAAATATAAAGACATTTAATCCATGTTCGCTGGTTGACTTTTATAGTGAAAGATTTAACGGGGAGCCACGGTTTATCATCATTTCCGATGACGAAATGTATTGGCCATCCGAAGAATATTCCGAAGATTTGAAAGAGATAGAAGATCGGACTTATATTTATGTTGTGAAAGACGGTACTGTGAAAGTAGAGAGAAAACTAACAGATTTACCGACGTTTATCCAAATATGAGTTTGTATGCCGCGGAACTTATTGACGGCTATTGATTAAGCACATAAAACCTAAAGAATCGCGCATATAATAAAATCCTACTTCATTTCCCTTTATTCCCTATTCCGGGAACTTTTTGGTTGGTATAGTCGATAGGCAGAATTTTGTTGGATATTGACAAAGACATAGGAAGTGAGAATTAACGCCTCGTTTGGCCATCTCCCACAGCTTTACATCCTGAGCCTGCCGCTGACAAAATTTCTTAAATCGCTGATGACTAGTAGTTACTTTGTCCCGAATAATGTGGACTTTCAATGGGCGAACAGATTCTCCAATCGAATAATATATCCAAACATCAGTTCCCTGACAGCTTATTGTCGGGGAACTTTGTTATTATAAAGCCAGCAGTGGGCAGGAATATGTTGGATATCGACGAAAATATAGTATATCGGTTTTGAAACTTAAGTCATACAATGGAGGTGCTTAAGGCATGGGCACTAATTCGACAGATGCAGTGAGAATGAGGCTTACTCAGATTTTTAAGTATCTGCAGGGATTAAATCAAATCAAAAATCCGGTTAAAAAATCGATAGATGATCAACATTGGAAGCTTTGGTTATCTGACCTGCCCAAGCATGAGGATATTGAATGTCGATTTTTAGAACTTGGTAGTGAACCTGATGCAGAAGATTCGTTAGATGTCTTACTTAAGGTAAGAAGGCCGATTTTAACTCAGTGTCCCGAACCTCCTGAGCTTATTCGTGACTGGTTGATCCCAGGCTGGCAAAAGGTTGAAAACGAGCCCGAGATTATTGGCGAAAAAGCTTCGAGCAACGAGGATGCTGAACAGTTTGAGGATGATGAAGATCGATTTGAATGGTTTGATCAATGGAATAATGAAAGAACAGCTTGGAAATTGCAAGAACTTCCGGCAAGAGCAGCTTCGAATATATTTGAGAGTCTGTATGCGCTTAACTCAACGTTGGAGCGTGAACAAGACCAGGTTGAATTAATTGTTGGAGACGGAATATTGGACTGGACAGTGTCAGAATCTGAAACCATTCATCATCCGATCTTATTACAGAAAGTAAAATTGATCTTCGACCCGTCCGTACCTGAATTCACCGTTATTCCGATTGAGGTCGGCGGAAGCTTTTATAGTCCACTTCTACAAGATATGGAACATGTATCAGCGACTACAATCAAAGCTTGTACGGAGGAACTGATTCGGTTACCTTGTACGCCTCTAGACCACCAGATAGCAGGCGATTATTTGAAGCGAGTATCAAGTATTTTGTCGGCAAGCGGTAAATTTTTTGCTTATGGGGAAAGCAGGAATCAAGAACTTGACAATCATCCGGTAATTATCCGAAAACCGGTCTTTTTTCTGCGTTCTCGGTCTCATGGGTTTGCGCAATCCTTGGAACGTATCTTAGAACACTTGGATGAAACGACAACATTTCCTGAAGCCGTAACCTCAATTACAGGAATCGATCTGCGAGATCGATCAACGGAAGAAACGGAAGCGTTCCAAATCTTAGATGTGAATGGTGATGACGAAGAGGTTTATTTTACCAAAGAAGCGAATGCAGAACAGTTGGATATTGCTTTGAAGATTAAGCGGTACGGTTCTGTTCTGGTGCAAGGTCCTCCAGGTACGGGTAAGACGCATACGATTGCGAATCTAATTGGACATCTCCTGGCTGAGGGGAAGAGTATTCTTGTAACCAGTCATACGTCCAAGGCATTACAGGTTTTGCGGGATAAAGTTGCGGAGCCTCTACAAGGACTATGCGTAAGTGTCATAAATGAAGAAATCGGAAATCAGCAAATGGATCAGTCTATTGACATCATATCCGAGCGGCTCAGTTCGATGACTAATGCTTCATTAAATCGTAATATCGAGACATTGGAACAAATGCGAAAAGAATTACTTCATGAAATTCACTATATAAACAAGGATTTGCGTCTAACAAGGGAATATGAATATACCCCAATTGTTATTCTGGGTCAATCCTATCAACCCATAGAATCGGCAAAGTTAATTGCGGCAGAAAAAAACCTTCTTACACTTATCCCAGGCGATATTCGCGCAGGCAGTAGTTTACCCCTACAAGAAAAAGAATTAACAGCGTTGTACTTGAGCAATAAACTGCTTTCTTACAATGATGAAATGGAATTGCAGGCGTTAAAGCTTCCACTTCATATGCTGCCAACTCCGCAGATGTTCACTGCTTTGGTTGAACAATATCATGAGCTTGCGTTGAAACCTAGAGAGTTGCACCATCCCTACTGGAATTCTTCAATAGACATAGATCTGGATTCGATTACAACGCTACTAAAGGAATCCTTGGTGCAAGTCGGTAAATATTCGTTAGATGAAAAATGGAAATTAGTCATTCTCTCAAGCGGGCAGCTTGAAGAGGAGTCCATGGCGGTATGGAAAGAACTGATGGCTGAGATGGGTCATTTAATAGAACTTTATAACTTAGCTAAATCAACATGTTTCCGGTTTGAAGTTGTAATACCAGAAGACGTCATTGAACTTCAGCAACTTGAAGGAACGCTACAAGAAATGATTCAGTTTATAAGATCGAATAGAAAAATAAACATGATTCAACTTGTCTTGCGTCCAAAATGGTCGCGTGCTTCAAAGCAAGTTCAAGTTAACGGTGCCTCACCCTCAAGTTTAGCGCATTTTGAAGCTGTCGATATTATTGTTCGTCATCGGCTAACGAGAATGTCTCTGATGTCGCGTTGGAACAGACAAGTAACGTCCATCGGGGGGAGGTCCGTTGAGTCGTTCGGTAGTGAGCCGGAATTGCTGCTTCCTCAATTGAAAGATCAACTACAAGAATTAATAAACTGGGACCAGACAGCGCGGAATCAAATTCAAAAGCAGTGGGAAGAGAAAGGGATCAATTGGAATCAATTAATGAGCAGTAAGCCAAATGAGTTAATCCCTTATTCGGATTTAATTCATTTCAAATCCAATATTGAAATTGATCTGCCAATAATTGTAGATTCACTCTTTAATGAGAAGAAATTGCTTGAGATTACCCACCAATTGACAAGTCTAACAGAGCTCTTGGGTCAACATGCCACTGATTCCAGTCGTTCCATTAATGGATTGCTATCTGCGGTGAAAAACTTGGACCCAACAACTTACGCATCGATGTATGATAGCTTGTCTGAAATTTGGGGTAAATCGCAAGAATTACAACGGCGAAACGAGATGCTTATTAAACTTGAATCTGCAGCACCGAATTGGGCAGAAGCGATTCGTGAACGCGATGGCGTACATGCTTCTTCCGAGATATCAGTAAATTGGCACAAAGCCTGGCTAATACGGCAGTTGGATCATGAATTGAAACGGAGACAAGAATTATCGCCGGAGAAGCTACAGACAAAATTAAGCGATGCTCGCGAAGCATTCAAGCGGATTTCGGTTGAACTTGTTGAACAAAAAGCATGGTTGGCGGTCAAGCGAAAGACGAACCTTGAGCAGCAGATGGCATTGCAGGGCTGGAAGCTACAAATGAAACGTATTGGTAAAGCGACTGGTTCGATGGCACCGTTCCGTCTTGCTGAGGCTAGAAAGCTGATGCCTTTGTGCCAGTCCGCAGTTCCCGTATGGATCATGCCAATTAATAAAGTTGTTGAAAGCTTTGATCCCTTTACGAACCAGTTTGACGTTGTAATTATCGACGAAGCAAGTCAAGCGGATATTATGGCGTTAACGGCCTTGTATTTAGGCAAACAAGTCATTGTTGTTGGTGATGACAATCAAGTTAGCCCGGATGCCGTAGGGCAGAAACAAATGGAAGTTCAAAAATTAATCGAATCGACGCTGATCGATATTCCGAATGCAACCTTGTACGATGGTCAAACTTCCCTTTATGATCTAGCTGGTATGACGTTCGCGGGCAAGACGCAGCTTCGCGAGCATTTTCGTTGCGTGGAGCCGATTATTCAATTTAGCAATTCATTATCTTATAATATGGCCATCAAGCCACTTAGAGATAATAGCGGAGTATCCAGACGTCCACATACGATTGCGTATAGAGTAGAAGCTAATACTCAATCGGGGAAAACAAATCAAGTCGAAGCCATCACGATCACTTCACTTGTGATGGCAGCAGTAGAGCATGAGTCCTATGAAGAAGCAACAATTGGTGTCATTTCTTTACTTGGAGAAGAGCAAGCGATATTAATCGATACGATTTTACAACGACATATGGACCCACTGGAGTATAGAAAGCGAAAAATTCGCTGTGGGAATTCCGCCCAATTTCAAGGGGACGAAAGGGATGTCATGTTTTTGTCTATGGTGCACGTCGCTTCTGGAGATGGACCATTGAGAATGCTTAGCGATCCCGGTGAACGAATGAAAAAACGATATAATGTTGCAGCAAGTCGCGCGCGTGATCAAATGTGGCTCGTGTATTCTTTGAACGAATCAGTTGAACTTAAAGATGGCGATCTTAGGAAACGATTGATTCAACATATGATTAATCCATATGCGTTAACTGAGAAATTGAAACAAGCGGAACCGAGACTGGATTCCGAATTTGAACGACAGGTGATGGAACGATTGTTAAATGAAGGCTTCCATGTCGTTCCTCAATGGAAAGTCGGCGCATATCGAATAGATCTTGTTGTTGAAGGTAGCGGTAAACGTATAGCCATCGAATGCGATGGTGAACAATTTCACACGAGTGAAAACCTAAGCCAAGATATATCACGTCAAATGATACTTGAGCGACTTGGATGGACGTTTATTCGTATTAGAGGCAGCGTTTATTTTCGCAATCCTGTCAAGACGATGCAAGATGTATGTCGCGCGCTGGAAGACTACGGAGTTACGAGAGATCTTCATAAACAACAAGAAGAACATCAAATTGAAGATGATTGCTTGAAACAACAAATCATTCAACGAGCAGAGGAAATGCGAAAGGAATGGGATGCTCAACCAGATATAATCTATGCAGAACGTAAAACTTCGCAGGCGCGCAAGCCAAAAGTCGCCAAGCGAGAAAAAGTGGATATCTCATCGGAAGAAAAGCCGGAAATTCCAGAAATGCCCGAGATGCCTCAACAACAAACGATAGATTTCGATATAGATCCTCCACTCATTCCTGGTGATCTCTTATCATTTCTTAAGCAGCATAATCTACAATTTATCGATAAGCGGAGTAAAGGCGGGGCGCTTTGGGTGATTGGGGGACAAGAGATTAAGAGTATGCTCAAACCTCTTATTTCGCAAGGTATTAAATTTTCTTATTTGCCAAAGGGAAGTCAATCGACAAATCATAAACCAGGTTGGTTTACCAAACACGGTGGGTAATCGATTATTCTGGGGAACACTTTAGTGAAGAGGGCAAGCGTTACCGATTGAATTGGATGGCAAGCTGATATCCAGATGATCGGATGCTATTGAAGCATCAGTATTTGCTTTCTCTTACCAATCCAGGGATGACCTTCAGATCAAATCCATACGAATAATTTGCAATAGTCAAAGTTATGATTAAAGACGACGATTACAGTCGTCTTTTTTAAAATATTAGAAAGTATATAAAATTCCGTTATCCTTTTCTGATATTTTTGAGGGAAGAAACTTTCTAATCCACCAAGGATGGGTTAGCCGTTTCTTCTCATTTATCACTAAACAGGACTATTGATCTTATTTGTCGAAGTAACAAGAACACTAGGAAATTAATTCCACAGCGAACATATATTCCATGACAACCTACTGCCTAATCAATATGATTTAATACAACCAATAGATATCCAATTTGGAGGGGTTCGGATGGCATTCCTAAAATGTTCTGAGTGCGCGAGTATGCTGAAAGCAGTTCAAATCTCTCATAAAATTAGTCAAGTGGGGGAGCAGCGAATATTGGAGTATACCCCTACAGGAATAAAATGCTCAGATTGGAATTCATTGAATGGAGCGTTTGCAGGACTTAAAGAAGACTTATACTGCCCAAATTGTTGCGCAGTCGTTCCGCTGGAGAAGGAAGAAATGCTCCTATGTGAGGATACAAGAATACCCGGCGTTATCAGCAGCGAATTCTCATCTGCAGAAGTACTGGAGAAACTAAACAAGCTGGCCGGTGAAGAAACGGCTGAGGTATATGTACATACGCTGCCTGCAAAGGAGCCTGTGTATATGAACATCCCCGACTCCACACCGCAACCCATAAAAGAAGCATTACTTCGTATGAGTATCAATCAACTATATATCCATCAAGCCCAAACGACGGATGCGGTACAATTGGGATCCAATGTGGTTCTAGTCACTTCTACATCATCGGGTAAGACGTTGTCCTATAACCTTCCAATCTTAAGTCATCTCTATCAAAATCCTGATGAACGCGCATTGTACATATTTCCAACAAAGGCACTGGCTAATGACCAATTGGACCAAATAAAACGGTTTGGCATGACTAAGCCTGCTGATTCAACCTCGTTGGATGAGTGGTTTGAGACTCGACTGGAGTTGGGGAACAGAACAATTCATATCGGTCGACTGGATGGAGATACGGAGAATGGGCCGCGTCAACGGATCATGGAGCATGCGCAAGTGTGGATGACCAATCCGGATATGATTCATTACTCGATTCTCGGGCAGGTTCAGAAGCTGAAATACGCATCCGGTCAGCATATTCGGAATTATCTCCGTAATCTCAGATTCATTGTGCTTGATGAGATGCATATGTACCGTGGTACATATGGGAGTCATGTCGCACTTGTCCTTCGGCGATTGCTTAAGGTTTGTAGAGAGCTTGGGAATACACACGCCATCCAATTCATCACAAGCTCTGCTACGATAGAAAACCCGGTACGGCTGGCGGAAGAGCTTACAGGCCTTGACGGATTTACGCTCATTAATACGGATGGCTCCGCTCATCAGAAGAAAGAAATTGTGCTTTGGAATCCAGGGATGTCAGTAGGAGAGCAGGTGCGCCGTGCACCCTCTACAGATGCGATTACCATGGCTAAGCAGGTCATGACCGTCGATCAGAAGGTGATCAAGAGCATTGTTTTTCAGCCTTCTCGTAGTCAAACGATGGTATTTACCCGATATATCAAGGACGTGCTGCGTCAACCTCTTCGTTTAACCAAGGATAAAGTCGAAGGGGAGAAGCTGGCCGCATTCTACACGGGAATATTGCCCAATGAGACTCGCAAACGGATTATTGAACGGCTAAAGTCCCATGATATTCATGTCATTATCACAACGAATGCATTGGAAGTTGGCATTGATATTGGGGATTTGAGTCTAGCTGTTCTGGTTGGTTATCCAGGATCGAAAGCAGCCTTCTCCCAGCAAATTGGACGCGTTGGGCGCAAAGGGGAAGGCGTTGCCATACTCATCTGGCAGGACGATCCGCTTCAACAATATTACATGCGGAACCCGCTTGAGTTTATTCATAAAGCACCAGAAGTTGTAAGAATCAACCCTACGAATTATAAACTGCTAGCCCTCCATCTTCCTCTACTGAGAGAAGAACTGGGCAGGGAAGTAACGGTTATGGACTTACAAAGCATGTTTCCTGCTTTGCAAGAAGATTATATCCGCTCGGCTCTCCAAATCGCTTCGTCATCCGCGGCTAATGAGGAAGTGACAGCGAATCACAAGTTTAGTCTTCGTTCGATCTCGGGCCAAAACTATAGCGTTACCATTCGTGGGCAAGATCAGACGGTGGTGGACGGATTAGATGAATGGAGCGCATTTCGAGATTTCCACGAAGGAGCTATTTACTGGACGCCTGGTGACCGTTCCTATCGAGTAGATTCAATTAATCGTAGGAAAGGGGAAATTATTCTTCTTCCCATCTCGGAGTTAACCTATCATACCCAGTCTGCTTACCGGGATGCCATAGATATCTTGCAGACGTATCAAATGCAGGATATGGACGGTATCAACACAGTTTATGGTGAGCTGGAGATTAAGCGTAGTGTGTTTGGTTACAAGAAGGTGTATTTCGGACAAAAGCATGATTCAGAACAGGTGCAACTCGAACATCCCTATGTAACTAGATTTGCACCGGAAGGCATGTGGTTAACATTAACGGATAATCAATGGAAGCACCTAAAGGACCATGTGAAAGAATGGGCAGACGAGGGCCGCTCCACTGATGCGCTGGCTGAGGCGTCTCTTCATGCAGCAGGGCACGCCATGACCTCGGTCATTCCGGATATGATTATTTGTGACTCAAATGATTTCACGGGATTTTCTGCAAGTGGAATGACTACATTTGCCAATCGGCCAGTCATCGGATTCTTTGGTGAGAACGGCTCTGGTCTTGGAACTATAGAAGCCATCTATGAGAAGATCCCAAACGTCATGCGAAAAGCACTGGAGCTTATTCAAAGCTGTCCATGTGTTGAGGGTTGTCCGAGCTGTGTCCAGCTTCCCGGTAAGTGGAATGTTGAATTATTCAAGCCTGGGGCTAAGTTACTGCTGAAGAACTTGATTGAAGGGAACGAATAAAATATGCCTGTATTCTGTTCAACATGCGGGGGGCAAAGACCGTACGGTGACTTCGTTCAAATCAGCTATAAGGCTGATGTTGAGGGCTATTATCGCGAGGTTCAGCAGCGTGCTAACGGTGTTCGAATTTCCGACTGGCGTTCAATCAAAGATCATGTAGAAATGTTCCAGAATCGTCATGCCGGCCTGTATTGTTCTCATGATGGAAGTTCCGTCATAGAGGGAATGTTGATGCCTGAAGAAGCAGAATTACTCATGGATAGAAGGCTTCCCGTGCAGCAAGACTTTGATAGCGGAAGACTCGTCGAGGACTTATTGGAACTTGGCCAGCGTATTCGAAGTGACGTACACACCCATGAAATTGATGAACAGCAAGGAGCATATGCTGAGCATATTCCCTTGTCCAGTTGGCTGATGCTTAAGCTTCAAACCATGGGAATAGAGCAGTTGTATGAGCATCAAGGAGAAGCCATACAGTCCATTCGACAAGGACGTAATGTTGTCATATGCACAAAGACAGCGTCGGGTAAATCGTTGGCTTACAACATTCCCATTATGGAGAAATTGGCAGCTGATCCGGATGCATGCACGCTTTATTTGGCACCGTACAAGGCGCTCGTCGAAGACCAGTTTGCTCATTTGCAAAAATGGGCCGACCCTTCAGGCGAACAAGGAAATAGCGTTTCGATGAATGGATTCTCCCGGTTCTTGGTGAACGGACAGGAGGTATCTGCCGGCGTTCTGCATGGACAACGAAATGTTCCGGAACATATGAGAAAAGATCAAGCTTCCAGTTTGGTGTACTCAGAAGGGCGATACTGGCTGACGAATGTTCATTATTTGCATTTAATTCTTCAAAGTACGATCTCCCCGACGGGAAAAGGGCCTAATCTACTGAGATATCTCAGAAACCTTCGATACATCGTCATCGACGAACTTCATCAATTCTCTGGGTTATTAGGTTCTAAAGTGTCGTTGGTACTTCGCAGGATGCGAATGCTTTGTGAGAGGCTGGGGAATAAAAACCTCCAATTTATTGCCTGTTCGGCTACGATTGCCAATCCTAAGTATTTGGCTGAGGAACTAACGGGAAAACGGGGAATCCAAGGGTTTCATGAGATTGTTGGGGCTCATGCACCTGTGAAGAGAAAAGATATTCTGATGTGGAATCCAGGCTATGCGGAAGATGAGCAGAAGAAGAGAGCGACGGTATCCGATCTTTACGAGATTCTTCGTACCTTATATAAAGACGGACGATGGCCGAGAAGCATTATCTTCTCGCGTAACCGTCAGCAAGCGCAGCTCCTTAGTCGTGAATTAAATATTATTATTCGCAATCATTTACAAGACCATAGTGGGGCAGAGTTAGATGAACGACAGGAGCTCTTCCTGCCCTACCATGCTTACTTAACGCAAGAGACCAAAGAGATGACGATTCGAAAGTTGGAGCAAGGCGAGATTCTGGGAGTGGTCACTACCAGTGCTTTGGAAGTTGGTATTGATGTCAAATGTCTGGATGTATGCATTTTGCTCGGATACCCTGGATCACAAGCTTCCTTCTGGCAACAAGCTGGGCGAGTAGGTCGCAGCAGAGACGGCGTGGTCATCATGATGGTACAAGAAGAGCCGCTGCAGCAATATTTTGCCCGTAATCCAGGGGAGTTCTTTGAGCTCCCTCCTGAGTCGGCAACGATTAATACCAATAATCCACGACTTCTGAAAGAGCATCTCATCTACGCTGCTCACGAGCAGGGAGGAACAGTTACCAATGCGATCAATTACGTTCGCTCATCTACGCTGCGTAAAGTAGTCGCCGATACTAGCGATCAGTGGCAACAAATCGAAGGCAAACTCCTGTATCAAGGCGACCCTCCGCGCTATCAAACTTTAGTTACGATGGGGGACACCTATACGGTAATAACCAAAAACGGCTGGAATGAAGAAATTTTATTTCAAAGTGTCGATGGGCGTTCATTAATTCGGGACTTTCACGTTGAAGCCGTCTTTCTTGGCTCGGATAACCGGACTTTCTATAAAGTGAAGTGGGTCAACAACAAGCAGCGGAAAGTGTTAGTAGAGCCGGTTAGGGCGGATTATCATACACGGGGCATTGTTCGAGATAGCATTGAGGTTCATGACATTTACAATCCACTTAAGAGTGGAGATGAGATCAAGGCGAACCTTGGAAATATAATCGTTAAGCGCAGCACATTCGGGTATAAGAAAATTTATAACCATGGCGCCATGCCCCAAGAGACGGTTCAGCTAACGAATACGTATCCGGTTACTTTTCAAACAGAAGCCTTTTGGCTGATGTGGGATCAGGAAGGAAAGAACGTAATTAGAGGACTTCTGAAGGAAGTACATGAACGTGAGCCTATTGCCCATGAGGAGTTAATTGAAGGCAGTTTACACGCCATTGAGCATGCAATCGCATCGGCGATTCCAGCGATTGTAAAGTGCAATATGGCAGATTTTCAACATACTTCGTTTTACTCCGGCTCAGCAGTTTTCGGGATGCCTGGACTGTTCTTCTACGACAGCCAAGCTGGGGGAGGCTCCGGTATTGTAGAGGTTATAGCCGAGAAATTCGGTGTGTTATTGGAGAAAGCCAGACAAATTATGAGCAGCTGCGGTTGTTCAGACGGCTGTCCGTCATGCATTCAATTGTTTCATTGCGAGAGACAGAATGAACCGCTTCATAAATCTGGGGGACTGGTTGTGCTGGAGTATCTGCAGGGGTTTTATAATTGAATATTCGGCATGAGTCTTATCGAGGTTGTATTATACGTATTATTGAGTTGATTACATCAAATACTAAGGAGTTAAGCAGATGAGCAGGTTCTTTTTCGGGAAATTCGACAGCAAGAGACCAATCCAAATTCAGGAGAAGTATTACGCCGCAGGAGACGAAGGAGACTCGTGGTACGGAGGCATTGAACCCGGGGACTATGTATTTATAGTAACGAACTCAAGCGTAATTGCGTTATGGAAAGTAAGAGAATATGGGAATAAAATGAATCCGATTAATCCGGCTGATACAGGTGTCGTATTTTTCGATGAGGTTAAACAGCTTGCGCAACCGGTACCTGTATCGCAATTTGTTAAGAGTCCCTATTTTAATGTGGACCTTAACCTATTGAATAAAATTTCGAAATCGACTTTTGGCTGCGGCTTCTTTCCGATTGAAACGACTTCAATATTCCCAAGAGAGCAATGGGATCAGTTATCATTTCAGTCGGAAAGGCATTTCTTCGTTACGCTAAGTACGCAGCTGCCGCCAATTGTAGAGAATGATGTCATGGTTGTCATTAATAATCTGCAAGAGGCGCGGATAACCGCGTTTTTGGAATGGAAGGGAGGGCAATCACAGCCTTATCATGGTCTTCGCAAACTGTATGAAGAGAAAAATTCGGAAAATGAACGTTATACGCTCCATGAACTGCTTGCATTTGCTGAAGAGGAAGCTCCATATAAGCGAAATTATTTAACAAGTGCATTAAATGAGCTTGAAAAACAAGGATATTTTGTGGTTAGCAATCCTGCAAAACTTTACGATAATATTTTGGTAGGCCGACGTAGAACGCCAATTACGAAACCAGGCCCTACTAGTACGACACAATCATCTGCATTTTCCCCTGAGTCATTAGTCGAAGAGGAATGGCCGGAAAATTTTGAGCAGTATCGTACATACGCTGAGCTTCTGGAATTCAGCCCTAACTTAATCTTATATGGCCCTCCGGGAACTGGGAAGACGTTTGCGACGAAGAATATCATTGAAGCGTTTGAGTATAAGCAACAAAAACGGTATGTTCCCTTTAATACTGTTGAGAAAGAGGAAAGGGTTCGTTTCATAACGTTCCATCAATCATACTCTTATGAAGAATTCATTGAAGGGATACGACCTCAATTAGATGATGGATCCGAGCAAGAACGCGGAGGCGGGGATATTCACTATAAAGTAGAGTCAGGCGTTCTCAAACAAATGGTTGAAGCTGCATCAACCCAAATCATTAAAGCGGAGTCGCAGCTTTCGGGAATTAGCGGCACAGAATTAATTCGAACCAATTCAAGGGTCTGGAAAGTTTCTCTTGGTCGTCGCAACGACGATATCATCTACAATCGATGCAAGAGTGAACAACATATTGCAGTGGACTGGCTGGATCAGTACGACCTTTCAGACAAATCTTATAATGATATATATGCTTTATTAAAAAGCGAAAGAGACGATGATGCACAAAATCCGACTATGGACGCCAACACGCTAGACACCATGATAAATCAAATGAATAAAGGTGACTTCGTATTCATTTATGATGGTCCGTGGACGATTCGGGATATTGGCGTGATTACGGGTGATTATACATTTTTGAAAGGCAGACCATCTCCTCATATTAGGGAGGTTACCTGGCTCAAGGAATTTTCAGAACCGATGGATATTTCCGATATGAATGGCGGTGTCCGTCTTACATTGAAAACAATCTATGAGCTGCCCCGCATTCAAATGTCCGATGTACAAAGGTTGATTGGTGACGTTGATGCTTCTGCAACAACAATACTAAAAGCTCAGCACGTACAGCAACTACCCTACTATCTAATTATCGACGAAATTAATCGCGGTAATATCTCTAAAATTTTTGGCGAGCTCATGACCTTGGTTGAAAAGGATAAACGCCAAAACATAAGTACGATTTTGCCTTATTCAAAAAAGCCGTTCACGCTGCCGAGAAATCTATACATTATTGGAACAATGAATACGTCAGATCGTTCAATTGCAATGCTGGATACAGCATTAAGAAGACGATTCGTGTTTGTGGAAATTGAGCCGGATTATTCCTTGTTCGATCAGAACAATGCTAAGGTAGGTTATGTTGAACTCGCGTTACTTCTGAAAAGCATGAACGAGAAAATATCAGAAAAGATAGACCGAGATCATCGTATCGGCCATGCTTATTTAATGGATGTACTCACGATCGATGACCTTTACAAGAGTTGGTACTATAAAGTTTTGCCGCTCATATCGGAGTACTTTTATAATGATGTAGCATCTATTCAATCTGTGGTGGGGACAAGGTTTATAGAAAAATCCGGAAGCTTCCGATTTTTGAGTACTTTGCCTTCGAGCCCTGAAACAATATCGGAGTTTGAAAAAGCTTTAGTGAGCCTGTATAAAGGATCAGAGGCATGAACAAGAAAATCCTGACAGTCTTTGAGGATAGGTACTCCCAACAACAATTAACGGATGTTCAGAAAAAAGAATTATTATCTCTGGAACCACTATGGGGAAAGCAAAATCTCATCCTCAGAGCAGATGATCGACTGCTCCTGCGTAAGTATGTTGGATTCATCGCGACACCATCACTTCAAATTCAAATTCTGCCTAAATTATTTGAAGATGCCGTGTCCGTAGAGGATGTCGAAGAAGAGAAGTTTCTATCGGGTAGCATGCTGTTTCGCTTGCTGGCGTCCAGCGGATTTCTCTCGGTCAAAGATATTCCGAATCCGCAACAAATTGCGGCGATGAATGGGGATTTGCTAGAGATCTTTATTAACTTATTTGTATCGAAGTTTTTGGACTTATTCAATAAGCAAATCTATCGGCAGTACAAAGAACAAGAAGAAAACATGGTCACGGTCAAAGGCAGAATTTTATTCCAACAACAGCTGCTACGGAATGGTGTGTTTAAACACAAGCATTATGTCGGTTATCAGGAGTTTACGGAAAACAACGTACTGAACCAGATCTTCAAAATGACCATGCTTTCTCTTCGCACATTAACTAAGAGCGAAGAAAATAAGAAGAACTTAAACATTGCAGTTTTGATGCTTGAGGATATATCAGTTGTGCGATTAAGTGAGACATTGTTTCGTCAAGTTCGGTTCAATCGATTGAATGCGTCCTATCGTCCCGTATTCGAGCTAGCAAGGATGTTCTATCATAACAGACAGCCAGGTGTGCATGCAGGAGATGAACGTACTTTTACATTCCTTGTTCCGTTAAATCAGTTATTCGAATATTCCCTGTATCAGTGGCTTCAAGAGGATCTATCGTCTGAAGGAATGGAAGTGAATTACCAGAAACCACAACGTTACTTGGATGCACAGAATAACGTATTTTTATTAAAACCTGATATAACCATTCAGTCAGGATCCAATATTCAAATCATCGTGGATGCTAAATATAAAAATCCAGTGAGCGATTCAAAGGTTGACTTATCTGAGTCGGATGTTTATCAAATGCTCGCTTATGCTGTGAGATATCAATGCAACCGGCTGTATCTGGTTTATCCTATGTTTCGTAGCAATAAAGAATTGAAAAATCCGCTGGCTACTTATGTCATTCAGAATGGAGCTGAGAATATCTATATCAGTGCTTTTCATATTGACATTTCTCAAGAAGATTTAACTTCTGCGAAAAGAGATATCGTTCAAGCGGTGATTAATGCAATTTATTAGAAAATATTGAGTCATGACGTGGATGGATGGCGCAACTACAACAAGAAAAAAAACCAATAGCATACAATTGTTAGGCATCTCAAATTGTTTGAGGTGCTTTTATTTATATTGGCTCTTCTATTCGTTATTTTGATGAATTAAAACTCAGAGTGCAGTAGTCACGAACATTCGTGGTGTCCGTACCTATGCTCGCACGCCGGTTCATAACGTTGTCTGTGTGATCCCGGTCAGAATCTATCGAACCTGTGATAGAGTCCGGTTGCGGGTCGTTCCTGCAGTTGTACCTGGGGGAGGATGGAGATGGAGTTGAGGTGATTTGCTGATGTATGTATTAGGGCGATGGATCGGAAAGGTTTGCAATTGAACCGATTTACAGCAGAAACGAGTTCGCCTGCGTAATCGAACGTATTTTCGCTGACAGCCTGCCGGTAGTTCAGTGCGTTATACTCTTAATACCTAGTGGTTATTATTAACACTCTATCCTCATCTTGCAAAAGTTTGTATAATGAACAAGTAGGTAAAAATACCCAGAAGTCTTATTCATAGCTATGAAACACTCGAATAATGGCGTTTTCACAATCTAGTAAACAATTTTATTTGAAAAAGTGGAGGTATTTACATGGTCGGTATCATCGAATGCTCCAATTACGGTCAGAAGAATAAAGTAGAAGCCGATAAACTCAAGTTAGCTGTTTGTGGATCGTGCAAGGAGAGTTTGCTCGAAACCGAGAATCTTCCACTTGTATAAAGCGATTAGCGTTCATATCACGGATGAGCATCGACAACAGACTGATCAATTCTTTGCACGATAATTTTCCTGATATGTTTACCAAAAAGGAGTGGTCTTAATGAACGGTTTATTCGACAATTTAAAACACTAGGGATTACAAACCCGGTTACGACTACCATGCTCGAATATTTGATGTTGCAACAGCCAATTGAAGGCGTAGAACAGCTCAAGCTGGAGCTTGCCGACGAAAGATTAACCATTAGCGGACGAACGAAAAAATTACTCGTCCCGATTCCGTTTACGATCGCGCTGAAACCGAAGGAGATGGATAAGCGGCTGCTTCATTTTGAAGGAGTGACCTTCCGCCGGCCGAGATCGAGTCTGTAAAACGCAAGGTTTTGAATCGGCCGCCGCGGCCGCCGTTCATTTCTTATGTGCAAAGTATAGTCACCTTTGATTTGAATGGTTTGGATGTCGTACCAAAGGTGCCGGTCGGCTCCATTCATGGGATTGAAATCAAAGAGGACAAGCTGTGGGTGAGGATAGGGCTCTAATCTGTACCGATGCCTTAAAATAATTCTAAGTGTGCCAGCTGCAGAATACAAATGGCAACGCATCCTGATATTCCGTGCTATCCATCTCAGCACGCCCAACTATTTTGTGCGGCTGATTAAAGGGGCTCCTGATTGATCAAGTATGGGGTTTATACATTAAGCCCGGCGAATGCAATAAGGAACTAGCGCTTAAGCTCCCTCACGGATATCATGAGAAAATCCATAGAGGAAATGATTTGAAGGAAAGCAGTCTGTTGAATGACCAATGTCGCAGATAAACATGGATTGAGCTGTCATTCAATCATTGAAAAAGCGATCGAATTTGGCGCCTATTCACATCGAAATCAGACGCGAAAAGGGACAGAAATTCCATATATCAGTCATCCGTATGCGGTCGGAATGATTTTGCTGAAAGCAGGTTGTAACGAGGAAGTTGTAGCTGCCGGGATCCTGCATGATACGCTTGAGGATACCGAGACGACCGATGAACAATTGCGTGCGCTGTTCGGCCCCGTTGTTCTTGGAACTGTTCAGGGCTGCTCTGAACCCGATAAAGGAGCCATTTGGGGGGAGAGAAAACAGCACACGCTGGAGGTTCTGAAAACGTCCAATCTGGCCATTCGTCAGGTGTCTTGTGTCTTGTGCAGATAAGCTGCACAATATACGCTCAATCAGACGGGATTTGGAGCAGTATAGCGAAGAGACGTGGAAGCGATTCAAACGGGGACGTGAGAGCCAGCAATGGTATTACACTGGGCTAATTGAAAGTCTTGGATACGCATCGCGATTTCCGCTCTTAGATGAGTTGCAAGATGAGATAGAGCAAGTTTTTGGAGCCAAGTTGACGCAACCGGGGTGGAGTAAACTTCGAAAAACCAGAAGTTTATTGATCTGGCTTTTGAAACTGCGTATGGCAACCTATGTGATATTGAAGAGCGGAAGCCCAAGTCGTACTCATGAGCGCATTAAACATGTATCCTTCTGAGGTTTTTCATCGTTTCAAGCGTGGTATTAAACGCGGGTTGTTATAAAAGAAACTAAACTTGCGGACTTCAATTATTTTAAGGTTCGTTTTATATAGGAACAACCATTCGGTGACAAGTAGAGGTCAAATGGTCGTGTCATAATTAAGGAAGAAGTGGAAGTAGACTCGGAGAAAAATTTGATTCTCAAATCCAAAATTATCAAAATTTATCTTATTATGCGGCCAGGAGATGTTGTATGCGGCTCAACAAATTAGATTTCTCGCTCGTGGAGGAGGCATCGTTTTGGTCGGAAAATAACTATCCGCATTATGAGTTAAAGAAATGTGGTAAGTGCAAGCCGTAAATACAACGAGCAGCAATAATGAAGAACTTCAGGGAGGTTACAGCCGCGATAAATAATAATGATGATTTGCGTGAGTTCGTTTACGGTAGATTGCGTAAGTACTGTTAATAAAAAAACTTCAACACCAAGGGTATCGTCAACGTGGTATCTCAAATGAGATAGTAAGCGTCGTCGTGCATATGACCGCAGTAGCAACTGAATTGAAAGGGGAGAGCTCAGCTAAGATGGACATGTCAGTTATGCGCCAAGTGCCTGAAGCCATTTATCTTTCCACACAAGATACAAAATACTATCGTGCAATTTTAAGATACATGTATGAGCAGCATCGTATTTTTAATAACGATGTTCTACCAATTGAAATCCTCAGCTATCTTCAGCAATACCCGGAGTTTGGGGATTACACGATGGAGAAACTTGAAGGCGATTTATCCGTCCTCGTAGGCAATAAAAATCTAATATTAAATCAAGACAATACGGACGCTGCGACGCTTGAAGAACTCATAAAAAACAGGAAAACGTATTCATTGACGGAGTACACAATCGAGTTGGAAAAAACGCTTATTTTTTTGGAAAAAAAGCTTAATCGAATTCGCGGCGGTTCCCTCGACAAAAATTTAACAGAACGTTTGTACAATGCCCTTATCCGCGTAAACAGTTTTTCTGTCGCAACGGATTTGGATACTAAGGACCTTGAAGACCTTTATGCTGCATGGGACGAACTGTATGAACGTTTCACGAAACTGGATAATGATGCGTCCGATTACTTGAATCACATTAGTGGTGATAAACTCGATAGCAAAATGGAGACTGATGCTTTTATTGTGTTTAAGAATCAATTCCGTTCCTACTTAACGGACTTCATTGTTGAACTCAACCGGAATTCTCCATCTATTATCAATATCATCACCCGAATTTCGGAGAAAAAAATCGAGTCGATTATTACGCAGCTCATTCGCTACAAAAAAACTATCCCAACAACTGCCGTAGTATCAGACCTAGAATATACAGAGACCTTCTTTGATGTTTGGATAGGCATCCGCAACTGGTTTATCGCAAACGGAACAAAGCCGAGCAAGGCCTATCAAATGGAAGTGCGTACTCGAGACGCCATCAGCAAAATGTCCAAGCTCGCTCATTTTCATGCGGAGCGGCAATTCGTTAAAAAGAGCCGCGTGACCGAATTTTTGCGACTGGCGGATATGGCGCACGCTTCAACGCTTGACGAAGCGCACAAAATTTTTTCTTATCTGTTTGGATTTGAAGGCATTCAGCATTTTAAACTCGCAAGAAAACCATCGGATAGAAATGACGGAACGGTTTGGGACTTTGAGCCCGACGAAGTAGATGTGACGTACCGGGTGAGACCGACCGGCGAAACGCAAACGAAGCGAAATCTTAAGCTAACCAAAGTCACGCAGGAACAACTCGAAGAGCTGCGGTTAATGAAAGAACGACTGGCATACGAAGAAAGCGTGCTCTTAGAACTGGTCAGCCAGCCCTATCTCGTTATAAAAGAAATGGACATGGTCGAACCATTTGTACGCAGGGCACTTCTTGATTGGATTAATGCGGCTTTGCTTAATGAAATCGGTTTTGGCGTCTACGAAGGTTCTACAGAGCTTGGCGTTAAATTTAAGCTCCACATTCTGGGCAAAGAAAACGTCGAAATGCGATGTACAGATGGTAACCTTTCGTTACCAGATTTTCAATTGACATTTACAGAGGTGAAAGTACGTGAAAAAGCCCTCGCAGGAGTTTCTTGAGTGCATCCATCAACTACTCGATAATTTTTGGATTGTACGAAAAGATAATCCGGAATTGTTTTATGAAATAAAGAAAAACGAAGGCGCTTTACGCGATTATTTTAAAGATTATTTCCGCTTTAAGCTGGTCTTGGGTGCGGATTTCGCAAAGCTTGAAAAATTTCAAATTACACCGCAAGCGGCAAACGGTATCTCTGATTTCAGGGAAACAAAAGACTATGTCATGTTTTACTGTATACTTGCATTCCTCGATGGCAAAACGTCGAAGCAATTTACTCTATCTGATGTATGCCAAGCTGTTGCTTCTTATTATCCCCGAAGCGGGACGGATAGCAGTTTAGTGGATTCTTCTCTAACACTGACTTGGAAAGGCAACGATGGTTACCGCAATCGTTTATCGCTCGTTCGCGCTTTAAAAGAAACGGTTCGTCGATGCTTAATCGAAGTCGTCGATAAAAACATCGAAGATTTCCAAGACAAAGAAACCGGAGATGCTTTGCTTCGCTCTACCGGACTCGTGAAATATTTTATGCGCAACATCAATTTTGGGCTAGAAACAAAGATGACCCTTCACGATGTCATGTCGTTGCAAGAGATGCAAGAACGCGAGCTGGGCATCGAAAGAAAACACGTCTTGTACCGTAAACTGTTTTTAGAACCTGCCATGTACAAATACGAGGTGCCTCAAGCGGATTTTGAGTACCTTCAGCAATATGGGCGTTATCTTAATGAACACGCCGAAACCTACTATGAAATGAACCTTGATGTTTACGACGCCAGTGCCTTTTTGGTGAGAGATAGTGTCGGCACGTTCCGTAAATTTTTCCCCGCAAGTAATTCGGAAGCCAATTTGGTTATCCAATTCGCGAGTTTGCTTCGGTTAAAAATCATAGATAATGATGATGCACTCGCAGAGCAAAAAGACGGCACTGTCGTTTTGACCCCTACGGATTTGGATATGATGTGCCGGCACTTGGTTGGCGAGCACAGCCATACGTGGACAAGCAGCTTAAAAGGCATGAGCATTCCCGAAATCAAAAAAAGTATTGTAAATACACTAATGGATTGGAAATTAGCCGAAGTTACGAAGGATAGCGAACTCAAACTTTACGACGTTATCGGTCGTTTTTTTGAAAAATCGAAAGAAGAGAGCTCGAAGGGAGCTTAACTATGAAAAGACATATTGAACGTTGGAAGCCAAACCGCATTATTTTTTTTAACTATTGGTACTTCCCGAACGAAGAATATAAATTCAGAAATGGCAGACTCCTCATTAAAGGTCACAACGGTGCAGGAAAGTCCATTGCCATGAATACGGTCTTTACCTTCCTTATCGACGGCAACAAAGACCCAAAACGCCTGGACCCGTTTGAATCGAGCGACCGCAAGTTTTATGATATTTTGCTTGGCGAAGAGTCGCTCAACAAAGACATTACAGAACGTATTGGTTACGTTGTTGTTGAGTACAAACTTGGCGACAAGGAAGAGTACATGACAACGGGCATCGGCATGTATGCTAAACGAAAAAACCGGAAGATGGAGGATGCATGGGGCTTTGTTATCCCGAATCGTCGGATTAAAAAAGGAAAGAATTCACTGTCACTTTATAAAACCGAGATGCTGGACGGTTCCCTCGAAAACATCCCGTTCAATAGAAAACAATTCGTAAACGATGTTGGAGACTCCGGTCATGTGGTGGATTTAAACCAGTATGCCAAACTCATCAATGACAAACTTTTTGGTTTCCCTGATGAATCCGGACTCAAACTGTTTACGGATGTGCTTGTTCGCCTGAAAAGCCCGAAACTTACAAAAGGTGGCGGACCTGATGATCTGAAGGATACTCTCAATCATTCCTTGCCTTCATTAACCGAGCAAGAATTATCGGCACTGACTACAACCGTACAAGCACAAGACCAAACCCAGCGCGAAATCATGAAGACGCAAGCCGACTTATCGTTCGCCGTTAAACTCGATAAAGGCTACGACGATTACGTTTCTTACGTGTTTGCGGATAAGGCAAAACATTTCATCGATAACATGCAAGAGCTGCAAAACGTGAACGCCGAATATGACGCCACACTTACTGAAATTGCCGATAAAACCGAAGCATTTAATGCTGCAGAGCTTCAAATCAAAGTGATTAAAAGTGAAATCGAGGGGCTTAAAGAAGCAAGGTCTGAACTTAAACATGACGAAGTTAGCAATCTTGAAGATGCACTCAATTCGGCTAAAAATACATTTCAAAAGTTAGAGGGCGACAAAACAGACAAGTCGTCCCGTTTCGACAACAAAAAACAAGCATTATCGTCCGAGCAGGATGTCCGACGCAAAATTGAAGACGACCTTTGGGAAATTGAAAAAGAAATGAAAGCCGTGCTAGAAATCCTAGAAGAAATAGCTTACGACACTTCGTTCGCGGATATTTATGACGCTTTCATCGACCATTACAAACGGCATGTAAGTGAAGGAAGGTATGATTTTTTCCATTGGGAGACGCAGACACGGGTTCGCCTTCAACAGCTTGAATCGCTTCATAAACAGTGGTCCGATTACGAGCAAAAGAAACGCGTACTTATCGACATGCGCGAACAAATCGGAGAAAAGCAAACGGCTTTGGATGTACAAAGACAGCTTAGAAGTGACCAAGCGGACCAATACGACCGCGAACGTAATAATAGCTATGTCGAAGTTGAGACCTGGATAAAAGACCTTCACGCCTTCACACTTAGCGTTAATTGCGCTACGACGGTAAAGCGGATGATGAATGGCTACTTGGAATCGGTAACCGAGGAAGAAATGCTTGCACCTATCCTGCGGGAGCGGGATGAGCAAATCTCCAATCTTCAGCTTACACAAGCAATGCTCGCTTCTCAAAAGCAAGCCAAAATGGATGAGAAATCACGTGTAGGACAGGAAAAGGCGGCGCTTGAAGCAAACGAGGAAATTGAACCTGAACTTCCTGAACCAAAGCAAAAACAAATCGCAGAACTTAAAGCCAAAGGCATCCCCTTTGTCCCTTTCTATGCTGCGGTTGAATTTAAACAAAGCCTCTCAGATGAGCAGAAATCGCGCTTAGAATCCGTGCTCGCGGAAGTGGGTATTTTGACCTCGCTTATTGTGCCGACTCCCTATCAAGGCGCGGCGCAGACTCAAGCAGTCCAAAGCAGCAACAACCCCGCAACTACAAACAACCTAACGCAATACTTTGATGTTGCAAGCGGCGATGAAATAACGGAAGCAGATGTCTTAGCGGTCCTTAAAGGGATTTCGATTTCGGACACTGATGCACATTATGTATCGGATAACGGTGCTTTCAAAGGTTCCTTTGTCTTTGGCACGGCTCCGCACTATGGGGGGGCAAAATATATTGGCAAACATGCGCGTGAACAAGAACGCCTGCGCAAGATAGCTTCCTTGATGGAGAAGATTGTAGGGCTGGACAACGAAATTGCGCGACTCCAAACCGACATTGATGAAAGCAAAGTCATTATAGGGGCAGTAGAAGAAGAGTTCAAACGGTTTCCGAAGTTCGCTGCGCTTAAAGACGCGAAACGGAAACTGGAAACCATCGTTAGCTACATTGCCGATATTTTAGAACCGGACCTCGTGCGTTTGAATGATAAGTTCAAGGAACAAAAAACGGTTCTTGATGCACTGCTTGCTAAAATCAACTCGGAATTTGAATCCCTTTCCGTAGACAAAAACGAGCAAGCGATTTATCAGGAATGCCAGTACATCGGCAATTTTAAATCGGCTCTCACAAACTTGAAAAGCGCCTGCCGTTCATATTTCGATAAGCAAACACTGCTCGAAAACCAAGATGAAAAAATACAGGAAATCGGCGATGCCATCGAAGAGGCGAAAGGGGCGGTACTTGCACTTGATGGTCAACTAAAAAGCCTTACCGTAAGGATAGATAGCTACGAAACACAATTAAAAGAAATAGATGCCGACGGTATACGCGAACTTGCAAAGTCGATTGCCGACAAGCTAGACAAATTACCCAATGACCTCTCCGACCTTAATCGTTCTTTCGGGGAATTAGATAATGCATTGAAAACTTTAAAAGACCGTTTGCCGCTTGGAGAACAAAAAAAGCGCTTCTTAACGTGGTTTGTTGGTGCTTGGGAAAAAGCACTTTTGCAAGACGTTAATGAATTCGGAGAACGACTGGGCTTACCGTTAGATGCGGACCCTGTTTCTCTTGCAACTGTCGTTATGCAGAAGTTTGGTAATCTTCTTACGAAAAAAGATAGAGTTAAAATTAAGAGTGATATGGGCACCGTCTTTGGTGAAGCAGACAAAGGACTGCCTGAATACAATCTCAGCATGGAGCCGGTCGAATTTGAACTGGACGCACCGGAATTAACCGCTGACCAAAGCAGTCTTTGTGACATCCTGTTGATGATTGCGAAGCGCGAAAAGGTTACGCTGGAGTACCAAGCTCGCCGGGTATCGCCGAACTATTCCAAAACCAAACTCGAAGAGCAAGATAAAATTCTCGCCGATGTGATGGCAGAGAAGGATATCGAGATTTACGAAGACATTCTCATTAATCATGTCGGAGAAATCATCAAAGGAAAAATCCGCAACGCAAAAGAATGGGTACTGCGCATCAACGAAATCATGGAACGCACCCAAATTTCAAGTGGACTAAAGTTTGACATGGTGTGGTCGCCAAAAAGCAATCCAAACGAGGACGAACTGGACACAGTGGATTTGATGCGTATCCTCGAAAAAGACCCAGTCCTTCTCTCGGATACCGACAGAAAGAAAGTCGCGCAGCACTTCCGGTCCAAAGTGCACGAAGCCAAACGCAAATCCGAACTAAGTGGCACTTCTTCCTTTATTGAAGACATCATGAAAGTGCTTGATTACCGCGATTGGTACCAATTCATCATTTATTACACCAAGGCCGGCGAACCGCGCAGAGAAATGAAGAAAAGTAATTTTAATACCTTCTCAGGCGGCGAGCGTGCGATGGCAATGTATACTCCGCTACTTGCCGCGGTAGATGCCAGGCTGCAAAATGCGAGACCTGATGCACCGCGCATATTTGCACTGGATGAAGCATTTGCCGGCGTCGACGAAAAGAACATCAGAGAAGCATTCAAAGTTATCGAATCATATGATTTTGATTACACGCTGAATTCGCAAGCAATATGGGCTTGCTACGAAGAAGTACCGGACCTTTATATTGCGGTTCTAAGCCGGTTAGGCAATGCAAACGTGGTTATGTCCACAGCCTATACATGGAACGGCATTCGAAAACTGCCTGTCGATGAATCTCAAGAAGTTCCGGAAGATAACAGCGAATCATTTAACTCGCAAATCACCTTATTTTAACTAAGTGGGGAACACGTCATGAGCATAGCCAACGAGGCTGCGAAATATTTCAAAGAGAAGAAGGGCTTCGACCGTCTTTTCGTTGAGTTTGAAAAACGGTATAAAGGCTTAGAACGCATTGGCGGCAACGCCATCCTGGAACACGTTACGGATGACGAGTTTATTACCATCCGAGGTGTAATCGGAGACAAACTTAAGAGAAACGGGGACAAGCTATCCGTCCCCTTACTTCTTTTTGAAGAAAAGCTCCAAGGCACAAAATTTTCCGGCATCACACTCTTAACGCTAATAGAGGCGTATACCGGCAAAACAATCATCACGAACAAAGAAAAACAATTGACATTTGAACAGGAGAAAGAACGTTTCTTCATTGAACTCCATCAGGCGCATCCTGGTTCCAATTCCGATTTTATCATGGCTAAAATTAGCGAGAAGTCTCCAGGGACACTGCAAGTTCATGCACTTTATCAACAAGACAAAAAAGCACTTAAAACCGTGCTAGGTGCTTCCCTTAATGCGGTAAATAAACTTCCGCTTCAACAACCCAAGAGACTCGCACTTTTCGCAACAGATGTAACGGATAGTCCGCATTTCTTTGATGTTAAAACAGAAGCGGGGCATCTCCTCATTTCTTTTTTACAATTACTACTAGAAAGGGAAGGCTGGGTATATAAACCCAATCCCAATGCAGAAGAAATCACGGAGATCCTTAGCACTCACAGGATATGGCGAGATGATGTACTTAACTTTGTTTCTTGCTTCGGGATTCGTGGATATAAAGATAACGAAGATTTGTTTAAGGTGCTTGAGGGCGCTATTGAAGAAAAAACGATTTGTAATTTACCTTTACGTGATGTATTTCGTCTAAAGAGAGTAGAAGCATATAAGCAAAAGGTATTCGTTGTTGAGAACTCATCTTTGTATGCAAGTTTAATTGAAGAATTTCAAGACAAGCCGTTCATGCCAAGTATCCTATGTACTCATGGAAGAATGAAATTATCCGCACTCCAGTTACTCGATAAAATAGCTAAAAGTAACAATGTTATTTTTTATGCTGGCGACCATGATCCGCAAGGCTTATCTATCGCTGAAAATCTTATAAAGCGGTTAGAGTCTAAAGTTAAGCCATGGCGGTTCGATAATGAAAGTTATCTGCTAAGTTTATCTGATGAAACGTTTGATTCTGAAAAGATGTTAACCAACATTAAAGAACCACAGCTACAAGAACTTATTCAAATTATGCTTGAACATCGGAAGTCCGCCTTTCAAGAAAAGTTAATTGAGCATTATTACAATGACATTCTTCGTGAATTAACAACCTAAAATCCCAAGATGGAGTCGGCGCAGTGTTCAGCACCGATAATAATGGCAGTTTTGATATGAAATGAAAATAAGTGAAAATGAGGAAATACTTCTATTTTCGCTTGTTTTTTATTTTTGCAGGAAAATGTAACCATTTGTCGAATCCTTGTTATTATTATAATCGATGAATGGGTGAGTTTACGTATGCAACTTTATAGTTAGAAAATTGAAGGTTTTCGTAGGCATCTGGATACAGAGGTGTTTTTTTCGGACGCTACCTTTCTGATAGGCGAGAATAATGTCGGCAAGAGTTCAATTTTATCCGCCTTGAACTATTTGTTAAATGATATAAAGAAAATTCCGGTAGAGGAATTCTTTTCGTTCCTGGAAGAAGGTACTGCCACCAATGTTCGCGGGGTGGATAAAATTGTTAGTAAACTAGATAAAACGGGTTGAAAAGTCATCGCAGAAGTCATTGGAAAAACAAGAATAAACAAATTTCTACGTTTGATTCAGTAATAAAACATGTAGATCCAAACGAGTAATAGCAATTAATGAGACATACGAATATCCATCTATTTTACACGATTATAAAATTGACAAGTTGAAGAAGAGTGTTGAGGAAAAAGGCTTCCTCGCAATTCGAAATGGGTAAACTAGATTGCGATTTTACATGGAGTGGCGGGCATGAAAGGCTGTCCTGCCATCCGAAACCCTTGTGGTTTCGCCCTTTCGCTTGAAATCATGCCCGTAGAGGCTCCATGTCAAATCGCTCTATTAGTAACGAATACCTCGACTTTTCCCACGAAGTATAGCGAAGAGCCGGAATAAGGTTGGACAAATGAAGACCCTCAACAATAGTATTGCTAGAAATGCTTAATGGGAATCTGTTAGTTGCCGGAAACGGAAATCACAGATCAGTGTTACCCAAAGAGTTGTTTATCTCGTCTATAACGGCTGCTGTCTCGGAAGTTAAGATCCTTTGACTCGGATTTATCAAGACTCACTATAGGATCATAATGAGTAATATCGAAGAAATCATATTGACAAAACTGTTGGCGAGGGAAAGAAACAATTCTAAGGTTAAAAAGAAAGGATGATTTCCATGCGGGGTTGTTTCATTACACCTATTCCAGAGAGATTTGAAGACCCGTTTTATCCAGTTTCAGTTACAATTGAAGATCAAGTAGGAGAGATAATTTTTGAGCATGATCGCATGTTTGGAAGGTTTTTGGTAAGTGACGATAACGTTCGTTTCAAATCTATTATTGACAATATTCAAAGGAATAGTAAAACTGATTGGGCTAAACTAACTAGTGAAATTAAGGATGCTGTTTTTGAAGAAATAAGAAAATCCAAGTAGGAACATAATGAGACATAAGGATAATTCCACGAATGTAGAAGTTAGTTCAATGAAACAGTGACAGTCTAGGGCATAATTTTCTCGTCCTTGATTGTCGCAGTTTCAATTATTGGAATTAGTCAAAAACTCATTAGTTTGTGGCGTGTTATTGGCTAGAATCATCCTTATAGAAGGGGGATTTCTCTTTGGGCAGGTTGGCATACATCATTGGAATAAACAAGTATTTGAATTGGCAACCGCTTCATTGTTCGGTGAATGATGCGATATATATGCAAGAGGTGCTCAAGTCCTGCGATTTCGAGACTGAGTTATTACTAGACTCGAACAAGGAAACCTTGCGTGAGGCCTTGGCGTCGTTCTGCTGGAGATTAAGGGAGTATGATACGGGGCTCCTATTTTTTGCCGGACATGGAGTAGAGTTAGAGGGACGTCAATATATTGTGCCAAGCGATTGTGTTAGCCTTGGCGACGATGCTTTGCTGGATAGTCTGGTGGATACTACTGAGTTAATCCTTAATTTTTCATCATGTGATGATTTTACTGGTCTTGTATTGCTCGATTGCTGCAGAAAAAGAGTGCAGAGACACTTCCTTTCAAGAGGAGAGACTTCCCCAGCAAGGGATATTTTCAAGTCAAGGGGTGTGTACATAGCATTCGCTACCGGGCCGGATGGAGCATCTCATGAATCCGGTAATCATGGTATTTTTACGAGTTCAATGGGAAAAATGATCGAAAAACAAGGGGATGAGAAAATAGAAGATATTTTTAAAGCAGTGCGCAGAGAAGTAATGAAAGAACACCGTGATCAAATTCCCTGGGACTACTCCTCCATGTTGGGGGACTTTTATTTCAAGGGGCGACAAGAGTTCCTTGAGATAGAAGTTGTTGTCGAAAGCCAAGCGGAGTTGGATAGTAAGCTAAATAAAATAATTGAGCGAAATTTATGCTACTCTCAGTTGGTCAGCGAGATTGAAAACTGGTATTATTCGGACTTTGATAAGGGACTTGTAAAGGAAAAGAGCAAAGAACAATTTATACAAATTATACTGCAGAAAATTGATGAACTGACTCTTGAAAGATCCGGAGAGGTGACGATAAGTTGAAGAAGTCGCAAAATCAGTCAATTGGTGTTGCCGTAATAGGGAAATCTGCCTCAGGCAAGTCAGCATTCATAAGGTCATTCAGTAAATATCCGGAAAAGATTAATTCCGTCGGAAAAGGACAAACCACGCGTTCTTACTCCGAGTATAACTTTTTAGTGACAGATACGGACCAACCAATATCAGTGAATATTGCTCTCATGAGCGAAAGAAATTTTGTGCAAAGAAGAACAGCCCAAGTGATCGAGAAACTATACGCCTATATGGAACCAGGCCTAGGTAGACCGTTGCTTACACTTGACTGGATGAAAGAACAAATAGCTGAATACTTGGACGATGTCAAAGAAGTTGTTATTCATTCAAGTGACTTCTTTGACATTCGCGAATTTTCTTTTTTATCACCTTTACTAACAAGTACATTAGATCAGTTGTTCGTTGAAGCGTGCCAAATTATAGTAACCTTGAATGACGAAGACTCTAAGGAAGATATTCATCTTCTCGACATAAAGAGGATAAATGAGATCAAACGAAGGTTGAAAACCTCCAATGCTGCTGATGATGGGGACAAAACGCAATCAGATGCGATAAGCACTAACAAGGAAAGAGAAGAAGAAGCGATCGAAATGGTATGGTCCCAGTATTTCACAACTGCTTACAAGTACATAATGGAGACAATCAGATCCGTATACAGAGGGAGTGCGGAAATCCAAAATGATATCGAAGATACTACATTTTCATTTGATCTAGCAGACGGAAGCAAGACGGAATTTCTCGAGCTCTGCTTAAAAGTCAGCCAAGTTGAAAACTCGACGGAAAAACGATCCCTTTCAAGCATTGTTAATAAAACAAGGATAACATCTGTCATCAGCAAACAATATTTCGAAAAATTGCATTCGCTCAATTTTAAAACGATTTTGCTTGTTGATACTTTTGGGCTAGATCATGCCCAGGCTATCGATGACCGGGTGTTACGCGAAAGATATCATAGAATCTTTAACGATGATTATCCCAAATTGTCTGTGGCATTTTTCGTAGAGCCGATCCGGGCTGGTGCCGCCAATGACTTCTTGAAGGAGATTGAAGTACTGTACTCCCAGAAGCCTAATATTATGACTTACATTATAGCTTCTTATGTAGATGAGCAGAATGAAGAAACTATTATTCATAATAAAGATTGGCTCCTATTAAAGGAAAAGAATAACGATTACCCCAATTTTGATGGAAGAGTACTGGAGACGGTTTTTGATAGCAATCGAATCGCCAATACCTTAAAGCGATCTGGTGTACCAGAGACGCTTGCTTATAAACGGTTAGAGGTTATGCGTAAACGATTCGGATTGTTCTGTGGAAATATACAAGAAATATCCGAACACAAACACCATGTGATGACCCTGATGAACGAAATGAATATCGTATCAATTACTTCTGTCATGACGTCTATTATTGATAAGGAGCATCTTGGTAATGGATACATTAATATCAATGCATTACAGGAAAATCTTAAGAATAAAGAACAAATCATTCCGTTTGCTAAAATTATGATTGCGAAAGCCACAGAGAGATTCAAAGAACTATTCTCAGATGTAGGACCCAGAACTAAAGGAAAACTTAGGCAGAACTTAGGTTCTAAAATATTAGGGTTTAACGGTAGTACGGCAGATGTCACTTGGTATCGAGTATTCAGTGACGCATATAATCACACTTTCACCAAGAGAGTGAACATCGACGGCAAAAGCACCATGTTATCTGAAGTGTTTAGACTGGAAGGAAATGAGAAAATTGCATTCGATGAATTGATGACTGGATTCTATAAATACTTATACAATGTGAAATACATGGGTGACGTATTGCCACTATGGCAGCATGAAATCAATTGGATCGATTATGCAACCGAAACGGAACAGAAGGATTGTATGTGGGGCATTTTATTGAAGTGTATTCCGGAGGATGAGTTTACCGCCGCTGATCGGTATCCCCGCGTCGTTGATTGGTTGATTCATATGCATGATTTTAAAATGAAGTGTAACGAGAATTTTTATGAAGATTGGAGTGAAATATTCTCCAATAGGATGAACAAGGCATTAATTGATCAGTGCAGAAATCATAATATCAAGGTTGCGGCAAATAAAGCGAAGCGTTCGCAGTCATCTTATCTACAAGAAAAAGAAACTCTTTACTTGGATTATAAGCACAATTATGATTCCAGAATGGAAAAGCCGGAGTTTTATAGGTTAATCAACGAAACGTAACGTGCATTACTTTAGAAGATGAATTCGTTCCACCATCTTTTATCATGTCGCGTAATGTCGTCTGTCGGTGATAGAAACTTTCAGCTGACCGAACCACCTCGAAGCAACTCTTGGAACAAGAGTTGCTTCGAGGATTCCTTGATGTATTTTCCTGTGATTCTGCCCCTACTTTCCAAACTTATGTGGGACTGATTTGGCATTAATCTTGATGTAAAATTGATGTAAAAAATCAATAGGAGCCCTAGGATTGCAGCCCAAAGATCCGAAGGTAGTTGGCAAAAACCGCGTCATATCAAGGTTTCTTCGGGTTACAACGGACTAGATCCGAAGCAGGTTTGTTCCCGCATACGGTACATGTAAATCTTTATAATGAACAAAAAATGGACCTGAGCGATTTTTAAATCAATTCCGCTCAGGTTCTTTATATTTCCACCCTACCCAATCCCCCTTATTTAAAAACAGCAGCTGCCTCTTTTATGTTAAACTTACCATGTAAGTATTATCCAAATAAGCAGGTGAAACCGTGCCAACATACAACAAACTTGTTCGGGATAAAATCCCTCAAATTATTGAAGCAAATGGAAAGACACCTCACACTCGCATATTGAGTGCCGACGAATATCAGAGTGTGCTACGGACCAAGCTCCGCGAAGAGACTGAAGAGTATTTCCAGGCTGCGAATCCGCAGGATGCTCTGGAAGAGTTGGCAGATATGCTGGAAGTGATCCGGGCATTGGCTGGGGCGCAGGGGGCAAGCTGGGAGCAGCTCGAAGCTATTCGGGTGAAAAAAGCAGAAGCCCGCGGCGGCTTTGAAGATCGGGTGTATTTGATTGATGTCAACGAAGATTAACGTCAAGCTGATTACAGGCAACCTGGCAGACGAACTCATTACCGGCATGCAGAATGCCTCGGGTATTTATATCATGACATCCTTTGTGATGCAGTCCGGTGTGAGGCTGCTGGCACCTCATCTCAAGCGAGCCCTGGATAAGGGGGCGGAAGTGATGATGCTTACCGGAGATTACTTGTATATCACCCAGCCTGAGGGGCTCAGGGCGCTCAAGGAAATCGATGATCGGCTGGAAGCACGGCTATGGCGCAGCTCCGGGACTTCTTTTCACCCCAAAGCCTATTTGTTTGATTACGAGAATGATGAAGGGCTCCTGATCGTAGGCTCCTCCAATTTCTCGCTGTCTGCGATGAGGATGGGCATGGAATGGAATTTGGCTATGAATGCCCAGGTGGAACCATACACGTTTCAGCTTGCCATTGAGAAGTTCATGCGCAATTTCTATCATGAATCCACGCTGTCGCTCAACGAAAGCACCATCTCTTTGTACGAAGAGGAGTATAAGCATTATCACCGCAAGAATCCGGAGCTGATCCGGCAAATCACGTAGATGGAAGAGGCCGAATACCGCCCGTCCGAATCTGAGCATCAGGAAGCCGAGCCCTCAACCGATTCCTGGATACCCCTTAAACCAAGGGCAGCACAGGAGGCGGCGCTTGAAGAACTGGAGCGAACCCTGGAAGAGGAATATGACAAAGCCATGGTCGTGATGGCCACTGGTCTGGGCAAGACGTATCTGGCAGGCTTTTTTGCCCAGCGCTTCACCCGGATCCTGTTCGTTGCCCACCGTGAGGAAATTCTGTATCAGGCACATAAATCCTTCAAACGGATCATGCCTGATCGTACATATGGCATCTACAATGGCCAGTTTAAAGATGGGGAAGCGGACTGCGTGTTTGCTTCCATTTATACGCTGGGGATGAAGAAGCACCGCGAGTCTTTTGCCCCGGATCGGTTCGACCTGATCGTGGTGGATGAATTCCACCATGCCGCGGCAGCATCCTATCAATCGGTCATCAGCTATTTTAAGCCGAAATTTCTGCTGGGCATCACCGCGACACCCGATCGTATGGACGGCAAAGATATTTATGCGATCTGCGACGGCAATGTGGCCTACCAGATTCATTTTATTGAAGCGATTCGCCGCGGATGGTTATCGCCTTTTCGTTATTTCGGGATCCACGACGATACGGATTACACGAAGCTTCGATGGATGGGCAGCCGGTATGATGAGGAGCAGCTCGCTGCCCTTCAGCTCCGGGAGAGTCAGGCGGTCAAGATCTACGAGGCATGGGATAAGCACAGACAGACCCGGACAATTGGTTTCTGTTCGTCCATTCGGCAGGCGGATTATCTGTCGCAATATTTTCAGGAGCAGGGAATCGCTTCCCTCAGCCTTCACTCGGGAACGGTCGGAATGACCAGAGAAGAGGCGATACGCCAAATAACCGAAGGGAGCCTGGAGGTTATTTTTACGGTGGATTTGTTCAATGAAGGCGTGGATATTCCGAGCGTGGACACGCTGCTTTTTGTGCGGCCTACGGAATCCCTGACGGTGTTCACCCAGCAAATTGGGCGCGGTCTTCGCCTGACCGATGACAAATCATACTGCTCCATTATCGATCTGATTGGCAATTACCGTAATGCCGATGTGAAGCTGAGTCTATTCGCCAGAGACGACGGGCAGGGGAAAGGCAGCAAGAAAGAGCCGATCATTCCCTCCGTTCCGCTGGATTGTGAAATCAACCTGGAGACCGAAGTTATCAATCTGCTTGATGAATTGAGCCGCAAAAGAATGCCGCACCGGGATCAGCTGCTCCGTTCGTTCCTGGAGTTGAAGAATGAGAGGGGGAGAACTCCGACCTATCTTGAGCTGCATCTGCATGGAAGGTCCAACAGCATGGAATATCGCAATGAGTTCGGCTCTTATGTTGGTTTTCTCCATTGGGCTGAATGTCTGACCCCTGCGGAGAGCGAGGTCTATTACCGTTATGAGGCGTGGCTCCGGGATGTGGAGAAGACGGCCATGTCGAAGAGCTACAAAATGGTCGTGCTGTTAAATATGCTCGAACGTGGTGGGGAGAACTGGACAAACCCGGTCACGCCGCGGGAGGTGGCTCCCTTCTTCCACCATTACCTCACGGACAAAGAATATTGCAAGCGCATCGATTTCTCGGATCGGGAATCCCAGCGGCTCTGGACCTATAACGAGGACGGCGTCAGCCAACTGATTGCCCGGATGCCCATGACCAAGTGGAGTTCGTCCAAGGGGAGTATGACCGTCTTCGAAGATGGGGTGTTTTCCTTGAAGCTTGATCCATCACCTGAGGAAAAAAGCATCCTGCATCAATGGACAATGGATATTTGTCTGTACAGGTTGCATCTTCATTTTGAGCGGAAAGAGCAGAAGTATGGAGGCTTACTGGAGCAGTAATGTAATTTTTAGGGAAGTTATTGAGTGTGTACTTTCTTGAATTGATATTATGCAATACTTAATCATAAGATTGTAAGTCATGTCATTTTGGTAAACACTAATTATTTTCATCACTAAGGGTAGGAGGAAGTATATGAAGACAATCAGTGTTACTCTTGATGAGGGTGAGCTGCAGAAGCTGAATTTCACCCGACCCCAGTGGGATAAGCCGCGTCAAAGATGCGGTTGTCGATGCGATTTGCCGCTTCATTGACTCGTGTACCCTATGATTCTCCGAGATATCTCCCTCCAAATCCATCGGTAAGAAAAGTTGATCCATGTAACATTGAATGTAAAAAGAAACCTTCTCCTACGGGACGGTTTCTTTTGTATGAAAATTTTGAAAACAGGGGTGTTCCGTCGTTTTTATAACTTATAGGACAGCCACTTTTTTAAAATTTTTCTTTGTCTTTTAGCTTAAAGTATTCCGGAAAATTGGTTAAATAACCGTAAAACGAAGGGCTTTTATCAAGCAAAGGCTGGGCGTCCTTTAGTGCTGACACTGGGATCTTTCCGCTATTTACATCTTTAATGATTTGTACCATTCGATTGAAATCCTGTTTACTAATCAAAATTTTGCTCGGGTCTTTTTGAGCTACCTGAGTGGTTGGGTCAGAAACTCTATGATTCGTATTGCTTTGAGCATAAACGGCACTTCCTCCAATAGCTAAAGCGATAACGGCTGTGGCAACAATCAGTTTTTTGTTCACTTCCCAAAATCCCCCTTTCTTAGCGTACTAATTTCAATATAACAGACGAATCAACTTCAAAAAAGGTTTCTTATCGGTGTGTCATGAACGAATATTGTAGGGCATCCCGTATGTTCACAAAAGGACCGTATAAGCTTCGGAGTAATCTCAATCGAATGTAGCTACAGTACATTTATCCTACCAAACTACCGTATATGTGCCAGCCGTACCGTAGTTGAAATTAGATACATAGACTGAATGATAATTGTAAGTAGGAGTAAAATCGGCGATATCGTTGTCATCTGCATCAAGCGTTGCTTGAGATTTAAACACACTATCTCCTGAAGTTTCATCGAATAGCTGGACGAGTACAAAATTATAATCCGGGTCCTCTCCGTTTGGTACCGGATCAGTGTAAACTTTAAAAGTTCCATTCGCATATATATCGGTGGACTTTTGGTTGGAATTATAACTTAATTCGGATAAAGTTCCTAATTCTGTGCGGAACTATCAATCGCGGTTTTGTCTTGGATGTCGGGGCTTTGGGATAGCAGTAGAGGGGTGCATCAGTCAGTAATAGGTATATACTGAAGAGAGCAACCTTTTATAGCGAAATTGTTTCAATAGTCGCTCAGGTTCATTTTTGATCATTATATCGTTTTGGGCCGATACCAGCTGTAAAGTTAAAATCAGTGGGGAAGGCGGCATGAATGGGATGAGAGTGAAAAGTATATAACAACTGCCAACGAGGTGCATCATGAAAAAAACAATAAGAGATCCACTTCCATTTCGATATCCATCCCTTTGATTATAAGAAGGAGGTCCTGGAGAAGCTGGAAGCCGAGCGGAGGTTGTATTGGGAAAACCATAATGTTCAACCTGATTAATAATTCCCTGCTTGATTTAGTCCGTGGGCTCCCTCCCACATGAACGTATATTCTTGCTATATAAGTTCGTATGTTCTTTGCAAAAGAATTGGCCCTTCATTCTGCAACACTTTCGATGCAACAATTTACATTTTATTGCCGTATTGTAAGAAAGGGGGTGGATTAAAAAAATGAAAAAATTTGTTATTATAATATTAACTTTATTATTATCTATATTTGCAACAGGCTGTTCAAAGGATTCAAAAAGTAAGTCGAGCGAAGACTGGTCATCCAATTTTGTAGTATGGAACAAGAATATGTATAACTTTACAAATGAAACAGTCCTAGATGTTGAGGAAAGCATTGGACAAGTCGAGAAATATTCAGACAATGAGAACATTAAGACATCAAAAGTCTTTTCCAATATTTATCCAGAAGGTACAAAGATATATAAAATAAAAGATATCTCGACTGATATAGCAATTGCAGTGGGAATCAACGACAAGTATATAAAAGGGAGTAATTCCGAAAAATATGGTTCCAATTAGTTTATAAAGATGATCGAATAGGCGGGGTCTCCCTTCATGAATTGAACTTCTCTTTTGTGAAATCCTTTTCTGACTTCTGCGATGTTGCCAATTCAGCATCAGGTTGATCGTTGTGTCGAAATAGGAGTACTTGTATTGCGTTTAACCCAGAACGTGCCTTTGGCTCTTGGAACAGTATTGAGTGAAACCCAGAAATTCGAATGTTTCTGGGTTTCCTTCCCCGCGTTTTTCCCTGTTGTTACTCGCAAAGCGTCCGAACTCGATGATCTTCGTATTCTCTTCGGCTATACTTATTGCAAGCAGCATACGAAATCGTAAGTTCTTTAATAATACGGTGCCGAAACGTCTTAGAAACTGGAGGAAAGCGAATGAAGATAAAAGCATCTAAGAGATTGGAAACCCACATGCAACCCAACAAAATAGGTAACGACGATTATCAACACTTTATCCAGGAACGGAATGGAAGATGCTTGCTTTATAATCGAAGCCTTTCATTGGTCAAGATATTGGATGTATCGATATTGAAAACAGAGAAGTCCTTGGAGACAAATTATTTGTATCACATTGATTTATCGAATAAATGGATATGCTTTTATGGGGAAACGGGATTACAGATATTTGATTTTGAAGGAAGAGAACTCTTCGCGTTACAACAAAGTGTTCTGGCTATTTCTACTGCCCCGGATGGTTTCGTATGGTTGGCATTCAATATCAATAGCGAACAGGTGGAGTGTAGATTAATCAATATTTCTACAAAGAAAACGGCTTCCATTTACTTGAATGACCCCATGACGGGCATGGTGCCAGATGGAGAACATGCTGTTGAGCTTTTGGATATACCCGAAAGAAAAGATGGGATCTGTTTATGTTTTAGTGATGCGCAATGTAGTATAAAAACATATTTTATCGCAGAAAACAATGGACAACTTGAGATTTTTGAAGAACTTGAGGATGACTTTTATCCAATGTGTTTTTCCGATGATGGCCGGCAAATGTTAACCCGAACGTTTTCGGATTTTGATGGTGTATTTAGAGTTTATTCAATTCCAGAATGGAAGGTTTTAGGAGAAGTGAATTTCCCGGATGAAGAATCCATGTTTTCCATGACCGGATATTATTTAAACGAACATACGGCGTTAATTTATGAGGAAAATAAAGAGGATTACTGTTGCCTGAACACCGCTAGCATGCGATTGGAAAATCTGGAAATAGACTGGAATGGATATGATACAGGTATCAATGATGAGATTTTAAAGGACTATCGGATTTCCAAGAGTGGAGATGAGCTTTTTATTCGTGCAAAACACCCTGACGAAGAAGAAGGGTATTATTGGGTCGCAAATCAGAGTTAGCGATGATAAAGGAGATGCACAAATGAAAGAAGCGCTTGATTACTTTCTAAATGAAGAACAAGTCTGCAAAGAAACAGATGATCCTGATGAGGGTATTGATTATATTTTTATGTTAGACCAGGAAGAATGGAAAATTCTTGTGGGCGAGTGGAACGATCGTTCGATATCTTGGAAAAGCGCTGTTACATATTTTGCAGGCTTTCGCAGACTATCAGTTAATAAAGAGATTGTGATGAAAGCCATAAATGATGAAGCAACCAGCGTTTACGAACAAGGTCTTCTTTCTTTACATCAGACGTTGACTGAAGAATGGGAAGAAACGGGAAGTACATCGATTGCACTCTCTGAACAAGAAAAGAAGGCAATTTTGGAAAAGTTAGAAAAGACAAGCGATGGCTTCAGAGAGTTTCCCGAATATAATGAATTAGCAAATTTATTGACTGACGGATAAAAGATATAGATAACGATAACATAAATGAATCTGACGAATTTGGGAATACAATCATACGCTATTTATTTTGCATCACTTAGGGTAGGGGGAATTAAGATGAAGACAATCAGTATTACTCTTGATGAGGGTGAGCTGCAGAAGCTGAAAGAATGGTTTCACTCTGCGTCTGATGATGAAGCCGTCCGCTCTGCAATTTCCCATGTTTTGAATCAGATGACCTACAGTGCTTTGCTGGAGCTTGAAGGTAAAGTCAGTTGGGAAGGCAATCTGGATGAGATGAGAGAGGAAAGTATATAACAATCACCAACGAGGTGCATCATGAAACAAGGCCTATACGAGCAACTCATCAATAAATTAACGAGGGATCAGCTCGCTGCACTAGACCCTTCCTTATTCCAGATTGGCACAGAACGGTTGGATTCGGAAGAGGCGCGGAAGCTTCTTTCGACCTATATATCGGCGGTAACGCGAAGAGCTCTGAAGATCGTCAGAGAAATGACGGATGATGATGAGGCCGTATTGGCTCAGGTGCGAATATGCAATGAAATGATATCCACCTTAAGAAATAGCCTAGATGATGAAGATCTCAACGAATGGAAGCTGGATGAGCAGGGTGAGCTTCTTACGTTCGTCTATTCGAAGCTTAATCATATCAGAGGCATCAAGGACGCGAAGGTACTGCGCCCGGCCACGCCGCTATCGCAAAGCTCTTTGTTCACAGGTGCGCATTCCGAGCCGAATATGATGAGCGAGCTTCAGCATGAGATTGTCACCTCGGATCGAATTGATCTGCTTGTCTCGTTCATTAAGTGGAGTGGACTTCGTATTCTCATGGAGCAGCTTGAACATTTTACCGAGAACGGCGGGCAACTGCGAGTCATTACGACCACTTACATGGAAGCCACAGATTACAAAGCGGTAGCAGAGCTGAGCAGGCTCAAGAACACAGTCATTCAAATCTCTTATGATACTGACCGCACGCGTTTGCATGCGAAAGCGTATATTTTCAGGCGTGATACAGGGTTCACAACGGCATATGTGGGATCTTCGAATCTATCCAACCCTGCATTAACAAGCGGCTTGGAGTGGAATATCAAAGTGACGGAGAAAGATTCCTACGATGTTCTGAAGAAAATCGAAGCGACCTTCGAGAGCTATTGGAATGATCGTGAATTCAAAAGCTTCACAGCGGATAACGAGGAACATCAACTGCAACTGAAGGAAGCTTTGGGCCGGAAGAAGCTGCGGGAACAAGAAGAGCTTCACTTCCATTTCGATATCCATCCCTTTGATTACCAGAAGGAAGTCTTGGAGAAGCTGGAAGCCGAGCGGAGCTTGTACGGGAGAAACCATAATCTGCTTGTTGCCGCAACGGGAGTTGGTAAGACGGTTATTTCAGCCTTCGATTACAAGCGTTTTGCGCAAAAAAATCCCAACGCCAGGCTTCTATTTGTCGCGCATCGGGAAGAAATTCTCAAGCAGAGCCGGGATACGTTCCGTTTTATTTTGAAGGATCTAAACTTCGGTGAGCTTCACGTTGGCGGGGATCGTGCGCGGTCCATTGATCACCTTTTTATCAGCATTCAAAGCTTTAATTCCATGAAATTAGCTCATATCACGAATCCGGATTTCTATGATTTTATTATTGTGGATGAGTTCCATCATGCTGCGGCGCCATCTTACCAAGCCCTACTATCACATTATGTGCCTCGGATCTTGCTAGGCTTAACCGCGACACCGGAACGGATGGATGGTAGGGATATTTTACGCTACTTCGATAACACCATCGCTGCAGAAATCCGCTTGACCGACGCGATTGACCGGAAGCTGCTTAGTCCATTTCAGTATTTTGGCGTTACGGACAGTGTGGACCTCACCCATGTCAAATGGTCCAGGCGTGGTTATGATCTCAAGGAGCTCGAAAACCTCTATTCCAACAACAAGATCCGTGTGACGCAGATCCTGAACAGTATGAGAAAATACGTGACCGATATGGAACAGGTGAAAGGGCTCGGGTTCTGCGTCGGTGTGAATCATGCGGAATATATGGCCAAAGTGTTTCAGGAAGCGGGTATTCCTTCTATCGCTCTGCACGGTAATTCCAGTGATACAGATCGTGACCAGGCGAAGATCAGGTTAGTCAGCGGGGAGATCCGTATGATTTTTGTCGTGGATCTCTATAATGAAGGGGTAGACATCCCGGAGGTCAACACGATTCTGTTTCTTCGTCCGACGGAGAGTTTGACGGTGTTTCTTCAGCAGCTTGGTCGCGGCTTGCGGCTTGCAGAAGGCAAGGAATGCCTGACCGTTCTTGATTTTATCGGACAAGCCCATAAAGACTATAACTTTGCGGACAAATTCCGCGCCTTAATCGGCAAGACGAAGCATTCCATTCAAAACTATCTGGAAAATGGTTTCTCGACGCTGCCCCGCGGCAGTTTCATTCAATTGGAAAAGCAGTCGAAGGCGTATATACTTAAGAACCTTAAACAAGCTACACTGAACCGGAGAAGCCTCATTAACAAGATGAAATACTTTGAAGGTGATACAGGGCTGCCGCTGACACTGGAGAATTTTGTTCAGCATCATCATATGAGCTTGCAAGAGTTCTACGGTGGGCGCACTGGAAATCGAACGTTTAAGGGACTGATGGCGGAGGCTGAGCTTATTGCGTCCTTCGAATTTGCTAATGGGGAGTCTCTTACCAAACGCATTCCGGCTCTCCTTGGACTCAATTCGCGCAGGCTCCTGAGTTTTCTTATTGGCTGTCTTGAGAATGGTCGTAAGCCTGCTTCAGAAGAAGAGCATCTGATGTTTAACATGCTGTATTATACCTTCTACCGTTCAGAGCCTGCCAAGCAAGGATTTGAGAGCATCGAGCAGGGCGTTCAATCCGCCGTATCGTGCCCGGAATTCCGGGATGAAGTGCTGCAGATTTTGAAATACAACTATGCTCATATTGATTTTGTAGATAAAAAGAATCCCTTCCCCTATGCATGTCCGCTGGATGTTCATTGCAAATACTCCACGGATCATATTCTAGCGGCTTTCGGATTCTGGAACGAAGAGAAAGCTCCGGCTTTCCGCGAGGGAGTCAAATACTTCGAGGATAAGAAGACGGATATTTTCTTCATTACCTTAAATAAATCGGATAAAGATTTCTCGCCTTCTACGTTGTATGAGGATTATGCGATCAACGAGCGTTTGTTCCATTGGCAGACGCAGAGCCGGATTGGCGAAGAAACCAACACCGCCCAACGATATATCCATCATCGGCGAACCGGGAATCGCATCGTTTTATTCGTTCGCGAGTATAAGGACGAGAATAATTATACCTCGCCTTTCGTATTCTTGGGTGAAGCTGGATATGTCCGACATGAAGGCCATAAACCGATGAGCTTCGTGTGGCACCTGATGGAAGAGATGCCACCATCCCTAATCCCCGCAGCAAACAAGGTTATTGTATAGGATGTGAGGAAGATGATCCGAGTAGCGGCAGCGATTATTGAGAATGGGCAGAGACAGCTCCTGATTGCCCGGAGGAAGAAGGGGAAGTCCCAGGAAGGCATGTGGGAGTTTCCGGGCGGGAAGATCGAGCATGAGGAGACAGCCGAGGAATGCCTGAAGCGGGAGCTTCGGGAAGAGATGAATATTGAGATTGAGCCATATGCATATTTCGGTGTGAACGATCATTGGTATGGCGAGACGCATATCCGGTTGATAGCCTATCGGGCGGGGTATGTGAGGGGTGAGATCAGGCTTGTGGATCATGACGAATATGTTTGGGTGAACCCGAGACATTTTGGAGAGTTTACGTTTGCCCCTGCGGATGTTAGGTTTGTTGAGATGCTTTACCATTAGTAGGGTCAATTATAAGGGCTGGATCTTGACTAGCGATAGCTAGTGATCCAGCTCTTATTCGTCTACCCGTCGTTCCAAATGATCTATCGCCGCGGATTGTTTATACATCTGTCAAATAGTTGGGAGGAGTTTTTTCTGCACCTTGCTTGCTTACCCTATGCTTTTTGAGAAAACGCTAATGTCCCGTTATTCTTCCATGGCAAAGCGACAACGACAGCAGAACGAGGCAGAAAATATTGACGAAATTCAGAGTTTATTGAACTCAAGGGATGCTCTATTATTATTTTCCTAGACACTATCTGGCCAAACTAGTATAATTTTACTAGTATAATTGTCGAAATATGGGAGTTGAGGCTTGTGTAAACTATCTGCTGCTTCGGCAGATCGATTCAAATAGATTGTTTTGAAGGCGGGGTAACAATTGCATAAGGCGATTCCAATGAAACAGATACGAGATTCCTCAGAATTGGATGACCCGGACGAATCTGCGCTCTCCATATATGAAGTACAAAGAGAGGTTGATTTTAAATGAATGAGAAACAGTATAAGAAAAGGATATCTTCGGTACTGATGAGTTTCTTGTTGTTGTTCCTTCCTGTGATACAGCTAGCTGTAGGCGCGAGTGTGGCCTTTGCGGCAACAGCGCCGACGATCACAAGCGTGTCGCCGACGGAGGGTCCTACGTCCGGAGGTACGAGTGTCACGCTGACCGGTACGAATCTGTCCGGGGCAACCGCGGTGATGTTTGGAGCAACCGCGGCGACGTCCTTTACAGTAGACTCGGCGACACAGATCACGGCTATCGCTCCGGCGGGTAGTGCGGGAACCGTAGACGTAACGGTAACGACACCAGACGACACATCCGCGACATCGGCGGCAGACCAGTATACGTACATAGCCGTACCGACGATCACGAGTGTGACGCCGACGTCGGGTCCG
>NZ_BMHP01000014.1 GCF_014641075.1 Paenibacillus nasutitermitis
TTTGTACGTCAATTCACGAATCGGATCGGGTGCCACGGCACGTCTATATCTGCCGAGATGAATGTCGATCCTCGCGGATACCTCTTCAACATCAAAAGGTTTTGTAATATAATCGTCCGCTCCCATACGTAAAACAGAGACCTTCGTTTGCTGTTCCCCTTTGGCAGAGATAATGATTACGGGGAGCTGACGATTCGGCCCTAACTGCTGAAGCATTTCTTCGCCGCTAAGCCCGGGCAGCATCAGATCGAGCAATACCATGCTCCATTCCTGCTCCGTGGCTAAATACAACAACGCTTCCGTGCCGGAATAGGCTGGTTGCGGTACATATCCGCTATGGGTTATAATTTCGCACAGTAATTTATTAATTTCATTATCATCTTCAACGACCAATATTTTTACGTGGCGGTCATCCAATTATTTCACCCCACTTGTTCAATCTAATGGTTCACACTCATAAAAATATAGTATCAACACATAGTCGTCACTAGCCATCACAGACTATCTTCTCTTTCGACAATTCTCCTGTAATTTCCTGCCCAAAAAATGGTGCAAGCACTAGAGTGTGAGATAGATGGCTCACGCAATACTCCGGAACACCCAATGCCCGCAGCTCTCGGATGCGAGTTCGCACGCGTTTCCATTGCTTCCACAGGCACATGCGGAGCCTTCGGCGGATCCATTGGTCAAACCTCTCGTAGTGGCCTTTTGCCGCTGCGAGCCGGAAATACCCGATCCAGCCGATGAGATAACAGATTAGTCGCGTAATCCGACTCTCCAGTAACATCGATCGCGTTCGGTTCATTAGCTCGCGCACCTTCTCTTTGAACCGCGAGATGCTTTGCGGGGCTAAACGAATCGTCGCTTTCTTGTCCCTTAGAAAGCTAAATCCAAGGAACTTATGGTTCCAGGGACGGTCCACCTCCAGTATCCACTAGTTAGTTGCACAAGCAAATTTATTACTTGCACAATATTAATTTAATTTATAAAAACGCAAAAGACCGAGACGAAGCTCCCGGCCTTTGATCCCTTCTTCACGGAGAAAGGGCTTTTGCTTTCCGCAAGCAATAAGTCCCCAAACGTTCTACAATCTTGCCTTTACCCGGCCTTCATCAACAACGCCTTTACGGTAAAACCGTCCGTAGGTTAATCTTCGGAGCAGGACCTCGATCCACCCCCGCTTTCCGTACCGATCCATATAATAAGCCGCAATTACGCTTGCGAGCCAAGTGACAACGGCTGTTCCGACCGCAACCAAGGTCAAACGCTCGAAATGCGCTCCTAGATTTAGTGTGAACGGCGATATGACGGCCATCCATACGATCGATTGAAACAGGTAGCCGCTTAACGACCGCTGCCCGAGCGCCGTAATAGCGCGTACGATCCGGCTTTTAACACATGCCGGGTATTGGGACATTGCATATGCGATCAATCCGAACACGGAGACATAGCCCACCCCTCCGAACGCACCGGTCGTTTCATAAAGCAATTTGATCAACGGTGCAGTATCCGCATCGGCGTGAAGAACACCAAGATTAAGCAGCCCCATCGGTAAACCGCCAATTGCAGCCGCTGCGATCCCGACCATGGCACTCCAGCTCAGAATCCGAAGATTGTTTGCGGGGTTTTCCAATATCCGCCGTTTTGCACACCAGGCACCGAGACCAATAATGACAATATTGACGGACATTAAAGCCGTATGCATTGGCCATTCGCTCAGCCTTACAGCGAGGGAGGCGGAGTAAGACGTCGACAAAGACGAAGGAGATGGGCTTGTGGCAGTCACAGCCGCTTCTGCAGACCCGTTGGCGATATTAATGGCAATCCAAATCATCAAGACCAGGCAATAGACGATTAGGACCCCCCAATACCAGAATACCAATCGATAGATACGCTCACTGCGATTCAGCAGCAGGAAGACAAACAGCAACCCTGCTATTCCGTATGCGCCAAGGATATCGCCAGAATAGAGCAATACGCCATGAATGAGACCAAAAATAAGAAGCCAACCATTTCGGCGCAGCAATATCGTGCGCACCTCAAGCGGACTTCTTCCCGCCGCCTGTTGACGCATAGCAAGCTGAATCATCCCATATCCGAACATGAAGGCGAATATGGGGAACGTCCTTGCATGAAGAAACATTAACGTGAATAAATTATAGATTCGCTCCCATCCTTGCGGAATTGGCTCGACGCCGGGAGCGGCGGCAAAGAAGATTCCTGCACAGTTTGCCAAAGCGATAAATAGAAGCATGACTCCTCTCGCCAAATCCGGCGCGAGAGCCCGATCCTGTTTTGGGACAGGTCCTAAGACCGCGTTTTTTGCAAGCAACGACTGTTCGGAGGTTTCGTTTAACATGGTTATTCCCCTTATCAATACGATAATATATTAGATGATTAAATTTTCATTCAATAATAGTTCAAAAAAAGAGCGTCGTCAATTTTAGCCAGCTCCGCCCCACCGGATTTTTATAACCGGCCCGCATACAACGGGTGTTTCCTCCGGTTAGTTCGTATCCATGATCAAATAAGCCGTCAGCATTTCTGCATTTGGGCATACAAATCGATCTTTTAACGAAAGCTTCATCACAGCTAACCCCTGCACCGTCGAGAAGAACAACAGGGTCATTTGATAGGGATCGCCGGGATGTAAATCACCCATTGACTGTCCCCTTCGAATTAGATTCGCCACTCTTTCGAATAGTTCAGAGTTGTACGTTTCTGCTATCTCCGTGTCCAAATCACCCATCAGCAAAGAGTGCGCGACTAGCACTAGATACTGCGCAGACTCCTCATTCTTATTCATTTCACTCATCATAGCGGTAGATAATTGTTTAAAAATGATGGACGGGCGTTCGTCGGCATCCAGCAAGAATTCTATCGCCTTCATTTCATGGATCGCCGTATTGACTAAATCGTAGAACAGATCCTCTTTTGTGTTATAATGCTGATACATCAATCCCGTACTGATGCCGGCTACGGCAGCAATTTCTTGAACGTTCGTCCCCCTCAAACCTTTGTGAGAGAACAACTGCAAACCAGCTGAACGAATTTTGTTTTTCGTGACGGAGCGTAAGTATTCAAACTGCTCTTTTGTTCTTGGCATATTGTCTCCCTTCCTTTTATGATTGAATATTTATTCATTATAAATTGACAACAACCGATTTGCAAACATTATTTCCACGCTGTTTCGAATTTCGGGGTCTTGTATCACCTCCTAAACCATTCTTGAAAATTTCGCCGTCACTTATGATAAGGTTCTCCGTAACACAAGTAAGGCGAAATATATGGGTACCATTCTTTCTAAAACCAATCTGATGTTTCACGTACATACATTATTGCTTCACGCATCATAAGTTTGAATAAAAATTAGAAAGATCGGGTTCATCACTTGCAGAAGAGCTTGTTGAAGGAAACGGTCCATCACGGTCGGAATGCCGAGCAGCCTTACGCCGCCTCCGGGTTTGGGGATTGCCACCCGTTTGACAGGCGTCGGTCTGTACGTTCCCGCAAGAAGTTCGGTTTTCACCGCTTCCCAGTGGGTTTTCAGGTAAGCCTGTAGATCGGCTACGGTTACGCTGTCCACGCCAGGTGCTCCTCCGTTTTGGACCACTCGCTTGTACGCGAGCCGAAGGTTATCTCCTTCGAGCATTCGCTCCAACAGATCATTTTGCCTTCACATTCCGCCTCACAGCGGACACCCTTGCTCTTGGCTAATGGTAGGCGCTTGCCAGCCCCCATTCCGGACTTTCACCGTAGAGATGATGCCCATGCTTGGCGTACATAACGAAAAACACTAAGTTGATTCTTAGTGTTTTTTTTCCTGCCCCTTTGATTTTCCCAAATGAGTTTTACCATTGTGTCTAACGGCGAAAACTCCGCCGTGGTGTTCTTTAATGCCATATTATAAGAATAAATGATCCAGGCTGGTCATGAATCTCTGGCTTTTCAGTAGCCGTTACCTTAATAAACCAAAATCCCCCTATCAAGGACAGACTTATTTTGCACTTGATTCCCTAAAATATATAACTTCTTTAAGTTTGGCAGGTTCACTAGAGGCTCTACATTTGAAATAGCATTATTCTCTAAATGAAGCTCCTCAATTTTTTGCCAATTTTTCATGAAATCTAACGACTGAAGTGAACTGTCCTGCATCGTAAAAGAGCGTAAGGCTGTCAAATTAGAAAAATAAGGCATCACCTTATCCATTTCATGCAACCAGTCACCATTACCTATTCGAAAAGATGCTTGATTCAAAGTTAAATGTTCCAACATGTTATTTGCAAATGGATTCTGATTATTTATTTGGAACCAACATTCATTACAATTTAACGTTTTTACATGCTGCAAATGGAATAATGCACTCGGTTCATCGTAAAAAGTCGTCTCATTTAAATTTAATGTTTGCAGACTTGGCAGATGATTCAAAGAACGGATACCTGTAAAGCTTCCATGCTCTATTACTGATAGTTGTTCTAACCGCGGGTGTTTCACTAAATCTGCTCCATCCAAATCTGTCCCGCCTACGTAAACAGTTAAAGATTTTAAAGCTGGCGCCTTTAACTTTGGTATGAAAGAACCAATTAATTCAGCTTTCTTTAAATTTGGCGCTACGATCGGTGATACAGTACCATTATAACCCGTTATCGCCAATTCGGTCAGTGAAGTCAAACTATTCACAGCCTCAACGGATTCCAACTTATAAAGAGAAGATAAATGCAGCTTCGTCAATGATGACTTATTCCTAAGGATCTCCAAATTCGTGATGTCAGCAGAATCAATATCGAGCGTTTGTAAGTTGGGCATATTTTGTATAAAATCCAGTGTTTTTAAATTTCTTACCAACGTAAGCTTCAGCTCTTGTAATTGACTCAGCGAATAAAACGCGCTGAAATCTGTCGCTTCATTATTGTCTATGGTTAATGACTTTAAACCAGTTAAAGAAGACAACCACTTCAAATCATTGATCATACTTAAGGACAATGATTTCAAGGACAGTTGATTCAGTAGATGAAAATCCGTGACAGACTCGTCTACATAAGTAATTTGAAGCGATTGCAGATTCGGAAACTCTAATAATAAAGCCAATTCCGAATTACTTCGAATTTGTGTGGAGAGTTCTACGATTTTAGTTTTATCGGCAAAATAATGCGCAAATGTACCAAATGATTCGTTAAAACCGCCTTTATAGCTTTTTAACCCTTGCAAATGTCGAAAGCTAACTTTCTCACTTTGAGAAACTTCGTATTCTTCCATCAGATCTAACACCGATAGTCCACTGAATGCCTCAAAGTCTTTTTGTTCTATTCTTTGTGTATTCAATATCTTATCCATCATCACATAATCGGAAATTTCAGCCTGCTTATTCGTAAATGGGTCGTCAAAGCTGTATTCAAAGTGCCACTGATCCTCACTATAGTGAGTAGACAAATAACGGATACTGGCGATTTCTTCTTCCGAAGGCATCGCTTCGCCTTTATTAAAAATATCTTTCAAAAAGAATAGAAGGACTTCGCTCTCAGGCACTGTTCGAATAGATAATGGTACATCGTCGCTGTCTTTGAATTGATTGCTGTTCAACATGAAATAGCTAACAAATGCACAAATGAGTACGAGCGGCAAAATGAACAGCAGCTTTAAATTCGGTTTGGGTTGTATTGTTGTAGGAGCTGGAGATGTTCCGTAATAATTATTAATCGTTTGGTCGACATAAAAGACGTTATTCTCCTTCAACAATAATTCCGTTCCACAATAACGACATTTGAGTGTTTGCCCTTCTTTATATTCAATTTCCGCATTACAATTTGGACAATTTAATTTAATTAATTCCACTGGCCAACTCTCCTAATATCCTTATCTGTTAAGGAAAAATCCCCCACCATACCAACAATGAATTTTTCGCCGTCACTTATAATACGGTTTTTCGTATCATCTCTAAGGCGAAATTTTGTTTCCTGCAATGCTTACCGATTGACGTATTGTCACTACTAGATCATGTACATGTAACATGCTTAAGTTATTGTATTATATTTCACCCTAAGTTTTATCAAAACTGGATCGTCTACACTAAGTTAGACAGAAAAAATAAGGGCTAGTAGAATGAAGGGAACAGATAGAGGAGCGAATCTACGATGCCAAAACCAAGACGTACCTTTACAGCCGAGTTTAAGAAGCAGATGGTCCAGCTCTACGAGAGTGGAAAATCAAGAGCGAACATCATCAAGGAATATGATCTGAGTGCTTCTGCATTTGACCGTTGGATTACACAAAGTCAGAAAACAGGTTCCTTTAAAGAAAAAAATAATCGCACAGAGGAAGAGAATGAACTCCTAGCTTTACGTAAAGAAAATCAGCGTTTGAAAATGGAGAACGATATTTTAAAGCAAGCCGCGCTGATCATGGGACGAAAGTAAATGTGATTCGCAATAATGCACAACAAGTACTCGGTATCAGCAATGTGCGAAGTCCTTTAACTACCACTAAGCAGTCTGAGCCCGCCGCTAACGAAGAAGAACAGCGGTTAGAGGATGCGATTCTAGACATCTTCGCAGCTAGTCGAAACAACTACGGAACACAAAAAATCAAGGTGGAACTAGGAAAGGGAGCCCTACTAGCCTCGCGTCGTAAGATCGGTCAGATCATGAGCAAACATGGTATGGTATCTACTTACACGGTAGCGCAGTACAAGCCTGTTAAGAGCGATTCTAATGAGGCCGTCGTAAAGAATGCGCTGCAACGCGAATTTGATCAAGACGAGCCATACGCTGTTGTCGTCAGCGATTTGACGTACGTACGAGTAGCCGGTAGTTGGCATTACGTATGCTTGTTTGTCGACCTCTTTAATCGTGAAATTATTGGGTGCAGCAGCGGTCCCAACAAGACAGCAGAGCTTGTTTACAAAGCCATAGCAAGCATCTCGGTGAGGTTAGATCGCATTCAAATGTTTCATACCGATCGTGGCAGAGAATTTGATAACAAGCTCATTTCTGAAGCGTTGACAACGTTTGGCGTTACACGTTTGCTTAGCCGAAAGGGCTGTCCCTACGATAATGCCGTTGCAGAAGCAACCCTTAAAATCTTCAAGACGGAATTCGCTAACCAAGCGCATTTCCTCACGGAGGAGCGGCTTGACGTCGAACTCCATGATTATGTCCATTGGTTTAATTACCATCGGATTCACGGAACACTAGATGATCTGACTCCTGTTCAAGCCAGGAGGATGCCCTTATAAAAGTTGTTCAGTTTTGTGTTGACAATCCATTTTTGTCCTACAGAAAAAAATTTACTGTTTTACTTTATCTCTCTGCTCGAAAATTCTTATTTTATCGTTATCCTTATGTCTTTTACTAAATTCACTTAAATACAGCATAATATTTTCTTTAAGCGGGAATTCATATATTTCCTCATCATAAGGGAGAGGTGTATCTAAGTTTAAATTATTAAACTGATGGATTTGAAAATGATATTTATGTTTTTGGGAAAGAGACATTCCCAAATCAAACCACTCTGTTGATTTTACAGAGTTTATTTTCTTTAAGTGAATTACATAGAAATAAACCGCTTCTACTTGGTAATAACTGATATGCTCCAGCCTATTAATTGCCGATTCATATAATTCGCTGGCTTTATCATCATCTGTTTCCAAAAATGCTTGCATGACTAATTTCAATCCTTGGGTATAAGGATTAGTTACTACCAGTTTATTTATTTGTTCTTTATTTATACGTCCGAGTTTAGCTTTTAAATAATTTGCTTGCAAAATTTGTAGATACTGTTTTTGATAAAGTCCATTAATATATTCATCTAATTCACTTACTTCTAATTCACCAAGATTATATGACATCTCAAAATAATAGAAAGCTTTCCTCGTAATAAATAACCTTGATAAGTTATACTGTCCAATTAAAAATAACAAATTATCATGTAATGGTGTAGTGTTATATTTATAAAAATCAACATCAAGAAGATATTCTATTATTTCAAATGCATTTTTGTATTTATAGACACTTATTACATCCAACATTAAATTCTTACCGAATTTTGTTTCCAAATTTATATTCTTAAGATTCTCCATAGGCAAAAGTGAATTTAGCTTGTTATAGGACTCCTCAAACCGGCCTTCGTAATACATTGAACTGGTAATCAGTATATCTATAAACAACTCTCCGTACTCAACATCGGTAAATCGCCCTTTTAATTTCTTTAAAGCGATATAAAAATTGGTTCTTTGTTCTAACCTTGAAAAGAAATTCTCAACAACTAAAATATATTCAAGTTTATCAGCTTTATCCGACTCTACATCCGAAATGTAGTGCATACTTTTCAGAAAATTCTCAGAATTTTTATCAAAAATATGTAAACTTTCAGTCACGGCTTCTTGGCTAAGAGTATGCAAGAAAAATATCAGTTCATAATTAAACTGATATGCTCTTTTATAATACCAAGCTTTTTCATTTGAAGTTCTATTATTAAATTGATATTCTGCAAATCTACCTAATATTGATTGCAGTCTTATAAAACCTTTATTGATTTCTATTAGAGATTTATTTTCTAGTCCATTTATCTCCTTATCAGTAATTTTATTTATATCTTTTTTATATTGGTCTTTTGCAAAGAAGGCTTTAATACTATGCATATGAATGCCATCAGGAAAAAGTGAAAGTGTCTCAAAAAGTATTTTTTCCTTAGGAGTCAACTTTTTAAATGAATATGATATTGATTGATATAATGATCTCGATCTCTCAATATTTTTATCAACTGCTCCATCAAAAATATCGCTGTAATCAGTATCAATTGTGTTAAAAAAGTCCGTTGCAAGTTCCTCTCTAAGTATGGATAGGCTCTTCCCTTTTGGAAGATTTCTTGCAACTATCTTAATTGCTAATGGGTTATTATTTAGCAAATCCTCTAGTATATCTTCTTTTAATATTTTCATATCAGTATCTTTAATTGATGTTGTATAAAATGTTTGAAAAAGCCCAAGCGCTTCCTCAGAAATAAAAGATCTTAGTTCATGCCTTTGCTCATACTCAAAACCAATCCATTCCCTTGATGTTACTACAACGGTAGAGAACTCACAAATAAAATGAATTATTTCTCTGATTTCTTCTGCATGTTCGATATAAAGCATTGGCTCGAAATTGTCCAATATAATTAGGGAGTTTGTCTTCATATTATTTTGTATGATATGCTCTTTAAAATTAATCGAGCTATCTAAACCAAAACATTGAGTGATTTTGTATTCAAATGTTTTATAGTTGTCAATAAATTCACAATCAATAAAATATACTCCATCAGGGAAATACCCCCTATTATACATCTCTAAAGCAGCTTTTTTTACTATGGTTGTCTTGCCAATTCCCCCAGATCCCTTAATTGTTAGAATTTTTTCATTCGTTTCCAAAATTTTACGAACAATATCTTCTAAATCCGTCGTTCGTCCTACAAAACTCGATAGATTTTTTGCATCAATAGATTCAGATAGCTTACTTTTGTCTTGTCGGTTAATTACTTTAATGTCTGCATTTCCTTTTTCCACCTTTTGGAGAACGAGTTTATCAGCATTATATATTATTGAATCTTGAAATTCGTCTATCTTTCCTTTACGAAAAATTTTAAACACTAGGCTATTTAAGTCAATATCCCATACATTTACTAAAGGTATCGAAATATTCTCTTGATTCCATTTTGCAACTTTATCAGTAACTACAAATAACCCCTTTAGACCTTCTTGATAAGCTAAGTTTTGCTCTAGATATAATAATGTTACAAGTTTACTTTTTAGATAATAATCCTCAATTACTATTTTGTTTTGAATTAATTTGGTAAATATAAATATATAATTATACCCTTCTAATTCCCGAAGATTCTCTTCTGAAAAATAATATAAATCAATGACTAGTGCATTTCTATTAAAACCATTAATAATTTTATCGAAATAATAATTAACTTCAGCGTCAATTGGTGAAGCAATTAATATGGCAACTTTACTTTTTTCTATACGAATGGGATCACTCTGTATATATTGACTGGCTACCACTGTATTTCCCACACTTACTTCTTGGAAAGAAAGCTTATGTTCATAAAGGCTGTCTAAAAAACCAGATAACCCCTCATCCCAATCAGTAATTATGATTGGTTCTAGATCATATTCTTGTGACATCGTTTTATCAGTAGTTACAATATAGTGTTTTTCAGATAGCCCTTTATAAACATTATTTATATATTCAAATTCACGTCTTACATATGGGTCAGTGAAACTAAAACCAATAAAAACTATTGTTTGATCAGCTATTATAGACTTTAATCTTTCTATTGCTGCACTATCATTTTTATACAGATTATGATAATCTTCTGCAAATAACACGCATTTTCGAGGATCTTCAATACAGCCATGTAGTTTTAGAATGTAATTATTATGACTTGGTAAATTAGCAATATGGAATGTGTTATCAAACTGGATTTTTTTGAATCCAGTTGCTGTTTCTAGTGCTTTATCATAATTAGTAGTGATAATTTTAGAAGATACTTTACCTAGCTTCTTATGTAAGAGTAATTTCTCACTATCATTTAATTGAACATCTATAACACGGTCTAACACCCGGTAAACATCAGCCTTTTTATGTTTAATTTTCTCTAATATCTCAATTTCCGAAAAAAAACGCATATCTAGTATTTCAATCATATTTGCGTAACTGGGCTCTTCTTTAGACAATTCCATTAAGATCTCTCTAACTAGTTCAGTCCAATTAGGAAAACCAAGAGGTCGAGAAAAACCAGAACCAATAAAGAACACTAATTTGTCGTTTTGAATAGCTTCAACAATTTTTGTCTTAATCTCCAAGTGTAGCATCCCCCTTTATGGAACTTTCTACATATTATATCAAAATCTAATTTATTATCATATGTTTCTCCATCACTTATGATACGGTTCAGCTTAACGGGGCTTTCGGCGAAAGATGCACCGCCGCGTACTACGGCCCATCTTTCCCACTAAACTAAAGCTATGTCAAAGCTTAATAGTATAGCTAAAGGCTGTCGAAGTAATCGGCAGCCTCTCTGGTGATTCATTTCTTATTAAGTTCACTATAAAGCCGAATATATTCAAATTTCATTTGCTCTACAACATATTTTTTGCTTACAAATGCGTCCTTAATGTTCAGTAAATACAAACACCTTAAATAGAAAGAAAAACATCTGTATTCATCAAACATCACAACAATTGCATCCTTATCTCGTCTCCCCCACACTGCCTTCATCACTGGTGGCTCGCTATCCCTATCTAGTCTTAGGGTGAAATATGAATCATTTACGCTTTCTCCATCCTTGTTGTACAGGTTTCTCTCATCAGTGGATAGAACAATGATTGCCGTCTCCAGATTATATATAAAGGCTAATACTAAATCGAAGTAGAGATCCAACTCTATGATTTGGGGAATGGAGTATTCATGCTCCATTTTGTTTCTTATTGTATTTAACTTTGCTAGCGATTTCGGGCTAAAAATCCCAATTGCTCCCAAGAACTCAAGCTTTTTTTCAAACTTTAGATTTCTCTTTTTTAATACGACATTTAGCCCTAATGTATAGAAAAATATATCGATCTGACAATCGACCGCTCTCTTTAAATTGGATATGCAGTTAATTAGCGACTCTATTGTTCCTATTTGGAGTTGGTTTTCAGCAAACTTTAAGTAGTCTCTAGCATACATATCTTGCTCAGGGAGATTAAACATTGACCCCCAAGAAGCGTCATCATCAAGGAACTCAATTTGTTCCTCTAGAAATCGATACAACTTATCTATTTTGTTTAATTCGTCCATAGTATCATCCCTATTCACTTTTAGTTAGTTGAGTCAGTATATGATGCGCAATTATTTACGAAGCGTATGTGTAGATAGAAATTCATGAGGTAATGGTAGAAAAATGGAGCAAGCTGCAGGTTTATCGCATGTAGCTAAAATGATTTAGTCAAACTTATGTTAGCTCCTGCAGGACTAAGAGCCGAACGACCCAAAGTGTTAATACACTGTTAGGCAAGGTTCATTAAATAAGGTGGAAATATTCGGTTATTTTATTGTATAGTTTCTTCTTAGTGAGCAATTGATTTATCACAAAAGATCGGAATTTCATTGCACTGTTTATTGATTTTTCAGCTTCTTCAAAAACTGGTGGATATCCAGCATGTGCTACCCTGTTTCTAAGTTGATATGTGTTTTTATACCATTCACCAATTGGAGTTAACGGGTTATCAGAATTCCAAACCCCTCCGATTCTACCGTGAAACTCCTTCTTTACCATTCCCATAAAAGACACATCTTCTAATTTCTTTGTAATTTCTTCTTCAGTTTTCCCTTCTGTTTCTAGTAGTTGATGAAACAATGCATGTAAGAAGGTTTCAATAAAACTTTGACTGAACAATACCGCTTCTTTATAAAATCCGTACCTAAAATTATGTCTTGCAGTCAATAAGAAGTCTTCAGATACAATAAAGGGGTTGTTCTCTTTATAAATAACACTTGTGTATCGTATTACTTCATATTGGTCTTCCTCCGAAAGTTTCTCTTTCCTATATTTAATGTTGGTATTAGTGAGGAATAAGGCTGCACTATATTCCCAAGAGTCTATAGTGATTACTCTACTTATGCTAGCAAATTCAAACATTTCTCTTGAGACTTCATGAACGTGGACGTCCTTTTTATGAAGTTTGTACGCTACAATCATCCAATTTAAACAATCTACCAAGGTATCAAAAATATTACTTAAAAATTCTTCTTCGGTTGGTAAATCACTTGAAAGTACATAAGTCATTTCAACCCGAGTCTTACAAACTTCCACGGACATAGCTTTTTTTGAGATAATGCCAGCATGGATATGCTCTGTAGTTAGCACATCTGAATAGTGAAGCGTACAAGCATCACCGTTGTCCAAGAAGATGGTGTTACATAATCCATTCTGAAAAGGCAATTCAAACGGTAGTAAAACTGGAAATTGGATTAGATATTTTGGTGTGATACCTAGGTGCAAGTACACTGGTAAAAAATCATCTGGGTAACTATTTTTATTTAGTACAAACGATGAGTCTAATTCTTGATCATTCATTCCACTCATCGGCTTTTCCCCTTTCTATGATTCGGATACCTTCCCGCCTTTGTTTCGCAACGAATGCGCTTCAAAAGTAATTGTCATCTAATATTGAGACTGGAAACAGGGCGAATGTATGGCGAACCAAACTTTCTACACTACAATTTTTCGCCGTCACTTATGGTACGGTTCCCCCCGATTTATCCGCATCGCCCGATAAATCTGCTCCACCAGCACCAGCCGCATCAGCTGGTGCGGCAGCGTCATGCGGCCAAAAGACAGCCGCATATCCGCGCGGCGCAGCAGCTCGCTCGACAGTCCGAGCGAGCCACCAATGACGAAGGCCACCTGGTTCCGCCCGTAGGTGGCCAACTTATCGAGCGAGCCCGCCAGCTGCTCGCTTGTCCACATCTCGCCGTCGATAGCCAGCGCCACGACGTACACATCCGCGCCGAGCTTGGCCAGCAGCCGCTCGCCCTCTTTCTCCCGCACCTGCTGCTCCTCAGCAGGGCTCATGTTCTCCGGTGCCTTCTCATCCGGCACCTCAATCATTTGCAGCTTGGCATACGGGCCAAGCCGCTTCACGTACTCGGCGATTCCGTCCACGAGATAGCGCTCTTTTAATTTTCCAACGGTCAATATTTGTATGTGCATGACGCGCTCCATTTCATTTTCTTCCCATCATACCATTCGATGTATAGGCATACCAATGGCGCTCGTTCTCTTTTTATCAGTCAAGGATCACCGCCACTACGGATCTTTTATACTTTTGCCTAACCTGCATATATGTTGAAAAAGCCGATCCTTAAACAGATTTCTCTGCTAAAAATCGACCTTTTATTCACCCAATCCTACAGGTAGTTTACTGATTTTCCGTACATATGCTTCCAACTCATGAAAAGAAAATCGATAAAACGATAATTGATTTACGGCTTGTTGTGTAGAATCCGGCAAATCAAGGAATTTGGAGAAGAGTCTCCCTAGTCCTTCCTGATCAGCGGAGACCCAGAATTGCACCTGCTCAATTGCGGGTTCACCGGATTTCATTAATGCGGTCAGCGCCTGCAATCCTCGTTGGAACAGTAACGTGCCTCGATACTCTTTTCGAAGAAAGGCAATCTCGATCTGACAAACATGACGGTCCTCGTAATTGTTGGCACCCGTACCATAAACAAATCCAGCTGCACCCACAATCTCGTAAGGATCATCGTTGAAGATGAGCATTGCCTTGCCGAATAGCAGCGGGCTCCCGATAAAACTAAGTTTCATGGCAAAAGAATACGGCAAATTCAGCTCTTCTTGGTACCGCAGCAGAAACTTCATATAAGCTTCATAATCCATTTCCAGTTCGCAAGGACGGAATTCGAAAGACATTATTTGAGTTGCGCTCTTAAAGAATCGTTCGCGATAATGATTTTACCTAAGCCGCTGCCTTTTTGGTTCTTGTCTATTGATGGTTTTGGTGGGATCATTCGATACTCCTCCTTTTATCCGAAAATTGGTAATCTACCACCTATTATACGATATCATATTTTTTTAGGGTATCCCTTATTTGGAATATTCCCTCAGAAAAAACCATTTCCTGTCCTATATTGCCGTCGCGCATATAGCTAAAGGCAGCGAATTTGGCATATAACCTGCACAGATACGTATTTTCCCCCAATGCGGCAAAACGCAGTTCTTTTACCTCCGGATGTTTCTCGATGATCGTATCTACGAGGCTCATCAGACTGGAGACAAACAGCCGGGTTCCCCTCCGCGGTTTATCCATAATGGCCAAGTCTATGAACGCAACGTCTTTATCCATAAAATCTCGTTCGGGCGTCCCATGATAGTAGGCTGATGCTCCCAGGATTTCGTTGTCGTCGTCCGTCACGATAAACAAATGCCCTTGCGTCAGATAGGTATAAAGCATAGACACGATGTCCAGCGTCATAAAGGAGAGATGCAGATCCCGTTTGCGCTCAAGAATGAATAAACTCACTTTACCGAACTCTTCGTCGTTATCGCAGCATTTGAACCGCTTCATCGTTAGTACTCCCTCCCGCCCCAGTGGCCTTACATTCTCTTCTCCAATGCGCGTTCTAAGGTGTTAAGAAGGGATGGATGTTCTTCTGTTAGTTGACGGAAAGCCTCCCGCCTTATGGATAACAGCATCGATGGGCCCATCGCCTTAATAGTCGCGGTTCGCGGAATACCTCTCAACAAGGCGATTTCACCGAAGTAATCACCGTCTTGCAGGATCGCTACCCGCTTATCCCCGCCCTCGGGGGAATGCTTTAACACTTCAAATTTGCCGCGGACAATAATATAAAATTTATTTCCTTCTTCCTTCTCCTGTACGATCACGTCACCTTCCTGGCACGTTTCCGTTGAAAATAGCGCAGCAACGTCTTCCAAAAGCGCAGCGGCAATCCCTTCGAAGAATGGCAGCTTAGAGAGCCTATCCGCATCGATTGTCGCATACAGCCCGTCTTGGGATAGTTGGAAACCGTTCTGTTTCTCCCATAAGCTGCGGTAGAGCCCTTGCTGATTTAATAACTCCTCGTGGTTTCCGGATTCAACGATTCGACCTGCTTGGAAAACATAGATGATATCGACGTTCACGACCGATGCCAAGCGATGGGTGACCGAAATAATCGTTTTACTGTGACGAATTTCCTGGAGCAGCTGGTTAATGTCGGCTTCCGTGGCCGGATCCAGAGCAGACGTCACCTCATCGAGCAGAAGCAGCTGCGGGTTTCTTAGTATCGCTCTTGCGATCGATAAACGCTGCCGTTCGCCTCCCGATAGAGATGCGCCTTCATGGTGAATCATCGTTTCATACCCCGCGGGCCAGCTGGCAATCGCATCATGAATTCTCGCCTGCTTGGCCGCTGCAACGACATCCTCATCCGTCAACGCTTCATTGTCCAGCCTTAAATTATCCTTTATTGTCCCGTTAAATAAGAAGGTATCCTGACTGACCAGCGTAGACAGCCTTCGAAGGGAAACCTCGCTTACGGTCCGCAGATCATGGTCATCTATCCTGACAGTCCCCTGTATGGGATCATAAAATCGGGAAAGCAGCTGCAGCATGGTGCTTTTACCTGAACCGCTTGGACCTACGAAAGCCACATACATGCCTTTTTCAATGCGCAGGCTGACGTCTTGCAATTGATAAGCTTCCGCAGTAAAGCCGAAGGTTACACCTTCCATTTGGACCGTGTTGAAGGTTGAGGGAAGCTCTTTGGGATCGGACGATTCAGGAACGTCTGGCTTGTGGCCAAATATCTCTTCGATGCGCTGGAAGCTTATTTTCGACTCGATCAGATTTGGAATTAAGAACGATAAATTGGAGCCCGCCTGGCCTATACTCATAAACAACGTGAAGAAAGCCATAAATCCGCCGACCGTCATTTGGTCATGGAATATCAAATAGCCGCCGAAGCCAATCATCGTGCCGTTCAGAATGAGCAATGCGGTTAAGGGCAATCGCTCCATCAAGGAATTGTTGACATGCAGCTTCATTCCGAATGAAAACAGATTTTGAATTTGTTTCCCTGCCCGTTCCCGGAATCGGAGCTGTTGATTGAGGCCTTTCATGGTTTTGTGCCCTTTGACCATTTCATCGATTGTATTGGAGAAGCGCTCCTGGGCTTCTTTGTAGTTCACATTCACGGCTTCGGCCCGTCCTTGCAGCAGCCATGGACCTATGAACATCAACGTAGAGCCAGCTATCATGGCTAACGTGAGCTTCCATTCGATGACGAATAACATACTGAGTCCGAGCAGGATACTAAGAGATTCTTTCAGGAACATCGGACTTGCAAAACGAATCACCCGCTCAATGGAGGACATATCCAGAGAGAAACGGGTAACGAGATCGCCAACTCTGTACCGCTCGTAGAAGGGAAGAGACTGCCGCTGCAAATGAACGAACAGCTCACCCCTGAGCTTCCGAATCACTTCACCGCTCAGCTTCCCTATTGTGTGATCTCCGAAGGCACTAACGACTATGTTTAACAATCCCCCGCTGAACAAAATAGTTAATATGAAAAGGAACGCCTGAAAATCCTTCGGCGTAAACGCATCGTCCACCAAATATTTCAGGCTTAATGGCGAAGCTACGGCATACGCGACCTCGAAACAAACACTAAATATAAAGACCACGCACATAAATCTATAGGGAGTAAAATGCCGCAGCAATTGCCGTACGAAATGCAAGGTTATCGCGCCTCCTGGGACTATGAAGATAATCGCCTTCCAGACTCCAAAACTAGTCTATCTTCTGAGCCTTTTTTACTAATTATATCAGAGCCAGGGAAGAAAGAATCAAGATTTTGTCGTATTTTTCCATGCACAGGATAACGGCAATCCCCGAAGGTATCATGCTAAAAAAACCCGGAGTTGTATCAACTCCAGGCTGCTTTCACTGATTATTTGGATTAGGCCTGCGTCATGTCACAGTAAAATCAACCGCATCGTTGATCGGCGATTCCCATCGCCAGGTAGCGCTCCTTCAGCTTCCCACCGCTACCCTCTGAATCCGCATCGGCTATACCACCAAATACTCGGCTGGCCGCTCGCACAGATCGCAGGTATCCGGTTTGGTCCACTCCGAGAACGTCGTGATCGTCAGATCGACAATATCCGGCGCATCCTCATAATCATCGACAAATTTATCAATCGCCAGCTCCACATGCTCTTTGCATACACAATACATTTACTGCTTGTCCTCCCATGGTAGATTCGGTCTTCTTCCCTGCATACGAAAGGATCAGCTTACCCATATACAGGTATCCCCGATATGGAGGACACCTTCACTGGAACTGATCCGCTTCTCGCCTATCTTCTATTTTTCCGTATTTTCACCAAGATTAAACGTGGCTGTCTTCTTCTTGCCGTCCCGGTAATACGTAATCTCAATTTCATCGCCAATCGATTTCTTCCCGTACAAGTATTTGCGAAGATCCATCGTGCTTCCGATCGCCGTCTTATCCAGCTTCACGATGACATCGTTAAACTTCAGGCCCGCTTTCTCCGCCGGTCCCACCGCCTCCAGCACAATAACGCCCGCCGTCACATCTTTGGGAAGCTTGAGATCCGCGGCCGTTGCCGGCACTTGATCCTCATCCGCAGAGGAATCTCCGTCATCAAGACCGGTATCGCCGTTTGCGTCCGGATCATCTTCTTCACTGTCACCGGTATCGCCCTGATTCCCTTTGCCCATCGATTGTTGAGCCAAATATTGATCCAGGTCCATCGTATAGACACCCAGATACGGGCGATTCACTTTGCCGTTCTCCAGCAAACTTTTTACAATCGGCAGCGCGGCATGCGTCGGAATCGCAAACCCGACCCCTTCAACGCCAAAATCGGCAACCTTCATACTGTTGATACCAACCACTTTGCCATCGAGATTGATAAGCGGTCCGCCGCTGTTGCCCTGGTTGATCGAGGCATCAATCTGTATGACCTCCTGCTCCCAATCGTAGACGCCATCCTGGCTGAGCGAGACCGGGATAATCCGTTTGGTTTTGCTGACAATACCCAGGGACAAGGAGTCGCTCAGCCCAAGCGGATTGCCGATAGCCATCACCCATTGACCGGCCTGCAGGTCATCGGATTCGCCAAACTCCGCAACCGTATCAATGTCTTTGCCGTCGATTTCCAGTACCGCCAGATCGGTAATCTGGTCTTTGCCGATAACCTTCGCATCAAGAGTCCTGCCGTCGCTCAGCACCGCTTTAAGCGCTTCGGCATCCGCCACCACATGATTATTCGTAATAATATGAGCTTTGCCCTTCACTTTCTCAAAAATAAATCCGGAACCGAGAGCAGCCTGAGCCAGCTCATTCTCGGTATCCTCATCATTCGAAGCATCACCGCTTGTATTATTTCTGAAATCAGGCAGCGACTGCTCATTGATAATGCTCACGACCGCAGGCCGGACCTTGGCCGCGGCCTGGATGGTCTTATCCATGGGATCGATGGCATTCAACGATGTAACGGGAGCGGAAGCGCCGTTCGCACCGTCCCCGGACCGGTGAAAGCCGGTCACAAGACCGAACACCAACACCACGGCAAGAGCACTAATCAGCGACGACGTTAGAGCAATACCGGTGTTGGACCAGTTCATGCCCTTCATGCCCCTTCCCTTGCGGGACGAGAAGGACTTATCTTCCCGTTTGGCCTGGCGGGTACGACGGGAGATGCGTGTGGAATAGAAATCGTCGTCGAACAAGCTCATCTATAATCGCTCCTCTCGATGCCTTCGACATCAAGATTTTTTTTCAAAGCTGGGAATGATATTGGAAGAATAGACTACAATAGATATATAGAAGTACGAATGGTTATCACGCTCTAGTAGTACAAGCGATGACGGCTAAGGTGGATATTACATCCTTCGTTATGCACGCACAATTGGTGACTATGCGTCATGTGCCGCACGACCATAACGGCTTGCGCGATGCATATACATATGCATCCCATACTCCGTTATTACCCTGTATGTACAATTAAAATCTTGAAAGGAGCGAAAAAATGATGACAAGCCCATCATTCGCAGCAAAGGAACATCTGAATCTCGCAGCCAAGCTCGCCGATCTCAAGGATGATCATTACCGCATTCTGCTTGCGCTTGGCGCTCTATCCGAGCTGCTGATCGAGAAAGGCCTGATGACAGAAGAGGAGCTTGAGCAGAAAACCGCAATGCTCGACGTTCAGCTTGATGCTCTTATCGACGCTTCACTTCATCCCATGGCGTAGGTTTATTATGATAGGTTTCCCGCAGGGGATATTCATCCTGCCGAAAGAAGAACCCGTTGCTCTCTAATATGTTATTCACCGTAAGCTTGGCCAAATCCATCAAGTTATGATCAAGGCTTAAATGAGCCAGATAGACGCGTTTCGTCCGGTCTGTGAGCAGCTGGCATAACGCTTCCCCCGCCGCTTCATTCGACAAATGTCCGATGTCGCTCAGAATCCGCCGCTTGATATTCCAGGGATAGCGCCCCATCCGCAGCATGTTGACGTCATGATTCGACTCCAGCACCAGGACATCGGAATCCTCCAGCACGAGCCTCACCTTATCGCTGACATAACCCAAATCCGTGGCCAGACCCAGCTTCTCGCCTTCATAATCGAAGGTATAGCCTACCGGCTCGGCCGCATCATGCGAGATGGCGTACGAGGTCGTTTTCATCGATCCGAAGGTTACCGACTCGCCCGTCTCGATCACGACCCGCTTCTCCGCCGCAATCTGCCCGACGTGGCGCTCCAACGCTTCCCATGTCGCCTGATTGGCGTATATCGGCAGATTGAATTTTCGCGCAAATGCGCCTAATCCTTTAATATGATCAGAATGCTCATGCGTGACGAGAATGGCATCCAGATGATGCCCGGCAACACCGCGCTCGCGCATGAGCTCCTCCATTTTCTTCGCGCTCAATCCGACATCGACCAGTACAGTCGCACTATCGCTCTGCACAATCGTTGCGTTCCCCGTTGAACCGCTGGCTAGCACTGTAAATCGAAGTCCCATAGCTTATTAAACCTGTCCTTTCCCCTGCTCCCCATCCTTCACAACGACCAAACCGCGCCTCATGTTGCATCTGAAGCACAATTTTTCACATTTCTCATCCCACTACCCTGCTCAAACCTTCGAAAATAGCAATTACCCGGACTGTGAAACGGTTTCGACTTCGGCGCTCACAGCATCCACATAATAATAGACACTATTATCCTCCAGGAGCACCCGCCAGGATGGCGACCAGAACTGCGTCTCGGAATCAAAAGGCTGCCCGTGATAGCCAAGCTTGATCTCCCGAATTACCGCCCCGTTGTGGAGGTGATTCTCAATCAGGCTGCCCAGTGCTTTCGTAGCCGGGAGCACAACCTGTTCCCGCGAATCCTCTCCGGCTACGAGCTCGATCACATCCTGCCGGTAAGCCGTGATCTTCTGGTTGCTGTAGAACAACTCCAGCTTCACATCGAACATCGGACGTCCATCCACCATCCGGTTAAATACAAATTCGATATCCTTGTCCGAGTCGAAGCCGTATAGATTCAACTCCGGAATGATGGAGCCCAAATCTTCCTGAAGCTCCTTCTTGTTGAACACAATCTTACTCTCTACCGGCTCTTCCAGCTCATGGCGCTCACCGATACCCAGCTTGTTCGTGACCCGGAATGTCAAATCCCGCAGCTTGGGCGTCTCCGATGGAATCCGTATATTCGCAGCAAATGAAATATTCTTCTGCTGCATAATAGCCAGCGTATCCGGGGGCAGAGAGCCTGCATCCGCATTCGCGCTTTGCCTTTCCTGGATGTTCAGCCACAGCTGGTACCCCAGTATGACGTTCAGCATCAAAAATGCGAATATGAGCACGCTCTTTGCCCTGCCCCAATCCATCGGTTTACCCCCTTTGCGTATCTGTTTTGTTTTTGCCTTCTTCTGCCTCACCGCTATCTGCTCCGCCAACGGGCAGTGCAGCCCCGCCCGGCTCGCCGGGCTCCGGCTTCTCGCCCAGCGATTTCATGAGCACCTCCTGGGTGCCGTCCCGCAGACGAACCACCCATACCGGCTCCAGCTTCAGCCTGTCCTCTTCCTCCGGCGAAGCCAGCATGGCAGGGTACAGGGCATTCACTTCACCCCGCCTGCTATAACGGGCCAGCTCGCTCTTCAACGTCTCTCCGCCAGGCAGCCACCTGACCTCCTGCGATTCCGCCTTCTTATCCAGTGTGATGAGCGACCTCGCATATTCAGAGACTACGCCCTGCTGCAGCCGCAGCTTCATCTCGCCAAAAATAAATGGGGAGTTAGGCACAATGGGGTAGGAGCCGTAGAACTGCGTGCTGTAATATTGCTGATAGCGGACGGTCTGCCTGTCCAGCGTTTCCGTATGCAGCAGGCGGTTCAGCCCGTCCCATCCGCCATGCTGATTGACAAACCTGATCGACTCATATACATTTTCGCTTTCACTATTGCTCTCGCCTTGGCCTGCTACGGGATCGGTATAGCTGATCCATTTGCCGTTCTGTTCTATCTGCAGGCCGCGCTTGCCGTCGGTGAAAATTTGCGAGCCGCTGCGGTCGACAATCGCCCTTGTTACGCCCGGATCGAAGAAGAGATTACGCTGCATCTGCTCCGGTGCATAAGTCTGATAGTTCACTATGGCCAACTGGGACTCAATCGGCCCGCTCGGAGTGTAAATGTCATCCTCAATCGGCTCATACGACGTTTGAAATTCCCCATAGCCGACATACATCTGAACATCCTGCGCAGTCAGGTCCGCTTTAACCGATTCATAGACCGTCATGCCATTGGCGCTGAAGAAATAGGTCCGCACCTCTTCCCGGTCGCTGTTCTTAAAGATCCAGATCCGGTTGATCACATCACCCAGAAACTGCAGATCTCCTTCGAGCTTCAGAACCTTCCCAAGCAGCTCCACCGGAACGCCGGTTCCGAAGCGCAGCTCCACGCCCAGATCGCGATCGCGCACCTCATCCCAGTTGAGCACGGAGAACGTGTTGCGCTGAAATCCTTTAAATTCCCGGCTCTGAATTTTGGTGTAGATCAGATTATAGAAATTCATCGAAGGATAAAGAACCGTATGTTTTTCTTTGCCCAGATGAAGCACAATATCTTCCGGAAAAATGAGATTCTCAAGCTTTCCTTCCTGTCCCATCGACTCTGTCGACACATAGTCCTGCTTCGATGAGGTCGTGACCCCAAGACCCGGCATACTGTAGGCCAGCAGATAGCTTTGCAGCAGACTGATCACAACAAGCGCGGCGAGCAGAGCGGTTTTGGTTTTCTCCATCATACCGGCTCACCGTCCTCTATAAGAGCCGGCAGCAATACCGTCACCGTCGTTCCCTCGTTCAGTTCGGAATCGAGCGATATCGAGCCTCCATGCGCCTTTACAATTTCCCGGGCAATAGACAGCCCAAGACCGGTACCGCCCATATTGCGTGAACGCGCCTTATCCACCCGGTAGAAACGTTCGAATATCCGGTTCAAATCCTTCTTCGGAATGCCGATTCCTGTATCCTTGACGCTGATCGCAATTGCAGCCGTATCAAGTCTGCGTGCCGAAATCACAATCTTCCCGCCATCAAGCGTATATTTTATCGCATTGGAAACCAGATTGTCGAACACCTGATCGATCTGATCCCGGTCCAGCAGAATGGTGTCGATCCCTTTTTCGACATGGACTTCCGCACGAATCGACTTGCTCCGCAGCTGAAAAGAAAACCGGTCCGCCACTTCCTCCAGCATCTCGTGAACCCCGGTCTGCTGCCGGCGCAGCGGCGCCTGATTGGAATCCAGCCGCGACAGATGCAGCAGATCGGTGACAAGGCGGATCATCCGCTCCGTCTCGTTGCGAATGACCCCGACGAACCGCTGACCCAGCTCCTGCTCCTCCATAGCCCCGTCATCCAGCGCTTCGGTATAGCTCTTGATCGTGGTCAGCGGTGTCCGCAGCTCATGCGATACATTGGCTACGAACTCGCGTCTGGACTGTTCGAGCCGCTCCTGCTCCGTCACATCCTGCAGCACCGCTATCGTGCCGGATATGCCTTTGTCGCGCCTGCGGATCGGGGTAAACGTGACACGCATCAGCTCGTCCTCATCCTCACTGCCCGGATGGATATGATGATGAATCACCGCAGCTTTTTCATTGCCGTTCAGCAGACCAGCCAGCTTCTCCTCTTCCATGCCGAACAGTTCATTCAGCCGGCAGCCCTGGCATGAATCTTCACGCAGCATTTCCTCGGCCCGCCGATTGGTGATCATCACGATCCCATGCTCGTCAGCGGCGACAACGCCGTCGCTCATATTAGCCAGAATGGAAGAGATCTTATCCTTCTCCTCTTCATTGGCCGAGAGCGCATCGCGCAGCCGCATCGTCATATCGTTGAACACCTCGGAGAGCCGTCCGATCTCGTCGTCGCCGAGCACCGGAACCTGCTGGTTGAAACGCCCCTCAGCGACCGCCGCTGCTTGACGAGTCAAACCCTTGATAGGGTTCGTAATCGTGTGCGCCAGCAGAACGCCCAAGACGCCAGTAAGCCCCAGCGCGAAGATCATGCCGGACATAAAGATCCGGTTGATGCGGTCTACCGTCTGATACAAGTCCTTCATGGAGGCCACCAGATAAACGGCCCCCACAATCTTATCGCCGTTGATTACCGGCTTGGCGATAATTTTTTTGCGGACGTTGTCTTCGTCAATAACATCCTCTTCATTGTCGCGGATCCCCTGCAGCGCCCGGCTGACGGCAAGCGAAGTGTTCTTCTTACCGATATACGACTGATGAGCCTGAACCGAGGTGGCCAATACTTTTCCCGCAGCATCCAGCACTTGAATTTCCGCTTCATTGATGCTGAACAAGCTGCGGACCAGCATATTGAGGTCTTCTTCCGTCGTCTGCTGGCCGCTTGCATCAGCTGTCTTGTCGGGCTTGCTCGCTAACGTCTGGGCCGCGAACTCCGAGAGCAGGTTAGCCTGTTCATTCATGTTCTTGGTGAAGGTACTCGTCAGCGACGTCTTCATCGTGCTGATGAAATACACGCCGATCAACTGCATCGCGATTAGAATGAGCAGCACATAAATGATAATGAGCTTCACCTGGATACTGCGGAAGAAACGTATCCCTTTCATCCGTACCCGAATCCCCCGGACTTGGGATTGCGCATCAGATAGCCCAGACCCCGCCTTGTGAGAATATAGGCCGGACGGCTCGGATCGTCCTCGATTTTCTCCCTTAGCCTTCTGATCGTGACATCGACAGTCCGCACATCCCCGAAATATTCAAATCCCCATACCGCCTGCAGCAGATGCTCCCGGGTCATCACTTTTCCGCTGTTGCGGGCCAGATAGTAGACCAGCTCATATTCGCGGTGGGTCAGATCCAAGGGCTCGTCATCCTTGTACACCACATACATATCGGTATCGATGAACAGGTTGAAAATACCCAGCCCCTGCTTCTCGTCTTCCGCAGCATGTCCGCCGGCAGTATTCCCGGATACCGTTACCTCCGCCTTCTGCCTGCGCAGATGGGCCTTCACGCGCGCCAGCAGTTCCCTTGTGCTGAACGGCTTCGTCACATAATCGTCTGCGCCCAGCTCCAGACCCAGGACCTTGTCAAGCTCCGTGTCCTTGGCGGTCAGCATGATAATGGGGGTCTGAAGACGGCTCCGCACCTCGCGGCAGACATCCATGCCGTCCTTCACCGGCAGCATCAAATCCAGCAGGATCAGATCCGGCTGTTCCTCAAAAGCCAACCGCACCGCTTCACCGCCGTCGAAAGCACAAATGACCTGGTAGCCTTCTTTCTCCAAGTTAAACTTCAGAATATCCGCTATCGGCTGTTCGTCGTCCACGACCAAAATTTTACCGTGCATTGTCACACCGCCCGTCACTATTGCTAGCCTTCTATATCGAGGGTACCAGGTTGCCCTGTGAACATTATTGTAAACTCCTTTCTATTCTATCATAGGATAGACCCCGTTCCCAAATGAAAGTTCCCTCAGGGCCACTATCCATTTACCGGGAAAAAATCAGAAAAAAAAAGCACCTCTGCGGCGTAAGAAGCCGAGGGTGCCGATGACAAAATTTCTATAAATATTTAATCGGGTTTTGCAGATTGCCGTCCTTTACGAGCTGGAAATGCAGATGCGTCCCGAAGGAGTGGCCCGTATTGCCCATAATGCCGAGCACATCGCCCTTCTCCAGCGTTTCGCCTTTTTTGACAGTGATTTTACTTAAATGTCCGTAAGTGGTTTCAAATCCGTTTTTATGGTTAATAATTACAGCATAGCCTAATCCGTTCTTCTTCCCGGCAAAGCTGACTACGCCGGTGTCGGCAGCCATAATATTCTTGCCGCCGATCATATCGATACCCTTGTGCATGCGTCCCCAACGACCGCCGAAGCTGCTGGTGACCTTATGGCCGCTAACCGGCCAAGAGAAGTTTCCGGTTCCTTCGCCGACGACCTTGGTGCCTTTCATAATAATGGCGGGGATCGTTTTCTCGAGCACCTGTTCACTGACGAGCACCTCTTTCATGAGGTACCCGTTTTGTTTGACGAGCTGATAAACCAGCGCTTTCCTGCCGCTTTTCCCTTCGCGGATCACTTTCGATTCGCCAATCTTCATATTGCTGTTCTTCTGTACTACGGTAGTCGGCTCGATCACAATGGTTTCCGTTACATTTTCGACCGTTTCTACCGTCACCTGAGGTTTGAGAACCGTCAGATCCAGTACATCCCCTTCACGGATCATATCATCCTCTATCCAAGGATTGCGCTCATAAATGACTTGGGGAGAAATATCAAATTTTGTCGCAATACAGCTGACGCAATCGCCCTTCTGGACCGTATATTTGGTGGGCGCAACAACGCCTTTGACAAGCTTCAAGTACAAGGCATTGGGGTCTGCAATCTCATCAGGCTGCACGTCCGTCTCTACCGTCGCCACCTTCTCGATAAACTTTACCGACTTCAGTGATGTGGCCGACTTTGGTGCCTCTGCGGTTTGTTTGGTGCTGAGCGAAAGTGCCTTCACTTCAAGCGTTTTGTTTTTAACTGTGTCCGGGGGCGCGTACTTGTTCTCCACCCGCTGGAGCAGCGAGTCCGCCGTGGCCTGATCTTTTACGATGCCGACGACTTTTCCGTTAACCTTGAGCTCCACCCCCACAGCATGGCTGGTAAGCAAACTCTCCAGCTTGGCTAAAGTAGCTGCCGTTTGCGGCTTAGCTTTGTAAGCGCTCTTACGTTCATAAGTGACTTCACCGGTTTCTACAACCATTTGGGCTTTGGGGTTGGCAGCCTCTATTTCAGCCTGTTTACGGCTGAGAAGCGCCTCTGCCTGATCCTGGGAGCTTAAATCGCCTATAAGCTGGCCGTCCCTGTATACTTGAACAAAATCAACGGTATTTGTTTTTATGTATTGGCTGCCGCTAAATCCTGCTAGAATCAGCAAAACCAGGGCACCTCCAATAAGTGCGAGTGGTTTTTTGTGCTTCAAAACGGTCATGATTGGCTCCTTTTCACGTTCTCGCTTTAGTCAAACGACCAAATCCGACATTGAAGTTGGTGCATGGATGGCTACGCATTACTTTACCACACGCCATGCAGGAGGATCAATCAAACCACTCTTTATCAAAAATTAATATTTTTTCAGAATATCCATCATCCGGTCGTATTCGGTCCGATCCAGATTTTGCGCAATCAGCTGCTGGAGCTCTGTCATTTCCTCGGAAGTAAGTCCACCCTCGATCAACGCTGATATCCGCTGCCACGAATCCGTCGGCAGTTTCTTCATAATGACATTAAACAGCTCCTGCTTGTCCGCGTCGCTCAGGCTGTTCTTGGCCGCATTCAATTGGTCCGTGGTCATCGCCAAGCCCTCTTTTTCCGCTTCACCCGTTTGGCCGCTGGAAGCGCCGCTGTTGCCTTTGGGACCTGTTCCGCCGCCAATGTCGGACAACGCACCGGGCTCAGATCCGAAGGCATCCACCGCAAGCGGCGTTTCTTCCTCGCCCTGGCTGCTGCCTGCCTCATTATCCGCTTCCGACTGGCTGCCACTCCCTGCGTTATCCCCTGCTCCGGCATTGCTGCTGCTGTTGCCGGTCTCAGCAACTCCTCCTGTATCACTGCCCTCATCCGTACCCGATCCGGAATCGCTGCTTGCCCCGGATCCATTCGCTGACGGATCCCCGTTCTTGCCGGTTCCTACCGGGTTATCGTTGTCCGGGCTTTGATTGCCTGATGCCGTCGTTTTCTTGGGATCCTGGTCAGCTCCCCACAATCCTCCCCATACCCCGCTCATCGCAAAAGGCGTTTGCTCCAAAGGAATACCGTACTGCTTCAGCAGGGTTTCGACATAACTATTGACGACATACCCGGTTGTCCAAATGGACAGGAAACTGACGATTAATCCCGCCGCCACCGTCCTGCCCAGCCATCCGGCCATTTTCCACATGTTTATCATCCTTCCATACATCCCGCTTTCCTATCGGAAACTAACTATGCTGGACTCTAGCGTTCCAACCTCTACTCTCCATTATGGGCAGTCCCAATAGGAACCATTCAATATGAGTGGAAAATTATTCATAATATCTTGCCTGCCAGCCGCGCTTGAACAGCCGAAACCCTGCTGCCTTCACCCGGTTGTGCGTGCATGACAGTTTGTAAGATGCTGTCAATATCCATATCATTGACGAAGTAAGAAGTATACAATTCCGTTCTTACAGTTTACTTACGGCCTCAACTAAAAGAGAAAAGAGCATGCGCTGATATTCGTTCAGCGCACGCTGTTTCTTTAATCTCCATAATTTTATTCCGAAGCAGCGTGGAGCGTTTACGTCCCTCTCGGGACACACTTCCATGTTCCGCTCGCGTGCCAACTGTCGACTTCGTCCCTGACTTACATAAGCCCATTCAACCTCCATAAGGAGTCGAATGGACTTGTTTGTTAGTTTTCTTCGATTTTCTTCAACGGTTAAACCGCCGGGCTTTCTATGACCCCACCTTCGATATCGAATCGGGAACTATGACAGTTCTTCAACCCTCTGCTACTCCTATCGGCTCACAACAAAAAGGACAGCGCCCGCAGACGTTGTCCTTTTGTTATTCGCCGTATGTTATTTTATAAATAAATGGGCTGCACTTGATTGGTTTGCTCGCGGTTGCGGCCAACCGAGAAGATCGAGATCGGAATACCGGTCAGCTCCGACACACGCTCCACATAACGGCGCGTATTCTCAGGCAGATCGGCAAGGGTTTTCACATCGGAAATATCCTCGCTCCATCCCGGAAGCTCCTCATATACCGCTTCGCACTCGGATATCAGCTTCAGACTGGCCGGATACGTGTCAATCACTTCGCCGCGCAGCTTGTAGCCGGTGCAGATTTTGACCGTTTGCAGACCCGACAGCACGTCAAGCGAGTTCAGCGAAAGGCCGGTGATGCCGCTGACGCGGCGGGCATGGCGAACCACAACGCTGTCGAACCAGCCGACACGGCGCGGACGGCCTGTTACTGTACCGTACTCATGGCCCCGCTCACGGATCCACTCGCCTGTTTCATTGTTCAGCTCAGTTGGGAACGGACCGTCGCCTACACGTGTCGTGTACGCTTTGGCTACCCCGATAACCTGCTGAATCTTCGAAGGACCAACGCCAGAGCCGATGCACACGCCGCCGGCCGTAGGGTTAGACGAAGTCACGAACGGATAGGTCCCTTGGTCGATATCCAGCATAACGCCCTGCGCGCCTTCAAACAGAATACGTTTGCCGGCATCAATGGCGTCGTTGAGCACAACCGAGGTATCCGTTACATAATGGCGGAGAATCTCGGCATAGCCCAAGTATTCCTGCAGGATGGCCTCACAGTCGAGTGGCTCGCCGCCGTATACCTGCTGAATCACCTGATTTTTCTCTTTTACAATATGGCGGAGCCGGCTCTCGAACTCCTCGGGATCCATCAGATCCGCAATTCGGATACCTGCCCGCGCTGCTTTATCCATATAACACGGACCGATCCCTTTACGGGTCGTTCCGATTTTATTATCGCCTTTGCGCTCTTCTTCCAGGCCGTCGAGTACCAGATGATAAGGCATAATGACATGGGCACGGTCGCTGATTTTCAGGTTCTCCGTGTTGAAGCCGTTTTCCTGAATATATTTAATTTCCTCAATGAGAGCAGATGGATTGATGACCATTCCGTTACCAATGACGCTCACTTTGTTTTCATTGAAAATTCCCGATGGAATCATCGTCAGCTTATATTTTTTATTGCCGATAAGAATCGTATGTCCGGCGTTGTTTCCCCCTTGATAGCGGGCAACGACGTCCGCGCCTTCCGCCAGAAAGTCAGTGATTTTCCCCTTGCCTTCGTCTCCCCACTGCGTTCCGACCACAACTACTGTTGACATAGATATACCCCCATTCGACGTAAAGCGCACATCGAAAATTACCGCCGTTGCAGGCAGCATGTTAAGTTTAGCAGGCGACTCCATCAAAGTCAATAAAATAACGAACGATTGCAGGGTTGCCTATCTGATTGTTCGGAATTGCCTCTTCTTATTCCCATAACCATCCTGTTAGGATGCCTGGCCCGGTTCCTGATGCGAACGGTCCAGACCCACGAATTTATTGTAATTTTTCAGGAACGCCAGCTCCACCGTGCCCACCGGTCCGTTCCGCTGTTTGGCGATTATAATTTCAATAATATTCTTCTTCTCGGATTCCTTATCGTAATAATCATCCCGATAGAGGAAAGCAACAATATCGGCATCCTGCTCAATCGAGCCGGATTCCCGAAGGTCAGACATCATCGGGCGCTTGTCCTGCCGCTGCTCCACGCCCCGGCTAAGCTGCGAGAGCGCGATAACCGGCACCTCCAGCTCACGGGCGATCTGCTTCAGCGTACGGGAGATTTCGGAAACCTCCTGTTGACGGTTCTCACCGGCTTTGCCGCGGCCCTGTATGAGCTGCAGGTAGTCGATCAGAATCATCCCGAGGCCCCGCTCCTTCTTCAGACGGCGGCATTTGGCGCGGATATCGGCCACGGTAATGCCTGGCGTATCATCGATAAAGATCTGAGCCTCTGACAGCGAACCAATCGCCATCGTCAGCTTCTCCCAATCGTCGCCTTCGAGAAAGCCTGTCCGCATCCGTCCCGCGTCCACATTGGCTTCTGCGCAAATCATCCGCTGAACCAGCTGCGCCGCCGACATCTCCAGACTGAAGATCGCGACCGTCTCGCGTGCCCGGACGCCTACGTTCTGTGCGATATTAAGCGCGAAGGCCGTTTTACCTACTGAGGGACGAGCCGCCACGATGATCAGATCATTCCGCTGAAAACCGGACGTCATCTTGTCCAAATCGCTGAAACCCGAGGGGATTCCGCTTGGTCCGCCTTTATTGGTGTACAGATGCTCCACTCGTTCGAACACTTCCATCAGCACATCGCGAATGGAGATGAAGCCCGTACTTGAGCGGCGATTGGACAACTCCATAATCCGCTGCTCGGCTTCATTAAGCAGCAGGCCAACATCGTCTGCCGCCGCATAGCCGTTGGATACAATCTGTGTGGCCGTCCGGATAAGCCGCCGCAGCATGGATTTCTCTTCCACAATCTGCGCGTAATAATCAACATTCGCCGCCGTTGGAACCGAATTGGCCACCTTCGACAGGTAACTGACGCCACCCATCTCCTCCAGCTGCTGCCGATCCTGCAAATAAGCCGTCAGCGTTACAAGGTCAATCGGCTGGTTCGCTTCGCCAATTTCCACCATCGCCTCATAAATGATCTGGTGCGCCGGCGAATAGAAGTCTTCACTGCGCAGCCGCTCCATGGACGTGATCAAAGCTTCCGCATTCAGCAGAATAGCGCCGATTACAGCCTGTTCCGCTTCAATATTCTGCGGCGGTACACGGTCAAACATCAGCTCATTGCTCATCTGCTTGTTGAACCCCTTTACCTGTTATTATTCCTCTGCCGCCTGAACCTTCAGCTTCGCCTTCACTTCAGGATGCACTTTAATCATCACCTGGGTTACGCCAAGCGTACGAATTGGCTCATCCAACTCGATTTTCCGTTTATCGACCTTGATGCCGTGACCGGCTTCCAGCGCTTCGGCGATTTGTTTGCTTGTAATGGCGCCAAACAACCTGCCGCCCTCGCCCGCTTTTGTTTTCACAACGACAATTAGTTCCTCCAGCTTAGCTGAAAGCGCCTTGGCATCCTCTTTTTCCTTCTCTTTGCGTTTTTGCTCCGAAGCCGTTTGCAGCTCCAACGTCTTCAGATTACCGTCCGATGCCAGCTTGGCTAGTCCCTGCGGGAGGAGAAAATTGCGTACATACCCTTCTGATAGATCTTTAACATCGCCTTTTTTGCCCTGTCCCTTAACGTCTTTCAACAAAATAATTTTCATTCGAATAACCCCTCTTCCTTATCGATATCTTGCAAGACCTGTTTGAGCCGTGCCGCCACTTCGGCAACGGTGCCTTCCTGCTGCGCCGCGGCATTGGTGAGATGACCGCCGCCGCCCATCCGCTCCATGACCACCTGAACATTCATATGCCCAAGCGACCTGGCGCTGATGCCGATCAGACCGTCCTGCCGCTGACCGATGACGAACGATGCCAGCACATCCGTCATGTTAAGCAGCGTATCCGCCGATTGGGCGATCAGCAGCTGGGAATACTGCCGGTCCTGCTCCGTGATGGCAATGGCAATATGCTCGTGCACAATCTCCGCATGTTTGATGATTTCGGCTTTCTTGATGTATTCGGCCAGATCCTCCTTCAGCATGCGCTGAACCAGCATCGAGTCGGCCCCATTTCGCCTCAGGAACGAAGCCGCCTCGAACGTCCTGGATCCCGTCCGGAGCGAGAAGCTTTTGGTATCCACCGTAATGCCTGCAAGCAGCGCGGTGGATTCGCGAACGTCCAGCATGACCCGGTCATGAATGTATTGCAGCAGCTCTGTTACCAGCTCGCAGGTGGAGGATGCGTACGGCTCCATATACACCAGAATCGCATTGTTGATAAATTCCTCGCCTCTGCGGTGATGATCGACAACGACGATCTTGTCCGTCAAGGTGAGCAGCTTGGGCTCCTTGACCATAGAGGACTTATGCGTGTCGACCACAACGGCAAGGGTGCCCCTATCCATCAGCCCCATGGCCTGCTCCGGCGTAATAAACCGTTTATAAATCCGTTCTTCTTCCTTGAGCATTTCCATCATCTTCTGAACCGCCGGATTAACGCCCTCCAGCACAATAAACGCTTCTTTGTTGAACATTTGAGCTGCTTTCAATACGCCGACAGCCGCGCCAATCGAGTCCATATCCGGCATCTTGTGACCCATGATGACGACATTTTCACTTTCCTTGATCAAATCCCGCAGCGCATGGGCCACGACCCGCGCACGAACGCGCGTCCGCTTCTCGACCGCATTGGACTTGCCGCCATAAAAGGATTGCCGCTGCCCCACCTTAACGGCAGCCTGGTCGCCGCCGCGACCAAGAGCAAAGTCCAGACTCGTCTGGGCCCACTGGCCAAGCTCCACAATACTTTCCGCACCTGCGGCGAACCCGATGCTCAGCGTCATCGGAATCTTGATTTCCGCTGACATCTCACGTACCTCGTCAAGCAGAACAAAACGCGAAAGCTCCAGCTGCTTCAAGGTCTTCTGATCGGTAATAATCAGATACCGGTCGGAGGTCAGCCGTTTCAAATACAGATGAAACTTGCTTGCCCACTCCGTAATCTCGGCTGTTGCCTTGGAGAGAAGCAGGCTGCGTTGCTGATCATCCATGCCCTGGGTAACCTCTTCCAGGTTATCCATCATGACAATCCCGAGTGCAAGCTTCTCTTCCTCATAACGTTTGGCCAGCTGCCAGCGCTGGGTGATATCGCGGATATAAAGCAAACGCTCGTCGAAGCGGAACATCAGCTCATAAACGGAGCCCCCGATCGCTGCATCAAGCGTGCCTTCCCGCTCTTTGGCCTGCGAGAGGGCGGGAAAGAATTCATCCATCGATTCGCCAATGACCGATTCCTTCTCCAGCATCCGGCTGACGAAGCTGTTATGCCATTCCACTTTATTGTCTTCGGTGTATAAAATAATCCCAAACGGCAGCTCGCTGGTGATCTCTCTGCCCGCCTTCTTGACCCTGTACGACATCGTGCCCAAATATTTTTTCAGATCCCGGCGGAAAGCCCGTTCGGCCAGCAAGGAATAGACGCCGACCCCAGCCGCAAAAACAAGACCAAGCAGGCCCCATATCCAGTCGTACCAAGCAAGCGCAATCGTGAGCACAATAATCAGCACAAATGCCCATAGCTGGTGCATTCCGTGCCATCTTTTAATTAGAAACTTCGGCATTTCATCATTCGCCCCTGTTGTCAAGGTTTCTTAAACGCTTTGCGGATCGGAAAACCGGCATCGATCACACCAATCAGACTAAGCGGCGGGAAAATAACAACTAGCGCCGACAGCAGCAGCGGCACCGCCTTGTTCCATTTGCGCTGATGGGCAACAAAGAAGAAGAAGCCAATCGCTTGAACGGAAAAGGCCAGACGCATAAGCGGAACCAAGTTAAGCAGTGTTACCGTCAGGAAGGAATCTCCTTTGTCCGGTGTAGCCATATCGAGAATGAGAACGATAAGGTAATAGAAAACAAAAATCCGCGGCAGCATCCAATCCTTGGCCGGCTGCAGCTTTGCGACCGACATCCCCATAGAGCGCAGCACCGGTCCTGCGATAGCATGTGCAATAACCGCCAGCAGGAAAGAAACCGTAATAAAGGCCATCGGAATGGAATGGATCAGCATTTGAATGTACGACTCGGTAAGCTCCGCATTCCAGCCTGCCGGAAGCAGACCCTTCGAGCTCAATTCACCTACCGTGTCCATGATCAATTGCCGGATTTCCCGCAGCAGCGAGAAGTCAAGCAGCAGATCAAACAGGATCAGCTCTAATAAGAACAACCCCAGCAGCGTCAGCAATGTCGACGTCAGCACCTTGCGGGCAGTCGCCCGTTTCAGATACATATGTCCCATGACGATAGCCGGCACAAGAAAGAACAAGCCTACAATCAGCGCCGCTGGCCCAATAATCGCAACGGCCAATGCATATACAACCAGCATATGCAGCACAAATGCGCGCCTAGACAATGTTGCATACAAAATAACTGTCGGTACCATCATTACAGCAATAATCAGCGCATTGAACAGCGGAACTGCGATCGCTAGTAATAAGAGAAGCGCCGCTGCACTCCATAAAATCGATTTTATGCCGGTTCTCAAAACCGTTCACCTCATGCTCTATGTTACTTGCATACTGCCTGAACTTTACTCCCCATTATAGCACATAACCCCAGACAACACAGAGTACTGTTGACTGGGGTCTTGCCTTTTCTTCATTCAGAGCCGCTTCTGGATGGCTGTTATGCCTATTTTCCTTACGATTCAACCGTCCAGGTATCCCCGTCATTCTCTGCCTTCAGACCCAACGATTCAAGGAAGGACAACGGCACAAATGCCCGCGTACCGATGGAAAGGAGCTCTGCTTGGGCTTTGTCTGATTTTGCGACGTAACCGCGGCTTAGCATCAGCTCTCCCTTGGCCGGCGCTTTCGCCGGATCCGCTCCGGCCGCCTTTTCATCGCTGCCTTTGACAACGTTGAACGTATGCAGTACCTTGTCCCACGTGATGCCGTATTGATGTTCGCCCAAGGCCGCCAAATCCAGATAGGTTGCATCATTAAATCGGACAAGCGGATAGCTTTGGTCCCCCCACTGAAGGGCGCCTGCCGTTTCCGTGACCCGTTCGAAGTGGCTGCGAATCGGCTCACCGAGATAGATTTGCTTATTCAGCTTGCCGTTATCCAGAGCAACTTGCCCGGCAACCAGCACGTAATTAATGCCCGCGGACATGAGATCGGGATGCTCCACCGTAGACTTGTCATTAATTGTATTGTAATCAAAAACCACGATATCCGCATCCATGCCTTTGGCGATCCGGCCTTTCTTGAGCAGCGCCGGTGCCTGCTTCTCCAGACGCTGGGCCGGTAGAAGGCTCAGTTTGGCAATACCGTCCATCAGGGACATCACATTCTGCTCGCGCACATACATACCGATGGTCCGGGCAAAAGCCCCTGATGCACGCGGATGATTGTTGAATCCGGGCTCCAGAATGGCATCGCTGCCAATCATCACATATGGCGCCTTGAACGCATCGACTATCGCCTCAGGAGGAATGGCGTATGCAACGGCCAGCTTGCCCTGCTTCTGGTACATACTGAAGGATTCTTTCGTCAGACGCTCCGTTGTACCGGCAATCTGCAGATCATTGTACGTGATCCGGAACCGTTCCTGCCAGCCCTGATCAAAACGGGCGGAGTTCAAATAGGTGCCCCAATAATTATAAGGATAGGTGCAGGCCGTAATATCGTAGCCCTGTTCCCTGGCTTTATCGATAATGGCCAGCGCTTGCGGCATCGTAAAAGTGCCGCCGGTGCTGTTGATATGATCGATATGTACGGCTGCGCCTGTTTTAATGGCATAATCAACAAGCTCCTGTGTACCCTCAAGCTCTGTCCCCGGCTCCTCCATATCGGAGTACCGGCCATGGAAATAGACCGGCACATTATATTCCTTGGCCAGTTCCATCAGCGGAATCACTTCCTCCGCCGAAATACCAGGCACATATTCCAGGCTGAAGGAAATGCCCAGCGCCCCGTCATTAAGCGCCTTCTCCGCCTGCTTGCGGATTTCCTGCACCTGGTCCGGCTGCGCTGCCACGTAACGACTCAGCTTGAACTGATTGCGCGCCTGTGTATAAAAGAAAGAAGCGCCGAAATGAACCGGCGTATGGTTCCGTTCATAATAGCTGTACCACTGCTTCGGCGTTAATGTTCCCCCATGCATGGCAATATTCGCCGTTACGCCATCCCCGATCTTCTGCCAAACCCCCAGCGGATTAGGGTCATAGGAAAGATTATCGATGAATCCGGGAGAAACGACCAGCCCCTTGGCATCGATAACCTGCTTCCCTTGGAGCGGCTTCGAGGTGACAACTCCGATTTTGCCGTCCTTGATCCCTACATTCAACCCTTCCTGATCCAGTTTGGTTTCAGGGTTGATCACACGGCCCCCGGAGATGACCGTATCATATTGGGTGCTCAAATCAGCCTCCGTCACGCCCAGCTCAAGAGCTTGCGCGGGGGTTTGCTCCTCCCCGGGCTTGCCTTCCCCCTTATTATTATCCTTATCCGTACCGCCTTTATTCCCATCCCCATTCCCGTTCTGTCCGCCGCCCTGGCTCGTCCCATCTGCCACATTGCCCGGTTTGCCTGGCGCATCCCCTTCAGACTGGACATAGGAATAAACCAAATAGCCTGCCAGGCCGATAATCAGAATCGCCGCGATGATCATAAATGCGCGGATTGGCCCCTTACTGCTCCGCCTTTGTCGATAACTCCTGCTCATTCCATTATCCTCCTGCTATATTTGCATCGTAAAAGCGCCGTCCCCCCAAGAGGACGGCGCTCGTTTACCAACTGTTTCCTCTATCCTACTATGGTTCCCGCCCCAACGCAATCGAAGGTCCTGCTGTCAGCCGGCCGCCATTTCCTCTTCATCCACCGATTTGCCGCTAACAATCACTTTCTCGCAATAATCAATAATGTCGCTGCGTCTTACGATGCCGATAAACCGGTTCATATCGTCGATGACCGGCACAAAGTTCTGTACCTTGGCCAAAGAGACCAAATCCTCCATGTTCGCATCGATGCTTACCGCTTTATTGGCCAGCCTCATTTCTACGTCGGCAAGCTTCACTTTATGTGTTTGGTCAAATGACACATTGGGATTGTTTTTCATAAACCATAACAGATCGCCTTCAGTAAGTGTGCCTGCATATCCGCCGTTGTGATCGAGAATAGGGACCGCTGTATACCGGTGATGCTCCATTCGCTCAAGCGTTTGGCGCAGTGTGGCTTCCAGCGTCATACATACAACCTCTTGCTTTGGCAGTAAGAAAAATGCGATATTCATTCGATCATTCGCCCACTTTCGTTCTTGTAAGTCTAAGACTACGGATCGATCGATCCTGGGCACTTGTAAGCCAACTTCCCTCATTATCTCTCATCTGCCGATGGTGACGCGGATGATTCCTTTGACGTCGATGAAGCTGATAACGACTCCACCGGCTTGGTTGTCTTATTCTGATATTCTTCAGGAAGAGGCAGCTGTTCCTTGTTCGTTGCCGGATTCAGCCAAGCTTGGATCAATCCAATACTGCTTGTGAGATCATCTTCATCTGCAAAAAAATACCATGTTCCGTGCTCAGCCAACCGGTGTCCTTCCCCTTTAAGCGTGTGGCTGTAAATCGTGCGATTGCCGGACTGAAGCATGTTTTTAGCTAAATCGATCATATGCTCCGGCGTCAGGTCTGTGCTGAAGTTCTGTCCCATAATATCAATGAGTTCAGGTATTTCACTCCACTGCCCTACTTGTGCGGCCTTGTTCATAATAGCATTCAAAAAAACCTGATGGCGCCCGGCCCGGCTCGTATCGCCGCCGGCATCTTCCCGGTATCTCACATAGTTCAGCGCATCCTTGCCGTTGTACGAATCCTGGCCGGCTTTAACAATAAACTTCTCATGGTCGGCTTCCTTATTTACAAGGTCTTCTGCAATCGGCAGCGAGATACCACCCATCGCATCTATGACGTCGCGGAAGCCTGTAAAGTTTATTGTAGCATAATGATCCACCTTGGCGTCAAACAACTTCTCCACGGTTTCCACGGACATCTTGGCTCCGCCAAATGCGAAAGCATGCGTGATTTTATCCTTGTACTCATTGCCGGATTTGGTTTCCTTGCCCACGATTTCCGTGTACGTGTCACGTGGAATCGAGATCATCAGAATAGCCCCGTCCGCCGGCCGGATCACGGTATAAATCATGGTATCCGAACGTCCGATTTCTTGATCGCGCTGGTCAACCCCCAGCAAGAGGAGGGAGAATGGATCTTCTTGCTTATAGACAACCGGCTCCGGTACGGGCCGCCCTTCCAACGGTTTGTAGGAAATTTCCAGTTTTTTCTCCACTTTATCGGAAAGAAAAACGTCAAACCCCCACAATGCCAGGGCCGTCCGGTTATAATAGCCGGCAATCCCGGCAACCACGACAAAAGCAAGAATGGCGATGAGCCACTTTTTTTTACGGGATTTAATTGGTTGTGTCATGTGCTTTAAGCACTCCTATTCTTTAATCTAATGAGGCCGACCGCCTGCAGGAATACTTACACCCTGGTCCGCGAGAAGAAACGGCTAGTGTTGCCCAATGCGAAAAGCTCTGGTGCTTCCTCATGAACAATAAGCAAAGGGCTGAGAAAAGTGGATTCTTATATTTTAAAGATAAACGGTTTCTTCAATATTTTAAACGATTATTTTCGACTGAAAGTTACAATTCATTTACGATTTATGAATATCTGCCTTTTTTTTCCGGGTGCTTGGCATAGTTTTGGTAGTACTAGAATACATATACACTGAGATTTTAATCGGGAAGGATGATTCATCATGTCACCGGACTCCTCTTCAACCGGGCTTGATCCAAAAATTGCCGGCCTGCTTTGTTATCTCGGCTGGTTCGTTACCGGTATATTATTTCTCATTCTCGAGAAAAAAAGCCGCTTTGTTAAATTTCATGCGATGCAATCGATTTTTATTTCTGTTGTTCTTATCGTAATCAATATTGTTCTCGGTTTTATTCCTGTACTGGGATGGCTGATCGGCCTGCTGCTTACGCCGGCAAGCCTTATATTGTGGATCGTCCTGATGCTGCTGGCTCTGCAGGGACGCTGGTTTAAACTTCCTGTTATCGGGGATTATGCAGAGGACCAGGCCGCGCGGTTTTAAGTAGCGCCACAGACGTTCATTGGGCTCTTGAAGACCGCAGTGCTATTTCCTGGGGTCGAAATGAGATCAACCTTTGCCTGGCCCTCCGTGCCCCCTTGCACCGCCTCACCTGACACTTGGCAACGAAGAGGAGCTATATAAACAAACAAAGACAGCCGCCATGAGCGACTGTCTTTGTTCAACCTATACGTTAGAGCCGGTTTCCAATCTATTCCGTTGTGTAAGGCAGCAAAGCTACTTGACGCGAACGTTTGATGGAAATTGTCAGCAGACGCTGGTACTTCGCACTTGTTCCCGTTACACGACGAGGCAGGATTTTACCGCGCTCGCTGATAAATTTACGAAGCAGATCCGTATCTTTATAGTCAATGTGTGTAATTTTGTTAGCAGTGAAGTAACATACTTTACGGCGTTTGTTACGGCCTTTGCGGCCGCCGAATTTGCGTTCTGGACGCTCATCGCCACCACTATCTCTTTGTTTGAAACTCATTGTCATCCGTCCTTTCGTTTAAAATGGCAAATCATCTTCCGATATATCGATCGGGCGTCCGTCATCTGAGAACGGATCGCGATTGTCGTTCCTCGGTGTTCCTCCGGAACGGCCTCCACCGCCTTGCGAACCGCCTCCGCCGTAGCCGCCGCCTTGATTGCCGCTACCTTGCGAGCTTCCTCCACCTTGGCTGCCGTAATTGCCGCCTCCACCGCCATCTTCGCGTGCATTTCCGCCATCCCGGTTAGGAGATTCCAGAAAACGAACGTTATCGGCAATAACTTCCGTCATATAGACGCGTTTGCCTTCGTTGTTCTCGTAGTTCCTGACTTGAATGCGGCCTTCGACCGCCGTTAAACGGCCTTTACGCAAATAATTGGCACAAGTTTCGGCCAGCTGACGCCACGTAACGATCGGGATAAAATCCGCTTCCCTCTCGCCTTGTCCACCGCTGGTAAAAGGACGATCCACTGCAAGCGTGAATTGCGTTACCGCAACTCCTGCTGGTGTATAACGCATTTCGGGGTCCTTTGTTAATCTGCCTATGAGAACAACTCGGTTCAACATCGTTTATCGCCTCCAATCGAAACAATCCTTACGCTGACGTATCGCTTAATTAGGCGACGTCTTTGACGATCAAATAACGGATAACTTCATCCGTAATCTTCATGACGCGGTCGATTTCAGCAATAACTTCAGAAGTTGCGTTGAAATGTACCAGTACATAGATACCGTCACGAATCTTATTGATCTCATACGCAAGTCGGCGTTTGCCCATCACGTCATGCTTTGTGACTTCTCCGCCGTTTCCGATGATGCCTTGGAACTTATCAGTGACTGCTTGAACAGCCTCTTGTTCCAATTCCGGACGAATGATATACATCACTTCATATTTGCGCATTTGTTTCACCTCCTCTTGGACTAGCGGCCCCCTCAACGGGAGCAAGGAGCGAGTATTAACTCGCATACCGGAGTATTATATCAAATTCAATAGGCTTCTGGCAAGCAAGCATTTGGACATTGCATTCTCCCGTATTCTTCCGTTCATGTTCTGCATGCAACATTCACACACTAATGATGTTCCGGGCACTTCACAAGAGAACGTCCGGCAAATCATGCAAGGGTGGTGCGAATGAAATGGGCGAATGGACAGAGTTCAGACCGGGTGACCGCGCTCCCAACGAAGGCACGTATATAGAGGTGGGGGAAGCATCCTTTCATATGGGGGTCAACAACCCGAAGAAGGTACATCTGGATAAAGGCGAGAAGTTTCCAGGCACTTCGAACAGTGACCGCAAGTGGAAAAGACTGCATCATTAATTGAAGCAAAAAATATCTCTAAGCCATGCATAAGAACCAGCCATGCGGAGCATTATAAGTTTTGACGGTGTAAAGAGAGGTGTGGTTCCGTTGGACCATTTGGAGCAAGGGCCGCAAGGGAATATTATCACTGAGGCTTAGAAGCAGTGGGTTGTGCCAAAGACTTTTGTCTGTAACACACATATGCCGGCTAAATACCGGCATGCCGATGTTTCTTACCAAAGCACGAAGTGCAGACGTATAACCTATTCAATGAACCACCGTCAAGGAAGAGCTCGCAAGAGCTCTTCCTTTTATGTATCTGTATAGAAAAACAAAAAAGACGATTCATCATGAACCGTCATCTGATGGTAAAGTTATGGCGGAGAGGGTGGGATTCGAACCCACGCACGCTGTGACACGCCTAACTGATTTCGAGTCAGCCCCCTTGGGCCTCTTGGGTACCTCTCCATTTGCGTCAGCGAGAATTATCATAACATGATGCACGTCCAATTGCAAGAGGTTATGTTAGCCCTTTTGATCCTCGACCGGACCGTCCTGAACCGCTGCGGACCGCAGCACTTTCTTCATGTTTTTTTCAAACTTCGACCGTGGAATTAATACGCTGTGCTTGCAGCCTACACATTTGATTCGAATATCCATCCCCATCCGGATAATCTCCATCTCATTGGTTCCGCAAGGATGCTGTTTCTTCATTTGTACAACATCGCCAAGCTCAAACTGTTTTCTCTCCATTCTCAATCTCTCCACTCTTTTTCCTTTTCGGCAGCTCATCTATGCACTTGATTATAACCGCCTTCCACCTGCTCGAACAATCCTCTTATTTCCACCTGCTCCGTCTTAAGAATCCGGCTAACCTGCATCAGTTCGTCATCGGGAAAATGAATGCACAGCGCACAGCCGGCAGTAATTTCCTTCGGGGTTGGAAACAGATCTATCTCGATATCCGCGTATTCTAGCAGCATTTCCGCTCTTAAAGCTTGTTGTGTGGAATCAAACGCAATCAGCATGACGCTGCCGCCTCCCCCGCCTAATGTTTTTCGTATTTCGCAACCCTTCGGCAAGTATAAAATGGTTGTCCCGTCCATATACTAGTAACACAGATAGACGGGAGGAGATTCTATGAAGTTAGCAGGAATGAAAGATACCCCTTTGAAGGTCCCTTATACCGAGCCGAACGTCTCCGTCATGCTCGTCAATCGATTGATGTATCTGCTTGACCGCGTTCCTTCAGACCGCAGAATGGTTGTTGTATGCGTAGGCACCGACCGCTCCACAGGGGACGCTCTGGGCCCGCTTGTCGGCGCTTCCCTAAGTAAATACCACAGCCCCTATTTCGACCTCTACGGCACGCTTGAAGAGCCGGTACATGCGATGAATCTCGATGAGACGCTTCAGGGCATAAACCGGTTTGTCCGCAAGCCTTTTATCATTGGCATTGATGCCTGCCTGGGCCAATCCGCCAGCGTTGGCTGCATTCAGGTGGGCAATGGGCCTGTTCGTCCAGGAGCCGGCGTAAATAAAGAATTGCCGCCAGTCGGTGACATCCATATTACAGGTATAGTCAACGTGGGCGGCTTCATGGAATACTTTGTCCTGCAAAACACCCGTTTGCATCTGGTTGTCCGTATGGCTGATATCATTGCGCAATGCCTGTTTTCGGCTATTGTTAAGTCCGTCCGCACCGCTTCTATTCCGGCCGCGACGCCAGACTGATCGCCTTCAGCTCCTCAGGTGTAAGCGGATAAGGAGATTCTCCCCGCTTTAAGGGCTTCACATACATATACGTCTGTTCGCGGCTGTGAAGTCCAGACATGACCATCCCGTCCTCCTGCTCATTCACGATGGCAAGCGAGAAGCTGAGATCATTGCCCCTTTCCGCAAAGGCATTATATCTGTGAAGACCGATATTGCCCTTTTTCAATTTAAGCCCCTGTTCAAAAGTCTGGAGCGCCGCTTGCAAGGCTGCGCTATGTTGCTCCTGCCGGTCCACTCTTTCCTTTATCCCTGCAATCACCTGCTCGAGATCGCTCACTCCTGTTTCTCCCATAAATTGAGTATAGCTGGCTCTGAGTTTCTTCAATCTGCCCCCGAGCCTTATCGTCACTATAAAAAGAACAAGTACGGCAAGGACCAACAAGACCGTGACTAGATCCAGCGGCCCTTGTATGATATCTTCCATCTAATCTTCGCTCCCCATCTGTCTGCCCGGCAAGAGCTAACCTGTCAGCTGTATTGCTGTCTGATTTCCTTGACCGCCTGAATGAATGTATCTACCTCATGCTTCGCTGTGAAGCAGCCTACACTTGCTCGCACAGCTCCCGTCTCTAAAGTGCCGGCAGCCTGATGCGCCAGAGGCGTGCAATGATAGCCGGAGCGAACCGCGATGTTATAGTGCTGATCCAGGACGAACGCCATCTCAGAGGGATCAATGCCCTCAAGGACAAAAGAAACAATCCCTGTCCTGGGTTCCCCTTGCCCAGGCCCCAGTATCCTTATCCGATCGACACCCTTTAGCCCCTCAATCATCTGCTGAGCCAACTGCCATTCTCTGCTGTAAATATTCGCAACTGTCTCCTGCTGAAGGTATTGCAAACCTGCTCTTAGCCCTGCCAGCCCCGGGGTGTTTTGTGTTCCAGCCTCGTAACGATCCGGCCTGACTCTCGGCTGTTCAATAGATTCCGATTGACTGCCTGTACCGCCGTGCAGCAAAGGCACCAGGTCCAAGTCATGGTGGATATACAACCCCCCGGTCCCCTGAGGCCCCAACAGCCCTTTATGGCCCGGAAACGCGAGCATGTCAATCCCCATTGCGGCAACATCAATCTCCACCAACCCGGCTGTCTGTGCTGCATCCACAAGCAGCTTCACGCCTTTTCTCCGGGTCACTTCTCCGATTTCCGCAACCGGCAGCATCGCCCCGGTGAGATTGGAGCTGTGATTGACAATGACCAATTTTGTGCGCGGCCCAATCGCCTGCTCCACTTGTTTGGCATCCAGTCCGCCCTGCTCGTCAGCTTCGATATAAGTAACCGTAATACCGCGCGTTTTCTTAAGCATCTCCAGCGGCCGCCGCACCGAATTATGCTCCACGCTGGTAGCAATAACATGATCGCCTTCTTCAACAAAGCCTTTTATCGCCGTATTCAATGCCATTGTTGTATTCATGGCAAAAGCGATATCATTCGGATTGGCAACATGAAACAACCTGGCAATCGCTTTTCGTGTATCGAATAATACTCTACTGGCTCTCACAGCCATCCCATGGCTGCCCCGCCCCGGATTTGCCGCATCATTTTCCATCGCATGGATAACGGCTTTTATGACTTCCGGCGGCTTCGGCCAAGAGGTTGCGGCGTGATCCAGGTAAATAAAAGCAGGCGTATCATTTGCAACCATCGTTGGCGTCACTCCCTCAGCATAATTGCGCGCTTTAGCCCCATCTTTCACCATTCCAGGAAGGGTCGCGCTTTTTCAATAATAGAAGCGGCAGCAGCCGTCAAAAAAGACAGCGAAAACCGCACTCCTCGGTATGTTTAATAATAGCATACTTGAGCGACCACCTCAGCCCTCAAGGTCATCGCTCAAGTATGCTATGAAGTTCAAGCTATTTTGATTATTGAAGCAATTCCAGCAGACGCTCCAGATCTTGTTTATTGTAATACAACAATTCGATTTTACCTCTGTCTTTCTGCTGCTTGATCTTCACCGTTGTTTTGAACTGTTCCCTCAACGTCTCTTCCAACTGTTCAATGTATGGATCCCGCTTGCTGGCTGCCGGTTTGGCTTTGACCTGGCTTTTCTCATCCAGCGCCTGAATCGATGCCTCCAACTCCCTTACACTCCACTCATTTGCAATTGAAAGCTTGGCCAGTTCTTTTTTACGCTCATCATTTTTTACGCCAACCAACGCTCTTGCATGGCCCATGGATAATGTTCCACGTGAAACATTTTGTTTTATTTCCTCCGGCAAAGAAAGCAGACGCAAAAAGTTGGCAATATGCGATCTGGACTTTCCAACCTTCATGGAAAGTTCTTCCTGAGTGAGACTGAACTTTTCCATTAACGCCTGATAGGCTAGCGATAGTTCAATAGCATTCAAGTCTTCACGCTGAAGATTCTCGATAAGAGCGATCTCCATAACTTGTTGATCGGAGAAATTCCTTACAACTGCAGGTATAGTGGCATTGCCGCATAGCTGGGATGCTCGGAATCGCCGCTCTCCGGCTATTATTTCGTAACCTTTAAGCACTGTCCTGACAATAATCGGTTGTATGATGCCATGCTGTTTAATGGATTCGGCAAGTTCCTTGATGGCTTCCTCATCGAATGTTTTACGGGGCTGATAGGGATTGGGACGTAGATGGGACAAAGAAATTTCAATTACTTTATCATCTTCATTAACAGAAAGCGATGGGATAAGAGCATCAAGTCCTCTACCTAGCCGCTTGCTCATACATAATCACTTCCTTCGCAAGTTCGAGATAAACCTCGGCTCCTTTGGATCTTGGATCATAAGTTATGATAGATTGTCCGTGGGAAGGAGCTTCACTCAATCTGACATTTCGCGGGATAATCGTTTGATATACCTTCTGCTGAAAATATTTCTTCACTTCTTCAATGACCTGTATGCCAAGATTTGTCCTTGCATCAAACATTGTGAGCAGCACCCCTTCGATTTGAAGCGAAGTGTTCAGATGCTTCTGGACAAGTCTCACTGTATTGAGCAGTTGGCTTAAACCCTCAAGCGCGTAATATTCACATTGTATAGGAATAATAACGGAATCAGAGGCGGTCAGCGAGTTAATGGTCAGTATCCCCAGGGATGGCGGACAATCGATCAGTATATAATCATACTGTTTCTTCACCTGAGCGAGGGATTTCTTCAGTCTCAGTTCGCGCGATATCGTTGGCACCAGTTCGATCTCCGCCCCGGCAAGTTGAATAGTAGCCGGAATAATATTCAAACCATCTATATTTGTAGGTAAAGTCGCTTCGTTAGGATGGATATCATTGATAAGCACATCATAAATACAATACGCTACATCACCTTTATTGATTCCAATTCCGCTGGTCGTATTGCCCTGGGGATCTATATCCACGAGCAAAACTCTCTTGCCGAGCGAAGCTAGACATGCACCCAAATTAACAGACGTTGTCGTCTTACCGACACCGCCCTTCTGGTTCGTTATCGCAATCGTTTTAGACAAACCTTTCACCTCTATATGGTTAGCTTGATCTTTCTTCTCAAACCCTATGCAAGTCTAGTCAACTGGACTGGTTCCGGGTTTTCGTTCTGTATAAATAGAGTAGATGTTTTTTTGAAATATCAGAAAGTATAAAATTCAGCCTATTCTTTTCTTATATTTCTGTGGGAATGTTGCGCCGCTAAAGACGGTTTTAGCCGTTTCTTCTTGTTTAGACAAAAAGGCGATGCCGCCCGATAGACACGGACGGCCATGAAACCACAATATGAATTTCATTAAACAAAAGCTGCTCAACATCAGTACAAAGTTTACCTGAAAACACACCAGTGACATTCTCATCCACTGGTAATGACATCCGTTAAGTTTCATACTCCGCAAAAAATAATTTGAACACGATCAGCGTTTCGGTATTTTTATGACAATCTCGTAATGGTCTTCATAATCTTTCTCATTGGTCTTGATTTGGAGTCCTGAGCCCGAAACCATATCGATCGATTGCCGGATTGTATTCAGAGCTAGGCGCACATCCTTGGTGAAGGAGACGCGTTTCGTCTTCCCTGCTTTCGTCACTTCCTTATAGAAAGCGACTCGTGCTTCAGTCTGTTTCACATTCAACTCTTTGGAAAGCACATCGCTCAGCACTTTCTCCTGCAATTCTTCCGTTTCAAGACCTAACATGGCTCTGGCGTGTCTTTCCGTGATTTTCCGTTCCATCAATGCAGCTTTAATCGTTTCACCAAGCCCCAGCAGCCTGATTTTGTTTGCAATCGTGGATTGGCTCTTCCCTAACCGCTGGGCTAAGCTTTCCTGGGTCAGATTATGAAGATCAATCAGCTTCTGATAGGCAATGGCTTCTTCAATAGCTGAAAGGCCTTCACGCTGAAGATTCTCTATTAATGCGATGGATGCAGCTTGAGAGTCATTAAATTCACGGACAATTGCCGGAATCGTCTCAAGACCAAGTCTTTTGACAGCGCGAAAACGGCGTTCACCCGCAATGATCTCATAGCGTTTATTGCGCACTCTCACAACAATAGGCTGGATAACCCCATGCGTCTTGATGGTCTGACTCAACTCATCAATCCGTTCATCGTCAAACACAGTCCGCGGTTGATAAGGACTGGCATCGATTTCACCAATGGCTAAATGTTTCACTTCATCCTGATTGGTGCTTTTTGAATCGGCTAAGCCGAATAATCTGGAAAATTGTTCTTTCATCGCTTCAACTACCACCCGAATTCAAAGTGCCGAGTATTGTCGTTATTTATAATTCGTCGGCTGAAAGTCGATTTCCTGCTTGACATAAGGATATTGTGATAAAAACCAACGTTAATGTTTCACGTGGAACATTATTTATACTAATGGCTGCTTGAGCGGTGTGCCGGCTTTTCGCGGATATTGTCCGGGAGTGGTTCCCTTTTTTTCGAAAATAATAATGTTCCGGTCCGCTTGCTCAAAGGGCAGCTTAAGTTGATGCGTTTCTCTCCATTGGCCCTTCAGCAAGACCAAGCTTTTCCCTGCTTCCTGAAGCTCGGCATCAGAGTTTGCGCCTTTCATCGCAGCGAACAGACCGCCGCTTCGAACAAAAGGCAAACAGAGCTCATTCAGAGCACTTAACCTGGCGACCGCTCTGGCTGTTGCCAGGTCGTAAGCGTCTCGCTGACCCGGCATGCGTGCCACATCCTCTGCCCTGCCATGAATACAGGTGAAATCCTGTAATTCAAGCTGTTCCACAACATGCTGCAAGAAATGAATGCGTTTTTTTAAAGAATCGACTATCGTCACCTTTAAATGAGGGAAACAAATTTTAAGCGGAATACTGGGGAACCCTGCTCCTGATCCAATATCCGCCAGATTGTTCATTTTGTTCATATCAAGAAAGAAAGAAAGAGTAAGCGAGTCATAAAAATGCTTCTCATACACCGCTTCTCTTTCTGTTATTCCTGTTAAATTCATTTTCTCGTTCCACTCGATGAGCAGCCGGTAATACCGGTCAAACTGCTCCAACTGACGGGCCGTGATAGATAGGCCGTTGTCATGCAGCAGCTCTGAAAACCATTTTTCCGTTTGATCCATAATTACCCCCGTGCAGCTGTTACCCTATTATAGTGTTCGAGATAGACCAGAAGAATAGAAAGGTCAGCAGGAGTTACACCCGATATCCTCGAAGCTTGCCCCAGAGAAAGCGGACGGATCTGGCTAAGCCTTTGTTTCGCTTCATTGGCGATTCCGTATACGAGAGAATAATCAATATCCTCAGGTATCCGCTTCTTTTCCATCTTTCCAAGACGCTCAACCTGGACCAACTGTTTCTCGATGTACCCGGCATATTTGATCTGAATTTCAACCTGCTCCTTCATCTCCTCCGTCAGTTCGAACGGAGATGGATTTAAGGATTCAATATGGGCATAGGTCACTTCGGGGCGCCGAATCAGCGTCAATCCGTCCGTAGCAAACTGCAAAAGCGTTGAGCCTAACCCGGTGAGTATAGGTTCAATTTCCTCCGGTTTAATTTTTACAGTTTTCAACCGTTCAATCTCTTGTTCAACCAACGCTTTCTTGCGCAGAAAACGCTCATGACGCGCTTCCGGGATCAATCCGATTTCATAACCGAGCGGTGTTAGCCGCAAATCGGCATTATCATGTCGAAGCAGCAGGCGGTACTCTGCGCGTGATGTCAGCAGACGGTACGGCTCGCTGGTTCCTTTGGTAACCAAATCATCAATGAGTACGCCGATATAACCCTGTTCGCGCCCTATGATGACCGGCTCCAGATTCTGAACTTTGCGCGCTGCGTTAATACCCGCCATTACCCCTTGCCCTGCCGCTTCCTCATATCCGGAGGTGCCGTTAATTTGCCCTGCCGTAAACAACCCTGGCACTACCTTGGTTTCAAGTGAAGGCCACAACTGGGTAGGAACAACGGCATCATATTCGATAGCGTATCCGGTACGCATCATCTCTGCCTTTTCCAGACCCGGGACCGAACGCAAAATATCCAGCTGCACATCCTCTGGCATGCTTGTCGACAGACCCTGTACATAATACTCCGATGTATTCTTCCCTTCCGGTTCCAGGAAAATCTGATGTTTCGGTTTATCCGCGAAACGAACAATTTTATCTTCAATTGATGGACAATAACGCGGCCCGGTTCCTTCAATCTTGCCGGAGAACATAGGTGCACGATGGAGATTGGCATTAATGATCCGGTGTGTTTCCTCTGAGGTATACGTCAACCAGCATGGCAGCTGCTCATTGTCGGACGATTCTGTATCGTAAGAGAAAAATTTCGGTTTCTCGTCACCTGGTTGAATTTCTGTTTTGCTAAAATCAATCGTGTCTCCATGCACCCGAGGCGGTGTACCTGTCTTGAATCTGACAAGTTCAAGGCCAAGCTCCTTCAGGCTGGTGGATAGTTTGACGGAAGGCTGCTGGTTATTAGGACCGCTCTCGTACATCAGCTCCCCCATAATAACCTTGCCGCGCAAATAGGTCCCTGTAGTTATCACAACGGCTTTTGCCCGGTAGACGGCACCTGTCTTCGAAACCACACCCACGCATGCGCCATCCTCAATAACCAATTCCTCCGCCATCCCTTGACGGAGTGTCAGACGATCGGTCTCTTCGATCGTTTTCTTCATAAAATGCTGGTACTGAAACTTATCGGCCTGCGCACGCAGTGCATGAACAGCCGGGCCCTTTCCGGTATTAAGCATCCGCATTTGGATAAATGTTTTATCAATATTGCGGCCCATTTCTCCGCCTAGCGCATCAATTTCACGAACCACATGACCTTTTGCCGGTCCGCCAATAGACGGATTGCACGGCATGAACGCCACCATATCCAGATTGATCGTCAGCAGCAGCGTCTCACAGCCCATCCGGGCGGACGCAAGTGCCGCTTCACATCCAGCATGGCCCGCTCCTACAACAATGACATCATATTGTCCTGCATCGTACCCCATCCTTGTAACCTCCTTTTTACAAAATTTATTTACCTAAACAGAACTGGGAGAATATTTGGTCAATCAGGGATTCGGATACCGAATCTCCCAGCAATTCGCCTAATTGCTCCCATGCTATTCGAACATCTATTTGCACAATATCAATCGGAATTCCGATCTCAGTCGCATTCATGGCATCAAGAAGTGATTGCTTCGCATGGCCAAGCAGAGTAATATGCCGGACATTGCTTACATAGGTTAAATCCGCCGATTCCAGCTGTCCGCTGAAAAACATGCGGCTGATCACCTGTTCAAGCTGATCCAATCCGGTTTCCTGCAGAACTGATAAACGTATAATAGAGTCCGATGGAAACAGCCTTTCAATTTCCTCCGTGTCCATCGCCTGGGGCAGGTCCGTTTTGTTCAATAGAATAACCACCTGACGGCCGCGGAGCTGCTCCATCAACAGCCGGTCATCCTCTTGCAGCGGTTCGCTTACATTGAGCATCAATAGAATCAAATCTGCATCGGCCAGCGCCGATCTTGAACGTTCCACACCAATCTTCTCGACAACATCCTCGGTTTCACGGATCCCTGCCGTATCAAGCAGCCTCAGCGGAATACCGCCGATCGTCACAAATTCCTCAATCACATCGCGGGTGGTGCCGGCGATTTCCGTTACAATAGCTTTATTCTCCTGCACCAGCGCATTGAGCAGCGAGGATTTTCCGACATTCGGTCTTCCGACAATAGCTGTCACAATGCCTTCTCTTAATATTTTGCCTTCTGCAGCGGTTTTTAGCAACAGGTTGATTTCGTCAATTGCTTCATTACTGCGTTGGCAAATATAAGCATTGGTCATCTCCGTCACGTCATGCTCCGGATAATCGATATTAACTTCAATATGCGCAAGCAGCTCCACAAGCGAGTGACGCAGAGCTTTGACCTTTCTGGAAAGGGCACCTTCCGCTTGCTTCATCGCAACGCTAAAAGCACGGTCGGACTTCGAGCGTATCAGATCGATGACCGCCTCAGCCTGCGTTAAATCAATCCGCCCGTTCAGGAAGGCCCGTTTGGTAAATTCACCGGGCTCTGCGATCCTCACGGTTCCTTCCTTGAGCAGTAGCTCCAGGACCCGCTTGACTGCCACGACCCCCCCGTGCGTGCTCAGTTCCACGACATCCTCGGCTGTAAAGGAGCGTGGTCCCCGCATCACGGTTACTAACAGCTCCTCAATGATCTCTCCGCTTGACGGATTCACTATATGTCCATAATGAACAGTATGGGAAGGAACTTCTTCAATATTCGATTTAGATCGGAACAGCTTCGCTGTTTCACGCACAGCTTCGCTTCCGCTTACCCGTATAACGGCAATGCCGCCCTCCCCGACAGCTGTCGAAATGGCGGCAATAGTATCTTCATTCATCATGGCGTATAAAGCCTCCAACTGAAACTTCTTAATCGTATCGATTGAGGAATATCGTATATAGCAAAATAAAACGAGCAATGACCGTGTGAGAGCCATTGCTGGGAATAGGATGCGTATACGGATTATTTTAGGGCAATTACAACACGTCTGTTAGGTTCATCGCCTTTACTGAACGTCTTTATTTTTGCATGATTCTGAAGCTGCGAATGAATAATTTTCCGTTCATGCGGAGACATTGGCTCAAGAACAACTTCTTTTCTTGACCGAATGACCTGCCCCGCCAAACGATCGGATAAGTCCTCCAACGTTTTGCGTCGGCGTTCCCGAAAGTCCTCGGCATCGAGTACGATACGAAGATGGTTGTCGGAGTAACGGTTAGCTACGATATTGACCAAATATTGCAAAGCATCAAGCGTTTGACCCCGGCGGCCAATGAGCATGCCCAGATCCCCGCTACCGGATAGCGAGAGGACAAGTCCATCCTTCGAATCATGACGGGCAATTTGAACAGCAAGTCCCATCGTCTCCGCCACTTCGATGACGAACCGCTGCGCTTCCGCAAGCGGATCCGTGGTTTGCTCTTTTGGCTCAGGCTCTACTACAGGCTCAGGCAGCAAAGTAAGCTCTACCCTGGCTTTTCGCACGCCAATCAATCCGAACAACCCCCTGGAGGGCTGTTCAAGTACGGACACATTCACACGGTCCGCCGTAACTTTCAATTCCGTTAATCCGTTTTGTACAGCATCTTCGATCGTTTTGCCCGATGCTACGGTTTTTTTCATTTTGCAGGTACACTCTCCTTACCCTTGGATGAGGTGCGTACGTACAGAAAATAGTTTTGCACGATCGTGTAAATGTTACTGAAAATCCAGTATAGCGGCAGCGCAGCCGGGAATGACAGCGCCATGACAAAGATCAGAACAGGGAAAATCATCATAATCCCCTGCATCATCGGCATTGCTTTTTGCTGGGATTGCATCATTTTGGACTGAACGAAAGTCGTTATGGCCGCAAGTACAGGCAGCACGTAATAAGGATCCTTCTGCCCAAGCTCCAACCACAAAAAAGTGTGTTCCCGTATGTTTTCATTCATATAGATCGAGTTATAGAGCGCAATAAAAATAGGCATCTGGACAAGCAGCGGCAAACAGCCGGCAAGCGGATTTACCTTGTGCTGCTGGAAGAGCTTCATTGTTTCTTCCTGCTGCTTTTGCGGGTTATCCTTGTTTTTTTCTTTGATTTTGGCAAGCTCAGGCTGGAGTGCCTGCATCGCTTTGGAACTGCGGTACTGCTTCAGGGTCAGTGGCAGAATGAGAGTCCGGACAATGATAACCATCAACAAAATGGAAATGCCGTATTCGCCGCCGAACCAATCGGCGAAAGTCTCAAGTGTCAGTGAAAAGTAATAAACGACATTTCGCTGCCAGAAATTCCCGTGAGCCAGCTGATCCATAGACACCGGAGTTGTGGCGGAGGAACAGCCGCTCAGCAGCAGCATCACTGCAGCTAAAGCAAAAAAGGTAAACCAAGTACGTTTCGAAATACGGGACAACATGTAAAACTCCTCTCTGAGCACCATCAAGCACGATGAACGGGCAGGTTCATCCAGCTAATTCTTTATCGTAAACTATATCACATTTTATGGCACAAAGAAACAAGCATGGCCGCTCGTAATAAAGCGATTACAACCCCTAGCGGGATATCTTGAGAAGTCCTGCCTTCTTGAGGATATGAAGCATGCTTTTCTCCAGCTCCTTTATCTTCATTCCGACAGCCGGCTTGCGGACAATAATGATGAAATCAAGCTGGACAATGAGCTTGTCCGAATTTTGTCGGACGATTTCTTTTACAAGCCTTCGCATGCGGTTGCGGACAACAGCATTGCCTATTTTTTTGCTGGCCGATACTCCAAGACGGAAAGGATCCGACTTGTATTGGCGGGACCAATAAACGACAAACTGACTATTGGCGAACGATTTGCCGTGTCGATAAATCCGGCTGAAATCTTCGCGGTTTCGTAAACGCAGCTTTCTTTGCACGGTTCTTCTTCACCGAACCTTTATGTTCAATTATTACCTATTAGAGGTCATTCTAAAAGTCCTGCCGGGCAGGACGTGTCTGTATAGAGGCTGACGGCCATCCAGCTCATAAAAACAACCGGTGATGCAAAAAAATAAAGAAACAGGGGCTCGCAATTAAAAAAAGACCACGGTAGTGGTCTTAGGCTTAGGCACTCAATACTTTTCTGCCTCTTTGACGGCGGGCGCTCAGCACTTTACGTCCATTTTTGGAAGCCATGCGTTTACGGAATCCGTGAACTTTCTTGCGCTTGCTAACATTCGGTCTAAATGTCGGTCTCATTTCTTGCACCTCCTGTTTCCTTACTCCATCAACCAGCGAAAATCTATTCCTCGCCGTTTCCACGAGCGCTGTTATCACATTCACAAGCATGAACGGCATTACAGTCGATATGAACAGAACCACGCTCATCTTTAAAAAACGCCTTTTTCAATTAAACCATGACGTCAGCCTTATGTCAATCGTTCCATGCTTGTTATATAGAAGGTTCCCGAAAACCCGGCGAAGATCGTTCTTCTTTCCGCGATATTCTTCAATATTTTACCCATGACGGCAACGGTGGACAAGCGAACGATAGGAAATCTTTTGTTGCTCGATTAATGTGGATAATTGGGAAAATAGCCCGCACATTGGAAAAAGTTAATAACATGTGGATGAAATTTTCGGGTAAATCTCGGGATATGTCGAATTCTTAACATGATATTAACAATATCTTGTGTTGTCCATAACTTTTATACACAACCTATAGAATTTGTGGATAAATTCAGCCAACTCGTTGAAAAACAAGGGTTCATTTGCTATGATAGACTTGTTTTCTGTGTGGATGACTCCATATACCCCTCAGCTTTATCAACAGCCTGTGGATAACAATGTGAACAACATTCATTCCCTTCTGATAAAATTCTTGTGTCCATCCTTCATAATGTGGACGACTGGTTCCCAATACCCGGAATTTCGACATCTTTCTGCACAGCCATGCCGACTTTCGGCGAATTGGATAAGGAGTGACAATCTGTGGATAGCCATACGCACGAAATGTGGCAACAGGTGCTGTCGATTATACAAACGAAGCTAAGCAAGCCGAGTTTTGATACTTGGTTTAAGGCAACAAAGGCTTCGTTCAGCGGCGATTCTATGGTCGTTGTGACAGCACCGACGACTTTTGCGGCCGAATGGCTCGAAAGCCGCTATACGAAGCTTGTGCGGACAACGCTGCAAGAATTTCTCGGCCGCCAGTACGACATCAAATTTGTGATTGAAGAGAATAAACCGCCGGAACCTGCCGTCGAACAGCCGCAGATCTTTCCTACCGTTCATGTCGGCCCGGAAGAAACCTTCTCTTATATGCTCAATCCCAAGTATACCTTTGATACTTTTGTAATCGGGGCAAACAACCGGTTCGCGCACGCAGCTTCCCTGGCTGTAGCCGAAGCGCCCGCCAAAGCCTATAATCCGCTTTTTCTCTACGGAGGCGTAGGACTTGGCAAAACGCATCTGATGCATGCCATCGGCCATTATATTCTGGAGCATGTTCCGAGCACCCGGGTCCTTTATTTGTCTTCAGAGAAATTCACCAATGAATTTATTAATGCGATCCGCGACAACCGCGGTGAAAGCTTCCGAACGAAATACCGCAACATTGATGTTTTGCTGATTGATGATATTCAGTTTTTGGCCGGAAAGGAACAGACCCAGGAAGAATTTTTCCACACTTTTAATGCCCTTCATGAGGAACGCAAACAAATCGTCATTTCCAGCGACCGGCCGCCCAAGGAGATTCCGACGCTTGAAGAGCGGCTTCGCTCGCGGTTTGAATGGGGATTGATAACAGATATACAACCGCCTGACCTGGAGACACGGATTGCTATATTAAGAAAAAAAGCCAAAGCGGAGCACCTTGATATCCCAAATGAGGCGATGGTCTACATTGCCAGCCAGATCGATACGAACATTCGGGAGCTTGAGGGGGCACTTATCCGTGTTGTGGCTTATTCGTCCCTAATTAACGAAGATATTTCCTCGCATCTGGCAGCAGAGGCGCTAAAGGATATTATTCCTTCCAGTCGTCCAAGGATGATCACGATGCATGATATTCAGCAGAAGGTCGGCGAGCTGTACGGGCTTAAATTGGAGGAGTTCAAGGCGCGCAAACGGACCAAGGCTGTCGCTTTTCCCCGTCAGGTGGCCATGTATCTATCTCGGGAGCTGACCGATTTCTCGCTTCCCAAGATTGGCGAAGCTTTTGGAGGACGGGACCATACAACGGTTATTCACGCCCATGAGAAAATAACGCAGCAGCTCAAAATCGATCAGGACTTGTACAAAATCGTTCAAACGCTGTCCGAAAAAATCAAGAATCACATGTAAATTTATACACAAGTGGATACTGAATTCCGCCAAGCCTATGCACAGCCTGTACACATGTGGATAGGCTTGCTTTATCAGCGCTTTGCCTACTTATCCACATATTCTTGGCCCCTACTACGACTACGACTAATAAAATAATTAAATAAACATCATCAATTAACAGCAAAAACGGAGTCTTCGACCCCCATCAAATCTGCGGATGTCCCTTTATTCCGAGGAAGCTATATTAGGAGTGAAACCAGAATGAAATTAATGATCAGAAAAGACCAGCTCAATGATGCCATCCAGCAAGTATCCAAAGCCTCTTCGGCAAGGCCTGCTATTCCTATTCTTGGAGGGATCAAATTCGACGTTGATCATCAGGGCGTCACCTTGACAGCAAGCGACACCGATATTTCGATACAAAGCTTCATTCCTGTAGAAAATGGGGAATTTGTCGTCGCTCGAATCGACAAGCCTGGCAGCGTCGTGCTGCCCGCCAAATTCTTCGTCGAAATTGTCAAAAAGCTGCCGTCGGATGAACTCGAAATCGAAGTGAAAGACAATCATCAAACGATGATCCGTTCCGGTTCTACGGATATTCAAATGATTGGGCTGGATCCGGAGGAATTTCCTGTTCTTCCGACGATCGAAGAGAAAGACACCATCTCTGTTCCCGGCGATCTGCTGAAGATGATGATCCGTCAAACGGTATTCGCTACTTCCACCAGTGAGCAAACGCCTATTCTAACGGGAACTTTATGGAATCTTGTTGAAGGACAGTTGAAATTTGTTGCGACCGACCGCCATCGTTTGGCCAGCCGTACGGCAAATGTGGAAACGGAAGCTGACTACCGCTTCTCCAATGTCGTCATCGCCGGCAAGACGCTTAACGAGCTGTCCAGGCTGATTCCCGACGATAACAGCCATGTGAATATCTTCGTCGCCGACAATCAGGTCTTGTTCAAAATTGGACATGTCCTGTTTTATTCGCGTATATTGGATGGGACTTATCCGGATACTTCTAAAATTATTCCGCAGCAGTTCAAAACAGAACTGGTTCTTAATACAAAAAAATTAACGGACTCGATTGATCGGGCCTATTTGATGTCAAGGGAAGAGAAAACGAATATCGTTCGGCTGATGACCCAGGAGGACGGCACCATCGAAGTTTCCTCCAGTTCGGCTGAACTCGGGCGTGTTACCGAACAGCTCGAAGTTAAGGAAATGAACGGCGAGCCGCTGCGTATCGCTTTCAACTCCAAATACGTGCTGGATGCCCTCAAGGTGATCGACAGCGAGTTTCTGTTCATTGGATTTAACGGAGCGATGAGCCCGATTATTTTCAAACCGACGGACCATTCGCACAGCCTGCATCTTATATTGCCTTACAGGACAACAGGCTAAGAGGAGCGATAAATTATGACTGAAGTGGAAATTACAACGGAATACATTGCGTTGGGTCAGTTTCTGAAGCTCTCGGGATGCATCGACACCGGCGGAGCTGCGAAGTTTTTTTTGCAGGATGCCGAAGTTATGATTAACGGAGAAGCGGATAATCGCAGAGGCCGTAAGCTCTACAACGGCGACCGGGTCGAAATAAAGGGACATGGCCTCTTTACGGTCGTAAAGCGCTAACGCGTCAATGCCAATAAGCATTGTCAGCACCGGGAGGCAGCAAGGTGTATTTGAATTCCATACAATTGCAGCATTATCGTAATTACGAGCAGCTGGAAGTGAAAACGGACAGCCAGGTCAATTTGTTTGTCGGACCCAACGCGCAGGGGAAAACCAACCTGCTGGAAGCGATTTTTGTGCTGGCTTTAACCAAATCGCACCGGACAAGCAAAGATAAAGAGTTGATTGGCTGGCAGTCCTCAGACGCCAGGATAATTGGCGAAGTGGAGAAGAAATACGGGACTGTCAAGCTGGATCTGACCTTGTCGACACAAGGTAAGAAAGCAAGAATCAACGGACTTGAGCAGCGCAAGCTGAGCGATTTTGTAGGATCCCTCAATGTGGTAATGTTTGCCCCGGAGGATCTGGAAATCGTCAAAGGCACACCTGGTATCCGCAGGCGATTTCTCGATATGGAGATCGGTCAGGTGCAGCCGGGTTATTTGCATTCGCTCGGACAGTACCATAAGGTGCTGCTGCAGCGAAACAATTACTTGAAAGCTTCCGCACCCGCAAGCTCCCAGCAGGCTATGCTGGAGGTGTGGAATATGCAGCTTATTGAGTATGGTGTTAAAATTATTAAAAAAAGGCAAAGCTTTATTCATAAGCTGCAAAAATGGGCGCAGCACATCCATTCCGGCATAACGGCCGGCGCAGAGGAATTGACGATTGTTTACCGCCCCTCCTTCGAAACGGACGCAGCGGAAGATGAATCTGTTTTATTTGAGCAATTTATGATAAAGTTAACACAGGTAAAAGATCAGGAACTGCGCCGCGGGATGACGCTTGTCGGCCCTCACCGGGATGATCTGGCCTTTTTTATAAACGGGAAGGAAGCTTCGGTATACGGGTCGCAAGGCCAGCAGCGAACTACCGCGTTATCGCTTAAGCTTGCCGAAATCGAACTCATTCACGATGAGATTGGAGAGTATCCGCTGCTGCTGCTGGATGATGTGCTGTCGGAGCTGGATCAGAATCGGCAGACGCAGCTGATTGAGACTTTTCAAAGCAAGGTGCAGACCTTTATAACCACAACGGGCCTGGAGAGCGTCAATTTGAGCAAGCTGCAGGACTCCCGCATTTATCAGGTTCGCAATGGTGAAGTCATTCTTTAAGTGCTGAAACGGCGAAAGGTGGAGGCTATGTATATACATCTGGGCGGAGAGAAAATAATTCGCGCTGCGGAGCTCGTGGCGATCTTTGATATTTCTATCGAACAATCCTCCAAACTCTCCAAGCAATTTGTCGCCCAAGCCCGAAAGCGCAAGGACGTCGAAGTGATTGGCGAGGAAGAAGCGAAATCCATTGTCGTCACCCAGCAAAAGATTTACTATTCCCCGATCTCGTCCTCTACGTTGAAGAAGCGATCGCATCATTTTGCGACCAATTAACAGTATCCGACGGACCCGTAAGCTCACGCTTATGCTTGTATAGAAATAACGAAGCGGCATATCAGGTGCGAAACGTTCTTATTTTGGTTATGCCTTTAAGGTGCGTTTTCTTGCGAAAACGCTATAGCCTATGCTTTCGGAGTGCGTTTTCTACGAAAACGCTTAGTTATTCAGCAGTTGAGAGGAGCAGTGAATCCCAGCATGTCGTCGAATCAGAATACGTATGATGCAAGTCAAATACAAGTCCTGGAAGGTTTGGAAGCCGTACGCAAGCGTCCCGGGATGTATATCGGCTCCACTAGCTCCAAAGGTCTTCACCATCTCGTTTGGGAGGTTGTCGACAACAGTATCGATGAAGCGCTGGCCGGGTATTGTGACCGGATCATGGTTACCATCCATGAAGATAACAGCGTAACGGTCATCGATAACGGCCGGGGGATTCCCGTTGGGGAAAATGCCAAGCTGAAAAGACCGACTGTTGAAGTGGTTCTGACCGTTCTTCACGCAGGCGGTAAATTTGGCGGCGACGATTCCGGCTACAAAGTGTCAGGGGGCCTCCACGGCGTTGGCATATCTGTCGTTAACGCTTTGTCCGAGCTGGTGGTCGTAACCGTCAGCGTCGAAGGAAAAATCCACCAACAGGAATACCGTAGGGGAATTCCTCAATACGACCTGAAGGTGATCGGGGAAACAGAAGAAACGGGAACTACGGTTCATTTCAAGCCGGATCCGGAGATTTTCAAGGAAACTACGGAATATGAATACGAAACCTTGCAATCGCGTATCCGTGAGATTGCTTTTTTGAATAAAGGTATCGAGATCGTTCTGCTGGATGAGCGTACAGGCGCGACCAATACGTACCGTTATGACGGGGGTATCATCGAGTTTGTCGAGTATTTGAACCGCAATCGCATAGCCTTGCACGAGCGGCCGATTTATGTGGATGGCTCAAAGGATAATATTCAGGTAGAGGTCGCCCTGCAGTACAATGACAGCTACAGCGAGAACATTTATTCTTTTGCCAACAACATCAACACCCATGAGGGCGGAACGCATGAATCCGGTTTCAAAAGCGCTTTGACGCGGATTATCAATGATTATGCCCGTAAAATGAATGCGATCAAGGAAAATGACTCCAATCTGTCCGGCGATGATGTTCGGGAAGGGCTGACGGCTATTATTTCCGTCAAAATTCCTGAACCCCAGTTCGAAGGGCAGACCAAAACCAAGCTTGGCAACAGCGAAGTCCGCGGTATCGTGGAATCCTGCTTTGCGGAGAAGCTTCAGGAGTTTCTGGATGAAAATCCGGCTGTTGCCAAGAAAATTATCGAAAAAGGGCTTCAGGCCTCCAGGGCGCGTGAAGCTGCCCGCAAAGCGCGTGAGCTGACAAGACGCAAAAGCGCGCTTGAAGTCAGTTCGCTTCCAGGGAAACTGGCCGATTGCTCCTCCAAGGATGCGTCCATAAGCGAGCTCTACATTGTCGAAGGGGACTCCGCAGGCGGATCCGCCAAACAGGGACGGGACCGTCATTTCCAGGCTATCCTGCCGCTCCGGGGCAAAATTCTCAACGTCGAGCGCGCGCGGCTGGACCGGATTCTGGGAAATGCCGAAATCCGGGCGATCATTACGGCACTTGGTACAGGGATCAGCGATGATTTTGACTTGGCCAAAGCGCGTTACCACAAAGTGATCCTGATGACGGATGCCGATGTCGACGGAGCGCATATCCGGACGCTGCTGCTGACCTTCTTCTACCGCTATATGCGCAAAATTCTGGAAGCTGGCTTTATCTATATTGCCCAGCCTCCGCTTTTCAAGATCGAGCGCAATAAAGTCATCCGTTATGCGCAAAGCGAAAAGGAACGCGATGAAATTATTGCAGGATTTGGCGAAGGAGCTAAAGTTGGTGTCCAGCGCTATAAAGGTCTTGGAGAGATGAATGCTGTCCAGTTGTGGGAAACGACCATGGATCCCGAAAGCCGGACCATGCTCCAAGTTTCGATTGAAGATGCTATGGAAGCGGATGAAATGTTTGAGACTCTGATGGGCGATAACGTTGAGCCACGACGCGAGTTTATCCAACAATACGCAAACCAGGTCAAAAACCTGGATGTTTGAATACACATGCAAAAGCCGCCCGGTCTTATAGAATCCGGCGGCTTTTTTTTCGGGTCGCCCCCTATTTCCTTCTTGCTGTTCGGAAACGTCCGTACAACAGAGCATAACGATAGATTTTACGGAAAACCCGTTTATCCGGAAGTTTACGGAACAGAAAAGGGTCAGGCAGTGTATTTACTTCAAGAATCCAGGGCTTGAACGATTGGTCGATGGCAACATCGACCCCTATTTCCTTAAGACGGGGATAATCAAGCTGCAGCTGCTTTGCGGCGGAGACCCCTAATTTTCGCAGACGGCTATTCAGGGAGGAGATCCGGCTGGCGGTAAGGTGGGTCTGCATGAGCCGCTCGAGCGTCATCGGAGTGCCGCCGCTGTGATAATTGGTGACAATTTTTGAAGGATGGCCCAGCCGTCCAATAATACCGGTTGATTCCCAATCATTCCTGGCGTTTTTTTGAACCATGACACGAATGTCGAATCTCCGCTTCCGGTGCTTTAACAAATGGATGCCGCGCTGGATTAGATAGGAACGGGATTTGATGGCACTTGCCTGCAGCGCGGTTGCCATGGCTTCGAAGCTGGTGAAGGCTCTAAGCCGGGTTCCCAATTGAAACGTATAGTGTCCATCTTGGTTCTCCACACGGATAACCCCATTGCCAAAGGTGCCCAGTTCAGGTTTAACATAAACCATTCTGTAATCGTTTAACATCTGCTTGAGCGTGTCCCGGCTCCATCTTTTCGTTGTTGGAATATAATCGCTCAATTCGTCTGACTTTATCAGGGAATTTGTTTTTGCCCATTTACTACTTACTCGTTGAATCGCCAAACCCAGCTCCGCCTTTCAGTTCTATTCTTGACTTTCGGTGTATTGCAAAGCATGCAGGAGACAGAGGTATAAAACGATGGTATAATAGGGATTATGCCTACTTTTGCTTTCTCCCAGTTGGGGAATCAATATGCCTGCCTGAATCCATTCCCAACCAGTTTATGCAAAGCCGTCAAAGTGGAGCGGGCGCTCACCCAGGTAACAGGAGATTATCGGGCATAACAACGGATTTATCAGAATACCGGGTAGAGGCATGATGGTATTGTGAAATGGCTATAATGTTTATATCTCACGTTATTCTTGTACAAGAATTCAACAAAGAAGCCTGGAAGTGGTATTCTTCGTTTGGATCAATAATGAACATTTATTATGAAGTAGTTTAGGAGGACCAAAATGGCGGAAGAACATCGTTCGCAAGTAGTAAATCGCGATATCGGCGTTGAGATGCGGGAATCGTTCATGGATTATGCGATGAGTATCATCGTCAGCCGCGCACTCCCGGATGTCAGGGATGGCCTGAAGCCGGTTCATCGCCGCATCCTGTTTGCGATGTCCGAGCTTGGGATGTCCCCGGACAAGCCATATAAGAAATCCGCCAGAATCGTCGGCGAAGTTATCGGCAAATATCATCCTCATGGCGATTCTGCCGTTTACGAGACGATGGTACGGATGGCACAGGATTTCTCGCTCCGCTATATGCTGATTGACGGTCACGGCAACTTTGGATCGATTGACGGCGATATGGCCGCAGCAATGCGTTATACGGAGGCGCGCCTGTCGAAGATTGCCATGGAGATGCTCCGCGATATTAACAAAGAAACCATTGATTTTGCGCCAAACTATGATGGAGAAGAGCATGAGCCTATCGTCCTGCCAGCTCGTTTCCCTAACCTGCTGGTGAACGGGATTACCGGTATTGCCGTCGGGATGGCTACCAATATCCCGCCGCATAATTTGGGCGAGGTTATTGATGGCGTTCAGGCGCTTATCCGCAATCCGGAAATTACGCCGCTGGAACTGATGGATTATATTAAAGGGCCGGACTTTCCGACTGCCGGCTTCCTCATGGGACGCGAAGGCTTGCGCCAGGCATATACAACAGGACGCGGGTCGGTTACGATGCGCGCTCGTGCAACTATAGAAGACAATAACGGCAAAGGGCGCATCATTGTCCATGAGCTCCCTTACCAAGTCAACAAAGCCCGTCTCGTCGAGAAAATCGCCGAGCTTGTACGGGAGAAGAACATTGAAGGCATTACCGATCTTCGTGATGAATCCGATCGCAACGGGATGCGTGTGGTTGTGGAATTGCGCCGGGATGTGAACCCCAGCGTTGTGCTTAACAATCTGTACAAGCAGACCCAAATGCAAATGAATTTCGGTTTTAATATGCTGGCTCTGGTCAATCGCGAGCCGCGCGTATTGAATCTTCGGGATATTCTGTATTACTATTTGCAGCATCAGATTGAGGTTATACGCCGCCGTACTGAATTTGATTTGAAGAAGGCGGAGGCACGCGCGCATATACTCGAAGGTTTGCGTATTGCGCTCGATCATCTGGATGAAGTTATTGCTCTTATCCGGGCATCGCAGACAACCGATATTGCCCGTGAAGGGCTCATATCCAGATTTTCTCTCAGTTATGACCAGGCTCAAGCTATATTGGAGATGCGTTTGCAGCGTCTGACCGGGTTGGAGCGGGAGAAGATAGAGGCGGAATACGCGGAACTGCAGAAGAAAATTGCAGAATACCGCGCTATTCTGGCGGATGAGCAGCTCGTCCTGCAAATTATCAGCGAGGAATTGGAAGAAGTAAAAGTCAAATTCGGAGATGAGCGCCGTACAGAGCTTATCGCTGGTGAGAATGAGATTCTGGATGAAGACCTCATTCCCCGTGAGGATGTTATTATTTCCGTTACACATTCCGGTTATGTGAAACGTCTTCCGGTTTCCACATATCGCAGTCAGAAGCGAGGTGGACGGGGTGTTATCGGGATGGATACGAAAGACAAGGATTTTGTCGAGCATCTTTTTGTGTCCAATACCCACCACTATCTGTTGTTCTTTACGGACAAAGGAAAGGTCTACCGGTTAAAGGCCTATGAAATTCCTGACTTAAGCCGTATTGCGCGGGGGACGCCGATTATAAATCTGATTCAAATTGAAGCGGGTGAAACGGTAAATGCGGTTATCCCGGTAGAAGCATTCGAACCGGATCGATATTTGTTTTTTGCCACCAAGCAGGGTGTCGTCAAAAAAACACCGTTGGATGATTACTCCAATATCCGCAAAATCGGGCTTATCGCCATCAATCTTCGTGAAGATGATGATCTGATCGGCGTGAAGCTTACAGATGGCAATCAAGAAATTATTATGGGAACGAGCCAAGGCATGTCGATCCGATTCCCTGAACAGGATGTACGTCCAATGGGCCGTTCGGCAACGGGAGTCAAGGGGATTAATACGGATAACGGCGATTATGTTATTGGCATGGATGTCGTTGTTCCGGAGAACGAAGTTCTTATCGTTACGGCCAAAGGCTATGGAAAACGGACTCCAGTTACTGATTACCGGATCCAAAGCAGAGGCGGAAAAGGGATCAAGACATTGAATGTGACCGAGAAGAACGGTCCAATCGCTAGTCTCAAAATCGTGCAGGATGATGAGGACTTGATGATCATGACTGCGCTCGGAACCATGATTCGGACCAGTATGGGCGGTATTTCCACGATGGGCCGGAATACGCAGGGCGTCAAGCTGATTCATATCCGTGACGACGATTCGGTAGCTACCGTCACGCGTGTAGCCAAAAGTGATGAATCCGATATTCTCGATGAAATCGGTGAAGACGGCGAATCGATTGAAATGTCCTCAGCGATAGAACCAACTGACACCGAGAACACGCCAGATGATTCAAGCCAAGAATAGCTGCCCGTGATATAAGGACATAATTGGAGATGAGAGCTATGGCAGCGGTAGCTGTTTCGCAAGTTAAGCCTGGAGACAAAATTGCTCAAGATGTTCTTACTCCTCTAGGGAGTGTCCTATTTCACAAAGGTAAAATCGTAATGGCGCGGGAGCTTGAGATTCTCCAGGCATTTCTGGTTCCAAGCGTCGTGATCGCCTCCACGGACGATAAGAACGGGGAGGAGGAGTCTGGCGCCGATAAGTTTTTCGATTCCAACAAAGATGCGGGTAAAGCCGTATCACCACTGATGGAGCAATATGTCCGGACTGTCGTGCTGCTGAAGAAAGTGTTCACTCAGGTCAACAGCGGCATGAGTATCCCGATATTGGATATCCGCAATCAGTTGGAAGTTTTGTTGCAGCATGTCGGTGATTACAAGATTTTAAGCTTCTCTCCGTCAACCGTTAATAATGATGACTATTTATTTCATAAAAGCGTCATGTCGGCGATGAGCTGCTATATGCTGGCTCAATGGAACGGTTTTCCCAGGAATGAGTGGATGCAGGCCGCGCTTGCCGGCTTGCTTCATGATATCGGCAACGCCAAGGTGGACTCCTCCATACTGAATAAACCTTCCAATCTGACAGCCGAAGAAGTGGACGAGATGAAACGCCATACGCTTCTGGGGTATCAGCTGCTCAAGAACGTGACTGCCCTCACAGAGGGGGCGAAGCTGGCGGCGCTCCAGCATCATGAACGAGTTGATGGGAGCGGATATCCGCTTGGTCTGGGTGCTCAGAAGATTCATCCTTTTGCGAAGCTGGTTGCGATCTCCGATATCTTTAATGCTATGACTATGAAACGGGCGTACCGCAAGGCGACCTCGCCGTATGTGGTGCTTGAACAAATTCAGAAGGATGCTTTCGGGAAGCTGGAGCCCGTGTATGTGCAGACCTTTATCGATAAGGTTACACAGTTCCATAATGGAACGCTGGTCCGTCTGAGTGACAACCGTGTCGGGGAAATCGTATTTTCAGACCGGAATTATCCCACTCGCCCATGGGTAAATGTGAATGGAACCATTGTGAATTTAACGATTGAGCGGCAGCTGTCCATTGAAGAGATTATTTCCAAACAAGATTGATTAAATAAGTATTGACCTACAAAGATGAGCTGTGGTATATTATTTCTTGCCGATTTTTTTGGTGGGTTAGTATAGCACAGCTTTTTAATATAGAGATAGAAAAAGAAATTCATCTTTATTTAAAAAAAGTACTTGCAATCAGCTAGGCGGATGTGATATATTAATCAAGTCGCCGCTGAAACGTAGCACGACAGCTTACGAAGCAGGCAAAGCCTTATGGAGCCTGCAACGAAGAAGCATTTGTTCTTTGAAAACTGAACAATGAGCGACCTGTCAAACAGGTTTTAAAGAATGAGCTGTTTTTAGCTTATCTGTAAGGTATGAGATCTTTGGATCTCTTTTATGGAGAGTTTGATCCTGGCTCAGGACGAACGCTGGC
>NZ_BMHP01000015.1 GCF_014641075.1 Paenibacillus nasutitermitis
CATTGTTCAGTTTTCAAAGAACAAATGCTTCTTGGTTGGCCGTAATTTCCAGCCTTCTTATTAAGCTTATGATGTTGCCTCATCGGCGACTTTTATAAGATACCATAGGCTATATCCACAATGCAAGCTTTTTTTAAAAAAAGATATTCACATGTGCATAATCTTTCATTTTCAACGGTATGTCTTCATATTAAGCGCATAGCGCGATAGTTCTTTTGAAGAGGCAATACGGGCGTACATACGAAAAATAATCTTGTAGCGCTTGGCAATCGCTACTTTAATATCACTGTCCAAACGGGAGTCGTTCAAATCAAGCAGCATTTCATCAAGCTCTTTGCGCAGTACATAGTCATATTCTTTGCACTCTTTATCACTGAACAGGATTCCAAGCATATCCCTTAAGCCGCCTCCTTATATGCATGTACGAAGAAATGATTCTCTGACTTTACCTTGAGGGTAAAGCTGTTACCTTACTGCGCATGACCCAAGCCAAAGTAATAGAGTTGAAATATAAACACCGTATAGGTGAATACTTATACTTGCTTATATTTTAAAGAAAAGGCGTCTTACGCATGTCGCGAAAGACGCCGCTTTATTGTTATGCTCAGATTTTGGGAATTTTATTACTTGCCGAGCAGCCAAAGTGTAAATGTACTTTCAATAACCGCTGCAATCAACAGCAGACCCACAATGAAAACCATCGCCGGCAGGGTCCTCGCAACAAACCGCTCCAGCTCTTTCCCCCAACCGGTACGTTTGGTCACAGCCGATCCGATCCCTTTGAACATCATCGCCCCAAACTTAAAGCCATAGGCGCAAGCAATAATAATAGCAGGAATTTCAATAATGCCATGGGGCAGCAGTCCCTTCATCAGCATCACGATAGCGTCGCCGCCCCCGGCTGCGGTTTTGCTGACAATATACCCGATCATCATCCCGTTGACGGCCAGGAAAATAAAAGGCACAATTCCAAAAATAGCGCCCAGGTACATCACAATGATGGATTTGATCGCATTATTGAAAAAAATAAACACCATAAACCAGAGCGTCGGGTTACTGCTGCTATCGATGGTCTCCGCCATTTGCTTCAAACCGGACATCTGTCCCTGGATAAAAGAATCAAAGCCGGGGTTTGTGGCACCCACGACAATGCCCGCCAGCATAATGACACAGCTGAAGATTAAATAATGCCGCAGCGTACCCAAATGGCGTAAAATTTCGCGCAAACCAAACAATGGTCTCACCCTCCTTCAGCATCTATTTTCACGGCAATAATGAATAAGTTGATGGTACGAGCATAGATTGTACTAGAACAAGCCTCAATCCAGAAAGGAGCGCCCATTCCCATGAACATGTTTTACGTAATAAACGGCCAGCGGTTGAAACGTTATTTCTTCATCGCAATCGGCATCATCTTTGCGAGCGGCGTCATCTATGCAGAGAAGGATAATATCACGGTGTTTTCGCCGCAGCAGCCAGCCGCAATCTACAGCGTCCCGACAGACAAGAAAGTAGTCGCACTCACCTTTGACATCAGCTGGGGGGAGAAACGGGCAGAACCCATCCTCGAAATTTTGAAGGAGAAAAAAGTAACAGACGCAACATTCTTTTTGTCCGCTCCCTGGAGTCAAACCCATCCGGAAATTGTCAAAAAGATTGTTGATGCCGGTTACGAAATCGGCAGTCACGGGAATAAGCATGAAAATTACAGCACGCTGAACGACGAAGAAATTCGCAAGCAGATCGAAACCGCCCATTCCGTCCTTACTCAAATTACGGGCAAATCCCCCACCTTGATCCGTTTGCCTAATGGGGATTTTGACAAAAGAGTACTGGCTATTGCAGAACAAATGAACTACAAAGTCATTCAATGGGACACGGATTCTCTGGACTGGATGAATATAGGCACGGAGAAAATTGTCAACCGCGTGGTGGGCAAGGCGCATCCTGGTGATATTATCCTGATGCATGCCAGCGATTCAGTGAAACAGACGCATGAGGCCCTCCCTGCCATTATCGATCAGCTTCGGGAAAAAGGCTATGAGTTCGTAACGGTCTCTGAGTTAATTGCACAAACCGAAGTACAGGGCAAAACCGTAAAGGATAAATCAACCATGTTCCAGCAGCTGGATGCCTTTGCCGGTTTGTGATTCACTCCCCGTCTTCGCCAATTACACGACCGGCTTCGCATTGACTGCGGGGTCGGTTGTTCGTTTACCCACTAGACGGTGCAGCCACATAATTTGATAGGCATTACAGACAAACATGGGAATGATCATAAAAACGATGGCGCTGGGGTTGCTTTCTTCCCCCGTCAAGCTTGGCCAGGATTCCAGTATCGTCACCACGATTAGAAGAAACACCGTTGGAATAAAAGCATGGTTATTCGTCTGCTTTGCCTTGAAATAAGCGACCAGCCATGAAGCCAGAGCAATACCGAGCGGTAGAGACCAAAAGAGCCAATTATTCAGAAGCTCTCGGTTGCTATACAAAATGTATCCTAATCCACCAAGCACGAACAGCGTGGTATACGCCTGCAGGGCATTCCATAAGTAGCTTTTTCGAATAACGCTAAGGGCAATGTAATTAAGTGTTAAATAAGCAAAAAAGCCCATTTGACTAAATGCGCCAAATAACAACCCAACCAAAAGCATCATAAGGGCATTAAAGCCAGCTGCCTGAAGTCCCATAAAACCAAAGGATGAATCGGTCCATTGCATAATACTCCCGACGATCATGGTCACGATACCACCAACGGCCATTGTACTCCAAAACAGGAAAAACCATTTCCGTAAATTCACTCTTTCGTTCACTCCTTGGAAGGTTCATGCAAAATAATTTCAACCTTTATTTTACCACGTTCACAACAAAAAGCTATGTCGTGTCCATGATAATACATTGAACAATGTCGCATACTATGGCTTGAACGATTACTGGTGGATTCAATCATGATCCCGCATGATAAAGCGAATTCCCAGGCAGAAAGGAGATGGAGTTTGGAAATGCTCAGACGCTTCGCAATAATGGCTTTCATTGCTGCTTTGACAATGCTCCTGACAAGCTGCGGATCCGAGCCATCCAGTGGCGGCAATCAGATGCTCAGTTATAAAGATATGAAATCCATGGTAATTGACATACTGAAGACCGAAGATGCGCAAAAGGCGCTGCAGGAATCGTCAAGTAGTGGAGGATCCATGGGATCCAGCTCCACTTCAAAGCTTTTATCCATACAGGATCAGGAGCAGGTGAAACTGGCGGTAAAAGATACACTAGTATCTCCGGAATATAACAAGGTCATCGAGAAGTTGATGCTTGATACCCGATTTGCCGGAGAATTTGCCACGGCCGTTAATAAACAAAATAAACAAATCCATAAGGATTTGCTGAAGGACCCCACTTACCAAAAGGACTTAATGAAAGTCATGAAAGATCCGGAAATGGAAAAGATGTATCTTGAGATCATGCAAAGCTCGCAATATCGTTCCCAGGTGATGACAATTATGCAGGAATCGATGTCCAGTCCAATTATCCGCATGGAGATTTTGGATTTGCTTAAAAAAGCGGTAAAAGAAGAGCTTAAGCCCAGTTCCAATGAAAAGCAGAAAAGCGGCTCCGATAAGGGTAAAGACCAGGGAGAAGGCAGTCAACAAGAGTCCAGTGACATGGGTGGTCAAAGCGAAGGTTAATCATATTGTCGGATTTAATCATATTGTCGGACAAGAAGAAACGGCTAACGCCGTCCTTTGCGGGGAAGCAAGTTTCTTCCCTTAGAAATATAAGCCTGATATAGGTGGAAACTTATACGTTCTTATATTTTAAGAAAAAACCCGACCGCTGAGGGATCCGGTTTGTTGTTCGGATCACGCAGTAATCGGGTTTTTATTTACGAGTAATATTTAGGGTGATTAATGTTACGATTCACATTTGGTAATAATCCGGTCGGCAATCTCCAGATACAACCGGCCGACTTCCGTATCCGGCTTATATACAGATGGTGAAAAGTCTGCCTCGGAGGGGTGATTATCCGGCGCTCCAAGCGGAATTTGAGCTAATAGCTCCGCATTAAGCGACTCGGCCAAGCGGGCACCGCCGCCTCTTCCGAACACATACTCTTTTTCTCCGCTTTTGCTTTCAAAATAGGACATGTTCTCAATAATACCCACAATTTCATGATTCGTTTTAATGGCCATTGCCCCTGCCCGGGCAGCTACAAATGCGGCTGTCGCATGTGGGGTGGTCACAATGATTTCTTTGCTTTGCGGGATCAGCTGATGAACGTCAAGAGCGACATCCCCGGTTCCCGGAGGCAGATCGAGCAGCAGGTAATCCAGATCACCCCATTGAATTTCAGCAAAGAAATTACGAAGCATTTTGCCTAACATAGGTCCGCGCCATACAATCGGGGCATTGTCTTCAACGAAAAATCCCATTGACATGACTTGAACCCCAAACTTCTCAATTGGAATCACTCTTTCATTGACGACTTCCGGCTTCTCTTCGATCCCCATCATATCCGGAACGCTGAAGCCGTATATATCAGCATCGATGATACCCACCCGTTTTCCTTGACGGGCCAGAGCCACGGCCAAATTAACGGTCACTGTGGACTTGCCGACACCGCCTTTCCCACTGGCAATGGCAATGAACTGCACATTGCTGTCGTCCCGCAGCAGAGGATGGGATTCGAGTCCCGCCCCATGCCCGCGCACAGGAGCGGTATTTGCTCCAGCACCGCTCGCCGCTCCTGACCCAGCTCCTTGCTTCGCCTCCGGAGTTCCTTCACCCGCCACTGCGGCGGCACGGAACCGGCAATGTACGGATTGGGCTCCTAAACGCGCCACAGCCTCGCGCAGGGCCGCTTCGAAGCCAGTTTGCGCTGCTGGCGCAACCCCCTGCGCTGTTAATGAAACCTGACCATCTCTTACCATCACATCGCGGATGACCACTTGTCCATCCTTGCTATATCGCGCCGCTACAGCTTCAGCGGCAGTAATCGCTTCCTCACGAGTCAACATCGGTTTGCGTCACCTCATATTCCAATATCAGCACTACCGGCATTTGCGATATGTACCCTTCGTATTATATCATAACCGCGAACACTCACGCCCCCTTTTCAAAGGCTGTGCACATTTCTTACCCTCCGTTCCAAGATGCGTTCTTTATAAGCTCTTGCGTTCTGGAAAAAAAATAGCTTCTCCTCGCGGGAGAAGCTGTCCTCTATGAACCATTTGCGGCATTTGGTCCCCACTTTTCCCCGGATGCAAATCGAAGGATACCCTGATATACAGAAGCAGCCACCATTTTCTGATAATTGGTATCCACAAGGCGGCTCGCTTCTCCGGGGTTGGAGAGAAAACCAACCTCAACGAGCGCACTGGGGATGTCTTCTGTCGCTTTCAGCAAATATACGGTATTGACCTTCCCGGCCACTCGCTCAGTATTATCAAGATTTCGTTTAATTTCCTCCTGGATAAACGATGCCAATGCCGAATTATCGGGATGATTGGGATAAAAAAACGTTTGCGCACCCGACCACTTCGGAGAGGGAATACTGTTCATATGGATACTGATCAGCATCGAAGCTTGCTGGTCCTTAACAAATTGTACCCTTTTGAGAAGATCCTCCGTTTTACGTCGGCTGGTTTTTCGCGTCCCTTCGTTCGCCAAATCATAATCGCCCTCGCGTGTCATCACAACAATTGCTCCCGATTGCTGCAAATAATCGCGCAGCTGCAGGGCAATGGCCAAATTGAGATCCTTCTCCACAACTCCCTGCTTGCTGACCGCACCGCCGTCAATACCTCCATGTCCCGCATCGATCGCAATGATTTTACCCGACAGCGGCATGGTCCAATAGGTCCAAGTGCGGGTAGCCGGAACTTCCTGCGTCAGCAGCACGATCGTCAGCAGCACAACTGCCATGCCCACCGCAACACGGAGCGCCCCCCGATACGTAATCCAGATCACAAACCGGTTACGAAAACGGTGCATACAAAAAACCACCCCAATCTCCAACAATGATAACGTGAGAAGCATGTCTTTGCCTGCTCTCTTATCATCTTATGGGACGAGGTGGCTGGTTATGCGAATATCAGAGGCTAATGCTGCATTAGTTCACAGGCTGCTCCGACATGCCTTCAATCAGAATCTGTGCCACTTCCGGACGTGAAAATTCTGGAGGCGGGCATACACCGTCGCGCAGCAAAGCGCGAACCTTGGTGCCCGACAAGGTCAAATGATCTTCTTTATCATGAGGGCAGGTTTTGCTGGATGCCATATTGCCGCATTTCTTACAGAAAAAGCTGTGTTCAAAATAAAGCGGCGTTATGCCAAGCTCTTCTGCTGTGAACGTGCGAAGCAGATCCTGGGCTTCATAGGTTCCGTAATAATCGCCTACGCCGGCATGGTCGCGGCCAACGATGAAGTGGGTACAGCCATAATTTTTACGGACGGTCGCATGGAAAATCGCTTCACGCGGACCGGCATAACGCATCGCTGCCGGGAAAACACCAAGGAATACGCGGTCCTTCGGATAATAATTTTCCAGCAGCGCCACATAGCTCTTCATCCGTACGTTTGCTGGAACGTCATCGGACTTCGTTTCGCCCACAAGCGGATTCAGGAAAAGGGCATCAACAATTTCCATTGCACATTTCTGAATATATTCATGAGCCCGGTGAACAGGGTTGCGCGTCTGGAAGCCGACAATCGTTTTCCAGCCGTTATCCGCAAATATTTTACGGGTCTCAGCAGGGTCAAAATAAAATTCATTAAATTTCTCCGGCTGCGGCCGGTTAATAATTGTGATGGGTCCACCGACATATGTGGAAGGACGTCCAAACAGTTTGGCCACTCCAGGATGCTCTTCATCATCCGTTTTGAAAACATTAACGGCTTCAAGCTTCTGATCTGCCTTGAAGATGCTCTCAATGTCGATAACGCCGTACAATACGCCGTCTTCCCCTGTCAGCGCCGCACGGGTTCCGACAGAAAGACCTGCTGCCACGTTTTCTTCGACCGCAAGGGTAATGGGAATACTCCAGACAATGCCGTTTGCCAGACGCATACGCTCCACAACCGAATGATAATCGGCTTCATTCAGGAAGCCCGTCAGTGGCGAAAACGCACCGACGCCAATTAAATCCAGATCTGATACTGTCCAGGTATTGATGATAATCGATGGCAAGGTTACCGCTTGCGAAATTAGCGCATCGCGCTGTTCTGTATTGGCGATTCGGTTGACGAGTTCGCCGCCATGGGGCTTTATGCTGCTCATGTAATCAAGTGCCTCCTTATTTGTGCAATCCGCATTCTGTTTTTTCTTGGCCAGACCAACGGCCGGCGCGCGGGTCTTCACCAGGCATTACCTGGCGCGTGCAGTGCTCACAGCCAATGCTCGGATAATTATTGTCATGCAGCGGGTTGTAATAAACATTGTTGGTTCTTATATAGTTCCATACATCCTCTGTAGTCCAGCCAGCAATCGGATTAAATTTTACGAGTCCGAACTTGGTATCGTACTCCACTTTTTTGGAATTTGCTCTGGTTGGCGCTTGATCTCGGCGGATTCCAGTTATCCAGGCTTCGTATTTGGAGAGAATCTTGGTCAAAGGCTGCACTTTACGGATACTGCAGCATTGATTCGCATCGCTTTTCCAAAGCTCTTCCCCGAACTGCTCCGCCTGCTGCTCAGGCGTAATCTCCGGCTTTACCTCAACAAAGTTCATCCCGTAAAGCTCTTTCATCCTATCGCGTGTTTCGTACGTTTCCCGGAAATGAAAATCGGTGTCCAAGTAAAAAACATCTGTATTGGGACTGATTTTTTGCAGCATGTCGACCAGTACAACATCTTCAGCGCCAAAGCTGCACGCAAATGTTATATTAGGAAATGTCTCAACGGCAAACTTAATAATTTCCTGGGGTGTCGCATCCTCCAGCTCTACTGCCTTCTGTGTTATAAGTGCTTCTTTTTCAAAAAGATTCATATCTGATGCCCTCCATTACGAATTCCTAGTAAAGTGATCTACTTTAAATTATACGTCTTATGACGATAATGTTCAATCACCTAAATCGTCTAAAATAATGAAAAATACCCCCTCCGACAAGCAGAGGGGGTAGATATCTTTGAATTGATTAACGTTTGGAGAACTGAGGCGCGCGACGAGCCGCTTTAAGACCGTATTTCTTACGTTCTTTCATACGCGGATCACGTGTCAGGAAGCCAGCACGTTTCAAAGCGGGACGGAATTCAGGATCTGCTTTAAGCAGAGCGCGGGAAATACCGTGACGGATCGCTCCTGCTTGACCGGAAATACCGCCGCCGTGAGCAAGTACCAGTACATCGTACTTGTCCGTTGTATCCGTAAGCGTCAGTGGTTGTTTCACGATCAGTTTAAGTGTTTCGAGACCGAAATATTCATTCAGGTCACGTTTGTTAATAATGATTCGTCCTTCACCCGGCACAAGGCGTACACGTGCAACAGAGTGTTTGCGACGACCGGTTCCATAGTATTGAACTTGAGCCATGAAACTGTCCTCCCTCTAATTATCCGCGAAGTTCATAGACTTCCGGGTTTTGTGCTTGATGTGGGTGTTCCGATCCGGCATAAACTTTCAGTTTAAGCTTCATTTTGTCGCCCAGGCGGTTTTTTGGAAGCATGCCGTGAATAGCTTGCTCCAGAACGCGTTCCGGTGTTTTGTTAATCATGTCCTGAGCGGAAGTAACTTTCAAGCCGCCTTGGTACATGGAGTGACGGTAGTACATTTTCTTTTGAAGCTTGTTCCCCGTCAGATGAATTTTCTCAGCGTTGATAACTACAACGAAATCGCCGGTGTCAACGTGCGGTGTAAATTCTGGCTTGTGCTTGCCGCGGATTAAAGCAGCTGCTTCGCTTGCAAGACGTCCCAGAGTTTTTCCTTCCGCATCAATGACAAACCATTTGCGTTCAACTTCGTTTGGCTTAGCCATATAGGTGGTGCGCATGGATGATCCTCCTTCTTCATTAAAACAACCGTTCTCATGTATGAAGAAACGATGTCGTTTCATCGATTCATTAGCATATTGATTATTATTATGGTTTGGCGAACTTAGTCGGGGCCGTGGGATAGCCACTAAGAAAGCACAAGTTATATTCTACTATATACAGAACATATTCGCAAGCACTATCTTTGGGCTTTTTACTTGCCGTCAAAAGCTATGCCAAGTACTCCACTTCCCACAAATTCAGACCATACGCCATCGCTGTCGGTCCGGCTGCGGACCGGTCCTGCGCCTCCAGAATGTCCTGAACCTGCCCTGCTTGCAGCTTGCCTTCCCCAACCAGCAGCAGCGTGCCTGTAATGACCCGCACCATATTGTAGAGGAATCCGCTGCCTGAGATGAATAAGTCCAGCTTGCCATCCGAAGCGTCTATACGGGCCTCATAGACGGTTCTCACATGAGAGGTCTTGGTAGAGCGCCGGGAAGTGAATGAGCTGAAGTCATGCTCGCCAACAAGAAAAGCCAGCCCCTTGCGCATCTCTTCCACGGATAGAGGCGTGGGATGATGAAACCGGTAGCGGCGCTCAAATACATCCGGAAACTTGTTCGTATCTATGGAGTAGCGATACGTTTTTCGTTTCGCGGAGTAGCTGGAATGAAACTCAGGTTCAACCTCATCCACACAGCGGATTACGATATCCGAAGGCAGCCTGGTATTCAGGGCGATCGCCCAACGTTCAACCGGTATCGCCGCATCCGTATGAAAGTTGAACACTTGTCCGCGCGCATGAACACCGGCATCCGTTCTTCCCGATCCGATAATGCGCACGTCTTCGCCGCTCAGCTTCTTGATCGTATCCTGAATGATGTCCTGAATCGTATTGCCGCCCGGTTGTGTCTGAAAACCGTAATAACGGGTTCCGTCATAACTGACGACCACCCTCAGGTTCCTCATCCCACACCTCCCTTCCGTACAAAAACCTTAAGCGTAATGTGAACGCATTGCTGCTTCTGTTATTTCACCCGTAATCTTCTGGCTGCTGGTCTAAGTTGTCGATCTTCTGGGTTGATATGCCATGCGACATGCAGTTGTTGGTCTGCGGTCATTCGATGGTTTGTTTTTGTTGGAAACGCAGTTGTTGGTCTGCGGTTGTTGCAAATGTCTGAACGTGATTCTTTCAATCATGTTGTTTAAGATAGTTAATCTCCTAACCCGTCAGCGGAGCTGGCAAGCCCCTTGCAGGGTCATTTGTAAAGATCTGCTGTTGTCTTTGCCATAAAGGCTGCAAGCCTTTAAAGACGCAGCAGCGTCTGCAGAAGGCTCATAAAGGCTTCTCAGACCAGCCACCGAGGGTTTGCGTCCAATCGCCAGCGCGGCGAGAAGAGCCGTAGGGGAGAGCATAGATGGGGCGGAGAGTTTACGTCCTGCCTTTGTCCACGTGTGATTACCTTGGTAATCCAATTCAATATTATACTTGGACAACAGCAGGCGCAGCCCCATCTATAGCTCGTACCGAAGGCTCCCCGAAGCCGCGCAGCGTACAACTTGGGCACAAAAAAAAGGTGGCCGCAAGGTCCACCCTTTCGTTTGTTCTACGCGCGGTCCACGAGTTCCAAATAAACCATAGGCGCCGCGTCTCCACGACGAGGTCCCAATTTCAAAATACGTGTATATCCACCTGGACGTTCCGAGTAGCGGGTAGCAAGCTCAGAGAACAGTTTTTGGATTGCATCCTGTTCGCCATCGATAGATTCGCGACGAACGAACGCAGCCACTTGACGACGAGCGTGAAGATCACCGCGTTTAGCAAGCGTGATCAGCTTTTCTGCGATCGGGCGAAGCTCTTTCGCTTTCGCTTCGGTCGTTTGAATGCGCTCATACAGGAACAAGTCTGTGCAAAGATCGCGGAATAATGCTTTACGCGAACTAGCATCACGGCTCAATTTTGAATATGCCATCGATTTTCCCCTCCTTATTCTTCCATACGGAGGCCAAGACCTAATTCTTCAAGCTTCTCTTGTACTTCCTCTAAAGACTTGCGCCCAAGATTGCGGACTTTCATCATGTCTTCTTCGGTTTTCGTGATCAGCTCTTGAACGGTATTGATGCCTGCACGCTTGAGACAATTGTAAGAACGTACGGAGAGATCGAGTTCTTCAATCGTCATCTCAAGTACTTTTTCTTTTTTGTCTTCTTCTTTTTCCACCATAATTTCGGCATCCTTGGCTTCATCCGTAAGACCTACGAACAAATCCAGATGCTCGGTCAAAATTTTGGCGCCGAGACTTACAGCCTCTTCAGGCCTGATGCTGCCATCGGTCCAAACTTCCAATGTCAGCTTATCATAGTTCGTTACTTGGCCGACGCGAGTATTCTCAACCGTGTAGTTCACCCGGGTAATCGGCGTGTAGATCGAATCTACAGGGATTACACCAATCGGTTGATCTTCCCGTTTGTTACGATCCGCTTGAACGTAACCACGTCCACGATTTGCGAATACACGCATGTGAAGCCGTGCACCGGAAGCCAGAGTAGCGACATGAAGATCAGGGTTTAAAATTTCGACATCGCTATCCGCGCGAATATCGCCCGCCGTAACGTTGCCCTCGCCTTCAGCGTCAATTTCCAATACCTTCTCTTCGTCGGAATGGATTTTGAGTGAAAGTCCTTTGAGGTTCAGAATGATCTCGGTTACGTCCTCCATCACACCTGGAACCGTCGAGAATTCATGAAGCACGCCGTCGATCTGAACCGATGTTACAGCAGCGCCCGGCAATGACGACAAGAGAATTCGGCGAAGCGAATTTCCGAGCGTCGTTCCATATCCGCGTTCCAACGGTTCGACTACGAAACGTCCGTAAGTGCCTTCCTCGTTCAGCTCTACGGTTTCGATTTTCGGCTTTTCGATCTCAATCACTAGTAGTCCCCTCCTTCAAAACGTCGCTCCGTTACCATGATCGCAATTGAAGTCTAATCATGTAGTATGCCAAACCTTCACAACCATTATTCACAAGTTGTCGATATTTGATACCACACCCGGCTAGACTATACGCGACGACGTTTCGGCGGACGGCATCCGTTATGCGGAACAGGCGTTACGTCCTTAATGAGGTTAACTTCAAGACCAGCTGCCTGCAGGGAACGGATTGCTGCTTCACGACCTGCACCAGGACCTTTAACCATGACTTCAACAGCTTTCATACCATGCTCCATCGCTGCTTTAGCAGCGGATTCAGCGGCCATTTGAGCTGCGAAAGGCGTGCTTTTACGGGAACCTTTGAAACCAAGGTTACCTGAGCTTGCCCAAGAGATTGCGTTGCCGTGCGGATCGGTAATGGTAACAATCGTGTTGTTGAATGTTGAACGAATGTGTGCCACGCCCGATTCAATATTTTTACGGTCACGACGTTTTGTACGAACCGCTTTTTTCGGTTTTGCCATTTGAGTTATCCCCCCTTATTATTTCTTCTTGTTAGCTACAGTCCGGCGAGGACCTTTACGCGTACGAGCATTGGTTTTCGTCCGTTGTCCGCGAACTGGAAGTCCACGACGGTGACGAACACCACGGTAACAGCCGATCTCGATCAGACGTTTGATGTTAAGAGAAACTTCACGACGAAGGTCGCCTTCCACTTTAACGGTTTTGTCAATCGTTTCGCGGAGTTTGCTGACTTCATCTTCAGTCAGGTCGCGAACGCGTGTCTGTTCGCTGATACCTGTAGCACTCAAGATCTTGTGAGCTGTTGTTGTGCCGATACCAAAAATGTAAGTCAAAGCGATGACGACGCGTTTATCACGCGGTAAGTCTACACCAGCAATACGTGCCATGTAACGTTATCCCTCCTTTTATCCTTGTTTTTGTTTGTGTTTCGGATTTTCACAAATCACCATTACATTGCCTTTGCGACGAATGACTTTGCATTTCTCGCAGATCGGCTTGACCGAAGGTCTGACCTTCATTGTGATTACCTCCCGAATTCTTTCGTTAGCAAAACCGTATACCGGCTTACTTCCGATAGGTAATGCGTCCTCTGGATAGATCATAAGGCGACAACTGAATGACCACTTTGTCTCCAGTCAGGATACGGATAAAATGCATTCTGAGTTTACCCGATACATGAGCCAGGATTTGGTGTCCATTTTCCAGTTCAACCTTGAACATGGCGTTAGGCAACGGTTCAATTACCGTACCTTCGACTTCAATGACATCTTCTTTAGCCACAGTCAATCTCCTTTCCCTTGCGCTGCTCTCTGAATTGCAAAACGCAGCTTGGCGTTCGTAACACGGCCGGTTTCCCGCATGCTGTCTGTCACTTCATGACTGACGACCGGCTGCATCGCAAGATGCAGTACGTTCTTCTTCTTCGGTTGATCGAAGCGCCGCTTGTCACCGTCTGCGATAAGGACGAATTTCTCATCGACAAGGCCGACAATAACAGCGTAGCTGCCTTCTTCCTTACCCCGCAGCACCTGGACAACGCGGCCGATTTCCGGCATATGTTCCAATGCGTTCAACCTGCCTGCTCCCCTAATAGGGTTAAAATTTCACAGCCGTCTGCCGTTACTGCCACAGTATGCTCAAAATGGGCGCACCATGAACCGTCTTCGGTGACAACTGTCCAATTATCCTCCAGCGTACGTACGTAACGCTCCCCAATGTTGACCATCGGTTCAATCGCGAGCACCATGCCCGGTTTGAGCCTGGGGCCATGATTGGGCATACCGTAATTTGGAATCTGTGGCTCTTCATGGAGACTGGCCCCAATGCCGTGACCAACATATTCACGAACAACGGAGAAGCCAGCAGCTTCGATCACTTGTTGAATCGCATGCGAGATCGTAAACAACCGAACATCCGGTCTGACGAGCGCGAGGCCTGCATACAAGGATTCTTCCGTCACCTTCAACAGCTTGCCCGTCTGCTCACTGATCGTTCCTACGCCGTAGGTCCAGGCCGAATCGCCATGGTATCCTTTGTACTGCGCACCGATATCGATACTGATGATGTCGCCATCATTCAGTTTGCGTGAGCCCGGAATTCCATGTACCAGCTCTTCATTGACCGAAGCGCAAATGCTGGCAGGAAATTGATTGTAGCCTTTAAAAGAAGGAATGGCGTTCTGGCTGCGGATGTAAGTGTCCGCGATCCCGTCCAATTCCTTGGTGGTAATGCCCGGACGAATGGATTGTTTCAATAACCGGTGCGTCTGCGCAACGATTCGGCCAGCTTCTCTCATATATTGCAATTCCGACTCGGATTTGCATATAATCATTCGGCTGATCCCCTTAGAGCAGAAACAATTTCAGACGTCACTTCATCAATCTCTCTCTCGCCGTCCACCTCGCGCAGGATCCCTTTGCCCGAGTAATAGTCCAGTAGAGGAGCTGTTTTCGAAATGTACTCGTCAAGACGGGTACCGACTTTCGCTTCCGTATCGTCTGACCGCTGGTACAGCTCGCCGCCGCATTTATCGCAAATGCCTTCTTGCTTTGGCGGATTGAACATAATGTGGTAGGTCGCACCACAAGATTTACAAATGCGGCGACCGGTCAGACGCGCAAGCAGCAGACCGCGATCAACCCGAAGGTTAACCACATGATCAATGCTTCGACCCATTTCAGCTAGCATACCATCCAAAGCTTCAGCTTGCTGTAGTGTCCGTGGAAAGCCGTCAAGCAGGAATCCTTTTTGACAATCTTCTAGCAACAGACGATCACGAACAATTCCATTCGTGATTTCATCCGGTACAAGCAGACCTTGATCAACGTATTCTTTAGCCTTCTGTCCCAGAGGCGTGCCTTGTTTCATGGCCAGTCGGAACGCATCGCCCGTAGAAATATGAGGAATCCCGAAGGTTTCCACAATTCTCTCGGCCTGCGTGCCTTTACCGGCGCCTGGAGGACCCATGAATAAAATGTTCATTAGCGTGTTCCTCGCTTTAAGCACAATAGGCTCTAAGCGGGTTCCGTCACACGATAACCTGCACGGAATCCCGATTTTGAACCTATCATTATTTATTGATAAACCCTTTATAGTGGCGCTTGATCAATTGTGTCTCGATTTGCTTCATCGTATCCAGCGCAACGCCGATAACGATCAGCAGCGAGGTACCGCCGAGTCTTACGTCAGCTGGCAAATCTGCAATTTTACCGAAGATAACCGGCAAGATCGAGATGAGGGCCAAAAATATGGCTCCACTTAGCGTTATTCTGGACATGACCCGGGTAATGTAAGATGAGGTAGGCTTGCCAGGACGGATGCCCGGGATATAACCACCGTTTTTCTTCATTTGGTCCGCCATTTGTACCGGGTTAATCTGCACAAAGGTATAGAAAAACGTGAATGCCAGAATCAATATTACATACAGTACCATACCGAGAGGCGCGTCATATGTCAAATTATCCTTTACCCATATCGCCCAGCCATGAGTCGACCAGAACTGAGAAATGGTATACGGGAACATTAGAAGCGATGACGCAAAGATGACCGGAATAACACCTGCTCCGTTCACTTTCAGTGGAATGTGTGTGGATTGACCGCCGTACATTTTACGTCCAACTACACGTTTAGCATATTGCACCGGTATTTTTCTGATTCCTTGTTGTACGAAGATAACACCAACCACGATCGCAATTACAACGATGACGAGAATCGCAACTTTAACGATATTAAGGAAAAGCGCGTCTCCTGCATCAACAAATTCATTTGTGTAAATGGATCGAATGTGACTAGGTATGGATGCAACGATACCGGCAAAAATCAGGACCGAAATCCCGTTCCCGATACCCTTCTCCGTAATTTGCTCACCGAGCCACATAAGGAAGGCTGTACCTGCCGTCAGGATAATCGCAATCATCAGATAATCGCCAAATCCTGCACCTGGAATCATGTCGTACTGGTATTGACGGTTAAACCCAATAGCTGTACCGAAACCTTGGATTAAGCCTAGTACGATAGTACCATAACGAGTGATTTGTGCAAGTTTGCGTTTACCATTCTCTCCTTCTTTTGCCCATTCAGCAAATTTAGGAATGACATCCATCGATAACAATTGCACGATGATAGAAGCCGTAATGTAAGGCATGATTCCAATCGCAAAGATCGAGAATTGGAACAATGCTCCCCCAGAGAAGGTATTGAGCAAACCGAACAAATCAGCTCCGGATTGATCAACACTTTTGAATACATCTTTATTGACGCCAGGCACCGGAATAAATGAACCGATCCGGTAAACGAGCAAGATGAACAATGTGAACAAAATCCGTTTTCGAAGGTCTTCCACTTTCCAAATGTTGGACACGGTCTTGAACAATTAGATCACCTCGGTTTTACCGCCGGCAGCCTGGATTTTCTCTACCGCAGATTGAGAGAATTTGTTTGCTTTTACGGTAAGCTGAACAGTGATATCGCCATTGCCGAGAACTTTAATGCCGCTCTGCGGGTTTTTGACAATTCCTTGCTCCATAAGCAACTCTGGCGTAATTTCTGTGCCTGCTGCAAAGTTGTTCAACTCATCGATGTTCACAATCGCATACTCTTTACGGAATGGGTTGTTAAAGCCGCGCTTAGGAACACGACGATACAACGGGTTTTGACCGCCTTCGAAGCCTGGACGAACACCGCCGCCGGAACGGGCATTCTGACCTTTGTGACCGCGACCAGCCGTTTTACCATTGCCGGTACCGATACCGCGACCTTTACGGAACGCTTCTTTGCGGGAACCCGGTGCTGATGTGAGTTCATGCAATTTCATCGTAGGTTGCACCTCCTTATGATTTCTTGTGCCACAAGTGGCGATATATCTTATACTTCTTCAACTTTAACCATATGGCTAACAGTGTTTACCATACCGCGGACAGCTGGGTTATCATTGTGGACAACCGATTGCCGAATTTTACGCAGTCCGAGCGATTGAATCGTTGCACGTTGCTTCTCGTTACGACCAATCAGGCTGCGAACGAGGGTGATTTGCAATTTTGCCATCGTATTCCCCCCCTTAACCTAAAAGCTCTTGTACGGTTTTTCCACGCAATTTGGCAACATCCTCAGCGCGTTTCAGGCGGGAAAGCCCTTCAAGCGTCGCGTTAACCATATTCATGGAGTTCGAAGAACCCAGTGATTTTGTAAGAATATCGCCTACACCTGCAAGTTCGAGAACCGCACGAACAGGACCGCCTGCAATCACTCCGGTACCTTCCGATGCCGGTTTGAGCAATACGCGTCCTGCGCCAAAATGTCCAAGCACCAGATGCGGGATCGTTGTTTTAACAAGTGGCACGTGGATCAGGTTTTTCTTCGCATCGTCAATGCCTTTGCGGATGGCATCCGGAACTTCGCCCGCTTTGCCGATTCCTGCGCCAACATATCCTTTGCCGTCTCCGACAACTACAAGCGCGCTAAAGCTGAAACGGCGTCCGCCTTTTACTACTTTAGATACGCGGTTGATTTGAACAACTTTTTCAGTCAGTTCTAATGCATTCGGATCTATACGCAAGTCGTTTTACCTCCTTATTAAGGTTTTTCAATTAGAATTGAAGTCCAGCCTCGCGAGCTGCGTCAGCCAGAGCCTGTATTCTACCATGGTACAAGTAGCCACCGCGATCGAAAACGACATGCTCAACGCCTTTCGCTTTCGCACGATTCGCGATGAGCTCACCGATTTTACGAGCTGCTTCAACGTTTCCGCCGTTGCTTACATCGGTGATTTCTTTATCCAGCGTAGAAGCCGATGCAATCGTTACGCCTTGAACATCATCAATCAGTTGTGCATAGATGTGTTTGGAGGAACGGAATACAGCAAGACGCGGACGCTGCTCGGTTCCATTGATTTTCTTACGAACGCGCAGGTGACGTTTCAAACGCGCTTTGTTTTTATCGCCTTTTGTAATCATTCGTGTACACTCCTTTCCTACTGTCCTTATGTGATGCTATCCATTAAGCAGCTTTAGCGGGCTGCTTATTTTTTCTTACCGGCTTTACCTTCTTTACGAATAATGCGCTCACCTTCGTACTTGATTCCTTTGCCTTTATACGGCTCTGGTTCACGTACGGAGCGGATTTTCGCAGCAGTTGCGCCAACGAGCTCTTTGTCGATCCCACGAACAATAATCTTGGTGTTCGTTGGAACGTCAAACTCGATGCCGCCCTCAGGCGTAATTTCAACCGGGTGGGAATAGCCGACGTTAAGAACGACTTTTTCACCAGCTTTGCTTGCACGGTAACCAACGCCTACCAGCTCCAATGATTTAGAGAAGCCTTCGGTTACGCCACTCACCATGTTTGCGATAATGCTGCGCGTTGTGCCATGCAGGGAGCGGTGCAATTTATTGTCAGTCGGACGTTCGATTGTAATTACACTGTCCTCCACTACCACCTTCATGTCCTTGTGAAGTGAGCGGCTCAGCGAACCCTTCGGTCCTTTAATTGTAATAAAGCTGTTGTCCAAGTCGATGTTTACACCACCGGGTACTTGGATCGGTTTACGGCCAATACGAGACATTGTTACACCTCCAATCGTTGTGACAGTTTCTTACCAAACGTAGCAGACGACTTCGCCGCCCGATTTCACTTGGCGTGCTTCTTTATCGGTCATAACCCCTTTAGACGTTGAAATGATTGCCATTCCAAGGCCGCCTAGAACACGAGGGACTTCTGTGCTTTTTGTGTAAACGCGCAGTCCCGGTTTGCTGATACGTTTCAGCCCGGTAATGACACGTTCTTGATTGGGACCGTATTTCAAGAAGATACGGATAATCCCTTGTTTGCTATCTTCGATATACTCAGCGTCGCGGATAAAGCCCTCGCGTTTCAAAATTTCTGCGATTTGCTTCTTCACCTTCGAAGCAGGCATTTCAACCGTCTCATGACGCACAACGTTTGCGTTTCGGATACGCGTGAGCATATCAGCAATCGGATCAGACATAACCATTGTGAGAACCTCCTTCCCGATACTTAAGCTGATTACCAGCTTGCTTTTTTAACGCCAGGAATCTGGCCTTTGTATGCTAATTCGCGGAAACAAATCCGGCAAATTTTAAACTTTTGCAAAACGGAATGCGGACGGCCGCAACGCTCACAACGCGTATAAGCTTGCACTTTAAATTTCGGTGCGCGCTGCTGCTTGATCTTCATCGAAGTTTTTGCCACTTGGTAGTACCTCCTGTGGATTACTTCGCAAACGGCATGCCCATTTGGGTAAGCAGTTCACGAGCCTCTTCGTCCGTTTTTGCCGTCGTGACGATGACGACGTCCATACCACGTACTTTATCAACTTTATCATACTCGATTTCCGGGAAGATAAGTTGTTCTTTCAAGCCGAGTGTATAGTTACCACGACCATCAAACGCTTTGTTCGATACGCCGCGGAAGTCGCGAACGCGTGGAAGCGTTACGTTGAACAGTTTATCAAGGAAATAGTACATGCGCTCGCCGCGCAATGTTACTTTAACCCCGATTGGCATATTTTCGCGAAGTTTGAAACCAGCGATGGATTTCTTCGCGCGTGTGACTACCGGCTTTTGTCCGGAAATCAGACGAAGGTCTTCAACAGCAGTGTCAAGCACTTTGGAGTTGGAAACCGCTTCGCCAACACCCATGTTGATTACGACTTTCTCGATTTTCGGCACTTGCATGACGGTTGTGTAATCGAATTTCTGCATCAGCGCAGGCGTAATGTCATTCAGGAAACGATCTTTCAATCTTGTTGTAGCCATGTAACGTGGACCTCCTTTCCGCAATCGGTCAATTAATCAATTACCTCACCGGATACTTTAGCGATCCGGACTTTTTTACCGTTGTCGAGCGTTTTGTATCCGATACGGGTTACTTTACCGCTCTTCGGATCGATGTGCATCACATTGGAAACATGAATCGGCGCTTCTTGCTCGATAATTCCACCCTGCGGGTTAGCCTGGGAAGGACGAGTATGCTTCTTCACCATGTTGACGCCTTCGATCAGAACGCGATTCTCCCGTGGATACGCGGCGATGACACGGCCTTTCTTGCCTTTGTCTTTGCCGGTGATGACGATAATCGTGTCGTCTTTCTTGACGTGCAATTTATTGTTATGGGACTCCAACACTTTTTTCAACCGTGGCATGAGTTACACCTCCTGCTTGCTTGTGATACAAGCCTTTTTTTCTGGGGAAGTCTTAAATAACTTCCGGTGCCAGCGATACGATTTTCATAAAGTCACGGTCGCGAAGTTCACGGGCAACTGGTCCGAAAATACGTGTTCCACGCGGGCTTTTGTCTTCCTTAACGATAACCGCTGCATTCTCATCAAATGCAATGTATGAACCGTCTTTACGGCGAACCGCACGCTTCGTACGAACGATAACCGCTTTGACAACATCACCTTTTTTGACAACGCCACCTGGTGTTGCTTGTTTAACGGAACAAACGATCAAATCGCCGATATGGCCTACTCGACGTCCTGTACCGCCCAGAACACGAATACACATCAATTCTTTCGCGCCAGAGTTGTCAGCAACCGCTAAACGCGTAAATGGTTGAATCATTTCAACGTCCTCCTTCCGTCCAAATGCTTATGAACAAGCATTTTTACAAAATAATAGCTGCTTCAACGATTTCGACAAGGCGGAACCGTTTATCTTTTGAAAGCGGACGAGTCTCCATAACCTTGACAGTATCGCCAATTTTCGCCTGGTTGTTCTCATCATGTGCTTTAAATTTTTTCGTGTATTTGATGCGTTTATGGTAAAGATCATGTTTTTTGTAGGTTTCTACAGCAATCACGATAGTCTTATCCATTTTGTCGCTCACGACTTTTCCGATTTGAACTTTGCGCGCATTACGTTCGCTCATTGTTCATCCTCCTTTCTTACGATAGAACTTGCGTTATCGTTCCCGGATCCTAAACTTAACTAGTGATACCGAGTTCTCTTTCACGAAGAATGGTTTTAGCACGAGCGATATCCTTCCGCACATCACGAATACGTGTCGGATTTTCCAATTGACCGGTGGCCAACTGAAAACGAAGGTTAAAAAGCTCCTCTTTAAAACCATTTACTTTTTGTTCAAGTTCAGCAGAGGTTAGGTTGCGAAATTCATTAGCTTTCATTTGCTTCACCACCCACTTCTTCACGTTTCACGAACTTCGTTTTGACTGGAAGCTTGTGAGCGGCAAGACGCATGGCTTCACGGGCGACTTCTTCCGAAACACCTGCAAGCTCAAACATGACTTTGCCGGGCTTAACAACAGCAACCCACTTCTCCACGTTACCTTTACCGCTACCCATACGAACTTCAAGCGGCTTCTGTGTAATTGGCTTAGCAGGGAATATCTTGATCCAAACTTTACCGCCCCGTTTGATGTAACGAGTCATCGCAATACGGGCAGCTTCGATTTGACGGTTCGTAATCCATGATGGCTCTACCGCTTGCAGGCCGTATTCACCGAAGTGAACTTCCGTACCGCCCTTAGCGCGACCTTTCATGTGACCGCGTTGTTGTTTACGATGTTTAACACGTTTTGGTACCAACATGATTAGTTGCCTCCTTCCTGGGGAGCAGCAGCTTTCTTCTTCGTAGGAAGGATTTCGCCACGATAGATCCATACTTTTACGCCGATCAGGCCATAAGTAGTATGGGCTTCAGCTGTACCATAGTCAATATCCGCACGAAGCGTATGAAGAGGTACTGTGCCTTCGCTGTATCCTTCCGAACGCGCAATTTCTGCACCGCCCAGACGACCGCTGACTGCTGTTTTAATTCCTTTTGCTCCGGAACGAATCGTCCGTTGAATCGATTGTTTCATTGCACGACGGAACGACACACGACGCTCAAGCTGTTGTGCAATGCTCTCTGCAACAAGAATCGCATCCAATTCGGGATGTTTGATCTCGGAGATGTTGATGTGAATTTTTTTGCCTTTAGCGATTTTAGCAAGTTCGGAGCGAAGGTTCTCAACCTCGGAGCCGCCTTTACCAATAACCATACCAGGCTTGGCAGTATAGATTGTTACGTTAACGCGATTTGCAGCACGCTCGATTTCAAAGCGGGATACAGCCGCGTCTCTCAATTTGTTCTTGAGATACTCACGGATTTTAACATCTTCCATAAGCAGCTCGCCGAAATCCTTGCCTGCGAACCATTTGGATTCCCAGTCACGGATAATACCGATACGTAGACCAACCGGATTTACCTTTTGTCCCACACGTTGTCCCTCCTTATTTTTCGGATACCACCAATGTAATGTGGCTGGTTCTTTTATTAATCCGACTTGCACGACCCATGGCGCGCGGACGGAAACGTTTCATTGTTGGCCCTTGGTTAACAAAAACCTGAGCGACGACCAGTTTGTTAATGTCCAACTGGTAGTTGTGCTCCGCATTTGCAATAGCGGAGTTAAGCAGCTTCTCCACGATTGGGGAAGCGGATTTTGGCGTATGACGCAAAATCGCAATTGCTTCGCCGACTTGCTTGCCGCGAATCAAATCCACAACCAGCTGTGCTTTGCGAGGTGCAATGCGGACGTGATTAGCGCTCGCTTTAGCTTCTTGCATGGTTGAACCTCCTCTCGATCGATCATCCAAAAACTTGTTATTGATTAACGACGGCCTGTCTTCTTGTCGTCGTCACCATGGCCTTTATATACACGCGTCGGTGCAAACTCACCGAGTTTGTGACCAACCATATCTTCCGTTACATAAACCGGCACATGCTTACGACCGTCATAAACAGCGAATGTATGTCCGATGAATTGTGGGAAAATAGTAGAACGGCGAGACCACGTTTTAACAACCGTTTTCTTGTCCGCTTCATTCAGCACTTCAACTTTTTTGAGCAGGTAACCGTCAATAAACGGTCCTTTTTTCAAACTGCGACCCATAGATGATCCTCCCTTCACGCTGGCTTTGCGTGACGCACCCGCGTCACGCGGCGGCGCTCATGCACCTATTACTTCGTACGGCCACGAACAATATACTGGCTTGATGCTTTTTTCTTCTTACGCGTTTTGTAGCCAAGGGTTGGCTTGCCCCAAGGAGACATTGGCGATTTACGACCGATTGGAGCGCGGCCTTCACCACCACCATGCGGGTGATCGTTCGGGTTCATAACTACGCCACGCACTTCAGGACGTTTGCCGAGCCAACGGGAACGGCCGGCTTTACCGATTTTCACGAGCTCGTGATCTTCGTTGCCAACAGAACCGATTGTTGCACGGCAGGTTTTCAGAATGCGGCGAACTTCACCAGAGGACAAACGGATAACCGCATAGTTGTCTTCTTTACCGAGAAGCTGAGCTTCTGTACCAGCGGCACGAACCAGCTGTCCGCCTTTGCCAGGCTTCATCTCGATATTGTGGATAACTGTACCAACCGGAATGTTTTCCAGGGGCAGTGCGTTACCGATTTTGATATCTGCGTCTGCGCCTGACACGATTTTAGTGCCGACTTTCAGACCTTTTGGAGCAATGATGTAGCTTTTTGCGCCATCCACATAGTGGATAAGTGCGATGTTCGAGGTACGGTTCGGATCGTATTCGATCGTTGCAACATTACCTACGATACCATCTTTGTTACGTTTAAAGTCGATGATCCGGTATTTACGTTTATGGCCGCCACCATGGTGACGAACCGTGATTTTGCCTTGATTATTGCGTCCGGCTTTTTTGAAAAGCGGAGCAAGCAGCGATTTCTCCGGTGTGCTTGTCGTGATTTCTTCGAACGTCGAAACAGACATATTACGACGAGCCGGAGATGTCGGTTTATACTTCTTGACTGGCACTTCGATTCCCTCCTTAACCGTTATGTTACGGCATAGCTGATTGCTGGAGGCTCGTTAAAGCCTCTGCCTGTTCTATTATACCGTTTCAAAAAATTCCAGTTCATTGCTTTCTGCGCTCAATTGCACAATTGCCTTCTTCCACTCGGATGTATATCCGCTGTGGCGGCCTTGGCGTTTCGGTTTACCCGGTACGCGCATCGTGTTTACGCTGGAAACTTTGACTTTGAAAATTTGTTGAATGGCATCTTTGATTTCCGTTTTGTTCGCGCGAATATCCACTTCGAACACATAACGTTTATTTGCCATAAAGTCACTTGTTTGTTCCGTGATAATCGGGCGCTTGATAATATCGCGTGGATTTTTCATTACGCAAGCACCTCCTGTACTTTCTCAACTGCTTCTTTAGTAATAATCAGTTTGTCATAGGTCATGACATCCAGAACATTAATGCCATCGGCTGCAACGAATTTGATGCCCGGAATGTTACGAGCGGACAATGCTACATTGTCCTCATAAGTTGCCGTTACAACAAGTGCTTTGCGAGCGACTTTGAGGTTGCCCAGAATGGCGGTAAATTCTTTTGTTTTCGGCTGAGCAAATGCCAGCTGATCCAGAACAATGATGTCATTGTCGATCACTTTCGAAGACAAAGCCGATTTGATTGCCAGACGGCGAACCTTCTTCGGCAGTTTGAAGCTGTAGCTGCGAGGTGTCGGTCCAAAAACCGTACCGCCGCCAACCCATTGTGGCGAGCGCGTGCTACCTTGACGAGCGCGGCCCGTACCTTTTTGTTTCCAAGGCTTACGACCGCCGCCACGTACTTCAGAGCGGCCCTTCGTCTTGTGCGTGCCTCTGCGAACCGAAGCTTGCTGAAGCAGTACTGCACTGTGCAGGACGTGAACGTTAGGTTGGATTCCGAAAATCGTTTCCGACAATTCGATATCGCCAACTTGCGATCCATTCACGCTAAAAATTGCTACTTTCGGCATTTCATGTTCCTCCTTTCTTAGACGGTTATTTATTTCTTAACGGTAAGTTTTACTTTTACAAAGCTATTTTTAGGTCCAGGAATGGAGCCTTTAATGAGCAGAACATTACGTTCGGCATCGACACGCACGACTTCAAGATTCTGAATCGTGATCGTTTCGCTACCCATGTGACCTGGAAGGCGTTTGCCCTTCGGTACACGGTTCGCTTGAATCGATCCCATCGAACCTGGTCCACGGTGGTAACGCGATCCGTGAGACATCGGTCCGCGGGTTTGGCCCCAACGTTTGATACTACCTTGGAATCCTTTACCTTTGGAAATACCTGTTACGTCAACAAACTCGCCTGCGGCGAACAAGTCAGCTTTCAATTGCTGGCCAACTTCATATTCGCCCATGTTAATGCCGCGAATTTCACGAACGTAGCGCTTAGGAGCCGAATCGGCTTTTTTAGCGTGGCCGATCTCCGGCTTTGTCGCTCTTTTTTCTTTTTTGTCTGAGAAACCAAGTTGTACCGCTTCATAGCCGTCATTTTCTTGGTCCTTCTTCTGTAGAACAACACAAGGTCCTGCTTCGATAACCGTAACCGCAATTACGTTACCTTCAGGAGTAAACACTTGCGTCATACCAAGTTTTTTACCTAAGATACCTTTCATGTTGACACCTCATTTCCTCTCTTGTTTCCGTTATGCAAAAATTACAATTTGATTTCAATATCGACACCGGATGGCAGATCTAAGCGCATCAATGCATCGACCGTTTGCGGCGTTGGGTTGACAATGTCGATCAAACGCTTGTGAGTGCGCATTTCGAATTGTTCCCTTGAATCCTTGTACTTGTGTACCGCACGCAGAATGGTGATGATTTGCTTCTCTGTCGGAAGCGGAATCGGCCCAGATACACCTGCCCCGGAACGTTTCGCAGTTTCTACGATTTTCTCCGCAGACTGGTCAAGAATCCTGTGATCGTACGCTTTTAAACGAATACGAATCTTTTGCTTTGCCATATAAGTCCCTCCTTCTATCGCCCAATTTAGTATCGGACATACTCCACGAGAAAAACCCGCCACGCCCCTCATGGCAAAGGAGCCGTGTGTGTCGGCAACCTCTCGCATCATCGCAACGTCGCAGACCAACGCTCACTATTATATCTTAACTGGTAGGCGAATGCAACATTAATTTCACATAATGTATTACACCAATTGAGCACTATAAAACGCTTCTATTATATAGTATTGATCTGAGGCCCACCACGAATTGGATTAGCAAGTTGCCTCCTATGTCTGATAGTGGACCTTCGAGTTGTTTGGTCCTCCATTTATCCAGCTGTGGATAAATAAATAAAAGCCCTCACCGAAGTGAGGGCTTTGGATTAAAGCGATGCGGCTGATGCCGCACTGCCTTATTTTTGGATGCTTGCCACTGCGCCGGCGCCAACAGTACGGCCGCCTTCACGAATGGAGAAGCGAGTTCCATCTTCCAGAGCGATTGGAGCAATCAGCTCAACGGTTACGGTGATGTTATCACCAGGCATAACCATTTCAGCGCCTTCTGGAAGGTTGATGATGCCCGTTACGTCCGTTGTACGGAAGTAGAATTGTGGACGGTAGCCTGTGAAGAAAGGCTTGTGGCGTCCACCCTCTTCTTTAGTCAGAACGTAGATTTGTGCAGTGAAGTTTGTGTGTGGTTTAACCGAACCCGGTTTAGCCAATACTTGTCCACGCTCAATATCTTTACGCTCAACACCACGAAGCAGTGCGCCGATGTTGTCGCCAGCTTGAGCAGAGTCAAGCAATTTACGGAACATTTCAACGCCCGTAACAACACATTTGCGGGATTCTTCAGCAAGACCGATGATTTCAATCTCATCGGATACTTTAACAACGCCACGCTCTACACGGCCAGTTGCAACTGTACCACGGCCTGTGATTGTGAATACATCCTCAACCGGCATAAGGAACGGTTTGGATACGTCACGCTCAGGAGTAGGGATGTACGTGTCAACTTGCTCGAACAGTTCAATGATTTTGTCAGCCCAAGGGCCATCCGGATTAGCAAGAGCTTCACGAGCTGCGCCGCGGATGATTGGAGTATCGTCACCTGGGAACTCATATTCATTAAGAAGGTCGCGAACTTCCATCTCAACAAGCTCCAGGAGCTCTTCGTCTTCAACCATGTCGCATTTGTTCAGGAATACTACGATGTAAGGAACACCAACTTGGCGGGAGAGCAGAATGTGCTCGCGCGTTTGCGGCATAGGACCGTCAGATGCGGACACAACGAGGATTGCTCCATCCATTTGTGCTGCTCCTGTGATCATGTTCTTAACATAGTCGGCGTGACCAGGACAGTCAACGTGAGCATAGTGACGAGTTGGTGTTTCGTACTCAACGTGAGATGTTGAGATTGTGATACCGCGCTCGCGCTCTTCCGGTGCTTTATCGATTTGATCAAATGCAATTGCGGAACCACCATATCTTTTGGAAAGAACGGTCGTGATGGCAGCCGTCAACGTTGTTTTACCATGGTCAACGTGACCGATTGTACCGATATTAACGTGCGGTTTATTACGTTCAAATTTTGCCTTAGCCATTGAACTAATTCCTCCTTAATATGAAAAGATTGTATATGTGATCGGCCGTCATGCACCAGCCGGCTGGCTGATCATCATTTTGGCCAATGTACAACTTATTGGACACCCGTTATATTGCTTTCCAACTAGGCGCCTTTGGATTTGGAGATAATCTCTTCCGAGATCGATTTCGGTACTTCTTCATAGTGCGAAAGCTCCATGGAGAATACACCACGGCCTTGTGTACCTGAACGCAATGTTGTGGAATATCCAAACATTTCGGATAGAGGCACCTTGGCACGAATGATAAGCGCACCATGACGGGTGTCCGATCCCTCGATACGGCCGCGACGGGAGCTAAGCATTCCCATTACATCGCCCATATATTCTTCAGGAACGGTAACTTCAACTTTCATGATAGGCTCAAGCAGAACTGGACTACATTTTTCTTTAGCAGCCTTAAGCGCCATTGAACCGGCAATTTTAAACGCCATCTCCGAGGAGTCAACGTCATGGTAAGAACCGTCAACGACAACCGCTTTGATGTCAACAAGCGGGAAGCCTGCAAGAACACCAGTCTTCATTGTTTCTTCGATACCAGCTTGAACAGGTCCAATATATTCCCGCGGAATGGAACCACCCACGGTTTTGTTTTCAAAGATGAAACCTGTACCTGGCTCAAGCGGCGAGAATTCAACCCAGCAATGTCCGTATTGACCACGGCCACCTGATTGACGAACGAATTTACCTTCGACCCTAGCAGGCACACGGAAAGTTTCACGGTAAGCAACTTGCGGTTTACCGACATTCGTTTCGACTTTGAATTCGCGAAGCATACGGTCGACGAGGACTTCAAGGTGAAGCTCGCCCATGCCTGCAATGATCGTTTGACCGGTTTCTTCATCCGTGTGGGCACGGAATGTAGGATCTTCCTCGGAGAGCTTCTGAAGAGCGATACCCATTTTATCCTGGTCGGCTTTCGTTTTAGGCTCAACCGCGAGCTGGATAACCGGCTCAGGGAAGTTCATCGATTCCAGAATAACCGGGTTTTTCTCATCACAAAGCGTGTCGCCCGTTGTTGTATCTTTCAATCCTACCGCTGCCGCGATATCACCGGAGTAAACTTCGCTGATCTCTTGACGCGTATTGGCGTGCATCTGAAGGATACGTCCAATCCGCTCGCGTTTGCCTTTCGTTGCATTCACAACGTAAGATCCGGAATGCAATACGCCGGAGTATACGCGGAAGAACGTCAGTTTACCTACAAACGGGTCAGTCATGATTTTGAAGGCCAATGCCGAGAAAGGCGCTTCGTCGGAAGACTTGCGGATCGTCTCTGTGCCATCATCAAGGTGACCCTTGATATCCGGTACATCGATCGGAGCTGGCAGGTAATCCACAACAGCATCAAGCATCAGTTGAACGCCTTTATTGCGGTACGAGGAACCACAAATTACCGGGAAAATCTTCACTTCGCAAACACCTTTGCGCAATGTAGCTTTCATTTCGGCAATGCTGATTTCTTCGCCTTCGAGATATTTCATCGTAAGCTCTTCATCGAGCTCAGCGATTTTCTCGACAAGCTCCAAACGAAGCTCTTCCACTTGTTCTTTATATTCTGCAGGTATTTCCATTTTCTCAGGGTCTTTGCCAAGATCATCTTTATATTTGTAAGCGACACGCTCAACCAGGTCGATTACCCCTATAAAGTCATTCTCAGCGCCCATTGGCAATTGAATAGCTACTGCATTTGCGTTAAGACGCAGGCGCATATCATTGATAACATTCAAATAGTCTGCACCAATGATATCCATTTTGTTGACGTAAGCAATACGCGGTACGTTATAACGGTCGGCTTGACGCCATACCGTTTCGGACTGCGGCTCAACGCCTTCTTTCGCACTGAAAACTCCAACAGCCCCGTCCAATACACGAAGGGAACGTTCGACTTCAACCGTGAAGTCAACGTGTCCCGGGGTGTCGATAATATTGATGCGGTGACCATTCCATTGAGCAGTTGTAGCAGCGGAAGTAATCGTAATTCCGCGCTCCTGTTCCTGCTCCATCCAGTCCATCGTAGCAGCACCTTCGTGCACTTCACCGATTTTGTGGGTACGGCCTGTATAGAACAGAATCCGCTCCGTCGTGGTTGTTTTACCAGCGTCAATATGCGCCATAATCCCAATATTACGCGTATTTTTCAAGGAGAACTCTCTTGCCATAATTTCGTCTCCTCCCGATTATGCGAATCCTACCAACGGTAGTGCGCGAATGCTTTATTCGCTTCAGCCATCTTGTGTGTATCTTCACGCTTTTTCACAGACGCACCCGTGTTGTTCGATGCATCGATGATTTCAGCAGCCAGACGCTCTTCCATCGTCTTCTCGCCGCGGTTTCGTGAATAGTTCACGAGCCAACGGAGACCAAGCGCTGTACGACGTTCTGGTTTAACTTCAATCGGTACTTGATAGTTCGAACCACCAACACGGCGGGCTTTTACTTCAAGTACAGGCATGATGTTTTTAATAGCCGCTTCAAAAACTTCCATCGGCTCCGAACCTGTGCGCTCGTTAATCAATTTGAAGGCATCATACAGAATGGTTGCGGCAACACCGCGTTTCCCATCAAGCATAATACGGTTAATTAGACGAGTTACCAGTTTGCTGTTATAAAGCGGATCCGGTAAAACGTCACGTTTTGTAACTGGACCTTTGCGTGGCATGTGCAGATCCCCCTTTCTTCAAGTTTTCATGAAATGACTTTCATAAATTAAATCTTATTTTTTCACTTTCGCGCGCTTCGTACCGTATTTGGAACGAGCTTGTTTACGATTGTTAACACCTGCAGTATCAAGTGCTCCGCGAACGATGTGATAACGTACACCCGGTAGATCTTTAACCCGGCCGCCACGAACCAATACGACGCTATGCTCCTGCAAGTTGTGACCGATACCACCGATATAAGCCGTAACCTCAACGCGGTTCGTCAAACGCACACGTGCGTATTTACGAAGAGCAGAGTTCGGTTTTTTTGGTGTCATTGTACCGACACGAGTACAAACACCACGTTTTTGAGGCGCACTGATGTTTGTTTCTTCACGTTTCAAAGCATTAAACCCTCTTTGAAGTGCTGGCGATTTCGATTTAACGACTTTCGCTTCGCGGCCCTTGCGGACTAGTTGGTTAATTGTTGGCATGCTGCCACCTCCTTCCCATGATAATAAACGGGACTAATATTTCGGCTTATTTAAGCCCACAGATCCAGGCGGTTCATAAAGAAACAAATGAAAGTTTCTGCCTCTTCTCTTTCAAGGCAAAAACGTTATTTCCTTATTCAATTTCTGGTATCACTGCCGCCATTGCAGCGCCGACCTCTATGCCGCAGGTTTCCCCGAGACCTTTCATCGTATCTACCCATGAGATAGGCACGCCAGCCGCCGTACAAAGCCGTACAATATCATCCTTCATTCGTGGATCTGTATCTTGCGCAACATAGACAAGAACGGCTTTGCCTTGCTCCACCATCTTAGTCGTCTGTTTACTGCCGATTATGAATTGCATGTCTTCCCTTCCTTTCAAGCCAAACCTATATGTTACTTCTCTATGAAAGAAACAAAATATCGGTTGGTTTAAATGCAGGGGTTATGCAAGTAGGCACACTTCGACATATTAGCATTTCAGGCCGCAGTATGTCAAGCTGCTGGGAAGATATTTTTTTCATATGCCCGGGATGCTTTGTTCCCATGCTGGAATCAGCGCAGAAAACGGCGGTGTTAACCTCCATGGAGGTTAACACCGCCGGTCCGCTACTGACCACTACGCGGGAAAACAGCCAATCAACTGATGATTAAGACTCAACCGGAACGATCTCATCCACTTGTTTCTCAGTTGATTCCACATCATCGTCATAACCTTTCAGGCGAATACCGCGGTAGCGCTGCATTCCCGTACCTGCTGGGATCAGCTTACCGATGATGACATTCTCTTTAAGTCCAAGCAACTGATCGACTTTTCCTTTTATCGCTGCATCCGTCAAGACACGAGTCGTCTCTTGGAAGGAAGCCGCAGACAGGAAGGAATCCGTCTCCAGTGAAGCTTTTGTAATCCCGAGCAGAACCGGTTTGGCAACCGCTGGCTCTCGTCCAGAGAGAAGGGCGTCGCGGTTGGCTGCTTCGTATTCGTGGATGTCAACGAACGCACCTGGAAGCAATGCCGTTTCACCTGCATCGACGATTCGGATTTTGCGCAGCATCTGCTTGATCATAACTTCAATATGCTTGTCGTTGATCTCAACGCCCTGGTTACGATAAACGCGTTGGACTTCCTGCAGAATATAGTTCTGCACACCGCGGATACCTTTGATGCGGAGCATATCCTTCGGATCGATCGAACCATCTGTCAGCTCGTCTCCCGCTTCAATATGCTTGCCTTTTGTAACACGAATACGCGAACCGTAGGTAACGGCATAAACCTTCGACTCCGCTTCACCCTGCACTTCAATCTCACGACGGTCCTTCGTCTCACGGATGTCCTTGATGACTCCATCGAGCTCGGAGATGATCGCTTGACCTTTCGGGTTACGCGCTTCGAACAACTCTTGAATACGCGGCAAACCTTGCGTGATATCATCGCCGGCAACACCGCCGGTGTGGAACGTACGCATCGTGAGCTGCGTTCCTGGCTCACCGATGGATTGTGCCGCAATGATACCAACTGCTTCACCGATTTCAACGAACTTACCTGTTGCCAGGTTGCGTCCGTAACAGATTTTGCATACGCCATGACGGGCGCGGCAGCTCAGAACTGAACGAATTTGCAGCTTCTCTACGCCAGCGGCAATAATTTCTTCCGCCTTGTTGGAGTCGATCAGCTCGTTGCGGTTCAAAATCACTTCACCCGTAGATGGATTGCGCACGGTTTCGAAGGAGTAACGCCCTTCAATACGGTCGTACAGATCCTCAATAACCTCTTTACCGTCTTGAATTTTGCTGACAGTAAAGCCTTTATCCGTCCCACAATCATCTTCACGAACAATCACATCCTGGGCCACATCAACCAGACGACGGGTCAAGTACCCCGAGTCAGCTGTACGAAGCGCCGTATCGGCAAGACCTTTCCGCGCTCCGTGAGTCGAGATAAAGTACTCGAGTACAGTAAGGCCTTCACGGAAATTCGATTTGATCGGCAATTCGATGATCCGTCCGGATGGATTCGCCATCAGTCCCCGCATACCGCCCAACTGGGTGATTTGCGATTTGTTACCCCGTGCTTTGGAATCCACCATGAGCATAATGGAATTGTAACGGTCCATTGATTTCATGAGCACTTCCGTGATGGTGTCCTTCGTTTTGCTCCAGATCTCAATAACCCGATCATACCGCTCTTCGTTCGTAATCAAACCACGACGGTACTGGTTGGATACCACCTTTACCTTCTCTTCCGATTCGTCCAGGATCACTTTCTTCTCATCCGGAACGATAACATCAGATACGGCTACAGTTATACCGGCACGTGTTGAATACGTAAAGCCAAGCTCTTTGATCCGGTCAAGAGTAACGGATGTTTTGGTCGTATGATATTGCCTGAAGCATTCCGCAATAATCAGACCGAGATACTCTTTTCCTACCGCACCCATTTGTGGAACTTCTTCCATAAATTTATGCAGATCGGTACCTTTTTCATAAACAAAATATCGGTCGGGCGTCCCCTGCAGCAAGTTGACTTTCGTCGGCTCATTGATATACGGGAACGTCTCCGGGAATATTTCATTGAAGATGATTTTACCAACTGTAGTAGAAATCAGAGATTTCTGCTGTGCTTCGGTGAAAATGGTTTTGTTCAGCACTTTAACCGGTATAAAGATACGCGCGTGAAGGGATACAATTCCACGCTGGTAAGCGGAAATCGCTTCGTTCACGGAAGCAAAGACAGAACCGCTCCCTTTGGCTTCTTTATTGTCCATAGTCAAGTAGTAGCTGCCCAGAACCATATCCTGTGAAGGCGTAACAACCGGCTTGCCGTCTTTCGGATTCAAAATGTTGCCCGATGCGAGCATAAGCAGGCGCGCTTCAGCTTGAGCTTCAGCAGAAAGCGGAACGTGGACGGCCATTTGGTCACCATCGAAATCCGCGTTATAGGCGGTACAAACGAGCGGGTGAAGCTTGATGGCGCGGCCTTCTACGAGAATCGGTTCAAAGGCCTGGATACCCAGTCTGTGAAGCGTAGGGGCACGGTTCAGAAGAACCGGGTGCTCCTTAATAACTTCCTCAAGGACATCCCATACCTCAGGGCTGACACGCTCAACTTTGCGTTTGGCGCTCTTGATATTATGAGCCAGCCCTTTATTGACCAGCTCTTTCATAACAAAAGGCTTAAACAGTTCAAGCGCCATTTCCTTCGGAAGTCCGCATTGGAACATCTTCAGACTTGGTCCGACAACGATAACGGAACGGCCGGAGTAATCGACACGTTTACCGAGCAAGTTCTGGCGGAAACGTCCTTGTTTACCTTTGAGCATATGGCTCAGCGATTTCAAAGGACGGTTACCCGGACCGGTTACCGGACGGCCGCGGCGGCCGTTGTCAATCAGTGCATCAACCGCTTCCTGAAGCATTCTTTTCTCGTTCTGCACGATGATATCCGGTGCACCCAGATCAAGCAGACGTTTCAGACGGTTGTTACGGTTAATAACACGGCGGTACAGGTCATTCAGATCAGAGGTGGCAAAACGTCCTCCATCCAGCTGCACCATGGGGCGAAGCTCAGGAGGAATAACCGGAAGAACATCAAGGATCATCCATTCCGGCATATTGCCGGAGTTACGGAATGCTTCGATAACTTCAAGGCGCTTGATCGCCCGGTTACGACGCTGGCCTTGTGCCGATCTCAGGTCTTCCTTCAATGTTTCCAGCTCGCGCTCCACATCGATATCCTGAAGTAGCTTCTTGACGGCTTCCGCGCCCATGCCCGCATGGAATCCATATCCGTATTTCTCGCGGTAGCTGCGGTATTCCTTCTCGGAGAGAAGCTGCTTTTTCTCAAGTGGCGTATCCCCTGGATCCGTTACAACATAAGATGCGAAATAGATAATTTCCTCGAGCGAACGAGGAGACATATCCAGGGCAAGCCCCATCCGGCTTGGAATCCCTTTGAAGTACCAGATATGCGATACAGGAGCAGCAAGCTCAATATGCCCCATACGCTCACGGCGTACCTTCGCACGCGTTACTTCGACGCCGCAGCGGTCGCATACCACGCCTTTATAACGAACCCGCTTGTATTTACCGCAATGACATTCCCAGTCCTTAGTCGGCCCGAAGATCTTCTCGCAGAAAAGCCCTTCTTTCTCCGGCTTCAATGTCCTGTAGTTGATCGTTTCCGGTTTTTTGACTTCTCCGCGGGACCAAGAGCGGATTTTATCCGGTGATGCCAAACCAATTTTCATATACTCGAAGTTGTTCACGTCCAACAAGGAGCAACCCTCCTTCTGTATGTTACGGCAATCAATTTGCCCGTTAAAGCCGGACCTGCCTGCTTAAGCACTGCTGACGAGGTCCGGCTCTGTAACGCCGTGAGACGCTAACGGCCTGTTATTAAACCGACTGGTACAAGAAACGTCTATTCTACGCCTACTTCCGTACCTTCAAGGTTCAGGTTCAGCTTATCGCTTTGTCCGTCATCCTCGTCGTCCATTTCCTTCATTTCGATCTCTTCTTCGTTCTCGCTCAGGATCTTCACGTCCATACCGAGACTTTGCAGCTCTTTAATGAGGACCTTGAACGATTCCGGAACTCCTGGCTCCGGCACATTCTCACCCTTGACAATAGACTCGTACGTTTTAACACGGCCGACCACGTCATCGGACTTAACAGTCAGAATCTCCTGAAGCGTATAGGCAGCACCGTAAGCCTCGAGCGCCCATACCTCCATCTCACCGAAACGCTGTCCGCCGAATTGAGCTTTACCTCCCAGAGGCTGCTGGGTAACAAGCGAGTAAGGACCTGTTGAACGGGCATGGATTTTATCGTCGACCATATGCGCCAGTTTGATCATATACATGACGCCAACCGTGACCTCACGCTCAAACTCCTCACCGGTACGTCCATCATAAAGAATGGTTTTACCATTACGCTGCATGCCGGCTTCTTCCATAGCATTAAACACGTCATCCTCACGCGCTCCATCGAAGACCGGAGTAGCAGCATGCATGCCGAGAATTTTACAGGCCATGCCCAAATGGACTTCCAGTACTTGCCCGATGTTCATCCGCGATGGTACGCCAAGCGGGTTGAGGACAACCTCTACAGGCGTGCCATCCGGCAGGAACGGCATATCCTCTTCCGGCAGAATGCGTGCGATAACCCCTTTGTTACCATGACGTCCGGCCATTTTGTCCCCTTCGGAAATTTTCCGTTTCTGGGCAATATAAGCACGAACGAGCTGATTAACGCCAGGCGGCAATTCGTCGCCATTCTCACGGGTGAACACTTTCACGTCCACAACAATACCATCCGTACCATGAGGTACCCGGAGACTGGTATCGCGTACTTCTCGGGCTTTCTCTCCGAAAATCGCGTGCAGCAATCGTTCCTCAGCGGTAAGCTCCGTTACCCCTTTAGGCGTCACTTTGCCGACCAGAATATCGCCTGCGCTGATTTCCGCACCGACGCGGATGATTCCACGCTCATCAAGATTGCGAAGCGCTTCTTCCCCTACGTTTGGAATATCGCGGGTGATTTCCTCCGGTCCAAGCTTGGTATCCCGCGCTTCAGACTCATATTCTTCAATGTGAATCGAAGTGTAGACATCCTCTTTAACAAGCTTCTCGCTAAGCAGGATGGCATCCTCGTAGTTATACCCTTCCCATGTCATGAACGCGACAACAACGTTTCGTCCAAGCGCCAATTCACCCATTTCCGTGGAAGGACCATCAGCCAGAATATCGCCTTTTTTCACCACATCGCCTTTACGGCAAAGCGGTCTCTGGTTAATACAGGTACCTTGGTTGGAACGCATGAATTTATGCAGCTTTTGTTTGATCAGATCGCCGGTAACCGGTTTGCCGTCAATCATCTCAACGCGGCGCAGCCAAATTTCATTGGCAGACACACGCTCGATGACACCGTCATATTTTGATACAATACAAACTCCGGAATCTTTAGCGGACTTATGCTCCATCCCCGTTCCGACAAGTGGTGATTTCGGAATGAGAAGTGGAACGGCTTGCCTCTGCATATTGGATCCCATGAGCGCACGGTTGGAGTCATCATTCTCAAGAAACGGAATCAGCGCCGTTGCAACGGAAACAACCTGTTTCGGCGAAACGTCCATATAGTCAACACGATCGGTCGGCATAGTCAGGATATTATCAGCCTGCTTGTTGTAGCGTACGATGACAGAGTCATCAGCAAACTTTCCGCCTTCGGTCAACTGCGCATTCGCTTGGGCAATGACATAGTTGTCTTCTTCATCGGCCGTCAGATACGCAATCTGCTCGGTTACGATAGCCGTCTTCGCATCTACCCAGCGGTATGGAGCTTCGATAAAGCCATACTCGTTGATTCGGGCAAAGCTCGACAGGGAGTTGATCAGCCCGATATTCGGTCCCTCCGGCGTTTCGATCGGACACATACGGCCATAGTGAGAATTATGAACGTCACGAACTTCAAATCCTGCGCGCTCCCTCGTCAAACCACCGGGGCCCAGCGCGGACAGACGGCGTTTATGCGTAAGCTCCGCAAGCGGGTTCGTCTGATCCATAAACTGTGACAGCTGAGACGATCCAAAGAACTCTTTAATCGATGCAATAACAGGACGTATGTTGATAAGCGCCTGAGGCGTAATCGCATTGGCATCCTGAATGGACATCCGTTCGCGAACCACACGTTCCATACGGGATAAGCCGATACGGAATTGGTTTTGCAGCAGTTCGCCTACCGAACGGAGTCTACGGTTACCCAGATGGTCAATATCATCCGTGCTGCCGACACCGTGGAGCAGGTCAATAAAGTAATTAATGGACGAAATAATATCCGCCGGCGTAATATGCTTCACAGCTTTATCAATCAAGCCATTCGCAATCACCTTAAGAACTTTTCCGTCATCATTAGGTGCGAATACACTTATAGTCTGTAGAGGAATACTATCTGCATCAAGCACGCCATTGGCAACATGGTAGGTCTTGAAGCCGACATTCTTCTCCAGATGAGGGATCAATTCATCAAGCAAGCGCCGGTCAATCATTTGTCCGGTTTCTGCCAGAATCTCACCCGTCGTCGGGTCTACAAGCGTCTCAGCCAACCGCTGATTAAACAGACGGTTTTTGATATGAAGCTTCTTGTTGATTTTGTACCGGCCAACATTAGCTAAATCATATCGTTTTGGATCAAAGAAACGCGCTACCAGCAAGCTCTTGGCATTGTCCAGCGTCGGCGGCTCGCCTGGACGAAGACGTTCGTAAATTTCGATAAGCGCCTTCTCGGTTGAATCCGTGTTGTCTTTATCCAGCGTGTTGCGGATATATTCGTCATGCCCGAGCAAATCCAGAATTTCCGCATCTGTGCCAAAACCTAATGAACGAAGAAGAACCGTAACCGGTATCTTCCGTGTCCGGTCGATCCGGACATAGACGATATCCTTCGCATCAGTTTCAAGCTCCAGCCATGCACCGCGGTTCGGAATCACCGTAGCCGTGTAGTTTTTCTTACCATTTTTGTCAACTTTCGTGCTGAAGTAGACGCTAGGTGAGCGAACCAATTGACTGACGATGACACGTTCCGCACCGTTGATTATGAACGTACCTGTCTCGGTCATGAGCGGAAAATCACCCATGAACACTTCTTGCTCTTTCACTTCGCCGGTTTCCTTGTTGATAAGCCGGACCTTAACCCGCAGCGGAGCCGCGTAAGTTACGTCGCGCTCTTTCGATTCATCGACCGAATATTTCGGTTCGCCCAGCGAATAATCGATGAATTCAAGCATCAAATTACCTGTAAAATCCTGAATCGGCGAGATATCCTGGAAAAGCTCAAGAAGATCCTTCTCCAAAAATTTCTCGTACGATTTTTGTTGGATTTCAATCAGGTTCGGAACTTCAAGCACCTCGCGAATACGAGCATAGCTTCTGCGCGTGCGTCGACCATACTGAACAAGTTGTCCTGCCAACTTAACCTCACCCCTCATGTCTGCTTCACAGAAAGTGAACGTAAATCCTTCCTAAATCACCGTGCTCAGCAGGCAAATTCTGTTGGAAACCAGCAAAAACCGACCGTTCGTCCTCTAGGGGACGGCGATCTTGTGAACCTTTCATCTCCAGAAAGAAGGATTTCTCCAAACTTTCTCGAATGAATAAAGAAAAGCCCTTATCGAAAATTTCGAAAAAAGAGCATGTTTCCGTCAGCCGCTTCCCGGGTAAAAACACGGAAGGTCTCATATCAAGTAATTTTGCCCAAAAGATTAACATTTTATGTCAAATGCGCCCTTTTACTCTCATAAAATAGCGCTTGACATTTTAGTTGACTAAAGAGAAAGAGCCCATTTTAATACTGACATTTTATAATGATATCACATCAGTCAACCCAAGTCAACAAAATATTCATGTTGTCAGCCTGGTTTTTTTATGGACCGAAAAACCCGATACCCCTTGTCTTTGATCACTTCTTCCACATTGTCAAAGATACTCTCCAGCTTCGACTCAGCGGAAGGCGCCCCTTGCTTCTTCTGAATGACCACCCACATCGCTCCCCCGGGCTCAAGCAGCTTCGCGCCCTCCTCGAATATCCGGTGAACAACTGCCTTCCCAGCCCTGATCGGCGGATTGGTGATAATGGCATTAAACCTCCGGTCAAGAACCGCTTCGAATAGATCACTTTGCAAAACCGTGACATTATTCACATCGTTCAGCGTCGCATTCTCCAGAGCCAATGCTACTGCACGCTCATTAATATCGATCATCGTTACATGGCCCGCGTCCGCCACCAGAGCTGCCGAAATCCCGATCGGCCCATAACCGCATCCCACATCGAGTACTCTTGCATCCCGCTCCAGGTGCAGATTCTCTATTAGCACACGGCTACCATAATCGATACCTGTTTTGGAAAAAACGCCGGAATCCGTGATAAAGCGAAGCTTTCTTCCACGCATAACCGCTTCATGGATTTGGCGCTGATGTTTGACATCGGGGGTTTGTGTGAAGTAGTGATCCGACATGATTTCCCTCCACTCGTTAACCTGAAATTTTCCTGCAGATAAGAAGAAACAGCTGACACCTTCCTTTGCGGCGAAGCAATTCTCTTTACTTAGAAATATAAGCCTCGTACAGGTGAAAACGTATGTCCTCTTATATTTTCAATAAAACGAACCCCTTGAAGCCAAAGCCTCAAGGGGTCCGCTGCTATAAATAAGCGTATTACTTCACTTCTACGGAAGCGCCTGCTTCTTCAAGCTTCGCTTTAACCGCTTCTGCTTCTTCTTTAGCTACTTTTTCTTTAACTGGTTTTGGTGCGTTGTCAACAAGATCTTTCGCTTCTTTCAGGCCAAGACCTGTGATTTCGCGAACGACTTTGATAACGTTGATTTTGGATGCGCCAGCACCGTTAAGAACAACGTCGAATTCTGTTTGCTCAGCAGCTTCTGCAACTGCAGCTCCGCCGCCCATTGCTACTGGTGCAGCAGCGGTTACGCCGAATTCTTCTTCGATTGCTTTAACGAGATCGTTCAGTTCAAGAACGTTCATGCCTTTAATGGCTTCCAAGATTTGATCTTTACTCATGGTAGAACCTCCAAATGTTTTTTTTATTTTTTTGTTCCAATCATGCCAGTAGTGCTGCCCGGTTCAGCCGAGCCTGTTCCTTACGCTTCTTGCTTCTCGGCCACTGCTTTAACCGCAAGGGCGAAGTTCCGCATTGGTGCTTGCAGGACGCTGAGGAGCATGGAGAGCAAACCTTCGCGGGACGGAAGATCCGCCAACGCTTTGATTTGTTCCGCATTCATAACTTGGCCTTCAACAACGCCGCCTTTCAGTTTCAAAGCGTCGTTCTTTTTAGCAAAATCATTCAAAAATTTTGCAGGAGCAACTGCATCGTCTTTACTGAAAGCAACAGCGGTTGGGCCTACAAGAACTGCATCCAGTTCCGATAGTTCCGCTCCTGCCGTAGCACGACGTACAAGTGAGTTTTTCAGCACTTGAAACTCAATGTTCGCTTCGCGAAGCTGTTTACGGAGCTCCGTAATTTGTTTCACGCTCAATCCACGATAGTCTGCAATTACTGTGCAGGAAGATTCGCGAAGTTTCGACGCGATTTCGTTAACAGCTTGTTGTTTGTTTTCAATAATTTTAACGTTTGCCATTTTCGTACACCTCCCGTTTTGTTCTCGGGCATTCCCGCTTCTAGCGAAGGATTTCTTCCTCGATGCATGAGAAAGGCCCCCGCAGCAATTGCGAAGGCCATGATGGTCCGTTTAACATTTCATTCTTGATGATTGAAATGAACAAACACTATTATCATAACACCTCGGTAGGAAATTAAGCTTCAGCAGCACCTACTGTCTACGGTATGCGTATTCGATTGTTGGATGTTGTTTCTCTTAACGGTAGACGGACGTGTTAACACGCGCGCCAGGACCCATTGTCGAGGAAACAGCAATGTTTTTCAGGTAAACCCCTTTGGCAGCTGCCGGTTTCGCACGGTTCAGCGCATCGATAAGTGCACGAAAGTTCTCGTTCAGCTTCTCTGCGTCAAACGATACTTTGCCGATTGGAGCATGGATTTGACCTGCTTTATCAAGGCGATACTCGATTTTACCGGCTTTGATCTCTTGAACAGCCTTCGTCACGTCAAACGTAACGGTACCCGCTTTCGGGTTCGGCATAAGACCTTTACCACCGAGAATACGACCCAGTTTACCAACTTCAGCCATCATGTCCGGAGTAGCGACGCAAACGTCGAATTCGAACCAGCCTTGTTGGATTTTGGTGATCATGTCAGCATCGCCAACAAAATCTGCGCCAGCCGCTTCCGCTTCCTTGGCTTTGTCGCCTTTTGCGAAAACAAGCACACGCTTGGTTTTACCTGTACCATGCGGAAGAACGACTACGCCGCGCACCGCCTGGTCCTGTTTTCTTGGGTCTACACCCAAACGAACAGCAACTTCAACTGATTCGTCGAACTTGGCTGTCGCTGCTTTTTTAACAAGCTCGATCGCCTCAGCGGCTTCGTAGATTGCTTCGCTGTCAATCAGTTTGGCAGCTTCTTGGTATTTCTTACCGTGTTTAGCCATTGAAATTTTCCTCCTCGTGTGGTTTTAACGGAAAATCCTCCCTTTAGGAGATCCTCCCACTACTAGCAAAAGCATAGCTTCCGCTAATTCCTGACACCTTGCGTTTTTTGATTAGTCTTCGATGACAACGCCCATACTGCGCGCCGTACCTTCAACCATAAGCATAGCTGCTTCAACGGAAGCTGCGTTAAGGTCAGGCATTTTTTGCTCTGCGATTTCACGTACTTTCGAACGTTTAACCGTAGCGACTTTCTTCTTGTTCGGTTCACCCGATCCTTTATCGATTCCTGCTGCAACGCGAAGTAATACGGCTGCCGGTGGAGTCTTGGTGATAAAAGTAAACGAACGGTCTTCAAAAACAGAGATTTCAACCGGAATAATCAAGCCGGCTTGATCCGCTGTACGAGCATTGAATTCTTTACAGAATGCCATAATGTTTACGCCAGCTTGACCCAGTGCAGGACCGATCGGCGGAGCCGGATTCGCTTTACCTGCTGGAACTTGCAATTTCACCATTTTGATGACCTTTTTTGCCATGATGCACACCTCCTTGCTCAAATAATCCATTTGGCTGTCAGAATAGAATTCTTACACAACCAAGCTTTTTGTCCGAAGACAGCGGGAATCAGATTTTCTCCACTTGAGTATAGTCCAGTTCAAGCGGCGTTTCCCGGCCAAACATGTTGACGTGTACCTTGAGCTTGCTTTTGTCCAGCAGAATTTCTTCTACCGTACCGACAAAATCGGCAAAAGGTCCAACTTTCACACGAACCGTTTCCTTCAAATCAAATTCGATTTTTGGCTTAGGCTCGTCGATACCCATGTGGCGCAAAATCTGCTCCACCTCATCAGGCAGAAGGGCAGTAGGCTTTGAACCGGAACCAGTTGATCCGACAAATCCAGTCACGCCAGGCGTATTACGAACCACATACCAGGAATCATCGGTTTGAACCATTTCCACCAGGACGTATCCGGGGTAAACTTTACGCATGACGACCTTTTGCTTGCCGTCCTTGTTTACCACTTCTTCTTCCATAGGAACAAGCACACGGAAAATTTTGTCCTCCATGCCCATTGATTCAACACGTTTCTCCAAGTTCGCTTTTACCTTGTTTTCATACCCGGAGTAGGTATGCACAACATACCATCTTTTTTCCATTTCCATAACTAGCCACCCTTGGCCCCTTCTTAAACGATCAGTTCGACCAATGCGGAAATGCCGATGTCAAGAACCCAGAAGTAAATGGTTACCGCTATAATCGTTACTAATACTACGAGTGTATAGCTGGTCAACTCTTTACGGCTTGGCCAACGAACCTTCTTTAATTCCGCGACGCTGTCGGAGAAAAAGGAAAAAGTCGACCCGAAGCTTTGCTTCATTTTAGCAAAAAATGTCACTTCCACACCTCCAAATTGACCTATCTTGTTTCACGATGAGGAGTATGTTCGTTACAGAACTTACAAAACTTCTTCATCTCGATGCGGTCGGGGTGATTCCGTTTGTTCTTGCTGGAAGCGTAGTTTCTTTGTTTGCAGTTTGTGCAAGCCAACGTAATAATTACCCGCATTGCTTTACACCTCCCGAACTACCATAAATAAAAAAAGTTTAAATCCGTTAAACCCCGATCCCGATTGTATGTGGAACAAACAAGATTCAAGATTCAAATGCGCCCATCAAAAAAAAGACCTATTTAGGGCTACCTGGGATACTTTATCATATGCAATATACACTGTCAAGATAAATTGAATCTTAACCAATCGGCCCCCTCCTGCCGAACCCCGCTGATTCAAACAATTACGAGGATTAGAATAAGGGTGAATACCTGCTATTTCCATTATGCGCGGCATTGCGTTATTTCAAACCGAACGCCTGTAAAATAAAAAAAGAAGAAACCGACTTCGTTTCTCCTTGAATCCTCAGTTGCTAATATTGCGAATTTCCAGATAACGCTCCAACTTGCGTTTGACCCGCTGCAGCGCATTGTCAATAGATTTCACATGCCGGTCCAGATCAACTGCAATTTCCTGATAGGAGCGCCCGTCCAGATAGAGCATAAGCACCTTGCGTTCCAGATCGCTTAATATTTCGGACATCTTATCTTCCAGACCTACAAATTCTTCCTGATTGATGATCAGCTCTTCGGGATCAGATACCCGAGTCCCGCAAATGACGTCAAGCAGCGTACGATCGGAGTCTTCATCATAGATGGGTTTGTCCAACGAGACATATGAATTGAGCGGGATATGCTTCTGGCGGGTTGCCGTCTTGATGGCGGTAATGATCTGACGCGTGATGCAAAGCTCGGCAAAAGCCTTGAAGGAGGCCAGCTTGTCGCCTTTGAAATCACGGATGGCCTTGTAGAGGCCGATCATCCCTTCCTGCACAATATCCTCCCGATCAGCCCCGATTAAGAAATAGGACCGCGCTTTGGCACGCACGAAATTCTTGTACTTGTTGATCAAATATTCCAGCGCTTCGCCGTCACCCTCACGAACCGCTTCTACAATATCTTCGTCCGTTCTGCAGTCATAGTCCAGCGGTTTCCATTCTTTGAGGTCGATGCTCACGAACAATCCCTCCGGCTCGAAAGGCGTGCATTGCGCAAAATTTAAAGAGACGCAATCATTTTCGTTAATAGGTTACAATTCCACTATGTCATTACAAGAAAAGATACCAAGCTATTAAGAGATTATTCAAAAAAATCCTTTGGTGACGAAGCAGGTCAGGCGCATAAGTAAACCTGTCTTTTTGAACATTCACTTAACTAACTTCTACCAAATCCCGACAGAAACATAGAATCAGTATACATTATGTAACCTTGGGCCGTCAATCAACTTCCTGCTGAATAATCTTTGATAAATTAGCAAATCTGGAAGATAGTCCCGTTTCATACTCATTTTGCGTCAAGTTTTATAACATTATCGTCCAGAAAGCGTCCAATCAATGCTCGCCTCTGCGCCAGCGCTCCAGCTTGGAGCGGACATCCAGGGTCAAATTATCATCCAGTTCATTGCGCCGGTAAGACTTGTCCACCAGGGTACGCTCAATGGCTTTGCGGTTTTGCTCGATATCGATCAGCAGCTCCCGGGCGGAAATCCGAAGCGCCCCTTTGCCAAAAGCAACATGCTGCTCTACCAGATCGGACGTCGCCACATAAAGGTTTCGGCTGCGCAGTGCAAGCTCTATCGCCAGCCGTTCGATACAGGAGTCAGCGGTCTCTTTCTCTTTGGTATACACAACCGATACCCGGAACTGGTTAAAGGAAGACCCTGTGCCCGGAACCTGATGCGCGTCAAATACGACCGTGACGGACATGCCTGTGAAGCCCTGATAGTCAGCCAGCATTTCCAGCAGCTTATCGCGTGCGCCTTCCAGATCCGTATCGCGCATCGCGGCAAGATTCGGCCATGCTCCAATCATGTTGTAGCCGTCCACAAGCAGTACATCGTCGCGGCGTCGCATTGCCTAGAGGCTCCCGCGCTGCCGCAGCACTTCGTACATCAGCACCCCGGCGGCAACCGAAGCATTCAGCGAATTCAATTGTCCATTCATTGGCAGCTTGACTAGAAAATCGCATTTTTCCTTGATCAACCTGCCGATTCCTTTGCTTTCATTCCCAATGACGATCGCCAGCGGCATATCGAATTTCGTGGAAGACGCATATACGTCCTGCTGCGCTCCCACATCTGCGCCCGCAACCCAAATGCCTTCTTCTTTCAGCTTGTCGATCGTCTGGGCAAGGTTGGTAACACGGCAGACGGCCACATATTCCACCGCGCCCGCTGAGGTTTTTGAAACGGTTGCGGTCAACGATGCCGAACGGCGTTTGGGAATAATGACGCCATGAACCCCCGTGCATTCCGCTGTCCGCAATATCGAACCCAGGTTATGGGGATCTTCGATTTCATCGAGCAGCAGAAGGAACGGCATCTCTGCGCTTGACCGCGCCCGCGCAAGCAGCTCGTCCAGCTCAAAATAGCGGTAAGCGGCCGCCTGTGCGACAACGCCCTGGTGATTTGCGCCTTCCACCATCCCGTCCAGTTTGCGTTTGTCGGCAAACTGGACGATTATACCCGCTTTTTTCGCTTCGGCAATAATGGGGGCGGCGTTCTTCTGGGATTGTTCGGCAATCCAGATTTTATTGATTTCCCGTCCGGAACGCAGCGCCTCCATCACCGGATGCTTGCCGGCTATCCATTCTTCCTGTGAATCATGCTGCTCTGTCATCTGTTATCCTCCTCGAAATGGCCTGCCGCTGCAGATGAATCTTGAAAAGCGATCTCCATCAGCTCACGAAGCCGATCTGTTTGTTTCTCATAATAAAGATACCCGACCAGACATTCCAAAGCTGTAGCCTGGCGGTAATCCGCCAGATCGGCATTTTTTGGGGGCGCGCCCGATTTCGCATTGCGCCCGCGGCGGACGATGTCCGCTTCATGCTCCGTGAGCAGAGGCTGCCACCGCTCCAGGATGACACGCTGCGCTTTTGCGGAAACAAAGCTTGTCGCTTGCCGGTGCAAATAATTCGACTTGTGATTGGGCTTGGCGACCAGATATTGCCGGACAATCATCTCAAACACGGCATCGCCCACATAGGCCAGAACAACCGGGTTGATCAGATTCGTCTGTTTGGCCGGCGGATAGAACAATAGACCATTCGTATCCATCATTTGCGCCGCCAGCGAATGCCCTGCGGGGTATCTTCCAGGACAATCCCATGCCCTGCCAGCAGATCGCGGATTTCATCGGCACGCTTCCAGTTCTTCGTTGTTCTCGCCTCCGTCCGTTCGACAATTAATGCATCGATTTCCGAATCGTGCAGCTCGCCTTCGCCAGCCGCCGGCAGCAGCCCAAGAACCTTGTCGAAAGCTTCAAAAGCGGAGATCAGTATTTGCAGTTCTTCCGCGGCTGCAACGGGACGCTGCAAATACAAATTAGCTTCGCTGACCAAATCAAAAACCGCCGTAATCGCATCGGGAGTATTAAAATCATCATCCATTTTGGCTTGAAACTGAGCCTGAATAGCTTCTACGCGGGCACGCAGCGCAGCCGCCCCTTCACCTTGCTCGTTCACTGCGACGGCCAGCCGGTGATGCAAATTGCCATAGCAGTTGGCAATCCGTTCCACGCTGTTTTCCGATTGAGCGATGGTCTCGTCATTAAAATTCAACGGACTTCGGTAATGCGCGGAAAGCATAAAATAACGGAGGGCTTCCGGCTTCACCCGTTTGAGCAGCTCATTGACCGTGATGCCATTGCCCAGCGATTTCGACATTTTTTCATTATTGATATGAATGTAGCCGTTGTGCATCCAGTATCTTGCCAGCGGCTCGCCTGTAAAGGCCTCCGACTGGGCCACTTCGCATTCATGATGCGGGAACTGCAAATCATGGCCGCCTCCGTGAATATCCAGCGTATCCCCTAGGTATTTGCGCGCCATGGCCGAGCATTCAATATGCCATCCAGGCCGCCCTGCTCCCCAAGGGCTTTCCCAATGCACTTCTCCCGGCTTCGCCGCCTTCCAGAGCACAAAATCCTGCCCGTTTTCCTTGCGGCGGTCCACTTCAATCCGAATACCGAGCTGCAGCTCCTGCATATTCTGGTGCGACAGCTTCCCGTAGTCCTTGAATTTTCCAGTCCGGAAAAAGACATCCCCGCCGCTTTCATAAGCATAGCCGGTCTCCACCAGGCCCTCGATAAAGGCCAGGATCTCCGGAATATGATCCGTCACTCGGGGGTTCAACGTAGCCCGGTGCACGCCAAGAGCCTCAATATTATCGTTAAACGCATGAATAAATTTCTCCGCCACTTCCGCAACGGTCATATCCAGCTGCTCGGCTTTACGGATCAGCTTATCGTCCACATCCGTGAAATTTACGATATAGTTCACGTGATAGCCGGTTGTTTCCAGGTAACGCCGGACCACATCAAAAAAGATCACAGGCCGCGCGTTGCCGATATGAATATAATCATATACCGTAGGGCCGCATACATACATCTTGACCTGGCCGGGCTCCAGGGGCTTGAATTCTTCTTTGCTCCGGTGCATCGTATTATAAATGTGCAGACTCATCTTATCTGATCTCCTCCAGCAATAGATTGCTTTTGCCGTTCGCGTTCAAGCTCGGCTCTTAATTCCTCTATTTCTTTATGCATGCCCCGCAGCATATCAATCACGGGATCCGGCAGCTGGGTATGATCCAGCCGGTCCTTCACCCGCTCCCCATCCTTTCGAACCATTCTCCCTGGAATCCCAACCACGGTGCTGTTTGCCGGCACCTCGCGGAGCACCACCGAATTAGCGCCAATATTTACATTATCCCCGATGCGGAACGATCCAAGCACCTTGGCTCCCGAAGCAATGACCACATTATTGCCGATGGTCGGATGCCTCTTGCCCTTTTCCTTCCCTGTTCCCCCAAGTGTGACCCCCTGATAAATGACAACATTGTCGCCAATCTGACAGGTTTCGCCGATAACGACTCCCATGCCGTGATCGATGAACAACCGCTCACCGATCGTTGCCCCCGGATGGATTTCGATGCCTGTGAAGAAACGGCTTATTTGCGAAATCAGGCGGGAAACGGTAAACCATCGCCGCTTATACAGCCGATGCGCAAGGCGATGCGCCCATATGGCATGCAAACCCGAATAGGTAAAAACAACCTCAAATGAATTCCGGGCTGCGGGGTCATTATCGAGCACCGTTTCAATATCGGATTTCAGATGGCGAAACATGGTCAAGACTCCTCTCAAAAAGCGTCTAACGCCTGCCTGCTGCAATACCAAGCATTACCAAGCATTTCTGCAGCTCTTCGCCAAACATAAAGAAAGCCCCTGCAGCTCCAGGGCTGCAGAGGCGTGTGGACGCGGTTCCACTCTGCTTGGAGATCAGATCTTGCGCTGATCTTCCGTCTTAAAGTCCATAACGCGGACAACTCGTCAACTTCTACCCCGCCTTGCTTATGCAATTACATCCGTAATCCAGGCCTCTCAGGGCCAGCATACGGAAAATCGACACGCGCGCGGATCGAAAGAGCAGCTCCCAGGTGCAATGCAGCATTTCAAGGAATAAGCGACTCCCAGCCTTTCCACTAGGCAGCCCTGAGGTCACCGTTTAGAAAGATCGCTCTCTCTGAATTCCTATAGGAAATGAACACTCCTGTTCCAAGCCTTTAGACCGATACAACTTTGTTAATAAGGTACTACAATTATAGCGGACTGGTGCATAACTGACAAGGGCTCTGGTCCATAACCTTAGCATCTGCAGGCCGCTTCTGCTCTAGCTTAGCCGCTGGCGCAAACGCTGCTCCACCTTCACCTTGCCAAGCAGAGCGATCGTGCGGTTCAAGTCCGGCCCGTGCGTTTGTCCAGTCAAAGCCGCGCGAATCGGCATAAACAGCTGCTTGCCTTTAAACCCGGTCGTCTGCTGTACGGTCTTGATTGCCGTCTTGACAGCCTCTGCATCCAGCGACTCGATCGGCGCCAGCTGCTCGGAGAAGCTTGCCAATACCGCCGGCACTTGCTCCTCGGCGAGCACAAGCTTCGCTTCCTCTTCATCTTCCATCCCGTCTTCAAAGAACAGACCCGTCAGGGGAACGATATCGGCTGCGCAGCGCAGCTTATCCTGATATAAGCCAATCAGGTCGGCGGCCCATTCCCGCCCGCGTTGATCCAGATCCCCGTCCAGGCGGCCCGCCTTCTGCAGATGCGGCAGGCATAAGTCCACCACGCGCGGCAGCTCTGTTTTCTTCAAGTACTCATTGTTCATCCAGCTCAATTTAGCGGTATCAAACACAGCCGGGCTTTTGCTCAGCCTTGCAGGATCGAAGGCCTCAATCAGCTCCTCGCGTGTGAAAATCTCCTGTTCGCCCTCTGGCGACCAGCCCAGCAGGGTAATAAAGTTAAACATCGCCTCAGGCAAATAGCCAAGTTTATCATATTGCTCAATAAACTGAATAATCGACTCATCGCGTTTGCTCAGCTTCTTGCGCTGCTCGTTCACAATCAGTGTCATATGACCGAACTTCGGCGGCGTCCAGCCGAATGCCTCGTAAATCATCAGCTGCCGCGGCGTATTGGAGATATGGTCTTCTCCGCGCAGCACATGGCTGATTTCCATTAGATGGTCATCAAGGGCAACTGCGAAATTATAGGTCGGAATACCATCCTTCTTCACAATAACGAAGTCTCCGACCCCATCGGCTTCAAAGCTGATTTCACCTTTTACGATATCATCGAATGAATAGGTTCTGCCCTCGGGAACGCGGAAACGAACGCTCGGAACCCGCCCTTCCTCTTCAAAGGCCTGCTGCTGCTCCGCAGTCAAATCACGATGTTTGCCGGAATAACGCGGCATTTCTCCGCGCGCTGTCTGCTCTTCCCGCTCCGCTTCGAGCTCCTCTTCGGTACAGTAGCATTTATACGCCAGTCCCTTGTCAATCAATATCTGCCAATACTCGCGATACAGATCGAGCCGTTCCGTCTGGCGATAAGGGCCGTATCCTCCGCCTACGTCGATACTTTCATCCCAGTCGATACCCAGCCACTTCAGGTAGGTCAGCTGACTCTCTTCTCCGCCCTTAATGTTTCGTTTCAAGTCTGTATCTTCAATACGTATAATAAACTTGCCGCCCAGACTGCGCGCAAACAAATAATTGAATAAGGCCGTTCTCGCGTTTCCGATATGCAGATGTCCTGTTGGCGATGGCGCATACCGTACCCGAATTTGTTCTGACATATATGTTAAGCCCCTTCCATCATGCTTCGTTTTCAACCGATCATAGCATAACCTTTACCAGACAGACAACCGATTGCGCAGCGATCCCTTCACCCCGCCCGGTGAAGCCAAGCTGCTCCGTTGTAGTCGCTTTGACATTTACCTGGGACCGCTCCTCGGCTTCCAGGACATTTGCGATCACTTCTACCATCTGCGGAATATACGGCGCCATCTTGGGACGCTGGGCAATGATCGTCGAATCGATGTTGCCCAGCTTATAGCCGCGTTCCTTCACCAGCTGCCATATATGCTGTAGCAGCTTCAAGCTGTCCGCATCCTTGTAAGCGGGATCCGTATCGGGAAAATGCTTGCCGATATCTCCAAGTCCCAGTGCGCCGAGCACCGCATCGCTGATAGTGTGCAGGAGCACATCGGCATCGGAATGGCCCAGCAGCCCCTTCTCATATGGAATGGTCACACCTCCAATAATGCAAGGGCGCCCCTCTACCAGCTGATGTACATCAAAGCCTTGTCCCACACGAATCATATCCGATTCCCCTCTCTTTATCTCCCTAGTTGTGTGTTCGCACGAGTCGCAAGTAAAAACTCCGCCCAAGGCAGATCCTCAGGCGTCGTAATCTTTATATTGGTATAGTCGCCCTCCGCCACCGTGACCGGTTTCCCCAAACGTTCCACCACCATGGCATCATCGGTGCCGACAAAACCGTTCGCCGCCGCTTTCTCATGCGCTTCCAGCAGCAAGGAACGCCGAAAAGCCTGCGGCGTTTGAATGGCCCACAGACTACGGCGCTCTGGTGTCGCCACAATGACGCCGGCTTCACCCACCTGCTTGATTGTATCTTTAACGGGCACGGCCAGCACCGCCGCATCGGTCTTTGCAGCCTGTGCCATGCAGGAGCGGACCGCCTCTGCGGTTACCAGGGGACGCACGCCATCGTGGATCATAACCCACTCCAGCCCCTCGCTCACGGATTGCAAGCCGATACGTACCGAATGCTGGCGCTCGCTGCCGCCGGCCAGGACAGCCTTAACCTTGCGAAGCTTGTACTCCCGCACTAACGTACTCACCCGGTCTGTATCGTCTGGCCCTACGACAAGAAGCATCTCGCGAATTTCATCCATCGCTTCAAACCGCTCCAGGGTATGTACGATTACGGGCTTGTCTTGAAGAAGCAAATACTGCTTGCTTTCCTTCGTTCCCATCCGTGTTCCGCGTCCAGCCGCCACGATGACGACACCCCAACTTGCTTGTGCTGCCTCCATGCCTTCAACCGCCTCGCTATTTACTGTAAACTTCGATGCAGCCTCTACAGTGCCGGCAACATCATCCGTTTACTATCATAACGTGTTACAGCGCTTTTTCCAACAGCTTCGGCTTGGCAAAAATCATCCGGCCGGCCGAGGTTTGCAGGACGCTCGTTACGAGCACCTCCATCGTGCTTCCGATATAATCCCGTCCGCCCTCCACAACAATCATGGTTCCATCATCCAGATAAGCGACGCCTTGCCCATGCTCCTTGCCATCCTTAATCACTTGGACCACGATTTCCTCACCCGGAAGAACGACCGGTTTCACGGCATTGGCCAAATCATTAATATTAAGAACCGAAACGCCCTGAAGCTCGCATACCTTATTCAGATTGAAATCATTCGTAACCACTTTGCCGTGAAGCACCTTGGCGAGCTTGACCAATTTGCTGTCCACTTCTCCTTCTTCCATATCCCCCTCATAAATAAGGACTCTCACATCCAACTCTTTCTGAATTTTATTCAGAATGTCGAGTCCCCGGCGGCCACGGTTTCGTTTGAGCAAATCGGAAGAATCGGCAATATGCTGCAGCTCCTCCAGAACAAATTCCGGAATAACAAGTGTCCCTTCAATAAATCCGGTTTTGCAAATATCGGCGATTCGGCCGTCGATAATGACGCTTGTATCCAATATTTTATGTTCTTCATAGCTGCTGTCATCTTCACCGCGGCTGCCTTTGCCGCGTTCCATCAACAAAGAGATATGTTCTGACAATTCCTCACGTTTGCTAAACCCGATCCGCATCCCGGCATAACCGGTAATCAGCATAATTGCGATGGGGATAAATTCGCCTGCGCCTGTCAATCCCGAGACGGCTGGATAAAGCAAAGCGGAAAGCACCAGGCCAAGAATAAGCCCTAAAACTCCTGCCAGCAAGTCACCGGTAGGCAGGGAAGATATCCGGTCCGTTCCTGACTGTATCCATCGGATCAGCGGAGCGGCAAGCATAGAAGCCAGTACAAGTCCGCACAATGCACCAATACCGACATTCATATAATAGCTGCCTGACTGCATGGCGGAGGACGACTCCATCCACAGCGTCCCCATAGTCGTCCAGCTGTGCAGTTCGGCACCCATAACCCCACCAAAACATATACCAAACAATTGAACCATTCGTTTCATCATAATTCCACCTCCTTTACAATTATGTTCCAATTTTGCGAACGTTAATCGTAGGAAGGGAGGAAAGTATTAGAATTTATTAACCTTCTTCGATAAAGAGGCTAAATAAATAAATCGCTTTTGAATTACTGACTGCCGGAGCTTATAATAAAGTGAAGCACTGCCAATCCTTAAAAAGAAGGTGGAACAAGATGAGCGCCCCAACATTGGATCAATTTCAGCAGCAAGTGTCGGAACTGCTGCTGCGTCATCGCAGTTTGCTTGATGTCTTATCGAAATATGGCCAATCTGGTGCTTCCGTTAATCGAGCTGTGGCCAAATCCGTTACCGAATGCGGTTGTATCGAGTTGAATGCAAAAAGGCAGGAGTTCACAGATGAAATCAATCTGGAGCAAGCAAAAAATACGCTGCATTACCACGTCAGCGGGGAATTATGCGAACACTGCAGAGATGCCATCAAAAGCGAGCTCGGCCGAAACCTCTTCTACATGTCCGCCATGTGCAACCTGCTCGATATTCAACTTGATGACGTTGTTACCCAGGAATCGGATAAATGCTCCACATTAGGCCTATTCAATTTGACCTGAAGGTGAACAACAGCGCACGGCACCAGCGTTTGCTCCAAACAAATAAACCGCCTGATACCCCGAGGGGTCATCAGGCGGTCCAATTGGACAGCTTATGCACTGTGCTCGCTCGGAATAATATCTTCCAGCAGCTCAGCTTGTTTGCGGCGTTTCCGATTTCGTCCCGAAAAAGGGAGACGCCGATCAACGTTTTTTTTTAGGCCGTAGAGCGCGTACAGAACCAGCGGGATAAAAACAATCTTCGATAACTGGCTTTGAAACATAATGCCCAGTACAACGGTGACAACCACAATAAGCGGAATGACCCAAATCGCACTTTTTGGCATCCCCATCTTTTTGAAGCTGGGATATTTAACCGTACTCACCATCAGGAAAGAAAGAACCAGCGTGCTCCCCATTAATACCGAAACGGGAATATCCTTATGAAACAGAGCGAGTGTCGCAAGCACGCCCCCTGCCGCCGGAATAGGCAACCCAATAAAATAACCGGGCATTCCGGAGATTACATTAAATCTGGCCAGTCGCAGTGCGCCGCAAATCGGGAAAAGTGCTGTGATGATCCATGCCGCAGCAGAGCTAAGCTCCTGAAACGCCACGCTGTACATAATAAACGCAGGCGCAACGCCAAACGAGATCACATCCGATAGAGAGTCCAGCTCCTTGCCGAATTCACTTTGCGCATTAAGCGCGCGTGCGACTCGCCCATCCACGCCATCCATCAGCATCGCAATGATAACCATCATAGCGGCGACTTCCGGTTTTGCGTTTTCTGGAAATATAAGAATAATGGCGACAATACCCAAGAATAAATTCGCCACCGTAAAAAGACTCGGTATCGACTTCGTAATCATTTTGTTCCACCTCATCTTTACTATGCCCCAACACTAATTTTTATCATTAATTAACGATGCACATGGTTATCCACATTCTAACATTGTATGTGATTTAGATATGCCTGTCAATGAACATCTGTTCCTGAATACGCTTCAGCCCATCTTTGATCGTACGGGCCCGCACTTCCCCGATTCCATCAACCGCATCCAATTCCTCAATGGTAGCCATTAAAATATGGGGCAAACGCTCAAAGCGGTCCACCAGATTATTCACGATAACGGCAGGCAAGCGCGGGATCCGGTTGAGCAGCCTATATCCCCGGGGAGCGATCATTTCCTCGGAAGCCATACTGGCTCCCGTGTAACCGAGAAGCTTGATAATAGAGCTGATATCAAACAATTCTTCCGAATTCAATTTATGAATGCCCGCACGGATTTCACGGATTTTGTCCTCATGAGGATTCTTTGCATAATCCTTGATCAAAAACCAGGACTCCTCCTCAACGCCGCCGACCAGTTCTTCCATCTGCATGCTGATGAGTCTGCCTTCCGTCCCCAGTTCATTCACATACCGTTTAATTTCCATCTTCACACGGATTAGCATTTCCATGCGTTTGACAACATGGGCGACCTCATGCAGCGTGACCAATTCCTCAAATTCCAGGGCTGATAAATTTGTAAAAGCCTGGTTAAGCACCGTTTTATATTTCTCTAGAGTTTGAATCGCCTGGTTGGCTTTGGTAAGAATCACGCCAATTTCCTTAAGCGAATATCGAAGCTGCCCTTGATACAGCGTAATGATATTCCGCCTTTGTGATATGGATACCACAAGCTTGCCGGTCTGCTTGGCGACCCGCTCGGCCGTCCGATGACGGATTCCCGTTTCCACGGATGAAATAGAGCTGTCTGGAATGAGTTGGGTATTGGCATACAGGATCCGCTTGCGGTCTTCGCTTAAAATAATAGCGCCGTCCATCTTGGCAAGCTCATACAGATAATAAGGAGAAAAGTCGCAATTGATAGAAAACCCTCCATCTACGACCTCCATGACCTCCGGACTGTATCCAACAACGATCAGCGCGCCCGTCTTCGCACGCAGCACATTGTCCAATCCTTCCCGAAAAGCCGTGCCTGGTGCGACCATTTGCAGCAGCTGATTCATAACTTCTAGTTGATTCGGCTCCTTCATCATCTTCCCCCTCTTATCCAAGCGCCGCCTTAAGCGCATCCGCCACTGTCTCGACCCCTATAATTTCAATTCCTGCCGGGGGGCTCCAGCCCTTCAGGCTTTTTTCCGGCATTATCACTCGTTTAAAGCCCAGCTTATGCGCTTCCTTGACCCGCTGCTCCGCACGTGAAACGGCCCTGACTTCACCGGTCAGACCAATTTCACCAAATACAACGTCAAACGGCCTTGTCGGCGCATCCCGAAAGCTTGAGGCAATACTCACCGCTGCTGCAAGATCTACAGCGGGTTCGTCCAGCTTTACGCCACCCGCCACATTCAGGTACGCGTCCTGCGTTTGCAGAAACATGCCCATGCGCTTCTCAAGTACAGCTATAATCAGCGACATCCGGTTATGGTCAATGCCGGTGGACATCCGCCGGGGCGAGGGAAAATTCGTTGTCGCGACCAGCGCCTGCAGCTCCACAAGGACAGGACGCGTCCCCTCCATGCTGGCTACGACAGTCGAACCCGACACGCCGAGCGGACGCTCCGAGAGAAAAAGCTCGGACGGATTGCTGACCTCCCGCAGACCCAACTCGCCCATTTCAAAGATCCCGATTTCATTGGTCGATCCGAAGCGATTCTTGACTGCCCGCAGCAGCCGGTAGGAATGATGCCTTTCTCCTTCAAAATAAAGCACGCAGTCCACCATATGCTCCAGCAACCGTGGCCCGGCAATAGCTCCCTCCTTGGTAACGTGCCCGACAAGAACCGTGGCAATCCCTTTTATCTTGGCTACCCGCATAAAATGAGCTGTACATTCGCGGACCTGCGACACGCTTCCGGGAGCCGAAGAAACGCTTGGATCATAAACCGTCTGAATGGAATCGATAACAAGGAAATCCGGCGCAACCGTCTCGATGGCATCGCTGATCTGATCCATATTCGTTTCGCAAAGCACATAAAGCTCCTCCGTGAGCGCCCCCAGCCGGTCAGCTCTCAGCCGGGTTTGCCGGACCGATTCCTCTCCGGAAATATAAAGGACCTTCAACCCCTGAGAGGCTAAAGCATGAGAGGTTTGCAGCAGCAGCGTTGATTTTCCGATCCCGGGATCCCCGCCAACCAGAATAAGCGACCCGGGTACAACACCTCCGCCCAGAACGCGGTTAAGCTCCAGCAGCGACGTTTCTATGCGAGGCTCCTGCTCATTATCTATGTGTATGATGGATTGCGCTTTTTCTTTCGTCTGAATCAGCCGGGAACTGACTCCAGGCGTCTTGACTACCGTTTCCTTCTCCTCCACCATCGTATTCCATTCCCCGCAGCCCGGACATTTGCCCAGCCATTTGGGTGATTCCGTTCCACATTCGGTACAGGCGAATTTTATTTTAAGTTTTGCCATGAGCGGCTCCTTATGCTTATTGCAGTATCATTCAAAGTTTACCATTTCTCAAGGGTAGGATAAACCCTTTAACGGATCCCGTTACATAAAAGTTTCCCGCCCGGCAAATATACTCCAGGCGGGAACGGGAAATCGTTCGGATTTAATTGTTGAAAGCCCTATTCTTCCTGATTAAGCGTGCGGCTCACGAGTACAGTATGAACGGTCATCTTCGAACCTAACATCACGCTTTCGCCTTGCGGCGCAGCTTGATGGGACTGTCCATGACCTTGGCCATTCTGCCCGCTGTCTTTCGGACGCTCTCCCTGAGACTGCCCTTCCGGCGCCCCAGCTCGTTTGGCATGTGCCTGCCGGAAGGAATCGCTGTTTACCCAGCCTTCAAACGAAGACTTGTCCGCCCAATGCGTGCAGACCTTCAGTTCGTCATAATCCTCTTCCATATCTTCCGTAAACAAGACTTCCATCCGGACAAAACCGGGCGTTAATTCGACGCCCTTGGAGTTCTGGAAACGCTGCGCCACAGATTCCCCATGACCTTTTTTGACCTTTATTGTATTCACAACAACAATCATATTTCATCCTCCTAAACCTTATTGGCATTAATGTTTAACTGCAAACAAAGGCCCAAGACCCAAGTAACGGATCAGGTATCCACACTCCCATCATACGCCGATATCAGCGTAGTAGCAAAAATCCCCTTGCTCGCCGGGATTTCGCCAATAGAAGCGATGACCGGTAAGAGCAAGGGGATCATAATATTACTTGGCGGCTGGTTCGCTGGCCGCCGGTGCGGATGGTGACGGAGTAACCGTCAGTGCACCGTCTTTCTCATCAATCGTAAGCGTATCGCCTTTGGTGATCGTGCCTGTCAGCAGATCCTCGGACAATCTGTCCTCAATATGCTTCTGGATCGCGCGGCGCAATGGACGTGCTCCGTATTGCGGATCGTATCCCTCCTTGGCAAGGAAGGCTTTAGCCGTATCCGTAAGCACAAAGTCAACCTCCTGCTCATGCAGCCGTTTGCGCAGCTCCTCCGACATCAGCGTCACGATTTGAGCGATATGCTCTTCGCCAAGTGAATGGAAGACAATCGTTTCATCAATCCGGTTCAGGAACTCGGGACGGAAGCTTTTCTTCAGCTCCGCGAGCACTTTCTCTTTCATGACGGTAAAGTCGCGGCCGGCATCCTGAGCGGCCGTAAAGCCGAGCGATGTATTGCGCTTGATTTGATCCGCACCAACATTGGAGGTCATAATGATCAGCGTGTTGCGGAAATCGACGACACGGCCTTTGGAGTCCGTTAGACGGCCATCCTCCAGAACCTGAAGCAGGATGTTGAATACATCCGGATGGGCCTTCTCGATCTCATCCAGCAGAACAACCGAGTACGGCTTGCGGCGTACTTTCTCGGTAAGCTGGCCGCCTTCCTCGTACCCGACATACCCTGGAGGTGCGCCAACCAGACGCGACGTCGAGTGCTTCTCCATATATTCCGACATATCGATGCGGATAACGGCATTCTCATCGCCAAACATTGCTTCCGCCAGTGCGCGGGCCAGTTCGGTTTTACCGACACCGGTCGGTCCGAGGAAGATGAATGATCCCATCGGACGCTTCGGATCCTTCAGACCGGCTCTGGCGCGGCGCATGGCACGGGATACTGCTTTGACGGCTTCATCCTGACCAATAACACGGTCATGAAGAATATCTTCCATCTTGAGCAGGCGCTGCGTTTCTTCCTCAGCCAGCTTGCTTACCGGAATTCCCGTCCAGCTTGCAACCACCTGAGCGATATCCTCCGGCGTTACTTCCGAATCCGTACGGCCTTGTTTTTCTTTCCACTGATTTTTCGTTACATCCAGCTCTTCGCGTATCTTCTGCTCCGTATCGCGAAGTGCGGCTGCCTTCTCGAATTCCTGACTCTGCACCGCTGAATCCTTCTCCTTGCGGATATCTTCCAGACGATTCTCGAGCTGTTTCAAATTAGGCGGTACGGTATACGATTTGAGGCGCACTTTGGAACTTGCCTCATCGATCAGATCGATCGCTTTATCGGGCAGGAAACGGTCCGTAATATAACGGTCGGAAAGTTTAACCGCCTGCTCGATCGCTTCATCCGTTATTTTCACCCGGTGATGGGCTTCGTAGCGGTCCCGGAGTCCATGAAGGATCAGGATCGCTTCCTCCGGAGAAGGCTGGTCAACCGTAATCGGTTGGAAACGGCGTTCCAATGCCGCGTCTTTCTCAATATATTTACGGTATTCGTCCAGCGTGGTAGCACCGATGCATTGGAGCTCGCCGCGTGCAAGTGCAGGTTTTAGAATATTAGAGGCATCAATCGCACCTTCCGCGCCGCCTGCTCCAATAAGCGTATGAAGCTCATCGATGAACAACACAATGTTACCTGCCTGACGAATTTCATCCATGATTTTTTTCAGCCGGTCCTCAAACTCACCGCGATATTTCGTGCCGGCCACAACCGAACCCATATCCAGCGTCATGACGCGTTTGTCACGGAGCGTTTCGGGAATTTCACCAGCGATGATTTTCTGCGCCAGCCCTTCGGCGATTGCCGTTTTACCGACGCCGGGTTCTCCAATAAGAACAGGGTTGTTCTTGGTTCTGCGGCTGAGCACCTGAATGACGCGCTCAATTTCTTTGCCCCGGCCAATAACCGGATCTAGATTATTGTCTTTGGCATAAGCGGTCAAATCGCGGGCGAGACCGTCAAGCGTCGGCGTGCTTACGTTTGCCGTTGCTCCATGGTTGCTCGATACCGCTTCACTGCTGCCCAAGAGCTGCAGGACCTGCTGCCGTGCTTTGTTCAGGCTGATGCCCAAATTATTAAGCACACGGGCAGCGACGCCTTCTCCTTCGCGAATCAAGCCGAGCAAAATATGTTCGGTTCCAACATACGTATGGCCAAGCTTACGCGCTTCGTCCATCGACAGCTCGATAACTTTCTTGGCGCGCGGCGTATAGGCAATATTGGTCGGCTGCTCTTGTCCGCGGCCGATAAGTGTCTCGACTTCGTCCTGGATTTTTTCCAGGCTCAGTCCCAGACCGATAAGGGCTTTGGCGGCAATGCCTTCCCCTTCGCGATTAAGTCCAAGCAAAATATGTTCGGTTCCAATATTATTGTGACCTAGACGAACCGCTTCTTCCTGTGCCAGTGCAAGCACCTTCTGCGCACGTTCCGTGAATCTGCCAAACATCATGTTCACACACCCCCATGATCGGATTTACTTTGTTCTAACTGCTGACGTATAAGCTGCGCCCGCCTGATATCCCGCTGCTCGGTATTCATCTTTTCGTGGAAAACCTGCTGCAGGAAACCCGGCTGCATCAAAACCATCAATTCATTCATCACCAGGGGCGATACCCCTGTAATGAGCCCCAGATCGATTCCAAGCCGGACATCGGACAGCCGTTGGCCGGCTTCCTTGGAATCCATAATGGTGGCATGCGACAAAATCCCATAGGAACGGTATATCCGGTCCTCCAAACGTATCTGCGACTCCTCCAGCATACGCTGACGAGCGGCCTTTTCGTGCTCAATAATTTGTTTGGCTACGCTGTGCAAATTATCGATGATTTCATTCTCCGATTGTCCCAGGGTAATTTGATTGGATACTTGAAACAAATTTCCCAGCGCCTCGCTGCCTTCCCCGTAAATCCCCCGCACAGCCAAACCCACCTGGGTAATAGCCGTCAATATGCGATTTATTTGATGGGTCATCACCAGTGCCGGCAGATGCATCATAACCGAAGAACGAATGCCGGTGCCCACATTGGTCGGGCAGCTGGTCAGATACCCGCGGCGCTCGTCGAAAGCATAATCGGTTGCTTCTTCAAAAATATCGTCAATGCGGTTAGCCAAGCCCCAGGCTTCCTTGATCTGAAAACCCGGATATAGGCATTGGATACGCAAATGATCCTCTTCATTAACCATAATACTGACAGACTCGTTCCTGCTAAGCATAAGAGCCCCGCAGCGCGATTCATTCGCAAGGTTTGGACTAATGAGATGCTTCTCAACGAGAACTCTTCGTTCCAATTCACTCAATTCAGACAACTCAATCGTTTCAAACTGGTCGATTTTATGAAGTTCGGATGAAGCTCCCACCGAAATCAGATTCTCCATTACTTCTTTTGCCTGTTCATTGGTAGCGAGCATCGGGAAAGGATGACTCCGCAGATTGCGGGCGATCCGAACTCGGCTGCTGATGACAATGTCCGAATCAGGTCCTTCTTCTTTCATCCACTTACTTAAGGCCTCTTGTACAAAAGATCGCTCCGACAAAGACGAGTCCTCCTTCCAAGACTGTTCCTACGCATCTGTGACCTTGCTTTCCAGTTCACGGATCCGGTCGCGGATTTGGGCCGCGTTCTCAAACTCCTCACGTTCAATGCGTTCATGCAAATCAGCCCGAAGTTCCTCAATCTCACGCCGCAGTTGAATGAGTCCGCCTGAGCGTTTGGGAATTTTGCCGACATGCGAAGCATTGCCATGTACACGTTTAAGGATGGGATCCAGCTTGCTTCCAAAAGTGGTATAACATTCGCTGCAGCCAAACCTTCCCATCTTGCTGAACTGGGTATACGTAAGGCCGCATGTTTCACAACGTAATTGCTGCGGCTTTGCGCCAAAGGCATTTACTCCGCTTGCAGGTTCAAAGTCGAGCAGTCCGGATAATAAGCTGTGAATAGAGAAACCGTTCGATACACCGGGAAGTCCTTCTCCTTTTTCACGTGCGCAGGATTCGCAAATATGAAATTCGGTTTTTTCTCCATTTATAATTTTTGTAAAATGAAGTGAAGCCGGTTTATTACCGCATTCCTGACAAAGCATTCCGCTCTATCCCTCCTCCTGCAAGGTTCAAACTTCGGATTCATGTTTCGTTCGTACCTGTTGCGGCATACAAGAAGCACCCTGGTCGAAGCAACTACTCATCGAGATTTGACAAGCAGTGTAATAAGCATCGCCTTCAGGAGTCTTGCTCTGATCTCATCGCGCAAGGGAAGTTTGACAGCAATTGCCTCACGGGAGATAGCGGCCCTCAGCAGATTTGCTTCCCGTTTGGAAACAAGCTCCGCTTCCTCCAACTGATAGATAAGTCCTTCTGCTGCTCCTTGATCCACTTGATCACCGATCGTCTGGGCGATATGCCCCTGGATGACGGTTAAGGTGGGAAGATCAATGCGTTGTATACGGATATATCCGCCGCCACCGCGCTTGCTTTCAACAAAATAACCTTTCTCCAGAGTGAAACGGGTGCTGATCACGTAATTGATTTGTGAGGGTACGCAAGAAAAACGGTCCGCCAAATCATTCCGCTGCAATTCAACCGCACCTTCTGAGCTCTCCTGCAGCATATGCTTCAAGTACTGCTCAATGAGATCGGAAATGTTGCGCATTTCACCAACCTCCCTAAAATGCAACCAACAACAGTCAGTTCGCCAAAATCATGCAATATTCTGTTTACTTGACTTTGACTTTCTTTGACCTTAATTTTATTATACGCATTTTTTTCAAAACGTCAAGGCAGCGCATGCGTTTTTGATGATCCGTTAATAGCTTGGGCGTATCTCGCTCATTTATACGTCAAGCGGGCACATAACTTCATTCAGGCATCACCAACCGACAGCCGCATGAGGGAGGTTGTCCTATTCTTTACCTTTTTTGAGTCCCTAACGAAACATCATATTCCAGACTGGATGCGTCTTTGGCGCTCTGTTGGCAAAAAGAATTCGTGGAAAATTAGACGAAAGGATGCTGCTATCCTCACATCAATCATCATCAACGACAAAACGGGCTGGCATTCTTAATAAAAAAATCTTCAACAATAAAAACAGGGAAACAACAAAAACATAAATAAACCTGGGAACAAATAAACCCGGAAACAACAAAAAACCGACCGCAAACTGCGGTCGGCTTCTCGTGCTTGGCAACGTCCTACTC
>NZ_BMHP01000016.1 GCF_014641075.1 Paenibacillus nasutitermitis
TGGAAGCGCAGAAATGCGTGCAGCTGACGAATACTAATCGGTCGAGGGCTTATCCTAACATATTCAACCTTCTAAACGTTTCGCAAACGTTCGTATCCAGTTTTCAGGGTGTAACTTACCCGATGTATAACCGTTCCCTGATAGCTCAGTTGGTAGAGCACTCGACTGTTAATCGAGTTGTCACAGGTTCGAGTCCTGTTCGGGGAGCCATCTGGAGAGGTGTCCGAGTGGTCGAAGGAGCACGATTGGAAATCGTGTAGGCGCTAACCGTGTCTCGAGGGTTCGAATCCCTCTCTCTCCGCCATTATCCTACTTTTAGTAAGGCCCGTTGGTCAAGCGGTTAAGACACCTCCCTTTCACGGAGGTAACAGGGGTTCGATTCCCCTACGGGTCACCAATTTTTTTAAAAAAAATCAATTATGGACTTGCAAAAAGCACTTAATATGTTGTATAGTATTAAATGTCGTCCATTATGGAGGCTTAGCTCAGCTGGGAGAGCATCTGCCTTACAAGCAGAGGGTCGGCGGTTCGATCCCGTCAGCCTCCACCATTAACTGCATAAGCAGATTTACAATGACGCGGGGTGGAGCAGCCCGGTAGCTCGTCGGGCTCATAACCCGAAGGCCGCAGGTTCAAATCCTGCCCCCGCAACCAACTTTACCTTCGGAGTCATCCGAGAACCATAATGTGGAGCTGTGGTGTAGTGGCCCAACATGCCTGCCTGTCACGCAGGAGACCGCGGGTTCGAATCCCGTCAGCTCCGCCATTTAACCAAATGGCTCGGTAGCTCAGTCGGTAGAGCAGAGGACTGAAAATCCTCGTGTCGGCGGTTCGATTCCGTCCCGAGCCACCATTTTTAAATGAAGAATTGAATTTGCCGTTGTAGCTCAATTGGTAGAGCAACTGACTTGTAATCAGTAGGTTGGGGGTTCAAGTCCTCTCGACGGCACCACTCATGGAGGATTAGCGAAGTGGCTAAACGCGGCAGACTGTAAATCTGCTCTCTTACGAGTTCGGTGGTTCGAATCCATCATCCTCCACCAGTTTACCTTAGGGGCATAGTTTAAAGGTAGAACAGCGGTCTCCAAAACCGTTAGTGTGGGTTCAATTCCTGCTGCCCCTGCCAAAAATTGAATACTGTGGCGGTCGTGGCGAAGTGGTTAACGCATCGGTTTGTGGATCCGACATTCGGGGGTTCAATTCCCCTCGTCCGCCCCATTTTTATCCTTTAAAGTGAGAAAACAAATGTTGGGGATTAGCCAAGCGGTAAGGCAACGGACTTTGACTCCGTCATTCTCAGGTTCGATCCCTGAATCCCCAGCCATTTATATGCGGAAGTGGCTCAGCGGTAGAGCATCGCCTTGCCAAGGCGAGGGTCGCGGGTTCGATTCCCGTCTTCCGCTCCATTTTTTTATTTTTTTGGCGCCATAGCCAAGTGGTAAGGCAGAGCTCTGCAAAAGCTCTACCCCCAGTTCGAATCTGGGTGGCGCCTCCACAATTTTTTTAATTGATGTGCCCTTAGCTCAGCTGGATAGAGCGTTTGACTACGAATCAAAAGGTCAGGAGTTCGAATCTCTTAGGGCACGCCATGACTATGCCGGTGTGGCGGAATGGCAGACGCGCGCGACTCAAAATCGTGAGGGAAACCGTGGAGGTTCGAGTCCTCTCACCGGCACCACAACTACGTTGATATGACGCTGACTGTACGCTATGTACAGCGGCGTTTTTTGCGTTTTAGGACGGTTACAAACGTCTGTAAATATCACGCAGATGACCGCCTAAAATCCCTGCCTCTTCGTACGACTAAAATCGTAGAAATGGGGCGTTACCATGGCACGACGCAGCAATAAACTGTCCGAATCCGAACATTCTCCGCAACTCAAACCGCTGTATGTAGTGGACGATTTCGAATCCGCTATGCACTTGTTTCTCCGCGACTGTAAAATCCGGAATATTAGCGAGCATACCATCACGTATTATAAAAACGGAGTTGAATAAATTCCGCAAGTTACTCGAATCCCAAGATGTACCCACCTCTCCCGATCGTATTACCACCGATATCATTTTCGGGCTGGCCAGCAGTATGGTGCTGGATACGAATTTCCTGGATCCCAACAGCACGCTTGCGCAGATCATTATTAACACGTTTGAGAAGCGAGGAGAATGCGGCTTCTCCAGATGATGCTGGTTAGGACAGTTGGAAATGAATAGATTCTGGGACAATCCATTCCTCGCGGCTGGCTGGAGAATGGAAAAACAACAGAAGTGCTGAACGCGCCTTCCAAATTCGGTCCTTTAAGCTATACAATGAACTCCAATGTAGCAACGAATAAAATAACCGTTACCCTGACACCTCCTGCCAGAAATGCACCAAGTGCTATAAAAGTAAAATTGCGCCATCCGCTTGGCAACCCAATTCAGAGTGTGACGGTAAAGGGAACGACGTATACAAACTATAGCGGAGATATGATAACGCTGTCGGGACTCACAGGACAGACTACTATAGTAGCAAACTACTAAAAGAAAGAAAGCTTGTCCAAAATCATGTACGAAGGAACCTTCAAAGCCACCAAAAAGTGGACTTGAAGGTTCCTTTTATGTAAGCGTCAAACTGAATCCACCTGTTAATAGCGAAGCCAATTTCTATTTGACGCTCACTTAAAAAAGATAATTTAGTCATATCGAATAGTTAAGGCTGCATATAACCTGCTGGCGTGCATTCCCTATACAATGGTGGTTAGCTCTAAAGTAGAATACATGAAACAGGAAAGGAAGATGTCTGATGATTATTGGCAACAGTCAGATGACGATACGTCTGGATGAGAATAACGGTTCGATTATTTCATTAAAAAGAGGGATGACCGAACTGGCGGGTGTATCCACAAGGAGCATCCCTTTGTTTGCACTTCGCTTTCGGAATGCGGCGGGAGAGATCCTGCTGGCAAGTGCCCATGAAGCTGGACGCTTTGAAGTGATGCATAAAGAAAGCTCTGACGAAGACACGCTAGAGCTTGTGTATGCCGAGGTGGGAGAGCTGGGTGCCACAGTGCATGTAAGCGTGCGACTGCCTTATGGTGACAATCGCAGCTACTGGCGGCTTGAGGTGGAACATCAAACGGAACTGACGCTTGAATGGATCGATTTTCCCGGCCTGGCGGTGGTGAACGGGCTTACCGGCACGAAGGGCAGAAGCAGATTGTTATGGCCTGGAAATGAAGGCGTGTTGGTTGATCAGTTGGACATTCGCGATGCGAACGATTGGATCGCTTACCAGGAGGCGGAATACCCGAGCCGAAGTATTGCCAGCATCTATCCGAGCGCCGTGCCGACACAATTTATGGCTTATTACAACGAGCATGCCGGTTTGTACATAGGGGCGCATGATGACAGAGGGCATGTGAAGATGATTGATTATTACGGGCTGGAAAAAGATATTCGGCTGCAATTCCGGCTTTACCCCGCAGCGGAAGGGCCGGGGCTGTACCGCATGGATTACGATATGGTGCTGGCGGTGTTTGAGGGCGACTGGCACGACGCTGCGGCGATTTATCGGTCGTGGTACCTGAGCGAATCAAGTGCGCGGCCGACTGCGCTTGCCAGTCGTCCCGATTTGCCGGAATGGTACGAAGATTCACCGGTCGTCGTGACCTACCCGGTACGCGGGACGCAAGATCTTGACAATATGGAGCCGAATGGCTATTTCCCTTATGTGCAAGCGTTACCCTATTTGGAGCAACTGGCAAATGTGTTCGACAGCCGGGTAATGGCGTTGCTGATGCACTGGGAAGGCACTGCTCCGTGGGCGCCGCCTTATGTTTGGCCGCCATACGGCGGTGAGGAGCCGCTTGTCGAATTTGCCAACGGGCTGCACGCCAAAGGGAATTTGCTGGGGCTTTATTGCAGTGGCATCGGCTGGACCGAACAAAGTCATCTTGTGCAGTCCTATAACAAAAAAGAGCAGTTCAATAACCAGCAGCTGGCTTCCGTCATGTGCTTGTCGCCGGATGGGAAGCTGCCTTATTCGGCAATCTGCACGGGACAGCGGAGCGGCTACGATATGTGCCCCACTCAGCCATTTGTTAGCGAGACTGTATTGAACGAAACGGAGCGGATGATTGCCGGCCATTGCGATTACATTCAATACTTCGACCAGAATCACGGTGGCAACTCGTATTTCTGCTACAGCCGCGAACACGGCCATGTTCCGGCGCCAGGACGCTGGCAGGTGGAGGCAATGAAGCATCTCATCACACGAATGAACGAAGCGTCGGAAAAGGCCGGGCGCAAGGTGATTTTCGGGTGCGAGTCGGCGGCTGCTGAACCGTTTATTGAAGGTCTGCTGTTCAATGATTTGCGTTTTAATATCAACTATACGATCGGACAGCCTGTGCCGCTCTATGCTTACGTGTATCACGAATATATCAATAATTTCATGGGGAATCAGAATCCTACGCAAGCAATTGTAGATTATGAGCATAGCCCTGAAAACTTATTGTATCGTCTGGCTTATTCCTTCCATGCCGGCGATATGCTTACTGTCGTGCTTAAGGACAAAGGGGAAATCACCTGGAGCTGGGGCACCGAATGGAACGTTACCGCTCCGAATCAAGAGGCTGTCATCACCTTTGTCAGAGCGGCAAACGCTTGGCGCAGGGGAGCGGGCAAAGCTTACCTGTTCTCCGGGCGGATGGAAAAACCAAACGAGTTGAAAAATGTTGCCCAGCTCGACATCGTCATGTTAGACGGGCGCCGTCTGACAGTACCAAGCGTGCTGACCAGCAAGTGGAGTGCGCAGGATGGAGGCCTGGTGCAACTAGTCATCAATTACACGACAGAGATAAGTGAGACGGACGTTGTGCTGCCCGAGCTGGCAGGCGCCGTGCTGACTGTTGTGGAAGATGCAAGAGGAGAGCGGATTAGAAAAGCCAAGGTATCTGCGGAAGGGCTGCTGCGATTGACGCTGGCTCCGTTACAAACGGTAATGATTGTTTTTCTGAAATAACGTCATCTTCTTCTCCAGGTTACTGATAATTGCTATATTGTAAGTAAAAAAGAAGGTAGGGGCATTCATGGGCGTAAGGTATCAGTTTCGCACAAAATTGCTGCTTTTGTTCCTGTCGATCATTTTGCTTACGCTTGTATCGATTGGGGTTATTCATTCCTGGAATTTGAAAAAAGAAGTGGAAAAAAGAGTGCGCGCCAGTGTCGAGCATATTATGCAGCTTCAAATCAACTCGATAGAGAGCAGCATGGTCAATACGGAGAATGCGGCTTGGCGGCTGTCCTATGACAAAAGTGTTCAGAATTATATGTCAGAGTTGGCGAATCCGCCTGCAGAGTTGTCAAGCCAGCTCGACCGCCGCATTCAATTTGAGCAGCAGCGTTCTCATATCGGTCGGTTTCGGTTGTTGGATTATAACGGAAACGGCAAGTCGTTTGGCACCAGTTTGTTCGTGCGATCCGAGGCAGATGAAATCCGTGATGCGGAAAGCATCCGGATTATGTCGGAGATGGACGACAAGAATAATCACTGGCGCATTGCCTCCTCTAGTCATTCGATCCTAAAAGAACTGCTCTTTATCAAGCCCGTCTTTGTCGTATCCAATTTTAAGCCGGCCGTGAATGTCGGTATATTACAGGTTGAGCTGAAGGCAGACTGGATTGTGAATAGTCTGAAGGATTTGAAAAAGCGGAATATTGGAGACCTCTATATCACCGCAGCGGACGGTCAGGTACTGCTCGCGGCGGATTCGGCTGGAATGGCGCTGACCAATGTACTTGCCAAAGGCGAGGATGACTTGGTCATGACTTCACGGTTTTCAATGACGGACTGGTATCTGGTTGCCCAGATCGATAAAACAATACTACTTGAAGGCTCACGCAAGGCGATGTGGCAATCGATTACGGTAGTGGGCGTCATCTTTCTCTTGGCAATTGGCATCACTGTAGCATTTTCCCACAAAATTACTAGACCTATCCTGCAATTGCGCCAAGCGATGAAGCGAATGGAAAATGGAGTTTTTGATGTGACTGTGCCGGTGAATACGAAGGATGAGATTGGGTATTTAGGCGCCAGCTTTAATCGGATGACGGAGAAAATAAACATACTTATTCTTGAAAAGTACCAGGTTGAGCTGGCTGGCAAGGAGGCGCAATGGAATGCGCTGCAGGCTCAAATCAATCCCCACTTTTTGTTCAATACGCTCAGTTCGATCGAAAGTTTGGTCATAAGCGGTAATGACCCCAACAAGATCAGCAAGATTATTCATTGTTTGTCGGATATGTTTCGCTATAGCATCAGCGCAGGAAAATACGGACAAATTGATGAGGAACTGGATCATATCCGAAATTATCTTTATATACAAAAAATCCGCTTTGGAGATCATTTGAGTTACGTGGTTGACATTGAGGAACAATTGGCAGGTATGCCGATGATCAAGCTGCTGCTTCAGCCTTTGGTGGAAAACGCGATCATCCATGGCATCGAGAAAAAGCAGGACGGCGGGTATGTCAGTGTGCAAGTATTCTCGTTGTCCGAGGACGCTTATGCGATTGAAATCGAAGATAACGGGGCTGGCATGGAAGAAACGGAGCTGCAGGAGCTATTGCAGAGACTTGGCAGGGCTGAAGAAATCGAAACGGATGGGCGCAGATCGATCGGCCTTAGAAACGTCGTACAGCGGCTATCCTTACATTATGGCGGAAATGCAGATTTTCAGATGACGAGTGCAATTCAATTCGGGACAGTCATGCGTCTGACGATCCCCAAGAGGGAGGGATGAGCATGTACAAGCTGTTGCTTATAGACGATGAACAAATCATTCTGGACGGTCTCGTTCAGAAAATAGATTGGGCCGGCCTGCGTATGGAATTGGCCGCCGCCGCTACAAATGCGGTCTCTGCACTGCAATTGGTTATTGAACTGAAGCCAGATATCGTATTAACTGATATCCGCATGCCGGGCATGGACGGCATAGAACTGATCAAGCGCCTGAAGGAGCTTCAGCCCCAGCTGCTTTGTATTATTTTGAGCGGATATGGAGATTTTGATTATGCCAAGCGGGCCATCCAGTATGGTGTCGAAGCCTATTTGCTGAAGCCGATCAAGGATGCAGAGCTAAATCGGACACTGGCTGAGATGGTTGGCAAGCTGGAGAGAAAAAAGCTGGAGGAAAGTTATGTTTCGGGTCTCAGGAAAAATTATCTGAAGCAGCAGCAAAGTATGCTTAGCTTTTCGCTGACGAGACTGATTTCCGGAAGCCCCCTTCCGGAGGATTTGGTGCAGTTGCCCGAATGGCTGCTTGCAGGGGCGGGCTACGCCGTCCTTGTCGACATGGATTCCATTGAATATCCGCATTTAGGTTTTCGCGAAGAGGAGCAATCGCTTTTTTACTATGGCATTCTTAATATTATTGAAAACTGCCTGTCCTTGCATGGGGTTCAGAGTGTTGTGTTCAAACATGCCTTTAATCGATATGAATTTGTTGCGCTGATCGCGTCCGTGACGAGCCGTGACAACGCAACATGCTGGCAGGAGGCGATTGCGCATATCGGCCGCTATATGCGCGTCCGTGTCACGGTAGGGGTCGGAACGGCCGTCAGGCACCCTGCAGATCTCGGCCGTTCTTACACGGAAGCGAGGCAAGCCAGTCTAAATAAAGTGCTGCGCGGTGGCGGGGTTGTCTATAGGTACAAGCCGGTTTCCCACCATACCGACCGGCATGTGCTAAGTGCCGACGAGCAGAGAATGCTGGTTCATTGTCTGGAAACGCATAAAGTGAAGGCGATTGGCGATTGGCTGCTTAAAAGGCTGCGCATGCTGGCGGAAGATAGCGCCGTTCGTTACCAGGAACTACAGCAATTTATTAAGCAAATACTGGAGACACTGCAGTTGTTTCGCCAAAAAAACGGGTTTGACGCTGCCATGGAAGACCGATCAGCCATTTTGCATCGCGAATCGGATATGGAAGCTATATATGCCGAGCTGCTGCAGTTATTCGAACATTTTGCATTGCGTCCGCTGGCTGGTAGCCGATTGACAGGCGAACAAATTGTGGAGGAAGTCATCCGCTATATCGAACAGCATTACAACGAGGACATTTCCTTGCAATGGATTTCGGCAACCTATTATATTCATGCCAACTACTTCAGTCGCATCTTCAAGGAGAAGGCGGGCGTCACGCTGTCGGAATATATTTTACAGACACGTATGAAGCAAGCGATGCATTTGATCAAGGAAACCCCGTTGCAGGTCAAAGAAATTGCACAGTTAGTCGGTTACGAGCAGCCGGCATATTTCAGCCTTATTTTCCGCAAAACATTTGGCATCTCACCGATTCAGCTGCGCGGTGCGAAATAGTTGAATTACTGATAGCAACGCGTTAATTCCCTGTATAACGCACCCATGGTTAAGTTTCTTATACTGAGATCGTAAGTAAAAAAGGGAGGCATTCATATGTGGAGAAAAAAGATAATCAGTATGGGGCTGATTGCAGTCATGTGCGTGTTGGCCGCTTGCGGGTCGACAGGCGGCAACAAGCCGGGGGAAAGTGCGGACGGCAGCCCGCCTGCCACGGCCAAGTCCGATAAAGCGGACAAGCAGGTAACGATTACAGTATGGGACAAATCGCCGGATGATGATGTGTTCAAGCCGATTATGGATGAAATATTCGCTGATTTTGATACTTCGCATCCCAATATTAAAGTCAATCATGTCGCATCGCCGCCAGGTACAAGCGTTAACGAAGTATTTATGACGGCCAATGCGGGTGGAGAAGGGCCAGACGCTTTTCATAATACCAGCTTTCCGGATATCGGTGATTGGGTGAAGGCGGGTGTTGTGCAGGATCTAAGCTCGTATTGGAACGACTATGCAGACAAGGATCAGTATTTGCCATCTGCTATGGAGCAAGCGACGATCGACGGGAAGGTGTATGGCGTACCTGCGGATATGTATTTGATGGGTCTGATGTACAGGAAGGATCTGTTCCGCGAAGCCGGGCTTGATCCCAATTCGCCGCCGAAGGATTGGGAGGAGTTTGCAGAAGTTGCCCAGAAGCTGACAAATCCGGACAAAAAGCAGTACGGATATGCTCTGCTGGGCATGGATTGGGCGGACTGGTTTTTTGAGTACTACGTCTGGCAGGCAGGCGGCGATCTGACTACGAAGAATGAGGACGGTAGCATTACGCTCGATTTCACTAAGGAACCGACCGTAACGGCCCTCCAATACTGGCATGATCTGAAGTGGAAATACAAGGTCGTGCAAAGCAATGTGGCGCAAAACTTTGACGATAACAAACAGGACTTCTTCCAGAAGCGAGCGGCGATGATGCTTGGAGCGTCCGACTGGTTCGGCGACTTCGCGGCAAACGGCGTAAGCCTGGAGGATGTAGGCTTCAGTTCGCTGCCTGCCGGCCCGTCCGGCAAGGCTCCGTCCCAGATGGGTGGAAGATACTGGATTATCAATCCGAAATCAGATAAGGAAAAGCAGGATGCGGCTTGGGAATACATCGTCTATATAAATTCCAAGGAAGTTCGTGACAAGCTGAATACATTCCGTCTGGACAATGGCATTATGCCGAATTTGCTGTCGACGCGCAAGGACGTCAATCCATTGGAGTTTACGTCGAACGTCCCGCAGGATCTCGTAGCGAATGTACAAAAGGCGGCTGAAGTCACGCAGCTGGAATATGCCCTCAAGAGTCGACTCAGTCCATACATTGTACCGGCGATTCAGAATGTACTGTTGAACGAGAAGGCAGATATTGCTGCCGAGCTGAAGGAAGCAGAGGATAAGGCACAGCGCGAGGTTATTAGTCCATACAATGCAGATATAGGCAAGTAGTGCAAGCGGTATAAAGACAGGCGGGGGATGTCTTCTGACAAGCGGACATCCCTCGTTTAAGTTGGGAAAGGAATGATCTTCTGTATGGAAAAAGTTTCACTCGCAGCCCCTCGCAAAATCGGAAAGAAAAAGCGATTTCCAGTGCTGGCAGCGATGTTCCTGGCTCCGTCGGTGCTGTCCTTTGTTGTTTTCAAATATGTGCCGATGCTTTATGCGATTTTCATGAGCTTGTTTGATTTCAGTATTATGAATCCACCGGGGCCGTTTGTCGGGCTGAGCAATTTTACCCATCTGTTTAAGTCCTCCTTGTTTCAGACGGCGCTATACAACACCTTCGTCATTGCTTTGTTATCGTTGGTCATGACGTTCTGGATTCCCATTATGCAGGCGATGCTGCTAATTGACATACGCAGAGGAAACATGTTGCTCCGTTTTCTGTATTTGCTGCCTGCAGCAGTGCCGTCGATTGCCGCAGTGCTGATCTGGAAGTGGCTGTACAATCCCGATTATGGCCTGCTAAACGCTATTTTGGAGCGGATCGGACTGCCTGCCGTAGGCTGGCTCAATGATCCGGCCATAGCCAAGTTTTCACTGGTGCTGCCAGGCGTGCTTGGCGGAGGCTTGGCTGTGCTCATTTATTATTCGGCGTTGCAGGGTGTATCGCGTGAGATTGTGGAATCGTCCACCATTGACGGGGCAGGGCCGTGGCGACGTATGGTTTCGATTTATTTACCTGGTCTGAAATTTATTATCGGTATTCAATTTATACAATTTTTGGCGACGGCTTTTTTGGCGTTTGACAATATTTATGTGATGACCGGCGGAGGTCCTGCCAACAGCACCAATGTCATGTCGCTAATGGTATATAACAGTGCATTTAAACAAAACCAATTTGGTATGGCCGGAGCCATTTCCTTCATCATATTTGTCATCGTAGCCATTATTACGTTCATTCAGATCAAGGTTTCCAACAAGGAGTAGGAGAAGATGAAACAGAGTCGAATCAAGGAAAAGGGCCAGACCAGCTTCAAAGCCTTTGCGTATGCCTTTTCGATCCTGTCCATTGTGTTACTGCTGTTTCCACTTGGGTGGGCGATCAGTTCCTCGCTGAAGGACCCGATATCGCTTTACCAGTTTCCGCCCAAATGGATACCGGAACAGCCACAGGTCGTTACGATTGCGGTAGATTACAGCGATTCGGAAATGAGCGATCAACAGGCATTGGAGCAGGATGGACTTAAGGCGATGTGGTTCAGCTGGAAAAGGAACCAAAATGAAGCGATCGGTGAAATGCGGGCCATCGGGATGAGAGACGGCCGAGTGCTCTACGAGATGAAGATGCGGGCGTTCGAGTTTAACGCCGGAAGAAGCTTTGTGCTGCCGACGGAAGTGTTCACCGATCAAATGATGAAAACAAAATACGCGCTAATCAAGGAACGAGGCTATTCGCACGTCACCTGGCATGGCCAGGATAGCAAGGCTGTATATGAACCGAAGCAGGGGGCGGTTTCGAGTACGAAGGATCACCTTTCTGCCAAGATCGATGCCTTTCTGCGAAGCTCGTCGTTTTTGGAGGGTGATGTGCGAACAGTTTCCCAAAGCGGGGAGTGGATCCGTCTCTTTGACAATTACTTGGCGATCTTTAAAGAGAGTACGCTCACAAGTAAATCGGCAACGATATTGAACAGCTTCATGAACAGTGTGTTTGTGGTGGTCCTGTCGATTTTTTCGCAGCTGTTGCTCGGCGGAACCGCAGCCTATGCCATATCGAAGCTGATTGGCAAGCGTTGGTCCAACTGGTGGACGTTATTTTTTGTGGCGACGATCATGATACCCGAGGTGGCCATCATCGTTCCGCTATATTTGGTCATCGGGGAACTTGGGCTGACCAACAACCTATGGGGGGTCATTTTGCCGCATACCTCATGGGGCATAGTCATTTATATGTTTAAGGGCTTTTTTGATCAAATTCCGGATGAGATGCTGCAAGCGGCCCGAATTGATGGGGCCAATGAATGGCGAATTTTTTCCAGCATGATCGTTAAGCTGTCCATTCCGATCTTTACGGTCATTTCCATTATGACCTTTATGGCGGTCTGGAACGAATTTTTATGGCCGCTAATTGTTCTGCGCGATGAAAGCTTGTATACCTTTACGCTCTATATTACCAATGAAGCATCGAGACCTAGGGCGGCTGGAACCGGCCAATCCACGATGGCCATGCTGCTGTTGGCGGCCATTCCGCTAATGGTTGTGTTTGCCGCCTGCCAGAGATTGATCGAGCGGGGCGTGAGCTGGAGCAGCGGGGTCAAGGGATGATCGGGTTATGACATTTGCGATCACGACTCTATGATCGAAGAGAATCCTCGCCCGCCCAAAACTAGATATAATTTTTATATTGAAAAGATAAATCACTATATAACGCCTCTTGCACATGCTTGATACGATGGATGCGTATTCATAACGATTTGTAGGGAGGGTTTGGGAATGGAGCGTCACATGCATCCTATTAATTAAGAAGAGAGGATTTTATGCAGATGGAAGTAATGACACAATCGGACCAAAGCTTTATTCAATGTCTGCATGAGAATATGGTGCTGCGGTTCGAACAAACGGAGAACGGATATTGCCAATCCCTGTTGAATACGGATGATGGACGGATGGCTCCGGGTCCGATCGCTTTGCCCGGCTTCCAGTTGGCCATTGCCGGAAGGCCGTATGGCGCGCTGTCTTCCATGGTTTCGGGCATGACCAGTTTACCGTCAGAAATGAAGTTGGAATCAATGAAGCAAGCAGACGAACAGCGCCTTATATTTCTTTATTTACATGACAAACTGCAGCTATCCGTTGAAGTGGAAATGCATTTTATTCCGGATGCAGCCATTATTCGACAATCGACAACCGTGCGCAATGACAGCAATCGTCCGATCGTCCTTACCCATCTGTCGTCGACGAGCATACAGGGAATCGCAACCGACGGTTGTCGGCCTTGGTACGATAAAAACAAAATTCGCGTTCATTATTGTCGTCAATCATGGAACGGCGAGGGTCAGTGGCGTTCTGGCGATCTGGAAGAATTGGGACTCTATCCTTCATCCGTTCATGGGATCGGAGCCGCGATTCATTTTGCTTCATACGGGAGTCAGAGCACAAGCCGGTTTCTCCCAATGATCGTGTTGGAAGATATGGAGACGGGCAAATCGTGGTACATGCAGATCGAGACGTCGGCGAACTGGCATATTGAAGTCGGGTATCGGGGCACCTCGGCATTTAACAAAGGCGCTCTGTTTCTGCATGCCGACGGCGCGAGCGAGAGATATGGCGGTTGGACGCATGAATTGCTTCCCGGAGAGAGCTTCACCGCGGTACCGGTTGCGGTCGGCTGCTGTACCGGCCATTTCGCCGATGCCGTGAAACAGTTGACCAAATACCGAAGATCCTTTTTGAAGCCTTCACATGCAGAGGAATTTGAATCGCCGCTAATCTATAACGACTACATGAATTGCCTGTGGGCCGATCCGACAACGGATAAGCTCATTCCGCAAATCGATGCGGCTGCTGCGGCAGGCGCCGAATGCTATTGCATAGATGCGGGGTGGTTCGCGAAAGCAAATCAAGCGTGGGGGACCGGCCTGGGCGATTGGAAACCAAGCGAGGACCGGTTTGGTGAAGAAGGACTTCAAGGCATATTTGACTATATTCGAAAAAAAGGATTGCGCATCGGCATATGGCTGGAAATGGAAGTGTGCGGCGAGGACGCCGAACTCGGCCAAAAGCCGGACTCCTGGTTTCTCATGCGCAACGGCGCCCGCGTCGGCGGCGGCCCCCGCTGGTTTTTGAATTTTACCAATCCCGAAGTAAGGGAGTATCTGCATCGCGTCATTGATCGGTTAGTCGGCATGGGGGCCGATCTCATTCGAAATGACTGCAACGACTGCATCGGGAACGGTGACGATCAGATCGCGCATTCGCCAGCGGGCGGATTGCTGGAAAATATGAGGGTCTTTTACGCCTTTATCGAAGAAGTAAGAACGAGGCATCCCCACATTCTGCTGGAAAATTGCGGATCAGGAGGCATGCGCTCCGATTACGGCATTCTTTCCCGCTTTCACCTGCACAGTACTTCTGATCAGGAAGCTTATTACAACAATCCTTCGATTATCAGCGGTTTACTGGCGGCAATATTGCCGGAGCAAGCTGGCTTCTGGACGTATCCTTATCCGCTGCTGTTCCATGAGAAGGAACAGCCGCAATTGCTGACGACTCATGACTATCAATCCAGCATGTCAAACGGCGAACAGACGATCTTCAATATGATTAACGGCATGTGTGGGAGCATGTATTTGTCGGGTCATATTGAAATGGCCGACGAATTGAATTGGCAGCTGATCCGGGAAGGCGTGGCTCTCTATAAGCGGGAAAGAAAACATATCCGTCAAGCCTATCCCATCTGGCCGATCGGCTTTACGCGCTTGAACGACAAGAACGGTTGGGCCTGCGTCGGATTGGCTTCCGAGGATCAATCCCGCATCCTGCTTGCCGTCTGGAGGTTGGGAAGCGCAGAGCCGTATATCGAGCTTCAGCTTCCCAACGGAGAAGGCAATAGGAAATCTTCAATCAAACAGTTATATCCATCGGGCGAGCAATACCAGGCAAGAACTTATTACAATACTTACAGTTGTAAGTTGACCGTTCATTTGCCCCAATCATTCCAGGCGCGCTATTTTGAAGTGATTCGGGAGTAGGCTGTACCGGCACCGAAGTTATCAGAACATGAAAATGATTGTATGGAGGCGATTTTAGCGATGTTGAAAAAAATAAGCGTTTGTTTGGTTCTCAGTTTAATCGTTTCTCTATTGTCATCATTGGTAGGGACCGATTCGGGCAAAGTGTCGGCTTCCGCTCAGCCGCTGCTTCCCAATCCGGAAAATTCGTTCTGGAAATTCGAATCATACGGGGGAGGCGATGTCGAATATTCCGTGGTTTCTGATGTCTATCATAGCGCGGCGGGTCAGCCCGGAGACCATTCACTGCACGTGACTAACCGCACGCCGCTCACACCGAATGTATTCACGCTGGCCTATCAGAAGGTTCCGGTAAAACCGAACACGACTTATGATCTCTCTTTATGGGTCAAGGGGGAGAATGTCAGGGGAGTTTCCGGGCCCAATTTCGCGATTCCGGATGGAATCTATGATTGGCAACAGATCAAAGCATCCTATACGACAGGACCTCAAGAGCACATCTACAGATACTCTATCATCGTGGAGGATATTACCGATAACGTCTGGTTGGACGATTTGTCGATGACCGAATCTGGGAGCAGCAGGAATTTACCTCGTAATGGCAGCTTCGAGAAGCAATTGCAGCCTGTGCTTGTGGATGGCTTCGAGAACCAGGATTTATGGCGAGGAAGTCAATCATTGGCCGGAACAGCTGAGGCTGTTCAAGTTACTGATCGAAAGAATGAAGGCGCTTACTCGGAGAAGCTCTCGTTTAAAATGAACGCGGGGGGATCACCTGGTTATATCAGCAGTTATTGGAGTCCGTTGCAGAATCTCGATTTATCCGGGGCTTCGACCTTGTTGCTGGATGTGTACGCCGAATCACAAACAAGCCACGCTATTGAACCGTTGATTATTAAAATCTACAATGCTTCGGGCGGTATTGTGTATGAATCGGCGATTACTCAGTTAACGTCTAATCAGTGGAATACGGTTAGCGTTGACCTTTCAGACTACCTTAGCTTGAGGAATCAGGTCCAGTCCATTGAGTTCTATGTGTACAGCGGATCCGAATCTATTGAAGGCAGGACGGAGATCAGCTATTGGATTGATAATCTCAGAATGCTGACGATGCCAGCGGTGCAGCCGGTGCAGGCCAGTCAAGGCAGCGGCGTGGTTCCAGCCGGTACGGAAGTTCAATTGTTTGCCGCTGATGATGCAATTATTTACTACACGACAGATGGCTCAGATCCACGTGTATCCATCACGCGTGCGGCTTATAATCAGCCAATCCGCATCGAAAGATCGATGGTAATCAAGGCATATGCCGAAGGGGATGTCGGGGATGCCAGCGTTGTGTCCGAGTTTGCCTATGAGATTGGAACTGGAATTCCAGGCGAGTCGTTGATCGACGTGTCTGATTTGATGGGCTCTCTAGGCAAGAGCAAGTATGTGCCGCTTTTCCATGCGGATGCTGATCTTCACCTTGACGGTACATGGGCTGGTTGGGAAGGATATGCCAGTCTGTCTTTGCCTGCGGATCCAAGCCAAATCCTCATCGATGGTTGGGCCGGTCAGGAGGATTTATCGGCGACTGCGCGATTTGCTTACGATGAAGAGGCGTTGTATGTCGGGGTCGAGGTGAAAGACGACACTCATGAGGCATACGCAGGCAATGAAATATGGAAGGGGGACAGCGTTCAAATGGCTTTCAGTCCGGATGGGGAGCATTACGGACCGGAATACGGTTTCTCCCATGCTAACGGATCTTCGCAGGTATGGAGATGGAACGATGGGACTGCCGTGCTGGAAGCGTCCAGCGTGCAGCTCGTTTCATCGCAGAACGGCAATGTCACGACTTATCAAGCGAAAATACCTTGGGGGGCCATAGGAGCGAACGGAAAACCCGCGAATTCTCTTTCCTTCACGTTTTTGGTAAATGACAATGACGGGAACGGACGCAGGGGCTGGATAGAATGGACGGGAGGCATTGGTAAATTCAAGGATCCCGCGCAATTCGGAAGCTTTGGCCTGATTCCGAAAGGCGACCAATGGCATACCCGGGTCGAGGGCAAAACCGTGCTGTCTTCAGGAGAGACTCAATCTTATCATTACTATATAACCAACTTCAGCGAAAATCCGATTGAACTGCGAGTCAACTCCCCGTCTCTGGAATGGGATCGGCTTCTCGAGCTGCCTGCCGGCACCATGCTGAAAAAAAGCTTTGATCTCCGTTTTTCGGACATCGGCAAGAAGGATATCGCGATTCAGGTGAGCGATCCTGCAACGGGGAAGATCAGGGAGGATCTGCTGCAACTGGTCGTGACGCCCAGCAAGGCGGATTTACATGCGCGGTTTGATCAACTGGCTGCAAGGATGCCGGGACTCGATCAGTTGCTGGCGGATGCTAAAGCACGTCGCATTCCGACAGATTACGAGCAGATTAACGCAAGCGTCATTCGCAAATTTTTGACTTATGGCAAAGATGATGCCGATCACAATATGCAGGAAAGGTCCATTTACGTTGCAGAACAATTGGAAGCGCTATATGACGAAGCCGTCGACCGGCTTCAGGGATATTTGAACGGTACCTTATCAGCGCGGACGGTTCCACGCTATAAAACCGGGGTAGAACGGCCATCCATACAGGGGCGGTCCTTCATTGCCGAAACAACGGAGGCAGGAACGGATCAGCCGAACAAATCAAAAGTCTTTTTCACAGGATACGGACACTTCAATCAGGTTCGTAAGGATGTGGCGGAATTCGAGGACCTGGGTACGAATATCATTCAGATTGAAATAGGACCCAACAGCATAATTAAACCATCGATTTGGGAGATTATCCGCGCCAGTGGCGTGCAAGGGAATATTCAATTTGATGCGAACGTTAAACATTCCGGGGACGCTTCGATGAAGTTGACGAATCAGAGTGTCATGACTCCGCAGGTGTATTTAGCTGTCAAACAGGGCGTTACCGTACAACCCAATACGTCCTATAAATTTGAAGCATGGGTTAAGGGCGAAGACGTGAATCAGGTCTGGTTCTTAGGCGGAGCGAGCTGGCTCTCGCGCCACGCATTCCCAAATGGAACCTATGATTGGCAGAAGGTAACTGCGGAATATACGACAGGACCGGATGAAACCTGGCTCGAGTTCCTCATTCTATCGGAGGACCGGACCGGCTCCCTGTGGGTTGATGATATTAGCATGACAGCAGAGGGTAGCGTCGTAAATATGCTTGATGATCCAGGATTCGAAGAGAGCACGAATACGGAAGTAACCGACAAAGGATATACGGTGTCGACTTCCGCTATTCGAAATGATGTTCAGAAAGTGCTGCAAGAGGCTAGCGATCATAATGTAGCGGTGAACCTGCTTCTATCGCCGCATTATTTCCCCGACTTCGCCTTGGCGAAGTGGCCGGAGCTGAAGAGCAATAATCCCCATTTCCTTAAGTTTAACCTTGATTCACCAAAGGCGAAGGAGATCATGTCCGATTATTTGAAAACGATCATCCCGATGGTTAAGGATTACCCTTCTCTCCACAGCGTTACCATATCCAATGAAGCGGCATACGAGTCAAACCGCGATTCGCAGCATTTGCCGAAATGGCATGCGTATTTGCGTCAGCTCTATGACGAGAAAATCGAAAAGCTCAATGCTCTTTATGGAACAAGTTACGAATCGTTCGATCAGGTGCCGATGCCTTCTTCCTATACACCGTCGGTCTACTATTATGATTGGACAAAGTTTAATAACGACTTATTCTCCGGATGGCATCGGTGGATGGTCGATATCATTCAAGGGATCGCTCCTGAACTTCCGGTACAGGTCAAAATCATGGGCGAGACATTGACCGCTGTTCCCGATATGTCATGGGGTGTCGGCGTAGATCTAGAGCAATTCGGCGAATTCACGCAAATCAACGGAAATGACAACAATAATCTTTTGGGCAAAGGGCCGGACGGGTTCCTGAGAGAACTCAAGTTCTACGATTTGCAGTCGTCCCTTAAAGCGGCTCCGGGGCTCAATTCCGAGGATCATATCATCGCGGATCGTGATGAACGCTACGATTCCCGGCAGGCAGATCACACCCGCACCGTGTTGTGGCAAGGAGCGATGCACGGGCTGAGTGGTGCAGCGCTCTGGGTCTGGGAGCGGTCATACGATAAGAATAGCGATTTCTATGGCAGTCTCCTTCATCGGCCCGATGTTGTCTCCACAGTTGGCAAGACGAATCTGGATCTTAATCGGTTGGCCAACGAGGTAAGTGCTTTTCAAGATGATGAACCGAAGGTGCACATCCTGTATTCACTTCCTTCGACGGTGTACGCCGCGCCAACCTATATGGATGCTCTTTATCGTGCTTACAAGGCGGCCAGCTACAGTGGCCAGAAGGTCGGCTTCATGTCGGAGAAACAAATCCGGGAGGACGGCCTTGGCAGCACGAGTGTGCTGATCGTTCCTCAAGCAACACACGTCGAAGCATCTACGTTGCAAGGGATTCATCAATATGCGGCCGGCGGAGGGACGGTGCTGCTGATGGGAGATGACTCTTTGCAATACGATGATCGTAAACAGCCTCAGAACGCTCAACTGCATCTGGAGCTGTTGGACAATTCGACTGTTCTGCCTGCTGACGTGTCCGCGATCGCGATGAGGGATCAATTGTTCGACATTTACGAACAGCTTAACCTGGACCAGGTACTGTTGATCGATAGAGACACGGACAAGCCGGTTATGGATGTGGAATGGCGCAGTGTGTTGCAGGATGGCAAACGCCTTATCAATATTGCCAACTATACCGAGGACGTTAAGAAAATATCGATTATGATAAATGGACAGCCCGCGGGAGAGCTAACCGACTTGCTGGGCGGGGCCAACTACGATGCGTCTGCGATGGATCTGCAGTTGCTTCGTCCTTATCTGCTTGAGACTGAATCACCATCGGCTTATTCCCGTATTGAATGGGATGCGGAATCTTACACCTTGGAAGTCGGCAGCTCCTTGCAATTAAAGCTATATGCGATCGACCGTAACGGAATCAGGCATGCCATTTCGACTGGTGCCGAATTCTCAACGTTTACTTCCGCTCATCCGGAGATCGCATCTGTAGACAGCACGGGCAAGCTGACAGCGCTGAAGGAAGGCGAGACGGTTATCACCGCCAAATTCAAAAGTTTCGAAGCAACAGCTAAGGTGACCGTACAAAGGGCTAACCCAGGCGATGGAGGAAGTGGATGGATCCCGCCTGTAGCTCTGCCAGGCATAAAAGGAATCCAGTTCGATGCGACACCGTCTCGCATCAAGCCTGGAGACGCGCGCAAGCTCACTGTGCGTGCCTTGTATGAGAACGGAAAGTCAGAGCAGTTGACAGCGAAGGCTGTATTTACTTCGTCTCATCCAGATGTTGTATCTGTGGATGCTGAAGGCAATATTATCGGGCGTTTAATTGGCACGGCGACTATTACGGCTAAATATGACAGCTTGACTGCAACAGTTGCGGTACAAGTGGTCGATGGCAGCAAACTGCAGCAGCAATCCAAACGATTCGAAGCGAATCAAGCGGGAGAATTAAAGCTGGGAAGCCAGTTGGTGGTTCGCATTCCCGAAGGAGCATCTGCAAAACCGATGACCGTTACGGCAACGATCATCGATAATCCGGGCGGCAATGCCGCATCGGGACTTCTACTTGCCAGTCCTGTATTCGAAATCGTCAAAGAACCGGCAGATGACTTTGCCAAGCCGATTACGCTTGAGTTGATGATCGATTCAGACAAACAAGGATATGAAGAGTCAGCAGTTTATTTCTTCGACAAGTTGAAGCAGGGGTGGGTGAAGCTGGAAGGACAAACGACTGGCAGGACGATCACTGTACAGGTGACCAGTGCCGGCGTGTTTGCCATCTTTGCTGCTAAGCCTGCCGATGCAGCCCAAATAGAATTTAAGGATACGGTTAACCATTGGGCAAGGAACGCCATCGCTGAAGCGGCTGCGCTCGGAATCGTCAAAGGCACAGGTGAGGGAACCTTCCGTCCGAACGACCTTGTTACACGCGCAGAGTTTGCAGCCATGCTTGGCCGCGCGCTGCAATGGGAAGCGGAAGATGCCGAAGCTGTATTCACCGATCCGATCCCTTCCTGGGCAGTTGGTTATGTCACAGCCGGAGCGAAGCTGGGGATCATTAGCGGCTATACCAACCAAACGTTCGGTGCCAAGCAGCAAATTTCCAGGACAGAAATGACAGCTATGATTGTGCGTGCGCTCAAGCTTCCTCTTGATGCCGGTGCCGAACCGCCGTTCAAAGACGCGAATCAGACCGCAAAATGGGCGAAGCCGTATGTATCTGCAGCAGCCAATGCGAATCTTATTCGCGGCAAGGGCGGTCAGCTGTTTGCACCACAGGATAAAACAACCCGCGCAGAAGCGGTAACGGTTATCATGAACATGCTGAACATGCTGGAAAATAAATAAAATGAGGGAATAGACTAGTCCGCAATGATTCGGAGGCCATCAGGGGGCTATCAACAATTAAACTGTTGTTTGATAGCCTACCCTTCCCTCCGTCCATTGCGGAATTATTTCGTCATCGGATCGTATCCGTGATATCGAACAAATACGCCAGTGGTTGAGGGAGTGAGAATGCTGATTACCCATAATGAAGAGAGTGGTTTTCCGGGTGTGGTGCTGGAAAATGATCATTTACGGCTTGCCTTTATTCCGCAATTAGGCAGCAAGATGATCTCACTTATGAATAAACGTACAAAACGTGAATGGCTGGATCGCCCTGCAGGCAGGGAGTTTCGCAAGCCAGATTACGGCTCGTTGTGGGGCGATTGGGATCGGTGTGGTTGGGATGAGATGTTCCCTTCTATCGATTCATGTGCTTATCCGGAAGGTCCTTGGGCTGGAATTGAGGTTCCCGATCACGGGGAGCTTTGGCCCTTGCCTTGGGAGCATGAAGTTGTCGATGACATGACCCTGTTATTCTCCGTCCACGGAGTGCGGTGGCCGTATCAGCTGCAGAAGCGGGTCCGACTGGAGAATAATCGGATACGCTTCTTCTATAAGTTAATCAACCTCAGTCCTTATCCACTCCCTTATATATGGGCCCCTCATCCGATTATTGCCGCCAAGCCGACGCTGAAAGTGAAGTTCCCCCTGTCGGTAGAGAAAGCGTTCGTTTCCATTTCTTCCAATGATTGGCTGGGGAATCGCGGCAGCGAGTTGTCTTGGCCGCAAGCGTGCCTGTCCGACCAAGAGGTGAAGCTTGACCAGATGCCGGATGCCGGCGCGTATTACAAGATCTATTCAGCTGATCCCGTGACGGAGGGCTGGTGCTCGATTGAGGACGAGGCGACGGGAGAATCATTCACATTTACCTATAATGCAGAGAGCCTTCCTTATTTGGGACTTTGGGTGAACGCGCGGGGATGGGGCGGAGAATATCATTTGGCACTGGAACCGTCCAGCGGACATCTCGATCATCTTGGCGAGGCCAGACGTCAAGGAAAGTGTTCAACGATACAACCCTATGCCGTGCAGCGATGGGCGCTTGTCTGTACGATCCAATGAACACGGTGAATTCAACGTTTGCTGCACAGTGATTTCAATAGTAATCACAATTGGGGGGCGAGCCGTGTTACATACTGGAAAAAGGAACGCCAGCGTATTTTACAAATATTTTTTGACCAATTTGACGATCTTTTTAATTCCCTTTGTCATTTTGGGATTGCTCACGTTTACGATGGCCGTCAAGCAGTTGAAAAAGGAGCTTGAACAAAATTTCGAAAGCCGCTTCACTCTCATCTCGGGGGATATCGACAAAAACATTATGGTCATGCGTCAACTTGCCATTAACATTGCGTACGATACGCAATTTTACCCGTACCAACTGAAGGATGTGTTTAATGAACAGAACGCCATTCGTCAGTTGCAAAAATATTTGAATTATACGTTTATTAGCAGCGATATCGTGTTGTACTACAAAGATGAAAGTGCATTATATTCAGCAAAAGGGAAATTTTCATATCAATCCTATTTTTTATATGAACAAAAAATCGCAAACGGTGATCAATTGCTCAAACGTATTAATCAAGCGGAAGAGCCGTTTTTATTCCGGGTCAAGCCTACTGTAAGCCAAAGTGCAGAGCAAGCCGTATATGTGTATCCGGTTGCAATAGGCGGAGTTAAACGCCAGGCGGCTGCGATCGTCTTCTGGCTATCATCCGACATGCTGGAAGGGCGGATTCGCAACGTGTCCGGCAAGCTAGACGGCAATTTCTATATACTCGATCAAGACAACCGGGCAATACTGTCGGCTTACAAGGATACAAGTACCGCTTTGGACGGGATCTTGTCCAAGCTCGATTTGTCGCGGTTGCCGTCCAAGGGGAGAACGGAGCTTGGCGGCAGAAAGTATAATGCGCTGATGGTGCAATCGGAAGGCAGCGACTCGCACTTTCTTACTTTGTTTTCCGCATCGGATTTACTGATCAATGCCGAGAATTTGCAGCTCCTTTTTAATGGAATACTGTTTTCCTTGTTTGTTCTGGGCATATTTGCCGCGGGGTATTTTGCCAGAAGGCATTACAAACCGATTAAGAAGCTGCATCATTCCGCCGGGGAACTATTGCTCGGAATGGATCATCCGGTGGAAGCGAGTAACGAATGGGATCGGATCGACCGGGCGTTGACGGTCACTACGAACAACAACGATCAATTGAAGGCAAAAGTGAGCGAGTTGAATTTCCATATCATCCAAAATATTTTGCTGTTGCTTATTCGGGGCAATATGAACGAAGTAACAGAAGAGCAGCTCGGTTCTTTGGGCCTGCATTTTCGCGGCAAAAATTATTGCGTGATCACAATGATGTCGAGAACGAAGGGGAATTTCCCATCGACCGTTAAGCATTTGACCTCATACGAGTCGTTGCATTTGCTTGATTTAACCCATGAAGGATATATGGTCTTCATCCTGAATGCGAGAACCCACTTGGATGATGAGGCGCGCAAGGTGGCTGAGCGGCTGCTTGAAAATCTGGGTGACGGCAAAAATCAAGTTGCGATCGGAATCGGAAATATGTACCGGCATGTGACCGGGATTAACTATTCCTATATTGAGTCGATGGCCGCCCTGGATTTCAATCATCAAACGGAAGGCAGCTCCATCTGCTTCTTCCATCACATTCCCACCAAATTTTCGAATTACTTTTGGCATCCTTCGGAAACGCTGCTTCGTCTGACTCAAGCCGTGAAGCAAGGCGATCGCGGACTCGCCATCGAATTGCTGCAGCGGTTGAACGCGGAGATGGAGGAGAAAAAGCTGACCGGCCTGAATGAGAAGCTCATTAGCTTCGATATCATCAACACTCTTCTGAAAACGGTCAACGATATGAAGCTGAAAATCAGCATTAAGGATTTCGGCGCGTTCGGGGCGACGGAAAACCGCGCTGAGTTGTTTGCCAAGGTGGAGCGGTTTATAGAAACGGTGTGCGAATGGATCGCGGAGCAGCGCCAATTGAAAAGTGAACAATTCGTCCGGGACTTGCTTCAATATGTTCACGACAATTTTGCCGATTACGAGCTGAGTCTGGAAAAAATGTCAGGCGAATTCTGCCTTTCGATCTATGCCATAAGCAAGCTGTTCAAAGAAGAAATCGGGATCGGATTCAAGGATTATGTCATCAATCTCCGCATGGATAAAGCGAAGGAGATGCTGCAGAAAAGCAACGAGAGCATCGGGGCGATCACGAGGCATGTCGGTTACGCGAACGATTCCCATTTCATCAAGACGTTCAAGAAAATCGTGGGTGTCACGCCAAGCCTGTACAGGGAAAAGCTGACGAAATAGCAACGATGAGGGATAGTGTTATTTTGCTTATAAGCCGCCTTATGCAAAAACGCGATACGTAACGTTCTTTTGCCATATCGGGCGCATCGGAAAATAACAGTCATGTACGGCAGGAATAGTAAGCGGTTACAGTTTGGTCGTGGCAATCGAAAGCGCGAATGTCACACGATCAATCGAGGAGGGGTTAAGTTGAGAAAAGGCAGTAAAATGTTGGGGTTATGTATGGCAATCTTATTAATCCTTGCATTAGCGGGAGGATGCACAAGCGAAGGCAAGAACAATGCGGGCGGCAACAAGACGAATACGGGTGCGGGAAAAGGCGAGTCCGGAGGTAATCAGGAAGCTTCTGTTTCTGAAGGCGCCGCGAATGTAAACCTGGACAGTCCGCTTCCGGTAGTCAAATCGCCGATAAAGCTGTCGCTCGTGACTTTGAAAGCCAGCAACAGCGGCCCCGCCGAGGGAATGTGGTTTTTCCAGTTCATGAAGGAAAAAGCGAACTTGAATTTCGACGTCAAGCAGATCGATAATACAGCCTGGAGCGAACAAAAAAATATTATGTTTGCCTCGAATCAACTCCCTGATATTTTTACTGCATCGTTCTCCATCGACGAAATTATGCGGTACGGGCAAATCGAGGGCCAGCTGTTGCCATTGAATGATCTGATTGAAAAGTATGCGCCAAATATCAAGAAATTGCTGGATGAAAAGCCGGAAGTGCGCGCGGCGATTACCGCCCCGGACGGGAATATTTACAGCTTGCCGTCGATCGGCGTCTCCGATTTGACCGTATGGAATTCATTCGCCATGAACCGGTTTTTTGTCAATCAGAAGTGGCTGAAGCAAGTAGGCTTGCCGGAACCGCAATCGTTGGACGACTTCTATGCGATGCTGAAGGCGTTCAAGGACAAGGACCCCGATGGCAATGGAAAGCCGGATTCGATCCCGTTCACCGGAACGTGGACGCAAGGGGTAGGGGATGCTTACGTCGTCTTGAACGCCCTCGGGATCAATGCGCGAAACGCCATGGAGCTGACGGTCAAGGACGACAAAGTCATCCTTGCCGGCGCAGATCCGCTGTACAAGGAGTATTTGAGTTATATGCACAAATTGAATAGTGAAGGATTGCTGGACAGCGAGATTTTTACGCAAAACGAAACTGCCAAATTTGCCAAAGCAGCCAACAATCAAGTCGGTGCGTTGAGCGGCGCAGCGCCGTTCGTATTTGCACCCGATTATGCTGCTGACTGGGTGCCGCTAACTCCATTAACGAGTAAATGGAACAGCAAGAAGATGTGGACGGACGGGAACCATGTGACTCCGGGACGAATCGTAATTACGAGCCAGGCCAAAAATCCTGAAGCCGCCATTCGCTTTGCCGATCTCTACTTTACCGAACTTTATAATTTTATATTTTGGAACGGCCCGATGAAAGATAGCGAAGAAGCATTGAGTTACGAAGGCTGGTATTTGGATGATAAAGGAGAGGTGACATACAACTTTCCGGACGGGATTACGAACATCTGGGATTACGTCAATGCGTTGAATCCCATTAGCGGCGCCCCGCTAGGGCCGTCTCCCGTCTATGATTCCATTAACAGTCTCTTCGGGCTCAAAGCTCCGGGATTGCCGGAATCGGAGTTGTCCTGGAGAAATCCGATTCTGGAAAAGGTGGGGCCTTATCTTGTGGCACCGTTCCCGGCAGTTTACTTGACTCCAGAGGCGCTGGCACGGCGCAACGAGCTGGCAACTCCGATCCTGGACTATGTAAAAGAGATGGAAGCCAGATTTATATACGGACACGAAAGTTTGGATAAATTTGATGATTACTTGAGAAAGCTTAAAGATCTCGGTATTGAAGAATATTTGCAGATCTATCAATCCGCGTATGATGCCTATGTTGCAAATATGAAGTAACTGCACATCCAACCTGGCCGGTTTCAATCGGTCGGGTTGGATAATCACCAAGCGGAGAGGAAGAAGAAATGAACAGAGCCAATAAACTCAACAAGAAGATGCGTAAAGTTGCGGAGTTTTATCAGCTATATCTGATGATTTTTCCAGCTTTAGCTTACATTTTGATATTTCATTACGTTCCGATGTACGGATTACAAATCGCGTTCAAGGACTTCCGCAACACATTGGGATTTAAGGGTAGCCCCTGGGTTGGCCTTAAGCATTTTGAGCGATTTTTTGAGCTTCCGTCCTTCTGGAATCTCATCGCCAATACGGTTCTTCTTAATCTGTATGAGCTGGCGGTCGGGTTTCCGATTCCGATAATATTGGCGCTGCTCATCAACGAAGCCAAAAACAAAATGATTCGAAAGTCGGTTCAAATGATCACCTATGCGCCTCATTTTATATCCGTTGTCGTGATGAGCGGCATGATCATGCTGTTTCTTAACAACGAGAGGGGGATGGTCAATCATTTCATCGAGATGCTTGGCGGCTTCAAAATTAGCTTCATGTCGGACCCCGGCTGGTTCAAAACGGTCTATGTTTTCTCGGGAGTCTGGCAAAATGCAGGGTGGGGAACCATCATTTATTTGGCTGCGTTGTCGGGAATCGATCCACAGCAAATCGAAGCCAGCAAAATCGACGGCGCGAACCGGCTGCAAAAAATATGGCATATCGATTTGCCTGGCATCGCGCCTACGATTCTGATTTTGCTCATTCTTGTCATGGGGAATATGTTTTCGATCGGTTTTGAGAAAATTTTGCTGCTGCAAAATCAACTGAACATCAGAGCTTCCGATGTGATTTCGACGTATGTTTACCGATTAGGCATTCTCGGAGGCCAGTTCAGTTATACAACCGCAATAGGGTTATTTAACGCTGTCTTGAACTTCCTGTTGCTTATTTTCGTGAACGCATACGCCAAGAAACGCACGGAAACCAGTTTATGGTAGATCGGAGGGGGACGGGATGAGAGAGACTCAGTTTGATCGCATTTTTTATATTGCGAATTATTTGGTGCTGTCGATCGTCATGTTGGCGATTTTATATCCTTTATATTTTATCGTCATTGCTTCGATAAGCGATCCGGAGCTTGTGTCGACCGGGAATGTGTGGATCATACCGAAAGGTCTGAATGTGGAAGGTTATCAAAACGTATTTAAGAACGACATTATCTGGACGGGTTATGCGAACACGATTATTTATACGATATTGGGTACGGCTGTCAACTTGGTCGTTACCGTCATGTGCGCCTATGCATTGTCTCGCAAACATTTGCCGGGAAAAGGAATATTGATGGGTGTTTTTGTGTTGACGATGTTTTTTGGAGGAGGATTGATTCCGTCTTATATTCTGATAAAAAGTTTGGGGTTGATCGATACCCGAGCCGCTCTTATCATCCCGGCGGCGATGAGCGTATTTAACATGATCATTACCCGTACGTTTTTTCAGTCCACAATACCAGATGAAATTCATGAAGCGTCCAAGATGGACGGCAGTTCGGAATGGCATACGTTTATTCGCATCGGCCTGCCATTGTCCGCGCCGATCATTGCTGTCATGGCCTTATTTTACGGAGTAGGGCACTGGAATCAATATTTTTCGGCGCTGCTCTTTATTTATGACCAGAAATTATATCCGCTGCAGCTTGTCTTGCGCAATATTCTGGTCTTGAACCAGCAGTTGAATATGGATTTCTCGAGTGTAAGGTCGACGGACGAAATTAACGTTCTCGTCAGGCAAGCCAACATGGCGGAATCGATGAAGTACGCCCTCGTGTTTATTGCCAGTTTCCCGGTGCTTGCCGCTTATCCGTTCGTGCAAAAGCATTTTGTCAGAGGCGCTTTGATCGGTTCCTTGAAGGGATAGGGACAGTTGCCTATAGTGACAAGTTAGCTGTCCATTTGCCACAAAAAAAAGCAGGAGGCGGTAATGATGGTCAAGCGGTATTTTCGCTGTTGTTTGCTGGTTGTGTTGCTGGTTGCTTCTTTAGCGGGATTTTCGGCAACGGGGTATGCAGCGACGTCGGTTACGGCAAACTTTTCTGTTCATAACGGAACAGGCTATGCCAACAATTTTGGGGGAGCCATCAATCAGTTGGATAGTCCGGCCGATGTGGATACGCTTCGGTCAATCGGCATTAATTTCGCTAGAAGGGATGCTTATCTCGTTCAAATTGTGCCCAATACGACTGTTGCCGACTATAAGAATAACGTAGGCAACGTTGCCGATCCAAGCACATGGAATTGGAGCGCTTATGATTGGGTTGACACCTATCATAACAAAGGAATCAAGACCATGCTGATTATGAGCTACAATATTCCGTGGTTGTCCCACAGCAATACGATGCATGGAGTTCCCAAAGACTGGGGGGTCTATCAGGATATCATTAAGAAAATTTACACGCACTTTAAAGATAAAGTAGACTATGTGGAAATTTGGAACGAACCTGATTTGAATTCTTTTCTGGACAGGACGAACAGCGGATATGCGAATAATTTGACGGCCTACAAGGATATTTATTATTATGCGGCAAACGCGATTCGCTCCGTGGACAGTTCTGTTCCGATCGGCGGACCGGCAACGGCTTCCGCGAACGCTACCAACTGGGCGGACTCCCTATTGAGCGATTCCCGCATCAGCAATAATATTAACTTTCTGAGTTACCATTACTATCGGCAAAATCCGGACGGAGAGCCACAGGCGACAGCTTGGCGCAATGTGGCGGCCGCTCATGGCAAACCGGATATGCCAATCTTCGTAACGGAGTGGAACTATGATGCCTCGTACACGAAGATCCCGATGAACAACGAATCCGTTGATGCGATCCCCTATTTGGCCCAACGATTAAGCGATTTTATAAATGCTCGTGTTAATGGCAACGGTTATTTTGCTTTCAACAAAGGCACGCCAGGAACTGATGACTTTTTCTCCCTATACTCTGATGGTTCCTTGACTCCGAAGATGACGGTCTATCGTTTAATGTCCAAACAGCTTGGATTAGGGGACGGAGATTTTGCGTTAAAAGGATTGTCATGGATGAATGGAAGCGCTGCCGTCCTTGGCGGGGCCGCGATTAATTCCAGCGGGAATCCGGTGGCTTGGATCGTAAATACTTCAGGAAACGGGGACAACACGAATGTCAGTTTCAGCGGATTAATTCCAGGCAAGCAGTATCGAGCGGATTTGTATGAAGCAAGCCGTTGGCAATTTGCCTCCGCTGTCAGAGAGTCTTTTATATTTACGGCGACAAGCGGCAGCGGCAGCATCAATTTTTGGTTACCTTATAAGTGTGCAGTGGGGATTAAGCTTACCCCTATAAATTAGGTGCTGCTCTACAGAGCTGGTGCCATGAGGCAGGAGCATCAGACTGAGGCCCCCAAAAACGGATATAATCCTCATATTCAAAAGATAAATCACTATATAACGCCATGTGCGTCTGATAAGTATAATGAGAGCGTATTCATTAGAGCTTACACCGTTAACGACGCTGATCCGGTTGAAACACGATCCGAGCTCGAGTACAAATAATGTTTGCCAGACTTGCGGATAAGACCATTCCAGAAAGTAAAGTATTCGTAATTCCCTAACGGAGGCGATAATATCGAATCTTTATGGAAGAAATGAAAGGAGTAAGATTCATTTTGAAAGTGTATGCAACACCCCATCATTTTCCACATCTAAACCAGGAGAGGGCTATCCTCTCTCAACTTGGCGTTGATCTGCTGGAACTGAAAACAAATGATCCTGAGGAGATCGGTGCACTAGCTAAGGACGCTGTCGCCCTTTTTGTGCAGTACACGTGGATTTCGGAAGCGACGATTCGACAATTAGAGCAATGTCAGGTAATTGTCCGATACGGCATTGGGTATGACAATGTTGACTTGAAGAGTGCAGGAGAACAAGGCATCTATGTATGCAATGTCCCTCATTATTGTGGTGAGGAAGTGGCAGATCACACGATGAGTCTGCTGCTCGCCGCTGCCCGGAAGCTGGTGAAGCAGAACGACCTCGTCAAGAACGGAGAATGGTCCTTTGTCGACCGTATTGCAGTCCCAAGTTTGAGTAGTTCCGTATTGGGATTGGTCGGACTCGGATATATTTCGCGTCACGTTGTGCGTCGCGCTCAAGCGTTCGGGATGAAAGTAGTCGCCTATGATCCATGGTTTCCAAAGGATCAAGCGAATGCGCTTCAGGTAGAGCTTGTGGATTTCACTGAATTATGCGGTTTGGCGGATTTTGTTTCCCTGCACGTTCCATTGAACGACGAGACCAAATATTTAATTCGCAAAGAAACCATTGCATCCTTAAAGGATGGGGCGGTCATCATCAATACGGCCAGAGGCGGATTAATACATGAAGAAGATGTTGCGGAAGCCATTCATTCGGGCAAGCTGGGAATGGTGTGTTTGGATGTGCTGGAACAAGAACCGCCGTCACCTTCACACCCTTTAATCGGGCTTGAAAATGTCATTCTCACTCCGCACAGCGCCTATTATTCCGATCGCTCCTTGCCGAGGCTACAGAAAATGGCGGCAGAGGAAGTGGAACGGGTGCTGCGAGGAGAAGACCCGAAAAATGCGGTTAATCGGAAATGGTACACGAAAAAATAGGAAGAGGCGGCGGCATACGAAACGATTCGTAAATAAGGAGCATGGCCATCGATTACGCCAAACAAGGGATACGCGTCAATGCAGTTCTGCCCGGAGCGACAGCTACATCCATGCTGGACCGTGAGGTTCGAGTCCTCTCGCCGGCACCATAAAGACATTATAAGTAACTTCGATAAATGCCGATACGGAAGACTGGATGGAAAGACTGCTGGAATGGGGTCATCGAATCCGTTGCGGCAAGCCTGCGTTTGGGCGTTGCCCCGAACTGGAGGCGAAATGGAAATGGAGCGCTAATACCATGAAGGCTTTTCCGGCTGCGGGCGTGTCCCGCGGCCTTTTTAGCTTAAAAAGGCCATTCTCCTCTGATTACGGCAAAATCAACAAACCGGCAATCGTCGAAATCAGTCTGGCTTGACAGGATGGGATATGAGAATGGATAAGACGAATCAGATAAACCCTACCGAATAATAGGAAGTTCTCTGATTGCGCAACCCACCTGCTCCTGATAAACTTACATTAACTAGAAAATAAGGGAGGGAGAAACTAAGCTGAGACGCTCCGTCAAGACACAGCTCATCATTAGTTTTTTTGCCGTTATGCTGCCGGTCGTCGCCTTTCTGGTCGTCAACAACTGGTATGCCAAAAATATCGTGCGTGACAAAGTGTCGGAGACCTATCAGAATACCCTCAATATGTTCGTCAGCCAGACTGACCGAAGCCTGATGGAAGTGGATGACTACTTGAAGAAGCTGGCTGTACTCGACTCCGATGTTGGACTGCTGATGTCATTTCCTTACAGAAGCGACAATTACGTGCTGACTAAAATCAGGATTTTAAATAAACTGAATCGGGATATAGGATTTTACAAACCGATCAATACGGTTTTTTTGTTTCATGAAAGCGATATCATATTTAGTACCTCGGACCCTTATACAAGCACGATGCAGGTCCTGAAGAATAATGCCTCGCTTATTGTCGGCAACCAACAACCGGCAGAACTGAGCCAATGGATGCTCTGGGAAGACGACTTGATTCCGGGGCGGGATTTTCTGGTCAAGGTATTTCTGGTAACGGATGGACTTTATGTTGGAGCGATCATCGATATTTCCGATCTTTTGGAACTATTGTCCATTCAATGGGATTATGGAGATATCGGGGAGAGCGCGATTTATCGTCACAACGGTACCCGGCTGGCGGAGTCGCTGGCCAACCCTAACCCCAAGGTGCCTCTTAATAATCTCGTCCTGTTGAACAAACCCTACCAAATCATTACGAACAAAAGCGATAACAAGCCTTATATGGTCATTGAGCGATCCAGCAAAATCGCCGATATGACGGTCAGCATCACAATACCGGAAAGTTATATGCTGCAGGGTCTGCCTTATTTCCAGAAAGCTACGTACTTCATGGCGTTAGGATTCATCGTGGTCCTGATTTTGTACCTGCTGTTTATCAGACAGATGATCTTTAATCCGCTTCAGCAGCTGATCAAAGGCATGAAGAAGCTGTCGCTCGGTATCCTGGATGTCAGGCTGCATACGAATGAAACCATCGAGTTTGTTTTTCTGGCCAATACGTTCAACAATATGGCGCAGCAAATCGAAGTTCTCAAAATCGGCATGTACGAGGAGCAGATCCGTGCCCAGCGTATGGAGCTGAAGCAGCTGCAGGCTCAAATCAATCCCCATTTCTATATGAACAGCCTTAATATTATTTATAATTTCGCCGCATTGAAGGATTATGATTCGGTGAAAAAAATGTCGCTGCATCTTGCCGATTATTTCCGCTTTATCATGAGAATCAACCGTGATTCCATCACGCTGGGCGAAGAGCTGAAGCATATCGAAAGCTATATGGAAATTCAAAAATTTCGGTTTCCAAACAAGCTCAGCTGCGTGTTTGATATTCCGCAACCTCTGAATTCCGTCCTGTTGCCGGCATTGTCGCTGCAGCCGTTTGTTGAAAATGCCATCATTCATGGCTTCGTCAACCGGAAGGAGCCGTTCACGATTCAACTGAGCGGACATGTAAGTTACGAAGGCGAGCAGCGGTTCGTATGTATTGCGATTGAAGATAACGGGATAGGTTTCCCGGGCGATGTGCTGGAGAAATTGAATGGGGACGGCATGCTTCCCCAGGCAAAGACAAGCAGCCGGCTTGGCATCCTTAATGTGATCCAGCGTCTGAACCTTCGATATGAAGGAGATGCGGAGGTCACCTTTGGCAACAGGGAAAGCGATGGAGGGGCGGCTGTTCGAATCAAGCTGCCGCTTCAGAGTGCGGATTCTTAGTTCGCGTCTAAAAGAAGGAGAGGATGTCGCTGTACAATCTGTTGGTTGTTGACGATGAAGAGATCGCCATTCGGGGGATTGTGGAGGGCATTGACTGGTCCATGCTTCCGATCCAGAATATTTACAAGGCATATGACGCTGAGGAAGCGCGTCAGATATTCGCCCGGCATCCCGTTCATATTCTGATTTCGGATATCGACATGCCCAATGAGAACGGAATTGAGCTGCTCGCATGGGTGAATGAGCATTCGCCGGATACCGCGACTTTGTTTCTGACCGGTCATGCTGATTTTCTGTATGCCCAGCAGGCGATTCAGCTCAGCAGCTTTAACTATTTGCTTAAACCGATCGATCATGACCTGCTGCGGGACAGTGTAGGCAAAGCGATCGAGAGCATCCGCGCACAAGCGCAGAAGGATTCTCTTCGCAAAACATACGAAGTCTATAATGAGCAATGGAACCGGCAGCTGCCTCTGTTGATTGAGCGTCTGTGGCAGGAAGTGCTGAATATGAGGATTCCAGCTGCCGCAGCCAAGCTTGAGCCGTTGTTCGCTCTTTATAGCATGCCGCTGGATATGGACAAGAGTATTCTGCCCGTGCTGATCAGTATCGAGGAATGGAAGCAGGAATGGAATGCCCGTGATGAAGAGATTATGACCTATGCCTTGAAGAACGCGGCAGCGGACATCCTGCTGAAAGACCGGCCCGGAAATATGATCAGCGATCAGAACGGGTTAATTTTTGCGCTGTTGTATGATCCTGTGGAAGATGAAATGGCGGAATTGCCGTTGCGTTGTGAGGAATATATCCGCAAATGCAGCGAATATCTGTACGGTGTCGTTTCCTGCTATATCGGAGAACCCGTAAAGGCAGGAGAGTTGCGGGCCTGCTCGCAGCTGTTGGCGGAGATGGAAAGATGCAATGTAGGCCAGACGGGAGCGGTGCTGCGCCTGGATGCATTTAAGAAACCCAAAAGCCAGACCTTGATGGCGCCTAATTTCCATGATTGGGCCATTTTGATCGAGCAAGGCAAGAAGGACGAGCTCAAACAGAAAGTCGTGGAGCTGTTTGAGCGCCTGAAGCATGAGCAGGTGGATCAGAATTACATGGCCGGCTTCTATTATGGGCTTGTTGCAGCCGTGTTTCAGCTGCTGCAGAAAAGACTGGCTACACCCACGGAGGTTTATCTCCATGACGAATGGAAGAATGGGGAGCCGGAGCATGTGACGTTAGCAGGGATGAAGGTCTGGACGCTGCTGTTTGTAGATACGGCTGCCGACTATCTGGTTTCTCAAGGCGGCGAGGTATCCCTTACGATTGCCAAAGTCCGGCAGTTCATCGGGGATAATCTGCATAAGGATATGAACCGGGAAATGATTGCGGATCATGTGTATCTGAACCCTGCCTATCTGTCGAGGCTGTTCCGGAAGGAAACCGGGCAGTCTTTAACGGATTTCATCGTCGATTTGCGTCTGACCAAGGCGAAAAAGGAGCTGGAAAAAACCAATATCAAGATCAGTGATATTTCCCTGTCTGTCGGCTACACCAATTTTTCGCATTTTTCCAAGCTGTTCAAGAAGGCTACCGGTCTCTCGCCCCAGGAATACCGCAAAAAGTATCAGGATGTGAGGTGAAGAAGTCACCATAACGTTAATGATGTCACGATGCCGATAGATAAGCGGCATCGTTTTTCATTATGATGGATTTATCAGAAAAAAGAAGGAGGAGGATGACGGTGGAGAGTTCCACAACTTCGAAAGCCAGTGATAACATTCACCATACATCAGAGCGTCCGGCTATTTTGACATTCACTTTTTTTCGGACGATCAGAAAGTTTTGGATGTTCTATCTGATGATGCTCCCGGCCATTATACTACTGGTGCTGAATAACTATATTCCCATGTTCGGCATTATTATCGCTTTCAAGACGGTCAATTATACCGACGGAATCCTTCGTAGTCCCTGGGCGGGGCTGACCAACTTTGAATATTTGTTTAAAACCTCGGATGCCTGGATTATTACACGCAATACGCTGCTTTACAATTCCCTATTCATTGTTCTGAATCTGATTTTCCCGGTCGCGTTTGCCATAATGCTCAATGAAATGAAGAACCGGTTCTTCTCCAAAGTCCACCAAACGATCATGTTCCTGCCTTATTTTCTGTCGTATATCATTATCGCTTATCTGGTATTCGGATTTATGAGCGACGAGCACGGCTACTTTAACGGAACGCTGCTGCCCGCGCTTGGTCTGGACCCGATCCGCTGGTATTTTACCAAGGAAGTATGGCCGTTCATTCTGCCGATTGTTAACCTCTGGAAAGGAATGGGGTATTACACCGTCATCTATATGGCAGCAATTATCGGCATTGACGATGAATATTATGAAGCCGCCACAATCGACGGAGCAGGCAAGTGGCAGCAGATGACGAGCATAACGCTTCCGCTGATTGCGCCGATTATCACCATAATGACCTTACTGCAGATCGGAAGAATTTTTAATGCGGACTTTGGATTGTTCTTCCAGGTGACAAGAGATTCGGGCGTATTGTTCCCGGTGACCAATGTGATCGACACCTATGTGTACCGGACGTTCCTTTCGGTTGGCGATATCGGCCTCTCATCTGCTGCGGGGCTGCTGCAATCGGTTGTCGGGTTTATTCTGGTCTTCCTGGCCAATTGGGTAGTCCGCCGGTTTAATAGCGATAACGCCTTATTCTAGCAAGCTAACAGGGCCACAATTCCCTGGCGGCTTCCGAACGAATGCCCGAGGTTTTCACCGGTAACAAAAATCTGACTCCAAGGAGGAACGCAATGGAAGCCGAAAACGCCGTGAAAGCTAACCTCCCTTCCATGTCCAATCCGCAAAACAAGCTGCCTGCTGCAGCATCATGGAGCATTAATCTGTTCTTCATTCTATATTCAGCCTTGTGCGTGATACCGCTGCTGCTGATCATCTCGGTTTCATTCTCCAATGAGCAGTCCATCGTTCGCAGGGGATACAAGTTCATACCGGAGCAATTCGACTTAAGCGCCTATAAGTTTCTGCTGCGGGATATTCATCAAATCCTTCATTCGTATGGCATCACCATTTCGGTTACGGTCATCGGAACCCTCCTGAGCATGATTATCATCGCCATATATGCTTACCCCATCTCCAGAAGCAACTTTCCGCATGCCAAGTTTTTCACCTTCTTCGTTTTCTTCACGATGCTGTTCTCCGGAGGGCTTGTGCCCTGGTACCTGGTCTATGTGCAGATGCTGGATCTGAAGGACACCTTATGGTCATTAATTATGCCGCTGATCGTTTCTGCGTTCTTTGTGCTGATTGTCAGGACCTTCTTTCAGACGACCATTCCCTCGGCGGTACTGGAATCCGCCAAAATCGACGGTGCCGGCGAAATGAGAATTTTTCTTCAAATCGTGATGCCGTTATCGCTGCCGGTGCTCGCAACAGTCGCCTTGTTTCAAACGCTGACCTATTGGAATGACTGGTTCCTTAGCCTGGTGTTTATCACGAATGACGAGAATATTTCGGTGCAGTATCTGCTCTATAAGATGATGGCCAATGTTCAGTACCTCGCAAGCAATCCGACAGCAGCTGCGGAAATCGCCAAGGCAGGGGGGATGGTTAATTTTCCCAGCGAGACGGTCCGCATGGCAATGGCGATCGTCGGGGTAGGCCCGATTGTGCTGGCTTATCCGTTCTTTCAGAAATATTTTATTAAGGGGCTGACGGTCGGTGCGGTAAAAGGTTGAGGATGTACGAGACAGTGCGGAAGGCTTCATATCTGGCTCGGCAAAGTCAGGGGAAATGTAAAAATCGGCTACAACCGGTCGTACCGGATTAGCATATAAACAAAAGACTGAGGGAGGTTTATCCGCTCATGAAACAACAGAACGGCAAATTATCGATTACGGGTATGCTCATGTTGGCTATTATTCTGGTACTCTCGGCATGCGGAGGAACAAGCAATAACGGCGGCGGCGCAAATAACGGAGGCAGCAAGCCGGCTGCAACGGACCAAACAAAAGAAAATGAGCAAGGAACAGAGAAAGAAGCAGACGCCCCCGCAGCACCGGAATCGGATTTGAAACCCTATGTACTGAAGGTTGTATACGAAGGTCCTCCACAGCCGGATGAGAAAAAAGTGGAAGCGGCCATGAACAAGCTGCTGACAGAGAAAATAAATGCGACCATTGATTTGATGCCCATCGATTGGGGAGCTTGGGACGATAAAATGAACCTGATGATTGCATCCCGCGAACCGGTGGATGTATTATTCACAGCAGCTTGGAATGGTTATGCCAAGAATGTCGCCAAAGGAGCCTATTTGGAGATAGGCGACTTGATCAATGAACATGGCAAAGGGATTCTGGAAACGCTTGACCCGGCATTCCTGGAAGGATCCAAAATCAAAGGGAAAAACTACGGAATCTCGACAAACAAAGAGCTTGCCGCAGTTGGCGGAATCGTATACCGCAAAGATATTGCCGATGAATTGGGCCTGGATATGAGCAAGGTAAAAACAGCCGAAGATCTGGATGCAATCTATAAAGTGGTCAAAGAAAAGAAACCGGACATGACTCCGCTCTATACGACAGCAGCGCTGTTTACTTCCCATTTCTTTGCGGAAACCGATTTTCTGGGAGACAGCACCATTCCGGGAGCCATCATCAAAAGCACGGACGACACAACGGTAAGATTGGAGCAGGATCTTGATATCTACAAGCGGTATTTAAAAGTCGCCCGTGATTTCTATGTGAAGGGCTATGTCAACAGTGATGCTGCAACAACCCAACTGGCCAGCGGCGACGCCTATAAAGCCGGCAACATATTCTCCACCGTTGAATCGCTGAAGCCGGGAAAAGCAGCAGAGGTAGCCAATGCTGCCGGATTGTCCGGCAAGCTGGACCAGATCGAGATGACGGGCAAAACGGTCTCGACAGCTGAAACGGCAGGTGCCATGTTGGCTATTTCTTCGACCTCCAAGGACCCGGCCCGTGCCATGATGTTCATTAATCTATTGCATACCGATAAGGACCTCGTCAACCTGATCAATTTCGGAATCGAAGGAGACCATTATACGCGCAAGGGGGAAATGATCTCGGCAACCCCCAATGCCCAGCAGTATGCCCCGGGCGTCGCCTGGGAGCTTGGCAACCAGTTCCTGAACTATGTATGGGATTCAGAGGATCCGGATAAATGGGAAAAATTCCGTGAATTCAACAGGAACGCCAAATCTTCGCCAGCCCTTGGCTTCGTGTTCGACAGCGCCGATGTGAAGTCCGAAGTAGGCGCGATTGCCAACGTCGACAAGCAGTATAAGAAAGCGCTCGAAACCGGTTCGGTCGATATCGACAAAGTAATGCCGGAATATATGGCTGCTCTGAAAGCGGCCGGCGTGGATAAAATCATTAAAGCCAAGCAGGAGCAATTCGACGCATTTCTGGCAGCGAAAAAGTAATCCTTAACCGGCGATTCAACCCGTGTTCCTATGAGACACGGGTTTTGTTCAGGACCAGACCACAATAAAGCAAAGCCGCCGCAGACTGATCGCCTGCGGCGGCTTTGCTTGTGCTGACCATAGAAAATTCAGTTATTTTACACTTCCGCCAAATAAAAACCGGTATTCCCAGCTCGTGCCGGCAATATCATCGGTTCTTACACCCCCGCTTGCCTGGGAATAGGTCTGAAGCATACGGCCTTCGCCAAGATATATGGCGACGTGGGTGATGGTCTGCTGGGATTTAGCGCCCGTATAATCGGATTCGGATGAGCCGTTATAGGAGCGGAAGAACATCAAATCGCCACGCTTCAGGTTATGCCAGTTGCCGGTTATCGCTGAATGCGTTTTCACATAATTCCCTTGTGTGGCCGATGTGGAAGGCAGCGATATCCCTGCCCCTTTTTCAAACATATAATGAACCAGATCCGAACAATCGAATGTGCGCGTATTGCTCCGGTCGGAACCAAATTGATAGGGAGTTCCCAAATAAGACAAGCCAATTTTTATCGCCTTCTCGACACCGCCCGAGGATGCCGCGGATACCTGGTCCGGCTTCGATATGAGCGGATTCAATACGATCAGAAGCATGAGGATGGCAGACAGCATGATTTTGCCGACCCATGATGTTTGCTTACTATTCATTTGGCATGCACCTCCTGCACAAACCTACTGTAACACAAGGAAAAAGCCATGTTTAGCTGTAAATCTTGCCACATTCGGTCCATGGGTGGGGTGAATCCCCGACTGAGGTCCAGTAACAAATACCGTCGCGGGTCCGTTTTGAAAACCCTGAAAATCACCTACAATAAGTACATAAGCAAGCGGTGAAACAATTTCAAGCGCAGCGGCGGTGACAATTAAAAAAAATATAACAAAGGTTGAAAGGCGGTGACACAAACAATGAACGGAAAATCAGCTCTTGGTGCTATACTTGTTGTTGTCGGTGGTCTGGTGGCCATGAAATTCTTCGGTATTCATCTTGGCGGGATCATCGGATTTCTAATGCCATTCATTCTGATCGGGCTTGGCGTAGTGGGTGTGAAGAATGACAGCAAGCTGATCGGCGGAACTCTAATCGTGGTTGGAGCATTTATGCTGATGGGCAAAATGATGGGATTGATTACGCTTTTGCTGGCAATCGGCCTGATCGTATGGGGCGTATCCATCTTTAAACGTGAGAGACGCGCTTAAGAATATCCGGTATGATAAGAAGAAACAACGGGACTAAGGAGGTATACCGATGAGTATTATTCGCAGGGTTCGCGACATCACGGTCGCAACACTAAATGAACGGCTCGAAAAAGCCGAAGATCCGGTTAAGCTGATCGATCAGTTTCTATGGTCGACCCGAGAAGAGATCATACAGGCGGAGCGGCTCTATCAACAATATACGGGACACGGGAACCACCTGAAGATCCAGTGGTTGCAGTCGGAGCAGATGAGAGATAAACGGGAGCAGCAGGCTATCATTGCGCTAAAGGCCGGTGAAGAGCAGGTTGCGCGGATCGCCCTTCAGGATAAAGCGGGAAGTGAAGAACGTGCCCAGCAGTACCGCGAGTTATATGAACAGACGCTAACCAATATTCAGGACCTTGAGCAGCAGCTTCGTGAGCTGCGAAGCGAATATCAGGCCGTATACGATAAACGGGAGTATTACGCCGCAAGAATGGAATCGCTTCGACTCCAGCAGCGGATGAATGCTCGGTATGCCGGCGGAGGTGCGGGAGCTTCAAATCCGGGACAACAGCCTTCAGGGATGTTCCGCAGATTGGAAGACCGGATTTCCGATATGGAGCTGGAAGCCAAAAGCCTGCGTGATGTGCGCCGGGCGGGAGCTGAGTTTATCGCTGAGGCGGGATCGACCATTCAGTCGGCTATTGAACGGGAAATGGAACAATTGAAACGCAAATTGCAGCAGGAAGGATGGAAATCGTCATGAAGAAACTGTATCGCTCGCGTCGGGACAAAAAGCTCTTCGGATTATGCGGCGGCATCGCCGAAATGCTCAATGTGGATGCGACGCTGCTGCGGATTCTTCTGATTGTCCTGACTGTATTTACCAGCGGCGCATTAATCCTGGTTTATATTTTAGCCGGCTTGGTCGTTCCGAAGGAGCCCACCCCTTATAACGGATTTGGTCCCGGAGGTTTCGGTCCCGGTCCTGGCGGATATGGAGGCGGTAACTACAACGGCGGCTGGAACAACGGCAATGGCGCAGGAGGCTACCACTCCAATCCGGGACAAGGCCAGAGCTATAACGGCTCTTATGCGAATACAAACACGAACATACCTCCGTCCGGTCAGCAAGGCGGTCCTGCCGGATGGCAGCAAGGACAACCCGGACCATCCAATATTGATGCGATGATGGAAGAACTGGAAATCAAGGCGCTGCGCCGTGAAGTAGAAGAACTGAAAGCCAAACTAGCCAAGCAAGAGAAGGGAGAGTTTTAAAATGAGTATATTTAAACGTATGAAAGATATGACGAAGGCATCCATGCATGAGCTTTTGGACAAAATGGAAGATCCGGTGGTAATGTTGAATCAATATTTGCGCGATATGGAGGCTGAGATCCATCAGGCTGAGCTGACGGTCGCCAAGCAAATGGCCAATGAGCGCCGGATGAAACAGCGCCTGGATGAAGCGGTACGCAGCGCTGCAGACCGCGAAACAAAAGCGGAAACAGCTATCCGCGCCGAGCAGGAAGAGCTTGCCCGCAAACTGCTGGAAGAAAAAATCTTCTTCGATCAAAAGGTATCCGAATATAACGATATGCATGCAGGGGCAAAATCGCAAGCCGAAGAACTGATGCAGCAGCTGCATGGCATGAAAGATGAGTTCTACCAGCTTCGCAATAAACGCAATGAGCTGGCGGCCCGCGCCCAAATGGCGAAAGCCAAGAAACAGATGTCGCAGGTTGCAACGGTACATTCCATTGAAAGCGGAAGTGCTTCGCGCGGCTTTGGCCGGATGGAAGAAAAAATCATGCAGATGGAAGCGGAAGCCGATGTCATGCGCGTACCTTTCAGCTCCAACAGCAGCAGCGCGTCCGCAGGCATTGTGGATCCTTCGAAGCAGCTGAAAGTGGAAGAGCAGCTGCAGGCGCTTAAGAACAAACTAAATCCTCCATCATCCACTCCGTCGCTTGAAAAAGCAAACGTAACGGAAGAATAAGCATAACAAGCAAAACAGTCGGGGCTTCTCTTGGAGAGGTCCCGGCTGTGGCTTGTTTATCGCCTGTGAGATCGACTAATCCAAACGAACAAGTCAGGTTCAGCTTGCCGTTTTACATAGAGAGGAGCTGTCATGAATGGCAGACAAGTCGCCTCCGGATTTTCCGCCAGACGGCCCATCGCATCAACCCGGGAGAACGAATAGGGATGGGGAGCCGGTAGCTCCGATGGTGTTCCGCAATGATGGCGGAGCTCAGCCCGGGCAGAGGAATCAGAACAAACGGGGAAATGCGGCCGAGACGGTCATTTGGCTGCTTGTTATCCTTGGCCTGATTGTATTGGTTATGCAGGGGACAAATTATGTGCAGTTGTTCGCGTTGCAGACAAAAGCTGCGGCGATCGGCCTTTCCGTCATCGGAGTGGGACTTGCCGCCGCTGCGGTGTACAGCTATTTGCAGGGAATCAAGCTGAGGGCGGCTATTAAACGGCTGACTGACCAGCAGCGCCGCAAGAAGCAGCGGGTCACGCTTCCTTCGGGAGACCATGAAGCGGGAGCGGATGACGAGATGACCAAGGATGAGGAAGTATGGACCGAGCAGGTCCGGTTTACGGCGGTTATTGAAGAAAGAGAGCGGCTTGCCCGCGAGCTTCATGATGCAGTCAGCCAGCAGCTATTCGCGATTTCCATGACGGCGACGGCGGTCAGCCGGACTCTGGAGAAGGATTGGGAGCGGGCCAAGCGCCAGGTTCAGCTGATCGAGGAGATGGCGTCCGTTGCCCAATCGGAGATGAGAGCCTTGCTGCTTCATCTGCGACCGATTCATTTGGACGGCAAGAATCTGGGGCAGGCGCTTTACAGTCTCGTCGAGGAGCTGAAGCAGAAGGTGCCGATGCATATTACGCTGGAGGTCGACGATTCCATCAACCTGTCCTCGGAAGCGGAGGACCATTTATTCCGCATTGCCCAGGAAGCGTTGTCCAACACGCTGCGCCACTCCAAAGCGGAGCAGGTTCTCATACGGCTTCGGGGCTATGGGAGCGACGTGCAGCTGACTTTTCAGGATAATGGGGTCGGATTCGATCTGGAAGCAAAGAAACAAACTTCTTACGGACTGCTGACCATGGAAGAACGGGTCAATGTGCTGGGCGGTTCCATCCGTCTGACATCTGCGCCAGGACAAGGCGTACATATTGACATCAAGGTTCCTGTTACGGTTCAATGAAGAGAGGGGGAATCGCACCCGGATGGAGGCGACGAATACATTGGATATGATGGAACAACCGATAAAGGTGCTGCTGGTCGACGATCATGAAATGGTAAGAATCGGCTTGGCTGCCGTTCTTAACACGGAGGATGGCATTGAAGTCGTTGGGGAAGCCAGCAACGGGATGGAAGGCATTCGTTTAGCACAGGCTTATAAGCCGGATGTGGTGCTGATGGATCTTGTTATGGAGGGCATGGACGGGGTCGAAACGACCCGCAGGCTTCTGGAGCTGTATCCCGACTGTAAAGTTATTGTATTAACCAGTTATCTGGATGACAGCAAGATGTATCCGGTAATCGAGGCAGGAGCTTTCAGCTATCTGCTCAAAACCTCGCGGGCGAACGAAATCGCCGATGCGATTCGCGCGGCGGCCAGAGGACAATCCGTGCTGGAGCAGCAGGTAGCCGCGAAAATGATGAACCGTTTCCGTCAGCCGAAGGCGGATGCCGTACGCCCGGCCCATGAACAGCTGACCGAGCGGGAAATGGATGTTTTGAAATGCGTAGCTAAAGGACAATCCAATCAGGAAATTGCCGAGACGCTGTTTATCGGCATTAAGACGGTCAAATTTCATGTCACGAATATTTTTGCCAAGCTGGGCGTGGACGACCGGACGCAGGCCGCGATTTATGCGCATAAACAGGGTCTGGCAGACTGATCGAAGCAGCCGGTCCTGGAGCCAAGGCTGATTTGAACACGATAAAGACAGCAAAAGGACCGCTCCCTTCTTATCGGGGCGGCTTTTTGAGGTTCGCCCGGATCAATGCCCGTTCTGGCGCTGCGTCACTAGAAGCGAATGGATCCATAGAAAGATGCCAGCCGTGTCGTGCAGCCGAAAATGCTTCAGGTTGTCCGCAAGCTGGCGCGCTTCCCCGTCGGTAAGGGGGTTGGCATCTGCCGGCTCAGCTAGCCACATCGGCTCATCGCCGTCAGGCGCTGGGGATGCGGCAGGCCACCACGCGGCTCCCGCTACGAAGTTAAGCTCACTTAGAAGAGGGAGGTCGCCTGCTTCGCGCAGCAGTACCAGCTTGCGGTGAGACTCGTGCTTAAAGCCCTCAACGAGGACAAGATCCACATGCTCCATCCCGGCAAGCAGACGGCTAAGCGGCTCCGGGCTGTTACTCATCACGGCGGTACGCCAAGGCGAGCTGATCGCCGTAATATCGGCGCCGGCCTGCTGATGTTTCCAGGAATCCGTGCCCGGCCGGTCGATGGAAAAATCATGGGCGTCGTGCTTGATCGTGCCGACCCGGAAGCCAAGCTCCTTGAATCGCGGAATCAGCGCTGTAATCAACGTGGTTTTGCCGCTGTTCTTGTAGCCGACAATCTGAAGGACAAAAGGCGCAGTAGTAGTGGTGGACAGGTTATCATTAGCGGTCATCATGACTTTACTGTATCACAGGACAGGGATTAAAGACGATCCTTTTTCTGCTCTTGCTATGGAGCGGATGTGCTGCTAATGATACAATCAGAAAGCGGAAGATCACAAGCGACATTGATAGCGTTATCATGATAGATCATGCATGACAGCAGGAGGAGGGCGATGACATGCAGGAGCTGCAGGGATCGTCGCGTTTTGACAGACGCGCGGTCAAGGTGGATGAAGCAGCGCGTCTGGTGCTTGGGGCGGCCATGCCCGGGCGGCGGGAGAGCGTGCCGCTTGGTCAGGCGGCAGGGCGCCGTCTGGCGGAGCAGGCTTCTGCCAGCTGCGACTGGCCGCCCTTCGCGCGTTCCGGACTGGACGGGTATGCCGTCCGGAGCGCCGATACGGCGCAAGCCACGCCGCAGTCCCCGGCGGTGCTGCGCGTGGTTGGGGCTGTAGCCGCGGGGGAGCTTGCCCGCGCGGCTGTCGTGCCGGGAACCGCCATGCGGATTATGACAGGCGGGGCGGTTCCCGAAGGGGCGGACGCCGTCGTCATGCTGGAGCAGACGGCGGATACGCTGGAGAACGGGCAGCCGGTGGTGCGGGTGAAACGCGCCGCCGGGCCCGGTCAGAACATTGCGCAGCCCGGCGAGGAATTCCGCCGGGGGAGCCCGCTGTTTGAGGCCGGCACGCTGCTGCGGCCCGGCCATCTAGCGCTGCTCGCCACCTTCGGCTATGCCGATGTGGCGGTGTATGCGCGCCCGCGCGTAGCGGTGCTCGCGACCGGCGCGGAGCTGCTGCCGGTCGCTGCGCCGCTTGCGCCCGGAACCATCCGCGACAGCAACAGCGTGATGGTCGCGGCAATGGCCGAGCAGAGCGGCGCGGCTGCGCTGCCGCTCGGAAGGCTTGCGGATGACCGGGATGCGGTCACCGATGCCTTGGAGGCGGCGCTTGCGCAGGCCGATATCGTCGTGACCACCGGCGGGGTATCGGTGGGCGATTACGATATTATGGCTGCGATTATGCGCGGCTGGGCGCCGGATAGGCTTGCCGAGGCATCCGTGAACAGCAGCCTTGCGGAAGACAGGCTGCTGTTCAATAAAGTAGCGATGCGCCCGGGCAGCCCGACCTCCGCTGCCGTCGTTAAAGGCAAGCTGGTGATTGCTTTGTCCGGCAATCCCGGCGCCTGTTTCGTCGGCTTTGAATGGTTTGTGCGCCCTGCCATTCTCCGTATGCAGGGGGCGGCGATAGAAACAGCCCTGCCCGAGGCCGTGACGGCTGTGCTTGATGCGGCGTATGAGAAGGGAAGCCCGCATGAACGATTTGTCCGCACCCGTCTGTATGTGGAGCAAGGGGTCCTGCATGCCGACCCGCTTGCTTTCGGCAAATCCAGCATGATGGCTTCGATTCCGGATGCGGACGGCTTGATCCGGATTCCATCGGGATCTTCCGGGCTGCCTGCAGGTTCTCTGGTCGAAGTGCTGCTTCTCCAGGGATAACAATTTGCAACCATTCTCAACCCTCCACACAAAAAAACCGCTTCCCCTGTCTGTGCAGGAAGGAAGCGGTTTGCGCTTTATGTGGACTGATAATTATATCATGGAATTAACGAGAACTCCGTTCATCTGCAGCTGCAAATAGGACTGCATGGAAGACTGATACGCCATAAACGACTGGAGCTCATCAGAGGAGGTGCTCAAGAGGGCATCGGCAGGCAGCTGCTCGAAGCGGGCAAGGGACTTGACCAGGCGCGGCGCGATCCCGTCGAGCCCTGCTACTGTAGTCCGCACCTCCTCAGGCTGCCGGGTAATAGCCGACTTCAGCCTCTCTGCATCAAGCCTCCATTCACCGGAATCGGACTGTGTGATGCCTATCCACGCGGATGACCGGAATGCCTGATCGACGTTCTGCTTCAATGATTCATTCAAATAATCGGACGCATGACTATAAGCGGCATTGAGTTTATTCGCTTGACCAAGCAGTACGGAGAGCTGCTCAGTTATTGCATCGGCGTTGTAGCCGACGGTCACCTTGACAGGGGTTCTCGTTGTTTCAAGAAGCTGCAAGGATGCTTTGCCGTCTTCAAGCATAATCTCGTTGTTTGGCGAACTGAGAGCCGGGCCGTTATTCAAACGGTACACGGCATTCGTTCCGGAAACAAGCACGTTACCGATTCCCGTAGCCGCTATCAGGCTTCCGCCAAGATCGCTCAGTGAAAAGGATTGTTCCGGACCCGTCTTGTCCGCTATCGCTTCCAGCCGGGTCGTACCTGCCGCATTGTCTTCATTTACGATGACGGTTATGCCGAGCTTCGCGCTGTTGATCGCGTCGCGGATCTTCCCGAGTGAAACGGCATTACTGTCCGATGTCCCCACTGAAACGGAAACAATACGCTGATGTCCATCCACATCCACTATGAAGCTGTGCTTACCCGCACTTACAATAGACGGTGCCGATGCGGCAAAGTCATATCCGGCATTGCGCTGAGGCTGGGCAAGGGCTAATGCCTGAATCTCATATCCGGTACGGCTGGCTTCGGAGGTCGCTTCGCCTGATACGATGCCAGCTTGGCTGGATTGGATGGAACGCTTCTCGAAAGCGGAGGTGCTTTTGTTTGCCAACGTGTTGGCAGCCGCCCTCAGCTCATAGCTCTGGCGCAACCATGAAGCGGCATAATCAGCGGCGTGATCCATTGTTTTTTTTGCGCTGGAAGGAATATGGAAAGATCTGTTATTATTATAGGAGCCTCCCCTGTTCAAAGGGGACCGGTCTTCCTCGTATGTAAATGGATATTGTTCGGCAGACAGGACAGGCTGTACGGGATAGAACGTACTGCGGGAAACGGGTGCAATGGAACGAATCATGATTAGAACACCTCCGGGCTTATTAGCTGGCTTGCTCAGGGGACGGCGCTCGCTGCTGCGCAGAATCTCTCTCGCACATTCATCTGGACTTGATCGAATCCCCTGAGAGCATCAGATTTTCTTGCCAAGCATTTATAGTTATATAAGAAGAAACAAAAAGGCGAGAAAGGCTAAATCGATAAAAAATGAACCTCCGAAGGGACCATATCCATAATACGGATCATAAGGCGTAAAGGCCTGGGTCTGGGCTTTGGGAGCTGCAGCTTCAGTCTTGATTTTCGTTTTAGAGGATTTGCCTTTCTTCTGTGAGGTTTGAGGTGTTTGCATGAGCGTGCTTTGAAGCCCTGCCGAGGCATGCTGCTGGCCAACTCTTTCGTTGAAAAAGAGCCTGCCGTCCTCGCATCTGCTCAAAATCCCGGCATGGCGTCTGCCGTCACGGGTGACGGCGCATACCGGCATTCCACAGAAACGGTTAATATGCTCCTCATGAAGAGGATAAATGGGATTCATCCTTCTTAGTACCTCCCTGATTGCTTTTCAACAGTGTATTCAATCAGGGACGGATATGTATGGTTATTTACCCACTATGCTGCTAATTTGAAGCTGTTACCTAAGGAGGAAATTCAATATGGGAAGCAGGTCTCAGAAACAGCAGAGCCCAAGTCCCGGATCCGCAAGCCGTATAGGTATTCTTGCAGCCCTCTTCATCGTTGCTGTGGCAGCTGCGGTGGGCTTCTGGCAGACCCGGGATAGCCGGTCCGGCCCTGCTGCGGACAGCCTGCTTCACGATCTCAGTGCGGTATGGACATGGGGCGACGCTGAATTTGCCGGGGGAGCGGCGGGAGCCGTCTGGTCATTCCGCTGGGATGGAGAAGCGGACGCCGCCAGCGCCAGACGATTTGGAGAGCGATTCGACACGAAATGGACGCTTGTCAAAACTCCGCTTGGAGAAGCCTATCAAGGCGAAGCCGAAGGCGGCCTCTCTATATGGTACAGGCAACATAAGGAAGATTCCGGAGGGAATCCGCAGCAAGCTGACGGGGAAGACGCTTCTGTTGAACTCATCATATTGCTCTCCCCTGCTAAAGGCAGCCAATTGGAGATGATCAAGACAGCGGCCGCAGGGATCGAGGAAGGGGCGCAAGCGGAAAAGCTATCCTTAAAAGGAAGCTTCACCATTCGCGCCGATCCGGCGGACCGCGTTTCGGAGAAGTCCATCGCAAGACTTGCTGCTGCCCGTCAGGTTGAGGAATATAAGGATGCGAACACGCAAAGCGCCACCTATTCCAGTCCTGCATTGCGCACCCGAATTATGAGCGGCAATCAGAGCGTGAACATGCAAATTGCCGTTGTTCGCTCCGGCCAGCAGGAGAAGGTTAAATTGGTCATTGGCATACCCTTAATTACAGGGGACTACACAGCGGAAAATTAGGATTATTTGAAGGTTTAATCAGTTTTTTTTATGGCGGGATGAATAGCATCTCGCGTTCTGTTATGCTAAACTACATATCATGATCAATGAAGGCACACAGCTGAGTTGCCTAAAATACATAAGAGAGAATGAGGTATGACCGTGAGCAAACATGAATCAATTGCTGCAGCGGGTGCGGTTTATTATTTGTTCGGGGCTACCGGGGATTTAGCGCGGCGGAAGCTTTTTCCCGCACTCTTCAGCTTATATAAAGAGGGCAAGCTGGCCGAAGACTTTGCCGTTGTTGGGCTGGCCCGCAGACCTCGTACGAATGATGAATTTCGCGCCGACGTTTATGAATCCATCAACGAATTTTGCCGGTATAAGCAAGGCGATGACGAAACCTGGAAGAAATTCGCAGACCACTTTGTCTATATGTCACTGGACATTAATAATCTGGATGGCTTCCGCGAGTTGAACAATTTGACGGAAGAGCTGGACGCCAGATTCGATATTCCCGGCAACCGCCTGTTCTATCTGGCGTTGTCTCCGGAACTGTTCGGACCGGTATCGCTTAACCTGCGCGACGGCGGCCTGCTGGAATCCAAAGGGTGGAACCGTCTCGTAATTGAGAAGCCGTTCGGTTATGATTTGCAATCGGCTCGGGAACTGAACGAACAGCTCAGCCATGTATTCAAAGAAGAAGAGATCTTCCGGATCGATCATTACCTGGGCAAGGAAATGGTGCAAAACATTGAGGTTATCCGCTTTGCCAATGCTTTTTTTGAGCCGCTTTGGAATAATAAGCATATTGCCAATGTTCAAATCACCTTGTCCGAGACTGTCGGTGTAGAAGAGCGGGGAGGCTATTATGACAAGTCCGGTGCTCTGCGCGACATGGTACAGAATCATCTGCTTCAAATGCTGGCGATGATTGCCATGGAACCTCCGAGCAGACTTCATCCCGAAGATATACGCGACGAGAAGGTCAAGGTGTTCCGGTCGCTCCGTCCTTTTGCGAACAGCGAAGAAGTCAGACGCGACGTCATACGCGGTCAATATTCGGAGGGCTCGTCCAGGGACAAGCGTCTGAACGGGTACCGTCAAGAAGATTCCGTGAATCCGGAATCAAAGACGGAGACTTATTTTGCGGCCAGGGTATTTGCGGATAACTTCCGCTGGGCCGGTGTGCCCTTCTACATTCGCACAGGCAAACGGCTTCCCGTCAAAACAACGGAGATCGTGATCGAGTTCAAAAATGTCCCGGATAATATCCTGTTTGCCAGGAGGCATGATCTTTCCCCCAATCTGCTGGTCATCCGGGTAAATCCGATGGAAGGCATCTATATTAAAATCAATGCCAAGAAACCGGGCGTGGACAATACCGTTCAGCCGGTATCGATGGAATTCTGCCAGAGCTGCCAGGTTGGCCTGAATACGCCCGAGGCTTATGAGCGCTTGATCTATGATGCCGCGCGCGGCGAGTCAACGTATTTTACCCGCTGGGATGAAGTGGCGCAGGCCTGGTCCTTTGTTGACCGGATAGCCGAAGCCTGGAGGGAAGACAACGAGAGTCTGCAGTTTTATCCGGCGGGATCATGGGGTCCGGAGCAAGCGGATAAACTGCTGGCTGAGGACGGCTTTCATTGGTGGCCGGTAAATGGCCAGGATGAGGATAATGTCATCTGGATATCGGGAAGCAGCTCCAATTAACAGCTTCAAATCGCTGATCACCTGCATCGATTCGTCATATCCGCATTGGGATATTGCGGATCGATGCTTTGCTGCATAGGTTAATCTAAGATCTGGCAGCGTCATGCAAAGAAGAAGGGAACAGGGCAATGAGCAAAAGCTTAAAGGACGAAATCAGGCAAGAAGTGGAGAAAAGGCGTACCTTCGCCATCATCTCCCACCCGGATGCGGGGAAAACAACCTTAACAGAGAAACTGCTGCTTTTTGGCGGCGCGATACGTCTTGCCGGATCGGTTAAAGCGCGTAAAGCCAGCCGTCACGCAACAAGCGACTGGATGGATATTGAGAAGCAAAGGGGTATTTCGGTTACTTCTTCCGTCATGCAGTTTGATTATAACGGACATCGCGTTAATATTCTGGACACCCCCGGTCACCAGGATTTCAGTGAAGACACTTACCGGACACTGACAGCAGCGGACAGCGCCGTGATGCTTATTGACGTCGCCAAAGGCGTTGAGGCACAGACCATCAAGCTGTTTCAGGTATGCCGCAAGCGGGGCATTCCGATATTCACCTTCATTAATAAGCTGGACCGTGAAGGACAAAGTCCTTTTGATCTGATGGAGGAGCTGGAGCGGGTTCTGGGCATCCGTGCCGTTCCGATGAATTGGCCGATCGGCATGGGCCGGGAACTGTGCGGCGTATACGACCGGATGAAGAACCAAGTCGAGCTATTCAAGGGCGATGACGATCACTCCAGCATCTCCGTACGCAAGGTGAATGATTACAACGATTCCATCATTCGCGAGATGGCCGGCGATTATCTGCATGATCAACTGGTACAGGACCTCGAGCTGCTGGATGTTGCCGGCGACCCGTTCGATTTCGATAAAGTGCGCGCCGGCGAGCTGACACCGCTGTTCTTCGGCAGCGCAGTGAACAATTTCGGTGTGCAGACGTTTCTGGAGAATTTCCTCCAGCTCGCGCCGGCTCCCGCTCCGCGCAATACAACGGACGGACCGCTTGATCCGACGAACGAGAAATTTTCCGGCTATGTGTTCAAGATTCAGGCAAACATGAATCCGGCACACCGTGATCGCATTGCTTTTCTGCGGATTTGTTCCGGGCGCTTCGAACGCGGCATGAGTGTGAAGCATACGCGTGTAGGCAAGGAGATCAAGCTCGCGCAGCCGCAGCAGTTTCTGGCTCAGGACCGGGATATCGTCGAATCGGCTTATCCGGGCGATATCATCGGGTTGTTTGATCCCGGTATATTCCGCATCGGGGATTCGCTATCCCAGGGAAGCGAGATCGTCTTCGACGAGCTGCCGACCTTCTCGCCCGAGTTGTTTGCCAAAGTAACTGTCAAGAATGCGCTCAAGCATAAGCAGTACCAGAAGGGCATTGACCAGTTGACGGAGGAAGGGACCATTCAGGTCTTCCATTCCACAAGCGGCTTCGATGAAACGATTCTGGGCGTGGTGGGACAGCTGCAGTTTGAAGTGTTTGAATACCGGATGAGAGCGGAATATGGCGTGGAAATTCAGCTTCACCGGATGCAGTTCCAATTTGCCCGCTGGATTGTCGATGAGAAGATCGATCCCTCCAAGTTTCGGATCAATTCCTCACTGGTGAAGGATAAGAAAGATAATTATGTAGCATTGTTCGAAAATGAATATGCCATGCGTACGGCAATGGATAAGAATCCGACTTCCAAATTCCTGGAGATGGCTCCATAGACAGGGGAGAAATTGCGTATGAAAATATCACGGGTCCTGCGATTTATTTCGGCAATACTGGAAGCTTGTCTGGGCATTCCCATTGTGGGCGGTTTATTCGTTATCTCAATGTCGTATTCGCCGCTGATGTTTATGTTTGTCCTGCATCTGATCACCTTGTTCTTCTGCTTCCGGGAACGAAGCGGGAAGATTGGGAGCATCGCGGGGATCGTGACTTCCCTGCTGGCGTGGATACCGATCTTAGGGATGATTATGCACATACTCAGTGCAATTATTCTCTTCATCAGTGCCGCCAGCGACAGGGAGTCTCGTAATTTGAGGCAGTAAGCAAATGAAGAACAGCTTCGCGAATTCATCCGCATGGACCGGATCTGCTGCTAGCACAGACAGCCGGTAAGATTATTCGCGATATCGAGCAGCATGGCGCACCTTCTGGAATTCACATGGGGGATTGTTATCCCATTGTGAAATTTTAGGAGGTGTTTTTTTTGTCCATCTTCAAAAAAGAACAACTTGGCGATTGACAGTAAGGCGTTTACATGAGAAAATGTACGCGCGTACACTAATGCTGTTTCTATTTCTTAAAAGTCAATCTATGTTGGCAATCTGGGTTTAACCCCGGCAGAATTGGAGGAAGGACTTATTCGCAGAAGTGAGGTCGCAAAGCTTGCGGGCGTGTCGGAGGCTACCGTTTCGCGGGTGCTAAACGGAGTTGGACCGATAAAGGAAGAGACACGGGATCGCGTGCTTGAGGCTGCCAGACAGCTGAATTATGTTCCCAGCGCGCTTGCACAGCGGTTTGCCCGCAGCAGGAGCGGCAACCTTGGCGTGATTCTGCCGCTGCTGCCCAAGGTCAATCTGTTCTCGACGTTTTACTTTTCGGAAATCCTGAGCGGAATCGGCGTAACGGCCAAGGAACATGGATATGATCTGCTGCTCTTGTTCCGCAAGCCGGAAGAACCCAGAGATTATGCGAATCTGTTCAAGTCGCAGAAAGTAGACGGCTGCATCATACTTGGTGCGCAGAATGTTCCTGGCGAACGAGCGGCGTTGAAGGAGCTGCAGGAGGGGAATTATCCTTTTTGCCTGGTTAATCAGCGGTTCGACGGCGAATCGTATAACACGATTGATGCCGACCAGCGCATGGGCAGTCATGAGGCTGCGAGGTCTCTCATCCGACAGGGCTACAGACGGATACTGTTTCTGAATGGTCCCGCTGTCTATTCGAATAGCGTGGATCGGCTGAAAGGGTATCATCAGGCCCTAGAAGAAGCGGGGCTGCCCATTACGCCATCTATGGTCCTGGTTGGCAATTACAGCAGGACCAGCGGCTATCAGCATGCAGAAGCTATTGCGGGCATGATCCGCGGCGGACTTGCCGATGCCGTCATTGCCGCAAATGACCGGATGGCAATCGGACTGCTACAAGGTCTTAAAGAACGTGGGCTGCGGGCAGGAGAAGATGTGGCGATTATCGGCTGCGACGACTCCGACGGTGCAAAATTGACCGACCCTCCGCTTTCCTCGATTGTCGTCCCGTTCTACCAGATCGGCTGCGAGGCAGCGTCGAAACTTCTGGGTGCCGTTGCGGCAGACCCTCAAGACAAGAAGCTTCAACCTGTTATTCAGGTTAAACTGCCTGTACGGCTAGTTGAACGGGCATCTTCATCTGTGATTTCGACATAACCATACATCTGGAATGATCCATATACCCTATGAAAGAGGTGGCACGAGGTATGAGCAAGATACGTGTCGGTATGATCGGCTATAAATTTATGGGCAAGGCCCACAGCAATGCCTATCGGGCGCTGCCGATGTTTTTCCCGGATGTGCCGAAGCCGGAGATGAAAGCGATTTGCGGCCGTGATCCGGAAGGTCTGGAGCAGGCACGCGCCCAGTTCGGCTGGGAATCGGCAGAGACGGATTGGCGCGATTTGATCGCACGCGACGATATTGATCTGATCGATATCAATGCACCCAGTGATGCCCACAAAGAGATCGCGCTTGCGGCAGCGGCAGCAGGCAAGCATATTTTCTGCGAGAAACCGCTGGCTCTGAACCTGGCTGATTCCGTGGAGATGCTGGAAGCGGCCGAAAATGCCGGAATCAAGCATCTGGTCGGCTTTAATTACCGTTTCGCACCCGCTGTGCAGCTTGCGAAGAAGCTCATTGCGGAAGGCCGGATCGGCAAAATTTATCACTTCCGCGGTTTGTTTCTGCAGGACTTTATTGTAGACCCGGAGTTCCCTCTTGTCTGGCGTCTGCAGAAGGAAATTGCCGGTTCCGGCTCCCACGGCGATCTGGGCGCGCATGTGATCGACATGGCTCGTTTCCTGGTAGGCGAATTCCAGGAAGTGATCGGCATGAGCGAGACCTTCATCAAAGAACGCCCGATTCCTTCAGCGATGACGGGACTCAGCGCCAAAGGCGACAAAGACGCCCCGCGCGGCCCTGTAACCGTTGATGATGCTACACTGTTCCTGGCCCGTTTCGCAGGTGGAGCGCTGGGCAGCATTGAAGCGACCCGTTTTGCGCCGGGACACCGCTGCACGAATTCTTTTGAAATTAACGGAAGCAAGGGCAGCATCAAATTTGATTTTGAACGGGTCAATGAGCTTCAGGTCTATTTCACCGATGACGCTCCCGATGTGCAAGGCTTCCGCCGCGTGCTGGCAACAGATCCTGCACATGCCTACAGCGAAGCCTGGTGGCCGCCGGGCCATACGATCGGCTATGAGCATACATTCACGCATGAGCTGCATGAGCTGATGCTTGCTCTTTCGGAAGACCGCCAGCCGGTGCCGAATTTCCATGACGGGGTTGCCTGTCAGGCTGTTCTGGAAGCGGTGGACAAATCCATTGAGGAACGCCGCTGGGTATCGATTTCCGAGCTGCGGTAGAAACAGACAGACTAAGAGAGGTGTGTTGAAATGAGAAAGGCATTGATCGTATGGGGCGGATGGGATGGCCATCAGCCTAAGGAAGTCGCAGCTATTTGTGCCGATTTATTGCGCAAGGAGGATTTCGAGGTTACAGTATCCGATACGCTGGATGCTTATAAGGATGCGGGATTGATGCAACAGCTGGATCTGATCGTTCCCGTGTGGACCATGGGGACGATCGAACAGGATCAGCTGCGTCCGCTGCTGGATACTGTCCATGCCGGCTGCGGCATTGCAGGCTGCCACGGCGGGATGTCGGATTCCTTCCGCAACGAAGTCGAATACCAGTACATGGTCGGCGGTCAATGGGTGGCTCACCCGGGCAATGACGGCGTGCTGTATGAAGTGAATATGATCGATTCCGAAGATCCGCTGACTCAGGGAATTGGAGATTTCGAAGTAACCTCAGAGAAATATTATATGCATATTGATCCTGCCGTTAAGGTTCATGCGACGACCTCCTTCGGCGATGTAAAAATGCCTGTGGTCTGGAGCAAAACCTGGGGCGAAGGCCGTGTCTACCACAATACGCTTGGCCATCAGGCCAATATTTTGGAAATCCCGCAGGTATTGGAGCTGATGCGCCGCGGATTCCTGTGGGCTGCACGCAGTTAATTGGCACGTGGCTAGGTAATTTTGCTTAAAGGATATGCTGGCTCGGCATCGTCTATTTCTGTAAGTAACTTAGGAGGGTTCCCATATGAAGCGGGTTAAAGTCGGTATTGTCGGCTGCGGTAATATCAGCCATATTTATTTCACGAATTTGCAAAAGTACCCTGAGCTTGAACTTGTTGCGGCGGCTGATCTGGACCTTTCCCGCGCCCGGCAGCGCGCAGAGGAGTTCAAGCTGGATAAAGCTTATACCGTCGACCAGTTGATGGCCGACCCGGAGATTGAAATTGTCGTGAATCTGACCATACCCAAGGCGCATGCATCCGTCTGCCTGCAGGCATTGGAAGCGGGCAAGCATGTGTATGTGGAGAAGCCGCTGGCTGTAACCCGCGAGGAAGGCCAGCAGGTGCTCAAGCTGGCGAAGGAGAAGGGGCTGCGTGTAGCCAGCGCGCCGGAAACATTCCTCGGCGGCGGTATTCAAACCTGCCGGAAGCTGATTGACGATGGCGCAATTGGGACGCCGATTGCGGTCAGCGGATTCATGATCGGCGGAGGGCATGAGAGCTGGCATCCGGATCCTGAATTTTTCTATGAGCTCGGCGGGGGACCGATGTTTGATATGGGGCCGTATTATTTAACGGCTTTTGTCAATTTGTTGGGCCCAATCCGGCGCGTGACGGGATCGGCGGTTATCTCTTATCCGGAACGTACCATTACCAGCGAGAAGAAGCGCGGACAGAAGATCAAAGTCGATACGCCGACGCATATTGCCGGGGTTTTGGATTTTGAAAGCGGGGCAGTTGGAACGCTGATTACCAGCTTTGACGCCAAGGGGGGCACATCGCTGCCGAACATTGAAATCCACGGCAGCAAAGGCACGATGCTTGTCCCGGACCCCAATGGCTTCGGCGGTACGGTGAAGGTGAGAAAAGTAGGCGGCGATTGGGAAGAGATAGCGCTGACCCATGGTTATACGGAAAACAACAGGGGCATCGGCGTTGCCGATATGGCCCGTGCGATCAACGAAGGCGGTCCGCATCGCGCAAGCGGCGAGCTCGCTTATCATGTGCTGGAAGCGATGCATGGATTCCACGATGCTTCGCGCGACGGCAAGCACTACAATATGCACAGCACCTGTGAGCGTCCACAGCCGATGCCGGCACTATAAGCGCATTCCATATAAAAAAAGCACAAATCAGCTTGCCAGCATGGCAGGCTGATTTTTTTGGGGATATCCAGGAGTACTGCTGTCAGCTTGGACTTGGAGGCGTGTTTTCCGCAGTATGCAGGTGATTATACAACGTAGCAACCATCCGATTCTGATCGGGAGAGGAACTGTTCTGCCAGATCATCTCAAACAGGACGCCAAGGCCGGGGAGCGCCCGCTCATCCGTGCCGATGGAGCCTTCTATGACGTCAGTTAGTTCTTCACCGGTTTTGTCGTGCACGCGCTGGACAATTGCCTGGCGCAAATCGAGTGTGTTCAAAGGAATCCCTCCATTATCAGTTTCCGGATTAATATTTCCCGGAGCGCCCGGTTTCATCCTGCCGCAGCGACTTCGGATAATGGAAGAAGCTGTGATATAATAAGAAAACAATAACCACCAGAGAGCAAGGAGTGTGCGCACGTTGGCGAAGAAGCAGTTTGCAGTAATTGGAATGGGACGTTTTGGATCCAGTGTTGCCAAAGCATTGTCAAATCTCGGCTTTGAAGTGCTGGCGATCGATGCGAATGAACAACGAACACAAGAGGTGGCCAACATGGTCACGCATGCTGTTTCAGCCGATACGACAGATGAGGATGCATTGCGCGCGCTGGGCATACGTAATTTCGACGTGGTTGTCGTGGCGATCGGCGCCGATATTCAAGCGAGTATTTTGACCACATTGATCTTGAAGGATTTGGGAGTGCCGAAGCTGATTGTCAAGGCGCAGAGTGAACTGCACGGCAAGGTGCTGAGCAAGATCGGTGCAGACAAGGTTATTTACCCGGAACGCGATATGGGTCTGCGTGTCGCGCATCATCTCATCTCGCCTAATATACTGGATTTTATTGAATTGTCCGATGATTACAGCATTGTCGAGATGAGAGCGCCGGATCAGGCGATCGGGAAGAATCTGAAGCAGCTGGACATCAGGGCGAAATATAAATGCAATGTGCTGGCCATTAAAACCGACAACCATATGAACATTTCCCCTTATGCGGACGATATTATCAAGGAAAACGATGTTCTGGTTATTGTCGGCAAGAATCAGGATCTCAAAAATCTTGAAATTATATATGCGGAAGGCTGAACGATAATCGTGAGCAAACCTGTAACTGTTATTACCTCTTTACAAAATGATACCGTCAAGGCGATGGCCGCCTTGCTGGAGAAAAAACATCGTGACCGCAGCGGTGTTTTTCTGGTTGAGGGCGTCCACCTGGTTCAGGAAGCTTTCCTCGCCGGGGCAGCGGTCGAGAAGGTCGTCTACGATGAAGGACGGGGAATTCCCGCTGAGCTTCAGGATCATCTGGACCATAGCAGCTGCGAGCGGATTGCGGCTTCCACGGCCGTCATGGCCAAATGCACAGGCACTGATACCCCGCCGCCTGTCTTCGGCGTTGTCGCCAAGCTTAACCCGGAGCAGAACGCCTTGTACCGGGAAAACTCGCTGGTCGTTGTGCTTGACGGCGTTCGCGATCCCGGAAATGTAGGGACGATCATCCGCAGCGCCGATGCCGTAGGTGCGGATGCCGTGCTGCTGGGCAGCGGCTGCGCCGACTTGTACAATCCCAAGACGGTCCGTTCCACGATGGGCTCCTTGTTTCATTTGCCGATTGTTGAAGGCGACCTCGCTGAATTTCTCCCGGAGGCAGCAGCCAGGGGGATTCAATTGGTGGGCACCAGCCTGCAGGCGGAGGAGAGCTGCTACAGCAGGGATTGGACCTTGCCTACCTGGCTGCTGCTGGGCAGCGAGTCACATGGCTTGTCGCCGCTTGCCCTAGCGACGGTCAGCGCCAATGTTATTATTCCCATGCGCGGGAAATCGGAGTCACTGAATGTGGCCATGGCAGCGACTGTGCTGCTGTATGAAGCGCTGAGGCAGCGGGATCTTAACCCCACAATAATTCCTGGCCTCCAACCCAAATAACTATCCTATATTTAAATTACTGTCCTTAACTCTCCAAAGACTGGAAACTGGTCGGCCTTTCTACCGATCAATCTCCAGTCTTTTTCTCTGCTTTTGTATGTTCTTCTCAAGCTTTTCCCCCAACCTTCACACTCGAGTGATGCTTACCTTTGTCCTTCATTTTACTATCCCTTAAGTCCGAATTAACCGATGAATCAATTCACTTTAGATGAGTGTTATGATGTACTTGGGAAGAATTCATTCAGTCCTGGTGAGCATAGAGATCATTGGAACTCTTATATTAGAGCAATAATAGAGCGGTTTATGTCGAAAAAAGTAGACCGATCCCTTCCAACTATAGTATTATATTGGAAATACGATCAGAGTAAAATATTCGGAAATACGGCCAATTCGAGGAGACGGATACATGGGCGCAAAAAATGAGGTTATTGCGGGAGATTACGAGAAAAAGAAAGTGATGGTTACAGCGAAAGGTGCAATAATCGTACTTGGATTTACGACAAGAGTTTACTTAGACAAGACAACTATCGAAGAATATGAATTAATGGACGAATCGCATACGACTAGCGCAGCAAGTGCTATCGGGCGTGGACTTGTAGGTTCATTCCTGTTGGGTCCAGTGGGATTATTGGCAGGACTATCCGCCAAGAAGAAAGGAACTCATGTCCTGGCGATAAAGTTTAAAGATGGTAAAAAAAGCATGATGGAAGTAGATGAAAAAATCCACAAAAAAATTATGACTGAAATGTTTTGATTCGATAAAACGTCCTGTAAAGGGACGTTTTTCAGATCGTCGAGAAACCCCCGTCTTTTTAAGACGTAGGGGTTTCTCTTCATTTTGTAGAGAGGATCAGTAAAAATTGAATGGTACTTTACCCTAATTGAAGGTAATGGAAGGATTATGTCATTAAAGTGTCTATTCAGTAATTCGTTTTATGACAATAGTCATTCCAAATGGGGACAAACAATCGTTACAATAGTAGTACCTTTGATATGAATCTTATGACAAACTGAATTACAACTCACATCTAATATTGATGTGGATAAATAATAACATCGACAACTGGCGAGGAACCATAACGCAATGAACTCAAATAAAAGGCAGCCGGCACATGTGAACCGCACCCCGTCAAGTAGACAGTATAAAAATAAAAGTCAGTTAAGCGGCCTTAGTCCTGAATTCCATTGGACTGAGGCCGTTTAGTTTTGCCTGTAATCGTTCGTAATTGTAATAGTGAATATAGTCATCAATATCCTTTTTGAGTTCCCCAAAAGTGCGGTAGGTATGCAAATAATACTTCTCGCATTTCAATGTTCCCCAGAAGGATTCCATCGGTCCGTTATCTATGCAGCAACCCACTCGGGACATGCTCTGCTTCATTTCGGCTTCGTCCAACAGTTCCTTAAAGCGTAGTGACGTATACTGGAAACCACGATCACTATGAAGCATAGGCGTACTATCGGGTGCAGCCTGCAAGGCCAAATCCAACGTCTGAAATACGAGAGGGTTATTATTGGAGTGTCCCACTACATAGGAGACAATCGATTTATCATGAAGATCGAGAATCGCACTTAAATAGGCTTTCTGGCCATGGCCGTATTTAAATTCCGTGACATCCGTTAACCACTTTTCATTCGGCGCTTCCGCTTGGAACTTACGATTCAGCACGTTCTCAGCTACCTGTTGCGGCGTAGAACGCTCGTATTTCTTTTTCTTTTTGCGGATGACAGACTGGATCCCCTGAATCTTCATCAATCGTTGCACCCGCTTGTGGTTAATGGGATGTTGCATTTGTCGACGCATATGTAGCGTTAGTTGTCGGTAACCGAAGGTGCCCTCGACCTTCTCGTACAAGGACATCATAACCTCCGTCAGCTCTCGGTTCTCTACCTCGCGTGCGCTAGGAGTGCGAGTAAGCCATTTGTAATAGCTCGACCTCGGTATCCCGGCAACACCGCATAAAAGCTGTATGCTGAGCGACTCGGCTTGCTGGACAGCTTGAATGGCAAGGCAGATGTCCCCTTGTCGGTGTTCGCTTAGGGACGCCTCCTTTCGAACTCTTGTAACTTTTTTAAGAAAGCATTCTCCGCTCGGAGACGCTCGATTTCGTACTCCATTTTCTTCATGGCGAGCTTTTGTTGATCGGCTTCCGTTAGCTCCTCCGGCACCTTGGTACGTCCTCTGCCATCCTGTAAAGCATCCTGGCCCCCTGCTTCATACTTCCTTACCCATCCGTAAACTTGCTGATAAGAAACCTGAAATTGCTTTGCTGCCTTCGTGTAGTCTTGTCCATTTGCAAGGCAGTACAGGACAATGTCGATCCTCTCCTGCCATGTTGTCGAGCGTCCCTTGGTCATAGCTGGCGTTCCCCCTGTATAAGCTTTTAAGCTGCTATGACCATTATACTTCTTAATCCAATCGGTAAGTTGGGTTCGACTGGCGATCTTATACTTCTCGATAACTTGGTACTGCGACAATCCCCCACCCAGATATTCCTTAACTGCTTGATATTTAAGCTCTTCAGAATGACTACGATTATGGATGCGGATCTCTAATCCTTCATTACCGTATAAATGATATCGACGTTGCCATTTCGCTAAA
>NZ_BMHP01000017.1 GCF_014641075.1 Paenibacillus nasutitermitis
TAGGCACGCCGCCAGCGTTCGTCCTGAGCCAGGATCAAACTCTCCATAAAAGAGATCCGAGGATCTCATACCTTACAGATAAGCTAAAAACAGCTCATTCTTTAAAACCTGTTTGACAGGTCGCTCATTGTTCAGTTTTCAAAGAACAAATGCTTCTTCTTGCAGGCTCCATAAGGCTTTGCCTGCTTCGTAAGCTGCCGTGCTACGTTTCAGCGGCGACTTGATTAATATATCACATCCGCCTAGCTGATTGCAAGTACTTTTTTTAAATTGTTGTTTCTCCGTTCCGTTCAACCAAAGGGTTGTCCCGGAGGCGGTAATGAGTAATTTATCATAGATGCATTTAAGAAGTCAATAGGTTTCTCAAAAGTTGAAATTTCAGCTATAAAATCATCCGTTATCAATACTGAAATAAAGAAAAGAACGCCCTCCAACAGGACGTTCCGCGTGTTACTCTTGCTCTAACGCATTCAATCAGACCGTTTCGCAGCAGTACCGAAGTTCTAGCGCATTCATATCTCCGGAAGGAGGCAATACAGCGACCTCACGGATATATCCGCGCTTCACTAATTTTTGAAGCAGCAATGATATATCGATATGTAAATCCTTAAGATGGGGATGAAGCTTTAGTTCCATGACACTCCATGGCTCCTTGCGGCTCAATAATATGGCAAACAACAGCTCACAGCAGGATTTCATTTTATTCATTACCGAAAATTCGCAAGCAAGCAGAACGAGCTTGACTCGCTGCTCGAGTGTCTCCGGGCTGACGGTCAATTCTTCGTATAGTTTATAGATACCCGGATTAAACCGCCGCATCTGTTTCCATACTGTCAGCTCGGGATGAATCCCTTCTTCAATGAGTGAAATATGAGCCCAGTGGTGAAGCGCAGTCAGGACATGTCCGTATGCATCAAGCATGTTATTATCTTTAAGATCCTGTTTGGCCTGAAGATAGGTACGAATGAACTCGGCAAATTCGACAAGCTGCTTCTGTTCCCGCATGGATGACGGGAAATCTAGAAGATTTTCGCGAATTTGAAGCAAATAATTGTCTCGATCCAACAGGATATCCCCCCGAACGAGCCATTGTATAATACTGCGATTCTCTCCGCCGCCTAGCCAATGCTCCAGAATTGCCGGACTGACGGCACGAATCTGAACGCGTTCTCCTTCAAATTGAACATGTGACGTTTCTTCCGACAACGTGGCTTCTTCCCTTACCACAAGCAGTAGAAGGTCAAGTCCATCGATCAGCGGGTTATAAGCAAACGGATTCTCAATTGCCATCAGGCCGATCAAATCCTTATCCTGCTCAAACCAGGTTTTAAAATGATATTTAATAGGCTTCACAACTATCCCCCATATAGCTTCAATCTACTATTTGAGCTATAATGATTTCGCACGTTTATTTCTTGTTCGACAATACCTGTCCGGTTTCCTGCCTGTTTAAGAGAAATCGTACCGAAGTGCGAGAAGGGATTTGAAATATGTTTGCAAAATCAAGTAAAATCAACGAGTTTCGGTTGTGGGGATTAGTACTGACACTTGCAGGAATGGGCCTTATGATTTTGGGTACGGCCGGCATTGTTTTCTGGGGACAAGCCGGTAAAATATTCGCTGGTATTTTCATGGTCATCGGTATGATCACTATGCTGGGCAGCGTGGCCATCTACTTCTGGGCCGGCATGCTGTCCACAAGCGCTGTCATCCTTACTTGCCCCGAATGCGGCAGACAGACCAAAATGCTCGGAAAAACCGACCGCTGCATGTTCTGTAAAACCATGATCACTCTTGATCCCGATAAAGCAACACATATGCCAAGCGAGATTGATGAGACTTCCGAGCAGCCCCAACCGTAAAAAAACACAAACGCCCCGCTTGCAGCAGCTGCAAGCGGGGCGTTTGTGCTCGGGTGCCTCCTTGGCATATAAGGAATTAGGGCATTTTGGTTAAAGACTCATGAATAACATTCCAAATATCTTCAGACTGAAAAGCTCTTTGCCATGTCGCCACACCGGCCAATTTATATTTTTTGGCAAGTGCGACACGGGCTTGAATGGAAAAGGAATCTTCGATCCATATTCGTTTCAAAGCTTCATCTTCCTTATACTCCACATAATGCTGCCCCGCTTCTCCATCCAGTACAGGAGTAAGCTTGCGCTCGGCAATAATTTTTTTTACGGATTCCATCCCGAGCGCCTTGGAAGTTACTTTCACAACCCCCTTTTCATCCTTTGCTTCCGTCCACACTCGCGCGTACAAAGGCATTCCCAGCACCACTTTGCCCGGCGGTACCTGGTCCTCCTCAAGAATACGGGTTACCGACTGCTCTACCCATTTCAGAGAAGCTACAGATCCCGATTTGGGACTTGAGGCCCAATGCTCGTCATAGGCCATCACCATCATATAATCTACGACCTTCCCTAGAGCAGCCCGGTCCAGGAATAGCGACCATAACTCGCTGTTGGATTTGGGTGTGACATCGATGGAAACAACCGCTCCCGCTTCATGCAGCATCGGCGTCAATTCCCGGACAAACTGAACAAGGTTGGCCTTGTCGGCCGTTACCACGTTTTCAAAATCGATATTGATGCCCTGCAGCTTGTACAATTGAACATAGGCCACTAGCTGCTGGACCATTTTAAACCGGGTATCGGTGCTGGCCAGAGCTTTGGTCGTCCGTTCCGGTTCAAATCCATTGCTGAACATTGCCCAGACCTGCATATTTTTCTTATGTGCCCAATTCACGTATGCCGGGTCAGCCTTGCTTCTGATTTGACCATCCCCGTTTAACAACTCAAACCAGGAGGGACTCACGACATTCACGCCTGGCATATCCGGTATTTTTGCGGGGTTAGGCGCTTTCTGATAAACTGCCTCCCATGTGAGATTGATTTTGCTGCCGACAACTTTCCAGGCCACGAAGGGATCCTCAGCTTTTACCTGTTCAATCCTCTCCACATCGGTTAAGGTTACATCCTTCTTGGCAACAAAACCGGCGGTTCCATCCGTGCTTTGTACCCGGTACCAGCCTTTCTCCTCATCCCAGATCCGAACGATATCCTGTGCCTGAAGTTTATGCACAATGGGGGCGCGTATCGTTGGCTCGCTGCGGATCTCCGCATCTTCAGGGGCTATCGCACGCTGAACGGCATCACCTGCGCGTATTACCGTAACAATCCCTGTTTCCTTATTTATCTCCGCATAGACCCCGTACAACTCCTGAAGCGGAACGGACGGGATAAATACCTGTTTGTCTTTCACTTCTGCCGCGACTCTCAGTTCGTAAGGCTGGCTGTTAACCGTCGCCGTTAAAATATTGGTTTGAAGCCGCATGACTTTATCCGTATTGGTCAGTACGATGGACCCTGTTTTTTCTTCATAATGGACTGCTTCTTTCAGACCCAGCTTGTCCTGTATGAACGGCAGAGGCAATTTGATGGACTCTCCTTCAGCAACAGCACCCGTTCCCATGGCTTTTCCTTTGTATAGGATCGGATTCGGCGAACCGTAATCCGGCTTGATTTCTTCCCCATTCGGTACAAACCGCTGCCATCCATACCACATGCCAATTCCCATTGCCAGTATTCCACTAAACAGCACAAGCCATTTCAGCGGGCCGCCTTCACGCCGCTTTCGAGGCCGGATTTGAACCGTTTCCACGTTTGATGCCCTCCTGCCGGGATTTTAAAAACCTTTCTCCTGAAATATCATTGTTGCCTTCATCTAAAATGACCTTCTGTAAACAAAAACGTGCAGTGAGGCGATTTCACTCTACCCCTGCACGTTTATCTAACAATTAATAATTGAACGGCTGTCATGGCCGCGCGTAGTGAAATCGTAATCAGCTTCATTAGTTTGCAGGCTTGCTGCATTCGGAACATTGCCCGTAGATTTCCATGCGATGGCCTTCCACCCGAAATCCAGTTTCTTGAGAAGCAACGGTCTCCACCTGTGTTAAAGGTGGATAGTCGAAATCCACGATTTTACCGCAGCTGCGGCAAATAGCGTGATAATGCTCGGATAAATCGGCGTCAAACCGGCTTGAGTCGTCACCGTAAGTCAGCTCCCTTACGAGCCCGGCATCAACAAACAATCGTAAATTATTGTATATTGTCGCTACACTCATACTTGGATAAGCGGGTGAGAGTGATTTGTAAATCTCATCTGCTGTAGGATGTGTAATGGAAGCCATCAGAAAACTCAAGATCGCATGACGCTGGGGAGTCATACGTACGCCGGTGCTTTTTAACTGCTCAAGTGCTTGCTCTACGGTCGTGCCCATGCCCTTCACGTCCTTTCTGCTTCGTTAGAACCATTGTACGTGCTTGCTTTTCATTTTGTCAATGAACGGAGGATCAATTTATGGCGTGTAGTGATTTATTTGTATGCTGCTGTTTGCATCAATATTAATTCGATACGTCGCATCGCCAATATCGCCGGTGACCGTTTTTTCCTTGGCATCCAGCGGAAGATCAGTCGAGACATTCCCGAACGTAACCGATCCGTTTACGGAATAATTGCCATCTGCAGGAATAAAAACATTAATAATACCAATGGAACTATCGATATTCCAATTCCCCCCAACGATTGCGCTGTGAATCACAATATCCCCATTGAGTGTATCTGCTTTGACAGCAGCTTCCGCTTCACGAATGCTGATCCCGCCATTCTTGGTTCCAGCATCAACATACCCGGTTATGTGGCTGAGATCGATGTTGCCGCTAAGCGTCGTACTCTCTACGTCACCATGAATCCGCTCTGCTTTGACTGGACCGTTGTACGTTTGCAGCTGAAGGAAGCCGTAGCTGTCCGTAACGTTGATCCCGCCATTTCTCGTCTCCGCCTTGACCGGGCCGGTCATATCGTCAATTACAATTTCCCCGATCGTCAGCTTGACCTGCAGTCCTCCCGGAAGCACCAGGCCGGTTACATCTACGGAACCATTGCCAACCTGAATATTGACTTCTGTCTTGGCTGCCTCTTTTTTTTCGCTATCGTCTGTATCCGCGTTCTGTTCTCCATCAGAGTTGCCGTCCGACTGCTGATCACCAGAGGAAAGCGGCGTCTCATCCACAGCCTCCTGGCCGACTCCGGTTTCAGAGGCTGCGGTATCATCACCTTCGCCGATTTCCGAGCCGCTGGGATCGTTATCCGATGGTTTCATCATATTCTCTATCTTAGACGAGTCATCCAGCCCTGAGGTTTCAGTTATTTCTTCAGAGGATGGTTCCACAGTCTGGATGGGCAACTGCCCGATATGGGATTCCTCTGGAATCGTGATCGTCATATTCATCCTTGGCGCCAACGTTCCATTATTGCCAAAGGCCTGGCCCTTTGCTTCTATTTTCAGCTTGCTTTCTCCGCTGATCTCAATCTTTGAGTTCTGTGCCACTTGTTCGGCGAGCTGCTTGTCTTCCAAGTCGACCCAAACTACTGTTTCCACGATCAATTCCCTAACATTGCCTTTCTTGAGTGAAACCTTGCCGTTCGGGTTTTGAATGGAGATTGCGGATGTATCTTCATCAATGGGCATCGTGAGGATTTCTTTCTCGTATTTAAAGCCTTTTTCTTCACCATAACCGTTTAAGCCAGAAATATTAACTTTGAAATTGTCCAGCCAGCTGAATGGCATTGCGGAATAATGCGTGATGCCGAATGCTGTAACCGCGATGACAAGAGCCAGAAAGGTGCCACCGATATCAAAGGATAGCCGCTTGCCGCCTGCTCGCTGGATCAGACTGAAGAGAACAACTTCCATACCCAATAACACAAAAACAACCGGCCACCATTGCCCCAGAAGCTCAATATCTTTTCTCCCGAGAAACTGGTCAGACAAGAGCATGGCTCCTACAGCGATTATCACAATAGCTGCGGTAAACCGCCCCATTTTCAACCGCTCATTTCTTTTGAATGCCAACACGGCAGCAAGTACAAACAGGCCGATGCCAGGAGCGAATGTGCCGACTGCGTCCACCCACGGGATAAGCATGGATGGAGCACGTACCAGAGCGAGCAGAAGAAGTCCCATCGTAATAATGGCAACTCCCTGGAACCATGCCAACGCCCCTGCCTGCTGCTGTGTCTCCAGCTGTCCTTCCTCGATGCTTTGAAGCTTGACGGATTGCTGGAGGGTATCGAATACACTGAAGAACCAGAAAATCGGGAGCGCCATTCCCAGATAGACCAGCAGCAGCGCAAATTTGCCGCCACTTTCATCGGCAAAACGTATCATGGCCACTATATCCGTCAATGTGCCCGTCAAAAGCAGCAGTCCCCTCAAATGCAGACCCAGCGCTAAATGACCCGCTCCCGGAATCAGAAAGGCGAATAGCGGCGCCAATTTGCGATAAGGATTCTTCTCTGTTTGCATCTGGCCCCGCTCCTTTCTGTGATTTTTCTACACTGTCTCATACCTTCCGCTTGCGTTTATTCCAGGAGTTAGTTGTGTTCTTTTCCCCGTTACTATCATTTGTCTATTTAATAACCTGTTTTCCGTTTGTTTAATAACCTATATTGTAGCATATTCCATTCGGGATGTCGGATAACAATGATTCCATGGAAAACAAAAACAGCATATTTCCACATGAACACAGGGGAATAATCAAACGTACAGAGGGAAGCGGGCTGCATATTTTTGCTGTATTGGATCAAAAAAGACAGGCCCCGGGGTTCTGCTTGAACCTTAGGACCTGCCTTTGCTTACCTTATGGAATTATTGATTTAACCGCTCCTGCAGCAGCTTGTTGACCAGTGCCGGATTGGCTTTGCCTTTGGTTTCTTTCATCACCTGACCGACGAGGAAACCGATCGCTTTATCTTTGCCTGCCTTGAAATCCTCGACAGATTGCGGATTCGCGTCGACGATCCGGCCTACCACTTCGGCAATGGCACCTTCGTCGCTAATTTGAACAAGCCCTTGCTCTTCCACGATTTGCTGCGGGCGTTTGCCGCTCTCCAGCATGGACTTGAAGACGGTTTTGGCGATTTTGCTGCTGATCGTCCCTTTCTCCATCAGGCCGATCATTTCCCCCAGTCCCTGGCCGGTGATCTTCACACCCGCAAGCTCCAGGCCGTTGGCATTCAGATAGCCCAGCAGATCTCCCATAATCCAGTTGGCGACCGCTTTGGCATCCTTTGTGTAGGACAAACTTTCCTCAAAGAAATCTGCCAGCTTCTTGGAGGAGGTAATCACCTCGGCATCATAGGAGGGAAGACCGTAATCCGCTGTGTAGCGGGCCTTGCGCGCATCCGGAAGCTCCGGAATCGAAGCGCGCACACGTTCTTTCCATTCATCATCGATGTGAATCTGGACCAGGTCCGGGTCCGGAAAATACCTGTAATCATGCGCTTCTTCTTTGCTGCGCATGGTAAACGTTTTTCCCTGGGCCTCATCCCAGCGGCGCGTCTCCTGAACAACAATCCCGCCATTATCCAGCACATCCGCTTGACGCATTTGCTCGTATTCGAGGCCGCGTTGAACGCCGCGGAACGAGTTCATATTCTTGAGCTCCGCACGGGTGCCGAATTCCTTCTGATCGTATGGACGGATACTGATGTTCGCATCGCAGCGCAGCGAGCCTTCCTCCATTTTCACATCGGACACATCGCAATAAAGCATGATGGCCTTCAGTTTTTCCAAATAAGCTTTGGCTTCCTCGGGCGTGCGGATATCCGGCTCGGATACGATCTCCACAAGTGGTGTCCCGACCCGATTAAAGTCGACAAGCGAAGCAAAACCGCCATCCACATGAGTCAGTTTACCGGCGTCCTCTTCTAAATGAAGACGGGTAATGCCGATACGTTTGGTTGTGCCGTTCACTTCAATATCAATCCATCCATGCTCACCGACCGGCTTGTCAAATTGGGAAATCTGATAAGCTTTGGGCGAATCCGGATAGAAATAGTTTTTACGGTCAAACTTGCTGATGTCGGCAATCTGGCAGTTAAGCGCCATCGCCGCTTTCATCGCGTACTCCAATGCCTGGTGGTTGAGCACCGGCAGTACACCGGGATGTCCGAGACAAATCGGACAGGTATGGGTGTTCGGCGGGGCGCCGAATGACGTGGAGCAGCCGCAGAAGATTTTACTCTTCGTATGCAGCTCTACATGCACTTCTAGCCCAACTACCGTTTCATACTTGTTTGGTTCGTACATTCCTTAGCCCCTCCTGCTTCTCCTGTTACTTGCGCTGCTCTATAGCGGCGGACGCTGCTTGTGATGATCCGTATGCTGCTCGTAGGCATGCGCTGCACGGAGCACCGTGCTTTCATCGAACGCTTTGCCTATAATCTGCAATCCGATCGGCAGCCCGCCTGAGAAGCCGCATGGCACGCTGATAGCCGGAATGCCTGCCAGACTGACCGGGATCGTACATATATCGTTCAAATACATCGTCAGCGGATCGCCGACTTGCTCTCCGATGCGGAAGGCCGGGGTCGGAGCCGTTGGTCCGATAATCAAATCATAGCTTTCGAACACGTTGTCAAAATCCTGCTTGATCAGCGTGCGTACCTTCTGCGCCTTCAAATAATAGGCATCGTAATAACCCGAGCTGAGCGCGTAGGTTCCCAGCATAATACGACGCTTCACTTCCGGACCGAAGCCCTGACTGCGCGATTTGCGGTATAACTCCAGCAAATTGTCCGGATTGTCGGCGCGCACGCCATACCGGACGCCGTCAAAACGGGCCAGGTTGGATGAAGCTTCCGAGGAAGCCAACAGGTAATAGGTAGCCACCGCGTACTCTGTATGCGGAAGGGAAACTTCCTCCCAGGTTGCCCCGAGATCCTCAAACTGCTTAAGGGCTGCGAGTACCGCTTCCCTCACCTGCGGATCGATGCCTGCGCCCAGGTATTCCTTGGGAACCCCGATACGCAGGCCTTTAACATCACCGCTCAGCTGCCCGATATAATCAGGCACTTCCACTTTGGCCGAAGTGGAATCGGAAGCATCGTAGCCGGCAATTGCCTGCAGCACATATGCCGAGTCCTCCACGTTTTTCGTCAGCGGTCCGATCTGATCCAGCGAAGAAGCGAAAGCCACCAGGCCAAAACGCGACACCAGCCCGTACGTCGGCTTGAGACCGACTATTCCGCAGTACGCGGCCGGCTGTCGGATAGAGCCGCCAGTGTCGGAGCCCAGTGAGAAATAAACCTGCCCCGCCGCCACCGATGCCGCAGAGCCTCCGCTTGATCCGCCCGGGACATGGTCCAAGCTCCACGGATTGCGCGTCGGATAAAAGCTCGAATTCTCGTTTGAGCCTCCCATGGCGAATTCATCCATGTTCAATTTGCCGATGGTAACCGATTGCGCGGCTTTGAGCTTCTTCACAACGGTCGCGTCGTAAATAGGATCGTAATTGCTTAGGAATTGACTGGCGCAGGTCGTGCGCAGCCCTTCGGTGACAATATTGTCTTTAATCCCTGCAGGCAGTCCGAACAGCAGACCGCGCTCTCCGCCTTCTTGAAGCTGCTTGTCCAGCTCATTTGCAGCCTTCTGCGCCTCTTCTTCGTTTAGCGTCAGAAAGGCCTGTATGGAAGCATCCGTCTGTCCGATCCGCTGGAAGGACGCATCCACCAATTCACGGACAGAAAGCTCTTTACCGGTTAATTGATTATGTATTTCCTGTAGACGTTGATCAAAAAGTGCCAACAGTCTTTCCTCCCTTCTTCATTCGCCGCATCTGTTGCTGCCTTGTATGCGGCGCTTAGGTCATTTTATTCAAGCACAGCCGGAACCTTGAATTGGCCGTCTTCCTCTTCGGGCGCATTTCTCATTGCCGTTTCCACACTTACGGATGGTTTCACTATATCTTCTCTCATCACATTCCGTACAGGAAGCACATGCGTAGTCGGCTCAACATCATCCGTATTTAGCTCCGTCAGCTTATCCGCATATTTCAATATCGCATTCATCTGCTCGGTGAGCTGTGTCTTCTCTTGCGCGGACAACTCCAGCCGGGCCAGATTGGCGACATGCTCGACGTCTTTTAAGGTTATGCTCACGGGGTGTCCCTCCTTCATATCATCCTACTGCTCACATTCTTTCTATTATAGCTTATGGTACATCCCAAACTCAATGAATTTACGAATGCCTCTCCAGGATCCAATATGAAGAAAAGCTTCATTTTGCGCTAAGGTTGCTTTTACATTGTTTTCATTTCCAATTAAGGTTGTTTACCCATACTTGATTTTGTAGCCGGTTCGCGGACAGGGTTACACTCCAAAAAAATCTGTCAGGAGGAAACAACATGAAAAAAGTGATGAAAGCAGTTGGAATAACGGCGGCCCTTGCGGTAATGATTCCGCTCAGCGCCTATGCCGCAACCTCTACCTCGGGAACCACATCAACTGTTAATAGCTCAGAAGCAATATCTCAATCTAGGCCAGCAGGCGATGATTTCGGCAGAGGTCCCGGACATGGATTCAAGGGCGGCGCGCTTGATCAGACCGTACTTGATCTGCTGAAGCTGGATGAGACTACGCTGCAAACGAAAATAAAGGAAGGCAAGACGTTAATTGAAGTGGCGGAAGAGCAGGGGGTAACACGCGAAGCGCTGAAGACGGCGCTTACGGATTCGTTCACGAAAAAGCAGGATGAACAGAAGCAGAAATTCACCGAAAACCTGGACAAGGTGATTGACGGCAAGCTTTCGGATCAAATAGGCGGCCGCGGACATCATGGGGGCAAATTCGGAGGGAAACAGGATCTCAGCGCCATCGCAACCGCGCTTGGCGTAACGGCAGACGAGCTTCGGGAATCTGTAAAAGGCGGTAAATCGATCGCGGATTTGGCTGCTGAGAAAAAAGTGGATGCGCAAACCTTGATAGATGCGCAAAAAACTGCGATTATTGCGCAAGTCAATAAAGAGCTCGCAGCCGGCAATCTCACGCAGGAGCAGGCTGACAAACAAATTGCCAGTGCAGCCGCAAGGGCGGAGGATATCGTTAACGGCACAGGATTCGGCAGAGGTGAAAGAGGCTCACGGCAAGATGACGATACAGCCGAAGATAATAATGCAAGTACAACAGGCTAATCCTTTAACCGTTACCATCTCAGACACAATACATCTGCAACAGCTATAAATTCCGAAAAGCTGCAGAAAGAGCCTCCTTCAGCGGAGGCTCTTTCTGTTCCTTAAATCCAAGCCTTCAAGTTGACCTGACGGATAAAATCATCGGGGCTCTGCGTCTCACTGGCGCCCGCTTCTTCTTCCACCTCGGCTTCCTCGCCATTCATGAGCCGGCGAAACAAGCTTTCATTATGGGTGGCCAGTGCAAAATCAATCAGCGATTCACGTTCAACACGTTCAGCCTCCAGTTGATAGAGCACCTCTTCCAGCTCAATGTCGGCTGCTGGCACAAAAAAATTACGGTTTGCCTTGGGCACCCGGATAATATAATCAAACGCATTATCCACATTCCGGTCATAGGCAATTATATATCCATACTCCCCGACAGGGAGGTTTTGTTCAAACAAGTCTGAAACAATGACAATTTTTACCCCTAGCTTGTGCATCTGCTCCACCTCAATCTCTAGTAGCCTTCAATTACTTTCTATCCTACTAAAAAATACAAGAGAAGTCCAATAGAGACCATACCCAGGGAATGGGATGGAAATTTATGATTGCCTGTTCAGCGCGATTGTTTTGCGGTATGTCTCCGGACTGCTTCCAACTGCTGTCTTGAACAATCGGCTGAAATGCGCCAAATGGGTGAAGCCCACAGCATGGCAGACCTCCGAGACCGAACGGTCAGGCTCAAGCCGAAACAGAATTTTGGCCTGATTAATGCGACGGTTATACAAATACCGGAATACGGTCGTCCCCGTTACTTCCTTGAACAAATTGGACAGATAGGGTTTGGTCAGGTGCAGGGCGCCCGCAATATCATCAAGCGTCAAATCGTTCATGTAGCAATTTTCCAAATACGAAATGACACTCTGTACATGATGCTCTTTGTGCGACCGGTGTCCATAGTCCCTGACCGGTTGGCTGCACCAGCCGCGAATCATATGAAGCAGCTCCAGAAAACGCATGACGAACCGGTCATAGGCTGTGAGGTCACGCTGATCGCCTTTGATTTCATACAGATTATGCATATCGGCGTATAAGCGCTCCACTTCCTTCTGCTGCTGCTCTGTGAGAGAGAGCCGAATATTGCCAAGCTCCTCAAACGGCTTTAGCAGCACCGAGGCGAGCTCAGGCTGCAGCAGCTTGTTCACATACGCCGGATCAAAATGGAGTATGGAACGAATATACGGTTTGCCTTGCACAGGATTTGGCCGATGCAGCGTCATTCCATGCATCAGGATCAAATCCCCTGGCGCAAGCTTCATGATTTTATCGCCGATCAGGTAATGGCATTCGCCTTCCAGAAAATAATAAATTTCATAATAGCTATGGGAATGAAACTGCACATCCGGAATCGACAGGTCTACCCGATAGCCAAAATCAATCGGCAAAAGCCAGGGCGTTAAGGAAAGTGTCAGCGCAAAATCCCCCCTTCATTTAGGACGCCGGTCTAGAAGCATCTTATAGAAGGATTGTATCATGCCTGCTACTCTACGCGCACAGCCATATTTTGCGCGGTGATGCAAAGCTCGGCCGCTTTGAACGCATGCTCCTGGGTCATGGCCGTTTCCGTCCGGTTTATGCAATCAAGAATAAGCTCGCCGAAGAACGGAAATCCAACCTGCCCTGCCACGGCAAAATGTTGTTCGCCTTCCCCGTTGACCAGATAAACATGATCGCCCTGCTTATCGCGAGCGATGTCCGTATATTTGCGAAGCTCAATGAAGCCGTTTGTTCCAAGGATAATCGTTCTTCCATCTCCCCATGTGCCCAGACCGTCCGGCGTAAACCAGTCCACGCGGAAATAATTGGTGGCTCCATTATCACCAATCAGGGTAGCATCGCCGAAGTCCTCCAGCTCCGGAACATCGGAGTTGCCATAATTGGCGACCTTGCTGTGGACGACCTGCGCATTCTTGCAGCCCGCGAAAAAGAGAAACTGCTCAATCTGATGACTGCCGATATCACAAAGGATTCCGCCATATTGCTGCTTGCGGAAAAACCAATCCGGCCGGCTTGCCTTGTTCAGCCTGTGCGGGCCGGTTCCCATTACCTGCAGGACGCGGCCAATCGCGCCCTCCTTGATAAGCTTGCCGGCGTATACGGCGCTTTCAACATGCAGCCGCTCGCTGTAATAGACCATATACTTGCGCCCGGTTTCCGCTGCTTTGGCTCTGGCCGCCGCCAGCTGCTCCAGGGTGGTAAACGGCGTTTTATCTGTAAAATAGTCTTTGCCATGATCCATCACCCGCATCCCGAGCGACGCACGATCGCACGGAATAGCTGCCGCCGCAACCAGTCTTACTTGCGGATCCTCCAATATCGTTTCCGGCGAAGGAGCGGCTTGCGCCTGCGGATAAGTCTTTAGGAACTGCTCCACTTTGGCCGGGTCCGGATCATAGACCCACTTCAGCGTAGCACCTGCTTCAAGCAGACCGTTGGTCTGGCCGTAAATATGCCCATGATCCAGTGCCATGGCGGCAAACACAAACTCTCCCGGCTTGCAGACCGGTTCAGGCTTCGAGCCCGATACCGGGGCGTAATTCATTCCATCGCTGCGATTAGCGGAAATCATTGCGGTTCACTCCTATTCTTCGTTGGCCAGGCCGCTGAGGGCCCGGTAGCTGATAGCCAAACTTTCAAAAGGATCTCCCGGACAGGAATCCTGTTCCACGACATACCATTCAACGCCGGTATCCCTGCAGGCCTGAATGATTGACTGCCAGTCCATATTCCCTTCGCCGATCTCGGCAAATACCTGGGTGTCCTTGACGATCGCCATATCTTTCAAATGAATAACCTTCATCCGCTGCCCGACCTTGCGGATCCATGCCACAGGGTCAGCGCCCCCGGCTTGAACCCAATACGTGTCAAGCTCAAAACCGACATATGCCGCTTGCGATTCATCCAGCAGCCATTCCAGTCCGGCCTTGCCTTCAAATTTCTCAAATTCAAACTTGTGATTATGATAGATCATACCCAGTCCGGCAGCGGAGAGCTTCGTTCCGATTTCAGTCAGAATCCGGGCCATTTCCTTGTAACCCGGCAAACCTGCCCTGAACTCCTGGGGCATTCCTCCAAGTCCCACATAACGGCAGTTCCACGCCTGATGCTCCTTGATAACAGCATCCAGATCATTCCTCAGCCGGTCAAACGATACATGAGTCGCACAAATCGCCAGACCATGACGCTGGCAAATCTCCAGGACCACATCCGGGTCGATTGGGCCGATACCGGATACCTGCACGGCCTGGTAACCGATCGCTTTGACCTTTTTCAGTGAAGCGTCCAGCTCTTCGGCGGTTTTCGTAAAGTCGCGAAGCGTATATAATTGAGCGGCTATCTGGCTTTTTTTCATATCCGGAAACACTCCTCAGCCTTATTTTTGTTTGGCGGGTAAAACGCAAATACAGGTAAATGAGTCCTTGCATGATTAGCAAGTTAGAATGTGCCGCTAAGGTCGGCGGCCTGGCTATTTCCCGCTGGTGCCGTTTTTTGAAAAGTCGATTCTGCGATACGCTTGTTCAGCTCGGCTTCATGCAGATTCTCATCAAAAGGAAGATCGACCCAGCCGTCCAGCCAGGTGGACAGATGCATCGCATTGGAGATCGTCAGCCCGTCAATGCCTTCTTCTCCAGGGGCAACCAGCTCTGCTCCGCGCAGCACGGCATCCGTGAAGTTTTGGATAATGCCGGTATGCTCCGGGCTAGATCCTTGATCAGGCACCTCGAATTTCCAGCACTCCGGCTTTCCGAAGGCACTGGTATTGCGCTTGTTAAACTCGGTTTCCGATTCGCGCAGCCGCCAGAAGGTCATCTGTCCGTCTTCGATGACGATTTTTCCGCGGTCGCCTGATACTTCCAGCCGATTGGTGCCCGGGGCCTCCGACGTTGCCGTAATAAAGACGCCTGTTGCGCCATTGGCATATTCGGCATATGCCGTCACGTCATTTTCGACCTCGATATTGCGGTGCTTGCCCATCTGGCAAAATGCGCGAATCCGCGAGGGCATCATGCCGATCGTCCACTGCCACAGGTCCAGCTGATGGGGACATTGATTAATAAGCACACCGCCGCCTTCACCGCCCCAGGTAGCGCGCCAGGTTCCGGAATCGTAATAGGCCTGTGGACGATACCAATTCGTGATGATCCAGTTCGTCCTGCGTATTTCGCCCAGCTCGCCGGAGCGGACCAATTCGCGCAGCTTCTGATAAAGTGGATTCATCCGCTGATTGTAGACAATGCCAAATTTTTTGCCGCTTAGTGCAGCAGCTTCATTCATTTCGCGTACTTGCTTGACATAGACGCCGGCAGGCTTCTCAATCAGCACATGCATGCCCTTACCGAAAGCTCTGATCGCTTCCGAAGGATGATCATAATGAGGGGTAGCCACAATGACAGCATCCACGAGGCCGGAATCAATCATGGCCATAGAATCCTCGAATACAGCTACACCCTGCAAATGCTCCTTGGCCCACTCGCGTTTGGACTCGAATCCGTCGCATACGGCAGTCACCACAGCCCCTTTAATCTCACCAGCCTGCAGTGATTTGGCATGTGCGGATCCCATGTTCCCGATTCCAATAATTCCGTAACGAACATTGCTCATTCTATTTCCTCCATCCATTGATTCATTTGCTGCGCATATTTGGCAAGCATGGTCACGGTATTGTAAGTACCGCTGAAATCCTCAAGCCCTAACCAGCCATCGTATTTAACAGCCTTCAGATCCGTAAGCACCTGCTTCCAGGGGATAACCCCGCTGGCAATAGGCCTCCAGCTGCAGGTCCAGTCTATTGGCTGGAGTGAGTCTCCTTCTACTGTCCCCTGCACGGCAGCTGCCGCCGAATTCGGATGATCTCCGCCGGCAGGCAGCCAGCCCGCATTCTTCACATGCACATGGGCAAGGTAAGGACCAAGCAGCTCAAGCCCCAACCGAAAATTCTCGTATCCTTCGTGAACCATATTTCCCGGATCATAAATCACTCCGATATGATCGGGGTTAAAACCGCTTACAAGCCTGTGCGCCAGCGATGCGCTCGGCGCGATCGTATAATGATGTGTTTCTACAAGAGCCTTCAGGTTATGCTCCTTCGCTAACACTTCAACTTCCTGCAAATAGACGACGGCTTGATCATACAGCTCGTTATAGCTGCGTGTCCGGTTATAAGCGGGAACGCCCACCCGAACCATTGACGCATCCATCCGGTTCGCGAGCTTGAAGATCCGCTCGGTGGTTTCCAGATCGCCGCACTGAATATAGGGGGCGAGGGCAAGCGTCTTGCGTCCATAATTGTCCACGGCTTGCTTGAAACGGCCGATCTCCTCTTCCGAAGCAAGCGGAGAGAGGGTGGAGTGATTATTGCCCCAGAACGATGGCGCCTCAAGACGTGTTTCTGCTGAAATTTCCTTGCAGCGCCATTCGATCCCTTCAATCCCAGCAGCTGCCGCTTCCCTGCAAAGTTCCTCAGGCGTCACATCTGCAGTGGCAACCGTAAATACCGATAACTTGATCACCAGCTATCTACAACCCTTCTGTATTCATTGACTGTGATTATGGGACATACTTCCGATACAAACGTCGCTTACGTCCCCTCTCCAACCGTTGGCGCAAGTCATGAAGATCATCCGCTCCTGGAGGGGTAAATAAGCGGAACAGCCGGACAGCAGAACAAGTAAAGGTTTTCATTTTATTGCAGCCTGCAAGATCAACCCCATTGTAGCACATCAAAAGCGGCCCGACGGTTCCGTCCCAAACTACATTAACCAGAGTCAAATGATTATAGAAAGTCAGATACCTCAGTTAACTCCCGCGCAGCGATCCGCATCCTAACGGACATCCAAAAAAAGTCTTAAAGGCCGATGGCCTTCAAGACTTCATTCTTCTTCCCTGTTTTATGTCAGAACAATCAAGCCCTCAGGCGATTTGGTAAGCTGGCGCGGGCCCTTGTCCGTGATTAAATAACTATTCTCGATGCCCACCACGCCGCGTCCGGGAAAGGTGAATTTCGGCTCTACAGCAAGCACCATGCCTGTTTCAAGCGGAGCGGTAAATCCGCGGGCCAGAACCGGCCATTCATCCACTTCCAGTCCAATCCCATGTCCGAGGAAGCGCACCTGATCAGCGCCATAGCCCATAAAATGAGCCGACAATCCGAAATCCGCCGCCTGTTTCAACGCGCGGTCATAGAGGACTTCACAGCTTGTGCCAGGCTGCAGCATTTCTTCGGCTTCCCGGATCAGGGATTCCGAATGAAAATACGCAGCAGCCATGTCATCCGGTAATGAACCGATGACAGCCGTGCGTGTCTGATCGATAATATAACCGTCGATGCAGCAGCCGACATCAATTAAAATCGGCTCATTGCGTTCGATGGCCCGGCGGCTGACGCTTTGCGGTGCGGCGGGTCCCAGACCGCGTCCGCCGGCCGGCCCATCGAATGCGCTCGGTTCAGCAGCCGCTTCTCCGGAGCCCAGCATCCCGGTCATGACCTCCATATTGTAGCTCCTTGTCCTCATCATGCCCATATGTCCCCTGATGCGAATTTCATATTCGATCCGGGCTATCAGCTCAAGCTCGCTCATCCCTTCCCGCAGCATGCCTACTGTAGCATGAAGCGACTCTGCAACCGCATCCGCAGCCGCTTCAATCCGGCTGATCTCCCAAGCCGATTTGATCATGCGGATCTGCCGGATCAGCGAAGAACCGTCCACCAGCGAGACATGTCCGGCTGCCGCTTCCAGTTGAGCCGCCAGCCTGGCAAAAGTTTGCGCAGGCAGCACGTCCATTTCCGTAGCGATCTTCACAGGAGCGGCCGTACCAAATATAGAGGAATAACGCTCACGCAGAGCTGTACCAAATACACGCATAGAAGGCATGGGCTCAACAGGAATCACGGACTCCTTCCGTGCCCGCTCGATACTTCTTTTGACATAAAATACCGCTGCACCGGCAGCAGGAATAAATGCCATACCAGCCTGCATGGAACCGGTCAAATAATATAAATCCACATGCTGTGTCACTAGAAAACCCGCGATATCCTGTCCTTGCATCCGCTGCTGCAGCTTTATGATCCGTTCATGAAATTCCACGGGCCTTAATATAGCTTCCGCTGTCATCTGATGCCACTCCCCGCTTATTATGGTCTTCCTTCATTATAAGAAGAAATACCGGCAAACGCCAAGTTTCAGATGGTCAGCCCCATAGGCAGGTAAAGATCGACTAGAGATGTAAGCGTGCTTCAGGCCTCAGCGTGCAACAAGCTCGGCCGTCCCTTTAATCGTCCATTCAATAGGTTCTATAATATTGAATATGCGCGGGTAGATCATTCTAACAATAAGCACGACACCCGGGCGCTTCAACGTCACCGTGTAGCCGTAATATGAATTGCGGTATGTATAAGGAAAAACATGATCATCATTAATAACCTCAAAAACAAGCACCTCGACCCGGTCACGCAGCATGCTTTCAGGCAAAGGCTCGCCATCTCCATTTAATTGCAGATTGGTCTGCAAATAACGCCCCGCGTTTCTGTAGGCTGCCGCTTCATCAATATGCAATCTGCCATCCGCCAGGGCAACGCGGTCGACCTGCTGTGCGGCGGCATGGGCTGCCCGATTGACGGCATGTTTCCCCTGGTATAAGGCGGTCATCGCAATTTCCTCATCCGTCTGCAGTGCGTGCATCGCCATCCAAACGGCCATCATAAGCATGATCAGCACCATTTTGTACATATCACTTCACCGCTCCTTCCTTCGTATAGGCATGAAGCGGCAAAGGACCTGCTTCGTTACGGGACGTATTCACTCATCTTCATTCCGACCGCCCTTAGCTTCGTCGAAGTCTGGGACGGCGCAAGCCCGATCAGCCTGTCAATTTCAAACAAGCCTTCAACCGGATAGCTGATCGCAAGCGATAGACCAACCCCGCGGGGCAAGGGATTCGCGGAATTCGCTGCATCACTGCCGTTCGTGGAGCCCACTTCGAAAGTGATGTCAGCCGTCTGCAAACCATACGCGGCCAGACGCTGACGTGATTGCTGCATCATCGCATTGTCGATATAGCCATGGTCGCCGTTGGAACCGATCTCAAGCATATAATCGACTTCCTGCTGCAAAACAGCCTGCCGGACAATCAGAACATGCTTGTAGATTGGAGAAAACATGAACCAGCAGAGCATCGCGGCAAAAAGAATAAACACAAGCAAGCTTTTCACGGACTCAACCTCCGAATCGAATCACTCATATGGCTGCCGTTTCGGTACAACTGGGACTTCGTCCCCTGCTCGCCTTCTGTAATGTTTGTATACAGGATAATCACGACAACAATGAGCAGCAACGACATCAATATTGCCCGTATATCAGCCACCTCCTTACAATTCGGACATCATGAGCGCTGAACTGTTTATTCGTCATGCGCCCTGCACAAGACCAATAATCGGCTATAGATGGCGTTCGCCGCTTATTGTGGATTAATTGCTCCAATTTTTGTGTTTGCTGCATCACCCTGCGTTTTTATTTGCGCCTGGGTTCCAGTTGTATCTTTCGCAATGATGGCATTGAACAGCAGGACCACGACAACCAGCATCATAACCGTCATAAGAATATTACGCATCCTCTCACCTCCTTGTCAGACTGTACGCCTTGTCTTTCGCTTAGGGCTACTATCCGTTAATTTAAGGAACTGAACAGCTTCTGACCTTCCCTTACCCAAGGGTAGATGAAGATTTGAAAAGTATACAGAATCGGAATGCCGGCAAGGACAAATAAAATGTAAGAGGTTGATTCCTTGCGGCTTTCTTTGGCCAGCTCCAGCTTCTCCTTATAGTCGTTGATGCGGTCGCGGAGCAAATCATAATAATGCTCGCTCTCGTGCAGCCGGAGGGAGTCGATCGTTTCCACAAAGCTGAGCCCCTCTTCCGTGCCGAGCCGCAGCTTGAATCGCCTGAGCGCGCCCTCGGCATCGTGATACCATTCCCCAAGCATCACCTGCATATCAGCTCGCATGGTCCGGGTAAACGGCAGGCAGCGCATCAGCTTGGTGTGAATATGCAGCGAGGATCCAGCCAAATATAATAGCTGATTGCTGACGACATAGATTTCTTTGGTCATTCTCTCCGAACGCGATTTACGAAAAGTCTCCAGCAAAGGCAGATCCCACAGGACGAGAAGCACTGCTGCAACCAGCAACAAAGGTGCGAAATAACGCGGCAGGAATGGCAGCGGCCAGCAGGAAATCCCGTAAGCGGCGGCAGCCCAGAGCGGCAGGGCGGCCAGAAACAACCGTCTTGTCAGGACATATAACGCCGGATCGCCGGAGTAGCCGCATCCTGCGAGTACACGCTCCCGCTCCTTGAAGGAAGGGGAGGTTCGGCTGAGACGCACTATTTCAAGCCATTTCTCCGAAATCCGTTTGTGCTGCCACTTGAAAGCGGCGATATAAGCAAACCGCGGTTTGCGCACAAGTAAAGCACGGAGCAGCGTATAAAGGAAAATAAATCCCAGCACATACTGCCCCGCCAAAGCCCCCCAAACCACTAAACGTTCCATCCTTCATCTCCTAAGGTGTTTGCGTTAGCAAACACAGCATCGTAAGCATCCACTTTGGTGTTTGCGTTAGCAAACACAGCATCGGAAGCATCCACTTTGGTGTTTGCGTCAGCAAACACAGCATCGTAAGCATCCACTTTGGTGTTTGCGTCAGCAAACACAGCATCGTAAGCATCCGCTTTGACAGCGGTCACATTTTTTTGCGTGATAGCCATAAGCCCATAACAAATGAAACAAAGATGAGGACAATGGCATTGAGCAGCAAGTCCCGCCCTTTAGGGTCGGCAATATAGTAGAGATAAGCGGTTTCCGGCGTATAATGAAAGTTGATAGCCAGGAACAATCCCAGGAACAGCACCGGCGAGAAGTTAGCCATCCGGATTTCCAGCAGTTTGTTCCGCTCCTGCTGGTTGGCTCGGCGGGCTTTGCGCATATCCGTTATCAGATCTTTCAGGTTGTCGGCGATGGGATGTCCTTCAGCCAACCCGGCCCGGACAATATTGACAAAATAGTCCGCCCACACATGTCCGAGCGAAGCTGCAAAAATCCGCAAGCTGGCCTCATCATCCCCGCGAACCGAGACATTCCGGTAAAGCTGCTCAAATACCGCCTGCATGGGGCCGAGCAGCCTTTTCTCTTCTACCGTACGCTGCAAAGCAGTACGAATTTGCTTTCCCCCGCTGACCAGACAACACTGGTAGAACAGCTCCACAGCCGGCAGAAAATCAATTCGCGTCTTCATCTGTTGATGAATAAGCAGCATCCGCAGCAGCGTATACGGCAATGCTCCCATTACGGTTCCCAGCAGAATCGTACCTTTAAGACTTTGAAAAAGCAGCAGGCCGGCACTCGACCCGCCCAGCAGCAGACTAAGAGTCAGAATAAAAATGGTGCCGGGGTCCGCTCCCAGACGCAGTGATTCCAGCAGTTCGCACATATGCCGGTACAGCCGTTCATAGCGCCCGAGAAACCGGTCCAGCCGCTGCTTCAGCTGACGGCGCTGGCGGTATTGCAGCCGGCTTTGCTGCTGATGACGGACAAACCAGGCTTGCAGCAGCTGGCGGAAGCAGATAAACAGCATGATAAACAGCGTCGCTACAAATGCCAGCAAGGCTAGCTTCATCATTATCACCTTGTGACCTCCTTGCCTGAATATCCGCTTCCCGCGAAGGAGGCTTCGGCGGTTTTAATCCGGGCAGCCGTCTTGGGTGACAAGGCGGAAGGATATTCCCAATCGCCGGAAGCCTCATTGAAGACCGCCCAATCCCGCACGGTAACCTCGCCATCCGCCCAGCCGAGCTCGGCAAGCCGGACTACACGGCGCTTGCCTGCCACAAACCGCATCTCAATTCCGATTTGGGTTACATATTCGGCGATCCGTTTCGTCAGACGCTCCGGGTTCATTCCCCGTCCATCCAACATGCACATATCCGCAATCGCTTCCGGAACATCCTCCAGAGCATTGGCGTGCACCGTCGTCATACTGCCGGAATGTCCACGCGTACACGCCCGAACGTAAATATTGGCGTCCTCATCGCGAATTTCCGCATGGATGATGCGCTGCGGAGATTGCCGGAGAGCCAACTTGAAGGCTTGAGTAGCTTGATGCTGCGGATCTTCCTCATCCGCTTCGTATTCCACTGTATTCTTGTCCGGAAAATCCCGTCTGAGCATCATTTCATGACGCCCTTCAATGGTAATAATCCGTTCCTCGTCAGGAATTTCACCAATCATAGCTTTGATGAAATGCGTTTTGCCCGAGTTGGTGGGTCCGATTACGACAATATTGAAGCGAGCTTTCAAAATGCTCACCACCATGTCCCGTATGCGGCCGCTCATTGTTCCGTACTCCGGTTCGCACAAAGCGTGCAAGTGGAATTTACGCACCGTGTAGAATCGCAAAGTCAATGTGGGCTGCGACGTGTAGCCAAACCCTGTCATGGTGACGCGAGTGCCGTCACGGAGCATAACCTCTGCCCATCGTTTGCGGGGATTGAACCGGTCGTTGTTGTAAAGCACCAGATTTTGCTGGATCCGCTCCACCTCCCGCAGCGATTCGAAAGCATAAGCCGAAGGCCGGCTGCTGCCATCCCTGACCTCGAATATCCGCGTGCCGACAACCTGAATTTCTTCGAGTCCTTCCCTGTGGAGCAAAACCAGTTCCAGCACGCTAAGGCCAATGACCTCTGCAAACAAAGCTTCGGCCAGCGAGGAATACAGGTGCGGGTAGCCCGGAATTTCATGAATCCGCTGGCGCAGCAGCCGCTCGGCAATAACGGCCAGGATCTGCTCTCGCTCTGCGGAATAGCCGATGACCGCCCGATTCAGCTTTTCGTTGTACAGCCGCCGCTCCTCCTCCGTAGCGCCGCGGGGCATTGCGAGATAACTGCGGATATCCTCCGCAAGTCGGACAAAATCCTCCTCGCCTCCCTGTTTCATCTCCTCCATACCGCCTTGTACCTGTTCAAGCGCACGGAGCCGGGAGGAAAAAGCTGCAGGGGAGAAACGCCCTTCACTCATTATGTGCTCACCCCGTCCCGATGGGTCATCAGCTTCCTGTACCACGGCTGTGCATGCAAGCCCGGCCGCCTGGGAAGACCGTACCGCTGAATAATATGCTGCACCGGCTGCGCCATAGCCTGCTTGCCCTGCTCATCCGATACCAGCCATTGGTCAAGCGTCCCGCTATCCAGTTGGGAAAGCATCGGCTCGGATAATTTCAATTCGCCCAATAAAGGCACACCTAGCTCATTGCATATCTCTTTCACGTGAAATCCTCCGTTTCTCCATGTTGTCTGTATAATGATGGCCTCATATTGATCGCCCGGAATTCCGAACAAAGGAGAAAGCTGCTTCAGCCAACGTTGGCCATCCTCCTGGAAATGCGATAGCGCACCGGTCGTTACCACCAACCGGAGGCTTGCGCCGCGCAGTGCGCATAAGGTAGCCGCATTATCCCAGTAAGCGCCGACGTCGGCAATAACAATATCGAATGTTTGCCGTGCTACATCAAGCAGATGATCCACTTCTTCCGAGGTGAAGAATTCCGCTTGGTCCCGCAGCACGTTGCCGAACAATACATGCAACCCTTCTATGACGCTATGCGTTGCTAATAGAAGCTTCTCGGGATGAAGGGACAATGAGCGCAGCTCCGGACGCAGGGAATCCAGGGTTTCCAAAGGATTGTCCACGCCGAGATAGCGGTGAGACTTGGCGCTTTTCAGGTTCAGGCACAGGTAGCCGACTTTGGCATTCGTATCCTGGGCTATCCGGCAAGCGGCTGCAAGAGCGGCTATCGACGTTCCGATATTTGGCGTTGTTCCCATAAAAGTGACTAGCGGCGAGTGCATGCTCACGACCCCGCCTCCGTCTGCGTATAGGCAGCATCCATGATATCAAGCGACTGGGAGGAATAAGCGATCACGATCCGCGCTTTCCCGGCCTTGCAAAGTGAATCCAGTTCCAGCCACTGCTCCTCCTGCAGATTGAGATTAATGTAATCGATCATCCCGTTGGCATCCCGCCTGGAGGCATACATTTTCTCTTTATCTCCGCTTGCCAGCGACATTAAATTGGGATTGGTCGTATCATCGATTTCGATATTGGCCGAGCTTTTGACCGATGCGACCGTCACCGGCTGTTCGAACAGACGCTCAGAGACGATTTCCTCCCCCGTCAGGTAGAGGACGACCTTGTCGCCTGCACGGATACCGTTGGAGACCGATAACACATAATCGCGCGGGATTTGGAAAGTCGACTGGGTACGGCTTGGCAGAAGCCTGAATTTATCCACCTTCCACTGCAGCAGCGGCTCGCCTTGTCCAAGCGGGACAACGGCCTCCATTCCGTTTACGGCCTCGACGTCAAGCACCATTTCCGAATTGTAGGAAGCTTTGGCTACCTGCTTCACACCCAGCATGTCCTTGGTGATCCGTTCCCCCGCCGGTACAAACCTGTTGGGTACGATGACGGCCACTGTTTCCTGGAACTCCACTTGGCGCAGCTGGAGCAAATATACACCGTAAACAAGCAATGCGGACAAAACAGCTGCTGCGGCACTGATCCATACATTCCGTCTTCTGTTCATCGCGAGTTCCTTCCCGCAGCCTGATAGCGAACAAAAAAAGAACGCAGCAAGGGCATAATGCCCAAGCATGCGTTCTTCGCATAGTCGTCGCTATTGATCTGCTGTATATAATGACATCATAATAGCAAACAAGCTTCCTACTGTCTACACAAAATTGGAAAATTGTCGGATATTAACCATTTTTGTCGAGTTTGTAATGAAGTCCCGAGAGAACAAAATCATTCATATCCGCAATTAATGCTTCTATGTCCATGACTTCCGGCTCCAGTATAGGAGCGAAATATTCTGTTTGCTTATGGAACATAATGACGCCCAGAACTGTCATCAGCGTGTTGTTCAGGGAACGGAATCGAAATAAACCCTGTTCTCTTCCCTGTTGAAGCATTTCCCGCAAATGCTTCCATAACGGGAACGACATTTTGCGCAGCACATCAATACGCGGCGTATTAAATAAAATTTCCTGCTGGAGCAGCTGCACCATATAGGGCTCCAACATCCGAAACTCCGTAACGCCGCGAATAATATCTTTGACGCCCTGTACAGGATCGGAAGGTTTTTTTGCCAATTCTTCAATCTGTCCGATCGGAAAGAAATTCTCAAATAAGGCGAGGAACACATTTTCCTTACCGCCGAAATAGTAGGATACCAACGCAACGTTCGCGCCCGCTTCATCGCATATTTGGCGCACGCTTGTTCCGTCATACCCTTGTTTGGCGAATAACTTCTTGGCCGCCTGCAGCAGCCGTATCTTCACGTCTGGCTCTTCAGAATGCATGCGTACCTCAGCCTCCTCTATGCCGATCCATGACTGACTTTGCTATAATTATGAACGCACATTGGAGAAGAAGCAAGCGTCTCATGTCCGATTACGCGGACCGTGAACCCACCACAGCCTGAGCCTGAGGCTGCGCCGCACGCTGTCTGCGCAAACTGACGACAAGCACGCTGATCGCAATGGCAGCCAACATAATAATCAACAGACTGCCTGCCTGGGAACCGATCCCCGGACCTCCGAACAGCAGGTTCATGCTCCCTTCCACAGCGTAAGTGGCCGGCAGGAAATGGCCCAGATTCCCGTAAAAGCCGGAAAGCAGCTCCCGCGGCAGCATTGCCCCCGAGGTTACAAGCTGGGCAGACAGCAGAATGATGTTAAACAGCATTCCAGCCATACCGAATGCAATCAGGAACAGCTGTGCAACGAACATAAATGTCAGAATAAATAGGGCCTGGAACCCCCACATGGCCAGAAACCCATGTTCCGCCTGACCGCCCAGGGCCAGAACCAGCGACGAGCCAACAAGCGAAACAATGATAGCTGCGGCGACATTTATAATGCCCCGTGCCCCGAACTGCTTGTATCGGCTAACGGTTGCGCCGATTGCCATGGAAGACTGCTGAACGTTCATACCCATAATCATGGCACCTACATAAGAAGCAAGCACCAGCATCATCGGCACCATTTGATTGTTCATCCCGTCCACAGGATTCGAATAACGGATATCAGAAGTAACTCTCTCAGACAACGCAGCCGCAGCCGCTCCTGCCTGTTCCCCGGGAAGCTTCACCTGCGTCAGCACCGATTTGACGCCCTGCCCGATCGCTTCTTTATTGACAGCTGCCGTAATTTGCGATGCTATGGAGCTCATCATGCTTTTGATCAGCGCTGGATTAGACTCATTAATGCTGTACTGCAAGGCCGCGCTCCCGTCCTGCTTCATCAGCGACGCGCTGAATTCCGCCGGGATGGTCAGCACCATCTGCAGCTTGCGCTCATTCAACTGCCGCTGGGCCTCCTCCGCATTCCCTACCGTTTCGATATGAACGGGCAGCGATTGACTAAGCTGGTCCACGATAGCCGGTCCCATTTGGCTGTCCTCAGCCACGATTCCTATCGTCAGCTGGTCCAGCCGGTCTACATTGGTAACTCCATTGTAACCCGTCATCCAAATGACGGAAAAAATAACCTGAAACATGATCGCCGTAATAATGCCGATCAGTGTAGTCGGTCTTTTCAGAAATGCAAATATCGCCTGCTTCATTTTCCCAGCTCCTATATCTCTCAATTAATCAACCGTTTTAAACAATTGTTTTAAACGTATGTTTAGAATATAACGCAGCTCTTATTCCGCTGTCAATAACGTTTTATTTGCAGACAAAAAGTACCGCCAAACTCCCAGAGGAGTCCGCGGTACGGAACTTCATATCTCAATTGGTCGAGCTTCGGCGCTAATGGATGCCCGAATCCGCCGATGCCGGTTTTGCTTCTTTGCCTCTTTCTCTGCCTGTGACTGTCAGCCGTGAATTGCCCATAAACATAACGGTCATCAGCGCCAGCCCCGCCGGAATAAGCCCCCACATGAACATTCTGGAGATGGAGCTTGAAAGGGCGTCGACAATTTTGTCCATGATATCCTGCGGAATGGCTGCCCGTTTCTCCGGCGACAGCAGCTCGCGGATATTGCCCAGGGATTCTCCGCTGCCTGAGGCTCCTGCAAAGGAATCCTTCATCGTACCGGTCAACAAATTGCGCTGGAGGATCCCAAAAACCGTCAGCCCCACGGTCATACCCAGGGAGCGGATGAAAGCAAGCGTTGAATTAGCCGAGCCTCTTTGCCGCATATCGAAGGCATGAATGCCTGCCATCCCGAGTACCGAAAAAGAGAAACCGACCCCGAGCCCGGCTACAACCATATACACCGACAGCAGAAATTTGGAAGTTTCCGGAGTGATCGTACTGAGCAAAAACGTGCCCAGGACGAACAGCAGCGCAGAGAAAATCATCACATTGCGGTAGGTCGTTCTGGTCGCCCCAAAGCCGCCGATCTGGGCCGAAACAACGGATCCCAGCGTCATAGGAAGCAGGATTAATCCAGAATTTGTCGCCGTACCTCCTGTCACTCCTTGCACGTAAATCGGAATATACATGGCAAAGGTAATAAACACCGCTCCATAAAACAAGCTTGCCAGCGTGCTGGCCGCAAACAGCTGCTGACGGAACATGGAATAGGAAATAATCGGCTCCTCCGCCTTGGTTTCAACATACAGAAATACCGCAAGCAGCACAGCCGCAATCCCGAATAGAGCAAGGATGGTGGCGGAGCCCCAGGCATACTCCTGGCCGCCCAGCTCCAGGGCAAACATTAATGCGACAATCGAGCCGACAAGCGTTGCCGCTCCCCACCAATCAATCCGCTGCCTGGAATGCTCCATCGATTCCTTGTAGAACATCAGGATCAGCGCAAGCGCGATGAATCCGACAGGCAGATTGATATAAAATATCCAGCGCCAATGGATATGGTCGGTAATATAAGCACCCAGCAGCGGACCGAACAGACTGGATGTGCCGAATACGGCGCCGAAAAGTCCGCCCATGCCGCCTCTTTTTTCTGCCGGAATAATGTCAAACATAATGGTAAACGCAATCGGCACAAGAGCCCCGCCGCCGATGCCCTGAATGGCTCGGTAAATACTCAGCTCTACAATGTTGTGGGCTGTACCGCACAGGACCGAGCCCAATAAAAACAGGAAAATGCCCAGAACGAAAAACCTTTTGCGTCCGTACATGTCGGACAACTTGCCGAATATGGGCATTGCGGCCATTTCCGTGACCAAATATGCGGAAGTCACCCATACAAACTTGTCGACGCCGCCAAGATCGGAAACAATCGTCCCCATTGCCGTAGCAACGATCGTATTGTCAATGGCGGCTACCAGAATGCCGAGCAGCAGGCCGGCGACGACCAATCCCAACCTGCTTTGCTGCTGTGTCATCTATCATTCATCTCCTTTTCTTTGTACATGAATTATTTGATCTGCCTCCGGTCATGGGCCACTGAATCTTTATGGAGAGTAAGCGAACTGCGGTACTCCACAAGTCCAATATCGCAAGCGGGACCAATCACCACGTTATTGCCGCGGATCACATCCGCCTTCGTATATTCGACATAAACGCTGTCGCCTTCAATCGTCTCGGTTCTCATCTGAACCGCACCCGCTCTTGTAAAAAGCTCTTTGATTCCCTGCCATTTGGCCCGCTTCACCTTGATCCGCTCACCGCCGACTTCCTTTGCATAACAAGGGCCGTACATACCGACCTCAACCTGATCCGCAGACAACAGGCCGTTTATTTGGAAAGCCCCGTCAATCCGAAAACCTTCCGCTTCGCATTCCCCTCCGACATCAAGCTGCCCTTTGATTTTAAAGAGCCCGCCTTTGGCGTTTCCCGTTATTTTGAGCTGCCCAAGCAAGGACAGACGGGAAGCTCTCAGATCGCCATTGACCACGATTTCACCTACCATTCTTGCGCTGCGTGCGGTGAAAGAGCCGCTGATTACGGAATTACCGGTACAAACCAGCGAGTCGCTTTCCGTATCCCCGTGGATTTCGGCTTCTCCAGTAATCCGGATGCTGTCGAATACACCGCCGGACGCAGAACCTGTGCCGGTGATTTTTAATTTAGGCTGCGTATTTTTCACACTGTTCCCCCCTTATCCTTTGATACGATGGTTTACCTTGGCATCCGGATGAACGATCAGCTCGGTACGGTATTCCGCCCGATCGATGATGCAGCCTGGACCGATAAATATCCGACTGCCGCGGACGATTGCCGCCTTGGTCCCTTCCAGTTGAATGTCGTCCCCTTCAATAAGACCTGTTGTCAAATGCGGGTCAAATACAGGAATGAGCCATTGGAACAGCTTTGACCACAAGCTGCGCTCGGATTTCTTAATCTCGATGTTTTCTCCGCCGATTTCCTTCACCCGGCATCGCCCGTAAAGCTGAATATCGATCCTGTCGGCATTGAGCATGCCGTTTATCGTGAATCCTCCGCGGGAGGTGAATTGCTCAGCCTCGCAATCGCCTCGGAGCTTGAGCAAGCCCTCCACATGAATTTCGTCGGCGGTCATCCGTCCATAAACACTTACATCACCGTCAAGCTGAATGTCAGGCGCATGAATGCCGCCCTCCGCACTCATTTTCCCTTTGACCTCCAGATGCGCGGCACGGATGCTGCCCCTGATTGTCGCAACCCCGTTGACCCGGAAATTTTCGCAGCTCAGATCCCCTTCCACTTTCCCCACTCCATCTATATTAACGGAGCGGTATTCTCCACCCGATGCCGTCCCCAAACCACTGAGATTCAGATTCCTGTCTATACTCTTCGCCATCCTTATCCCCTCCTAGGCAAGCCTCATTCTCAACTCTTCTATGCAATCCGCTGCCGACAGCCGGAGCACCTGCTTCACTCCATGATCAAAGTGGACGGTCTCGGCATGGCCCAGCAGGAAAAATATCGATACGCCCATCTTCCGGATGAATACAATTTCGCACCCCTTATCGCCAAAATCCGCGAAATGCTTTTCCAGCGTCGAGATCAGCAGATTGCCTTCCTCCAGACTCATTTCACCGGTTTGCAGCATTTTATCGGCCATAAACAGAAATAGAATCTTTTGAAAAGACAGTACGGCTTGCTCGGGAAGCTCGCCTGCGAAACGCCTGACGACAACCTCCGAAACAATGTTACGCTTCCAGCAGTCACCTTTGCTCAATGTGAAATCATTCAGGTCCGGAGACAGCTTCCCTACCAATTCATCCAATGACACATCGTCCTTCAAATGAAGAATCTTGTCGATCCGCGGCAAGATCAGATCCCTTGGGAAAAAGGTCTCCTGTCCCGTAAATACGGACTTTCGGATGAACCATTCTTCCGGAATCAGCTGTTTTCGTTTCCACCGGTAAAGCTGGCCGTAAGAAATACCGGTCTGCTCAAGCAGTTCCTTCTTGGAAATCAATTCACGCTCCATGTTGATCATCTCTCCTATGGTCGTAACATAACATTGTTACGATGAAAAGACAAATTATTTCTTCGCAGCTCTTATTGTATCGGAGTATGCAGCTGGCAAATAGCGTCGCTGGACCGAAAATCATCTCCGTCTGCAGACTGACGCCGGCTCGTCCAGATCTTACCCTGCCGGACGCTCAACCGGCTATCTCCCTGCCTTGTTCCCCTATCCCTCTAATTCCGGAAAGGTTTTAACCATCCGTACATGTGGGATGCCCTCTTCCATGAACATTCCGGAAACTGGGTGGTAACCCATCTTCAGATAAAAAGCTTCGGCATGCATTTGCCCATGCAGTTTGGCGCCGGCAGCCCCCAATTCTCTTGCGATTTCCTCCATCGCCGCGACCAGCTCTCTTCCCAATCCATACTTGCGATGGGAAGCAAGCACACAGATACGCTCCAGCTTCGCGGTATCGCCGATCATTCTGACCCGCCCCGCGCCGACAGGCTGATCCCCATCCATAATGACCACATGCTGCGCCATCTCATCATGCTCGTCAATTTCGATTCCAATCGGTACGCCCTGCTCATCCACGAAAACCGTTTTTCGGACCTCAAAAGCTCTCTGTCTATCTTCCGGTGTTAACGCTCTTCTGAGCTCCATCTGATTCATTCCTCTCCATAGGCCCGTTACAATAATCGGATGCCCCTATTACTGACAGCTCAACGGTCTGAAAATTAAAAAAACAGGGCGGTTACCGCCCTGTTTCAAGTCTGATACGATTAGAAACGCACCGCTTAAAAATCGATCAGGCCGACACTGATTTGCAAGGATTCATCCACCTTGCGCATCGTTTCGTCGTCCAGATGCGTAATTTTATCCGTCAACCTTTGTTTGTCGATTGTCCGGATCTGTTCCAGTAAAATGACCGAATCCCGGTCAAACCCATGTGACGCCGCATCTATTTCCACATGCGTAGGCAGTTTCGCCTTTTGAATCTGTGCCGTAATGGCCGCTACAATAACCGTCGGACTGAAACGGTTGCCAATATCGTTCTGAATGACCAGTACAGGACGCACACCGCCCTGTTCCGATCCCACTACAGGAGACAAATCTGCAAAAAACACATCGCCGCGTTTCACAATCAACCTCTACACCCCGCTTACGAGTCGGCCAAGCGTATCGCCGGCATCTTCCTCCGCTTGAAAAGCTTCCGATGCCATAACCAGGTTGATTTTCGCCATTTCTAAATATCCGCGCTGCATCGACTCGCGGATTTGACGCTTCTTGCGTTCAACTAAATACAACTTCATCGCCTGACGAATAAATTCGCTGCGGTTTGAGTTTTCTTTGGCAACGATCCCGTCAACTTCTTCTAACAAATGATCCGGCAAGCTGATCATTATCCTCTTGGTGTTTTGCAAATTGGCCACCAAAGTCGCACCCCCAAAACATTTCCAGCAAAAGCGCACTATCAGTATTGCATTGTTGTGATCGTATTATACACCATCATATCTATGCGCACGATATATCAAGTATGCTGCATCCTAGAATAGATGCCGAGTATGCCAATTAACTCTTGTTCTACACTAATTCGAGGCAAATCGTCAATATCCTCTTAATCCGGCACATTTTTTGAAAGGAAATATTTATGCGCTAGTCGAGCAGCGGATTTTCTACCGCTGCCTGCCTGTCGCCGCGTATATAAATACGCGGAACCCGTGAAGCAATCATGCACGTAACCTCATAATTGATTGTTCCCAAAATCGCTGCTACTTCGTCAGCCGTTATCGTCTCGCCGTCCTGAGTGCCGATAAGCACGACCTCTTCTCCCGCCACAACCGGCTGCTGGTCTGCCGAATCCACCCCGTTCAAAGCAATCATGCACTGATCCATGCAAATCGTCCCCAAAACCGGGACCCGCCTGCCGCGCACAAGCGCTATAGCTTTGCCGCTCATCATCCGGCTGAAGCCGTCGGCATATCCGATCGGAAGCGTGCCGATCCGTTCTCCATCCGCTACGGTCACGTAACGGGAACCATAGCTGATTCCCCAGCCTTCCGGCACGGCTTTCACCATCGCAATCTGTGTCTTCAGCGATAAGACCGGCTTAAGCCGGATGCGGCTGCGGTTCACTTCGAGGGACGGATACATGCCGTACATGCTGATTCCAAGCCGCAGCATCCCGCAGCCAAGCTCAGGCGTATCAATCCCAGCGGCACTGTTGGCCGCATGAACCAAGGGAATATCCAGGCCGGCATGTTTAACCTCGCGCACAAAAGCGGTGAATCGTTCATACTGAAGCTGCGTGTAGGATTTATCCGCTTCATCCGCGCGGGCATAATGGGTGAACATCCCCTCAACGAACAAACGCGGTTCAACCGCCGCCCGCTTAACGAAAGAAAGCGCCTCAGCTCCCGGAAGCAGACCCAGCCGCCCCATCCCGGTATCCACTTTCACATGGACCGTCAGCCGTTTGCCGTTGTCGGACAGCCTTGATGCCGCCTCCAGGATATCCTCGCGGAACAGGGCAACAGCAATATTGCAATCTCTTGCTACTGCAAGCCCTTCCGGCGGCACATAGCCAAGAACGAGAATGGGGGTTTGAATACCGCCCTTTCTAAGCTCTATCGCTTCATCCAGAAAAGCGACCCCCAGATAATCGATGCCGCAGGCTTCCGCTTCTCTGGCAACCTCTACGGCTCCATGCCCGTATGCATTTGCTTTGACGGATGCCATCATCCGCATTCCTTCCGGTATCGCCTTGCGAAAGGCATGCAGATTATGCGCCAGCGCATCCAGCGATATTTCAGCCCTGGTAGGGCGGTAATACGCGTCCAAAACCTTCCACCTTCTTCTCATTCTAAACACTGCAAACGCCCGCTGTAAGGAGAGACCCCTTACACACGGGCGTTTGCTTATTTATACCCTAGCCCTATGTTAAACGTTTGGGCTTAAGGCTGTCAATGAAACGGACCATTCCTTTATTTACTCATTTCGCCTTGAACGGACTGGGCCACCTTCACCATCTCAATATCCGGCAGCGTAGCGCTGGTGATCCGGAATTCAATTCCATTGTAGGTCCAGGTCAGCGTCTTCTGCTCGTCGCCGCTCATTTGTCCGAGGGTGAAGCCCAGATCCACCATTTCCCCCTTCATCAAGGAAACAGACTGATCATGGGGCTGTGTTTCAATCAGCGTATAATCATAATCGCCCGTGTAGCGGATCATAAAGCCCGGATTGCCGCCAAAGACAATCTCTTGCTGATCCTTCTCCGAGACGCCTTCCGGCAGGTAAGAAGGCTCCATGGCGGTAAAGGTTTGACCGCCGGCCTGTGTACCGGCATTTTCAGCTGGCGCCAACGTATCATCCGCTTTCTCATCAGGTGAAGACGGGCCGCCGCTTGCTCCATCATCCTCCGCCTTCGCACCGTCAGCTTCATCGTCCGGCTTGGTATGGGCGCTGTCATCTTGCGTGTCCTTCGGCTGCTTGTCGCCGGAGTTCTGTTCCACGACGCCGTCAGGCGTAAGCGCGGCATCATTCTCGATGTCCGTATTCGAGCCGTCTTCTTCGGGATGAGCCATCGTCGGTTGATTGCCCGTGCTGCTCTCCATATTGCGCTGGGTATCGAAGACGCTCTTGTCGAGCTTGGAGCCAAACTCAAATGTGTTGAATTTGACCTCTACCATCACGGAAGCATTGGTGTCGCTCACTTCCACTTTGCTCGGGGCGTAATCCGCTTTATTGAGCCAAATCTTCTGCCGCGCCAGCGAACCGTTCTGATAATTGGCCATCACATCAAATACGTAGTTGTCCTTGTCAACGGTAAATTGCCGGGAATTGTCGAGCAAAATACTGGATACCAGCGTCTGGTACAAGTAAACCTGGCCTTGATTGGCCGGCCAGTCGCTCTGAAAACGGAATACCTTGTTCAGACGGGGCGTCAGAACAAACACGCCTTCGTCGTTACGCAGCACGATCTGGGAAATATCCTTTTTCGCATTGGTTAGCTCGATTCTGTAGTACTGGGGCTTCTGGTAGGAAACATCAACCTGGTACTCCAGCGGCTGCTGGCCGGTATGCAACGTCATCGTGCCCGAACCGTGATAACTTTCCATTTTGTTCACTGTCTGGTCCAAATCCTTGACAACCGAATTCGCGTCCTTAGTCCCGCAACCGGCGAGCACCGCCGTGGCGCACAGCAAGATGGCTGCGATGAAACTGATTCGACGACGCATGAGATCAACCCCTCATCACAAGTTTTTTAAACGTATCCGGAGCTGTACGTGACCAACAGGAGAGGTTCTCTCCATGGCTCGTACGGGACAAGGCCGTTTACGCTTGACTTGTACATATCTATGAGGGGACTTGGACAATTATGCGGACTAGTTTGACAAGCATGACAAGCAAATGAGCCGGCACGCGGCCGGCTCATCAATCAGGTTATGAATTTACCGGCTGGCCTGATACTTGCTTCTCTCCGGCTGATAACTGCTTAACGCTTGATGAAAGCGGTGAAAGGGATCCGCCAGACGATCGATATTCCTCTTGATGTTTTTGTGGATCGGCTCACTGGTATAATAATAGAACTGATCGATATTTTTATCCAGCTTGTCTCTAAGGGATAGTATAAAGTCAGGATTGCCCTGCTTCTGTGCAAGCAGGTCCAGATCCTCCGCCAGCGCTGCGCTTAGCTCCTGCATATCCGGGATATCCAAGCCCTTCTTCATAAAGAACATTTCCGGCGTAAAATCCTCGCGGTAATCCTGTCCTGGAACCTGGTCCCAGAAATCATTCCATTCCTCCAGCAGGCCTGTTTTGTACAGCATATATTTCAGGAACCCGCACAACCACGCCGTACAGCTCGTATTCCGCAGCTGGCAACCGACCTGATCAGAGAGATTGCGGCAGCCGCTGCAGCAGGATCCGCCATGAAAGATGCACACTTTGCAAATGTGACTGATACCGATCTCCTGCAAGGCGTTTAGCCCCGTATCGATAACCTGCTCTCTCGTAACCAGCTTCATTTCCCGGTGGGACTGAGATTTTGCGCTTGCCAGGCCGTTGTTGGTTGATCCGGACATCAGCACCTTCTCCAATCTCATCTGTAGTTAATCAAGGTACATTTCATAATTTGTTGCTGTTAGTATACCCCACCATACAGACTTAGCTCAAATATTTGAGCGTTCACCCCCTTATCGACTTGAATTATTTGTAATAAGTGATATCATTATTATATCACTATGATATTAAATTTGGAGGGGTTCACATGCAGGAACGTAAAGCCTGGCACGCAAACGGTTTTCTGGCTCTGCTCTTGTCGCTTATTTTGGTTGGCGGAGCCATTGTTCTGTTCATTGTCGGCGGAACACAGGAGAATTCCGGGGATTCCGGTGCATTATCCATCATTCTTGGCATTGTGGCGATGATGCTTGGATTTGTGATCATGACTTCACTTACGGTCGTGCAGCCTAATCAAGCCAAAATCATTACTTTCTTCGGCAAATACAAGGGAACTGTTGTGGACAGCGGACTTTGGATTGTCATTCCGTTCACCGGCAAAAGCCGCGTATCCCTGAAGGTTCGCAACTTTAACAGCCAGAAGCTAAAGGTAAATGACGCTTCAGGCAACCCTGTCGAAATTGCTGCTGTTATTGTTTTCAAAGTCACGGACACGGCCAAAGCTTCTTTTGATGTGGACAATTACGAGAAATTCGTCGAAATTCAAAGCGAAACTGCAGTTCGGCATATTGCCGCCCAATATCCGTACGATTCCTATGAAGATGACGGTTCCTTCTCCCTTCGCGGCAATGCCGACGAAGTATCTTCGCAGCTGATGGCAGAGCTGCAAACCCGGCTGATGGTCGCCGGTGTCCAGGTACTTGAGACCCGTCTTTCCCATTTGGCTTATGCCCCGGAAATCGCCAATGCGATGCTGCAGCGCCAGCAGGCAGCGGCTATCGTATCTGCAAGACATAAAATTGTAGACGGCGCTGTAGGGATGGTGGAATCAGCCCTTCAGCAGTTGGAGCTTCGCGGCATCGTACTCGATGACGAGCGTCGTGCGGCCATGATTAACAACCTGATGGTGGCCATTGTGTCCGAACGCGGCATGACACCGGTCATCAATGCAGGCACGCTTTACTCCTAGAGCTGGATCAACCCTATGGCTAAAGAACGCAAGGCGTTCCCGCTCCGTCTCGATGTCGAGCTGCACCAGGCTCTTGAGAAGTGGGCTGCAGATGAGTTTCGCAGCGTGAACGCGCATATTGAGTTTCTGCTGCGCGATGCCCTGCGCAAAGCAGGGCGTCTGAAGCGGATCGCTCCGCCACAAACGCCTGAGGAAGAACAGGATACGAATGAAACGAAGGATGCATGATTGATTTCCTCAAAGTCATGGGTTAATTCATCCGGGTTATTGATCAGAAGAGTGCAGCCGGAAGCTTCGGCCGCGCTCTTTTACCATTCAGATTCGAAAAAGGCGGGTTGCAGCGTGTCCAACGCCGATCATATGCTGTCCATTCTATGGCTGCTCAAAACCCGCAGGAAAGTGACTGCGGCTGCGATTGCCGACGAATTGGAAATTCATGTCCGCAGCGTCTACCGCTATATCGATGCCCTCTGCGTCAGCGGCGTTCCCATTCTATCGGACACAGGTCGCTCCGGCGGTTACCATATAGCCGAACATTTCGCTCTCCGGATGAGGCTTGAACCCTGCGGATAGCAACATCAGATTATTTGGAGTCACTTGGAGAAACTCTGACCGTCATTGTCAGTGTTTCTGTTTTATAATACAACTATAAACACGTCAGGAGGCGGGCTGTATGGCAAGTAACCTATTCAAAACAGATATTAAAGCAGAAACTGGCATGGAATGGGAGGAATGGATTCAGACGCTGGATGAGGATCATGCCACCTCATATTCCCATGACGGGTTGACCGCTTATTTGCAAGAGGTTCATGCCGCGAGCGACAAATGGGCGCCTCTTATTGCGGCAATGTACGGGCAGAAGCTGGGACGCAAGCCCGTCGGGCAAACGGCAGCGGTCGGATTTAATATCGGGGTCCGGAAAACCGTGGCCATTCCCAGGGAACAAATTTGGTCCTATTTGCTTTCACCTGCCGGCCTGAAGCTGTGGATTGGCGATATTTCCTCGCTGCCGCTTGCCGTCGGAAGCGAATTCAAGTCCAATGACGGGACAACCGGCAAGCTTGGCGTGGTCAAGCCATATGAGAAACTGCGAATGAGCTGGCAGAGAAAAGACTGGGACACCCCTTCGACGCTGCAGATTTATTTGTTGTCCTCCTCCAAGGGAAAAACAACCGTCAGCTTCCATCAGGAGAAGCTGGAGGACCTGTATATGAGAGAAATGATGCGGCTGCACTGGGAGAAAACATTGGATATCCTGATACAGGACAATACAAAGGAGCGTGACTTGCATTCGCATCCATGATCTGTCATGTTGGACTCAATATAATGCCGGCGAATTCACGCAAATCAGCGTATGAAAACGGGGGCGGGCGTTCATGTTACTAATGGAGGTGAACGTCATGACTGGAAGAAATAATAAGCCAAAGAACGATGGACCCGCTTCTTCTCCCGGACGGCTTGATCAGTTCGGCGAGAAGCTGACAGAGGATGTAGGAAACAAGCCAATGAAATCAGAAAAGGAAAAAGGCTGCTGATTCAAAAGCGCCGCTTTTCTTACGAGAGTGACTTACACTCGTTTATCCAGACGTTCAGCTAAAGACCTTGGAGACACGCGGATAACTCGTCTCTTCTATCCCCCTAAAGAAAAGAAACGTCCGCCCTATACAGGCAGCCGTTTCTTTTCTCTATGCTCATTCTTAACCCTGTCAGTTCGATCCGGACCAGCGGTCGTAGGCTGCCTGATACACTTCGAGCAGCTTGTCTACGCGCATATCCTCAATCGTTTTCAGAAAAGCATCCCATTTCTCCAGCGGAGCTTCACCGGTTACCAACTTGGCTTCCATACTCTCCATATACGTATTCAGATCCGTTTCAATACCCTGAATCTGCTGCCGTTCTTCCGGCAGCAAATAGATTTCGGGAAACACAGGCTCGCCATACGGGGCCAGCTTCTCGTCCACCTCTTTGATCCGGTATTGATGCATCGTATCTTTCCAGTTGGCTTCTACTTCATCAGGAGTGAACATCGGCACCGCTACGCCGACAGCCGGTGTAATGCTGCCGCCGCGATACTCCTCAAGGTTCATGCCTTCGGGCGGATTCCTGTATTTGCGCAGCTTCTTCTCCGCATCGGCCCATTCCCACAGGTCGCCTTCCTTCCCATAGTGGACTAATATTTCACCTTCGGGACTGTACAAGTAATCGACCCAACGGATCAATGCTTCCGGATCTTTGCTTTTGTTCGTGATGGCAAACGTACCCCTCGCCATGCCGGACCCTTGGGTAATCATCGGCTTCCGGTCGGCGGAACTGGACAAGGCCGGGAGTACCGGATGAATGATGGAACTCTCTGCATCTCCGCCTAATGTAAGGTAAGGGAGTGAATCCGTGAACATCCCGATCTGTCCAGCGTTGCCCTTGGCGGATTTCTGCTCCATGGTTTGAGAGAATGTACCCGGATCCAGCAGCTTCTCTTTCCACAGCTTGTTCATAAACGTCACATACTCTTTGTATTCTGGCTGAATGGCCCCATAAATGACTTTGCCATCCTTGACAAGATGCGCTCTCCCCACAATGCCGAAGGCAGGCAGAAGGACGCTGCGGATATCGCCAAGATTAATGGACGTAAGCGGGATTTCGTCCTGCTTGCCGTTGCCGTTCGGATCCTGCTCTTTAAAGGCAGTCAGCAGTTCGTATAGCTCGTCTGTCGTATGGGGAAGCTCCGTTATTCCCAGTTTTTTGAGCCAGTTCCCGTTGATCCAGGTAGCCGGCAGCTTGGCGATCGGTGCCATGTTAATGGAGGGCAGCGCGTATATATGTCCGTCCGGCGCGGTAACCGATTTTTTAATTTCGGGATACTCGTCAAACATTTTCTGTATATTTGGCGCATATTTCTCAACCAGACCTTCAAGCGGGATAAGAACGCCTTGCTTGCCGTACGTAATTTCATCATCCGGGGTTAACTGGCCGCCGAAGAAGACATCGGGAAGCTCCCCGCTGGCAAAAGCCAGGTTCTTCTTCTCGGCATAATTTGCCGCCGGAGGCGTGTTGAAATCAAACTGCAAGTTGGTCATCTCTTCCATTTCTTTGAAGAAGGCCAGGCTCTTCCATTCGCCGACCAGCGCGTGCCGGGCACCCATCATCGATACCTTGATTGGTTCTTTCACAATAGGAAATCCCGTTTGATTGAAATTGCTGCGTGGTTCCTGATTGCCCTGCCCTGTCTCGGGCTTATTGTTCCCGCCATTCGAGCATCCGCCGAGCAGCATCGACCCGGCAATTGTACATGTCAGACCATAGGTGAGCCATTTTTTCATTGCTTCCAATCCCCTTTGACTATTTATTCTTTAATGGAACCGACCAGAGCGCCCTTCAGAAAGAATCGCTGCAGAAATGGATAGGCGACAAGCAGCGGAAGCGTGGACACGATAATGACGCCATATTTCAGGATTGATGCGATACGGGCCTGCGCAGCCAGGGCTTCCCCCTGAATGGCGCTGCTCGATACATTCTCGGAGCTCATCTCCTGGGCGACGAGAATTTTACGCAGCACCATTTGCAGCGGGTACATGCTGTCATCATTCAAATAAATCAGCGCATTGAAATACTGATTCCATAAGCCTACCCCGTGAAAAAGCGACATGACCGCAATGATAGGCAAGGAAAGCGGCAGCGCGACCCGCCAAAACGTGTAGAAATGGGAAGCCCCGTCCACCTTGGCCGCCTCCACGAGCGGATCAGGCACATTTTGCTGGAAGAAGGTTTTCGCCACCAGGATGTCCCATGCTCCCACCACACCGGGAATAATCATGGCCCATACCGAATTCAGCATGCCCAGCTGCTTCACCAGCAGGTAAGTCGGAATCAGTCCGCCACTAATCATCATGGTCAAAAGAAAATACCACATGATCAGCTTTTTACCCATCAATTCTTTTCTCGACAGCGCATAAGCGCATGGCAGCAGCACGATCAGATGCAGCAGGGTCCCAAGAACCGTGTATACGATACTATTGAAATACCCCACCCATATTTCGTTGTTATGCAGGATGCGCTGGTAGCCTTCAAAGGTGATGCCCCGGGGCCATATCCACACCTGCCCGCTGTTCACAAGAAGGGGATCGCTAATGGATGCGGACACGACGAACAGGAGGGGAAACAGTATAATTCCGATGACAATCAGCAGCAGTCCGTTGTTGATCCAATCAAATAGCCGGTCAGAGGATAGACTCCGATTCATGATGTTGGTTCCCCTCCTTTACCATAAGCTGTTATCTGTTGATCTTCTGGCAATCTGATTGGCCAGGACCAGCAGGGTGACATTAATAAGCGAGTCGAACAGCCCGACTGCGGCCGAGAAGCTGTACTGCGACTGCAGCAGACCGCTGCGGTACACAAAGGTCTGAATGACGTCGGATGACGACATATTCAACGGGTTCTGAAGCAGCAATACTTTCTCGAAGCCGATTGACATGAAGCTGCCCATCGTCAAAATAAACAAAATGATCACCGTCGGCATAATTGCGGGAATGTTAATATGCCAGATACGGCGGAGCCGCGATGCTCCATCGACGGATGCCGCATCATGCTGATCGGGATTTACTCCCGCCAGCGCTGCCAGATAAATGATCGCCCCCCATCCAAGGCCCTGCCATTGCCCCGACCATACAAAGATGTGCTTAAACCATTGCGGCATGATCAGGAAAGGGGTCGGATTGCCTCCAAAAACTTTGATGATGCTGTTGATCAAGCCCGTCTCAGGATCAAGAAAAGCGATAATCATCCCTGCCATGACAACGGTCGAAATGAAATGGGGGGCATAGGTAATGGTTTGCGCCCATTTCTTGAACGATGCGTTCTTCACTTCATTGAAGGAAAGCGCAAGAATAATCGGCAAGGGGAATAACAGCAAGCCATACACATTGAGAACAAGCGTGTTTCGAATAAGGTCCTTGAAATAATAGGAGCTGAAGAATCGCTCAAAGTGATCCAGACCGATCCACGGGCTCCCCCAGATTCCCTTCGTGGCTATGTAGTCCTTGAATGCAATCTGTACACCGTAAAGCGGAATATAATGCAGAATAAAAAAATAAAGCAGCGCGGGAAGAAGCAGTACATACAACTGCCAGGTTTTTCCCAAGTTTCTTAGAATCGTGCCGGCCGCTGACGGCGTTGGCCTGATAGAACCCCGGCCGGCTTGATCCAAGGCTTCCTCCGCATTGGACAAATGGATCTCCTCCCCCATTGTGATGATGTGCAAACCCTTAAACACCGGTGTTTGGATACGCTTTCATTGTAGGTGCATTTGAATATCGGCGTAAATATGTCATTCTTGCTGATGACAATGCGAATAGCCGGAAACCCGGCGGCTGTATGGGGTTTGCCGTTTAAGCGATGTGTTATTTTTGACCTTATAAACGCCATCCATGCCAAATGACAACGCCTGTAGCGGCAAGAAGAAACAGCTCATACCGTCGTTTGCGGCGATGCAAGTTTCTTCTATTCGAATGATAGAGAAAGGATAATTGAAATCTATATACGTTCCCTTTATTTTAAATAAAAGAGCATTTTCCGCTTTGGAAAATGCCCTCCCATTTTCATTTCATGATCAGGTTGCTCTTTGCTTGCGGTATTCGCCTGGGGTCAATCCCACAGCCTTCTTGAATTTACGGATGAAATTCGGCGTATCGATATAACCAACCTCCTGAACGATGGTTCTGATCGGCTTGTCGGTAAGCTCAAGCTCCTTCTTGACCGCATCGAGCCGCAGCTCCCACAAATACTGCATAAACGTGATGTCGGTCTTCTCTTTGATGAACCGGCTGAGATAAGAATCGGATAATTTGAAGTGCGCTGCCGTCCCCTCCAGACTGCAATCACCCTCCCGGAAATGCTCCTGGATATAGAGGACGATCTGCTCGCTGAGCTGCAGCGTTTCCATCTCCTTATTCTGTACCGCTTGCCGGCAGATTGTATCGCTCCACCTGTACAACTGTGCCTCTAAATCTACAATGGACGTAAAGTTGACGATCTTTTCTTCCCATTCTGCATTCGCATAGTCCATGCTTGCCGCCGCCCGGAAGACGATGTTGATGATATCGAAGCAATAACAGCGAAGCATATCAATCGGTACACGCAGCGTCTTGAGGTCTTGCATCATCGTTCCAAGCGTTTCCGCCGCCGCCTGTTTATTTCCCTTCCTCAGACTTTGCGTGAGCTTGAGGTGAAGATCGCTTTGATACCAGCCGCTTGTACCCACCCGGTCTCCAGCCGGCTTGAAATAAACGACGGCATCGGCTCCGCTGCTGCTGGCAAGCTTGTAATCGGTTGCCGCCGAGGCCTCGATGTACGAATTGTGAACTCTCGTGATATCATCATATATGCCCCCGACCCCCATCGTTAAACCGCGGTCCGAATCGGTCTTCTGCTGCCTGAGGGAGCGGACCGTATTCTCTACGGACTCCGCATCATCCGCAAGGCAATTAATCAGAACAGCAACCGCATGGTCATGAATAAGCTCCACGCCAAAGCCAACCGCTTCCTCCAAGTCCCAGCCTTCCAGCTTCTTCAGCAGCGCGCTCCTCACCTTCGTTTCCTGCGAGAGCATCACATCACCGGAGACATAGATCACATAAAAATAAGGGTATGGAAATACAATGCCAGACATCGCGCAAACCTCGCGAATATTGTCCGGGTCTTCCCAGCTTCCGCCCAGAAGCTTCAATAAACTTTGATCACGCACATACGGCTTCTGTACCGACATCCTCTCCTGCATTCGGTTGACCGGCCGATATTGGCGTATGGCAAAAAACAGCGCAAGAATCAATCCCGTGAGGATGAGCCATACCGCGATGATCAGCAGCAGAATCGGAAAATGGAACGCTTTTTTGAAGAATTGAGCGGTTGGCATGGCAGTTACGAATGTCCAGCCGATTTCGTCCGAATGCACCGTAACCACTGAATATTTCGTATGGCGGACAGTTGCTTGAGACACACCGGTGACGGACAGATCCACGGAGTCCAGGTCTTTGAATTCGAGTTCCCCGTCCTTGCTCCGGGATAAAATCATATCGTTATTGGCATTGGTAATATAAACATTGCCTTCAAAATCGCCAAGTGTCCCCTGGATCATGTTCTGAAACACATCGTTTTTGACAAAAAAAATCACAGTTCCGTGTTTATTTGTGTCATGCGGCGGAATGGGGCAAAGGAACAGCATGGTACCCGGCCTCTTGTTGCCTGCCGCTCCGAAATAGTCCGCAGGCAAAACCGTGGTGGTCTTGAGCCCCTTGATCAGGTTGAGAAAACGCTCCTTCTGTGCGTCGTCCGCCCCCAATACCCGCTTCAGCATGGTATCGACAGAGTAGTAGCCCCGATCCGAATACATATTTTGCGAGTCCCGGTAGAAGAGCAGAATTTCATCGATAATAGCCGTAGAAGACTTGTAAATCCCCAATTTCTCGATCGCATCCCGGCTGCTGTACGGATGACTGACCATATAGGGCGTTAGATCCGAATCATAGGTTATCCGGGCCGCGATCTGGTTCATTTCCTTGATCCGGCTATAGGTCTGCTCACTGGCTTGCAGCAATTTATTCTTATTGGCCTGCTCGATCTCAACATTCCATCTCTGTTCGGTCTGATGATAAATAAACAGGATCATGACGATAAACGGGACGAAGAAAATAATAAGATACGAGTAGACGTAGCGTTGAAACACTTTGGACTTAATAAATGACCTGAACACAGCATCCATCCTCAATCCAATATATAACGCTTTCATTCCGGTGTATGCGAGCACACACTTGAAACCTGGGAAGGATACTCTTTCGGTTTGCTCCTTACAATCTCCTTCTTGCATTTGTAGAAATGTACCATCGAGCGGATTCCCACTGTGAATGCGTAACGGATAGCAGCACAAAAAACCAGGCTGCCCCTCTGCCGCTTGCGCGGTTTTTGGAACAGCCTGGTTTGGTTCAAACAAAGTTATTGCAGCTTAGTAGCCAAGCGCTTTTTTGGCTTCCGCCCATTTTTTGTTCAGCGTGTCAAAACCGGCTTTAAGGTCTTTGGCTGTAACCAGGTCTTGAATATAGTTGCCTGATCCAATGCCAATTTGAGCTTTATTGGCGATTTCACTGAACTTCGGATCATTCGGCAGCCCCTCGATAAATGTCGGGTTGGCAGCCTGGAACTCGGACAATTGAGGCGTTTCGGCTTTTTGCGATTTGTCGATCGGCATAAAGCCGGAATCGGCTACATAACCGGATTCTTTAACGAAGAAGTCGACCCATGCGGTTGCCAGCTCTTTGTTTTTGCTGTTCTTGCTGACAGCCACCAAATAATCGGAGCCCAGCGGAGCGTTATATTTGCCGCTGTTGTCGTAAGGAAGCGGAACGAATCCGATATCATCCGAAGAAGCGCCAGCTGTTACCAGCTGTGGAATGACCCAGTTGCCCAGGAAATACATGCCGGCTTTGCCTGCAGCGAGTTCCCCTTTGGACATTTCCCAGTTATTCGTATTCAGATCGTTTTCAACCCAGCCCTTTTCCACGAAAGTACGGGCGATGGTCAGCAATGTACCCCAAGCATTATCCAGCTGGAACGGCGCGTTATCGGCTGCCATTTTGCTTGTGAGATCCGGTTGTCCGGCTACATAGAAAGCCGAGCCGTCTCCCCAGCTGCCCATAGGCCATTGCGCGCCATAATTCATGTAAAGGGGAATAATTCCGGCATCTTTAAGTTTTTGCGCGTCCGCATACAGCTCATCAAGCGTAGTTGGCGCTTTATCGATGCCAGCTTTTTTGAAAGCGGCTTTGTTGTATACCAGACCCGATGTATTCACACCGCTGGAAATTCCGTAGCGTTTGCCTTCAAAAGCCGCTTGATCCGGGAAATAAACATTTTCAAACATGGTATCAGGAAGCGGTTCGAAATATTTGCTGTATTCGGACGAAGCGATGCTAGGCGGGATCATCAGCACATCACCAGTCTCCCCGGTTGTCATACGCGTTAGGATATCCGTAGCATAGTTGGTCAGGCCTTCAAATTCGACCTTGGCATCCGGGTATGTCTCCTGGAATTTCTTGACGTATTTGTCCATCGTGCCGTCACTGATGAAATCGGTACGGTGTGTAAGAACCTTGAGCGTGCCGCTAAGCTTTTCCCCGCCTGTATTTCCGGCTGTCTCGCCAGGCGTGTTCGTGCCAGTGTTGGCCCCGTTGTTTGCATTGTTGTTACTGCCGCAGCCAGCAAGCATGGTAATGGTCAACATAGCAGCGATGAGAACAAGCGCCATTTTTTTCATGATTCACTTTACCCCTTTTAATTGATTTCTGCTTTCTTCAGCTGTTTGTGAAAAAGCAGTCTGTTATCGCTTACATGTACTATTTTAACGAGTGTTGGAGCCAAAAAATATGAACTGCGTTTGTTTTTGTTGTCATCAGTTATGCTAACACGGACTATTCTGTTAGCTTCTTTAACCGCTCAAGCACTTCGAAACATGCTCTGCTGTTATGATAGGGACATTTCCATGCATCGATCTTGGAGTGTCCGGAAACCGGCACGCCTTCACGCGATACGCGCCAATGCCACTCTCCGCCCTCCCGGTCGCTCATCCTGGATGCGATGAACGCCCAGCTGCTTTTGGCTGCTTCCATATAGACTGCATCGCCGGAGATCTGGTATGCGTTAAGGAAGCCAACCATCGCCTCGGCCTGCGGCCACCAATCCTTAGTATCATCCAAATGTCCATTTTCATGCAATTCATTGAACATACCGCCATCTTGATCCACGCCTTCTTCCAGCGCCGCTTTGGCCATGGCCAGCGCCTCAGCCTTTACCCGCTCCGCAAGCTCCGGATTGCCCAGCACCTCGGCCGCTTCACATAGCAGCCAACTGCCTTCAATATCGTGTCCGTAGGAAATATCGGCGGACTGCGATTCCCATTCATCGTTAAAGAACAGCAAGAAATGATGGTTAGCGGGATCGATAATACGCTCCAGATGAACCTCGATCAGCTCCTGCAGCTTGCCCCGCAGCCCATCCGGCTTCCACACCCGGAATAAATTCGTATAGGCCTCAAGGATATGCAGATGCGTGTTCATCGATTTGCGTTCGTTCAAATCCGTGCCGCTCAAGCTCATATCGTCCGTTGCGCTCCAGTCTCGGGCGAGTGCTTCCACATAACCCCGCTCAACCGGATCGTAGGCATGCTTCTCCAGGAGCCGGTAAATCTGCTCAGCCAGCTTCAGCGGTTCACGGTCCCCGGTAGCCCACACATATTCAGCCAGCGCATAAATGACGAAGGCTTGTCCGTAGACTTGTTTCTTGTCCTGGGCGGGTTCGCCATGCGCGGTTGTCATCCAATAGAAGCCCCCATGCTCTTGGTCCAGAAAAGTCGTCTCCAGCACGCGAAGGGCCCGCTGGGCCATCCTCAAATCCTCATCTTCCCCGTAAATCCGGTAAGCGGAAGCGAAGGTCCAGAGAATCCGCGCATTCAGAACAAGTCCTTTGTCGGCATCAGGATCGATCCTCCCGCTGCTTTCCATCCTCCCGATAAATCCGCCCCGCTCCTCATCCACTGCACGGCGTTTCCAGAAACCGAGGATATTGTCCCTGACCTCACGCTCCAGTTCTTCGCTCCACTGCGATAAGGTCAGCATTATACCTCGCCTCCTCTGCCGTAATAATCGTGGACTACTGACTCCGCCGGCTTGGCGTACATGCAATAATCGTCATTGCTGCCTGCGTCCTGTGGCGCATACAGCCTGGCCGGCCAATCCCATAGCATAAATCCCTGCATCCAGGAACGGCGGGAGCAGGCTTCGAACATGGCCTTATAATAACGCTCCTGCTCTTCTCCTGAAGGGGCACCCGGAAGCGACCAGTCATTGGGACGCTGCGGCGAGCCTTCGCGGCTCGGACAGCCCGCCTCCATAAAGAAGAACGGCTTGTTGTAGCCGGCTATACTGGATTCGACGCGGTCAAGCTGCTGCTCCCATTCATCGATCGGATAATAGCCGCTCGAGGATATGATGTCCACCGCATCCCACCAGGTGACATAGCCCTCCTGATACTTATCGCAGTTATAGGTTATCAGCCCGCTGTATACGGTACGGACCTTGACAATAAGCGCCCGCCATTCTTTATCGCGTTTGTCCGTCTGCACCATCTCGCAGCCGATGCACAGCATCTCGCAGCCTTCCTCTTCGGCGATAACCGCGTAATGCAGCATAAATTCCTCATAAGAGGCAAACCACTGCGCCCAGCTGGGCTCGCCCGGGACTTCATGATCGAAGAAATTGATATGGGCGCGCCAGGTGCCGTCGGCACAATTGACAACGGGCTTCAGACAAACCTTCAAGCCCAAACCCTTGGCCCGCCGGATTGCGCCCCTCACTTCGGCATCGGTAACGGTCGGTTCGTCCTGATAGGGAATACTTGTGGACTGGGCAGTAGCCTGCTCTGCGCCAAGCCCCAACGCCACCCAATTGACATTTAGCTTGGTCATAGCCTCCATGGAGAATTCCGCATCCGGACCTTCCCATGTGCCGCGTACGCCTGTCCAGCCCCAGGTCATTCCATTTATCTTTTCCTTGTTGAACTGCTCCATCTTCATCGTATGGTTAACCCCTTCCCTGTCTTGCAGAAATATGTCTTTAAATGGAGAAAGGCGGCTTTCGCCGCCATTCTTATTTGACCGCTCCGTTCGTGACCCCTGCGAATATAAACCGCTGCAAGAACAGGAACAGGAGCACTGTCGGAATAAATATAATCAGTATACCTGCCGAGATGACGTTTATCTGAGCAGCGTTGGGCCCTACGAAGGAATAAATCGCGGTGGATACAACCTTCAGCTTTTGGCTCGGCATATACAGATAAGGCGTGTAAAAATCATTATAGATGGAAATGGTCTTCAAGATGACCAGCGTCGCCGTTGCCGGCTGCAGCAGCGGGAAAATAATCGATCGGTATATCTTGAACAGTGATGCCCCTTCCATCATGGCGCTTTCGTCGAGATCCTTGGGGATGCTGTTGACAAACTGCAGATAGATGACGATTTGCAGCACATCCGCACCGAGATAAATCAGAATTGGAGCTCCCATCGTGTTGTAGAGACCCAAATTCTGAATGACCGAGAACGTGGCGACTTGTGTGGTAACCATCGGAATAACCTGGGCAACCAGATACATGCCCATAATCGGCTTTTTCATGGCGAAATCAAACCGTCCCAGCGCAAAAGCCACCATCGTACCGATCAGGACGTTGCCGGCCACCGCACTGACCAGAATGATCAACGTATTGCGGAAACCAAGCCCTAGGTCTCCCACTTCATAGACCTTTTTGAAATTATCGAAGTTAAAGAAATTCTCAGGCAGCGAAAGGACCGGCGACTGATAATATTCCATTTGCGTCTTGAACGCGCCGACCACCACCGAATAGATCGGGAAGAAGACGACGAACAGCGCAATGGCAATTGTGACGTACTTCAGGGTGGTAAACAGCGCTGATTGCTTCTCATTATCCATCGCTTATTTCTCCTCCCGGAACAGAACTTTGCGCTGAATGACGATGAAGATCAGCACAATGGCGAGCAGCACAACCGCCATCGCGGATGCCAGACCGAAGTTCTGGTATTTAAATGCGGTATCGACTGTTTTGATGACAAAGGTTGAAGTACCATTCGCCCCAAGCAGCATGACATACGGGATATCAAACGCCTCGAGTGCTCCGGTAAGCGTCAGGATGAGCATGAGAGACAGAACGCTCTTGATGCTTGGCATCGTGATGAAACGGAATTTCTGCCAGGCCGTTGCACCGTCAATGGAAGCCGCCTCGTATACATCGCCCGGTATGGATTGAAGCGCGCCAATGAAGATAACCATGTTCAGTCCCATGTACTTCCACATCGAGATGAAGGCGAGCGAGAAATTGACCAGAACCGGATTGCCAAGCCATTTCTGCTGCCAGGATTCCAGCCCGATTCCGCGCAGCAGCGCATTAAGCGAGCCATAGTCAAGATGGTACACATTCTTGAACATGATAACCGTCGCAACACTGTGAAGCACATACGGGAGAAACAATGCCGAGCGGAAGATATTTCGTCCCTTGAGCCGGCTTGTTAGAATAACGGCGAACCATAAGGATAGAACTGTCTGGATCAAGCCTCCAACGAAATAATAGGCATTGTTCTTCAGCGACATAAACACATCGGGCTTGGTGAAGATCTCCTTGTAGTTGGCGAGTCCGACCCAATTCATATTCCATCCCAGACCCGTCCAATCCGTGAAGCTGTAATAGATCAGCGACAACGCCGGATAATAGGAAAAGGTCAGCGACAGCAGCACGGGAATGGTCAAAAACCCGAAAAGGATGAACATTCGCTGCGTTTTATAGCTAAATCGTTGCAAGAGGCCTCCCTCCCTTTCTGCAATGCTGATAAAAATACCGGTTTCAGCCTTAAGTTCGTGTTCAAAAAGTCTGCTTTTCAGGATCGAGAAGGTTGGAAGAAGCGAGGGAATGAGGAGCGCAGCGTAGGCTAAACTTACGTGAGCACCTGAGGGTTTTCATAAGAAAACCTGCCTCGGAAGCATGCCCTTAGTCCCGGCTGAATCCAAGATTCTTGTGTGAGTTACTTCCTGATTGGCTTCGTCATCAAAAGGGGACTTTTTGAACATCCTCTAATAGCATTATTATAGCGTCCGGGAAAGGAGTGGATAATGGACCCTGTTTCTTTTTGTTGTCCTGTATTATGCTAACGCTCACCTAACAGAATCACGAAACTCCTTCGGCGTTTTGCCGGTCATCCGCTTAAATACCTTGGTAAAGTAAGCGGGGTCCGGATAACCAACCTGCTCCCCAACTTCATACGTCTTGAGCCCATACGCCTCCCGCAGCAGGCGCTTGGCGTGATGGATCCGCACAGAGATGGCGAAATCAGTTATCGTCTCGCCTGTCTCGCCTTTGAAAAGCTTGCTCAGATAGCTCGGGGTCAGATGGACATGCTCAGCTAGCTTATGCAAATCCAATTCCTCTTTATATTGTTCATGCAGGTACAATTTAATGCGTTCCACCGCTCTGCTCGCATGACGGGCTTCCTTTGCGTGCTGAAGCCGCTGCTCCATGACGAGGGACAGTCCGGCGGCATACGCCTGGAAATCGGCATATTGGTCCGGCTTCGGTTCCGGTCCTTCGTGAAACGGGCCAGACTGATCCTCCTCCGAAACCGTATCAATTTTAAGGATCAGCTCTTCGGCTGCCGATTCCAGCACCTCCCATCGCAAACGCAGCAGCTGCGCCTCTTTCAGCCACAGCTGCAAAGCGGCCTCGGCGCCTTCCTGATCGCCGCCGGCAAGTGCCGGGATCAGCTCGTTTCGAAGTAGGCGCTTCAGGTTTTTTTCATCCGGATGGTGGGCAAATCCTGGCGAATAGGCCGCGACCGGATGGGAGTCTGCCTCATACCAGGCATACTGGCATGCATCCGATGCTTCCCGGTAGGCCTTATGCAGCTGGCTCCCGCCCGTATATATGCCGCTTGTGCCGATCCGCACACGTGATGCGATCGGAAGCTTCCCCAGCATGGTCATGGCAAGCTCTCTGGGTGTATCGGCATGATCGCCGGGGCGGATAGCCAGGATAACCGCCGCAAGCTTCCCCTCCCGGATTAGAATGCGATGCTCTCTTTTCCAAGCGGCTACAATGGTTCCGATCCGCTGCTCCCCGCATTCCGGTTCGCTGTGCAGCAGGATAACCGTATACAGATTGCGGAACAGGTGAAGTTCGTCAAGCTGGTCGCAGGCTCCCTGCCAGACCGTCTTGGCGATCCGCTCCTTATTGGCGCCTAGAATCAGCTCAATCAGCGATTCCGAGTCGAAAGGTTGACGGGACTGCTCCTCTTCCACTTTCTCAGCTACACGGGCCAGCAGCCTCATTAATTCATCCTGATTCACCGGCTTCAGCAAATAATCCTCCACATTATGACGGAGCGCCTCGCGGGCATAGCTGAAGTCGCTATATCCGCTGAGAATGGCAACCCGTGCTGTGCTGCCCCGCCGCCTGAGCTCTGCGATCATCTCCAGGCCATCCATCTGCGGCATCCGGATGTCCGTCAGTATCAAGTCCACCTCAGTCTCCTCCAGATGACCGAGCGCTTCCCGTCCGCTGCTCCAGACGCCTACGACCTGATAGGCCGGATCAATCCGTCCGATAATTTTCGCCAGCCCCAGCCGGATTAGCTCTTCGTCATCGATGACTGCGATTCGTATCATTCCTTCCCCTCCTTAGGGTTAAAGATCACAGGCTTCAAGATCGTTCTGCTTTGGCTGCAGCAGGTCCCGTGGATTGGCGCACGACCAGTTCCCCTGTCAGCAGTACCTTCTCCTTCGGACTATCCGGATGCGCAAGGCGCCGCAGGAGCGCCTCCACGGCCCGTGCTCCCAATCCCCGTTTATGAACATGTACCGTTGTCAGCGTAGGGCTGGATACCGCAGCGTCCTTGATATCGTCAAAGCCGGTTACGGAAACATCTTCAGGCACCCGGATATTCATCCGGGCAAGGATCGTCATCACGCACATAGCAATCGAGTCATTGGCGCAAGCGAAAGCAGTCGGCATGTTGGATTCACGGAGCAGCTCCTTCAGAATAGTCTCCAGCGCTTCAGTCATCTCCGAGCGGTTATCCCCTCTGATCGTCAGCAGCATCTCATGCTGGTTGACCGGCAATCCATGTTCTTCTGTCATCGCGCGATAGCCGAACCAGCGGTCATAGAAGCTTCGCGAATAGCGGACATTTCCGACAAACTGCAGATTGCGATGGCCCATTCCGACCAGATAATGCGTTATCCTGCGCATCCATTCAAAGTTATTCATCGACAGCACATCCGAGGGAATAAGCGGGTCCTCATGATCGATCAGCACAAACGGAATACCCAGGTTGCGGATTTCCAGCAGGATCTGATAGGACACGACTCCGATCCCAATGATCCCCCTCACGCCTCGGGGATTGATCATATTCGCGAACTGGTTCGTTATATGCTCTGTAACCAGTATCATGCCGATACCGCGCTCCTCCAGCTCCAGCTGGACACCTTCAATAATGCGGCCCCAATAATACGAGTGCCGGGTCTGATAGCGTACATTCGGCACGAGTACAATCACCTGCCGATGGTCCGTCTCGCCAAATCCGGCTGCTCTGGGCAGCTCTTCCACAGCGGGTTCATCCTTGGACTGGAAACGGTAGCCAAGCTGCGCTGCCGCCTGGACGATCCGGTCCCTCGTCTCCGGCTTGATCCCGCTCTTTCCCGACAATGCCTTGGAAACGGCAAATTTGGAAACTCCCACATGATCAGCTATATCCTGCATGGTGATTTTTTTGGTCATCCAGCTCTCAACCCCATTAGACATAATATAGAAACTAACAACAATGATAACACAGTTTAATTTGTTAGCTAACGGTCAGCGGTATGCAGGCAGCCTTTTCCTCCCCGGTGCGCGGGGGCAGGAAAAGCATCGATGAATTTTTCAAAACCAGCACTGGCAGTATATAATGGAAGCAACGGAAAAGCTAAACCCGAACAACGCCATAACGCCATAGATAATGAAAGGATTTGAGAAAAAAGTGAAAAACGAAATCATTGAACGTTTCATTTCTTATGCCGTAATCGACACCCAATCCAATGACGCCAATGAAAATTGCCCTTCCACGCCAGGCCAGCTCACGCTGGCTAATCAGCTTGTGCAAGAACTGCAAGCCATCGGCATGAGCGAAGTGACTATCGACGACAATGGATACGTTATGGCCACTCTCCCGTCAAACACGGATAAAGAGGTACCGACCATCGGATTTCTGGCGCATCTGGACACGGCGACGGATTTTACCGGCACGAACGTCAAACCACGGGTGATTGATTCTTACGATGGCCGGGATATTGTTCTGAATGAAGTAGTCCCAGTTATTCTCACCACCCGGGATTTTCCCGAAATCAGCCAATATCAGGGACATACGTTGATTACGACCGATGGAACGACGCTGCTGGGCGCAGACAATAAGGCGGGCATAGCCGAAATCATGACGGCCATGGCTTACCTGATCCAACATCCGGAAATCAGGCATGGGCGTGTGCGGGTCGCATTTACACCTGATGAAGAAATCGGCCGCGGCCCGCACCGCTTCGATGTTGCCGCATTTGATGCCCGTTATGCCTACACGGTGGATGGAGGTCCCCTGGGCGAGCTGGAGTACGAGAGCTTCAATGCGGCCGCAGCTACCATTATTTGCAAAGGGACGAATGTTCATCCCGGAACGGCAAAAGGCAAAATGGTGAATTCCGCCAAAATCGCCATGGAGCTCCAAAGCAGGCTGCCGCAGCAGGAAGCTCCAGAGTATACGGAAGGTTATGAAGGGTTCTATCACCTGCTTTCCATTAATGGCAATACCGAGCTGACCCAGCTCCATTACATTATCCGCGATTTCGATTCCGCTGCCTTTGAAGCACGGAAAGAAAATCTGACCGGAATCGTAAATGAGCTCCGCAAGCAATATGGCGAAGGGAGCATCAGCCTGACTTTGAAGGACCAGTATTACAATATGAGAACAAAAATCGAACCCGTCTTCCAAATCGTTGAAATCGCCCGGCAGGCGATGCTGGATCTTGAGATCGAACCTATTATTAAACCGATCCGCGGCGGTACGGACGGCTCCCAGCTGTCCTATATGGGACTGCCGACACCGAATATTTTTACAGGCGGCGAAAATTACCACAGCAAATACGAATATATTTCAGTGGACAATATGGTGAAAGCCGTACAGGTCATCACCTCGATTGTCAGCTTGTTCGAGCAGCAGGCGGAATAACACTGCACCGGCACAGCCAAAATTTATGCAATGACCTACAAGGAGTAGAAAAAAGCCGTGAATCCCAACTTGCGTTGAAGGTTCACGGCTTTTTGACGTTGTTCTTGTTTGGGATGCGTTGAAGCTTATCCGGGCGCTAAATGCTGCTGGAGAAAATGATCCGTTACAGCGATAGCCTGCTCCAGCTCATCGGTTGTGCCCGCAAAGGGATGCACCGCTCCGAAGGTGTGGTTGCCTCCTTCAACGGTGGCGTAATGATGCTGGGGAGCGGCTTGCTGCAGCTTCCTGAAGCCTGTAAGCAAACGAGCCGCATCCTGTTCCCCCTGCAAAATCAGCACCGGAATGGTCAGCTCAGCTAATACCGCAGGAATATCAAACCGCTCCCGGTTCGTATCCAGGTCATGAAAAAAACCGGCACTAACCGGCATCTGCTGCCTGGTCCGGGCATTGGTCACGTAGCCAATCCCCTGTTCCAACACCTCCGCACGGAACGCCCCATCGAATAAATCCGCTTGAGCGATGCCGTTCCAGGTCACAACCGCGCCGATGCGCTTATCCTCAGCCGCATAAATAATGCTGTTCCCCCCGCCCCTGCTATGTCCAAGCAGACTGATCCGCGACAAATCGCAAGCTTGCGACAATGGCAGCCTTCCGCTCACCAGCTCGTCAAGCAGTGCTTTCAGATCGTTCTGTTCCCTGGAGTAGGTATTGAGCGGATATTTGTCCAGCTCGTCGAAATCCGTTTCACCCACCCCGTTGCAGGAGAAGTTGAAGGATACCGCCGCGAACCCTCTATCCGCCAATTGCCCGCAAAGATAAGGGAAGAACCCCCAGTCCTTGAATCCCTTAAAACCATGGGCGACAACCACTACCGGCTTCTTCCGCCCGTCCACTATCACTCTAACCTCTCCGTGTACAAATAAATCCTCCCCCAGTGACAGGGTAAATGATTGTGTGGTCAGCTCACTCAATGATTATCAGCTCCTTGCCCGGGTTATTCAACTTGTTGGATGGGAAAACGCTATAGACTTCGTTAATCTCAACACCGTACTCCATTGAGATACCATCATATAACTCGATTATATTTCCTGTAGATCTGTGAAAATTACATTCCGGTAAAAATAAAACATTCCTTAAAGCAATCCACAAGCAAGCGAGTGTGAGTTAGCTCCATACAAATGTCCTCTCACTTTCTTTATTCAATAAGAAGAGGTCGATTTCCTGTTAGATCCATTAGCGTAACCTGCCCTTTCGGATTGAGGCTGCTGCTCGATCCCGCGGATGCTTCATTGAGCTCTTGTAATCCTTTACCTTAACCACTAATCATGAAGAGGCATGTTCGTCAATTTGAGCGTCACGCATCGGTGAGAGGCTGAACCAAATCCCAACAAGAGCCAATCCAACAATGGCAACCCACAACGCCGTGCGGAATCCATACACATCGGCGATTATCCCACCCAAAGGTGCTCCAATGACAATCATGCTTCGATTGATTGACCTCATGGTAGCATTCATACGGCCTTGCAATCTCGCTGGTGTAATGGATTGTCGATATCCCATTTCAAGCGGGCCTTCAACTCCTAAAGCAAAACCGTAAAGGAATTGCCCTAGAACAACTATGAGTAATGTGCTGCTTAGAAAAACACCTTGATGAGGTGATGGTGCTAGAACCATCAATATGCACGCTGGGCAATATAGAATTCGCGAGTAGGCCATGCTGCGTCCGATTCCAAAGCGCCGGCCAGCACGGGTAGAAAACGAAGTTCCAAGTACAGCACCAATACCGGCTGATGTCAGCACCAGACCCAGGGTCGATACCTTGAAACCTAGCTCGGTGAGGGCGAAATTCACGAGCACAGCGCCTATCATGCTGTTGAATAGAAACCAGACATGTGTATTGAAAGCCAAAGGACCAAGGTAGCGATGCCGGTACACCCAGCGCAAACCTTCCTTGATCTGTTCACTCCAGCTTTCTTCCAATGCTTTTTCCCGTAAGGGCTGATACTTAATAGTAGCCATTATTAATCCCGAAAACACATAAGACACTGCATCGATCAAGATCGCGAACGGAGCACCTATTAAAGAGACAAATGCACCAGCGACAGCTGGACCGCCAGTTTGGGCGACGGCTGCGCTTTGCTCCAATCGTGCATTCGCCCGCGTCAACAATCTTCTCGGTACTAATTGAGGTACAAAGGACTGATATGCTGCATCATTGAATAACGACATAGAACCAAAAAGCGTCATGATGATAATTAACCAACCTATATTGATTATATGGAAAGATGCCATCAAGAAAATGATTACTAGCAGCATACCCCGGCCAATATCGGTTATTACCAAAACGGGCCGACGACTAACACGATCAAGAAGTACACCCGCAACCAACCCAAGCAGCACGTACGGCAACCACCTAGACGCATTAATCCACCCCACATCGACTGAGCTGCCCTGCATGTTTATCACTACCAGAACCTGGAGAGCGAGCGTGGTAATATAAGTGCCAAAGTCCGATGTAGTTGAGGCAATCCAAAAACGTATAAAACCCTTATAATCGGTTAGTTTCATCTTTCAACCCCCACTCTGCAAGAGCTGTATCAATCCTTATGTAAGTAATTCGCCTCATTTATGATACGGTTCTCCGCGCTGTCTGTAACGACAAGTTTTAAGGCCATCCCTTCATGAACTGCACCCCGTCAAGTAGATAGTTTTAAAATTTCCTTACCCATCCGTAAACATGCTGATAAGAAACCTGAAATTGCTTTGCTGCCTTCGTGTAGTCTTGTCCATTTGCAAGGCAGTACAGGACAATGTCGATCCTCTCCTGCCATGTTGTCGAGCGTTCCTTGGTCATAGCTGGCGTTCCCCCTGTATAAGCTTTTAAGCTGCTATGACCATTATACTTCTTAATCCAACGGTAAGTTGGGTTCGGCTGGCGATCTTATACTTCTCGATAATTTGGTACTGCGACAATCCCCCACCCAGATAATCCTTAACCGCTTGATGTTTAAGCTCTTCAGAATAACTACGATTATGAATGCGGATCTCTAATCCTTCATTACCGTATAAATGATATCGACGTTGCCATTTCGCTAAA
>NZ_BMHP01000018.1 GCF_014641075.1 Paenibacillus nasutitermitis
AAGTGAAATATCTCCCATTGTCACTGATCCGCAAAAAACCATGTTTGTATATTTCCAATTTCCCTTTATACGGAGTGGCGACAATTTTGCCGGTCTGATTATGCAATCCTGCGTTGGAGGTGTCGGCCGAAGTAATGATATAAGACCACGCCCCCGGTAGCGTTGGAGCAAAACGCACTTTCCACGTATTCCCCCCGTCCCAATAGCCCGGCAGGGTAATGACTGTGTTTCCCGGTCCATTGAACGTGGCGGAAATTTCATTGTCCATGAAAGGGTTATCGTACGACACCGTACTTGTAAGAGTAATCTCCGCAACCTTCCACTGATCCACCTTCATTTCGACAGGTGCCGCCACCGCTAAACCGCCCGAACCGACTATAGAAATAAGTAAACACAGTAACATAAATACCGAAATTGTTTCTTTTCCTTTCCGATTGCGTACCATACCTAAACGCCCTCCTTTATAATTGGTAAAGTTTACGGCATTGTATCGTTTCCGAATACGCCGCGGATTGCCTCCAAATATTGCATGCCGGGAAAACGCGGCTTTGCTGCCTTTACCAGCTCCCATTCCTTGCTTAACTCCATTTTTTCATATTGGTTTACTGAGTTTTTATCCTTTAACGGCCCAGCCGTGATACATGCACCACCTACTTTCACGAGTCTTCTTCTATCCCTTAACCGCACCAACGGCTACTCCACTATAGAAATGCTTCTGATTGAGCAAGAAAAATAGAAACGGCGGAATAAATGAGAGACACATGAGTGCAAAAATAGATCCATAGTCGGTCTGTGTTTTGCTAGAGAATGCATAAACAAGCAGAGGCAAAGGAAATTTCGCACTATCCCGCAGGAAAAGCATCCCCGTAAAAAAATTATTCCACATCCCTAACGCGGTAAGTACGATAAATGCAATCATAACGGGTTTGGAAAGCGGAAGAATAAGATAAAGATACCTTCTGAAATAACCAAATCCATCAATAATAGCCGATTCATCCAGTGCACGGGGAATGGACTTAATAAATCCGCTGAATAGCAAAATTCCCATGGGAATCGTTCCCGTTGTGAATAACAGGATCATGACCGATCTGGTGTTAACCAGATCAAGCTTCATAACAATCGTGTAAAGAGCCGAGAGGCTTGAAGTTGCAGGAATCATCATCGACATAAGAAAAAAATAATAGATGAGCCCGAATATTTTTTCTCCGCGCCTTGCAATTGAATATCCTGCAAGGGATACAATGAACACGGCTGCTGCACTTGAAGCAGCTACATAGAACACCGAGTTGAACAGGCTCAAATAGAAATCATTTTTCGACAGAATAGTGAAATAATTCTTAAATTCAAGTTTCTCTGGCAGAAATGTGATCCGGTTGATTTCAATGTTATTTTTAAAGCTGTTTAGTATAACCACCGCTACTGGAAACAGCGCCATGACCAGAAAGAACAAAACGTACACATATTTCAACGAGTGAGATATCCTGGCTATCACAATTCCACCTCTCTTTTTCGCGTAATCCGAAGTTGAATGATAGAAAGTGTGGCAATAAATAGGAAGAATACAAAACCCATTGCACTGCCCAATCCAAACTGATTACGAGTAAATAGTACCTTGTAGATTAATGTTGTTATTGTAGTCGTGGAGTTGTTCGGGCCTCCATCGGGCGTCATCAGGAAAGGTAGATCAAATATTTGCAATGAGCCAACTATGCCCATAAACCACAATACGCTTAACGATGGCATGATCAGTGGGAAAGTAATCCTAAAGAATTTCGCCAGTCCATGGGCTCCGTCAAGATCAGCCGCTTCATTCACTTCCTTGGGAATTCCGTTAAGGCCGGCAGTAATGAGGACAATCCCTACCCCGAGGCTTTCGAACATATTAACGAAAATAATCGTATTCATAGCTGTGGCTTGATTTCCAAACCAGTCTATGGGTTCCTTGATCAGGTGGAGCTGCTCCAATATCATATTGATGTATCCGGTATACTGGAAAATATTGCGCCATGATAAGGACATAACTACAGCGCTGATCACAAGCGGAATATAAAATATCGCTCTCGCAATATTTTTTCCTTTGAAGTTTCTATATAGCATTAATGCGAGAGATAACTGCAATACTGTCCCAACGCTCATAGAAACTACCGCGAAATAAATTGTATTCCAAAAGGCTTGCAAAAAAAGCGGCTCGTTAAATACATTTTTAAAGTTATTCAGGCCAATGAAATTATAATTCAGACTCATTCCGTTCCAGTCCGTCAGCATATAGACCATGTTAAGAAAAAGCGGGCAAATCGTGAATACCGCATATAGAATCAATGCTGGAACTACTGCAACTAAGGCACTCAACATTTCATTCTTGAAGGAAAGTTTAGATTTTCTGATGGCCACGATTGGTTTCATTGAATGATTGTTATCCCTTCATTTCGCTTATTACCGTAGAGCGCCCTATCTTGCTCGGGATACGACGCTCTTCGGTACATATCAATTCCTGACTTTATTTTCCGTTATTCTAACTTTTTTACGGATTCCTTAACGATATCCCACTCTGTCTGAAGGTCTTTTAGCGACTTCTCCACGGTGACACCGCTATTGATAGCATCGAACATCGCTTTTTTATAAACATCCCCGAAAGAGGCCGGAACTTCATATTTGTCAGGATCACCGATAACCTTATTAACGTTAGGAGCATAAAGCTGATCATTTGATTGCTGTAATGCCGGGTCTAGTTCCAGCTTAATCCCCGGATGTATTGTCGTTGCTCCCATGCCTTGCACCATCATTTTAATGCTGTCAATGGAAGTCAAGCCATCGAATGCTTTTTTCGCCTGTTCTGGATATTTGGTCTTTGCATTGATCGCCAATCCATATCCTGGTGAAACCGTCATATTAATCTTTTTATTAGAATCAGCCGGATAAGGTAGCATGAATGAATTGAGCTTGAATTTCGCAGGATCAGCTTTTGTAATGGCTTCCAAAGTAGGAACCCAATTCCCTTGAGGCAGCATCGCAGCTCTGCCATCTGCGAAATACTGGACAGACTGGTCATATTTCAAAGTTGCAGAAGCTTTGGATACGTAACCTCCATCAGACAGCTTCTTCAGCATGGTGAATGTGCTTTCATAGATTTGCGGAATGGTGGCCGTACCTTCAACCAATGCATTAACTGCGTTTTTTATTCCTTGGTTGTTAACAGTAACGTCTCTGAATGGATTGGCTAACAGCCTGTATCCTGCCCAGTCTCCCGCACCAAATACCAATGGATCGACTCCGCTTGCTTTAATTGCCTCGCAGACTTGATAGAATTCTTCCATCGTTGTAGGCACGGAAAGATTTAATTTATCAAAGATGACTTGATTATAAAAGATCATATTCGTGCTGGCCCCGCTGTCGACCACAGACAGATAAACTTTGCCATTTATCTCCCGCGCATTGTACAGTTCCGGCAAATTTTCTTTAAGATCCTGAATTGAAGGCCGGTCAGTTACATCCATGAGATATCCGTTTTCTGCCCACTGTGGTGTCTCTCCCCTGTCCATGAACAACAGATCCGGCGCGTCTCCGGATTGAAACCGTGTCGTATATATGGTCTGCCAACTGTTCCCATCAATAATTTCTTCTTTAAGCTGAATATCTGGATTAGCTTTGTTCCAAGCCTCTATTGCCGGTGTAAGTTCGTTCTTGGAGTACCAATCAATTATTGTAAGGGTGACAGGTTCTACTGGCTCTGCGGAAGCACCTTCAGTTGGTGTTGTAGAAGCAACGCTACCCGCCGATGCAGGTGTATTCTCTTTATTCCCATTCGTCCCGCATCCTGCTAATAATGCAACGATAAGAATCGATACAATTCCAAATGATATAAAGCGCTTTCTCATTGATGAATCCCCCTGATTATGAATTTTACCGAGCTGATCATATGCATCTGATCAACCGGTTTGTGACATCCCTAGCTTAGCATTGAAATTGAAGTGTTAAATAGGGGGAATAACTTAAGAAAAGGAGTGCTTTTTTATTCAGTTTCCTTTCTTCCACTGATTTCATAAGGGAGTGATGATAGAATAATGATTATCAGCTAATCAGATCGCCGGACAGAAGGTGGAGAAAGCCATAGCTAAAACTCACATTTTTAATCGAAACATTGTCTACAAGCTTTTTGCCATCATGCTTCTGCTTACGATCATCCCGATCCTTATATTTGGAATTGCATCCTATTATTTGTCTGCTCGTGTGATGGAGAGCGATTCGATCAAGAACAGCCAGCTATCGAATGAGCAAATCCTTATCAATATGAACAACATTATCAGCACGCTGCAACAGCAGTCCTATGCACTGAACATGAGCTTAAAGGATATCCTGCCGATCGTTACGACATCCCCTGAAACTAATCCGAATTACAACGATGTACAGGTAAGAGTAAAGAATTATATGTCTACCTTGCTATTGTCCAATAAAAATATTAACTCTATCATCATTTATAACTTGGAAGGCTACCCTATCTTTTATATTGATAAGTCTGGAGGATCATTGCCATTAATTTCTTCCAGCGGGGAGTCATGGTTTGAACGGGCCATCCGCTTAAAGGGAGCTCCGGATTTATTAGAGCCGCACTCCAATAACACAACAAGTATAGTAGGAAGAAAAACAACCGTTATTTCGATAGGAAGAGCATTAGTCGATATCATTAACTCCCCTAAATACGAAACTAAAGGCGTACTTGTAGTGGATAGTAGCATTACCAATTTCGCCGATGCAGTAGCCACTAGTGGAGCTACACCGGATGTCCTGAACGTTATTTACAGCAACGGCGGAAACGTTATCTATTCCAAAGGTGCTCTGAGTGAACCGGAATATGCGAAACTGTTTTCCACCATCAATAAGTCTGAAAAATCTACATTAAATATGAAACTAGATAACAAAGACTATTTGATTACCAGTAATCCTTCTTCACAGTTCGGCTGGACTGCCGTTACCGCGATTCCTATTTCCACACTGCAAGCCAAGAGCGTATTTATCAAACAGATTAATATTTCGCTTGCCTTAATCATGGTATTCCTATGTCTGGCAGGCTCGGTTGGAATCAGCATATGGATCACATCCCCTCTAAAAAAACTGATGCGTGCTTTTGTAAAGCTCCGCAATGGCAACTTTGAAGCTCAGGTTGAGATCAGGGGGCAAGACGAATTCAGCATTATTGGGCTATCATTCAATATGATGGTGCGGAATATTAAACAGCTGATTATGGAGAAATATGAAATGACGCTGCTTCACCGACAGGCTGAGCTTGAGATTCTGCAAAGTCAGATCAATCCACACTTTCTGTACAATACCCTAAACTCCATAACAGCCGTTATCAAACGAAAGGATTATGAGAATTCAGTAGAAATGATTATGAGTCTCTCTGACATTTTTCGTTATTCACTCAACAAAGGGGTATATATTGTCACCATTGCGGACGAACTGGAGAATATCCGGAAATATTTGTTTCTTCAGCATTTCCGTTTCGCTGACAGGTTCAGTGTAAGCTATGACATCGCCAACGATGCTTTGCAATGCCCTATTCCACGGCTGACCCTGCAACCCATTATTGAGAATGCGATTATTCATGGCTTGAAGGAAGCTGCCGAAGACGGGAAAATCTCTATCATAGTCAAAACATATGGAGATAAATGCTTCGTATATATTTCGAATACCGGAAATATCATTGCACCGAAGAGAATAGAAGAAATCAATGCTTCTTTGGCACAAATACACTTCGGCTATACGGATAAGAAAGCAAATAAAATCAGTACGGGCATTTATAATGTCTGTGCACGAATTAAGCTATTGCTAGGTGATGAATATGGTATAAAAATCATGAGCAGTCCCGAAATGATAACAACCGTAAAATGTACTCTCCCTATTGATATAAAAAAAACGATAGGTGGCGATGTTGTTGAAGATTCTTATCGTTGACGATGAAAAACTGGCGCGTGAAACCATTGTCTCTATGGTTGTCGAGTTCTCAGAGAAGATGTCATTCGATGTCGAGATTCTGGAGGCTAAAGACGGAGAAGAAGCATTGCATATCATTCAAGGATATCAACCGGAAATCGTGATCGCTGATATCATGATGCCTAATCTGAACGGCATTGAATTGCTTTCGCAAGTAAATGAACTAGAGCTTCCAACCCTGTTTATATTTGTAAGCGGTTTCGACTCTTTCGAGTATGCGCAGAAGGCTGTTTCATTGGGCGCCTTTTCCTATATCCTCAAACCGGTTCACCAGAACGAGATGGAAGAAATACTAACTAAGGCTCACATCAAGCTTGAGAAGGAAACTAAAGCTGTAATAAGCAATCTACATCAGGATATTTTATTTAACAGGAACCTGAAGATTCTCCAGAAAAGCTTTATGACGAAGCTGGTTACGCACGTAAATAACACAGATGTCTCCGAGTCTATCGTTTTACAGCAATTGAAAGAAATCAATCTCCATTTTAGATATGACTGCTTTACCGTTATGCTCATCCATCTCAACTTCATAGCAGAAGATAACGAACGATCACGAATTGAAATTGAATCTGATATTGTCCTGAAAGAAATATTCCTGAAGAACAATATAGACGGCTACGAATTCGATGTGGATGGGAAGCTGGGTTATGTTCTTAACTTTACGTCATGCAGTAACATTAAAGAGATCATTTCCGATTGCTGCAACCAAGTTACACAGTATCTAAACAGCTTCTCCCACTGCACCATATCGACTGGGATTGGCCTGTTTACGAGCAGCCTTAACATGTTGCACACCTCTTACCGTGATTCAACCAATGCACTATTTCAAATCTGGTTTAAGTTTCAATCTGCTAACGATGTAACGCAAAACAACCTCGTATATTATGAGTCCGATCATGTTAACGAATCCATCATTGATGAAGAAATTAACGTTAATTATGTAGAAAATCTTAGGCATCAACTGGATTTAGGAGGAGCAAGCCATAACAAAACCGGTGCACTTGAACTCATTAACAAATACTATTCTATATTTTTCAATAATCACCTTGGACTTCCCCATGATCTGATTTCAAATATGAATTTTCAAACCATTATGGTTTTGACCACATTTTTGGATAAAGCCGGACTAGATCCCGATGATATTCTTGGCACCGAACTTTTCCTGTACAACAAGCTTAATTCCTGTACAACTGCTGAAGCGGTATTGTTATGGTGCGATGAGAAAATTACAATAGCACTCGATGCAACAAAGTCAGCCTTTGAAAATAACAATTCAAAATTGGTCAACCGTGTAAAGGAGTTTGTAAAAACCAACATCGATAACAATGTCAGTCTGACTATGGCCGCTAATCATATTTTTATGACTCCACAATACTTAAGCAAAATTTTTCACCAGGTAGAAGGTGATAACTTCGTAAACTATGTAAAGAAAGCAAAAATCGAACGAGCAAAACAACTGCTTAAACAAGGCTATAAACCAAACGAGGTTTCGGAGACATTAGGATTTAGCGATACCAAATATTTTTTCAAGGTTTTCAAGCAAGCTACCGGACTTTCCCCCTCTTCTTATAAAAAAATTTAGCAAATACAGCAAAAAGTCCTGCGGTGTCGGCCGCTAGAGCCTCCTTCGGAGCCGCCGCCCAACACCTCCAGGTACCCCGTGAGCTCCGCCTTATCCAGCTCCCGGTCCATCCATTCCTTGCAGGAAGCGCTCGCGCATCAGCGTGCGCGACACTTCGCGGTGCCGCTGGTGCCGCTCCAGGTTAAATGATCCGCTCGCGGCTGCGCTCCTCGTTCTCCGTAAACCTGAGGGACGGCCTCGAACATTAGTCGATCATTAAAAAAGACGTAACGGCATTATGCCGTTACGCCTTTTTTGTATATGACCGGGTACATGTCTCCCTGAACGATATCGCCATCTTTACCGCCTGAAGCCATGAATTGTTTGGTCGACAAGTATTGGTGTCGCTCATCGTACCGAAAGCGCGTTTCGCCGGTCATTAAGTGAAGCGCCGACGAGCGGCGTACCCGGTCCGAAATGTTAGGCCCGCTTCCGTGTATTGTCAAGCTGTGATGGAAGCTGACTTGACCCGCTTTCATGACGATCGGCATAGTTCGAAACACTTGTCCCTCAGGCACGTTCATTCCATTCTTTTGATTATCTAAATTTTGTTCGTAAAAGTCACTACCATTCAGAAGCCCCCATTGGTTGCTGCCCGGCACCATCATCATGCAGCCATTCTCTTCGTCAACGTCATCGTAAGCCACCCATGCCGTAAGCAACGTCTCTGGGTTCTGAAAGCACTTCCAATACGTATAGTCCTGATGCCAACCCACGTTTGAAGCGTGTCCTCCGGATTGTTCAGGTTTATGCAACAGCTGATCGGCCCAGAAACGGATTGTATCCGTCTCCGTCAAAGCAGCGGCAAGCTCGCCGATCACCGGATCGTGGGCGAGTGCACGGATCGTTAAGTCGGCATAGCTTTTTCACTCAGATTCCGCGTTTTCTCTATCGAACATAAAAACATTCAGAAGAGGCAAATATCCCATTGACCATTAAGCATATTGTTCATCGGATTTCTGTTTGTATTCATTCGGTTTAATTCCTTCATACCGGATGAAGGCACGTTTGAATGAATAGACGTTGTCATAGCCTACCCGGGACGCGACATTGTTGATTTCGCCGGGCTTCTCCCTTAGCAGCTCCTTGGCCTTTTCCATCCGCAGCCGGCATAAATAATCATAGAAATTGACGCCAGCCACTTCCTTAAATGTCTTCGATACGCCGGATACTGACATTTCGAATATCGCTGCAAGCGTCTTAAGCGATACGTCCGCTTCAGTATAATTCATTTTGACATACTGAAGCAGTTTACCACCGATCTCCATCGCGGATGGGGTGTTGGAATATTGAATTCGTTCACATATGACCGTCCCAACTTCGAATACATAACCCCACATAGGAGCGATATCCTCCGTGACCACATGACTCTCAAATTGCTTTGCATATATGATCGCATCCATGTTTAACTCGGTGAGTACCCGCAGCATGGTTTCTAGTAATAAGGAGACCAGCCTGATGGTAACCTTTGCCGGCAGGTTGCGCCGCTCGTTCTCCGCTCTGATCTCACTTAGAATATGAATGGATGTATCCATGTTCCCCACTTTCAAGTTATTGATCAGCTGGACTTCCCAGTCCGTTGGGTAATAATAGTGGACATCCGCATGGACCACTTCCTCCTGGCGGACCAGAACATGCCCTCGCGAGAAGATCGCCATCTGCAGGCTTTCATTTGCCGCATAATATGATTTACTGATGCCAATCAGTCCTTGCTCGACCGCACCATACCAAATATCGGGTTTCACCTGACAGGCCTGCTCTATGCCTGCCGCTATATCCGAAGCGATGCATCCCATCACCCCATGATCTCCAAACGGCTGCACCAACGATACGATGATAGCTTTATCCGCATCCGTCACCTCGAACAGCTCATAGTCCAATGAGTAACGCTTGAATACTTGTTCGGCGACGTATATGGTTATCATCTCGATTTGCTGAATTCTCGCGATATCCGTATAATCGTGAATACTAAGAAACCGCAGCAGCATCGTGCAGTAATACATATCGTTGGTATAGCTGACTCCAAATTTTCGGAAATCAACCAGCTGCTGATCGGCTATAAAGTACCCCTTCAGTAAGCGAAGCAGTAAGTTCGAGCGCGCAGCAAGTTCATAAGCGGACATTGCTTGCTGGAGAGCTTGATTCTCATGAATCAGCTGTTCAAACGAATTCTCGATCCGGTTGTACTCGCATCGTGCCGACTTCGCGTCCGTCTCGTCTCGCTGTGCAACAGAGAGCTTGTTCAACAATGCAGCAAGCGGTCGATAACTAATCTTCGCCAACCCGTACGCTGCCATAGTCCCCACTATGATGGAGATGAAGATGGCAAGGAGAGAACCGAACAAATTTTTCGCACTAATCAAACTGTCGTCGAAATAAGAAACGGTATACTGCCAATCACTTGCTTGGGAGTTAATTGTGAGCTCGTCTTCCATTCTTCGTTCTCTCTCCGTATCGCTTAAACCGCTTCTCACTTGCTTGTAGATGATCGCATCGAATGCAGAGATGGTGAAATCACCCGAATCGATACCACCTAACCGGTTCAAATACTCGATCAGATACGCATTATCGATGAACAGAACCAAGGTGGCCCGCGGATGGCCCACAACCTCCAAACTCTGCAGGACGGGAATGACTTTCTTTACGGTACCCCAGGTTCGGATGGTTTGCGGCTGTCCGATATCAAAATAGCGATAAAGACTGACATCATGCATCAGATTACGGCGTGCAGTTTCGTCAAACACGACAACATCCGAGAAGAAATCATTCTCAGCATAAGATCCCCATGGTGACAAGACCAGATGCTTCTCAGGATAGATGACTGCCCCGGAGGAAACGATGCCCAGCGATCCGACAAGATTTTGAAAGTCTTTTTTAATATCCAACATATTCAGAGCATCAAAATCTTGGTCAAATACATTGCTGTTTTCCATCCTTTTCTGAACCCAAGGCTTCTGACTCAGTACTTTGCCCGCGTTTTGCAGCTCATATAATTTGTTATCCATGATAGCTGAGGTCCGTTGAGCGTCTGTCATGTGCTTCTCATATAACCGATCCTGTTCTTCCTTCACATTTCGCTGCATGTTGATCACGCTGAATACGAAGATGGGAATCATCAGTATTCCAAAATAGGACAAGAAAGTTTTCTGAAAGATGCTACTTGCCAAACGCCACTTGAGCATTGTAAATCCCCCCTCAACCGACCGCTATAGACAAAGGGGCAGATCGGAGCTGAACGGGATCTGCCCCTTGCTCATGAATTCATCGCTCTCAATCGTTAATCGATGCTGTTATACCGGTCCAGCAGCTGCTGCTCGATCTCGATTAGCTGATCCAGTCCGAGTTTTTTCAATTCAGCGATATATTTATCCCAATCGTCGAGTGAACTTTGACCAAGTGCCAGCTTCGTGGCAAGCTCAGTGGAGTACGTCGTCAGATTGGTTAATAATTTGGTCTTGGTCTCCAGCTGCTTCTCATCGGGGATGGATAGATAGTTGTCATTTGAGCTTACATAATAGGGCTTGTAGGTAAGAACCTTCATTTCATTATCGGCCTTCTGCTGAGGAACACGGGACAATTCAAATTCCAGGTTCGGGAACTGAATGCGCGGAAAGACCGTGCCGCCGAACAGCAGTGCGCCCTGGACCTGCTTCTTATCGGCGAGCTCCTGATCCGAGCCGTTGTTCATGAACGTCTTGGCGCCGTTTGCGTCTAAGTTATATGTCTGATCTTTAATACCCCAGTATAACAAATCGGCGTATTCCTTCGAATAGACCACATCGAAGAATTTGATGGCAGCCTCGACATCCTTGGCATCCTTCGTAATGGCGTACTTTTCCCACACCAGATAAGGAGGCTCAATTTGTATGGCAGGGGTAATACTGTCAACTGCTTTTAGAGGCATCAGCGGAAGATAGCTTCCACCGCTCTGAACATTCAGCTCAGACCACATTTCCAGGTTGTAGTTATTGAAAGAGGAGATTTTGTTTTCGATCATTTTTTGCTGCGTTTGCTCGCTGTTAGCGGCAATCAAATTCGTATCAAGAACGCCCTCCTTCACCATACGCTGCAAATACTTGAAGTAATCCTGGACTCCGTCTTGATACCACGGGGAAACGATTTTTTTGTTCTCGACATCGACGGCTGTAATGCCGGTGCCCAGCCCGAACCATTGTGCGATAGATTCCGAGAAGGCGCCAGGATTGTAGAGGAGCACCTCATCCTTCTGACCGTTACCGTTAGCATCCTTATCGCGCATTATCTTGAGCGTCTGCAAATATTCCTCGGCGGTTGCGGGTACCGGGAGGTTTAGCTTATCGAGCCAGTCTTTACGTATCAGCATCGTTAAGGAAACAGGCGCGGGCTGTTTGTCTTGATACAACTTTTTGTGAAGACTGCTGAACCAGTACATCTTACCGTCTGGGGACGTGGTCGTCTTCTTGGCGAATGGGAACTCCTCATCATACATTTTTTTGATATTACCGTTACTGTATTTCTCAATAAGCGGATTCAAGTCGAGCAGCGCCCCCTGCTTGGCCAAATTAAGCACCGTCGTATTGTCCAGTGCGGAGATGTTTACGATATCGGGAAGCTTGCTGCCTGAAGCCATTCTCGTCTTGATCACGACGCTATACTGCTCATTGGGAACCAGCTCGTAATCCGGATCAAGCCCTGCATGGGTCAGCATCTTGTCCAATTCCGTCCATACGGGATATTTCTCCCGATCATCGAACTTGATGAACCGGCTCGTATTGGCAGGACCAAGCAGTCGAAGCTTGCTGAGCTGTTGTCCATCGTTGGAGATACTACCCTCTTCATTGTTGCTGCCACATGCGCTTACAGTCACGACTAATGCTAGAGCTACTGAGCCTGGTAAGAGCTTGTTTGTCCAATTTTTCTTCATTAATATCCTCCTTGAATGTGGGTTAAGACCTATTCCTTCAAAGAACCGAGAAGCGCTCCTTTGATAAAATATTTCTGGAAAAATGGATAGGTGAAGATGACGGGCAGTGCAGTGAACACAATAATCGAATATTTCAGCTGGATGTTCGACAGAATCTGGGTCATGGCATTAGCTGAATCTTCCATTGTCATCGCCTTTAAATCTACGGTCTGCTGGACGATGACGCGGTACAGATACATCTGCAGCGGATGCAGCTTCTCGTTAGGCAAGTAGACAAGCGCGTCGAACCAGCTGTTCCAGATTCCAACGATGCTATATATGGCAATGACAGCCATAATCGGCTTGGATACGGGCAGAATGATCCGGAAAAGAAGCTGCCAGTGGGAGGCACCATCCATGAAGGCGGACTCCTTCAATCCCTCCGGAATCGACATAAAGAATGTCCGGACAAGGATAATATTCCATATACTGACTGCACCGGGGATAATGATTGCAAATATTGTATTGTATAGACCCAGATTGTTCACCAGGAGGAAGGACGGGATCAGTCCACCCCCGAAATACATAGGAATAATCAGATAGGCAATGACCCATTTGCGTCCTTTCAAATGGCGGACCGTTAACGGATATGCACCCAGTATGGCTGTAAGACAGTTCAGCAGCGTACCGCTCAGAACGTAGATAATGGTATTGGAATACGCCCACCACATCTGCTTATCCTTGAGGATCAGCTCATAAGAGCCCAGAAAAAAGCCTTTGGGATACCAAAACACGTTCATTGCCGCTACCTCTCTCGGCGAGCTAATGGACATAATGATGACAAAATAGAACGGATACAGTGTGGCGAGACAGATAGCAATCACAATGGCATAAATAATGAAATCTACTAAGGTCGAGCCTTGCCGAACGGCATTCGGATTTCTTCTGACCCAGGTGCTCATCGCACTCCTCCTTTACCACAAGGCATAATCAGAATATTTGCGGCTCAGCTTATTCGCCAAGAACAACAATGAGAAATTAATTAGGGAGATGAACAGTCCAATTGCCGTTCCCGAGCTGAAATTGCCTCCTAGAAGACCATCGCGGTACAAATAAGTTCCAATGACGTCGGCAGTCTCATACAGAATCGGATTGTAGATGAGCAGAATGAACTCGCTGTTCGCCGTCAACAGATTGCCGATTGCGAATATGAGTAGAATGAAGATGGTAGGCCGAATAGATGGAAGTGTAATATGTAGAATCTGCTTGAACCGATTTGCTCCATCCATCTTTGCCGCTTCGTACATATGGGGATCGATCGACGACATGGCTGACATATAGAGAATGCTCCCCCAGCCGAAGGACTTCCAAATGGTCGTAATCGTGTAGATGGCGGGAAAATAGCCCGGCTCAGTATTGAGCGAAAGCGGCGAACCGCCAAACAGTTTGATGATGGCATTAATGATTCCATCCGTATTGATGAAAGACAAGACCATCCCCGCAACGACCACATTGGAGATGAAGTGAGGCAAGTAGCTGGCTGTCTGCACATACTTCTTCAAGAAGCCATTCCTCAGTTCATTCATCAGCAGTGCGAACAGAATCGGCACCCAGAAACCAAAGACCAGTGACAAGAAGCTGAGGGTGAACGTATTGCGCATTAAGCGCCAGAAATAGGGACCATTAAAAAAGTTGGTGAAGTGCTTGAAACCTACCCAATCCACCCCTCTACTAAGGGAAATGAACGAATCCCCTGGGGAGTAATTCTGAAAGGCGATGACGATTCCGTACATCGGGATGTAGCTGAACACGAAGATATGCAGCAGTACGGGAAGCATAATTAAGTAAAGCTGGATATTCTCCTGAAAGCGAAACGAAGGTTGTTTTCTCGACTGTCTATTCACTTTCGTATGTGCAACTGCTTTCATGTAGGCTGAGCTCTCCTTTCAAAAAGTGATAACGGTTTATCCGGGCCCGGTCCGTAAGATTCATGTTAGATAGTATCCCATAACAAAGCAACAAACAATTTTTGAACAGGTTCGCAATTTTTTCCCACACAGAAATAAAGGTCATTCCTTATAAACGCATGGTTGCCATGCATTGGTTCTAACCTTCGAATCGTCCAAAACTAAAAAATTTCAGTCACACTTCATTGATCGGGCAGTAAAAAATAAAAAAAACACGGGGGTTCCGAGACCCCCGTGGTTATTAAATATGATTCTTCCAAAGTTGCATTCCCTTTCATCTAACGGGTTTAGATTTAATTTGATTGACCTAATTCAATTTCTAAATACCATTTACAGCTCTCATTTGGCGCAATATATGCTGCTGTTCCGTTTTCCAGCGCTCTTGTCAGTAAATCAAAATAACCAATGGACGGCTCTAAAGCGATGACAGGGCGATCATTAAATAAGCCGCGATCAATCCAAATCCCCAAATATCTAGCGATATTCGCATCCGTTTTCAGTTTAATATAGCTCTTGCTTTCCAAGCCGTATAAACCGGACCATGCGTCGGCCACAGGCTTAGGCGTATAATATTTTTCACCGGTTTGATTGCATATCGGATCAATTACCCAATTCTCAGGGATTGCAGCTATATGATTAATCTTCTGTTGATCGCTGTTGTAAACACATAGAAGCTCATTTAATGGTTCAGGAAGAAGAATCCGAGTTGGCTCCGATAGACTAAACTGCGGATGCGGTATCCAAATAAAAGGTATTTGCTGTTCACTCGAGTTGAATACATCATAGCTTAAGACAAGCCGGTTATCTTGTAATGTCATGAGGCGACTAAAACGGCAGGTAGGGTACTTATTCATCACGGAAGACAATATCCCCCCCGCCATAGATTCAGCGTTCCATGACATGTCCCATATGTCTCCATGATCAGAGAATTCCGTACCGCTAACTGTGCATGGTTTCACCGTTGGAAAGCATTCATCCCATCCGCTCATGTCCGCTTCAACAAATTTCGTTCCAGAAGCAATGGGTTGTAGTTCTCGATCACCAGAATTCAGCAGCCACTCCTTTCCAGTTGATTTATCAAAAATGGAGACCAGTTTTCCGCCAATAGATGGAACCGTGATAGCCAATACATAATCATTTTCGATCATATAAGCATGATTATTTTTGTATTGGGTCTCTCGAATGATTGATTTCATTATAGAAGTCTCCCTATTTACCAATCTGCTAATGAACCGTCTTCCTCATACAATAGTGGTGTTTCCCATATGCCATCAAAGATTTTGTCCTTCATTGCTTCTTCATCCAGTTCAATGCCTAATCCCGGACCTCTTGGCAATGGAATATATCCATCCACAATAACAAATGGATTTTTTAAATATCCTTCGCCAAGATCCCACTTTTCAGGCATGCCAGGATGCTCTTGAAACAAGAAATTCGGGATGCATGCATCCAACTGCAAACACGCAGCTAACGAGATTGGGCCAAGCGGATTATGAGGTGCTACTGAACGATAATAAACCTCTGCCATTGCAGCAATTTTTTTCGCTTCTAAAATACCGCCAACATGACACAGATCCGGCTGCACAACGGCAACGGCCTGCTTTTCTAATAATTCACGGTAGCCCCACTTTGTAAATAACCGCTCGCCTGCAGCAATGGGAATCGTTGTGGATTGCGCAATTCTGACCATAGCATCGACATTTTCAGGTAAGCACGGCTCCTCAATAAACATAGGGTAGTATGGCTCCAATGCTTTGGCCAGACGAATCGCCATAGCTGGACTGACGCGACCATGAAAGTCTATGGCCAGATCGATATCCTTGCCAATAGCCTCTCTAACTCTGGCAAATCGTTCAACATGTTCTTCTACTGCAGCCAGTGTATCAATATTTCTAATCGGTGGAATAATCGAATATTTAATCGCTGTATAACCTTGTTCTTTTCGCTCGCGAGCCATTTCCACCATTTGATCTATGCTATTGCCGTTTTTGATCCCTACCTGCTTAACATGTGTATACATTCGAATCTTATTGCGGCAAGCACCGCCTAGCATTTCATACACAGGCATATTATAGTATTTACCTTTAATGTCCCAGAGGGCTTGTTCAATACCGCTAATCGCGCTTAAAATGACTGGGCCGCCTCGATAGAATCCGCCTCTGTACATAACCTGCCAGTGATGCTCAATAAGCATTGGATCCTGTCCGATTAAATATCGCTCAAATTCCTTAATCGCGGTTTCAACGGTTCGAGCGCGGCCTTCCAGTACGGGCTCGCCGTAACCTACTATGCCTTCGTCGGTGTGAATTTTCAGAAACAACCATCTGGGCCTGACATGAAATGTTTCCAGTTTGGTTATTTTCATAGGTTTGGCTCCTCTCTGCCTGCAACATACGTATTATCAAGCAATGCCGGCAACATCGCTCCGCCGTCAACCGCTAAGGTGGTGCCGGTAATATATTGTGCCGAATCCGAGCTTAGAAAAAGAACAGCCCCGGCAATCTCCTCCTTAACGCCCATTCTTTGCAGCGGCGTTCTTGAAATAAACATTTGTTGTCTTGGTGTATACGCTTCGCTATTATCGTTTTTGATCGAACCAGGCGCTATCGCATTTACACGTATGCCATAAGGTGCTAATTCCAAAGCTGCGTGCTGCGTAAATTTATTCAGCGCAGCCTTAGAGGGTCCATACACACTCGCATGGGGAAAATTCAATTCCTGATGGACAGACGTAATATTTATAATGGATCCTTTAACGCCTTTTTCCACCATATAGCGGGCAGCTTGCTGTGTGCAAAAATAGGAGCCTTTCCAATCCGTGTTCGTTATTTTATCCCATAGCTCCTCAGTAGCTTCAAGAAACGGCTGGAATTTTGTAATTCCCGCATTATTTACGAGAAGATCGATCGTCCTGTACTTTTCAATGAACGCCGCAAACATATGCGCAATGCTTGCTACAGAGCTGACATCGCCATAAAATACATCATGCGTTCCGCCATATTTCGCAGCTTCTTGACAGGCGCTTTCAGCTTCTTCTTTATGCGTAGAAAAGTAGTTAAATCCAACATCGTAACCGTTCTTTGCAAGCTCAATCGCAATCGTTCGGCCAATACCAGAACTAGAGCCTGTTACTAGCGCTTTTTTAGACATGTTCGCCCTCCTGCTGACGTTCAAACTCTCCGTCAGCAAGCTTGGTAAACCGTTTGATCAGTTCAATTTCCTTCGGGTCATACGGTCTATGATTCGGACGGAATAAATCGTGAAACCATTTTGTGAAATCCAGATGATCTCCTTTGCCCAGTTCATAACGTTGCCATGAACCTTCCCATGGCTCATAGGTTTGATACAATCCTGCAACGAATCCCCAGTTATAGCAGGCGATTTTCTCTAAATAAAACAGCGGGAATAGTTCATGTAAATGATTATTCGTTACACGGCCTAACCATTCCGTATTCATAATAGGTCTGCCGTATTCTTTTAGCCGTTTAATGATTTTGATATTATCCTCATAGGATGAATAGTTGTGATAACTGATAATATCAGAGTTCTCAACAATAAATTGTTCAACTTCAGGCAGCTCATTGTCATAATTAAGACCCTTCCAAACACAGGATGTAATCGGCTGGTCAGGATTTACCTCTCTGGCAATTTCAAAAAATTTCTTAACATGAGGAATAGAGATCTTATCACGATGAGAATTACCTGCTTCATTGTATAAATCCCATATAACGACACGCGGATCGTTTTTGTATTTCTCCATAATTTCGCGAACCCACACATAGTGACGTTCTGCAATTTCCCGTTCATCCATAATATGATAGCCCATTTGTTTTAAGAGCGAATGCTGTGAATGTTTACGGCCGCCATGATAGCCCCAATCAAAATTTTGCTTTCCAAGCTTTAACGGTTTATAGTGCTCATCCTTAGGAGTCATACAATCATTGCCGAAAACAATCATTGAGCGAATGCCATGCTTATAGGCCATGCTTAAGTAACGATCAAACCGTTCCATAAAACCGTCATGATCCTGATCCCAGACAATAAACTCCAAAATGATACGAATGCTATTAAACCCAATCGAACCTGCCAGCTCCAGTTCTTTATCAGCGGTTGCAAACCGCTCCTCAAAGCCCAGCTTCTGCCATTGATCAATTCGATTCGCACAATCACTGGACATAAAGTTACAACCGCGTAACCAAGGCGTATTGTTATACCAATTCCATGCTTTTTCTTTAGACCATACTTGCGACATTTCAATTCCTCCTCCAGTTTTATATCGCCACTAAATGGATACATAGACTTGCTCTCCCTAACCTTTTACGCTGCCTACAACGATTCCTTTGACAAAATATTTCTGCAGAAACGGGTACACGCTTAAAATTGGAATCATGGCAATTATGATTTGTGCTGATCTTAAGGAGCGATCCGAAAGTGTTTTTAGAAGCTCCCAGTCATCACCGCCCATTTCCGATACATTCATTTCGATAATTACACTTCTCAAATAGGTTTGTAAGGGCAGCTTATCAGCTGAATTCATGTAGATCATGCCATCAAACCATGCATTCCAATGTGCCACCATACAAAATAGTGAAATGGTTGCGATAGCCGGCACTGATATTGGGATATAGACCTGCGCTAATGTTCGCAGATGCCCTGCTCCGTCTATAAAGGCTGCCTCCTCTAGCTCCTTCGGAACCTGCCTAAAGAAATTGAGCATGAGCACTAAGCTAAAAATAGGCAGTGCGCCGGGCAACACTAATGCCCATATGCTGTCGCGTAAGCCCAGCTCATTAATGAGAATAAAATTTGGAATCAATCCTCCGCTTATGAGCATGGTCACAAAGAAAAACCAAGCATAAAAGGTTCTCATTTTAAGTCTGGACGATTCCTTTGACAGCGGATATGCCGTCAACATAATTAAAATCAGGTTGATAGCAGTGCCAAGCACCAAGCGGATCGCCGAAATCTTAAATGCCTGCCAAAATGCTGTTTTGGCCAATAAGTATTTGTAAGATTCTATCGTGAAGCCTTTCGGCCATAACGTAACAAATCCCGCAGATACATTAAGTTTGTTGCTAAAGGAGACAGCTACAACATGCACAAATGGGAGAATGCAGATGCTTGCAAGAATAATAAGAATTACAATGTTGCTAATGTTAAACACTCTAGTTAACATTGAATTCTTGATTCTAATGCTTGAAGACATGTTGCCACTTCCCTTTCTAAAAAAGTCTATAGTCAAAAAGCCTATAGGCTGCATAATAAGAAATCGAAATAAAGATCAAAGATACAATTGATTTAAACATGCCAATAGCTGCAGAAGGACCATACTTGGCATTTTCAAGTCCAAGACGATAAACCATCGTGTCTATGATATCTCCTGTTTCATAAACAATTGGACTATACAGATTGAAGATTTGATCGAACCCTGCATTTAGGACTTGCCCTAGGCTTAGTACCATCATTAGCACTATAATCATTCTCATGCCGGGTAAGGTTACATGCCATGTCTGCTGCCACTTATTAGCGCCATCAATTTTAGCAGCTTCATAGGTGCTTGGATTAATCGTTGTAATTGCCGCTAAATACACGATCGTTCCATACCCGAAATCTTTCCAGGTATCAGTGAATATGATGGTTTCTCGAAAGAATTCATTACTGCCTAAGAAATGAATGGGTTCAATCCCGAACAAACCTAAAAATTGATTAAACAACCCTCCTGACGGCGACAATAAATCTACTACGATCGAACCAAAAACAACCCAAGACAAGAAATAAGGAAAGTAAATGACGGTTTGAATAGATCTTTTCAATAAGCTTGAACCAATCTCATTTAATAAAATGGCAACCGTAATGGGCACGAGTAAACCTAAAACAATTTTCCATCCGGCTATAATGACTGTATTTTGCAACACATTCATTGTGTTGGGCATGGAGAACACATAGTCGAAATTCCCCCAACCGATCCATTCCTGGTCTCCGAATAATCCCTTTGCCGGTATGAACTTTTGGAATGCTATTATTAATCCAGCCATAGGCACGTAACTAAAAATAAGGATAATAATAATGCCAGGCAGTAACATAAGATGGAGTGGAAGCTCTCTTATTCTAATTTGGTTTTTAGTTTTCTTAGGTCCAATAGAGGTATCAGACTTTAAATGCATTTCCTACCTCCTTTTCTGAAGCGGTGTACTTATAATGGGAGCCATTAGAAGTACACCATTCTGCCATTGCGTTATAAGCACGCTTCTATTTCTTCTGATACGCCTTAAACCACTCATTAACCTCAAGGGTAATTTTATCGCCGCCTAAGTTGTTAAAGGTATCCACCCAAGCTGAAAACCCTTTATCAATACCTATTTCGCCAATAATCATTTTTGTAAAAGCAATCAATTGCTCATCCTGAATGGTGCTCCATCTTTCTTGCATAAAGGAGCTTTGCGCACCTAAGAATGCATTGTAGAATAATCGATCCTCTTTATAGAACTCATCCAGTGTTGACATCGCGGCATCTTCGCCAGGACCAAACATTAATTCCCACTCCCACTTGAGAGGACCATGCAGGTTAGCCCAATAAGGAACAGCTTTGGCTCTTAACATAGAAGTATCATTGTTCTTCTCATAAGCTTCCATAATGTTGCGGTACGTAAACAAATTATCGAAGGCGGATACATTTGCGCGTACAGGCGAGAAATTCCATGCGACATTATCTTCGTACCACCACCACTCAGCATTCTTGTCTTTTAACGTATAAGAGTGCAGAGCACGCATCTTAAAGGCTATTTCCGGGTGTTCAAACTTAGAATTAACGACTAACCAGCCATGATTTGATGGCACTATCGGCGCTTTAACGGTATTCCCGTTACCTGATGGAATCGGAACACTGATCCAATCAGATTCAGGATCTAACTCATGTAAATCTCCAAGCGTATGTCCAATCCAATGTCCGCCTAACACAATACCCGCTTTACCATTCAAAATGCTTTCCATAGCGTCGGTATTTGATTTTGTAATAAACTCCTTATCGATGTTGCCCTTTGCGTATTGATTTGCCAAAAATTTTAGTGCTGCCTTATTTTCTTCAGCGGTCGCTCCCCATTGCAATCCGTTGGCTGTTTCAACCCAAATTTCCGGATACGCTGCAAATGCAGAGAATATACCGCGTGTGTTATAAAATAATGATTTATCAATCACTAATCCGGTCGTATCTTTAGCTCCATTTCCGTCCAAATCCGCATTCACAAAGGAATCAATGATGACTTCCAGCTCTCCCATCGTTTTTGGGCGCTCCAGCTTTAATTTTTCCATCCAATCTTTTCTGATCCATAGATACGAGAAATTATCAGTGTGAGACACAGAGCTCGGTAAGCCGTATAACTTGCCGTCATAGGAGGCCATTTCTAACAAGGCACCGTCATCTGACTCCCAGGCTTCCTTATCAATGTCTGCTCCCCACTTGTCCATCAATTCTGATAAGTCCCAGATCGATCCGGATTCAGCCAATTGAATCAGATCGCTTTGCTCTCTAACCAGAAAAATATCAGGCAAGTCGTTGGCTGTCATATCTAGACGAAGCTTTGCATTGTAATCACCGTCTGGCGACCACCATTTATAGGCCACATCAATGTTAAACATTCGCTTCATTGCATCTGTCCATCGATTGGCTTCCATCGTTTCGCCGTACATCGCGCCGAATTTTGTCATGCTGGATTCCATTGTCGGTGTATACCAGTTACTGACCGAGACTTTAATCGGCTCCTCATATTTGGCGACTTTCTCCGATTCACCAGATTTTTCGAAAAACGGTCCAAAATTTCCTTGCAGATAAGCAAGGTTTTGATCATATACCTCTGCTTGTGTACCAGATGCTTTAACGTTTTCTTCTGCTGTTGTTGCTGTGGTCGAAGTTGGGGTTGTTCCATTTGCTCCCTTGGAATTGGTGCTCCCACTCTCTGAATTATTGGTGCAGGCTGATAAAAGCAAACATAGCGTAATCATTAAAACTGAAAATCGCTTTCTCATCAGAATTCTAGCCCTCCTTTAATTTTTGAATGTTATATTCAGTAACACATACATAATTGTAAGCGCATTCAGGTTAAATAAAAAGGAAGACATTTTTGTAAATAGGCTTAAAAACGCACAACATGATCCTGTCAAAAAGTAAAAATTTCTACTCCGTTTTTCCTTCTCTGTAGGATGTTGCAGAGATACCTACGAACTTTTTAAAAACTTGATTAAAATACTTAGAGGAGTTATAGCCTATTCTTTTTGATACTTCACTTATTTTATACTCGGTTTCACGCAACAATTTCTTAGCCTCACTAATTCGCAATTCATTGATATAGTCCATTAATCCTTTGCCTGTTTGCTCTTTATATATCCTGGACAAATAAGAAGGATTATAGTGCTTTAATTCTGCTAACTGCGTCAATGACAAATCGTCAGTAAAGTGCTGCTCAATATAATCATTGACCGATGTAATCAATGTGGAGTAACGCTTTTCTTTCATCAGAAACCTGTGATCAAAAATTTCAGTAATTAGCTCCAGACATCGATTAAGCCATGCAGCTCCGCTCATCTTCTTTTCATTGCTTCTTTTTGTAAAATCAACAACGTACTGTTTTTGATCCAGGTCGTAATATCTCACCGCCTCAAGAATGAGCCATTCCATTGCAGAAACAGCTGCTAACGGCAGTACCAAATGGATATCATTGATTTTGTTCATAAATACGAGCTTGGTCCGCAACAAATTTAGAAAGCTATCTTTACTGTCATTTTTCAATGCATTCCATAGATGATTGAGTTCCTCAATTCCAGGGTAGGATCTTTCATCAATATGCAATTGTGCCGAATCCGACAAGTCCAATAAATATACGCCGCTATCTCCACGCATTCTTTCTAAATGCACAATGGAATGTTGAAAAGAATGAGGGACTTCTGTCCAGTCCAAAAAAGTATGACCCGTAATTAATGATAATGTTTCACCGGTTTGCTTCATAAGCACGTCCGGGATCTCACTAAACGATTCATGAATATAATTGGCCAAATCTTCAAATGGCTGTGATTCAATATCCTTCGTTTTTTGAAAAAACCAAACGGCATAATTTTCGAATATATGAAAAACTACAGATATTTTTCTTAATACAATCCTTTTCTCTACATATTCCGATATTTCCGATAGTCGTTTTTTGACTTCTGCAGCATTCAAATCACTTAATAATCCCACTGTTATAAAGACCGAGTCATCGATGACTAATGGAATATTCAACAAATCTAAATCTGATTGCACTAAAGTTCTGTCGCCTGACAGAATACGGTTGAGCATATCACTACGAAGATATGGCGTCATTCTTGAAATTCGATTCCCTAAATTCAAGAAAAATTGCTCCTTTTTTTGATTATCCTCCATTTGTCGCAAATGCTGCTCAATCGTATCTCGAATGACTTCATATCCTTCAACCTTTAAAATGAAATTAACGTTGTCATATTTAAGAGCATTATAGGCGTATTCAAACTCATTGTAAGCGGTTACAATTATGACTCTGCAGTCTGGCCAATAGCTTTTAATAAATTCTAACAACTCCATACCATCCATCGCAGGCATTGATATATCTGAGATGATAATATCAAATCTAACCCTTCTCATAATATCGATTGCCTCGTAGGCAGAATATGTACGATGGATCTCTAACTCTTCAAATTGAGTACTTAAAAAGCCGCTTAAGGTATTAACAATCAATTCTTCATCATCAACAATTAATAATCTATACATCAGAATCCACCCTTTTTTTCAATTGTGAGTGTACAACAAATACCACCCAACTCTGATTTACTAATTTTCAGTCCACTCAAATCACCAAAGGTCATTTTTAATCGGTAATGAATATTATGAAGTGCAATTCCATTTGCATTTGTCTGATTACTATCTCTTAAAATATTGTTCAGCTTTTCAAGCTTCTCATCCGATAATCCCTCTCCATTATCCTCAACTGTAATAACGAGATAATCGTTAGAGACTGTACAATTAATTTTGATTAAACCGCCTTGTCTAACATTTTTTATACCATGTTCAAATGCATTTTCAATTAATGGCTGGATAATGAGACGAGGAACATTAAAGTTTAAATATTCGTTCGGACATTCCCCGAATTGTGTTTCTACCCGATTCGAATAACGTATCTGTTGTATCTCCGTATAAACACGAGCATGTTCCATTTCCTCACTCAGCAATGCATGCTCATTATGAGAATTGGTCATGTAGCGCAGAAATCTGCCCATTGTATCCGATAACTTTATAGCTTGTTCAACCTCTTCTTCCTGTAGTAATCCACATAAAATAAAGTAGGTATTATATAAAAAGTGGGGACTGATTTGGTATTGCAGCTGCTTCAGCTCTGCTTTCGTGCTTAATATTTTCAATTCATATTCATTCTCAACCAGATCCTGAATGTGGTCTGACATACTATCAAATTTTTGATATAAATGCTGAAATTCAACATACCAAGACTGCCCCATTCTGACACTTAGATCGCCTGACTCTATGAGAGATACCTTCTTTTGGGCATGTGCAAGCGGTCTGTAAATCATCAAATAAACGATTAGTGTCGTAATGAGCGTTAAGATAATGATAATGGCAAAAAAGATAATAACCGTTTTGTTATAACTCTCTAATGGCGTAAGAATTGCATTGTGTGGTGTTAGCTGGTAAAAGGTCATACCATATAGATCCGAAAAATAACTCGTCAACAAATAATTTTCATCCTTAAATGAAATTAGCTTATGAAAGATCCCCTTCTCCATATCCTCTTTTGAAATAAACTCATTTAAATCGTTAATCTCTGTTGATGTTCCGCCTAGATAATGATTAGTTCCGCCAATATTAATATAAACCGCATAATGCGGTGATGATTCACTTGTATGGAAGGTATTTAAATACTTTGTAATACTCGCTTTACCGACCAAGCTCGTCAGTATGACCGAGGATTCCTCATATTCAATATTATATTGATACGGATAGTTCATCCAAAACATTAAGCCATCATCTGTAAACACAATCTTTTCCTTATTCGTTCGTATGAGTTTAATTAATTCAAGTTCGTCCTTATTGTTAATGGTTTTTATTGAGTTTACACTTAATTCTTTTTTAATCTTTGGGAAAATCACCTTAAATGAGTCTAAGAAGGTATGACTATTCTGTTTTGACTTCATCGAAGACTGAAGAATATCTATCTCATACGCAAATCTGGTTGTTGGGGATTGAGTCTGAAATTTAATCGGAAGAGAAATCAACGTATCACTGGACATCAGATCGTACATTTCGTCATGGATTTTCTCAATATGGTGCTCAAATAACTTTGTAAATGATTGTGTTTCAATCAATTTATTATCAACCAAAGTATCTTCAATCTTATTGATTGAACTCACGTAAATAAAACATACAAAGACAATTAATGCAATTATGCTGCTTAAGGAGATACATAACATAGTAAATAAAAGTGATTTGAACGGATTACCTATTTTTTCTATAATGATTTCCCCTTTCATACGAGTTAATAAAAAATAAATAGCCGTGTTCAGAACTGACAGGAATGCATTGAATGGAAAAATATGCCCTTAACCTATGACCATATTACTTGAATGCTCTTTCTCGATCAACAGGTCTTATGAGGAAATTGCAAATGCTGTAATAGACTGGATCGGCTACAGTAAGTTGGACAGATAAATTGAGGGATGGTAGATAAGACCGACTCCAATGCGTCCACAACGGAAAAGCCATTTGCAGTGCCCGTTCACTCCGAACGAGCCCTATACCGTTGCGGCCAGCGATTTAACGTACAGCTGGAGACAAGAGATGAACATGGAAGCACTAGTTCAATCAATTGATACGTTTCCGGATGGCTGTTCAGGCCTTATACCTCGGTTAGGACATATTAGGTGGAAATGGGTAAGGAAAGTCCACATGAGGTGCGGATAGGAAAATTAATTATACGGAAGCACAATCTGGAGATTGACCGGGAAGTGATGATTCATCCGGATCAGTTCCAGCTATGGGACAATTGGAGGATTGATCTACTGCTCGACGAAAATCAGGAGAAGTTGCGCTCGTTCCAGCAGGCAGCCATACCCAAGGAAAATTTAGACAGGCTTCATAAAACTCGCAGCAAGACGCTGATTACAACCCCCTCGCAAAATAAGTTTCTGTTTTATCCCACTGAAAGCCTTGACATAGAGTGCACTCTAGCTGATATGCTTTAAACTAATTTCATTAGAAAGGAGAAATGTCCGATGAATAATGGGTGGGTCTTCATATGAGTCTGCAAATTAGTCAACTCGCCAACGAGACTGGATTGTCAATTCACACGCTTCGTTACTATGAAAAGGAAGGTATTCTTCCGCCCGTAAAGCGTAGTGAAAACGGTAGTCGCATTTATGACTCCGAAGACATTGAATGGATTAAGTTCGCATGCCGCCTTCGCGAAACGGGAATGAGTATTGCCGAAATGAAGAAATTCGCGCAACTCGTCATTCAGGGAGACGAATCTAAAAACGAGCGTATAAAACTGCTTCGACAACAAAACATGCGAATCAAAGACCAAATTGAGCAACTAACGCACTGCATGGAACTCATAAATCACAAAATCGAGTTATATTCTTCCCCGGCAGGGGATTAGAGGAGGAACTATAGATGAAAACTATATTGATTACCGGTGCATCGGCAGGAATCGGGAGAGCATCGGCCTTACATTTCGCGCGCAAAGGATGGAATGTAATTGCAACCATGCGTTCTCCTGAAAAAGAAACGGAATTTACCATGGTCGAGAACATTTTGGTCACCCATCTCGACGTTGAAAACAAAGAATCCATCCACAACGCGATTGAGCAAGGGATCACGAAATTCGGGAATATTGATGTGATTGTAAACAATGCAGGTTATGGTGCATTTGGTATCTTTGAAGCTGCAACAGAAGAACAAATCCAAAGACAGTTTGACGTCAATGTTTTTGGCCCGATGCGGGTAACAAAATCGATCCTGCCTCACTTCAGAAAGAATCGCCAGGGACTTATTATCAACATTACCTCCGGGGGAGGAAGGGTCGCGATTCCGTTGTTTTCTCTTTATAATGCTTCCAAATTTGCCCTAAACGGACTTACGGAAGCTCTATTGTACGAGTTAGCCCCACTAAATATTCGGGTAAAGATCGTGGAGCCGGGCCCCACCAAAACCGAGTTTACAGGCAGATCTATGGATTCGCTGCAGGATACCCAATTGACGCATTATAGTGAATTCGAGCAAAAAATCGGATCAGTGTACCAAAGCTTATTTGACCCTCAACAAGTCGATCCTCCGAATCTTGTTGCCGAAGTGATTTACAAGGCGGCAACCGATCCTTCCAGCCAATTGAGATACCATACCGGCGTTGACTTAATGAAGGAACGTGAAGAACTGAACGAAGATGAATTTATTAGCAAAATGGCACAAAGATTTGGTATTGACATTCCATAATATTGCAGCAAAAAGATGTCGACGTCCATCACATGGTAGCAAGGACAAAGACGAACAGTTTCCTGTAAATAGTTGCTGTTCGTCTTTGTAATTAAAGTAGCACTAGGTAAGCATTTGATGTGATCTCCAGCTTTTCCTCTGCTCCACACGGAGCGTGCCCGTTTCCAAAGCACTCCGCGTACCATCTAATTGAAATTGAAATTACTAGTTCATCAGCTCCTCGTTACTCATGGATATGGATGGCCCCTATGTTTCCATATGCTCTAACTTCGGTTGTTTGTCAGTTCCGTTTTTCGGAACATACCCCCTCCCTAAACGTTTCTTTCTTCTTATTAGAACAATGGAAAAGAGAGGGTCAATAATTGAGGCCGAGGTACTGCGGGGCAACACACTCCGCAGCGCCTTATGACGTGATTTATTCAGAAATCGTTTTATGATGTCGCTTCTAATTTCCTCTGCTCTTCGTTCGTGTTTCTAGATGGTTTAAGCGCAGATGCAAGCAAAACGAGAATGCTGACTATCCCAATCCACATCAGGACACTCGTCGGATGATTCATCTTTAGCCCTTCGCCGAAGTAGAACAGTTCGCGCAGTCCATCCACCATAAAGCGCATTGGCAACCATGACATCACCCAATCGCGATAGAACGGTGAAAGCAATTCAGGCGCGAAGCTGAGGAGAGGAGCTCCGAAGAATAAAAATAGAACAAAGATGGCCATTCCACCCATTCCAATCCAGGAGAAAACGGCGGAGATCATTAGGAAGAAAGCAAAATATGCAATCGCCAAGAAAAGAGCGATATTCATGAAGTCTGGAATGTTTAAACCCCAGCTATCGGCGAATAAAGAGAAGCCAAATCCCGCTACAAGAGCCAGTATTGCGCCCCATACAACTTGAAGTCCGTTTGCCTGCAGTTTTTCTTTGCGATTAGCAAATTTTGTTTTATTCTTGGCCAGTAGGAAAATTAAGCTTCCGATCAAGCTGCCCATCCATAAAGGTTGAAACAAACTTACCGGAGCATTGCCGTTCGCGCTATTTGTGCCGATTGTATTTACGGGAATCACCTTGCTGACAATAGGGGAAGCCAATGCAGCCGCTTGTTTCGTAGTAACGGTACCACCTTGCTTGTCGTCAAGTGCAGCGATCAATTGTGTGCGCATTTTCTCGTTCAAGCCGTTCACCATTTGAGTGAGGATTTGTTGAGACATATTGGCGGCAGTCACATTCATACCTTGATTGATATAAATCCTGATTTCAGGAGAAACTGGTTCAGGTGAGGCGAGCGAAGCCTGGCTCGCACTAAAATCCTTGGAGATTATTAATGCGGCATAATAGTCTTGATTATCAAGACCTGTCTTTGCCGCCTCTTCACTTCGCACTTCAATCCATTTGATCGGTGGTTGTTCGGAAATTGAGGCAGTAGCCATTTTTATATTTTTAGCAATTTCGCTCCCCATATTTTCTCCAGAACTCAATCCTATATCCTCATTCACAATGGCGACCGGAAGGTTTTTGGCAGCTGGGTTTATGCTGGGAATTACAGTTAAACTAAAAACGAAAACAATCGCAAGTACGATTATAGGCAAAGCCACTATCAGCTTGTTCTTGAAAAGGCTCATTTTATTTTCCACCTAACCTTTAAATTATTTTTTAATTGATTGAACGAACGGTGAATTTGAGAACTAAAAAATTTTATTGTCTGCTACTGCTCTTCAAAGGCCTTTCCACAAGCCGATGCTGAAATCCACTACTCTCTCGAAATAACGATCAATGTCCGGTTCATTAAAAAATTGTATGCCTGTTATGCGTGAGATGCCAATTTGCATCACCATTGTAAGAAACTGTCTTGTGGCAAGTGTTACATCAAGATTGGCTTTTATTTCTCCATTCAGTCTCCGACGATCCAGAAAATTAGAGAAAACAGTGAAATGTTCTTCTACCCAAAAAGACAATCGTCGTGAATCCTCCTGTTCCAATACGTCATTCTCTCTAAACAAAATCTTCATGAGGTCAAGATCATCCATAAACAAACCGAACAGTTTTCTTACGAAAATAAGCAAAGCATCGCGAAGAGGGAGATGCTCAACTGACCGGTTTGTTTGCCCGATCGCTTCTCTTCGGCGATCTAAGCTTTCCCGAATCAAGACAGTCAATATTTCTCTCTTACCGCCTGGAAAATAGTGATAAAGAATGCCATCCCCCATGTTAATTGAACGATTTATCGACCTTACCGGAGTTGCATGGAATCCCTTCTCAGCAAACAAGGATTTAGCGGTTTCTAGAAGTTTCTCCCTCGTTTCGGCAGCTTGTTCGCTTCTTATACCAGACAAGGTTCCGCCCCCCTTTTTTAATTCAACGATCGTATAACGAAATTATATACACGAACAACGACGCTGTCAACAGGAAATGACGCCCTTGCATCTACCCAAAAATCCGACGTTTTGGGCTTCATCACCTTCATTGCCATTCAGCATAAAACTTATTCAAGGGATCTTCATGCTAATCATCAAGGCACAAATAAACACCGACTCCTCCGCCAAACTCGGGCATTGGCTGAAAGCTGTCTCGCACTTGTTGAGGAAGATTACGGTTGATTGCTTGAATCCACAATAGTGCGTGGGACGTAAGACTGGAGCGAGCGTGTTGCCGAATATGATAGTGCATAGCCTCTTCTATCCAGTTAGCGATTTATCTTTGGTGAAACCCTTGCGCATAAACAACGAGCATCATCTTTGGCATGTTGTTAAAGAAAAAGCTTTAGTCGCCAACCTGAACATTTTTCTGTGGTGCCTCTAGGAACTTTTCAAGATTCATAGATCTTTTTTACGGCGTGTTTGTCCTTGAGGTCAACCTTGATTCATTGTACCGGCGGCTTGATGAGCAACCGGAGAATTTTTATGCACCTGCTCGCAGCAACAATGGGCGGTGCTCGTGAAGACAGGGATTAGGGGTCAGGAAAGTGCCGCGGAACAGTATGGGGAATGACCTGCAAAGGGCTTTTGAGTCGGATAAAAGATTGGGGAACAGCCTGAGAAGTGCAGATGTGATGCGGCATTCCGGATTTGATGTAGCAGGAGAAATAGCAGGGAGAACGGATTAGGGATGGGCGGGATATTGGCTGGAGAATGCGTGGGGGGAAAAGAAAAGCCGAGCGATATCAGGGGAGATGCCTGAAAATCGGTCGGCTTGCGTCAAACTTTATTTGGTGAGTGGTAGACTTTGTGGGAAAGTTGCAGACTATTTTGGATTTCTACAACAAACATCCCCACATTCCCCATTCCTACTCCACCGTCACACTCTTCGCCAAATTTCTCGGCTTATCAACATCATTCCCGCGGGCGAGAGAGGCGTAATACGCCAGCAGCTGCAGCGGAACGACGGACAATGCCGGCGAGAGCAGCGGCAGGGTGCACGGGATGGCGAACAGCTCGTCGACCTCCACCTCGGAGCCTTCGTTAACCAGACCAAGGACGTGAGCGCCGCGCGCTTTCACTTCTTTAATGTTGCTAAGCGTCTTCTCATACAGATCTTCCTGTGTGATAAGCGCCACAACCGGAATGCCTTCTTCGATCAGCGCCAGTGTGCCATGCTTCAGCTCACCCGCAGGATAAGCCTCCGAATGAATGTAAGAAATTTCCTTTAGCTTGAGCGATCCTTCCTGCGCAACTGCGAAGTCGACGCCGCGCCCGATGAAGAACAGGTTATTATGTTTCGCGAGTGATTCCGCAACCTGCTTCAGCACTTGCGCCCGCTCCAGGATCATTTCCACCTGATCCGGCAGCTTCTGCATCGACGCAAGCACATCCGCAATCCAATCCTTCTCGCGGGTCGCAAGCGTATCTGCCAGGAATAAGCCATACAGCATAAACGCTATCAGCTGCGAAGTATAAGCTTTTGTCGAGGCGACGGCAATCTCCGGCCCAGCCTGAGTAATGATCACATCATTCGCTTCACGCGATACGGAACTGCCCACAACATTGGTTATCGCCAGCACTCGCGCTCCGCAGCGTTTTGCTTCACGAAGAGCAGCAAGAGTATCCGCCGTCTCACCGGATTGGCTGACCACAATCACAAGCGTCTCGGGCGTAATAATCGGTGAACGGTACCGGTACTCGGAAGCCACATCAATCTCGACGGGTATACGGGCGAGACTTTCTATGATTGTCTTGCCAACCATCCCTGCATGATATGCCGTTCCGCAAGCGACAATTTGTATATTGCGAATGCTGCGGATTTGCTCCGGAGTCATTCCGATTTCCTTCAGCTCGACGGATCGTCCGTCTGCCGATATCCGGCCCATCATTGTATCGCGGTAGGCTTTGGGCTGTTCATAGATTTCTTTCAGCATGAAATGATCGAATCCGGCTTTTTCCGCCGTGACCAAATCCCAATCGACATGAAATATTTCCTTGGAAATAATTTCGCCATTAATCGTCCTCAGCTCGACACTATGGTTCGTCAGAATCGCCATTTCACCATCATCCAAAATATAAACATTGCGCGTGTGCTCCAGAATCGCTGGGATATCCGACCCAATGAAGTTCTCGCCTTCTCCGATGCCGATGACAAGCGGACTGGCGTAGCGAACAGCAACCAGACGATCCGGCTCAAATTCCGTCAACACGCCAAGAGCAAATGCACCACGCATTCTTTTCACCGCACGCTGGACAGCTTGCACGATATCGCCGTCATACTCGTCGGCTACCAGATGGGAAATCACCTCGGTATCTGTCTCTGACAGGAAATGATGTCCTTTGGCCACCAGTTCGTCCTTTAAATCCAGATAGTTTTCAATAATGCCGTTGTGTACGACCGAAAATTTATGCGTATTATCGGTATGGGGATGAGAATTCTCATCGGAAGGCTTGCCATGCGTAGCCCAGCGCGTATGCCCGATCCCAACCGAGCCATGCAGCGCATCGCCGATAAGCTTCTCCTCCAGAACGGCCAAGCGGCCTTTCGACTTGCGGACTTCCAATCCATTATGGGTAAAAACGGCTATACCTGCGGAGTCATACCCGCGGTACTCCAGTTTTTTCAATCCATCAATTAATATTTGCTGCGAATCCCGTTTACCAATATATCCTACGATTCCACACATTTGAATAGACCTCCGTTTAGGGTAGTATTCCCGAAAACAACGGATACCAACATATGATGGGGCAGCACAGTTATGGGTTGCTGACACTTATGACCTGTTTATCCTGAAGGTGCACAAGAAGAAACGTCCAGCGCCCCGCAAGAGCCACCGAGCCCGATTAACATGCGGCTCATGGTTCTGTACTGCTTGTGTGGCGATACAAGTTTCTTCCCTAAGAAAGATCAGCCAAACCTGATACGCGCTGTCTTCTGATCGTTCAAGAAACCGTTCGTCTTGTGCCGCCCTCACTCAAGGGTTGGCATCGTAAGCAAACGGGTAAATAAAGCATGTTTCAAACAACTTCAAGCAGGGCGTCCAGCAGCCTCCGTTGCTGTCTGGCGCTCTTGATTCATTCATTGGCATCTTGCCGAGCCTTTGTACGACTGGTCGCCCTGTCGTTTTGGGAAATCGGCTTACGGTCGCATGCATAACCGGGAGGTCCCCGCCGAACAATTCGAACACCTCCACCTCGTCAGCTTGCCGCTGCCTTCCAACGAAAGCGTCATCCTACCCGCTTCCAATGATAAGGCAATCGCGCGCAAGCTCTGGCGCTTGTGTAGCTAATGAACTGCTATCCTCACTTTCATTTCTGGAATCATACTTCTTATCATATTCATTTTATGAGATTGGTGCAACTGAAAAATTTTCAAAAATATTTTCACAACGCTTTTTCCATGCCGGGCAGCCGGCTATACCACCTTGCAAATGACGCGGAAAGTCCGGGTTCAGAGCATTGCCTTATCCAAAATAAAGAGGCCGTTCAGGTGCGCCTGATTTGCTGCGCACCATGGGAACCGCCTGCTTTTGCAACTGTATTAATTAATATGGAGAAAACTTCATAGGATTTACCTTTGGTCAGGTTAATCGGTAGGACACAGTCGGATCGTTATACTCCGCCAAGCTCGGCTCTTACGGTATTCGCGATCTGATTCACATAAGCTTCCACCTGAGCTTTGTCAGGACCTTCAGCCATGACGCGAATGAGGTGTTCCGTGCCTGATGCGCGTACGAGCACACGGCCGTTATCGCCGAGCTCCTGCTCGATTCCGGCAACGACAGAGGCAATCGCTGCATTATCCTTGTACAGGGATTTATCCGCCACACGCACATTTACCAGCACCTGCGGGAATTTACGCATCAAAGCCTTCTGCTGGCTCAGCTTCTGGCCGGAGCCCACCAGTGTATTCACCAGTTGAAGCGCTGTGAGTATGCCGTCCCCAGTCGTATTGTGATCGAGAAAAATTACATGGCCGGACTGCTCACCGCCCAAATTGAATCCGCCGCGGCGCATTTCCTCCATAACGTATCGGTCGCCCACCGCAGTCTGTGCGGTTTGGAAGCCATGCTGCTGAGCCGCTTTAAAAAACCCGATATTGCTCATGACTGTCGTCACGACAGTATCACCCTTTAAGGTGCCCTCGCGCTTCATGGCATCTGCGCATATGCACAGGATAAAATCGCCATCGACTTCATCGCCATTCTCATCGATTGCAATCAGCCGGTCGGCATCGCCATCAAACGATAATCCCAGATCCGCGCCATGCTTGAGCACCTCGCCACGCAAATATTCAGGATGCGTAGAACCGACGCCATCGTTGATATTCAATCCGTTTGGCTCGGCGCCGACCGTGATTACCTCTGCGCCAAGCTCGCGGAATACAGTCGGGGCAAGCGAATATGCAGCGCCATTGGCGCAATCCAGTACCACCTTGATACCCATGAACGAATGCTGCACTGTTGTTTTCAAAAAGTCGATATAGAGACGCTGGGCATTCTCATCTTCGGATACAGACCCAATATCTCCGCCTTCAGGGCGGGGCAATTCATCGGTCTTTGCATCCATCAGCTGCTCAATGGCAAGCTCGGTTTCGTCTGAGAGCTTATAGCCGTCACCACCGAAAAATTTAATGCCATTATCTTCAACCGGATTATGGGAGGCTGATATCATTACCCCCGCATCCGCGCCCAGAACACGCGTAAGATAGGCTACAGCGGGCGTGGATACAACTCCCAGACGAACGACACTGGCGCCGATCGACAACAGCCCGGCAATAAGCGAGGCTTCGAGCATAGGCCCGGAAATACGGGTGTCGAGTCCGATAAATACTTTTGGTTTCTCCGCTTTACCAGCGAGCACATAACCGCCGCAGCGGCCGATTTTATAAGCAAGCTCCGGTGTTAATTCACGATTGGCAACGCCTCTCACACCGTCAGTCCCAAAATATTTTCCCATTGTATATTGTCCCCTTCAAACTTGTATTTCTAAATCTATTCCAATAATAATGGCTTTTTTTCTATGGTTAGGAAGAAGCAGCATACTGATTCTATGTATATGTGAATGCTGCTTGAAGAGCATCACGAATGATCCGTTTTAATTTAAAATCCCTGCTCTTGATTTGTCCATTACCCGCTCCCGGGCTGGCTGTTATTCGTTCCGCTTTCATTATGGAGATCCGGTTCAGTACCCGTATCAGGATTGGAATTCGTTTCGGAATCCGGTGGATTCCCTTGTCCATCTGCAGAGCCGGGGTCGGAAGGGCCTGCAGAACCTGCGTCCCCTCCGCCTGCGTTGTTTGCTGTATGATTGCCTGTTCCAGCTCCAGATGAGCCGTCTGTACCTTCATTTGTTCCTGCATTAACATCTCCGGGATTATCCGAACTGCCTGTTCCGCCATTCCCCGTATCATTGTCTTTCGTTCCTGTCGGACCCTCTCCGGCCGGCGGGTCGTTTCCGCTCCCTGGAGGAGCAGTTGCCAACGGGTTTTCTGCAATCTCCACGGTAATATTCATCGGGATCGTACTTGTCAATTCCACAAAGCTCGGCAGATGAACCTCAAGCGGCACAATATGGCTTCCCGGTCCCAGGCCGTTCAAATCGGCGATGATCTGCACATCCTTGGCGGTAACGCCAGCAAGGACGCTTGTCGAGCCTCTGACAGGCACATCGACCATGCCCTTCTCCGGAGCCGTTATCTTGGCGGTAAGCCCATCAGACAGACTGATAAAGGTCACCTTCAGCTGTGTCAGCGTTTTGACGGATACGGGTACAAGCGTGTACTTGACCGTCACCTTCGAAGGTTCCACGGAAACAACGCCTTCTGGCGGAGGTATGTCGAGCTCAATCGTACCTGATTGAGACAATTTCGACAAGTCCACTTTGAGTCCATCATAAAAATCAACCTTGTCGAGCACGTTTTGCGGTCCATAAATAGATATCTGCTCAACGCTTGCCGTGAACGAGTCCATTGCATTCCCATCCGGGAGATTACCGGTTAATCCAATCTGCAGCGGGATTTTTTTGACGGGCATCGTTATCGGAATTTCCACTTCGACAACGCTAGGCGTGGCAATGGCCTCCGTCATTTCCTTCCCGTTTTTGTCCAGAACAATCACTTTGACCTTTTTCTGGTTAATGGTCGCTTCCTCGCCGTCGACAGATACCGTTGCACCCACGAAACCTACATCATTCATGACATCCTCGGGGAGCGTAACATGGACACGTTTATTCGGCTTCACAATAGGCGTACCTGGCTTGTACCCGTTCTTCGGTTCGCCCTCCGTCTTCACCTGTATCTCAAATTCCTTTGTAATCATCCGCTCCAGCACAACCGTTACTGTACTCGGCTGCTTGGAGACAACCTCTACACCGTTGGGCTTGCTGATGGTAATGGGGAGCACCTGGCTGCCTTCCTTAGCCTGACTCACATCGACTGTCACCTGAAAGTCGTCGGGAGCCGTCTGCAGCAACGTAGACTTGGTAGCCCGCACCGCCAGTTTAACAGCCGACGGCTCCACCAGACGCAGTGCATAGTTGTTCTCATCAAGACCCACAGCATTGACCTGCACAGCCTCATATTCTTTGACTTCCGTCAACGAGGCAACCGAATTGGGCGACCGTTCCGAATCAAAATGGACCACTGCCCATAGCAGAATTCCGATCGCAAGCGAAATAATTTTCAGCGCGGTCGGATGACTCAGCCATTTATCCATTCTGTTCGCCCCCTTTCCGTTTCCAGAAAGGCCGTCTCATTTTAGTATTCTCCTGTGTCTTCGGATTCGGATTAAGCTCCTCAAACAGTTTGGATATCAATGATTCTTCCTTAATATCGCGCACAATCATGCCACCTACCGCCAGCGAAACCTGCCCGGTTTCCTCTGATACGATAACCGAGACCGCATCGCAGACCTCCGAAATGCCAATCCCGGCGCGATGCCGGGTACCAAGCTCTTTGCTGATAAAAGGGTTCTCGGACAATGGCAAATAACAGCCCGCTGCCATAATCTGATTTCCGCGCACAATTACCGCACCGTCGTGAAGCGGCGCATTGGGAATAAATATATTCATCAGCAGCTCAGAGCTGACCATGGATTCCATCCGAATACCCGACTCAATATAGTCGGATAGACCTGTACTTCGTTCGAATACAATCAATGCCCCGATTTTGCGTTTTGCCATATAGTTCACCGCTTTAATTAATTCCCCAATCCGCTCGCTCACATCGCGCTCCACAACGGATGAACGGGCAAATAATTTCCCCCGCCCCAACTGTTCCAATGCGCGCCGAAGCTCCGGTTGAAAAATAATCAGCACCGTTACGACACCAAAGGTGAACATTTGGTTCATCAACCATTTAAGCGTATATAAATTAAGCCAGGTACTGATGGCCCAAGTTCCAACCAGTACGAGTATTCCCTTGAGCAGCTGAACCGCTTTGGTGCCGCGTACAAGGATGATTAATTTGTAAATAATATAACTGACAATGATAATGTCAATTATGTCTTTGATCCAGTCTTTCCAAGTCAAATCTGCAAAATAACTCATACGTCAGCCCCCAACAACCAATTGCACAGGTCCTCTATACCTTATATCGGTTACTTAACCTTATTATTTTCTAGAAAAGAAGGACGAAATCCTTTTTTTAAGCAAAGACTTTATCAGAACTTTAGTATACCCTGATTTTCTGTTTTGACAAAATCCTATATCTTTTCTCAGGGAAATCTTTCTAGGGTGTATATAAAAAAACCTCCCGCGTAAGGGAGGTTGGGGCTTCAATAAGCCAAGCTGCTGATCGAATGTGAAACTTTATACCAGAACCAGTTAAGCGCCTGGTCAATTGTTTTCACTTTCCCCGAGATATGAGCCGTTGAGGCTTGATAAAGAGAGCCTTCAATTACGGTTACATCTCCGTTCACTTCGCCGAGCACATTGGCTTTTCCATTCTCTATCGTTATACTCCCATTCACATGTGCGCCTGCCGGAATTGTAACGGTGTCCCCTTCAATAACAACTTGATTGAGATCAGATCCCCGTACCGTCAAGTCGGTATTTTTTTCCCACATGGCCAGCGCACTCGAGAACATCACAAGCGCAAAAACAGCAGCTACCGCAACGGCAGGGTGGCTCCGAACCCATTTAATCCAGTTGGACCGGGTTCTCTTGACCGGCGGCAATGCGCTCATGATCCGCTGATTAAGCTCAGCCGATTGCGAGGCTTCGATCGGGGGACTGTAATCCATTAATTTATGTGTGAGCGCTTCGGTACGCTCCAACTGCTCGAATCGCGCCTTACAATCCGGGCAGGAGAGCAAGTGTTGTTTTAGCTGCAAGATATCTTCGCGGGGAAGCTCGTCGTCTAAATAGTCATGCATCCATACAATGGCGACATTGCAGTTCATAGCAGCCATTCCTTTCTTCAGTGTAACTGACAGCAGTATACGATACGTGCGACCGACGAGGATGTTTCACTTTTTTTAAATCTGCTGCATTTTCCCTTGTCCCGGACTCGCTATAGCTTATGCTCCAGCTTCTTGCGAAGGTACTCACGGCCGCGGTGCACGCGTGTCTTCACAGTTGTAACCGGCATTTCCAGCACATCACCGATCTCCTGCAGGGACATTTCCTGAAGATATCTAAGAACCATGACCGATTTATATTTCGCCGGTAGCGTCTCGATCGCCTGGTGGATGATCCGCTGCGTGTCCGACAGCAGCAGCTCGCTTTCCGGCGTCCGGTTGTCGCTTGGAATCATCGCATAGCCGTCCAGACCTTCATGCTCTCCGGATTCGGCGTCTAGTGAATAAATCGGCTTCCTCTTGCGAAGCCGGTCAATGCACAGATTTGTGGTTATCCGGTAGATCCAGGTTGAAAATTTCATGGAATCATCATAACGATCCAAGTTTTTATAAACCCGCAGAAATGCTTCCTGAACAACATCTTCGGCTTCCTGACGATTGTAGAGCATCCGGTAAGCCATATGATAAAGCTTGTCCTGGTACATGTCGACGATCTCCGAAAATGCCCGCTGATCGCCTTTTAGAGCCAATTGCGCTAACCGCGCCTCAACTGATTTCACCGTTTCTCCTCCAGACACGCCGCAAGTCCCAACTTGATGAAAGTTGAGAAGCGCGGCTGCACCGATCCCTGCAAGGATCGGATCCCAACCTTACTTGCTTTATGCCACAAATGCGGCCGACTTCGCCCTTAGCTCATATCTATAAACCGGCCAGTTCTTATTTGGGGGAATAAAAAAAACCGGACGCGGGGCAGAGGACTCCTGCCGCCCGGGCGTCCGGCCCTTCATGTGAGTATTGTCGGTAATCGATCTGTTGATCAGCCTGTATTGCGAAGTCCGGCAGCGATGCCGTTAATCGTCAGCAGCACTTCCCGCAGCAGTTCCGGATCATCCTCTTCTCCGCGGGCGCGCGACTCGCGCAGCTCAAGAAGAAGCTGAACCTGCATGTAGCTGAGCGGATCCACATAAGGGTTGCGCAGGCGGATAGACTCCTGTATAACCGGAACATTATCCAGGATTTCGGCTTGACCTGTTATTTGTAGAATGAGCGAAGAGGTCCGTTCATATTCCTCTTTAATTTGTGTAAAGATGCGTTCGCGAATTGTACTCTCGCTGATCATCTCCGCATATTCCGCCGCGATCTGCAAGTCTGCTTTGGCCAGCGCCATCTGCAGATTATCGATCAGCGATGTGAAAAACGGGAACTGATCATACATCGCGCGCAGCGTTTCCAGTCGATCCTTGTCACCTTGCACATAATCCTGCAGGGCTGTACCCGCGGCATACCAGGCAGGCAGCAAATAACGGCTTTGCGTCCAGGCGAATACCCAAGGGATAGCCCGCAGGTCTTCGAAACGGTCACTGTTCTTGCGTTTCGATGGACGGGAGCCGATATTAAGCTCGCCAATCTCCGGCAGCGGCGTCGATTCCTTGAAGAAGGTCAGGAAGTCCGGGTCGCGGAAAATCAGGTCCTGATATTTACGCAGAGCGGTTTCGGAGATACCTTTGGAGATCTCATCCCACTCTGCGACATCCGCAGCCTCCTGCTCCGGATATCTTGCCAGCCGGGCCGCGGTCACAAGAGCCCATGTTGCCTGCTCCAAACTGCGGTAAGCAATGCCCTTCATGGAATAACGGGAAGACAGCACTTCTCCCTGCTCCGTGATTTTGATTCCTCCGCCTACGGTGTGCGGAGGCTGTGCAAGAATGCTGCGGTTCAGCGGCATACCGCCGCGCCCAAGCGCACCGCCGCGTCCATGGAAAAACTTCAGCTTGACGTCGAATTTTTTGGCTGCAGAGGTGATGGCGTTCAGGGCTACCCGCAGCTCCCAGTTGGCTGTAACCGCGCCGCCGTCTTTGTTGCTGTCGGAATAACCCAGCATAATTTCATGCAGGTTGCCTCTGGCTTCAACGGCCTGGCGATAAACTGGCAATGCAAAGAGCTTCTCCATGATGTCCGGCGCCTCATGCAGATCGTCAATCGTCTCAAACAAAGGAACGGCTTGCAGCGTACAGCGAACTTTACCGTCGTTTTCCTGACGGAACAGGCCAACTTCCTTGGCGAATACCATCACTTCCAGCATGTCGCTTGCCCCTTGTGTCATACTGATCAGATAACTTCCGATACAATTCACGCCGAATTCCTGCTGGGCACGGTAAATCGTGCGGTACACATCCAAACATTCCTGAGTCCCTTCCGAATATTCAAAATGCGGGGAAGTGAGCGGACGCGGATCCTTCAGCAGACGGTGAAGAAGGTCGATTTTCTCCTCCTCGTTCAGCGCGCCGTAGTTCTCGACTATATTCATATTGGACAGCACTTCCGACATCGCATTCTCATGCTCTTGGCTGTGCTGACGCACATCAAGGGCAGCAAGATGGAAACCGAACAGCTCCACTTGGCGGATCAGTTTGCGAATATGGGTATCTGCCACATAATCGGCAAAATGATGGCGCAGGCTGCGGTCGATTACAAGCAAATCCTCTTTCAACTCTTCCGGGCTGTTGTAACGCAACTGGGAATGCTTCAACGCGTCATTATGTGTATTGACAAGCTTCTCCAGCATATAGCACAGCTTGATTTTGTAAGGTTCGTTCTCATTGCGCCACAGCTCTACTGCGCGCAGTTCCAGATGCTGGCGGTCTTTCTTAATGGATTCCACCAGTTCCGCGGAAACCGTAACGATATTGGTACTGAAGCTCAGCTGCCCCATTAATTCACGAAGCAGCTCATCGTATTTCTCCAGCACAAGCTCACGTTGAAGCGTCAATGTCTCCCATGTGACATTAGCCGTTACAGAAGGGTTGCCGTCACGATCACCGCCGATCCACGATCCAAACCGCAGATAAGCGGGAACATGCCAGCGTTCTTGCGGATAATACTTATCCAGACAGCGCTCCAGCTCCTCATAGACGCTTGGAAGCACTTCAAACAGCGTCTCATCGAAGTAATACATGCCATTGCGGACTTCATCAATGACAGTCGGCTTACGGTCACGCAGCTCATCTGTTTGCCATAACGTAAGCACTTCGTTCAGGAGCTTCTCTCGAAGCTTCTCGCGTTCGCGGTAGGTCAGTGTCGGATTGTCCAGCTCCATCACTTCGTTAGCAATACGCTGATGAATATCCAGTACGGCACGCCGTGTAGCTTCCGTAGGATGAGCGGTCATGACAAGCTCAAGGGAGATGCCCTCAATCATTTCCTTCACTTCATCCACAGCAATCCCTTGTTCGCGGAGTACCTGAACGGCACTCTCAATAGAACCGGGCTGAACCGTTTCCCCTGCGGACCGTTCGTAATCCCGTTTGCGCCGAATCCGGTGATTCTGCTCGGCGATATTAACCAGTTGGAAATAAATGGCGAAGGCCCTTATGACCTGATGACGGATTTCCGGATTCAACGCATCGATAACCTGTTTAAACTCGTCAAAAAGCTCCGGCAGAAATTCTGCACGCAGCGCTTTGCTCATCTCCCGAATTTTCTCCACGATTTCAAGCAGCTCATGCCCGCCTTGATGAACGAGCACATCGCCCAGGATGTTACCCAAAAAGCGAACGTCACGCCGCAATAAATTGTTTGAGTGCGGCCGGTTGACCGCCAATTGTGTCGATTCTTGTTCAGACATCTTGATCCTCCTCAGATTTCACTTCAAGTAAAATCTATTCGTAAGTATATTTACCACACGCACAAAAAAAACAACCAGAGACGGTTCCTGGATTTTCAGCTTCATACTATCACGATTCACCACAAATATAACCTCGCGAACGGTTTTTGACTTTTATTATCATACTACAAATTACGGGACGGTTGAAGCTTTTTCATACGTCTGTCGAAAAATCCCGTTTCATCCGAATGATGCCAAATAAATAAAAAAGAAACCCTGAGCACAGGGTTTCCGGTTATTTGATTATGGAGCGGGTGATGGGAATCGAACCCACGCTATCAGCTTGGAAGGCTGAAGTTCTACCATTGAACTACACCCGCGCAGAAATGGTCGGGACGACACGATTTGAACATGCGACCCCCTGGTCCCAAACCAGGTGCTCTACCAAGCTGAGCTACGTCCCGTTAATGATTTCTGCAAGTTATGAAAATGGCGTGCCCGGAGAGATTCGAACTCCCGGCCTTTTGATTCGTAGTCAAACGCTCTATCCAGCTGAGCTACGGGCACTAATTATGGAGCGGAAGACGGGAATCGAACCCGCGACCCTCGCCTTGGCAAGGCGATGCTCTACCGCTGAGCCACTTCCGCATGTTTTGTGTCAGTCGGCTTATCTCAAGCGCGACAAGTAATAATATATCATGCCCCTAAGAAGAATGCAAATATTTTTTTGAAATAATAATATTCAGATTATTCAAAAGCTATATTCCCAGTTATATCCACATAAAGGAACGCTCAATCGTGTTATGCACATTTATTTAGGGGCCTATTGTATAAGAAAATAGCAGCCGTATACCCATCACATATGGACAACCCCTTCATAGAAAAAGACAGCCAAACGCGATTAACGTTTTGGCTGTCTGTGATATTCCCGATAAGCCGCTATAGAAGCCCGTCAGAGCGGTTTAACGGATCCGGATGGTATTAACCCCCTGCTGCGGCCATTAAAGGCATCTCAACCTCTTCCTGCGCGTTCTTCAGTACTGCCGCATGTTTATCCTTGCTTGCCAGGGAATATGGCAGGCAAAGCGGCAATCCGGTGCGGGGATCCGGGATGATATCTGCTTCTATGCCAAATACGTCGCGCAGCACCTCCGGCGTCATAACCGTTTGAGGCGATCCCTCGCCGGATACCTTGCCCGATTTGATCGCAATCATATGATGCGCGTAGCGCGAAGCATGATTCAGATCATGCACAACCATAATGATCGTCCGGCCTGAGCTCGCATTAAGCTCCTGAAGCAGCTCCAGCACTTCGAGCTGGTGGGCCATATCCAGAAAAGTAGTCGGCTCATCGAGAAACAGCATATCCGTTTGCTGGGCCAGTGCCATGGCGATCCAGGCACGCTGACGTTGACCGCCGGATAATTGATCAATCGGACGCTCAGCAAATTCGGCCATCCTTGTCGCTTCGATGGACCATTGAATAATGGAACGGTCATCCCGAGTCAAGGAGCCAAAGCCTTTTTGATAAGGAAATCTGCCGTAGGAAACAAGTTCCGATACGGTCAAGCCATCGGGAGCGGTCGGATTTTGCGGCAGAATGGCAAGCTGTTTCGCCACTTCTCGCGTCGATTGTTTGTGAATGGATTTGCCGTCAAGCATTACAGCACCGGCAGCCGGAGACATGATGCGTGCCATTGTTTTCAATATCGTCGATTTCCCCGAGCCGTTAGCCCCTACAAGTGCTGTTATTTTGCCCTGCGGAATGGCCACATTCAGATTCTCAACAATCATCCTGTCATCGTACGCGATATTTAATTGCGATGTCGTCAACCGAATCACTAAAATCCGCTCCCTTCAAACCACTGCATTTATTTGATAGTGATAATTATTCTCACTTTATTCTATAAGAATGATAACCATTCTCACACCATTCGTCAAGAGATGTTTTCACATTCCTTTTACAAATTGGGCTTTTCTAGTCTGCTTATCCCTTTTATCTTTGTCCATTATGGATATTTAGACACATTCCTTGGAGCAAATAGCTAATGAGCTTGACAGAGCAGTGAATATCCGATATCTTTATTTTATTCCGACCGTTCGGTATAAATAAAATTAGTTATCATTTCTTGAAACGGAGAAGCGCACAACATGCCAAAAGTAGGAATGGAGCCCCAGCGTCGAGCGGAGGTAATCAACGCTACCCTGGTGTGCATCAGCAGACATGGGATAGACGGCATGACTCTGGATAAGGTCGCAGAGTATGCGGATTGCTCAAAAGGTGTTGTAACTTATTACTTTAAGAATAAGGATAATTTGATTATTGAAGCTTTGAAGTCGTTCCTGGCCTATTACGGGTTGAAAATCGGTTCTCAAATTCAGCTAACGATGACACCCGAGGCTATGATCGATGTAACCTTGAGGAACATTCTCCCGCCTTATAGTGAGAAAGCACGAGGGGCACTCAATGTTTCAAATCAAGAGGGTGCTGAAAAAATGTTTATCTCGTATGAGGATCAAGGTAAGCTATTTCTTCATTTCTTTTCTAAAGCCATACTGGATCCCCGTTTACAAGAGGTTCTTTCTGCAGGATATAAGGAAGATATGAAAGGTATCGCGAGAATCTTTGATCATGGCAATATTCTTGGGAATATGAAGGTGGATGACTCGAATTCTGCTGCATATGGCCTGCTCGCTATGGTCGTGGGGCTAAGCTTCTTTAGAGTCGCAAATATTCAGCCAATGAGCGGTGAAGATAATCGATATATCTGTGAGGACTATGTCAATAAACTAACCGGAGGATCATGATGAACGTAACAAAGATAAAAGAGAATGATGTTGAAATTGCGGTGATAAGCGGTAGCGAGATGCTGATAACGGATGTCCAGTCGGCATTGGATTTGATTGCAACCGTTAATTATGAAACTGGCTGTAACCGGATTGTTTTGAATAAGTCGGCTGTCTGCGAGGATTTTTTCAACTTAAAAACACGGCTTGCCGGAGATGTCTTGCAAAAATTTATTAACTATCACATAAAGATTGCGATCGTTGGAGATTTTTCCGGATACTCAAGTGAAAATTTGAAAGATTTTATCTTTGAGAGTAATAAAGGGAAAGATTTATTTTTCTTGTCGGATGAAAAACAAGCTCTTGAGAAATTGAGCACCCGTTAGCTATGGAGACGAGGAGGGCCTTTGCAGAGTGTCAGATGCTTTAGAGAGCCAATTGAACTACCCAATGATCAACATCCCCTGTGGAGAGATAGAATTAAGAGATGACCGGACAAGAAGGATATGGAAAGCCGAAATAAAACCGTTCCTGCTTGCTCCATATCCGGTAACCATGGCGTTATATGGCTCGATTACAGGGAAATCCTCCCTATCCGTTGACGGAAATCAAAAGCCGGTTGTAGATGTTTCATGGAATGAAGCCATCCTCTTATGCAATCTGCTTTCGCAAAGAGCGGGATTGAAGGACTGTTATACAATAGACAGTTATAGCGAAAAAGTCATCTGTGACTGGGAAGCAGACGGCTATCGTCTTCCTTCGGAAGCAGAATGGCAGTACGCTTGTAAAGCAGGAACTGCAGGATATAGATACGGAGAGATTGACAAGATCGCCTGGTATAAGGGGAATTCAGCAGGTGAAATTCATGCAGCAGGAATGAAGGAACCGAATGCATGGGGGCTCTATGATATGATCGGAAATGTCTGGGAATGGTGCTGGGATCTTTATGATGTGAACGTATATGGAGCTTACCGAATATTTCGTGGCGGGAGCTGGGCTGAGGAGGAAAGAGGCTGCGGAGCTACATGTCGCCGTCGCAGTCACCCGGCCTTCTGCATCGATGATCTTGGGTTTCGCCTTGCCCGGTCTTTATAAAGGGCTGGGGAATGTGATACACGGCACCACGCCTACCTGCGAATTAAATAGCAGACAATTAAAAAACCTCTAAGATCATTTCTGATCCTAGAGGCTTGTTTGTCATTAGTGGTGCGCGTAGAGGGACTTGAACCCCCACGTCGTGAAACGCCAGATCCTAAGTCTGGTGCGTCTGCCAATTCCGCCATACGCGCACGATTGTTGCAATTCCATTTTCAGCAGGTAGAAAATGGTGAGCCATGAAGGACTCGAACCTTCGACACCCTGATTAAAAGTCAGGTGCTCTACCAACTGAGCTAATGGCTCGAAATAAATGGCTGGGGATTCAGGGATCGAACCTGAGAATGACGGAGTCAAAGTCCGTTGCCTTACCGCTTGGCTAATCCCCAGCAGGATGGTGGAGGCTGACGGGATCGAACCGCCGACCCTCTGCTTGTAAGGCAGATGCTCTCCCAGCTGAGCTAAGCCTCCAAAAATGCAGTGGTGACCCGTAGGGGAATCGAACCCCTGTTACCTCCGTGAAAGGGAGGTGTCTTAACCGCTTGACCAACGGGCCGCGATAGCTGGCACTTCGGATTCCTTCCGAAGCTAGCTCAATGCCTTGTCCAATAAATGGAGCTCTCAACCGGATTCGAACCGGTGACCTCATCCTTACCATGGATGCACTCTACCTACTGAGCTATGAGAGCATGAATGGCTCCCCGAACAGGACTCGAACCTGTGACAACTCGATTAACAGTCGAGTGCTCTACCAACTGAGCTATCAGGGAACGGTTATACATCGGGTAACTTACACCCTGAAAACTGGATACGAACGTTTGCGAAACGTTTAGTGGTTGAATGTGTTAG
>NZ_BMHP01000019.1 GCF_014641075.1 Paenibacillus nasutitermitis
AATTGGGATAATCTGTGTTTTCTAGAGTTCGTATAATTAATCTTTCTGTTAATAATTCCATCTTTAGCCTCCGTTAGAAATATAAATTCGTAACTCCTTTGCTTAAAAGCCGACCTAACGTATAAAACTATTTTACCATTCAAAAAAGTAAGTTCAATATTTTTCCGTCTAAAAGACAAAAGAAAAGACACCAGTCGGAACTTTTCAAATCTTTTATGTTGCTCTATTCGTTTTCCTCAAGTTCGTCTTTGAATACGCCAATCATCAATAACACCACGACCCTAAATCCGTACTCAAAACAGCTTTCAGCCTGCATACTTGATGATTCAGTCCCGAAAATCAGTATAGCAATGTGTTACACATTATATACGGGCAGATCTAAACACGCTAAAGCCGTTCTTTTATTGGGCCGAAAATAAGAGCAGCTATAAGGGAGCCATCGTTCAATGGGATGACGAACCTAAAGGCGTTAAGGAAGCCGTTAGACAAAATGCCAGAGAAAATCATGAAGGTATTTACATGACAAGTAAAAGTCGAAAACAGTCCAGTTCTGGCTGCGATCAAGGGTTTTTACAGGAGCATGCTGCGCTTAAAAATGTACTCTCATGAAAACCCGTTGGTGGATTTAGAATGGGAAAACTTGCATTACCAAAAACAGCTTATAAAGCTTGTTGGGTTGAATCTGAAAGAGAATACATCTGGAATGCACAAAGGACAGACCAAGATCACCAAGCGGGGAAGGAGGAAGCTACGAGCTTATCTTTTCCGAGTCATACTGCCGCTGGTATCGAAGAATAGGGCCTTTAAGATGCAAACGTTAATCGCGTTGAGAATCAAATTAATTCGAGTGATATTCAACATCATGAAAAAAGACCATGAGTTCAGTGAAGTAAAGATGTTGCAGGAAATCCTTCGATTAAATGTTATAGATACGGCAGCATATCTGACTTCCACCTCATGGACAGGTTGAATGAAGGAATGTGGGAGCGTAGACTCTGTGAGACTTGGGAGGGTTGACCTCCATGAGAGATATGGAGATCCATAAGTGCAACCATACTTTACCTAAGTAACCACTTTCTACTGAATAAGCGAGCTTTCATGAGTAAAGTTAATCTTTATAGAGGGAGGTTAGTAACAAAGGATAGCAATCATAGTTTTTCGTCGACGTCGCGGGCTTGACAGTGCGATTCGATTTGTGAATAATATGATGTAAGTAAGTACTAACAAAAGGAAAAGGGAGGAACGATTCGTGAACCAGGCAGTGAACACCGGCGACAAGTTGATATTGGCGGCAATCGACTTGATTTCGGAACAAGGGTACGACGGGACTACGACGAAGGAGATCGCAGCGGCGGCCGGATTCAGCGAAGTAACGCTGTTTCGGCATTTCGGCAGCAAAGAGGCGCTGCTCGTCGCCGCGTTCGAGCGGTACCATTACGCCGGCGAAATGACGAAGCTGTTCAACGAACGGCTGACGTGGGACGTGCGGACGGATTTGCTATTGATCGGACGGACGTACCATTCGATCATGAACCGAAACCGGAAGCTACTCAATATCTTGAATAAGGGCGGCATCCGGTTGCCCGAGGAAGTGCACAAGCACGCTTCGCAGCATCCGGTCCAACTGAAGATTCTACTGAGGAATTATTTCTCGACGCTCCTTGAACAAGGGAAAATCGCCCAGGTCGATCCGGAAATTACGGCCATGTCGTACATGTGGATGAATTTGGGGGCGTTCAGCAGCAACTTGGTGGAGTCGTCAAATTCGGACGTTACGCTCGACACGTTTATCGAGCGGAGCGTCGATCTTTTCGCTAGGGCGTTGGCTCCCTAGTTTTTCCTTGCATATAATGAAAGTTAGTACTAACACACATTAAAATGAAAGGATGTTGTCCACATTGCAGATTTCAACCAAAGAACTCGCCGGCCGGCGCATCATGCGCGTCATGTTTTTTACAGCCATCTTTAGCGCGATGAGCGTGCTAACGTTTAACATCGTGCTGCCGGAACTGAGAGCAGAATTTCAGATCGACTTGGCCCAGGCGAGTTGGCTTTCCTCCGGCTATCTTCTCGTTTATGCGATCGGAAGCGTCGTTTACGGTAAGCTGGCGAATCGGTACCGTCTGAAAAATTTGATCACGTTCGGGCTGCTCGCGTTTGCCGTCGGCTCGCTGATCGGCTTCACATCGTCGGGGTTTTGGCAAGCGTTGGCCAGTCGCCTCCTGCAAGCGGCCGGCGCGTCGGTCGTTCCGGCGGCGGCGATGCTCATTCCGATCCGTTACTTTCCGCCGGAGCGGCGAGGTGGGGCGATGAGCATGACCGCTGCAGGTTTGGCGCTCGGCACCGCGCTCGGTCCCAGCGTTGCCGCGCTGCTGCTCGCCGTCCTGGATTGGCGCTGGCTGTTCGTTCCGCCCGTCCTCATTTTGGTGTCGGTGCCGTTTTTTCGAAAATACGTGAACGACGAACCCGCTCCGAGTCCCGGGAAGCTTGATTGGCTCGGGGGGGCGCTACTTGCCGTGACGGTCGCGCTCGCACTGCTTGGCGCGACCTATTTGTCGGGGTGGTTGTTCGCGGCGGCGGCCCTGACGCTGTGCCTGCTCGTTTGGCGGCTTGTGACCGCGTCCGAACCGTTCGTGCAGCCGGCGTTGTTCCGGAACCGGAGCTACACGAGCCGATTGGCGATGGCGGCCCTGATTTCCTGCGTCGCGAGCGGAATGGCGTTATTGCCGCCGGTGCTGCTCGCCGACGTCTACGGGCTCGGGTCCGAATGGATCGGCTTCGCGCTCGTGCCGGCCGCCGTCATCTCGTCCGCACTGAGCCGCATTGGCGGGAAGCTGGCCGACCGGAGGGGGGACGCCAGCCTGTACACGGTCGCATCCGGGCTACTTATGCTCTGTTTCGTGCTGCTCGCTGCATTTTCCGGTACGGCGCCTGTTTGGACGATTCCGTTGTTCCTGGTATTCGGCAACGTCGGCCAAACGTTCATCCAAGTCGCCATTTCCAGCTCGCTATCCAAATCGTTGTCGAAAGAGCAGGCTGGCGTTGGCATGGGGCTGTTTCAGATGATGAATGGTATCGCTGCAACCATGGCCGCGATCGTCTACGGCTTACTGATCGAGATGGAAGCACGCGGCTGGAACCCGCTCGCCGCGGGTGCGAACGCCGGAATGTACGCCAACGTGTTTTTAGGCTTCCTGATCCTACATGCGGGATTGCTGGCGTATTACCGGATACGGATCCATCCGGGCCGACAGACTGAGCCGCAGCTGTCGGCCAAAGGGAGGTGAAGGTGTTATGGCGAAAACGGACGGAACTACACTAGTCGAAACTGTTCGTTCTTGGCCCGGCGTGTCGTTTCGGCCGCATCGGTTCGGCGGGACACTGAAGAAGGGAGTAAGCAGCCATTAATATCCGTTATTAAGCGGATTCTTGTTTAATCGGCCCATATTTACCTCTTGATTAGGTGAAGAGAACAGGGGCTGTTTGTTGGAGAAAGAATCATCAGTGCTTGTTAACGAGCACGAGAGCGTCATGATAAGGCTGCCATCAATTCATTCAATAGTGACAAGGATTTAACCGGATTAATGACATAACTGTTAATAACGTTACATAATGTCCAGGGATAGACGGTGTATGTAGTCCAGATATTGACGACTATTCTGGTATTAAGGGAAGGGGGAGGAACGCCTGCTGGCGTTCCTCCCATACCCATACCTACATCTCGATCTTATATGTTTCTTGCTTTCTAAGGTTAAATCGGACACTCCCCAAATCTACCAAAGAGGTCGTAGTGGGGAAGTTTGCATTGTAAGTCAATCCGCTGACGAATCGCCGTGTAGATTGCATCCTAAGTGCCGGGTGACAAGAACATGATCTCATTCCCGGCGGACTGCAGGAAAGTGGAGATCTTAACGACTACGCTAACGAAGAACGTTAGCTGCATAAAGACAGACAAACAAAGCAGGAGCCTTGGCGACCTGCTTTGTTTATTATTCGAGCCGTTCTTCTCGAACGGAAGCTACGGCTACCGTCCGGGGCGCAGTGCGCAACAAGCGATTCGAAAAGTCAAAACGTATGCCGGGCAGGGATACGGCCATGCGGTTGAAATCGATCTGTCGAAATACTTCGACACGTTGAACCAGAGCTTCTTTTGAAGTTGCTGCGCAAACAAATCCAGGATAAACGCATCATCGACCTGATCAAGAAATATCTGAAAAGCGGAGTCATGGAGAACGGCGTGCGCCGGGCAACGGAGGAAGGAGCGCCCCAGTGTGGGCCGTTGTCCCCACTTTTGGCAAACGTCTATCTGAACGAATTCGATCAGGAGATGGAAAGCCGAGGCGTGAGGGTCATCCGCTATGTGGATGACATCGTCGTGCTTGCGAAGAGCAAGCGGGCAGCCATGCGACTGCTGGGATCCAGCCGGACGTATTTGGAACAGAAGCTAAAGCTCCAAATGAACACGCGGAAGAGCAAGGTCGTCAGTGTTGTGGCGCAGAAACATGTCAAATTCCTTGGATTCGCGTGAGGGAAGAACGGAAAGGGCGTATACGTACGCGTACATCGCCAATCCCTAACCAAGGCAAAGAAGAAGCTGAAGGAACTAACGAGTCGAAGTCAAGGGAGAAATGCCCGACAGGTGATAGAGAACGTGAAAGTCTATATTCGCGGTTGGATCGGCTATTTCTACGTAGCAGACATGAAACGAATCCTGCAAGGATGGAACGAATGGCTGCGAAGACGGATGCGGAGGTAGATCTGGAAGCAATGGAAGAAGCCGAGGTCGAAGGTGCAAAACCTGCGAAAGCTGGAAGTGCCGGAGGGGCAGGCCTACTAATGGCTACTGGCGAATAGCCGGAAGCGCAGTATTGAATCGCTCTGTAACAAACGAAAGGCTCGCACAGGCAGGGTAATATGACTTCCCTGCCCAGTACGAGCGTTTACGTCAATTGCACTCAAGCGGTTGAACCGCCGTATACCGAACGGTACGTACGGTGGTGTGGAAGGTCGGCCACTCAATTTTGGGCTTTAACGGGAGTTTCGTTAAGAAAACAGTGGTCAGACAAACCATACTTACGGCCGGAGCATTAACCGAAATCGTACCTGTATTACCGGAGTTTACAAATCCTTCATTCGACAATTTGCCGCTGCCGTCGGCATTCCAAATGACCACAATAAAATTCGTGTTGGCCGGCAAATCTCCGATGCTGAACGACGCCGCGTCTTGATCGGTGCTTAACGCGAACAGGGTCAATTCGCTATTCGGACCTTTATACGGAGTGATCAGTTTGGCCCCTGAAGTGCCGTTGTAGCCGAGCACCTGCCAACCTACACTTGTTGCATTTCCAAAGAGCCATTCCATGTAGTAAGCAGGGCGAAGGGGCCAACGATCCTGACCGGGTTCTGGGTTGAATTGATATCCAATCAGCGAGTAATCCTGATAGCCCATATCATACTGGGCGCGGATATTGGTTTCGCTAATTGGCGTATAGCTTCCATCGCTGTTTTTGTAATAACCGAAAAGTGTTTGCTTCAGAGCGCCATTCTGATATGGATTTGGATCAAAAATTTTACTGCCGTCGTCATATGTTTTTTGACCCCGAACGCCCTACTCAGTAACAAATAGCTGTTTGCGCTTTTCCGGTGCAATGGTATTGTAATTTGCTTTAATACCGATCAACCGCGACTCGTTTCTCCTATCAACGTGGTCATAAGAAGCTTTTTTCATCTCAAATTCTCCTCTAATAATCTCTCTTTTTCACTAGTATTCCCACAAAAAATAGATTCTAGAACTCTAACACAGAAAAGAGAAATTCATAGGATTCAAAATCAAATAATTAAATGTTTATAAAACTGAATACTTTAAACGACGCGTTCGGATTGTTCAAATTGAAACAGTGTAGCTATCCTTTAAAGTCATCTGATCATCCAATTATATAAAGACCTACAGAAATTCTTAGTCTTCAAATGTTTGACAAAAATTATTTATGTAACTATTATGATTACATAAAGAGAGGGGTGATCAAAGTCAAAATCAGCGCTAGATTCTCTGTAGCGATTCATATACTGAGTATGTTGTCGATAGGAAAAAATACTATTTGTACTTCTGAGCTGGTGGCGAGCAGTGTAAAAACAAATCCGGTAGTTATTCGTCGAGTAACCGGTATGTTGAAAAAAGCAGGCTTCGTCAATGTAAATTTAGGTTACGGGGGAACAACTCTTTTAAAGCCAATTGACCAGATAACCTTGCTTGACGTATATCGGGCGGTTGATGTTATGAAAGAGGGGCAGTTGTTTCAGATTCATGAAAATACAGAACTGTCCTGCATTGTTGGAGCTAATATTCAAAATGTTCTTTCGATTATATTTAAAAAAGTTGAAATTTCTATGGAAGATGTTCTCGCTAGCTTCACCATACAAGATGTTGTAGATGATTTAATAAAAAAAGGCACAGTCGGATAAATGTCTTTTTTTTAGATCTTTATGTAACCGTAACGGTTACGGTTACATCGAATCGAACGCTCAGGTATCAATGCTTCAAACAATATTCAGATAGAAAGAGGGCATTGTTTTTGACTGTGTTGATCTTGTTCTTTGAGCCGGTCATACAACTGGTAAAGGATTCGGAAAATTTTGTGATCAGTTTCTGGTTGTAAGGTTAAGCAAATTATAAATCAAAATTAAAAGGGGAAATTAAAATGGGTAAAATTCTTATTACTGGAGCAACAGGTAATCTCGGCAGCAGGACACTAGATCTTCTGCTTAAAAAAGTTCCGTCAAATCAGGTCGCTGTATTGGTACGTGATCCAGAATCTGAAAAAATAGAAAGGTTTGTTAAAGAAGGTGTGGAAGCGCACCGTGGCGACTATTTTGATTATAACTCTCTTCTACGAGCTTTTGATGGTGTTGAAAAAGTTATGCTCATTTCCGCGGTAGCATTTACCGATCGCAATACACAACATTTCAACGTCATCGCTGCTGCAAAGCAGGCTGGGGTTAAGCAAGTGATCTTCACGTCGATCATACGAAAAGAAAATTCAAATCTTATTTTGCCCGAAGTAACGATGTCAGACTTATTTGCTGAACAAACGCTTAAAGCATCCGGATTAGACTATACAATCCTGCGGAATCCACCATATCTTGAAGCCATGAATTCGTTCTCTGGAGATGCACTTAAATTTGGAGGTGTGCGAGTACCAGAGGGTTCCGGTAAAGTAGCCGCTGCATCTCTGGATGATTTGGCGGCAGCCAACGTGGCTGTTCTCACCCAAAACGGGCACGAAAATAATACATATCATCTAAGTGGCAGCGAGGCAAGTTCTTTTGCAGACATCGCTGAAGCCATCTCGGAGATTAGTGAGGAAAATATCACTTATGCGACCATTAGCGAAAATGATTATCTTGAAGTCATGGGCCGGCCTGCTGTTACGAATGATTTCTTATTAGGCTGGGTGCGAGCAATCAACTCTGGAGAATTCTCGGAAACGTCTGGGGATCTTGAACGTCTAATTGGCCGAAAACCAATGACATATAAGGAATTCTTTAAAAAACAAATATCCCTTTCTAAAGTTGAAGATTGAAAGCTGGCATGTTACTAACGTAACTCTGTATAAAAAAATTGAGTTGTTTGCAAGGAGGACATGCTATGGCACGCAAAGGGCTACGCATCATCCAGTATCGCTTCGGTGATCCTCAAAAGGTTCTTGAGGTTGAGTCCACGACTTTTGACTGTAAGCTCGGCGAAGGTGAAGTATTGGTCAGAGTTGCAAGAAGCGTCATTCATCCGGGTGATCTCCATTTGATCGCCGCAAAAGGCTCCAACCCTTCGGAGAAGTTGCCTGAAGGCCGATTGCCTGGCCTCGAGGCAGCAGGAGTTATCGAGGATGCCGCACAGGGTGCGCTGGATGGAACTGGTTTAATGGTGGGCATGCGCGTGGCATTCTTCTACCCGGGGGCTTGGCAGAGCTATGTGACCGTTCCCGTCCAGGCTCTGGTGGCCTTGCCCGATGATATGTCCGATGAGATCGCGACGCAAGTGCTCATTAATACCATCACAGCCCGGCAGGTGCTTCGGGCAGCATTGGGTGAACTCGAGTCACGCCCGGCGTGGCTGATTCAAACTGGGGCATCATCTTCGGTGGCGAAGATGATTACTTATTTTGCCCTACAGCTAGGAATCGCCCCCATCCGCCTCGTGCGCTCCAAACAGTCTGGTGAACATCTGGAAAGGGTGCTGCCTGGTGGGATTGTGATCTCCACTGACGTTGATGGTTGGCAGGCTGAGGTGCGCAAAGTAGCTGGGGATGACATTATTCTGGCCGTTGATGGGGTTGGGAGCGACATGCTCGCAGAACTATGCGACCTGTTGGCTGTTAAAGGCCGCATCGTTTCCTACGGCGCTTTAGCAAATGGATCGTCAGACATGACCGCTTTTTCTGGCAAGGCACTTACACTGGCCGGGGTCACAATCATGACCTGGCAGGAAGATGTAACGGCAGAAGAGCGTATGCAAGACATGAAAGTAGCCATTGAGATTGGAACCCATGCGAAAACGATGTTATCAAGATACACGGAATTTGATTTATCTGAAATCCACCATGCAGTGAAAGCTGTTAGTGCGCCTGAAAAAAAAGGAAACATCCTTTTGAAATTTTAATTATTGCTCCTGCGGCACTGGTTACCCCTTCAGGGAACCAGCGCCGTTGCTAGAAGTTCTTGTCGTCCGACAGCATTCATTTGAGAAGGGTTCACTAATAAGGTTTTCCTCAATTCCATACATATGTATAAAATACAACGTAATATTAATTTACAAGTTTCGTTGACGAGTCTATAATTCTACTGTATTTTCATATATTGTTACACATCATATGTGGACATCCGTTCAAAGAAACGGATATGTCCACTTTTTTTGTGAGAATGTATATGGGAGGAGGGGGGAGAAAATGGCTTCGTTTTTTCATGTATACCGTCCGGAGGGAGTGAACAGCAAATACCGCCTTATCGTTTTTGACGATTCGAAGGAGGCGTTCATTCCTCTGACTGAGTTTTACAATGACCAGGTCAAAAGGATCAGTGAAAGTTCCGTAATCGCTTATTTGAACACCCTTGAACCGTTCTTTTATTGGTTAAAGCACAAAGGTCGCTACAGGGCCAGTAAGGTCTGTTGGGATGACGAACCGGAAGCCGTTAAGGAAGTCGTCAGACAGTATTTGTTAGATCAGATGCACTGTAAGATCCGAGGAAGAGACGGACATGAAGGCGTATATTTGACGAGTAAAAGCTCCAAAACGGTTCAACTGTTCCTGTCCGCCATAAAAGGGTTTTATAAGACAATGATTCGCTTAAAGAAGTATCCCTATGCCAATCCGCTAATCGATTTGGAATTCAAAGATAGTCTTTCTGAGCAGCCGGGGGAAAGGGGAAACCGACCAAGAATGCCAAAGGCAGCCGGCACTGAGGAACCACTCTCCTTTAGAAAGCAAACGGATTCTTACTTTAAGATCATTAATGAAGAATGGGTTCCTGAGATCATCGGTGATTGGGATCTGCCATATCGTATTTATCAAGCTGGGGACACCGACGGATGGCGGTTACTGGATGAAGTGATAACCCGATTTATGTTCGAAACAGGGGCGAGAATATCCGAGATAATACCGAGGGCTGAAATGATTTTCGCAGATAAAATAACTACCTACTTAGGCGCAGTGTTGGATGTGGCCACGGTGAATTTGCACTACAATTTGCACTAAATGCAAGAGAAGTTACAGGGATTGACATAGTAGAGGGGTTTGTTAAAACTGGAAACAAAACTAAATCAATAGAAAACATCAATTTTATGGTTATTGATGCGAATGGTGGGATCATTTTAGGGTTCTACCATGCTGGTAGTCACGGAGCTTTAAGAGAGCTTTTCCCAGGTCTATATTCCCAGATACCAAAGCCAGAAGCGAATGACGAAAATAATTAATTATTATCACTTGTTAACAGCAATAGCTTCGTAATTTAATTCAATTAACGAGGTGAATTAAAAAAGCAGCAGTTCTTGGACTTTAATTCCAAGACTGCTGCTTTTTCTGCGTAATTGTTAACTCAACGAGGGGGACTTTTAGAACTTATTATTGTGATGTATCGAAAATACACATTATATAATGTTGTTGTAACAATTGTAGGATGACAAGAACATATATCGAATGAACGCGGCATAGTTGCGGCGTTTTTTGTTTAAACGATATAAGTTCTTGTCCAAAGTCACTGACAAGAACTTATATCGTTAGCCGATAAGGGACAAGAATTTATATTGTTTGCCGTAGGTGACAATGTTTCTCACTCACTCATTTAGAAGATTATTCGCGAGCCTGCCACAGACGCGTTCGGCCGGCTATAGCTCGGAGCCGCCTCGATCACCGTTGGTGCCTGGCACCGCCGCGGGCATCGCGGCCAAGCTTCTTTTTTCGATTAGACATTTGAGTTGCTTTTTTTGCCAAATTTAAAAAACTAAGGGATACTTTGAAGTCGCATCTTGAAGCTTCCGAATAGAACTCGAAAATCAAAACAGCCTGCACAATCATGTCAGGCTGTTTTTGAATTTAAGCGCTTTGTGCAACGAAAAAGTCTGCTAGTTCTTCTTCTGAGAATTGTTTGCCGTTTTTGAAGACGCGCATGATACCGGCGGAGATTTCGTCGATAAGAATGATTTGATCATCAACCATCCCGATTTCGAATTTGATGTCTATCAAGTCAAGGTCATGCTTGGCAAGGTCGTCTTTGATGATACCGGCGGCTTTCAGACAGAGGGCTTTGGTATCATCGTATTGATTTGAAGTCATGGCCGGTCCAAAGTCTGGGTTGGTCAAGAATTCTTTTGAAATTCGTGGATCTCCAGCAGCATCGTGTTTGGTAGTTACTTCAAAGAAATCGGTAAGCTCCTGACCTTCTTTGACATAGTCAGGATAGGTCCGCAGAATGCTACCCATGGCTTTGAAGCGGACGATGCATTCCAATCCGTGTCCGACTTTCTCAGCTTTTTTGAGCAGAATATTTTTCTCTGTAAGGTCAGCATCTAAGAATGCCGTCGACAGTCCTGCGGCCTCAAACATTTTAAAATAGTGAACGCTGGAAATGATGTTCTTCAGACCAATTCCCGCCACTTCGCCAATGACTTCGTTGGCACCCGGGTCTTCAACCACAGTAACTGTGCCGTCAGGATTCTGAACCTTCCAACCCGTTACACTATCTTTTGAGTGAAGCACGATGGACTTCTCGTCATAAGTATAAACATCTTTCGTTTTCCCCACATAAATCCGTTCTAAATTAGCAAGTTTTAAACTCATCTTTTTTCACCTCAGCCTAATATTTTCATTTTCCATCATACCATATGTAAACTGGAAGAGGAGATATATACGAACACTTATGCAGATTTGATCGTAAATAAGCACATCATCCAAGCAGGCAGCTAATGTAGGAGGGAAATGTCGGACGACAAGAACATCAATACAACGGAAGTCGCATAAACTGCGGCTTTTTTATTTTTTGTATAGAAGTTCTTGTCGTTTACTCAAGACAAGAACTTCTATACAAAGCCGTATTAGGACAAGAACTCCTATACACTGCCGTAGGCCCAAATTACACGATTTATTAAGCTCCCTCGGTAAGATTAAGTTTTCTCACGAATGCTCGCTTATTCGCAGGATTTCACCCTTGTTAGGCATGTATGAAGGACTCTCGGGTGACCACTTCATAGACCTGGACAACATGGAGGCGTGAGGAAATAGAGAGGGAGACTATTCCCCCATGTTCTTCCATATCCTGCACGTATTCTCCACGCCGTCCCTGGAGGCTTTCACTCCCATGAAAAACATCGTAAAAGAGGCCCAGATTGGGCCGAAGGCGGAGGCGGCCGAGGACGGTTTCTTGTATCGACTCGTATCGGAGAAATCCGTTTACGCCGAAGGCGAGAGAGTGGAGCTTTATGCGGAATTGGAATACGTGGGCGAAGAGCCAGAAATCGAAATCGCGCACGCCGCTTCTCCGTTTTCTTTTCCGATGAAAGAGAAAACGAGAGGGTTTGAGATCGGATATATGATGGATCAACCTCGTCTCGTTACCACTTTAAAAAAGGGAGAGCCCCTAAGGGAGCAGTATAAAGTCAGTGGCGGATATGGATCGCAAGATCCGAAGGAATACGTTGATTTCATTAAAGCAAGGAATGATTCGTACGCTGAGCGTCTGAGAACAGAAATAAAGGGCATTCCACAAGATCTTAGATCTTTTGGGACAGCCCCTGATTAGGAGATTGTTTTACGACTGTATAAGAACAACAGGTACGAATAAATCATGAAGTTGCCGTGTAAAGGTCAGAACCATATCATTACCATCGCGTTCTATCTTTATCGGGCTACCATCAGCCAGCAGGGAGGCTTCGCCCTCTATGAATACATCCTTTACTTTTATGGTTAATCCGCTGGGATTACCTAAAATCATCAGGTAAATATTATTGTCCTTTTTGGTAAACCGGATCGCCTCATCTGTCTCTGTAATGGCTTCTGCCCGTGTCCAGGGACGTGTACCATAAACGGCATCACCATTTTGTTTCAGCCAATCCCCGAATTTAAATAAACGACTTCGTTGTTCAACCGGTATTTGTGCGTCTTCACCACGAGGACCTACATTCAGCAGTAAATTCCCATTTTTGGACACCGCATCGAGAAAATCTAATAATAATGACTCAAAGGAGGCATAGTCTTCTTCACTCTCATTGCGGTTATAGCCAAATGAATTGCCGATCCCACGCGTCATCTCCCATTTTCTCGCTTGGATATCCGTGTATTTCGTATACTCCGGCGTAGCGAAATCGCTATGGGGAATGGCAGGTTGTACAAGGGCACCGTGAATATCGGGATTTTTCTTTATCATTTGTTTTACCATCATGTCCATCATGGCTCGTACAGGTTTCAGGCTCATAAACTTCGTGCTCGAACTGGTATGCTTCCAGCGGTCGTTGATCACACCGTCAGGAACGACTTCATAATAATAGGCAAACAAACGGAATAGTGCATCTAGATCGGTAGGCCAACAGATATCGTTCCATAGAATATCCGGACGATAACGCTTGATTAACTCACGGACTTGGGCATCGGCGTATGCAGGGTAATCACCGCCAGGTGTAGAGAAGGAATAATCCATAAACGTCCTGGATATCCTTCGCCGAAACGTCCAGTCAATTCCGCCCGAATAGTATATACCGAAACGCATGCCTTCCTTTCGAACAGCTTCAGCTAATTCCCCTATAATGTCACGCTTGCTGAACCAGTCCTGCTCGTGTGGATTTCTAACCTCCGTAGGCCATAGGCAAAAACCTTCATGGTGTTTGGAGACGATCACTACATATTTTGCGCCGGCGTCGCTAAAAATTTTGGCCCAAGCAGAAGGATCCCAATGCTCTAATTCATCCATAAACATGGGTTTGAATCCCTGGTAGGGCATGTTGCCATACTTAGCTTTATGGTATTTAGCAGATGGTGAATCAGGGTCTTTGATCGCATTCCAATATCCTTCAGCATATGGGTAGTCTAGCAGTGCACGATCATAATTTGTTTTCAAAGTCTCCTCTAAACTGCCCAAAGGCGCAAAACCAGGAATAGAATATAGTCCCCAGTGTATGAACACACCAAACTTAGCATCTTCAAACCATTCTGGAACGGGATGAGTATTGAGGGACTCTTTGGTTGGCTGATAGGTTAAATTATTCATTATCTTACAAACCTCCTTTCTGGTTGGATTGGGATGTTAAATAATGATTCACCGACTGATCTATAAAAGATTGAGATGCATCCATGAGTTCGCGGTCTCCTTCAGGCCATGAGGCTCGATCCTTCTGAACCTGTGTAAAAGCGCGGATTTGCTCGGCATCTCCTTCGGTTACATCCACAACCATAGTCCAATAATCCTTGGCCAAGTCTTGCGCAGCTGGATCATCTGGTGCCGTCCCGGACTCGGAAAGCGTTACGGCTTTGAAGGCTAACACTCTCCAGGTATGGTACAAATCGAAGGCGTCTTGATCTTTTGCAAAATGCTTGCCGAGGATTCCATTCTGGTCGTCACTGAAAGGGTATTGACCCCAATCCGTTAGATTACTGTTTCTCAAGGTTTGGATAAAGCTGGTCAAAAGCTGCCACGATGGGTAGTTTCCCGCAGCAATGGCAGTACGACATGCTTTGATCGCGGCAATGCTTGCATGGGCGTCTTCTATTTTTTTATAGAGTACAACCTCTTGCTCGTGTAGGGTTTGCTCGATTTGAGATAACTTTGGACGTTTAACGACTTTGTCACGTATTTCTTGTAAGGAAAGTCCTAAAGATTTGTAAAATATGATCTGCTCTAAACAGAGCAAATCTTCCTCGGTATAATAACGACGTCCACCATCCGTGCGACCGGGTGTCGGTAAAAGCCCGATATTGTCATAGTGCTGAAGTGTTCGTACGGTTACGCCGGTTGCAGCGGCCAGTTCGCCGACCAAATAGATTTTGTCTGTTCCATCCATAAGTTTCACCTCCATTTCCATTACAACACATGACGTAACGTAATGAGCAAGAGCGGTGATGCTAGTGGCATGTTTTGTGATGTAATGCTTGATATTCATAGGAATGGGTAGTTTAGTAGGGGAGGTTCTGTATATATATTACCCTAAGCGTGGATCCATATAGCGTATAATAGACAAGTGAACAATAACTTAACAATGTTGATGAGGTGAAGAAAGTGCCCACACAATCCGAAATGAAGGCAGTTATGCATCAGTACATCGATGATGATTATGCACAACAACAATCTAATGTTGCCCGTTAGTCATCCATGCAGCGCAAGACCAGCGCTGCACCACAGAGGATGAAAATGGATACCAGTGTACTATACTGTTTGTATGGCTGGCGAAGAAGGTCGATAAGCTATGGTGCCATAGAGCCCAACCGTTAGTCTGACTCCGACCACCACGGTGCATCACAGAATGTCGCACCCTATACGGGTAGCACTCATGGGAGATTAATCCATTTTTGGTTGTTGCACCAGCCTAGCCTTTATTTGTTGTCAATGATGGTTTTTGTTCTTAAAGGATCTATCAAACTTCATAGGATCACTCCAGAGGCTCAGCCTTTTTTGTTTTAATCAAACTTTATTACAAATTATCAAACTTAATTCAAAAGCTACAAAACCACTATCACTGTAACTAAGTAAATAGCATACCTCGTAGGTCGATGATTTAAATATTTTCTCATGCAATCACTCCTTCACAAAATAAAAGATTTTGTACATATGTACTGTTTGGCGTTGAACTCCCATGAAAGCTAATAGGACACGAGAGCTCAATCAACTACATTATGAGGTGAAGCGTATGAAAAAACAGTCACTAGTTCATCCAGATGGTCGAACCGTAACATTACTCAATAGCGGCGCTGACGAGCATGGACAATACCTGTTGGTTGAACACAAGATCATTCAGCAAGGTTCGATGAATGGTCCACATTGGCATCCGGTTCTTCAAGAAACCTTCACGGTAAAAGAGGGACGGATGCGGTTTGTGATTGACGGCGAAGAAATAATTGTGGGACGAGGAGGACGGGTCACCATTCATCCCAATCAGGTTCATCAGTTCTGGAATGTAAGCGATGATCGGCTAATTGCACTGCACGAAGTTCGTCCCCCGGGACATCATTGGAAAATGTTTGAGTTAATTTATAAATTAGAATGCGAGGGAAAGTTGAACAAGAAGGGAGTTCCTTCAAACCCATTATGGCTTGGAGTCGCTTGGGAATGTATTGATGGTTATATTGAGGGTCCACCGCAAATTGTACAGACTGTTTTCTTGGGCGGTTTGGCACGGCTAGCCAAGCTTCTTGGATATCGAATATGATTATGCACAACAACAATCTAATGTTGCCCGTTAGCCACTCATGCAGCGCAAGACCAACGCTGCACCACAGAGGATGAAAATGGTTACAAACTATCCTATACTAATTCTATGGCTGGGTGAGGAAGGTCGATACGCTATGGTGCCAGTAGAGCCCATCCGTTAGTCTGACTCCAACGACCACGGTGCATCACAGACTGTAGCTCCCTTACGGGAAGCACTCATGGTAGATTAATCCTATTTTGGTTTTTGCACCAGCCTCCACTACTCGTAGCCGTAGAAAGGATCTTTTCAATGGAAATACTCATTGAGCGTGCATGTGGCATGGATATTCATAAGAAATCCATTACAGCGTGCATCATGACACCCGAAGGAAAGGAGATTCAAACGTTTTCCACTACAACGGTCTTTCTCTTACAGTTAATAGATTGGATTAAACAGAAAGGATGTACCACGTAGCGATGGAAAGCACTGGTGTTTTCTGGAAGCCCATTGTTAACCTTTTAGAAGCTGAAGACATTGAATTCTTGGTCCTGAATGCTCAACATATGAAGGCACTCCCAGGGCGTAAAACGGATGTCAAAGATGCGGAATGGATTGCCCAACTTCTTCGCCATGGACTACTGAAAGCTAGCTTCATTCCAAATCGATATCAACGAGAACTTCGAGAGCTCGTTCGTTATCGCCGAAGCATCATTGAAGAGCGAGCCCGACAGATGGTGAAGAAGATCCAGAGAAATACAAAATAAAAAAACCAGCTAACTCACAGCAATACTACTGCTATTACATTTTGTATGTTTGTTCACAAAAGTCGTCTTTTGTTCGTCAACATAAGTAAAGGCCGCGTAAATCTTAATAATATAGCATTAACTTGTCGGTGGACAAGAACATAGTCCCATAAGAGCCCGCGCCCAGCGCGGATTTTCTGTTTTAAGGGACCAAGTTCTTGTCCCAAGCTGAGGACAAGAACATTGTACCATTGCCGAAAAAGACAAGAACAATGTGTCATTTCGGATTAGATAATTATCTAATTATTATCATGATGGAGATCATGTGGTGAGATAAAAGCATATGAATTTTAGAATTCGCTTAAATAACGATTTTTTTGTATCATGAATTATTCCGCTAGATTTGACAGAGGAAGAGCAGAGAACATAGAAGATGAAAAAAAGAGAGCTGCCTCCCCATGCGATTAGTCATAGCCCCTATCTGAAAAACAAACCGACAACTGAAACAAGTCAGTTATCGGTTTGTTTGATATCATATGATCCAGGTGACCTGTGCTACTCCTTAATAAAGTCAGCCATCAATTCATGAATGATTTCTTTACTGCTCTTCACTTCAGTGATCAGATCGATCGCTGTATTGGTTGTGATGGTCCCCTCATCCAGCTTCCCATGCAACATGCTTTTAGACACACCTCCGTTTTCACTGATCCTCTTTTCGATATTTTCAGTTGATTCACCATTGCGATACATAGCCTCCAACTCACGAGCAAATTTATGCGGGGTGGAGCGTGAAAACGATGATACCATAATCAGATCTGAACCTTTGGATTGAACAATGTCCTGCTTCGTTGCCTCAGCAGCAGGGCATTCTTCAGAGGCGATAAACCGTGTTCCCAAATATACCGCTTCAGCTCCAAGTGCAAAGGCCGCTCTCACTCCACGAATATCATTTATGCCGCCTGTTGCCATAACCGGGATACTTACTGCATCCACGATCGTGGGAACAATCGAGAATGTGCCTATTTTGTTTTGGGGAATTGTTCCACCTTCATCATACCCCGTTGCAATGAGTATATCTGCACCATGCTGCTCAGCCATTTTCGCTGCTTCCGGGGAAGGAGTAAGCTCACGATGAATCCACTTGCTATCGTTATCCTTGATTTCTTTGACCATAGCTCTATTCACAGAACCAACGGTCACAAAATATCGTACGCCTTCCGCGACAGCAGCCTCAAATGTAGCTTTGGAATATGGATCTGATTGGCCGTCTGGAGGTAGATACAGATTTATCGCAAACGGTTTTTCCGTCAATGATTTAATCTTATGAATCTCATTGCGAATCCTTTGACCAACTTCGTCCGGACCGGAGGGTCGCGTTTGATAACCCGCATGAGGCCCCATTACTCCCATGCCTCCCGCATTGGATACGGCTGCGACAAGTTTAGCATCGGTCAACCAGGACATTGCTGCCTGTACAATCGGGTATTGTATTCCAAGCATCTCTGTAACACGATTTTCTGTTTTCATAATCATCCACCCCACTAATTAACTTGAATACATTAGCATTGTATAATTAACTAAGTCTTATATAATATAGACACTTGAAGGCAAGTGACAATTTTTTTGCCGTTGCTCATCATTTTGTCATCGGGTGGCATATTTTTTATTATATAATTAGCATTTAATACGACTAACGACTATCGATATGAATTGAAGGTGAAATAAACGATGCCCACAAAAGATATGACGAAGACCATGTTTGCAGAAGCCATAATTGAACTATTAAATCATGTGCCTTTTAAGAAAATCACTGTAACCATGCTGGCAAATCACTGCCGCGTTCCACGCCAGACATTCTACTATCATTTCCATGATAAATATGAATTGGTCAATTGGATTTACTCCTCGGATTTGAACAAAGTGATGGCGGAAAACGCAAACGAATCATGGAGCACAGTCACCTATCTTTTCTTTCAAAAGCTTAATGAGAAAAGAGCATTTTATAAAAAAGTCCTGATTGACAGTGGACAAAATTCCCTATTGGAGCATTCACAGACTTACCCAGCAAATTTGTTTCTAGCTTCACTGTCACAAGGCGGGCAATCTCCTGTAATTAAAGATCTGCAATTTTCCTTGAACTACCATGCCTATGCCTGTTCCAATATGACCAGACATTGGCTGCTCAGTGAACCGCACGTTACTCCTGAAGAACAGAATTGCAAAACACTCAGGGCTATGCCGCAAATGTTGCATGATGAACTGAATTGTGCACGATGGCATGCATGAATCATGTCCGCGTCAGGATGGGCGTAACAAAGAAGCGATTCAATCCATGAAATCTTTTACACCTCTGAAAATCTCGATGCTCGTTATGAGTAACCCTGATGAAAGCTACAAAAGTCAGTTGATAAATATGTGAAAAGATTAAGTTTTTAAAAACCGTTAATTTTCAAATGATGAAAATTAACGGTTTTTTTTATTTGTAGTAATAATAAAATGAAGGGAAGAACAACGTCAATCGTCAATGGGTACAAGTTCTTGTACTCAGATATGATACGCGGTAGCACTGATATGTGAGACTCTCCGAACAAATTGTAAGTTTTCAAATGAAAACTCAACAATGTATTGATACAAAGATTCTTTTTTGGATTTTGAAAAAAATTATTATCCAATTTAGTGAGAATTTTTTCAATGCTTGGCTGGAGATAGCAGGGGAGAGAAGTAACGAAATTAGCGCACCTTCTTGGAATGAAATAAATGAGATGAGAAATCGGTCTTTTCCAATAATAGCTTTTCAATATAATTTTATTGAGAAAAGCTCATCAAGTTGTGTTGAGTATCACCATTTAGAAAATGAAGAAATGCCAACTTACAAATATGTTTGCCCATATCAACACGAAAGTGCCATACGTAATACTTATACTATGAAGTCTTATACACCTCAAGCGGTTGCAATACTGATCAGAGGTGACAAAGATGTTGAAAATAAAACACTTCAAAAATCAGTTGACGCTTCTCCTGACATTAAATGTCAGGTGACAAGAACATGATCTCATTGAAGGCCGCGTAAATCGCGGCTTTTTTGTTTTATGGGGTAAAGTTCTTGTCAAAATCCAATGACAAGAACATTATCCCATTCCCGATTTTGACAAGAACATGATCTCATTCCCGACGGACTGCAGGAAAGTGGAGATCTTAACGACTAAGCTAACGAGCAGGATAGCGCAGTTATTTCACGCGAACAAACATCCCGCCAGAATGGGATGAGTCTGCAAGTCTGTGATGTGTACCTGTACAAAGGTGTTCTGCGCACATTTCTCGGCCATCTCGACCACCTGTTCCCTAATTTGCTGCAATTCATTTGAGCGAGGATGAGGAAACCGCTTGTACATTTGAATCTGAAAAGATTGAACTATGTACAAAGGGGGCTATTTGTGTTCGGTAATGACTTAGTGGATGCCTCTATACGCGTACGAGAGGGGGGATTCCAATTTTTTGTCCATTCCTCATTCTATATTTCATTATCTTCGTGCATATTTGGGCGTATATTCTCTTTTTGGGTCTGGTAAAGGGCCAATTCAAGGAACATCATTCAGATTTGACATTTTAAATTTATCCCGGTGGAGTAATACTTAAAGTAAATATTACGCAGAGGAGCAAAGATAATGGTAGTGGCCTTTAAACAAAGATTGCGAAATGTGAGCAAGAGTAAATGGCTTCTCTTTATGACGTTGCCAGGGATGATGTTTCTCTTCATTTTTAACTACATCCCAATGTTTGGACTGTTGATAGCGTTCAAGGATTATAAGTATTCACAAGGAATCTTGGGGAGCAAATGGGTGGGCTTTGATAATTTCAAGTTTTTGTTTGCGACAGAAGATGTTTGGAGAGTAACGTTTAATACGCTTTTATTGAACGGATTATTTATTATTTGCGGCTTGGTCTTTTCGGTAGCACTTGCACTCTTAATGTACGAAGTCAAGAATAGGGTGTTAAGCATGTTTTATCAGTCTACTTATTTCCTGCCATATTTACTTTCTTGGGTTCTGGTTGGCTATTTTGCTTACGCGATGTTTACAACTGAAGGTTTTGCTAATCAAATAATGAGCTGGTTTGGTTTGGAGTCTATCTCTTGGTATACGTCACCTGAATACTGGCCATTTATCCTGGTATTGGTTTCTATATGGAAAACGGCGGGTTATACAAGCATTATTTACTTAGCTGGGATGCTGGGGATCAATACAGAATATTATGAGGCCGCAAAACTTGATGGTGCGAGTAAATGGCAGCAGGTCATCAGTATTACATTGCCACTTCTTATGCCAGTTATAACCATTATGCTGTTGCTGCAAATTGGTAAGATATTTTATGCAGATTTTGGTTTGTTTTATAATGTAACCCGTGATTCGGGAATGTTGTACTCAACAACGGACGTAATAGATACGTATGTGTTCCGAATGCTGAGAAAAATTGGTGATTTTGGTATGGCATCAGCTGCCGGATTCTATCAGGCAATAGTTGGTTTTGTTCTTGTGTTTATTTCAAATCTAATTGTGAGAAAAGTTGATAAAGACAGCGCGCTTTTCTAGATATACTAATCGACTATAGCTTTATGGAGGAGTATTATATGAATAATACGTTGGCAAAAGGATTACTTTATTCATTACTAATGGTTTTAAGTATTATATGTATTATACCGTTGTGGCTTGTACTTTCAGCTTCATTTACTCTGGAAACCGAGCTGACGCTTAATGGGTATGGTTTGATCCCTGCGCAATTCAGCCTTGATGCGTATCGTTTTATTTTTAATGATGCTGGGCAACTCATAAACTCCTATATGGTGACGATCGTAGTGACGATACTGGGGACAATTTTTGCATTAGCGATTACTGCATTACTTTCGTATCCATTGTCACGAAAGGATTTTGTTTTTCGCAATTCATTTTCTTTTTATATCTTTTTTACTATGTTGTTTAACGGAGGACTGGTGCCATTCTATATATTGGTGAGCCAGTATCTGCATTTAAGAGATACAGTGTGGGCTCTGATTATCCCTTATCTAGTTCAACCATTTTATGTTTTGTTGATGCGTTCATTTTTCTCGGCTATTCCTACTTCACTAATTGAGTCTGCGAAAATAGATGGTGCAGGCGAATTATACATTTTTTATAAAATTATTGTTCCGCTGTCCAAACCAGTGCTTTCTACTGTAGGCTTATTCATGTCTTTAATTTACTGGAATGACTGGTACTTGGGACTTTTGTTTATCGAAAATCGGAACTTATTGCCACTGCAGTATTTGCTGATGACACTTATGACAAATATTGAAGTTATGTCTTCCAATTTTCAAGCAAGCTCGGGACTGGCAAGAATTCCTACTGAGTCTGCTCGAATGGCTATGGCTATACTTGCGGTGGGACCTATTGCGTTTGTCTATATGTTTTTCCAAAAGTATTTTGTCAAAGGTCTAACTGTTGGGGCCGTAAAAGGATAGAAAGGGGAGCGAAAGCATGAAGTTGTTGCTTCAGTCCAGAATGTTCCTAAAAATGATGATCTCCTTCATGCTTGTACTTGCAACCGTCACCATTGCTTTATCTGTCACACTTTACTTGGGATTTGAACAGTCGGCGCTTAGAAATGTAATGAAAACCAATGCTAAATTTCTGTCTCACATCAGTTACAGTTTTGATTATATTAATGAGACGGCAAAAAACTTTACTTGGTCCACATATGGGGAGGCCGATACGGTACCCCTTATGTATCAAGACAATACCGACTATATACAATTGATAGAATCAATGGATCGAATTAATCGATTTGTACAGATGAATTCATTTGTTCATTCCGTGTACATTTATAATAGTAAACTGCAACGATTTTTAGCATCAGGCAATCAGCCGATAACGGATGCGGCTTTCTTTTATGATCAGGAAGCCGTTAATATGGTAACACATTTTGATTCTCAGCATCCTGAGCGTCTTATTGCCATCCCCAGAGTAATTGAAAACGATACGCTTGTTTTTACCTATATCATGTATGAAACAGCAAATCGAACAAATGGGTTAGATGGAGCAGTTATCGTAAATATAAAAGGAGAATATTTACGGAATATCATGAGTTCCCTAAAAGCAAAAGATGGAACATCTACTGGGGATACCTTCGTGATGGATAAAAATGGGTTGTTGATAGGGGCGTCTCAAGGTGGCACACTTGATTCGGACATCATGCAAATGTACGGCGATAAAGTTGCTGCAAAAGATCAAAGTTCAGGATATTTTTTGGAAACAGCGGGAGATCAGATAGTAATGGTTACTTATGTCACCACGGGGGATCTTGGGTGGAACTTCATCCATGCAGAGCCTTATGATGCAGCCATTACAGATATTAAGGCAATTCGGGATCGAACGATTCTGGTTGCGTCATGTTTGCTAGGGTTAAGTCTAATCGCATCGATACTGCTCTCACTAAGTCTCTATGCACCTATTCGGAATTTGGTGAGTCAGATGATGCCACTCATGCAGAGACTGCCAGGAAAAGAAATTACAACTGATGAGATAGCCTTTTTAGATCATACGTTTAAGGAAGCATATGTTGTGATGAAGGATACAATGACTAGCCGAAAAGTCGCTATTTTAAAGGGATTGCTCATTAGTAGTGATAACTCCACTGATCTAATGCCAACTATGTTTGAAAAATACAAGATTTCATTAGATGTCAAGCAAGGCTATGTAGTGACCATTTTTCAAATTGACCACTATGGGGCCTTTGCTAAACGTTTTTTGGCAAAAGACCAACTATTGTTACGATATGCAATTAGCAATTTATCCAACGAATTGTTCAGCAATTCATTCAATTGTGAAGTTATTGATATGGGAAATGATATGGTTGTAGTTCTCATCAATGTAATTGAAGAAGAGCAGGATGAGATACTTCGCAAGATTGATGGACTTGCTCTCCAAGTTCAACAATGGTGCGAAGAAAATTTGAAGTTGTCTATTACAGCAACGATAGGATCGCCAGAACAGGACTGGACAGTCATTCCTCAGCAATTTCAAGATACAATGCTGCTGTCCAAGTATCGTCTGGTTGCAGGACATCAAGCGCTGCTTACTCGGGCTTTGACGAATAATCTGATGACGGGACCCTACAAGGTGTCATCTCAGGAAGATGGATTGCTCCACGAGGCACTAGTAAATGGAAAGTTAGATGAAGTCATACAATTATATGACAAGATACTCGAAGATTTAAAATGCCGTCCGTATGATGTGATTATGTCAAATATGAATTATATGACTTATTCTGTTTATGACACCTTGTATTTAATGGAAAGCAATGGAGTGGATCGGTTTGAGGTCGATTACAATTCTTTTATTCAAAATGTGTATAAGCAGGAGACTCTTGAGGAAATTCATCCTTTATTCTATGAATTATTCCAACACATCACAAATGTTGTAATAGCCAAAAGGACGAAACGAAGTTCCGTGTTGGCTGATAAAATGATTGAGCTCATTCAACAAAACTATGCGGATCCCAATCTGAGTCGAGAAAGTATAGCCACTACTATGAACATGTCTAAAGTTTATTTGGGTAAAGTGTTTCGGGACAGTTGTGGACAATCCATTGCTGATTATATATGGGATATTCGCTTAGAAAAAGTTGTAGAGTTAATACGCAACGGGGATATGCCCTTGGTCGAAATTTTGGATCAATGTGGTATTGAAAATAGAAAATACTTTTATAAACTGTTTAAAGATAAATACGGGGTGACTTTTAGTGAATATAAATTGAAAATTATCAATTCCGAGGCTTGATGTTTCGTTTTTATGACAGAACATTCATTCAAATATGGGTTGAAAATCCGCTTTTGTCATTTCGTTTTTGGGTCTCCGAGGATATCTTTAAAGCGTGCCTTGCAGATGCAGACACATCGGCGACACATACACGAATTATCCAAGGAGGGCTTCAGAGATGAGAAAGAAAAGCAGAACGTCGTTACTATTCGTGACAGGGGTTGTGCTCGTGCTTGCTATGATGGTAAGCGCATGTAGCGGCAACAATTCAACAAATCAGCCAACAGGAGGTCAAGGTCAAACGGCAACAAGTAATCCAGAAAGTACTGAAACGACCGATACTGCAAAATTGGACCCGGTAGAATTGACGTGGTACTTTCCAAATACAATTCAAAACATGAAGGATATTGAATTGGTTCAAGCTGAAATGAATAAAATTATTCAGGAAGAAATTAATGCAACCATCAAGTTGATGCCGCTAGATTGGGGGGCATATGATCAGAAAATGAATGTTATGACTGGCGCTGGTGAAAAATTTGATCTGATGTTTACGGCGCCATGGAGTAATAATTACTTCCAGAATGTATCGAGGGAAGCGTTGTTGCCTCTCGATGAACTGCTTGATAAATATGCACCTACATTAAAAGAAACAGTACCGGCATCTGTATGGGATGCGACCAGAGTTAAGGGGAAAATATATGGGGCTATCAACTGGCAAATCGTCGCTATGCCGTACGGAACAGGCATAGAGAAAAAGTATGCTGAAAAGTACAATGTAAATCTGGATGAAATCGACAAGTACGAAGACTTTGAGCCGTACTTGGAAGCTTGGAATGAATCTTACCCGCCGCTAGTTTATCGAAAGGACGGTGCAGACCCCTTTACCAGTCAGCCTCCTTATTTCCGTATGGATAGCATAGGAGAAGACTCCTCAGTTGGATGGATTAGTCTGGACGATACAAGTATGAAGGTCTTCAATCAATTTGAATCGACAGAATTCAAAAACTTTGTTGAACTGATGCATAAATGGTATAAAGCGGGCTATTTCCCTAAGGATGCAGCTTTACAGACTTCGGCCCAGGCTAATGCGAATATGAAAGCAGGACGAGGAGAGTTTATGGGGATAGGCTCTCCAATTAAACCAGGGGTTGAAGCTGAATCTAAAGCGGCGCTTAATCGGGATATCGTCGTAAAACCGTTGAGTGAAGCAATTATTACGACCAATCGGGCAATTGCGACAATGACAGGAATTAGTGCGACTTCCGACAATCCTGAAAGGGCCATGATGTTCCTTGAATTAATCAATTCCAATAAGGGGTTGTACAATTTACTCAGCAACGGAATTGAAGGGAAACATTATAAGATTGTATCGGATAATGTAATTGAGAAAGTTGTTGAGAATAATGGCTATAATCCAGGGACGGATTGGATGTTTGGGAATCAGTTCAATGCTTATTACACATCAAAAGAGATGGTTGGCGTTTGGGAACAAACAATCGAAATGAATAAAAATGCAGTAACGTCTCCGTTGCTTGGATTCAGTTTCGATCCGGAGCTGGTGAAGACAGAACTGGCTCAGTCAAATGCGGTTTTTCAACAATATAAAGATGCTCTGTTAAGTGGTACAGCCGATCCGGAAAAAACTCTGCCCGAATTTTTGGACAAGTTAGAAAAGTCCGGGGCAAATAAGGTAATTGAGGAGAAGCAAAAGCAGATTGATGCTTGGAAAAACGCCAAATAGCAAGAGGCAATTTTCTTAATATAGCAACACCTTCACTAGCGAGATGGTGGGGGTGTTGCTATTAAAAAACACATTATTCACATGTTTTTAGTTGTAATTATGTTTTGTATATAACGAGAGATGCGGTGAAAATTGAGCGCTTCAAGCTATTGGCTATGAAGGATACTTGACGATTGAACGTGAAGTTGGCGAACCGGAAGAGGATATCCGCAAGGCTGTGCAGTTTATTAAGGCTTATCCGGGACAACAGGCTTGATCAGGTATGTATAATTCGAGAACAGGGGGAATTATAATGCGATATTCAATGATGTCCAAAGGACTTTCCGCGTTTCTTTGTATTACGCTGCTTTCATTCTTAGCGGATGCATTTGTACCGCGGCAGACAGCCTCTGCTTCCGCGTCCATTCAAATCTTTGCATCTCCGCAAGGCGGAGGGTCAGGCTCCACGCCTGAAGATCCGCTAACGCTGCTGGAAGCTCGTGATGCTGCTAGATTACTAATTGCAAATATGAGCAGCGATATCGAGATTAAACTTCGAGGCGGTACCTATTCGCTGTCCGACACGTTTGAGTTGAGTCACGCCGATTCGGGTAAAAACGGGTACATTGTGAGTTATAGCGCTTACGAGAATGAAGTGCCAGTAATTAGCGGTGGTACAAAAGTTGACGGTTGGCAGCTTTACAATACTGAATTGAATATCTATCGTGCTCCTGTAAACTCCGACTTGAATACGCGGCAATTATATGTAAATGGGCAGCGGGCAGTACGGGCCAAAGGTGGCGAATTGCCGGGAAGCATAAAAACGGCGATCGGACATACGACAACGGATTTGTCTATGCAGAATTGGAGAAACATTGACCAAATCGAATTTGTGTACCGCAGCAACTGGATTGAAAGCCGCTGTACGCTTGATTCCATTGACGGAAACAGTATCACGATGAAGTCAACCTGCTGGACTCATTTGAATGCTGGTCAAGGAAACCCGGTCTGGATTGAAAATGCATATGAGCTACTGGATGATTCCGGTGAATGGTACCTGGATCCGGCTAATAATTATATATATTATATACCGAAACCTGGTGAAGATCTGGAGACGGCTGACGTCGTTGTTCCAGTGCTGGAAACGTTGGTCAGTGGCGTAGGAACACTGGACAACCCCATTGAAAACATCATTTTTGAAGGTCTGACTTTTTCCTATGCCACCTGGCTAAAACCAAGTGGGCCATACGGATTTCGCGAAATCCAAGGCAATTTTTATACACCAGATCAATGGGACGGTCAGAGACCAACCGGCTCCAATGATGTAAAAATAGACGCCGCTGTAACGTTGAGTGCAGCTAAATCCGTACAGTTTAAACGAAACAAATTTACTCATCTTGGGGCTGCAGCTTTAAACATCGATAAAGGTAGTCAAAATAACCTTATTGAAGGGAACATATTTCGAGATATTTCGGGCAACGGATTAATGATTGGCGGGGTTGAAGACGAGGATCATCATCCTTCAGATGTCAGAAGAGTCGTGAAAAACAACGATATTATCAATAATGTTGTGACAGACATTGGCACGGAATTTCATGGAGCTGTTGGAATCTGGGCTGGTTATGTCGAGAATACGACAATAGCTAACAATACATTGTTTGATCTCCCATATTCGGGGATTTCAATTGGTTGGGGTTGGGGATCTGTTGATCGCGACTTGAACAATCCTTCTACCAGCAAGGATAATAAAGTGTTAAACAATCATGTGCATCATTTTATGCAGGAAATGAATGATGGCGGAGGAATCTATTCTCTCGGGGCGCAAAGGGATATGCTTATTAAGGGGAATGTGGTTCATCATCAACGAAATGACTTTGGGGCTTATTATCTGGATGACGGAAGCAGATATGTTACGATGGAGGACAATATTGCATTTAGCAACAAACGCAACCTGCTAGCCAAGGGAAGCGATCATACCATAAAGAACAATTACTGGGACTCTGCCTCCAATAACATGTATCAATTCAGCAACAGTATTTTGCAGAATAACCAGGTCATCCCGCCCGGCGCTTACCCACTGTCCATTGTCAATCAAGCAGGGATAACACCACAATATCTCGAATTGCTGCAATTAGAGCACAGCGGTAATTTAGCAGCCAATAAGAACGCTTATGTCATGAATTCTCTAGGTGAAGTTGTTGGAGAGTTTACGGATGGAGGGGCAGGCCTTGCAGTTGATAGCAATTTGACCACCTATCTCTTGCCAGCAGCGTTAAGTGATTCGTGGTCACTAATGGTTGATATCGGCTATATTATGTCTATTGATGCGATTGTTGTTACTTTCCCGGAAGGGAAAGCGCCAGCAACATATAAGGTTGAGACGACCGGAGATGGTTCTCAATGGGAATCGGTAGCAATGAATGCTTCGGGTAGTAGTGGAAGAAATATCATTCCACTGGATGGGAAAGAAATACGGAACATTAAAGTGACTTCTCTAACAGGCGAAATGGCAGTTGCGGAGATTGAAGCGTATTACTCGGGCGAAGCTGTTCCATTATACCCTGGATTTATGCTTACAATAGCTGATCAGCAAAATGTTTATGACAGTTCTTCGCTGCACGTAACGGCAGATGAAGAAACGATTACGGGGATTAGCGAAGGTACGGCAATTTTAACTGAACGGGGCGGAGCCGGACGGCAGTTTAAAGTAGCTGTCAGCAACTTTACGGATGTTTCACTTATTGCCGAATCAACTAACATTGCAGCAGGCAGAAGCGTCCAGGTTTTTCTTGCAGGAAGATCAGATGATGGAGTTGTTGTGCCTTTTTCCATAGCGGGTATCTCTTTCATGTCCAACGATTTGGAGAAGCTGATTGTGGATGCAACGGGCAAAGTGACGGGAGTTAGTGCGGGTAATGCTGGGATTGAAGCAGTTTCCAATCAAAGCGGATCACCAATTGAACGACAGCTTGTGTTTAACATATACACAGAACTATTGAATCAAGTGGATGGTAGCTTGTCAAAAAAATATTTGCACCCAGGCGAATCTGCTGATTTGACTTACAAAGCGTGGTTTACTTCCGGTTCTGAGGTTGATCCTTCATCTGTTGATTCTGTGACTTATGCAAGTGCAGACGGATTGGTGGCTACAGTGGATGATCATGGCGAAGTTGTCGCAATTGGAGAAGGTCAAACGGCTATTACGCTTACCATTGAGGTGGATGGACAACAAAAGTCTGTTGAAGTACCAGTAAGCGTATTCCCTTCCGGATGGCATTATGCCAATGTGAATGAGGCATCGGGGCAAGCGGTATATGAAAATGGAAACTGGAACGTTAGCGCTCGCGGAAGCGACATTTACGGCGCGGCGGACCAATTTGGATTTGTATATCGGGAAGTGAATATGGATGATTATCCATTGGGTTTCTCCATTACGACTTCTGTATCCTCCATTGAGGAAATATCAGGAACAACAATGACGGGATTAATGTTCAGGCAGTCACTGGCGCCTGGATCTCCAAATGTTAATTATCGCGTGTATGCCAGTGGGGGGGCTTTGTATAAGTCAGTCCCGTTTACGTACAGAAGTCAGCTCGATCAGGCGACGGATTATTTTATGACTCCTGATGTTACGTTACCTGCTAAAATCCGATTGACGTATCGGGATAACAAGGTGCTGGCACATTACTGGGAGGAAGAAAGCACAGAGTGGAAGCCAGCTGGCAGTATTCCGATCGATTTGGGTGAAGAGTTGCTTGTAGGTGTCGCACATACTTCTCACGACCCTGATAGGTATTCCACTACTGAATTTTCCGATATTGATGCTGGAGTTGCAAAGGATCTACCACTCATTGTACAAGCATTATCAGATGTAGTTCCGGTGGGCGGAACGTTATCATTGACAACTACAGGACAAACACCAGAAGAAGAATTACTTTTCTCTTCGAGCGATACTTCAATAGCCGTCGTTGATGAGAATGGGGTAGTGACCGGAGTTAAGAAAGGCAAAGTAACGATTACAGTCCAGACGTTAGTGGCTGGTACTGAACCGGGGGAGAGCAGGGAAGCGGTTTTTGATCTTATTGTATATGTTAGTCCAGAAGATTTGATTACAACGAATATCGCCTTGCATAAGCAAGCCGCCGCGTTTTATTCCGATCTGCGCCAGCCTACGGGAACACATCATCCTGTTATGCAAGGGGTAGACGGCAATTTGAATACAGAGGTAGCGGCCAGCGGAACGTATGATTGGGCCTATCGAGTTGATTTGGGAAGAAGTGAGTTTGTTACCGGGCTGGGAGTAACGTTCACTCCCCAATTTTATGCGACGGAATTTGAATTCCTTACTTCAATGGATGGAGTAAGTTGGGAACTAACAGAAAGCTTTACAGGAACAGAAGGTGGCATAAAGTACACAACGAATCTTGTGTCTGGAAAAATGATTCGATATGCCGCAATTAGAGCCATTAAACCGAATAGTGACAGCCAACCGGGAGAGTTAATGAGTATAGCTGAATTCGAGGTATATGCAAATTCACTCGCAACGGAAACACTAAGCTTGAATAAGGCTTCTCTATTGCTTGGAACGGGTGAAAGTGCAGTTCTGGCTGCAACAGTTATCCCCTCAACAATGAATGTAACTTGGCATACAAGCGATCAATCTGTTGCTTCAGTGGATAACGGTAATGTTATCGCACACAATCCAGGCTCTGCAATTATTACGGCTATGACGAATTCAGGGCTTATTGCTCAAAGCATTGTTACAGTCAGGGAAATGTCCAACATCGCGATTGGCAAGATGTCCCGCGCAACACAACCGGATATGCAAACCGATGTAGCAACATGGCATCCGTTAGTTAATGGAAATGACGGGGATGTAAGTACGGAAGTTGCGGCTAACGGATCTTATAAATGGGCGTATCTGATTGATTTGAGCGCAGAACAAGAGATTGCCGGTATTGGCGTTATCTTTAGACCCAGTTTTTATGCGACCGATTTTGAACTCCTGACTTCTATGGATGGCGTGAACTGGGAAACCGAAGAAGTTTTTTCAGCCGCTTTGGGTGATGTAAAATATAAAACGCATTTTGATGCCGGAAAGACTGCTCGGTATGCCGCAGTGCGGGCGATTAAACCGGATGGATCGGGGCAGCCTGGCGAATTAATGAGCATTGCAGAATTTGAAGTATATCAAGCTCTTCCATTTGCTGTTGTGGACTCCACGTCACCGGAAGTTACACTTACGGCAACCGCTGAATTATACATTAACCATCCGTTTCAGGTTAACGTACAATTCAATGAAGATGTAATCGGTTTTAACCCAAGTAAAACTGAAGTAGATAATGGAACGCTAAGCGAATTTAAAGCGTTGGATGCACGGAACTATCTAATCATGATTAGCCCTGCTTCCGACGGAGAAGTAAGGGTGAGTGTTCCTGCGGGAGCGGCAGTGGATGCAGCAGGCAACGGAAATACGGCTTCAGTGCCATTTGCTCGAGTATACGATGGAACAGCGCCAACGATTAGTTTAAGTACATCTGCAAGTGAATCAATAAACGCGCCGTTTCAGGTGACGGCAACATTTAACGAGGAAGTAACGGGCTTTGATATTACGGAATTGGAAGTAACAAATGGAACAGCTAGCGACTTTCAATCCGTGAGCGGTACGATCTATACATTCATAATAACACCGATCACCGATGGACTAGTAACGGTGGGCGTTGATGAAGGGGCTGCAACTGATGCAGCGGGTAATGGCAATAGTGCTGCGTTGTTGCTTAATCGAACATACCAATCGAACACTCCATCAACTAGTGAGCCTAATCCTACTGATCCCAATAATAGTGTAAGTCAAGAAGAGGAATCGGATAACGAGCGGGAATCAATTGGCATTATTCTGAACGGATTACAGGTTCACGTGGATGCAAGGAAACAAGAAATCCGGGATGGTCATACGATGGTGCGATTACGATTGACATCAGACCAGATACTGGGACTGTTTGGTACTTCAAAGAAGGCAATTATTGAAACATCAGGAATTGGGGATGTAATTGTCTTTGAATTGTCGGCAGATGATCTTCGCGAGGCGAATGAGATTTATCCTAATAGCAGCTTGCGTGTAGTTGTGGATGGGAATGGTGTAGTACTGCCGTTGCAGGCAGTAACTTTGGTTCCAAAAGAAGCGATTGTGACAGTGGCAATAGGTCAGGTTCAGACGGAGGAAAGCGACAGTATCGGCGATGTGATTAACAATGCAGGCGCGAAAGCAGTGATGGAGTTTCCGGTCATGTACAAGATTGAGGTGGACGTGAAAAATGAAAAGAATTTGCAAGATATGTATCGAGAACAAACGATAGTTCTACCTAAATCGGTTGACCCTAATGAAGTAACAACGTTGTGGTTTGACGAAAACGATCAGCCTCATTTTGTTCCATCAACCCTATCGGAGGATGGACGAACAGTAACGATGCAGGCTCGGAATAACGGAATATATATGATTGTTCAGTCAAAACGAACGTTTCAAGATATAGCGCAACATTGGGCGAGGACAGAAATTGAGGTGATGGCAAACAAGTGGATTATTCAGGGGCGTCAAACAGGTATATTCGCTCCTGAAGATAAGGTGACACGAGCTGAGTTTGCTGCGTTGCTGATACGTGCCCTTGGCCTGGCAGAGAAAGCTTTAGAACAACGATTTTTGGATGTATCGGCGACCGACTGGAATGCTGGAGTCATAAATGCGGCAAGTGAAGCAGGTCTTATTACGGGCTATGAAGACGGACGCTTCAGGCCAGAAGAGTTTGTATCCCGTGAACAAATGGCCGTGATGTTATCCAGAGCCTTGTCATTCGCAAAGTTGCAGGAGTATGAGACCGTCCTGACAGGGCACACAGCGTTTCTCGATGAACAACAGATCGCTGACTGGGCGAAGGAAGCAGTATCGCTTCTTGTCGGGTTGGGTATATTGCGGGGCACGAGCGAATCCGAGTTTGCACCTCAAACAGAGGTTACTCGTGCCCAGGGTGCGGTTGTCATCAAGCGACTGTTGCAAAATCTTGATTTTATTAATGACTAAATAGATTTTTAGGTAGGGTAGTGGGCGCCGCAGATGGATGAACGGTCTGTTGGCGCCCCACCTGTCGTAATTAGATCATATGTAATGAGAGGTGTACAGAAATGATGCATAATTTGGGCTATCCTAGCCGGAGTCCCGACCTTGATGTTTATCCCGGCTTTGTTGATCCTCCCGAAGGATATGGGGAAGTCGCATTTTATTGGTGGGTAGGCGAGCCGCTTACTAAGGAACGGCTAGCATGGCAATTGGAGCAGTTAAAGGATCGTCATATTTCAGCTTTACAAATCAATTATGCACACAGTGATCAAGGGGGCGAAGCCTACGGGCTTACGATTTCCAGCGAACCACCTCTATTTTCTGATGAGTGGTGGGAATTGTTTGTCTGGTTTGCAGAAAAAGCAGGATCATACGGAATAGCAGTCAGTCTAAGCGATTATACATTGTGCGCTCCGGGACAAGGATGGTATACGGATGAGATTTTAGCCAAAAAACCAGACATATCCGGCTTGATATTGAAGCATATGGTCTATCATGTGGAAGACGATGATACGGAGTGGAAGCTTCCCGAACATACAATTTCCATTACAGCCCTATTGAGTGAAGGTGAGCTTGAGACGGGTCTAAACCCTATTGATCTAACATCCTTTGTCAAAGAATCAACTTTAAATTGGCAAAAACCTAGTGGGGAATGGAACATTGTTATTGTATATGCAGAGAGGCAACTGAACTCAATTGATCCAATGAATGAACATAGCGGGTCAATGGTTATTGAACATTTTTTTCAGCGATTTGAAGACAAATTAGCTGGAATGCATCAAGCCCGACTAGGGTTCTTCTTTTCTGATGAATTGGATCTCGGAATTAAAGGTAATATGTGGAACGATCAATTTCGCGAGTTGTTCATGAAATTGAAAGGCTATGATATTGTACCGGAATTGGCGGCATTGTTCATGGATATCGGCCCCAGAACGCCCAAGATTCGTTTAGACTATTCGGATGTAATCGTTCGTTTGTCAGAGCAACATTACTTTATTCCTATTTATGAATGGCATCGTAAACGAGGATTGATTTATGGCTGCGATCATGGCGGCAGAGGCAAGGATACTACGGAATTCGGCGATTACTTTCGAACGCAACGTTGGAATCAGGGACCCGGTTGCGATCAACCGCTGCTTCAATGCGATTTAATTAAGAACAAAGTAGCCAGTTCAATTGCTCATCTCTACGAGCGTCCACGTACTTGGCTGGAAGGCTTCTATGGCAGCGGATGGGGAACTAGCACGGCAGATTTAACGGATGCGATATTCAAGAATTTTGTGACGGGTCATAATTTGTTGACACTCCATGGACTTTATTATACGACTTACGGTGGATGGTGGGAGTGGGCGCCTCCTTGTAATCATTTTCGCATGCCTTACTGGCAACATATGCAGCCATTACTTGCTTGCACGGAGCGACTAAGCTATTTGCTCAGTCAAGGTGTGCATATTTGCGATGTCGCTGTCATGTACCCTGTAGCCAGTATGGAAGCGGCAATGGATGGAGAGCATTCAGTTAATCTTGCTTTTGATGCGGGAGAATACCTATACAGAAATGGCATCGATTTTGACTTTATTGACTTTGAGTCCTTAGAGCGCGCAGAAACGCATGACGGAAGATTACTGGTCGCGGGGGAAGCTTACCGGGTTCTAATCCTACCTGCGATGCGTGCCTTACGTTATTCAACATTACAAAAAGCACTTGAATTCTATAAGGCCGGAGGGTTGGTGCTTGCTTTGGAGCGACTGCCTGAGGCGAGTGAAAGGAAGGGGCGGAACGATTCCCGATTAGATGACATGGTAAGCGTACTATTCGGATGTTCCGCTAAGGAGGCTGCCGCTCTTAATGACAGGGGACTGATGAACCACAATGATACCGGAGGAGTTTCGGCAGTTGCGTACTCATTCATGGAAATGGAGAACTTGATCTCCCGACAAATTACGCGTGACTTTTATTGCAGCGATCAGCAGTCGGCGGATCAATTTGTTTATATACAGCACCGTCATATTGGTGCCCGTCACATTTATGCAGTTTACGGGGCAGCTGTGAACTCGGAATGCTTCTTCCGCTGTCATGGCGAATTAGAGCTGTGGAATCCATGGAACGGTTCAAGCGAACCTCTTCAGGCAGCACGAGTTACATCTGAGGGAACCTATCTCCGGCTTCCATTAGGGCCTTTTCAGGTGCAGTTAATTGTATTCACTCCACGTGCAGAAGCGCAAGAAGATGCTTCAGATCCGCAAGCGGTGATTGCAGGAGTCTATGGCGACCATCTGCGTACCGTGCAATTGGATGGAGAATGGAGCTTCCGACTCAGGCCTACAATGGATAATCGTTTCGGAGACTATAGACAGCCCCCCGAAAATCATTTAATCGGGGCAGAGGCGCGACAATTCCGTTTTGCATTGGAGGAGGAACTGGAATCACAAGACGATTGGAGCTCTCCAACGTTTAATGATTCCGAATGGCAGCGGGTTACATACAGTTATGGCCCGTATTTGTGGAAACTGGGACCTTTGTTTAGTGAAGCATGCACGAATCAATTAGAAGCTGAATTAATTGCTCTCTCCGTTTCTCCAGAAGGACAGTATATTCAAATGGGAGACCAAAAAGTCAGATGGTCACGATACGAATTTTCCATGAGATACGGAATTGAGCATGATCCTGGGCACCAAGGATATCATGGATTGAAGGGTGAAATGTCAGATGATTTTATTGCGACAGGTCATCGAACGTTTTCCTTCACTGAAACGGAATACAGTTTAGAGGAAGCTGGAGAAGTGACCTATTATTGGTCCTCATTCGATGCAAAAGGCGATACGACGGCTCGTATTTGCTTAGGTGGAAATATTCCGGATACAATTTGGCTAAATGGAAGTGAAGTTGAAAATAATTTGGTGACAGTGAATGTCTTGCCAGGTATGAATTATATGCTGATTAAGTATTCGATGCCAGGTCGAGGACACGTTATTGTCGAAAGCATAAGCTCCCCTGAACACTTGCGACAGCAGCTACCACTGGCAATGTCCTGGTTTAATAAACCCGGTGTTATGAGGTATGATGTTTATCCAAATCAAACACGAGCGGGGTGGTATCGTTTCAGTGCCGCCCCGGGATTGGAATCCTTTGATCTGGTTGCTTTTGGTAGCATTCAGGTATGGGTGAACGGGGTAGAACGGAAGGTTGAACAACGGGGTAATCGTTCGGATGACAGCAGAGTATATCATGTAGCCTTGAAGCAGAGGGAACAAGGCATCAGCGTTGTCGCTATAAGAATGCTTTATGACAAACCTCTTTACGGCGGGGCTGCTTTCCCAGAGCCGATTCAACTGCGTTGCGGAGAAGGAGAAATATTACTGGGCGATTGGTCACTGATTGATTCGCTGACCTGTTACTCAGGAGGCGCTGTATACCGCAAGCAATTCAATTTTACAGATTTGAAATTTAAAGCTACATCTACTGTGAAATTGGATCTTGGCAACGTTTCAGCAACTGCGGAAATTCATCTTAATGGTCATTTGGTTCAGACGCTTGTTTCTCCTCCTTGGCAAATCGATGTTACATCATGGGTGCGTGAGGGAAACAATAATATTGAGATTGTTGTTTATAACACATTGGCCAATCATTATGTTACGATTCCTACTCGTTATCGCGGTAATCTTTGCTCGGGGCTTCTTGGTCCGGTGAAGCTGTTAATATGCAATCGGAATCATTGATCATTCTAAGGAGTGAAATCATGGGCAATCTCTTTTATAATAACCTGCTTCCGGCTTCCAGACAGGGCTGATTCAGGATGGAGGATTACTACATTTGGTGCGCCTCTCCGGTCTATGGTGATGACGGACGTTTTCATCTATTCGCTTCAAGGTGGCGTAAGGAATTGGGGTTTGGTCATCAATGGTTATTCAATTCGTTGAAGTATGGAATAACAAAAGAATAGGATTGGCGACGGCTCCTTCTGTATTGGGGCCTTGGACAAGACAGGATGTTCCGCTCCTTGAGCCGCGGAGGCCAGGCTTTTGGGACTGCACTATTACAACGAATCCATCCGCTGCCATTCTGCCGGACGGAACGACCTATTTGATATAGACCTATTTGATATATAAGTCAAGAGAGTATGCGATGTCCACGTTAAGGCTGGGAATTGCAATAGCGGAGCGGCCTGAAGGGCCGTATCGGCGTTTGCAGACCGATACTATACTGCAGTTTGACAACCCGGATTTTCATGTGGAAGATCCTTTTATCTGGCATGCCGACGGATTGTTCCATATGTTGGTGAAGGATGATTTTAAAAACAATAGCGGTGGTTTAACCGGAGAATGGGGGGCGGGAATATATGCTACAAGCAAAAAATGCATCCAGTGGCATGTACACCCTTCTCCGAAAGCATATAGTAGGACAATTATGTGGGATGACGGGACAACCAGTTGCCCTGCGAATCTAGAGCGCCCGAATTTACTTTTTCATAACGGCAAACCGACGCATCTGTTTCTCGCAACAGGCAACGGGCCTGCCCCTTACACATTTGAGGACGAAACATGGAATATGGTAATACCGCTTCATTTATGAGTTCAAGTTATTATTTATTGAGTTAAGCTTCTGAAAAGGCAAACCGAATTATAATAGTCGATTTGACCTCCCAAATGAAATGGTGAGTAGAAAGCTATCGTATCTCTGATTACTTTCTCTACTGACACCTTTTATTTGGAGAGGAGAATGAACATGAAGCTGGCTCTATTCCGGGATTCAGAAGCGATGCCTTCCACTATCGGATGCTGAGTGAAAGTCGGAATACGTGCGGGAGCTATCTCAATTTTTTTATGTTAGAAATATCGAAGGATACTCTCGCATAGGCAAAACTGTCGAAAGGCAGTGACGCAAAGCCACGGATCTTCTCACTATCTTAGTGATGACCGCCGGGTTACCCAATTTTGCCAAGCACGGCCTAATCGGTCGTGCTTTTGTTATTGGAGAATTGGAGGGGAAACAGATATTCAAACAGAGAAGTGCATTCCTTATTATCAGAAATCCTGCGAGAGGAATTTACCCAATTGAAAAACTGCAAGTTGACTCAGCATTTTTGCCGGGTGACAAGAACATGATCTCATTGAAGGCGGCGTAAATCGCGGCTTTTTTGTTTTATGGGATAAGGTTCTTGTCAAAACCCAATGACAAGAACCTTATCCCATTCCCGATTTTGACAAGAACATGATCTCATTCCCGACGGAATGCAGGAAAGTGGAGATCTTAACGACTAAGCTAACGGACAGTAGAGCGTGGTGTTGCCTTATTGAACTATTGGGGAGTTATTGCAGTATTATATATCTGTCGGACGACAAGAACATCAATACAACGGAAGTCGCATATACTGCGGTTTTTTAATTTTTTGTATAGAAGTTCTTGTCGTTTACTCAAGACAAGAACTTCTATACAAAGCCGTATTAGGACAAGAACTTCTATACACTGCCGTAGGCCAATATTACACGAGTTATTAAGCTAACGGGCAGATTAGTTTAACAAATATTTAAATAAATCTCCTCTTCGAAACCATAAATGGTACGATTATGTAAAACATTAGAAAGGAGTTTAGTTGAAATGATTTATCCTAAAATTGTACTGATGGCAGTATTGTTATTACTCGCAGGATGCTCAGCAGAAAAACCTATTCCCGAGAACAAAGATTGGAAAGTCAGCCATCTGTTCAAATCAGGTGCCTATACGATGATAGGACAAGAAGGGAAACTGGGGTTTATTTATGATAATGGTGAAGTAGTCCGTTTTTATCCGAATAAAAAACAAAAATATATGTGGCACTTTTGGGGAAAACCTGAAGAACTACAAGGTTCATTAAAAGTAATGGGTATTAGCAAAGAAACAGGAGAAAAAATCACTGTAATTGACGCCTTAGAATTAGGTGGACCTAATAATGGAGCTGACGGACACACTCCTTCACAAATGTCATTACCTTCACCTGGTCTTTGGAGATTAGATGCTTATATCGGTGAAAAACTTTTTGGCAGTATAATGGTTCAAGTTCACAATCAAAAATGAAGAATTATCGTTACACTAACGGGAAACGTTAGTTTTAATGAACCAAGGAGCAGTTTGCCGTCAGCAGCAGCTCCATTTTTCATTAAGCTAAAGGGCAGGATAATTACAAAATGTGGTATTATAAAGGGTGCTAAAAACGTATTGAAAATGTGAATCATCTCACTCCAATTTAAAGGAGCTTTTATAATGAAAGTTGTGAATGCTACAAATGATGATCTGAACGAATGGTTGGAATTAGCTTCTGAAGTTGAATACCTCTTTGGTCCAATGGTAAGTGATCCAAAATTTATTCAGGCACTTGAGAAAAATATTAATCAATGTAACGCATTCTGTGTCAGGGAAAACGATGGATTACCTGGTTCACGCTTACTGGGTGGAGTTTTATTTTCGTCAGCAGGTGCCCCAAGCTACAAGATTGGATGGTTAGCGGTTTCATCTCGAGCGAGAAACAAAGGTATAGCAACAGAACTACTGCGACATATATTGAAACTTGTTGAATTACCAGCAGAAGTATCAGTTACTACATTTGGTGATGATATCCCAGATGGACGGCCTGCGAGAAACTTATATCAGAAGTTTGGATTTGTGTCCCAAATGGAGTCAATTCCAAATGGTCCAGAAGGCGGTAGTCGTCAAAATTTCAAGCTGCATTACACAGAAGTCCTAAGCTAACGGAGAACGATAGTTGAATCGTTCTAGGGAGCAGTTTGCTGTAGCAGTTGCTCCCTGTTTTCATTAAGCTAAAGGGCAGTTTAGTTCCAGTAGATAAATTTGTGAGGTTAGCTTAGTTGAATCTTTTTATTTGCAGCTATCCCTTGCATGTGACGTAACGTTATCCCTTAATCTTGGTTTCAAGACACTATGAATTAGGGGGAAGGTTACAATGATGACTGAGCGCAAAAAAATAATGGTGATATTAGGCACCCGTCCAGAAGCTACCAAACTAGGACCAATAGTCCAAGAACTTAGAAAATATCCCGAATGGTTTGAAACAAAAATGGTTGTCACAGGACAACAAAAGGAACAACTTTATCAAGCACTTTCGCATTTTAATATCCAGCCCGACGTCGACTTGTCCCTTATGAAAGAACAACAAACCCTTGCCTATATTATGTCTACCGCAATTACTGGCTTGGACCAAATTATTGTAAAAGAAAGACCAGATTTAATTTTAGTCCACGGAGATACTCAAACCACATTGTGCGGCGGTCTGGTTGCATTCTTTCATAAAATCCCAGTTGGACATGTAGAGGCAGGATTGCGGTCGTACAACAAGTACTCCCCTTGGCCAGAAGAAGTAAACAGAAAGCTAGTTGACGTTGTTACCGATTTCTTGTTTGCCCCGACTATTATGAGCAGAGACAACCTACTTCGTGAAGGCTTTAGCGAAAACAATATTTTTGTATCTGGACAAACAGCTGTGGATGCCGCGATCATGACGAATCGCTCCGATTATAAATTTCACGATAAAAGATTAACAGAGATTCTAAACCAAGATAGTAGAATTATAACAATTACAGCCCACAGAAAAGAAAATTACGGTGACCCAATGCTCCGAATGTTCCGTGCCATAAGACGTATTGCTGATAACCATCCTGATGTTTCAATTGTTTATCCAGTACATTTGAGTCCAATCGTTCGCGAAACGGCCATCAATATCCTATCGGGTCACGAAAGAATTCATTTGCTTTATCCGATTGATTACCCCGACATGATTAATCTGATTTCCCGTTCCTATCTGCTTTTAAGTGATTCCGGAGGACTGCAAGAAGAAGCCCCTGTGTTCCATAAACCGCTTGTACTAATGCGTGATACGACAGAGCGTCCTGAAGCTGTTGCGGCTAATGCGGTTTATCTTGCAGGTACGGAAGAAGAGGCCATATATGCCGTAACGACAAGACTGCTTACAGATATGAATTTTTATAACACTATGTCAAATGCTGTGAATCCTTTTGGTGACGGTGAAGCTTCGAGACGGATTGTACAATATATTGCCCACCATTTTGGATTGATTTATGTGAGTCCTGAACAATTTGATGCATAATTTTCTGGAGGCTAATAGAATGCAATTACAAGGAGAATGGATGACCGCGGGACATTTTGCGGACAAGGCGGGTGTAACGAAACGGACCATCCAGTTTTACGATAAAGTAGGACTTTTAAGTCCAAGCCATAGAACGAGCACCGGGCACCGATATTACACAAAGCAAGATTTGGCTCGGCTCCAAAGAATCCTGACACTTAAGTATATCGGAATGACCATTGATGAGATCAGAAGTATCATACATCAAGACGGGCACGAAGTGGATCTGAAGGAATCATTACGACTTCAGAGTACAATTATTGGTCAGAAAATGGAACATCTCCGTCTTGTCCAGAAAACGGTTAAGGAAACCCTCTCGCTTCTGGAAAGCTTGGAACAAAAGGAACAGGAAAGTTATGGGCACAATATAGGATTTTCCGAAAGCAGTCCGGCTTGGGATTTATTCGCATCTATTATCCGAGTCGTGAACCAGGAGTATGAGAGTGCGTTCAACCTGCAGACAAGGATTCGATTACATGACGACTTTAGTGTAAATACATATAAATGGCATCATTGGCTATTCGATAAGATGATTATCCCAGAGTCTAGTACGATCCTTGAGTTGGGTTGCGGGGATGCAGCTCTATGGAAACGGAATGCAGATCGGATACCGGAAGGCTGGGATATAACACTGACCGACCTTTCTGATGGAATGTTAAACGATGCTAGGGAGGGACTGAAGCATTGTGTGCCCCCTAACCGATTTCGGTTTTCGTCTGCCGATGCACGCTCGATACCTTTTCCGGACGCAAGTTTTGATGTAATTTTGGCGAACCATATGCTATATCATGTGACCGAACGTCATCAGTCCTTAAAGGAAATTTATCGTGTTCTCAAGCCCGGAGGCATACTTATCTCATCCACGATGGGGAAGCATCATATGTTAGAAGTAAAGGAGTTTTTGAGCCAAATAAATCCAAATTATGATTTTGGGCGTCAGGATTTCGCCTGTGAGTTTGGATTAGAGAACGGGGCAGATCAACTTAATGCCGTAGGTTTCGTAGATATCCGCTTGGAACGGTATGAAGACGCACTAAAAGTAACTGGTGCTCAGCCGCTAATTGACTACATCCGAACAACTCCTGGAGGCCGAGAAAATCTAACTGATAGCCGGCTGGCTCAACTAGAGATCATGCTAAAAGAACAGATAGATGCAATGGGCAACATTCATATTACGAAGGAGGTAGGGGTATTCTTCGCTTTTCGTAAATAATTCAAGGGTTCCCTTCGGCAAGTTGAGAGGCTGCTCTTTCTCAATTCGACCCGGCTAAGGGATCAACCCGTCATTTTAAATTACCCTGGTAGAATAACAGTTATAATTGAGTTTATTGATGCGGATAGCCAAAGGAGAAAAAATGTTAACGACACAACAATTAAAAGATATTGAACAATTGCAAAAAGAGTGTGAGACTCATGATCATTTACAACTGAAGCTTAACTGGGAGATGCTTGAAAACCGCGGATCTGATCAACTGGATTTTTTCCATTACGAAAATGACGAGCTTGTAGCGTTTCTAGGTTTGTACGCTTTTGGTTCTACAGTCGAAGTATGCGGCATGGTTAATCCAAGTGAACGACGAAAGGGGCATTTCCATCGATTGTTCCGACTAGGAATGGAAAAGGTCAAACAAAACGGATACAAGAAAATCTTGTTGAACGCGCCTGCGGGATCCGATACGGCAAAAGCTTTTTTGTGTAAACAAGGTGCTGAATATGCATTCTCGGAGCATCAAATGGAGTGGAAAGAAAAGCCTCTTGAAGGAACGGATAATATTCTTCTGAGGCAAGCAACATTAGAAGATTACGAAATGCGCGTACGATTATCCGTTACGGCGTTCGGAGTGGACGAAGAAGACGCCAGAGCGATGGAAAGCATGGCCTTGGGGGATAACACTAATATGCTCATGATTGTCGTGAACGAAGGGACGGTAGGGAAAATTCGAGTGAGCCGTGAAGAGGGGCAAGCGTGGATTTATGGATTTGCCATTTTGCCAGAATACCAAGGCAAAGGAATAGGCAGAAAAGTGTTGCGCCGAGTTATTAAAGAGCAAAGCTCGGCTGGATACTCCGTACACTTAGAAGTCGAAATGAAAAACGACCATGCTCTAGGGTTATATGAATCGGTTGGATTCAAAGCGGTACATGCACAAGATTACTATAAATATCAACCAAGTTTCTCTATATGAATGTTTTCAATTTGCACTAACGGAACACTGTAGCTCAACAATAAACAACAGGCTGCCGCCGTGGCCTGTTGTTGCGCTAACGGACAGATTTGTTGAACTTTAATTGCCAATATGTGGTATTATCATTGCGATAAGATAGTTGGAATTGATAAAAAGGGGATGATTGAATGGGGTCTAGGTTTATGCATTTGTTGATTTCAGATTTTGTATGCAAGGAGTTGTCAATCAAGCAACGTGGTGAAATGCTCCTTGGAGCGATAGCACGAGATGCAAAATCAGAAAAAAACGATACCCATTTCGTAGGAGATCGATTTAAGTATGGCGTCAACAGGCGATGGGAGTACGGTCGGTTCATCATGAAATATAAGGAGCGTATCACTGAGCCTTTTATGTTGGGTTATTTAACCCATTTGGTTGCGGATGAAGTTTGGGCAATGAAGTCTTATTTTAGTGGTTTTGAAGAGAGGCTAAAGAACGACCCAACACTGTACGAGCGTTATCACCAAGACTTTCGATTGTGCAATGCGAAGCTAAATGAAAAATATGCTTCTGATGGACTTTACAAAGCCCTAAATTCCGCTGTGTACATACCGAGTATTGAAGAACTTGATGAGAAGAATGTATTAGATTTCAAGAAACATGCATTGGACGACTTTAACTATCCAATTGAACAGGTTGAGCAAAAGTTGAGCATTTTTTCGTTCGAAGAGATTTTGGCATACTTAGAACGCTCGGCTTATCGTGCATTGGATGTTTGTCGACAATTATTCGTTACTGGAAATATTAAGATGCATCCATATGCCCTATTTGACTAACGGAGAAGGATAGTTAAATGCGAAGGGCTGCCGCTTGGTAGCCCTTCACTACGCTAACGGGCAGGATTGTTCAATGAAGCAGTCGAATTCTATTCCTAATTCAAAATAGACAAATTAATTGATGGTTAACAGATGAAATTATTGCCTTACATGGAATCAGATTTTAAGGAATTAGGAGAGAATTACATGCGCAGGAATTGCAAGTTGATCTTAGTTGAAGGATTATGCGGTACGGGCAAATCAACGTTAGCAGAACGATTGCACGGTTACCTAGTAAAGAAAGACATATCATCCCGTTTTTATAATGAAGGCGCCATGCTGCATCCGACGAGCTTAAATTGGCACGCTTTCTTCCGAGAAGTGGAATATAAGGAACTTCTGGAGCGATATCCGAATGCATCTAACGAAATCAGTTCGCGGGCTATAAATAATGGAAGCAACTATCTGATTCCGAGTCCATGGCGCCATGTAACGAATTGAAAGAACTATATTCCGAGCTGAAGTCTCGCGAGCTATGCTGGACGTCTTCTCCCGTAGCTACGCTGTCAGAGTTTACAAATTCAATCCAGGGGCAGTGGGCACGTTTTGCTAATCTTGCCAGCACTTCAGGCGAGGTTTATGTGCTTGAAGCTGTGTTCTTTCAGCATCAGATCCATGATTTGCTACGCCATTATCAAGCTGATGATTATCAAATCGAGCAGCATATCAAGGGTATTGCAGGTCAGCTTGCTGCAATGAATCCTGTGTTAATTTATTTAGCTCAACCGAGTGTAAGAGAGCAACAGGTTTGGATTTCCTCCATCCGTTCAAAGCATCAATTCGCCACTGAACAAAACATTAGGTTTATGGAGAACCGTAAGCGGATTGAATTAATGCTGCTTGATTTACTTCCTTTTGAAACATATTTAATTGAAAATGAAAACCGAGACTGGGAAGATGTTTTTAGTAAAATGGTAGATGCAATTGGTCCAAACTTTTAATTACGAAGAAAGCCATTTTCTGTCGTGGGCAATACCATGCTGACTTTACACTAATGGCAGTTTGTTAAGCAAACTGGGAACGCTAGTTCAATGAAAGATTAAAATCTCCCATATGAAGCAAACCTAGATTTAATAGGTCTAATGGGAGGTTATTTTATGAATTTAAGTGAATTATGGAAACTGTATGAAGCTGATAAGCGGATCCAGGGGTTTAGCCCAAATACATTGAAAGCCCACACCTTGCAGATCAAGATGCTGGTAACGGAACTGGGTGACCTGGATATTTCAGATGTTACTCTAAACTTGCTGAAGGAATACTTAGCAAAGCAGTCCGGTCGATTGAAGCCAAGCAGCTTAGGACATCGCATTCGTTTTGCTCGTTCCCTTTTCCGCTTTGCCTATGAAGAAACATATTTAACCTCAAATCCTTCTCTGAAATTACGCGAACCCAAAATGGAAAAGCGAATTCCTAAGTTTTTGATCGAGGAAGATGTCATCCACTTGAAAATCTCATGTCAATCCCTGAGGGAAAGGGCTCTTCTTGAGTTCCTCTACAGTACCGGCTGCCGAGTTGGAGAGGTGGAGAAGATAAACATCGAAGACCTGAACTGGGAAAACGGCTCTGCAATTGTTAATGGTAAGGGTTCAAAGCAGAGAGAGGTTTACTTCACGACCGAGTGTAAAGTGTGGTTGAAGATGGATCGTCTACACTTAGTTGGACAGAAAAAATAAGGGCTTGTAGAATAAACCTATCATC
>NZ_BMHP01000020.1 GCF_014641075.1 Paenibacillus nasutitermitis
AATTGGGATAATCTGTGTTTTCTAGAGTTCGTATAATTAATCTTTCTGTTAATAATTCCACCTATATTGCCTCCGTTAGAAATATAAATTCGTAACTCCTTTGCTTAAAAGCCGACCTAACGTATAAAACTATTTTACCATTCAAAAAAGTAAGTTCAATATTTTTCTGTCTAAAAGACAAAAGAAAAGACACCAGTCGGTAACTTTTCAAATCTTTTATGTTGCTCTATTCGTTTTCCTCAAGTTCGTCTTTGAATACGCCAATCATCAATAACACCACGACCCTAAATCCGTACTCAAAACAGCTTTCAGCCTGCATATTGATGATTCAGTCCCGAAAATCAGTAAAGCAATTTGAACGACGAGGACAAGGCAAGGTTTATTGCTATTGAAAATCTGTATTCTGCCATTTCCGAAAATGACAAGAATTTGATCTCATTCCCAACGATAAGCAGGGAATCGCATTTTGAAGGCAGCAAGCCAGTAATGACCGACTGCACATTGTTGAACTCCCTCGGTACGATTTAGTTTTCTCACGAATGCTCGCTTATTCGCAGGATTTCACCCTTGCAAAAAATACAGAAAGAGAGTAAGGGGGACCGTCCAGCAGACCAGGACAACATGAAGGCGCGATGAAATAATTATCACACGCGGGAATGGGATAAAGTTCTTGTCCTTTGCTGGGGACAAGAACTTATATCCATTGTCGATTCGAGACAAGAACAATATCTTTGCTTCATGATCTTGATGATTCCGAGAAAATTACATAGCGAATCTTGGAATAATTCATATGAAAATGAGAGGTGGGGGAGATATACTTTTAGTTGAAATAGGTATAAACGGAAAATGAGAAGGGAGGATGAGGATGATGCACAAACTACTCATGTTGATCAAACACAGTCGGCGGAAGAAAGCGCAATTGCTGTACTTGATTGCAATCGTCTTGTTTGTTGCAGGAAGCGGGGGGATTCAACCGAAACCGGCAGCTGCTGTAACAAACGATTGCAACATTGGGGCGGGAGACCAAGCCTCACATCAGATTCTTGTGTTCGACCCGAATGTAACGGATTGGAATTCAAGCAGTGCACTGATGTGGTCCTGGTCCCCCAGCGCCTCGAATGGATTTTCCAATCCAACACCCGGCTGGGGTCAGCCGACCGATATGAAGCTGCGCAGCAATTGTTCGTTAGGAGGCGGCCAATGGATGGCGGTTACCGATACCAGTGGACTAGCGGCGATTATTTCGTATCCGGGCGGCAGCAAGAAATGGTACCAAAATACAGCCGCCAATCTTCAATCCGCCGAGCTGCTGCCCAACGGGAATATTGCAATCGCTTCCACTTCCTCGGGCGGGTGGGTGAGGGTTTATAATTCGTCACAGGGTGCATCGTCCTCTGCCTATGATCAATATGTATTGGTAGGCGCTCGCGGCGTTCTTTGGGATCCGCTGAAAAATGTCCTTTGGGCAGTAGGGGACAATGATTTAGTGGCCTTGCTGGTGCAAGGATCGCCGGCCGCTCCGACGCTCAAGGAGTCGTTCAAGGTGGCTCTGCCATCTTCAGGGGGGCACGAGCTTCAGCCTGTCTACGGAAATAAGGATCGGCTATGGGTCAGCTCAGACACTCTCGTTTATCAATACATCAAGTCCACAAAAACGTGGTCGTCCACCTACAGCGGAGCAAGCAGCATCAGTCGTGCAGGTGTCCGAAGCGTAGGCAACCAGCTGTCTGGTCAAGCGGTGGAAACCGTTCCAGGCGGTGGATGCACTTTGAATTCCTGGTGCACGGACACCGTGGATTTCTTGTCGCCCGGCACGACAAGAGTTAAAACTGGAGCAGCCTTTTACAAAGCAAGAATATTGAATCCCGAGTATCAGTAAGAAAAAGAACGTCTACCATTGAAAAAAGGAGGCCATGAGGATGTCACAAACAAAAACGGGAACAAAAGGTGTGTTCGGACGGGGAAGCCTGACGACATGGCGTTATATCACTGGTTTATTAGTTCTAGCATCCCTGCTTGCCCTTGTAGCGATCGTGCTTCAACCGCTGCCGGGATCGGCGGCAACAACCGATTATAACGTTGCCGTAACCGACCAGTCAGTTGGCGGCAAGATACTTGTGCTGGACCCGAATGTGCCCGACTGGAATTCTGCCAGCGCGATAAAGTGGTCCTGGGCACCGAGTGCAGCGAACGGATTCTCCAATCCGACGCCCGGTTGGGGCTTGCCATCCAGCGTGAAGCTTCGTGAGAGCTGCGTATTCGGTGGTCAATGGATGACCGTGACGGACTCGAAAGGTTTTGCGGCGATTATCCCATACCCAGCAGCAAACGATAAAAAATGGTCAATCAATTTGACAGCGACTCCTAACTTGCATGAAGCGGAGCTGCTGCCGAACGGGAATATTGCGATAGCAGCCAGCAGTGGGGGATGGGTCCGAATTTACACTTCGTCGCAGGGGCCGTCGTCCACGGTAAACGTGCAGTTCAATCTCCCTGAAGCCCATGGTTTATTGTGGGATCCGCAGCAAAATGTCCTTTGGGCGTTAGGTTCCACCTTGAATGCCTTGACCATCGGCGGGACCCCTGCTGCACCCACTATAACCCAAAAGTCCAGTGTTGCCTTGCCTACCTCGCATGGGCATGAAATGCAGCCGGTCTACGGAGATACGGACCGACTGTGGATTAGTACAGGAACGACCGTCTATCAATATATCAAATCGACGAATACGTTCACGACCAGCTTTACGGGTAGTGCCGGTATCGGACGCGTAGGCGTCAAAAGTGTAGGCGATCAGCCATCTGGACAGGTTATTGAAACCGTTCCGGATGCAATCAAAAGTCCTCCGGGCGGCTGCACGGCAAACAACTGGTGCACGGAAACCGTAGATTTTTTCCTGCCGGACATGACCCGAACGATGACTGGAGCTCGATTCTATAAAGCGAGGATTTTGAATCCGGCATATCAATAGCTTCAACCGGCATCAACCTAACAAGGGCTATCTCGAAATTCAGGGATAGCCCTGTCTCATTTTTTGATCTATATAGACCGTATTTATTAAACGAACAAGTTAAGCCAACTGCCAAAATTGGGTAATTAGTTGTAACGAAAACCCGAGGTGGCGATGAAGATGAAAAACGTAGAAATCGAGCAGCTGACCGTAGCAATGAGAGAAGCAACAGATAAACGCCTTTATGAAAGGTTCTTGGCCGTTCGTCTTCGTTTGGAAGATCACTCCTCTGGTCAACCGCCGAAGCTTACAGAAGAGCAGCGCCATGCTCAAACGGATGAACTTTAGCTTCACTAAAGCGACCTACTCGATGGCGAAGGCCGATGAGGATGCCCAGGCCTTGTTCCGCAAACAAACCTTTGTTCAGCTCAAGAAGCAGGTGGAAAACGAGAAAATTGACCATCTACTGTTTGAAGGTGAGTCGATGATCCGTTCCTATCAAGCGCTGCAATACAACTGGTTCCCGCGCGGTAGGCAACGCAAAGTGCCGACGTACGGCAAGCATGAAGGCGCCAAATTATTTGGAGCGATCAATTACGAGACCGGACAAGTGCATCATCGGGAAGAAGAGAAAGCAGATGTAGCAGCTTTCATTCGGTTTCTGGAAGATCTGCTTACCGCTTACCCGACCGGAAAAGTCGCATTGATTCTGGACAACGGCCGCATTCACCATGCCAAAGTGTTACAGCCCTTTCTAAAGAAACATCCACGTTTGCAGTTGGTCTTTCTGCCGCCGTACAGCCCAAATCTCAATCCGGTGGAAGGATTGTGGCTATGGCTCAAAGCAGATGTGGTCAATAACATTTTCTTTGAGAAATTCTACAAGATCAGGCTTCATGTGAGTCAATTCATGAAGCGAATCAACAAACATCCTATGCGTACAATCGATCGGCTACTTGTTCGGTACTGATCTTAATTGCGGTCTATATAGAATAGTAATCATTACACCAAGAGTCGGACGCGGTCAGGTAGACGGGGATCCGGGAAGGGGAAGGCAATGTTTTTTGCATATTTGAGGAAATATTCCATTCGGCTGCAATTTCTCTCTTTAGGCATTGCTATTCTTCTCATTTTGTCGGTTGCTGCTTTATGGGGATACAATCAGATCCTGAATATTACCTATAAACGCAACAGTGACTATACGATTGAAATGTTTTCGACCATCAGACAAAATATCGCTTCCAACACCGATTCGATAAATCGTATCCTGCCCAACATTGCTTACAATGAATCGGTTCAGGAGTATCTGCTGGAGGAGGATCGATTGAAGCAATTTGAGCTAAAGAATAAGCTTGAAAAGCTGTTCGTCAACCTTCAGTCGATGAAGCAGGGCATAATCAGCATTGTTTTGATCGGCCAAGGGACGATTTCGTATAATTGCGTCGGCTGCCTCGATTATATTCCCATTTCCGAAATTCCCGAACGAACAAGCGCCTATTATTCTGGAGTTCGATATTCTCCCTTTTATAAGGATTATGTCCTTTATGTGGGTGTGCCGGTCTATGATACTCTGAAAATGGTCACTACAGAGAAAAAGATTGGTTTTGCGGTTATGGTGCTCAATCTGAACGCAATCGCCCCCCGAGTCGATAATCTATCGCGGAAAATCGCCGGCAACTTTTATGTGTTGGATCGCAACAACGTCATCGGATCCGGCAATAATTATCAAAAGATCGGTGACAAGCTCGAACCCGAGCTGGAGAAGATTATTTTGGATGGGGGGAATTCGGTTACATTTCACCAAAACGGGAAAAAACTCATCGTTCACACGGAATCGATACCTGAGATCGGCGGCAAGATTGTCAGTGTACTTCCGGTAGAGGAGCTTTTTCATGGTCTGGAGGAGGTGCAAAGGCTGATGTTCGGCATGTTCGTCTTATTGATTGTCGTCATGTATGTGCTGTACATTGCGATCAGTCGCAACATTCTACATCCGATCCGAACTTTCATAACTTTTATAAACGAGATTCGTTCCTTGGGTCTGAATCACCTAAGCAGACGAGTCTCATTGGAAGGCTATGCAGAAATTAGCATTATGGCAAGGCAATTCAACTCCCTCCTCGACGAAATTGATGACTTGACCGCCAAATTGGTCGACACTAAAACGCATATATACGAGCTTCAGCTGTATAAAAAACAAGCGGAACTGCAATATTTGAAGAGTCAGATCAATCCTCATTTTTTGTACAATACATTGGAAACGATAAAAGGCATCGCTTACGCCAAGGGTGTTCCGGAGATCCGCGAGATGACGAATGCGCTCAGTCGAATATTCCGCTACAGCATTAAAGGGGAGGAACAGGTTAGTGTTCAGGACGAAATTGATATCATTCAGGCTTATATCAGTATTCAAAAGGTGCGGTTCGGGGACCGGTTCAATGTGAGCTATGAGTTTTCCCCCGACTGCTACGATTGCAAAATCATCAAAATGATTCTGCAGCCGTTGATAGAAAATGCGGTTTTTCACGGAATCGAGCCGAGCCTTAGCAAAACGACTCTAACTGTCGGCTGCAGCGTGAACGCGGATAACAATTTGCTGTTTTGGGTCCAGGATGATGGCGTAGGAATGGAGCTTGGAAAGCTGGAGGAAATCAGGGAACAGCTGGATTCCGCCTTTTCCATCGTACCCGGTGACCTTCCCCAAAGATATATTGGAATCCTTAACGTTAACAACCGTATCAAGTTCGCTTATGGAACCGAATACGGAATCATAGCGATCGATAGTGTCCCAGCGGAGGGGACAAAGGTAACTTTCATGCTCCCTGTAAAGGTGGATACCCATGTTTAAAGTGATGCTGGTGGACGATGAAAAGTGGATCCTGGAAAGTCTGAAAGGAACGGTTAATTGGCAAGAACTCGGGTTTGTCATCGCAGGCGAAGCGTATAACGGAATAGAAGCTTTCGATAAAATATTGGAAATCCGGCCGGACGTTGTCTTTATCGATATCCGAATGCCGGGAATGAACGGGATTCAACTGATCAAGCGGCTGCACGATGCCGGGTTGCCTGTACAGTGCATCGTGGCGAGCGGTTATGCGGAATTCGAATACGCCAAGCAGGCGATGCAGTATGGTGCGGTCGGATATTGTTTGAAACCGTTCGATCAGGAAGAGATTATCGAAATATTAATGAGCGTGAAGGGCAAAATCGCCCAATCACAGCAGCTGCTTCAGCACACTTTACTGAATGCCATATACAGCGAGGATGGAGATCCGTCGACATCGGAAGCTTCTGTCCGCCACTTTTTTGAACGTCTAAACCTATGGGGTGATCCGGATGAAGGCTTTCTCGCAGTGACGATCCAGGGTGGGAGCGGCGAAAGGTTTTTCAGTGAACAGCACAGCATTCCGATTCCGATTGGCCGAGGAAAGTTCGCTTATTTGCTGAGGGGCCATGTAAGTGCAGACGTGCATGAACGATTGGCAAATCACTTATCGCCGCAAACGAAAGGCATTGGAATCAGCCCGGTATTTATGGATATCGGACGCATTCGGGAACACATTGACGCCGCGAACATTGCATCCTATTGTTATTTTACCGCAAGAGTAAAGATATCGAAGGAAGCTGGATCGAATCCCCCGGATGAATTAGAAAGGTTTGCGATGCAATTTCTGGATCAAGGAATGAAAGAGCAGGATGCGAGGATTATTCGGCAAGGCTTCGACCTGCTCGAAACCCGTTTTAGAGAAGGTCGGTATGATATAAGACACGCGTTCAGGCTGTATAACCTCGTGCTGTCATTTGTTTACCATGCGGGGATCTGGAGGAGTGACTATGAGGAACGATATATGTACGATTATGATGAGTTGGTGTCCGTATACGGAAACGTAACGAACATGCTCGAATATCTCAACCACGTGGTGATGGAAGGCTTAAAGTCGCCTGCTGGGGATACAGCCGAATTGAGCGGAGACGAAATTCTTCCGCAAATCGTTCAGTATGTGAACGGGAATTTCCGCGAGCATCTTTCCATTCAAAATATATCCAAAAGGTTTTTCATGCATCCCAATTACTTGAGCTTTTTGTTTAAAAAAGAAATGCAGGTCAACTTCACGAAATATTTAACCGATATTCGCATGGACCATGCCTGCAAGCTCCTTCGGAGCACAGCCTTATCCGTCGGGGAAATCGCGGAGCAATCGGGATACGGCGACTATTTTTATTTCGCCAAGATCTTCAAGAAGCATACGGGCGTAACCCCAACTGAATACCGTTTGCCAGGGAAAGTGTGAATTTTACATACAACACCTTGGTAATTTTCATATGGCAATGTCCCTGATTCCCTTATACTCAAAACATCCAATAGAAAGCGCTTTATAGAAGAGGGAGGATGCGGTTGGGGACAAAGATAAGCTTAGTTAAACAGATGAACGAATACAAATATTTATACCTGTTGGTCTTGCCGCTCATCGTTTATTATGTCGTGTTTGATTATGCACCGATGTACGGAATTATTTTGGCATTTAAAGAGTTTAATTTTGCCAAGGGAATCTGGCAGAGTCCCTGGGTCGGCTTCGACAATTTTAAGGAAATCTTCGCTCTGGACGATTTCTGGGTGGCGTTTCGCAACACACTGATCATTTCGATTGGCCGTCTTGTTTTCGAATTTCCTGTTCCGATTGTAGTGGCGCTTTTGATCAACGAAGTGCGAAGAGCCAGATTGAAAAAGTTTTACCAGGTCGTATATACGTTCCCTCACTTTTTGTCATGGGTTATTGTAAGCGGCATTATGGTTAACTTTTTGAGTACATTCGGAGTTGTGAATCAGCTATTGGATTTAGTCGGACTTCATAAAATCAATCTTCTCGTGGACCCTTCCTACTTCCGAAGCTTGATTTATAGCAGCAGCCTATGGAAGGACATGGGTTGGGGAACGATCATCTATCTGGCGACCATCGCCTCCATCAATCCGTCCTTATACGAAGCGGCCAGCATTGATGGCGCGAACCGCTACCAACAGATGCTGCACATCACATGGCCGGCACTGAAAGCAACCGTAGTTATCCTGCTCATTCTGCAGGTCGGACGTACAATGAGCTCGGGCGGCGGTGGGTTCGACCAAATTTTCAATTTATACAACCCCGCCGTTTATGATAAAGCCGATATTCTGGATACGTACATTTACCGGCGAACGTTCGCAGTAGGGGGAAGCTATGGTACCTCCACCGCTGTAGGGCTGTTCAAATCGATCATAAACTTCATACTATTGGCTGCTACGAACCGGATTGCCAAACGTATGGGACAGGATGGGATTTACTGATGGGAATAAAGAGCAATGCCGGTTTGTCCAGTGTGCTGATCAATACGCTGCTTTTGCTTCTGGCGCTCGTGACGGTGCTGCCGTTTTATAATGTGTTTATTACGTCCTTTGCCGACCCTGCCTCCGTGGCCAAACAGCAATTTTATTTGCTTCCGACAAGCTTCAGCACAGCCTCTTACAAGATGCTCCTGAACGGCAGTAATGTCGGCCTGGCCTTATCGAACACGCTGCTTGTCACCGTACTCGGCACTGTAGTTAATATGCTTGTTACCTCCTGCGGGGCTTATGCGCTGTCGAAGAAGGGAATGCCTGGTCGAAATGTGATGATGGCCGCCATCGTATTCACGATGCTGTTTGGCGGCGGGTTGATTCCTTATTATTTAACTATCAAGAGCCTGCATTTGATCAACCACTTCAGCGTTATGATTTTGCCGGTGGCCGTCAATACGTTTTTCCTTATCATTATGATCAGCCACTTCCGCTCCATCCCGCCCGAATTGGAGGAATCGGCCAAAATCGACGGTGCTAACGATATTTATATTTTGTTCCGGATCGTCTTGCCGATCTCGAAACCTACATTGGCAGCAATCACATTGTTTTATGCGGTGTCGAGATGGAATGAATGGTATCTCGCGATGCTGTTCGTGAACGATCCGAAGAAACACCCGATGCAGTTGTTTTTGCGGAATATGCTGATCGACGTGACGAAGATGAGGAGAGATGACATGGGGGCAGACATGCTGTCGCAGATCAGCCAGATTTATCCGGATGGCTTGAAGATGGCGTGCGTCGTAGTTACCATGCTGCCGATCATGCTAGTCTACCCGTTCCTGCAAAAGTACTTTGCGGCAGGGGTCACGCTAGGTGCTGTGAAAGAGTAAGCTAACTAAAGTTTTTAGGACTGCTGGTCTTAAAATATACAATGAAAAAGGGGAGGAACACCATGGGAAAGAACAAAAAATATGCGGCTGTGTTATTATCACTTCTTATGTCCATTACTGCTTTGGCGGGCTGTGGAGCTGACGAAACGAAGAAAACGGAGCCATCGGCACAGGCGACTGCAAGCTCGAATAATAGCAAGAAGCTCGATGTCTCTGTCTCGTTCTTCAATATCGGCTCTGCGTTTCCTGATCGCAACTCGGACCAATTCTTAAAATTCATTCAGGACAAATTCAACGTTAATTTCGTTGATAAAGTGATCAGCTATGCCGATTACAAGGAAAAGTATCAGCTTTGGGCGGCTTCTGGCGATCTTCCGGACATAATCAGCGACGATGTGGTGAATTCAGAACAGTATTATTCACGGATCAAGCAGGGTATCGTTCGCGCTTTACCGTCTGATTTGAGCAAATACCCGAATGTGCAGAAAGTGCTGCAGTTGGATGATACGAAGTCGTTAAACGTGGATGGCAAGTATTACATGATCCCGCGGCAAACCTATACCAAAACCGACCAATGGGCGATTGAGCGGGCGGTTGTGGTCCGTAAGGACTGGATGGATAAGTTCGGCATTAAGGATCCTGTCACCTATGAGGATTATCTGAACATGTATAAGGCTTTTGCCCTGCAGGATCCAGACGGTAACGGTAAAAATGATACGGTCGGGCTGACGTTCCGTGCAAACAGCAGCTTCCTTCTTCCGATCGCGGGAGGAACGTTGCCTAATGTCATCAACGGCTCTTGGGTGAAGGAAAACGGCAAGTACATTCCTTTCTTTGCATCGGATAAAATGAAGGATGTCGTCAAGCAGCTTCGCCAGCTGTATACCGAAAAGGTTATGGATCAAGATTTTGCGATCATGAAGCCCAACGATGGTTTTGACAAGTTCGGCCAAGGTAAGGTAGGAGCGTTGGCTGTTCAGGCTACGCCGAACGCTATAAATAATATGAAAAACTCCTGGGAGAAGTATAACAAAGACAAGAAATTCGAAGATGTTATCAAAATCCTTCCGATTTCCTGGGCCTCTCCGAGCGGGGAGCGTTATCGGTACACTGCGGTGACGTTCTGGTCGGAGAGCTACTTCAGCTCCAAGGTGGATGACGAGAAGATGGACCGCATCCTGCAAATATACAATTGGCTGCTGTCGGATGAATTTGTCAAGTTCAAGCGTTACGGTTTCGAAGGAAAAGACTTCAAAAAAGAGGGAGACAAAATGGTCGTTACCCGGGAGCTGAATGCGGACGGCCGATATAAATCTCTCGGTTCGCTGTATCCGTCATTCGGCGGTTTATTCGGTGCTTTGGCAGCGTGGGGCCAACAGCTGGAGTTAGAGGAAGATCCCATAAACAAAATCAACTATGGAGATCAATTATGGACCATGACCCAAAGCGCATACAAGTCCAATGTGGAAAAACTCAAGCCTGTGCCTACTAATTTCAAAGTAGAGCTCCTATACACGCCGGCCAAGTCTAAGCTGAGTGCAATCAATGCAACGGAAGACGTTACCAAAGTCATTCTCAGTAAGGATGATCCTGTGGTGATGTGGGAAAGTATTGTCAAAGGCTATGACAACAAAGGGCTGCAGCAGGCGATTAAAGAAGTGAACGACGAAGTGCAGAAGCAAGGACTCGATAAGTAATAGAGTGATTTTGGACGGAAACCTCCCCCAAGACTTCAACGGTGGGGGTTTCTGTGATAATCGGGGGTTTTCCATGAATCGCAAACTGTCATTCTGCTGTTCGATACTACTGGCCGCTGCGATTTTCGGGGCGATGACTGGCTGTGTCGGTCCATCAAATGGCTCTGCAGTCAAAGATTTTGACATCGCGGTGACTGAACAGGAATCGGATCAAATTAAGGTATTTGACCCGAGAGAAGCCGACTGGAGCAAGAAAAGCGCGCTGAAATGGTCTTGGTCTCGTCTCCCAGATCCTCAAATGGATTCGAAGGCTTGACATCAGTCTGGGGTCTTCCAACTGAAGCGAAGGTCCGGAAGAACGCCAAATGGGGAGGCAATGGATGGTCGTCACTGATTCCAGGGGCTTGGCCGCTATCATTCCTTATCCGTCGGCGAACGGCAAGAAATGGGGGCTGGATGTTGGCGGCAATCCGCATTCCGCGGAGCTGCTCCCGGGCGGAATATTGCAGTTGCCGCAAGTACTGGCGGTTGGTTAAGGGTATACACCTCGTCCCAGGGACCCTCTTCAAGTACACATGCCCAATATGCCCTTCCCGGTGCACACGCGGCTCTGTGGGACCCCGGTATGAATGTTCTCTGGACCGCCGGAACCGAATATTTGGTCGCGCTTCAGGTAAGCGGCACGGATGCAGAGCCGATTCTCAAGGAACAATTGAAAATCAATCTTCCGACCAGGAATGCGCATGTCGTTGAGCCGGTTTATGGGAATACTGATAAGCTGTGGGTTGCTTCTGGATCGAAGGTATACCAATATATCAAGTCAACGAATCAATTTGATCTCTCTTATTCCGGCAATGCCCTCATCAGTCGCGTCGGTGTGAAAAGCATTGGCAACCAATTGTCCGGTGCGGTGTTGGAAACCGTTCCGGAAATGGCCAAGAGCCTGGCGGGTAAGTGCACGGCCAACAATTGGTGCACGGATACCGTAGATTTCTTTTCGCCTGACTCATCGCGTACAATTATAGGATCACAAGTGTATAAGGCGCGTATTTTGAATCCTGATTATCAATGACCGGAAACCAAGAGCATTGGGGTGATTTTCTGAAATGGAACAATGGGATACGCCAAGGAAGTTGCGAACAAATGGTACGATACCGGAAGGCGCTGATACGACAGGTTATTGGATCGCCGCAACGGATCAGGCCTCTCACCAGATTCTGGTGATGAATCCGGCCGAACCGGATTGGAACAGCGAACATGCGGTTGTATGGTCCTGGAGGCCTGAGGAATCAAACGGCTTCGCTGATTTGTTGTCGGCCTGGGGGCTTCCGACCGATGCAAAGCTGCGGTACAACACCGTCTGGGGTGGTCAGTGGATGGTCATCACCGACTCGCTGGGGTTGGCGGCGATCATCCCATACCCTGCTGGAGACATTAAAAAGTGGGGGCTGAGTGTCGGCGGGAACCCGCATTCAGCCGAATTATTACCAAACGGAAACCTTGCAGTTGCTGCGAGTACCGGCGGCTGGGTAAGAGTGTATACCTCGTCCCAAAGCTCCGCGTCGGCAACTTATGCCGAATATAAGTTGCCGGGCGCCCACGGCTTGGTATGGGACCCCCAAAGACAAGTGCTGTGGGCCGTAGGGAATGACCATTTGATTGCCCTTGAGATCAATGGCACGGATGCGGACCCGATTATTCGGGAGACAGTTAACGTCGCCTTACCGACACGGCACGGCCATGATCTGCAGCCGGTTGAAGGCGATTCGGACCGACTGTGGGTGAGCACGGGCAGCCGTGTGTACCAATTTGTCAAATCATCGAATACCTTTGATTCTGACTATCCCGGTCAAGAGGCAATTAGCCGTGTCGGTGTGAAAAGCGTTGGAAATCAACCGTCCGGCCAAGTGGTGCAAACCGTTCCGAAGACATCGGGAAGCCTTTACGAGTGGACGACAGACATCGTTGATCTGTTTATGCCTGATGGGAAGCGGATTCGGACCGATGCCGCATTCTATAAAGCACGAATCTTGATTCCGATTATCGGTAATGGAAAGGAACCTACTCATGAACATGAATTCGGTTAACCACCGGTCCAATCCTGCCTTATGGCCAATAGGTACATCGTATCGTCTTGAGGCGGTGAAGCAGGCAGATGAAGATCTGGAGGCGCTGGAGCGTGCCGGCATCCGGTACCTCGAACTCGCCTGGCGCAATGAACAATTTGATATGTTCGATCCAAAAAATGAGCAGTTTGTCGATTCTCTTATTCATCGAGCAAGAGCCCGGGACCTCGATATCTGGACGTTACACTTACCCTACGGATTACCTTGGGACATTTCGAATATCAATACACAAGAACGGAATGAAGCGGTAGGCCGACACTTGCGATTGCTGCGGTTAGCCCATCGCTGGAGCATTGGCACGGTAGTCCTGCATCCGAGCTGGGAGCCAATACAGGAGTCCGAGCGCCGCGAGCGGTTGTCAGCCTGCAAACTGGCACTAGCTGTCTTTGCTGAAGAAGCGGAGCGACTCAGCATTCGCATCGCGGTAGAATGCTTGCCTAGAACCTGCCTCGGCCATACATCGGACGAAATGGCCCAGCTTATGGAGGCAAGCGATCTTATCGGCATATGCTGCGACGTCAACCATCTGGTGCAGGAGCCGCCGGAAGCATTTATCCAGAAAATGGGCGACCGCATCTTCACCGTCCATATGTCCGATAACGACGGACAGGATGAACGACACTGGATGCCCGGAAAAGGAGTGATTCAGTGGTTCGCCGTCCTGCAAGAGCTGGCTCGTGCGGGATACCAAGGCCCGTTTGTTTTTGAAGTGCGCAATTTTATTGCAGCCGAATTGAAGGACTGTTGGATACGGCTTTTGGATGAGTATAATTCGACGAGCGAGTGAAAAAAGGCGAATACCGTGAAAATGCAAAATAGATTAGCACACAGAAGGAGGGAAACATGGTGTTCAGCTTAGAAACAAGATGTCTCAGTTCATTGGCAAAGGTTTTTCCGGATCAGGAGCTGACCGAACTCCCTTTTTGCCGGGCGTCAGCCCTGCAGCAAGAAACGTATGCTTTTCAAGTGGCATATCGCGTACGGGGGGTTGTAGAGGCATTGAAGAATATACTCCTTCATATCGAATCTCCCCTTGCTGATCAAATCACGATTCGTACCGTCGGACTTGCACCGTCCGAACTACCCTGCTATGGCGATCCCGACGAAGACATATTACGATCAACACCGGGTCTATTTCCGGATCCGCTCTATCCCATGCGAGAATCGGAAGGGATTAAGATCGTACCCAACCAATGGCGTTCGATTTGGATCACGGTTCATGTGGATGGCGGTATCCAGGAAGGTTTATACCCCATACGGCTCATTTTCGGCAACGATTCCGGAGAAGAATTGGCAGGGGAAACGTTCGAATTGGAAGTGATCGAGGCCATGCTGCCGGATCAGAAGCTGATTCATACGGAATGGTTTTATGCTGACTGTATCGCCGAGTATTACGGGTTGGAGGTATCTAGCGAAAACCACTGGGACCTGATAGAGAAATACGTCATTACCGCATATGCTCACGGCGTCAACATGCTGCTTACTCCTCTTTTCACGCTTCCGATTGACACGTTGAAGGGAACAGAACGTCCGACGGTTCAGCTGGTGGAGGTTTGGAAAGACGGAAGTTGCTATGTGCAACAACATCGGTATTCGTTACGTGGAGTTTTCTCATCTCTATACACAATGGGGCGCCAAACATCCACCGAAGATTATCGCGACGGAAGAGGGGGAGTGTAAACGGATCTTCGGTTGGGAGACAGACGCTGCTGGTGATGATTACAAAAATTTTATCGCCCATTTTCTGCCAGATCTTGTCCGCTTCATTGAAGAAAATGAGTTGGAAAAGCGATGTTATTTCCATATTTCAGACGAGCCCCATCTGGAGCATCTGGTTTCCTACCAGCATGCAAGCCATACGGTGAGAAGACATATTAACAACTTTCCGATCATCGATGCGCTGTCGAATTTCGAGTTCTTCGAGAGAGGTGTCGGACGACAAGAACAACAATACAACGGAAGTCGCATAAATTGCGGCTTTTTAATTTTTTGTATAGAAGTTCTTGTCGTTTACTCAAGACAAGAACTTCTATACAAAGCCGTATTAGGACAAGAACTTCTATACATTGCCGTAAGCCAATATTACACGAGTTATTAAGCTATTCCAGCTAATAGCTTGTCAATATTTAATTATTAATGGCCGATTCCAGGAGTGGTATACTTAAAAAAAGATATGACAAATAACCGTCCCCTTCGGCACAGGAATATATTTCATCTTATTCTATTTCATGCCGATCATTCTAGCCGAAATGCTTCTTTTGAAGTCAAGATGGCAAAAATCCAGTGAATGAGTTTGTTTACACAAGCAATTACCGCTACTTTGAACAGCTTTCCTTCCGCACGCTTTTTATCGTAGTAAGCTCTTAGTTTCTTGTTTCTATTACTACGAATACCACATCGCACAGCTTGATACAGGGCTGTACGAAGTCTTCTGGAGCCATGTTTCGTGATTCTATTTTGGGTGGCCACAAACTTACCTGAAGCAAATACACTGGGATCAACACCAGCAAAGGCCACCAGCTTCTTTGCGTGATCGAACCGATCGATTTCCCCAATCTCAGCCAAAATTGTTGCAGCAATTTTAGTGCCGATACCGGGTATCGATTGGATTAAATCATATTCAAGTAACTCTTCAGCCAGGGTCTCTATCGATTTATTAAGGTCTGCTAGATGGTCCTGGTATTGAAGAAGCAGTTTGATGAGCAGCTGCATGGAGATCAAATGATTTGGAAAAGCCGTCTCCTTAAAGGGATTTCGCCTTGCTGCCGCTACTAAGATTTGAGCGTGCTCCGAACACCATAAAGCAGATCTACCGCGTCCTGTAAGGCACCCAATTGTTGCTGTAATCTCTTCCACAGTCATATCCAGGACTTCTTTAGACGTTGGTTGTAAGGCTAGAAATCGAAGTGAAACTTTCGAATAGAGGTCACCGAACACGCCATGGTATTCAGGAAAAACCTGATCTAGAATAGCCTGGAACTGCAGCTTCGCTTGAACATACATACCCGTTAAAGATTCATGCTGACGAGTGAGATAGCGTAAATTCATGAGGTGCTGACCCGTTTTTTGATGGGTTCAAACTCTTCTTTATAGAACAGCGCCCCAAGTTGATAGGCATCAGCAGCATCCGTCTTGACCCGTCTCAAATTAGTTTTTTTTGCTTCATATGAGATTAACGGATTAATGACGATGTAGAGATACTGGTGTTCATCAAGAAACTGAACAACAGGGCTATGATAATGGCTTGTTGCCTCCATCACAATGCAAGGGCTCATCCCTGCAGCTGATTCCACTGCTCTAACATAATTAAGAAAAGACGATAATCCCTCTAGATCATGATTAAATCTAAAGATCTTCCCATGAGGTACTCCACGGTCTAAAAAAGCTTGTGCATGGCTCTCTCCCTTGGACATCCAAACCAATGACTGGATTCATGACATCACTCCTGTAGTATTTTCACCGGCAACCCCTAACCTTCTTGTCTTCCACACTATCGCATGTGATACGGGATCAACGTCCCAACCAGCCTAACCATGGTTGAACAAGTAGGGGGGATGAACAGAATAGCTCTCGGGATCCAAGTCCCACGGGCAGAAACGTTCGATCCCCGGCTACCGCTATCTTACGACCACACAAAAATGAGGTCCACCAGAAAGATCTGGTGACCTCATAATACGAAAGGGCAGGATTGTGAGTGACAGTACTTTTGAGATGCCGAGGGACGGGCAAAAAAGTTGAGCTACAGTATCCATCGGTAACTTCAACTCGTTAGAGTAGTAACAAATTGAAAGAATGTTTAAAAATAAGTGTTGCATGCATCTGATTGGAAGGATACAATTGGAAAAATAATATTCAGAAAGATGTTCGGTTGTACTTTGAAAAAGGGAACGGAGCGGAACTAAAATGCCTGAGTCAGTAAAAATAAGTATTTCTGAGATGACTCATTGGTGTAAGAGTATTCTACGTCAATGGGTGGAAGATGACTATGTTGTAAACACGTGGACAGAAAATACAAATCAATCGTGATATTATTGGTGATTTTCCAAGAGGTACTGCACGGCTCGAATCAATTATTGATAGAATTAATAGTGGAATTGTGACTAAGCAATTGGAAGTCACAACGGAGCATATTACACCAATTTCAGCTCGTGTTTTTTCTACTTATAGAAATTGGCCTGATGAAGTCGCCAGGAAAGGTGCGTCACTTGCATCATCCCTAGCTGATACGTATGGAATTGGGATCGTCGCGGTGCCTAAACCGAACATCATTGGGGAAGGATTAAAACCGATTTTATCAGCAAACCAAATAGGGTTAATAATAACGCAAAACAACCCATTACTGAATAAAGGCATTACCGATCTAAATGTTATTGGTAATAATCCGCTTGCAATATGTGCACCAGGTACCCCGCCCTTTTTATTTGACGGTTCTTTAAGTACTCATGATATTCGTCACTCAGCGGTCGGGCTAAAAGAATATGCTGACCAATATGGAATACTTCCTCCTGGAATCGTACAAGATGCAAATGGTGAGGCATCTCAAGACTTAAATATATTGTATAAGATTCTCGAAGGAGATCGAAGTTGCGGATCTTTTCCGCCCTTGGGTGGAACTAAAGGTCTTTGGTTAGCAATGGGTATGGAGTTTATTGCAGGTGCATTAACTGGGGGATTTTTTGGAAATGCACCAGGTAAACCCTGGGGAGAAGGGGCTATAATATTTGCATTTGACTCAAAATTATTTAACTCAGCTCATATGATCAAACAAATTCAAGATTATTTGAAGCAGTTTAAGACCTATCCAGGATATCATTCTTTTGAAATAAGTAATCAAGTAATGAGCAGGGGATGGATTGAATATCCCAAGAGTCAACTAGATTCAATTATTCGTGTCAGCAACAGATCAGGTATCAATATGAATTTCGAATCATTACGCTAACGGAGAACGATAGCACAGCGGTGGAACCGATCCATCGCTTGTTTTGCATTGCTGGAAATCCGCTCAGCTAACGGGCAGTAGAGCGTGGTAGCCGTTGGTGTTGGTTAAGCCATGGTCATAATTGATTTTACTAGCAGTAATTGCTATTATAGGAAGTAATTTAGAACTTATATGTGACTGGCGAAGCATGGGGATCCATGAGGAAGCATATAAGTTGGAGCCGTACGCCTGGGCAGAGGTAAGGGGAATTTCCCCTTACCTCTTTATGTTTACTCGAGAGGAGCAAGAGCAGTGAAAACAGTTCAACACTATTTGTACGATAAGCTATATCCCGGAAGAACGCTTATCGTAGGAATGACTCCTTCCGGGTCACATTATGTACAGGTGTATTGGATTATGGGGAGAAGCGCGAACAGCCGTAACCGCGTCTTTGAACTGGATGGATGGAGCGTAAAGAACAAAGCGTTTGATCCCGCCAAAATGGAAGATCCATCACTTATTATCTATTATCCTATTCGACATTGGGAGAACGTGCACATTGTCACGAATGGTGATCAAACTGATACTATCTATGATGGGTTGCAGCATAGCCGGACCTTCGAACAATCGTTAATGCTTCGAGAGTTTGAACCTGATGCTCCGCACTATACACCGAGAATTTCGGCCGTGATTAACACAGAACTTAAACAGTACAGTTTGTCGATTTTAAAAACACATGAGAACGACCCTTCCGTTTGCTTACGTAATAGTTATCAATACAGCAAGTTTAAGTGTGGCATTGGTCACTGCATTCACACGTACAACTCGGAGCAGAATGGTGTACTAAAGCCATTTGAAGGCGATCCTTTCGAAGTACCACTATTCGATTCAATTAATGAAATAGCAGACTTTTACTGGGAACGTATCAATGCTGAAAACAAAATCGCATTGTTGGTAAAGTTTATTAATGTTTCAAATCAAAATATTCAATTCCAAATTCGAAATAAGCATTCAACTAGGGTGAAACGTTAGTTAAGTGCACTTGGCGATCTCGATATTTCAGAGGTCACACTACAACTGTTAAAAGAATACTTAGCGAAGCAATCTGGCCGGTTAAAGCCAAGCAGCTTAGGATATCGAATTCGCTTTGTTCGGTCGCTTTTTCGCTTTGCCTATGAAGAAGCATATCTGACTTCAAACCCGTCTCTAAAATTAAGAGAACCCAAGATGGAGAAACACATTCCTAAGTTTTTAATCGAGGAAGATGTGATCCATTTGAAGATTTCATGCCTATCCCTTCGGGAACGAGCATTACTTGAGTTCCTATACAGTACCGGTCGCCGAGTTGGAGAGGTAGAGAAGATAAACATCGAGGACCTGAACTGGGAGAACTGCTCTGCAATTGTCAATGGCAAGGGCTCAAAGCAGAGGGAGGTTTACTTCACGACCGAGTGCAAAGTGCGGTTGAAAAAGTATCTGGCCAGTGAGGACTCCTCTAAAGCATTATTCGTAACCGATACCCATCCTACTTGACGAATGGCCATTCCTACCATCGGATGGGCATTGAAACGGCTTGCAGATCGGGGAGAGCTCGAAGCAAATGTATACCCGCATCGGTTTCGTCATACCTATGCATGCCAGCTCCTAGATAACGGAGCGCCTTTAGATTTCATTCAAGGTATGTTAAGTCATGAAAAAGCATCCACCACTCAAATATATGCTCTGCGCGGCGAACGCCGGCGCGAACTTTATCGCCGGTTCTTTTCAACGTTAGCTACTCGGTTACGACCAAGGTTCCGCCTCCGCCGACCGCCTAGATGGTAATCGTTAGATATGAAGTTTTATGGTCACCAACTGTAGGAGGCAAACTAACCGGGAGCTCGCCCCGACTAAGAGTGAATTAAAGATTTATCCACTTTATAAGATCAACGAATACTTCGGTAGCAGGAGTGAACTTCAAGGACCGTGCCAAGCTTGTAGGGTACAGTCCTTTTTCAAAAAGTCAGGCGAAAATAACTGTGGATATAAATGGAAAACTATTATAATATCGATACAGGTATATAACCTATTCCTTTTTCGGAGGGTGAGTATGGATAAATTAAGTTCCTTCCAGATTTACAAATGGATGTTAAGCTTTGTTACCCCTTACCGAGGACTGTTGATCCTGCTGGTATTATCCGGCGTCGTGATCGGCAGTGTGGAGCTGGCTTTCCCAAAAGCCTTGCAATTCTTGATCGATACAAGCATTCCGAGCGGCGAAACGGATAAGTTCATTCTCATTTTGATAGGGATATCCGTATTGATTTTCCTGATGGTTGTAACTATGGCTTACCGTAACCGGATCGAGCGCAAACTCCGCGAATATGCTGCCCGGGATATCCAGTGGAGCATGTTTCAACACCTACGGACGCTGGGTTACCCCTATTTCGAGAATAAACCTACAGGGGATACCTTGGGATTGCTGCAGAGCTCCGTCAAGGCTGTGCAGGAAATATACCGCATCTATTTGCCATCCCTACTATGGAGAAGTATCTTCGCCCTTATCAGCCTGGTCTTTATGGTTCAAATTAGTCCGCTTCTGACCGGCCTTACCCTTGTTTCGTTTATGCTCTACTATTTCGTTGGACCGATACTCGAGAAGAAATCCTCGCAGAACAAAAGCCAAGCCTACCAATACGGCAAGGAATATGACAAGCAAATTTACGATTCAGTATCGGCTATAACGGAAGTGAAGGCCTACTCGGCTCAGCCGTGGATCATGGACAATTTCCGAAAGGTACATAAGCAATATTCCAAACAGTGGTTAAAAGCGTTGGCGATTTTCCATTTGTCCGAAGTGTTTCGCCGGTTTACGTATTATGTGGGAGCTGTTGCCGTTCTACTTTATGGGCCTTATTGTGTCCATAACGGAACAATGCTGGTAGGGGAGTTAAGCGCCTTTATTTTGTATTATTTCACTCTGATGGCATTGCTGACAGCGATTATGACAGACATTACCGAGCAGAAAATACTGCTTCTCCAGGGAGAGCGACTCTACCGATTTGCTAGTGAAGTTCCACTTCTGCAAGAGCCTGATGCGCCAATTTCCTTGTCTAATAGGTCCGGAACCATACGATTCGAGGGGGTATCCTTTGGTTACCCTAACGGTCCGATGTTGTTGGACAAACTGAATCTGACTATTCACCAAGGAGAGCGAGTCGCCATCGTCGGCGAAAGCGGAAACGGCAAGACGACGGTAATGAAGTTATTAAGCCGATTCTATGATCCAACTGAAGGCGTTATTTCCATCGATGGTATTCCACTCCCCCTTATCCCGCAATCGGAGTTGTCTGACTTGATCGGTTATGTTTTTCAGGAAACGTACTTGTTCGGAACGAGCATCCAGGAGAATATCCGGTTCGGCAAGCCTGATGCGTCTGATACAGAGGTCCAGGAAGCAGCGTTGAGGGCATATGCACACGAGTTCATCCTGGCAACCAAGGATGGGTACGAAACAGAGGTAGGCGAGCGTGGCATTAAGCTCTCAGGCGGGCAAAAGCAGCGGATCTCTATTGCTCGGATGATGCTCAAACGGCCGGCAATCGTGCTTCTGGATGAAGCAACGTCTGCACTTGATCGGGAAAGCGAGATGAGGGTACAACAATCGATTCGGGAGCTGCAGGGAGCGACTGTTATTGCAGTGGCGCATCGATTGTCCACCATTCAAGACTTTGACCGCATTCTAGTCATGGATCAGGGACGGGTTGTGGAGCAAGGAAACTGGCAGGATTTGATCACTCAGAGGGGGGCGCTATATGCGCTATGGACAGGGAGGGAGTACATGGATGCCCAATAATCGAAATGTGAACTGGCGTTGGTTATGGCAGTTCGTTAAGCCGATGAAGAAGATCCATGCCTTTATGCTATTCCTCATGTTATGCCAATGTGTTATTACGCTTGCCGTGACCGGAGTGCAGAAGTTCATCATCGACGACGTTATCCTTGGGCAGAATTACGACAAGCTTCCCTTGTATATCGGCCTCTTCATTGTCGTATTCCTTCTGTTCCTGGTTCTCTACTATGCCGTGGCCCACTATATTTATTTTCTCCGAATGGAAACGCAGCATTTAGTTGCAGCAAAGTTTATGAGTGCCGTTCTCAAGCTGTCACAGAAGGATTTGCACGAAGAGAGAACAGCCGCTTTCGTCCATTACATGAGAGAAGACGCGGATAATGTGGCCCAGGTGTTGACGAACCGTCTTCCTCGGGGGATACAGCATTTGTTTTATGTCGTTACCATCTTGTCGATTTTTAGTCAAATGGGTTTTGGAATTGTCATAGCCAGCATCGGATTAATCTTGATTTACTTGGTGCTAGGAAAATATACAGCCCCTGTGGTGAGAAAAGCAGCGCGGGAAATCTCGGAGGAACGAAGCAAGCTTGGCATTCTGATCGAAGAAGGGATCACCTCCACTCGGGAAGTGCTGTCATACGGGAGACAACAGTGGGAAAAACAACGGTATCACACCCAGTTCCAAGCCTTATACAAAAAGGTTGAACAGGAAGGCAAGAAGGCCAACTTGCAAATTCTTTTGACCGAGCCTATGAAATGGGGCATTCATGTAGCCCTGTTAGGGTTCGGGGGATATAGCGTCATTCAAGGAAGGATTTCGCTTGGAACCTTTTTGGTAACGTACCAATTTATCGCGCAACTGATTAACTCCTTCCAGAACCTGTTCAATTTCAGTATGGACATTTCCCGCGGTCTTTCCTCGGCGGAAAGGTTGCAGAAGGTGATCGCGAAAGTAAAGTCGTCGGAAGGGACTTATATGCAACAGGGACCTGTATCGGAGATTGTGTTTAAGAAAGTCGATTTCTCTTATGAACTTGATCGTCAGGTACCGGTCCTGGATAACCTATCCTTCACGATCCCTATGGGTAAAAAAATTGCCTTCGTCGGCACAAGTGGAGGGGGCAAGTCGACAATTGCCGCCATGCTCATCCGTTGTATCTCCCCGAATGGGGGAGAGATACTGGCAGATGACGTCCCGCTGTTGGAGTGGCAACAGGAGCATTGGATGAAACGGATCGCCTTCGTCCAGCAAGAGCCCTATTTGCTACCGGCTTCAGTAAGAGACAACATTACGTTTGGCCTCCCGTCTGCGGACATCGCCATCCGGAACGCTTGCGAGCAGGCGCAAATTCATGCGTTTATCCAAGAGATGTCGGATGGGTACGATAGCATCATAGGGGAGCGTGGCATCACCTTATCGGGCGGGCAGAGGCAGCGACTTGCACTAGCCCGAGCTCTGTTGCGCGACCCGGAGATTCTCATCCTGGATGAAGCAACATCCGCACTGGACCTTGAAACGGAACGTCAAGTGATGAAGAGGCTGGACTCGATAAGGGCCGGAAAGACGACGCTGATTATTGCTCACCGGTTATCCACGATCCTGAACGCTGACTTGATTATTGTGTTGGATAAAGGCAAAGTGGCTGGGATGGGCGACTATGCTCAGCTATTGAATAGCTGCGAGCCTTTCAGCAGACTGGTTTCGATGGATCGTGAGAAACAATATTCTGCTTGAAACGGGGGATCAGCAAACATACGATATGCAAGTTGGTAGTACGTCCGATGATAATGAGTTTTTCAAACAAATGATTATGGATGTTTCCAAGAGCAGCATTGGAGCGTGCGACCAAACACATTGGTTCGTACAGATGGCTTTTTTATTTTTTATGAAAGTGCATAGGTAGGCGAGCGAGGCGAGGCTATACAACTTCTTGTCTTTTATCGATATATGTTCTAGACCTCCTATAAGAAGTCATGATGCACAAGGAGGCTTTTATTCTTCATACAGACATATGTATAAAATACTACGTAATATTAATATGTAAGTTTTGTTGACCAAGCTTTGAATCTACTGTACTTTCATATAGTGTTCCACATTATATTTGGACATCCACAAAAGAGAGTGTGGGAGGTCCTTTTTTTGTGGCAAAAATGATTGCGGCGGTGATGGTAAGTGGGATCCTTTTTTCATGTATTCTGTCCGGAATGAGTTGCCAGTAAATATAGGCTGATTGTTTACGATTCTAAGAAGGAGCCTTTTATTCCCAAACAAGCAAGTGCGTTCTCATCGCTGCTAAAAACAAGCGGATATGAGAACTCCAAACTGAAAACAAACAACTGGAGGATGAGTTCGGGACATGAAGGAAAGACCGGCTAAACCGAACGTTTCGCCGTTGTAACCGATGGAGGAGGCAGACAATTCATGGGAGGAACGAATGTATGGGATGCGGAGTGGGAAGTTAACGAAGAGCAGGCGCGGACGCTGATCGGCAGACAATTCCCTCAGCTGTCATCGAAGCAAGTGAAGCGATTGGGCTGGGGCTGGGACAATACGGTTTTTCTCATCGGTGACGAGTACGTGTTCCGGTTTCCAAGAAGAACGATTGCAGTTGGCTCGATTCGTATGGAAGGGAAGCTGCTGCCGATGCTGGAGGCATATATGACCATCCCCTATCCGAAACCTTTGTTTTATGGTGAAGCAAGTGACGAATACCCGGCACCATTTCTTGGCTATACCTACGTGCCGGGGGATTTTCCTATCGGCTTGACAGAAGAACGCCGGGCTTTATCGGCAGAGACGCTAGCGACATTTTTGCGGAGATTGCATGAGTTTCCGGTGCATGCTGCGCTGAAGTGCGGAGTTCAGCAAGATCATCGAAACTTGACGGACATCGCATCGCGCAAAGTGAAATTGGAGGGTTTTCTATCGAAGGTGTTTGTACTCTTATCTCCGGAAGAGTTCGGTGCGATCGAAGGTTACATAAGCGGGCTGCAAACGGGCCGTGTCGAGGCTATGAATGTGCTGCTACATGGCGATCTTCATTTCAGAAATATGCTGGTGAATGAGAACGGGATCGTTTCCGGCATTATTGATTGGGGAGACCTGAGCGTCGGCCATCCGGCTTGCGATTTGAGCGTTGCTTACAGCTTTTTGCCTCCGTACGCTCGCAGCGTATTTTTCGAAACGTACGGTGGGGCGGACGAGGAAACGAAGCTGCTGGCGCGGCTGATCGCGGTGTACATCCCTGTTCTGATCTTGATGCAGGCAGTCGATGACGGGAATGAAGCGATTGCAGCAGAGGCGAAATCGAACATCATGCGGGCACTGTCGGAATAGGCTTATTATTTCGTTGTGGCTATGGGGCTGGTTATCGGCTCCATTTTGCCGTTAAATGCCGCGGTACGATTCTCCCGATCCGATGCCGCTTTATGTTGAGGAACAAGAATTTCAACAGAGTAAGTCGTTAACGGACGAATAACGGTTGTTTAGCTGTCTTTGGCATTTAATGCTTATACTGTAGGGTAAAATCTATAATATTTATAGTCAGAAAGCTTACCCTCAGGTTGTTGCATTAATGATGTTCTAAAGTCGATAAATTGATAACCGCTTCGTTCCAAGACTTTTTGTGATTTAATGTTATCCACCCCAACAGTCCCGATTAAATATGGTATTTTGTAGTATTCAAAAACCCACTTTGTAACTGCTATAGCAGCT
>NZ_BMHP01000021.1 GCF_014641075.1 Paenibacillus nasutitermitis
TGCAGTAGGCAACGTGACGACCGTCAGCTTCACGATCGACACAGCAGCACCTGCGGTTACAGGAGTAACGGACGGCGGGATTTATAAAGAGCCGGTGACCGTTGGTTTCAATGAAGGCACAGCGACATTGAATGGAGCTGCTTTTACTAGTGGCACAGAGATTGATCAGGACGGTGTATACACGCTGGTTGTAACGGATGCAGCAGGCAATGTGGCGACCGTCAGTTTCACGATCGACACAGCAGCACCTACGGTGACGGGAGTAACGAACGGCGGGAGTTATAAAGAGCCTGTGACTGTTAGTTTCAACGAAGGAACAGCGACATTGAATGGAGCTGCTTTTACAAGCGGTACAGAGATTGATCAGGATGGCGCGTACACGCTGGTTGTAACGGATGTAGCAGGCAATGTGACGACCGTCAGCTTCATGATCGACACAGCAGCACCAACGGTGACGGGAGTAGCGGACGGCGAAGTTTATAAATCGGTAACTCCCGATTTCAACGAAGGGACAGCGTTGTTGAACGATAATGCCTATACTCATGGCACCATTATTGATCAGGATGGTATGTATACGCTTGTTGTAACAGATGCTGCAGGCAATGCAACAACCATTCAATTCCAAATCGATGCAACCGCGCCGACGGGTACGTTAGTTATTCAGGAGGGTGCAGAATGGACGAATGTTACAGATGCTGCACTTACTCTGACTGGCAGCGACGGAAATAATGGCAGCGGTATCGTAGAAATGCGCTTTTCCGGCAACGGAAGCGACTGGGATAGCTGGGAACCTTCGGCAACAACTAAGGCTTGGAGTCTTGCAACGGGTGACGGTGAGAAGACGGTATATGTCCAGTTTAAAGACAAGGCTGGCAATGTGAGTGGAACCATCCATGACGTTATTAAGCTGGATCAAACGATTCCTACTGGAACAATCGTCATAAACGATGGTGCAACCACAACAAGCAGCAAAGCAGTGACATTAACTTTGACTTCTTCAGATGGCGCTGGCAGCGGCGTTTCAGAAATGCGTTTTTCTGAAGATAATCTGACATGGTTGAATTGGGAGAACGTATTGCCTGCGAAAAGCTGGAGTTTACCGGGTAGCCCGGGATTGAAAAATCTTTACGTCCAATTCCGGGATGGTGCAGGTAATATTAGTGTGGCAAGCATGGCTTCCATTACCTACCAGGAAAGCGCGGGTTCAAACGGTGGTGCTTCTGGAAGTACGGGGAGCACAGATAACACTTCCAGTCCTGATGTTGTCCTTAGTACGGGGAGCAAGTCAGAGATAGCAACTAAAGTTGATATTAAAATGATAGAAGGAAAAAAGGTCACAACAGTCTTAATGGAAGAAGCTCAACTTGATGGAATGCTGAAAGAATTGGGGACAAATCCAGTTATTACTATTACGGTTCATAACGATTCCGATACCGTCAATTTGGAGATGGACGCTGCACTCCTGCAAAGGTTAGCGAACAATAATGCAACCCTTCAAGTGATTACAGAAAACGTTGTATATACTCTTCCCTTAGTTCAAGTTAGCATTAATAAATGGCGTAATCAATTAGGGGCCGATATCCCTCTGAAGGATATGAAGATCAAGTTAGAAGTGAGTAAGCTGCCTAGCTCGGCATTTGTATTTAAGAATTCGGGTGATGGACAGGTTATACTTGTCACCCCGCCGGTAAGTTTTTCTATAAAAGGGCTGCATGGAGACAAGGAAGTAGAATTGAATCTATTCGATGCTTTTGTAGAAAGGCGCTTTGCTTTACCCGAAGGGGTAGATCCTGCACGTATTACGACGGGAGTAAAGCTATTATCGGATGGTACGATTGTTCATATCCCGACGAAGTTAGTGCGTGAAGAAGGGCGTGATTACGCGATCCTTAATAGCAGGACCAATAGCATTTATGGACTTATTTATAATCAAAAAACCTTTCATGATGTATCCAAGCATTGGGCTCAGGAAAGTATCCACGACCTAGCATCAAGACTCGTCATTAATGGAGCAGACGAGCAGCGGTTTTTACCGGAGGGCGACATTACGCGCGCAGAGTTTACGGCCATAATTATCAGAGCATTAGCCTTAAGCTCGGCTGACAAGACGTTTTATTTCAAAGATGTAGAGGACAAAGCATGGTATCATCAGGCAGTCCAGATCGGGTATTCGTATGGGCTGGTCGACGGACATCGCGATGGTTCCTTCAAACCTAATGAGAAGATTAGCAGACAGGAAGCGATGGTTATTTTATCCCGGGCAATGAAGCTTGTGGAGCCGAATAAGGAGATTGACCAAACGAAGCAGCAAGAATTGATCAACCATTTCGCAGACAGCAAGCAATTGGCCTCTTGGGCTCATCAGGCTGCAGCGTTAACCATTGAAATGGGCGTTATTGGCGGTTACCAAGGTGAGCTGCGTCCTCTGCAAAATATTACGAGAGCCGAAACTGCAGCAATCATTCAGCGATTTCTTCAAAAAGCGGAATTGATTTAATAATGAGACAGCTCGCATAATGAATAACGGCAAAATAAAGAAATGGCGGTGCAGGGAGGTCATCCTTGCACCGCCATTTTTGGCTCCATATCTCGACTACAGGGACTTTTTCCGCTGAATAGGATTAGGATAGCGGCTGTTAAATAAAGGATATTACTGGAACGGATAGAATAAAAGTATTCTATACACAAAGCGAGGTGACCAGGACGCTATGTCAATGGAGGATTCGTCTCAGCGTATAGCCCAAGAGATTGATCGAATGGAGCATCGATATCTCGTAGGACGTGATCAGGAAATCCGTTTGTTTTTGGAGCTATTGTCTAATGATCATTCAGAAGGTGAAATAATCAATCTTTATGGTACGGGCGGCGTAGGAAAAAGCTACCTGCTCGATGAATTCCGCCGGCTCTCCGAGAAAGCCCATATCCCGTTTATTAACATAGACAGCAGAGCCTTTCCGAGGAATCCCTTCGAGTTCTGTTCGTACTTGTTGCGCTTGATGCGCTATCCGATCCTGCAAGTGGAAAAACTGCAGGCCGATATCCGCTTGCTGACGGAACTCTGCGCAGACGAAATTCGGAAAGCCGCGGTGCAGGGAAAGCTGGTCCTCGCCCTGGATACATTCGAAGAGTTCGGCGAATTGGAGCACTGGCTGCGGGAAGATTTCCTGACTCATCTGAGTCCGGAGGTCTTGGTGATCGTTTCAGGGAGGCTGCCCTTGCACGGGGCATGGATTACCTCTCCGGCCTGGCGGCAGATGATTAACAGGCTGCCGCTTGACGATTTGCAGTATGAAGCCGTCAAACAATATTTGTCGCTTGCAGGCATCACCCAGGAGGAGAAAACTCGGTATATTTGGACCCATACGAAAGGCCATCCCCTGACCTTGTCTCTATTCGTGTATACCACACTGGCTCAAAGACAGCCGAGCGATTCATTTCGGAACGAACAAGAAATTTTTCCGTATGTCGTAAGAACTTGGCTGAAAGAGGTTCCGGATCCCGATATCCGCGAATTGGTGGAGGCGGCCGCTGTTTTACGGCAATTTAACCAGGAAACGCTGAGCTTCATATTGGAAAAGCAAGTGACGACGGAGCAATTCCTGAAACTGATCGGACATTCTTTTATCCGCAGGGTTGACAGGGGATGGTTGTTACACGATTTGCTGAGGGACGCCATCGTCCGCGAAATGCGCCACCGAGTGCCGGAATACTACGACAGGCTTTGGAAACGCTGCGTGTTGCATTACTATCTCCATGTCAAAGAATCGATCCACAAGAAATTAATCTCATGGGAAAGCGTGGAATGGGTTTATTATATCGGAGACCGGTTGATTCGCACATTGTTTTACCAAGAAGCTGTCTCTTATCAATTGGAGTCGCTTCATCCCTCGAACTGGATGGAGGCGGAGCGGTATATCGATAACCGTCGCCGGTTCGTTCAAGATGTGTGGATTCAACATACAGATATGGAAACAGACGTACGATATGAATATCTCATCACGAAGAACGAGAGTCTCTATGGGTTCAAACACGTCCACTTGCAACAACTGTTCGACTTGGACGAGAATATCGTCAAGTTGATTCGGGATGCCGGGGGAAAGGTATGTGGAATGTCGGCGATTGTCCCGATCCATGAAGGAACCTTGGACTTTTTGGAATCCAAACCGCCATACTCCGCTTATTTCGCCAGTCTATCCAGGTCCAAACTTCATGAACTTCGAACTCCGAAGGATTCCATCGCCGGGTATTTCGTTGAATTTATCGATGTTGACTACGCTGATCTAACGATGCGGCAGACCGCAGGACTCCTATTTATAACCCATATGCTGTCCGCCCGTCTGGTGGTGACAACGGCCCCGGCGAATCCCTTCTTTCATTCCATCTTTCAAAGCTTGGGGTTCGAGAAGGCGAAGGATGTCGTTCATTACCATTATGACGATCATATACCAACGCCGTACTTTATCCTGGATACGAGAGGAAAAAAACTCCTGGACTACTTGAACAGAATGGTCGCATCGTTCGGAATCGTACAGGATAATGTGGTTGGAGAGGAGCAACTTCTCCTTTTGTCCAATCGTGAGAGAGATGTTGTCAAGCTGTTGATCAAAGGACGCACCAACTCGGAAATCGCCGGTGAACTTTGCTTGAGCGAAGCGACGATCAAGAAGCATGTTTTCAATATCTTCGGGAAGCTTCAGGTTAAAAGCCGGATACAACTCATGAATAAGTATAGGAATTAAATTACCACTTTTATGCTACCGAATTACAACTTTCGGCTAATATTGGCTTGGATTTATACCATGATACCATTCAGATATGATGATTTTATATTAGGATGGTGAATGGAAGATGAAGGTATTAAAGAAGAAATCGATCATGATCGTTCTGTTTGCTGCTGCCATGCTCTCTAATACTCTTGGTTCTGCTTATGCGGCAGCTAATCTTGAACCGATCAAAGCTTTTTTCAACAAGGGCGTTTCGTTCATTCTGCATGGAGAACGCTGGAAGCCGACAGATGCATCCGGTAAAGAGCTGAGTGCGATTGTATATAACAACACAAATTACTTGCCGGTTCGTGCCTTGGCAGAAGCACTCAAAACACCGATTGAATACGATTCTGCCAGTCAAAAAATTTATATCGGCGCAAGGCCCGGAGCAAAAACGCCGATATTTTCCATGCCGATGGAGATCGACAACAATTATGTCATTCAATCAAAAAACCCTAAAGAAACACTCATAAATGGCACACAGTATAAGGATATTTTACAGATCGAACAGTATGGGGATGTATATTTTACAATTGATCGTAAATACAAGCGGCTCGTTCTGGATGCGGCAGTCGTAAGCCCGGGAGAACATGAAGTGGAGTTCTCGCTTTATAACGCATCGGACCTGGCGGCGAACACAGCGGATACGGTTCTGGAAATGCATGCTGTAAGTCCGGAAGACGGTGTTAAACAGCTGATCTTCAACGTGGAAGGCTTGGAAAAAGTCAAAATCCATGTACAGAGCCATTTGTTAAATCCATATATATATGCGAGGATTTTAGATACGTCTTATTTTGATAACGGTGAAACTCCAGTCGGTAAGTAGGGGGCGCAGCAGCACTTGGATTTATAGAAGCGCAACAAGGAGGGTATTCACCTTGAAGGTAGCTAGTAAGGTGTTTATGCTGGTGTTGGCCATTCTGGTGTCTTTTTGCTCCGTAGGGCCGATACAGCCTGTGCATGCCGCGCAGATTACCAGTATTTATGTAATAGATGAGGACGCTAATAGTGTTGCCACCCATCTGGTAGCCGGAAAGCTTTACAGTGTCTCCTTTAATTCTGATAAAGCTCCTTCAACCAGAGTCGAGCGTCCCTGGCTGGATTATTCGGCCGATAATGGAGCCACCTGGCTTCCTATTCCCATTTCTGAGAGTGTGAACGGATTCAGGAGTTACGGAGCCTTTAGACTCCCTATTGATTCACAGTTAGTCTCCATTCAGCTTCGTTACGGTGTGTATTTCAATCCGGTCATCGGCTCTATGAGCTCTTCCATAAGGGTTATGGGGCCCTACAAGGTATTGCAGCCGGGAGACCCGTCAGATTTTACAGCAACACCGAACGATGACGGGACAGTCACGCTCCGTTGGGAGGACCGCTCCAACATGGAATCGTATTACCGGATTTCCCGGTCCGGACCCGACGGTGACAAAATATTCGATGTGCCAGGTACGAAGGATCATGTCGGCCCTCTCAGCTTTACGGATAAGAAGACGAATACATCGAAAAGCACGATCTACGTTTATTCGTTAACCCCGGTCATTGATCAGTTCAACTTGCCGGAAGAGCTGATTCCGGGAATCGTTTGGGCGACCGTCAAGACGAAGGTTCCGTTCCAGATTTCGGACGTATACAAAGAACTGCCGATCCTGATTCCAGAGTTGAACACTCCAAAAGACAAACCCAAGCCTGATCCCGATACCACGATAAATCTGAATGCTCTAAAATATTTGGAGAAATTTAACCTCAAGCTTGGGGATTTGGACAAAGCAGCGGTAAGCGGCGTCAAGCTGGACAAAAAGGCCATCGCCCTGGAAGAAGGGGCAAGCCAAACGTTAATCCAGTCGGTTACGCCTTCCCATGCAGACAATCGGAACGTCACCTGGAGCAGCGATAACAGCCAGGTCGCTGAAGTGGACAGTACGGGCAAGGTGACGGGCAAATCGTCGGGCATTGCAAAAATTACTGTAAAGACGGAGGCTGGTAATTTCACAGATACATGCATGGTGACAGTTATGGGGAAGGCAGAATCACCGCCGCAGGAGTTACAAGTGATCCAACTATCCGATCTTGCTGGACATCAGGCAAGGGATGAGATCACGAAAGCAGTGTCGAGCGGCATTGTGTCCGGTTATCCGGATGGAACATTCCGGCCTGACGGAAGCGTCACCCGGGCAGAGTTTGCGAGTATGCTCATGAGAGGAGTGAAGCCGGCAGACGAAGGGATGGCGCTCGTCTTCAAGGATAAAGACAAAATTGGAAGCTGGGCGGTGGAATCGGTACAGCAGGCTGTCAAACTTGGTATTATTAGCGGTTATGCGGACGGCACATTCCGGCCCAATGCAAACATCACCCATGCGGAAATGATCGCTATGGTCGTCCGGGCATCCGGTCTTCCAATGGGTGAGGAGCAGCAAACCGGCTTAGCCGATGATGCAGACATCCCCAAATGGGCGAAACCCGCCGTTTCCAAGGCGGAGGAGACCGGTATCATCATTGTCGGAGGACTGCCGGAGGGCAAATTCGCGCCGCAAGCACTTACCACCCGCGCAGAAGCCGCATCGGCCATCGTCAGAATGCTGGGGGTTCGGAAATAAAATACTGATCGAGATCCTTTTGGCTCAGCTCTCTAGCCCATCGGAGCACCATTTTGGGATCCAGTTCGTGCTTCTTGAAGTGCAGATCATACTGCTCCTTCTTCATGTTATCCCTCCGCCTCACTATAGGTGGTGCCACGAGAGACCCGACCGCAAGTGGTCGGGTTTTTGTGTGGAAAGAATCAGGAGTCGTTCCAGTCGGATATAATTGTGCAAATAATAAGTACAACGTTACCATAAATAAACATTGATAATAGTTCTCAATAGTGATATGATCAAAAACGTTATAATACTGATAATGATTATCATTACTAATAAGAATTCGGATTTGCTATAAAACCGCTAAAGAGGTGTTTCATATGTCAGTCATCAAAATAAAAGATCGTGGAGAGGTTCTTACGTTACATTTTCCGGAGCTTCGTAATTATCATGGCAATCTCGCTTTAATGGCGATCGGTGTAGGCTTTCGTGTCGTACAAGCAGCGCTGGCAGAGCTATACAATGAAGAAGCGCCCGAACGCAGCAGCTTATCCGTACGTTCAGGTCATGCTGGACCAGGCTTTCGTGATGCCTTTGAATATACGACGCGTGCGGTTACCCGTGGTGCATACACGGTAGATGTAGAATATCCGGCAGCACAGTACGATCCTTATCGTGCACAATCCTATGCATATGTCATTTCCGATGACAAGGGTGCCGCTGTAGAGGTTTCATTGAAATCAGATTTCTTGCCTGCCGTATTTTACGACTATTTGAAAAAAGGTCGTGAAGGTACGATGACAGCTGAGGATAAAGCGGCAAACGAGAATTTAAAAGCTACGCTCTGTGAACGTGCATTAGCTCTTCCCCAAGATGAGTTATTGGAGGTTAAGAGACTGTCATGAGCATGCCTCAAGCAAAGGCAGACTTTCTTGTGCTGGACTCTGGAGCGAGCTTCAGTGAGCAAACCGTTCGTAACGGGCAGGAAGACCCGAATACGAAGATTCTGGATCAGTATGAGCTGCCCACTTATGACATTGTTGTAGCCGGCCACAAATTTCTGATCCTTGATGAATTCATTGATCAGGAGCTTCTGCTTCAGCAAAAGGATCAAATCCACACCTTTTTAGATGCAGGAAATATCTTGTTCTTCGGTGGACATTTGTTCAGGCATTGGATTCCGGGTGCATCCTTATTTGTTCCGAAAACGATTCGTTCTCATTTAGATTATGTAGTGACTGTACTCGATCATCCGATTTTTGAAGGCGTAAAGTCAGAGGATATCACATCTAATAAAGGGGTTTCCGGATTTTTCAGTCGTGGTCATCATCCCATACCTGAAGGAGCTGAAGTGCTGCTTAAGCTTCCAGGTGGCGAGCCCATAACGTATATTGACCGAACGAGTACGCAAGGCACAATCGTCGTTCATGCGGGCCGTAATTTATTGAAGTATCGTCATCAGGAAAATACTGCCGGCCGTATTGGCGATCAGTTTCAACGTTTCCTATACGAGGAGCATGAGGCAGTTGGGCGAAGGAGGGTACAAGCATGAGAAAGATCGCAGTGCTCTACTCGGGAAGTTCGCATCAACACCGTAGTTTTACGGAGCCGAAATATAAGCAGTATATTGCTGAGCTTGTCTATTTACCGAAGCTTGCAGATGTGGATTTACATAAGTTCGATGTGTTAATCGTTCCTTCACAGCTTCATCAAGGACAAGTAACCCATCACTTAAAGCAAATTCATGCGTTCCTTGACAGTGGCAAAATTGTCGTTGCTCTGGGAGCGCAGCATCATAGCTGGTTTTCGAATCATAATTGGGAGTTTCGTCCGACGAATTTTTGGTGGTGGCTTGAGCCAGGAGCGAAGAGTGGGCTTGTGATAACGAAGCCAGAGCATGACTTGTTCAATTATATATCGCTGGCGGATGCAACTTGGCATTATCATGGTGTATTTCTCCCAACACACGAAGTGGAATCACTTATTGAAGTTGAAAATGATGGCTCCATCCTATATATCGACAAGAAGAGTACAGGTGGAACATTAATGCTGACAACCCTTGATCCTGAGTATCATTTCGGTTCTTATTTTATGCCGGCAACCGAACAGTTTTTGAATGGATTTCTGCCCTGGCTAGCAGATGGACGCCTATAGTGTCCTTTTTTTTAAGACCCAATTGAGAATGATAATCACAGAGGAGAAGATCATACGATGTTTAACCTTTCTAAGAAATCAATGATGATGTTGATGTTTTGTGCAATCATGCTGCTCACGGCATGTACAGGTAATCATAACGGTAATAAAAATGCAAATGGAAGCCCAGAAGCTTCTGCCTCTTCAGATGTAACTCCTGTAACAGATGCTGCGGTTGAAACGGTTGGTATGCTGAAAATCGCAGGTGGTGACAGCGGTTATCCATCTCCGTTTGCTTTTAGCAATTCTGGTCCTTTCGGTTATTTAAGAAATTCCTTTATTTTTGATACATTGACCTGGAAGGATGACACGGGTGTTATTCCATGGCTTGCGAAATCCTGGGAGCTTTCTGAAGATGGTCTGACGTACACCTTTCAATTAGAAGAAGACGTAAAATGGCATGATGGTGAAAAATTCACAGCGGATGATGTTGTATTTAGCTTCGGCTATTACAAAACCTATCCATTCAACTGGAACGGAGATATTACCCAGATTAAATCTGTGGAGAAGATCAACGACTATACAGTAGCTTTCCATTTGAATAATAAATATGCCCCATTCTTAAGTGATCTTGTAGGGATCGTTCCGATCATCCCAGAGCATGTATGGGCTACGGTAACGAACCCGGTTGAATATCGTGAAGATGCAGCTTTAGTGGGTACAGGTCCTTACCAATTAGAAGAGTATGATTCGGCCTCTGGTCAATATTTATATGCAGCGAATGAAAACTTCTTCAAAGGTCAAGTAATCGTTAAAGAAATTGCTTACGTAGCTGTGTCTAACAAGCTTCTGGCGCTACAAAATGGTGAAATCGATGCCATGTATACAGCGGGTTATGGGGATGTTCAAACCGCTGAAGCAGCTGGGCTCAGCTCGATTAAGAGTGAACCCGCAGGCAGTGTCGTTCGGATTTCCTTCAACATGGAGCATAGCCAGCTAGGTGACAAACGTCTGCGCCAAGCGATAGCTTACGCACTGGATCGCACTGAAATTTCCAGCAAAATCACAGGTGGAGAGCCGATGGTAGGTAATGCAGGTGTTGTTCCTACAGATTCTCCTTGGTATAACGAAGAGGTTAAACAATATGAGTACAATACAGCTGAAGCCGAACGTATTCTGGATGAGCTTGGTTATACGAAGAATGCGAATGGGATGCGTGAAGATTTGAAATTAAATCTCATGACCTCATCGACTATGCAGGACTCTGTCATGATGCAGGAGATGTTGAAGAAAGTAGGCATTGAATTAAACCTTGTTCAGCTTGATTCGGCAGCATTCGCTGTAGCTCTTGGTGAGAACAAATACGATATCGCATTAACTGGACATATCGGAGCTAGTGGCGATGCAGATTATCTTCGTCTGTGGTTCTCTGGGAAAGCTGCTAATATGTGGTCTTCTCGCGGCAAAAGCCTGGAGCTTGGTGAGTTCCATGAGCTTGCTGACTTACAAATGCAGGAGCTGGATGAAATGAAACGTAAAGAAATTATAGATCAAATGCAAGATATTCTTGCTGAAGAGCTGCCTACTCTTGTGCTCTATCACCGTCCATTCTACGAAATCCATAATGCCGATAAATTTGATAAATGGAAGAATACGTACGGAGGAATCGCGGATGGAATGCCACTTTGGGAAAACAAGGTTGTCTTCGTAAATGTTGAAAAATAATAAATACGTCTCTTACCTGCTCGTTCTGGTATTCGTATTGATGCTTAACTTCTGGCTTCCCCGGTTTTTGCCGGGGGGGCCAGTCGAATATATTACAGGTGGCGGCGAAGAAGGCGTAGTATTCTTATCCGAGGCACAAAAGGCGGCAATGCTTGAGTACTATCATTTAGATGATTCATTAGGCGTGCAATTTTGGAAATACATGAAAGGTATGTTTACGTTTGATTTTGGATTATCGATTACTCATAAAGCACCCGTCTCTGATGTGATCATCGATCGTTTACCTTGGACGCTGCTTATCGTCGGATTGGCGAGTATGTTTTCTATTCTTATCGGTTTATTGATCGGTCTGTATTCTGCATGGCGTTTTCCTGGAAAAACGGATCGCAGTTTATTTCTATCTATGCTTAGTTTAAGTACGATTCCTGAGTTTTTGCTGGGTATGGTTTTATTAATTGCCATGGCAGTAAAGCTGCAATGGTTTCCGCTTAGCGGCGCAAAGACGGCGTTCTTTCGATCAGATCTATGGTGGGTTCATGCGCTGGATATTACCAAACATGCTGTACTTCCTGCTCTAACGCTGACAATCGGAAGCATAGCAGGCTTATATTTACTTATGCGTAACGAAGCGATTCGTGTGCGTAATGAGTCCTATATCGAGTTTGCTTCTGCCAAAGGGGTAGGTTCACAAGGTATCATCTTTACGCATATTGCTCGTAATGCTGCGCTGCCTCTTGTTACGATGATTGTCATTCGAATGGGTGGATTGCTGGCAGGGTCAGTGTTGGTTGAGACAGTATTCGCCTACCCTGGTATCGGCAAGCTGCTTCAAGAAGCGATTATGGGACGGAATTATCCGTTATTGCATGGTTTGTTTTTAATGATGACCTTATTTGTCCTTGTCCTTAATTTCATTGCGGACATGATCTATCCAAGGTTGGATCCGCGTATTCGAGCAGCTGCGAGAAGGGGGGAGCTGGAATGAAGCTAACCTGGTCACAGCGTATCGGTATTCTTTTATTCAGTGCATTTGTACTCGTAGCGATATTCGGTCCAATGTTAACGTCGAATTCTCCTTTTTCGATTGATGGCGAGCGATTGTTACCGCCCTCGATGAAGTATTTGTTGGGAACAAATGCGATCGGCCAAGATATTTTCAGTCAGTTGGTGTATGGCGCTCGAACGACGTTATATATTGGCTTGATGGTTACGGTCATTAGTACTTTCTTAAGTGCCAGCTTTGGCTTGCTTGCCGGGTATTCCAAACGATTAGATCCGTTGTTGAATGGTTTTGCGAATATGCTGCTTGTGCTTCCTTCTTTATTATTGATTTTAATTGTGGCTTCTTTTACTGGCGGCGGTACATGGCAATTAATTCTGACTTTAGGCTTCCTCACTTGGCCGGGCTATATGAAGCTCATCCGTTCATCGGTTCTTTCATTGAAGGAACGAGAGTTTGTTAAAGCTGCTCAGCTCTATAACGGGGGTACGATATATATTCTACGTAGGCATCTACTTCCTTTTGTATGGCCTCTGGTACGAACCAAATTTATTCTTTCGTTCCGTTCGGCAGTAGCTATGGAAGCGAGTTTATCCTTCTTAGGTATTGGAAATCCAAGCACGGTCTCTTGGGGGAAAATGCTGCAGGATGCGTTCTCACGCACGCAAACATTTGTTACGGATGCATGGCAATGGATGATCGTTCCTCCTGGATTAGCGATTCTCTTTGTCACGATAGCACTTGCACTTGTCGGTGAAAGTCGCATGACAGGTAACCGCTTTGCGGCATCCTTAAAGCGTAAAGAGAGTCGTGTCATAACCGTGAAAGCGGCTGAACAAGAAGTAGGTTGTGAATCGCCTTGTATTGAAGGGGAAGATTTAGGCTGTCATTTAGGAGCTGGTTCACAGCTGTCGGCAGCAATTGTTGTCAGTGATTTAAGTATAACGTACGGGGACAAACCGATTATTCATCCGATCTCCTTCGAGGTGAAGCAAGGCAGCATTACATCATTAGTAGGTGAATCGGGCTCCGGCAAGACGACAATGGCACGAACGCTTTATGGACTGGTGCCCCATGAGGCTGTAACAGGGAATGTGCTCATTAATGGTCACCCGATCTACTCGAACAATGAGCCTTGCGCGATGCAGCGCTGGGTAGATGCGGCTTATATTTTTCAAGATCCGAGGAATAGCTTTAATCCCATCATGACAATCGGTCGGCAGTTCTATGAAGCGATGCGCCTACAAGCAACAAAGGAGCACAAACAGACAGCTGCTATTGCAGCATTGGCTGAAGTTCAACTGGAACCGCATGTGCTTTCTTTGTATCCGCACCAGTTGAGTGGAGGAATGCTCAGTCGTGCGCTAATTGCCTTGTCACTTGTTAATAAGCCTAAAGTATTAATTGCAGATGAACCAACAGGTGCACTCGATCCGATTGTAAAAAGAGAAGTATTTGATTTGCTTGTTAGTAAGGTAAAGGAACATCATATGACGCTTCTACTCATTACACATGATATTCCTGCTGCACTGCATATTTCTGATGAGATCATCGTCCTGCAAGATGGATTTCAGGTTGTAGGGGATCTGAAGGAGCGATATGTAAGTAGAGGAAAGCAACTTAATCAACTCAAGCATCAATTAGCCTAAGGGTCATAAAGCTGGGAGTGAAGATGGTGCTGCGTGTAGAAAAGGTGTCTAAGCATTTTGCAGGAGCAGAAAAAGGGACACTCATGAAAGCTGTCGATGAGGTTTCATTAACCATACAGCAGAATGAAATATTTGCCCTCATTGGAGAGAGCGGGTCTGGAAAGTCAACCTTAGCTGAATTGATTGTGGGTTTACAGCAGCCCACTAGCGGCTTAATTCAATGGTCGGAAGAGCTTCGCGCGTTGAAGAAGGATATGCCTGCTTCATGGATTCAGCTTGTATTCCAGAATCCGGATCGTTCTATGAATCCCTATTGGCGTGTGAAGGACATTATTATTGAGCCCTTATGCTTAAGCGGCTATCCAAAGAGAAAAGCACTCGTTAGAGCAGAAGAGCTGCTGGAGAAGGTAAAGCTGTCTAACGATTTTCTTGAACGTTATCCTTCTGAATGCTCAGGTGGACAAAAGCAACGAATTGCAATGGCTAGAGCCTTATCGATGTCTCCTTTACTGCTCGTTGCCGACGAGATTACTTCAGCGTTAGATCCTTCCATCGAAGAAGAAATACTTGCACTATTGCTTGATTTGAAACGTTCTGAAGGGATGTCCATTTTATATATTACCCATCGATTAGAAACCATTTCAGGCTTTGCTGATCATGTTGCAGTGATGAAAAATGGCACTATTCAAGAAATGGGGGATGTAGAAGCTGTGTTAACAGCACCTACGTCTGAATATACGAAAGCCTTGCTTCGCGCGTCGACATTTCAGTAGACCTGTGATTATTAACCGGATCCACTGCCCATTGTCTCATCCCGTGTGGTATTTCATTGCTCTTCATAATATCGCGATTATTAATGCTATAATCAATATAACTTTATGAGGGGAGGCACCGAGATGAATCCGCAGTTATTACGAGATTTTCCGCTATTTGAGCATCTTGATGATGAATATTTAGCCGAAATTTCCAAATTATGCACCAAATGCACTTTTTTAAAGGGCGAGTCTATTTTCTTTGAAGGCGATGAAGGGGATGAGCTTTATTTGGTCATATCCGGAGTTGTTCAAATTTATCAAGATAACCGCTCCAGGGATGTGATCCTTTCTATTTTTAGAGAAGGCGATTTCTTTGGGGAGATGGCGTTGCTGCAGAATGAAAGAGTACGCTCTGCTTCCGCAAGGACCATAGAGAAGTCTACCTTATGCGTTTTGAAAAAACGGCATTTCATTCCTTTAGTAAAAAGCAGGCCTGAAATACTAATTGGCATTTTGGGAACGGCTTTGGATCGTCTGCGCGATGCCAATAATTTAATAACGGACTTGACTATTCTCGACGTGCGCACGCGCATTGCCCGTATGTTGCTGCGATTAACAGAACAACATGGCGTTCCCTCTGCCGATGGGATGTTAATTGATTTGAAGCTAACGCATCAGCACTTGGCAGATATGATGGGAACGGCGCGCGAGACCGTGACAAAATTATTGCTAGAACTGCAAAACGAGCAATTGATACGCATTGATCAGAAGAAAATAATCGTGTGCAGCATGGATAGAGTTCGAAATATGCTCGACTCCCATTGAGTTTTTAGTTGTGAAATCAGGTACTTTCTTACGGTTCGCCTCCACTACCTTGAACACCGTCCGCATGAGGATGGTGTTATTGTTTGTTATGTCTAATTAATAACTTTCTCATTAATTAAAATGATGAAATGAATTATGCTAAGATTAGAATACGTATAGGGGAGGTTGCAATGGAATTCATACAAGAACAGCTAACAAGATACGGAGCAAACCCTCAGCAAGTTGATCATCTATCTGCTGTCATTATGGTTGTTTTAATAGCAGCAATTTGTGTCATAGCAAATTTTATCGCGAAAAAAATAGTTCTCCAGATTATTGTCCGAATTATTACGAGCAATAAGGTAACGTGGGATAATGTTCTCTTAGAGAAAAAGGTTTTTCATCATATATCGCACATCGTTCCTGCGATCATTATTTACTTTGCGGGTTCTATGTTTCCTAGTTATCAAAACCTGATCGAGAAGGCTGCATTAACGTATATTATTGTCGTTACTTTAGTGGTGATAAATGCGTTACTGAATGCATTTGATATTATTTATCGAACATTTCCCGTTTCCAAGGCCAGACCGATAAAAGGATATATTCAGGTTGTAAAAATAACGCTCTTTATTGTTGGCGGGATTACTGTCATCTCGAATCTCATTGGGCAAAACCCGTTCATTATTCTAAGTGGTCTTGGTGCCTTGTCTGCTGTCTTGATGTTAATCTTTAAAGACTCGATACTGGGTTTAGTGGCCGGAGTACAGTTGTCATCGAACGATATGGTTCGTGTAGGAGATTGGATTGAGATGCCTAAGTATGATGCTGATGGTGATGTTATTGATATTACATTGAATACGGTTAAGGTTATGAATTTTGATAAGACGATTACGATGATTCCGAGCTATGCTTTAATTTCAGATTCTTTCAAAAACTGGCGTGGCATGCAGACATCGGGCGGCAGAAGAATCAAACGCAGTATTTTTATCGATACAGGCAGTATCCATTTCTGCTCAGAGGAAACGATCAAAGCGTATAATAAGATTCATTATTTAAGTGATTATATAGCGACCGCATTAAATGAAATTGAGCATTATAATGAGGAGCGTAACATCGATAAATCCAGTAAAGTGAACGGCAGACAGCTCACGAATATCGGCGTATTCCGTGTGTACATTCAGCAATATCTTAAGCATCATCCGAAAATCCATCAGGATATGACGCTTATTGTTAGACAGTTAGCTCCAGGAGATAGCGGCTTGCCGCTTGAAATTTACGCATTTACTAACGATATAAATTGGGTTGTATATGAATCCGTACAATCAGATATTTTTGATCATATTTTTGCCGTTGCTCCTTCGTTTGGGCTTCGTGCTTTCCAAAATCCAACGGGATATGATATTGCTTCTGGCATTGAACGCAATGCAATAGAATCATTAGATGAGCGTAATCAAAAACGGCAGACAGCTGACGAGGGTGAGTAGGAGTATTCTCATAACAGATTTTTTCTTTAGTTGTACGAACCTTAATAAAAGGGCATACAACGTGGTGGGCTGCAGAAGACTGTGATTACACTCGCGAAAAGCTGTGTGGCGTTATTTTCGAAACAGGGGTTCAATTCCCCTCGCCTCCACGAATTGGTTCAACTAATGAAAAGACAGTTAGGCGTTCAAGCTTAACTGTCTTTTCATTTTTGGGACGTATGGAACTACTGTGTGTTGAATCAATTATAGTATAGGTTGACGGTCCATTGCACTTTATCAACGGGGTAGCTGTTTGTGTTGACAGTAATGATTTGCCCGGTTGAGCTAAGCTTTAGCGGGTTTGTAGGTTACCAAGAGGGAACCAACCTTAAGTGCTTTGACATCCACGAGATGGAATTCCTTCTGCACCTTAAGATTGTCAAACAAATGCTCGCCTACGTTGACCACAACCGGGTGCATGACGATCTTATATTCGTCAATAAGATTTGCGTTTGCAAGTGATCGCACGAGCGTTGGACTACCTAAAATAACAATGTCGCCACCGTCACCATTTTTTAGGTCCTTAATTTGCTCTTCTATATGACTGCCGGTCAATTGTTTTGGAGCTTCAAATTCTCCCCATTTTAGATTGTCGATCGGGCGGGCGCTTGTTACAACGAGTTTGTGGGCGTTGTTTATCTTATCACCCAGTTTGGACCCTCGAGTATTCGTCCATTTTCCAGAGAGGTCTTCGTAGGTTCCGCGGCCAAGCAAAAGGGTATCCGCTGTCTCGAAAATATTTAATAGATACTGAGAACCTTCCTCAATGCCAGCGCTATTTCTCCAGACCGCCCAGTTGGTTTTGTCCTCGCTTGGGTCGCCAGTGACAACTCCATTAATAGTACTGTGAATGAATAGAATGATTTTACGCATGAACTAACATCCTTTCTATCTTTGATCATCGTAATTTTGTTTCTCATTTATTTAGACGAAATTAGATTACGATATTCATCGGTGTATTTGTGCAGGAAGCCCAAATCGGGAAAATAATTTTGTATTAATGAAATTTTGGACGTGGTATATTTGCTTGTCCTTTATTTCAATCATGTGAATACCCCAGGGTACCAAGTAAGCGTCTTCACCGCTTGGCACATACTGTGCGAAAGCAGGATAACCCCCATTCGCCGTAATC
>NZ_BMHP01000022.1 GCF_014641075.1 Paenibacillus nasutitermitis
CTATTCAGTATCGCCAAGAAGCCCTTAAAAAGGTTGTCTGATTTACTGTTGACAATCCAATTAGATGTTATGAGAAGTGTGGGTTTAAAAAAGTAATAGACGTCACTGAGAGTCTCATTATAATGGAATACTCTTATTAAACTCAATGCAATGTTAAGCTCCCTCGAAACGATAGCTCAATATCTACATCTAAGGCAGCCGGCCAATATGAGCGGCTGCCTTCATTAATCTAAAGGGCAGGATAACGCAACAACCATGCCTGCTCGTTCGTCTGTTTGTTATGGAAATTAGTAAGGGGTAGATTTATCAGCCTGCTTCTTGTTCATTAAGCTATAAAGCAGTTACCGTCACTTTTAGTGTGGTATAATTGGAATATTTATGAAACCAAGGAGTGCTCATTATGGAGCAGACACTCAATCAATCCAAGTTGATTTTGATGGAGGGCCTTCCTTCAACAGGAAAATCAACGAATGCAGGAATATTATTCTCACAATTAGAGCGAAATGGCAAGAAAGCAAGATGGATTCACGAAGTCGCGAGACCTCATCCAACTTTATTTTTTTATGAAGCTTATATGGAGGACAAAGAGTATTTAGAATTTATCGCTCGTTATCCTCACACAGCTGCGATACTGGAGCAACTTCTCATTAAAAGAAAAAATGGAATTGGAATTGATCTACTCGATGTAGAATGGAATTATTATGAATACTTAGGTAGTGACTCGTTTACGGACTTAAAAAAATATGATGTATGGAACTTCGACTTGGAACGTTATAAACAAGTGGCCATAGAAAAGTGGGAGCATTTCGTAGAGAAACAACTCCATTCCAATGAAATTGCAATCTTGGATAGTTGTATTTTTCAATTCCAAGCTTACACGTTTATCTTAGCAGACGCACCATTTATTCAACTTCAGTCATTTATCGAAGCAATTTATAAGATTATATCCCCGCTTAATCCATCTTTGATTTACTTGTATAGGGATAATACGGATGACACGATTGATTATCTTGTGAAGTGCCGAGGAACTGCATTTCTTGAGCGAATTTGGGAAAGAGACAAACATCAGCGATACTATAGGAATCGTCCTCCAGGGGCTGAAAGTTATAAGATGTTTTTAAGAGATTACGGCAGCTGTGCCAGAATGCTTTTCGACTCAGTCCCTACAAGCAAACTGTCGTTGGAAATCACAGAAGGTAATTGGAATGATTATGTTGATCTGCTACTCAATTTCTTAAATTTGTCTTACGTGCCTTCCCGCAGCTTTACATTGCCAAATGGTACTTACATGTGTGAGGAAATAAATCAGCAGATTCAATTAGTTGAGGGGCATCTTATTACTCCAGATGGTGCAAAAAAGAAGTTAATGCCCAGATCGAGTTCAGAGTTTTTTATTCATGACCTTCCAGTAATCATTAGACTTGATGGGGAACGCATTATTATTAAGGGAGAACAGTTATGTGACCGATGGACGACAAGCGGGGCAATTTATCAAAAGCTATCATTATCATAGATTACGCTAACGGATACGATAGCTCTACAATAAACAACACGCTGCCGCGGCAGCGTGTTGTTACGCTAACGGGCAGTTTAGCTTAACGGAGACAAAAATTAGACGGTCTAAATCAACCGATTGCCATCTATTATAACGTGCATAACAGTGAAACTTCGTCACTATTAAATGCGTCTAACTTAATTAAGACCGATTTGCAAGAAAAAGGGAAATTCGTTCAATTGGAGGGAGGCAATATGAATCGTTGGCCGGTGAAATTCATTTCAATTCTAATTTGTTTCGCATTGGCGGTATGCGGATGTGCTGGCTTGAAAAGCAAGGGCACGGAGCATGCCGAGGCAAGTGATTTCATTATTCCCTTGAACGTTAGCGAAGTGTTGAAGCGTCCAGAGACTGAGGTTATTAAATATTTTCAAAACCGTCGTGAAGATTTTGATATTCTAGGCAGTTACCTGTTAGAGAATGAAAGAGTATTCCAGACTCGGCCTGTCATACTTCAACAAGATTACGCCATCGAGAAGATCCAAGACCCTGATATTCAACAATTCGCTCAAACGTTGTTCCAAGAAGGTATTGTGAAAAGGATATCTTCCTTAAATGATGACCCAAGTAAAAGTATTGATTTTTTGTTTGACGCCGAAGACAACTTGTATCGACAAGGCATCACCTACCTCAGCCTACCGGAGATGGCCAAAGGTGATCCTTCGAAATTCAGCTATGTGAATGACTATAAGAATCTGGGCGGCGGTTGGTACTATTATGTCTTCCATTATGACAAACTTAAAAATGAAGATGAATTTCGGAGTCTAGCATGGACCAAAATCTCAGAAAAGGAACGAAGCACTTTAACCACGCCGAAAGAGAAAGCCATAGTGACACTAGAGTCTGGAAAAAACGTTGGCAACTGGATAGATGACAGAAAGTTAGATGTTGTAATATCTGTTCAATTTGACACGGAAATTAACGGTCTACTGGGACCGATTACAATGTTTTTCGATCCAATGACCAAAGATTTGATCGGTGGCAATCCGCGTTTCTAATAGGCTAGAGTAAAATGCCCGATTGAACTAATGGAGAACGATAGCACAGCGGTGGAACCGATCCATCGCTGTTTTTGCTATGCTGAGATGCCATTAAACTATCGGGCAGATAAATTAACATATACTAAAATTTGTAATCTCATGAATATTCCATAGTTCCCAGTAATGATACAATCAGAATAAAGTAACAATCTTTTAAAGAACCCTGAAAGGCGGTGAAGGACTCTGAATCTACAAGCGAAACAAATTTTGATTACTAGTGGCGGGACATTGGAAAAGTGGGATCAGGTACGTGGACATACCAATTTGTCTAAAGGAGTCATGGGGTGCCACTTGGCTGAGGAGGCATTGAATATGGGGGCAGATGTAATTTACCTTCATGGATATTTTTCTAAGTTACCGACAAATCATCAAAAGATGCGAGTTATTCAATTCGAAGGAATACAAGACCTTAGTGATAAAATACAGACAATAGTTAAAGGTGAACCTATCTATGCGGTAATAATGACTGCGGCTATATCGGATTGGGTGGTTGATAAAATAATCGGATCTAATGGAGAAATCATCAATAATCTTGGGAAAATACCTAGTGAGTCACCACCAATAATCCATTTTAAAAAAGCCCCTAAGCTGATAAGCGAAATTAAGCATTGGAATCCCGATGTGTTACTTGTAGGTTTTAAACTTGAACATAGTGTGGACGTTGACTATCTACTTGATAGGTCTAAGCAACGCATGGAAACGTGGAGAGCTGACTATGTTGTTGCTAATTCAACTGGATCACTTTATTCAGATGCAACAAGTCATTATGTCTTGTCTAAAGATGGATCAGTCCAGACCATTTCCAAGAAGAGTGAAACAGCCCATGCTGTAATTCATATACTAGATAGCAACTAAACAAACTAGCCCATTTTATTTTCATAAGTCATCTGTTATTACGCTAACGGGTACGATAGGTTGTCTAAAACAGCAAAAGGATTTGCCTCGGCGCCCCTTTTGCTGTTCAAGGAAAATGTATTAACGGATGACGCAACCGTTGACTGTTTTTTAGCCGGCTAAGTCCATTCAATGACTAACACCGCTGGACTTACGGTCTCGCGTCCGTCCGTTTCTCCCCTTCGATCGGCAAGACCCCTTCATTCCTAGAAAATCTTCCTAATTGCGTATTGTTGCCCTGTGAATCCAGCGTACCGTAAGTAAACACGCCTCCCAAGAATTCGTTCAGAAAGTAAACGCGGTTTTTAAAAACCGGTTTCGTTCCCCAATTGCGATTCGCCACATTGTCGATCTGCCATTTCAGCACCGCAAGGCCTTCTTCATTAACCTCGTAGTAGCTGTCAGAAAAGCCCGATTCGTCGAAGGTAAAACGCAGCGCTTCTCCTTCCGGAAACGTATAATAGTAGTAATTGTACATTTCTCCGTTTTCGGTACGCGGCGCTTCCCCTCGTACCTTGGTCAATCCGAGCGCAATTTTGCGCGCCGCGGTGAGATCCCCGTGCATCAACGTCTCGTATTTCGCCTGAGCCGAAGGGGTACGGACGATGACGTGATTGTCATCCGGATAGTAGTTGACATAAGCTCCAAGCGTCTCGCTGATGAACCGCAGCGGAACATAAGTCAGTCCGTCCTTGTTTACGACCGCGGCATCTATTTTCACCTGTTTGCCGTTAACCATGGCCGTCTTGTTTCCTTCGCGAAGCTGCACCGTGATGCTGTTGTCCTTCGTGTGAAACATGACGATATGCGTCTTGGGATCGTAGGCGAATTCAAGCCATGCCGGATCCGTTAGCGCCCGCAATTTTACGAGAGTTCGTCCTTTCGATGTTATAGGCTTGTTCTGATACTGCCCGTTGACAAAGACGGAGAGAGGGGAGGCATCGGCGGAAGCGCTCGCGAAGAGGAAGCCTCCGAGCATGGCGGAACCGGCCAATAACGTGCACCATTTGTTCATAAGAATATAACTCCTATCCGACTGTTATCTGTCGCATTTATGACGTTTGTTATGAGGGAAAGTTGCGGTTCTCGACCATACTGCCGGTCGGTTCCTCGGTCTTTACGTAACCTACTCCGATCAGGTAATTAACGTGGTAGTCAGTCGACATGAAGCTAATGGAACACGATAATCCAGTATCGTGAGGGCTGCCAGTTGGGCAGCCCTTTGTGGCAATTTGTGCTCTATGGAAACAACATGAGAAGGCAGCCGGACCTATATGGATCGGTTGCCTTTTCTCAAGTAACTGGCAGTTTAACGTAGAAAATAACCTGAAAATTTTCCTGTTTATGGGATGAGAACTGTTATATGATTAAGATAAAAAATAAGGGGTAACATGATGTATACTCAACCGACTGCCTTACGTTCAGTCCTAGATCCAAAATACTTGGAATACTGCTTAAGCGAACACTATGATATCGGAGAATGGGATGAATGTTTGTACTGGCTGCGTGGATTAAATGATACATACAGGGTTCGAACATCCAATGGATTTTACATACTTCGTGTTTACCGTTTTTCAATTAACGAGAGCGATGTTGCTTATGAGTTATCCTTATTAACTCAATTAAAAAATGTCCTAAGCTCAATGGACACAAAGGTGTCAGAACCAATTTCCAAAAAAAACAACACCTTATACACCGTTGTGAATGCGCCAGAAGGGAAAAGGATTGCTGTAATTTTTCGCTATCTCAATGGCATCGAGAACGTGCTTCATGACGAGAAATCTTGCTTTGCTTTTGGTAGATCTGCTGCCGAGTTACATGCAGCATTGGATCAAGTTACTCTGAACCAACCCAGATACAATCTGGACACAAACTTTCTCATCGATCAACCATTGGATCGTATCGTAAACTACATTGGCGAGAAAAATGATGCAACGCCATTTCTACGTGAATTTGCGAATACGTTAAAAGAGCGTATCGCCATTGCTATTAAACAAGGATTGGATTGGGGTTTATGTCACGGAGATATGCATGGAAATAATAATGCATTCCAAGAAGGCGATCATTTTACTCATTACGATTTTGAATGGTCTGCGAAAGGTTGGCGTGCATATGATCTGGCACAAGTTCGGTTCAGAAAACGCCAATTAGAGGATCGAAAAGAGCCGCTATCGGATGCGTTAATCTCGGGTTATCGATCTGTCAGAGACTTTTCTGCTCATGATGAATCTTCGATAGAATTGTTTTTTGTAGCGCGTCGCTTTTGGGTAATGAGTCTCGATGTGTCTTTTATCCATAGTGATTATGGTGCTCTTGATTTTTCAGAAGATTGGCTAGAAGCTTTTATTAATGAATTTAGAAACACCAACATATTGTAGTATCTTTATTAAGCTCCCATGGAAATTAAATCTTGGCTGCTGTGTGGAAGACCGGAAGACGTTAGTTAAACAAATAAGGAGCAGTATGCTACGGCAGCTGCTGCCCTTCTTTGTTAAGCTAACTGGCAGTCATAATATAATAAGGACATCAAAATCACATAGAGGGTGAAGTAGAGTGGGGAAAATGAATATCGAGCAGATGTTATATCAAGCAGCCATCGAATTAATAGAAAGAAGATATCCTACTGGATGGGGCGGAGCTGCTGCTATGTACACAGTAAACTCTGATATTCTGACAAGTGTAGCTCCAGAGGTAATAAACGCTTCAACGGAGTTATGCATTGAGACAGGTGCAATACTAGAAGCACATAAATTAAATGCAAAGATAACACATTCTGTCTGTGTTGTTAGGGATAACGAACAAGAGGTATTTAAGGTTCTAACCCCATGCGGTGTTTGTCAGGAACGATTGTTCTATTGGGGATCAGGTGTAAAAGCAGCAGTATATACTCCTGATGGAAGCCTACAGTATAAAACTTTAACAGAAATTCAACCTTATCACTGGTATAATGCCTACAAAAAATAAAATGTAATTGATTGAACTAACGGGTACGATAGCATAGCGGTGGAACCGATCCATCGCTTGTTTTGCATTGCTGGAAATCCGCTCAGCTAACTGGCAGTTTAGCTTCAATGCTGCGTGGGCAATAGCTCCCCTTATTGGTTGCGGCGTCATACAAATGAGAATTTGCATGAGCGCCGAGAGTCAAGTATGGTTGAAGGACGGATAATGCCATCTATAAAAGGAGTGAACCAAATTGAACGTACAACATTCCTATTTACGACAAATTCAGCTCAAGAGGCAGCAAATTCCCGCTTACAATCGTTACCCCTTTGATTTGGCGGTCATTCGAAGCCTAAACACCCTAGATATTCACCCCAAGGTAACCTATATCGTAGGTGAAAATGGTATGGGCAAATCTACACTGATGGAGTCCATTGCCGTCGCTTGGGGATTTAATCCGGAAGGAGGGACGATTAACTTTTCATTCTCGACCCAGGCTACCCATTCGAGCTTATTTGATTATATGCAATTGGTCAAAGGTCCGCGACGCCCGAAGGATGGCTTCTTCTTCCGGGCAGAAAGTTACTATAATCTCGCCACGACGATCGATGAGTTGGACAGCCAGCCTTCCTTCGGGCCTCATATAAAAGATTCGTACGGTGGCAAATCCTTGCATGAGCAGTCGCACGGAGAGTCATTCTTTGCCACTTTCGTTCATCGGTTCGGGGGGAATGGTTTATACATCCTAGACGAGCCTGAGGCGGCCCTGTCTCCGCTTCGACAGATGGCGATGCTGACGCGAATCCATGAACTTGTTTTGCAAAACTCCCAATTTATTATTGCGACCCATTCCCCGATCCTGATGGCGTATCCGGATTCGATTATTTACAATCTAACGCCGGATGGCATCGAAGTCCAAGTGCTGGAAAAAACCGACCATTTCCTGATTATGAAGGAATTTCTAAATAACAAGGATAAAATGCTCAGGGAGTTATTCGGGGAGGCTAGTGGGAAATAAAGAGCAGTGTCGGACTAATTTATTGTATTAAGGCTAGTTCATTACGCTAACTGGGAACATTAGTTCAACAAAAAAGGAGCAGTTTGCCGCGGCAGCCTGCTCCTTTTGGTCATTAAACTAATGGGCAGTATAGTTCAAATATAGCACCTTTACTACCGAACGTATATTCGGTAGTATTGAAGAGAGCTATTATTCTAAACAGAAATGATTATCCGAATTTTTATCTATAAAAATGGAGGTTCCAATATGATTAGTTTAGGCGAAAATACGATTCTTCGGTATAAAGAATTTACAGAGTGGACGGATACCTTACATGATGTAAACGAAAGCATATGGCTACAACCGATTGCTGAAGGAAAAGCATCAGTAGGGGAAATAATTTCGCATCTTAAAAATTGGGATACATACCTTATCTATACGATCATCCCAGCGATTAAAAATGGAGAAGGAATGGTATTTCCGGATTTCGATTCGTTTAACAAAATGGCGTATGAATACGCCAGATCGGGAATTTCTAAAGATCGTCTGCTCGATGAATATAAACAAACTCGCCTTCAACTGGTTGAAAAACTTTTAACTGAGCCTGACGTGGCTGCTAAACATGTTACTGCAGGTGGAGTAGAAATTTGCCCACATACTGGCACACCCTATTCTCTGCTTTACATCATTCACGAATTTAACGATCACGACAATCATCATAGAAATCAAATTTTAACGGTAATATAGCTCTTTCCGCTAACGGGAAACGTTAGCTCAATAGGAAAGGACCATTATGGTTCTTTCTTTTTTCCCATTCCCCCTCATGAACCAAAAAGAGTTTTAGAGGCATATTTTTATGAAAGCATGAAACGACAATGTTTTCCATTCCGTGGTATGATTGCACTAAAATACTGAGCTCTGTGATCCATCCAGTGAAATATTCCGTTTGTGATTGCTAGCAGGGAGTTAGGCCGACAGAGCCGAACACATTCGTCTTACGTCGTGAATGAGAACATTTGATAAATTTATTTATTTTAACTTGTAAAAATAAAGGAGGTTGGAAAAATGAGCAATATTCGCATTAAAAAAATCGGCGTTAAGAATTATAGGTCCTTCAACGAAGAGACGATTGTTAATTTTCCAGACGAAAATTATAAGAAGCCGATCGCTATAGTTGGGTATAACAACTCAGGAAAAACAAATTTTCTTAATGCAATTTTATACGGAATTACTGAAAAACATATAACGAAGGATACCATTAATATTAATGATTTACCGAAATAAAAAGTAGCATAGAAGTAAAGGTAGACGGAGGCCGAGCAGAACTTTCAGGTTATCATTTTTTGGAGGCTGGGAGATTGATGGGAATGGTCACTTACCCCGTCTGAAATGTCCCAAAAGACGCAACTTATTTGTGCACAAAAAGTTGCGATGCGATACTGATGGGATTATATAATTTGGTTGAGAGGAGGAATCCGATGGATTGGCTGGAACGGATGAACCGAGCTATGGATTATATGGAATTAAACTTGGCCGGGGAGATTGAACTAAGTGAAGTTGCGCGCAGAGCATGCTGTTCTTCCCATCAGTTCCAAAGGATGTTCTCATTCATTACCAATGTAACATTGGCAGAGTATATTCGGCGCCGAAAGCTCACTCTTGCCGCGCTCGAACTGCAAAATAATGAGGCGGCTAAAGTGATCGATATTGCCATGAAATATGGCTACGAATCACCGGTTTCATTCGCGCGAGCTTTTCAATTGCTTCATGGGATCACGCCGGCAATGGCTCGACAAGACGGAATTGCTCTTAAAGCCTATCCACGCATCTCCTTCCTGATTACAATCAAAGGAGTAGATGCGGTGAATTATCGAATTGAAACGAAGGAATCATTTGAGGTATTCGGAATGGAACTAGTGTTTCGTAACGATGAAAGTGGTAATGCACCGAACACGCCGGCACAATTCTGGCAACTATCCCATGCCAATGGTGAAGTTGAGAGACTTGCTGCTAACGCCGGCGACTTGCCCCGTTTTGTAAGCCAAGATTCATACAAAGTACATGGAATTTGCAGTTACAAAAACACAGGAAACGATACTTTCCCTTATATGCTGTGTTCCTTTAAGAGCGGAACCAGCAACGTAAACGGCTATTCAACCATAACAATTCCCGCTCAAACATGGGTAATCTTCCCCTCGGAACCAATTGCTTGGGATGCGTTCGATGGAACCATTGAGACATTGTATCGACGATTTTATGCAGATTGGCTTCCGACGTCAGGCTACGAACAGGTGGACGAAACGGAATTGCAAGTTTACGGCGAAGGAGCTGGGCTTCATTCCGTTGAACTATGGTTCGCCGTAAGGAAAGTCTAATGGCTGATTTACGACTTAATAAGGGAGATTAAAGGATGCTAAGAAAATTCAACCCTCCAGGAGTGGTTTCCTCGGACATTTATCATCACGGAGTAGAGGTTACGTCTTTCCAACGTTTGCTGTTCATCTCAGGTCAAGTAGGTGTAGGTCCTGATGGAATTCCTGGTAAAGATATTCGGCAACAAACAGAGTTGGCGATCAATAATTTATACAAAGTTCTTGCAGGTGCGGATATGGATGCAAACGACATCGTAAAATCTACAATCTACTTAACGGATGAAAATTTGCTCGGTGCCTTCATGGAGGCTGGTGCGGGGTTCTTGCCTACCTCTCGCCCGGCGACGACGTTAGTAATTGTTAAAGCGCTCGCTTCACCTGATTTGCTTGTTGAGATCGAAGCCGTTGCAGCAAAATAATGTTCTATTATTCCTTTTATGCACAAGTTACGGTGTAGGATTATAACCAGGGAGCAGAGTGCCGCGGCATCTGTTCTTTTTTTTATAACGGATACGAATGCGTCATGACAATAGTAAACTATTGGAAGAGAGCCATGGTGATGGTGGCCAAAGCGATGAAGCTGACCGGCCTTCAGATTGAGCTGTCGGCGACGGGTTCTATTGGGCCGGTTCAGAGTTGGGTCAGAGTTTAGCGCAAAGCGATCCAAATCCTTATGTTATATCTGGAATGACCGTTCTTGCGATAACCTTTATAGTTTTTCTCATTTTCAGTATCGTTTATTACAATAAAGCATAAATCTAAAGTGGTTCTTAAATTTCACTGGCTTAACGCTTCGGGGTAATAACTCGGACCGCGTTACGCTCCGGGGAACGATAGTTCAACATCATGGGACTGCCAACCTGGTGGCCCTTCGTTGCGCTAATGGGAGTTTAATTCAGACTTCTTTATCTTATAGTTGAGGAATATAGCGGGGATAGGACATAGATATTTCCATTATTAATCTAATGGTGATACGATTCCTACAAAAACAGTCGAAGGGTTGATGTTATGAGGTCTTCGTGTTCCGCTGGAGGGTTGGTCGTTAAAGATGACAGTGTGCTCCTAGTGAAAATTACATATGGGGCAAATAAAGACCATTGGATGTTGCCAGGCGGTTTAGTTGAAGAGGGGGAAACCTTTCAGGAAGCAGCTGTAAGAGAAGTAAAGGAAGAAACCGGATTAACAACAAGGCCAAAGAGGCTGATAGGGGTTCGTGATGGAATAAGACATCATCAGGATGGATTAGAACACGGGATTTATTTTGTTTTTGAAATGGAAATAACTTCAGGCGAGCTTGATGCTGACGGTTCAGAAGTCTCAGACGTTCAATTTATACCTATTGATGAAGCGTTAGACTCCCTAAATCAAAAACGGAGCCCGCCGGCTAGGCTGTAAGCTCCGTTCCTGTATTATCCCGTTGAGGGGCAAGTGCCAAACGCGCTATCGTATAAAAAATTCGGCCCGTTTCATAAATATTTCCTCTATCTTCGCTATGATGGGACCACTTTCCTCGGACTTGCGCATCACCTCGACCCATTCCGGATCTTGCACAAACGTGCCCCACTTCAGCTGCCGATCTTCCATATTCTTGTATTCCATCACGTAATACAGCTTCGGATGCCCAGTCTGATCGATCCAGAAATCGGCCACTTTTATATCCAGCCGCTCGAAAATACCAAGCGTGTGCCGCTCGAATCGCTGCTGAATCGCATCCATTCTCCCTTCATGAATCGTATAAATGCGCAGCTCGTATAACATGTACATTCCCTCTCTTCCGTAATAATCGTATGGTTTGATCGTTGAAACCGTCTTTTCCGCAAGCTAAAAGATATTCTACATTTTTTATGGCTCCAAAAAACCCTTCTCAACTGCATCATTAAATATTTTCAATATAACTCCACAGGATGGTAGAACCGTTCTCCGCCGATTTGCCCTTCATCAATGCGATGCGTACGAATGGCATGCCGCATTCCTCCTTCTCGTTTTCCCCTAGTCTTTTCCTCACACTTACTCGGCGTGTTCGGTATGATTGAATCTTAGCACGATGACGTCTATGCTAAGAATGCAGGCGAGTTCGTACGAAGAGTTCATGTAAGTTCGTGTAAGATCGTGTTATCGGGAGGAGAATAAATGGCAGGTAATCAAACGGAACGGATATGGCCGGAAGAGATGATTCGCAAACTGCGGCAGAGACCGGGCCCGGCCGGAAGGGCGAAGCTGCGGCAGATCGATCTGTCCAAGCGGATCGGGGTGGAGATAAGGACGATTCAGCTGTGGGAAAATGGCGAACGGCTGCCGAGCGCTCATAATCTGCAATTGCTGATTCAACTTTTTGTCGTTGAACAAAAGTTTCTTCGCGGTTCCGAGCGCGCGGAGGCTCAGTTACTTTGGGAGACGGTCCGTCGATTCCATGACGACAGGTCAGGAAACAACCGGAAGTATCCCCTTTTTGACGAACAATGGTTCGAGGCGATTCTCGCAGCTGCTTCTGCAGGTGCTGACGTTCACTCCGGAATCCGATCGGCAGGTTCGCCGGCACACAGGACCGATGAATCGCCGCGAAGTGCTACCGCACCATATGGAGTAACGAATCTACCAAGCAGAATGTCCTCATTTATCGGCCGCCTCGAACAGGTCGGGGAGATTCGGCAACATCTTGCCGATTTCCCCCTCGTCACGATCGCGGGTGCCGGGGGAAGTGGCAAGACGCGCCTGGCGTATAAGGTCGCATCGGACGCCTGCCTTTCTTATCCCGACGGCGTGTGGCTGTTCGAGCTCGCTTCGGCGATGGATACGCTCTCGGCGCTGAGAATCATCACGTCGGTATTGGGCATCAAGGAACAGAAGGAAAGGCCGCTTATCGAGTCCTTGCTCAACCATATCCGGAACAAATGCATGCTTCTCGTGTTCGACAACTGCGAGCACTTGATCGATTTCTGCTCTTCTCTCATCGAGCGGTTGTTGTCGGAATCCCCTAAGGTCGCCATTTTGGCCACCAGCCAGGAGCCGTTGAACATCGGCATGGAGCGCGTATGGAGGATTCCGCCGCTTACGTTCCCCACGGAAAATGAGCTGCGGGATCATGCAGTGGATGACGCCATTCTGTCCCGCGAGTCCGTTCAGCTGTTTATCGAGCGCGCGACCGCCGTATCTCCCTCCTTCCGCGTATCGGAAACTGACGTGAAGATTGTCGGGCTAATCTGCAAACGTCTGGAGGGCATCCCGCTGTCTATCGAGCTGGCAGCCACCCGGACGAACGTGCTCAGCATCGAGCAACTCGACGAACGGCTGTCCGATATGTTCGCCGTCCTTACAGCCGGGAAGCGAACGGCCGCACCCCGTCATCAATCGCTTCGAGCCACCCTGGAATGGAGCTTCGCCCTGCTCACGGAGCAAGAGCGGCAGCTGCTGCGGAAGCTGAGTGCTTTTACCGGGGGATTCGAGCTGGAAGCGGTCGAACAGATCTGCGTGGATGAGGAATCGAACCCCTCGCTCGGACGGTTCGATCGTCAGGAGGCCTTAAGCTTGATTGCGAGCCTATTCAATAAATCGTTCCTATCTGTTGATTTGGCGAGTAGCGGACCTAGGCGCAGATATGCGATGCTCGAGACGATTAAACAATTTGGAAGCGAACAATGGGAGAGGCACTGCACCGGCGAGGAACGCGAACGGATGATCCGCCGCTTCGTCGAGCACTACTGTCGATTCGTAGAAAGAGCGGAACGGGGGTTCCGCAGTCGAGACCGGTATGCCGCATTCGTGGCGATTCGGCGGGAATACGCCAACATTCGCTCCGCGCTGAAACTAGCCTGCGATCATCCGCGGGCGGAAGCTGCAATACGAATGGCGTCCTGCCTCTATTATTACTGGCTGCATGAAGGGACCTTGCAGGAAGGATCCGCGCAGCTGCGTGCGGCTCTGGCGACGCACAGTCAAACTTCCGTTCAAGAACACGCGGTAAAAGCGAAGCATGGTCTTAGCGTGTTGCTGTGGGTCATGGGAGAAGTCCAGGAAGCCGAAGACCTGGCCAGACAAAGCGCGGATGAAGCTCGCAAGCTCGCACATCCGGCGCTCCTGGCATCTCAGCTTCGCATGCTTACTCAGCTGGCATCGCATTCGGGCTTGACGGACGAAGCGATTCGGCTAGCAGAAGAGAGCGTGCTGCATGCCAGGAATTCAGGTGACGATTGGAGCCTTGCGTCATCCTTAGGTTCTCTGAGTTACATCCTGGTGGCGCAGCAGCAGTGGGAACGGGCGGAACCCTTGCTCGTCGAAAGTGCCACGCTATTCGAGAAAGCAAAAGACGACTTGGAGTTGTCGGGACCTTTTCGGGCCCTGGGATATATTGCGTTAAACCGGCAGAAACCCAGAGAAGCGTTGGCACTTTTCAAGAGAGGCATCGCCATCTGCCAAACGTATCCAGGAACGTGGTTCCTCGCGCGAGGAGTCGAGGGGCTTGCAAGCGCGTTGTGCGGGCTGGGAGAATACCGGGCGGCCGCTACGCTGATCGGAGTCTCCGAGAAATTACGAGCCAATCTTGGCTCCGCGACCCAGCCCCAGTTTCAATGGATTTACGAGCAGGCGAAACGAACCTGCAGGCTAGAATGCGGCGATGCGCCGTTTAACGAGGCCATTGCGATTGGAAGAGGAATGACGAGAGAGCAGGCTGTTTCTTTTGCGTTAGAGGTGTAGGGGCATTCCTTGTTGCGCCGTTTGTCGAGCAACGCTTGGTATTTTCTTCTTCGGCGGCAGCGAGTGGCTGTCCGATTTTAATTCAGCCACTCCGAACTTCCAACACCGCTGGTTTTTATAAAGTTGTTCTTCTCAACTTTCGAAAAGCATGCTTTTTGAAACGGTCAGTTGGAGATCGGACGAGATCGTCCCGATGAATCGGAGGGTTCCTTTGAAGATAATAGATCAAATCTAGTTGAAGAGCTTGGAGATGTACTAGGGAATTCGGTTGTCATCGCCAATCAGTATGATATCTCACTTGAAGAAATCTTTGAAGCGCATAAGCAAAAGCTTGCATCAAGCTATTCGATGTCTTAGGCAAAGGAAAGGATTGATTGTTCTTGAAATCAATCGTAGTTTTTTGTGGTTCAAGCGAGGGTAACCATTCTGTCTACAAAGCAAGTGCAATTAAGTTGGGGTACGAGCTTGCCAAACGAAACATTCAGTAGAAAGGGCTACGCTTAAAAATGCTTCCCATGCGGGTGACAATTTGTAAGCACGATTAATTGTTTTGAAGATTTCGCTCTATAGATGATACGGTGAACCGTACCATAAGTGACGACAACAATTGTCGGACGACAAGAACAACAATACAACGGAAGTCGCATAAACTGCGGCTTTTTAATTTTTTGTATAGAAGTTCTTGTCGTTTACTCAAGACAAGAACTTCTATACAAAGCCGTATTAGGACAAGAACTTCTATACATTGCCGTAAGCCGATATTACACGAGTTATTAAGCTAACGGGCAGCATTCCTATTATGATGAAATACGAGGTTTGAGAAAAAGAAAAGCTCCTTGGTATGATATTAATGGGTCCACGACGCTGGCCGGCTGAACGGATCCCAAAAATAAACCAAGGAGAGTACATCATGAATTCTAATCAAAATGAGCGCATTAATCAAATCACATCTTCTACCTTAATTGTCGGTGTGGACATCGCCAAATTCAAACATGTGGCTCGCGCACAAGACAACCGCGGAGTCGAGTTTGGGAAGGCAATTACGTTTGAAAACACACGAGAAGGATTCGAATTGTTTGTGAACTGGTTTCGGAAGATCTCAACGGAACACAGCTGGTCAAAGACGGGAGATACGCCGTACCTAGCTTTCATCAGGGCATTTATGCAG
>NZ_BMHP01000023.1 GCF_014641075.1 Paenibacillus nasutitermitis
GATAACAAAGAGAGGCCGGAAGCGTCTTCGTGCCTTGCTCTTTAGAGTGATGATGCCATTAGTCGCTAAGAATGCAGCCTTCCGGTCTTTGCACGATTACTACACAAAACGGCCAATAAATCCGTTGAAAAAGATGCAATCTCTCATCGCATTGTGTAACAAACTCATACGGATCCTGTTCGGGATACTGAAGAAGGGACATGAGTTCAGCGAAGAGAAAATGATCCAGGATATTCCTCGATTCGCAGGATTACTACAAGCAGCTTAAGTGAACATTTGCCTTTATTAATGGCCTAGTTAATGAAAAAACAGATAACAAGAAGCACGGATGAGTCGGAACGGCACTATCCTTACGGACGAAGATCCTGCCTTCGCAGCATATCTGACCTCCACCTTATGGACAGGTTGAATGAAGGAATGTGGGAGCGTAGACTCTGTGAGATGTGGGAGGGTTCACCGCCATGAGCCATGTGGAGATCCAAAGGTGCAACCATACTTTACCTGTGTAGCCACTTTCTACAAGGGGTGGTCTGGGAGGAGACTTTTTGCGCCTCCAACAGCCCCATAAATTTCTTCATTTACAACTTCGTTCCATTGAGATGTTATCTGTTAAGAAGAACACTTGGCCAAAAACCTAAGAAAATGCGAGCATTTAAGAGCAAAACGTTTCTCCATAGAGGGAGGATAATTGAATTGCGATCGTATTTGCATGAGACGTAAAATAGAGTGCTAGGAGATGATAACGTAGATTGGTAATCTCGAATATGATATCCTTTTTAAGGAACAAGCGTTCGAAAATTGTTTATCTAAGTGGAGGGTAAAATGAATATTAATGAATTCCAACAGTGGGTGAAGGAATATTACCAACATCGGAAATGGTCAGATTTGGATATTTTTGTTCGGATAGGATTTCTTGCGGAGGAAACCGGTGAAGTAGCTCGTGCGATTCGTGCACTGGAAATCGGACGAGATCGTCCTGATGAGGCTGAAGGCTCATATCAAGAGAACAAATCTCATCTAACAGAAGAACTTGGGGATGTATTAGGAAATCTCATTGTCATCGCAAATAAATATGATATATCCCTCGAAGATATTTTAAAAACGCATAAACAAAAACTTGGAGAACGCTACTCATCAAAATAAAAAAATTGGAGAGTTCGATAATGAAATCAATCGCTGTATTCTGTGGCTCCAGCAAGGGAGCCTCTTCCATCTTTAAAGAAAGTGCAGCAAAGCTAGGTCAGGAGCTTGCTAAACACCAGATCACCCTTATTTATGGTGGAGCCAATGTGGGTCTGATGGGAGCTGTTGCTGATGCTGTGTTGGAACAAGGAGGTCAGGTGGTCGGGGTCCTTCCCTTTTTTTTACAAAATCGCGAAATTGCGCATAAAGGTCTAACAGAGCTCATTATGGTAGATTCCATGCACGAACGTAAAACCAAGATGGCGGAATTGGCTGACGGATTTATTGCTCTTCCTGGAGGACCCGGAACAATGGAAGAATATTTTGAGATTTTTACATGGGGTCAGTTGGGTTTGCATAAGAAGCCTTGTGGTTTTCTGAATATTAATCAATATTTTGATCCACTTGTGTCTATGTTTGATGTGATGGAGCGTGAGCATTTCATGCAGGCTAAATATCGTTCTATGGTCATAACAGACGATACTCCTGAAGGTATTCTGAAGCAGTTCTCGAACTATGTAGCTCCTTCAGTCAAAACTTACCTTACCGACCAGCGTATTTGACCAGTAACCAAGAGTCTCCGATGTTAAGCTAACGCAGAACGATAGTGCAATACAGAGAGATTATGTTGAAAGGTGGAATTGGGTATGCCAGATTTCGAAATCTAGTCTAAATCATTTAGCAAATATAGATTAGGAGGAGTAAAAAAGATGGATACAGCCTTAACAACGATGCGTATAGAAACAGAGCGCCTTATCATTCGCCCTTACATTAAAAGTGACATGATGGAATCATTTGAACTTATGCAAAATCCGGAGCTGTTCACTTACATGCATTTAGACGTGTTACCGCTTGAGGATTACCAAGGGGTGTTCGAGTGGTTGATGAACAGCTATGGTACACCCTTCGATATGCCGTTTAAATATTCATTCGCGATTAGAAGCAAATTTACTGGAGCCTTACTAGGATGGTGCGGTGTAGGGATACTTGACTTTAGTGCACCTGACAAGGAGTTGTACTATTTGATTGGTCGTGAATATTGGGGAAACGGCTACGCAACTGAAGCGGCTGCTGCACTGGCTGCTTACGCGTTTGATGTTATCGGGCTCAACCGACTGTACGCCAAAGCAGATCCAAGGAACAAAGCATCGTTGAAAATTTTCGAGAAGCTGGCTTTTGTGTTTGACCGTGAGCTTGTGGGACTGACAGACGATTACGAGGATTGTAACGGTGAACTGATGCATGTGCTTACGAAGGAACAGTTTAAAGAGCGAAAAATTAATTGAATTGATGTAGAGTCCATCCCTGTATGGGATGGACTCTATTACAATTTTTCATAGTTTGCTGACAAGTACATGATCTCATTCCCGACGGACTGCAGGAAAGTGGAGATCTTAACGACCACGCTAACGGGCAGCATTCCTATTATGAAGAAATACGGAGTTTGAAATATAAAAAGACTCCTTGGTATGATGTTTAGGGGTCCCAGATGCTGGCCAGCGTCGGACCCAAAAACAAACCAAGGAGACTACAAGATGCATTTTACTCAAAATGAACGGATTAATCAAATCACTTCTTCAACTCTAATTGTCGGTGTAGACATCGCCAAATTCAAACATGTGGCTCGCGCGCAAGACTACCGCGGAGTTGAGTTCGGAAAGCCAATTGCGTTTGAAAATAATCGAACTGGTTTTGAATATTTCGATAGCTGGTTCGAGAAACTGGGGGCGGAGCAAGGCTTCCAGGACGTCATTGTCGGCATGGAACCTACGGGCCACTACTGGTTGAATCTTGCTCATTTCCTAAGAGAACAGCAGGTCAAGTATGGCGTGGTAAATCCGCTACACGTCAAGAAAAGTAAAGAGTTGGACGACAACTCGCCAACAAAGAATGACGTTAAGGATGTCAAAGACGGAAGGTATGCTGTACCCAATCTCCCTCAGGGCGTTTACGCTGAACTACGGGAAGCAATGAAAATTCGCGATCATCTGTCGACTGATCTGAGCGTGGTGCAAGGACGTGTCCATAATTGGCTAGATCGGTATTTTCCAGAGTTCCTTACGGTATTTAAGGATTGGGAGTGCAAGTCAGCCATCCACTTATTACGCCTTTATTTACTGCCACATGAGCTTGTTTCTCTTTCAGACGAAACCTTGCTTCTACATCGAAGAGAAATTGCAAAGCGTGGACTTGGACTGGGTCGCGTGAAGAGTTTGAAGGCAGCTGCCGCTCGTTCTGTGGGCATAAAACAAGGTTCACAGCTTGCCAAGATGGAGCTGCGACTTCTATTGACCCAATATGAACTGCTGCAAAAGAAGTTTGAAGAATTGGAAGTGCACTTGGATGAACTGCTGATGCAAATTCCGTTCGTCCCGCAATTGTTAGCGATTAAAGGGATTGGCAGAGACACCATTGCCGGATTTCTCGCTGAAGTAGGCGACATTGAACAATACCGTCATCCAAAGCAGATCATAAAGCTTGCGGGGCTGAATCTGAAAGAAAACACCTCCGGTAAGCACAAGGGGCAAGCTAAAATTACGAAGAGAGGCAGGAAACGGCTTCGAGCCTTACTCTTCCGTGTGATGATGCCGTTGGTGGCCAAGAACGCAGCCTTTAAAGCGTTGCACGAGTATTACACCAAACGTCCTGATAATCCTTTGAAAAAGATGCAATCCATCATCGCTTTATGCAACAAGCTCATTCGGGTTCTGTTCGGCATCTTGAAAAAGGGACACGAATTCAATGAAAGCAAAATGATGCAAGATATCCCTCGATTCGCAGAGTTATTGAAGGCAGCTTAAATGTAAGTATGATGAGAAATTAAGATCGTAGCGACAACAGATAAAAGAAGCACGGATGAGTCGGAACGCAACTATCTTACGGACGAAGATCCTGTCGGGCAGCATATCTGACCTCCACCTCATGGACAGGTTGAATGAAGGAATGTGGGAGCATAGACTCTGTGAGACATGGGAGGGTTGACCTCCATGAGTTATGTGGAGATCCAATAAGTGCAACCATACTTTACCAATGGAGCCACTTTTTACAGAGGGGTGGTCTAGGTAAGAACTTTTTGCGCATTTGCCGGCCCCACATATTTCTTTATATCCAATTAATTTCCATGAAAATTTCATCTGGTACATTCGTATTACGGTAAGATTCTAAGAATACGTGAGCATTTAAGAGCAAAACGTTTCTCCATAGAGGGAGATAGTTTAGTGGTTATCTTGAATTATGTATACAATGTAATAGGAGATTACATCTGATACAGGACTTTAATTACGCACAAGGGGGCTATACGATGGAATTTAAAATATCAGAATTAACGGGATATTCTACTGAAATTGGACATTTGATATCAATGATGAATTATGCAAGATTTACTACATTAAATTCCGTAGAAGGTTTGAGTATTCATCAACTTGATTATTTGCCAAACAAAGATAGCAATTCAATCGGGGCGCTTCTATTACATATGGCAGCTGTTGAAATTGGCTTTCAAATTGAGATTTTCGATGGCAGAAAACCTAATCAGCAAGAAATATCAGATTGGGGTGCTGCATATGAACTTGGAAGCTTAGGAAGAGAAAAAATAAAAGGAAACCCTTTGGAATTTTATATTGATAAATTAAATTTTGTTAGAAATAGAACTTTATTGGAACTAAGTAAAAGGAACGATGAGTGGCTCTATGAAGAAAGATTATGGGATAATCACATTTCCAACAATTATTTTATATGGTTTCATGTTTTTGAAGATGAAATCAACCATAGAGGACAAATTAGGATATTACGAAAGATGGCAACTATGTAGATCGACCTTTCATAACCGAGCAGATCACAACAGTGGTCTGCTTTTTCATTGAAGTAACGGGCAGGATAGTTCCAATTATGGTAATATGAGGTTGTGTCTTAGAGAGAGGTAACTGTTCCCGATTATTAGTCATGTCTCACATAAATTTCGTCTTAAAGGTGGTGGAATATGATTAGTTCTTCTACAATGTTCCCGATGTTTTGGTCAATAATCCTTTTAATTGTTTATGGACTTTTCATTTTACTTGGATTATATACATTGTATTTAATTATAAAGCTATTAATCAGAGCGATAGCAGCTCTCGATATATATTTAGATGAAAAGAGAAATAGACGACCTTAGATCGATCAAACTATTGAGCTAACGGGAAACGTTAGCGTGGAGTAGCTTGCTGCGGCAGTTGCTCCTTTTCTATTGAAGTAACGGGTAGAGTAGTTCCAATTATGGTAAAATTGGGGGGATATGTTGTCATCATATTTTTTTGGAGGTTAGGACTTTTATGTTTGAATGGTTAGAGGAAATTGAAAAGCCTCACAGAAATGAAAGTAGTTATGATGGTTTATTCAAAATAAAAAAACTTGAATCATCCTTCGAACCAAGTGACATCAGCGAAGTGGGGCAACTATTTGCTGCATATTCTGTGATTATTGGCTCTGATGCAATGACGCAAATTCCAACTCCGAATGAGAATGCAATAAGCCTAATTACCACTGAAATCACACCGCATTACACGGATGTTAAAGAATCTTACTATAACGGTGTGTTGCGAAGTATTAATGTAATGGGATTAAAGCCAAATTCAAAAAAATTATCGAAAATAAGCTTATTGACGGGATTTATCCTGTTGTAACAGATTTATATCGAAGTGCTGACATAAACCTCGCTACTGGGAGAAGGAATTTAAAGTACTTTTCCGTTCGTAAAGAAGCAATCATCCCACTAAATACTCGGGAAACTGAAAAACTGGAACACTTCTTCCATAATACTTTTTTTGCTGATACAGGGTCTGTTTTTCTTTCTCCAACAGGATGGGTCCTTGAGGAGAAGTTACGTGAATCTGCTACTATTCGTACTTTCATTGTTTTTGCACATTCACTTATTCTTGTAGTTGATACAAGCGATAATCGTATTGTAGGGTTGGATATTTACGCATAGTCGATTGTGCTAACGAGGAACAATAGTTCAACAAAAATGTGAAGACAGCCGATTAGAACGATCGGCTGTCTTTGTTCAACGGGCAGATTATTTGAAAACCTATCGAAAAATATTGATGGTAATCTTCTTGTTTCATTTGCTATAATTCCATAAAATGGTCACTGGATTGGAGTTGGTTTTAATGAATATTATGTTTGTATGTACCGATAATTTTACTCGAAGCGTAATAGCTGAATTTTGTATGAAGGATTTAGGTGCTCCCGATAGTGAAGATTTTGTGGAACAAATGAAAAAATTGGTTCATTTCTTTTATGAAGCAACGCCAAGTATCATACATAATCTAGAACAAAGGGCTACCCTTTAATAAGTGGTTTCTATTTCATCAAAAATGACATGATTAAGCTGGCGAAGTCAATGAGTTCATTACGCTAAAGGTTACGTTAGTTGACGCATCTTGGAGCAGTTTGCCGACGGCAGCTGCTCCTTTTCCGCTACGCTAACGTGCAGTTACGCTCAACGAATTTGGATTATAATAGAATGATTAATTTGATGCAGAGGTGATAGGAGTGCTAGGACTACCCAAAGGTAAAGTCTTTCTTATAGCTTGGACGGCAGAGTGGGAGAAGGAATTTATATGGGAGAAAACACAGATAGAAAATGAACTTGGCGAACTTATCTTGGCAGTCCACCATATAGGCAGTACGGCTGTGAAAAACTTATCGGCGAAACCTATAATTGATATTGGAATTGAATTAAAAGATTATCAACATGGGAGTGAATGTGTCCAAGGCTTAGAGAGGCTTGGATATGCTTATAGGGGAACAAACATACTTCCCGACAGACATTATTTCAGTAAGGGTGAGCCAAAAACTCATCAAATTCACATGTTCCAAACAGGCAGTTTGTATCTAGAAAAGATACTTGCATTTAGAGACTATTTATTGAAAAATGACGCAGCACTAAACGAATATCAAGAGTTGAAAGTGAAACTCTCCCAGAAACACGAAAAAGATAAACTACTGTATACGGATGAAAAAACTGAGTTTATAAATTCAATTTTGGACAGTTTAGGATTCAACTAACGAGGAACAAGAGTTTAGGGACTTGCTGGAGGCAACTCCTTTTTTCTTTGTTGAAGTAACGGGCAGCATTCCTATTATGAAGAAATACGAGGTTTGAGAAAAAGAAAAGCTCCTTGGTATGATATTAATGGGTCCACGACGCTGGCCGGCTGAACGGATCCCAAAAATAAACCAAGGAGAGTACATCATGAATTCTAATCAAAATGAGCGCATTAATCAAATCACATCTTCTACCTTAATTGTCGGTGTGGACATCGCCAAATTCAAACATGTGGCTCGCGCACAAAACAACCGCGGAGTCGAGTTTGGGAAGGCAATTACGTTTGAAAACACACGAGAAGGATTCGAATTGTTTGTGAACTGGTTTCGGAAGATCTCAACGGAACAAGGGTTCCAAGACGTTATTGTTGGCATGGAACCAACCGGTCATTACTGGCTGAACCTTGCTCATTTTTTTAGAGAAAAGCAAGTGAAGTACGGCGTTGTGAATCCGATGCACGTGAA
>NZ_BMHP01000024.1 GCF_014641075.1 Paenibacillus nasutitermitis
GCTTGTCCGGCAACCGCTTCGCGAAGAATTCAGCGATTTCTATCCGCTCCTCGGCCGACAGCGCCGGGGATTCGCCGGTGCTCCCCCCGATTACGTAACCCTCCACATACTCGGAGGTATGATGGATCAAGTTCTCAAAGCCCTCATAATCGACTTTCCCCTCAAAGAATGGTGTTGGAATAACCGGTATATTTCCTTTCATGCTCATTCCTCCTCGTACAAAACCTCGATGTCTTTTACTATTTTAGTGCTGCCTGCCATTTCACCGCTCTGTCCTGCAAGTTTGCCAAGTACGATTCAATATCCGGAGCTTTGTTGTTCGCTGATAAGCTGATAAAGTTGTTAACCGCCGGTACAACTTCACTGTTGAAGAATGGATTCACTTCATCCATCAGATTGGATTTCGCTACGTCCGCGATCTTCATTGCACTCACTACGTATTGATCTTTCGGATCGAGAAAATCAGCATTCGCAAGCGTCGGTGTAAAGGCAAGGGATTCATACATATGTTTCTGAACATCATATCCCGCCATGAATTTAACAACTTCCCATGCTGCTTGTGCTACTTCCGTCTTTTTCGAGATAACAAACGGATCTACGGCAACATAGCCGCCGCCATCCGGACCAATATTCATAACCGATTGGAACCGGTCCAGGAACGTCTCATCACCCTCTGCGGAATAAGAACTCCATGCTCCGTATCCGCCATCATCCAGCGAAATGGCAATATTGTTCGCCTCTGTTCCGAAATTTTCACCACCCTGGCCATTTACGAATGCAGGCGGAGCATATTTACTGATCTCTTTCAAAAACTCAAATACGTTGACCATCTCGGGTGAATTCATTTGGAATTTGATGTTTTTCAAATCTCCCAGCGTTCCTTCCCCGCCTGGAGCATTATAATAACGAGTCAGAGCTTGGAATACCGATGCATCCAATACATTTCCCAAGAACATTACGCCGTAGGTTTGCTCTCCCGTTTTCGGGTTTTTACCTGTAAGAAGCTTAGCTTTATCCAGAATCTCTTCCGGTGTTGGCACTTCAGATAAGTAAGGCACGCCGAAATCGTCGAATATTTTCTTGTCGAATACCGTCATCCTGCGCCCCATTACGGCTGGCACTCCAAAGCGGGCCGTACCGTCAAGCGATTTGGTGTTATAGGAGAAATCCCAGATCCCTTGCAAATAAGCTTCCGGCTTGAAGGAGGGATCGGCTGCAATCAAGTCGTCAATTTCTCTAAGAAACCCTTGTTCATACCATTCACTCGCCCAACCGCCTGCCGTATAGAGGACATCGATATCATTGGACATCAGGAGCGCCTTTTGCTTGGCTTGGGTATTCTCCCATGGCACTTCACTTATTTCCAGTTTGATGTTTGGAAATTTAGATTCAAATTTCTCCTTAATCAACTTTTTAAGTCCGACTAGCTGTTTGCCTGAAATAGGATCGATACCATCATCAAGCTGCCAATTTCCCGCCAAGGCCATACGCACTGTTCCGGATAGATCTGATGTCTCGCTTGGAAGATCCGAGGAGCCTTCAGTCGAGTTAGTTTTAGTTGAACCTGATTCCGGAGAGTTGGATCCGCACGCTGCAACCGACATCACGAGCATAATCATCGCCAATAAACTCAGCATTTTCCTTTTCAACGTAAGTTCCCCCTAATGTTTTGTTACTGTTTAATGCCCGTCATCGCAACACTCTCTACGACATACCTTTGCAAAAATATATATAAAACAACGACCGGCACAAGACTAACTGTAGTTGCCGCCATCGTGATGGAAGGCAGTTTCCCTGTTCCCCTGTTGTAGGTGAACATGGCAAGCCCCTGCTGAATCGTATACTTGTCCGGCGTGTTGAGAATAAGCAATGGCCATAATAAATCATTCCATACAGCCAAAAACTGCAGAACAATTAATGTGGCAATAATCGGCATGCACAAAGGGAGGAAAATGACCCGAAATACCCGAAGCTCCCCCGCTCCATCAATAATTCCTGCTTCTCTGAGACTGCCCGGCAATTGATCGAAGATTCCTTTGGCGAGAAATGTGCCAAAAGCATAGTTCAATGCCGGTAAATAAAAGGCCCAGTAAGAATCCGTTAAATGTAAACGGCTGAAGAACAAGTACTGCGGAATCATCGTGATCTCAAAGGGAATCATCATTGTGCTGAGCGCTGCTACGAGTACGATGCCAGAGCCCTTCGCCTTCAGCTTGGATAAGGCATAACCCGAGAGAAGAGCAGATGATAAGCTCACTATGATAACACCTACTGCCACAACGACAGAGTTCCAAATGTATTTAAGTAACGGAACGTTCATAAACGCTGCATCATAAGGCTTCAAGGACGGATCAAGCGGCCAAATTCGCGGTGGAAACGGGATTCTGATCCTTGCTGCCCAATCGAAGCTGGTAATCACCATCCATGCGAAAGGTATGACCATTGCCAGAGAACCAATAGCTAACAATACGACCAATATTTTATTCGACCATCTTTTACGACCCATCAAGGTGCCATTGCGCCTCATAAGGCTACGAGAAGTTGACATCCTCCACCACCCCTTCCTTAATCAAAACTGTTTTTCTTTCTATTGAACATCAGCATGATCACAGTCAACAGCAGGATAAAGATAAATAAAATGTATGACGCAGCAGAGGCCACTCCCATCTGGGAAGACAGGAATGCGTTCCGGTAAATGTACAATACAGAGGTGAGCAGCGATCCTCCGGGATTTCCTGCCGTGCCTCCAATAAGCCATACATCCGTGAATCTCTTCATCGAGTTTATAATGCCAATAATGATCATAAACACGAAGATTGATCGCATATAAGGGATCGTAATATAGAACCATTTTCTTAACGGGGTGGCACCATCTACGTCCGCAGCTTCGTACAGATCGCCAGGAACCCCCTGCAAACCTGCTATAAATATAATGGTGTTATAACCGAGCGCAGACCATAAATTCATTAATACGATACTGAGCGGAGCGAAGGTAGGATCTGTAAACCAGCCGATCGGTTCCATTCCCAGCCATCCGACAAAGTAATTCAACAAGCCTTCCCTTGAGGGGTAGAACAGGAAAGTAAAAACAATACTGGTTGCAACAGCCGAAACCACATTCGGAAGGAAGAAGATGGCCTTAAATACGTTCTTCAACCGGGTAGATACCAGATTGTTAATTAAGGTCGCCAAAATAAAGGAGAAAACAACCCCGGACAATACCGAAAGCGCTCCCATATAAAGGGTGTTGTAGAGTGATTTCCAAAATGAGGAATCTGCTATAACAAACTCATAGTTTGCCCAACCGACCCAATCCCCACCCGTACCACTTGCCGAACGATGCATACTGAGAATGAATGCATTGATCATAGGATAGATCGAGAAAACGACGATCCCAACGATTAACGGCAGCATAAACAGATAACCAACAGCATTCTTACGAATGGCCTTATCAATCCTATGAATCATAGGTCCTGCTCTCCTTCTCTCTCACGAGTATGATTTCAATCAATATTTCTGTATATTGAAAATTAATTTTACTTGATGAATTTGTTTTAATATAACACCATAAAATGAATGATGTCAACGTAACATCGCGTGTTTCACTCTAGAAAAATATTTTTATCTACTGAATTGTCAAATTTAGAAACTGTAATACCATTCTTTATGTAATCAAACATAACGCAAACCTATTCAGGTTTGCGTTATGAGTGGATTTAAACCTAACTTAAACTTGTACCGCGCCATAACCAAGCAACATTTCATTTACCCGATGATCGCTGGACGGCAGAAGCGGCAGGCGCGTCTCCGCGCTCTTGAATAGACCCAGATGGTGATACAAGGCTTTGGTCGTTGGAATCTCGTCTCCAGGACCGAACATATGGATGAACGGCAATATTTTACTTGAGAAGACAGCGAAGCTTTCCTCCCGTTTCCCCGCCCGGTACAGATCCCAGCCTTCCTTGAACTCCTTCGGAAAGATGATCGGGGCAATAATCATATTCCCATCAATCCCCGCCTCTATGGCACGGAAGCAGATGATGTCATCGCCTCCGAATACCGCGAGTGAGGTGTGCTGTTTCAACGCCCGGATTTTGCCCATGTTATGGTCGGTCATTTTGATCGCCTTAATCGCTGGAACGGCTTCCGCTAATTCGATCAGCTGCTGCGCGGTATAGAGGGTATTTGTCGTGACCGGATTGTCATAGAAAATGATCTGCAGACCCGTCCTCGCCGCAAGACTGCCC
>NZ_BMHP01000025.1 GCF_014641075.1 Paenibacillus nasutitermitis
AAGTGAAATATCTCCCATTGTCACTGATCCGCAAAAAACCATGTTTGTATATTTCCAATTCCCCGGTATACGGTACGGATTGGAAGGTTATCGGGATACTCTTGTTCAGGCCGGTGTCCGCCGGATTGGTCGACTGCGTCGTCACCGTCCAGCTTCCCGTGGCCGTCGGCGCGAATCTGACTTTCCACGTATCCCCCCATCCCAGAAAGCCGGGCGTGTCAAGGTCTCTCCGTTCGGCCCGGTGAATGTAGCTGTTACATCTACGTCCATGAAGGGATGACTGTATGTCGCAGCACTGGATAGAGCAAACTCCATCTCGCGCCACTTGGCAACCGATGCGTCAATGGTCACATCGAGCGAACCCGTGATGCCTGATCCGTCATTAGCTGCAGCCTGTACGGTGACTATGCCCGGCGAGCTCGCAGTCAGGAAGCCGGTTTGAGCGTCAATCATCGCCGCTCCGGTCGATCCCGGCTTGGCATAGACAGACCAAGTAACGCTTGTGTCTGTAGCGGAGCTTGGCTGAACCCATGCATTCAATTGCATCGATAGGCTTGCTACAACATGGTTCGTAATAGAACCCTTCACTTGGATCTGATTCACCGGATTGCCCTGTGTGGAATACACTTGGATTTCATACAGATTAGCCCAGGAACGGGTTGTCAATCTTACATATCTCCCTGTTGTCCCCGCCGGCAGCAGAGCGCCGAAATCATTCGGCTGCGTCATGCTGTCGGTCGCTGTCAGGTCTCTCAAATACTCGTCTTGACTCCCGTCGCCGCTGACGACCTCCGTCCAGTTGACGGCATCGTCGGACACATAGACTTTGTTCACTCCGTCCCACAATCGGCTGAAGTATACTTTGACGTATTCCAGTGGCAATTTCCGGCCCAAGTCGATATAGAAATTAACGGCTCCGTAGCCTCCGGCCAACGTGCCCAGATTGCCGTCAGTCAAGTGCTCCCGGGCGCCTGACGGGCTCCCTTTCGCCGCATCATTGAACACCATGCCGTTGTAGGGCGTTACAGTCGAGCCTTGCGACACCAGATGCAGCCCGGCGGGAACCTCCGTATACGATTTCGTTCCGGAGGCGTTCGCATGTCCTGCCGGAATAAAGAGCAAGCAGATTATAATCACCAATAAACCGCAAATGAACCGCCATACATGTTTTTTCATCACCGTAAAAGAGTAGGCTGTTTCCATCATTCTTCACTCCTCCCTTTACATCAGCAAATCGATCACATCGGCAAGCGCTCTAGCTATTCATTCATTGGCAAAGGGTCCCGGATATTTCGTCCATATGCAGATAAGCGGCCGCCACCGATGAAGCATCGACTGCAGCCGCTTATCCTTATTCCCCCACCGTGTTCGGAGCGCCGTCAGCAAAGCCGAGCACCGCCCCCTGAGCGGTCAGTGCTTCCTGTACCTTGCGCACATCGAGCTCGCGCGGCAGCACTTTCCCTTTGGCACAAAGTGCAGCTGCGGTGCCTGCCGCTTGGCCGATGGCAATGGCAATCGGCTGCACGCGGATCGCCGAATGCGCCTCGTGAGTAGCTGAGATCGGGCGTCCGCCGATCAAGAGGTTCTCGATCTTCTTCGGCACAAGCGTGCGGAACGGAATGTCATACCACTCCCCTTCCGGCAAATGCTTCTCGATCGTGCCTTCCCCGTCCGGATTATGAATGTCGACCGGATAAGAACCCCGCGCGATGACGTCCTCGAACCGGCAGGAGGCTAGCAATTCGTCTGCCGTGAGCATATATTCGCCGACGACTCGGCGCGATTCGCGAACGCCGATTTGCGGTGCGGTCGTCTGCAGGTAGGCGTCTCTAAAACCAGGCACTTCCGCCTTCAGGAAGCGAACGAGCTGCTGCGCCTGGCGCCGCCCTTCGATTTCCGCATCCGTCAGCTCCCACGGATTCGTCGCATCTTTGCGGAGCACCCTTGTCGTATTGAAATGAATAACGCCGGGCTGGTTCGCATAAAACCAAAGCATATTTTCGCGAGGGCAATCGATTTCGCCGCGCTGCTTCGCTTCCAGGTACAGTTCCGTAATTTCCGCGATCGTTGGCATCAGGTCGATATCAACGTTCGCCATTCGGAAATTGAGCGTCATCGGTTGGCTCAAGCTGTCGACTGCCCGCCCCTTCTCGACGATGGCTCCGGCGAACGCAGCTAGATCGGCATCGCCGGTCGTGTCAACGTACATATGGGCGCTCAGATCGACAAGTCCCGCCTTATTCGCAAAACGCACCGCCTCGATATGCGTTCCGGCTTCGTCCATCCTCACTTCGCCAAGGAAGGTGTGATACAGCAGCTTGACGCCGGCTTCTAGGCAGAGCTGCTCCGAGGCGACCTTGAGCGCTTCGGGGTCGAATGCCGTCTTCTGCTTCGGATGCCCATACATGCCCATCTCCGACATCCGGTCGATCAGTTCCTGCAGTACCCCAAAAACGAGCTGCACGTTGCTGTTGCCCGAAGCCCAATACGACATCCACGGATTCACCATCATCGCGGTGCCGGCACCGCCAAGAAATCCGTATCTCTCCACCAGTAGCGTATTCGCACCCATCCGAGCCGCGGCTACAGCCGCTGCAATACCGCCTGGGCCACCGCCTACTACAATAACATCATACGTTTGCTTACTCACCTGATCTTCTCCTCCGTCTAACTGTGGGCTAATTCATATACGTATCGTGTAGCTTTAGGATTTGTTGCGGCGTGAGCGCCTTATCGTAAATTTGGATTTCATCCATCATCGCTTTCGTATAATCGACATTGTTGGCCGATTTATAACCGATTCGGATCGGTTCATTCGTATCCAGCAGCGAGCCGGATATGTCGTTGCTCACGCCCTCTTCGTTTCCGTCAATGTAAATGCGTGCGTTTTGGCCGTCGTAAACAGCTACGAGATGGTACCATAGTCCGGGTTGCAGCGGCACCGTAAAATTAGCCCTCGTACTATACCACCCCGCGCTCGCCGTACTCATTACAAAATGACCTTTTCCGCTCGGCGTGACGATGATTCGGTACGAATTACCGCTCATGGCGTCCGTTATTGCTTCTTTCCCGATGATGGAATAGTTTTGCGTCGGAAGGCTGGACAGATTCACCCAAAACGAAATACTGAATTGATCCATGCCGTCCAGCAACGGATGATCGGCAATGGTGGCATAATCGTCTACGCCATCCAAAATAAGCGCATGACCGCTGACATCGCCGTTCCCTATATCTGCTCCTTGGACAAGTGTTGCCGAATTGCCGTTACCCGATAAATCGATAATGGAATTGCCCGACTTCTCCTCAAAGCTCCATTCGCCTACGGGTGAAGGCAGTTCTACGTTACCAGAGTCGTCCGGCAGCTCATAACAGCTGCCGCTATCGCTTGCAGATTCTGCTATCGCTTGTTGTATGGCTGGATCGAGATCCGCAAGATTGCTTGGCTCCGTTTTGCGGTGGCCTGGCTTCTCCTTTTCGACGAGCAGCACCCAGTCCGCCGCGTTCGGTTTTAAGGGGATACACCAGGCTCCGGAGGAAGACGTAACCGGTTCGTTCAGCGGATAGTAGAGCCCTGTCAGCGGATCGAACCATTGTGCCCGGTAAGCGGAATCATCATCCATTTGCTTCAGCCTTCCAGTCTTCCGGTCGTTGTCGTAGAAATAAACAACATAACTCTCGTTGCCGTCCGATTTAAGCGATGTTTTCCCCGGTTTAACAAAATCCGCCCATGCGGTGTCACCGAATCTGGGGACGAGCTTCCACCAGTCCAGAGCGGTATAGAACCGCTTCATATAGCCCATTTGCGCACCGCCGGGCAAGTTCAATCCATCATACCACCCTAACCATTCGCCGTACTTCACCCCGTAATCGTCCTCGGCGTAAAGATCGTTCCAAATGCCCTGTGCTCCATATCCAAAGCCCAGGCTGCCGGATTGAAT
>NZ_BMHP01000026.1 GCF_014641075.1 Paenibacillus nasutitermitis
TTTGTACGTCAATTCACGAATCGGATCGGGTGCCACGGCACGTCTATATCTGCCGAGATGGATGTCGATCCTCGCGGATACCTCTTCAACATCAAAAGGTTTTGTAATATAATCGTCCGCTCCCATACGTAAAACAGAGACCTTCGTTTGCTGCTCCCCTTTGGCAGAGATAATGATTACGGGGAGCTGACGATTCGGCCCTAACTGCTGAAGCATTTCTTCGCCGCTTAGCCCGGGCAGCATCAGATCGAGCAACACCATGCTCCACACCTGCTCTGTGGCTAAATACAGCAACGCTTCCGTGCCGGAATAGGCTGGTTGTGGTACATATCCGCTATGGGTTATAATTTCGCACAGTAATTTATTAATTTCATTATCATCTTCAACGACCAATATTTTTACTTCTCCGTTCATTTCATTCACCTCATCCTTCTAGATTCTCTCAATAGAAATCCGGAGAATTGGATTGAATAAAAAGTTCGCCTTACTTATGATAAAGTTCAGCTTAACACAATTAATCGATCCGCTGTTAGATTAATTCCAAACTGTCACTACGTAAATAAAATAAAATGGTTAGGGTTTTCACTAGGCCTTCCTTTATTTTTGTTTCTTCGTGAATTAGAGAAGCAACAATTACAAGGCTGAATTCAGCACGCACCTTATTACGCTTACGAATACGTTAGCATTCCTGTAATGTCTAGCAGTCACTGTACAAGAGCTCGTCTTTCATATGGCCAATCCATGAAAGCATTATCCCAGCAGTTGCTCTTACGGGACATCGACTGCTGGGCTGATTTGGGCGCAAAAAATAACGCTCCCCCACATGTTTTAATACCGAAAGGCGGATCGAGCCCGTAGGATTAAAACGCATGAGGCAGCGTTATTGCAAATCAGATCGTGGCTGAACAAACGTGCAGTATCACGTACTGTCAGGAATCGGTCCAGGTCCGGGTGGGTAAACACCTCGTCCTGTACATGCGTAATTGGGGTAGTACCAGCGAAGCTGACCCCATCTTTACCGATATTGCGCCCTTAGTTTGTCCAGCATTTCTCTCATAACACGGATCAACCCGTCTGGCGCTTTTACATTTGAATCCGTACCCAATCCAATAAAAAATTGGCCGAAAAATGGAAGGCTGCTCGCGGGGATTTGATTGCCCAGCCATCCTGTGCCGTCTTCTCGAACATGAATTTGAATTTTATGCGCTGGCCACAGTTCAGACTCGCATCTCTGCACCCCTGTTGCAGTAAGCTCAACATAAAGTTCCACAACTGGACCTTTCTCTTCAATGTAAGAATCCCAGTTTCCTGTATGCACTTGCGTCAAATTAACCGCTTCCAGTTTGGAAAGTTCAACAGATCTACCCCGGTCACAGCGAAACAAGCGAAAATCGCGGCGGTGAAAGCAATAGGCCGGACAATACCAAAACCCGTTGCTGGCATAAATGCCGATCGGCTGAACATCTCTTGACTGCTTATGCTGTTTTGATTCGTACTTCATGCGCACCACTTTTTGATCGATCTGCTTTTCTGACCGATGCTTTCGGATTATGACTCTATTATAAATGAACCCGTTTACCCCTGTACGGGTGTTTGGACGAATGAATTGATATTAACATGACCGCCGATTAGTCCGGCTTCTACGGAAAAGGAGCTTGAAACAAGCAGAAGAAGCATTAAGCTACTGATCATGAAAAACTTCTTCATTACGGATTCCGATTAGTCACGCTAATAATCGCGTTAAGCGTCAAATCGTTTTGCAGCTCTTTCTTCTTGAGAAAAAACGGCTTGATCCCGTCGGGATAATCCCCGATCACGCCGAACACTTCGTACCCCATCTTCGTATAGATGCGGCGCTTTTAAACTACCATACGGATGCTAGACCATTTCAATTGATTTCGCTATTCCATTCTTGATTTGAGCGTTCCAAAGTGTATTTCATAAACCGAATCAATACCTGAACCCGTTTTTTTTTAGAATAATTAGCAACGTGATCTTTGGACCTTTCACGGATTCTTATAGCTTCTTGAATGAGAGGGTGCCATTCCTGCGGCATTTGATCGAGAGAGTAGCGGCCGGCTTCAGCTTTCGAGACAATATCTTTCTCCCTTAATGTGTAGTATTGACGTGAAATTCCGAGTACGGTCCATTGAATTTCCCAATCAATTAATTTATTTGGAAACAAGAACGCATATCTTACCAAATGTTCGTTCCGTTTGATTCTCTTTGCCCAGTAGCTATTCATATTAGCCATCACGTAATCAACCAAAAGTTTCGGATCTGCTGGCAAATTAAAGGACTCAATACCGGGTCCTGTTATGCAGATTCCCTTTTCTCTTAAAATCCAGCCGGAGATCGGATCGAAGATAAACGGCTTCCAAGAAACTTTTCCTAAATTGAAATAAGGTCGAGAACCGGTCTCTGCTTGTAACTGCAGATCGCTTTTTAAAAGATAACACCCATCCAGAACAGGTTTCCGGTATTTTTTTGCGATCTCTCGATGGATGTCCTCCAAATATCGGGTATCGCTCTCTGTTAAAGGACGATTTAAGGTAACGATAAGGTCAATGTCGCTGGAATTCGGTATGTACGCGTTGAGAGCAATAGAGCCATGTAAATATATACCTTCAAGGGTATTGGGGAAGTGATTGTTAAATCGTGTAACAAGCTCATCAACAATTTCTGTAATCTGGGACGGAACTTTTGTACTCATTAAATCTCTCCTTCTCCGCAGTTTGCAGCATCAAACATTTAATTGAGGAAAATCGTAATGATGCACATTCTCCTTTTCGATCTGATGTTCTTTCATTCTAATCATCAGATCCTAATAGAAGATTAATCGAAATCTTAAAAAATCATTAATCATCCTCTCAATCGGTAACCCATCCCCCAAATGGTCT
>NZ_BMHP01000027.1 GCF_014641075.1 Paenibacillus nasutitermitis
CTATTCAGTATCGCCAAGAAGCCCTTAAAAAGGTTGTCTGATTTACTGTTGACAATCCAAAGAAGTATCTGGCCAGCCGTGAGGACTCCTGTAAAGCCTTATTCGTAACCGATACACATCCTACTAGACGAATGGCCATTCCTACGTTCAGGTGGGCATTAAAACGGCTTGCAGATCGGGGAGAGATCGAAACAAATGTATACCCTCATCGCTTTCGTCATACCTATGCGTGCCAGCTCCTTGATAATGGAGCACCTTTAGATTTCATTCAAGGCATGTTAGGACATGAAAAAGCATCAACTACTCAAATATACGCCCAGTTGCGCGGAGAACGCCGACGAGAACTTTACCGCCGGTTCTTTTAGCATAATCTGTACTATTGAGTAACGGTGGTATGCTCTTAAGATCGCCGTTACTCAACTAAAGGGCAGAAGAGTTTAATAGAGTTCATCTGTGGATTAGAAGAGGGTAGGTTGTTTCGTTAAATACACTTCAATCACTTTGGAACCTCTTCCGCATCTCTTCAAATCGTTTTCTTGCTTCTTCCGAGTTGTCAGCATATAACAACGAATAACCAGCATTCGGATTCGATGGTCTGGCATTTTCGAGTGAGTATAGCTTGTACCGTCTCTTCTTGGGCGGGAAAGTAACGAACGCAATGTGACCAGAAATCGGAGTGAGTTCCATCTTCTTAAGTTTTGCTTTGGTAAACATATTGGGGGGGACATTTTCCAATGTGAATTGCTTCATGAGGACGACCTCCAATTTTTATTTACCATTTTACCATATTGAAGTGCTAATCATTATCATGCTAACGGAGAACAAGAGTTTAGGGGCTTGCTGGAGGCAACTCCTTTTTTCTTTGTTGAAGTAACGGGCAGATTTGCATAACAACCATTCACAAAAAAATGGTATATGAAGGAGAGTGTTCCCGTGGATGAGAACGTTGAGATCGTAAAAAGATTTTATGATGAAACCGTACAGTACGAGTGGAATCGGTTGGACCGACACAAAGTTGAGTACGAGCTTAGCAAACGTTACATTAAACGCTACGTCAAGCCTAAAGAAATCGTGTTAGACCTTGGGGGCGGACCAGGGAAGTATTCACTCTATCTCTCGGAGCTTGGCTGCGATGTAACACTTGCCGACTTATCACCAAAAAACGTAGATTTCGCAATAAATAAGGCTCGAGAGCTTGGTTTGCATCTAAATGCTATTTGTGCGGATAGCCGTGATTTATCAGCTTTTGACGATGAGTATTTTGACCATGTTCTATGCATGGGACCGATGTACCATCTAAAAGATGAGAATGACAGAATAAATACGATAAACGAGTGTATGAAAAAGTTAAAGCCTAATGGGACTCTTTTCGTGTCGTTCGTCTCGTCTTTTTCATTCGTTTGGGATTATCTTATCCGCAACCCAGGTCTGATTCTTACGGAAGACAGAAAAACAGAACTCAATATTATTCGTGATGATGTGAATTTTGCAGGACATGGATTTACGGAGAATTTTTATATCCGACCAAATGATGTTCTTCCGTTCTTTGAAAGATTCGAACTTGAAAAGCTCCATCTGATTAACTGTGAGAGCTTTTTATATTTACGTGAGCCTGAACTTCTTATGCATTCACCTGAGGTGATAACTGCTTGGTTGGACTTGGCTGAGCAAGTATGTGAACGGGAGGATCTTATGAGTTTAGCTGAACATTTCATGTATATTGGTAGAAAAAAGAACATTGTATGATTCAACTAAACTTAAGCTAACGAGCAGCATTCCTATTATGAAGAAATACGAGGTTTGAGAAAAAGAAAAGGTCCTTGGTATGATATTAATGGGTCCACGACGCTGGCCGGCTGAACGGATCCCAAAAACAAACCAAGGAGAGTACATCATGAATTCTAATCAAAATGAGCGCATTAATCAAATCACATCTTCTACCTTAATTGTCTGTGTGGACATCGCCAAATTCAAACATGTGGCTCGTGCACAAGACAACCGCGGAGTCGAGTTTGGGAAGGCAATTACGTTTGAAAACACACGAGAAGGATTCGAATTGTTTGTGAACTGGTTTCGGAAGATCTCAGCGGAACAAGGGTTCCAAGACGTTATTGTTGGCATGGAACCAACCGGTCATTACTGGCTGAACCCTGCTCATTTTTTTAGAGAAAAGCAAGTGAAGTACGGCGTTGTGAATCCGATGCACGTGAA
>NZ_BMHP01000028.1 GCF_014641075.1 Paenibacillus nasutitermitis
AGCTAGTCCATGTGCCGGATGATACCTTGCTGCAGCACCTAAGAGAAGCTGCAAAACGAGAACTTGGTTTAGGGCGGATACAGCGTCTGAAGGCAGCGGCCAGCCGTTCTGTCGGCATCCGACAAGGTTCCGAGTTAGCTAAAATGGAGTTAAAGTTACTGCTGACCCAGTATGAATGGCTTCATAACAAGCTCGGAGAGCTGGGAGCCAGATTGGATGAATTGCTCATACAGATTCCACATGTGCCGCAATTGCTGGCCATGAAAGGGATTGGAAGAGATACCATAGCAGGATTCCTTGCTGAGGTAGGTGACATTAGCCAGTACCGTCACCCCAAACAGATTTCAAAGCTCGCTGGTCTAAATTTGAAAACAAATTCATCTGGTACACATACAGGACAGACCAGGATAACAAAGAGAGGCCGGAAGCGTCTTCGTGCCTTGCTCTTTAGAGTGATGATGCCATTGGTCGCTAAGAATGCAGCCTTCCGGGCTTTGCACGATTATTACACAAAACGGCCAATAAATCCGTTGAAAAAGATGCAATCTCTCATCGCATTGTGTAACAAACTCATACGGATCCTGTTCGGGATACTGAAGAAGGGACATGAGTTCAGCGAAGAGAAAATGATCCAGGATATCCCTCGATTCGCAGGATTACTACAAGCAGCTTAAGTGAACATTTGCCTTTACATGTCGGACGACAAGAACATCAATACAACGGAAGTCGCATAAACTGCGGCTTTTTTATTTTTTGTATAGAAGTTCTTGTCGTTTACTCAAGACAAGAACTTCTATACAAAGCCGTATTAGGACAAGAACTTCTATACACTGCCGTATGCCCAAATTACACGATTTATTAAGCTAACTGGCAGGATAGTTTAATCACTTCACGAATAAATACTGTACAGGATATTTATAAAATTGAGGTGTAATTTTGATACAAAACCTTCAAATAGCACTAAGAAGAATGACTGAGTTAGATTATGAGTGTATGTTGGAATGGCGACAAGACGAGGATGTAAGAAGGTTTTACAGTAATCCCTACGACAACTATACCCTTGAGAAAGTAGTACGAAAATATACATCAAGAGTTCAAGGTAAAGATAAGAAGGTACCAATAATCATTCAGTTTAATGATATTCCCGTGGGGTACTTGCAATATTATGAGCTGGAATTAGAGGATAAGCGATTATATGGGTTGCCAGAGACATTAATTATATTTGGAATGGACATTCTTATCGGGAACAAAAACTATCGAAATAAAGGTATTGCTTCGCAAGCTATTCAATTACTCAAAATATATCTAAAAGAAAATACAAGGGTTAATACTTTAGTATTGAAATTAGCTAAAGAAAACACGAGTGCCATTTGGATCGTCTACACTTAGTTGGACAGAAAAAATAAGGGCTTGTAGAATAAACCTATCATC
>NZ_BMHP01000029.1 GCF_014641075.1 Paenibacillus nasutitermitis
CATTAAGGAGCGGAACTCTACAATGCCAAAACAAGAACGACGTACCTTTACCTCAGCATTCAAAAAACAACTGGTGGAACTCTATGAAAATGGGAAATCCAGAGCAGCCATTGTGGAGGAATATGATCTCACAGCCTCTGCTTTAGACCGCTGGATTAAACAAGCTCAAACAACGGGCTCCTTCAGGGAGAAGGACAATCGCTCATCAGAAGAAAACGAGTTGATCGCTTTACGAAAAGAGAACCAGCGTCTGAAAATGGAGGTCGATATTTTAAAGCAAGCCGCGCTGATCATGGGACGAAAGTAGCTATCATCCAGAACAACCTTGATAAATACTCGGTATCAGCAATGTGCAACGTCCTGCAAATCACAAGAAGTACGTTTTACTATGACGCGAAAGAGCAACTGAACCACGAGGATATAACCGAAGCGATTGTAGAGATATTCCACAACAATCGTAAAGCTTACGGCACACGAAAGATCAAGGTCAAGCTCCGTGAACGCGGATTCGTCGTTTCCAGACGTAGAATTGGTCGGATTATGAAAGAGCAAGGGCTAGTTTCCACCTACACTGTAGCTCAATATAAGCCCCATAAAACGGCTTCTAATGAAGCAACGACAGGGAATGTTCTGGACCGTGAGTTCGAGCAGGAGGAAGCCCAACGCTTCGTTGTCAGCGATCTGACTTATGTGAAGGTTCAGAACCGGTGGCATTACATATGTGTGCTGGTCGATTTGTTCAATCGAGAGATTATTGGCTGTAGCGCAGGTCCGAATAAAGATGCTGCTCTAATTTCCCGCGCTTTTGCAAGTGTCCAGGGCGATCTACGTCAGATTCAGTGGTTTCATACGGACCGTGGCAGCGAGTTTAAAAATCATAAGATAGATGAGCTTCTGGGGACGTTTGAAATCGGCCGATCTCTAAGTGCGAAAGGCTGTCCATACGACAATGCTGTAGCCGAAGCCACTTACAAAATCATGAAAACAGAGTTCGTGAACCAGATGAACTTCCAAAGTCTTCGTCATCTGGAACTTGAATTATGCGATTACGTTAATTGGTTTAACAAGCATCGCATTCATGGAACATTAGGCTATATGACGC
>NZ_BMHP01000030.1 GCF_014641075.1 Paenibacillus nasutitermitis
TCGATTTATACGCCCCGTTGCGCGCCGACTTATCCGTAATTCCGATATATAGTCCTTCGTAGTTGTTTTCCGATTCGAGAAACGGTTTGGTAGGGGCATAATCCCAATATCTTTTGTAGTGATTGGCAGATAAGACGGTGCCATGCCCGCCTTGCGTCATAAACCAATCGTGCCAAGGCTGCGCCGCCCATTGCTGCTTTGGAACACCCGGCATCATGTGTACGGATTGCGGTTGGCCATAGGCATCACTTTCTTCAATTGCAGCCGAAGCTCCCATCCAAACGGCTTCTTGCTCTTCCTTGGGCATGTCTAGAGGTCCGTCTACCTCCTGTGCGGTAAACCATAGCGCCGGATAAGCCCCGTATCTCGCCGCAAAGTATTTGCCGAGCCTCTCGGCGCCTTCAGCGGTAATTTCTTGGGTGTGATGAAATGCACCGATGCCCATATTGTGAACAAGCCCTTGTTCCGCGATATAATTCACTTTCTGATCATAATCCCGAAACTTATCCAAATCGATCTCTGTGCACCCTGTGTTGCACATTGTCAGACGGTGTCCATCCGGATGAGACTGGATGGCCGTAAAGCCCTGCTCCTTACGCTTGTCGATCGCCGTCTTGAATTGGGAATCGGTTCCCGGGACGTTGCTCTCCCCCCACTTCTCCCGAGATAAAAACCAATGTGTATCGGCGAGATAGAAGAATGGCGTCCCGTCCTGGTA
>NZ_BMHP01000031.1 GCF_014641075.1 Paenibacillus nasutitermitis
CTCCTAGCGCCTAGGCATCCTCCGTGCGCCCTTATTAGCTTAACCTCGATGGTTGGTTTGGACGGCGAATCGTTAGATTCGACGTTCAGCATCCATCGTTAGGTGGTTGGTTTGAATCTGAAATCATAAGATTTCAGGTTCAGCATCCACCTCGTTGATTGGTTTGAACTTCAATGAGTCCACCAATCAACAATATGATTATCCCAGCTAAAGGACATTACACTTGCTTCTTCATATCCAGTTTTCAAGGTGCAATACCCGCCATGTAACAGCAGGAATATTATCTTACCATGATTTTTTCTGCTTCTCAACCATTAAAAAAATGGAAGTTAGAGAAAAACCGCAGTAATATTGGGCATAAAAGTACCCGCTTGGCAACGTCCTACTCTCCCAGGACCCTGCGGTCCAAGTACCATCGGCGCTGGAGGGCTTAACGGTCGTGTTCGAGATGGGAACGTGTGGTTCCCCTCCGCCATCGCCACCAAACGAGATTTCTGAACCGTTTCCCGTAAAAGGAAAACATGTCCAAAAATACGGTTGAAAGAGACTTGCTCTTTCAAAACTGACAACGAGCGAGCAATAACTGCCTTCATTTATCCGATCTTCATCGAGACCGGGTAATTCCTTAGAAAGGAGGTGATCCAGCCGCACCTTCCGATACGGCTACCTTGTTACG
>NZ_BMHP01000032.1 GCF_014641075.1 Paenibacillus nasutitermitis
CCGTACGTAGCTACCCAGCGGTGCTCCTGGCGGAACAACTGGTACACCAGCGGTACGTCCATCCCGGTCCTCTCGTACTAAGGACAGCTCCTCTCAAATTTCCTGCGCCCACGACAGATAGGGACCGAACTGTCTCACGACGTTCTGAACCCAGCTCGCGTACCGCTTTAATGGGCGAACAGCCCAACCCTTGGGACCTACTTCAGCCCCAGGATGCGATGAGCCGACATCGAGGTGCCAAACCTCCCCGTCGATGTGGACTCTTGGGGGAGATAAGCCTGTTATCCCCAGGGTAGCTTTTATCCGTTGAGCGATGGCCCTTCCATGCGGTACCACCGGATCACTAAGCCCGACTTTCGTCCCTGCTCGACTTGTAGGTCTCGCAGTCAAGCTCCCTTATGCCTTTGCACGCTACGAATGATTTCCAACCATTCTGAGGGAACCTTTGGGCGCCTCCGTTACATTTTAGGAGGCGACCGCCCCAGTCAAACTGCCCGCCTGACACGGTCCCCCTACCGGTTTCACGGTAGTGGGTTAGAACT
>NZ_BMHP01000033.1 GCF_014641075.1 Paenibacillus nasutitermitis
TAGCGCCTAGGCATCCTCCGTGCGCCCTTATTAGCTTAACCTCGGTGGTTGGTTTGGATGTCAAATCGAAAGATTTGGCATTCAGCATCCACCTCGATGGTTGGTTTGAATGTCAAATCGTAAGATTTGGTATTCAGCATCCATCGTCAGGTGGTTGGTTTGAATCTGAAATCATAAGATCTCAGTCAACCTCCACCCTTGTTCAAACCTCTAAAGGATGTTTCGCAAATTTCATATCCAGTTTTCAAGGTGCAATGACCAAGCAGCAAGCTCTAGTGGGCTTGTACTTAATCAAGGTTGATGTCGTCTGTTGGTGGAGCCAAGGAGGATCGAACTCCTGACCTCCTGCTTGCAAGGCAGGCGCTCTCCCAGCTGAGCTATGGCCCCCAGCAAATTCCATCAAAGCTGAACATATGGGTAACATCACGTCGTATTCAACAATTTTATCTGACCGTCTACGCGGTCAGGTAATTCCTTAGAAAGGAGGTGATCCAGCCGCACCTTCCGATACGGCTACCTTGT